>CAWHAG010000002.1:0-875461 GCA_963827285.1 Ignavibacteriota bacterium
GATGGATAGACAGTAATGTTCAGAGAATTGACAATCAAAGATATGCCCAGAAGTTCACGCCTCGTAGAAGTGGCAGTAAATGGTCCGCTCTAAACAAGAGGCGGCTTGCCACATTTAATCAAGGAAGGGAGATAACCGAGGCTCAAGTCCGAGACTTAAACTACTCGGGCATAGAGGATGGCGTTATGGCAGAACGCCTCAGCGAAAAATGGAAAAACTTGTGGTTCCTCGACATTTGAGACAGGCATTGATGAGCAATCGAAAGGCGTGGGATCGTCTGTAAGTAGCTTGCACCTTCGCTGTCGCCGTAACTACATAGCATGGATCAGTGCTGCGAAAACTGAGGGAACGCGAGATAAGCGCGTGACGGAAGCCGTTGCACTTTGTTGAGCTAAGAATAAGAAACTGGGTCTAAAGTAACAGTCTCAACACGGTTGTATGGCGAGACCTGCTGAAAGGTGCTTTAGCTAAGTCAAATGTGAAAGATATCGAGAACTCCTGCCGCACAGGCGATGGATCCCTTGAGTTTATTCTGAACGGAAAGCCGCAGACGGCTGTCCTTGGAAGTTGGTGCCTCGCTGATGGAATTGCTGAAGCGAGATCTGGTTGGTCTCACAAAGAACGGCTGTGCACCGCAGGGACGTGTGGGAGTTATCACGTGATCGTCGGCGATAAAGCGGTCGCTTCCTGCAGTGCCAGCTCACGTATTGGTGGGGAGCACGTGCTCACACTTGAGGGACTTTCTGAAAGAGAACGAGACGTCTTCGCAAAAGCATTTTGCATGCGGATGGTTTGAGTGTGGTTTCTGTATTCCCGGCATTGTGATGCGAGCGAAGCATCTGCTAAGCCATAAACGGAATCCCACAAGAGAAGAAATCGCTCAAGCGTAAACAATCACATCTGTCGTTATACTGGCTATGTGAAAATTCTTGATGCCATTCAACTTGCGGATGAAGTTTACAAGTGGACGTCCGCAGATTGATACGAGTGGAAAAGTTGGGACCAGTTTGCCCTGCTACGATGGGGAGAAATTTGTTCTCGGTGAGCGACCTTATATTGACGATGTGAAATTTCCAGGTATGCTCTACGGCGCTCTGCTTCTCTCCCACATCCTCGAATGAAAGTGCTGAGGATTGACACAAGTGAGGCTGAAAAACTTGAAGGCGTTGCTGCTGTTGTTACCGCAAAAGATGTTCCTGGAAAGCGGTCTCAAGGATTGATCTTTCAAGACTGGTCGCTCTTCATCGCAGAAGGTGAGGAGACCCGCTACATCGGCGATGTCCTTGCTGGCGTTGCGGCTGTTGATAAGAAGACAGCGCACAAGGCTTTAGAACTCATAAAAATCGAACACGCAGTGCTGAAGCCTGTCACTTCACCTGAAGAGGCACTGCAACCCGATGCGCCCGACATTCATCCAAATGGGAATCTTCTCTCTAAATCTATCATCAATCGCGGTGATGTGAAAGAAGCACTGAAAAACTCTTCCTTTGTTGCTACGCAGACGTTCACGACGCAGATGGTTGAACACGCTTTTCTTGAACCTGAAAGTTGTATCGCAATGCCTTCACAGACTTCGTCTGGAATTCAACTCCAGCCGATCAGCGAGGGTCATGGTGTGGACCATGACCGCTCTCGTCTGGGCGTCACGGACCAATCCGTGACGCAAGACGGTTGGGTACTGCAGGTATATAGCCAGGGTCAAGGCGTATTTGATGATAGAAAGCAAATCGCCTCTTTTCTTGGTTTGCCAGAAGAGAGAGTTCATGTAACGCTTGTCTCTAACGGTGGGGCATTTGGTGGAAAGGAAGATATGAGCATTCAAGGACAGACGGCGTTGCTTGCGATGGTAACACAACGTCCGGTGAAAATCACGCTTACACGTGAGGAGAGTATTCGACTTCATCCAAAGCGCCATCCAATGAAATTGACTTATACAGTTGGATGTGACGCTGAAGGACACCTTACAGCGGTCAAAGCGCGAATTGTCGGCGACACAGGCGCCTACGCATCTGTGGGCAGTAAAGTGCTCGAGCGAGCTGCGGGTCATGCAACGGGTCCCTACAAAGTGCCGAATGTTGATGTTGAATCTATCGCGGTCTATACCAACAATCTACCGTGCGGTGCGATGAGAGGCTTTGGTGCTAATCAGGCGGCGTTTGCTATCGAAGGAATGATAGACATTCTTGCAGAAAAAGTCGGCATTGATGGCTGGGAAATGCGATGGAGAAATGTGGTGGACATCGGCGATGCGTTCTGCACAGGGCAAGTCTTTGAAAAATCTGTTGGCATCAAGAAGACGCTCCTTGCGGTGAAGGATATTTACTATCGTGAGAAGTACGCTGGCATCGCATGCGGCATCAAGAATGTCGGCATAGGAAACGGTGTGCCTGAATACGGTCACGCATTGATCACGATTGAACCTGACACCTCGATTACAATTCATACGGGCTTCACAGAGATGGGGCAGGGATTGTTCACTGTCCTCACACAATTTTTCTGTGAAGTAACTGGTCTTGAGCCGAAGCGAGTGAGAATTGCCGTTGACACAAAATATCCAACGCCGTGCGGAATGACAACTGCCTCCCGTGCAACGGTGCTCGCTGGAAGAGCTGTTCAAATTGCCGCCGGTAAACTCAAGAAGGATTTGGATCAAGGGAAAGCGTTGCGTGATCTGATTGGCAAAGAATACTTTGGTGAGTTCGTGATTGATTACACCACGCCACTTGAAGCAAAAACCGACAAACCAATTACACATTTCACGTTTGGTTTTGCAACTCAGGTGGTGATACTTGATGAACAAGGCAGATTGAAGAAGGTTGTTGCCGCGCATGATGTAGGCAAAGTGATCAACCCGAAGCAGCTTGAAGGACAGATTGAGGGGGCCATTCACATGGGGTTAGGCTACGCACTCACGGAAGAATTAAAGCTGAAGGATTGTGTGCCAGAGAAATTCACAATGCGGTCATTGGGAATTCTTCGGGCGAAGGACATGCCTGAGGTAGAGGTAATCTTCATCGAAGAGAATGAACCGGAAGGTCCGTTTGGTGCCAAAGGTGTAGGTGAAATTGGTCTTGTGCCAACAGCCCCAGCCGTTGCCTCAGCGCTGTATAAGTTTGACGGCATCAGGCGGACATCTCTGCCAATGAGGGATTCACCTGCGGCAAGGTGGATTACTAAGAGCCTGCCCTAAAACGTCTTTTCAAAATGATGGACAGTCGTGGACGACTGTCGCACGAAATACTTAATGGTAGGACGAGACTCCTGTCCCGTCCAATATTGAAAATATAGGAGCCTCAATGCAAACCCAATGGGACAAGAATAAAAGATATTCTCAAAACATCTTTGAAACCATAGGTTGCACGCCGCTCGTTCAACTGAATCGTATCCCCAAAGAGGGAAGCGTCAAGGCAAACATCCTCGTCAAGGTAGAATGGTTCAGTCCTTCGGGCAGCCTGAAAGATCGCATCTACTATAACATGTTCACTAAGGCAGAGGAGCGAGGTGAACTGAAGCTGGGAATGACTGTCCTTGAGTGTTCAACGGGCAACGCTGGTATCTCCTGCTCGTTTGTCGCTGCTGTGAAAGGCTATAAGTGCATCATCGTCATGCCAGAGGGAATGTCGGAGGAGCGAAAGAAGATGGATGTTGCCTACGGGACGCAGATGGTCTACACACCCGGCGGCGAAAGTGATGTTGACCTTGCTCTGCAAAAGCTCGAGGAGATTCGCTCACAGAACCCAAGTCAGTATTGGGTGCCAGCACAGTTTGACAATCCGGACAACATCCAGGCGCATTATCTTACAACTGGTCCAGAGATTTGGGAACAGACAGAAGGCGAGCTCGATGCCTTCATCGCAACACAAGGGACAGGCGGAACGCTGACAGGCGTTGGAAAATATCTGAGAGAGCACAAGCCTTCGGTGAAGCTGTATGCTATTGAACCAGCAGAGTGTCCACTGCTTTCGCACCGTCAATGGGGACCGCACGGCATCGAAGGTATCGGTGATGGCTTTGTCCCAAAGAATCTCGATGTGAGTTATCTTGACGGTGTCATAACCACGACAACACAAGAAGCCGTTGAGATGGCGAAGCGTCTGGCAAAGCGTGAAGGGATCTTCTGCGGGATTTCTTCAGGAAGCAACGTTGCAGCCGCAATCAAACTTGCCAAGCGACATCCTGAACTCAACATGATTGTAACGATGATCAACGATACAGGACAACGCTACTTCTCCACCGAACTCTGTGACATACCTAAACATGTGCAAATTCCAGAACGAGAACATCCGATGGACGAGTACACAGTTGCACAGTTAGATAAGTATCAGGGGAAGTGGGAAATCATAGAGTAGATGTAAGATGTAGAATGTGAGGTGTAAGAGGGAGGCAAGAAGTTGGAGGTAAGAAGTCAGAAGTAGCGCGAATGGCGGCTTTTGGCGCCACAAAGACGCTCACGAGAAGTTGGGGGAAGGAGGCTATCAACAGTGAGCAGTAAACACAAATTAAGACCGGAAACCCATTCAAGCAGCGTAAGAACAGCCAAAGAACTTGACAGTGCGGACAAGAAGAAGGCACAGAGGGTCTTAGCCATTGCTTTTCTTCTGCTTGTTCTACTACGGTTCATCGCTGCGTTCTTCCCCAAACAACGGTTGTGGGGCTTGAACCACCTTGCCTATGTACCAATGTGGCTGACCGTTCTGCTCACAGCAGTTGCATTGTTCTCGTGCACAGAGTTGGGTGCTCGGGTTACGAGAAGTCTAACAACGAGGTTATACCAGTTCTATAGTTGGCTCACGGGAAGACTCTCCCGGACACTACTGTACATTCTTCTTAGCCTAGGATTCGCTCTTCTGTGCTGGTCGTTTCCAATTCAATTCCCTTTTCTTGGCGACGGACCGATGTTCCTTCTGACTGTTGCCCGAATTATCGTAGGCGATAAAACCGCAACATACCTTTATCTTGTCGAGCCGCTGACTGGCTTAACCTATCTTGGCGTGAGCAAATTCCTGCCCGCGACTACGGATATTACAGTGGCGTCGGCTTATGTTCACTTGATTTATCGAATAGCCGGGGCTATGTTAGGAGGGACATTCTTCTTTCTTGTGCTCACCTTCGCGCATCAGGTAGCTCGACAGGTATCCGCGAAGGTCATTATCATTGTCACTCTGCTCGGTTGCGCTGGTACACTGTTCTTTTTTGGGTATATCGAATATTATACTTTTGTCTATGTCGGCATTGGATTCTATTGTTATACAGCGGTAGCATACTTTCATGGGAGAGTAAGAGTTTACGCGCCGGTTATTGTATTTCTGTTGTCGGTTGGGTTTCATTTCTTGGCGGTGGTGCTGCTGCCGTCTCTGGTTTACCTGCTTCTATCGCATTGGTCAGGCAGAGTACGACAGTTGACGTTTCGACAGGCGTTCGTATTCGCTGGTATAAGCGCGGTCTTTTTATTCGTAGTCTATCTCCTTATCGAGCCAATACAAGGAATGCGGGGTTTCTTCATTCCTCTGCTGCGTGATGGAGAACAAACATATTCACTGCTGTCGCATTATCGGCTTGCTGACTTGTTGAATGAACAGTTACTTCTTTCTCAGATTGGGATAGTATTTCTTGGTGCTGCAATGTTGGTTCTGAGGAAACAGATTGAGTGGAATCAGCAGAGTTACGTTTTTCTGCTCTTCGCTTCTGCATATATGGTGATGTTGAACCTCTCAGGACAGACACTGTTTGGGATGGGAATAGATTGGGATATCTTTGCTGCTGTGGGGTTGGTATATACATTGTTGGGGATTTATCTGGTTCTACCAGTGTTACAGAAAAGTCCATGGCAGTGGAGTGTGGCAAGTATGGTAGTTGGCAGTGTTGGAATGAGTTTTGTACCATGGATAGTAATAAATGTGAATTCGGATATGGCGGTAGAACGATTCAAGAATATGATGGTGTTGGATGTGGCACACTTGCGAGAGGGTATGATGGAATATCGCTACGAAACGGTGAGGAAATACTATCAGGATCAAAAGCGAGAACCGCAAGAATTTGAAGCCATTCAGACGTTAATTGCCTATACCCATGGTGAGCCACGACAATATGATAGACTTCTTGCCTTTATTCCTGGCAAGAATCCAACGAAATATCGAGAGCCATTTCTTCGGGCTTTTGATAGTTTGTCACGTGCTGTTGAGGAGAGTAAGAGAAGCTTCACTGCAAGAACCGATGCCATAGTTCTCGGCGATAAACTACAATTGCTGATTGATGTCTATGCTCGATTTCTCGTCTTCGGAGCAGCAACATATCGTTTGGAAACGCGGATACAGGGTGAGCAGTTCAAGACATCCTTTCCGCAATTACCGGAAGGCTATGAGATCTTGGGATGGCACTATTTTTTGAAGGAAGACTATAATGCTGCTTTGGAGGATTTCCAGCAGTCGCATGCAATAGATTCACTACGACTAAATACACTGATGGGTCTCGGAAAGACATTCTACGAAATTGCGAGACTCACTGAAGGTCGAGAGATGCAAACCTACTACGCTTCGCACTCGTTATACTTTTTCGAGAAGGTGTTAGCCATACAACCGAGACCTTGGATACTCATTGATGGTGATGTTGGTTATCTCTATCTCTTTTTCGGTCAGAATGAAAAAGCACGAAAATATTTTCAGGAATATTTAAGAAGTGATAATACCTCCCAGTATGCCCAAGGCATTAAGCGTGAACTATCCAAACTTCGGTAAACTCTTATGAGCTATCAACTATCAAATACGTTGCTTGAGCAAGTAAAGCAATACGCCCGCTGGTACGAGAGCGACTGCGTTCAATTCCTTCGAAACATCATTGCCATTGGCTCTTTGAGCGGTCAGGAGGAGGAAGTCATTAAGCGTATCAGACTCGAAATGGAAAAGGTTGGGTTCGACGAGATTACCATTGACCCGATGGGAAATCTTCTTGGGAGGATTGGCAAAGGCAAACACATCATTGCGATGGACGCACATGTGGACACGGTTGATGTTGGCAATCTTGAACTCTGGGAAATTGATCCGTTCAGAGGTGCGTTGAAGAACGGCGTTGTCTATGGTCGGGGTGCCTGTGATATGAAAGGCTCTATGGCAGCGTTAGTGTATGCTGGCAAGATTATCAAAAAACTTGGCTTGGAAAATGATTACACTCTATATATTACAGGTACAGTGCAGGAGGAAGACTGCGACGGTTTGTGTTGGCAATATATCATCAACGAGGACAGACTTGTGCCTGAAGTGGTTTTGATTGGCGAGCCGACCAATCTTGGCGTTTACCGTGGTCAGCGTGGACGGATGGAAATGGAGGTAAGGACAAAAGGGCTTTCGTGTCACGGCTCAGCTCCAGAACGAGGCATCAACGCCATCTACAAGATGGCGCCGATTGTGCTGGATATTGAGCGACTGAACGAATGTCTTACGGGTGAGCCGTTTCTCGGCAAGGGCACGATAACGATTTCAGAAATTCGATCCACATCGCCTTCGCTGTGTGCCGTAGCAGATAGCGCGACCATTCATCTCGACAGAAGACTGGCGAAAGATGATACCATCGAGATCGCTGTACGAGAGATACAAGAGCTGCCAAGCGTCAAGAGAGCGGAGGCAGAAGTCGTTGTGCTTGAGTATGTTGTGAAGAGTTATACCGGCATGCTTTATCCAACAAAGAGATATTATCCAACATGGCTAATCGAGGAACAACATCCAACGGTTCAAAGTGGAGTTGAGACATACAGGTCATTGTTTGGCGATTCCCCCATTGTCGGTCGGTGGGCGTTCAGCACAAACGGTGTAGCAACGATGGGAATGCACAGGATTCCAACTGTTGGTTTTGGTCCAGGGAATGAGATCTATGCTCATACTCCGAACGAGTGTATTCCCGCTGAACATCTCGTCAAAGCGATGATGTTCTATGCGGTGTTTCCGTCCCGGTTTGTGGGATATGTTGACCATGTTGAAAATCGGTAGTTCAATCCAGAGAGAGAGGCTGTCTAAGGAGTACATTCTTGTCGTTCCGAACGAAGTGAGGAACCTGAAACTTAGCCAAGATCACAGGTTCCTCCTCGCTCAGCTCGTCGGAATGACATCTGCATTCTACTTTTTAGACACCCCTCCGATTCTAAACAAACAATACACAAAAGGAAGACTTATGCCGATCATAGCGCCACCGCCCGTGAAAGAATTTTCACCGGAGACTCTAGAGAAAAAAGCCTACAACGGTGTCAGCACCATCCCAACACGAGAACCTAATGATCAAATCCGTCTGGGGTATCATGTTTGGCGATACTTGACAAGAAGCATCCCGACAATCGAAGAAGCCGTTCGCATGTCTGCTGCTCGTATGTCCATATCCGAAGAAGAAGCTGTTAGAATTATTAGAGAGAAATTGCAGGAGCAAGGGGTCACCTTGGTACGATGAAAGATTCTCCGCTCAACAATATATTGCTTGTCACTGCCATACTGTTCTGTTTCCCGTTGGTGGTTCTTTCGCAGGAAAAACTCACCATTTTCCACATCAACGACACACACAGTCACGTCATGCCGTGGGGACCTGAAGCCGCCAACGGTGAACCACAGTGGGGTGGTGCAACTCGGCTGACTGCGAAATACAAGGAACTTCGTCAAGCCGCAGCAAATCCACTCTTCTTACACGCAGGCGATTCCTTTGATGGCGATTTCTTCTTCAATCGCTTTCTCGGTCGGCGCGAGTTCGAGATATTCGATTCGCTTGGATTGGATGCTTTTGCACTCGGCAACCACGAGTTCGACCTCACTTCGCAAGGACTTCTTGATGCACTGGTCGGCGCAAAAGTGAAATTCGCTGTGCTCTGTGGCAACATTCAGTACAATGGATTTCACGGACTGGATACCATCGTCAGGCCTTACATCATCAAACGAGTCGGACACCTGAACATTGGCATCTTCGGATTGACGACTGAGTCAACCACGTTTTATGGCCAATCATCTCCTGTGACGTTCAATCAAGCGATCCCTACTGCCCGATGGATCGTGGATACACTAACAGCAAAGAATGTGGATATCATTATTGCCCTCACGCATCTTGGTGTCAGTGCGGATCTCCAATTGGCTGATAGTGTTGCGGGTATCAACCTCCTTGTCGGTGGGCATTCACACACACCGTTTCAGACGCCGATGCTTAGAAAAAATCCAAGCGGGGACACAACCATTATCGTGCAAGCAGGTTCGCACTGGCGTTACCTTGGTGGGTTAGAACTGACTGTGCTGAACAAGAAGATCAAAGGATATAAGTATCAACTGCATGAAATCACAAGCACAATACCCTCAGATCCACAATTCACGCCGTTCATCAATCGTCTTGTGGACTCCGTTACAGCACGGTATGGCAATGTCTATAGCGATACAGTGGGAATTCTACAGAGCGATATGGTGCGTTACTCTGCTGAACGCTTTGAAACTCCCCTGATGGATCTAATTGCTGATGGTTATCGCGACATTACCAGGACAGATGCCGCAATGGAAATCAGCGGCTTTATCCAGCAGGATTTGTACGGGCGTATCGTTTCCACTAACGATCTTCGCCAGATGATGGGTTGGGCGTATGACGAGAAGATCAACATGGGCAAGCGACTTTCAATGGTTCAGGTGAACGGCGCAAATCTCAGATTGATGCTGAGTTTGGTCTTGTCACTCTCCGCGAACTACTTTGGCAGCGGTGCAGCGTTCATTGCAATGCAGGTTTCGAACATCCAATACACCCTTGACACGACAACGCAACCAGCGATGCTCGACAAAGTGTGGGTGAACGATCGAGAATTAGATGAGGACGCAACTTACACCGTCACGATAAACGAGTTCGTTGCTGACCTTGCAAAGACAATTCCGGTTGTGAAGTTCATCACTCGGAAGGACACTGCGATCAGCCCCATACAGGCAGTAGCAGAGGAAATTCGGCGGCGAAGCCCATTGAATCCTAACGATATTCCGCAGGGAAGAATCTGGGATAGGTCTCAAGTCTATACGTTCAAGTTCGACACGGCAGGAAGGAACGCGAACATCTCATGGAGCGCGGTGAATCCACCGCAAGGGATTGGATTCAATCTCTATCGGAAATATCTTGGTCATATTATTATTGTTTCTAAAAGAATGGTGATGGATACAACCATTCCTTTTCAAAAGTTGAATGATGAGTTGCTGCGAAGTTCGTCATTTACTGATACGACCAGCGAGCTTGGTGCAGTGTATGCTTATAAACTGGAAGTTGTCACCGCTGCCGGTGAACATCTTTTCCAACCTTCAGTGCAATACTGGAGATTTCCGCCGTACCCCCGTTATGTTCCAACAGAATTTTTCCTTGCACAGAATTATCCAAATCCTTTCAATCCGTCTACTTCAATTGAATATGGTGTAAAAGAGTCGAGAAATGTTTCTATGACTATTCACAATGTACTTGGTCAACGGATAAAAAAGTTAGTTGACGAATTTCATCAGGCGGGCTTCTATCGCAAGGAGTGGGATGGAACCAGGAACGATGGCGTCAAAGTTGGAAGCGGTGTCTATTTCTATCAGATGCGCGCTGGAGACTTTGTAAGCACAAAGAGAATGGCGGTTATTCGATAGTATCAGGCGCCGTTCAGATAGAAGCCAATGTCCAACGTCCAGTGATCAAGCACCCTTGACTCTTTCAGACCCATCCAAATCCTTTCGAGCCACGGACGATTCTGAGCTACAAGTTGGAACGTTCCAGCTTTGTATCAATTAATCTGACAGACATCTTGGTCAAGAGGCAGTGACGCTAGTCAGGGAAAGCAAGAGCAGAGCATTGGAATGTATGTTCGACTATGAGTCTCTTAAAGTGCTCCCATCACGGCATTGATTGCCATCACATTAACGATATCGCTGACGCTACATCCCCTCGATAGATCAAATGCGGGTCTCTTCAAGCCTTGCACGATGGGTCCGATGGCTTCTGCTCCTCCCATGCGCTGTGCCATCTTGTAGCCGATGTTGCCAGCATCAAGGTTTGGGAAAATTAGAACATTTGCATTTCCTTCGACCGGACTGCCGGGACATTTCTTTCTTGCTACGTCGGGGACAATTGCTGCATCGAGCTGTAGCTCCCCATCCGCCTTTATGTCTGGTCGCTTGTTCTTGACAATGGCAGTTGCCTGTTGAACCTTCTCCACGAGCGGGTGCGATGCGCTTCCGCATGTGGAGAATGACAGCATTGCCACACGCGGTTCTTCGCCTGTAAGTTTCTTATGATTCTCTGCCGTAGTGATGGCGATATCAGCAAGCTGTTCAACGGTCGGGTCTGGAACAACGGCACCATCGGCGAAGGAATAAACCTTATGGGGAAAAATGATTAGGAAGAAACTGGATACAATAGAGATGCCTTCAGGCATACCAATGACCTGAATGCCTGCCCTCAGTACGTCCGCTGTCGTCGAAATCGAACCCGCGACACTGCCATCAGCCATGCTCTCATGAACCATCATAGCGCCAAAGAATAGCGGATACTTCATTGTCTTCGTTGCTTCTTCAAACTTTATCTCTTTGCCTTTCTGTCTTCTGAGATTGAAAAAAATATGGGCAAAGTCGCCGGTCTTCTCCGAAGTCTCGGGATTGACAATCCTGATGCCAGTCAGCTTCACACCAGTCTTGTCTGCCTTGCTTCTGATGGTCTGTTCATCACCGATCAAAGTAGCACTGACGATCCCCTCATCAGTGACAATCCTCGCAGCGTGGATTGCTCTTTCGTCTGTTGCATCAGGATTGTCAATCCCGAGACTTCGGAGAAGACCGGCGACTTTGCCCATATTTTTTTCAATCTCAGAAGACAGAAAGGCAAAGAGATAAAGTTTGAAGAAGCAAGAAAGACAATGAAGTATCCGCTATTCTTTGGCGCTATGATGGTTCATGAGAGCATGGCTGATGGCAGTGTCGCGGGTTCGATTTCAACAACAGCGGACGCGGCATTCAGGTCATTGGTATGCCTGAAGGCATCTCTATTGTATCCAGTTTCTTCCTAATCATTTTTCCCCATAAGGTTTATTCCTTCGCCGATGGTGCCGTTGTTAAGAATTTCAAACCAGTTGAACAGCTTGCTGATATCGCCATCACTACTGCAGAGAATCACAGAAACTTACAGGCGAAGAACCGCGTGTGGCAATGCTGTCATTCTCCACATGCGGAAGCGCATCGCACCCGCTCGTGGAGAAGGTTCAACAGGCAACTGCCATTGTCAAGAACAAGCGACCAGACATAAAGGCGGATGGGGGGCTACAGCTCGATGCAGCGATTGTCCCCGACGTAGCAAGAAAGAAATGTCCCGGCAGTCCAGTTAAAGGAAATGCAAATGTTATAATTTTCCCAAACCTTGATGCTGGCAACATCGGCTACAAGATGGCACAGCGGGGGGGAGGAGCAGAAGCCATCGGACCATCCTGCAAGGCTTGAAGAGACCCGCCTTTGATCTATCGAGGGGATGTAGCGTCAGCGATATCCTTAATGTGATGGCAATCAATGCCGTGATGGGAGCACTTTAAAGAACTCATAGTGGAACATACATTCCAATGCTCTGCTCTTGCTTTCCCTGACTAGCGTCACTGCCTCTTAACCAAGATTCTGTGAGAGTAATTGATACAAAGCTGGAACGTTCCAACTTGTAGCTCAGAATCTTCCGTGGCTCGAAAGGATTTGGATAGGTATAAAGAGTCAAGGGTGCTTGATCGCTGGACATTCGGACATTGGCTTCTATGTGAACGGCGCCTGATACTATCGAATAACCGCCATTCTCTTTGTGCTTACAAAGTCTCCAGCGCGCATCTAATAGAAATAGACACCGCTTCCAATTTGACGCCATGGTTCCTGGTTCCATCCCACTCCTTGCAATAGAAGCCCGCCTGATGAAATTCGTTTCAAGTACTTTTTCATCCGTTGACCAAGTACGTTGTGAATAGTCATAGAAACATTTCTCGACTCTTTTACACCATATTCAATTGAAGTAGACGGATTGAAAGGATTTGGATAATTCTGTGCAAGGAAAAATTCTGTTGGAACATAACGAGATAGGCGGAAATCTCCAGTATTGCACTGAAGGTTGGAAAAGATGTTCACCGGCAGCGGTGACAACTTCCAGTTTATAAGCATACACTGCACCAAGCTCGCTGGTCGTATCAGTAAATGACGAACTTCGCAGCAACTCATCATTCAACTTTTGAAAAGGAATGGTTGTATCCATCACCATTCTTTTAGAAACAATAATAATATGACCAAGATATTTCCGATAGAGATTGAATCCAATCCCTTGCGGTGGACTCACCGCGCTCCATGAGATGTTCGCGTTCCTTCCTGCCGTGTCGAACTTGAACGTATAGACTTGAGACCTATCCCAGATTCTTCCCTGCGGAATATCGTTAGGATTCAATGGGCTTCGCCGCCGAATTTCCTCTGCTACTGCCTGTATGGGGCTGATCGCAGTGTCCTTCCGAGTGATGAACTTCACAACCGGAATTGTCTTTGCAAGGTCAGCAACGAACTCGTTTATCGTGACGGTGTAAGTTGCGTCCTCATCTAATTCTCGATCGTTCACCCACACTTTGTCGAGCATCGCTGGTTGCGTTGTCGTGTCAAGGGTGTATTGGATGTTGGAAACCTGCATTGCAATGAACGCTGCACCGCTGCCAAAGTAGTTCGCGGAGAGTGACAAGACCAAACTCAGCATCAATCTGAGATTTGCGCCGTTCACCTGAACCATTGAAAGTCGCTTGCCCATGTTGATCTTCTCGTCATACGCCCAACCCATCATCTGGCGAAGATCGTTAGTGGAAACGATACGCCCGTACAAATCCTGCTGGATAAAGCCGCTGATTTCCATTGCGGCATCTGTCCTGGTAATGTCGCGATAACCATCAGCAATTAGATCCATCAGGGGAGTTTCAAAGCGTTCAGCAGAGTAACGCACCATATCGCTCTGTAGAATTCCCACTGTATCGCTATAGACATTGCCATACCGTGCTGTAACGGAGTCCACAAGACGATTGATGAACGGCGTGAATTGTGGATCTGAGGGTATTGTGCTTGTGATTTCATGCAGTTGATACTTATATCCTTTGATCTTCTTGTTCAGCACAGTCAGTTCTAACCCACCAAGGTAACGCCAGTGCGAACCTGCTTGCACGATAATGGTTGTGTCCCCGCTTGGATTTTTTCTAAGCATCGGCGTCTGAAACGGTGTGTGTGAATGCCCACCGACAAGGAGGTTGATACCCGCAACACTATCAGCCAATTGGAGATCCGCACTGACACCAAGATGCGTGAGGGCAATAATGATATCCACATTCTTTGCTGTTAGTGTATCCACGATCCATCGGGCAGTAGGGATCGCTTGATTGAACGTCACAGGAGATGATTGGCCATAAAACGTGGTTGACTCAGTCGTCAATCCGAAGATGCCAATGTTCAGGTGTCCGACTCGTTTGATGATGTAAGGCCTGACGATGGTATCCAGTCCGTGAAATCCATTGTACTGAATGTTGCCACAGAGCACAGCGAATTTCACTTTTGCGCCGACCAGTGCATCAAGAAGTCCTTGCGAAGTGAGGTCGAACTCGTGGTTGCCGAGTGCAAAAGCATCCAATCCAAGCGAATCGAATATCTCGAACTCGCGCCGACCGAGAAAGCGATTGAAGAAGAAATCGCCATCAAAGGAATCGCCTGCGTGTAAGAAGAGTGGATTTGCTGCGGCTTGACGAAGTTCCTTGTATTTCGCAGTCAGCCGAGTTGCACCACCCCACTGTGGTTCACCGTTGGCGGCTTCAGGTCCCCACGGCATGACGTGACTGTGTGTGTCGTTGATGTGGAAAATGGTGAGTTTTTCCTGCGAAAGAACCACCAACGGGAAACAGAACAGTATGGCAGTGACAAGCAATATATTGTTGAGCGGAGAATCTTTCATCGTACCAAGGTGACCCCTTGCTCCTGCAATTTCTCTCTAATAATTCTAACAGCTTCTTCTTCGGATATGGACATACGAGCAGCAGACATGCGAACGGCTTCTTCGATTGTCGGGATGCTTCTTGTCAAGTATCGCCAAACATGATACCCCAGACGGATTTGATCATTAGGTTCTCGTGTTGGGATGGTGCTGACACCGTTGTAGGCTTTTTTCTCTAGAGTCTCCGGTGAAAATTCTTTCACGGGCGGTGGCGCTATGATCGGCATAAGTCTTCCTTTTGTGTATTGTTTGTTTAGAATCGGAGGGGTGTCTAAAAAGTAGAATGCAGATGTCATTCCGACGAGCTGAGCGAGGAGGAACCTGTGATCTTGGCTAAGTTTCAGGTTCCCTCACTTCGTTCGGAACGACAAGAATGTACTCCTTAGACAGCCTCTCTCTCTGGATTGAACTACCGATTTTCAACATGGTCAACATATCCCACAAACCGGGACGGAAACACCGCATAGAACATCATCGCTTTGACGAGATGTTCAGCGGGAATACACTCGTTCGGAGTATGAGCATAGATCTCATTCCCTGGACCAAAACCAACAGTTGGAATCCTGTGCATTCCCATCGTTGCTACACCGTTTGTGCTGAACGCCCACCGACCGACAATGGGGGAATCGCCAAACAATGACCTGTATGTCTCAACTCCACTTTGAACCGTTGGATGTTGTTCCTCGATTAGCCATGTTGGATAATATCTCTTTGTTGGATAAAGCATGCCGGTATAACTCTTCACAACATACTCAAGCACAACGACTTCTGCCTCCGCTCTCTTGACGCTTGGCAGCTCTTGTATCTCTCGTACAGCGATCTCGATGGTATCATCTTTCGCCAGTCTTCTGTCGAGATGAATGGTCGCGCTATCTGCTACGGCACACAGCGAAGGCGATGTGGATCGAATTTCTGAAATCGTTATCGTGCCCTTGCCGAGAAACGGCTTACCCGTAAGACATTCGTTCAGTCGCTCAATATCCAGCACAATCGGCGCCATCTTGTAGATGGCGTTGATGCCTCGTTCTGGAGCTGAGCCGTGACACGAAAGCCCTTTTGTCCTTACCTCCATTTCCATCCGTCCACGCTGACCACGGTAAACGCCAAGATTGGTCGGCTTGCCAATCAAAACCACTTCAGGCACAAGTCTGTCCTCGTTGATGATATATTGCCAACACAAACCGTCGCAGTCTTCCTCCTGCACTGTACCTGTAATATATAGAGTGTAATCATTTTCCAAGCCAAGTTTTTTGATAATCTTGCCAGCATACACTAACGCTGCCATAGAGCCTTTCATATCACAGGCACCCCGACCATAGACAACGCCGTTCTTCAACGCACCTCTGAACGGATCAATTTCCCAGAGTTCAAGATTGCCAACATCAACCGTGTCCACATGTGCGTCCATCGCAATGATGTGTTTGCCTTTGCCAATCCTCCCAAGAAGATTTCCCATCGGGTCAATGGTAATCTCGTCGAACCCAACCTTTTCCATTTCGAGTCTGATACGCTTAATGACTTCCTCCTCCTGACCGCTCAAAGAGCCAATGGCAATGATGTTTCGAAGGAATTGAACGCAGTCGCTCTCGTACCAGCGGGCGTATTGCTTTACTTGCTCAAGCAACGTATTTGATAGTTTATAGCTCATAAGAGTTTACCGAAGTTTGGATAGTTCACGCTTAATGCCTTGGGCATACTGGGAGGTATTATCACTTCTTAAATATTCCTGAAAATATTTTCGTGCTTTTTCATTCTGACCGAAAAAGAGATAGAGATAACCAACATCACCATCAATGAGTATCCAAGGTCTCGGTTGTATGGCTAACACCTTCTCGAAAAAGTATAACGAGTGCGAAGCGTAGTAGGTTTGCATCTCTCGACCTTCAGTGAGTCTCGCAATTTCGTAGAATGTCTTTCCGAGACCCATCAGTGTATTTAGTCGTAGTGAATCTATTGCATGCGACTGCTGGAAATCCTCCAAAGCAGCATTATAGTCTTCCTTCAAAAAATAGTGCCATCCCAAGATCTCATAGCCTTCCGGTAATTGCGGAAAGGATGTCTTGAACTGCTCACCCTGTATCCGCGTTTCCAAACGATATGTTGCTGCTCCGAAGACGAGAAATCGAGCATAGACATCAATCAGCAATTGTAGTTTATCGCCGAGAACTATGGCATCGGTTCTTGCAGTGAAGCTTCTCTTACTCTCCTCAACAGCACGTGACAAACTATCAAAAGCCCGAAGAAATGGCTCTCGATATTTCGTTGGATTCTTGCCAGGAATAAAGGCAAGAAGTCTATCATATTGTCGTGGCTTACCATGGGTATAGGCAATTAACGTCTGAATGGCTTCAAATTCTTGCGGTTCTCGCTTTTGATCCTGATAGTATTTCCTCACCGTTTCGTAGCGATATTCCATCATACCCTCTCGCAAGTGTGCCACATCCAACACCATCATATTCTTGAATCGTTCTACCGCCATATCCGAATTCACATTTATTACTATCCATGGTACAAAACTCATTCCAACACTGCCAACTACCATACTTGCCACACTCCACTGCCATGGACTTTTCTGTAACACTGGTAGAACCAGATAAATCCCCAACAATGTATATACCAACCCCACAGCAGCAAAGATATCCCAATCTATTCCCATCCCAAACAGTGTCTGTCCTGAGAGGTTCAACATCACCATATATGCAGAAGCGAAGAGCAGAAAAACGTAACTCTGCTGATTCCACTCAATCTGTTTCCTCAGAACCAACATTGCAGCACCAAGAAATACTATCCCAATCTGAGAAAGAAGTAACTGTTCATTCAACAAGTCAGCAAGCCGATAATGCGACAGCAGTGAATATGTTTGTTCTCCATCACGCAGCAGAGGAATGAAGAAACCCCGCATTCCTTGTATTGGCTCGATAAGGAGATAGACTACGAATAAAAAGACCGCGCTTATACCAGCGAATACGAACGCCTGTCGAAACGTCAACTGTCGTACTCTGCCTGACCAATGCGATAGAAGCAGGTAAACCAGAGACGGCAGCAGCACCACCGCCAAGAAATGAAACCCAACCGACAACAGAAATACAATAACCGGCGCGTAAACTCTTACTCTCCCATGAAAGTATGCTACCGCTGTATAACAATAGAATCCAATGCCGACATAGACAAAAGTATAATATTCGATATACCCAAAAAAGAACAGTGTACCAGCGCAACCGAGCAGAGTGACAATGATAATGACCTTCGCGGATACCTGTCGAGCTACCTGATGCGCGAAGGTGAGCACAAGAAAGAAGAATGTCCCTCCTAACATAGCCCCGGCTATTCGATAAATCAAGTGAACATAAGCCGACGCCACTGTAATATCCGTAGTCGCGGGCAGGAATTTGCTCACGCCAAGATAGGTTAAGCCAGTCAGCGGCTCGACAAGATAAAGGTATGTTGCGGTTTTATCGCCTACGATAATTCGGGCAACAGTCAGAAGGAACATCGGTCCGTCGCCAAGAAAAGGGAATTGAATTGGAAACGACCAGCACAGAAGAGCGAATCCTAGGCTAAGAAGAATGTACAGTAGTGTCCGGGAGAGTCTTCCCGTGAGCCAACTATAGAACTGGTATAACCTCGTTGTTAGACTTCTCGTAACCCGAGCACCCAACTCTGTGCACGAGAACAATGCAACTGCTGTGAGCAGAACGGTCAGCCACATTGGTACATAGGCAAGGTGGTTCAAGCCCCACAACCGTTGTTTGGGGAAGAACGCAGCGATGAACCGTAGTAGAACAAGCAGAAGAAAAGCAATGGCTAAGACCCTCTGTGCCTTCTTCTTGTCCGCACTGTCAAGTTCTTTGGCTGTTCTTACGCTGCTTGAATGGGTTTCCGGTCTTAATTTGTGTTTACTGCTCACTGTTGATAGCCTCCTTCCCCCAACTTCTCGTGAGCGTCTTTGTGGCGCCAAAAGCCGCCATTCGCGCTACTTCTGACTTCTTACCTCCAACTTCTTGCCTCCCTCTTACACCTCACATTCTACATCTTACATCTACTCTATGATTTCCCACTTCCCCTGATACTTATCTAACTGTGCAACTGTGTACTCGTCGATCGGATGTTCTCGTTCTGGAATTTGCACATGTTTAGGTATGTCACAGAGTTCGGTGGAGAAGTAGCGTTGTCCTGTATCGTTGATCATCGTTACAATCATGTTGAGTTCAGGATGTCGCTTGGCAAGTTTGATTGCGGCTGCAACGTTGCTTCCTGAAGAAATCCCGCAGAAGATCCCTTCACGCTTTGCCAGACGCTTCGCCATCTCAACGGCTTCTTGTGTTGTCGTGGTTATGACACCGTCAAGATAACTCACATCGAGATTCTTTGGGACAAAGCCATCACCGATACCTTCGATGCCGTGCGGTCCCCATTGACGGTGCGAAAGCAGTGGACACTCTGCTGGTTCAATAGCATACAGCTTCACCGAAGGCTTGTGCTCTCTCAGATATTTTCCAACGCCTGTCAGCGTTCCGCCTGTCCCTTGTGTTGCGATGAAGGCATCGAGCTCGCCTTCTGTCTGTTCCCAAATCTCTGGACCAGTTGTAAGATAATGCGCCTGGATGTTGTCCGGATTGTCAAACTGTGCTGGCACCCAATACTGACTTGGGTTCTGTGAGCGAATCTCCTCGAGCTTTTGCAGAGCAAGGTCAACATCACTTTCGCCGCCGGGTGTGTAGACCATCTGCGTCCCGTAGGCAACATCCATCTTCTTTCGCTCCTCCGACATTCCCTCTGGCATGACGATGATGCACTTATAGCCTTTCACAGCAGCGACAAACGAGCAGGAGATACCAGCGTTGCCCGTTGAACACTCAAGGACAGTCATTCCCAGCTTCAGTTCACCTCGCTCCTCTGCCTTAGTGAACATGTTATAGTAGATGCGATCTTTCAGGCTGCCCGAAGGACTGAACCATTCTACCTTGACGAGGATGTTTGCCTTGACGCTTCCCTCTTTGGGGATACGATTCAGTTGAACGAGCGGCGTGCAACCTATGGTTTCAAAGATGTTTTGAGAATATCTTTTATTCTTGTCCCATTGGGTTTGCATTGAGGCTCCTATATTTTCAATATTGGACGGGACAGGAGTCTCGTCCTACCATTAAGTATTTCGTGCGACAGTTGTCCACGACTGTCCATCATTTTGAAAAGACGTTTTAGGGCAGGCTCTTAGTAATCCACCTTGCCGCAGGTGAATCCCTCATTGGCAGAGATGTCCGCCTGATGCCGTCAAACTTATACAGCGCTGAGGCAACGGCTGGGGCTGTTGGCACAAGACCAATTTCACCTACACCTTTGGCACCAAACGGACCTTCCGGTTCATTCTCTTCGATGAAGATTACCTCTACCTCAGGCATGTCCTTCGCCCGAAGAATTCCCAATGACCGCATTGTGAATTTCTCTGGCACACAATCCTTCAGCTTTAATTCTTCCGTGAGTGCGTAGCCTAACCCCATGTGAATGGCCCCCTCAATCTGTCCTTCAAGCTGCTTCGGGTTGATCACTTTGCCTACATCATGCGCGGCAACAACCTTCTTCAATCTGCCTTGTTCATCAAGTATCACCACCTGAGTTGCAAAACCAAACGTGAAATGTGTAATTGGTTTGTCGGTTTTTGCTTCAAGTGGCGTGGTGTAATCAATCACGAACTCACCAAAGTATTCTTTGCCAATCAGATCACGCAACGCTTTCCCTTGATCCAAATCCTTCTTGAGTTTACCGGCGGCAATTTGAACAGCTCTTCCAGCGAGCACCGTTGCACGGGAGGCAGTTGTCATTCCGCACGGCGTTGGATATTTTGTGTCAACGGCAATTCTCACTCGCTTCGGCTCAAGACCAGTTACTTCACAGAAAAATTGTGTGAGGACAGTGAACAATCCCTGCCCCATCTCTGTGAAGCCCGTATGAATTGTAATCGAGGTGTCAGGTTCAATCGTGATCAATGCGTGACCGTATTCAGGCACACCGTTTCCTATGCCGACATTCTTGATGCCGCATGCGATGCCAGCGTACTTCTCACGATAGTAAATATCCTTCACCGCAAGGAGCGTCTTCTTGATGCCAACAGATTTTTCAAAGACTTGCCCTGTGCAGAACGCATCGCCGATGTCCACCACATTTCTCCATCGCATTTCCCAGCCATCAATGCCGACTTTTTCTGCAAGAATGTCTATCATTCCTTCGATAGCAAACGCCGCCTGATTAGCACCAAAGCCTCTCATCGCACCGCACGGTAGATTGTTGGTATAGACCGCGATAGATTCAACATCAACATTCGGCACTTTGTAGGGACCCGTTGCATGACCCGCAGCTCGCTCGAGCACTTTACTGCCCACAGATGCGTAGGCGCCTGTGTCGCCGACAATTCGCGCTTTGACCGCTGTAAGGTGTCCTTCAGCGTCACATCCAACTGTATAAGTCAATTTCATTGGATGGCGCTTTGGATGAAGTCGAATACTCTCCTCACGTGTAAGCGTGATTTTCACCGGACGTTGTGTTACCATCGCAAGCAACGCCGTCTGTCCTTGAATGCTCATATCTTCCTTTCCACCAAATGCCCCACCGTTAGAGACAAGCGTTACATGAACTCTCTCTTCTGGCAAACCAAGAAAAGAGGCGATTTGCTTTCTATCATCAAATACGCCTTGACCCTGGCTATATACCTGCAGTACCCAACCGTCTTGCGTCACGGATTGGTCCGTGACGCCCAGACGAGAGCGGTCATGGTCCACACCATGACCCTCGCTGATCGGCTGGAGTTGAATTCCAGACGAAGTCTGTGAAGGCATTGCGATACAACTTTCAGGTTCAAGAAAAGCGTGTTCAACCATCTGCGTCGTGAACGTCTGCGTAGCAACAAAGGAAGAGTTTTTCAGTGCTTCTTTCACATCACCGCGATTGATGATAGATTTAGAGAGAAGATTCCCATTTGGATGAATGTCGGGCGCATCGGGTTGCAGTGCCTCTTCAGGTGAAGTGACAGGCTTCAGCACTGCGTGTTCGATTTTTATGAGTTCTAGAGCCTTGTGCGCTGTCTTCTTATCAACAGCCGCAACGCCAGCAAGGACATCGCCGATGTAGCGGGTCTCCTCACCTTCTGCGATGAAGAGCGACCAGTCTTGAAAGATCAATCCTTGAGACCGCTTTCCAGGAACATCTTTTGCGGTAACAACAGCAGCAACGCCTTCAAGTTTTTCAGCCTCACTTGTGTCAATCCTCAGCACTTTCATTCGAGGATGTGGGGAGAGAAGCAGAGCGCCGTAGAGCATACCTGGAAATTTCACATCGTCAATATAAGGTCGCTCACCGAGAACAAATTTCTCCCCATCGTAGCAGGGCAAACTGGTCCCAACTTTTCCACTCGTATCAATCTGCGGGAACGTCCCGCCTTGTAGAACTTCAGCCGCAAGTTGAATGGCATCAAGAATTTTCACATAGCCAGTACAGCGACAGATGTGATTGTTTAACGCTTGAGCGATTTCTTCTCTTGTGGGATTCCGTTTATGGCTCAGCAGATGCTTCGCTCGCATCACAATGCCGGGAATACAGAAACCACACTGCAAACCACCCGCAATGACAAATGCTTTTGCGAAGACGTCTCGTTCTCTTTCAGAAAGTCCCTCAAGTGTGAGCACATGCTTGCCAACGATACTCTTAGCTGGCACTGCACAGGAAGCGACCGCTTTATCGCCGACGATCACGGTGCAGCACCCACACTGTCCCTGCGGTGCACAGCCGTTCTTGGGTGAGATGAAACCAAATTGCTCTCTCAGCAATTCCATCAGCGAGGCACCATCTTCAAGGACAGCCGTCTGCGGCTTTCCGTTCAGAATAAACTCAAGGGTTCGATTGCCTGTGCGGCAGGAATTCTCCACAGCTTTCATATTTGACTTAGTGATAATCTTTCAGCAGGTCTCGGACAGCACAACCGTGTTGAGACTGTTACTTTAGACCCAGTTTCTTATTCTGAGCCAAGAGTGTAACGGCTTCCGTCACGCGCTTATCTCGCGTTCCCTCAGTTTTCGCAGCACTGATCCATGCAATGTAGTTACGGCGACAGGAAGGTGCAAGCTGATGGAAATTATCCCACGCCTTTCGATTGCTCATCAATGCCTGTCTCAAATGTCGAGGAACCACAAGTTCTTCCATTTTTCGCTGAGGTGTTCTGCCATAGTCATCCTCGATGCCCGAGTAGTTTAGTCTCGCGAGTCCAGCCTCGGTCATTCTCCCTTCCTTGATTAGCTTGGCAACCCGCCTCTTGTTTAGAGCGGACCATTTACTGCCACTTCTACGAGGCGTGAACTTCTGGGCATATCTTTGATTGTCAATTCTCTGAACATTACTGTCTATCCATCCGAAACACAAGGCTTCTTCGATGGCATCATTGTACGCAACCCGAGGTTTTCCCGTGTCCCTTTTGTAATAGATGAGCCACACTTCGCTTTCTGTGTCGTGATTCTTTTCTAACCATGCGCGCCATTGATCACGGCTGGTTACATGTATTGTCTTCGATATCTTCATTTAAGTTTCTGTCTATTGCTGATGGGTGGATTCAACCTTTGTTTCGTCTCGGATTCTTGAGTCCCGTCGTTAGTTTGTTTCTGACCTCCCGCTTTACCCGAGCTGCAAGGACGTCCTCGTGTTTGCGGAGAAACACACGCACCGCTTCCTCATCATGTGAAACCAATTGACGTAAGGCCCAAGACATAGCTTGTACCACCATGTCATCATGGTCATCTACTAAGATGCGACACACCGCAAGAGTGCGAGCAACGTCTCCTCTTCCTCCGTGAGATCGCACATTGAGCGCAACGGTGCTGACTAACGCTGCTCGCCGCCACCAACGATCTTTTGAGCAAGCCCATTTGTGAATCAGCTTATCGGGTACTTGCCCATTTAGCCAAGCTGGTCCTGATAAGATGCGGGCAAAAGCATCCACGGTATCCCAACTGTTGATACCCCGACCAAATTCTTCAAGCTCCGCTTTTCCTATACTCTGAAAAGCTGCTGGATGGTTCTGAATTAATTCATAGGAAACCCATCGCTGGTCATAGTGTTCAAAGAGTTCCCTTGCAAGAGCGAGAACGAACTCCGGGCTTGCCTGTTTGAGTCTCTGGGAGTACTTGCAGCGGACTGCGCGTACACCTGCTGTATCCTGAACAGGCAACGAACGGATCTCCTTATCAATCTCAGAAGCAATCCTTCCCGCATCCGTCAGATCTAACACCTGGTTCATCGCTTACCTCCTTTCCAAACATTTGCCTAACTAGTTCTCACTGGTAAAGCAGCCTTCTGCATACCGGGTTCATTTCGACCTCCTTCACTCCACATTCAGAAGAAGATCCCGAAAAGGATCTAGAATGACCTTTGGTTCTTCAGTGAAAACTAACTAGAGATATGCTGCATTGACATAGTTGATGTGCTTCGTATCCAACACGCCTTTTAACAGCACCGCCATCGTGTGATAGTCTCCCATGTCAAGCGTGTGCTCCGACTGACCAACTGCTAACACCTTTGCATCTGTCGGTGTTTCATCTCTCCATGTCAACTCCACTTCGATGATGCCATCTGAAAAGAATGCCCGGTCCGAGGTGCTATCAACACGAAGGATATATTCCTTTCCTTCAATCCGTCCACAGATGATTTCGGTGCTTCCTTGCCTGCTGATGAAAAATCCGTCTTTCTTATCCCGTCTATAAGCTTTCTCCGATCCAAAGAATCTCGGCTTTTCGATGTAAGGTCCGCCTTCTTCGGGGCAGAAGACATCGCAGTTACCGCAGTCGTTGCACAAGTCGGCAAAGTTGGCGATCTGATGTCCTTTCTGAATCTTGAACGTTGAACCTGGAATCTCTTGCACCAAAGTATCGTTCACTCGAAAATTGGGATACGCCACTTTGATGGGCTGAATCTCATACGGGAAGTTCGCATCGTTTGGACACACAGGAATACATTTGTCGCAGTTGATGCAATCCCATAAGTGGAGGCGGCTCCCGATCTTCCTTGGCTTCCGTCTATTATTGTCGTAAGAATACCTTTCATTGTCAACCGTTTTCTTCACAAGGTCGGGTGTGTTAAGCAAACCAGCAAAGCTCACCAGTTGTTGATAGGTGTTGTCCCTGTCGCTCAACCCGCTTTGGATAACACCTTTGAGATCAACCTGCCCGCATCTCAAGTTTTCATGCAACTTCTTCTCCACTTGTTCGAGGTGTGCTTGCGTTGTCTCATCTCTGCATTCATGTTTTGCCCGTTCAAACACCTGTCGAATTGCCGCATTGCCATTTCCACCGTATTTGATAATGTAGTCCCCAATGTTTTGCACGCCCAGCGATTCCATCCTTCGCTCCAGATTCAAAAGGTATCTTTGAAGTCTGCCACAGCCACCCGGACGGAGAAGGTCAGTACACGTGGTGATGGGGAGAAGGTTTATGCCAACTGCATCTGGAAAATTGTTGGCATCAATACCTGCTGAAAATGAAATCGGAATTTCCACGCCGAAGAGTTTTCGCCATTCATCCACTAAGCTCAACGCAAGCACATGGAGCGGTGCACCTGAGAGATACATCACCGAATCTTCAAAAGCGCCAGGTTTAAACCTGATGCTTCCTTTGTTCATCACCTCTAATGTGTTAGTGAATTTGACTCCGACAACTTTTCCGTGCTTGCTGGCAACATTCTTCAAGCGTCTCACCATTTCCACAGCATCATTGAATGTACTGTTCGTCTTGTACACTTTCTGATTGACTTCGACATCATGATAGCCCAAGCGGTCATATAACAGATATTCGAGTTTCTCCTTCCCCAGCATCGGTGGATTCATCTTAACCATAACATGAAAATCCATTTCCTTGAGAAGGAAGAGACAAATCTGCTCAATCTCATCCGGTGGACAGCCGTGAAAAGTGGAGAGCGTGATGCTGTTGGCAATCTCGGTATTGAAATCCAAATCCCGATAATTGGAAAATTCGTTCGGTATCTCTCTTCGAAGTTCTTCCACCACCCCGGTTGCATCTCTCATTGTCTCCAGCCATGTGCGAATCTTATGGCTCTGGATACCAGCTAAATCATAGCCTATACTGATGTCGAAGATCGTGTCCGATGCTGGATGAGACACCGTGGCACCAAGCGTTTGATCGTGGGTTCCGAGCAGATTTGCAGCTTTGATTATTTCTATCAACATGCTCGCCTTCACATACTCCTTCAGTGACTCTTCCAGCCTCAGTTCCTGAGACCACTCCACGTTGTACCCGACATTGGAGATGTCTATGCACGGACAATTGACGGTGATCTGATCGTTCACCTGCACGGTTTTCAATTCGATAATTCGTGCACCTGCAAGCCAAGAGAGGGCGATGTTCTGTGCAAGCTGCGTCTGCGGACCCGCTGCAGGACCTACCGGCGTTGCCGCCTTATTACCACAGAAGTGAACAGAGGTGTCCAAGTCTCTTTGTAGTGAGCCTGTCGAACCATCCTTCTTTCGATAGAATTTCCTAGAAGGAAGATCGAAGATAGAATGCTGCTGTTTGTATTCGTAGAAAATACGCTTCAGAAGATGAGTGAATGGTATGGGATTGAGCCTCACCATAGCAGATTGGACTGTTCGCTTTGGTATTTTTCCTAACTCCTTGATTCTTCCAAACGCTTCCGCGTCCGTTCCAACTCAGCGACGAGTATTTTCTCGTCCGGCAAAACCATCCGATACTCCGCAGCAAGAACTTTGTTTGGTAACCCTTCTAGTGCATAATGAGCAACCGCTACATCCCTGTGAGCACAAAGGATTAAGCCGACCGGCGGATTCTCACTTGGATGGGTCCAGTTTTCGCGCGCGTAATTCAGATATAGATGCATTTGTCCTGCATCCGCATGTGTGAATTTGCCTAACTTTAGATCAATCACGACCAAGCAGCGCAATTTGCGGTGGAAAAAGAGAAGATCAACTCGATACCATTCATCTCCTATTCGCAAGCGTCGCTGGCGACCGACAAACGCGAAGTCGCCTCCGAGTTCTAGTAAGAAGGTTTCGAGTTGCTTGATCAGTGCTTCTTCGAACTCGTTCTCAGAGTACTCATCTCTCAAACCGAGGAATTCCAGCACAAATGGGTCCTTGATTGCCTCTTCGGGAGTGACAACATCCTCAGGAAACTGCTTCGAACCCTTTTTCAGCATTGCCGCTTTGTTACGAGAAAGAAGCAAGCGCTCGTAGAACTTTGTTGCTATCTGGCGATCGAGTTGGCGAACAGACCAGCCACCGTGCAAAGCTTCGCGTTCGTAAAAGACACGGGCGTCCGGATTTTCTACGGGAAGGAGCTTTACGTAGTGAGACCAAGGAAGTGGAAATGTCTGAGTGAGATCCTCGATATTGAATTTCCGAGACCGTGACTTGGAAATCCCAGATGCTGTCTGGGATATCTGGCGAGAAGTGGGCGATGGTGTCGCGTTAATGTCAGATGGAAAAATCGCAGACAGTGTCTGCGATTTTTCAGACAGTGTCTGAAAAATTCGATCTGCTGGCCAGAGGAGATAGAATTTTCTCATTTGGCTCAAATTGACTACACCAAATCCTCGTCCAAACCGGACGGTTAGGTCGGCTGACAATTGTGAAAGAAGAGTTCCACCGTATCTCGCCTTTTCCTTTCCACCCTGCTCAAACTCGACAATCCTTCCTCCAATCTCCCAATACGTTGCGGTCATAATAGCATTAACTGCACGCACAGAAGTCCGGCGGGCAGACTCCAGCAAATCAACGACATTGGCAAGGATGGAGTCGTATTCCTTGACAGCAAAGCCATTTCTGAGAAGGTAGCTCTTCTTAGTGCGTTTCATTACAAGCATTCCTTAAAAGATTCCGTGTATAATTCCTGGCGAGCTCGAGCTGTGAGCGGCCGCAGCGTGTTGCACGAAATGACCGTCGAACCCATGTCTTCCGGCGAATCGAATACTCAGCTTGCAATTCTTTCACTTGAAATCCAATTTGGCGCTTTCGTTCTTCGGGCAATTGCATCAACTGTCTGATGGCATCTCAGCCAGAGGCTGCTGCGCCTCTGGCGCAGAACACGATCTTGAACTGTCGGTCATATTTCTTTTCAAGTTCTTCCAACTTGCGAGCAAGGTCCTTATGCGTCGTCGGTATCTCTCTCAATTTAACAAACGTTCGCGTGATGGCAATGTTCACCTGAATTGCCCGTTCACTGTTGAGCACTGATGAGAGCATCGCCACACCTTGCTCGGTAAAAGCATACGGTCGGTATCTTCTCCCGCCTCGCTTTGAGGTCACAATCTGTGACCTCAAACTTTCGAATTCTTCAGTTGTAAGCTGGAACAGGAAGTCGCTTGGGAACCTGGTGAGATTTCTTTTCACTGCCTGAACGAGCACCTTCGTCGAAACCTCATGAAGCTCGGCAATGTGATAATCCAGCATCACTTTCTCACTTCGGATGAGGTATATTCTTTTCTCAACTACCTCAAGTGGTATCAGGTTTCTATCCATAACCTCTGAGAAATTGTTCGCACGATTAGAGGTTGACTCTTTGATAGTCTATAGCGTCAACTGCTCACTCTTTCCCTTGTGTGTGGCCGCTTTTCTTGAACGTGATGTTTTCCGCTGGCAATTTCAGTCTCTTGCCTTCAAAGAATTGTTTGAGAGTGAGCACCTGCAATTTTGGAAACGATCCTAGTGGTGTTTTGACCGTTCCGCTCGTTGCAATTGTTTCGAGCATAGGTTTCGTGGGAGGTTCAATCGTGAGAAACACTCCGGCGCCGCAATCAAACTTCGCCAAAATCCCGAGCAAGGCATCTACGTCCTTGCTTGAGATATGCTCACCACCTTTCACTTGAAATGCTACTTTCAACGTATCGCTTGCCTGCTTTCCGACTTTGTACAAACCAATTCCATCCAGACCTTTGTCTGCACCTTTGCCTTGAGAGAAGGCTTCAAACTCCAACAGCCACCAATCTTGGAATGCGTAACGATTCTCCTGCCACAGTTTGATGGCGGAGGCTTCATCAACGGGAATCCCTTTAACTTCGTAGTCTGATAGTTTTGATTTATACACATCACGCAGCCGACGTTTGATCAGACTGATGGCAACTGGCGAGATGTCAATGCCAATCCATCTCCGCTTCAAAGACTCAGCCGCGTCAATGGTAGTTCCGCAGCCACAGAAGGCATCTAACACAACGTCACCCTCATTGGAACTAGCTTGTACGATCCGCTGCATTAGAGCCTTCGGTTTTTGAGTCGGATAGCCAAGGCGCTCTTGTGACTGAGAAGAGATCGGCTGAATATCATCCCACAGATTCTGAATTGGTTTTCCCTTCAGTTCATCAAGGAACCTTTTTCTCTGAATTCTACCATTCCGTTCCTTGGGGAAATAAAGACGGCCCTCTTTGTCCCACTTCTCCATCTTTTCTCTGGAAATCGCCCAACCATTCTTTGGCGGCCTATACCCTTTATACTCATACATCAGGTTGGGCCTTGGGGACGGGCTTGACAGATCCGCGATTCGGAACCTGCGTCCTTTCTCGTCCACAAAGCGGAAGAACTTGTTTACGTACTCTTGGTAACCTTGAGCCTCGAAACTGAACTGTGAGTTGAACACAACTTGTTCACTCTTCCCATAGAAAAGGATTATGTCGGTGGCCACTCCAAAACGAAAGGATTTCTGATTGGTCTCACCGCGGCCTGTTTTCCTTTTCCATATAATCTCGTTTTTGAAGTTGGTGTCACGAAAAATCAGATCGCACGCAGTCTTCAGGTAATGACTCATCGTCTGGTCGCAGTGAAGATAGAAACTTCCCGTCGGCTTCAGCACGCGGTGGAGTTCGAGAAGCCGCAGCGACATCATTACAAGATACGGGAAGGCGTGTGGGGCAACTTTCTGATAGACAAGTAGAAGCGCCCAGAGGTTCTCATGTTCGAGCGTGTGAAGCTCCTCCATAGATTCCTGAACGTTCTTGTACGTCCACGTGTCCTCAAATGCAATCCGCTGCGTTTGAAGCTTCTTATCATCGAAGAAGATGTTGTAATCCCGCTTCGAGTTAAACGGCGGATCAATATAGACGAGATCTACCGACTCGTCTGGTACGAACTGCCTGAGGACGTCGAGGCAATCACCGCAATACAGAGTATTCATAGAGCACCGAACTATTAATAAGTGGAATCTGTAAGATATGCTTGCATAAGCGAAATTTCAAAACTGTGGTGAACAAAATCGGACAACCTCAACTCCACTCGCCAAGATTGTAGCTGTGAATCACCCTTTCTCCATCCTTTCCCAGAGTCTCTTGGCTGCCTTCCTCGCTTTTTAACACACCGACAGGGCGTCAAGCCGCTTTGGTCAAACCGACTTCGATCTACATTTTCCCGCTGCTCAGTGACCGCGTATGCGAGGTTGCGTGTACCACCTCGTCTTGATGTTCCAAAATGGAACTTCAAGTCATCAAATTCCTCCTTTGACAGTAAGCTTGATATTTTCAAATTGAGCGTACTCCCTTTAGATCTACCTTTTGAGACTGAGCTACATTCTCTCCCAGAGTCTCTTTGCTGCCTTTCTCGCTTTTTCATATACCGACGGTACATCAACTCCAATCGCCTTGCGATTCTTCCTTATCCATCTCCCATCAACCATCACACTCTCCACACACGCTGAACTCATCCCAAAGATTAGATGTCCCGCCAGATTATCTGCAGTCAATGGTGTTGGTGACGGATAATCCAGCACAATCAGATCAGCAACGGCGCCAACTTCCAGACTACCCATCTTCGCGTTGAAGATTTCAGAGCAGAGGTTGTGTCCTGATTGCACCAAGCGGGCAACGTCGTTGGGCGAGAGTTTGCTCGATGCGTCGCGGCTCTTGAAGTAGCCGAATTTCACCTCCTCGAACATATCTGCGGGAAAGCCATCGGTGCCGAGCGCACTTCGTTCACCGAAGTCGCTAACAGGAGCGTAGCCAACGGAGTTGTTCATATTCGAGCGAGGATTGTGTACCAACCAACATCGGTTGTCGCGAATTGTCGAAATGTCCTTGCTTGTAAGATGTGTCCCGTGCGCGAGAACTGCCTTCGGAGTGAGCACCCCTGCTTTTTCCAAACGCCCAACAACATCCACGCCGTATTTCTGCTTGGTATCTTCTATATCGTATCTAGCTTCAGCAAGATGGATGTGGACGCCGCTGTCGTAGCTGTGAGCAAGATCAACACACGCTTTGAATGAATCGTCGTCTAGGGTGAACGAGGCGTGGGCGCCGACCAATCCTCGAAAGAATGGATTGTCGGTATGACTACGAAGAAAGTCTTCGTTTTCATCAAGACCTAGATCTCGCTCGCGTTTTCCACCTCTATCTGTTACTTCATAGCACAGCACGGCTCGAATACCGATCTCCCGCAGCGCCTCTTCAATAATCTTTAGCGAACCCTTAATATGATTGGGCGAGGCATGGTGATCCACCACCATTGTTGTGCCTGCAGCGACCGCTTCGATTCCTCCCACCAATGCACTGTAATAGATTGTCTCCTCATCTAACGCCTTGTCAAGTCTCCACCAAATTTTCTGCAAAAGCTCAAGAAAGTTTTTCGGTGGATCTTTTGGATCGGGCATCCCACAAGCAAGACTTGAGTACAGATGGGTGTGAGCACAGACTAAGCCTGGCATAATGACTTTTCCAGACAAGTCCACAACTTCTTTGCCGTCGTTCACAGAAAGATTGATACCGCGCTCCGTGATTGTCCCATCTTCAATGCGAAGATCAATCTGTTCTACCGTCGCTGGATGAAGTGCAACCGCGGTGGCGTTTTTCAATAAGTATCGGTTCATTTTGGGATTCTATCGGCGACTAATTTCTACTTTCAAATCTCTCGCTTCTTATTGATGCAGGCAGATTGTGACAACGTAGTGTCTTTCCCAGATCTTCAATGTCAGGTAAGACGATCATCGCCCCTCCTGCTGCGGACTTTGCTGATTGGATGTCTTTTAGTCCACTGCCTGTAATCACAACAACCGCAGATTCATCGTTCTTGACGATACCTTGAGCAATTGCTTTCTTTAGACCCGCCACACCAGCAACACCTGCAGGTTCGCCGAACACACCGCCAAGTCGGGCAGTGTAGCGCACTGCGTCAAGGATTTCTTCGTCAGTCACTGTTATCATCGTGCCGTTTGATTCGGCGACCGCCTTGATGGCTTTCCGCCAGTTTCTCGGCTTTCCAACCGCAATACTATCAGCAATCGAATTCGCAGCTACCGGCTTCAAATCACTACTACTGAGAAATGCGTCAACAATTGGTCGGGCACCTTCAGCCTGCACACCAAGCAGACGAGGAACTTGCTCTGTAAAGCCCAAGAGACGCATTTCCTTGAGACCCTTGTGAACACCAGCAATCGTACAGCCATCACCGACTGAAAGGACGACCCAATCGGGAAGATCAGCGCCAAACTGCTCGGCGATCTCCAAGCCTGCAGTCTTTTTCCCTTCGACAAGATATGGATTGATGCCGCTGTTCCGATTGTACCAACCGTATCGCTCACATGCTTGCATACACAAATCAAACGCGTCACTGTATGTCCCTTTGACTTTGAGGACAACGGACCCAAAGATGAGAAGTTGAGTGACCTTTGGCTCCGGAGCGGTTTCTGGAATGAAGATGAAGCTCTTGAGTCCAACGCTTGCCGCAACACCAGCGAGGGAAGATGCCGCGTTGCCCGTTGATGCACAGGCAACGGTGTCGTAGCCGAGCTCTAATGCTTTCACCACACCGACTGAACTTGCACGATCCTTGAAGGAAGCGGTTGGATTGCGTCCGTCGTCTTTGAGATATAGCTTCCTGATCCTGAGATGTTGTGCTAATCTCGGAACATCATGTATCGGTGTCCAGCCTATATGAAGTGGCGGGAGAGTGGCATCGGAAGGAATGGGAAGCAGCTCGCGATAACGCCAGTGGTTGTAAGGTCTGTTCTGCAATGTATGTGGGGTCAGGGCAGTCGAGATCTTGTTGTAGTCATACAGCACATCCAAGATCCCCTCCACACCGCAACGAGGACAAGTATATGCTACATCAAGCGAATGCACTTCTCCACATACGACGCATCTCAGACCGATGACATAGTTCAGTCCCATAGTTTTCGTTGTCCATTGACAATGACGGATGGACAGTCAAGGATGACTGTCCTACCAATTAGGATAATAGGTCGGGACTTCCCATCCCGTTCATCCCACCATTAACATGGTAGGACGGGACTCCTGTCCCATCCATCCGAGTGAAGAGGTGAGGTTTAGAGTTATCTATTGTGCGCTCCACCTCACCTCTTCGACATTTCCGATCTTGTTTGCCAACCGAGCTAACACAAAGAGCAAATCCGATAAACGATTGAGATATACGACAACATGTTTGCCGATATCTTCTTGCCGAGAAAGTTTCACTGCACGCCGCTCCGCTCTCCGACAAATCGCACGCGCAAAATGAAGATGTGAGGCAACCACCGAACCTCCGGGAAGTACGAAATGCTTCAACGGCGTGAGTTCTGCCTCGACGGTATCAATCAACATCTCCAGGTGTTCAATGTCCTTCTGTTCGATTCGGGGAATCGTGGTGGATTGGGCTTTGTCTTTTCCGACGGGAGACGCCAGATCAGCACCTAAGATGAATAGATCGTTCTGCAATTCCGCTAACATTTGATCGAGACGGTTGTCCCTATTCAATGACCGCGTAACGCCAAGCAGCGAGTTTAGTTCATCAACCATCCCGTATGCTTCTATGCGAGCGGAGTCCTTTGACACACGTTCACCGCCGAAGAGTTCCGTTGTGCCATCATCACCAGCTTTAGTGTAGATTTTCATAAAGGAAATACTTAGTCGCTTGGAGTGCGGAATCGCCTGATCTCGGGCGGCGTCAGATGACAGTACAGTCAATAGATTCGATTAGCTTATCTTCGCCAACTCATCAAAGAAGTATACTGATGTTAAGATTCCACCATGGAAGTTGTTGAGATTCAGATGTTCATTCGGCGCGTGGCTGTTCTCATCGGGTAGTCCAAGACCGATCAGCACACTGTATGCTCCAAGAATCTGCTGGAAGTCAACAACAATGGGGATGGACCCTCCCTCTCTCGTAAAGAGCGGTTTCTTTCCAAAGGCTTTCTCCAGCGCAGCAACGGCTGCATGAACACCAGGACTATCAATTGGTGTGATGGCGGGCTTACCTGTGTGCAGTTTCTTTACACTTATTCTCACTGTCTTTGGAGCAATCTGTCTCATGTGTCGTTCGAAGAGTTTTGCAATCTTATCCGGGTCTTGATCGGGGACAAGCCGCATGCTGATTTTGGCTGAGGCTTTCGCCGGCAAAACCGTCTTTGCACCTTCACCGGTGAAGCCGCCCCAGATGCCATTGCACTCCAGTGTGGGACGTCCCCAGACGCGCTCCAACGTGGAGTAACCTTTTTCACCATATACCTTTGGCACACCAAGCTCTTTGGCATATTTCCTATCGCTCTGCGGAAGTTTCTTGAACGCTGCCCGTTCCTTCTTCGTCAATGGTCGGACATCTTTGTAGAAATCTTTGATCGTGATTCTGCCCTTCTTGTCGTGCAACCGAGCAATGATTTCTGTAAGAGCTTGGATTGGATTATGAATTGTCCCACCGAATGAGCCGGAGTGCAAATCCTTGTTCGACCCAGTGACTTCCACTTCCATATAGGTCAATCCGCGCAAGCCGTAGCAGATGCTTGGCGTATTATACGCATACATCGGGGAATCAGAGATAAGTACCAGATCTGCCTTCAACATTTCTTTGTTATCGCTGAGAAACTTGGTGAGGTTCTCACTACCGATTTCCTCCTCACCCTCAATCAGAAATTTGATGTTAACTGGAAGGGCACCGACATTCTTCATATACGCCTCAACACCCTTGAAGTGCACAAACACTTGACCTTTATCATCGGCAGAACCGCGTGCGTGCAAGTTTTCGCCTCGAATCGTCGGCTCGAACGGTGGACTTTCCCAGAGGTCAATGGGATCTACGGGCTGCACATCATAGTGACCGTAGCAGAGGATGATCGGTTTGCCAGGCGCACCAAGCCATTCACCATAGACAATGGGGTGTCCAGCCGTCGGCATGATACTAGCGTTGTTCACGCCGATGCGCTTCAACTCCTCAGCAACGAAACTGGCACAGCGCTGCATGTCTGGAAGATTCTCCTTGTTGTTGCTGATGCTTGGGATTTTCAGAAATTCAATAAGTTGATCAATGTAGCGCTGCCGATTAGTGTTGATATAGTTAACGATATTTTCCATAGATGTCTCCGTTGGTTGATGGGGCTTGAGAAGGGAACGCAGTAGCTAATGTTCTTGCCAAATATAAGAAAAAAAACTTAGATTCCAAACAGAAAGTGCCTATCTCCTCGTGATGCCTGGGAAATAACGAGGAGAAAGACGACTTCTTGCTTTTCAGGAGATTTTTTAGTAACATCAGTCACACTCTATGAAACAAATGCACTTGGATTCGCCTCGAAACAACATGGTAAGTCATAGCGATTCCCAGGAATTCTCTCGATACAACAGCCGAAGCCGACTGCGGTTGGCACTAGCAATCACCCTCACATTCCTCGCTGTTGAAGCCATCGGTGGTATCCTAACCCACAGCCTCGCCCTCTTGAGCGATGCTGGTCACATGCTGACGGATGTCACATCGCTTGGGCTAAGCCTCATCGCCATGCGGTTAGCCGGCAAGCCAAGGACGCCAGAGAAAACCTATGGCTTTTATCGTGCTGAGATCCTGGCTGCCTTTGTCAACGGCGCAACACTTGTCCTCATCGCACTCTACATTTTCTATGAGGCATATCAGCGGTTGGGGAATCCTCCAGAAGTGAAGAGTGTGCCAATGGTGATCATTGCCGGAGTTGGGTTGCTTGCCAACGTGCTTACAGGGAGTGTACTGTTCAAAGCGAAGGGACACAACCTAAATATCCGGGGAGCTTACCTCCACGTTTTGAGTGACGCCATAGGCTCACTCGGAGCAATCGCTGCTGGCGTAATTATGCTGCTGACACGATGGTATTACGCCGATACCATTATCAGCATCGCGATCTGTTTGCTCATCGCTTACAGTTCAATCAATATCTTGCGTCAGTCCATCCACATTCTCATGGAAGGGACCCCGAGCGATATTGATTACCGCGAAGTGCAGGAGGTGCTGTATTCCATCAAGGGTGTGGAATCCGTTCACGATCTTCACATCTGGACCATCACCAGCGGCAAGGATGCACTCAGTGGGCATATCACGGTGCGAGGCAATGTGACGACGGAGAACCTGCAGCAGTTGCTGGGACAGATCGCCGATACTCTCAGAGAGCGATTTGGCATTGCGCACACAACAGTTCAGATAGAGCCGAAGGCGTTCGATGTGGAGAGCGATTTCTATGTACGTAAGGAATGAAAGCACTGTTCAGAACTGGTGTTGAACACATTGAAGATCCTTGAGCAACATGACGCTTGGTATGAAATCGTCAACCTCCTTGTTCCAACGCTTAACGACAACATGGATGATATCCGCAAGATGTGCGAATGGATGAAGGGCGAATTGTCCGTGGACAAACCAGTCCATTTCACCCGGTTCGTTCCTGAGTTTCAGCTAAGAACTCTTCCCATTACTCCCCAACGGACGTTGGATGCCGCTCGCACGGTTGCGCAAGATGTTGGATTGCGGTACGTATATATTGATAATTTGCCGGGTCACGAAGCGAGCAACACTTACTGTCCCGCTTGTCGAACTACGCTCGTGGTGCGTGTTGGTTTCAAGGTAATCAAGAATGATGTCCACAAAAGAAAGTGTCCGAAGTGTGGAGAACACCTCTCTGGTCCGTGGAGTTAACTCGAACTACCTCCGACTTGCCTTCGTGTTGATGGGACTGACAGCCACGATCAGTCAGGTGATTCTCTTGCGCGAGTTCCTTGTTGTGTTCTACGGCAATGAATTGTGCCTTGGTATCATCCTTGGGTGTTGGCTCTTCTGGGTCGGACTGGGAAGTTGGTGTGGGAACCGCCTCTTGAAACGAACCACTACGCCGCTCCATGTTTTCCTTCCTCTTCTGGTGTGCTGCGTCTTGATCGCTTTTCCTCAAGTCATCATCATTCGGTTCGCTCATGGTATTCTTCATATTCCCACGGGCGAGTACGTCCCTTTGTTCAATCTTTTTTACTTCTCACTTCTAGTGCTATGTCCAGGCTGTTGTATCTTTGGCATGCTGTTCACAAGCGCTGCGTTCGCGTACTCACCCTATTCTTCCAAGCCCTCGTACGGAGTAAGTGAGGTGTATGTGTTTGAATCAATCGGAAGCATCATCGGGGGTTTGTTGTTCTCGCTTTTCCTCGTCACGGTGTTCTCTGCTCTCCAGGCTATTATGCTTCTTGCTGCGATAAACTCTCTTGTCGCCCTCTGGCTCGCCTGGAAGTTCCTATCTCGGAAGAAAGCCTTGATCTCAGCACTCGGTGTTGTCGTTGTCCTTGCAGGAATATCGCTTCCGATAGTTGACAGATGCGAACAGTCTTTGTCAGTACAGCAGTGGCGCAACATCAACGAACGATTGACGTTTCTTGAATCGGAGAACTCAAAATATGAGAATCTCTCCGTCGTCAGATTTCAAGATCAATACACGATCTTTGCTGATGGCAAACCTGCTTACACCATCTCCGACAGATACGCCACTGAGACCTTGGTTCATCTCATCATGATTCAATCGCCCGCCCCGCAGCGAGTTCTTCTTCTCGGCGGTGGCTTCCATGGACCTCTGGCTGAAATTCTGAAATACAAGCCTTCTCAAATAGACTATGTCGAGCTTGACGGCAAACTGCTGGCGATGGCAAAGAAGTACTTGCCTTCGGAAGACAGTGCAGCTTTGCATCATCCTGCCCTTCATCTTCTCATCACTGATGGAAGAAGTCATATCAAAGCCACTCATGAGATGTACGATGTCATCATCATCGGCATGGGAGAGCCTTCGACTGCGGGGCTAAACCGCTTTTACACGCAAGAGTTCTTCCAAGATTGCAAAGAGAAGCTGACACCTCAGGGGATCGTAGCGCTGACCATGCCATCATCCGCTGACTACATCGGACCTGAGTTAGAGAATCTGAATAGCTCGATTTATCACACACTCAAAGTCGCGTTTCCATCTATTCTTGTGATTCCAGGCACCAGCGCCATTCTCATCGCGGCACAGTCACCTGACCTGCTGGATGCGAACACAGAGCATCTGGCAGAGAAGTTCTCTCGACTGCAAATTCACGCGCAGTATTTTTCTCCCTTGCTGTATGAGCAATTGATGCCACCCGATCGCGTTGCCTTCGTCACAAGCAAGTTGGAACACACCATAGCACCAAGATTGAACACCGACGCACAACCGATTTCTTATTACTTCGACTTGGTGCTCTGGAATAAACTGATGAAAGAAAATACAACCCTACTGGAATGGATAAGCGGCATGCGTATGACTTCGTATCTTATCCCACTTCTTGTCCTAATGGTGACTGTGGTTGTTCTCGTTCTCCTAAGGAGGGAAAGGGCGCACCGGATTACGACGACATATGTCATGTTCATTGCGGGGTTCACGGGCATGGTGGTGAGCTTGCTCTGCATGTTTAATTTTCAAACCATTTTTGGCTCCATCTATGAGATGGTAGGAACACTCATTGCTTCGTTTATGGCTGGACTTGCTCTCGGTGGATTTGCCGGAGTGGGTGCGCTCAGGAGAACAAAACGGCACGAGCTGGTGTTAGTGGCATTGCTATTAACAACGCTACTGTTCTGCTTAGGTCTTCCCTATCTGCTGGATCTCCTCATCACGGTTCGGTCTCTCCTCGCCTCTTGGACACTTACGCTTCTTGCTGGAGTTTTCATCGGTGCGCTTTTCTCAACAACAAACGAACTCTACCTTTCACACTCAACTGAGAAGAAGCTCGGGACCATCTACGCTGCTGATCTCTTAGGCTCCTGCATCAGTGCTGTGGTGTCCAGTTCTATCTTGGTACCAGTGTTAGGCGTACGAGATACTTCGTTGCTACTGGCTAGCCTGCTGTTCACGGCAATTATCATATCCCTCATATCCTTCTCCAAACGATTTTCCATTTTCTCATAATGAAAGATCGCCTGCCTTAAGAGGATGGCAGCCTGTCTGAAGTCATTGCGACACATTGAGGCGATATCTGCCAGGCAACTTCTCCGTACTCTTTCAGCACAGTCTGCGCTATCAAGCAAAAGCAACGCAAAAATCTCTTGATTCTTAATAATTTTCTTCTAACTTGATACATGCCCTGAGTCCAAGGTTCTCTTTTCCTGTGCCGCCGTGACCGCCGAAATGATCGGAGAGTAACGCCATATCTAAACACCCAACGCGATATCCATAACGCTGTATGCAACTTGCCAACATCCAGATCCGCGGCAGAGCCTTTCTTGCCCCAATGGCAATGACAACCGATATTCCCTTTAGAAGAATCTGCAGAGATTTCGGTGCTGGCATGGTTTGTACAGCGATGGTCAGTGCCGATGGGATTACACATGGTTCGACGCGCACAGCCCGCTATGCTGTCTTCGACCGAGATGAACACCCGATTAGCGTACAACTGTTCGGCAACAATCCGAATATCATGTCAAGGGGAGCTTGGGAGATTGCGAAGCTCAAGCCTGACGTAATTGACATCAACGCAGGCTGTCCTGTCGCCAAGGTCTACAAAAGCGGTGCTGGGGCAGCTCTCCTCAACGACCTGAAACGGCTGAGTGAAATCATTCGTGCAATCCTTGAGGGCGCCAAGAATATTCCTGTCTCGGTCAAGATGCGATGCGGTCCCAGTGAAAGGCGTATTGTGGTGGTCAATGCAGCAAAGGTCGCTCAAGATAGCGGTGCTTCGTTTATTTCTGTTCATGCCCGCACGCGAGAGGCGTCCTACGCCAGCAAAGCTCACTGGCAATGGATTGGCGACGTGAAGAAGGCTGTCTCTATTCCTGTAATTGGCAACGGAGATGTTTTTGCCCCAGAAGACGCTTTGCACATGATTGACCACACCGGGTGCGATGCCGTCATGGTCGCACGGGGAAGCCTTGGCAATCCTTGGATATTTAAGCGGATCAATCACCTGCTCGAGACCGGAGAACTGCTTCCACCTCCAACACATCAGGAGAGATTGGGAATAGTGCTCAAGCATTTCGATGCGACCATCAAGGAGCGAGGTGAGATTAACGGCATCTATGAAATGCGGAGGCATGTCTGTTGGTACGCTAAGGGACTTCCCGGCTCGGCGCAGTTGAGAAATGAACTCTTCAGAATTGACGAACCCTCGCACATGAGAAATAAGCTCCTCGACTATTTCGAAAAAATTGAAAACGGCGAACTGAAAGAGGATGATGGTTCTCCTGAAGAGATCGAGAAGCGTTTTCGCCATAGAGTACTGTTCTGGATGCCCGGCACAGGGGAAGATGAAGTAGGAGGATAACCACACCATGATGAAGCAGGATCTGCAAAAGCTGCTGAGGGATTTCAAAAGCGGTAAGATCTCTGAAGAAGAGATGCTTCATTGGCTCGCCTTCCCACCATCTGAATCCCTCGGCTTTGCCACGATTGACCACCACCGAGCGCTGCGTCAGGGTTTTCCTGAAGTGGTTCTATGTTCAGGAAAAACACCTCAACAAGTTGCTTCCATTGCACAGACAATTGTGAAGCATGGACACCGTCTTCTTGCTACACGGGCAACTCCACAGCACTTCCGCGCAGTAAAAAGGATCCTCAAGCGAGCACAATACCACGAAGCCGCGAAAGCAATCACCTTCATCCCCTCGACTGATGCTCAACTTCTCTCGCCTCGACAGCGTGGAGAGAAAGGGGAAAGGAAGCGCGGCAAGCGAGAGACAGAGGACGAAAGACGATCAGGCACTATCCTGGTTATCACGGCGGGGACAAGCGATATCCCAGTTGCCGAAGAAGCTGTTGTGACCGCCGAGATGATGGGCAGCCATGTGGAGAAGCTGTATGATGTGGGTGTTGCTGGAATTCACCGCCTGCTTGCTCACACTCAGCTTCTCAAGAAGGCTACTGTCATCATCGTCGTGGCAGGGATGGAAGGAGCGCTTGCGAGTGTTGTTGGTGGATTGGTAGATGTCCCTGTCATCGCCGTTCCGACGTCTGTTGGCTACGGCGCAAGTTTCCAAGGGCTGTCCGCGTTGCTGGGAATGTTGAACTCTTGCGCTGCTGGAGTAACCGTCGTGAACATAGACAATGGATTTGGGGCGGGATTTGCCGCGAGCCTGATAAATAGGGTGGGCATGACAAGAGCGCGGGATGATGAAGACAACACAATTCCTTCCTCGAACGAAGCTGCTGAGAAAGATTGAGTTGCCCTTCGATATTTTGCAGATCGCCTCTAGGGACTCCCGCTTTGCGGGACACTTGACCAAGCGCGTACGCAGCGAAAAGAAGATATGCGCCATCCCGCTTTCAGCGGGACAGGCATGGCGTCTGTGCCGCCGTATTGGATGGATATACGCCATGGGAGTTCCTTAATCCACTAGTTATGCGCAATTGCGCCCACCGACATTCACAAGCTGAGGAAGCGATAATTGACCAATATGAACCGTGACATCGGAACCGAGGACTTGAAAGTCGAGGAATTTGTTGACCGACTTCGGACCGATAAGTTTCTTATCCCAACCTTCCAACGGGACTTTGTTTGGGAGCCAGAAAATATAATCAAGTTGTGGGACAGCATATTTCGTTTCTATCCCATTGGCAGTATTCTGTATTGGGAAACCGACAGCTATTTACATACTCATCGCAAACTTGGGGGCTTTGTCTTTCCCCACGATGAAGACACAGTCAGGAAATTCAAAGAATGGGATTACATCCTTGACGGGCAACAACGAGCAACATCTCTTTTGGTCTCGATGCTCGGTGGCAAAGGTAAGGTTAAAGACAATGACAACTTTGATTACACTCTATACTTCGATGCTACTAATGCTTCGTTCTTCTTTGCCAATGAACTGGAGAAACGCCAAAAGAAGGCGAACTCACCCTTCTTGATTCGACTGAAAGATGTTCCCAAATGGAAATTCACTTTTTACAAGGACATTTCTACCCAGAAGGGATTCGATGGAACAATCGAATATAACCTTCAGCAACTCAGCCGTATTTTCTCAGACTATAAAGTCTCTCTGATACATATCAAAGGTGTTGGTGTCAACGAGGTTTGCGAAATATTTGAACGGATTAACCAAGAAGGCAAGAAACTCGATCCTGTGGACATAATCGTCGCCCGAACTTACAGGAATGAAGACGCCTCGAAAGGAATAACTGGCTTCTACCTAAGAGACAACCTGAAAAATCTGAAGCAGTCTCTGATTTCTCAGGGAAACAGATATCAACATATTGATGACCTAGCGATCATTCAAACCGTTGCTATCTGTCTCAGGAAAGTCGAAACTGGCAAGCGGAAGTCATTTGGTATTACACCAGCTGCCCTCGACAACCTTACCACCGAAGTCTTGGAAACCAATTGGAACGATACTCAAAAGACTTTTCTTGAGACCGTCAAGCAGCTGTGTGATTTGAAGATTCACGGACCCGACATGCTCCCATACGCTTATTTGACATTTCCGATAGCCCACTATCTTCACAGGAACAAGTCTCCCAACAAAAGTATCATACGACAGCGGTTCTGGCGAACGGCATTTGGCGTTGAAGATTTCCGACGGGCTGATGACGTCTATCAATACTGTACTGATTTTTTTGACAAGCTTGAAGCTGGGAAGAAGATCAATATTCCCAGTCTAGTGGTGTCAAAGAGCAAACTTGTTCAGTCGAGCTACTATTATCGAAACGCCCTTAGTCGTGCTGTGCTGGGATTCTTGGCCAATCAAAAGCCCATCGATTTTTCAGATCCCGAGGCTGAGGTTCTAGACAATGTCTACCTCTTGCTTTCACAAGCTCCGAATCTTCACCACATTTACCCAAGGGACTTCTTGGCTGAACAGACCGATCTCCCAGAAGAAGCCCCCATAGACAGCCTGATGAACATATGTTTCCTTAGGGCAAAAACAAATATCCAGATTGGCAAGAAGAATCCACTTCACTATTTCCGAGAGTTCGAGAAGAAACACCAAAATCGATCTGAGGAGATATTGAAATCCCATTTGATTCCACGTCAGTATATTGATAAATCGAGCTTTGCAGTCAAAGATTATCAAGAGTTTCTACTTGCAAGAGCCGACATTTTCGCTAACAAACTAAAATCGGGGCTGCCAGATGTTGACGTAAGAATCGTTGACTGAGATCCGTGGGCACAACTGCGCTTGACAGCGCGCATTACGACGTTCACTCATCTGCTAAGGCCGTGTTGAAGCTCGGTTTGGCTCGATCAATAGAGTTCGCTCCACCCCGTTTGGTGCGTGTTGGTTGCTTCGCGCTTACAATAGCACCAAACGGGGCGGCGTAATGCGTGCACACGTTATGCGCCACTTGCATCACTGAATTATGACTAAACTTCAAGAGCTTCAGAATCATAAGGTCGTAACTCGCCTGCTTCGCGAAGCAATGGATGTTTTCCGTGAAGTACAAGGTGACAAGCCGCCGTCGCTTGATTCAAAGGATGACCCATTACCAGATGAGTATCAATTCTATTTTCTCCGAGTCGGTAATCGAATTGGAAACCTCATAAGGTGGTGCAAGCAACTCGATCATTCCGTTCTCTATATGAGTAACTTTGTTCCGTCAAGGACGATGAAGAAGGCGGGTGTTACGCGACATACTCATCTGGCGTACCACATCGAGAATTACATTATCCGGATCGAGTCACTCTATGACAGAGTTTTGCATCTAATTGATGCCGTTTTTCATCTCACCAATGACCCGGTGAGTTGTACTCACGACGTCATTGTAGCAAATCTAAAGGTCAAGAGAACTGATATTCCGTCTGCATTGAAACCATTGAAGAAACTCCTTCGGGATTACAAGTTCGAACGCAATACAATTGTCCATCACGAGTCCTATCAAGATAAAACGCTCCGCCGGCTTGAACTATACTCCTTGGTTACTGAGAGTGACCCGGGTATCGATGAGCGACTAGCAGGGGCTCTCCCTGAATTACGAAGAGAAGCTGCTCGCGACGTTATCAGGGAGAAGAAGAGAGAGTTCTCTGAATTCAATAATAAACTGGCAATAGTACTCTCAAACATTCTGGAGAAACTTGAGCCCCATTACGACCGAGAGAAAAAACGCTTGCAACAAATGACCCGTTCGGCAAGCGGCACATAACACACCGCACGACGGCGCGTCCTTTGTTGAAAAGGATTAAAGAGGTCTCTCAATCCCACCCGTTTTTTGAATAATAATAGTCGGGCGGGACTGCATGGTGCGGCGGCACGTTAGGTGCGATGCGGCTTGATAATTCTAACCTATGACTACTACAATTTCAAAGATCGCTTCTGGAGAGGAACAGCAGGTCCTCGATCTGGTTCAGCGAGTCTTTGATTCCAATGTCGCTCCAGCATATTCCAGCCTGGGAAACGAGGAGTTCTACAAATATCTGAGGCTTGAGGACTTTCTCAAGAGGATTCAAACTAATCACCAAGTCTTCGTCGCTAAAGACAGTACAGCTCAGATCGTCGGGGTACTCGAAATCCGCGATAGCTTCCATATTTCGCTTCTCTTTGTTCGCGAAGACCTCCAACGTTCCGGTATTGGAAGAGCTCTCGTTGAGCAAGCTATGGCAGTCGCAAAATCTGCTGGCGCAGTCTCTATGACTGTGAATTCATCGCCAAACGCTGTCGCCGGCTACGAATCGTTTGGTTTTCGAGCGGTTACTGATGAACAAATCATCAACGGGATCAAATTCATCCCAATGACCATGACCGTGAAATAGCGACGCCGCACTGCACCTCATAAGCGGCAAAGCGACGCTCACGGGCTAGTATGGGCGGAGGTGCAGTTGGTTTTGGCTACTTCACTCGCTCAATGCCGTGCCGCTTATACCGATAGCACAACCTATAACCAATAACAATAGAATTACTTCTAGGAGGACAAAATGGCTAATGACAAAGATTCATCCAAGTATGACCACTACCAAAGGAAAGCAACGGGCGCCGGTGGTGTTTCAAGCGCTGTCTATGGGTTGGGTTTTATAGGCGCGGCGATTTATTATTTCGGACATGCGACTACGTTTTGGGTTGGGGTGCTTGGTTTTTTCAAAGCCCTCGTTTGGCCAGCGATGCTCGTTTATAAGTTGCTGGAGTTTCTGACAATGTAGAGGGAAAATAGCAAAAGAACGAGGGGAGCTGATTGTCAAAAAAAACACTCCCCGAAGTAGGGAAAGGACTACCGAGAACGTTGGGGTTGCCGTCAGTGTTTAGTGTGAGAAGGTTTTGAGAGAAGGTCTTACCAGAGTGTTGGAATGTCTTAGCTGTATTAGCAGAACAGTTTTCCCCAGTCCTGAGATGCTGCTCGGAATGAACTCCTCACTTGGCCCCCACAGCGAGGGAGTTTGAATATCCACGACTGTGCGATTCAGCGTTTGTATCTATCAACAATCTTGTGTGTGCCAATGGTAAGGAGCGTAACAACGTTGCCTTCCCATTGAAAGATGCACCGATAGTGAACATCTACGTAGAATTCCCAGTCATCATTGAGTTTGTGAGTGCGCAACGACGGGTGGTGTGGATTTGCCTGGAGAAACGCGATTTGCTTTTTGATCTTCTCTTTGATTCGGTTAGGAATTGTTCCATAATTTGTCTTAAACTCTTCTGTGAACACAATTTCTATTCGTCGAGCCATTCAAACGCCTCCTTGAGCGTTTGGAATCCTTTCACCCTACCTTCAGCAACATCCTTTTTCGCCCGCATGATGCTTGCCTGCGTTTCAGGGTCATGGTAGATTTCCATACTGATTTGCAGATTCCGCAACCCTTTATACGTGCTATAAGGAAGAATAACCTCAACAGGTCTTCCCTTGCTGTTGTGCACAACTTTGACTTTCCTATCAAGCACTGCCGTGGTCATTGTGTCCGTACTCCTTGTTGTTTCATTTCCTTCTTGTCGAACATACAAAAGAAACCAGAGAAAGTCAAGTAGCTGGAAAGAGAAACCATAAGCCGTCGGCGAGGTCACAATCCCATTTCAGTGGTTCCGAGACTCACGACTTAGAGAATCTGTGCCTCATTTCCATTCCCTTGCACCCGTTTCATCTACCTGACTGATAATCAAACGTCTTGTTGATGGCTGCTGGCGCGAGAACTTGAAAGCGTTGAACACCCTCTCTTGAGCATGTTCCAGCAATTCTTCTTTGTCGGTGAAAATCGTTGCCAGCACATCGCCTATGCGGACAGCATCACCCACCTTCTTTTTGAAAATAATCCCAGCCTTGGGATCAATTACGTCATCAATTCTTGTCCTGCCTGCACCTAACTCGATACTGATCAAGCCAATTTCCAATGCATCAATTTCGATAACAAAACCATCTGTGTTGGACTTCACATCAACGGCGTACTTTGAAACGGGATACTTCTGAAAGTTCTGGATAGAAGAAACGTCTCCTCCTTGCCACTTCACCAATTCCAAGAACTTCGTATATGCCTTGCCAGATCTCAATGTCTCTTGACAAAGATCAATGCCTTCATGGATTGTATTTGCCTTTCCTCCGAGCATCACCATTGCACCTGACAATGTCGTGGTGACCTCCATTAAGTTCGGCGTATCGTTGCCACGCAAGCATTCAACTGCTTCCACCACCTCAAGCCAATTGCCGACTGCATTGCCGAGCGGCTGGCTCATATCTGTGATGAAACTGATCGTCTTGATACCAAAATTCGCTCCGATAGCAACCAAGGTCTTTGCCAAATCCAATGCCTGTCTGTACGTTTCCATGAATGCCCCCAGACCTGTCTTGACATCGAGCACAAGAGCATCAGCACCCTCAGCAAGCTTCTTGCTCATAATACTTCCAGCGATCAGCGGAATGGAATCTATGGTTGAGGTGACATCTCGGAGAGCATACATTTTCTTATCCACCGGGGCAATCTTCGCCGTCTGACCAATCATTGCCACACCGATTTCAGCGATCGCTTTCTTGTATTCATCAACTGTAAGATTAGTTCTGAATCCAGGGATGGATTCAAGTTTGTCCAGCGTTCCACCCGAATGTCCAAGTCCACGACCGGAGATCATCGGTACGGGAACACCGCACGCCGCAACAAGCGGTGCAAGAATGAGAGAGACTTTGTCACCGACGCCACCTGTTGAGTGCTTGTCTACCTTTGTGCCAGGAATTGAGGATAAGTCAATCACGTCACCGGAGTGAAGCATCAGGTCGGTGAGATGTGTCGTCTCCTCGAAATCCATTCCTCTGAAATAGATCGCCATCAGGAGCGCTGACATCTGATAGTCAGCAATGGTGCCGCTGAGGTAACCTTTAATGAAGAATCCAATTTCTTCTCTTGAGAGCGCTCCACCATCCCGCTTCTTTTTGATAAGGTCGTTTGGAGTCATTTAGAATGTCGGATTGCGGAACTGCAATTTCTCATTGCGCATTCCAGATTTCGCTCCTTGGGATGAGTAGTTCAAGCCTCTTTCAGCTTTTGCTGTCCCAGCATAATGCCGACAATGGTTTTGCCGTCAACAATCTCACCTTGCTTAATCATCTCAATGGCATTGTCAAGGGGGACAATTTCCACTTCGATCTGCTCTTCACCTTCTTCAAGATGTTGCTGTGTGAACTTCAAATCCGTGGCGAGATAGATATGCAGGCACTCACTGCAGAATCCGGGTGATGTGAAGATCGCGGTTATCTTCTCCATCCGCCCGGCGACGTATCCTGTTTCCTCCGTCAGTTCCCGCCCTGCACAGTGTACTGGATCTTCGCCCTTCCAAATCTTGCCCGCGGGAAGTTCATAAATAACTTTTCCTATCGGATAGCGGTGCTGTTTAAGAAGAATGATTTTCTTATCAGGAAACACTGCAAGCACAACTGCACCGCCGGTGTGTTCAACAACCTCTCGCACGCCCTTGTTGCCAGAAGGATATTCAATCTGGTCAACGATGATGTTGAACACCTTTCCTTCGTATAGCGTATCTCTTTTTAGAAGTTTCAGATTCATTTGCTGTATTCCATTTGATAACCCCTAGGGGCTCAACATGTTGAACCCCTGCTGCCCGGCTTCACTAACGGAATGTTCTGTTTGCATAACGGACATTCTTCAGGCTTGTAAGTCAACACATTCATCTGCAAGAGCGAGAAGTGTGGCGCGCCAAATTTGATTGCGCCGTTGCTTCGATCAACAATGCAAGCAACGCCGACAAGCGTCCCTCCTGCTTGCTTGACAACATCAATCACTTCGGAGGCAGAGCCGCCGGTGGTCGTAACATCCTCGCACACGAGAACCCGCTCACCTCGTTTCACCTCGAATCCACGGCGAAGTCTCATCTTGCCTTCTTCACGCTCAACGAAAATCGTGCGTGCCCCAAGTTGCCTGCCCACCTCCTGTCCAACAACAATCCCACCAATGGCAGGTGAGATGACTACATCAACAGCTTCTGCTTGGAAGTGCACAGCGATTTCGTGACATAGCGCTTCCATGTGTTTAGGATATTGAAGCACTTTCGCGCACTGAAAATACTGTGGACTATGCACTCCAGATGTGAGAAGAAAATGTCCTTCTAATAATGCTTCTGTTTCTCTGAAAATGTTCAGTAGAGTTTCTTTGTCCATGTGTCTCGTATCAGCGTAGTTGCAGAATTCATGGTGCGAACGATTTTGCCTCGGTACGAACCCCAGGAGAAACAACCCTCATTCTCTTCAGCCTCTGTGAATGTTCCTCACACCAGTTGCTCTAACGCTTCCTGCAGTTTGCTCGCCGTATGAATCTCCCCGACGTTGTGGGCTATCTCAATGCCAACCCTGTAAATCCGCTTCGCGTCCTCCTTTCGTCCAACTTTGGCATAGAGATGTCCCAGTTGCTGATATGCTGCAAGATAGCTTGCGTCTCGCTGTATCAGATCCTCCAACATTACAATAGCATCCGCTGGCTGATTGAGTGCGCCATATTCCAAAGCAATGGCATACCGAGTGAAGGAATCATTAGGCTCTTGTTCCAGAAGTGCTTTCAGTGACTCTAATCGAGATTTTGACATTGTCCCCCTCAAGATTACACCAGCTTGTCAATTTCTCTCGCCAGGTCGAAGTCTTTCTCTGTCAATCCTTCCTCGCTGTGCGTAGTGAGAGTGAGTATAACATTGCGATATTGAATGAGAAAATCAGGATGATGGTTTGCTTTCTCGGCGAGGATCGCCACCGCATTCACAAAGCCGATAGCGACAGGAAATGTCGGCAGTGAGAACTTCTTCCTGATTTCGTCACCCACTCGTTCCCAACCTTTTGCGGTTTTCAGTCCTTCCTGGATTTCAGTTTCTTTCAGTTTTGCGATTGTTCCTCTCCTTTCATCGTGAGCCTGACGAACCATCTTAGTACAATCTATTTCCCTATACAGAACTTTGAAAATATATTGTTCAAGATATCATCTGTCGTCATCACACCCACAATTTCTCCAAGTGCATCCAATGCCGCACGGAGATCAACTGCGATTAAATCTCCGCTCTGTTGCTCTCGTGCCGATTTAAGCGCAAACGAAAGGCTTTGCCACGCTCGCTCAAGTGCGTTCCGATGACGCACATTGGTAACAACGACGCTTCGCTCAGATCCGTTTTCACCTTTCAATGCTGTTTCGATAAGAGCATTTCTCAGATTATTCAAACCCGTCCCTGTTATCACTGATACTTTAACGGACTTGTAACCTCGCTAAGCCAACATGTGTAGAATAGCCACATCATTTCGGACCAAGTCAATTTTGTTCATCGCAACGATGCACCTAACTTTGCCCTGGATCTGTTCAATGTCTTCGAGCATCCTTGCAATGAGCAACGATTCCGCTTCGCTGACCTGCTCAGATGAATCAACAACAAGAAGGACAATATCTGCGTCTGAGAGCTGCTGTTCCGTTCGTCTGACACCTTCTTGCTCGATGCGGTCCACTGTATCCCGCAAACCCGCGGTATCAACCAATCGAAACAACACGCCGCCGATGGCGAGGCTTTCCTCGATTGTGTCGCGTGTCGTGCCGGGAATTTCACTCACAATGACGCGGTCTTCTTGCAAGAGTGCATTCAGAATACTGGATTTCCCCGCATTCGGTTTTCCTGCAATCACAACCTTGACACCTTCTCGATACATCTTACCTACTTCAAACGATTCGATCAGCGACCGGAGTTCCTTGATCGCTCCCTCCGTCTTTGCGATGAAGTCCAGCCGATTGACGAATTCCAAATCTTCTTCACTAAAGTCCAATTCTACTTCAATCAACGAACAGAGGTTCACCAGCTCATCCCGCATTTGATTGATCTTCTTAGAGAGCGTGCCTTCAAGTTGAGCAAGTGAACTTCGATGTGCTGCATCAGTTTTCGAGTGGATTAAATCGGCGACTGCCTCAGCCTGTGACAAATCCATCTGACCGTTCAGGAATGCCCGCTTGGTAAACTCGCCGGGTTCGGCTAAGCGTGCACCAGCATCCAACGTTGCTTGCAACATTTTTCTTGTCACTAAGATGCCGCCATGACAACTAATTTCGACAACATTCTCTCCAGTGTAAGAGTGTGGGGCTTTGAACACAAGCGCAACCACTTCATCAATGACATTGCCCTCTAAGTTAGCAATGTGACCAAAGTGTGCTGTGTGGGTTGGAACATTGCTCAGGTGGACATTGCCACGAAAAATCTTATCAGCCACTTGCACTGCATCTTTCCCACTGAGGCGAACAACACCAATACCGCCTACGCCGATCGGCGTCGAAATGGCGGATATCACATCATCGAGTTGGGTTACCATGCTCACATCAACCGTTTCATATTCTGCAGCAAAAGACATAATCTATAAAAACTAAACTACTACCACCTTCAGGCAGTAGTAGTTTGGTTGGATGGCAAGACACAATTGTGATCAGGGGTGAAGGTTATTCAGGTGTAACTGGAAACAATCAGAAAATCAACTGCGGAGAATATACGCAACGCTTATCTAAAAGTCAAACTGAACGTTCACACCGTGTTGAGCATCCTGCGTTCACTGTAGGTCTGCTGGGGCCCGGCTGCAACTATCATCACGGATTCTTCTGCGCCAAAGTTTGTTGATTCCTAGAGAGGTGGACGAAAAGTCCGCTTGATTCGCTCAACCTCTCTTTGCCCCGCTGGAAAAGTAGGATTAGGTGGGGATGAGGGGTTTTTCAGCCGGGCTTCTAGCCTGTACCATCAAGGAATTGGTGTCACAGTCAAGCCGATGAACGATGGCATGTCGAGGAGATGGCAGATGTCTGGGCAATCTGCATAGATATGAATCCATCCTGTAACGGAGTATTACAATATCGCTGTAACAGAACGTTGCTGTTTGGGGCTTGTGTAACAAAATGTTGCCGAAAGTGGTAAAGTCTTCCTAGCTATCTCTGAGTTGTACGGAGTAGTTCTGGTAGGGTGAATAGCTGTAACTCATTGACTTTTCGATGGAACACAGAACCTGCTGTCTTGTCTTGTGTCTCCTGGCACCATCGTTGTACTATATACATCAGAACTAATCCACTAAACCTTTTACAACGGTACGTGTAAGATAACCAACAGCCTTCGTTTTCAAGAGTAGGGACAGCACTTCGTTCTGTCCCTTTGACGGTGTTCTTGCACTCAACCACAATCTTAGGGAGTAACAACAATGCGTGTCTCAACAGTCCTCAGAATTCTACTGCCCATCATGGCAGTTGCTCTGTCTCTTCTGCTCTTCGGCTGTGCCTCGGACAATCCTGTTCAGTCCAGCAGTAAGACCGCTTGGCACCTGGGCTACTTGGCAGGAGCAAGACCATCCCATGGTCCTCTGGTGGAAGGGGATGGCTATGCCGGGAAACTGATCTCAACGAGAGGGGGAGTTGTTGGTGGTGAGGAGACCTTCGGAAACAGCGTGGAGATTCCAGCCGGAGCGCTCAGTGCCAATACCCTCATTACCGTGCAGGTAGTGGAGAATGGATATGCGATGGAGTTTGGTCCGAGTATGCAGTTCAAGGCTCCGGTGAAGGTCACGCTTTCCTACAAAGGTACTGGGGTTAATCCAACGAAGATCAAATGCCTCTGGTACGATCCTACGGTGGGAGACTGGGTCAATGTCTGCAGCAACCCTGCAATCAACTACGCCAGCCAGACGCTCTCGTTCAATGTCAGTCACTTCTCCCGTTATGCGTGGGGAGATTAGAAGAAGATTTGCACGCGGCTTGCGCAAGCGAGGCTATCCTCAAAGCACATGTTGAAGGGTTGAATTAGAGACAGCGAACGATCCCCTTCACTGGAATCTATTTCGAGTTGAGGGGGATCTCGCTTCGCCGGTATTCGGACGGAATTTCTGACACGGCGCAGTCACGGCCTCGAGGTCTGAACAACCAAGGCCTGGCTCCGCCATTTTAGGAGCCGCCTGTTGGAACACTCGTTTGGATCCAGCGGCGAATCGTTTCAATGTACCTGTACGCGGATGTAGGGTACGTTGAAACGTGAAGTAGTTTCTGGAGCAGTTGATCCGTTTGGACTCGACCCATTGGACTATGATTATCTGACACAATGGGTTACATGCACGACCACCTCACGCCTCCAGAAATCGGGAGATGATGACTAACGGGGTGTACAGCAGCAAATCCAGAATCAAAGGGCCGCGCATGGAAAAAACCGTTTCAAAAGAGTCACGTCTTGGAAAGAAGGATCTTGCGTCTTATCCAACGGCGACCAAGTGTTTTGTCCACAACCATCCCAATCCTTTCGATCAGACGACTGTCATCAGCATTCACTTACCACAGACCCAGCACGTAGTAATGAAGGTGTTCGACGTTATGGGACGACTGATAGTGCCACTTGTAGATGACCTTCTCCCCGCCGGGACTCACGAGGTGGAATTTGATGGAAGCCATCTCCCAAGCGGCGTCTACTTCTGCAGACTTCAGGCTGGAGAGCATGTGCACGTAAGCAAGATGCTGCTTGCAAAGTAATCCCGCAGCGCGGGACTTATTCCCTTCACTCGACTCCGTCCGTCGAGAAGCTCTGAAGTCCGAGGGATATCCTTTAGTCCTGAACCCAATTCAGGACAAAACCCTCGGGCTTCAGATGACTTAATTCTGCGTAGTAACGCGTGACAAAGGCCCGCGGTAGCTTAGACCAATTGCAAACAAGATTATTGTCTTAATAGGAGAAAGCGATGGCTTCGATCAAAAAGCTTTCGCTGCTGTTTCTATTCAACCTAGCGTTGATAACAACTGCCAGCAGCCGGGGACTTGATAGCACCGACTATTTCCCACTTCGAGTGGGTAACAAGTGGTTTACTATCTGCTATATGGGGTATTAGCACAATGAAAAACATAGTAAAACTTCCAAACCCTATTCTTCTGCGTTATGATATTCACACCCAATCAGATCTCTTCTCCTTGTCTTGTTACACTTCGCTTGCAGGGATAGCGGGACTGGGGTTGTGACAGTTCCTAAGATGTTTAAACATTGCAATGACACCGATACGAGTGACAATTCAACTTGTTCAGTATCCGATTGGAAGTTCGAAATGAGAACGATGTTTGACCAAGAAAATTCTCTCGGCGTGAATGAAAGCAGCCCACATGATGAGAAACTACAAAGGAATCTGTTCAATATTCTTCTCTCATCGTTTTTTCTACTGATTGGTTTACATCATATGGCATGTGAACAATCTGTAGAGCCGAAACCGGTCATTGAAGAAGTATCATATGGAATTCTTCCCTTGAAGGTCGGCTATTACTGGGATTACAAGACATATGCACTGAAGGAAGATTCAAGCACTGGACTTGAAGTTGAGCGTATTAATTACAAGATAACAAGAATATCGTTCGATCCGTCACAAAAAAAATACTGACCCCTTGTTTCATAGGGTGACTGTCAATCCGTATATAAACACTGATGACAGTTTTGAATGGCTTTATCGCAACTATGACGATGGGCTCTATCAGATGGGTGGAACAATGCCAACCGATTCCATTTACACAAAAATGTTGTTGTATAAGTATCCGGTTCAGAAAGGAGAAACATGGATAAGTCCACATCTGGTTTACGATCTTCTTCAAGAAAAATACATGATCCCCGATTCGATTACCTATACGTGCATTGATACAAATGCTCTATTCGAGACGCCGTTGGGTGGTTTTTCTTGCGTGGTTTATTATCATAGAGAGAAGCTGCCGGAGGAGGATGTGCTTGATAGATGGCAAATTATTTATGAATACTATTCCATAGGTTTGGGATTAGTGGGGGAAATTACCTGTGGCTATCACGAATCTACTCAGAAAACGTATCCAGTATCAAAGAGAATTCTTGTCGCAACAAATGTTATAACCAGCAAACCCTAAAGGTGCGCTAATGAAGGGATTTAGGGAAGATTCAAGGAGGTGATGATCAAGACAACACTAAAAATAAAAGGGGTGATGCAGGAACATCACCCCTGTGATTTGTCCTGAGTACAGGACAAGGCAAACAGTACTCACGGGAAATGAGCAAGACTTCTCCTAGGAGCAATGCAAGGAGCTTGCCTTTTGTTTGCCAGATGTAAGGTAAGACTATTTTCCGTACAAATCAAACGTAACTTTAATCTGAAAGGGACAAGCCATGAAACGCACTTTTGTTAAGCCAATCCTCGGCATTTTCTGCCTTTTTTTGTTCGATAGTCTTCTTGCTCAAAACCTTGAGAAATCACTATTCAATAAGGTGGACAAAAATGTTGTGGAGTTGAGAGATTCAGAGAAATCAAGATTGTCATCGGTACTGAATAGGGAAATAACAGCAAAGGAGTATGAAATAGTTATGTTCAACGGTTTACCGGAAGGGCAAGGCATCCGATTGTCAGCGAATCGGATGCCCCCAATCTAAAATCCCATTCCTCGTCTCTGTTGAACAACCATCCTCGGTAGCATATCCGGCAGGTCGGCAACCTTCAATACGCCAGATGTCATCACGATGACCGCTTGCGTCAGGTCCTGTTTTGAAACATGATCATACGTGTCCGTCTGAGAGTGATGCGTCTTGCCGTATTCAAGCGGATCCTGAATGAATGAAAATCCTGGTATTCCAACGCGCTCAAACGAGAGATGATCTGTCCCCCCCTGACTTCTTAGGCTGACATCAATGAAGCCCATGCTCTTGAACGGCGCGAAAATGGAATCCATAATCGGCTTGACATTCTCTCGTCCTTGAAGCGCGATGCCGCGAAGTTTCCCCGATCCAATGTCCATAACGAAACAAGCTGAGATCTTGTTCGTGTCCGCAAGATGGGACTGGACGTAGGCACGAGAGCCAAGCAAACCTTCTTCCTCGCCGCTGAACATAACAAATCGAATTGTTCGCTTCGGTTTCGCACCAACAGCCTTCAACGTACGAGCGACTTCGAGAATCGCCATGGTACCCGTGCCATCGTCTGTTGCCCCTTGAGCAAGATCCCACGAATCGAGATGACCTCCGATGATGACCGTCTCATCGGGCTTCTCCGTGCCTCGAATATCGGCAATAGTGTTGTAAGCATCAACAGGTTTGTCCCCAAACGAGCATTGGAGATTCATCTCTACCCTCACCTTCTCTCCTCGTTGCAACAGGCGGTATAATAGGGAATAGTGTTCGTGGATCATGAACACAGTCGTAAGTGGAGGTGCTTCGGCCACTGCAGTGGTTTGTCCCATTGCTCTCGCCACGTTCGGAGGTGATCCCGTCATGTTCAGCAGACCATGGTCTTTGCCGGCATCTCTGATGATGCAAGCGACTCCTTCCTGTCTTAAGACTTTGTTGATCGTATCACGCAGCCCTCCCATTTGTCGGAAGCGTTGCATCATTGCACTATCTGGTCGAGGTCGCTGCCGAGGAGGACTGACGGTGTCAGGCAACCGGATGGGAGACTCACGAGGGACAGCAGGAAAGTCCGACGGAGGACCCATCAACACGAATGCGTTTTTCAGTTTTCCGACATACTTGCTTAGATCCTCCACCTTCTTCACATCAACAAAGATTACATCGCCCCTCACGGGACCGCTCGTTCCAGGAGTCCAAGCCATTTGTGCTACTGTGAGAGGAAAGCTTCTCGGCTCAAGAAGACGAGCCGTGGCTTCGCCTCGCGTCCACTGAACTCCAAAGTTCCAATTCTCTAAATGGATATTCTCTAGTCGGTATTCCTTAAACCGTTGAGCTGTCCAGTCATTCGCACGTTTCAAAGCCTCAGAGCCTGTCACCCGTGGCCCAATCATGTCGCATAGATATTCTAGGTTTTCCATCAGCTCGGAGTTGACGGTGTCGGCAACAATCTTCTTATCCATCTCTGTTAGCCCAGCTTGTTGTGCATGGCCGAGCGGCGTTAGGATAAACAGAACGAGAAAAAGACACAACGGTGAGAAACGCTTCATGATAATTTTTCTCCTTTCATAATATGACATTATGTGTTAGTGCTACTGCCTGGGGTAGGGGTAGCGAGGAATTACGATTACAAGACGTGATAATCTCGCAAAAGTTTCATATTCAAGTGACGTCGAAATCGGGCTGAGTTTCTGATCCCGCGCACAGGGTAAACCATCGAAAGCTTCAGTGTAACTTTCAAGTCGCGTCGAAAGAAAGCTGTAGTGCGAGTTTCAAATCGCCCGCCAGAGGGGCGAGATAAATCTTGCACTACACTTTGATGTCATTTAGCAACTTGTTCCGTAAATCCCGGTACCCTCCACATGAAATTCGGATCTATATATGGTTCGTCATTCTCTCGACCTTGCATCAGTTCTATCCTCTTCCTGAGAAGGTCCCCGAAGTTTTCACCATAAATCAGCAAGGTTTCACCGATAGCGGAGACCGACATAAATTCGACCGATGTGGTTTCCCAGAGTTTGAGCAAGTCCCGCGTGTTCTCAATCTCTTGTCGCATCATCTCCCGCAGCAATTCCTGGCAAGTACGGCGGGTAGCATCATCGTTCGCTTCCAGGTATCCGTGAACTCCCGCAATCCATGCTGCTACGCTTCGCTGTGTCCGGAACCAGCATCGGAGCGCTTTCAACCGTTCACTCTGGTCATAGAAGACGTGACGGGCTTTGCTGTCCGATTCGAGCGATTGAAGCGTTGATGTCAACAGTTGAATCGCTTGGTTCAATGGACGCCACAGATAGTCGTCCATCCGCTTCACGGCATCCAAACACCGCTTGGGTGTCGTTAGGTCGAAGAGCACGTCTCTCCTCAAGTCCACGCGGTTCAGATTGTGCGGCGTGGAGAGCTGGAATTTTTCATAGTACTCACGTTCAGGTTCCGCAATAGCTTCAATGTTAGGAACCAATGGTCGCACCCATAAACGAAACCAAATGAATCCATACGTCGAGTAGAGCAACACTGGAATGGGATGAGCACGAATCGCTTCTTCCATGAGGTGCCACGTCTCGACAAGCTTCCCCGCAAGCTCCTTGCCGACCCAACGACCCGCAATCTCATGCACGGTCTTATCAATATCAAGCTTGCTATCCAACTGAAATGCACGCCAGACTTCTTGATTCACACAGTACGGTGCCAGTGACGGGGAAACGCTTCCCCCCATCTGTGCTATATACTGAACCCCTAACGATGACATCCCTTTCAACTTGTCGTACGCCAACCAAGGATAGGGAATTCCTAATAGAGGTTCAAAGAAATTCACTGGTCCGTGAACATGTATAACGTGAGCATGCCCACCCCTTGATTCAAGATCTCTGATTGGTCCCATTTCCTTTTCATCAAACGTATTCTGAAATGGTGTACCACCGACTTCAGTGACGTCGTCGTATCGTGGATGCTTATATGGGACATCCCATCCCTTACTGAGAAGCGTAGTCGCTTCGATGTCCACGCGATCTCCTAATCCCTTCCACACGACCTCGTGCTCACCGTAGAATGACTCCATCCGCGTGATCACTCGGAACTCCGGATTGATCTCCGACGCCGCATCTCTCAGTAAGCGTAAGAAACCTATCACGTTGTTCCCCGCTGCCTGAGCAATCTCCTCATCGCTTTTCCACTCGCGGATAAGATATGCTCCTCCATTCCTTCCCACATAGAGCGACTTTGTGTATTCGAACCCCGCACCGCTGTCGTTTGTCCAAATCACGATGTATCCCAACTCAGGAACTTCCCTCATCAGATTTCGCATCAGTTCGGCATAATGCTCTCTGACAACCGGATGGGCAATAGAGAGATTGAATCGAGGCTTGAAACTGCGGAATGGATGGTCCACACGCGCACCCCGCAGCGTTGGATATCGCTCCAGCAAACTTTCTGGTACCGAACGAGGCTCGAAACACAGAAGCCCCGGTGTGAGTCCATACTTAGTGGCAAGCTCAGCATTTCGTTTGAGATAGGTCAAATTCGCTTGCAGGTAGTCCGCAGGATATGTACCTCGATTCAACTTACTCTCAACGAACTGGTCCAGTGCAGGACAGTAGGTATAGAACCGAGGATACACTTCATCCTTCGGACCGGTTTCCAGAGGAGTCGGAGTACCAAGTCCGTTTACCTCCACATGTGTGTATCCGCAACGTGCAAGTTCCCTAATATGTTCCTCTCGGTTGAACTTACGTGCTATTCGCCAGCCTTGTGTGAGAAATACATCATAAAGCGGACGCTGCACCCCAAATGTGGTCGAGATGACTCTACCTGCAAGAAATTTCTCAACATCTTCGTGGATCCATTCCTCCTCTAGGTGACAAAACAAGTTATAGAGGAGGTTCGCTCGTGATGAAATGAGTGCCCCTGCCCCCGTTTCTGCTACACGAACATACATCCACTCTTTGTCTTTTGGAACTGCTTTCGAAAGTTCATTCGGCATCCATTCGTGAGCTATTGCCACACGGAAGATCCCATCTGTCGGAAGACGAGGATCACCACCATCACTTTCTTTGATGGAAGCGTTCGGCGCTAATCTTTGCTTGAGTTCCGCGGCAACGGTCTCATCTACTGGTTTACCATCTGATGGATATAAAATGGTTCTGGTTTTCGATAGTGCTTGAAGAAGGGTTATGCTCATCTTAACCTCATAGGTTTTGTTTTTGGCTTTGGCTTATTCTGTTTCACTATTCATTCGTTGCCTCGCAAGGATTTCCACTGTGCGTAGCACATCCTTGTAGGCATTATATCTGTTAGACGTGACGGTTGGAAGAACGGCGTCAGTGTTTCCTTCCCAACGTCGGCATAGGTAGATCGGCTCGAAGATCCGTCCGATTTCATAGTGCCGCGATAGTCGAAGTCCAACGGCGTAGTCCTCTCCGTAGCTGACATTCGGAAATCGGTAAGTTCTAAGCAAAGAAGTATTGAACGCACGAGGTGCGCCGAGTCCGTTCACCCGCAAGGCGTTATTCCTTCCGTTGTCGCGAGTCCACTCCTTGTGGTCAATGACGCCAGGGGGAATCTCTTCAAGCTGGAAGTTCACCATCCGATACGAGCCGATGACCATAGCGTAGTTGCCCTCTCGGAATTTGTCCACAATTCTCTGAAGCGTTGTGCTGTCTGCATAGAGGTCATCAGAGTCAAGCTGGACGGCGTATCGTCCGCAGTAGTCAGAGAAGATTGCCTCATTCCAGCATCCTCCAATACCGAGGTCTTTTCTCGAAGGGATAATATGCTTCACATGCAAGTTCTTCTGTGCTATCTCGCTCAGGATTTGCGTGGTTCGGTCCATGGAGTAATTATCTACCACAATGATATTGTATTCAAAGCTTGTTTTCTGCTGCAAAGCACTGCTGACGGCATCGGCGATAGTTCTCTCTCGATTACGAACTGGAATCACAACGCTCGCTTCAACCGGAAACTGAAAGTTGCTCTCAGGCACCTTCTTAAACTGCGGCGCTAGATACGCACCGATTCTTTTCAGATGTTGGGTGGCAACAAATTCCATTTCGTTCTGCGCTTCTTGATTTCTCGGATCCACATAGTCGAACTGCTTTTCTCCTGAACGTCTGACGTCCGTCTCGACTTTTGAGTAAAGGAACTCCGGGATCCTGACAAGCTTAGCATCAACGGAGATTTTCAACCGCAAGTCGTATAGCCCTGCCCATTTCACATCGGGGATTGTACCGTGTCGGTGCAAGGCATTTTCAAGCGCCTTTCGAGAAAAGAGCATTAACGGACCGAACTCGAAGTTATCTCGAATGCTTCCGAGTTGATAATCGTTCCCTGGATGCTCGGAGATGGCGCGTTCGGCGCTATTTTTGACTTCGAGATAATCGGCAAACGTTATTCCCGCCCCTGTTTCCTTTGCGACGTCAAGAAATCGTTCAAGGGCAAACTGTCCAAGCGTTGCTTCTCCACGTTGTGTTAAGAAGAGGATGTAGTCAGAGGTACATTTCTGCAGGACCGCGTTGATGGTTTTTCCGCTATGAAGAACATCCGTTTGGATTGTCTCGACACCCTTGGGAGCATGCACAGATCCTTCGCTGTGCAGTAGCACAATCTTCCCAACGGCGCTCGAGTCAGAACATCGCCTGAGATTCTCATCGAAACCGGGGTGTTCGCTGTAAGGCAGCACAACTGTCATATTGCCCATGGTGTGTTCTCAGAAAGATCGGGACGCCAATGAGCTGGTCCTGGAACAAACACAGGAAGAAATCTGAGACTTGTCAAGTTTTTCCAGAGAAAGGACGGACTGCGACCAATCATAGGTGGGACAGTATTGAAGAGCAAGCGTGTCACCAGTTCAAGATGTTCCTATATGTGCCGAAGGTGGGATTCGAACCCACACGAGTGTAACCTCACTGCGCCCTGAACGCAGCGCGTCTGCCAATTCCGCCACTTCGGCTTCAGCAGAAGACGCATCAAATATAATTGATATTTTGTGAAAAGTCAATATCAAGCGTGGTATCTGTGCTGCGACTGGTATGCATCTTCAGATACATTGCTACCTAACGTTTCATATGCAATGTCAAAACAGAAAAGCTTGACAAACTATGGGAAATTCGTTATCATTGAGCCAGAGTCGTTCCCTCTTCGTGCCGATAGGTATCCTCGCACTTGCGAACGCTGACTAACAGACCTTTTACGCTGGAGGCTTCTCCGCCTTCGGCGGAGATGAAGCGACTCCTTCACTTTACCTTCAATAGAGCTTTACGACCATCTGAAAAAGAAATTCCAATCATTCAGGATATCGGGTGCCACTAACACACAAAGTGTCTGGCTGGCAAGCATGCCACAGATTGATGTCGAGACATCAATGTGGCCAACACGACAGTATTCCCGGCTTGCCACATTTGTCAGATTCGAAAAAGCATTAGCCGTTCAGCCAAAACCTTGGATGGTCATTGATGGTGAAGTGGGATATCTCTATCTTAGGTTTGGTGAGTATGCGAAGGCGCAAAGATATTTTGAGCGGTACCTGGAGGTGGATAATACTTCTGCGGGGGCGCAGGGGATTAAGCGGGAACTGTCAAAACTTCACGGAGGTGTGCGGTGAACCTTTGCATTCTTCTATGTTCTTGTTACCCGATATTACGGACTCCCTGAGTCTCTGATAACACATTACCAGGTGATGTCGTATGACTTCACCAGCCATTTAGATCAAGGAGACTCTTGTGTCCCCACAAAAGAAGAGAGTTCTATTCGGCATCATCGGTGTAGTGATCGTGGTGATTGTCGGTGTCGCAATCTATTTCCATCACTTGGTGACGAAGTCATTTCCACAGACCACCGGTGACATTGACGTCAAAGGCATCAGAGCGGATGTGAAGATCTATCGAGATCAATACGGTGTGCCCCACATTTTTGCCGAGAATGAATATGACTTGATGTTTGCAGCTGGCTATGTGACCGCACAAGATCGGTTGTGGCAAATGGATGTTACGAGACGTTACGGTCAAGGACAATTGGCAGAAATCTTTGGCAGGGATCTCTTCGCACTCGATGTGATGATGAGAACCATTGGCTTCAGCCGCATCGCCGGGCAACTGGAGCAGAACCTTCACCCTGAGTCTCGTCACATTCTGCAAGCTTATGCCGATGGGGTGAACTACTTCATCCATACACACCGCACGAAGTTGCCTATTGAGTTTGATATGCTCGGCTATGAACCTGAGCCGTGGAAGGTTGAACACAGTCTTATCATCGTCAGACTAATGGGTTGGGAGTTGAACATCTCCTGGTGGGTGGATGTCACACTCGGAGAACTCGTGGAGAAGCTCGGTGAGCAAAAGGCTTCGGAAGTGTTCCCCACCTATCCTGACAATGCACCCCTCATCGTTCCTCCGGACATTGGTGGGCAGCGATTTTCTGAGCTTGGTGATGGTTTCCTCGAAGTGGCGAAGAATGCAAGGAGATTCTTCGGAACCGAGGGCATGCAGCTTGGCAGCAATAGTTGGGTGGTGAGCAGCACGAAATCGCTAACAGGAAAACCTCTTCTTGCAAACGATCCTCATCTCATGTTCCAGCAGCCGGCGAAGTGGTATGAGTTGCACTTGGTCGGCGGCGGATACGATGTTGCTGGTGTGGCGCTTCCCGGCGTTCCCGGCATCGTGATTGGACATAACCAATCTATCGCATGGGGGCTGACGCATTCAATGGCAGATGAGTGCGACTTCTACATCGAGAACATTGATTCTCTTGACCCGAGCAAATACCTCTACAACGGTGAGAAGCGAGACATCAAGACCATCGTGGAGACTATTGCTGTGAAAGATAGTGGCTCCATTCCCGTGACGGTTCGTTTGACACACCGTGGTCCCATTATCTCGAACATCCATCCTCTCAAATACATCGGCAAAGGGATAGGCGAAATCAAACCCGACACAGCACTTGGCAGTACGGCGATGTCGGTGCGATGGACAGGATTCGAGACAAGCGATGAGTCCTACGCATTCTACCTTATCAATCGCGCAAGGAATTGGGAGCAGTTCAAACAGGGATTGCGGGAATTCGCCGTCCCCGGACAAAACTTCGTCTATGCCGACACGGCTGGGAACATTGGATATTGGTATGCTGTCAGATTGCCGAAGAGGCAGTATCAGAATCCGTCGTTGCCCTCTCCGGGTTGGATGGAGCGGTATGAGTGGCAGGGCTTTGTCCCTTTTGATGAATTACCGAATTGTTACAATCCATTGGAAGAGTTCCTTGTCACGGCAAACAACAAGCCTGTGGACAATTCCTATGCCTATTACATCTCAATCCTCTGGGAGCCGCCATCCCGAAGCATGCGGATTCGAGAGATGATTACACGCAGAGAAAAACTCTCCGTCGAGGATTTTGAGCAGATGCAGGTGGATTACCTCTCACCTAGTGCTCGCGAGATCGTACCATACATTCTGCGGGCGCATCCAGACTCACTCACCTATAGCGATGAGATCAAGACTGCGTTGCTCTACTTTCGCAATTGGGACTTCCTGTTCAAGAAGGAGGACGTCACGACGACAATCTATAATGCTTTCTGGGTACACCTGATAAGGAATATCTTTGCCGATGAGATGGGTGAAGAGCTGTTTCAGAAGTATATTTTTGTCTCGAATATGCCAACGCGCGTCGTGACACAGCTTCTCAAGGACGGCAACTCCTCCTGGTTCGACAACATCAATACACCACAAGTGGAAACGAGAGACGATATTGTCCGCAGAAGCTTACAGGATGCGATGAATGAACTGAGACAGCTCTTGGGGAGTGAGACGAGAAACTGGCGGTGGGGCTCTCTCCATACCGTGACGTTTCAACATCCTTTTGGGCAAGGAGGAATTCTCGAAAGAGTGTTCAACGTCGGACCGTTTCCCATTGGTGGCTCGAACACAACCATTAACAACGGTGAGTACAGCTACCGTACACCGTTTCGCAACATACTCGGTCCCTCCATGCGGCAGATTGTGAATCTAGCTGACATTGATACCTCGCTCATTGTGATTACGACGGGTCAGTCTGGACAGCCATTCCACAAGCATTACGATGACCAAGTCCACTTGTGGTTGAATGGGGGTTATATCAAGATGGTGATAGACAGAGAAGCAATTGAGAAGTCAAGTTGGGATCTGATGGTAATGAGGCATACTGACTGATCCAGACACTCAACTAAACCCCGATTGAGGATAATCAACCATGTTCTCCGACAGATTGATTTCCAAGCTTGGCTCAGCTAATGCGGTTGTTGTCCTGACCGGCGCTGGCATCTCCGCTGAGAGCGGTGTACCAACCTTTCGCGGCGAGGACGGCATCTGGAAGAAGTTCAAACCCGAGGAACTTGCCAACTTCGATGCATTTATGCGGAATCCTGAGCTGGTCTGGGAATGGTATAACCACCGCAAGAAGATCATTCACGGTGTTCAGCCCAATCCCGGACATCATGCCTTAGCAGAGATGGAAACCCTGTTCAAAGATTTTGTGCTCATCACGCAGAATGTGGATAACCTCCATCGAAGGGCTGGAAGCAAGAAGATCTACGAATTGCACGGAAACATTGAGCGTAGCTACTGCATAGATTGTGGCAAGTTCCACGCCGACGTCACCGTGGACGACACGAGAAGGATTCCACGATGTGACAAGTGCGGAGGCTTGATTCGTCCCGAAGTAGTCTGGTTTGGAGAAATGCTGCCAGAGGATGCAATACACGGTGCGATGGCTGCAGTCGAAAGGGCAGAAGTCTTTTTCTCCGTCGGGACCTCTGCTATAGTGTATCCCGCGGCATCACTTCCACTGATCGCCAAACGCAACGGCGCTTACGTCGTTGAATTCAATACCGACTGGACAGAGATTTCCGATCTGGTTGATGAAACCATCTTAGGAAGATCGGGTGAAACGTTACCCAAGCTTATTGAAATGCTAAAGAAGGAGCGTTCCCGTGAACATTGATCACACACCCCTCTATCGCAAGACAAAAATCATCTGCACGATTGGACCCGCAACCAGCAACGTCGAGCAACTTGCTGCCCTTATCAATGCTGGCATGGACGTCGCACGACTGAACTTCTCTCATGGCACACACGATAGCCACCTGCAGGTCATCAACAACATTCAGCAGGCAAGACGGCTCACAGGAAAGCAAATTCCCATTCTTCAAGATCTCGGCGGTCCCAAAATGCGCACGGGCAAACTCGTTCGCGAAAGCGTTGAACTCAAAACCGGGGCGGAGGTAACTATCACCACGCGGGATATCTCCGGAGATGAGAAACGGATCTCCACCACCTACTCCAGCTTGCCGCGCGATGTCAAACCCGGCGACAGAATTTTGATTGACGATGGACTCATCGAACTCAAGGTTGTAAGCACAAAGGAGACGGAGGTTGTTTGCACCGTTGTAGATGGCGGCATCCTCAAAGAACGCAAAGGGATGAATCTGCCGGGCGTAGCCGTCACCGCTCCTGCTTTGACAGAAAAGGATGTTCAAGACTTGGGGTTTGGCTTGGAAAACGATGTGGATTATGTCGCATTGTCGTTTGTCAGATCAGCAAGCGATATTTTCACCTTGAAAGAATTTATCAAGTCAAAAGAGAAAACCGTTCCAGTCATTGCGAAGATCGAGAAAGGAGAAGCGATAGACGACATTGAGCATATCATTGACGAGTCTGACGCTATTATGGTTGCACGAGGTGATTTGGGTGTTGAGCTTTCAAGCGAGGATGTCCCCATGCTTCAGAAAATGATCATACGACGATGCAACAGCAAAGGCAAACCTGTGATTACTGCGACTCAGATGTTAGAATCAATGGTAAGAGATCCTCTGCCGACTCGCGCTGAAGCGAGCGACGTAGCCAATGCCGTTCTCGATGGAACAGATGCTGTGATGCTTAGTGCAGAGACGTCCGTGGGACAATTTCCAATTGATGCTGTGAAGGTGATGGATAGGATTATCAAGCGTGCAGAGACCAGTGGGGCAAAATATCAATGTATCGTTGAGCGCTCAGCGGATGAACAAGAGAACATCTTTGATGCAATTGGTCGCGCTGCAAGTGTGATAGCAGACCATATCGGTGCATCGGCAATTATCCCGATTACGCACACCGGGGGAACGGCGAAAACCATTGCAAAGTACCGCCCCGCAGCAAAGATCCTCGGCGTGACAGACAGCGAGAAGTGCGTTCGGATGCTGAATCTCATTTGGGGCGTTCGGGGTATTCTCATCAGCGGCATTGCTGATACGGATGCAACATTTGAGGTTGTGAAGGAGGAAGTCCTGAAGTCTGGTTACGTGAATAGGGGTGAGTCTATCGTGCTCACAGCGGGTATTCCACTACTTGAGCGAGGAACAACGAATACCTTGAAGGTAGACCGTTTGTAGCAATCCGTGTGGATTGGAGGCAGTCACCGTGGTTTGATGATGAACGCCCCGAATCCTCGCTCTCCTTTCTGATCAAGACCAGAAATCACCTGCATTCGCTGGGAGATACAATCCCAAAACCAGAAACGCCCCGATTTCCATCGAGGCGTTCTTGCCTACTTGAGATAATACTTCAGTGGGTTTGGCTCAACCCTGCATTCTTCTGCTACGCGGAAACCATTCACCAGGCCTTCATCTCGAAGCTTATAGAGCCTCGGCACCACTTTATCACGCAGGTCAACTGGTAGCATGGGATTAATGAAGATGCTTGTTCCACCCTCAAATCCTGCAGGGACCGTGACGCGCCACTTGATTAAGACGTGCCACGGCATCTTGTACACAGCATCCACAGGGCTGTAATACCACTCCTCGTTGCAGGAGATTTGACTTCCCATCGCGGCATGACAAGCATGGACTAAATTGCTGACTCCTCGAATTTCCTCATCACTGTGCTCATAGGGGCGAGCGTTGTAGGATCTGGAAAGAACCTCAATGGTGGGATAGCGGTGACCGATGCCAACGCAGGCAATGGCGTAGTCGTTCTCTGCAAAAACAAGGTTGTACATCTCTGCAAAATTCACCCCATAATCGTTGAAGGCATTAGGATTCTCCTGAAGCATCTTCGTCTGTCGCTCGATTGAAGCCCCCCACTCATCAAGACCGACAAGTTGCTTATGGAGATGGTCAAAGGAAGCACCCGCGGGTCGCAGCCAATTCTGGAAAACGCTGATATACCGAACGTATCGGTTGGTTGCGAGAATATCTCGCATCGCATCAATCGTGAATCTAAAATATTGATAATGTTCCTCCTGGGTCATCTCACCCGACGAATATAGTTGCGAGTTCCACTCAGCACCATCTTTGTAGTGTCGCCGAGCAATGACGAGTTCATGCGCACCGCCGAAGAATGCATCTGCCATCAGGAACTTCTGTTCCATAGGCATCTTGTCAATCTGCTCTTGGGTCGCTCTAGACATCTTTAGTTTATAATTCAAGATGTCATTCACGTGCTTAACGCCAACCGGATTGGAAAGATACGATTCTTTCCATCTCAGTTTCCACTCGGGCAGCTTATAGTTGTAGTTCTTCCTCCAGTAGTCAATCGTGACGATCTCAAATAGGTTGGCAACCCGACGGAATTCCGCTGCAATGTTGAAGTATTGGTCAGGGGGAATTTGCGTAAGTTGGGTATATTTCCCATCTTGCTTGATAACTCTTGCTTTCTCCGGCGGCACTTCAAAATAATTCTTTCTGCAGAAACTGCAGTAGTCCTCCACTTCTTTCCTCTCAATTTTCGTGGCAGTCGGAGGAATTTCATTAGAAATGGGTTTACTCCCTCTGCCTGGAATAGCCCACACTTCCGTTCCAGTGAACGGACTAACCTGCTTCACTGTGCCATCAGACATAATGGTGTAATACATATTGTAGCGCATGGGAGAACACTGCTCTCCATATTGTTGTCAAATTCTGTTCCTTAGAGACGCGGGCGAAAAGTCCACCTCATTCCCTCAAGCCCCTCCTTGTCCCGCTGGAAAAGCGGGATTGGGTGGGGATGAGGGGTTTTTCGCTCGGACCTCTAGAACAGTCTGCTAAAAGGTAGTCAAAAGCGCAACGAAAAGCAATACGGATTCCTACAAATGCACCGCTGCATCCAGCAACCGTTCCACCTTTTCTTGAGTATCACCTTCCGCATAGAAGCGTAGCAATGGCTCCGTACCTGATAATCGAATTAGGAGCCATCCTCCATCAATGAAATACTTGAAGCCGTCTAACGTTTGCGTGGACTTCACTTTGTAACCGTCTAACACTTTGATTCCGCGCGTACATTTCCTAAGCACCCTTTCCTTCTGTGCCTGTGTCGTGTGGACATCAATACGCTTGTAAGAATATCGTCCAAACTCACTTACCAGTTCCTCTATCAGTTCACTCAATCTTTTCTTCCGAACGGCAAGGATCTCACACAGAAGCAATCCGTTGAAGACACCGTCCCGTTCAGGCAAATGATGCTTGATGCCGATGCCTCCGCTTTCCTCGCCGCCGATCAAAATGTCTCGACTCACCATCAACTCGGAGATGTACTTAAACCCGATGGGTGTCTCGTGCAACCGAAGATGATATCTCTCACACATATTGTTGATCACCTGACTGACGGATAGCGTCTTGACCACCTCGCCGGTCCAACCTTTCTGCTCAACAAGATACCTCAAGAGAAGAGCAAAGATGCGGTGAGAGTCAACGAAGTTTCCCTTTTCATCCACCGCGCCAATGCGGTCAGCATCGCCATCGGTAGCAATGCCAATATCGAAACCACCGTCTGTAACTGTCTGGATCAAGGTCTCCAGATTATGTGCGAGTGGTTCCGGGTGTGTGCCGCCAAACGACGGATTGTATTCAGCATGTAGCTGGGTGATCTGCGGCAGCAGCACGCTAGCTGTGTTCTGCCCTGAACCATACATCGGATCGTGAACAATCTTCAGATTGGCTTGGCTGATAAGATCGAGGTTGATTTTCGTTCTGATGTCCTCGATATACATCGTCTTCATTGCTACAAGTTCAATGGTTCCCTTATCTGTAAGCCCCTGAAATGTTTTGCGTATCCTTCCACCTGTTTTGATCCTGTTTGCCTCTTTCTCGATTTTGAGGATATCTGAAACGGGTGCCGATCCTCCAAACTCGCTCTTCAATTTGAAGCCATTGTATTGCGAGGAATTATGACTTGCGGTAATCATCACACCGCTTCCAGCTTTGCGCTTCATAATAAGTAACGAGACCGCCGGCGTAGGAACGATGCTGTCAGCAAGCAGCACCTTGATGCCATTGTTTGCAATGACTGTTGCCGTCCGCTCAGCAAATTCCTTTGACATAAATCGCGCATCATAGCCAATGACGATACCATTCCGAAAGTTCTTGCGTCGCTTGTAGAATTTAGCTGTAGCGTACGCGACGCGGTCAAGATTCTGAAAGGTGTAATCTTGCGCGATCACACCACGCCAACCATCTGTGCCGAATTTAATATCCATAGGTATTCTGTGACGGCTCTCTTCGTGGTCAATAAGGATATGTACCGAACTTCGAGAATCCCCGCATCATCATTCTCGCGTTATTGAACTGAGGATTCCTTCAATGCATTCGCACCGCTCACAACTTCAAGCAGCTCTTTCGTAATTGCGGCTTGGCGAGCTTTGTTCAACGAAAGCTGAAGCGACTCTATAAGTTCCCTTGCATTGTCCGTCGCATTATCCATTGCTGACATCCGCGCACCCTGTTCTGCAGCATTAGATTCCAGTAAAATCCTCCACATCTGCACATTCAAATGCTTCGGTACAAGGGCACCGATGAGTTCCTTCGCTGACGGTTCATAGATGTAATCAATCTGCGATAAGACTTTACCCTCCTTTACCTTGACATCCTCCGGAGGAATCGGCAAGAATTGTTCCTGAACCACTCGCTGCTGCATTGCAGACTTAAACTCGTTGTACACAACCTCCACCTTGTCAAATACACCATCAAGGTATCCTTTGACAATTTCGGTCACGACAGATTGTGCATCCGAGAAACTGAGTTCATCGAAAAATCCCGTCTGACGATAAATGATCGGATAATTTCGTTTCGAGAAGAAATCATACCCCTTCTTCCCAACACAGATCAATTTGAGATGTCCGCTCTTGAACATCTCCGTGTATGTTGTCTCGAGTAGCGATGCTGTGTAATGGATAATGTTGGAGTTGAACGCACCGCATAGACCTCTATCGCCTGTAACCACCACCAACACTACGTTGTTAAGATCACGAGTTGCCAGGAGTGGGCCCAGACTTGGATCCACCTTTGTAACCAGATGCCGCAGTAAATCGAGCATCTTCCGAGCGTACGGACGAGCTGCAAGGATATTCTCCTGTGCACGGCGAAGCCTTGCTGCCGCCACCATCTTCATCGCTCTGGTGATCTTCTGTGTCTCCTTCACACCGGCAATCCGACGCCGTATTTCTCGTAGTGTTGCCATGTATCTAAAATAAGTGGCTCTTACCGAAACCTACAGAGTCTATAACGTGATCTCCCACAAAACGCTTTTCGGCACCATGTAGACCGTGCCGACCAAAACATAGAGACGCTTGCATCGCGAACTAAGCAGCAGCTGGCACCTTAAATCTCTCCACAAACTCCTTCACTATGCTGTGCAGTTGCTTGACCGTCTCATCGTCAAGCGTCTTGATTTCGGCAATTCTGTTTAGAATATCTTTGTGCTGAACTTCCATCATTTCCAGAAACGCCTTCTCGAATCTCCCAACTTCCTCTAATGCAAGTCCGTCCAAGTAGCCATTTGTACCAGCAAAAATAACAACCACCTGTTGCTCAACGGGCATCGGCACATATTGGTCTTGTTTAAGGAGTTCAACTAAGCGTGAGCCTCGACGGAGCTGCTGCTGCGTCGCCTTATCCAAATCCGAACCGAATTTTGCAAATGCTTCCAGCTCCCGATACTGCGCAAGGTCGATCCGCAGTGAGCCGGCGACTTGCCTCATCGCTCTGATTTGTGCATTACCTCCAACGCGGGACACGGAGATCCCAACATTGACCGCAGGACGCACACCAGCGTTAAATAGTCCCGGCTCAAGATAGATCTGTCCATCGGTAATGGAAATCACATTGGTCGGAATGTATGCTGCCACATCGTTTTGCTGTGTCTCGATAATTGGGAACGCCGTCAGACTTCCAGCCCCAAGCTCCTCGTTCAGTTTCGATGCTCGCTCAAGCAGGCGTGAGTGGAGATAGAAAATATCTCCCGGATAGGCTTCTCGTCCTGGTGGTCGCCGCAGCAGAAGCGAAACCTGACGATACGCCTGTGCGTGTTTCGACAGATCATCATAAATGACCAACGCATGACGACCGCTGTCGCGAAAGTATTCACCCAACGTGCATCCAGAATAGGGCGCGATGAACAGCAACGGTGCTGGGTCATTCGCCGTCGTGGCAATCACCGTCGTATAGTCCATTGCTCCTTCCTCCTCGAGTTTCGCCACCACCTGTGCAATAGTAGAGCCTTTCTGTCCAATCGCAACATAGATACAATATACCGGTTGAATGCCAAGACGCCTTGCTTCTTCCGTGTGTGTGAATTTCTGATTGATGATAGCATCAATCGCTATCGCCGTCTTGCCCGTTTGCCGATCTCCGATGATAAGTTCTCTCTGTCCACGACCAATGGGAATCATTGCATCAATCGCCTTGATGCCTGTCTGCAGCGGCTCTTTCACCGGCTGACGAAAGATGACTCCGAGCGCTTTACGCTCCACCGGGGAGAACTTCCCACCCTTGATGGGTCCTCGACCGTCCAACGGCTGACCCAGCGGATTGATCACGCGTGCAATCATCTCATCGCCGACGGGGATGGAGGACACTCTTCCGGTCCGCTTGACCGTGTCACCCTCCATGATCAGCGAGGCATCGCCGAACAGAATGCACCCAACATTGTCTTCCTCGAGGTTCAGCACCATGCCAAACACGCCATGGGGAAACTCAATCAGCTCACTTGCCATTGCTTTGGACAAACCATAGATGCGGGCAACACCGTCTCCGACCTGTAACACGGTACCGACATCGTACACATCCACCTCTCTATCGAAACCTGAAAGCTGTTCTCTGAGAATTGCAGAGATTTCTTCTGGTCTTACTTCTGGCATAATGGTTTCCTTTTCCGTTTACCACCAGTACAGATGTAGCCCACCTTATTCAAGATGACCCAGCAAATCCCTTTCCCGTCAATTTCTCACGCAAGAGTTCCAACTGCCGCCGAATGCTGCTGTCTAGCACCGTATCACCAATTTGCACGATGAAGCCCCCTTTCAGGCTCTTGTCAACTGAGAACTGAATGCTCACCCTCTTGCTCGTGTATTCCTGCAGATAGTGAAGCAGCTTTTCTTCCTGCGCCTGTGTGAATGTTCTGGCAGTTTTCACCGTCACATTCACGATGCCAAGCTTCTCATCACGGAGTTGATAGAAGGCTTTGATGATCTCAGCAAGAACGTTCTCGCGATTTTTTTTCACCAAGAGAAGAAGAAACTGGAACGCGATCGGATCCACGCGGCTCTCAAAAACCGCGGTGATGATTTTCTTCTTCCTCTCGTTAGGAATGACTGGACTCCGCAGAAACAGCCGGAACTCTTTCGACTTGTCAATCATCTTCTCAATAACCTCCAAATCTCTGCTGAGGATGTCGAGTTTCCTCAACTCATCCGCCAAATCCATCAATGCCTGCGCGTAGCGTTTTGCAACCTTCGCCATAATGCTAGAACTAGGTGCTGTTCACCGTGAATTATCCGCAGTAGAGTCTGATTCGTAATCTCACACAGATTCGCAGTCGGACACCAAAATGTGATATCCAATTACGAATTGGATACTACAGATGCTTTGTGGTCAATCTAATTCTTCGGGAGTTCCCGAATGAACTTATCCACTAACTTGCGATGTCGCTCCTCATCCAGATGCTCATCAATAATTTTGCTTGCAGCTTTGACGGCAAGATCAGCCACCTCGTCCCGAAGCGACGTGAGAGCGGCTTCTTTTTCGCGTTGGATTTCCACTTTCGCTTGTTCCACTATCCTTCGAGCGTCCTGATGGCTTTTCTCAAGAAGTTCCGTTCGTGCTTTATCCGCAGCCTCCTTTCCCGCCTTGATGATTTTTTGTGCTTCTTGCTCCACCTGGGCAAGCCGTCGAGTGTTTTCTACAAGCATCTTCTCCGCCTGCTCTCGAGCCTTTTCCGCTTTTTCAATTGCATCGGCGATGGTCTGCTCGCGCTGAGTAAGAGCACCAAGCAACGGTTTCCATGCGGTCACACGGAGGATAACCAGCAGGATGACAAAGGTAACAGCGGTCCAAACAATTAAGCCTGGATCAATTTGCAGCATAATAGCTCCCCTTGCACAAACCTATTTCAGCGCTAGGAGAATACAAATCACCTCTGCGAACAATGTCACTCCTTCGATCAGAACGGCAGCAATGATCATTGAAGTACGAATGTCAGTTGCGGCTTCGGGTTGACGACCGCTTGCTTCCATTGCGGCGCTGGCAAGCTTACCAATACCAAATCCAGCGCCGATGACTGCCAAGGCAGCTCCGATACCTGCGGCTAAATGTGTTAGTCCTAGATCCATATGAGTCTCCTACTATTGTGCGAAATGTATGAGTTTGCGAGAGATTCCAGTCTAGTCCGCGATGGACTTCGAGCAACTAGTGCTCCTGATGTATTGCCATGCCGATGAACAGCGACGAAAGCATGGTGAAAATGTACGCTTGAAGCAACGCAATCAATAGTTCGAGCAAGTTGATGAAAAGAGCAAACGCAATTGAAACCGGTGCAATGAGCACTGACTTGAAGACAAAAATGAGGCCGATCAGCGTAAGAATGATTATGTGACCCGCCGTCATGTTAGCAAATAGACGGATGCAAAGAGCAACGGGTTTTGTAAACAGCCCTACGAACTCGACAATGATCATCACCGGTAGAACGAAAATCGGAACGCTGTGTGGAATAAGACCTCTGAAGTATCCAAAGAAACCATTCTTGATCATTCCGGAAATCTGAATGACGAGAAAGGAAATCACTGCCAATGCAGCAGTCACGCTGACATTGCCTGTAGCGGTTGAACCATAGGGCAGCAGACCAAGCAGATTGCAGGTCAAGATGAAGAAGAAGAGTGTTAGGAAAAATGGGAGCAACCGCAGCCCTTCCTTGCCAATTGTCGGAAGAACAATCTCATCGCGGATGAAGACAACGATCATTTCGATCAGATTGCCAAAGCCGTGAGGAACTCGCCGAGTGCTATTCCGTCGTCCTACAACACTCAAGATAACAATCAGAATAAGTGAGGCAAGCCAGAGAAACACTACATGCTTTGTGATGGAAAGATCAACAGTGATATTGCCCAGATGAAGCGGTGTAAACTGTGGTAGATGTATGGTGCCAAAGGGTTGAAGATCAATCTGTCGAGAGTTGGAGACATGCTCAATAATCCAATTCCCTCCCTCCTGTGTTCCTTCTGCGCCATGGACCGCCGCACGAAGAGTGTCGGTGATGGTCTGCTGGGTATGTTGAACAATGTCTGTGGGATTGCCCGGAGCAAACAACGTGATTTTCTCCTATCGAGTCTTCCTCAGAGAAATCTTCCTGTTCAAGAACAGTATCTCAAGAACAGCAAAGACGATATAGAAAAAGAAAAAGGAAAACACTAATCCGTAGATGTCCATGTGGAAGACTTTGAGCAAGAGAACGATGGCGGCAGCCACAACCAGCAAGCGGATTCCCATTCCTCCTAAGATGATCCTGAGAAATGCCGTGTTCGATCTATCAAAAGCATACTCAATCGAAAGATAACCCGCCAACACGTTCGCCACACTTACGGCACAACCGGCAATGATCCCATAGATCATTTGCCTGTTGGCATATACTGCCAGCGGACAGATAGAGAGCACACCCACAACCAGCACCGTTAGAAGTATCCGACGGGGAAATGCCACATCGTGTTTCATAGATTTCGTTCCACCTGCTCCCGCCTCTTTCTCTCTCCAATCTGTATTACAGTCTTGATGAAATGGTAGAACCCTCCAACAGCACCAGTAAATGCACCAACAAGCAAGAATATTGGATATGTTCCAAGTTGACCATCAACCCATTTGCCAATGAACAGGAACACGATGACGGACGCCGCAAGTTGTGTCCCTAATCCCAGATAGGGACCAATTTGCTGATACATCCCTGCTGTATCGCCGGCTCTTCTTTCCCTCCCATCATTCTTACTCATACGCCTCTCAGCATTTATCTCGGTCTCTCCGTTCCCTCCACCTTCAGACCGGGTTTCCCTTCACCCGTCTTGGTCCCGCTCATCACACACTCCCCATCAAAGATGGCGCCTTCATCAATCACCAGTTTCGATGCTCGAACGTCCCCCGTTACCACTGCCTTGCTTTCAAGTACCAATTTCTCGCTGGCAATGATATTCCCTTTTGTCTTTCCACCAATGGTGACATTCTTTCCCCGGATATTGCCGCTCACGTCACCCGTTCCCCCAATCACTAAATTTCCACTGACCGCTATCTCCCCGACTATCTTTCCATTGACTCGCATACTCCCCTGGCTACTTATTTTCCCCTCCACAGCGGTCCCCGTCGCTATAATGTTAAGATCACCAATTGAGGTCGAATCGTCTTTTGCAGCCACGGTATGATCCTTATCAAGAGTTGTTGTTCAGTGCAGCAAATACAGTGAAGGGTCCCTGGGAATGCCATCTTTCCAGATTTCAAAATGGAGGTGGGGTCCCAGACTCGTTTTGCCGGAGTTCCCAAGCAGTGCTACAGGCTCGCCGCGTTTCACGTAGGCACTCAGTGATTTTAACAGAGATTGGTTGTGCTTATAGACCGTCAGATATGAGTTGCCATGTGCAATGATCATCATATAGCCATCGTTATACGTCCAGCCAGCAAACACCACATATCCATCGGCAGCAGCGTAGATAGCCGTTCCGATCTTTCCTGCGATATCAATACCATAATGTTTAATGCCCGCTTCATATCCACGCGTAATATAGCCATCAACGGGAAATGTAACGGGCGTATCGAACTTCAATAGCCCGCTGTTCCCCGCTGGACTACTCGCAGAAACGCCAAGGACATCATATTCAGTTGACATTTTTTGATCCGAAGTTCTGGGCGTACTGTTTGGCGTCTTATCGAAGTCCTCGATCGTGATGAGTGGATTCGTCGCGGTTAAGTGGGACCAAGAAGAATCCTTCACCGCTGATCTATCCCCTAGGGCGGTCCTCAGTTTGAGGTTATATTCCCTCAGTGCAAGCGTCTCCTGGGTGACTCGTTCCACTCGCCGTTGGAGTTCTGCGAGCTGCTGCATGTACTCAGCAGGAGTAGAAGACACAATTAGACGATTCAGCGGAGTATAGGCTAATAGCAGCGTAACCACAACAGCAACAACCAACACCGAGAGCGCAATAAGAAGTGCTATACTTGTCAGGCTAAGATTCGCATTCCAAGTCTTGCGTTCACCATCATCCGGAATCAAGAGAACGTTGTATCGCTTGGTTCTTTTCCGATTATGTACACTCTCACTCGTCATTGCACGATTCCTTTAAGACATCGCATCAAAGGCTTGGAAAAATATAAATAAAAAATCCACCAAAGTCAATATTCGCCTTTCAACATTCACCAAGCAGTCTGGAGAACAAAAAAGCCTAACACGCACTTGTGTAGGCTTTAGCCTTGGACCAAATATGCACTCTTGGCAATACCTCTTACTGCTTCTTTCTCAAATCCTTCGGAATCTCAATCCTGCTGAAAATGCCCTTCGGACGTTTTTTGGGTTCGACTTTCACCAAGCGAACTTCCTTGCCGTACTTGTTGATGTAAAGCTGTTGTGCAATGGACAGGAGATTAAACATAAAGTAATACAGATTCAACCCCGATGGGAAACTGTTGAACATCACCGTGAACATAATTGGCATGAGGTAGATCATCGTCTTCTGCCGGGGATCTTTGACTGTCATCGTCTGCTGGATGAGCATGGTTGCTCCCATAAGCAGAGCGAGACCACTCAACTGATTGCCTAGAATCGGAATTGAAAATGAGAAATGATAAATCGCGTCTGGGATAGATAGGTCTTTGATCCACCAAATAAATCCTGACTGACGCAGCTCAATAGCTTGACTGAACATCGCCCAGAGTGCATAAAGTATCGGCATCTGCAGCAGCAACGGGAGACAGCCGCTTGCTGGATTCACTCCATACTCCTTATAAATCCTCATCATCTCCTTGTTCACTCTTGTCGCATCGTCCTTGTACTTTTCCCGCAGTTCGTTGACCATCGGCTGAATCGCCTGCATCTTCTTCATTGACTTCATCTGGCTGATGCTCAATGGATACAACAGCGCCTTGATCAGGAGTGAGAAAATGATAATGACGACCCCCCAATTCGGAATAACCGCATGTGTTAGCTTAAACAGCGGCAACATCAAATATTCACCGATCGGACGAATGATAAATGCCCATCCAAGACTCATTATCTTCTCTAAGCGTACATCATACGACTTCACCACATCATAACCCAATGGACCAAGAAACACGGTGAAATGTGCTTCTTCAACTTTTGCGCCTTTCAACGGCATCTTCAGTCCAATAGCGTAGTCCTCCTTCACACCATCCTGCGGGAGTGGCGTTCTCTTCCCCTCAAGGTAAGATCCCTCCCCTTTCCCCCCTTTCGGAATGAGCGCAACTGCGAAATACTTGCTCCGGCTTGCAACCCAGTCGGTTGAACCGACCAAGTTAGATCTATACTCCTGATTGAAATTCCCTGCATCTATTTGCTCAAGCTCACCGCCAATGAACGAATAGGCAGCAGCAAACCTTGCTTCATCCTGGCTGTTGTTTTCCGTGATGTTGATGCTGTGTTCCCAAACAACCTGGTACTCAAAACCGGAAATCACGTCCTCCATGTTCTGGAACTTCAACCTCGCGTCAAAAGAGTATAGCCCATTCTTGAAGATGAGCGTCTTAATGATCCTGCTGCTATCGCCCTGCACCCGAATTAGCAAATCAAGTTTGTATTCATCGCTGCCTTTGAGAACAACCTTCCTCCAATTTCCGACATCGGTGCTGAAATACAAGTCCTTCGTGTTGATGAACTTTCCATCTGACGACGTGAAGATAGCGCTGAAGTCGCCGCCTTTACTCATGTCCACAAGCTGAACAGGGAACCCATTCCAAGTAGTGAACTCTTTGAGTTCCCACTTCTTAATCACGCCCCCTTTGGTTGATACCGCAGCAGTGTACAGATCTGTTTCAATGAGTATGATCTTCTCCTCGCCCCTTGCAAGCCGACTGAACCATTTTCCCAACGTGTCTTGTGGCGCTGCTACCGCCGCAACAGCTACCTCGGTTGGCTTATGAACGGCGGTGTCTTTCCTTTCGGGCTGCGCAACATGCGCGGTATCACTTGGTGCCTGGTGGCGCTGCGTCTGTGGTGGCGCGCTGAACCAAATCCACATGATGAGGACTAAAGCAATTAAGATGAAACCAACTGTTGCTTGCCTGTCCATCAGATCTCCCAAGCTAAGAATTTTGTGTTATCGGTTTCCAATATCCCAAACAGGAAATCCCATAATTGATATCTTAACACCTCTGTCATTTGTCCTCAAGGAACTGGATCATATCCGCCAGGATGGAATGGGTGACAGCGAAGAAGTCTTGCCGCTGTAAGCAAACATGCCTTGAGCAAGCCATGCTTCTGAAAGGCTTCGACAGAATACTGGGAGCAAGTCGGGTAGAAGCGGCACGAAGGGGGGAACATCGGAGAGATGAACCCCTGGTAGAATCTAATGAGATATTCCATCAAGAAGCGCATGCCTATCCTGCAATCCGTCTTGTGATACTCCTGAGAATCTGCTTTACCTCAGTTTCAAGCTCCGTGTACCTCAGCCTCTTGACATCTACCTGATCGGAGCCTGCATAGAGCAGAATCATCTGGAGAAAGATGCCCCTGCTCTTGAGGTGTTGAGTAAGTGAATGCTTACTGATCCGATAGGACTCTCTTAGCAATCTCCTAATTCGGTTTCGGTTGACTGACGAGTGAACCTTCCTCGACACAGCGAATCCCACTTTCAAATGTACGTTCTCGTCTCGAGTTTCGCTCACCCTCCTAACGAATGCCTTCACTAATCTCCCTCCTACCAGTTCCCCGTTGGAGAAAACATCTCTGAACACACCATAACCACGGAGAACTTCTTCTTTGCTCAATGTTGACTTACTACCTTCGTTCATCGCTGATGGTGAGCCTTTTCCTTCCCTTTGCCCTTCTGCGAGCGAGGACCGCCCTTCCATTCTTCGTCTTCATTCTCGCTCGAAATCCATGGGTCCGCTTTCGTTTCGTGATGCTTGGCTGAAAAGTTCTCTTCATTACGATCTCGATTCCTAATCTCTTGTCCGTTGATTATCCTGAGAGAGGCGATTGCTTCAGGGTTCTTTGCTCTCACAGAAACACCGCTTTCAGGAAGTTGCCGACAATCATAGCAGTAGTACAGAAGTCTCGAACATGGCACAAAAAGAGGGTCGCTATTTCAGCAATCCTCCTGTCTCCGAACGAAGATATGAAAAAATCTGACAAAAATCAAATGCTGTCCTCGGAGGCTGAAATTTTTTCACTTGATATTGTGACTATTTCTTTTTATAATCCATCGTCGTGAGAGTTGGAACTGTGATGTGGATAAACTGTTGACAACTCTTTTCCACTCCCTCCAAAAGCCATAGTCACTCTACGCCTGAGTCACACTGTGAAACATCGGAATTGTTGATAGCAGAAGTTTGCATTCTCCGAGCTGTTTGAAATGTAATAACTTAACACTGTGAAATTAATGTGAATAAACACCTCCCGTCTGCTAATACCTTTTGAACCGATCTCATGCGATCCGCACAACCGCTCTTTAGAACATGTTAATGAATGTTGATAACTAACCAGAGAGCATTGCTCAGAATTCAAAGGAGTTCCTCGATGCCAGACGCAAAACATCTGTGGGCTGAATGCCTTTCCATCATAAGGGATAACATCAACAGCCAGAGCTACAAGACTTGGTTTGAACCTCTCATACCACTTAAAGTTGAGGATAGCCAACTCACTATTCAAGTGCCAAGCCAATTCTTCTACGAATGGCTCGAAGAGCACTATTTCACATTAATCAAGAAGACGATCGCTCAGGTTCTTGGAACAAATGCGCAGCTTGTGTATTCAGTTATAATGGAAAACAGCCCTGAGGATCAATCCAAACGGGCTGTGATTATGCCATCCACGACTCAGAATGTTACACCACCCGTGGGCCTGTTCAGACAGTCAAGGAACCAAGCAAAATCGCCGCCCATTGATAGCTACCTTAATTGACGATATACGTTTGACAATTTTATCAAGGGAGATAGCAACCAGTTTGCAAGGGCTGCTTCAATAGCCGTTGCAAACAATCCGGGTGGAACTTCCTTCAATCCTCTGGTTATTTATGGGGGCGTTGGTCTTGGAAAGACCCACCTTATTCAAGCGATTGGCAACCATGCCCTTGCAAATCAAACGTCGCATCGGATATTGTATGTTTCCAGTGAGAAATTTACCGTTGAGTTCGTCGAGGCGATTCAAAAAGACAGGGCGGGTGAATTCTCCAGCTTCTATCGAAGTGTGGACCTTCTGATACTGGACGATATTCAATTCTTTTCAGGAAAGGAAAAGACTCAGGACAACTTCTTCCATACGTTTAACGCTTTGCACCAGCTAGGAAAACAGATCGTGCTTTCCTGCGATAGGCCGGCAAAAGAGCTGAAAGGAGTTGATGAACGTCTCATATCCCGCTTCCAATGGGGACTCACTGCGGACATTCAGTTTCCTGATCTCGAAACACGGACCGCCATCCTCAAGAGAAAGGCAGAGGATAGCGGGGTAGAGCTACCTCAAGATATTATTGACTACATCGCTGCCAATGTAACATCAAATATCCGTGAACTGGAAGGTTGTCTCATTAGCCTGCTTGCAAAATCTTCGCTTGAAGACAAGGAGATCAGCCTCGACTTGGCAAAGGAGGTTCTAAGCTCGGTCGCAAATACAGCAAAAACTAACATAACCATCGAGAGTGTTCAGCGAACTGTGTGTGATTTCTATAATATCCCTGATGACCTGCTTCGTGCCAAGACAAGGAAACAAGAGATTGCGATGGCGCGACAGGTCGCTATGTATTTGGCGAAGGAGCTAACTAATTCGTCACTTAAGACAATTGGACTACACTTCGGTGGTAGAGATCACAGTACTGTGATACACGCCTGCCAATCCGTCCAACTAAAGTTCAACTCGGATGATAAGTTTAAGAGTCAAATAGATCAACTGAAAAGAAAAATCGAGATAGTAAACAGGTAGATCACAGTAAATGAACTATCCTACTCATGCACGCCGTTCACCATGAAATCCTCTCACGTTAGACGTATTGTGATCAACTCCGTGAATAGAATGTGATATCCTGTTAAAATACTGTGTATAACAGTGAACATATCTTCCACGAACTGTGTGTTCCAATCTAGATGTTGATAATCCCCCATTTATTCACAGCAAAGCCACACAATCCTCCCAAAACGTCTATAATTTCAAACCACTATAAATCAATCGCTTCCGGAGAGAGTTATCTAACATATACACCTATCCACAGGAGTCATAATAGTAATTATACTACAAGATATAATTGCAATAGATATACATATTCCAACTTGTAACTTAGACTTTTTTTTCTTAAATTTAGTGGGGGTGATCTCGGTCAGACGTGAATCAAAACTCCGTATCCATTTTCTCGTTTGTTAAGGAGGGAAAAATGAAATTCAATACCTCAACTAGTGAAATGCAAAAGGCTTTGTCAAGAATAATTGCTGTTGTACCATCGAAATCAACTCTTCCCATTCTTGAAAACATCCTGTTTGAACTATCAGGAAACAACCTCAAAATAACAGCAACGGATTTGGAAATTTCGATGACAGTCAACAGTCAAGTGAATGGAACAACGGATGGAAAGATCGCCATTCCAGCAAGACGCTTGACAGAAACTATCCGAGCGCTTCCTGAGTTGGACATTAGTTTTCACGCAGACGCAAGCAATAGAATATCGTTGACAACCGATATGGGCGAATACAAGATGTCCGGCAACAGCAGCGACGAATTCCCGATCGTTCCAGAATTGAAAGACATACCACAGTTGGAAATCGAAGGTGAATCCTTGAGACGGCTTATTGCTACAACGCTTTTCGCTATAAGTACGGACAAGCTTCGCCCTTCAATGATGGGAGTACTGTTCCAAATCAGGAATGATGAATTTAGAGTGGTTTCTACGGATGGTCATAGGCTTGTGAAAATTGTCAATCAAAATCTCAAATCAGTGATCATCCAGAGAGATATCATTATTCCAGCCAAGGCATTGCATTTGGTACTGAAATCAATTGATGGTGGTCAGATAAAGATAGCTATTGACGAAACACGCATCACCTTTGATTTTGGAAACGCAATATTGGTATCCCAACTGATTGATGAAACCTATCCCAACTACGAAAGCGTCATTCCCCTGGACAACGAGAAGAAATTGGTGGTGAATCGCGAAGGTTTGCTCTCTTCAGTGAGAAGAGTATCTCTGTACTCAAGCTCAGCGACGCACCAGATACGGTTTTCAATTGGTTCTGAAACGATGACGGTTTCCGCTGAGGATGTTGATATTGGTGGTGAGGCAAAGGAAGTTGTTGCCTGTAAGTATGATGCCGAGCCGATGGAGATTGGATTCAATTCAAAGTATGTTGAAGATGCCCTGAGCCACATAGATGACAAAGAGGTAATGTTCAAGTTTAGCAGTCCGACCCGAGCAGGTATTCTGCAACCGCTAGAGCAGAACGAAAATGAAGAGGTGCTGATGTTGGTGATGCCTGTAAGGTTAAATGATTAGCGAACCTGTGGTGTACGATGCCTGCAACACGACTGAAGAAACTGCGCCTAGCGAATTTTCGGGACCATTATAACACTTCCATTAAGTTCGCTGACGCAGCTGAGATTATCTGTGGTGAGAACGGTCAACGTGAGACGAGTATCGAAGGGAACGTCAGGTATGGGTAAGAGAGCTGAGCCTCAGACTGTTGGAGCGGTCCTTGAAACGTTGATCAAGGACTTTGGAATTGAGAAGAAGATCAAGGGACATCAGGTGGTTGCACTTTGGGGAGAGATTGTAGGTGAGAAGATAGCGAGAGTCACCGAAGCGCGTAAAGTCGAAGATGGCGTCTTGTTTGTAAGAGTCCACAACAGCGTGTGGCGAAATGAGTTAAACATGAGAAAGACCGAGCTTATCAAGATGATCAATGATAAGATGAAGAGGAATACAGTCAGTGATATTGTCTTTAGATAAGAGAGCTTTGAGGGATACAAGCAGAATCACTCTAACACATTGAGATTTCTTATGGAAGGGGAAGTGGAACTACTTCCCCTTCCGACATTCTATATGACGACAATAGGAATGAAAACTGTGATTGTAGCTTATTAGCCGGGGGTATAGTATGGCACGAAAACAAGTGGAGAGGATAAAGAAGAGAGGTGAGAAAGAAGATAGGACCATAGAGAAGAAGGCGAAGCACAATGGGGAGTATAGTGCGGAAGATATTCAGGTTCTGAAAGGACTTGAAGCGGTCCGCCGCCGGCCGGCAATGTACATCGGTGATACGAGCATGCGGGGGTTGCATCATCTCGTGAATGAGGTCGTAGACAATTCTATTGATGAAGCCCTTGCCGGTTTCTGCAAAAACATTGAGGTGACGATTAACAAGGACGGCTCGGTAACGGTGGTTGATGATGGTCGTGGAATACCGATAGATATTCATCCCACAGAGCATCGTTCGGCGCTAGAGGTTGTGATGACGATGCTGCATGCTGGAGGGAAGTTCGATAGATCAAGCTACAAAGTCTCCGGCGGGTTGCACGGGGTGGGTGTCTCTGTGGTCAATGCGTTATCTGAATCGCTTGAGGTGGAGTCGTATCGTGATGGAAAGATATTCTATCAGAAGTACAAACGCGGCGAGCCATTAGATGAAGTGAAACCTATCGGCAAAACGGGCAAGACAGGGACAAAGGTTACGTTCGTTCCCGACAGAGAGATCTTCAAGAATCGCACCTTCAAGTTTGACACGCTGGCGGAGCGAATGCGCGAACTGGCGTACCTCAACAAAGATATCACCATCAAGATACGAGATGCACGAGATGGTGAGGAGGAAACGTTCCACTTCGATGGGGGAATCGTCGAGTTTGTGAAGTACATTGATGCCGCCCGACCAGCGCTGCATAAGCAACCGATATATGTATCGGGTGAAAAAGATAGCACGCCGATGGAAGTCGCGTTCCAGTATACCGATTCGTACACGGAGAACATCTTTTCCTACGTGAACGACATCAATACGCATGAAGGAGGAACACATCTCATCGGATTCAAGTCTGCACTCACGAGAACGCTGAACAACTATGCACAAAAGAATGGACTGATCAAGAGTGATAAAATGCAGCTCACCGGAGAGGATTTTCGTGAGGGCTTAACCGCAGTAATCAGCATAATGGTTCGTGAGCCGCAATTCGAGGGTCAAACCAAAACCAAATTGGGCAACAGTGAGGTCAAGAGCATCGTTGAGACCATAGTGAGTGATGGGGTCTCTGGCTACTTGGAGGAGAATCCATCTGTTGCCAAAAAGATCATCGAGAAGTGTTTGAGGTCAGCGGAAGCTCGGGAGGCAGCACGCAAGGCTCGTGAGCTTGTCCGGCGAAAGAGCGCGTTGGAATCTTCGAGCCTGCCAGGCAAACTGGCGGACTGCTCGATTAACGATCCAGAGCACTGTGAGATATTCATTGTGGAAGGTCCCAGCGCTGGTGGGAGCGCCAAGCAAGGTCGAGACAGAAGCTTCCAGGCGATTCTTCCTCTGAAGGGAAAGATTCTGAATGTTGAGAAATCGCGACTCAACAAGATCTTAGGTAACGAGGAAATAAGAACGATTGTTCAAGCCATTGGTGCGGGCATCGGCGGTGAGGAGGAGTTCGATCTCTCCAAAGTGCGATACGGCAAAACGATTCTCATGTGCGATGCTGATGTTGATGGCAGCCACATCCGTACACTGCTTCTGACTTTCTTCTATCGTCACATGAGGGAGCTTATCGAGGGGGGGCATGTCTATATTGCTCAGCCGCCGCTGTTCAAGATCAAGAAGGGGAAGAGGGAACTCTATGCGTACGACGAGGAGGAGCGCGACGAGGTTATGAAGCGGATGAGGAGTGAGAAAGCAAAAACAGGGGGTGAAGAGAGCGAGGAAATCGAAGAAGGAGTTACCAGCAAAGACGGCATCGTCGTCTCACGCTTCAAAGGTCTCGGCGAGATGAATCCTGAACAGCTCTGGGTGACGACCATGAATCCAGAGACGCGCACGATCTTGCAGGTGACCATCGAGAGCGCAGCGGAGGCGGATAAGATCTTCTCAACCCTCATGGGGGATGATGTTGAACCGCGCAGGGAGTTCATCGAGAAGAACGCGAAGTATGTGCGGAATCTGGACGTATGAGTTATGGTCTTAGTACTTAGAGGATGCCGGTAATTTGGCGATTAGCAATATGGTAAGTGAACATTATGCCCCTTGCTAGCGAGAGAACGACTAATGGGCAAACAGCGCGACTATTTGAAAAGATTGTATGAACTCTCCCAAGTTACCCCGAAGAGCGACCACGAAGCTGCTGAACCGCTCAGGACATCATCCTATGCCACTCTCCAATCGATGTTTGGTGATCAATCCATCTACGTCCAGCAACTTCGGAACGTAATGCGTGGATATGCCGGCGTCTTTGTCCCAGATGTTCGCGCGATTCTTCGAAGCGCGTTGACTGATGTCGAAAATGGCGCGCTTACTAAGTATGAATTCACCCTGCTCTTAGCAGCGTTTGAAGACTTTCTCATTCAAGCTAAGCAACTAAACAGGGGCGGCGAAGACGGCAAAAAAACCAGCGGGTGTGTTGACAGCAGCCGCGTTCGAAGATTTCCTTTCCAGGTTGTGCAGGGCTCACAACCTTAGTCCACCCGACTCTGCTCAAGCCAAGATAGATTTGCTTCGGTCCAATAGGGTCTGTCTGCGGGAGGCGTGAAGTTGAAGTGTGATGGAAGCTTTGTGCGGTTGAGGCTACGAAATGACGATGGAGATCATTGTTTATGACGACCACTACAGAAAAGATTATTCCTGTTAGTATCGAAGATGAGATGAAGAGCGCCTACATTGACTACTCAATGTCGGTCATTGTAGCGCGTGCACTCCCGGATGTGCGTGACGGATTGAAGCCCGTCCACCGGAGAGTGCTGTATGGGATGAATGAATTGGGAGTGTATCATAACCGTCCGTACAAGAAGAGCGCTCGTATCGTGGGAGAGATTCTCGGTAAGTTCCATCCGCACGGCGACGCTGCCGTCTATGAGACCATGGTACGTATGGTGCAGGATTTCTCCCTGCGATATCCACTGGTGGATGGGCAAGGGAACTTCGGCAGCGTTGACGGCGATGCCCCCGCGGCGATGAGATATACTGAAGTTCGGCTTTCGCGCATTGCGCACGAGATGCTGAAGGATATTGAGAAAAACACGGTACCCTTTGTTCCAAACTTCGATGAGTCGCTTAAAGAACCGTCCGTGCTTCCTGCCCTCGTACCGAATCTGTTGGTCAATGGCAGCAGTGGTATTGCGGTCGGCATGGCAACCAATATTCCACCGCACAATTTGAAAGAGGTGGTGGATGGACTCCTCGCCCTTATTCGAGAGCCAGAGACCACGAATGAGAAATTGATGCGCTGTGTCAAAGCCCCAGATTTTCCAACAGGCGGTATCATCATTGGCTACGATGGAGTCAAGGAAGCATACACAACGGGGCGAGGGAAGCTCGTTGTGCGGGCAAAGGCGAACATCGAGACGGCAAAGAACGAGCGACAAAACATCGTCATCTCCGAAATACCCTATCAAGTCAACAAGGCAACCCTCATTGAGAAGGTCGCTGAGCTTGTGCGCGAAAAGAAGATCGAGGACATCTCCGATATCCGGGACGAGTCGGACAAAGATGGAATGCGGATCGTCATAGAACTGAAGCGCGATGCTGATGCGGAAGTCGTACTGAATAATCTGTATATGCACACGCAATTGCAGACAACGTTCGGCGTCATTATGCTCGCGTTGGTGGATGGACGACCAAAGATCCTCACGCTGAAGGAGATGCTGCAGCACTTCCTCGACCATCGCCATAACGTGATTCTTCGCAGAGCGCAGTTTGAGCTTGATGTGGCTGAGAAACGCGCGCATATCTTAGAAGGATACATCATCGCCCTTGACAACATTGACGAAGTCATAGCGTTAATCAAGAAGTCAAAGGATGTCGAGACCGCGAAGACCAACCTGATGCGGAAACTTAAGCTTTCTGCGGAGCAGGCGCAGGCGATTCTCGATATGCGGTTGCAGAAACTGACGGGCTTAGAGCGCAAGAAGGTGGAGGACGAATATCGTGACACCATCAAGTTGATTGAAAAGCTCAGAGCGATTCTCAAGAGCCGCCAGCTGCGGATGGAAATTATCAAAGAGGAACTCTTGGAAATCAGGAAGAACTATGGAGACGAACGAAGAACAGAAATTGTCTATGACTTTAAGGATTTCAGCATCGAGGATATGATTGCCGAGGAAGACGTCGTGATCACGTTCAGTCACAATGGATTCGTCAAGCGGTTTCCCGTTAGTGGCTACCGCAGGCAAAATCGGGGAGGAACGGGCATAACGGGCGCCACCACAAAAGAGGAGGATTTCATTGAACACATGTTCATTGCCTCCACGCATCATTACATTCTGTTCTTCACGGATAGAGGAAGGTGTTACTGGCTGAAGGTGCACGAGATCCCAGAGGGCGGAAGGATGGCACGTGGTAGGTCAATCGTGAACCTCATCCAGAAAGAGGGTGAAGAGAAGATCACGGCATTCCTCAATGTGAGGGAGTTCGACGATAAACACTTCGTGGTCATGGTGACGAAGAACGGCTTGATTAAGAAGACCTCACTCTCAGCGTTCAGCAATCCGAGAAATGCTGGCATCATTGCGATCAATTTGAATCGTGGGGACAGGTTGATTGATGCTCGTCTCACCGACGGGACTGAGGATATTATCATTGGTACACGTGAGGGGATGGCGATTCGCTTCAGTGAGAAGGACGTGCGCGATATGGGGCGAGCTGCAGTAGGAGTGAAAGGGATCACACTCACAAGAGGTGACGAAGTTGTAGGTATGGTTGCACTTAAGCGAAGCGGTACGACCATTCTCGTTGTTACCGACAAAGGATTTGGGAAGCGGAGCGATATCAACGACTACCGCTTGACACGACGGGGAGGAAAAGGTGTTATCACCGTCAAGTGCGGCGACAGGAACGGCAAGATGATCGCCATCAAGGAAGTGCTAGACAACGACGACGTTGTAGTGGTAACAGAGAAAGGTATGATTATTCGCCAGCATGTGAAGGATATCGGTGTGATGGGAAGAAATACGCAAGGCGTTCGGCTAATTAGACTTCGTCCAAACGATGCTATTGCCGATGTTGCCAACGTTGTGGCAGAGTAGTCGTGTCGGCAGCCGATAAACGTGATTGGCGAACGAGGCTGCTCTTGTGTGTACACCGGGATGTTCAATAGAGGGTAATTGATCAACAAGCCGGCAAACGGAAATGTGTACGCTATCACGGCAAAGAATATCGTTGGGCGTTCTTCTGCTGGGCGGAGTATCTCTCCTCGGATGTGACATCAGCAAGCTGACCGATGTAACGTTCAAAGTCAGTGTCATAAAGACCATTACCATTCAGGGTAGCAGCCTTAGCTATTCTGGTTCTGCTATTGCTCGCTTTGATAGCGCGAGCAGCGACTACGCGCAGTATAGGGCCAAGATAAAAGACATTACACTTGACAGTCTCACGTGTCAAATCACTCGCAACAACAGTGTGCCGGGAGCTATAGGGGCATCGGATCTGAAAGTTGGTGATCTCTCAAGTACAGCAAGCACTGCTACGCTGTTGGGTTCAGTCCCTGGTGCCATGCTCTCCGATTCCTCTGTCAAATCTGTGAAGCTAAACGATGAGGGAGTCTCTTTAGCAGTAGCATTGGCAGAGGGAAGCGGTGTAATGTTGTTCTATGTTACAGGTACTAGCACAGCGGCTCCACTGGATTTTGATGTTGAACTAGTGTTGGTGTGGAAGGTGACAGCGGAAGCGTCGTGACTGTGCACTTAGAGCGCAAGCACCGGTGACAACGCATGCACATGATTCTAGCAGAAGGGTGTGTGACGCCAACAGCGGTTCACGCGGGGCAGCAGGCGATTCCGCGATTTCCATCCTTAGATTCTTCCGGGTCGGTATCCACAGAAAGCCCTTGACTTTTAGAGCGAAAGATGTATATTAAGCCACACGTCTAGAGAGTCTTATCTTGCGGTTTACGTGGCTGTTGCCTTAATCTGTGGAGGATGACGGCATGTTCGCAGGATGCCGCAGGCGCGAAAGAGTCACTGTTTGTTGCAGGAGGAACTCAGGCAATGAACCAAAGATGCTTGTTTGATGATCTTGGATTCACGTGAGCTATAGACCGTTTGGCGTGACATTATGTCCAACAATTTGTAGGATGTTCGCATGGCACTCTTTCTCGACCATAACAAGTACTATCGGCTTCCTTGGACGCTGCCCGACAACGCCATCTCTTGGCTTGAGGTAACAAAGGCGTGCAATCTGTACTGTGAAGGTTGCTATCGCGAGAATGATCCTCGGGGACACAAACCGCTCGATGAGATCAAACGTGATCTTCAAGTGTTCAAGAGACTTCGCAAAACCGATGGCGTCTCCATTGCTGGTGGGGATCCGCTGGTGCATCCAGATATCATCGAGATTGTCCGTCTCGTTGCTCAAGACGGGCTGAAGCCTATTCTCAACACGAATGGTCTAGCACTCAATACGGATTTCCTCCGGGAACTGAAAAAGGCGGGCTTAGTAGGATTCACATTTCATATTGACAGTAAACAACATCGTCCGCACTGGAAGGGGAAGACGGAAGCTGAGCTCAATGAACTACGGCTTCAATATGCCGAGATGCTTGCAGAGGTAGGGGGGCTTTCTTGTGCGTTCAACTCCACCGTGTATGGCGATACGTTGCAGTATGTCCCTGAAATAGTCGAGTGGGGACAGAAGCATATAGACATTGTCCACGTCCTGGTCTTCATTGCGTTTCGTGCTGCGGTGCTGGAAAAGCAGTATGATTACTACGCCGGCGCTGAAAAGATAGATATGAAGCCCATTGTATATTCGACGCTTGATGAACAAGAGCGGTTGGATATTCTCTCAAATGACATTGTGGAAGTCATTAGGACGAAATATCCGGACTTTGAACCTTGTGCCTATCTGAACGGTACGGAGAAAGTCAACTCTTTCAAATGGCTCCTAACTGGACGCATTGGAACCAAGAGGGATATTCATGGCTATGTAGGATCGAAGTTCATGGAGTTGACGCAGACATCGCATCACTTCCGCCATGGGCGATACTTAGCCTACAGCAAGCCCAGAGTGCATGCTCGTGGAAAAGCAATGCTGCTGGTGGCATCGGTGGACAAGGAAATGCGGAAGGGGGTGTGGAACTATCTTCGTTCCGTTGGACGAAATCCTATTAATTTGTTCAAGCCGCTCCACTTCCAAACTATCATGATTATTCAGCCCGCAGATGTTTTGTGCGATGGAGCCATGAGCATGTGTGATGGCTGCCCAGATATCACGGTGTGGAATGATGACTTAGTATGGTCGTGTAGACTGGAGGAGCAGATGAAGTTTGGCTGCTTTGTAAGAGCTGTGCCAAAGCAAGGGGTTGTGAACCAACCACACGAATTTGTGAAAAGTTAAGTACTGTTTGATAGGCACAATCTCGAAAGTTGTGCCTAAGTATTTGGTTAAAGCAAAACCATCTTGCTCTGTAATCAGCAATGGCGAAACAAACACTCAGAGTACTCATCAGCAACCTAGCTAAGATACTAAGCGCAAAGCCTCACGTGCCGCCTTCGCTGGAGAATAATGCGCTGCTAAATACGGTATTGGGAAGAAGAAGCGTCCGGCAGTTTTCCGAGCGAGAGATTCCCGATGATATTTTCAACGCCATTCTGGAGGCTGGAAGACTGGCTCCATCAACCGTCAACCTACAAACATGGGCGTTCGCCGCTTTCACGGATAGTTCGTGGAGGCAACTTTTTGGACAATTGCCACCGTTCAGAGCGAAGCGAGCCGTGGTTATCATGGGCGACACCCATCGAGTCAAAACGGTCCTGAGTATTTTTCCCTATAGACCGCTGGTGGAATATACCATTGCCGTAATGAATGCTTCATTAGCTGCGATGAATATGAACGTTGCCGCAGAAGCGTTAGGAGTAGCATCGGTGATGCTTTCAGAGACGGGACGGAGCGGATTTCTGGATGCGAGGTATCTCAAAGAAAAATTAGCCCTGCCCGATAGTGTGTTCCCCCTGATGACGATTGTATTTGGTTATCCTAAGACTGGCTATCGTCCGATGCCGCCGAAGCTGCCACTGGATCAAGTGTGCTTCAGTGGAAACTACCGCGGGCCGGAACCGAACGTTATGCAAGAATGGTTCTCCCAGATGGTCACTGGATACAAAGCCGATCATCCACTTTCTTCATTCGATGCTCAACTCAAACTGTATCAGAGTAAGATTGATCAGGCAGAGAGAGACCTGCACGCGATGGTGTTCTATAGGGAGAAGCGGAGTACTGATGGTAGTGGGATGGCTTGACGAAGCAAACGTCGAAGAGCTTTGAAGTAATAATTATGCCACAACTCAAAGAGCCAACCTTCTATCATACCAAGATTAAAGACTGGCCCGAGGATGAACGCCCCCGAGAGAAACTGATGAAACACGGCGCAGGCGTCCTTTCGGAGGCAGAGCTTCTTGCCATTCTGATCCGTACTGGAGTGAAGAAAGCCACAGCAGTTGATATCGCGAAGAGACTTCTCTCTGAGTGCAAGAATGTGCGGGAGCTTGCTGGAAAATCTGTGAACGATCTGAAAAAGCTTGGGATCGGGGAAGCGCGGGCAGTTGCTATTGTGGCAGCGTTCGAACTTGCCCGTCGGTTGCACTCGCTGCCGGAAGAGAAGAGGCCGCGGGTTCGTTCACCACAGGATGCGGCTGAAATCTACATTCCCAAGCTACGCGATTTCAAGAGGGAGACATTCTTGGTCATTCTCTTGAACAGCGCCAACTGCATTGTGGGGGAGCGGGTTATTTCGGAGGGTAGTCTTAGTGCTAGTATCGTGCATCCACGAGAAGTCTTCAAAGCCGCTGTTGATGAGTTAGCGGCAGGCATCATCCTGGTGCACAATCATCCCAGCGGTAATTCTGAGCCTAGTAAAGAAGACATTGAGATTACCAAACAGCTTGTGGACGCAGGTAGAATTATGGGGATTCCCGTTCACGATCATCTCATTATTGCCGGCAATCGCTATACCAGCCTTGCGGAAAAGAATCTCATGGAGCATTCATAATTGCTATTTTTCTCTTGACAATTTGAATTTTATTTGTTATTATTCCTTTGGTTTTGCAAAGGCTAGGAATTGTCTTTCATAATCCACTTTAAATAAAACACACAATGTGGAGGTATCCAGCATGAGCCAGACTCGAAGACTCTTCACTGTTTTCACTGCAGTGGCGTTTGTTGCGCTAGTGACGAGTGGACTGATGTTTTCCGGATGTTCCTCGAAAGCAACTCAAGAACAATTGGATCAGATCAAGGCGTTGAATGACCAAGCGAGCGCATTGCAGAAGACTATTCAAGACCAAGAGGCGACGAAGGCAAAGTTGCAGAAGGAAGTAGCCGAGAAAGACGCCAAACTGCAACAATGCGAGACGGACAAGCAGACCGTAAAGCAGCGCTTAGCAACATGGCAGGAGCCTGCTCCACCAACGCCGCCAGAACAACCCAAGGAAGTGAAGAAAGAGACGAAGAAGGGAAAGAAGTAAAGTGAACCGCTATCAACGTACATTTCACAGCGAACCTAACTTAGGAGAAATCACTATGAAACGGAATTTACTCTTCGTCGTTGTTCTAGTCGCTTCACTTTTCTTCTTTGGAAACCTCATTGCGGTTGCTCAGGAGGAAATGACAAAAGAGCAGGCTGAACAACAGATCAAGGACCTCACAGCTCAAGTGAATGAGCTGAAGGCAAACACAGCGCAACTGGCTAAAGACATTGACGATCTCAAGGCACAGTCAGCGCAGAAGGACGCAGCTTGGCGCAAGTGTGTGGAGGAGCTTTATGCGTTGGTGGGAGCCAGTCAAGCAGAGGTTGATGCTTTCGGAGCGAAAGTGACTGAAGCAGAAGGGAAAGGGAATGAGTTGTCTCGTCTTTCAAACCAGGACCTGGTTGCCCGCAAGGGTGAAGTGACCGATTTCGAGCAGCAGGTGTATGACCTGAGGCGAAGCAAACTCAGTCTGTTACCAATGTTCTATGACAGAGTTCAAGCACTGAAGGACAAGGTTGATAATCTGAAGAAGACCCTCGAGCTTGCTCTAGCAAGCATGGAGAAGAACTATACAGTGGGCACATGGGCAAAAGATCGTGATTGCCTATGGAACATATCTAAGAAGCCAGATATTTATGATAATGCCTTTATGTGGCCCAAGATCTGGCAAGGTAACCGGGATCAGATCAAGAACCCCGACATTATTCATCCCAAGCAAGTGCTAAAGATCCCATCGGTAGCACCGTTGACGCCCGATGAAAAGAAAGCGGAGCGGTCTTACTGGGCGAAGAAGAAATCTGCCGAGGTGACTACACCTACTGCGGGGAAGAAAGAGGAACCAAAGAAAAAGTAGGAATCTACCGCATACTAGTGCGTAACGAAGAGCTTCTCTGAAACAAAGTCCTTGCGGGTTCCGTTCAGTCGGAACGGAATCGTGGGGACTTTTTTATTTCTTTCAAATGAGGGAGACTATGGAGGTCGTTGAGAAGAAAATCAAACTTGAGGGCGTTGACACATTAATGCTTTTAGGGTTGAACGACACGAACCTTCAGATCATCGAGGGTAGATTTGACACAAACGTAGTTGTTCGAGGCGACAATATCATCCTGCGTGGAGAAGCTGAAGAGGTTAAGCAGATTGAGAAAATCTTCAAAGAGCTCATCTTCATCTTGAACAAGAATGGCAACTTGACGACGAACGATGTAGACACGGTGATTGATCTGGTAGCCATTGGCCGCGAGGCGGTCAAGGAAGAGCTTGACAACGTCGTTCTCTTCACCAAAAACGATTTCATCAAAGCCAAGACCCTAGGTCAACTTGACTACTATCGCCAGGTCAAGAAGAACGACATCGTGTTTGCAATAGGTCCTGCAGGAACAGGGAAGACTTTCTTGGCGGTGGCAATGGCACTGGCGAGTTTGAAGAAACGAGAGGTGCAGCGCATCATGCTTGCGCGTCCCGCGGTGGAGGCAGGGGAGAGTCTCGGATTCTTGCCGGGCGACCTGCGCGAGAAAGTAGATCCTTATCTTCGTCCGCTTTACGATGCACTTGATGAAATGCTGCCGCCGGATAAACTCAAACTCTATCTTGAAAAGCGGATCATCGAGATTGTGCCGTTGGCATATATGCGCGGACGGACACTGAACAATGCGTTTGTCATTCTCGACGAAGCACAGAACGCTATAAGCATGCAGATGAAGATGTTTCTGACGCGACTCGGTGTGAATTCCAAAGCAATTATCACTGGGGACATCACGCAAATTGACTTGCCCCCAAAGACCGTCTCCGGGCTTGTGGAAATACAAGACATCTTGAAGGGAATAGACGGCGTTGCGTTTGTCTATCTAGATCGGAACGATGTGGTGCGGCATCGGCTTGTAAAAGACATCATTGATGCGTATGAGAAGTATCATAATGGTGAACCTCGTTAGAAGTTTGGAAGAGAGGCTTCAAATGCCCCCGATAGTATGCGGACGCGTCAATTACATACATGGGATGTAAATCCCGCTCAAGCCATTGAGATTCAGAGACAGCTCTGCTCACAGATCGTCATCGAGAAACCGCAGCAGGAATTTCATCTTGTTGCTGGTGCGGACATTTCCTTCGACAAAGGTTCCGACGTTGTCTATGCTGGTGTGGTCGTTTTGCAGTTGCGCGATTTGAGAGAAGTTGCTCGTGCAACAGCAGTCAGCAAAGCCAAGTTCCCCTACATTCCAGGGCTTCTTTCCTTTCGCGAGACACCTCCTGTACTCGAGGCGTGGAAGAAACTGAAAGTGCAACCGGATGTGGTAATGGTGGACGGACAAGGGCTAGCACATCCTCGAAGATTTGGAATTGCCTCACATGTGGGCTTGTTGCTCGATCTGCCCTCAGTAGGTTGTGCGAAAAGCTTGTTGGTGGGGAAATACGAAGAACCGCTGCTGCCCGCTGGCAGTTACTCATATCTTGTGGATAGAGATGAGACGATCGGAGTCGCACTCCGGACTCGTGACAGCATCAATCCTGTGTTTGTTTCGGTAGGTCACAAAATAGATTTGGAAAGTGCAATTGCACTCGTGATGAGATGTACACACGGCTACCGCATTCCTGAACCCATACGACAGGCACATCAGGTGGTGAATGCGCTGCGGGAAGGTAAAAGAGGTTCAGAAATTCCACCTCAGCAAGAGTCGCTTTTCTAGGAGCTGGATGTTGATCGTTTAGCACTGAGATACAACTTCTCATTTCAGAGGTCACTGCATGAGTTCTCGAATATGCGCCTCGACTGAGTGCACCAGTGCCTGTAAGTCGTATCCTCCCTCCAGAACCGAGACAATTCTCCCATTACAGCATTCGTCTGCAACGCTCATCAGACGCCGGGTCATGTTGGTATAGGCGTCTTCAGTCAAGTGAATATCGGCTAATGGATCACTGGCGTGCGCATCGAAACCAGCAGAGATCAAGATGAATTCAGGATTGAATCGTTGCAGGGCGGGAATGATTTCGTGTTCAAAGGCGAGAAGATACTCAAGGTTACCACTGCCCGGGCGCATTGGGAAATTCATGGTATAACCTCTGCCGTTGCCATCTCCGACTTCTAAGCTGCTTCCCGTCCCCGGATAATGCGGATACTGGTGCAAGCTGATGTATAACACTGTTGGATCGCTGTAGAATCTATGTTGCGTACCGTTACCGTGATGCACGTCCCAATCTATAACGGCAATACGATCCAACTTGTATCGCCCCTGCACATAGCACGCACCAATGGCAACATTGTTGAACAGACAGAATCCCATTGCGTTGTCATGCTCGGCGTGATGTCCTGGAGGGCGAACGGCGCAGAACGCATTTCGAACCCCTCCTTCCATCACCTTATCAACAGCAGCAAGGACTCCTCCTGCTGCGAGGAGAGCGGCGGCGTATGATTCCGCGCAAACACGGGTGTCCCCGGCATCTATCACCTTGATACCGGTTTGGCACATCTCTCGAACCATTTCGATATATCGCGGAGAATGGACTTTAGCAACCCAATGAGTTTCTGCCTGCTGCGGTTCGAAGAGAATCAACTCATCGAGCAGCCTGTTCTTTTTCAAATGTTCAACAATGGCAGTGAGCCGTTGTTTAGTTTCCGGATGATTGGGTCCCGTGTCATGATCAAGGTATTTCTCGTGGTAGACGAAACCGGTTTTAGGGCGTGCTTCCATAATGGTTGCTGAACAATTGTAGTGCGAGATTTATCTCGTCCATGTGGCAGCCGAGTTGAAAGTGGCGCTACAAGGCTTCCATCAATAGACTGTATTAGAACTCCTCCCCTGCTACCCGTTGAATATCTGCTCCTAACGCTTGGAGTTTTCTCTCGATTCTCTCGTAACCTCTATCAATGTGATAGACACGCAGCACTTCCGTTACTCCTTCCGCAACAAGTCCTGCGAGAATCAAAGATGCGCTGGCGCGCAAATCTGTTGACATGACCTTTGCCCCCTTCAATTTTCCTACAGCGCGTACCACAGCGACATTCTCGTTTACCTCGATGTTTGCCCCGAGCCGATTCAGTTCAGCTACATGCTTAAAGCGATCAAAGAAAATGGTATCGGTTATGACCGAAGAGCCTTCTGCTAAGGACATCAGCGCAATCCACTGTGCCTGCATGTCGGTTGGAAATCCGGGATAGATAGCCGTGGTCACATCCACGGGTTTGATCTCGTCGGGGGCTTCAAGTTCTACCCACCCACCATCGTCTGATTTTCCAACCAAAATCTTGCATCCAGCGTCCCGTAACTTTGCCGTGACAGCAGAAAAATGCTGAGGTTGACAGTGCGTGATCCTCACCCTTCCGCCGTTGCAGGTTCCTGCTATCGCAGCCGCGACAAGAAAGGTCCCGGCCTCGATGCGATCAGGGATGGTCGTCTCGTCAGTTGGATGTAGTTCCTTGACTCCTTCAATCTCAAGGCACGTTGTCCCGATGCCGTCTATTCTGGCGCCCATCTTCACGAGAAACTGTGCCAGCGCAGTAGTTTCTGGTTCAATAGCGGCGTTTTCGATTTTCGTTGCGCCTCTTGCCAGGACTGCCGCCATCATCACATTGCCTGTTGCACCAACACTAGAAACATCGAAATGAATGTCAGCACCATTCAATCTTCTAGCCTTTGCAACGATGTAGCCAGCCTCGAGGTCAACCTCAGCCCCGAGCTTCTTCATTCCTTCAATATGCAAGTTCACAGGTCGCGGTCCCCAGGCGCATCCTCCCGGCAGCGAAACCTTTGCCTGTCCAAACCTACCCAGCAATGGACCGAGCACGTAGATGGATGCCCGCATCTTCTTGACGTGCTCATAAGGTGCTTCAAACTTGTTGATGCGTGTTGTATCAATTCTCAGTGTATGTTCTTTAAGCTGAATTTGCAGTCCCATTGTCTGGAGAACTCGGGACATTGTGATAACGTCTCGAAGTTCGGGCGTATTATAGAGTGTATATTGCCCACCTCCAAGAATAGTCGCCGGCATCAATGCTAACGATGTGTTCTTTGAACCGCTTATCCTCGCCGCGCCGTTCAGTTTGTTCCCGCCTCTAATAATAAATTTGTCCATCGTTGTTTCTATCTACGGATTGATGACCGCTTTAATTACTCTATCCCGGTAATGCGATACCAACTTGAATGCTTTCTCTATATCCTGAAGTGCAAATCTATGCGTGATGATAGTTTTCAAATCAACGAGTCGTTGTTCTACCAACTTCACTGCAGGTTCAGTAGCATGCCTTGATCTATATGTCGGAAACAGTTTAACTTCTCTTCGCTGTGCCGCAACGATGTCGAGTTTCACAGGACCACCACGCTGCTTGCCGATCAAAACCACTCTTCCGGATGGTGCCGCTATATCAACAGCCTGCTGGGGTGTTTCCATTGCTCCTGCTGCTTCGACTACGACATCAACACCTCTGCCGCGTGTAACTTCTAACACTTGCTGTTGTACATTTCGAGTTGAAGCATTAAACGTGGACTGTGCACCAAGTTTCTTCGCAACTTCCAAACGATAATCGAGCACATCTGTCGCAATGATTGTTGTGGCACCTGCAATCTTGGCGACTTGCAGAGCGGTTAAACCAATGGAGCCTGAACCAAGAATAGCGACCGATTCGCCCGGAACAATCCCAGCAAACGAAAGGGCATGATACGAGACCGCGAGTGTTTCGATAAGCGCTCCCTCATCGGCGGAGATACTCTGAGGCAGCGGATACAGCAGAGAAACAGGATAAACCATATACTCTCTAAGTGCGCCGTCCTGTGGTGGACTGCCACAGAAACGCACGTCGCGACACAAGTTCTGAAGTCCTTTCATGCAGAACTCGCACCGCATACACGGGATCGAGGGCTCAACAGCGACCAACTGTCCTATCTGAGGACCTTCCGTTCCGGGACCAAGTTCCACCACTTCGACAGAGAATTCATGTCCAAGCACAATAGGCCCTGTAATGAATTTTCCACCTATGCCTCCATCTCGATAGTAATGTACATCTGAACCGCAAATGCCAACTGATTTCACTTTGAGTAGCGCTTCCCCCTTTTGCGGTTTCGAGATTGAACGAGACTCTATCTTTATCTTTTGCGGTTTTACAAGCACCGCCGCCAGGATGGTTTCTTTCAAGGGAAATCCTATACACGTGAAGATAGGGAAATCGGGTTGTTTTGAATATAAATATACAACTTCTTTTCCAAGAATCAACTCATTTTTTGATTGCTTTAGAGGAAGATTTTTATTATATTCCATCCGTACGGAATATCGTCAACTCGGGCAGTCGAGCATCGGGTGACTCAACGCGGGCTATGCTGATTTTTATCAAACCCATCTCCTGAAGCGTCAAAAATAAACAGATAACATTCTCGCATCAACATAGTACCAATTGTGCCTCCATTTTGAGAACGCTCTAGTGTAGGGTGTTCCTAGCCTCCTCTGTTGTTAATGCCTCCAGTATGTAATCCATGAAGTGTTTCCTTAACATGAGGTATCTATCATGAGAACACTCATTGAATGGGGCATTGTTATTGTCTGCAGTCTTGCAGCGATAGTAGCCGTATCGCTGGCATCCCTCTCCCCTACTGATGGGGCGCTTCCTACCCTCCTCAGCTCGATCTCGATAGGATTGGCAATCTTGTTTGCGGTGATTTTCGGTATCACCCTACTTATGCCGCTGCTATTTCCGTTCCATCTGGACAAGACGATCAAGGGGACCATCTCGAAATGGACAATACTCTACATGCTGTTGTTCATTATCGCTATCATTCTTCCCTGGGGTGCATTGTTTTCTCCCAACGGAATCAGCATCAGAGCAAGTGTTGTCTTGGCCGTTGTCTCGCTCGTTCTTCTCATCCCATATTTTGAGTCGGTCGTCAAGAAGGTAAAATCAGATTACATCTTTGAGATTCTGTGCAAAGGGGCAATCACTGCGTTGGTAAAAGACCCGCAGCGCAGTCCGGAAGCCGTCATCTCGATGGACAACATCATCATGAAGGCGTTCAACGATCACGATTTTGAAACGTTCCGAAAAGGGGTGAAAGCCATCGCAAGCATCCCACTGGAGTTCAAGAATCGGATGGACATTGACAGCAAGGAAATCACGGTCCTTAGCAAAACCGTATTCGATCATTTTGTCAACATCAAGATTCGCTTCATGGATAGAAGCGATTTGCTTGATGTATTCAATTGGGCTGAACTCTGGGCACAAGAAGCGTTGCACGGCGCAAGGCATGAACAAGAGATTGGATCGGTGATCAAGCGAGGGATGGAGAACTTTCAAATCGAGAAGATGATGAGCAAGTTCGACAAGGATGCGCTTGGGCACGAGGTGTTCGCTGCGGCAAAACATTGGATGACCGGGACGCACTATCTGAAGTGCCTGCTTGAGAAACGAGATGGCATAGACCGTGGAATCATTGTAGGTGTGCTCGATGGATTGAAGGAGGAAAAGGAGAAAGATCCCGATATCGTAAAAACGTCGCATGATACCGCTGCATCCAAAGTAGCTGACTACTTCCCCGCGTATCTCAACGTCTTCCGGCAATTTAAGAGATTGGCTGATGCCTACATGTAAGTAACTGGTCGAGTGAGAGAGAATCATGCTCGCTTTTGGCATTGAAGTACGTGCACCGTCTTCCATCCTTCTGATTCTGTGAGGAGTGAGCGCTTCTGGCGAAGCTTGGCGCCAGTGAGAACACAGGCACTCGATCACGTATTCAACGTTAGACTTGTTCTTACCTTTTTGTGGTATTCCCCCCGCTCTCGGCAATCCTGAGGACTTTGGGGCTTGCCTCTGCTATTGACAATTTACCAAATATTACTTACATTTCAACGTCCATTCTGAACGTGAAAAGCGCGCTCAACATAGCCGTCTTTGCTTCGGGTCGTGGTTCAAACTTCCGGGCGATTCTGAAATCCATTGACGAAGGGAAACTGAACGCTCAAGTTGTGGTTGTCCTCAGCAACAACTCCGATGCGGGCGCATTGCTGACCGCCCGTGAGCGTGGAATTCCAGCAGTGCATCTGAGCCGAAAGCAATTCCAGACTGATGAAGAGTTCAATGCAGCGATGTTGAGACTTCTGGATGACCGTAAGGTTGAGCTTGTCGCACTCGCTGGGTACATGAAGAGACTTGATCCGGGGGTTGTGCAGAAGTATAAGCACCGGATCTTGAACATCCACCCGGCTCTCCTGCCCTCGTTCGGGGGTCAAGGAATGTATGGGATGCACGTTCACGAAGCGGTAATTGAACACGGCTGTAAAGTCTCAGGCGTCACGGTTCACCTTGTTGATGAAGAGTATGACCATGGACCGATCGTCTTGCAGCGGGCAGTGGAAGTTGCCGATGACGATACCCCTGAAACGCTTGCTGAGAAAACGCTGAAGATCGAGCATCAACTGTATTCGGAGGCAATTCAACTTTTCGCTGAGCATAGAATCGAGATCAAAGGAAGAAGAGCAATTGTCAAGGATTAAGATTTGAGGGGCGCTTTGCTTAGAATTCGTCGTGCCTTAATAAGTGTATTCGACAAACGGGGAATTGTGGAATTTGCTAAAGGTTTGGAACAATTTGGTGTAGAGATCGTCTCAACAGGGGGAACAGCCGCGGTCCTACAAGAACATCAAGTGAAGGTCAAGTCGGTCTCTGAGCTGACGGGTTTTCCCGAAATCCTCGGCGGGAGGGTGAAGACTCTTCATCCCAAGATTCATGGTGCATTGCTTGCCGTGAAGGATAATCCCGCCCATCTAAAAGAGCTCGAAGACAATAACATTGAGCCTATTGACTTGGTAGCGGTGAATCTGTATCCGTTTGAACAGACCATCGCCAAACGCGATGTCTCGCTGGACGAGGCAATTGAGCAAATTGATATTGGTGGACCAGCGATGCTTCGTTCGGCGGCAAAGAATTTCAAATACACTGCCGTTGTGGTGAATCCCGATCGTTACGATGCAATCCTAAGTGAGATGAGGACAAACGGCGGGGCGATATCCGAGGCGACGCGGTTTGATCTTGCTAAGGAAGTTTTTCGAACCACTGCCCATTACGAGAGTGTGATTTCACGTTACCTCGATGCCCTCGACAGTCACGATAAATTTCCTGATGTTTTCAGCGTCTCGCTCAAGAAGAGCGACTCGTTGCGATACGGCGAAAACCCTCACCAAGCAGCCGCGCTATACGGACACTTCAATGCCTTCTTCAGGAAGCTGCATGGCAAGGAGCTTTCCTTCAACAATATTGTGGACATCAATGCGGCAGCGCTGCTCGTTGCTGAATTCGAAGAACCCACGGTTGCGATTATCAAACACACGAATCCTTGCGGTGTTGGTTCAGATGCGAAGTTGGTTGAAGCGTATCGTAAGGCGTTTGCGACAGACACAAAATCTCCCTTCGGTGGCATCGTCATCGTGAATCGTCCACTCGATATGGAGACGGCGATAGCGATCAACGAAATCTTCACAGAGGTGATTATCGCGCCTCAGTATCCAAGCGATGTCCTCGAGTTTTTGATGAAGAAGAGGGATCGCCGCCTTGTTCAGCAAGTTCAGCCGGTTGATCTCTCGAAGGAGTTTGACGTGAAGAAAGTGGCTGGCGGAATCTTGGTGCAAGAATCAGATGGTAGTACCGTTTCAGGGAACAATCTAACCGTTGTTACGGAACGCCAGCCGACGGAAAAAGAGTTTGCGGCACTGCTCTTCGGGTGGAAAGTTGTCAAGCACGTGAAGTCCAACGCCATTGTGTACGCGCGGAAGGACAGAAGCATCGGCATTGGTGCAGGACAGATGTCGAGGGTAGACGCATCGAAACTTGCTGTGTGGAAAGCAAAGGAGAGCGGACTAGATCTGAGCGGTTCCGTTGTCGCGTCGGATGCATTCTTCCCTTTTGCTGATGGACTGTTGGAAGCCGTCAAGGTAGGAGCCACCGCAGTGATTCAACCGGGCGGCTCAGTACGGGATGAGGAAGTAATCAAAGCCGCCGACGAGCACGATATTGCCATGGTGTTCACGGGCGTCAGGCATTTTAGGCATTAGAGTAGTTGGTGTTTCAGATATCCTGATGTTAGGTGAATTAAAAAAGCGAATTATTTGACTCCACGACATCATTTTATTATCATAGTTGCATGTTCGATAAAAGAAAAATAGTTGAGAGATTTGCTTTATCAGAGCATATTGTCGTTTATCCTGGTGATTGCCTAGATCTACTGAAGACAGTCCCGGACGAATCATTAAGACTTGTCGTCACCTCACCACCTTACAATATTGGGAAAGAATATGAAAGGCGACTCAAGCTGGAATCCTACCTAGAACAACAGGAGGTTGTTATCAGGGAATGTGTAAGATGCCTGTCTCCTGACGGGAGCATTTGTTGGCAGGTGGGAAATTATGTCGAAAATGGTGCTATCATTCCGCTCGATACAATCCTCTATCCAATTTTCATCCAGCAAGGCCTCAAAATGAGAAACCGGATTATCTGGCATTTTGAACATGGCTTACATTGTAGCCGTCGATTTTCCGGACAATATGAAACCATCATATGGTTTACAAAATCGGATGATTATACATTCAATCTCGATCAGGTAAGAGTACGACAGAAGTATCCAGGTAAAAAATATTTCAAAGGACCAAATGCTGGAAGATACTCATGCAATCCTCTTGTTCCAGTGGAACTGATAGAGCGTCTTGTCGTTTCAATGACAGATGAAGGGGATTGGGTTTTAGATCCTTTCCTTGGCACTGGCACTTCAATCATTGCGGCTATTCGTCACAATCGCCGTGGGGCAGGGGTGATGTTAAACTAAGATTAAGTCAAATTGATCCTATGGCAAATCCTTTTAAGGCAGCTATTTTAGAACAAATAAGAAGTAAATATGGTAAGCCAAGACAATTACCTAACAGTCTCTCATTATTTGAGATAGGCGATGGTTTGGCACGAATATATATAAGATTTTCAAAAGTTCATGACAGAAACAGAACATTTTTTGGATTAAGACGAGAGGATTTGAAACAATTAGAAGGATTTAATTCTACTATTTGTTTTTTATGGGATACTCAGACAGAACCTGTTTTTATACCTTTTATAGATTTCGAAGAGATATTTAATTCATTGACTCCAGCTTCTGATGGCCAATACAAAGTTCAGATTTATCCTGATGAGGAAACAGAGCTCTACATTGCCAATGCTGGTCGCTTCAATATAGAAGGTTTTTATGGATGGCGTATTTTGGATAATATGATTGATAAAAATAAAATTGTGGTTATGCCTGACCTGAGTCATTCACAAATTCAAACCTTAATCGGCTCAATAGGAACAATAAAAGGAAACGAGATTTGGATACCATTTAATGATAGAAATAGATTGGATTGGAGTTTGACAGAAGAATATGTTTGTAGAAGTGATTTGCCGGTACGATATGAAAAAGTAGCCAATATTATAAGAGAAGTTGATGTTGTATGGATTCAAAGAGGATCTAGTGAATTAAGCGCCATTTTTGAAGTTGAGCATTCGACACCTATATACTCTGGGCTGCTTAGATTTAATGATTTATTTTTAGTTGAACCTAATCTGAATCTGAAATTCAACATTGTATCAAATGATACAAGACGTTCTATATTCCTAAGGCAGATAGGTTAACCCACTTTCAAGATGAGTGGACTAAGCGATATCTGCAACTTTATGGAATATAGAGATGTGTATAACTGGTTTAAGAGAATGAAAGGGGTGTAAGAATGAAAAGAATATGGATTTTAACCTTGGTCAAAAGAGGTTTTATTCAGGAGCCTGAAATATTTTTTGCTAAACATTTAGCAGATAACAAGAAAAAATTTTTTATGAAAGAATTTAATCCTGATTATGACGAAATAGAGATTTTTGAAAAATATATTCCCATCTGAATGGCCTTGAATATCTCCTTATTCACAAGCCCAATCTATGGCGGGAAATACAGTCTGTCATTAATAATGTGGACGCGGAGAGGTTTAAGACCACAGTTTCAAAAGAGAAAACGATGAAGGGTAGAATTCTCTATAGCCCAATCGGTATGAATGCTGAGTTTAAAAGGTTACTACGGGCCAAAAGTTGGAAGGAAAGCCGAGTGAGTTATTGGGTTACGAAAAGTGAAAAGCTTATCAGAAAAACACTGACTATGTCTCCAGAGGAACAAAAGAAAGAAATCGAGGCAGGAGGTGAACTACCTATTTTTAGTTATAATCAGACCGATTTTGTAAAAGATCGTGTAGCTGTTGAAGTGCAATTCGGTAAATATTCATTTGTAGCATATGACCTCTTCGTTAAACACCTTGCCTTCTTTGTCGGCGACTATATTGACGTCGGTGTTGAGATTCTACCAATGAAATCTCTCCAATCCCATATGAGTTCAGGCGTCCCCTATTATGAGGGTGAGTTCTATAATGTTGTAAGGCAGGGTCGCGGAGTTCCCGCGGTTCCTCTGATCATCATTGGAATTGCACCATAAATATGAAGTCAGCGAACAAATCATTACAGCGGATGGCCGGTAGCCACCGCTGATTTAAATGTTATACGCCATCGTCGAAAAAGAATCAGAAAGCGCTCGACATCATCGAGCCATGCCAATGGAATAACAAGCATCGGGAGGAACTGATATGGGCAAGGTAATTGAGAAGATTAAACTGGCAAGCATGTTTGACCCGGCAAAGACGAAAGAAGTCGAAGCAGTTATTGATGCTGGCTATCAATCCGAAAGGACATTCACAATTGTTATCTGTTATTTCATAATTCTATTTGAAACACTATGGGTCTCTTTGGAGTTCTGTCAACCGACCTCGCTATTGATTTAGGAACAGCCAACACCTTAATCTGGATAAGAGGGAAAGGCATTGTTCTGAATGAACCTTCCATCGTGGCGTTCGACCGCAACACGAAGAAGATCGTCGCTATCGGACACGAAGCAAGGGAGATGCTTGGGCGAACGCACCGTGACATCAAGACCATTCGACCAATGAAGGATGGAGTCATTGCGGATTTCGAAATCGCGGAAGGAATGCTGAGAGCGTTCATTAAGAAAGCTCACGCCAATATGTTAGCAAGTCGGCGAATCGTTATCAGTGTGCCGAGCGGCGTTACCGAAGTGGAGAAACGAGCCGTCCGCGACTCTGCCGAACATGCTGGTGCGAAGGAGGTTCATCTTCTTGCCGAACCGATGGCAGCGGCAATTGGCATTGGATTAGATGTTCACGCGCCTCGCGGCAACATGGTGATTGACATTGGTGGTGGAACAACTGAAATCGCGGTCATTGCGCTCTCCGGTATCGTGAACGAGGAATCGGTCCGCATCGCGGGTGACGAGATGGACAATGCGATCATTCAGTTCTTCAAGAAGAACCACAACATTCTGCTCGGGGAACGAACAGCCGAGGCGGTTAAATGCGAGGTGGGTTCTGCAATGCCACTACCGCAGGAGGTGACGGTTGAAGTGAAAGGACGTGATCTTGTTACGGGTATCCCCAGAACAAAGGAAGCAAGCTCCATTGAGATCCGTGAAGCGTTGGGGGAATGTATCACTGCTATTGTTGATGCGGTGAAACTCACCCTTGAACGAACCCCGCCCGAACTTGCCTCCGATATTCTAGATCGAGGGGTGATACTTAGCGGTGGCGGTGCCCTGCTGAAGGGAATAGATGAGCGACTCCGAGTCGAAACCGACCTCCCCTTTCACGTCGCTGAAGATCCACTCACCACCGTTGTTCGAGGTGCAGGAAAAGTCTTGGAGAACATCCATGAGTATTCCAACGTGCTGATCAAGACGAGAAGATACTAGTGCATGCACCGCCTGTTCAACATACTACGGCTCTTCAAAGAATATCTTCTGCTAAGCCTTCTTATCGTCATCTCACTCTTCCTGTTCACGCTCAACGACAACAAGCAAATCAAACAGATACGATCGCTGGCAGTCGGAGTCATCGGTTTCGTCCAGCGGAATGTCGGCGTGATACCGAACTTTTTCGACCTCATAAAGGAAAACGAAGCGCTGCGATCAATGAACGTGGCGCTCACTGACGAGGTGAGTCGTCTGAGGGAGTCACAACTGGAGAACGCCCGACTTCGTAACCTGCTTGAGTTCAAACGAGGAAGCCCCTACAGTCTGATTGCCGGGAAGGTCATAGAGAAGAGTCTGCATCTGATGAGAAATACAATAACGATTGACATCGGTGAAGCCGAGGGAGTTTATCCCGGTATGCCTCTGGTGACTGACAGGGGGCTGGTGGGTAGAGTCATTGCGTCAAGCGGTCACTATGCGATCGGTCAACTGCTCTGGAACAAGGACTTCCGTGCGAGCGCAAAAGACACCCGAAGTCGTGTGGACGGGATTGTTCACTGGGCAGGTGGAGAGTATCTACTCCTTAAGAATGTTCCAAAGACTTTTGACGTGCAGGAAGGCGACACGATCATTACCTCCACGTACAGCAGCGTCTTCCCGCCGAACATTGAAATTGGTCACGTTGTGAAAGTGGCTGACGAGCCCGGCACACTTTTCAAGCACATTGAAATTGTCAGCAATGTGAATTTCACGAGGTTGGAGGAGGTATTCGCGATAACGGCTCTTCCCGATTCCGCACGTATGCTGTTTGAGCGGAAGTCCCTCGAAACACAATAGCGTCTAGAGATGCTTACTCGCTATCTCAGATACCTCCTTGCTGCTTTTGTGCTGATACTTGTTCAGAAAGTCTTTGTGTCTTTGATTTCGATCGAGCGCATCACCCCAGATGTTCTTTTGATCTTTATTGTCTATCTTGCCTTACGGGAAGGACAGATCCCGAGTATGACTGCGGGCTTTGTGCTTGGTCTTGCGATGGATGTGATGAGCGGCGAGCTTCTTGGACTTGCGGCACTTTCCAAGACAGTCAGCGGATTCATAGCGGGCTACTTTTACAACAAGGAAAAGACCACCGAGACTCCGGGGACCTATCTCTTTATACTGATCATTTTGGTGAGTTCGCTCGTCCACAACGTGATTTACTTCACGGTGTATGTACAAGGGACCGAGATTGATTTCTGGATTAGCCTACTCCGATACGGTCTTTGGACGTCTCTGTACACTAGCATTATCGGTCTCATCCCGATGCTTATTTTTGGAAGATATTTCCGCAGAGAGCGGTCAACCCTTGAATAAAACGGTATGTTTGGATCTAAGAGTAAAAAGCTATTCCTCTCTGTTCTCACACTGGGAATGTTTCTTCTCTTCATTGGCAGGCTATATCAGTTGCAGTTAATTAGTGGAGAAGATTACGGGAAGAAGTCGGAGGAGAACAGCATCAAAAAGATTATCAAGGATCCAGTACGCGGAGCCATGTATGATCGAAATCGTAATGTCGTGGTGGACAGTCGTCCTTCGTACACTCTGACCATCACGCCCAGCGAATTTCAGATGGGCACCCTCCCGCTCTTGGCGAAAATGTTGGACTTGGATACAAATTTCGTAAGAGAGCGGTTGAGCACCAGCAGAGCTTACTCACTGTTTATGCCGGTGAAGATCAAGCATGACCTTGATTTTCGTGCTGTCTCGGTCATTGAGGAAAACCGGATGCAATTGCCCGGGGTTGACTATCAGGTGGAATCCAAACGATACTATCCAATGACAGCACACATGTCACATCTGTTAGGGTATGTGAGAGAAGTATCCGAGAAACAAATCTCCGAGTGGGGGGAATATTACCGACCGGGAGATCTGATCGGATACAACGGATTAGAAGCTGACTATGAGCGTGTGCTGCGGGGAGAAAAGGGATACGAGTTTCTGTTGGTGAACTCACGAGGGAAAGTCGTCAGCGCCCTTAACAATGGACAAAGCGATGTGGCACCTGTGGATGGATGGCAGTTGTATCTCTCGCTTGATAGCGATCTCCAAGCCTATGCTGAGCAGTTGTTGGAGCGGAAAACCGGTGCTATCGTTGTTATTGATCCCAACAATGGCGAACTTCTCGCGATGGTCAGCAAGCCCGACTATGCTCTTCCCTATTTCAGTGGCAGTATCCCAGCCAACGTGTGGAACAAGTTGAACACTGACGAGAGAGCACCGCTCTTCAATCGCGCAACGCTGACAAGGTATCCTCCAGGATCTACGTTCAAAATGGTGCTTGCTTCAGCGGCGCTTGCGGAGGGCATCATTGATGAGCACTGGACCGTACACTGTGCAGGCTCGTTCCAGTTTGGAGACAAGACGTTCCGATGCCATGGTGCACATGGTGCGGTGAGTGTTGCGCACGCGATTGAGGTGTCCTGTAATGTGTTCTTCTACAACCTAATGTTGAAGGTCGGTCTGGAGAAATGGGCAAGATATGGAAAGCTCTTCGGGTTCGGTGAGAAGACAGGCTTTGACATTCTTGAGGAGAGTCCCGGTTTGCTTCCGTCGGAAGAGTATTTTGACAGAGTCTACGGAAAACACAAATGGACAAAAGGATTCCTCATCAGCTTGGCAATTGGTCAAGGTGAAGTCGGCGTTACACCACTCCAGATGGCATGTTATACAATGGCATTGGCAAACTATGGAGCATATCACCAACCTCATACGGTTAGGTATTTGCACAATAGTTACACGGGACAGAACGACACGGTTCGGTATCAGACACGCATGCTTCCAATATCCAAGGAAGCTTTTGACAACATTAGAAAGGGCATGTACCTGGTTGTCAACGGTCCGGGAGGAACAGGGACAATGGCGCAAGTGCACGACATTCAAGTGGCAGGGAAAACAGGGACAGCGCAGAATCCACACGGGGATAGTCACTCCTGGTTTATTGCCTTTGCCCCCTATGATCATCCCAAAATTGCGATCGCCGTGTTGGTGGAAAATGCAGGAGCAGGGGGATCAGTCGCTGCGCCGATTGCAGCAGCACTGATTGAGAAATATCTCTATGGCAATGTGACGCAGTATGGGCATCTCCTTGCTGCAAAACAATTACAGAATAGGGAAATCGGTGCAAAGGAACCCAAAGACAACTGAACTACTGTCACTCAAAGGTGATGGATTTTTTCAGAAGTGGTGGACGGACGAGGACGTCTGTTCTACCGTCTTAAGTTTGGTGGTGGCGCCTTAGCGCCACTCGGCTGTCCAGAGGAGTTCTCTCCTGAAATGAGCGGCTACTTCACGAAATATTTTGATTATAGGACGTTCACAGTCGTTGTGTTGCTCACAGCGGTTGGGCTCTTCTTTGTGTATAGCGCGACTCACACGGCAGGATTGTCCGAGAATTTCACGAAGCAACTCGTGTGGGCAGCCATGGGCATGTTGGCGATGTGGATGGTGATACTGCTGCCAGTAAGATTTCTTCAATTGACCGCCTATCCGTTGTATGCACTCTCACTCTGTGTGTTGATTCTTGTTCCGTTCTTAGGAAAAGCGACTTCAGGATCCACGAGTTGGTTTGCAATTGGATCGTTGCGGATCCAGCCGTCAGAGTTTGTCAAGGTGACAACCGTGCTTGCTCTCTCCAATTTCCTTTCGACTCGAAATGTTGATGTCAAGAAGTTTCAGCACCTCGGTATTGCTGCGTTATTTGTGCTGGTACCGTTCGGACTCATCATGCTCCAGCCGGATCTTGGTACGGGCATTGTCTTCCTTGCAATGTTTCTTCCTATGGTATATTGGGCTGGATTACCCTTGTTCATCGTGTTTGTGATTGCCTCACCTGCTGTCGTTGCAGTTGGTGTGCTCATTGGTAGTTGGTTCGGGACAGTGTTGGTGCTAAGCGTCATTGTCATCATTGGCATCTCGTTGTTTCTCTTCCGAGAGAATGTGTTTTTGTCCACGCTTGCTTTGGGGATAAACATCGCTGTCGGGATGTTTGTTGATTTTGTATATAAGAAACTTCCACTGTATCAACAGAAACGCATCTCCACGTTTTTCGATCCCTTATCCGATCCGTTGGGTGCTGGATACAATGTGTTGCAAGCCAAGGTGGCAATCGGATCCGGAGGGCTTCTCGGGAAAGGATTTCTGCATGGTACACAGACACAACTCCGTTTCATACCCAAGCAGTGGACAGATTTCATTTTCTGTGTTCCCGGCGAAGAGTTCGGCTTTGCTGGCGGTCTTATCGTTTTGTTGTTGTTGATGTTTTTGCTGTTGCGCGGTCTCACTATCGCTACATCTGCCACAACGCGCTTCGCGAGTTCCGTTGCTATCGGCATAACATCAGTCTGGGCATTTCACATCTTCATCAATATTGGAATGACATTAGGATTGATGCCGGTGATAGGTATTCCGCTCCCGTTTCTTAGTTACGGCGGTTCATTCTTTTTGACCAACATGATCATGGCTGGGCTGTTGATAAATCTGTGTACCAGTAGTAGGCAGAGATGAACAGCAACATTATAGAGCACTATGTTCGGTTCTATGTCGGTTCCTCTTGGAGGCTGTTAGCAACATGGGTGTGTGGCATTCGTGGGCAAATAAGCAGACGCCATCAGGCATTCAAGAAAGCTGACCCAGCGTCTTGGCAAGAATCTGAATTTTGGATTCAGGCTTAAACGTACAACTCACAAACAATCAATATCGCTGATAACGTATATGCATCCAGTTCTCTTGAAATTCGGTATCTTCGAAATTCGAAGCTACGGAGCTTTGCTTGCCGTGTCATTCATTGTAGGGATCTACATAGCGATGAGGCGGGCGCGGAGAGCTGAAATTGATGTCAACGCAATCGTGGATTTGTCCGTCGTTGTTCTCATTTCATCCATTGTCGGCGCTCGGTTGCTATACGCCTTTACTCATCTGGATGAATTCAAGGGCGATTACTGGGCAATTATCAATCCTATACAGAAAGAAGGCGCGGTGTCGTGCTCTGGTCTCATCTTTTTCGGCGGACTGTTACTCTCCATAATCACGGGGTTCCTCTATGTGAGAGCGAAGAAACTTCCCTTTTGGAAAATTGGCGATGTCGTCGCTCCCTCCATTGCGCTTGGTGTTTTCCTGACGCGGATCGGCTGTTTCTTAAACGGTTGCTGCTACGGAACAGCTTGTGCCTTGCCTTGGGGTGTGCATTTTCCCGAGAACAGCCCGGCAGGTTTTTTCCAGCAAATCTATGGATACCAGCACATCCATCCATCACAACTCTATGAATCCGCATGGGGATTAGTAATGCTTGCGATCCTTCTGCTGGTAGGACGCCGCAAGCGATTCGATGGTTTGCTTCTGCTTCTGACCTTGGCGCTGTATTCCATCGAACGCTTTTTCGTTGATATGACACGTTTCTACGATCCGGAGTCAACGGTTCACCTGTTCGGATTAAGTGCCTCGATCAATCAAGTCATCAGTCTGGCACTATTCGTTGCAGCTCTGGCAGTGATCATTTTCAAATACAGGAGAGCGGCAAAGCACACGGAGTCTCCGTCAGTGAACGTCGAGCCATAGTAATCACGTTCTCAGTTCAGGCGCTATGATTCGCGCTCCCACGATCTATCTGTGTTTGGTCCGAGCACTGTTGACCGAGTCCACAAAGAACACAGTGGTGCTGAGATAGTCAAATGACCTTTCTTGAAAATCTCCACAATATTGTACGTAGAAACGACAGTCTTCTCTGTGTCGGATTGGATACCGACCGCCAGAAGATACCGGAATTTCTTCGTGACGAACCCAATGCCGTGTTGGCGTTTAATCGTCAGATTGTCGAGGCGACGAAGGACTTAGTGTGCGCTTACAAATTGAATCTGGCTTTCTATGAAGCGCTGGACAAATCGGGATGGGAAACAGTTGTACAGACCCTTGCGTGCATTCCCGGAGATGTCATCACGATTGCCGACGGCAAACGCGGGGATATCGGCAACACCGCTGAGAAATACGCAAAGGCTATCCTTGATGATTACAACTTCGATGCCGTCACCGTAAATCCCTATCTTGGCAGGGATGCCGTTGCTCCATTCCTGATGCGAGAGGACAAATGCGCTTTCGTGTTAGCCTTGACTTCAAACGAGGGATCAAGGGATTTCCAATATCTGCAGGTAGATGGCAAGCCGCTCTATGAAATTGTCGTTGACAAAGTGAAACAATGGAATGCGAAGAAGAAACTGTGGATTAGTCGTGGGTGCGACACATCCGGGGGAACTTCAGCATATCAGAGCATTGGCGCCAGATTTGCCGATCTTGATCCCCGGCATTGGTGCACAAGGGGGCGATGTGGAGATGGCTGTGAAACATGGCTGCACCGAGAGCGGTGAACTAGCCATTATCAACTCCAGCAGAAGTATCATCTATGCGTCCAATGGGAAGGATTTTCCAGATAGAGCACGAGTGGCAGCACAACAGTTAAGAAGCGAAATTAATCGCCACCGCCGAACAGTTTGAGGTGGAACACCTTAATAGACACCAGCCTTCTCTGAGAAGGCTGTGGTCTGAGGGCAAGCATCACCATGAAACCGAAGCCAAACATCCATGAGCGCTTTATACGTCAGATTTGGGGTCAAAAATATCTCTGTCTCGATGACCTGAAAACGATTGACGGACAGCGCGTTGAAATCTTGGATGTTGGCGTTCCCAATCGAGACAGTGGTCCTGACTTCAAACATGCTAAACTTCGTATCGGCGGCGTGACATACGAAGGGGATGTGGAAATTCATAAGACGATGTCTGACTGGCTGATGCACACACACAGCAATGATCCAAAGTACAATCAGGTGGTTCTTCATGCAATCATGTGGGGCGATGTTTCGTTGAATCTCAGCTTCTCCCAGAGCGGTCGGAAGATCCCCGTCTTGATTCTTGGTGATTTCCTTGATGACTCGTTCCAAAAGGTGTGGGAGAAGGCTATTACTGAAGAGCGGAAAGCTCGGCAGCGAGCAATCAAATGCTTTCGGAAAAATGAGAATGTTCCACTCAACATCAAACTACAGTGGCTCGACAAGCTTGCTTCACAGCGGCTTGATACGCGGGTGCGGCGTTACAAGGAGAGACTCAAGGAATTAGTTGATGAGCATAGGCTTGTCGTGAAGGAGCCGGGGCAGATGTATGGCGACATCTCCGAGCTACCCCCTCCAGTTCATACGTACACTCAAAAGGATTTTTCTGCAAAGCATCTCTGGGAGCAACTCTTGTATGAAGGGTTTATGGAAGGGCTTGGCTACTCAAAGAACAGAGAGCCGTTTCTGAGACTCTCCCGCAATCTCACGCTCCAATTCATCAAGGAACAGATCTCTAACGCCCAGGCTTCGCAATCTCCCGTTCGGCTTCAATCCATGTTCTTCGGAGCCGCGGGGCTTATACCGGAGAAGGTTGGCAAGTTGGATGACTCCACGAAGCACTACGTCAAGGAGCTGAATTCTGTGTGGGAACAAATAAAACCCAACTACAAACGCGAGATGCTGCACGCTGCAGACTGGCACTTCTTCCGTCTCCGTCCTCGCAATTTCCCCACGGTGCGTCTGGCTGGTGCAAGCTCACTCGTGATAAAGTTTTTCACCACAGATTTCTTGAAAGCGGTCATTTACACAATCAAAGGTACAGCATTCACCCCCGGTCACCACATCGAAAAACTGGTTGAACTCTTTCAGGTAGAGACCACAGGCTATTGGACAAACCATTACCGCTTTGGCGATGAAGAACACGGCGAGACGAAACAGTTGATCGGCAGAGAGCGCATCGGCGACATTATCATAAACGCCGTGCTGCCTGCTGCGTTCCTGTATGCAAAAATCTTTGGTGACGAAAAAGTGAGAGCCGGTGTGCTGAATATGTACAATGGATTTCCGACGCTCGGCGACAACGAGGTAACGTCGGCAATCACAAAACAATTGTTTGAAGACGACAGCACGCTGAAAGGCGCCAAGTATCAGCAGGGAGCAATCCATCTCTACCGCTTCTACTGCGCCTATGAACGGTGTAAGCAGTGTGAGGTAGGGAAGCTGGTGTTCATGCAGAATGCAGGAGCCAATCACCGCTAGATGATTGGCTCCTCTCAGCTGTCCGACAGATTATCTGTCGAAGAACAGGAAGGCTCTAAAGACTTCACACCGACTCCTTTCCCTTAGATCCCACACTTCGCCACCCGGATGTTAGCAGCAGTTTTCAGATTGGGTGCGTGAATGCGCTCAAGACCGACAAACTCGGTGATTTGGGTAGCCTTCTGCCATTCCAGCTTCGCTTCTTGTTCTTTCCCAAGTTTCCAGAGCGTGTCACCAAAGAAGAGATGACCGCGCATAGAATTCGGCGCGACTTGAACTGTCTCCTTGAGATATTCCTCCGATTTGTCAAGATCACGCTTGGGCCACGGGAGAACAAAATAGTATCTGCCATAGATGCGGAGGCATGCACCATAGTCAAACGTTCGGTTGACTTTCATCGCAGCGTTCAGGGCATCTTCAAGTTTTCCACTCAATCCTTCCAGCAGGGCGCTCATAATGCTTTTCCCCAACGAATACATCGAGATGCTGAGGGCAGTGTAATATTGTCCCTCTACGCCGTTTGGATTCAATTTCACGGCGTTGTCACCATAATGGCGTGCTTCAGTTCCCAAGTCGAGCAATATCTTCTCTTGCGAGTTTTCCAAATCGTCGTCGCTACTGAGAATGTCGCCGATGTCCTCGATCTCTCGCTTTGAGTAGTTCTCGCTTAAATAGGTCACATAGAGAATATCTGCTTTCTCGCTCAAGGCTCGTGTAGCACGCCAAGCAAGCTCGTAAGTGTTTGGGTGATTGTAGTCCGCATCTTTGAGCAACTTGATGAGCGGATCATAGTCCGCAGCGGACTTCGCTTGATCGCGGATGGCGTCAGCTTTCTGAATGATGTCCTGAACAGATTGTGCCGAGGCAACATTTGCAGAGAGGATCATTAGGAGAAACCCGGCGGCGATAAAGACAGTTGCAGTTTTCATGGTTGTTCTCTTCCTGAGTTATGTTAGCGTTAATAGCAGTTGAGGAGGGTACACAGCTTGTGGGAACTCATGCCCGTTGGGATAGTGAAGTTGCACGTTTCCAGCGTTCGCAAGGATTTCAGTTAGTCTCCCAGCTGAAGTTTCTTGATCTCGTCTCTCAACGTCGCTGCAATTTCATAGTCCTCGTTTTGGATAGCTTCCTTCAACTGCGTTTGAAGCATCTCCAATCTATTCTCGCGCGGTGCCCCTGTTTCCTTGGATGGATCTTGCTTGGTAGAGGCTTCTTCGTCACTCTCAGGGAGAAAGGCTGCCTCCTCCATGACTCTGTCAGAGACGAAAATTGGAACTCCAAATCGGACAGCAAGAGCAATAGCATCACTAGGACGCGAATCAATCTCCAGTGAATCGAGGATCAGCCTAGCATAGAACGTCCCGTCGCGAAGCTCATTGATCGTTACTTCTGAGAGAGATACCCCAAAGGTATCAATGATGTTTTTCATCAGGTCGTGGGTAAGTGGCCGTGGAGGATGAATGCCCTCGATCTCTAACGCAATAGATTGAGCCTCAAAGGCGCCGATGATGATGGGAAGTCTTCGAGCGCCGTTCGTTTCCTTCAGAATCAGTGCATACGCACCACCGCCGGCGGGGTTTGTTGATAAACCAAGTATGTCCACCTGAATCTTATCCACGGTGTAAACCTCCTGTTCCGACAGGGGCGATCCATGAATCGCCCCACTCAAAATTATCTAATAATTATCTAATACTCACTTGCCCAAAAATCTCTTCAGTTCTTGAGTCAACATGGGCAAAACTTCGAACACATCTCCAACGATTCCGTAATCAGCCACTTGGAAAATCGGGGCATCCTTATCTTTGTTGATTGCGACAATATATTTTGATGACGACATTCCTGCGAGGTGTTGAATCGCTCCAGAGATGCCGCAAGCAATGTATAGCGACGGGGAAACCACTTTTCCTGTCTGACCAACCTGATCATCGTGGGAACGCCATCCAGCATCAACCACAGCGCGGGAAGCTCCGACTGCCCCATCGAGAATGCCCGCAAGCTCCTCCAGGAAATGGAAATGTTCCGGTCCTTTCATACCACGTCCACCGGAGACGATGACATCTGCCTCCGTTACGTCAGGTCTATCCGAGGAAGTCGCAACGTCTCTTACAACCGAACTGAAGTCGTCATCGTTCAGCACTATGTCTATCTTCACCACTGAGGCAGTAGGACCGTTGCCCGCACCAGCAGAGAAAACGTTGGGTCGCAGCGTGAAAATCTTGATGGCGGATCTCACCTTCACATCCACAAGAGCTTTGCCTGCATAGACAGGTCGGGTGGCGATTACATCACCATTCTCCACTTTCAGTGCTGTGCAGTCAGCTGCAATCCCAGCATCAAGTTTGACTGCGACCCGCGGCGCAAGCTCTTTCCCCATTGCACTTGCTGGCATCACGATAACGCTTGCGTTCTCGCGTTTGGCAAGCTCAGCAAGAACTTTCGAGTATGCGGTGACAGAGTACGATGCCAAACGCGGATGATCAGCAGTGACTACTCTCGTTGCACCATAGCCGCCCAGCGAGCCAGCAATAGACTCGACATTGTTGCCAACCGTGACAGCAACCAGTTCAGCGTTAAGCTCTCCGGCGATTTTCTTTCCTGTGCTGACAACCTCGTAAGCAGATTTCTTGAACGCGCTATTTCGCTGTTCGGCGAAGGCAAGAACTGTTGTGGACATTTCTTGTTTCAGAATGAGCTTAGACCTTTAACAAGTGGATCAAATCACCTTTGCTTCCTCGTGAAGCAACCGTACCAACTCCGGCACAGCACTCGCATCTGTTCCAATGATTCTTCCAGAACTCTTCGCGGGCGGCTTTCGCATTGCTAACACTTCAACCTTTGATTCTATCGCCGCCGGCTGAATTTCCTGAATGGGTTTGCTCTTCGCTGCCATGATTCCCTTGAGTGAAGGATACCTCGGTTCATTCAATCCTTTCTGCGCGGTAATGACAACAGGTAGCCGCGCTTCAACGGTCTCCTTGCCCCCCTCGATTTCTCGCTCGCAGAGAACCTTTCCATCAGAAATTTCCAATTTCACCACGACGGAAACCGATGGCAAGCCGAGCATCTCTGCCACCATTCCGCCGATCAGAGCATCGTCGTAATCAACGGATTGCTTCCCCAACAGAATAATATCGGGGGCAAGCTCTTTCAAAGCGTCGGCAAGCGCTTTGGCAACGGCGTAGGAATCTCGAACTGTGTCATCTTTTACCAGAATAGCTCTGTCGCCGCCCATCGCAAGGGCTTTTCTGATGGTCTCTTTGACGCTCTCCCCTCCCAACGATATGAATACCACTTCACCACCGAATTTCTCCTTCAGGCGAAGCCCCTCTTCGATAGCAAATTCATCGTAGGGGTTGATGATGAAGCTAATACCCGTCCTATCAATTATCTTTCTATCACTGCCCACGACGATCTTCGTTGCAGTGTCGGGGACTTGACTGATACAGACAGCGATTTTCATAATTAACCAATAGATGAAGGGCGAATCGGTGATTCGCCTGGGCGAAACACCGATTCGCGCCACTAATTCTCAAGAATCTTTTTCAAAGATGCAAGGAAAATCCGATTCTCCTCTTCGGTTCCAGCATTGACGCGGATGGTATTCTCCAGCATTGGATAGGAACTCACATCCCGAACCAATACGCTTTGCTCCAACAGTCTGTCAAAAACCTCAGATACGAGGCGCGGCGTCCTAAAAAGAACGAAGTTCGTATCGCTATTTATTGCCCGGACACCATCAAGATTTCTCAAGCTGTCATATAAGGCTTGCTTCTGCTTCCTGATGTATTCCACCTGCTTTTGGAAGGTTGCCTGATGATCGAGCAACCTCAGGGCAATAAGAGAGGAAAGCCGGTTTACTGTGAACGGAATCTTGGGCTTCAACAGCTCTTTCCTCAGCACCGGATTTGCAAGGACGTAACCGATTCTCAATCCAGCCAAGCTGAATGCCTTTGAGAATGTTCTGAGGATAATGACATTCTCGTATTTTTCCAAGAGATCAAAGCAACTGCCTTTATCCGAGAATTCAATGTACGCCTCATCAACCAGCACAATGGCGTCGGTTGTTCTCAGAAGCATCTCCAGGTCATCGCACGGCATTGATTGCCCCGTGGGATTATTCGGCGATGAGATGATGATTACGCTAGGATGTGTTCTTGTTGCCTCCTCAAGGATCCGTTGCGTATCGAATGCAAGGTCCTCCTTCATGGGAACCCTTACCACATCGCCGTCCATCACTCTCACAGCCTTTTCATAGAGAAAGAATGTCGGCGTTGGAATTAGAACTTTCACGCAATGGGTAACGGTTGCCATGAAAAGGGTGTAGATCAATTCATTGGAACCGTTGCTGACAATGATGCCGTTGGCCGGAAAGTGAAGAATCCCCGAAAGTTTGTCAATGAGCGCGTATGGTAACACTTCAGGGTAGCGATTCCACGACTCCTTTTTCATCTCCGCGAAGATTTCTTCTTTCAATGCTATTGGCAAGTCGAATGGATTTTCATTCTGATTCAGCTTGACCCTTGCCGGTTTCCCTTTGACATCGTACGGTTCAAGTGCTCGGACGCTCGGCTTTATCTTGCTTCTAACATCCATTCAGACTACAAGCGGAGTAAGGAATCCTCAGTCGCGTCTTGGTGCAATATTAAGTGTCGCGTGTTGATCGCTTCTGCGATGCCAATCCTAATATACTTACTATCAATATAAAATGCAAGCGAAAACACTTTGCCAGAGTGGTGCTCTATAGTAACGATCTATTCTCGCTACACGACGAATCTATTTTCTCCGGCCGTTGCCTTCTCGTCAAGCAATATTTGCGCCGAGAGCGAACTACTTGCACCACTCGGTTTGAACTCGAGCAGGATTTCAATAAAGAAGGCGATGGGACCATCGTCTAATCATCTGGCAAAATTGCGGCACGAGCGATGGCTTGATCGGACTGTATCCTATTCCTAAAATTCGATCTCAACACCTACAACGGGAAAGAATGAAAACTGGTAAACCTTTTCGATAGTCCCATCACTTCGATATTCGTAGTAGAAGACATTCTTCCTGTTGTACAGATTTTGGAGAGCGAGGTAGAGGTTGATGTTCCAGCTCTGCATGTAAAAGCGGCTGATCCATTGAATGTCAAGCCGACTGTAGTCAGGATATCGTTCGGAGTTGATTCTATTGGAAGTAACCCACGCACCCGGCGACCACATGATTCCGCCCTGCCGATGTTCTTGATACGTTACGAAGTCACGTGGAGTATATGTTCCGCCGGATTGATATCTGAATCTGAAACTCATCTCCATTTCATTGGAGAACGGGAGAATATACGATGGATACTTGAGATAGAACGGGAGCTCATCGAGCGCTGTGCGAACCCCCTTGATAATCATTCCGCCAACAACGTTGATAATGATGGGGTAATCATACGTTGAGGGATATCGGTCAACCAGTTTCGGTATCCGCGGATCGAAATCCTCCGTCTTCGAAAAGAGAGAGGCTTGCGGTTCCAAAGTAATTTTCGACCTGCTTCTTCTGCAGGAAGAACTCCAACCCGTACGATTCTCGTTCGCCGACGGCGAGGTTACGATCTGAGCGGAATGTGTCAATTTGTGAGTAGACAAACTGCTCACCGACAGCAATGTCCCGGAATCGCTTATAGTATGCCTCGATGCTCAACTTGATCCCTCCATCGAGAATGTGCTGAAATCCCAACACCACGTGGGTTGACTTGCTATTCTCCAAGTTTCTATTGTAGCCGATGTTGCGATTGTCGGAATAGATCGGAAACGGTTGCGTTTGGTAGTACTCACCAGCCGCGAGAGTGAGTGTGGTAGCTGGCGGAAGAATCTGGTATGACAAACATGCACGCGGACAAATGGATGACTGTTTAGAATAGGTGAAGTAATCATATCGCAACCCCAGAGTGAAACTCAGCTCTGGTGTGATGCTATACTTGTCGCTAATGTACGCATACATCTTGCTTGCGTCACCGAACTTGAAGTCGTTCTCGATCACGCCATTAGGAAACGTAATCGGACCCGTCTCGAAGATGCCATCATGGTTGAGGTCGTAACAACTGGTGTCGCTCCAATATCTAACTGAGTTCTTCCACCGACCGGCGGTCTGGATCTGTGCCCCGGCAGAGAGGTCATGTTGAGGGTGAACTTGATAAAACACATCAAACTTCATGGCATAGAAGGATTCGTCCGACTTGTTGATGAAAACGTCGCGAGAATTTAGCGTGGTGTAGTCCAATACGTCGCCGGAACTTCCATATTCCCGGCGTGTGAAATCCTGACGAGCACTGATGTCGTATAAATTGCCGGCCGAATAGAGTGTGAGAACAGAAAAGCCGACCTTTCCCCAAAGGCTTTTGAGGCTTACGCCGAAGGCATACTGTCTCGTGTGGACATCGTCGGTCTCAAGGCTGGTCGAATCAATCTGGTTGGCCCGTCGTTCGTTTTTCTCTTTCGGATCGCCCTTGATGAAGATTCGGCTGTCCCCGAAGATTCCGTTGAACGTAAGCTTATGTGTTGGCGAGAGATCATACACAACCTTTGCTTGGGCATCCCAATATTTTGGAATGGCGGTGAGTGAAATTGCAGACATGCCAATAATCTGATCAAGCACTTCGAGAAAGCTCTGACGGGCTGAGAGAATCCACGATCCTTTTCCGTCTGCAAGTCTTCCTTCCATCAGCGTTCCGATCCCCGCCATATTGAATCCGGTGTTTGATGCAAATGCTCGATTCCTCTCGCCTTCCCGCAGCGTAATGTCCATGACCGAGGACATCTTGTCCCCGTATTGGGCTGGAAAACCGCCAGCCGAGAATTGCACGTCTTCCACCAAATCAATATTGACCATGTTGATTGGTCCCGCCGAGTTAAATTGGTTGGGATAGTGATTGATAGACGGGATTTCCATGTAATCCATCACAGTCAGATTCTCGAATGGTGCACCGCCTCGTACAATCAGTTCGTTGATATTGTCTGTTGAGCTGGCAATACCGGGAAGATTCTGCACAACGCGTTGCACATCCTGGACGGATCCAGGAGAGCGTTTGACCTCAGCGCGATCAAATCCATTTGTACTGATAGGACTTACCTGATTACCGCGAGCAAAGTAGTTCGCGTGCACAGTCACCTCACCCACCTTGATTGCTGACTCGTTCAATTTTGCCATCACCTTTGTGCTTCGGCCAGTCGAAACAACGACGTTAGTAACAATGGCAGTTTCATATCCCACCAAGCTCACTTTGAGACTGTACGTTCCTACTGGCATCCCGCTGATCATAAATCGTCCGTCGAGATTGCTTGAAGTGCCAACGTTCGGTTGCTCCACGACGACAATATTGACACCTGATAGAATCTCTTGTGTTTTCGCATCAATGATATGTCCCACAATGTCCCCTCGATAGATCTGCGCAGAAGCTTGGATTGCACATACGAAGAAACACAGGATTAATTGGTATGTTTTCATATTGCATTCCGAGAATTGGTGAATTACATCAAAAGAGAGGGAAAGATTGTCGCAGAAGACCGCAGCCACAGAAGATGTCAACACGGGGGTTCTTACAGCCCAAACTTTTCCCGCACCTTTTGGAATCCCGGCTTAATCACGTTGTAGATCAGCTCGATGCGTTTGCTGTAAGGAGCAAAGGCGCTCTTCATACCGTTGATGGCGATTTTCTCCAAGTCGTTGAACGACAAGTTGAACACTCTGTGTGCTGTCAGGTATTCATTGGTCAGTGACGTTGCGCTCATCAAGCGGTTGTCTGTGTTCAAGGTGACACGGAATTTTTCCTTGAAGTAGAGTCCAAAAGGATGCTCCTGCAAGCTTTTGACTGCGCCGGTATGCACATTGCTGTTCAAACAAATCTCCAGAGGGATACGTTTGTCTAAAACGTACTGTGCCAAGGTGCCAAACTTCACCGCTCTTCCATCAGCTACAGCAATATCCTCGATGAGTCGTGTAGCGTGACCGATCCGGTGGGCACCGCACCATTGTATCGCCTGCCAGATGGATTCCTTTCCGAAGGCTTCGCCTGCATGAATCGTGATGTTGAAATTCTCTCGCTGGATGTAGTGAAATGCCTCAATGTGTTTCTTGGGAGGAAATCCTCCTTCCTCACCCGCAAGGTCGAAGCCTAGAACGCCTCGGTCACGAAAGTCCACCGCAAGCCGTGCCATCTCCTCGGATAATTGCATATTCCGCATTGCGCAGATGAGCAAGCCACACTCCACACCGACGCGTTTGCCTCGTTCGAGTCCCCTTAATACTGCATCAATAATCTCATCCCAATGCAAGCCTTTGTCGGTGTGATATACAGGAGCAAAGCGTGTCTCCACATACGCCACGCCATCGTTCTTCATATCTTCCAGCATCTCGTAGGCAACACGCTCCAGCGCCTCCGTGGTTTGCATCACAGCGGTTGTATGTTTGAATCCATCCAGATACTTTGACAAACTTCCTTTGTCTGCATCCTGTTGAAGCCACTCTGCGAGTTCACCAGCATCGGCGGTCGGCAATCTCTTATAGCCGACATCGCGCGCTAACTCGATGATCGTCTGTGGTCTAAGTCCTCCATCAAGATGGTCGTGGAGCAACGCCTTTGGAACTTCTGTCAAGATCTGTTCTGTCAGTTGCATAAGATTTCTCCCTGTACATTTCCGTGATTTCCCGCGTGGGGCGACGAGCCTTGCCGCCCTATGCCCACAATCTTGTCGTGACTATTGTATCCGATTATTGCGAAGGCGAGGATTCGAATCCTCGCCTTCGGCGATGTGTGACCATGTTGCATCATCAGCTTTTTATGCCAGTGAACCTACGCTCTCCTCGGCAGCCCTCATTACATTCCCATCCTTTACCAACCGCAGCGCTTCTTGTATATCATCATACAGAACTCTATCTTCCTCGAGATGTAGTATGTGTTGTCGAATAAGTTGATATGCCGCTTCTGTTCCTTCACCGCATTTCATCGGTCTATGAAAATCCACACCTTGACACGCAGTGATGAGTTCGATGGCAATCACCGTCTGAACATTCTTCAGTATCTGATAGCACTTCTGTGCAGCAATGCTGCCCATCGAGTTGTGATCTTCTTGATTGGCTGAGGTGGGAATGGAATCCACACTGGCGGGATGAGCGAGCACTTTGTTCTCGCTGACGAGCGATGCAGCAGTGTATTGAGCGATCATATATCCGGAATTGAGTCCTCCCCGCATTGTAAGGAAGCGAGGAAGTCCACTGAGTTGTCCATTGACCATACGTTCGATGCGGCGCTCAGAGATGCTAGCAAGTTCCGAAAGAGCGATGGCAAGGAAATCCGCGGCAAGTGCAATCGGCTGACCGTGGAAGTTTCCGCCTTCCAGATGCAGACCCTCGTCGGCAAAGATGAGCGGGTTGTCTGTCGCCGCATTGATCTCCGTCAAGACAACGTTGTACACGTACTCAACGGCATCTCTTGAGGCACCGTGGACCTGTGGAATACAGCGCAGCGAGTACGCATCTTGTATCCGATTGTCGCCGACGAGATGCGATGCACGGATTTCGCTGTTCCTGAGCAAGCGCCTAAGATTACTCGCAACGGCAATTTGACCGGGATAGGGACGGAGTTTGTGTATGCGTTCATCGAAAGCACGGTCTGTCCCTTTCAATGCTTCGACGCTCAGAGCAGCAGCAACGTCAGCAATCTTGCACAATTCCCTTGCCTGAGCAACAGCCAGTGCGAGATATCCGGTCATCATCTGTGTGCCGTTAATGAGGGCAATTCCTTCCTTTGCGCTAAGACGGATAGGATCAAGTCCAATGCTCTTCAACGCTTGTAGCGCGGGCTGTGAATCGCGACTTCCAGATTGTACTGACCGAAAATCGGCATGCGTTATCACCGTCCCTCTTCCCATCATCGCCAAGACAAGATGTGCTAGTTGTACGAGGTCTCCGCTTGCGCCGACGGAGCCTTGCGATGGAATAAGCGGAAGGATGTTTTCATTCAACATCCTAATGAGAAATTCAATTGTCTCGAGCCGCACGCCAGAATAGCCTTTGGCAAGTGCATTGATGCGCACGAGCATCATTGCCCGAACAACTTCTGGAGGAAGCGGCTCGCCAGCCCCAGCCGCATGACTGAAGATGAGGTTTTCCTGAAGTCTTGCCAAATCTTCATGGCCGATCTTCATATTGGCAAATTCACCGAAGCCGGTCGTGACACCATAGATCACCTCATCCTTCTCTACCCAATCATCAACGAGTTTTCGTGATGCGTTAACGTTCGCTTTCGCTTCCGGTGAGAGCGAGACCGTAATCCCATCATATACGACTTCGGAAACGTCCTGGATGGTCAGTGCGTTGCCGTTGAGAATGATTTCCTTCATAGTAGTTGATAAAGGAAAATGAAACTTGATTATGCCGATGCGAGAATGTAACCAAATTATCATTCAATTTCAACAAACGGGGGGAGAATGTTGACTTTTGCTAAAGAATTCCTTAATTTATGACGCAAAAAGCATTGTTCGTACCTTTCCTTTCTCTTACCAAGCCAGTCACATGGAGAACTCTGCTACTAAGGTCTTAGCTGTTGATGATGATAAGACGATTCGCGATATTCTTGAATCTGTCCTCACGAGACACGGCTTCCAGGTGATTACTACATCCAATGGGAAGAAATGTTTATCCATCATGCAAACAGTCGCACCTGATCTGATCTTGCTGGATGTACAAATGCCGGAGATGGATGGGTTTGAAACCCTAAAGCATCTGAAAGCAAATGTCAAAACCAAAGATATTCCTGTTATCATTCTTACGGCCGCTGCGAAGGATGCCGAGAGCATCGCCACTGGGTTGACGCTTGGTGCGGACGAGTATCTCATCAAACCGATTTATGCTGATGAGCTGCTGGTACGTGTAAGAGCTGTGCTGCGAACAGCCAAGGCGGAGCGAGACCTGAAGCAAATGAAAGCAGAAACGAACTCGATGCTGTTTCATCACCTTCGCAGCCCCATCAACGCATTGCGGGCGATCACACTCCATGTGCTTGATGAAACAGAAGTCCCTTCCCATCGAGAACTGTTAGACTATGCACTCATCTCCATCAACAAGCTGCTGGATCTCATTCACGACGTCCTCGATATCTCCGCTTTTGAATCCGGGAAACTTCCCCTTGATAAGAAATGCGTGGATCTGAGCACAGTTATTAGACCGGTGTGCCAGCGCATGCAGTTGCTAACGTGGGAAGAGAAGGTCGTGGTGGGAGTTAAGGTGGAGAATCACCTACCGCCTGTCATGGTTGACCCAGATAAAATCGAACAGGTCTTGACACTCTTGCTTTTGAATGCCATCAAGTTCACCTATGTTAATGGTGCCATCACCGTGACCGTGCAGCAAAAGTCCAGCACCAGCGGGGAGGTAACACCCGAAGGTGATCATCTCCAAGTCACAGTTTTCAGCATTGGGGACAGTCTGCCACCAGAGATCTCTACAACGTTGTTCGATCAGTACAAACAGGTGAAGACGGCTCTTGAGACGGAATCCTCTGACATCAATTTGGATTTAGCGGTCTGCAAAAGTGTTATTGAAGCGCACGGGGGAAAGATTTGGGTTGATTCAGAATCAGGAATGGGCAACGCATTTTGCTTTACCCTCCCCATCCAAGACTGATCCCGAACTTCAACCTTGCGCTGGGGCAAGGTCGTTTCAGAACTAATAAATCATAGAAACAAGCGATGCAACCCAAACCCAAAATTCTCGTTGTGGACGATGAGCGAAGTATGGTCGCGGTCGTCAGGTCTGTCCTTGAGGCACAGGGATATCAAGTGTGCGAAGCTTACGACGGAAAAGAGTGTCTTCGCATTGCCAGCAAAGAACTGCCGGATGTCATTCTACTTGATGTGCAAATGCCTGAGATGGATGGTTTTAAGGCATTAGAACATCTTCAGGCAGACACAAGGACCAAAGAGATTCCTGTCATTATCCTCACAGCGGTCGCAAAGGACTCACGCAGTATTGACGCGGGATTGTCGCTCGGCGCACAGGAATATCTGACCAAACCAATTAGCAGGGATGAGTTACTTGTTCGGATCGCATCAGTGCTGCGGGCGGATACGGCACGCAGGGAGCTTGAACGAGTCAAATCTGATTTCACCTCGATGGTTGTTCATGATCTTCGTAATCCTTTGAGCGCTATTAAAGGCTCTGTCGAATTCTTGTTAGAGGAGAAACTTGGACAGCTCAACGAGGATCAGAAGGAAGTTCTTAACATATCGCTCCATGCGTCAACTCAAATGTTGAATCTGACGAATGATATCTTAGATCTGTCCAAATTTGAATCCGGGAAGGTTCAACTCACTAAGAAATCCGTAGCCATATCGAACGTAATCCAAGATGTTATGAACCGAATGCGATGGCTCACAGAAGAGAAGCACATATCAACGACATTCACGGTGGAGAAAACGCTTCCAGCAATCTCGATAGATATCAACAAAATTGATCAAACGCTGAGCAATCTATTGAGCAATGCGATCAAATTCACGCCGGAATACGGAGCAATTACCTTCCGGGCGAAACAGACAGATATCCTTGATCAGATCGTTGGAGGTACAAGGACATACATTGAAATTTCCATCAGCGATACGGGTGCGGGCATTGACCCCGACGAACTCCCTCTGTTGTTTGATAAATATAAACAGACGAAGACAGGAAAACTTGCAAAGGAGAAAGGGACAGGGTTGGGATTAGCGATATGTAAAGGTATTGTCGAAGCCCACGGGGGAAAGATTTGGGTTGATTCAAAGGTGGGCAAGGGCAGCACATTCTATTTTACGCTGCCCACAGAATCCTGACTAATGTTGGAGACATGAACGATGCCAAAGAGACGCGAGACAATTCTTGTTGTTGATGACAATGAGATGAGTGTCAATATTCTTGAACTGGACTTGACAGAGCGTAACTACGAGGTCCTTAAGGCATACAATGGCTTGGATGGTTTAGCGATAGCGAATGAAAGAGTCCCGGATGTCATTCTTCTCGATATTCAAATGCCAGACATTAGTGGGTTTGAGACGTTGAAACGCTTGCGAGCCAATGTCAAGACCAAGGATATTCCGGTGATTCTCTTGACAGGGTTGAACGATCCACATAGTATTGAATCCGGATTTTCTGCTGGCGCCGACGAGTACTTGGCAAAACCCATAGATTTTGACGAACTCTCCGTTCGTGTCAATACAATTTTGCGCATGAGCAGGGCAGAAAGGGAGCTGAGAAAAGTTAAAGAGGATTTCAACTATCTTCTGGTCCAGGATTTTCTTAACCATGTTGCGGCGATAAAAGGAACGCTGGATATTATTGCCGATGAACAGGTTGGTCCGTTGAACGAGGCCCAGAAAGAAATCATTGCCATTGCGACAAAGGCAATTGATGAACACCTGAACCTGATCAAGGATCTTGGCGACTTAGCGCAGTTGAAATCCGGACGCATCCACCTGGAACAGGAGCTGCACAGCATGTCCGAGACCATAGACACAGCTCTTGCCTCCGTCCAGCCCCTTGTTCGACTGAAGAAAGTGAATCTCCAAACAGAGATAGAAGGTAATCTGCCTCACGTCCTCATAGACAGAAACAAAATCAACCAAGTCTTCAAGAATCTTCTGATAAACTCTATCAACGCTACACCTGAGGGCGGAACAGTCACCGTTGCCGCCAAACGAGTGCAGCGCTTTGATCCCTCTGCGGACGCCGTGAAGAACTGCATCCAAGTTTCGGTTTCCGACAGCGGACCGAGTTTATCCCAGGAAGAACTCTCTCTTGCGATAGATGCGTATGAGCAGGCGCGACAGTGGAGAGTGTCAAAGTATAAGGGATTGGGATTAACGATATCCAAGACCATTCTTGAAGCACATAATGGAACGTTCTGGGCCGAGGCACTGGAGAAGCGCGGCAACACATTCCATTTCGTACTCCCTGTTTAGCATTCCCTCGTTCCTCGGCTTTGTCCCCACATTGATGAAAGGCATGTGTCCGATAGATGATCAAGCAGTTGATGGTTTTTGTCCTACTAGGCTCAATCGTGTGCTTCTTTTCACAGACAGCATATGGACAAGCGCCAGATAGCACCATACAAGCGACGGATACTACGCAAGGCACCGATAACCGGTCAACTATCGGCAAAGTTGCTTTAGGAGCATTCACCGCTGTGGCAATTCCCACCGTGCTGGCAACTGTGATTGCTGATGTATTCCCGCCTGCTGGAAATTTGATCGTTGAGAAAGGAACTGCGCACCTTGGATTCTCCTTTGAGACAGGCATTGGCTTCGGTGAGCGAGAAAAGATAGGTCGGTATCCCGAGTACAGAATACAACTACAATTCTCCTATTTCCCTGATCGGCTCAATCCCACGCTCCTGCATTTGATCTATGATTATGATGTTCGGCTCTTTCCCGTAGATAAGAGGCAGTTGTTCACGCTTGGATTCAGTCCCGGCATTGGACTCTTGAGTGATTTCCATTCTCAGGGCATTGCTGCAGAAATCTCGGTCTGGCTCATGCATCCCAGCCTATTCTATATCGGTTTCGTCCCGCAGCACAATGTATATTTCCGCTTGCGGTACAACTATGCGTTGAATCCTGCCCATGGCTTTGGTGAGATTTCCGTGGGAATTTCATCAACATTCACCTTTGGAAAATGAGGACGATGCACGAATCCCCTTTTCAGGTTTGCGTTTCGACACGAATTCATTCTCCTTGACAAGGAATCGCCATCTTTTCTCCACGCCTCGCCGGATGCCAACCCGACTTGTGGTGAGAATATCCTTCTTGTTGATCTGCTCACCGTTGACAATGAAAAGTTCGTCACCAAGCAAGTCAGTGCCATTAAGTCGCTTATCAATACCAAAGGCGAGACACAGTTTTCCAGGACCGTTCGTTAGATCTAGATCGCTCTTGGTATTCCCGCGCAGCCTCCTCATAGTCTCCAAGCCTTGTATGGGTTCAACCGCGCGAATGAGCACTGCGGCTCCAACGCCTCGCCGTTCTGTCACCACATTGAAACAGTGATACATCCCGTATGTGAAATAGACATACGCGTAGCCGCCCTCACCAAACATCACTTCGTTTCGTCTTGTCTGTCCGATGAACGCGTGGGAGGCGGGATCGTTAGAGGTGTATGCTTCTGCTTCTACTATCTTTCCGACGAGAGGTTCGCCGGCGAGATTGCGAACAAGATATTTGCCCAGCAAATCCGGTGCAACTTGGAGGGTTGGACGAAGGTAAAATGCGTGCTGAAGCTTCTTGCCAAGTATCATTCTTATAAGGGAAAGTCGTTTTGGGAGGGAGGACATTACCCCAAAGATGATTATCTCTTGGAGAACTCACTCATAATCCTTTCTATCTCGCTTTCCGAAATTCCCATCCCATAGATAACGCGTTCTTTCGCGTCACTCTTCTTTCCTTCTGTCTTCTGATATCCAATGAGCGCCTTCGGCGCCATCCCGTCCTGTTCCGAAGTCGGGACGGGATCTCGTTTGGCGGGACTTTGTGGGGCTTCTGGCTTGTGGCTTCTGAATTCTGGTTTCTGTTTTTCAGACACCACCGGTGGGTTCCCCGCCTTCAACCGAATACGTTCTTCAATTTCCTCTATCCAAGTCTGTTTTCCACTTATCTCTGGCATTCTGATACCCGAATCCTGCTGTCCACCTTTCGCTGGATTGATCGGGCGCGTCTCATACGCAAGTCGTTTGATGTTCATCAGATGTCGAGCGGTGACGTTTTCCGAGATGATAGAACCACCCAGCGTTCCAGGTCCCAACGTCATAGATGGATCAAGCCCGGTAGTGTAGCCGATTGCGCCAAGCGTTGCCTGCGTGTTGACCAGGATTCTCAAAGCAGGTTTCTCTAACGCAAACTTCATAATGACATCCTCATCGTGAGAGTGTATCACCAGCGTATGCCCGATGCCGCCAAACTCCAGCAGTTCAACGCAGCGGTGACACGCGTCAAGCCAGCCATCTTCGGAATAGAACGAAAGAACTGGAGAAAGTTTTTCCATCGAAAGCGGATGATCAGGACCAACACCGGTCAGTTCGGCAATGAGAACCGTGGTCTCTGGAGGGACCTCGATTCCAGCCGCGTGTGCAATGAACGTTGCCGGTTTACCGACGATCTCTGGATTGATTTGTGATTTCGGCAGTACTACAACCTTCTCCAATTTTGCTTTCTCTTCCGCATTGACGAAATACGCCCCAAGCCTCTTACATTCTTGAACCACCTGCTCTCGAATTGGTTTGTCCACAATCATTGCCGATTCCGTTGAACAAAGAACTCCATAATCAAACAGCTTTCCTGAGATAACGTCAGCCACCGCCTTTTTGATGTTTGCTGTCCTCTCAATGAAAGCAGGAACATTACCTGGTCCAACACCATACGCTGGTTTGCCGGAACTGTAGGCTGCGCGCACCATTGAAGTGCTGCCCGTGGCAAGGATGACTGCCACATCTTTATGCCGCATGAGTTCATTTGTCCCTTCAAGTGTAACCGTTGTCAAGCAGGTAATCAAATCCCGGGGTGCTCCTTCGCGCTCAGCCGTTTCCGCCATCAGTCGCATTGCCTCCACTGTGCAGCGAACTGCACGGGGATGAGGGCTCGCGACGATTGCATTGCGTGTCTTGACCGAGATGAGCGTCTTGAAAAAGGACGTTGATGTCGGATTGGTTGAAGGAATAAGCGCAGCGACTACCCCCATCGGTTCGGCAATCTCAACAATCTTCTTCTCTGGATGTCGCGCGATGACCCCGACGGTTTTCAAGTCTTTGATGGACTCATAGATCATCCTGCTGCCGAATTCATTCTTGAGCTTCTTATCCTGCCATTTGCCAAAACCCGTTTCCTCACACGCCATTTTCGCGAGTCGTTCTGACTGACGATAACCCGCCTCTGCCATTGCCTTCACGATCCTATCCACCTGCTCCTGTGAGAAGCTCTTGAATTGGAGCTGTGCGTCCTTTGCTTTCTTGCACAGGTCACGGACTTCTTGGATGGATTGCAGGTCTTTGTCAAGTGCCATGATGGGACTCCACGGAGTTGGGTAGAACGAATCGCCGATTCGCTCTACAGGCATTAGATCGGAATTGCTCCCTCCTGCCACAGAGACAATCCCGTCGTTTCGTCAAGATCGCGAATCAGACTATCTCCTTCAAGCTCCTCGATGATAACCTCGCAGGCAAACACAATGCAACCGTTTGTCAGATGTCCACCAAGACAATTGCCGCGTTCATCGGCGAGGACGATGTGGCAATGTGCCATCGTACGCTGTCTGAGTGTGCTGATATTACCAACACAGCTCACAATTTCCAGATGCTTGTCAAATTCCTTTCGCTCGTATTCTTTCGTGTCCTGGTTGTAGTAGGCGATGGCAGCACGTTGCACTGCTCCAATTGCAGTCACCTTGCCGATGGGGATGTTTTCTTCGTTTGCAATCTTGGTGATGCTTTCCAGTAAATCAGCGCCGTGAGGTAATTGTCCGACAAAAGTCCGTTTGGATGTGTAGGATGTTCGAGCCATGGTAAATATATCTTTCTAAAGTGGCAACGGCATGCTATTGAAACAATCCTTCCTGCGTTGTCCGAGCCTTCTTGAGCTTGAAGTGCTTGTAAGCCAACTCTGTTGCCTCTCGTCCTCGCGGGGTTCGCATGAGAAATCCTTCCTGTATGAGATATGGTTCATAGACTTCTTCAATTGTGCCTGGTTCCTCACCCACCGCGACTGAGAGTGTGTTCAGTCCAACAGGCCCACCTGAGTACTTCTCAATGATAGTGAGCAGAATTCTCTTATCCATTTCATCAAGTCCATGTTCATCCACTTCAAGTGCCTTGAGCGAATAATCTGCAATTTCTTCTGTGACAACACCTTTGCCGCGTACATCGGCGAAATCCCGTGCTCGGCGCAGGAGACGATTGGCAATGCGGGGTGTTCCGCGAGAACGTCGAGCGATTTGCCGTGCCCCCTCATCATCAACGGTCACGTTGAGTATCCTAGCTGATCGGTTGAGGATTTTGAACAAGTTGTCCGCAGTATAGTAATCCAAACGGTTCATCACGCCGAACCGGGCACGTAGGGGCGCTGTAAGAAGTCCTGCCCTCGTTGTTGCCCCCACCAATGTGTATCGAGGCAGTTTGATCTGGACGCTTCGTGCACTGGGACCTGTGTCAATCATAATATCCAGTTTGAAATCTTCCATCGCTCCGTATAGATACTCCTCAATGATTGGACTCAGGCGATGGATTTCATCAATGAAGAGGACATTGCCTTCATCGAGATTTGTCAAAAGTCCTGCGAGGTCTCCTGGTCGTTCGTGCACTGGACCAGAGGTGACTTTGATGTCTGTGCCCAACTCATTCGCGATGATATAAGCAAGCGTGGTTTTCCCCAAGCCGGGCGGTCCGGTCAGCAATACGTGATCAAGCGCTTCACCTCGCATTCGGGCTGCTTGAATGAAGACTTTCAAGTTTGCAACGATCTTTTCCTGACCGACGAAATCCTCAAACAGCAGAGGTCGCAAAGTCTGTTCAAGTTCAACTTCACCTTCACCTTCAAGACGGTCAGGGGAGGTGTAATCAGATTTTCGCATGAGGCACGAGGAGATTGGTCGTTGTTCGCGTTCGCAATTTCTTGATAGAATGTAAGAAGATTACGCTTCAAATTCAACACAAAAATGAGAAATGACAGCCAATGACGCTAGTACATCCAGGTGCACCATGGTTCGACATAGCTCACCCTGATTTCTACGGGCAGGTCTGTACCCAGTTGAGGGTGAGGAAATTCGGCTTAGACTCCATTCAACCGAGGTGGAAGCAGTTACGCTGAACCGATATGGTTGACGAACTGAGGTCTGTTTGAGGTAATTCTTCTATAATCCCAAAATCCATTCGGGATCAAAGAACATTGGAGATCATAGCGAAGGGGAGTTGCACATTGGGAGTAATCACAGGATCACTTTGCGGTATGTCGGAGTGCTCGTTTGATAAGTTCTTCAACGGTAAGCTCCGCACCCTCTGTTTCTCGAAGCACAGCGCGAATCGCTTTCTCGGCAGTAGCACGGTTGTAACCAAGCGAGCCTAACGCGAGCAATGCTTCTGCTCGCACCCCTGCTTGTCTATCACCACCTGCTAACGCGGCTTCGGCACCAAATTCCAGTTTGCTGATCTTATCACGAAGCTCAACCACTAGCCGCTCTGCCGTTTTCTTTCCAACACCCGGAATTGACATGAGTGCGCCCAGGTTTCCTCGAAGGATGAACTCTTTCAGTTCTGCGACACCTATACCGGAGAGTATGCCCTGCGCCATCTTGGGTCCGATGCCAGCAACGGAGATGAGAAGTCTGAAAAGATCGTGCTCTGCTTCCGTCGCAAAGCCATAGAGCTGCATCGCATCTTCGCGGACGTGAAGATACGTAAGAAGTCTAGTGCTGCTATTTACCTCTGGAAGTCTCTCATACGTAGCTAACGAGATATTGACTGCATAGCCAATACCGTTGACATCAATGACTACGTCGGTTGGATTTTTCTCAACGAGTTTTCCCAGAAGGTAGGAAAGCATTAACGATGTTAAGGTTATGAGTGATGGCTAACTGGTTACTCGTTCTGGATGTGCTTTGATGAACGACTTCCAATCCCTGAACTTCGAGTGGGGGCTTGATAAGCGACTGATGTGGCAAATGGCAATGGCAAGTGCATCAGAGGCATCGTAAAATTCGGGTGTCTCCTTCATGTTGAGCAGCGTCCTTACCATAAACCGTACTTGCTCTTTCGAAGCAGCGCCACTTCCTGTCACTGCTTTCTTGATCTCACGCGGAGAATATTCCGTCGTGGGGATACCATAATTCACAGCGGCAAGGATAGCAACGCCTCTTGCATATCCAATCTTCATTGTCGTCTGAACGTTGCGTCCATAGAAGGCGGTCTCAGTGGCGAATTCGTCGGGGCGAAACGTTTTGATCACTTGAGAAACCCTATCATACATGGTCTTCAGACGGACCGGCAAGGAGGAGCTGCTTTCGGTTTTTACCACACCGAACTCCACCAACTTGATTCTCCGACCGATGCCTTCGATCACACCGTAACCGGTGACAAGTGTTCCGGGGTCAACGCCGAGAACGATCATAACTTGATACATATTGGACAGAACGGGAGTTCCGTCCTACTTTAGATGTGGGTAATGGCGCCTTGGCGCCACTCGACTGTCAGTCATTCATTAAGCATGAAAGCTCGCCATCACTTTATCATCAATATCAAAGTTGGCATATACATTCTGGACGTCATCATGCTCTTCGAGTGCCTCCAGCAACTTTAGGACTTGCTCGGCATCTTTGCCCTCCACTTTCACGGTATCCTGCGGTGTCATCTGCAATTGGGCATCTTCAATCTTGATGCCCTTGTCCTCCAGGGCTTTGCGCACGCTTTCGAAGTTCTCCGGTGAGGTGACAATCTCAAAGGTTTGTTCATCTGATTTCATATCATCCGCACCAGCGTTCAGGATGATGTCCATGATCTCTTCTTCGTTGTAGTTTTCTCTCGGTACAACGATGCTGCCTTTCTTATGAAACATCCAAGCAACACTGCCTGCCTCCGCAAGTTTTCCCCCGTACCGACCAAGCACATGCCGCAGTTCGGATACCGTCCTATTCTTGTTATCAGTGACAGAATCAACATACAGTGCGACCCCACCGGGTCCATATCCTTCATAATGAATTTCCTCGTAGTGCACTCCCGGGAGCTCACCTGTTCCTCGTTGGACTGCTCGCTTGATATTATCTGAAGGCATGTTGCTTGCCTTAGCTGTTTGGATAGCGAGCCGAAGACGCGGGTTGTTGGAAGGATCGCCGCCGCCGTCACGAGCCGCGATGGCGATTTCCTTTATAAGCCGCGTGAAGACTCTGCCCCTTGCCGCATCAGTCGCAGCCTTCTTGTGCTTAATGGTTGCCCACTTTGAATGACCAGACATGTGTTTGTCCTCCAGATTTGCAGTGTATCAGTCCTGAATCCAGCCTGCCTCTACAGCTTGAGCAATAGGACGAAGCCAGGCTATAGCGCAGAGTTCAGGATCAATTTGGTCAATGGTGTAATTATTCAAAGTCACCGTGAGTCTCAAATCCTCTAAGTCGTCGGTCTGAGATCCCTAATTCTCAATTGTGGAAATGTGTTTCCATTCCAATCGTTCTCTTCAACGGAAAAGACAATGTCCAGCGCTCTTCTTCCGGATTCGACGCGCTCTTTCAGGCGTCCGAGATCAAATCCGATGGCATCGAACACAACACCGTTCTGTCGGACTTTCATTTTCAAGTGATTGTTGCCGACAATGCGTGGCGTGCCAACAACTTCGACATTGTGCACCAGGAAAACCGGCTTCATGTTCTGTGGACCAAAAGGTGCAAACTGCTTGAGGATCCTCATGAATTGAGGTGAGAGATCAGTCAAGGCAATTTCTGCATCAATGCGAATCTCCGGAGTTAGCAGCTCGTTCGTCAGCAGTTCTTTTGCAACGGCATTAAATGCGTCACGAAATTCGTCTAGCTTATCTAACTCAATGGACAAGCCGGCGGCATATCTGTGTCCACCAAACTGGAGGAGCTTGTCCTCGCATCGTTTCAGCGCCTGATAGATATCGAATCCTACAATGCTTCGTGCCGAGCCTTTTGCCACACCATCAACGGTTGTCATCATGATCGTGGGGCGGTAGTACTTTTCCACGAGTCGCGATGCTACAATCCCAATCACCCCCGGATGCCAATTCTCCTCGTGGAGTACTATTGCCAATTCATTATCCATATCGAGATAGTTTTCCACTAGCTCCTGGGCGTGAAGAAACGTCTCTTCATCAATCTTCCGACGGTTGCGATTTTCCTCTTCGAGTACTCGCGCAAGTTCCAATGCTGCTACTTCATCGTCACAAATCAAGAGTTCAACGGCTCGCTTGGCATCGCCAAGTCTTCCTACGGCATTGATACGCGGAGCAAGGATGAACACCACGCGTCCCGTTGTCACCTGTCCGCGCTTCAGTCCAGCGTTTTCGATGAGTGCGTTGACGCCTGCTCTCGGATTCTTGTTAATCAGTTCGAGTCCAAAGCTTGCCAGCACGCGGTTTTCACCAACAAGGGGGACAATGTCAGCAATGGAGGCAATGGCGACATACTCAAGATACTTATAGGGAAGCTCATCTTTACCAAGCCGTTGAGAAATCCCCTGCGTCAACTTAAACCCGACACCGCACCCTGAGAGGAACTTAAAGGGATAACCGCACTCCGGCTGAATAGGATCAAGTACCGCGAATGCACCGGGTATTGTTTCCGACGGCTCATGATGGTCACAGATGATGACATCAATACCAAGCCCTTTTGCATACTCAGTTTGCTCCACCGCAGTGATGCCGCAGTCAATGGAGATCAGGAGGCTCACTCCATTCTCATGTGCTCTCTCGATCCCAGTCCTCGAAATACCATATCCTTCTGTTTGCCGCTCAGGTATGTAGAATGCGATGTGCGTCCCGTTACCCCCTGAGAGGTGCGCAAGTTCTTGCAAGAACATATAGAGCATCGCCGCACCGCTGGTTCCATCAACGTCATAATCCCCATAGACAAGGATTTTCTCCTTGTTCTTTAGTGCGTCGAGGATTCTGCCCACCGCCTTCTCCATTCCATGCATCAGGAATGGGTCGTGTAATTGGCTGAGGTTGGGACGAAAGTACGTCTTGGCTTTCTCAAAGCTGTCAATTCCTCTACTTACTAAAATGCGTGCGATGGTTTCGGAGACGTTGATTTCTTGGGAGAGCTGTCTGACTATTTCAATGTCTGGACATTCGATAAGCGTCCATCGGTGCTCTACAACGGATCCTCTTGACACCATTGGCTTCCCTTAAGCATCTATTCAGCCAGAGGCTGTCCGCCACAGGCGGATCCGCCTACGGCGGAATGAGCCTACGGCTCAGTGAAAAAGTCCTACGATTTCCCTTATGAAGATAGAACCCAAAGTAAGCCGATAAGCCGAATTCTGTCTTTTCTCCTGTGGAAAAGCCTGCAAATCACTACTCCACAGGGGAAGAGGCAATCATTTCTCTGAGTCCCGACATTGCTGTCAGGATCAAGCGACCTACCCGAAGACCTAATGCTGTTCAGGCATCGTTGGACGGGCAGCCCTTCCCCTACCGTTGGTAGAGAGGTCTTCCTATTTGGTCTTGCACCAGACAGGGTTTGCCGTGTCCCATCCCGAAACGTTTCGGGACGAGATCTCCTTTGGGAGACCTCTGCCATCACTGGCAGAGCGGTGGGCTCTTGCATTAAGTTACCTTGCTCGGCAACCCCACCTTTTCACCGTTATGCCGCCAGAGGCGTCACTGTGTGTTTTCTGTGGCACTTTCCGTTTCCATCACGTTGCATCGTGACGGAACCTGGGCGTTACCCAGTGTCTTGCCCTATGGTGTTCGGACTTTCCTCAGCGCTGTTAGCGCCGCGATTGCCTGGCTTACTTTGGATGCTCTGGGAACAAAGTAATTTCGAATGTCGGATTTCGAATTATTCGATATTCGTAGTTCGACATTCGTAATTCGCAGTTTGTTTCCCCTTCTCTATCCCTTCGTTCGCTAGCTTATCCGCTTGCTTATTTTGACTGCGAGGGATATAGACTATGTTGAATTTTAATTTACTTCTCTGAAGTGCATTGAATACGCGAATGAAATACCGCTGCAACGTTCTATCCCGCACTTTGTACTTGCGCTTGATTTGCTTCACAAGTAATTCACTATCGGAATGAACGATCAGCTCTCGCGGATTCACTTGAGTCGCTTTCTCGATACACACGAGCAGTGCATGATACTCTGCGATGTTGTTTGTGACGGTGCCAACATACTCACAATGTCGGAGAATCGTATTTCCATGCTCGTTCTTCAGGATCACCCCAATACCACCATCTCCCGGATTACCTCGTGAGGCTCCGTCAATGTAAGCAAGGAGTCTCATAGATTGATACGTGTCTGCACCAATTCTTCGGAGACGAGAATCCGTCCACAGAATTCACAAGTATAAATGCGGTCGTGCTGTCGGAGTTCAAGGAGTTTTTGAGGGGGCACCACATTGTGACACCCACCGCAAGTGCCCTTCTTGATACTCACAACTGCTTTCCCTTGTTTTGCTTTGCTGATGCGTTGATAAATGGCGAAATCGGCTTTGTTCATTCTAACGATAACCTTTTCCCGTTCGTGCATCAGCTTCAGTTCCCCATCTGCGGTACTCGCAGCCACCTCCTCCAACTCAGCTTTTTTCTCTTCCAGCTCTTTTCTTTCTTCCTCAAACTGCTGCATTAACTTCACTAATTCATCTTTCGCTTTCTTCTGCTTGTTGAGGATGGTTTCGATCTCGGTTTCATGCTTCGCTATCTGATTCTTTGCCGTCTCCATCTCCTTCGTCAACGCGTCATATTCCTTGTTGGTGCGCACTTGATATTGCTGAGATTTGTATCGTTCGATTTTCTCTCTGAAGGACACAATCTCTGCATCCATTCTCATTCGCTCCAGGGTTGAACTTTTGATATATTCTTCCTGTTCATGCACTTGACTTTCAACGTTTGCTACTTTGCCCTCAAGCTCTGCAACAAGCTCCGGCAAGTTGCCGCGAAGTTCATCTAGTTCATCTAAGCCGTCATCAATCCGTTGGAGCTCGTAAAGCATACGTAGTCTGTTTTCCACTATACGCTCCTTACGTTAACGATATTGTATCGGGTTGGTCAATCGTTGCGTTTGGAAAATGCGAATATCAGGATGTGCTGCTGCAAGCGCTGCTTGCAGATGTTGCATCAACGCTGCAACGGCAAACTGCTCTGTCTCAAAGTGGCCAGCATCAACTAAGCAGACCTTCCCAACCGCATCATGAAACGTATGATACGATACATCAGCCGTGATGAATACATCAGCCCTCTGTTGAATTGCCGCAGGAAGTAACTCTGAACCCCTGCCACCACAAACCGCAACCCGTCGAATTGGGGTAGCGGTATCACCAACAAACCTCACACATGGAATTGCTAGTATAGTCTTTAGCTTATCCAAGTACTCCCCGAGCGTGGTCTGCTGCTCCAAATCACCAATAGCACCGGCGCCAAAGTTCACATTCTCGTTCTCCAATGTGTAAATATCGCAGGCGACTTCCTCATAGGGATGCGCAGCGAGCATCGCTCGAATGACCTCTGATACTACCCAACCAGGTACAAGCATTTCGACTTTTGCTTCATCAACAGTCTCCAATTCACCCGCTTTTCCAATGAACGGCCGGGCATCGCTGAATGATCTGAACGTCCCCTTGCCGCTGGTTCGGAATGAACATCGTTCGTAGTTGCCAACGATACCTGCCCCAGCCTGTGCCATCGCATCGGTGACCTGATCAACATAGTCGAGCGGGACGAACACAGCGATCTTCTTCAGAGTTCCCGTCTGTTGCACCAGAAACCTCGCATTTTGCAGTCCGAGCGCCTTTGCCAAGGTAAGGCTGACTCCACCACGGGCAAAATCGAGATTTGTATGCGCAGAATAGAGAGCAATGCCATGTTGGATCAGCCCGTGCACTTGCCGTCCGACAGCATCAGACAACTGGATAGACCGGAGCGGTTGGAAAATCAGGGGATGATGCGTCACGATAAGGTCGGCGTGCCGTTCCACAGCCTCTTGGATAACAGCGTCGGTCACTTCCAAGGCAACAAGGATGGTAGCAATATCTCTGTTCTCATCGCCAATCTGCAGTCCCACATTGTCTCCCTCCCGAGCAATCTGCTTCGGTGCCCATCCATCAATGGCATGAACGACTTCTTGAATTCTCATACGTAGGGAACAAAAAAAGTGCACTTCGTTGGTTTTCAGGTGCACTTTTCGTGGGACAACAGCAACACGCCAAATTTGAAATTGGGTTTCTTATCGTGCATAGACATATTACCTCTCTCTTGCGAGACAAAGGACACTGATGAGATCGCGCCTCTAGTTCAAATATAACATCTAGGGCGATAAAAATCAAGCAGAAATGTGAAAATAATCATTGCTTATAATTTGTAAGTTGCTTATATTTACGCAGGCGGATAGGTACGGAGGGTGATGCTAACTTATTCCAACTCTAACATAAGGGAGAAGTCACAATGAGTGACATCAATGTATTACTTGTTGATGACGAAGAGATGCTTCGCAATGCCCTCAGCATTGAGTTGATTGATGAGGGATATACAGTTGATACCGCGACTGATGGAGACGAAGCCATTGACATTCTTCGTAATAAGAACTACGATGTCATCCTGTTGGATATCAAGATGCCACGTGTGAGCGGTTTTGAGGTCCTGAAATTCGTGCAGCAGAAATCTCCCAAAACGAAAGTTATCATGTTGACCGCCTACGCGGACGTGAAAAATGCTATCGAGGCAGTGAAGCTCGGCGCCTGCGATTTCATCAGCAAACCCTACGATTTAGATGATGTGCTCACATCCATCAGCAAAGCACTTGGAAAATAATGCCGTTAATGCTTGGCAGAATCATTCAATACAAGGGATGGAACAGCCATGGCAGAACAATCTCATATTCTAGTCGTTGACGACGAGGAGCCTGTCCGTCAAATCCTCTCTAAGGAACTCATTGCAGAGGGCTATCTGGTTGACACCGCGCAGGACGGGAATACTGCGATCAACATGTTGCAGAACAAGATGTACGATGTCATCTTGCTTGATATTGTCATGCCCCGTGTCAGTGGCATTGATGTGCTGAAGTTCATCAGGGAAAACGTGCCCTATGCTCAGGTCATCGTGCTCACGGCGTATGCTGATGTGAAAATTGCTATTGAATGTATCAAACTTGGTGCGTTTGACTTCACAACCAAACCGTACGATATTGACGAACTGCGGGTCACTATCGAACACGCGGTTGAGCGAAAGCGCCTGTTGCTCGAAAACAGACTCATGAAGGCAGAGCTGTCAAAGAAAGGAGGTCTTTCCATCGTTGGCGTAAGCGATGCATTCAGGAAAGTTCTTGAAACTGCCGCTAAGGTTGCCCCGACTGAATCCGTCATCTTAGTCCAGGGAGCCAGCGGGACGGGCAAGGAGTTGATTGCCCACTACATACATCAACACAGCCAACGGGGTGACAAGCCGTTTGTTGCAGTCAACTGCGCTTCTATTCCCGATACCTTGATTGAGAGCGAGCTCTTTGGTCACGAGAAGGGTGCGTTCACGGATGCCCGAGCGCTGAAGCAAGGATTGGTGGAGATGGCAGACGGTGGGACGTTGTTTCTTGACGAAGTGGGAGACGTTAGTCCACTGATCCAGCCCAAACTGCTTCGCTTTGTCGAAACTGGGGAGTTCCGTCGGGTCGGTGGTGTCAACACGTTGAGAGTGAGTGTCAGACTCATCTCAGCAACCAACAAAGATTTGCAGGAAGAGGTTGGAAGGGGGAAATTCAGAGAAGACTTATTATATCGCCTAAATGTTGTGACTCTTCCTTTGCCGACGCTGCGTGAGCGAAAAGACGATGTCGAACCGCTCGTTGACTATTTTCTGAAGACCAAATCCAAATCGAAGGCGATCAAAAGTATTAGCCCAGAGGCATTAGATATTTTGAAACGCTATGACTGGCCCGGCAATGTGAGAGAGCTGGAGCATATCATTGAGGGAGCGCTTATACTTTCTGAAGGGGAGACGATTAAGCCGGAAGATCTGAGCCTCAGCATCATCATTCGAGGAAAGGCTGCAGAGACAGCGGCTGTCAGTTACTATGGTGATGCAAAGAGCGTGCAGCAACTTTCTCTCGAAGATCTAGAGAAGATCCACATCAAGCACGTCCTAGACGGTAACGGCTGGAACAGAAACAGAAGCGCAAAGGTATTAGGGATCAGCCTCAAAACGTTGTATTTGAAAATCAAACAATATGGGTTGCAGCAGCCGATGACCATTGCTAAATGATGTGTAGGATTCTTTCTTAAAGAGTATTTCACAGTGTTGATAACCCCGACAATTCTGCTCTGGTGAGGCAGGTCGGGATTTTTTATGTGTGCAATGACTATGAACATTCTCATCACCGGCGGGAGTGGGTTCTTGGGATGGAACGCGACCAAGGGTCTCAGAGGATTGGGCAACATAGTCGCTACCTATAAAGAACATGCACTTGCCGCTAACGGTTGTTCGTTCGTTCCGCTTGATCTCACCGATACACACAACATTGATCGCGTTTTGCGTGCAGTGGAACCGGATGTGGTTGTTCATACTGCTGCGCAGACTGAAATTGCATACTGCCAATCACACCGGCAGGAAGCCTATCAGGTGAATGTTGAAGGGACAGAGCGTTTGGTGAAGATGGCAAATCGGTACAATGTCCGGTTCATCTTCATCTCAACCGACTTGGTATTTGGCGGAACAAAGAGTCTCTACCTGGAGAGCGATGTTGCCCATCCTCGCAACTACTACGCCGAGACGAAACTCCTTGCAGAAGGGATTGTGAAGGCTTTTTCACCTCGGTATATCATTCTTCGAACGGCGTTGATGTATGGGGACGGTAGTCAATACCATGGTTGCTTTACGGATTGGATGAGCGAAACATTGGAGAATCATCAAACGATCCCCCTTTTCATAGACCAGTACCGAACTCCACTCTTCGTTGGTGATGCTGTGCGCGCCATCAAAGAACTAATCCGACACGACATATCGGGTGAAGTATTTCACGTTGGGGGCAGTGAGCGTGTCAACCGATATGAGTTTGGGAAGAAGTTTGTGGAGATCTTTGGATACGATTCGCGTCTCCTGGTTCCGAAAAAGATGTCAGAGGTTGAAGGATTTTCCATCTATGGCAATGACTGCTCTTTGAACAGCGATAAAATCAAGTCCACCTTTCCTGGACTGGCGTTATCAACCGTCGAGGAAGGTTTGAAGACGATGAAATCCCTGCGAGACAATTTGTAATCTCTTTTCTGCTTAATATGATCAAGCGATTCGCTTTTATTCTCGTTATCCTTTCTCTTCCGTGCTGCGTCAAATCAGTTCAAGCACTTCCCGATACAGGTGAAATTGCCATCAAGCAAAGTCTGCTGGATTTATCCCACAACGGTGTTCTGATGTGTCTCGCTGCTCATCCCGGTGACGAGGATGGAGAAACCCTGGTCCACTATAGAAGAAGATTCGGCGTCAAGACCTACGCTGTGTTCTATACAAGGGGTGAGGGAGGGGAGAACGAGATTGGTTCCGAGCTCTACAAGGAACTTGGTGTGATACGCACACGAGAAACAGAAAATGCCGCGCGGATTCTCGATACCGATCCATACTTCCTTAATTTCATTGATTTCGGATACTCAAAAAGCGCAAAGGAAACGTTTGAGAAATGGGGAGGAAAAGACTCTGTACTTGCTCGTGTTGTATATGTCATCAGGAAGTTGAAACCGGATGTGATCATAAGTAATCATCTCCCTGATCCAGTGAACGGGACGAACCACGGCAACCACCAAGTCGTTGCGATCACCGCACTTGAGGCGTTCGGGAGGGCGGCTGACTCGAGTTATCATCCTGAGCAATTTGCAGAGTATGGTATCAAACCGTGGAGGGTAAAGAAACTGTTCTTCCGAGTCTTTGAAGATTCAGCCATACAGCAGGGAAAGTATGATGTGGCAAATGCTCTGGGTGAGATTGATCCGTTGCGAGGCGTCTCGTATCTGGCGGCTGCTAATGCTGCGTCGCGAGAGTATAAAACACAAGGATTGGCGCGGCAGGTTGTTCCATTGGACACAGCGCGAAAGACACACCTTCGGCTTGTGAAATCAGACAAGAAATATAAGAACGATGCTCAGAGTGTCTTCGGTGACATTGTGCTGACTTCTTCGCGCTATGCATCGTTCCAAAAAGAGATTTCCGCACTTTCCAAGATGAAGCTTAATGATCGTGACTCGATGCTGCGAAGAATACTGGTGATAATGAACAAGGTTGATGTGAACCTCAGCACGATGAACATCTATTCGCGTGAGATCAAAGATGTCTTTGAATATAGACTGCTGATCCTCTGGAAAACGGAACTTGAGACCTTGCGGAATCAGCTACTCGGCGTACGTGCTTTTTTCACCATCTCGGACAGTGTTGCAGTTCCCACACAGGTTTTCTATTTCACCATAGACAGTATCGGCGGTCTCTCTCCGGGCATAACGAGGCTTTACTTTCCCAATGTGCGGAATGGCTGGTTGGTGTTGAATGACATTAGTAACAAAGGCAGTTTAGAGTATAAGTCCAAGGAGCAAATTTCCATTGTTGTTGGAAAAGATCAACTGCCGACATTGCCCAAAACTGAAACCCAGTATCGAACGCACCACTCGGAGAAACTGTTTAAGGTTGTTATTGTCCATCAGAGCAAGGATGCGTTGCACAGTTTCAACTACTATGAGGAGATCCCATTAGATATCGGTCCACGGGTAGTGTTTTCGGTCTCGCCCAAGATTGCCAGGGTAGATCATGAGAAGGTTTTTCAGATCAAGATCATTGATTATATGCACGATCCTGCCGGCGACTCGGTGTTTGTCTCAGCAGGAGAACTCGGGAAGGCAACACCAGTTCTAGTGAGGGTTGCGAAGAAATATGACGTGGGATTGGGTCAGATGCATGTCCGTTTCGCCAGCAATGTCGCACAGGGAGAACATAGGCTAGTCTTTGATCTAGGCAACAGACATATTATCACCGATACTGTCACAGTGAAGAAGTTTCCAGTCGAGGTTGCGCCTCGTCTCAAAGTCGGTATCATACAAAGCCATGACAACACGATAGGATTTGCACTCCGGGAACTTGGAGTGGAATATCGTCCTCTTGATGCAGAGGATTTGTCCCGCGGTGATCTATCTGTGTATCACACTATCATCGCCGACATCAGGGCTTACATTGTGCGGGATGATTTACGGCATTCCAATGAGCGGCTGCTGGAGTACGTGAAGAACGGTGGGCATCTGATTGTGATGTCTCAAAGAGATACCGAGTGGAAATCAGAATATGCACCGTATCCGTTGAAACTCTCTCAGAACAGAATCGCGGATGAGAATGCACCTGTTAAGATACTTCAACCAACGTATCCCCTATTCACGTTCCCCAACAAGATCACTGACAGCGACTGGAAGGATTGGATACAAGAAAGGGGCTTGAATTTCCCAAGCGAGCATTCTTCTGAATACAGGGAGTTGCTATCCTCCAACGATCCGGGGGAATCACCACTCACAACGGGTTATTTGATTGCAAACTACGGCAAAGGTACATACATCTACACAGCATACTCTTGGTATCGGCAGTTGCGAGAAGTCAATCCCGGCGCGTTTAGAGTCTTTGCCAATATGATATCATTGTCGAAGTACGGCAAGTGATCACTTGCACTTCATTTGTCTCTCTGTGGTAAGGCAACCATCACAACAACGCGACAGCACACTGTCGCTGGAATTGAGGAAGCTTTGGCAAGCAATCGAAACGCTCGAGTTCAAACCGACGTTTGTTCTCATCAGCGTTACGGTCGTCGAGGTTATCTCAAACTTTTATGCTAGCAGAAAGTTTTTCAGAGCAAATTTCTCGCAGTTGTTTTCAGGTGAAGCTCTTCTTCCCCTGTATGAGTACGTGTATTGGTTCACGGCGGATTTTGTCGTACAGTTTGTCATCCCCGTGCTGCTCATTCTTTTCGTTCTCAGAGGGAGACTCAGGGAGTATGGCGTTGGGCTCGGTGACGCGAGAATGGGACTTCGCATCGCCGGGCTTTTCCTTGCTATCATGATACCACTTGTGTGGATTGTCTCAGGGCTTGAGGGCTTTCAGAAGATGTATCCTGAGTGTTCGCTGGTTAAGGAAAGTTGGCGACTGTTCTTCATTTATGAATTCTTTGTTCTTTTGTATATGATTGGATGGGAATTTATCTGGCGTGGTTATGTGCTATTTGGACTGAAGGAGCGATTCGGCTATTATGCAGTGCTGATTCAAACCATTCCGTTTGTGCTGTTGCACTATGGCAAACCGCAGTTAGAGATGTTTGGCGCCATCGTTGCTGGTATCGCTCTCGGCGTTCTGGCATTAAGAACAGGGTCGTTCTGGTATTGTGTCTTGACGCATACCTCTGTGATGTTCAGTGTTGATCTGATTTCGATCCTCAGATATAAAACACAAGCCCAAGGAATCGGGGTGAGTTCACTCATTGAATTGATAAGAAGATTGTTGTAACGGGTTAAGGTGTGAGTTGCAAGTCAGAAGTTCCGCTCACTTGAAAACTTGAAACCCGAAACTTGAAACTTTGAACCTTTAACCTATAACAAAAGGAGAAGCCATGCATCTTGGCGTGAATGTTGATCATATCGCGACACTACGGGAAGCGCGGGGCAGCTTAGAGCCTGATCCTGTCACAGCAGCTCACATCTGCGAGCTTGCTGGTGCTGAGATTATTGTCTGTCATCTGCGGGAGGACCGGAGGCATATCAATGATAGAGACCTGAGACTTCTGCGCGAGACCATCAAAACCAAATTGGATATGGAGATGGCACCAACGGAGGAAATCATGCGTATTGCCGTCGAGACGCTGCCTGACCTTGCTACCCTCGTTCCTGAACGGCGCGAGGAAATGACTACTGAACGGGGACTCGATGTGAAAAGCGACGTGCGCTTTCTGACCGACGTAGTGAAAGAACTTCAACGTCACGACATCACAGTGAGTCTGTTCATTGATCCTATCCCAGCCCAAATCGAAGCGGCGGCGAAAACTGGCGCAGATGTCATTGAGATTCATACCGGTGAATATGCAAATGCACGGAATGAACAGGAACAGTATGAACAGTTCGAACAAATCAAAAATGCTGCCGTCCTGGCAAAGGAGCTCGGTCTGGGGCTGAATGCTGGACACGGATTGAACTATGTTAACATCGTTCCAATCACACAGATCGAGGAGATCAATGAAGTGAGCATTGGCTTTGCCATTATCGCACGAGCAGTTTTTGTTGGACTCGACGCCGCAGTGAGAGAGATGGTGCGTCTTGTAAAAAGACTGTGAACATCACAGCATTGCCTCAGTGAATCTGGGAGCAAACGTTCCAGTGGTTGGGATTGCTCTCTCGACTCCAGCTATCTTTTTCCAATGTTGGACCCCCTGGGAAGTAGAGTTCGATTCACAATCGGACCTAGCAGACAGTGCTGCGCGATCACTTTAGCAACAGACGAATTCCCATGTCGGCGCTTGTCAAATATTTCGCCTTAGAGAAGAATGACCTTGAACTCTCTCGACCGGTTCAGCCGAACACCTATTTCGACAAAGTTGGAAAACGGTGTGCTGTGCTGGGTTTTGAGCGAGGAGCATTCGAACTATGGTGCTACCCGATCAAGATTCTGCGAGATTTCGAGCTTTCGTTTCTGATTCCGAGTTGTATCGAGCCTATCAAAGGAAGCACCCTCGCTAAGTTTATCTCTGTAACACCTGAAGCGACGACTATCAGCTATTCTCATCAATCATTTACCGTCCGAGAGATCTTCATCACGCCGATTGACAAGGAGGGGGCCATCATTCTTCTTGATGTCAAGACCATAGAGCCTTTCACAATCATTGCAGGTTTCTTGCCCGTTCTTCAACCGATGTGGCCCGCAGGTCTCGGTGGACAATACAGTGTCTGGGATACGGAGGAGAGGACTTTCATCATTTCCGAGAGCCGGAAGAAATACAATGCTCTCGTTGGTTCGCCACTCGCTGTGGCAATCTCTATGCCTCCGGCACATGCCTTTGCCAATACACGTGACCAGTTCAAGATTGATGTGACGCCAGCCTCAACTGACGGTTTCTATATCCCGGTAGTCATTGCCGGTGGAAGCATGGAAACGGAGAAGGCGAAGCAACTTTATCGGGAGCTTTCCAGTAACCCTGAACGATACTACCGCGAGGCACTTCATCATTACAGAGATCTTCGAGAAAATACCTTGCAGCTCAAATCCCAAAACCCAGATCTGGATTTGGCATTTGAATGGGGCAAGGTCGCTTTGGATAATCTTCTTGTTACCAATCCTGATCTTGGCACAGGATTGATTGCTGGATTAGGACCCTCAGGTGGAAGCGGTTGTCCAGGGTTCGGTTGGTTTTTCAGCGGTGACGCTGCCATTAACTCGTTTTCGATGAACTCCTACGGTGCCTTTCACACGGTCCGGGCTGCACTAGCCTTTATCCAAAAGACACAGCGCAGTGATGGGAAGATTGCTCACGAGCTTTCCCAGAGTGTGGCTTTTATCAAATGGTTTGAGGATTATCCTTACGCTTATATTCACGCCGATACCACGCCGTTCTTCCTTGTGGCGATGTATGATTACCTTTGCTCGACAGGTGATGTCGAATTTATAAAGGAAGGTTGGGATGCAACGAAGAAAGCATACCAGTGGTGTCTCTCGACGGACGAGAACGGCGATGGTCTGATGGATAACAAGAAAGCTGGCTTGGGTGCACTGGAGTTCGGTCAACTTACCGGTATCCAGACTGATATTTATCTCTCAAGCGTTTGGGTGAAAGCCTTGAAAGCGATGGAGAAAATTGCGGAGGCGATCGGCGAAAAATCTCTCCAGGAAGAATGTGCAAGGTTATATGGCAAAGCCCTGAAGACAATGAACGAGAAATTCTGGGACGCGAAGAATGAACTCATCGCCTACGCGGAGAATGATAAGGGTGAACTCATCTCTGAACCTGGACCGTGGAGCGCTGTTGGCGTGAGTTGGCGATTGATAGATGAAGACAAGGCGTTGAAGATGCTCGAGGAAATCGATTCATCAAGACTCAGCACTGATTGGGGCTGCCGCGTGCTTTCGACTGAGAGCAAACTTTATCATCCTCTCAACTATAACTATGGTGCTGTTTGGCCCTTCATCACCGGATTTGTTGCGACCGCACAATATCAACATCACTGTGCGCTGCAAGGCTACACTTCGTTAATGGCAAATGTCAAGCACACGTTTGACAATGCTCTCGGTGAATGTGGGGAGGTCTTCTGCGGTGAGTTCAATCGCATGCTCGAAGAATCTGTTCCGCATCAAGGCTTTTCCACGACAGGGGTGATTATGCCGACAGTGCGGGGTTTGCTAGGACTTTCTGGAAACGCACTGGAGAAAACCATTGTCTTCTCGCCACATCTTCCAGCCGACTGGAATGCTGTAGAAATTAGAAATTGGAAAGTGGGAAATAGCAAGTCTAATTTCACTCTGCAAAAGACGCAGGACTTGTTACTGCTTAACTATAAGCACAGCGGCGAAGACATTTATACGATGACTTTCTCACCTGCATTCGCGTATGGAACTAAGGTTGACAAGGTGCTTGTCAACGGAGAAGAGATAGAGTTTGAAGCAATAGAATCGAGCCAGGATGTGCACGCTCTGGTGAAAGTCAAAGTTGTAGAGTCCGATTCTGAATCGGATTCTGTGGAAATACATTACGCACCGAGCCTTGAAATCCTTCCACCCGAGAATCCGTCAAGCACCGGAGATACAAACAGAGGGTTAAGAATTATCAGCTTGAGGGGCAGGAACAATCGTCTGGAGTTGGTTGTGGAAGGATTGACGAATCACACCTACGCACTCAAGACGCAGCACAGCGATAAGATCGCTTCTATCATAAGTGCAGCGATGAGTGGGGACGACATGGTAATTGAGTTTCCGAAGAGCGAGAGAGAGGAGTATGTGGAAAAGAACATTGATATAGTGCTACGTTGATCAAACAACGCGTGAGATAGAACGGCACGGAAAAACATCACCCACTCTTCTGCTTTGATTGCACGCTGTTCAAGATTCTCATGGCAATGTTTAGCAGTCTCTCTTGCTGCCGCCTGTCGAGTTCACGTTCTTTCAACTTTGCAGTGGTTACCCTCATCCCAGCAATCCAGATCTCTATAGGAAGGATTGTGGGCAGGATGTTCAATGTTAGCGGTGTATCGAACGCACGTGGAACATACCAAGCTGGTCCAAGAAATAGGAGGACAATGCACCATTTGGTATTAAGACTTTGTTCGTCGAATCAACTCTTCCGTCATCTTGCGTTTGCGATCATTAGGTCGCTTGACACTATCGAACCAAAACCATCTTTCTCATTTCACTATAATCCGTTTTTTCCAGCCGATAGAAATAGATGCCGCTGGCAAGATCAGAGCCATCGAAATGCAGTTTATATTCTCCCGCCGACTGATACCCACTGACCAGTGTCGCCACCTCGCGCCCCAGCACATCATAGATTGTCAAACTGACATATTGGTTGATAGGTATTGAATACTCGATAGTCGTCGTCGGATTGAAAGGATTGGGATAGTTTTGCTTTAATTCAAAATTGAGAGGTACAGAACCAGAAGCTTGTTTCACAGCAGCGAACCCACCTGGCGGCATCTCAGCAAGGCTCAAAACATCTTGTGGATTAGGATGGTCCTGCTCAACAAAGTCCGCATTGTTGTTATCCGTGTCTTGACCATTGCCTTGTGTTGCTTCCGTGCCACCTGCGGCTAAACTTGCTGCTGTAGATGTGGTGCTTGCTTTTCTCTCAAAACTATGACCATCTGCACCAGCAGTTGGAAACGGAGTCCCCTCAAACATGAGGGGATTATTGCCCCAACCTACAGCATCCACAACAACATGGTTGCTATCTCTCAATTCGATTGAACCGCCGCCATTCGTTAAAGAGAAATTAGATACCCAGAGGTCCGGTACGATTCCCGGTGCTGCCGCACTACCGCCCATCAAAAGAAACTTACCAGGACCAAGAATAAGACCAGTTAAATCCACAGTGAATCTATTTCCCGCGGAACTATTTTGCGTTAGAACTGACCAACCCTTGAGATTGACTGGTTTCGATGTCGGATTATATATCTCGACAAATTCATCCGTCTCAGCTGATCCAGTTCCATTAATTCTCACCTCGCTGATCACCAAATGCTGAGCAATATTGTTCTGTGCCCAGGCTGGGGAACAGCCTGCTGCGAGAAAGAGTAGTTCCAAGGTAACTGCTGGTAGAGTCCTGTTTCTCATGTTCGTCTATCCCTCTAAACTGTTCAAATTCGCTTCCAGTTTCGCCAACGTTAATTGGAAGTGCTCTCGCTTTGCTCGTTCCTTCTCCACGACATCTTTCGGCGCACGCTCAAGAAACTGTCGGTTGGTGAGTTTGTGGTGCAATCCTTCCAGCATTTCTTTGATACGCGCAATCTCTTTTTCCAGTCGTGCCCTCTCAACTTCAATGTCAATCAAGTCCTTGAGTGGAACGAACACCTCATCGCCGCTCACAACGGCACTGGACGATAGCTCAGGCTTTGTCAGGTTTGTTCCGACGGTCAGGTGTTCAACTTTTGCCAATTGTTCAAGGAACTGTTTGTTGCTCTGCAATATTTCGATGTGGCTCTTATCGTGGCAGTTGACCACTACTGTGCAAGGTTTTGCTGGAGGGACATCCATCTCACTTCTGATGGCGCGGATACTGACGATGATATCCTGAATGTACGTCATTTCCCGCTCAGCATTCTCCTCAAGATACTTCCCATCAAACGTCGGGAATTCAGAGATGCTGATGCTCTCCCCGTCCGTTCGCTGCTGTAGGCTTTGCCACAATTCCTCCGTGATGAAAGGCATAAATGGATGGAGCAGTTTGAGTATGTCCTCATACAGCGCAATTGCTCTCAAGATGACTATGGATCTTAGATTCTGGTCGTCAGATTTGTAGAGACGATGTTTTATCATCTCGACATACCAATCGCAGTAGTCGTGCCAGATGAAATCATAGAGCATCTTTGATGCATCATTGATCCGAAAATTACCCATAGCTCGATTGAATTCCCGAATCGTAGTATGAAGTCGGCTCAGGATCCACCGATCTGCAAGATCAAGGTAAGAATCTTTAAGCTCCAGACTTAAGTCTGGCGTTTCTTGCGCATTCATCAAGAGAAAGCGTCCTGCGTTCCAGATCTTGTTGGCAAACCGCTTACCAATCTCTCCAACCTTTGCATTAGAATACAACACATCCTGCCCAATGGGGGCAAGGTAAATGACGGTGAAGCGAAGTGCATCAGCACCATACTCGGCGATAACATCAAGCGGGTCAGGAGAATTGCCAAGCGATTTTGACATTTTCCGTCCTTGCTCATCACGAATGATACTGGTGAAATACACATCGCCGAAGGGGATCTCACCCATAAATTCTAGCGCAGCCATAATCATTCGCGCTACCCAGAAGAAGATGATGTCGGGTGCTGTGACGAGCAAATCGGTTGGATAGAAATATCCTAGATCTGGATTTTTCTCTGGCCATCCGAGCGTCGAAAAGGGCCAAAGCCATGAGGAAAACCATGTATCCAGCACGTCTTCATCTTGCCGAAGATTAGTGCTATTGCACTTGGGACAGAACTTGGGCTGCTCGCGTGCGGCAAACATATTGCCACATTCATCGCAATAGTAGATCGGAATGCGATGTCCCCACCAGAGTTGCCGCGAGATGCACCAGTCACGGATGTTCGTCATCCAGTGTTCATACGTTTTCACCCATCGCCCAGGATAGAATCTAATCTTGCCCTCTTGAACGACTTTGAGTGCGGGTTCGGCAAGTGGTTTCATACGAACAAACCACTGGTCTGAAAGATACGGCTCAATTACGGTGTGGCAGCGGTCGTGCTCGCCGATGCTGGTGACATAAGTCTCCGTTTTCAGCAGATATCCCTGTTCCTCTAGATCTTTCACGAGATGTTTTCTGCATTCATATCTATCCATACCTCGATATCTCGCTGGAGCGTTTTCATTCATCCTTGCAAACGTGTCCATTACACAGACTTGTTCAAGGTTATGACGAAGCGCTATCTGGAAATCGTTCGGATCGTGTGCAGGAGTAACTTTCACCATTCCGGTCCCAAATGTAGGATCAACAAAATCATCGGCAATGATGGGAATTATCCTTTCAGCGATTGGAAGGATAGCGTTGTTTCCTATCAGATGTTGATACCGTTCATCTTTGGAATTGACAGCGACGGCGGTATCACCAAGCATTGTCTCCGGTCGCGTCGTTGCGACGCTGATGAACTGATCGGATCCCTCCAAAGGATATTTGATGTACCACAGGTGTCCTTTATGCTCACGGTATATTACCTCATCGTCACTGATGGCGGTGTGATCCTTCGGACACCAGTTGACAATGTATTTCCCTTTATAGACCAAGTTCTTCTCGAAGAGTCGCACAAAGACTTCGTTCACGGCGTTCGATAGTCCTTCGTCCATGGTGAAACGCTCGCGTTCCCAGTCGCACGACACGCCCAATTTACGGAGCTGCTTGATAATCGTGCCGCCGTATTGGCGCTTCCATTCCCACACGCGTTCCAAGAACTTCTGCCGCCCCAAATCATGTTTTGAGAGTCTGTCGTTTGCGAGCGTTCTCTGCACGGCGACCTCGGTGGCTATGCCGGCGTGGTCTGTGCCGGGAATCCAGCATGCCTCATAGCCCTGCATGCGCTTCCAGCGTATGAAAATATCCTGGATCGTGTTGTTCAGGATATGACCCATTGTGAGAATACCCGTGATATTAGGCGGTGGTATAACAATGGTGTAAGGCTTCTTGGTTCTATTGACCGCGGCGTGAAAGAGGTTGTGCTTTTCCCAATAGGCATACCACTTGTCTTCTACGTCTTTGGGACTATATGCCTTAGCGATTTCTTGTTTCGATGTGTTCGTCATTCTCTCTGACATGAAAACTCCAGTTGGAATATTCTAAGATGAACTCTTCAGAAGAGGCTGCAATGTCTGCAAGGCTCGGTGGGGATCAGAGTTCAAGATCAATATAGCTAAGCAAAAACACTTTTTCAAGTGAAATTTGCTTGATGGAGTGAAGGAAATGTCTTGATATCAAGGGGTGCAAATTGATGAGGGCTGTCGCCCGCAGATTGGAGACAGTTGCCACGGTTCGTGCAGTTTGTCTAACTCCGTCTTAGATGTGGAAGTTGAACTAAGATAGGTGAACGATGAGATCAGATCGTCATCATAGCAATAAGTCTGGAATCATACTCATCGCCTAGATTTTCGAACACGTCAAACGTAGTTCTGCAAAACGCTTTTTCCAAAGTGTGCCACGCATCGGCAGGCAAGCCAATTATGTCTTATCTGTGATATTCTAGGTCTATTATAAAACTATTTCATACAAAGTCAAGCAAAATCATCTTGTTTCACAGACTCCTCAACATTGCAGCCGCTTTCTCCTTCTAAGCCGGAGGCTTATGCGCCTTTGGCGCAATTAGATTTCTTTGACTGTCGGTCTGTAAAGGCGCCGCATCTTCTCGCTCAAGGTTCATGCTTGAGGAGGATCATTGTGCTTGACATTTGAAAAGAAAATCTTCATATTCTACTCAGTTCTTGGTGAAGAACCAATGGTTATCCAGTTGTCATTCCGAATGAGCGATGCTGGTGCCGTGGCGCAAAGAGCCACTCGTTTCGGAATCTTTTTCTGGACAAAGGTTGATCCATGCCGAAATGAATTCGGCATGACAAGAGACCGCCCTTTCAGCGAGGATTAATCAGCAGCTACCGATATCGCGAGAAGGTTCATTTCGCTCATGGACTTATCCTGATATCTGCAGTTATAGAAATTGAGGAGTCATATGCTTACCGACATACCTGGCATTCGTGTGGGACACGCTACCGATGGATCAGCTCTTACGGGTTGTACGGTGATTCTCTGTCCGCCGAAGACTGTGGGTGGATGTGATGTGCGAGGTAACGCCCCCGGCTCAAGAGAACTTGCTTTGTTAGCGTCAGACAAAAGCATGCAGGAGATTCACGCTGTTTTGCTGACTGGCGGCAGCGCGTTCGGTCTTGCCGCTGCTGACGGCGTGATGCGGTATCTGGAGGAACAAGATATGGGTTACGAGACGCCGTGGGCTAAGGTGCCAATTGTTCCCGTTGCTGTGATCTTTGATCTCTATCTGGGAAGCCCAAAAGTGCGTCCGGACAGCCGAATGGGATACGAAGCCTGCATCAACGCGATCGACTCTGTCATTCAACAGGGGAACGTTGGTGCTGGTGTGGGAGCGACAGTCGGAAAGTGGGCCGGTATGGAATACTGGATGAAAGGTGGTGTGGGCACAGCAAGTCTATCCGTAGGCGAGACTGTTGTCGGGGCATTAGCAGTCGTGAATGCAGTCGGCGATATCATGGACGAAAGAGGAAGCATCTTGGCCGGTGCGCGTTTTGCCTCAGGAGAGTTTGTCGCTGCGCATGATTCGACGAGACGATTTGTCCGGGCTCGACTGTTGATGACAGAAAACACGACGCTCGTTGTTGTTGCAGCAAACGCTCAGCTCAATAAGGTAGACGTGAACCGTGTGGCGCAGCGGGCACACGATGGCATAGCACGCGCCATTGTTCCCGTTCATACTATGCACGATGGGGATGTTGCTTTTGCCCTCGCGACCGGTGTAGTACCAGCGGCAGTTGATCTTGTTGCAGAGATAGGTGCTGAAGTGACGGCTCAAGCAATTCGGAATGCGGTCAAGTTTGCGAAACCGCTACCTGGAGTGCCTGCGTGTAATAAGTAAGAACATCTTTCGATTGTCTTTTCTGCACCGACAGCGAAACGCTACGATGAAATCGGCGCGAATTCCAGCCTTGGATGGCGACAATAAGAAGACGCATGTTCAAGCGATGTTCAACTCCATCGCGCATCGTTATGACTTTTTGAATCATTTATTAAGTCTTGGAGTTGATCGCCACTGGAGGCGGGTTACTGTCAACACGCTCAATACCAAGCCCGGCGCAAGGATACTCGACGTTGCTGCGGGCACAGGAGCTCTATCATTTGCCGCCCTTAGGTTGCAGCCCAAATTAGTGGTGGGTCTGGACCTGGCTCAGAAAATGTTGGAGCGATTTGATCAGAAGCTGAAGAGGAAGAATGAACAACGGATGAAGCTTGTCTACAGTGATGTGGAACATCTAGCGTTGAGGGACGATTCTTTCGATGCAGCCATGGTAGCATTTGGTGTGCGAAACTTCAGTGAACTGCGGGCAGGACTCAGCGAGGTGTATCGTGTGCTTAAGACGCATGGCAACATCGTCGTGCTGGAATTCTCTCACCCAAAACGCTTTCCTATCAGACAACTCTATCTTTTTTATTTCCACAATATCCTACCGATCATCGGAAAGGTGTTTTCAAGAAACGGATCCGCCTACCGCTATTTGCCTGCTTCTGTGTCAAGTTTTCTTGGAGAGGAGGAGTTCGTTCGGATACTGCAGCAGGTTGGCTTTACGGGTGTGACATATCGAGATCTTTCGTTTGGTATTGCAACTGTCTATATAGGCACAAAAGGGGAATATCAGACATAGAGTTTATCGTAGCGTCAATCGTACTACGTTCTCGATGTGATAAGTGTGTGGAAACATATCAACAGGCTGAACAACGTCTAACCGGTATTTCCCTTCACAAAGAGTTTTTAGATCTCTTGCTTGTGTGGTGGGATTGCAGCTGACATAAACGATTCGCGACGGCGCAAGTTGCAGGATCTCCCTAACGACTTTCGGATGTATCCCACTGCGAGGTGGATCAACCATCACGACATCGGGTTTGCCGTGTTCTGTTACCCACCGAGTGTCCTTCGTTAGTTTATCTTTTAAATCCCCCTCAAGAAAGAAGCAATTCACTACTCCATTTAATCCTGCGTTTCGCCTTGCATCTGTGATAGCAATCTCGACCATCTCAATTCCGATCACCTTTTTGACAGACTTGGAGATATAGATTGCTATTGTGCCGGCACCAGAATACAGGTCATACACCACATCAGTGGGTTGGAGTTGAGCCAAGTCCCTTGCTGTTGCGTAGAGTTTTTCTGCTTGCTTCGTATTAGTCTGGAAAAATGAATTTGCAGAAATTCGAAATCTGAAATCCCCAACTCTGTCTGTGATGACTCCATCACCATAATAGACTCTCTCGTAGTCTCCAACAGCGACCTGCGACTTGCGAGTAGTGATATTATTAACTACCGTCGTTATCTGTGGCAATCTCTTGATGAGTGTGTTGCATAGATCGCCCATGATCTCCGGTTTATCCTCAGAGGTCACAAGATTAACCATCACCTCAAGTGTCTCATTATTCTTCCCCTCACGGATAACGAGATTTCGTAAGTAGCCTGTATGAGTCTTCTCCGCCAGAGGCGGATAAGCCTCCGGCTTAGTAGAGTGTATGGAAAGATTTTTTGATTTTCCAAACTCTCGCACCGTATTCAAAATCTGATTACTTAACTCGGACTGTAACCAGCACTCATCAATGTCCAGCACCTTGTCGAAACGCTCGGGGACGTGCAGACCAAGAGCGAAGTCAAGCGGAGGTTGCAGATGGCTACCATCCTCAACCTCTTTCCTTTCAACATTTGTCTTTCGCTTCTCATCCTTTGCCTTTAACTCTTCCTGAGTAAGCCATCGTTCATTGCCGAACGAGAACTCCATCTTGTTTCTGTAGAAATAGATGTCCTCCGAGCCAAGCGTTGGATTGACACCAATTTCCCTGAAGTTGCCGATGCGCTCAAGAGCATCAATCACATTTTGCCTCTTGAACTCTAGTTGTGACTGATAGTTGAGATTCTGCCACTTGCACCCACCGCAGGTCCCAAAGTATTTGCACTTGGGAGTTGTTCGAAGTGGTGACTGAGCCATAATCTGGATTACCCTCGCCTCAGCAAAACTCTTCTTCACTCTGAGAATCTTTGCAAGCACGGTATCACCGGGGACAGCCCCGTACACAAAGATCACGAAGCCGTCGAGCCGAGAGAGGCTCTTTCCCTCAAATGCGAAATCTTCAATCGTAAGTTCTATGTCTTGACCTTTTGCTACCATGACAAATTACAGGATGGCAAGTCTACACAGCAGGGGGAACTACCGGTTTTCCCTTGTATCCTCAGCTTAATGCGGAGATCATCACTCGCGAAAAGTAGTCAAAATTCTTCTCAAAAGCAATCAACGGCAAATGTCTTGTACGGTCAACCTACTCGGTTATCTCTACAGGAGCTGCAGACGATTGAGGGCGCCCCTGGAGAATCTTATTGATTTTCTGCCATAAAATTCTTATCTTCTCGATAGAGGAAGAGCTTCTATGCCAGATCAACGAAACAGCATTGTCACCGCAGAACTACCCACCTCCGAGAAGCAGACTCTGGCGAAGACATACAATCGGATGAAGATCACTGTCTCCATCTTAAGTTCTATACTCTTTTTCGCGTTTGCATTTGTTGTCATAGTCACTGGTTTTTCCCGTACCTTGAGTGCGATGGGGCACTCCTGGTTCAGCAACGACTACCTTGCCCTGCTTGCCTTCCTTGCAATGTTCGGCGTGATGGAGAGCGCCCTTGGATCTCCGTTGAGTTTCTATTCTGGATACTATCTTGAGCATCATTTCCATCTTTCGAATCAGACCTTCGGGCGGTGGTTTTGGGAAGGCGTCAAGGGGATGTTGGTGGGGATTGCCATCAGCGTCCCAGTTGTTCTGCTGTTCTTCTATTTCTTGAGGACCTTGCAGGATCTTTGGTGGCTTCCTGTGGGTGTGGTGATGTTCTTGTTCTCGGTCATCTTAGCGCGACTTGCGCCGATTTTGATAATGCCGCTGTTCTACAGATTTCGACCGTTGGAAGATGGACCACTCAAAGAACGCATCGTCAACCTCTGCTATAGTGTTGGCATGAAGGTTGGAGGGACGTTCACCTTCAATATGAGCAAGAACACAAAGAAAGCCAATGCGGGATTCACCGGCATAGGAAGATCGAAGCGCGTCATCTTGGGCGATACCCTGATGGAGAAATTCACAGACGATGAGATTGAAACGGTCTTTGCTCACGAAGCTTGGGCATTATCAACACAGGCATATCTGGAAAGGGATCATCATAGGAAGCGCCAGCATCTTTCTTGGACTATTCATCACTGCGCAACTATATCGGCTATCTGTTTCCTCATTCGGTTTTCAGCGCATAGATGATATTGCTGCGCTGCCTCTCCTCACACTCTGGCTAGCGCTGTTTGGATTGATAACCTCGCCGTTGATTAACACCATCTCTCGCAAATACGAGTACCAAGCGGATAGATATGCTCTCGGGAAAACGAAGAATCTTGCAGCATTTACGTCAGCTATGGAGAAACTCGCCGAGATGAATCTGGCAGATATGACACCTAACCCGATCGTCGAGTTCTTGTTCTACAGTCATCCTTCTATTGACAAGCGAATTAGAAAGTCTCAGGCACATAGAAACGGTGACAATGCTCTTCCAGACACTGTTGATCTGCAGGGTGTGATTGATGACAGCGTCCATGTTGAAACACACTGAGCAGTTCGCGGCGGGTTCCAATGTGTTGTCCAAGATCTGACAGTTATTCCTAAAACCTTTTGAATGAAAGGAGATCTAGCATGACGAAGTTCAGAGTTCAACGCTCGCTTGTCCTCATCGTTGCTCTTGCGCTCTCGATTGGTTTTGCCGAGTGCGGCAAGAAGAAAGAAGAGACAAAACAACAGGAGACCGCTGCGCAGGAACAACAGACAGCGGTATCAGGCGGTGAGCAATCTAGCGGTGGTGAGACGATGTCTGAATGGAAACCCGTCCCCCCCGTTAATTTCAAAAAACTCCAAGAGTTCTTGCCGAAGGAGATTGTGGGCTTTACAAGAGGAGAACTGGAGGGAGCAACGGCGACCTTCGGTGAGTGGAGTTTCTCCTCTGCTGAGGTGACTTTCGCGAAGGGCGAGGAGACGAGCATCAAAGTCTCGATATTGGATTATGCTCACATTACGTCCCTCTACACCCCGTTTCAGATATGGCTGAGCGGCAATTTCAATGTGGAAGATTCACACGGCTATTCGAGGAGCGTGAAAGTCGAAGGGTCCCCCGGATTTGAAAATTTCCGGAAAGACGACAAACGATGTGAACTGACTCTCTTAGTTGGCGATCGGTATATCGTGCAATTGACGGGGGAGAACACTCAGGATATGGACGCTCTCCGTTACGTCGTGAAACAGATTGACCTGAGCAGTTTGGCAAAGGTGACCTCGTAACTGCTACCAGAAGGAAGTGATGCCGCGATGTTGTTGATACTCAAAATGGTTTTCATCGCCTGCCTGACGGTTCCACTGGCCGTCATCGCAATTGTCGCATCTCCCTTGAACAAAAGGGGCAGAGTATTTCACTTTATTGCTCGGTTCTGGTTAACGGTGGTGCTTGCCGTTTGCGGCGTGAAGGTACGAGTGCGGGGGGCAGAAAACATCGGTCGGTCACAACGGTATATTTATGTTTCAAACCACGCCAGCGCATTCGATATTCCGGCAGTAGTGGTCGGCATCCCAGACGAGATTCGGATTGTGTTCAAGAAGGAATTGGAGAAGGTACCGTTCTTTGGATGGGCACTGAAATTTGGAGGTTATATTACCATTGACAGAGGGAGGAGTGTGAGCGCGGTTCGAAGTTTGGAAAGAGCTGCGAAGAAAATTCGACAAGGGGCATCAGTGTTGCTCTTTGCTGAGGGTACACGAAGCAAGGATGGAAAACTGCAGCCATTTAAGCGTGGTGCATTCAGTCTGGCAGCAAGATCGGGTGCCCCGATCATTCCCGTAACCATAAACGGCAGTAGCCAAATCTTGCCAAAGCATTCGCTCAAGTTGCGTCCAGGCACCATACATCTTGTGTTAGGCAAACCAATTGCAACTGAAGGGTGCCGTACCAAGGAAGATGAATTCAGACTGATGGACCAGGTGAGAAATGTTGTGGCGGAGAATTTTGTCGGTTCCGGTTAGCAGCAGTGCAGGTGAAGTCAACTTTTTCATTGTGAGTGCCACAGAACCGGAAGAAGCGATCCCGTTGCTATAGGAGAGATCTTCTCTTAATAGACCCGTTACAGAGAGCACACGAAGGGAGACCGGGGCAATTAGAGAAACATTAGAGAGAGAACATTACTATGGCTGTCACGATTAATGATGTCGAGTATATCGCGAAACTCGCGCGGTTGGAAGTCAGCGCAGAGGAGAAAGCGAAACTTATGCATCAGCTAAATGAGATTCTCGCTTACATTGAGAAGCTGAATGAGTTGGACACTAGCAGCGTCGAACCGCTATCGCACGTCATCGAACTCAAGAACGTGTTACGGGAAGATGCTGTAACACCATCCCTCACGCCAGAGGAGGCACTGAAGAACGCCCCGGCGCGAACGGAGAAGTTCTTCCGTGTCCCAAAGGTGATTGGATAATTGGATGATCCCAACGTGAGAGAGCACATGGTTCTCGGCATTATCCCTGCCCGTTACACATCCACTCGCTTGCCCGGAAAGCCGCTTGTTGACCTCGCCGGAAAGCCGATGATTCAGCATACATACGAGCGAGCTCTGAGGGCAACCCTAGTTGATAGGCTCATTGTTGCAACTGATGATGAACGCGTTGCCGCTGCGGTCAAACAGTTCGGTGGCGAGGTGGTGTTGACCCCGAGAAATATCAAGACAGGAACAGACAGAATTGCCTTAGTCGCAAGGTCACTGGACTACGATATCGTTGTCAACATTCAGTGCGACGAACCATTGATCCATCCGGATGTGATAGATGAAGCAATCCATCCATTGCTCGATGACGATGCCCTGCCAGTGGCTACGTTGGTGAGAAAGATTGACAGGCTTTCAGAGTTCATTGATACAGGTACTCCAAAGGTTGTGCTCGACAGAGACGGCTTCGCTCTGTACTTTACCCGTGCAATCATTCCTTTTATGCGGGATGAAGAGAATGTGGAACAATGGTTAACGAAGCATCAGTACTATAAGCATATTGGACTCTATGCCTATCGAAAAGACTTCCTTCTGAAGTTCACCGAGATGGCGGAGTCAAATCTGGAGAGGGTTGAAAGATTGGAGCAGTTGAGAGTGCTGGAAAACGGATACAAGATCAAATGTGTGATTACCGAGTACGATAGCGTATCGGTTGATACGAGAGAAGATGTCGAGAAGGTGAGAAACATGTTGCAGATCAAAAGTTAGGATAAGTGAGAGTTGAGTTCAAATAGTGCCGTCATGTCGTTGGCAAATTATCTATGCCGCGTAATCATGTAAAATATATTTTTATCACTGGCGGTGTAGTATCGTCGCTCGGGAAAGGCATCGCTTCTGCATCGCTCGGATTGCTGTTGAAGTCACGAGGACTGCGCGTGACCATTCAGAAGTTTGATCCCTACATCAATGTTGATCCCGGCACGATGAACCCATTTCAGCACGGTGAAGTCTATGTGACCGACGATGGGGCGGAAACCGATTTGGATTTGGGACACTATGAGCGCTTCTTAGACGTCAACATGACGAAGCAGAATAATACGACGACAGGTCAAGTGTACCATGAGGTAATCATGCGGGAACGGCGGGGTGATTATCTGGGCGCTACCGTGCAGGTTGTTCCGCACATCACAAATGAGATCAAGAAGAGCATCGTTGAACTAGGTAAGACTGGAAAGTATGACGTTATCATCACGGAAATCGGAGGCACGGTTGGCGACATCGAGGGGCTTCCCTTCCTTGAGGCAATGCGTCAGTTCATGCTGAAGGTGGGGAAACGAAATGCCTTGAACATTCACGTAACACTTGTTCCGTTCATCAAGTCTGCGGGTGAAGTGAAAACGAAACCGACACAGCACAGCGTGAAAACGCTTCTGGAAATCGGCATTCAGCCGGATATTCTCATCTGTCGTTCTGAGAAGCGACTGACCAAGGAGATCCGTGATAAGATCGCTCTATTCACAAACGTTGAATCTGAATCCGTCGTTGAAGGGCGTGATGTCGAATCAATTTATGAAGTGCCGTTGATCTTCGCAAAAGAGAGACTCGATGAGATTGTGATTAGGAAACTGAATCTAAGGTGCGGTAAACCAGATATGCGAGAGTGGGAAAGATTTGTGAAGAGAGTAAAGAGTCCGTTGCAGAGAGTGAAAATCGCAATCTGTGGGAAGTACACTGAAGTGGTTGATGCCTATAAGAGCATTATCGAAGCGTTTGTTCATGCCGGCGCGGAGAACAACGTGGGCGTGGACATCAAATGGATACGCGCTGAGGATATCGAGGAGAACGGAGCCGAACCATACCTGCGTGATGTTGCTGGTTTGCTCGTTCCCGGTGGATTTGGGGAGCGCGGGATTGAAGGAAAAATCACGGCTGTCCAATATGTGCGTGAGAAAAAGATACCCTTCCTCGGCATTTGTCTTGGCTTGCAGTGTGCAGTGATTGAATTTGCCCGCCATGTCTGTGGCTTAGAAACGGCAAACAGCACCGAGTTCAAGAAAACGCGCCATAACGTAATTGATCTGATGCTTGAACAGAAAGGTGTAAAGGAGAAAGGCGGGACAATGCGTCTCGGTGCTTATCCCTGTGAACTCCAGAAGGGAACGAAGGCTTTCACGGCATATAGAAAGGAGTTGGTCTACGAACGCCATCGTCATCGGTATGAGGTGAACAACAAGTTTCGCAAGCCGCTTTCGGAACATGGAATGGTTTTCAGTGGCATTTGTCCGCAGAACAATCTGATCGAAATCATCGAACTTCCTGACCATCCCTGGTTTGTCGCTGGACAATTTCATCCTGAGTTGAAATCTCGTGCAACTCACGCTCATCCACTCTTCAGAGAATTCGTACATGCCGCAGCAGAGCGCCAGAGGAATGGAAACCGCAAGAAGTGACTGGTAAATCCCTCATCTGTTGACTATGCGAAAGATCGGCTCTGTAAAAGGACAACGGTAGGGACAGAACGGTGTTCTGTCCCTACAACATTTATAGGATTCACCCGCCATGATAAGAAAACTGCAATCCCTTTCTTTGCTCATTTTTCTTCTTGTCTCGCCTCTTTACGCCCTCGATTCCACCTATACGCACGTCGTAGCTCTCGGTGTCAAGCATACCTTCATCGCAAAATCAGCAGGGCCGTGGACAATCAATGTGCTTGAAGTTGATCTCAGTAATCCTACAATCGCGCTGGAGACCGTCAAAGCGAACGACAGACTGATTGGCAGGGAAAAGATAAGCGCCATGGTGGCAAGAAAGAATGGTTCCGGACACTACATGATTGGCGCCATCAATGCCGATTTCTTTACTGCTGTGGGAGAACCGGTCAATAATCAGGTGATAGACGGCGAGATTGTGAGAGGAGCGTCGAGCAATCGCTCCCAGTTTGCCATGACAAAATACAAGAAGCCGCTCATCGGGAAATTCAGCTTCGCTGGTTTGGTCATAGCCAGGAACAATACGCGGCTACCTATCAATGCCGTGAATCAACGTCGTGGTAAGGATTCTCTAGTAATCTACAACCATTTCTTTGGAACAGTGACAGGGACAAATCCGTTGGGTGCCGAAATCGAGATGCTGCCGTTAAGCAATTGGGTGGTCAACGACACCATGAAATTCCTTGTGCACGAGTTGCAGAATAGTGTCGGCAGTATGGCAATTCCGTCAGAAGGTGCTGTACTTTCAGGGCACGGTATTTCGAGGACGTTCATCACTTCGAATATCATTCCCGGTGATACCGTTGCCCTTGTACTGGCATTCCATCCAGGTTCAGATGCCATCACGCAGCTAGTTGGAGGCTTGCCTCGGCTCATCAAAGATGGAATAGACGTTTCCATTCAGAGTGGTGCTGAGGAGGGCACCTCGTCAAGTTTCGTGACGACCCAACATCCACGCAGCGCCATTGGTTTCTCACGCGACAGCACCACCCTGTATTTCATTACTGTTGACGGAAGACAGGCAAGCAGCGTCGGCATGTCGCTTCCCGAACTCACAGGTTTCATGCTTTCCCTCGGCGTGTATCAAGGTGTTAATCTTGACGGCGGAGGCTCGACAACAATGGTTGTTAATGGGCGCATTGTCAATTCTCCATCCGATGCGGCGGGGGAGCGTCCTGTTGCAAATGCTGTGCTGGTTGTAAGCTCCGTTCCAACCCAGGTTGAGGAAGGCAAAAACAACTCTACCGACTTCGAGTTGCGTCAGAGACGTTGCACAACGGATTGCAAAATTCAGTGATGGTGTTGTCATCGGCAGCGCATTGATGAAGGTGTTGCTAGTTGCTCCTCACAACCATTTGATTGAGAACGCGGTCAATTCTGTACAAACCATGTGAGGCGCTCCTGATTCGTAGAAGAATTGATACCTCTAAGCCAGAGCAGTTTGATCCTTTGTTGAGCAACACCAGGCAGGAATGGAACTGGAATGGATCCACCGAACTCCTCTCAGACAATCCTTTTCCTTCGAACTAAAAGCACATAGAGGGCAGGGATAACAAGCAGCACAAGAACTGTGGAAGAAATCAACCCACCAATCGTTCCGATTGATAGAGAATACCAGATGCTTGTTGGCTCTCCTGCTATCACCAGTGGTAGCAACCCTGCAATTGTGGTCATTGTTGTCATCAGAATTGGTCGAAGGCGATTGCTAGACGCTTCAACAACTGCGTTCAGTCTAGTCCCGAAGGTGCTTGGAACTGTTTTCTCAAGATTGGAAATACGGTCAACCAATACAATGGAATTGTTCACTACAATCCCAATCAGCAGAATGATCGAAGCATACCCACCACGGTCAAATGCTGCCCCGGTGAAATAAAACGCGAGGAATAACCCGATCAGCGACATCGGCACTGCCAGGATTATGATAAATGGTTTGAGGAAAGATTCGTAGAGCGATGCTGTGACCATAGAGACGATGAGAAGCGAAAGCAGGGCAATTAGCAGTGAAAGATAATTCCTCTTCTTCTCGAAGAAAAAACCACTCAGCACGCTGAACCGAATATCCATTCGGTAAGACAGTGTTTCTAATAGTGGCATCAACAAACTTGTCACCATATTTGTAAGGTCCTTTATAATCAAATGCTACAAGCGGTTGATACTGCTGGTTCTCACGCACAATGCGACTCAAAACTCTCTGCTCTCAAATGTTCAAAACATCTCCAAGACGCACATGTTCACCTGAAAGCGTCAGGGGAATGACATTTCTTGGATAGTCAACGGAAAACTGACGATAGCGAGCATACTTCATAGAATAACTTATCGACTCGCGCTGTTTTTTGAATCTGCTCAACTGAATTGCTGCTTCAGTGTGAGTGCGAACCGCTCTCACAATATCAACAACGGTTAGTCCATAGCGAGAGATTTTATCCCTGTCAATTGTAATTGCTGTCTCGAACAGCACATTCCTTTTCCCGAGCGAGGGGTCAATATCCACATTGGCAATTCGCGGGTTTCGTTCTATCTGCTGCTTGAACTTCTGGGCGATCTCCTTCCCCCTGTTGTAGTTGTAGCCCAGCACTTTGACACGGAAGCTTGGCACCGCTTCTCCACCTTTGAGCAAACCAGGTCCATAACCATAAACGCCCAACTGCGCACTTCCAATCTGAGCAGCATAGGCAGTTAGAGCATTCTCAATAATATGAGGAGCATCTGTTATGCTTGCCTCATCCGTGAAGTATGCCGCGATGTTGGCATGCCCACCATAGACGCGCGTCACAACCTTCTGAATCGCGCCACTCTGATTGGTTCCCTGCAAAAGCAAACCCTCGACATCACGCATCACTTTATCAAGCCGCTCAATATCTGTCCCCTTAGGCATCTCGACATAGACAACAATATATGTCTCTTTCCCCATACTCCATAATTCCCCCCGCGTCACATATCTAAGAAGAGATGAGAACTCCGACCGAGGACATGGTCAACGTAAGGACGAATCTCAGTATAGAATTTGCTTGCGAGGATGCTGCTATACAATGGGGCGATAGATGGTGTCTCAATCTTCTCTGGTAAGAGCCAGACTGGGGAGAGTCGCAGGATTTGATGATTTTGGATCTGACGCGCTGTTTGCTTAAGAGCTTCGCCGAGGGTAGAAAGAAGTTGAGAAACAGGCGCCACTCAGCACAATAGAGTTCGTTGAGTTGATTGGCAAGGTGTGGTTGGTCGAGACATTGATAGCCGAGATATTGACGAACAATGGTCCAGTTGGACTCGTTCCACTGACCACAAGTCTTACCCTCAATGTGCGAATTGTCGTTTCTGTAATAGGGACGTGAGCGTGTATACTGGACTGGTTCACATCTGGGGGAAAGTACTTGAGGATGTGCCAATTCAGGAATTCGGAGTCGTTATCACAATTGATGCCTTTGATTTGAAAGGGTAGGCATTGTTCGAGGTACTGAAGGGCTTTGAGAACGGCGTGTTCACCTTTACCCCAGACAGCACATTGTTCAGTCCATCCGGTGGCAATATCAACGACAGTCACCATATAAACGAACATTCCGGTAAAAGAAGAACCACAGTGGGCGACGGTATCGGCTTCCTGGAATCCCGGTTGTGCTTCATCCCATTGGTTAGTTTTGATAGGCATGTGTTTTTTCAGGAGTGAACGGGGTTTAGTGGAAGCTAGACCGGATTTTGGCGTACTTGGCACGTTTAGAAGTCAGTGGGCGGTCGATCATAGTCGGAGAGATATTCAAGAGCAGTTGTGTGATCTTCTCTGGCAGTCTGATGCTGAAATGTTCCTCATGGAAGGGTAGCCAGAGTCCTAGGACTGCCTGTAAACGTATGGAACAGGGCAGGTTCACGAGAATCCAGATACACTGGAGAGCCTCGAAGATAAGTGAATCGTGATATAGCTTAGGTTGACCTGGCTTCTTCTTCCGCAGAGCGGACTTCGTCTTGTCAGCGGTCTAGTTCAGCAAGCGAATCGCGTATTTGCGATTGTAGCCACATACCTTGCGGAACTCATTGAGATTGAATCTCTTGGCCTTCTTCGATGCTGAAAGATATCTTGTTGAGATCGCCTGTACATACTCGTATGTTGCTTCAGTGCTCATAATATGGCCCCTTTTGGTTCGATAAACTCACGACAAGTTTCGGTTACCTATATCATGAGGCAACGACTCATTTTCCAAACGCGTTCGGCTACATTATTCATGAGTCAATTGGTGTGTCCGGTTCAGGCAACAAACACAGAGCTATTGATGAAGAGATCAAGAACTTATCCTTGACTGATGTGGTCTTGCCTGCGCAAGATACCGTTGAAATTCAACTCCCCGCGTGTGAGAATCCGAACAGCATCTTGCTACTCTCCTCACAGAAACCCAAACCCCGGCCGCAACTATGATTGAAAACGAACCAAATCTTGTGGTGAAGGCTTTGTTTGCTTGGGGGGGGGCGCTCTTCACTCAGAGTTGAGACTTTCTCTTCTCAACTGTCAAACTTGGGCTAGCTTTGCCTTGAGCCCGGGCGCATTGCTCTGCACTTGTCCTTCACTGTTCACCGAGTTGCCAACACGCTCAACACATTGACGGAGATAGTTGGTTTCACGTGAAACGTACGGAGTCTAGTCTTATTGAATCATGCTTTTTGCGCGCTCTTCCGTAACTCAATCAAAGTGGCGTCTTCAAAGCATGTTATGGCTTTAGTCCCCTGCAACTATTGGTGAGTGCCCTGCACCATGGCGCCTCTGGCGCCATTTGAATTGTTTTTGATGCAATATACGAAGAAACAGTTTCATGTGAAAGCATCTTGGAATGTTTTTTTACGAATGAGTTTAGGTTCAGCGAGAGTGAACAATCGTTCCTGGAGTTGGACCATGGTTCTTTCGATTTGAGTTGGGTTGAGTTGAAGATACTGTTCTTTCAGGGTTCGTTTTCTGTCATCCGGGATTGACGGATGGTTAAGGACACGCTGGAAGGGAGTAGTTGGTGGATCGTGTTTCTTGATGACCTTACTGCCGATTCGAGTCTTGTCGGCTAGTTTCATGACTGGTTGAAAGAAGTTCGTGTAGAGACGCAGGCGCAGCAGTAGAGTTGACTTAGGAGCTCCAGCTCGTCTGGGGTGTCATATCGGTAATAGCCTGTTGCTTTACAAACGATGGACCAGTTCTTTAGTTCGACATAGCAGTTATCATTTTTTCTGATGGGTCTACTGCGGCTGAAGGTGAGATGGTGTTCTTTGCAGAAGCGAAGCACATGGTTATTGATAAATTCGCCAATGTCATCTGAGTCAATGCCCTTAAGTTCAAATGGGAGATGGGTTATCACATCAGCGAGTGCTTCGAAAATGCAATGTTGGGATTTGTTTCTAACGGCACGAGTTTCAGTCCAAGCAGTTGATATATCAGTAACATCCAGGGTTTGGATAGCATCGCCTCCAGAGATGCCGCCATCATGCGAAACCAAGTCGATTTCAACGAATCCTGGTATTGTATTGTCCCATTCGGAGAAAGTTGGAATAGGGATTTGGTGCTTGAGTAATGCACCTGGTTTTGTTTTAGAACGAACTTTGAGCTTGAATCTAGAGCCTTCAGGGGCCGAGAGTCGATCAATGGTAGCCGGACCTATGGTGAGGAACTTTTGATGTGTGTCATGATCAAGGCCAATCTCCTCGAAGCGTTCGAGCATTGGCTGGTTAGCCCGAATCCAAGCAGCCAGGCGTGTGCGACAGATACCATCGGCCAGAGCCCAGAAGTACTTCAAGTGTGAGAAAACATAGGTCGTACTTGCGTAAGGGGTGTTGTTTAGTACGGTATTTGGCTTGGTTGAAGACATAGACCGTTCTTACGCAGGAAATGGTCGTGTGGATAGGCCTTCCGCAATTACGCAAGAAGGAAGGCAGCATAGGATCATGTATAGCAGTCAAGGGCACAGGATTCATCCGGGATGCGTCCTCGCTGTTTCCTTGATGCTTTCTGGCAACATTGAGCAGTTGCCTTAGTCACAGCCGTCCTCTCCTTGAGCGTTAGCTGTTTCATGATACCCCCCCTGGTGTTGTTGTTACTCTCAGATCACCACCAGAGTGATGAAGGCCCCAAACGCTGCCTGCTCTCTGTGACCAGAAAACTACCACTTGTAGACCGTTATTTCGAGTAGATTTTTCCATGAGGCAACGATTGCCTTTCGAATAGATTTTTGATGAGTCGAGAGAAGCATACGTAAACCTGTGGGTGGAACAGAACCGGTGTCTGGGAAGAGGCGGAAAGACGGTAAAGCGGAAGGTTTTTGGACAGGTGGCGCAATCAGGAGATTTTGGGGAGCGCTTATACGCAGTATTTCGAGAGCACGGTCTATCAAGCGATGAACCGGCACATGTGGTAGCGGATGGTGCTAGATGGACACGCAATGTGACGTCAATGGCGTTTCGGCGTGGCAGGTACACACTATATTTGTACCGCTTTTGAGGAGCGAGCAAGTTCAGTATCGATGGAACATCAACAGGAACAATTCTTCGAGTATGTTTATCATGGTAAGCCAAGGGAGGGATTAACATATCTTCGAGCATTGAGCGGTTCTGACACGAGACATGAACACGACATGCAGGAGTTCGTGCACTATGCTGAGCACAATGTTTCGGGCATGCAGCATACACCTGGGACTATTCACAGCAGTCATGTGGTAGAGAAGATCTCAGATTTGATGGCGAAGAAACGGATGAAATGTCGGGGAATGTCCTGGATCAGGTGTGGTTCCAACAATCTCCTAGCTCTACGGTCAGTTCACGTGAACGATTCGGAAAATAACCATAGTCGCAAAGCATAGACGAATTTCCCACTCCACAGATCCTAGGCTGCAACCCTCTGACGAGCCCGACTTGACATTTGGATTTCTTTTCTATAGATTAAGCTTAGGACACACCTCGGGTGTCAAATCCATAGAAAACGGAGGAATGAAGTTATGAAAGCAACGAAGTCTTTCTCAGCAACCTTTTGGCTTCTCATTCTGCTCCTTTTGTCCTTGGCGGCTCAAATAGCACACTCCCAAGAATTTGGAAAGAACAAGGTTCAATACAAGAACTTCGACTGGTATTTCATCCAGTCGGATCACTTTGATGTGTATTTCTCAGAAGGGGGAGACTACTTGGCTGAATTCACGGCCGATATTGCAGAATCCGCTCTCGCTTCAATTAGCAAAAGCTTCCGCTATCAGATCAACAGCCGCATCCCGATTGTCATCTACAACTCCCACAACGACTTTCAGCAGACCAATGTGGTCCAAGAATATCTTGAGGAAGGCATCGGCGGTGTGACGGAACTCTTCAAGAACAGAGTGGTTGTGCCGTTTGAGGGTTCCTACAAGCAGCTCCGCCACGTGATTCATCACGAACTTGTGCACGCTGTCATGAACGATATGTTCTATGGCGGTTCCATCCAATCTATCATCACGAACAACATTCGTCTGCAGCTTCCGACGTGGCTCGCTGAAGGCATGGCAGAGTATCAATCATTGGACGGATGGGACACGAACTCCGATATGTTCCTGCGCGATGCCACGATCACTGAACACCTTCCAGCGATAAATTCCCTTGACGGTTACCTCGCCTACCGGGGTGGACAGTCGGTGTTTTGGTATGCTTCCGAAAAGTATGGTAAAGAAAAAATCGGTGAGTTGATGAACAAGATCAAAGCCACGCACAGCGTTGAACAGGGATTCAAAAGCGCTCTCGGATTGAGTTTAGAGGAACTGAACGAGCGATGGCAGAAAGAACAGAAAGTGCTGTATTGGCCAGACATTGCTAAACGGGAGGAGCCATCTAGTTACGCCCGCAGATTAACTGACCATAAGAAGCAAGGAAATTTCTATAACACTAGTCCTGCTATCTCTCCCCAAGGAGATAAGATCGCTTTCATCTCCGATAGAAATGACTACTTTGATGTCTATGTGATGTCAGCAATTGATGGAGAAATTTTGAAGAAGGCGATCAAGGGTCAACGGACAAAAGATTTTGAGGAACTGCATTTACTCACACCGGGAGTGACCTGGTCACCTGATGGCAAGAAGATCACCCTTGCAGCAAAGAGCGGTGAACAGGATGCTATCTTTGTGATTGATGCGGAAAGTGGTGACCAAGAAAAACATGAGTTTGGTCTTGACCAGATTTTCTCAGTGGACTGGTCACCGCTCGGTGATAAGATTGCCTTTGCTGCCAGTCACCTACAGCAGTCGGATATTTATGTATATGACCTTAACACAAAGCAACTTATAAATCTGACAGACGATATCTTCAGCGATTCCGATCCTTCATGGTCACCGGACGGCAAAACGATTTACTTCTCATCGGACAGGGGTGATTACCTAAATCGCTCTCAGATTCCGCTGAATTTCAGAATGGATAAATATGATTACAGCCAGTTGGATATCTATGCGGTGAATCTGGATACTAGACAGATGACTCGCATTACTAACACTCCCAATTCCGATGAAACCCAGGTCGTGTGCTCACCTGATGGAAAGAAGATTCTGTTGATTTCTGATAGGAACGGCATCAACAACATCTACGAGAAGAATCTGGAAACAGGTGTTGAGCATCCCATTACAAACTCATTGACGGGCGTGTATCAACTATCGCTCTCAAGGGACGGGAATAAGCTTGCTTTTGCTTCTATGATCAATACCGGGTTCGATATCTTCTTGATGAAGACGCCCTTTGAACATACACCCAAACTTCCCGCCGAAGGAACAGTAGCAAGTACGAGTGGTGCAGCTTCGTCTACAGAGAGGGATTCGACTTCGATATCACCACGCGGGGAAAAGAAATTGGCAGCCGTTGAGCTTGAGCCAACAGAGTTTATTAAGCGGAGGTTCAGCGCTCTTCGAGGAGGGACAAAGATCGCGTCGGTCGGTACAACGGGTGTGGACACTCGCCACAGAGAAAGCACAGCAGAAAATCGGGAGGATTCTACGCAGGTCTATGGCGAAAACATCAGAATAGATTTTAGGAATCATGTTTTCACGGAGACATTTCCCAAAGATACGCTGTACGCTGCAAATCAAGGCAGCTTGTTCAAGCCGAAAGACAATCTTGATAGTAGCGGCGAGTTCAAACCTCACAAATATAAATTGAGTTTTACCCCCGACATCATTTACGGCAATGCGGGTTACAGCTCGCTCTATGGCGTGGAGGGATCCACCATCATGATCTTTAGTGACATGTTGGGCAATCATCAGATTTACTTCGAGACAAATCTGATGCTTGATCTTAAGAACAGTGATTATCTGCTGGCATATCTCTATCTGCCGAATCGGATTGACTATGGCATTGTGGGATTCCACAGCGCACGGTTTCTTTACCTTGATGCTTCCGACGGCTACTCATACTTGTATCGCTTCAGAAACTACGGCATTCAAATCATGATGTCGAGACCGTTTGATAAGTTCAATCAACTTGATTTCAGCCTCACCTGGGATAATCTCTCACGAGAGAATATTGATGACCCCACCCTTCAGGACACCCAAGAACGGAGCTTCATTTTGCCTTCGCTCAGTTACATTCATGATACTGTTCTTTGGGGACCGACGGCACCTAACAATGGATCGCGTTCCAACTTGACACTCTACGGCAGTCCGAAAGTAGGCAGTCAAAGTCTAAGCTTCTACACGTTCACGTGGGATTATCGGCAGTACCTCAAGTTCTGGAGCGATTATGTCTTCGCCTACAGAGTTGCTGGAGGCATAAGTGGCGGAGCCAATGCGCAGAGGTTCTTCATCGGCGGGACGGATAACTGGATCAACTACAAGTTCGAAAACGATCAAATTCCCATTCAGGATGTTCAAGATTTTGCGTTCTTGACACCAGGGCTACCGCTGAGAGGATACAATTACAACGCGAAGAACGGAACGAAGTATGCATTGGTAAATGCAGAACTGCGTTTCCCGTTAATTAAATATCTCGTGACCGGTGCGCTTCCACTCTTTTTCCAGAATGTGTTTGGGGTGACATTTCTTGATGTGGGATCGGCGTGGACAGAGGCTCGTATGTATCGTGCTTTTGATCGAGATGAAAACGGCGCGACTGTAACACGGGATTTGTTAATAGGAACCGGGATTGGCGCACGCATATACTTCCTTGGATTCTTGGTCCGACTCGATATTGGCTGGGCATTTAATTGGCAGGGGTTCTCTGAGCCGAAATACTACATTTCCGTCGGACCGGACTTCTAGACTAGATGACGCCGCTGATGAATAACAAGTGTGCAAAACCCCAATGATCTATTGGGGTTTTGCTTTTCTACTGGACGAATGGCAGTACGAGCTAACAAAGCTGCCTAGCATATGGACATCTGGCCTCTCACTAGTTCCGCTAGAACTCTTTGTGGGTTTCTGCATCTTCAGTCAGCGCGCCGAGGACAAAGATCGTCCGCAATCGGCTAATGCCCTGAGGGGATCCGCTTCTCATTACCAGCAACGCAAGGGAACTGTGGACCCGCATTTCCCTTCTGCTAACCACACCGCAGTCCGCAAAGATGTGGATAACCGATGCGTTTCGAGGCTGTCCAAGGTTGGGAGATTTATGTTGACAATTTTCGGTTTTTTCACGATATTATTGCGCACCAATTGGTTCTCCGACTTCGCGGCGATGGAGAAGTCAGTGCAAAATCGAGTCTGTCCGAAGAACTGTTGAAAGTTGAACAACATATTTGGCAATCTTCTGCAAGACTGTGCAGGATTTGATTCACCGTACGGTTCCTGAAGAACTTGACCCTGAACACGACGAAGCAAGCCTCGAGATCCTGCATAAGAGCATCCGCCCGACTCGATCGGAGTGTAAGTTCAAGGCTGAGAGAGCTATAGATAGAGAAATGACAGAGCGACTCAAGGATAAGGTAGCTATCATTACAGGTGCATCCAAAGGCATCGGCAGGGCAACCGCCCTGCTTCTTGCTAAAGAAGGTGCCCGTGTGGTTCTCGCTGCCCGTTCAAAAGACAAGCTGATGAGTCTTCGGGATGAAATCAACAAGTTCAGCGTGCGAGCGATTGTTGTCCCGACAGATGTGACTAAGAAGGAAGACATCAACAATCTGATCTACACAACGATAGCCAAATTTGATCGGATAGACATTTTAGTGAACAACGCCGGAAGGGGAATCCACGGTCCTGTTGCTGTTACTCAGTACTCTGACATCGAGGAAATCCTCAATGTCAACTTGCATAGTGCGATTTACTGCATCTGTGCCGTGTTGCCGCATATGCTAAGGCAGCGATCTGGTCAGATCATCAATATCTCATCGGCTGTTGGGAAGCGAGCGACTCCCAACAACGCAGCGTATTGTGCTGCGAAGTTCGGTCTGCAGGGATTCTCTGAAGCGCTGCGCGCAGAACTCGCAATGAGTGGTATTGATGTTATCGTGGTCTGTCCTTCCACGACAAGGACTGAGTTCTTCAATGAGATGAAATACGTTAAGCCGAGAAGACCTAATCCATTTCCGAAGAGCAGTGCTGAACATGTCGCGAGGGTTGTTCTCAGAGCGTCTCTGAAGCGCAGACATGAAGTTGTGGTTTCTGTTAACGGCAAGCTGTATGTACTGTTCAGCCGATTCTTTCCGAGAGTGATAGATAGGATTATGGAGATCGCAGCGCGAAGGGGATATTAAACTGGATCAACAGCAAGGCTCGCTGTCCGGACAATAAAACCTGCACCAGAATTTCTTAGTCACTTTTGAGGATCCCAATGTGGATTTCCTTTGAGAGTTCCTTGCACTTATTTGTTCTAGGCAGTAAAACTACCCGTCCAACAGTTCTGTGCGCTTCTAGTCTGTCTTTACCATTCCATGAATCATGGATGGCACCACAGCAGTTGCGCACTTTAGACCACTGATTACAGACATTCGTTTTGTCAATTTCACCAGGAGATTTATGACAAGAGAGAAAGTAACAATAGATGGCAACGAAGCAGCCGCATATGTAGCACATAAGACGAACGAGGTCATAGCAATATATCCAATCACTCCTTCATCACCGATGGGTGAATGGGCTGACGACTGGTCAGCAGCAGGACAGAAGAATATCTGGGGAACGATCCCTGTTGTCGTCGAGATGCAGAGCGAGGCTGGTGCTGCTGGAGCGGTGCATGGCGCATTGCAGACTGGAGCGTTATCAACAACCTTCACCGCATCTCAGGGACTCCTGCTGATGATACCGAACATGTTCAAGATCGCCGGTGAGCTTACTTCCACAGTGTTCCACGTTTCGGCGCGGACGGTTGCGACACACGCGCTCTCGATTTTTGGCGACCATGGTGATGTGATGGCGTGTCGTTCGACCGGTTATGCAATGCTTGCATCCAACTCCATCCAAGAGATCATGGATTTTGCTCTCATTGCGCAAGCTGCTACACTAGAAGGACGCGTTCCCATTCTCCACTTCTTCGATGGCTTCCGATCCTCACACGAGGTGATGAAGGTTGAGCAGCTCACGACTGAGGATATGCGCGCAATGATTGATGATAGACTTGTGCAGGAACACCGAGCACGAGCGCTCTCACCTGATCATCCCTTCATACGCGGAACCGCCCAGAATCCGGATGTCTTTTTCCAAAATCGCGAGACCGTCAATCCGTATTACCTTGCGTTCCCAGAGATCATGCTGAAGACAATGGATAGGTTTGCCCAAATCGTGGGACGGCACTACCATTTGTTTGACTACGTCGGAGCTCGCGATGCCGACAGGGTTGTCATCTTAATGGGATCCGGTGGGGAGACGGCACATGAAACCGTTGAGTACTTGAGTGCACATGGGGAAAAGGTTGGAATGATCAAAGTGCGTCTGTATCGGCCGTTCTCAGTCGAGCACTTTGTCAAATCACTCCCTGCGTCCATAAAGACCATTGCCGTCCTTGACCGCACAAAAGAACCGGGCAGCGCTGGTGAACCCCTATATGCAGACGTCATCACTGCGATCAGTGAGGCATTGGCTTCAGACATTGCACCCTTCAAGGATTTTCCACGCGTGATCGGTGGACGCTATGGACTCTCATCTAAGGAGTTCACTCCAGCTATGATCAAAGGGGTGTTTGACGAGATGAAGAAGGGAAGGCCGAAGAATCACTTCACCGTCGGCATTGTTGATGACGTCACCAACACAAGCCTTGATTACGATCCAGCCTTCACAACAGAGGGAGAAGATGTTGTCCGAGCAATGTTCTATGGACTCGGCGCAGATGGCACCGTCGGCGCAAATAAGAACTCCATCAAGATCATCGGTGAAGGAACTGATTTCAACGCCCAGGGATATTTCGTGTACGATTCCAAGAAATCCGGATCGGTCACCGTATCGCACCTGCGTTTCGGCAAGAAGCCAATTCGCTCAACCTATCTTGTCAACAGAGCTAATTTCGTTGGATGTCACCAATGGGTCTTCCTTGAAAAATATGACGTCTTGCAGTATGCTGTTGATGGAGCGACCTTCCTGCTCAACAGTCCATACGGTCCAGATGAGGTGTGGGACAAACTGCCAAGGAAGATTCAGGAAGACATTATCAGGAAGAAGATAAAGTTCTATGTCATCAATGCCTATAAGATCGCTGAAGAGACTGGAATGGGGGATCGGATAAATACGATCATGCAAACTTACTTCTTTGGCATTTCAGGTGTACTTCCAAGGGATGAAGCAATTGCTGCGATCAAGGACTCAATAAAGAAGACCTACGGAAAGAAAAGCGATGAGATTGTGAAAATGAACTACAATGCAGTGGATCAAGCCCTCGCCCACCTGCATGAAGTCAAGTATCCGTCTCAGATAACAAGCAAGATAGAACTACCACCTGTGGTTTCAGAGAAGGCTCCCGACTTTGTCAAGAACACGCTGGCGGAAATCATCGCTGGACGAGGTGACATGCTGCCTGTTAGCGCATTCCCTAAGGATGGAACTTATCCTTCAGCAACAGCAATGTGGGAGAAACGCAATATCGCGCTCGAAATCCCGGTGTGGGATCCGGCGATATGCATCCAGTGCGGCAAGTGCGCCATTGTCTGCCCACACGCAACGATCCGCATCAAAGTCTATGACGAGAAATATCTCAAGGATGCACCACCGACACTGAAGCATATGAACTACAAAGGGAAAGAATATCCCGGCATGAAGTACACAATTCAGGTGGCACCGGAGGATTGCACTGGATGTGGAATATGTGTTGAGGTCTGTCCTGCTAAGAGTAAAACTGAGACGAAGCACAAAGCTTTGGACATGGCAGCTCAGCTTCCTCTTCGAGAGCCAGAGCGTGTGAATTACGATTTCTTCCTCAATCTTCCTGAGGTGGAACGTCGTCAGGTAGAAGTGAGCAGTGTCAAGGGATCGCAATTCCTGCAGCCGCTCTTTGAGTATTCTGGCGCTTGCGCTGGATGTGGAGAAACTCCGTATGTTAAGCTCGTGAGTCAGCTTTTCGGAGATCGCGCCATTATCGCCAACGCAACAGGATGCTCATCCATCTACGGCGGCAATCTTCCTACAACACCATGGACGAAGAATCCAGAAGGAAGGGGTCCGGCTTGGTCTAACTCGTTGTTTGAAGACAACGCTGAATTTGGATTCGGGTTTCGTCTTTCCATTGACAAACAGACCGAGTATGCTCGCGAGCTACTACAGAGGCTTGCCGGCAAGATTGGTGATGAACTGGTGACAGCAATTCTCAACGCCGTCCAGAAGGATGAACTTGGAATATACGAGCAGCGTGAACGCGTGGAATTGCTGAAGCAGAAACTTCAAGGCGAAAATTCTGCGGAGGCAAAGCAGCTTATGGGCATCGCTGATTTTCTCGTCAAGAAGAGCGTTTGGATAATGGGTGGTGATGGCTGGGCGTATGACATCGGTTACGGTGGTCTCGATCACGTCTTTGCATCCGGGCGGAACGTCAACATCTTGGTCTTGGATACCGAAGTCTATTCAAACACTGGTGGACAGCTATCGAAGTCAACACCACGCGCCGCAGTAGCAAAGTTTGCCGCTGGGGGGAAACCTCAAGCAAAGAAAGATCTTGCAATGATGGCGATGGTTTATGGAACAGTGTACGTCGCTCGAGTTGCCATGGGCGCAAACGATCTGCAGACCGTGAGAGCATTCCTAGAAGCAGAAGCTTATGATGGACCTTCGATCATAATTGCTTACAGCCACTGTATTGCTCACGGCATCAACATGCGTCTCGCCATGAACAACCAGAAGGCGGCGGTTGACAGTGCCTACTGGTCGTTGTTCCGCTACAATCCCGATTGGGCAAAGGAGGGAAAGAATCCCTTGAAGCTCGATTCCAAGGCTCCGAAGATCCCACTGAAGGATTATGCCTACCTCGAGACTCGTTATAAGATGCTGACCAAGAGCAAGCCAAAGGAAGCAGAGCGATTGATCAAACTTGCTCAAGAAGATGTCAATGCACGTTGGCATCTATATGAACAGATGGCAAGTCTATCATTCGGTTCCAAAGATGGAGAAGAATCTGCCGAGTCAAAGAAGCCCGCTGAATCGGCGAAGTCCGATACACAAAAGTAACGGCCGTGAACAATGGTGCTAGCTGAAATGAAACAAAATCTTAATCCTCCTTTGTCCTCCTTAACGAAACGGGGATATAGGAGGATTCATCACTCTTCGATTTCACTCTATCCTTGAACATGTAATGATCTTATCGGAGGTAGGAACACTATGGACTTATCAACAACATACATGGGTATAGCCCTGAAAAACCCGTTGGTTCCATCGGCGTCGCCGCTTTCCAGAACGATTGATAGTATCAAAGCAATGGAAGACGCTGGGGCATCAGCCGTTGTCATCTATTCTCTTTTCGAGGAGCAGATCACACACGAGGCACTTGAACTACATTACCACACAACAGCGCACAGCGAAAGCTATGCTGAGGCACTGTCTTATTTCCCTGAGTCGCATGAGTACACACTTGAACCGGATGAGTATGTCGAACATATACGAAGAGCAAAAGAGGTAGTAGATATACCTGTAATCGGCAGCCTGAACGGCGTGACTGCTGGGGGATGGATTGAATATGCACGGAAGATTGAAGAGGCAGGCGCGGACGCTCTCGAACTAAACGTGTACTATATTCCCACTGACTCCAAACTTACGAGCCTCGATGTCGAGAATAAATACATAGATATCCTGCAAGCGGTCAAGCGGACGGTGAGGATTCCTGTTGCGATGAAGATAAGTCCATTCTTCAGTTCTTTTGCTTCGTTTGCGGAGAGATTGGATCGAGGGGGCGCTGATGCGCTCGTCCTGTTTAACCGCTTCTATCAACCTGACATTGACCTGGAAGATTTAGAAGTCGTTCCGAACATCAACCTCAGTACACCGCAGGCCTTGCGGTTGCCAATGCGCTGGATTGCCATTTTGTTCGGGAAAGTCAAAGCAAGTCTTGCAGCTACCAGCGGCATCCACACTTCTGAAGATGTGCTCAAGATGCTTATGGCGGGAGCGGATATCACGATGGTATGCTCGACATTATTGAAGAACGGTATCGGACAAATAACAGAGATTCTCGAAGGAATGAGATTGTGGATGGAAGAACATGAGTACGAATCTGTGACACAGATGAAGGGTAGTATGAGTCATAAGTCCGTTGCAGCTCCAGCAGCGTTTGAACGTGCCAACTACATGAAAGCGCTTAATAGCTACGAATGAATTGCTTCCTCCGACTGGGGGCGGACGGCGCTGTTGAGATGAGGGGGAACCCGCGTTAGAAACAAGAAGCCAATATCGCCTACAATGGTATTGGCTTTTTGTTTGGTGTTCTGGCTTTCCCGGCTGTTCTCCATCAACCTATTGGGCGCCTAGAACAGCAGGTGACTGTCCTTAGAATCAAGGAATTTTGGACTTGCTTCTCGTCGAGAATCTTCGTATTTTTACGGAGCGATGAGCTTGAATCTGCTTTCTGAACCAATTAACCGTTACTCTGTCACATCAACTCTTGTGAGGTTCTTTCTTGAAACGAGATCTCATTTCCTTTGCCGATTGGACAAAAGAAGACCTACTGGACATTCTCGCTCTAGCCAGTGAACTCAAGACCCGACTGAAACGAGGGGAGGACTATCGTCCTCTCAGCGGTAAGACGCTGACAATGATTTTCCAGAAATCCTCAGCACGGACACGTGTTTCATTTGAGACGGGAGTGTATCAACTCGGTGGGTACGCGATTTATCTTTCTCCCGAGAGCATTGGCATGGGTGATAGAGAGGCGGTGCAGGACGTGGCACGAACACTTTCTCGTTATAACGATGCTCTGATGGTTCGACTGATGAAGCATCAAGATGCGGTTGCGCTTGCTGAGTATGCGACGATTCCCGTCATCAATGGACTCACGGACTTGCTGCACCCTTGCCAGATTCTTGCCGATGCCATGACAGTCATCGAATACCGAAAGACGTTCGCCATCAAGGTTGCCTTTATTGGGGATGGGAATAATATCGCGAACTCCTGGATAGAATTTGCCACGAAAATTCCTAATATTGAATTTGTGATCGCTTGTCCTAAAGGATATGAGCCGAATAAAGAGGTTGTTAAGCGTGCAAAAAAAGCAGGTATCAGTGATATTGCGATTACTACTGATCGCATAGCAGCAGCGAAAAACGCCGATGTGATTTACACCGACGTGTGGACAAGTATGGGACAAGAAAACGAGACTGCAAAGCGAAAGGAAATCTTCAAGAAGTATCAAGTGAATCAGGAGTTGGTTGATCTAGCGAAGAAGAACTGCTTAGTGATGCACTGCCTTCCCGCGCATCGAGGTGAAGAGATCACCGATGAAGTGATTGAGGGGAAGCATTCCGTTGTCTTTGAGCAAGCTGAAAACAGGCTGCATGTCCAGAAGGCAATTTTGGTAACGTTGATGACATAGCATGCCGCGATGCTGCCACCCCTGTCAACCCTGAACTCGTGATGACTACATGTCCACACTCACTCTTAGACGACTTTCTGAGACTGAATATGAGAACTGGGATCAGTTTGTGGCTGGTTCACCACAAGGAACGGTGTTCAACACCTCACGATGGGCTGGCATCATCGGTGATGTGTTTGGAGTTCCTCACGCTATCTACGGAGCGCTGAGACACGATAACTTGGTGGGTGGTATTTCTCTCTTCCACAAGAAGAGATGTGGATTGAAGGTTATGACACGTATCCCGTTGACACCCTACAGCGGGATACTTTTTTTTCCATCCTCAGATGAGAAATTTCAGAAGCTGATCGTGGGACAGAGAGAGATTGCTGAACTCATATTGAAGGAGCTTGAGAATCAGTTCCAGTTCCTGCAGTTGTCATTTCATCATAGCGTTCAGGATCTCCGAGCATTGCAGTGGCGAGGTTGGAGCCTCAAACCGCAGTACACCCTTGTCAACAAGATAGAGAATATTGAAAAACTTTGGGAAGGCCTGAGCAGTTCATTAAGGAGAAAGATCAATCGCGCACAGGAGAAAGGCTTCACCGTAATAGAGAAGGACGATCCCTCCGCGCTCTTGACACTTCAAGAAGAAAGCTACAGACGAAGCGGACTGAAACCCGTTCTTCCTTATGACATCTTCGCGCGGTACTGCACTGCCTTGCTCAAGAGCGGGTTGCTTAGAATCTACTCTATCTCTGACAGCAACGGCAATGTTCACTCGGAGCGGGCAGTGGTGCTCTGGAATGGCTGTAGCTATGACTGGATTGCAGGCACTGATGCGAAATGGATCGAGGAGAACGCAACTCATCTGCTCGTGTGGGAAATGATGAAACGATTGTCGGCGGAGGGATACACCACATTTGATTTTCTTGGCGCCAACACGCCACACATCGTGGACTTCAAACAATCCTTCGGTGGCGAACTCAGGAATTACTGCGAAGCGACATTCTATTCATCTCGCTTTGTGAGACTCCTGGATATGCTCAACAGAAGGGTCAGACTAGCGCAGCGGACGATATGAGAGAGGGGAGCAGCAAGATACCATGGCAAAGCTCTACGTAGGAACCTCAGGTTACTATTACGACCACTGGATCGGGCGGTTCTACCCTAAGCACCTCAAAAGAGATGAATGGCTGGAGTTCTACGCAGCGAGATTCCAGACGGCGGAGCTAAATACCACTTTCTATCATCTTCCTAAAGCCAAGACGGTTGAGGGATGGCTGAGAAGGACACCGGCCACGTTTATCTATGCGGTGAAGGTTCATCGCAGCGTCACACACCTGAGAAAACTGCATAATGCCGAAAATGAACTCTTCCGATTTCTCCATATCATCAAACCACTGAAGACAGAGAACCGACTCGGTGTGGTCCTGCATCAGACGCCGCCTTCACTCCAATTCGACAAAGAGCAACTTGAAGAATACCTCGAAATCCTTCCACATGACTACAGGCACTGTCTGGAGTTTCGACATGAGAGTTGGTTTAACGAAGAAGTGTTTGAACTCTTGCAGCAACGTGGGATTGGAATCTGCATCATCGGTATGGAAGGACTTCAGCCGCAGATACGAGCCACCGCGCCATTCGTGTATTTCAGGCTTCATGGACCGGTGGGAAGCCTATGTTATTCTGATGAAGACTTGACCTTCTGGGCAGAAAAGATCTTCTCCTTCTACCATGAAGGCACGGATGTCTTCGTCTATTTCAACAATGACTATGACGGTTATGCCGCCTTCAACGCTCTCAGTCTAATGGAAATTCTTCACAAGCGCTTTGGTGTAACGCCGAACAACATTGTGCCATGAACATAGTGTTACCTTGAAACCTCCTGTGGATTTTAGAACCCTCGGGAGGTTCACTAACGATATTTCAAAATGTCTTCCTCTCTCAAAACATTATTTCCGAGCCACAAACCAATCATCGGTGCTGTCCATCTCTTGCCATTGCTTGGTAGTCCACAGTGGAACGAAAGTCTTGCCGATGTGAAAGATCGGGCACTGAAAGATGCTGTGACCTTGGTGAAGAACGGCATAGATGGAATCATCCTCGAGAACTTTGGTGATAACCCGTTCTTCCCAAATCACGTCGAGCCACACACGATTGCAGCGATGGCTATCATTGCGCAGTCCGTCAAGAAAGAGATTGATGGAATTCCTTTGGGCATCAATGTTCTACGAAATGATGCGAAGTCTGCATTAGCAATTGCGAGTGCGGTCGGTGCTGATTTCATCCGCGTCAACGTTCATACAGGCGCGATGCTCACTGACCAAGGCATTATCGAGGGAAAGGCTTACGAAACGTTACGGTATCGCTCCCTGCTTCAAAGTGATGTGAAAATCTTTGCCGATGTCTTTGTCAAGCACGCCATGCCGCTTGGTAATCTTGATCTTGAGACCGCAGCGAAAGACACGTATTATCGCGGAATGGCAGATGCGCTGATTATTACTGGACGTGGGACAGGCGAAGAAACGAACTTAGAGGACGTGAAGAAAGTCAAAGCTGCAGTGCCGGAAGCGTTTGTCTTCGTTGGAAGTGGAGTGAACGAGAAAAACATTGCTGAGACTTTGCTATATGCCGATGGAGTTATCATCGGCACGGCGTTGAAAAAAGATGGTAGGACGGAAAATGAGGTTGATGAACAAAGGGTAAAAGAATTGGTGCACTGGTTCAGGTAACAGACCAACCAATACACCAATACACCAATACACTAACACACCAACCAATGACAATGGTTACCACCATCACGCTCAACCCGATATTGGGCTGCCTCGGATCTGGTGAGCAAAGGACATTGCTTCCAAAAGTTAACTATGAGCAAAACAGATGTACTTCCACGGTATGTCGTCTTTCAGCATACCGTTTCACAACATCAGGAGGTTCTTCGGAAAAAGCTGGGGGAACTACGTAGAGTTCCACCTTTAGCCCCTTTCTCCCCAGAAGGTGAAATAGGGACTTGGCACGGGCTCGATATCGCCTGCTATTCTGGCTCCATGCGAGAGACAAGCCTCATACCGATATTCTGGCTCCATGCGAGAGACAAGCCTCATACCGATCTTGGAACAGAGCACCGTTGAATACGTTTTCTCTCTAGGGCTGTGTGGCTCATTATCAAACAATCTTCGATCAGGTCATTTAGTCACGCCGATTGCCTCAGTCAGGGGAGACGGATTGACAGATTACTGGGCCGACGCTAGGCTGCCAGCGGTGGCGAACGTTCAGGCCCTGTTTGCGGTACATGAAGCAGCTCGGCATTTAGGAATTGAGATTGCATGTGCAATCTTCTATACCACAGCGACGATGTACCGAGAGATGGATTTTCTCAGGCAGTGGGCAGATCTCGGAGTGATTGGGGTGCAGATGGAAATGGCGCAGCATTTTATCTTGGCCCATCTGCATGGGAAGAAAGCGGCTGGCGTCTATGTGGTTGGCGATGTACCTCTGGAAGGAGATCAGATTTGGCGTACTGGGGTGTCGCAAACCTCCGAGCTCCTGAATGCCTATGAGCATTCAGTTAATATTTTGCTTAACGCTATCCAGTTGCTCTCAGGTCTGGAGGTCACCTAACCTCGCCGATGGAAAGCGGTGCATTCCAGAAGCGTTAGCATTGGCAGATTCCCAATGATTGACTTTGTCAAAGCCATCGCGATCCCTCGCTTTCCCGGCACGAAGGGAGAACAACAAGTTCAAGACTACCTTGTGAACTTCTTTCGAGAACACGGATTCGATGTTGAAGAACAGGCTTTCTCTGTCTCTAGATTCCCGCTGGTTGTTTTGCCGAGATTAGGATTGGTGTTCCTCTGCCTGCTCATCATTGCTGCGTACTGTGTTCTTCCTCTTTCAAGGCTAACCTCATTGGGTATCACGGCATTGACATTTGTTCTGCTCTGCGTAACAACTCGCTGGACAAAGGTCTTAGAGAGATTCTACGACTTCAAGGTGTTTGGGCAATTCAATTCCAAGAATATCATTGCAACAAAACCGACAGTTCATTCTCATGCTAATCTCATCTACGTAGCGCACTACGACTCAAAGAGTCAGACACTCCCCTCCTACGTGAGATCTTTCCTTTTCCTCCTCGTGTTGGTTGCAGCAAGCGTCTGCCTCTTGGCGATAGCGACTTCTGCGGTGTTCGCAGTACAATCGCAGGATGTGATATATCCCATTGGGTTGCTTTGCATTGCCTCACTGGTGCTACAGTTCAATTGCACGCATAATCAATCCCCGGGGGCATTCGACAATGCCTCGGGTGTCGCTGTGCTTCTGGAACTGGCTCGACGAATCTCACAGGAGGGATTGTCAGGTTGTGACGTTTCGTTCGTTGCCACAGGTGCAGAGGAGGTCGGTCTCGGTGGTTCAATCAGACTACTCCGGAACGAAATGTTCAACAGGAGATTTGATCCTCATGGAACGTTCATTGTGAACTTCGACGGCACTGGAGCGAAGGGGAAAATTCTAATCACTGATAGTTATGGCATCCCAGCCATCCAAACAGGTGAGAAGTTGAGTACATGGGCAGCAGACATCTGCAAGCAACTAGGATTCAAATGTCGAAGAAGTTGGCTTCCCACAGGTGCGTTGATGGACCATATCCCGTTTTCCTATCATGGCTATCAATCCATCACGATCTCATCGGGAGGGTGGAACAAGGCCGTGCTCAGCATGCACTCGAAGAGGGACGTGGTTGAGAGCATTGACGAGGAGTCGCTGGAGAACTGTTTCAAACTGGGATACGAGATTAGGCAACGGTTATCGCAATGACTTGCTCGCTGTCTCCAGACATTCAAAAAAACGCCAGCGGTTTTTTGCTCAGTTTGAACCAGTGGCTAAGAGTTGATCGCTTACGTCAAGGTATATAGAAAACGATCCCGTTATGAAAGTAAGACGCGACCGTTTTCTCGTTTTGATCATCGCGGCTTCACCGGCGCAAAGGATCCACGGTTCTCTCGATGAAGCCAGTGCCCCCGTTTGATGGGTGCAATATATTCTTGACGCAGGTGGTTCACTGGGCCGTCGTACTCGTGGATCTTGGTCACCTTGTAACTCAGCTAAGTTCCGACCTGCTTTACATCAAGGCTCTCCAAACACCTCTGCGGAGAAAATGTAAATCTCCGTGTCCTTCTCCTTGTACGCATCCGGATAAAGCCCCGCTTTGAGGCACGTCTGCTCAAGAAATTTTGTTCGATCCCAGCTGTATTCCGTCGCGACCTGCGGTAGCAGCAACCCTTGATACATCCCCTTTCGAATGAGGATACCATGCTTACCGACTTCGACTTCACTGAGATCGCTGATCTTTCTGAGAGGCGTAAGCACGGAGATCTCTAACTCTAGGTCTTTAAGTTCTCCCGGTGCTACCGGCATGAACCGTGGATCTTGCAGGGCTGCGGAGATAGCAACGTCGCGAACAGTCTCGTAGAGCGGTTCAGTCGCAACGATATGACCGATGCAGCCGCGAAGGTCACCGTGCTTTTTGATCGTGACAAATGCACCACACTCTCTCTTGAGCACATCGGAACTTACGCTGAACTCGGGGACTTTCTTCTCTTTGACGCTAAACTCGATCGCTGTCCGCGCAATGTGTAGAAGCTCGGTTCGCTCAGCAGCGGTCAAATGCTGCTCACTTTGATGGAGGTTCGGTTCTGCCTTCGAACCTCGCTTTGCTTTGTAAACAATGCCTGCCATATAACCCACCACTTGAGTTTTGACGCCTTCAGGCACATCGCCTGAGTTGGCATATTTGAGAATGGTTGCTTTGTTTGCTCCGAGCTTTTCAGCTGCCATCATCATCACTGAGATTGGACCTCCTCCACACGCCTCCCACGTCCCAACACTACAGTTCTGAGAAAGATCCAGGTAATCGAATTTGTTGAATGCGTCTACAACCTTCTTATCGCGCTGTATTGCATCATCGTAAGGATGGTAATGAGATAAGTCCGAACTGGCAACGATGAGCACGCGTTTGCCCTTGAGTGCATTTGCTAAGGCATCCGCAAGAGCTTCGCCATATTCAGGACGCTGATCACCCATCACTATGGGGACGAGTCTGAAACTTCCAAGCATCATCTGTAGGAAAGGAAGTTGGACCTCCAAAGCGTGTTCCCCCATTGTGCCGGGTGCCCAGGCGTGACCTTGGGTAGAGAGAACAACAAGATCGTTCTTTGAGGCGATCTCTTTTGCCAAATTCTTGTCTACAGGCACAGCACCGAGAGGTGTCTCGTAGGCATCGCCATTGTACACCGCACTTCCACTGAAATACTCATGATGACTTGGCGAGATGACCACGACAATCTCGAACTTCTTCCCTTCAAGCTGCCTATAGGCATGCGCTGCTACCCAACCTGAATATACATAGCCTGCATGTGGGGCAACGAGTCCGATGATTTCCCCTTCAACTTCTTTTCCTCTAGCCTGATCCATGAACTGCCCAATCATGTTTTTCAAAGCAGCGGTGTCCGCAGGATAGAAGCTGCCAGCAACTGCCGCCTTGCGGATATCGCCCTTCACAGGCTTCGGATTCTGAGAGCAGGCAGGCGATGAGAAGAGCAAAGCAAAGGCGATGGACAGACAGAGCAGCGGCAGGGGATTGTAGATTATTGAACGCCGCTTACAAATTGCAGCTTGCCAATTGTGATCAGCGGTCTTCCGTCTTCCATCTTCCATTTGCCAGTTCACTTCTATGCTTCTGTGTTCCCCGGTCCCAATGTCCCACCCGTTGAGATACTGTTGATTCAAATGCGTTGTTCTCATTGCCAAACTCCGGATATTTTGTTTCCACAGTATTCACAATTACCACGTTTGATCTTCACGTCAAGAATAGAGTATCCCCAGCGTTGGATAACAATCTTCTTGCACTTCGGGCAGTAGGTGCTCTCACCAGGATGGCCGGGGACATTGCCGACGTAGACAAAGTGCAGACCTTCAGCATCAGCGATGGCTTTTGCTTTGTCGAGAGTGCTGGTCGGTGTCGGCGGTAAGTTGCGAAGTTTATATTGAGGATAAAATCTCGTGAAGTGCAACGGAATATCCGTGCCAAGATTTGTCTTTATCCAACGAGCAAGCTGTTTGAACTCCTCATCAGTGTCGTTTAATGTCGGTATGACCAAATAGACGATCTCGGTCCACATGTTCTGTCTCTTGAGGAGCACCAGCGTGTCAAGAACAGGTTTGAGTTCCCCGTTCACCATCTCCTTATAGAACTTTTCTGTAATGGCTTTCAAATCAATTTTCACGGCATCGAGGTGCTCGCAGAGTTGCTTCATTGGATCCGCTTTGATGTAGCCATTAGAAATCATCACGCTCTTCACACCCTGTTTTCTACCCGCAGCGGCTATATCAAACATGTATTCATAGAAGATTACCGGCTCGCTGTAGGTGTACGCAACTGATGTGGATTGGCTTTCTCGAGCCATTGAGGCTATCTTGTCCGGTGGTAGAAATAGATTCTGAATTTGCTCTGGCCGCGTCTGTGAAATATCCCAGTTCTGACAGAACTTGCACTCGACGTTGCAACCAACTGTAGCAAGCGAGAATGCCGTCGTGCCCGGTAGAAAATGAAACAGGGGTTTCTTCTCAATAGGATCAACGTGATAGGTACAGGGTTGTGAATGAACGAGCGTGTAGTAAATCCCATCTCGATTTTCTCGGACCCCGCAGTATCCTCGTTCTAGATCATCAATGGCACATTCCCGTGGGCAGAGCCGACACTGGATCCGGTTGTTGGGAAGTTTGTCGTAGAATCGCGCTTCAACAAGATAAGGCTTATTCTCCGGAGGCACCATGTTCGACAGGACCGAACACATTCATCAGCGGATAGAACGCTGGTGCCGCACACAAGAGGGAAGAGTGTCTTAAAAAATCTCTTCGTGTGATTTTCTCATTGGTAGCCATTGCTCGACTCTCAAATCGCTTTCCCCAGATTGCAGCGTTTCCTGGCGGTGTAATGCGAAATCAAGAGATTTCGCGCGCCATATTGATCTGACTCATCTCCTCGATAAACTCCTGTGCAACCTCTTCCGCCTGTTCTCTTGTTCCTGCCTCAGCGATGATCCGGATAATTGGCTCTGTGTTAGATTTGCGCAGGTGCACCCAGAAATCTGGATAGTCAATCCGTACGCCGTCATCCGTATTCATTTCATGGCGAGTGGCGCCTTGGCGCCATCGAACCATGGAATATCGCTGCTTGATTTCATTGAGAACAGCCTCAGCATCAGCCTGCTTCAATTCGATTTTCTTCTTTGTCATATGATAGCTTGGTAGCTTGGCTCTGAGTTCAGACATCTTGCCGCCAAATTCAAGGAAGTGCTGTAGCGTCAGTCCAATTCCGACAAGGGCATCTCGTCCTAAATGCACTGCAGGAAGAATCACTCCGCCGCTGCCCTCACCGCCGATGATGGCATCAACTTCCTTCATTCTTTTCGCAACACTGATTTCGCCGACCGGTGTCCTTACAACGTCCGCATCGAATTCTTTTGCGACATCCTCCACTGCCCTCGTCGTTGAGAGATTCACTACAACCTTTCTCCTCTTCCTTAAATCCTCGCTACGCAATCGGGAATTTGCCATCAAAACAAACCTAACTGCCTGTGTTATTGTGTATTCTTCGCCGAACGGTTCACCGTTTTCAGTTATCAGAACGAGGCGGTCCACATCAGGATCAACGGCAATACCTAGGTCTGCCTTCTCTTCAACCACTCGTTTGCACAAGTCCGTCAAATTCTCTGGAACAGGCTCTGGTGCATGCGGAAACACGCCTGACCTGTCGCAATTTAGCTCGACAACTATGCAACCGAACCGTCTCAGCAACTCGGGAATAACAACGCTACCTGCGGCGTTCACACAATCCACAACGACTTTGAACCTCCGCTGCCGGACGCGTTCAACATCAAGATATTTCAAATTGAGAACAGCATCAATGTGCCGCTCAAGAAAAGTGCTATCCTTTCTGAATCTACCTATGTTCTGCCAACGAGCATACGGTGAATCTCTACCTACCAGTTCTAAGAATTCCTTATTCTCCTCGGCATCTAGAATCATCCCGCTCTGTGAAAGAAATTTCAATCCATTCCACTCCATGGGATTGTGGCTTGCGGTCACTGCGATGCCACCAACAGCGTCAGAATGCTCAACTGCCATCTGTACCGTTGGTGTGGGACAGACACCGAGATCAAGCACATCACACCCTTTCGCGAGAACAGTCGAGGCGGTGAGTTCCGCAATCATCTTTCCCGTGTTGCGCCCATCTCGACCGACGACGATAGTTCCCTTCCCGCAGTAGTCCGAGTATGCCGAGACATATCGAACTACCGCGTCAGGAGTGAGACTCTCACCGACAACACCGCGAAGACCGGAAATGCTCACCATTAGTGGAGACATATTGCGTTCCTTTCACGAGTGAATGTAATGAATATTGAATTCATTGTCAAGGAAGATGGAAGGGAAAAACTCCTTCAACCATGATTTTGGACTTGAATCTAAAGGATTATTTCCTTACCTTTACGGCAGAATGTTACAGGGTGTTTCCCTTCACAACGGCTGTCATCCAATCTGAAACAAAGCGAGGCGCGTAGCAATGACTGAGAGAGCTTATGTCCGTCCTCCAGCCGCTGCAGGAGCCAATTCGTTTTATCCTGATGATCCTGACGAGCTTCTTCAGCAAGTGCAAGAATTCCTTGAGCGTGCACCAACAAAGCCTGTGCAAGGTGATCTCAAAGGCATCGTCGCCCCACATGCTGGATATGTCTATTCTGGCTATACAGCTGCAGTGGCATATAAACTTCTTGAAGGGAAAACGTTTGACACAGTTGCGATTATCTCACCAAGTCACCGCGATCGGTTCGAAGGCATCTCAGTCTTCGATGGCAAGGGCTACCGTACACCGCTTGGCATCGTCGAGGTAGACACCAACCTTCGAGAAGAGCTTCTCAAGGTTGATGGAGTTATAGTGCAATCACATCTTGGTCATCGGACTGAACATGCCCTCGAAGTACAATTGCCGTTTCTCCAGACGGTGTTGAAGGATTTCCGCATACTACCGATTGTGATGGGCGAGCAATACCAGGAATACTGCGAAATTCTTGGCAACGCGTTGAGTACGGTGCTGCGCAGAAAAAACGCCCTAATTGTCGCCAGCAGCGACCTTTCTCACTACCACGATTATGTAACAGCAACCGAACTTGATGCACTGGTTATTGACAGCGTCAGCAAGCTCGATTTTAACGGACTCTTGAAGAAATTGGAAATGCAACAGTGCGAAGCTTGTGGTGGTGGTCCTATTGCCGCCATGCTGATTGCAGCAACCAAACTTGGTGCTAATCGAGCTGAAGTGGTGCACTACTGCAACTCTGGGGATGTAACTGGGGATAAAAGCTGGGTGGTCGGATACCTCTCAGCGGTAGTGTGGAAACAGTGAATGAAATCGCGATCCGTGGGCATTAGCTTGATATCACTGGTATCTTCCCTCTTCTGTGAAGGGTCTTGTCCAACAATTGTGTTCGGCGTCACGGATTCGGAGTCTATCCGAAATCTTTCCTGTTGTTGTTCTAAGTCTCGGTTTTTGAGAAACGAAGATTTCCGTTTGCACCAGGTTCTTCCATTCTCACCACTTGGTCGGGAACTGTTCAAGATGACACTGGCCTCTCTGGCGACCTTCGGACGGTTTCCCGTGCTTTGACCACACTTTCAGAATGAACCACTGTCAATGACTCTGCAAAAGCGCTATAGCATTTCGATTATCGGTGCGGGGAGAGTCGGCACAGTTCTCGGCAGGGAGTTGAGTGGGAAAGGACATCGGATTGTATCCGTAATCGGCGCATCCCCAAGTTCAGCCAAACGATGTGCTGAGTTAGCGGGCTGTGCAATCGCTTCAACACATTTGAGTGATATCTCACTCGAGAGTGATCTTGTCCTAGTCACAACTCCCGACGATGTATTGTGTAACGTGGCAGAGGAGTTAGCGGCAATTGAAAATCTGCACTGGGATGCGTTGACCACTGCACATACTTCGGGCGCTTTGACAGCAAAGGCACTGCTTCCGCTCAAGACGAGGGGGGCAAAGACCGTCTCCATTCATCCCATGCAGACTTTTTCCAATGTGGTATCATCACCGGCGAGTCTCAAAGGGATTTACTTTGGAGTTGAGGGAGATCCCGATGCGATTGAGGTTGCGAAAAGCCTTATCCATGATGTCGAAGGGCACGTTATCATCATCCAACAAGAGTCTAAGACGCTCTATCATGTCGCAGGTGTCCTCGCGTCAAACTATCTTGTTACACTGATCAATTTGATTGGTGAGATCTTCTCAAGCATAGGCGTGCCTCGAACAGAATTCTTCGAGGTGATTGAGCCTCTTCTTGATCAGACGCTGCGCAATATCAAGCACACATCTCCTGCGAATGCCTTGACTGGTCCCATTGAGCGGGGCGATGTGGGCACCGTTCGGCTGCATCTCGAGGCGCTGAGCATGCGACTTCCGCATCTCATCCCTTTCTACACGGCGATGGGATTGGAGACCGTGCGAATGGCTGTGAGAAAGGGAAGTATCTCAGAGAAGCAAGCCGCACAATTGCTGGATTTCATGAGCGAGTTCATATCGGCGGAGCAGCATGCGGTCAAGGTCGAATAGATCAGCGTGAATGATGTAGATCAAAGTGAAAGCGTTTATGACCGTCTACTCGTCGCTCGGTCGAAAAAGTAAGGAAGTCTAACTATGAAAAAAAAGATGAAATTCATCACCAGCTTATTGCTTATCATTGCAGGTGTGGGGACACTATTAACACTGGTGTTCGATTACCCTAAGATCGCGGAGGTGTTTGGCATGATGTATAGAGAGGAGGAGACGATGATATTGGTATGGGTGAAAGCCACTACTGCAATGCTCGGTATCTTGTTCCTGTTGGTGTCAGTGAACCCTGAAAAGCATAAGCTCCTTCTGCTGCTGTGCGCCATCTATGCCGTGTTCATCACATTCTACAGTGCGTTCAGTTGGATGATCACCGGCAAAGGGTATCCACTCATTATTCTGGCCGAAGGGTCGTTATCAGTGTTGCTTGTCGCATCGTTTGTACTAACCTTGAGCTTGCCAACGAGGACAAGAAAGGAAACCGAGCAGCCACGAGCAGAGATCAACGAAAAAGAGTAGTACCATAGTGTAAGGATCAACATCTGTGAAAGCACTCATCGCAAGTGGTGGGCGAGGCACGCGGCTTCGTCCCATCACACACACACAAAACAAACATCTAATCCCCATTGCGAACAAGCCTATACTTCTCTATGCCATCGAGGGCATACGCAACGCAGGGATTCGAGAGATCGGTATCGTCGTCAATACTGAGGGCTATCACGAAGTGGCAAACGCCATCGGCGACGGTAGCCAATGGGGAGCAAGTATTACTTACATTCCACAGGAGGCACCACTTGGACTCGCTCATGTGGTAAAGATTTCTCAGACGTTCATCGGCGACGAGGATTTTGTTTTCTACCTCGGTGATAATATGGTCATAGGCGGAGTGCAACGCTTCATTGATAAGTTCAGGAGCAGCAACTGTAACTGCCTCCTTACCTTGGCAAAGGTCAAAGATCCGGAGCGATTCGGCGTACCTGAGATCGTTGGAGATAGGATTGTCCGAGTCGAGGAAAAGCCCACGGTGCCGAAGAGTCAATATGCCGTCACGGGTATTTACATTTACGACCATCACATCTTCGAGGCAGTGAACAACATCAAGCCGAGTGCACGGGGTGAGCTAGAAATCTCTGATGCCCATCAGTATCTCATTGACAAGGGACACCGCATCGCCTTCAGTGAGATCACGGGATGGTGGAAAGATACAGGCAAGCCAACCGATCTCCTCGAAGCAAACCGTTTGGTGCTGGAGAACATCACACCGAGTAATGAAGGTCAGGTTGATGCAGATTCCGATGTTGCCGGCAAGGTGGTGATTCAGAAAGGAGCAAAGATCGTCGGCAGCAAGATTCGAGGTCCGGCGATCATTGGTGAGCAGTGCGTCATCGAGAATAGCTACATCGGTCCTTTTACCTCCATTGATGCAAACACTACTGTGAAGAACAGTGAGGTGGAATATAGCATCGTGTTGAAGAACTGCAAGATCATGAATGTTGGAATTCGCATCGAGGGAAGTCTGCTCGGAAACGATGTGGAGATTGTCGAGGCAACCGGCAAGCCAAAAGTGCACCGATTCATGATCGGGGATCAGAGCAGGATTGAACTTGTGTAGAAGCGTTCAACTGAACACCTTACTCTCATTGATCATCATTCACTGATGTTACGCAGAGAATCAATGTGCTTTATGGCACCTTTGGCGCCACAAATAACAAGCACCAAATTCCAGATGAATTCAATTCCGCAAAGCGGGACAAATTCCTGAAAATCATTGTCCCGCTTTGCGGGATGAACTTTGAATTTGGAATTTATTTGTAATTTGGGATTTGAAACTTGGAATTTTTCGCCATATATCATTCCTGCGTAATATCAGTCATTCATTGGTCATCGTGAACTATGGAATATCAAACTATTGCTTTCATCACACGGGACCGTATCGCTTACGTCACCGTCAATCGTCCAGACAAGCTGAACACATTGGACCATCAGGTGATGTTGGAACTGAAAGACGTGTTCACGAGAATCAGGAGCGATACTTCCGTTGATCTGGTTATTCTTACTGGCAGCGGTGAGAAAGCATTTGTCGCCGGTGCCGATATCAAGGAACTGCACCAACTCGATATGTTGAGCGGCAAGGAATTCTCTGAGCGTGGCCAAGAGGTGTTCAACCTGATCGAAAATCTCGGCAAGCCGGTCATCGCTGCTGTCAATGGATACGCACTTGGCGGCGGGTGTGAACTTGCGCTTGCATGTCATATTCGCATTGCTTCGGAAAATGCAAAGTTTGGTCAGCCAGAAGTCACTCTAGGCATCATACCTGGCTACGGTGGAACCCAGCGACTCTCGCGACTTATCGGGAAAGGGCGGGCGATGGAGTTGATCCTCACTGGGAATCAGATTGATGCACAGGAAGCATATCGGATCGGGCTTGCAAACAAAGTTGTTCCGCTCAGCGAACTTATTCCAACGGCTGAAGCAATGGCAAAGACGATTCTCTCAAGGGGGCAAATCGCTGTTCGCACAGCATTGAAGGCGGCGAACGCGAGCATGGAAACCACGCAGAGCGATGGACAGCATTTGGAAGCCACGCTCTTTGACATCTGTTGTGGAACCGAGGATTTCAAAGAAGGAACCTCCGCGTTTCTGGAAAAGCGAAAACCGGAGTTTAAGAATAGATAGAGAGTTGTATTCAACTGGATCGTTGACAAGAAGATGTAGACGACGGATGAGATCAGAATAATATAGATCATCCGGAGAGAGGGGTCTCGGTATTGGAATTTGGTACTCATTTGTTTCTCGGGATTTGTGACGCCATTGGCGCCATGGAATTTCAAGCAACAATCCCACTTTGCGGGACTACCGTACTTTAGAATTGGCTGCCAAGAGCGGTAATATAAGCTGTTGGTCGTCAACCATCGCTTAGGTGTTGGATAGTTCAGGATTGAGAGATGACGGCACAGGAGATACAAGAGATATTCGCACGGAGACGTGCAGAGAAGAAATGGCGGAATCGTGTCTGGATTTGCGTCGCTTTGTCTCTGCTGGCATTCGTAATCTCGCTCGCGGACAGATACGTCTCTGCGGTTCGGCAAAAGACAGAACAAGCAGTGGTACGGCAGGAGAACGAATTCACCCGGAACAGAATAGAGGCTGAGATTGACCGTATCCTGGAGAGTTACGGTGTCAAGAAGGATTGGATACACAAGCGAGCGGTGAAGTTGAATAAGCAAGAATTCGTCCGATATGAAGAGTATGTCTCCCTACCGCCCGACATTCCCGTTGTGGATCTAAACCTTGACCTGTCAACGATGGTGAAGAAATACGATGCGCGCGCGGTTGCCATTGAGGATCTTAAGAACGGAACAGTTGCTGTCCATATCATTGTCAAGGGAAATGTTCTGCAAAGCGTTCTCCAGAGCGTCAATCCTGAACTGAAGAGAGATGTCGGAGCCATTGCTCTTATGATTGATAATATTGAGAACGCCTCCGACGAAGCCTTAAATGCACTGCTAAGACAGTCGAATGAGCGCTTCGCGCTGGGATTGACCCCGAACCGCAAGACTGCCGAGCTTTTTCACAGAATCGCTGATGCCGGGAAGGAGTTGTTCTTGGTCATCACCATACGATCAGAAGATAACAGAGATCTGTTTGCCCTGTCAAGCGATCTGAATGAAACCAAAGTGAAATGGAGGCTCGCAGGTATTTTGACGGAGTTTGACAAAGCCGCTGGATGTTTTGTCATTTCTGACAAGCCGAAACCAACCGCGGTGGACATTATCCAGCGAGAAATGGAACGGCGCCATTTGATCTTTTTGCAGATGTCTGACGTACGCTACGCTCAGACCAAGCTTGATTCTGCGCAAATAGCACTCTGGCTGCAGGGATTGGCGGGGTCAGCTATTCAGGAGAAGGGGGTCATAGGTGTTATCCCTTGGGAAAGCAACCTTGCCTCGATGCTTGAAAACGAGGTGAGAGCGTTGCGCAAACGAGGATTCACTTTCATATCAGTTTCCACGAGTGCGAAACAGAAAGTAGAGAACAAATCATAAGTCTCATTGAGACATGAACACAACGAAGCAAAACAAACCTGCGGCAACGCAGAACGACGTGATGGATAAACTCGTCTCACTCTGCAAGCGCAGAGGATTCATCTTCCAATCAAGTGAGATCTACGGAGGACTTAACGGATGCTGGGACTATGGACCGCTCGGTGTAGAACTCCTGAACAATCTCAAGGCACAGTGGTGGAGAGCGATGACCTTTCGAGAGGACATCGAGGGCATTGATGCAAGCATTCTGATGCATCCGAGAGTGTGGGAAGCCTCTGGTCACGTTGAGCATTTCACCGATCCGATGGTGGACTGCAAGGAGTGCAAAGCTCGCTTCCGTGCCGATCAACTCGAGGATGCGATGTGTGGCAATCGTGCGTACAAAGGACGGAAGGCGATCAAGTGCCAGCAGGAAGGGAAGTTCACGGAAGCTCGGCAGTTCAATCTGATGTTCAAGACGTTCATTGGTCCAGTGGAAGATGATGGTGCCGTTGTCTATCTACGACCTGAAACTGCACAGGGCATCTATGTGAATTTTCTGAATGTCCAATCAGCATCGCGACAGAAAATTCCATTTGGAATTGCTCAGATTGGAAAGGCATTTCGAAATGAAATCAACACGAAAAATTTTCTGTTCCGCACGCGAGAGTTCGAGCAGATGGAAATGCAGTACTTCGTGAAGTCGGGGACGGACGATCACTGGTTTGAATATTGGCGACAGGAACGTATGCAGTGGTTCATCAATTTTGGAATGCGCAAGGAGAAACTGCAGTGGCATCAGCATGAGCCGGACAAGCTTGCTCATTATGCTAAGGTTGCCTACGATATAGAATATGAATTCCCTTTCGGTTGGGGAGAGATTGAGGGAATTCATAACCGGACGGATTATGATCTTTCCCGCCACGAGCAGTATTCCGGCAAGAGTTTACGATACTATGACGAAGAGACTAAGGAGAAGTATGTTCCTTACATCATTGAAACGTCCGCCGGCGCGAGTCGTTCTTTGATGGCGTTCTTAGCGGATGCTTATCGTCAGGAACTAGCACCAACGGCGGACGGAAAGATGGAGACCCGCGTGGTCATGAGGTTGCATCCGAAACTCGCGCCTATCAAGGTTGCTGTATTCCCTCTTGTCAATCGTGACAATATGCCGGAGATTGCACGCAAGATTGAGAGGGCGCTTCGACCTCACCTGCGCGTTTTCTACGACGATAGTGGCGCGGTCGGTCGCAGGTACAGGAGGCAGGATGAGGCAGGGACTCCATTCTGCATCACGGTGGATTCACAGACACTGGAAGACGACACCGTGACAATCCGTGATCGCGACTCGATGGAGCAAATTCGTGTGGGGACAGATAGCATTCTTCCCTTCCTGAAGGAAAAACTAGAGCAATGACTCGTGTGTGGGATTTCCTGTCAAACTTGATTATTTCATGCAGAAGTCTTGACTTGTGAATGGGAAATAAGCCGACTTACATGGCGAGCTTGTCGAACCATTGCGGGTCGGCTTTCTCTTATCCCGGCCTCATGGAATTCAGAACTATCTTCTTCAATCAACAGGACCACCTTCGCGCCGGATGGCGCATTGCCATCTTTGTCACAGTCCTTATCCTCGTGGCTATGCTGCTGGTTGGTCCTCTTATGCTGTTTGCCCCCGACCTTGCTTATGCGGCATTCTGTATTGCTGTTGCGCTTTCGACTTATGCTGTCTTAAGGATTGTAGATAAACGTCCATTCAGATCGGTGGGATTGGCTCTGCACTCAAGACTATGGATTGAATTCGCACAAGGAGCCGTGATGGGTGCAGTCTTGATATCAATTGTCGTGATCGTCGAACTCGTCCCGGGATGCTTGGTGTTTTCATGGAGAGCCTTATCATTGCTGGAGCTATTCTCAACGTTTGCTCTGCAGTTGGCGTCATTTGCAGCAGTAGCGTTTGCTGAGGAGTTGCTCTTTCGAGGCTACGTTTTCCAAACATTGATCGAAGGGACAAATAGAATATTTGCGGTCGTTGTAATGTCGGTAGGATTTGGCGCGGCTCATCTTTCTAATCCGAATGTGACGATGCTTGGGACATCCAATATCGTCTTGGTGGCAATCTGGTTTTCGATTGCCTATCTTCGAACACGGTCGCTCTGGATGCCAATCGCATTTCATCTTGCATGGAATTTCATCATGGGATTTGTCTACTCCTTGCCCGTCAGCGGATTGCACTTTCCCGGACATCTGCTTTCAGTTCAGCAGAGTGGACCAGAGTGGTTGACGGGTGGAGCATTTGGACCCGAGGGCGGTGCCCTGACAACGCTCGTGCTGATAATCGGGACAGCTTACATTGCAGTGTCGAAATCCATTAAGATAGGAGAAGGATTGTGGCGGTTGGAGACGGTTGGTTCCAGATCAGATCAAGTTCAGGATCAATCCTGAATCTATTTCAGAACGCATTCCATCACACAACCAGACGAAACACATAGACCCACATGAGATTGAAAACCGTCTTTCTCGTTATCGGAATTCCTGTGCTGTTCTTGAGCAATACGTATGCTCAGTGGATCGAAGATAGCGTTGCCGACATGCACATTCGGCAGGGCATCCGTTACACCTATAACCTTGAGTATGAAAAGGGACAGGGTCAGTTTCAGCAGGTGGTAAATACCAAACCTGACCATCCCGAGGGGTATTTCTTCTTGGCAATGGTGGAATGGTGGAGAATACTCATTGATCTAGATGACGATTCGCGTGATGAACAGTTCTACCGTATGCTTCGCAAGATAATTGATCTGTGTGATGATCGCTTGGAGAAAGACAAGAATGATCTCTCGGCTCTTTTCTTCAAGGGCGGTTCCGTTGGATTCAGAGGACGGCTCTTAGCCAATCGCAGCAGTTGGGTTAAGGCGGCAGACGATGGTCGTATTGCTCTCCCAATTGTTCAACGCGCCCATGACATCGCTCCAAACAACTATGATGTCCTCCTTGGAACGGGCATTCATCATTACTACGCCGATGTGATCCCCGAGCAATATCCTTTCCTCAAGCCATTGATGCTGTTCGTCCCCAAGGGAGATCGGAAGAAGGGAATAGAGGAACTCACTCTAGCCTCACAACATGCGAGGTATGCCAATATCGAAGCTACCTACTTCCTACTGCAAATCTATTATGCATACGAACAGAACAATCAGAAAGCATTAGAACTGGCTCTGAGACTTCATAACGAATTCCCTCAGAACATGCTGTTCTATCGTTATGTCGGCCGATGTTACGTTAAGATGGCAAACTGGGAGAATGTCTATAAGGTTTTTGCTGATATTTTGCAGTGGTGCAGGAATCGTCAGGTCGGCCATAGCGAGAATGCTGAGCGTGAGACGGAGTATTATCTGGGACTGTATTACATGGCAATGGATGGATTGGAGGAGGGACTGCAACACTTCTATCATTCTGACGAGCTGAGCAGGAAGATAGACAAAGATGGTCCTTCGGGTTTCATGTCTATGACAAACTTGAAGATTGGAATGATCTACGACCTCCAGAACAAACGTGACCTCGCCATCAAGCAATACAATAAGGTGCTAGATATGAAAGAGTATCAGGATTCACATGCGCAGGCGGAGAGGTATCTCGAGAAGTCGTACGGGCATTAGCGCGACATCTTCCATCATTAAGTGTTTCGTCTGTCTGGGAGAATATCCATTGGAACGATACAAAGCGGTGGACGGACGAGGACGTCCGTCCTACCATCACCACCTTCGGTAGGACAGCTGTCCTCGGCTGTCCTGAATGTCACTGATCTCTCGCACACCGGATTGTTGACGAATGAACAACCTTGTTATAATTCTATTCGGTTTGATTGCCTCCTCCGTGGAGATTCTCGGCGGCGCTTTGGTGGTACTGCGCAGCGACTTACCACGACGGGCACAGGACTATCTTATTGCTCTCAGCGCTGGATTTGTTCTGGCACTTGTATTCATTGAACTAATCCCAGAGAGCTTGATAGCCGTTGGGGCAATTGCCTCACTTTACATGATGATAGGATACGCGGTATTGCATTTTTTTGAGCATACCGTGGTCAGCCACTTGCACTTTGGTGAGGAGACCCATAACGATGTCATGGTCTCAAAAGTTGCCAGCATCTCCACTTTCTCCGGGCTCTTCATCCACGCATTCTTCGACGGGCTTTCAATCTCCGCTGGGATGCAATTCAATTTCTTTCTTGGTCTGCTTATCTTCTTTGCTATCCTTCTCCACAAGCTGCCTGAAGGATTAACCGTTGCGTCTGTGATGCTTGCGGCAGAGCACAAAAGGAAAATCGCCTTTCTCGCTTCTGCGAGTGTCGGGCTTGCAACCATGCTCGGTATTCTAGTGATATTTCTGTTCTCACAGATTGATGAGAAGCTCACAGGCATCGCCTTTGCTTTTTCCGCGGGCGCAGCTCTGTACGTCGGCGCGAGCGATCTCGTTCCTGAAATCAACCGGTCCAAGAATCGCATCACACCGATCTTTGTGTTTCTGGGGATGCTTATGTTCTATGGTGGGGAGAAATTGTTAGAAATGATTGTGGCGAGATGATGTGTTACTACAACCTATCCTCGAACCATATTGGACAGAAGTCCCGTCCTACCCTTAGATGCCGGTAGGGTAGGACAGTCGTCCCCGACTGTCCGTCGCTCTCCCTTATCAAAAACTCGCTCCAACTGTGATACGATGTAGCGCTCCAATTTGTCCCAAGGACGAGAACGAGTAGTCAATCTTGTATGGCTCAAGTACCAGTCCACCACCGATAGAAAATCCGGCAAGTCCTGCAGTCGTTCCAATCTTGAGTTCTCGACGGCGTTCATTGTTGTAGCCAACTCTAAGGCGCACCGATTGGCTTACCGTGAACTCGCCGCCAATAGAAAAGGCACTGAACCTGTCAAAGAACTTGTCTGTGCTTTGATGCAGCTTGTGGAAATTCAAGTTGATATTGAGGGGCAGGTGTTCCAGCCGTTTTGAAATGCCTATCTTGACGTCCAGAGGTAAATCTTCTTTTGTGCTGACGTACGCCTTCAAGGATTTGCCAACATTCAGAATGCTCGCTCCGATGCTAATCTGTTCCGCTGGAATGACATACATGACTCCTGCATCGAACGCGATGGCGGAAGAAGAGTTGCCGTCAATGGAGGAGTAGATGAATTTCACGTTCACGCCACAGTTGACGCTCTCATAGAGCAAATTTGAGTATCCAGCCATGAGGACAAGGTCGCCTGCACCAAATGTACCCAGTTGATTTCCAAGTTCATCTGCTCGTGTGAAGCTTCCGTAGTTCATATACACAATACCCGCACCAACCCATCCGATGTCCTCGAGTTGCTGACCGAAACTGGCGTACCCCTCGTTGATATCGAGAACATGTTTGAAGAATCCAAACGAGATTTGACGCTTCGTGAGCGTGCTGAGTCCACCGGGATTGAAAAAGATAATGCTGGGATCATCGGTCACGGAGACAAAACTGCCCCCCATTGCAGCAGCGCGGGCGTTAGGTTCTAGACGGAGGAAGTTGTACGCCGTTGTTAAGGGTCCATCGCCAGCATAGGCTACAGAGGGTACGTTAGCAAAGGCGAGCAACAAAGCAGCGGATAGTAATGCACAGCATCTCATATCTGCTTTCCTCAAGCGTTTTCGATCATTTCTTGACTTTTCAAATCTACCGAAATAAAACGTCAAATTCAAGTCCAAAAGATTGGAACCCCTTTTAAGAACAAACGACCGTGTCTTTTCCGATCTTCTATCACGGAATCCTCATGCCTCCACCACCACAACTGCGACGACATGTTCTCCTGAGTGAGAGATGGAAAGATGCACACGCTTGTCTCCAAGAAGTTTCTTCACGTTGCCAAAAACCGTAATGTGCGGTTTACCTCCTTTATCGTTTGTAACCTCCACATCCTGCCATCGGAACACACCGCTCCATCCGGTTGCAAGCGCCTTGCTCATTGCTTCCTTCGCTGCAAAGCGAGCTGCCAGGTGTTGATACATATTCCGTCTCAAGCTACAGTAGCTTAGCTCTGTTTCCGTAAACACCTTGCGCAGGAACGTGTCACCCCAACGACTTACGGTCTCCTTGATTCTACTGATTTCGATAATGTCAACACCAATACTTTCAACCATACTTCTGCAAAGCCTGAACTCTCATTTTGTGTTCGGAACGCATACGACGTTCCGCTAGAACCGATCAATCACTACCTTGTCCACCGACATGCCGAAGGACATAGCTACATGAAACAGCTACACTTCAACAACCAATCCGTCATAGCCCAGCTCCATTCCGCTCGGAAGCTCGGCGTTCACCTCATCGTGCAACAGATCATGGCAGATGTGCGTGAAGTAAGTTTGCCGTGCGCCAACGCACTGCGCAACGGCGATGGACTCATCCAGAGAATAGTGTGTCGAGTGTTTCCTGCGGCGCAGTGCATTCAAGATCAACACCTTCACACCTGTTAACTTTTCGATTGATAACTCGGGAATGTGATTCGTATCCGTGACATACGCGATCTTATCAATGCGAAAACCGAGCACCTTCATCTTGCCATGATATGCTTCGACTGCCTGGACCTCCACGCCCTTGACATCAAATCGATCCTCTGCAATGATACAGGGATTGATCTGGGGGATGCCGCCGCCTTGTTGAACCGTCTCACCGAAGATATAGCGAAACGACTTCTTGATCTCACCCATCGTTTCCTCTGAGGCATAGCAGTCTATCGCTGATTTCTGCAGGAAATTGAACTGACGTATGTCATCTAATCCTGCGATGTGGTCGAAGTGAGCATGGGTAAATAGCACGGTATCCAATCGCCGAATGTCGTGACGAAGCATTTGTTCTCGGAAATCGGTCGCGGTGTCAATCAGAATGTTCAGTCCATTCACCTGAATCAACGCAGAGGGGCGTAAGCGCTTGTCTTTTAGATTTTCGGATTTGCACACTCGACAATCACATCCGATAGCTGGCACGCCTTGCGATGTTCCTGAGCCAAGTAATATCAGTCTCATTTCATGGTGAGCTTGTCGAACCATGTCGGATTTTCTTCTTGTTGTGCGACGCACCACAGAGGTGCATGCCACAGTGACGACAAGTGCCTAACGGTCTTTCGCCATTTCCTCTTCAATAATCTCCCGCAGCGCTGGTTTCAGATATCTGTTGTCAACACCCATTTCACCGATGCATCGAGCAAGAACGGCAATTCGTTTTCGCACATCGAACTTCTTGTTGACTAGCAGGAGTTTCTCTTCCTTTACTATGCACCATCCGCCATCAAAGTCTCCTTTCTCATATCGAACTTTGTAACCAAGTTGACTTGCAAGTTGTTCAAGTTCTTCTAACAACTCTTCATTTCTCATGCTAACTATTCCGTGTCGTTGATCCACCAATTGTCTCGTCCACCCCTCTCTGTACTGCGTCGCGGGATTTCTTGGTCAGTGGACGCCATACAATCAGTCCAATAATTGTGTAGTAACACAGGAGGGCTATGACGGGCAAGCCGCTCAGAGCACCGATGCGTTTGACGAAAAGCTCGCGAAGCTCCTGAAGCGATGGTGATGAGAAAGACCACAGGAGCACAGATTTGGTGTCCAGATACGTCGTATAGATCTCCACTGGTGTGAATATGTAGAACAGGATAGCAGCCATCAGCAGCCATCCGTTCTCCTTGAACTTTAGCGATGTCGTCACTAGATAAATGATGCTACTGATGAATACGACGACGTAGCTGATAATCGTCAAGATGGAGCTTCTTGCAAGAAGACCAAAGAGGGCTCCTTCTGCATCTGGAGGCAAGCCCTGCTTCAAGTGTAGCGTACCGGCTTCAAGCAGCTCGTTGCCAATAATCGCGCGAATGTTGATCCCGCCTAGCCAGAATATCACGCCGACTGCCAAGAAGAAAAGCGCAATCTTTGAAACCGTGGTTTTCATATCTTTGTTGGAAGATGAATGAAAATCATGACACTGTATCTGTTCACCTTTCTAATTGAATTTCGAAACATCGAATTCCTTTGCACTGACATATCACACCTACGCTCTTTGAATGATATATCTTAGAATGAAGAGAACTGCAAACAGATAGATAATCCAGTGCACTTCTTTCCCTTTTCCTGAAACTAACTTCAGCAACGTGTACGAGATGAATCCCAACGCAATTCCTTCGGTGATACTGAATGCAACAGGCATTGTTATCATCGCCAAGAACGCAGGAATGGATTCAGTCGGATCCTGCCAAGGAATTTGTGACACGGTCTGCATCATCATACTGCCAACGATGATGAGGGCGGGAGCAATGATGGGATGATAAAGGTAAGCTCCTTCAGCAGCTTTGTATCCACCTCCGATCATTTGAATCAACGGGTAAAGGAACAGCGACGCTAGCATCAGCAGCCCAGTTACCATATTGGCAAGCCCGGTGCGTCCTCCCTCCGAAACGCCCGCAGCGCTTTCCACATAGCTGGTTATGGTTGACGTACCACACGCAGCACCGACCACTGTGCCGACAGCATCAGCAAACAATGCTTGTTGTGCTCTTGGGAGTTTCCCATCTTTGATGAAGCCCGCCCGTTCGCCAACACCGACCAGCGTTCCAACCGTATCAAACAGGGCTAGGAAGAAAAAGATGAAGACTACGAGGAAATAGTCGGGCTTGAAAATGTTCGCCAGAACAGTCAGAAGATCGAGTTTGAACAACGTCGGGGCAATCGAAGGAGGTAGACTGGCAAGACCGCGATACTGGACTAAGCCGAAAATCAATCCAGCAACAGCCGACGACACAATACCGAGGAGGATTGCGCCCCTCAAACGAAGAGTAAGCAGAATTGCCGTGACCGTCAACCCAAACAGTGTGAGCAAAACCGGCGGACTGCCGAATTTGCCAAGTCCAACCAGCGTGCCCGGCGTAGCGACAACGATACCACCCCATTCGAACCCAACGAGAGCAATCAAGAGTCCGATGCCTGCGGCAATTGCATGCTTGAGCGAGTCTGGCATAACGGTAAGAATTTTCTCACGAAGACCAAATCTCGAAAGCAGAACGAAAATGAGACCGGCGATACATACAGCCCCAAGCGCGGTTTGCCAACTATAACCGAGCCCCCCCATTGTTACCGCACCACAGACCATGAAAGCAAAAAAGAAATTATGTCCCATTGCCGGGGCTAAGGCAATGGGATAATTCGCCAAGAGGCCCATCAAGAACGTTGCTATGGCTGAGGAAATACAAGTAGCAACCACAACAGCACCGAAATCCATTCCTGTAGATGCAAGTACCGCAGGTTGAACAAAGATGATGTAGGAAAGCGTCATAAAGGTAGTGATGCCTGCAATGATCTCCGTGCGGACCGTTGTGCCAGCTTCCTGAAGTTTGAATAGTCGCTCGAGCATATTGTTTCTCTGGATTGGTCGGTTGAGAGAACAAGGAAAGAAAATGCTTGTTCCGATTGACCGCTACACCTCCTGAATCCGATTCCAAAATCACCTATAGATCAAATACTTCTCTCTGAGTTTCTTGAACTGTTCCAATTCGCTTTCACAACCCGCAAGCAACTCTCTCGTTGTTTTCCCGTCCATCATCATTTTGCGAATCTTGTCGGTCCCATTCACCCTATCAAACATCTTTATCCTATCGCTGTCAGCTATGGCAAAAATGTCTTTCTCAGGATAGAGTTTTCGCAGCGCTTCCATGACGTAGAATTGAATTGACCAGAGATTTACCTTATCGCGATCAACGAGATGAATCTGCACACCACTGTATTCCTGATTGCTCGGATTGAAGTAATACGGTTTGTAGTACAGGGGTCGGAAGTGAACGCCTATTATATGTTGAGCGTTGAGTTCATCGGCAAGTCGTTGTCCATCAATCCAGGGTGCCCCCACAATTTCAAACGGCAATGTATAACCTACGCCTTCATTGATAACACGGAGTTCTCCCATAATTCCAGTTGCGTTGTAAAACAATGCTGTAGAGGCATGCGGGATGTGCGGTGATGTGGGGACCCACTGTAGACCAGTATCTTCCCACCACATATCGCGCCTCCACCCTTGCATCGGTATGACGGTCAAGTCACATTTCACACCATCGTGAAGCCATCCCTCTCCGTTGATCATCTGCGCAAATTCGCCGCATGTCATTCCATATACATACGGAACCGGAAACATTCCGACAAATGATGTGAAGGTCGTATCCAAGACGTTTCCCTCAAGGCGATTGCCAGTTAGAGGATTAGGTCTATCAAGAACCATAAACTTGATGTTGTTCTCTGCGGCTGCTTCCATGGCGTAAGCCATCGTATAGATATAAGTGTAAGAACGTGAGCCGATGTCTTGAATATCATAGATTAACAGATCAATATCTTCGAGCATTTCTTTGGTCGGCTTATGGGTTTTGCCATACAGCGAATAGACGGGTAGTTCGGTCCTTTCATCAATGTAATTTTCCACGTGACCCCCAGCAGTGATATCGCCACGCACACCGTGCTCTGGACCGAAGAGGGCAATGAGATGGATCTCTTCTGACTCAAATAGCACATCAATCGTGGATTTCAAATCGCTTGTTACGCCAGTCGGATTTGTGACGAGTCCAACGCGCTTCCCTTTGATGGGAGCGAGTTGTTCTTCTAATAACGTTTCAATGCCGAGCTTGACTTTGTGAACCTCCTGTGGTTTCACGGTTGATGGCACGGTTTGCACACCAACAGCACAACCAATCCAGAAGCAAGACAATAGAAGCAGGAGGCAGGAATCCAGAAATCCCAAGATGTCGCGCGAAGCGGGATGGCGCCGATTCAAATGAGCGCCCTCGGCGCCATGGCGCAAGATTGTGAATCTATCTCTTGTGCCAGTTGGAGCTGCAAGCGACAGGCGCTCATAAGAAGCAGTTAGACAATGGAGTTTCTCCATAGTTAACTCTTACATTTCATAGTGAGCCCTGTCGAACCATGTGGTTTTATTCTCAATTTCCCAGTTCTTAAGCCACGTAAGATCGTAGATCAGACTGAGAAGAGTCCCGATACTTTCTGGATTCATCCGAAGAAACCTGCTTGTGAATCGTCGTTTGAACTTCTCTGATTCTTCGTTGATAAGTGTTTTGATCAACGTCAGCACCTTTACGAGATTCTCCTTGAACTCAATCTGAAGCCTGTCATATCCTTTGCTTTCAGGTCCATTTCGCTTCATCAGACTGTGAACATTCCACACAATCTTCGAGCAGAAAGCGATGTCGCTGAGAAGCTGTTGTTGATTTGTCTTTAGTGCAATCTCGATAAGGCATGCAAGGTCGTCTCCGTTCTGAATACGGCGTCCAGAGAATTCGTGCAGTTGCTTCAGCAACACCTGTGTCTGCTCAGTGATAGTCATGGAGAATATCATTGCTACTATCTGAACAAAATATAGGGAATTGGAAAACAAATATCAAATGGAAATTTATCGTTGCTTTTCTTTTGCATTTATGGTATATTGTGATCGTATGTGAGGGCATGCGTGTTCGCGTGAGAACTATCAGGCATAATCATTGACTCTCTTGCAGACTCTCGGCATCAAGCAGAACTTTCTCGGCATTGAGGACAAATACTCGAACCTGAAGCACTCGAAGATTGCCATTGTCCCAGCGCCTTACGAACACACGACCAGTTATGGAACTGGGACGCGGAATGGTCCGAAGGCGATTCTGAACGCCTCGCACCAGGTCGAGTTCTACGATGAGGAGTTTGATCGGGAACTCTGCTTTGAGAAAGGCATCGCGACTCTTCAACCCCTCACGTTCGGGAAACGAGTTCACCAACAGGCTCTCGATGTCACTTACAGAGCTGTGCGGCGACTCCTTGAGATGAAGAAGTTCGTTGTGACACTTGGTGGTGAACATACGATTTCTATTGCGCCGATCCAAGCGCACGTCGAGAAATTCAGTGACGTTTCTCTTCTTCACTTCGATGCACATTCTGACTTGCGCGAGAGTTACGAGGGAACACCCTATAGCCATGCTTCGTTTCTGTCAAGGGTATGTGAGTTTTTTCCTGCCCGCAGAATTACCCAAGTTGGAATCCGCGCACAGTGCGTCGAGGAAAACCGTTTCATCAAAACACATGGGGTGCACACGTTCTACGCGTGGGAGATCAGAACCGGGAGATATGGCATGAACTGGGTTGATAGATTGGTGGACACGCTCAGCGACAACGTCTATGTGACCTTTGATGTTGACTATTTCGATCCGAGCATTATGCCGGCAACGGGAACTCCCGAGCCAAATGGATTTTTCTGGGAGGAGACAATGAATGTCTTCAGGACCATCAGAGCGAGTCGAAAGAAAATCGTCGGATTCGATGTCGTTGAGCTAGCACCAGTGAAAGGCTTGCATCATCCAAATCTTACAACGGCAAAGTTGGTGTACAAGATGTTGAACTATGCGTTTTGAGACGAGGCGATGGACCAAGAAGCGGTGCACAGACAAGTGGCGCCTTGGCGCCACTGCCGCCTCGAACTTGGAGGGCGGTGCCTTGGCGCCACTTGGATTTCCGGAAGATGAAGAGACATTGCCGGGCTTTCTTGAATCAAGCAACGAAACGATTTATCTCTGTGTTAGACTTCAAGCAAGTGCATCTTATCATGCGTGACAGAAAGGATTCATTTATGGAGGATCACGGGGAGCGGCGCGTTCGGCAGATTAAACGCGCGAACATTGTTCTTATCAAACCTTCCAAATACGACGACGATGGCTATGTCATTCGACATCTCAAGGGAGTGCTGCCCAGCAATACACTTGCTTGTTTGTATGGACTCACCGAGGATGTGCGCCGAAGAGGAGTGTTGGGAAATGATCTGAAGTGGAAGATTCAGCTCTTGGATGAGACGGTACATAAAATTGATGTCAGGAAGATTGTGCGAGCAAGTCGGCATCGAGATACGAAAACTGTGGTATGCCTTGTGGGAGTGCAGACGAATCAGTTTCCTCGTGCCGCAGATTTGGCTGTGCAGTTCCGAGAGGCGGGGCTGGATGTGCTACTTGGTGGATTTCATGTCAGCGGCACCTTGGCAATGTTCGACGAGGTCACACCGGAGATTCGCACCCTGATAGACCAGGGCATCACCATCGTGAAAGGTGAAGTGGATGAAGCTTGGGGAAGCATTATCCAGGACGCTCTGGGTGGGAAGCTGAAACCGATCTACGATCTTATTAACGATAAACCTGACCTTTGGTCCGCACCGATTCCGATGACCAACAGGAAATATCTAAGACGATTTGCTTCACCGAATTTCGGAACGATTGACTGTGGGCGAGGCTGTCCGTTCAATTGCAGTTTTTGCACGATTATCAATGTGCAAGGGCACAAGATGCGCGTGCGCAGTCCCGCGTTGCTTGCTAATGCCATCAGACAAGATTATCATAGGAACCATGTGAGGTATTATTTCTTCACTGACGATAATTTCGCTCGCAACAAACATTGGGAGGAGATTTTTGATGCTCTTATTCGGTTGCGCAAGGAAGGAATGGCGATCGAATTTATGATGCAGGTGGACGTGCTCGCGCATAAAAGAAGGAACTTTGCCTCCAAGGCGAAGGCGGCTGGGTGCACGCAGGTGTTCATCGGAATGGAAAGCACTAATGCAAAGAACCTTGAGCAAGCGGGTAAGAAGCAAAACAACGTAGATGATTTCAAGAAAATGATCGCAGCGTGGCACGATGCTCATGTTACAGCACATGTTGGATACATCATCGGTCTCCCGTTCGACACGGAGGAATCCGTGATGCAGGACGTCCACCGATTGAAAACGGAAATGAAGGTGGATCAGGCATCGTTCTTTATGTTCACACCGCTGCCAGGCTCAAAGGACCATCACGACATGGTCATGCAGGGAGCCTACCTGGACGGGGATCTCAACAAATACGACTCCTTCCACGAGACCGCGATTCACCCACATCTCAGAGATGGTGCATGGACCAAGGTGTATCATGAGGCGTGGAAATCATTTTATAGTTTCGAAAACATGAAGGCGATTCTGCTCCGCAGTTACGCTGAAAACTACTGGAGCATTTTCAAGAATTTCATTTGGTATAAGAATGCTGCGCTCATCGAGCGGGAACATCCAATGATCGCCGGCTTTTTCCGACTGAAAAATCGCCTGAGTCGCCGTCCTGGATATGCGATCGAGGGAAGGCGGCAACATGCCAAAAGACGATATGCTGAGATCAGGCATCAGTTGAAGGAGTGGATCAAACTCTTTTGGGAGATGGAAGAACTGTGGCTTCAGACTCGGAAACGCGGCGAGATTGAGGTTCGCGTTGCCGCCGAAGTGGAGAATCTACGAAGAGAATTTGGGAAATGGCGCGACATCAAGGTGTCTGAGATTCATGAGGCTTATCAACGTGTGAAGGCAAAGATCCCAACGGCAAAGGTGCCCTCGAAACTGCAGCTGTATATGGCACGTTTGAATTTGCTTTCCGATAGAGTCACCTACACCCGACAACATCTTGATCACTTCTGGAGAGAGACAAAAGAGAATTTCCTTCGCGGAAGATTGCACCGCATCAACGTTCCAAAGATGGTATTCAATTTCATACAAGATGCAAGACTCACAACCAAGTTTGCACTGAGGTTGATGATTTCACCTTAGACATCTCTTGTCAAGAGAACACATCTTAGCGGCGATGGCGCCTTTGGCGCCGCGCCGTTTTTTATTGTTTGACTTTCTGCCGATTTTATATTAATTTACAGACGGATTGCACTTTCCACGAAAAATAAGAAGCTAAGATTACTAGATAAGCTGCTACGGAACGGTGCGTTGCTAGATGCCGTTTCCAAGTCTTGGTTTATGACTTCTCATTGAACGATGCCCACCCCCTTAATGCGACAATACCAGCAGATCAAGGCGAAGTACCCCGATACGATAGTGCTGTTCCGGATGGGAGACTTCTTTGAGACTTTTGAGGAAGATGCCTACATCACCTCAAAGGTATTGGGAATTACGCTGACTCGCCGCGCCAACGGTGCTGCTGCTGATGTGCCGCTTGCAGGTTTTCCGCATCATGCGCTCGATACCTATCTTCCAAAGCTGGTGAAAGCCGGATACCGCGTCGCCGTATGTGAACAACTTGAAGACCCGAGGTTTGCCCGCGGCATCGTGCGACGCGATGTAATCGAAGTGGTAACACCCGGTGTTGCGCTCTCGGACCGACTGCTGGAGAACAAGCAGAACAACTACCTTGCTTCTCTGTACATCAAAGATAGCCTGGTCGGATTGGCGTTTGCGGATGTCTCAACGGGCGAGTTCTCCCTCACGGAACTACACCTCCACGATCTGAAGGAACAGATTGAGAACATCGCTCCTTCAGAAATTCTCATCCCAAAACGGGATAAGGAGAAAATCCCGGAGCTTCTCGCAAATGTTCAGGGGCGGTTCATCTTCACCAAACTTGATGACTGGATCTTCTCACACGATTACTGTTACGAACTCCTCATCAGCCATTTCAAGACACAGAGCCTCAAGGGATTCGGGCTTGAGGATGTGACCGCAGGCATCATCGCTGCAGGCGCGGTGATGAACTATCTGCAGGAGACACAACGTGTCGCGCTGTCGCACATCCGAAGACTCACACGCTACAACACTGCCGACTACATTATCCTCGATCCTGCAACAAAACGCAATCTTGAAATCACCGCATCGCTTGCTGAAGGCAGCAGAGAAGGGACACTGATCTCCATTCTCGACAGAACTCAAACGCCGATGGGCGGACGCCTCTTCAAGAAGTGGATTGCGAGACCGCTGAAGAAAGTTGAGATGATTCAGAAGCGCCTGGATTCTGTGCAGGAACTTGTTGACAACAGTCTCATGCGAAGTGCCTTAGCCGCTGAGTTCAAGGACATCGGCGATATGGAGCGCCTTATCTCCAAAATCTCTATCTCACGACCAGTCTGGGCAGGGAAGGCGAATCCTCGAGACCTTATCGCTCTGAAACTCACGCTGAAGAGAATTCCACAACTCAAAGAGATACTCAGGGAGGTTAAAGCGGATGCGTTGGTGAAACTTCGTGACGGGCTTGAACCACTCCAGCCCATCGTTGAGAAAATCGAGAACGCGATTGTGGATGACCCACCAACGCAGGTCTCCGATGGCGGTGTTATCAGAAAAGGATTCAACAAGGAGTTGGATGAAATCCGTGCGATCGCTCACTCCAGCAAGAAGTGGGTTGCCAACTTGCAGCAGAAGGAACGAGAACGCACGGGGATCTCTTCGCTCAAAGTGGACTACAATTCCGTCTTTGGATATTACATAGAAGTAACAAAACCGCATCTGAACAAAGTGCCAGCAGATTATGTCCGCAAGCAGACGCTGGTCAACGCGGAGCGTTTTGTCACGCCGGAACTGAAGACTTATGAGGAAAAAATCCTCAATGCTGAAGAGAAAATAGCCGCTGTGGAGACAGAGCTTTTCAATGAGATCCGCACCGCTGTTGCTGAGGAAGCTGAACACATTCAGCGCAATGCTCAGTTCATTGCAATGCTCGATTGTCTCGCCAGCCTTGCAGATGTCGCAGTGGAGTATAATTATACTCGCCCCGAAGTTGACGAAAGTGATACGATAGAGATAAAAGATGGAAGACATCCAGTTGTTGAACGGCTTTTGCTCCCGGGTGAAAAATTCATCCCAAATGACGCTGTGGTGGACAACAGAGAGAATCAGATATTGATTATTACGGGACCCAATATGTCTGGAAAGTCAGTCTATCTGCGTCAAGTCGCTCTCATTGTCCTTCTTGCTCAGATGGGCAGTTTCGTTCCAGCACGCAAGGCACACATCGGCATCGTGGATAGAATCTTCACGCGGGTTGGGGCTTCAGACAACATCGTTCAAGGCGAGAGCACCTTCCTGGTCGAAATGCATGAGGCGGCAAACATTCTAAACAACGCCACACCGAAAAGCCTGATCCTCCTTGATGAAGTCGGAAGAGGTACGAGCACTTTCGACGGTATCTCAATTGCTTGGGCACTCACGGAATATCTACACGGGAATCCGCAAGTTGCAGCGAAGACACTGTTCGCCACACACTACCACGAGCTTAATGAACTGGCGGAAATCTTCCCGCGCATCAAGAACTACAAGGTTGAGGTCAAAGAGTGGGAGGACAGAGTCATCTTCCTACGGAAAGTGACGCCGGGCTTCGCTGATCACAGCTACGGCATCCAGGTGGCACAGATGGCGGGTTTGCCCGGTGAGGTTACAGAAAGGGCAAAGGAGATTCTTAGAAATCTTGAAGGGAAGGCGCTGACACCACATGAGATGAGCGGGGAAGGGAAAGATGAGCCTCGAGAGAAGGAGAGAGCCTCTCCGTCCCCAAGACGGCGAACGAGTGAGAGTGTACAGATCACCCTGTTTGAAATGCCAGATGATAAACTCCGAGAGGAGATTAAGAAATTGGACTTAGACAAGCTGACGCCGCTGGAAGCGTTGATCAAGCTCGGCGAGCTAAAGAAAATGTCAGAGAAATGAAAAAAATGTCTGTAAGTAACACGAAATGTCGAAGCGGATCGTGAATAGTTCTACTTTGCAGGCGACGATTCTCCGCCAAGAGCGGATGAGCCTATGGCTCAGAATCGTCGCCTGCGACATTATGGTCGGAGAAACATCATAATGTTCAACATAAAGAAGATACTGTGTCCAACAGATTTCTCTGAATATTCCAAATGTGCATTACGGTATGCGGCGTTCTTAGCCAAGATGAGCAAGGCAACCATCACCGTCCTCCATGCAAATGAGTTCCGCCTTGTTCCCTTGGCGTACTCCATAGTCGAATCAGATCCATCGGCACTGGAAGAATACAACAACAAGATCTTCCTGCTAGCACAAGAACGCTTTGCGGAAATGGTTCAGGATCTACCGATTGGACGGAGATATTGAACCGGGCAATGCGATTGTGCGGTTCGCTGAGAACAGGGATGTTGACCTGATCGTGATGAGCACACATGGAAGCAGAGGATTGAGGCGAGCGTTCTTTGGAAGCAACACCGCAGAAGTTGCCCGCAGAGCAGCATGCCCCGTACTGATAATCACTCCACCGCTGCACGCGATTGCTTTTCCAACAACAGTATGAAGCTGAAGGTAATGTTTGCAGTCGAAATAAGAGTTGTCAAGACCGTTCAGGAAATGGTTCTCAAAGGACCTATCTGAGCGGCAGAACAATATTAACGATGGCCAGTAAGCGCAAAGTAGCACACCGAACTCAAATAAGCAGCGTAAAAGCACCCCAAGAACTTGACAGTGCTGATGTGAGAAAAGCTCAGCGTGTCTTCGTTGGGGCATTTCTTCTTCTTGCTGTTCTTCGCTTCATCGCTGCTTTCTTCCCAAAGGAACGTCTGTGGGGCTTGAACCTCCTCGCCTATCTACCGATGTGGCTGACCGTTCTGCTCACTGCAGTTGCTTTGCTTTCGTGCACGCCAGTGGCAGCTCGATTCACCAGAGATTTGACAACCCGGTTGTATCAGTTCTACAGTTGGCTCACTACTAAAATCTCGCGGACGATACTATACATTCTTCTCAGTTTAGGATTCGCTCTTCTCTGTTGGTTATTCCCAATTCAGTTTCCATTTCTCGGTGATGGACCGCAATCTTTAGTCTATATTGCCCGTGCTCTCATAGGCGATGAAACCTCCCCCACGAGCATTACTCGTGTTGAATCGTTGACCAGTTTAGTCTATCTCAATCTCAGCAAATTGACTCCTGCTACGACTGATATTAGGACAGCGTCTTTGTATGTTGAACTGGTTTATCGAATAGTGGGGGCTGTGTTAGGAGGAATGTTCTTCCTGCTTGTGCTCACCATAGTACATCGTGCAACTCGACAGGTATCCGAAAAGGTCACGGTGATTGTTACCTTGCTCAGTTGCGCAGGGACGCTTTTCTTTTTTACGTACATTGAATATTATGCGTTTGTGTATGTCAGCATTGGGTTCTACTGTTACACTGCGTTGGCTTACTATCAGGGTAGAGTAAGCATCTCTGTGCCAATTGTTGCATTTCTTTTATCGGTTGGGTTTCACTTCTTGTCATTGGTACTGCTGCCATCGCTTCTGTACCTCTTGTTATCGCATTGGTTCACAAAGGTTCGACAGATGGTGTTTCGGCGGGCTGTGTTATTCATTGGTATAAGTGCTGTTTTTCTATTTGTGATCTATCTCATTATCGAACCACTGCCGGCAGCTCGACCTTTCTTTATCCCTTTGATGCGTGATGGAGAGCAAACGTATTCCTTACTATCACATTATCGGGTTGTAGATTTGTTGAATGAGCAATTTCTTGTTTCACAAATTGGGTTAATCTTTCTTGTTGTCGCGGTGTTGTTTCTTCGGAATAGGATTGAATGGAGCCAGCGGGGCTACATTTTTCTTTTGTTTTCAAGTTCATACATGGTTATGCTGAACCTCTCTGGACAGACAGCGTTTGGAATGGGAATAGATTGGGATATCTTTGCTGCCGTAGGGTTGGTTTATACATTGTTGGGGATTTATCTTGTTCTGCCAGTGCTACAGAAAAGTCAATGGAGATGGAATGTAGCAAGCATGACGATCGGTAGTATAGGGATGAGCCTCCTGCCGTGGATAGTGGTGAATGTTAATTCAGATATGGCGGTGGAACGATTCGAGAATCTCATCGACTTAGACGCGGCACATTTGAAAGTGTGGAATATGGAATACCGCTATGAAACTGTCAGGAAATACTATCAACATGAAAAGCGAGAAGCGGAAGAGTTTGAAGCGATTCAGAAATTGATTGCCCGTACGCGTGGCGATCCACGAGAGTATCATAAACTACTTATGTTTGTCGGTGAAAGGGGTTTAACAAAATACCGGGGGCAGTTTCTTAGTGCCCTTGATAGTTTGTCCTATGCCGTCGAGGAGAGCAAGCAAGCCCATGGTGTAAGAACAGATACTCTGTTTCTCAGTGAAAAGCTGCGACCTCTCTGTGATGTCTATGCTCGATTTCTTATCATGGGAGCACAATTCTATCGTTTAGACATACAAAGACAAGGTGAGCAGTTGAGAGCATCCTTTCCACAGTTACCACAAGGTTATGAAATCTTGGGGTGGTATTATTTGTTGAAGGAAGACTATAATGTTGCTCTGGGGAATTTCCAGCAGTCGTATGGAATAGATACTCTCCGATATAATACACTGGTAGGTCTTGGGAAGATATTCTACCACCTTGGTGAACAAGCTGGTCAAGCGCGGGAGTCGCAAACATGCGCTTCAAAAGCTTTATACTTCTACGAAAAGGCATTGGCTTTCCAACCGCAGCCTTCGATATTAATTGATGGTGATATAGGGTATCTATATCTCCTTTTGGGTCAGAGTGCAAACGCACGAAAATATTTTGAGTGGTATTTGCAGTTAGATAATACCTCCGAGTATGCAGGGGGAATTAAACAGGAACTGTCGAAACTTCGTTGAGAACAAATAGGCGCAGGATGCAGGAGTTTGGAGTAAGTTTAGACATTCGCAAGGTCTGAAATCCGTCTCATGCGAGATGGACAGTGGCGGCAGGCCAGGGTTCAGGACCTATAAAAAATATTCATTCACAACATCTGTCCAAGAGGTTTGTACGATGAGAAGGTTCTTCTTTACTCAGTGCTTCTATAGTCTTATTCTGCTTCTCTTCTCCTCAATTGCTTTATCTCAGACCGATATTCTCCAGCAGGCAGCACCACTCGAACAGCGAGGGAAGTTTAAGGAGGCCGCACAAGTATTGTCCAATTATTTACAGTCAAAGAGAGAAGCGCTGAAAGCTGAGAAAGAAGATATCCTGTTCGCCATTGACAGGCTTGAACGAATTCGGAAAGACTATAAACTCACAAAAGAGAAACTGTTTGAACAAGTGAAAGTAAGCATCAAAGATATCACAGAGGCAGAGTTCGAGCAGTGGGATAAGGAGGGTCGGTTTGATTCACGCGTCATTGATGGACAACTTGTGTACATGAACTCCAGTCGAAGTAATCTTTTCTTTCGTTATCCGCAGTTAAACATGCGTCGCATTAAACCAGTGGATGAAAGCAAATATGAGGCAACAGTGTGGCAAACGTATCAACGCATCAAAGAGGAAGGCGCAACGTCGCCCGACCGATTAGTATATCCACGAGAGTTCAAAATGACGATGACTATCAGCGTTGATTCGGGCGCCGTCCCGGCCGGCGAAACCATTCGCTGTTGGATGCCTTATCCACGCAGTTTTCCTCATCAGACGGATATGAGGCTGCTTTCCACTACTTCAGGAGTCAAGTGGCTTGCTGAGCCGGAGAGTCCAATTCGCTCACTCTACTTGGAACAGAAAGCAGAGAAAGATGAGCCGACAGTTGTCCAGATCACCTACACATATACGGCGTATGGAGTGAACAATGTTGTGAAACCCGAGGAGGTTCTTCCATACCATACGCAGAGTGCAATATATCGAGAATATACCGCTGAACGACCACCGCACATCGTATTTACAGAGGAGATAAAGAGACTCTCACAGAGCATCGTCGGTGCGGAGCCAAATCCCTATCTGAAGGCAAAAAGATGCTACGATTGGATAGCTGAGAACATTCAGTATAGCTACATCGTGGAATACTCCACGATTCCTAACATCAGCGACTATTGCCTGAAGCACATGTACGGTGATTGCGGATTAGAAGCATTGTTGTTTATCACTTTATGCAGATTAAATGGTATCCCTGCACGCTGGCAGTCGGGGTGGTTCACAATGCCAGGTGGCAAGACAATTCACGATTGGTCGGAAATCTACATTGAACCATACGGATGGATACCTGTGGACCCGTATATGGGCATCTGGGCAAAGCAGTATTGCCAGACATTGACGGAGGCGCAGAAGAAAGAGTTACTCGATTTCTACTGCGGTGGACTTGATCCGTTTCGAATGATGGCAAACTCTGGCCACTCGATGACTCTCTTTCCACCGAAGCGATCGTTCCGTTCAGACAACGTAGATTTCCAGCGGGGGGAGTTGGAATGTGGGACAGCGAATATCTATTTCGACAAGTATTCCTATGATCTGCGGGTAGAACCCATTGACTGAAAAGGATGGAGAGAAGAAATATCATCCATAGAATCTTTTCGCAAGCCGTATCGTATAAAGAGACAGATACGAATTCAATATGCAGTTCAACCATCTAAAGGAGTACCACCATGAACAACGCAAGGTCTTGGGCTCCAGGAATTCTTCTTGTCCTTCTGGGTGTTCTGTTTCTCATTGGGAACTTCTATCATGTCTCAATGAAGCAGCTCTGGCCAATCTTCATCCTTGCACCCGGCATTTTCTTCTTCACCTTATACTTCAGCAGACGGGAAGACTACGGAGTGCTGATGCCAGCATCAGTTCTGACGGTGATTGGCATTCTGTTTTTCTACTGCACCTTCAGCGGCTGGTATAGCATGAAGTACCTTTGGCCTTGGTTCATCCTCGCCCCAGCCATTGGCTTTCTCTTAATGTACTTTCTCGGCACGCAGGAACAAGGACTTCTTATTCCGGCAGGGATACTTTCCACACTTGGATTGGTCTTCCTTCTGGTGCAGTCGGAGTACCATTATCTCTGGCCTGTGATTCTTATCCTTGCTGGTGCTGTGATTGTTCTGATGGGCTGGCAACCGAAGCCGCCAGAGGAAGTGAAATCAGATAGTTAGATGGCGATGTACGTCAAGTGGGTTGACGCAGTCCAAGCGTTAGCTTGATGGTGTATGCTAAGCGGCCCTCCGTTAAGGACAATTCATCAACAGTTGCCGAGACGAAGCAGGCAGCGCACCGTAATGCTCTAACGACCATCGTGGGAACGCTGCCTGCTGAGAATCACCGCAGGACAACCATCTTCTTCGTTTCCCGAAAATCATTCGCACGTAGCTGATAGAAATAGACACCGCTCGATAGATTACCTGCGTCTCCGCCAGGGACGGATCCGCCCATGGCGGAAAAAGGGACTTCATATCTTCCAACTTGTTGCTCTCCATCCACTAACGTTCGGACCTCTCGCCCCAACACATCAAATACCTTTAGTGTGACAACACTTGGGTTGGGGAGATCGTAACGGATTTTGGTGGAAGGATTAAATGGATTGGGGTAGTTCTGAAACAGCGCGTATGCCGTCGGTACAACGAAGGCAAGTGGCGGCTTTATGATCGTATCGCCGTATGTAAACGCGAACACGCCATCCGGTGCGTTGTACGGACTCGTTCGCTTTCCACCGCCATCAGCCGCCTCAACATAGAATCTCACCTGAGTACCAATTACTTGGGAGGGTATCACTGCCACATATTTGCCGGAAGATGTGGCGGCGTCTAAGACAGTCGCCAACGACATATTCACGGTTGAATACGCTGTGCCGCCTGTCGAGTATCTCAACTTCACCGAGGAGGAGCTGATCGCACTACTGGAGACGATGTACGTTGAAACGCTGCTCACCGAGTTAGAAAACGAGAGCTGCGGCTCGTTGCTCATCACCAAGCCGTAATAAACCGCGGCGTCATACGCATTCACTAATCCCCAGCCATAAGAATTGTTCGGATAAGTCGCAGTGCGCGTAGGCAACGACTTATCTTTGTAATGGATAGCGGTATTGCATATGGCATCCCGCACCTGAATCGGAGTCAATTCAGGTCGCACTGAAAGAACAAGAGCCGCGACGCCCGCGGTGAGGGGTGTTGACAAGGAAGTACCACTTTCATAGGTATATGTTCCAGGTCCAGGGGGCAGGGCGGCATAAACATACCGTCCCATGGCAACAACATCAGGCTTAATTCTGCCATCGTCTGTAGGACCAGTGGAACTGAACGATGCCAATGAGGTGTCAGCTCCCACCGCGCCTACTGAGATGATACTATCAGCATCGGCGGGCACGAGCATTGTGCCGATAATACCATTCCCGTTACCTTCGTTCCCCATTGCATTGACAACGACAACACCCTTACGTGCCGCCATAACGGCTGCTTGTGTCGTAGTAGCCGTTCTACCATCAAAATCCCCATCCGCGTGAGTATAACTGGGAGCGTCAACGAATGTATTATATCCAACAGAAGAAGACACAACATCAACACCCCTGCTTTCCATCCATTCAATTCCCGCAACCCAGTAGTCTTCTTCGACTTTTAAGTCACTGATTGGGAAATACTCGGTTTTGCCCAGAATGAAACTTGCACTATAAGCTGCACCGATGAGCTTTCGAGGCATATAACCGCCAATGGCCGACAATGTTTCTGTGCCGTGCGTATCCTGACCCTCCACGTCGTTGGGGCCGTTTGAGGTGCTGTCACGATTATTGATGAAATCGTGCTCTGCGATTACCTTGATATTCGCTAGAGCTTCATGCCATTTCCATCGAAAGCCGTCATCCAACATTCCAATGAGGATCCCTTTTCCAGTGACTCCTATATCATGCAACCGTGGCACCTGCATCAGGTTTAGCTGCGTCAGTGATGGACCATAATCCAAACCGTGGGTGCTCTCTGTCTTAGAGATAGCAGATACTGGACTGCTTTCGCTTACATCTCTTCTGCGATAAATTACAACCGGTACCACTTTCTCCACAAACGGAAGCGCCCGAATTAATCCGGGTGCTTGCTTTACCTGTTCATCGCTCAAGAATGCACTGATTGCATTAAGCCATCGTGATATGACAACAGGTTTGATGCCATACTGTTCAATCTGTCTTATGTATTCTTGAGGGACTGGTAGATCAGCAAAGTCAATCAACTTATCTGGAGCCAAGATTTTTGCTCGTCGTACAAGAGCCTTGTCGCTGAGATTGCTCTTGGCAGCCTGATAGGCGCTGCTTCCCTTCTGAAATGATTTCGCCGATGACCACTCAGCACCTTTGTCCTTGAAATATATCCAGTACTTCCTGCTTCCTCCGTCCTGCGCTAGAACATCGCCGTCCAGTTGCAGAACAAGGACAAAGGATAGAATAGCAGAAGCAAACAGCAATCCGGCATTTCTACTTCTCTTAAATGAATTCCGCTGCTCTCGGAATAAATAGAGATTCTCTGTTAGCTTATTTCTTTTCTGGATAAAGTGCAATTTTGACGTAGTTGTTCATGTTGAAGTACTTCTTCACTGCTTCCTGTATTGCCTCAGCCGTGAGATTCTCCACGAGTTTCGGGTAGTTCAGCATTAACTCGGGGTCTTCATTGTTGGCATAGTAGGTTCGGAAGTTAGACATCCAAAAGTTGTTTTGCTTCAAGTTGACTTCATAACCTCGCCGTTGTATCTCTCTCACCTTCTCAATGTAGATGGGGTCTGGTTTCTTCAGCTTCAGACTATCAATTTGTTGCAGCGCGGTGGCGACGAGTTCCTCCACGCGGTCAGGATTGCAGCCCCATGAAATCATAACGCTGTATTCCTGCCTTGGGAACAGCGAGGGTAAGCCGGAAGCCCTAACGCCGTAAGTCCCACCTTTATCCTCCCGCAGCACTTCCCGCAATTTGATGTTGAGGACCTCGAGCATGGATTGGAAGTTGTACCGGTTCTGTTGTGACCATTCAAATGGACCGGTGAACGTGATCGCCACCGTGCTCTTGGGTTCAACTCCTCTGTTCACCTGCTTGCTGATAACGCCTTTGGGTGGCACGATGCCGACATCTTTCCACTTCTCATTTCGACTTAGAGAGGGCAAGGTTGCCAAGTACTGCTCCACCAGGGGCTTGATCTTCTCTAACTGGAAGCTGCCCACAAAGAAGAAGACGAAGTCGCTGAAGTCCGCGAACCGCTCTTTGTAAACCATTACCGCTTTATCCAGATTGACCTCGTCTAACAGCTGCGTAGTCATCGGGCGCAAGCGGTAATGGTAGTTGCCGAGGGTTACTTGCACAGTGTCGGAGAAAGCATTCTCTGGGCTTACGCTCCGGTTCTGCAGCGAGGCTCGCATCCGTGTCATCAATGCAGCAAAGGCGGTTGTGTCTTTCCTCGGAGATGTCCCATACAAGTACACAAGCTGGAACAATGTCTCTATGTCTTGCGGTGAAGCGTTACCGTTGAATCCCTCCGAGAGCATGCTGATCATTGGGCTTGCGAAGGCGACTTTCCCTGCAAGTTTCTTCTGCAGGGCTATGGCATCGAATTCACCTACACCCGACTGAGCAACGATCGTCGTTGCGTAGTTGGCGGACAGATAACCCTTGTCCGCAACGAGGGACGAGCCTCCATTGCTATAGGCAGAGAAGAGTATCTCATCGTTCTTGAAGTCCGTTGGTTTCAGAACGACCTTGGCTCCGTTTGACAGTTTCCATTCCGTCAATCCCAACGAAGCGATGGTCTTCTCTTCCACGACTTTGCCCGCAGTCGGCAATTTGGAAATCAGCGGTTGAGCGCTAACTCTGTCAACGTACGGATCAAGTTTCTTGGTGCTTACCGAGTTCAGCACCGCAAGCACTTCAGACTCCGTAGGTACCTTCACGCTTTCTTTTTTCGGAGCGGAGATCGTTATGACACGATTGCCGGGCGTGAGACGGACTTCAGCAAGCTTATTCACTTCCTCGAGTGTGATACCGGGGAGAAACTGCTTAAACAGCTCGTACTCGACTTCGATGCCCGGAATTGTCTCATTCACCAAAAAGTTACGGATGTATTCACTGATGTGTAAGCTTGACTCCGTTTTCTCACGCTCTTTATACATACGCTCCATCGAGCGAAGGATTTCCGTTTTCTGCCGCTCCAGTTCCGTGGCAGTGAAGCCATGTTGTTTCGCTCGGTATGCTTCTGTGATAATTGCCTCAAGTCCCTCCAGTATGGAATTCTCCTTCACACTTGCCCCTAAGCTGTACACTCGCTTTTCGCCGGTGAAGCGTCCATCACCACTGTAAGGATAGACGAAGGGCGGATTGAGTTTCTGCAAAAGCTCCTGCAACCGGGCGTTCAACATTCCATCACAAAGTTGTCTCAGAATGTATTGCCCGCGATAATCTCCTACAGTTCGTTCCTCCTCTCCATCCCGCTTGAAGATCATCCCGACGGAGGTGTTCGGTAGCTCGGGATCAGTCGCAATTGACACGAAGGTCTCAGTGTGGTCTGGTACCGGATACTTAATCCGTTCCCGTTCTGCTTCTGGATTCTTGAGGTCTGAAAAATGTTTCTTGATGAGCACCTCGATCTCCTTTTTGTCGAAATCGCCGACGGCAAGCACCGCCATCAAATCTGGTCGGTACCAATCTCGGTAGAAGCGGCGCACCGCGTCGTGTGGACAGGACTCAAGTATCTCTTTCTTCCCGATGACAATCCGGTCAGCGTAGCGAGATTTGTAGAGCTGGAGAGGAATGTGTTTCATCATGACCCGCCAGGCAGCTCCTCTGCCCAAACGCCATTCCTCCACCAGTACCCCACGCTCTTTATCAATCTCCACATCGTCAAACATCACATCGTGGGACCACTCTTCGAGAATCTGAAATCCCTTCTGCATGACCGCTGGAGAATCCGTCGGCACCTGCAGCATATACACAGTCTCGTCGAAGCTGGTGTAAGCATTTAGCTCCGGACCGAACCTAACTCCGGATTTCTCCAGAAAGTTCACTAAGTCTTGCTTCGGGAAATTCTTTGTGCCGTTGAACGCCATGTGCTCAACGAAGTGCGCCAGTCCCTGCTGGTCGTCGTCTTCAAGAACCGAACCCGCCTTTACGGCTAATCGAAGTTCGGCACGCTTCTCCGGCTTCTTGTTCTCCCGAATATAATAGGTGAGACCGTTGTCGAGTTTTCCGATCGTGATCTTCGGATCCGGTTTGAGAACGTCATCAAGTTTGTAGGATTGCTGTTGTGCCTGCGTGCTCAGCGCAAATACGAACAGCAGCAACACTGAAAAGTGGAAGGATCTTCTCATGAACGTACCCTTAATGATTGGTGAATGGGGTGTGACCGGCGTGTCACGTGATTTGGGAAAACTTGTTGGTTCGGATTGACTTACTCAAAAGAACGACATCAAGAAGAGTTCCAATTGCACTTGGGCAGTAAACGTTACAGCGTCTATAGAGACGTGGACGAAAAGTCTGCTTGATCCCCTCGACCCCTCCTTGTCCCGCTGGAGAAGCGGGATTAGGTGGGGATGAGGGGCTTTTCGACTAAGCTTCTAGGAGTTTATCTATGATCTGAAGTGTGCCCACACCATCAGCCTCAGCATTGAAGTTGGTGACCAGACGGTGTCTCATCACAGGAACTGCCATTTGACGCACATCCTCGATATCAGGAGTGTATCTACCGTCCAGGATGGCTCTGGTCTTTGCGCCCAGAATCAAATACTGGGAGGCTCGAGGTCCTGCACCCCAACTGATCCAATCTTGGATGAACTTGGGGGAGGAATCCACTTTGGGCCGAGTTTTCGCCACCATCGTCACAGCGTGTTGAATCACGTTGTCTGCAACGGGGACGCGGCGGACGAGATCTTGGAAATAGATAATCTCCGTCTTACCTAGCACATGCTTTGGATCAGGTTCGTAGAGACTGGTGGTGGATTTGACAATATCAATCTCCTCCTGAAACGAAGGATAGTCGAGCCAAAGGTTGAACATGAACCTATCAAGTTGCGCCTCAGGAAGCGGATACGTTCCTTCTTGCTCAATAGGATTCTGTGTCGCCAAAACGAAGAATGGTTCGTCCAGAACATACGGCTGCCCTGCCGCGGTCACACGATGTTCTTGCATTGATTCAAGAAGCGCCGCCTGTGTTTTGGGCGGAGTTCGGTTGATCTCATCAGCCAAAACGATATTCGCAAACACGGGACCTTTTACGAACTTGAATATCTTCGTACCCGTCGTCATATCCTCTTCGATGATTTCCGTGCCAGTGATGTCACTTGGCATTAAATCGGGTGTGAACTGAATGCGGCTGAATTTCAAATCCAGGACCTGTGCTAATGTTCTGATGAGAAGTGTCTTCGCCAAACCGGGAACGCCGATGAGAAGACAATGTCCCCGGGCAAGAAGGGAGATCAGAAGTTGCTCAATGATCTTATCCTGTCCAATGATGACTTTGGCAATCTCTTTGCGGATATCGTTGTAGGCTCGCTTCAATTCTTGGACAGCTTCGACGTCGCCGGCTTCGTTCAATTTCGATGTCATAGATAGACTCATGTTGCAGTGTGAACCCTTCTAATGGATCGTTTCGGTTGCAAGTAAACAAAGCCCCGAAATTCGGGGCAGCAACAAAATAATCAATTTTGAACAGAGATGCAAGGCAGAATTATTTGCCCGGCAGTCTTTCCCCGTCAGCATTGAACATCTCGACCGGACCAGACTTTTCCACCGCCGCTTTGATGGCTTCACTATTACCAGAAATCACAATCGCAACGTTTTCCGGATGAACAGAGCGTTTCGCCACCGCCTGAAGATCTCTCGAAGTGATTGCACCGACCTTGGTTCTATATGTGTTGTAGTAGTTCTTCGGTAGACCATAGAGTTCAATGTTGATCACACCTGCTGCCACTTGTGCTGGCGTCTCGATCTGAAGAGGGAACATTCCGATAAGGTAATTCTTCACCATCTTGAGTTCGTCACTTGAAATTGGCTCATCTTGGAGCCGTTTCAATTCCTTCAGTATTTCCACAATAGCCGAGTCGGTCACCTCATTTCGCACGTCGGCACTCACGACAAAAGGACCAGGCAGTTTTCTCGCATCAAACATGCTCGTGGCACCATACGTGTAGCCATGTTTCTCACGAAGGTTCAAGTTGATTCGCGAATTAAAGTAGCCCCCGAACAGTGTGTTCAGCACATTGAGCTTGATGAAGTCCTTATCGTTCTTCGCTATGCCAAGATGAGCCACTCGGATTGATGATTGCACCGCACCGGCTTTATCAACAATTGCCACTTTTGCACCATTCAGTCCTTTCACTACTGGGAATTCCTGAACCGGGGCTGTCGCCCTCTGCCATGAACCGAAAGCAGATTCGATCTTGGCAACGACTTCCGCCGGCGTGATGTCCCCCGCCATAACGATAAACGCGTTGTTCGGAAGATAAGCAGTGGTGTGGAATTTCAGAAAATCGCTGCGGTTCATCGCTGGGACGGATTTCTCCGTGCCCCCCGCTGGATTGCCATAAGGGTGGTTGCCGAAAACGACGGCTGCCATTCTGGTATCTGCCAGATAACTTGGCTCCGCTTTGCTCTGCTTGAGTGAGGCTAACCGTTGGTCTCTCACACGCGCGATCTCCGAATCCGGAAATGTTGGATTCAAGACAACATCGGACAGGATGCTCAATCCAACATCAAGATGCTTCTTCAGCACCGTTACGCCCACTCTACTGGCATCCCAATCGGCTGAACTTGAAAGTGATCCGCCCACGAAATCAATCTCCTCAGCAATCTGTGTTGCCGTGCGAGTCTTCGTTCCTTTCGTCAGAAGCTCCGCGGTAACACTTGCCAACCCAGGCAACGCAGCGTCGTAAGTTGAACCCGTTCTTACCACAAGGTTCATCGAGATGATCGGCTGTTCGTGGTTTTCAACCACAAAGAATTTGAATCCGTTTTCCAACTCCTTCTCGAAGTACCGAGGGAACGAGACTGTTTTAATCCTGCCCGGCTTCGGCGGCTTGCTGCGGTCAAGTTTGGCGGTTTGCTTTGTTTTACCCATATGTTTCTCCTGTCCAGTGGCTCTGTTGCTGTTGATGACAGCAAGAACGACGATAACAAGAACGATGGGAAAGAGCCTCTTCAGCATTATCTTTTCTCCTTAGATTGAGCATTAGAGTTGCTGCGAAACAATCGACTCACCCCCTTTGAGGCCATCCAAAAAGACCACAATTGTCACCCCGAACTTGTTTCGGGGTCTGAAAGCGGCACAAAACAGATGCTGAAACAAGTTCAGCATGACAACGGTGGCGCATTCGTTTTCTTTTTGGACAACCTGTAAGGAGGTGAGTAAAAATATCTGCGATGTGTCTAATGTTATTTCCAACAACTCTATTGCTCACAAAGATTATTTACCTTCAGACATTCCTTTCTTCGGCATGTAGTAGAAGACGACACGATTTTCCATTGCCAGATACTTTCTGGCCACTCTCTGCACGTCTTCCGGTGTTACCTTGAGAAATTTCTCGATCTCAGCGTTGATAAGCTCCGCATTGCCAAAGAATGTATAGTAATGTGCTAGTATATCCGCTTTTCCGCTGTTGGTCTGAAGACGGCTAACATAGGTTGCTTCGGTCTTGTTCTTCACCTTTTGCAGTTCCCGTTCTGTCACTCCAGCCTTTTTTATTTTGTCCAGCTCCTGCCAGATTACACTCTCCAGTGTATCAGGCTTCTGTCCTGTGTTCGCAATGGAGTAGATGACCAAGAGGCCAGGATGCTCTCGTCCCTCAATATCCACACTTACGTCGCTGGCAATCTGTTCATCGTAAATCATTCGCTTATAGAGGCGGGAACTCTCTCCTGTTGCCAAGATATCGGCAAGCAATTGCAGCACGTAGTAATCGCTCAAGCCCTCTTCAGGAATATGGTACGCTTGAAACACCGCTGGCAGCTCGATATTGTCAGGGACAGTCTCACGATATTCCCTCGACTGCTGCGGCTCTACAGCAGTAACGGTTGGAGTTGGACGCTTCCCTTGTGGGATCCCCCCGAAATACTTTTCAACGAGCATCTTTACACCGTTCGCCTCGACATCACCAGCGATCACCAGTACTGCATTGTTCGGAACATAGTATGTCTCATAAAACTCCTTCACGTCTTGCAGAGTGGCTCTATCCAAGCTTTCTTCGTAGCCAATCACTGGCCAACGATAAGGATGAACCTTAAAAGCGTTTTCGGGAATCTTCACCCAGACCGAGCCATAAGGAGTGTTCTCGTAGCGATATCGCCGCTCTTCTTTCACAACATCGCGCTGCGTTGCGAGGCTGATTTCCTGAATCGCGAATTGCAGCATCCTGTCAGACTCAAGCCAGAGCGCCAGTTCAAGTTGGTGTGAGGGGAAGACCTCAAAATAGTTCGTAACATCTTCGGTGGTATAGGCGTTGTTGTATCCCCCCGCCTTCGTGGTAAGTTCATCAAACTCACCGCGTCTCACATTCGTTAAGCCGTCGAACATCAAATGCTCGAACAGATGAGCAAACCCTGTTTTCTGTATCTGTTCGTTCTTAGAACCAACGTGGTAACAAATATCCACTGCAACAACGGGTGTGGAATGGTCTTCGTGGACAATGACATGGAGTCCATTCTTCAGTGTGAACTCCGTGAAAGAGATTTTTCCGCTCTCTGCTCTCATAAGGGTTATGCCGAACAAAAGAATGAACGGGAAGAGAAGGAGGTTTCGCATCATGGTTCTCCTAATTCAAAACCGTGGCTTTAGGCAGATAGTAGAGGACCGTCGAGTTCTCCGGAGTCAGATGCTTCCTCGCCACACTTAGAATGTCTTCGCGGGTAACTGAAGCGTAACGTTCAAGTTCACAATTGATTTCATCAGTGTTCTTGAAGAAGGTGCGGCAACGTGCGAGTTCATCAGCCTTTCCCAACACATATTGGCAATCATTGACAATGGATGCCTCCATTTGGTTCTTGACCTTCGTAAGTTCTTGCTCGGAGACAATCTCGGTTTTCATTTTCTCCAGCTCCTCAAGAATGGAATTCTCGACTTCCTCAGGCATATGCCCCTGTGCAACGAACGAACTAATGCAGAGTAACCCTGGATGTTCTAAGGCATACAGCAGCGCATTAGCAGATTGAGCAACGCGCCTCTCGTACACTAATCTCTGATAGAGCCTCGAGCTTTTTCCGGCATTCAAGATCTCACTCAGCAAGCTCAGTGGGAAGTATTCTGGTGCACCTTCCTGAGGAATATGGAACGCCATATAGACAGCGGGAAGCGGAACACTGTCATAAATAACATCGCGAAGTTGCTGTGTCTCTGACTCTTCAACGACCATTGGCTGCTCGACGGGAGCTCCACCTGCTGGGATATCACCAAAATATTTTTTGACAAGCCGGTTCGTCCGTGCTCTATCAATATCACCGGCAATAGCCAACACGGCGTTGTTTGGTACGTAATACTTGTTGAAGAACGCCTGGACGTCTTGGAGCGAAGCGGCGTTCAAATCATCCATGCTGCCGATAGGGAGGTGGTGGTAGGGATGAACCTTAAAGGCACGGGCGAATATTTCCTCCCAGTGTGTGCCATACGGGCGATTCTCGTATCGCCATCGCCTTTCCTCTTTAACCACCTCTCGCTGATTGTCGAAGTTCTCCTGGTTCACGTTCAGGCTCATCATCCGATCTGATTCAAGCCAAAGCACCAGTTCCAACTGGTGGGAAGGGACAAGGTTGTAGTAGTTTGTCCTGTCCTGTGTCGTTGAAGCATTGAGCTTACCTCCTGCCTTCTGAATATAGACGAAATGCTCTGCTTTCCCCACGTGGGCTGAACCTTGAAACATCATGTGCTCGAACAAGTGTGCAAAGCCGGTTCGGTGCGACTCCTCGTTTTTCGAGCCGACATGATACCAAATATCCACTGCAACAATAGGGGTCGAATGATCCTCATGAAGAATAACATAGAGACCATTGGCAAGCTCATACTCCTCAAAATTGATTTTCCTCATTTCATGTGCTTTGATCATACGTGATAGAATGGTGAAGAAGCAACCAAGAGTTTTCCCGTCAGTGAATCCCTTGACGATAAATTCACAATATGGGGTAACGAGCCTCGTCGCTCTGCTTCTCATTCACCTACAGCCTCATTTCCCAGTGCACGTTCTTCTTAATCTCACCAATCCACTTTGCGTACTCCTTGTTGCGTTTATACAACAGCGCATACTGCTCAATCCGTTTCCAGTCGTCCTGGAGGCTCATTTTGTGTGTCGGGATTCGGTTACGGAGATAGACAATATGGTATCCATAACTGGTTGCGCTGGTCACTTTCACTGGATCGCTGATCTCTCCGCGTGTCAGTTCTTTCACACTCGCAAGAAAATCGGGGGCCAGATTGGAGGCATCGAGCGACCCAAGATCACCCCCCATTGCTTTCGTTTCATCGTCTTGGGAATACTTCTTGGCGAATTCAGCGAACTTGTCGGTCACTGCGTTGGTGCTCACGAGGGTTTCCGCAAGCGTTTGCTGCTTCAGTCGTTTGAGAAATGCAATCGTGGAATCATCGTCAGCTTGCGTCTTGCCAACCTTGATCAAGATGTGACGGACGTGGATTGCCTCCCCTCTTCGCTCCAGGACCTGCATTAGATGGTAGCCGAAGGCTGTCTCGACCGGGCTCGAAATCTGCCGTTCTGGCAATGAAAAGGCTACTTCTGCAAACTCCTTGATGAACTCTCCGCGGCGTACGAGACCTAGATCACCACCGTTTTTCCCTGTGGCAATATCTTCAGAGTAACGTTTGGCAAGCTCTGCGAAATCTGCACCCGCTTTCAAGCTATCGTACAATGCTTTTGCTTTGTTGTGGGCAATCTGTTTTGCCTCAGCGCTTGCCTTGGGGACGATAAAGATGTGGCTGAGTTCAAATTCTTCTGGAACAACCGGCAGACTGTCACGGTACACGCTGAAAAATTCCTCCGCATCGCGCCGAGAGACATAGACATCGGCAAACTTCTTCTCCTGCAAACGACTGGCCATCAACTGCTTGCGCCACTCTTCCTTCACATCCCGCTTAAGCTTAGCGAGGGACATCCCCGCTGCTTGTTCCAGGCGCTGCTCCGAACCATATTGCTGAATCAACTGCTTGATGCGTGAATCCAACAATTGATTGACTTCATCATCGGAAATGATAATACTATCAAGCACTGCCTGGGCTAAGATGAGTTTTTCGTTGATCATCGCTTCCAAGACGTTCCGCTTAAGATTCGGGTCATTCTGGTCAACTTGATTCTGCAGTACAGCAGCTTGGAGACGAACACTCAAGTCGGACTCCAAGATGACTTCATCGCCGACAACGGCGACAATTCTATCAACCACTTCCTTCTGTCCAAAAGCGGGCAGCACAAAGAACAGAATTGTGACCATCACGGCAGACCATCCCGCGAGGCGGGATGCCGCATCCTTGAAATCTAGATGTGAGAGCAGCCTGAAAATGTTTTTTTCCATTTCATCATCTCCAAAGTGTATGTCTGTGCCTTTCGTAGTACGCATGCAGTTGATTCGGTGGCGGCAACGTATCTACTCAGAGGATTGGGCTTTAGAACTATCCCTCATTCCATAGTAACTCAAATTCACTTCAACGTTGTGTTTTCTTCTCAGTTCCTTCACTAACTCATCGAGCATCGTTAGCTTCTTCTCAATGATCACTCGTTCCTTCACTTCATCTGCAGCGTAGCCGAAGTCAGCAATTTCTCCAGCATGCTGGACGGCGTTTACAGTGATCACGTAGTAGCCCGCTGTTGAGGTGACAAGCCCTGAGGTTCCTCCTGGCGTCAGCGAAATTGCCGTTTTCCATAGTTCGGGAGAATAGAGATCGCTCTGCTTGAAATATCTTGCTGTATCGCTATGAAAAAAACTTCTTGCATAAGTACTGTCATCGGAGAGCCTGAGCAGCGCTTGTGTCCAGGACACACCCTCGATAATACGCCGCCGAAATTCACTCGCCTTGTCTTTATCCTTCGCCAGAAGATAATTCACATTGATGACATCTTCACGCAGCTGAAAATCTTTCTTGTGCGCATCGTAATATTTTTTCAGTTCATTCTGCGTGACCCGTATGTTCTTCGCCGCATAGAGGTCATTCTCCAACAGAAGATTCACAGCCAGTTCCCGCCTAATGTCTTCAAGCATTCGATTCAACTTCTCATCTCGATCATACCCTCGCCTCTGAGCTTCCCTATAGAGAAGCTCTGAATTGACCCACCGTGATACGTACTCCCGAATCTGGTAGTCAGAGTGCACCGCGCTGGTATCCATCACTTCGCTAAGTTTTTGGGGTGTGAGATATTTATCATCCACCCTGGCAATGTATTCACTCGCAGAGCCTTGCTTCGTCTGGCAATTCGCTGCAATCCACAACAGGGAGAACGCAACATATCTCAGGCATTTTCTCATTGTTTTGTTTCCTGTTTCTCTGGCGCGAACGCTTTTTCCAACACGGTTTCATGTACTTCGACGGGATAGCTCTTCTTGAGCGATTCAGTCCATTCGTGTTCTATCCGTTTGGATTCAGACTCCTGAAATCTATTGGACAATTCGGCTCCAGCTTCTTCAAACGTTTTTAGGCGTGCTTTCTCCTTCGCATTGACTTTGATAATCGAGTATCCCCCTTGGTACGGAAATGGTTCAGAGATCGCGCCCACCTCCATTTTGAATCCTCTTACTGCTAATTCGTTTTCCGTCTCCGCGAGTAATCCCCAGTGTCCCTTTTTCACCTTTTCGTCAATACGCACAGAATAGCGTGCCGCAAGCGTATCGAATACTTCACCTGACTTCAACCGCTGGTAGATCGCTTTCGCGGCGCTATCGCCTGTTACATAGATCTCACTGATATCCACCCGGTCAGGAAATCTAAAGGTATCTCTGGTCTTGTCGAAATAGACATGAAGGGCAGAGTCGGTGACCGCTACCTTATTCCATACCTCCGCCTGTTCAATTTTGTAAAGTAGAATTCCCTCCTCATATTCTTTCATGATCTTGCTGAACTCTGGATACTTTTGTTGTACGTTACCTGCAGCATATTCGACGAGTTGCATCTCGCTAATGCGCTGGATAGCTGAAGTAACGCCAGCAAAGTTTAACGCATGGCCACGGAATTCCACGCTGGATCTCAGCTTGCTGGTAACGGAATCAAGAATGACATTCTGACCATCGAAGGAGAAAAGAACCTTGGCGCCATCTTCGTTTGTTACGCGTGCATCCCAAGCTGAATCGTTGGTGGTCTTGGTAGAATCGAACCTGCTGAGAAGGAGTTGAAAGGCAGTGTCACTCAAGTGATAATTCGTTTCCTTTCGTACCTTGGCAACGTACGCCTGATAGTCGTCCATGTACCTGACTTGCTGATAGTTCTGCTTCAGCTCCTCTTTAGCTTCATCAAACGATGGCGGCTGCCTGATGTCTGTCACTTTGATGAGATGATAGCCAAAGCGGGTTCTAACGGGATTGGAGACCTCACCGACCTTTAGTGCAAAGACAGCGTCTTCAAATTCTGGCACTATCCGGGGATTCCGCTGGATGTATCCAAGATCGCCTCCATTCGGAGCACTGCGAGTATCTTGTGAGAACTGCCGCGCCAATGAATCAAAGTTGCCAGTGCTTCGTACCGCCTTTAGAATATCCTGAATCTGATTCCATGCCCTCAATGTATCCGCCGCTGAATCCGCAATGCACTGTATGAGAATATGACTTGTCCTGACGCTGAGACGCGGCTTCTTGTCCGTCAGTTTGATCACGTGATAGCCATACTGTGTCTTAACAGGATACGGATACACCTCCCCCACATTCAGGCTGTAGCAGGCGTCCTCAAACGCTGGGGGCGTCATACCGGCAGTGAAGTAACGCACATCGCCTCCGTCCGTCTTCGCTGTGGGAGCCATCGAATACTGTTTTGCCAGTGAGTCGAACCGTTCACCAGCCTTCAATCTCCTGATAAGATCTGTTGCAGTATTCCACGCCTTGAGGGTATCCTCTGGGTTAGGAGAGCTTGGTTGAATCTGAATGTGACTTATCCTGACATCAGATTTTCGTCGTTCATACAACAGTTTGATGTTGGGCTCGGTGACCTCTCGTTCCAACAGAAACGGGATCGCAAGGCTTTTTCTGTATTCCGCCAATTCTTTCTTGACATCAGGATCATCGGCATATCCGCGGCGGAGCGCCTCCTGCACCTTCAACCGGTAGTTGATAATCAGCTCCAGGAATTTCTTCTTGTTCTCCATCGTGGCATTCTTGATAGCTTCTTTGCCGCCATTGTTTTTGACGTACAGCTCTTCATAATCCTTCAGCGACATTTTCTCATCGCCAATGGTTGCTACCAGCACTTCATTTTGCTTCGGACTGCATCCGAAGATCGAGAGCACAATCAGGATTAACACAATGAACAAGACACTGAAGTTTCTGCTGTGAGTCATCATCTCTTTACCTCTAAATTGTTATTCTTATGACAAAAACGGGATTTGATGTATTCAAACGTTGTATAAGATTAGTGAAATTTCGCGAGAAAATCAAGGGAATTCTTGGCACCGGTTGCATCCTAAGTTCTGTGGGGGGGATTCGTCTTTACTGTACGATTACGTCTATGTTCCAGATTGTTCAGGTGAACTGACCGTAGTGCTAGGAGATTGTTGGCACCTCGCTGGCTCCAGGTCATGCCCTGTCGTTTCATGCGTTTCTTTACCACAATATCTGTCATCTTCTCAATAATCCCACTACCCCTAACAGCGTCAGCTGTATAGTGCATCCCCGAAAGATTCTCCTCCACATAGTGTACGAACTCTTGAAGATCCCGTTCATGGCTCGGGTCAGAACCGCGCAACGTTCGTAGATAGGCTAAGCCCTCCTTGAGCTTGTCCTGGTTGACCTGCTCAAAGAATGGTCTCTCTTGATGCTCCATCAATACTCTACTTGCTCGTTCCTTCAAGTGATACAAATCCAGCGTATACCGCCCACAGGGAAACACCGCCGACCTAACGTTACGTATCCATCCTGCACCATCCGCTACCATGTGGACCGGTTCCTCGCTCGATAATCCATGCTCTCGAAACACGGCATATAAACGCTCCCCAAAATCTGCTCCTTCCGCTACCTGAGCAAACACTTTCCGTTTCACCGTCTTCCGCCGCTTCCCAGACATCCCCTCTGTCCCACGAAACATTACCCCAATCTTTACTTCCATCCGTTTCTCGCCATATTCGTCCCTTCGTTGAAAGTATCGCCGTCAGTCTCCTACAGTTTCACCAAGCGTCCAAAATCAGTCGGCATGATTCGTTTTCCACGCTTGCGAATGGATGTTCGAGGCTCATACATGCTGACCGACTTCTCTTCAGCCACGACAGCCGAGTGTCTACAACCTGCTGACGAGTTTGTGCAAGAACCTGTTCGATCAACGGCACCATCGAGTCCAGCCGATCGAATAGATCCTGTGCTTTGCGTGAAGTGTGCTCGCACGGCTTGTTCTTGACCTCGTGTGCCCCACTTATCGCTCGGCATGTCGTTTCACACAAGGCTTAGTAGGCTGGCTTGACAGCGCTTCTGGCTTTACCACTGGAGCCGTTGGTGAACCTCACGATACGAAGAATGTGGCGTCTTGCGCTGTGGGCAAAATCACGCGCGACTGAACCGGCTGTCAGATTTGATTCTTTGACTCTCTTCATGGTTCGAGCAAGGCCTCGGACACTATTTTGTGAGAGGTAGCTATCGCTCGGACAATTTTGCACCAGAAACTATCTAAGAACATTGAGCAGTTCTGACACGAGACATGAACACGACATGCAGGAGTTCGTGCACTATGCTGAGCACAATGTTTCGGGCATGCAGCATACACCTGGGACTATTCACAGCAGTCATGTGGTAGAGAAGATCTCAGATTTGATGGCGAAGAAACGGATGAAATGTCGGGGAATGTCCTGGATCAGGTGTGGTTCCAACAATCTCCTAGCTCTAAGGTCAGTTCACGTGAACGATTCGGAAAATAACCATAGTCGCAAAGCATAGACGAATTTCCCACTCCACAGATCCTAGGCTGCAACCTGAGTCAAGTCGAACTATTGCATGCTAGTATTATTATGGTTGGATTTTATTATGAGGCGACTTGCGGATTGCTTACAGGGTTGGGCATAACATTTCCACAACACACAGGCTACGAGATAGACGGAGATGTGCGCTTTCGCATGATGTTCTTTTTGATGTCAAACGGGACGAAACTTCAAGTCGTCCTTCTGAACTCGGAAGGCAGCCTCGGCATCACCGATTCGAATGTAGACCTTCCATAGGTCTTCGGGCGTCCAGTCTTTGACATCGGTGCGCAGCAGATAACGGTCTTCGCTAATTCTTTCCCAATGGTTGTCATTGCTGCGTAGCGTCCAATTGACATGGATGATTTCGTTCCGTTCTTTGGCACGAATGTCAAATAGTGAAGCTGCTCGCTGATTTCCCTCTAGCAAGCGACCAATACGCTGTACCGCACCATTGATGCTTTTCACACGAGCTGAGCCACAGATCTTCTGGAGTCGCTCGAGCCATTGTTCGACATGCTTGACGAAACGAGTGTCGATAGCTCGTTTTTCTTTCCTGAGGCGCCTTGCTGGGGCAGAGAATGAGGACTTCGTTGCTTTCATCGCCAGAAGGACACAATTTGACTTCCAGGCGATGATGAACCGGTTGTCAGTCAAGCACAAGGGGGAGTGTTTGTACTTCTTCAACTGATTCTTCCGCGTTCCAAGAATATAGTGGTGTCCCGCATGGCTGAGGAGCTTGATATTGGCCGGACCCACCATCCCGCAATCCATGATCCACACCCGATCGGATTTCCCAAAGAATTCTTGTATCTTCCGGACAATCGTTTGGACGGTTTTCGGATCGTGTTTGTTGCCATCAAAGACTCCACATCGAATGGGAATCCCCTCTTTGCTGACGCACAAGACCAATACACACTTGTCGACAATCCGGATGGCGATCAGAGGAGTATGCCCGTTGGGCCTGTGGGTTCTTGGTTGCTTCTTCCTCGAAATACGTGGACGGCGCATCAGACAGGAGCATACTGCATGGATTTTGAATGGTTCTCCAAGACGTTCTTTCAAATGCTGTTCGACTGTATTCTTGTGCACTCAAAACCCGTCGAGAGCGACAAAGAGACGGTTGTCGTAAATGCGGTGATCACCTACACCCAGAAGATCGGTTAAGGCACTTTCGCATGTGTGCTTGTCAAAATCTCGTTGAACAGTCCTCTCAGGCCAAACTTCTTGAGCAGTTTGAGAGCCAACGCAGACATCGCCGAGTTGGCCAGAGTGTGGCGTGTACACGTCGTTGAAATCGACCTCGATCCATTGTCGTGTGCGTTCTTTTAACAACGAACGTTGAAACCCGTCTTGTCCTGTTGCTGCTCGGTAGATGCCAAGGCACCCAGCCTCATGGATGCCGCCGAAGGTGGGACAAGAAGTTGGCACAGTCTGCGTTCGGTTCGATATGATTCGACCAGTGCCGAGCGGTAGTGCGGTTTACGATCTTCATGTCGGCAGGTCCTTCGCAAGTACACACTGTAACAAAATGCATCATCGAAGGCTACGGAAGGGGGCAGCTCTTCACCACGAGGCTTTTGCAGCAATAAATACACGCCATCTCCTCCATTCAACAAAAGTTTGTAGAAAAAGTCCTCAGCTCTGGAAGTTGGACCAACGTAGTCTTCCGGTTAGCATAATTCTGACAGGATTACTGCGTCGCGACGGTCTTTCTCTCAAGGACTCTCCCCGCAGTTCGTAGCACTCCTTCAGGTATGCATTCTGAGCAATGACTGGGCTAGGACCTTCTTCTGTAAGCGAGTCAACTCATTCGACATCCTTTCTCGCGACTGGTCCAGCGCCGTTGCTGGAAAGTGATTCAGTTTGGGATACAGCGGGGAGGTGGTTTTCGTCCATCGCTGGTGGTAGGACGATGCTTGGTTCTTCTGATGGTGCCGCCTTGCGATGGAATATGATGAGCAGAAGCACGCCAAGGGTAACGGAGGCATCGGCGAGGTTGAACACAGGCCAGCGTGTCAGGTGATAGCCAAAGAGATTGATATTGAAGATCTGAACATCAATGAAGTCTACAACTCGTCCATGAAACAACGATGTATCGTCAAACATGACGCCGTAGAAAGCTCTATCAATGAAATTCCCAATGGCTCCTCCCAGTATCAGTGCAAGAGGAAACCGGACCATAAACCGCTCATTTCGGATCTTGTAGAGATACAACAAAATGCCAACGCTGGCAACAATCCTAAAGATAGAAAAGAAAAATTCCCCACCCATATCAATCCCGAACGCCATACCGGGATTTTCAATATAAGTTAGGCGGATGAAATCTCCAAGGAGATTCTTGCTTGTATTTAAATCCATCCCCTGCACAACAATCTCCAGTCCTGGGATACCAAATCCTCTTACGAAAAGCTTAGAGATTTGGTCCAGCAAAACAACAAAGAAGGTTACATATAGAATTCGCACAGTAGTCTCTCTCGTTGTCAGCAAATAGTTGGACACCAACCAGTTGGACCCGGCAATCTCCAGGGACACCACTTGTTCCCACCCCTTGTCTGCTTAGGTTTCCTGACGAAGTCTCTTTACGCGGTTCTTGCAGTTCACGTGCTTCTGCGTCGTGGGGACAGCCTCGAGCCGTCCCTTCTCGATCAACTTCCCGCATACAACACAGCGACCATACGAGCCATTCTTGATTCTCTCCATGGCCTCATCCAGATGTTTGATGTAGTCATCACCGCGTTGAGCAAAGAGGAAGGCTTTCTCACGCTCCATAGCATCGGTTCCTTGTTCCGCCATGTGCATCGAGTAGGTCGAATTCTCAGTGGGATATTCGCCCGTGATCGCGTCCACCATGCGCTCGCTCAAACTCTGTAGCTCCTCGACCGTCTCCTTTTTCTGCTGGAGGATGATCTGTTTGAAGTGCTCGAGATCCTTCTGAGCGTAAGACTGTTGCTCGCCTTTCACGTTGGCGGTTCCGGGAACACCTCTACCCGCTGTTCTGAAACCATGTCTCTTTGCACCCGATGATTTCGCCCGTCTGGTTTTCTTTGTCGCTGCTCTCTTGGTTATTGTCTTTGCCATAATTAACCTACCGCTCCTTAGATAGAACTTGTGAGTTAGTGAGAACGATGGATATCAGGTTTGAGGACTCTCTCTGCTTTCATTGAATCTGCTCAATGCCGATCTGACACTCTTCGCCGCTAATATCCAGCGTCTCTAAATATCCTCCCGTCTGCAGTTGATTTGTCAGATCAACTGCCAACGTCTCAGTCTTGATATACTGAGCCAATGTCTGGAGTGCGTTGTCAAGCCTGGGGGATGAACGATAGTAGATTCTGATTCTGTCGGGGACCTTAAACCCAGCATCCTTTCGCATGTTTTGCACACGATTCACGAACTCACGGGCAAATCCTTCAGTGATGAGTTCTTCTGTCAACTCCGTGTCGAGGGCGACCGTCAAACCACCGTCTGACTCAACCAGCCAACCTTCAATGTTCTCACTGAAGATTTCAACATCATTCATCGAAAGCACTACAATATTCCCGCCGACTGGAACAGCGATTTCCCCCTTCGTTTCAATCTCTCTGATTTCTTCCTTTGTGAATGCCTTGATGCGGTTCGCCACCTGGTTCACCGTTTTGCCGAATCTTGGTCCAATGGATTTGAAATTCGGTTTCGCCTTCTTGCTGACAATTTCTGAGTCGTCCTTCAGATATTCCATGGTTTTCACATTGATCTCATCGAGAATGATGTCTTGCATCTGCTGCAACGCCTCACAATCCTTCTCGCTCACCGGGATAAGAATCCGTTTCAGCGGTTGACGCACTTTGAGATTGGCTTTGGCCCGCATGGAGCGCACAAGACAGACAATCTGCTGAGCGAAACGCATCCTTGACTCAAGTCCAAGATTGATAGCAGTCTCCTCCACTTCCGGATACAGGGCAAGGTGAACTGACTCGAATGATTCGCTGCCGCTGACAGTGTTTAGGTTGCGATACAGTTCTTCAGCAAGGAACGGGGCGAACGGCGCCATGAGTTTTGCGATCGTTACCAAGCACTCGTAAAGCGTCTGATATGCCGCCAGCTTATCTTTACCACTCTCGCTCTTCCAGAATCGGCGGCGGTTCCGGCGAACATACCAATTGGAGAGTTGGTCAATCGTAAAATCTGACACAGACCGTACTGCCTTCGTCACATCGTAACCATCCATGTCTTCTGCATACTGCTTGACGAGGGTATTCAGTACAGAGATGATCCATCGGTCGGTCTCAGCCCGCTCAGAGACTGGAATGCGTTTCTCCGCATAACGAAAACTGTCAATGTTGGCATACAATGCAAAGAACGCATAAGAGTTGATCAGCGTTCCCAAGAACTTTCGCTGAATTTCAACCAGCCCATCTTCGTTGAACAGCGTCGGTCGCCAAGGTGGGCTTGTCGCCATCAAATACCATCGTGTCGTATCCGCACCGAACTTGCGAATGACTTCGAAGGGGTCGGCCGTGTTGCCCAGCGATTTCGACATCTTCTTTCCTTCTTTGTCCAGAATGAGTTCGTGGGCGATGACATTTTTGTATGCGGGTTTATCAAACAAAAATGTTCCGATGGCATGTAGAGTATAGAACCAACCTCGCGTCTGGTCTATTCCTTCAGCGATAAAATCCGAGGGATAATTCGCTTCAAAGTGTTCCCTGTTCTCGTATGGATAATGAAATTGTGCAAATGGCATGCTGCCGGAGTCGAACCAACAATCAATGACCTCTGGCACGCGCTTCATTATTCCACTGCATTGTGAACAATCGAACACAATATCGTCCACATAGGGTTTATGCAAATCTAATCCGTCCTTACCCCCCCGTTCTTTACTTCTTGATAGTAGCTCCTCCACGCTTCCGACGCATTCTACCTTTCCACATTTCTCGCACACCCAGATTGGCAGTGGAGTGCCCCAGAAGCGATCTCGGGAGAGTGCCCAGTCTTTGTTTTCCTCAAGCCAGTTGCCGAATCGTCCTGTGCTTACCTCTGGTGGTATCCAGTTGATTTCTTTGTTTCTTCTCAATCATCTTCTGGACATACGTTGTCGTGCTGATGTACCAAGTCTCTCGTGCGTAGTAGAGGAGAGGTGATTTGCACCTCCAGCAGTGTGGATAGCTATGTGTGATCGTCTCTTTCTTGTAGAGAATGTTCCTTGATTTCAGGTTGTAGATGATGTCTGGATCGGCATCTCTCACGAATTTGTTTCTGAAATCGGTGACAGCCTCCGTGAAGGCGCCGCTTTGGTCAACCGGCTGCAGCGTTGGAAGGCCGTACTCCTGTCCAACTCGATAATCATCTTCTCCGAAGGCTGGCGCCATGTGAACAATACCAGAGCCGTCTTCTGTAGTGACAAAATCTCCTTCGACCACATAGAACGCTTTGCCTTTGATGGAAAGATAACTGAAAATTCGCTCATATTCCTTGCCAGCCAGCGCATCCCCTTTGATCTCTTCGATGATCTGATACTCACCGTCGAGCACTGATAGTCTCGCTTTAGCTAAGATTAAATATTCCCCCTTGTTAAGAACCTTGACATAGTCTACCTCGGGGTGAACAGCGAGGGCAACGTTGGAGATAAGCGTCCATGGTGTTGTTGTCCAGACAAGGAAGTACGTATTATCCTCTCCCCGTACTTTCATCTTGACATATACGGAGGGATCCTTGATGTCCATGTAACCAAGCGAGACCTCGTGGGATGACAGAGGTGTTTCGCATCGTGGGCAATAAGGTTGAATCTTATGTCCCTTGTAGATCATCCCTGCATCGAAGAATCGCCTCAAAGCCCACCACACCGATTCTATGTATTCATTGGAGCACGTGACATAAGCGTCTTTCAGGTCAATCCAATAGCCCATCCGTTCGGTCAGCTCATTCCAGTCATCTACATATTCAAAGACAGATTCACGGCAGGCTTTGTTAAACTTGTCAACGCCGTAGTTGAGAATCTGGGATTTGTGTGTGATGCCCAGTTGCTTTTCGACCTCAATCTCTACGGGAAGCCCATGCGTGTCCCATCCACCCTTGCGGTGAACTTGATAGCCCCGCATCGTTTTGTAGCGGCATACCAAATCCTTCAGGGTACGTGATATTACGTGGTGAATGCCCGGCCGCCCGTTTGCTGTCGGGGGACCTTCGTAAAAAGTGAATCCCGGTTTGCCCTCGCGTGTCGAAATGCTCTTCTCAAAAATCTGATGTTCTTTCCAGAACTTGAGAACTGCTTGCTCGACTTCTGAGTAGTTGATCTTATCTGTCAGTTCTTTGAACATATAATGTTCAGCTATGTTTCTTCCCGCACAGGGAAAGCGTGAGATATGAAGCCGCGCACTATTTTTTCGTGAGATACGAGAATATCCAAAGCGCAAAACTAAGGAGCAGGCTAATCACGATACTCGTTGCTATCGGGAAATGGAAACTGAGGTTCTCTCGTTTGATACTAATGTCACCGGGCAGCCTGCCCAGGAACGGGACCCTGTCAAAGAAGGTCAGCAATAATCCGATACCAACAATGACTAACCCGAGGAGGATTAACATTTTGCCAAACGGCTGCATATTACTCTCACCCTTTCCTTTCAGTCACAGGTGATTGTCCTCAGAGAATGTTCAAGAAGTCTGCCGCGTCCGACATTTCAAGAATCAAAATCGAAATACCAAAAAGATATTGAAGAAGTCAAAAATGAATCTGTACACCTGCGAGCAATACTCTTCGATAATCTTCGCACGGAACATTTTGGAGTTATCTCTTTCACTTCGCATTTTCAAATTTGGTCTTTGAATTTCCTCCGCTGACCTCATCCGACTTTACAGAACCAGGGTTCATCTTATCCGTGGTGGATTTCCTAAGCGTCCTCCCACACCTTCAACTTTTCGACCACTCGCTTCATGATAAGTGTCAGTTTCGGTTCCGCCTTCATGGCGGTGTGGATGATTTCATCTATGTCTGCCGGCTTCAAGGCATCGGGAAAGCACTCATCTGTGACAATGGAGAATCCTAAAACTTTCATTCCCATGTGAACAGCGACTATATCTTCCGGGATGGTGGACATTCCTACTACATCTGCACCGATGTTGCGCAAGAAACGATATTCAGCTTTCGTCTCCAAACTCGGACCCGTCATGGCTACATATACACCTCTCTGCACTCTGATTCTTTCTTCCAGCGCGACCTGCTCAGCCAGTTCGATCAGCTCACGACTGTAAGGTTCAGACATATCAGGAAACCGTGGACCAAGCTCATTGTCATTTGGACCAATCAAAGGATTGTCACCGAGTAGATTGATGTGGTCGGTCATAATCATGATGTCGCCGCGCTTGAACTGAGGATTCATGCCACCGCAAGCATTGGAGACGAGCAGCACCTTCACTCCCAAGAATTTCATAACGCGTACAGGAAACGTAATCTGCTGCATCGTGTATCCTTCGTAGTAGTGGAAGCGTCCTTGCATCGCAGCGACTTGTTTCCCGCTCAGCGTTCCAAAAATCAATTTGCCGCTGTGCGTTTCGACTGTTGACAATGGAAAGTGTGGAATGCTCCTGTAATCAAGGACAACTTCAGTTTGAATCTCTCTTGCTAATCCTCCCAACCCGGTGCCGAGGATAATTCCTACAGGGGGCTCTAAGGAAGTTTTGGTTCTAATATACGTCACTGCTTCATCAATAAGCTTTCTTAGTTCCAGCATTGGTCATTCCTGTGTGGGGTTGTCCAATAGCTTGAAAGTTTGATCTAAACGTTTGACAATCTCGTCTATCTCAAGAGTGCTACGGGATGTATCCTTCTTCATCGGCTCTGAGAGAGGTGGAGATTCAGGTCCCAGATCTCTCTTGGAAACTGGTTCTTCCACTTTCACGGGTTCCACCTGTTGTCTGACAATACACGGCTCTTCCTTCGCCGCTTCAGGAGTTGCCTCTGGCTGAGTCGCGCGAGAAGCCCCCTCTTGCCCAAGCGATTTCAGCATCTCGAGTTGCGACGATAGCAGTGTTCTCATTTTATTCAGTAGCGATTCCTTTTGCGACTGGATAAAGTCAAGCTCATTCCTGGCATTCTCAGCATCGCGCTGAGCGTTCTCAATGATCCGCGCCGCTTCGAGTTCGGCGTTCTGTCTGAGCATATTAGCCTCAAGTTGTACCTTGTCAAGTGCTTGGGCGGCTCGAAGTTCCGCCTCTTTGGTGACTACTCCTGCGTCCCTTTTCGCACTTTCAATGGTCTTGGCTGCAGTTTCTTGCGCTTGAACCAGGGTTTGCTGAAGGGACTTCTCCATTTGCCTATACTCTCTCAGTTGAGTTTCCATTTCCGAAACTCTGTCTATCAAGCTGGTGTTTTGTTGCACCAGGTTCTCATATTCACTGGAAAGCATTTCCAGGAAGATATCCACTTCGGCGGTGTCGTAACCGCGCATGGATTTCTTAAATTGCTGTCTTTTGATATCAAGAGGTGTAAGTCTCACGGTCGAGCCTCCTGTGAAAAGGTAGCTGGTGATCCGAATTAGTTTCTTGCACCAAAGATCGCCGTCCCGAGTCTAAGCATGGTGGCTCCTTCTTCGAGAGCAACTTCAAAATCGTTTGTCATGCCCATGGAGAGATGACGCATGGCAACGCCCTCAATTCTCTCCTGCTCGATGGCGTCTCTCAATTGCCGAAGCAGAGTGAAGCATGGTCGCACATCCTCCGGGTTAGGGAGAAATGCGCCGACGGTCATCAGACCCTGTATTCTAACATGTGGGAGTTCGGCAATACGTCTGACAAGCGCCATTGCTTCGTCTGGCCGAACACCGAACTTTGAAACTTCACCCGAAGTGTTGACTTCGACCAAGACATCAACCGACCGTTCTTTCCCGTCCGCTAACTTCTCCAGGCGAGACACTCTTCCTTCAATCTCTTCTGCCACTCTGGAGCGATCAATAGAGTGAATGAGGTGAATGAAATCAGTAAGATGCTTGACTTTGTTAGTTTGCAGATGACCGACGAGGTGCCATCGGATGTCGTTGGGGAGCCTGTCTTTTTTCTCCAAGAGATCCTGAACCCGGTTCTCTCCAAAATCCCTGATGCCTGCAGCATAGGCTTGGTGAATCCTAACAACATCTACCGTTTTTGTGACCGCCACAAGTGTAATTGAGTCTGGGTCCCTACCGATTCTCTGACAAATCTGGTGGATTCTTTGCCATAGAACTCTGATGTTGGCGTCAATCATACGAATTTTTATGTCGCAATATAATCTAATTCCCTCAAAAAATCAATAAAAAAATACTTCCTCAATCCTGTAGAGAAAATATTTCCCTTGACTTCTAACTCGTTTTTGATTAACTTTTTCATGGAGATTGTGGGACACGTGTAATTGCCTGACAGCCGAGGAGACCGTCTTATGAGCATGGACTTTGATGAATTCGATCAAGAACAAGATGACCGCTCTTTGAAGCATGGTGACATTGATGCCGAGTTGAAGCAACTAGCGGAACTGATGAAAGCTGGCAGTAGCGGTGCTGCGAACATCGAGGCGTTAGAGGGAATCACCGACTTCTACTTTGAGCACGGTCAGTTTGAAGAGGCACTGCATTTCGTTGACATGTTGCTGGACTTCATTCCCTATAGCTCAGACATGTGGCAGCGCAAAGGACTGATTCTGAGCAATCTGAGTCGCTACGAAGATGCGTTAGCTTGTTACGAAAAGGCGCTAAATCTGGATCCTACGGATACTGACTTGATGGTACAGAGAGGAATGATCCTCGACACCTTAGGGCGTGTTGAGGAAGCCCTGCAGTTTTTCAATGAGGTGTTGGAACGCGAGCCGAGTCATGAAGACGCGTTATTCAACAAAGGCGTCTTGTGTGAGAAGATGGAGCAATACGAAGAGGCGGCGAAGGCATTTCGGTTTCTCGTGGAACAGAATCCCGAGCATAAGGATGCATGGTATGAACTCGGGTACTGCTATGACTTCATGAATAGGTTGGAAGAGTCGCTCAGGTGCTATGATGAGCACGTTTCGCTGGGGCCTTACAATTTCAACGCATGGTACAATCGTGGCATCGTTCTGAACCGCATGGGAATGTACTGTAAAGCGGTGGAGAGTTACGGGATGGCGCTTGCAATTAAAGAAGACTTCGCTGCAGCGTGGTATAACTGCGGCAACGCCTATGCCAATATGGGGAAACTGTATGACGCCATTGAGAGTTACAGGAAGGCAGTAGAGTACGAACCGCGTGATGTTCCCTCCTGGCATAATATGGGCAATGCCTACGAGGAATTGGGACAGTACCAAGAAGCAGTTCGCTGTTTTACTCAGACGATTCGATACGACCCCGGACACTATGAATCGTACTTTGGTCGAGGTAGTTGTTACGATTCGCTGGAGGAATATCAGAAAGCGTTGAGCGACTATGACAAAGCTCTTTCCCTCTGCCGTGATTATCCTGAAATCTGGTATGCTAAGGCAGACGTGGAATACAATCTGGGGCGCATCCAGGAAGCACTGTCAAGTTACGTCATGGTGTTGAAGTTTGACCCAAAAAATTTTGAGGCATGGTTTGATTATGGCGAGACCCTCTTTGAACTTGGCAATGCGATGGAAGCGCTGAAGGCTTATGACAATGCCATTGCCTTGAATCCTGAGTGGGCTGATCCATACTACAGTAGGGCAAAAGCGTTGTTTGATCTTGGAAAGAAGGAAGAAGCGATTGAATCACTCAGGGTTGCTTTTTCGGTTGCCCCTGAAAAGAAAAAGGAGTTTGAGCAAGATTTCTCGAAAACCAAACACTCGAAAGACGTGATAGCATTGCTGAAAGGCAACCAGTAAACTCACCTGAAACGTGGGTTGGAAAACGTCGAGCCATTTGATGTCTAAGTCAGAGGGAGACAGAAATGAATCGTGTTACACCAGTTGTGAAAGTAGTAGGGCTCATCGGTCATCCCATTGGACACACTTTTTCTCCCCTTCTCCATAACACCGCCTTTGAGCTTCTTGGTCTGGATTACACTTATTTGGCATTTGATGTTCATCCTCAGTATCTTGAGTTGGCGCTGAGAGGCGTCTTGGCACTTGGCATTAGTGGAGCCAATGTAACGATACCACATAAAGAGAATATCATGCGATTTTTAGATGAGGTCGCTGGCGAAGCAAGCCTGATTGGAGCAGTGAACACCATTGTCAACGAGGGAGAACGACTCATCGGCTACAATACGGATGCTTTTGGTTTTGTCGAGTCATTGAAATTGTACAAAGATGAACTGCAAGATCAGATCGTTTCTGTTATTGGAGCCGGAGGTGGTGCCAAAGCAGTGGTGTATGGTTTAGTGAAGTTCTTCAGACCGAAAATGGTTAATATTGTACACCGAAATCCCGAGAGGGTGGAATCCTTTAGAAAGTACATCAAAGATATGCTGAACTTCAATCAGGTGAAGACAGTGGAATTGTTTTCCGGTGATCTTGGTGAACAACTGGCACAATCGAAACTGATTGTCAACGCTACTCCAGTCGGAATGTCGCCGAAGGAGGGTGAATCCGTAATTGATGCCGAAGAAGTGTTTGGGGATCAGCAAATCGTCTATGATCTCATCTATAATCCGCTTGAAACAAAATTACTCCGGGCGGCTAAACGACGCGGTGCGAGAACTATCAATGGGCTAGATATGTTCATCCATCAAGGGGCGAAGTCGTTTGAGATCTGGACGAACAAGCAGATGCCGATAGAGGAAATCAGAAGTACCATCGCAGAGAAGATGAAGGGAGCAACATGATGAAGACGCCAGAACTGCTGTGTGAGACGACTCGCTCCTTTCTTCGGCTATGATATGAAGGGTGTCTCCGCATAGCAAGAAAGCTGACTGCCAATGGACAATGTTTCTCTTCAGGATAAGTATACAGAACTTCGAACCATTCTGGCTGAGATGGGCAGTGTGGTCATTGGCTTCTCTGGGGGTGTGGACAGCACCTTGCTCCTTAAAGTTGCTTGTGACGTGCTCGGAAAGCGTGCATTAGCGGTCATCGGCGAATCTGAGACATATCCGACGCGTGAATATGAAGAGGCAAAGAGACTCGCGGAAAGTTTTGGCGCACGATACCGTACTGTGAGGACAGAAGAAACCGACAACATCAAATTCAAGCAGAACCCACCCGATAGATGCTATTACTGCAAGTCAGAGTTGTTCAGCAAACTTGCATTGATCGCTAAGGAAGAGGGGCTTGCATGGATTGCTGATGGAACCAACCTGGATGATCTAGGGGACTTCCGCCCAGGGATGAAAGCGTTGAGGGAACGAGAGGTTCGTTCCCCCTTGCTCGAAGCGGGATTCACAAAGCGAGAAATCCGGGAGCTTTCTCGACAACTTGCACTTCCGACGTGGGACAAGCCATCGTTTGCTTGTCTTTCATCTCGGTTCCCTTATGGCTTCAGCATTGACAGAGAGAAACTGATGAAGATTGATGCTGCAGAGAGTTTCCTGCGTGATGCGGGCTTTCGATGTTTCCGTGTTCGCCATCACGATGAGAGAACTATTCGCATCGAGGTTGGCAACGACGAATTGAAGCGACTCGTGGATGAGGAGTTCCGCAATCGCCTCGTCCGAGAAATGAAAGACCTGGGCTTCACATACATCACACTCGATTTGGAAGGATACCGCACGGGAAGCATGAACGAGGTGCTGAGTAGCGAAGTCAAGAAGCAGTACATAGAATGAGTATGGGTTTTGATTCTCGACAGTCTTAGGGAATTATCAACTCAATGATCTGTGGACGTCCGGAGAGAGATAGATATTGTCGTTCCGGAACGCAAGACGAAGGAACGTATTGATAGGTTCTTGACGAACTGCATTGAGAACGCCTCAAGGTCAAAGGTTCAAGCAGCGATCAAAGCAGGCTTCGTCTTAGTCAACGGTAAGGCGACGAAAGCAAGTCACATCGTTGCTCCCGGTGAACATATCCACGTCATCATCCCTCGCTCTCCGCAACCCGCGGCAACTCCCGAAAACATACCGCTCAACATTCTCTATGAAGATGATCACCTGCTCGTAGTGAACAAGCCAGCCGGCATGGTAACACATCCGGCTTACGGCAACTACACAGGTACACTTGTCAACGCATTGCTCTATCATTGCAACTCACTATCTACTGTTAATGACGAACTCCGTCCAGGCATAGTTCACCGCCTGGACAAGGGGACTTCGGGCTTGTTGGTTGTCGCAAAAGATGATGCAACCCATCGTCAACTTGCGGAACAATTCTCATCGCGGACGATCGAGCGGGATTACTGGGCAGTAGTGTGGGGGCACTTTGCAGAAGATCAGAGAAGGGAGCAGGAGATACATGGAACGATCGAGGCGGAGTTAGGGCGCAGCAAGAGCGACAGGAAGAAGTTCGCCGTGGTCAGGGAAGGAAAACCAGCGGTGACTGAGTACAGAATCCTAAGGCGATTTTCAGCAGGACTATCTCTCATCACACTCAAACTGAGAACGGGGCGAACGCATCAAATCCGGGTGCACCTGGCACACATTCGTCATCCGGTGTTTGGCGATCCAACCTACGGTGGAAGACGGATTGCCTACGGCGAAACAACACAGAAGCGCAAAGCACGTATTGCCAACTTGTTAAAGATAATGCCTCGTCAAGCTCTCCACGCGAAGACACTGGGTTTCATCCATCCGGTCACCAAAGAGTTCATGAGATTTGATTCCGACCTGCCGGAAGACATGCAGATGCTCCTTGGTGTGCTGTCTGGACGAAACGATGTCGGTGAGTGACATGCACAGCTACAAATTTTGCAGGAAACCGAAAGTTGTGAGGCGGAGAGTCTCCTTTCTGATGAACCCCCCCGTAATTCCCCCACCTAACGTTGCTCGCGTCAGCAGGGCATGACGTTTCACACAAACGATTTCAAGAGTGGGCGATGAGTTCGCTTAGAAATCCCTCAAGGTATGAATGTAAATAGGGAGGGGTATTTTTTTCGCTCTTTGTAATTTCGAGGTGTTGCTGATAGACGCTCGTTGCGGTTTTTGGCAAATAATGCGGTTTTTGGGAAAGGAAGGGGAGCGGTATGATCTTTGTGCTAATGACGGGTGGTTAATGGTGCGTTTGGAGATGTGTGACGGTTTATCTCAGCCCACTGTAAGCCGAGATCACTCCAACGCTCACTAACGAATGGTTATTTCCCGACTGTCAACCAACAAGCAGCGAAGTCTATATGCACAAAGTCCTTGTAGTAGAAGACAACAAATATAATTTGCAGTTGGTCTCGTACCTCTTGAAGCGAGGCGGCTTCGAGGTTTTCGAACTGGATTCTGGAGTGAAGGCGGTCGACTGGCTTAACACCAATATGGTTGACCTTGTCCTTCTGGATATTCAGATGCCAACTATGGATGGCTTAGAGGTGATGAGGCGAATCAAAGCGAAATCAAACGGGAACGGATTAAAAGTAGTGGCGCTCACAGCGTATGCTATGCGTGGGGACAGAGAGCAGTTCGAAAGAGAGGGTTTTGATGGCTATATTTCGAAACCATTCAACTGTCAAGAGTTCGCTTCGCAAGTGATGACCTACCTTGAGAAGGATGGAAATAATGGACACGGAGATGCAATAGGAAAGTAAGCCGTAAGTGATTCCGTGCGACAGAGCGTCGCTGTGGCAACTGAACCTGTTGCTTCACACATAATGCAGTGAGGTGCATAAGCCCTGATCCCCATCAGGGCTTTTTCATTGATTTTCACTTTTCTGTTGCTTATATTGCCCTCAGACAATGAGATCAACGAGGAACGTACCAGAACATCACTTCTGTGACAGCAACAAACAAACGCTCCTTTTTCCATCGCGACACACTCACGGGCTATCTGTTCATTACCCCGTGGCTTCTGGGCTTGCTCCTCTTCACTGCAGGTCCGATGCTGGCTTCCTTCTATATGAGTTTCACGTCGTGGACCATGCTTTCCCCACCAAAATGGGTTGGCTTGGAGAACTATACGACGCTCGCCACCGGTGATCCCCTATTTTATACTAGCATTTACAACACAGTCTATTACGTTATATTCTCTGTCCCGCTTGGAATGGTCGTTTCACTGCTCCTCGCACTTCTGCTGAATCAGAAAGTGAAAGGCATTTCGATTCTCCGAACAGTCTTTTACCTTCCGTCTGTCACAAACTTGGTAGCAATCTCTGTTCTCTGGGTATGGATATTTAACCCGGAATTCGGTCTTCTGAACAGTGTCCTGAGGACGATCAGTATCGAAGGACCATACTGGCTTCAAAGTGAAACCTGGTCGAAGCCATCACTGATACTAATGAGTCTCTGGTCAGTCGGTGGAGGCATGATTATATACCTTGCAGCGCTGCAAGGTATTCCACAACAGTTGTATGAAGCAGCAGAGCTTGACGGGGCAAACATCTGGCATAAACTGAAATCCATTACTATCCCAATGCTCACGCCTGCGATTTTCTTCAATCTGATCATGAGCATTATTGGCTCATTTCAAGTATTCACGCAGGCTTATGTGATGACGCAGGGAAAATCGCCGGGCACGGAGGGAGGTCCTGCAAACTCGACACTGTTCTATGTGCTCTATCTTTACAAGAAAGCCTTCCAGCAGTTCAAGATGGGCTATGCTTCTGCAATGGCGTGGGTGTTGTTTCTCGTTATTCTTGTTTTGACGCTGATCCAATTCAAGTTGTCAAAGCGGTGGGTGTATTACGAGATGGAGACACGGCGATGATGACTGCCATGCCAACATTCAGAAAAACCTTCGTCTCAGCGTTGGGGCGATACACCACCCTTTATGTTCTGCTCTTCGGGCTTGGCTTCGTCTTTGTGCTGCCGTTTCTCTATTTGTTGTCTTCATCACTGCAGGACATCAGAGGCATCTTTGCGGTACCATTCCGCTGGATTCCAGATCCTGCTCGGTGGCAAAATTATCTTGAGGCTGTCACGGTCTTACCATTCCATAGATATCTGCTCAATACATGCATCATTACTGCAAGCAACATTGTTGGAATACTCCTTTCGAGTGCACTCGTGGCGTACGGATTTGCTCGACTGAAGTTCAAAGGAAGAGATACATTGTTTCTCGTTTGCATCAGCACGATGATGCTGCCGGGTCAGGTAACGATGATTCCACTTTATGTTCTGTTTTCAAAGCTCGGTTGGGTTGATACATTCGTGCCCCTCATCGTGCCTAGCTTTTTTGGTTCACCGTTCTTCATTTTCCTCCTCAGACAGTTCTTCCTTACTATTCCGTATGAGCTAGATGAGGCGGCAGTACTCGATGGTGCAACTCGCTTTCGCATCTTCTGGAATGTGATTCTCCCGCTTTCCAAACCCGCACTTGCCACTGTGGTGATTTTCACCTTCATCGGGAGTTGGAACGATTTCATGGGACCACTCATCTATCTCAACTCGCCTGAGCATGCAACATTGACGCTGGCCCTCAGTCTGTTGAAGAATCGGCTGGCGTATTCTGGAGCGATACAGTGGAATCTCTTGATGGCGGTGTCAGTGCTTGTGCTGATTCCGAACGTGGTCATCTTCTTTTTGGCGCAGAAGCAGTTTATCAGAGGAATTACATTGACAGGAATGAGATGAAAGATCAAATATCAAGAATCAAATGTCAAAATGTGCCGCGCGTGGGATTCTACAGTAACGATTCTGCATGATAGATTCTCCAAGCTGACCCTGTCGGGATGAGCGAGAAAAGAATCGTCTGTTCTGTCTTGTCGGAGCAAAATACTGTTAATCATTTTGACATTTGACATACCATTTGATGTTTCATTTTTGATTTCAAAACTTCATTCTGAAAAGAGGGACAATGCCGCTTTGCGGGATAAGTCTGCGAATGTGATTATCTCACGTACTGGAGCATCTTTAGAACCCGATGCCGCGGTGTTTCTTCTCTACCGGCTGGATTTGGTAGCGCGTGTGTTCCGTGCAGACATCAGGAACGTGCTTCGCGTTGAAGACCTCGTCGCTTGTGTGAGGACAAAACTCCGTAGCGACTTTCTTAGTGTCATCGCAAATCTTTACCGTCACTGCACCCGGCGGTTGAGTGAAATACTTCCCTCCCAGTTTCAGGGCTTTATCATCATAAACATATTTCATGAATTTTCCCCAAGCAGGCGCAGCGGCTCTTCCCCCTTGACCGTATGAACCTCCAAACGATATCCGTTTATCATCAAAACCAACCCAAACGCCGGCTGCCAACTGCGGTGTGAATCCTACAAACCATGCGTCGGCATACTCACCGGTTGTTCCCGTTTTTCCTGCAGCGGGCCAACGGAAATTGTCCCTCGTCCGGATTCCTTCCGCTGTTCCTGAGTTGACAACGCTTTCCATCATACTGGTCATAATGTAAGCTGTTTCCTTGCTCAGGACTTCCCTTCCATTAGAATAGTTTTCTTCGATAAGTTTTCCGTTTCTATCCTCGATGCGGAGAACAGCTATAGGGTCATACAGAATACCTTCATTGGCAAACGATCCGAATGAAGAGGTCAGTTCTAAAGGACTTACTTCCGCCGTCCCAAGAGAGATGGAAGGATACGGAGGGATCTCGCTCTTGATTCCCATCTGGTGTGCGTATTGGACAACCACTTCAGGTTTTGTCAGCTCCACGATTGCTCGTGCGGCGAGCACATTGATTGACCTTGCTAAACCCTCCCGCAGCGTCGTCATGCCGCCATACTCAGTTTCATAGTTCTCTGGGCTCCAGCGTTCAGCACCCGGGGCTTCATAAACAAAAGGTTGGTTGAGAAGTTCGTAACAAGGTGGATAGCCATTGTCAATCACAGCAGTATAGACGTAAGGCTTGAACGCTGAACCCGGTTGTCGTTTAATTTGCGTCACATGGTTCAACCCACGGCCAAACTTGAGATTGGATCCGCCAACCATCGCTTTGATGTGACCATTGGAGGGGTCAATCACGACAGCACCCACCTGAATCGCAGTCTCTGCTTTCTTGATCGAATCTGCAAACGCCTTGTGGTTTCTCAGTTGGCGGAAGATCTTTTGCTTGTCTTTCTCTGAGGCACTCCGATATCGTTCATCCTCTTTGATGGCAACATCAAGCACATTGTTCAGAAGCATCTCGTATTTTGCCCATTTCCAATGTTTGTCAAATAGTGATTGGTACGCAACGAGATGCTCTTCCACCGCTCTGTTGAGATGTCCTTGCATCCGACTGTCGAGCGTCGTATAGATCTGCAGACCGTCACGGAACAAATCATACCCCTGCAATTTAGGATCTTTCAACAGCATTTGTCTGATCCATTCACTGAAGTGTGGTGCAATGCCTTGAGGATAGATACGAGACGTTCGGTTCAAAACAATAGAATCGGATTTGAGGGCAGCATAGGTTTCTTCCGAAAGGTATCCGTCTTTGACCATGTTGCTGAGAATGACATTCCGAATGTGATATGCGCGCTGTGGATGCTCAATAGGATCATATAACGCGGGTGAACGTAACAGACCAACGAGGAGAGCACACTCTTCAGTGTTCAATTCTGAAGCAGATTTATCGAAATAGATCTCCGCAGCAGCTTCGACACCAAACGCGCTTCTGCCAAAGTATGCAACATTGAGATAGAGTTCGAGAATTTCATCCTTTGTGTAGGTGCGTTCAACCTGAATAGCCGTGATGGCTTCCCGTATCTTTCTTGTCACCGTATCGAAGATGGTCTCCTCGTTCGCATTTAGTGCATACAGATTTCGCGCGAGTTGCTGTGTGATCGTGCTCGTGCCTTTCTTGGTGCCGAAGTGGATGATGTAATATCCAAGAGCATACACAAGACGTGGAACATCCATGCCCCAGTGCTGATAGAATTTCTTATCCTCTGTCGCAATCAGAGCATTGATGAGTGGTTTAGGCATGCTGTCCAGGGAAATCGAGGTCCTGTTCTTGAATCCTAATTTGGCGATGACTTCTCCGTCAGCGGAGTAGATCCGTGTAGCTTCGTCAGGCTTGGGATTCTCAAGCTGTTCAAGTGATGGCAATCCCGAGACAACGTAGAAGGCGTACACAACCAAGCCCACAAGAACGATGAGAGCAGCGAGCAGAATGGTCTTCAGGTGCCTTCTCAAGAACCCTTTCTTCTTCTTGAGTAGTTTCCGATACTTGGGATTGCTGTAATACTTCGACCTTTCGTCTGCCGTGGAGTTGCCGTTGTCGCTCATTTTGGTCTCCAATCTTGAGCAGTCATCTTTAGGGGCTGCAGCTGTTTCAGTGTGAGGTGTCCACCATCAAAGACGGCATAAGTAAAGTGGTTGATCCAATCACCAAGATTCACATAGTAGCCGTTGCCAACATTCTGATACGTCGGTTGATGACGGTGTCCCATGATAACGTAGTCAAATCCCTCTTTGATTTTCAATTCTGCAAATGCCCGCATTCCGTCAGAAGGACCGTAGTCCCGATGCGACGTATAGCCTCTGCTTTTTCGGGATGACGATTTTGCCAAGGCTATGCCAAGATCGGGATGAAGAAGTGAATACAGCCACTGGTTCAGCGGATTGCGGCAGACCCTCTTCAGGATTCTATAGCCAAGGTCTTTCTCCGCCAATCCGTCACCATGAGTAATGAAGAACTTCTTCGAGTCCAATGATATGCTAATAGCGTCTTGAAACATCCTGACGCCAAGCTCATCGGTGAAAAACCTACGGTGGCTAAAGTCATGGTTGCCCATCAAATAGCTTATCTCGACGCCTTGATCAACAAGCTCAGAAAGTTTAGTGAGCAAGCGGTGGTAGCCCTTAGGAATCACCATTCGATATTCAAACCAGTAGTCGAACAAGTCACCGACGATGAACAACTTCTCTGCGTCGGATCGAATAGTATCGAGAAACGATATGAGCAGTTCTTCCTTTTCCCGATCACTTTTCTTATCTCCTAATCCAAGGTGAATATCGGATATGAAATAGACTTTTGCCATCGCTTTCAAAATCTCAAATGAAATCCCGCAAAGATGTAGGGACAGAACAATGCTCTGTCCCTACTGTCCCTACCTCGCGATCATTACCGACACCTGAACATCCTCAGTCGCCATGCGGCACCAACCTTCTTCATCTGAACAGTAGAAATACGTTAGCTTGCCTTTTATGACCGTCGTTACTGCTGTTGCGGCGCCAGCGACTTTGAATCTGTAGCGCACAGGTTTCTTTGTGTAAAGGTAACCCGCTTGTGTCCTGCTTGGTTTCGGCTGTTTGGGTAGTAGAACAATGCTCTGACTCTCTTCTAACGTCAGTTGAATTGGCGGTTCAAGGTTGATGTGTATACCGCTGCGCGGCTTGAGCCGAATCACCAACTCGCCCTGACTGTTTGCTTTGAGTTGCTTCGGTGATACTTTGATGTCCACTTTCACATAGTCGTCATCTGATGTGGCAGAAGAGTTCACGGTGAAGACGCAGAGCAGAAAGAGTGCAATCCCCCTCCACGGGATGCCGTTCAATGATTGTTTCATCGTTTTCCCTACAAAGTATTGGCGATGAGAAAAGAGTGTGGAAAGATCGTCAATACTAATTTGAGAAGAAAATCACAGAAAATCAAGGCAAATCTGTATGACTGGTCAAGGGGATTAATCGCCCACTCCCGTTGCCAGCAGCATAATCTCTTCCTGTGTTGTTTCTGTCCTATCCACGATTCCTGCGATTCTTCCTCTGCACATCACTGCAATTCTATCGCACATTCCCATGATCTCCAGAAGTTCAGAGGAAATCATTACGACGGCAATACCGCGCTCGATCAGGTTGTTGATGAGATGGTAGATTTCGAGCTTCGCTCCAACATCAATGCCTCGTGTCGGTTCATCGAAAATGATGATCTTCGACTCGGTGAACATCCACCGTGCAAGCACAACCTTCTGTCGAGTGCCGCCGCTTAAGTTTCTGACGATCTGTTTGATGGAGGGTGTTTTGATTCTCAAATCCCGAACGAACTTGTTCACCACGTTGCGTTCCTTTTCTCGGCTGATGAAATGTCCCTTGGTCAAAGCTGAAAGATTGGAGAGCGTGATGTTCTCCCTCACAGACATATCGAGAATTAAGCCCTGACGATTTCTGTCCTCCGTGAGCAACGCAATGCCATTCCGAATCGCATCGAGCGGTGAGGTGATCTCCAGCCTCTTGCCATCAAGATACATGTCACCGCTGTCTTTCCTGTCTGCACCGAAAATCACGCGCGCAAGTTCCGTTCTGCCAGCGCCGACTAATCCCGCAATGCCAAGCAGTTCTCCCTGATACACACTGAATGAGATGTCGTGAAGCGCATCGTTTCGGCTGATGTGCTCAACGCGCAGAACCTCCCTGCCACGAGTAAACTGTCTCTTGGGGAACTCCTGTGTCAGTTCTCTGCCAACCATTTTTCGAATGAGCTCCGTCTTATCCACCTCTGAGACCTTCTTCGTATCAATCCATTTTCCGTCACGAAGAACCGTTACTCTCTCGCCAATCATAAACAACTCCTCTAGGCGATGCGAAATGTAGATGACACTAATCCCCTGATCCTTCAGCCAACGGATGAGTTTAAAAAGGGCAGCAACCTCTTTTGTTGTCAGAGCAGCAGTGGGTTCATCCATCACCATAATCTTTGCTTCGGAACTCAGAGCCTTTGCAATCTCAACAACCTGCTGCTGAGCAATGCTAAGCCCGGAGACTTTGGCTTTCTCAGTGAGGTCAGAGCCAAGACGATCCAGCAGTGCCCGAGCCTGCGAGTAAAGCGTTTTCCAATCAACAAAAGGACCTCTGTTCATCGGTTCCTTGCCTAAAAGAATATTCTCTGCAACGCTGAGCTGAGGAACAAGGTTCAGTTCCTGGTAAATCATCATGATGCCTAACTGCTGTGCATCGCGTGGCGAAGTGATTTCCACTTTATTTCCTTCGATGAAAATATCACCGGCATCTTTTCGCTCCGCCCCTGAAAGAACTTTCATCAAGGTTGATTTCCCGGCGCCGTTCTCACCAATGAGAACGTGCACCTCACCGGGTTCAAGTTCAAAATGCACATCATCCAAAGCGAGGACACCGGGATAGCACTTGGTGATGTGCTGCATTGAGAGAAGAGACATACGATCAAGTACATGAATGTAGCGAAACGCGGATTCGCACTACGTGCCGCTTCAACTCCTGGTTACTTGCCTCCATCTTCAATTATCCATCATCCTGCAATCAGTATCTATGCCAGAATATCGGTGTGTCTTTTGAGGCTAACTCCCTCCCACATTCGTCCAGCACTTTGGTCATCAGGACGTACATTCCATCAGCAAGTCCCTGTGGTTCCCAGATAATCTCCTTCTGCGGAACACCTTTATTGATGATGAACTTCTCGTTGACGACATCAGCGATCGGTTGTCCTTTGGCATCAGTAATGGAGGATTTGACAACTAAGATTTTCTCTACCAACGGCAGGCTTACTTCACTGCGTAGACTGAAAGTGAATGAACCCCTGCCTGACGAAACTCCGAGAATTGCCGAAACATTCACTGACTTAGCCACGCGGTTCTCAATCTCACTTAGTTCGAGCAAATTCGGCAACGCAATGCTCTCATTTGAAAGGGGCTGCCCGAACTCATCTGTGAGCCGCAGACAAAATGCCCAGCCGCCTTCACCTTGGTCAACCTTGACAAGGATCATATTACGTCCTCTGTTCAACTCGACCTTCACAACGTCCTCATCAATCTGGACACCTCGATACACAGGATTGTTGTGAATCAGTTTCCCGTTGAGCCAGACCTTTACGCCGTCGTCGCTGCCGAGTTTTATTAACGCCGGTTGTTTCTTGCTCGATTCCATGAAGCACAGTGCATACGCGACGACTCGATCTGTCTTCGTAAAGACGTTGTTGAATGAGATAAGGTACGAATCAGCGATGTAGGGTCGCCACTTAGAGGCATCGTAATCTTTGTCGCTTGCTGAGAGGCGAGTGATTTCCTCAATCGAATAAGTCTTCTGTTCGCCACCATCAGTCAGCAGATAGTCCGTGTCTCTCATCCCTTCCCGCTCGTTAGGGAATGGTCCTCTCATGAGCCAGGTCGTGATGAAGCCGCTCGGGCTCAAGGTGAATCGGAGTTCTTTCTGGTCACTTAACGCGTAAGTTGCGGCGGTAAGAACAAGAGTCAAGAAAAAGACAGGATATTTCATATATATTTCTCCGGCTAGTTGGATGGCTTTTGTGGTCTCAAATACAGCCTTCACTCTTGAGTCAAAACTCCACCTTTATCGTCTTTGTCTCGTTTTTCCCCACGGGAATCGTTACGATGTTCTTCTCGAAATTCAATTTGTCAATGTTCTTCTCTAAGAAATCCGTCTCGTACACCGCCTTTGGATTTTGAGGCAGCGTGATTCGTGCCGTTGCACTCTCTCCATTGCATTCATAGAATCTAAGGATCAGGGCGTTAGAATCCTCTGCCTTTTTGATTGCCGTCAGCACAAAGTTCTCTGGCTCTGCTTTGACAAACGAGTAGGACAACGGTAGATCACCAGCGTGAGAAGTAACAAGCTCCGCGATGAGCGGATTGTTGAATTCGTGTCCCCGTCTGACCGTATTTGCTTTTTGCCAACCACCCTCGTGTGGATACAGCGCATACGCAAACGAGTGCTTCCCGCGATCTGCCAGTGGATCTGGTGATGTAGGGGAACGGAGTAACGTCAAGCGCATCAGACTCCCCTCTGTATCGTGCCCGTATTTGGAGTCGTTTAGCAAGCTGACTCCGTAGTTGCCATTCGATAGATCAGCCCAGTGATGTGCCGAAACCTCATGGCGTGCTCGTTCCCAACTGTTGTTCCGTGTTGTCGGGCGAGTGATGTGGCTGTAAGGAATTTCATAGGTCGCGATATCGCTTTTCACATTCAACGGGAAAGCCACTTTCAAGAGAATGTGATCTTCCCACCAATCAGCGGTCATCTGGCAGTCAATTCTTGGAATGCCATTATATATGATGATGTCTTGTGTGAAGAACGATGACGGAAAGCTGGATGTCGGCTGCATCTTGGATTTCGCGGTGCCGAGAAAATTCTTCTTCACTCGAATCACTGCACGTATGGGTCCGTTCTCAACGAGCTGAACGCTCTCGGGCTTGTTCAATTCCCACTTCTTTCCTGTGTATTTGATTTCCCAAGCATCGTACTCGGTTGGAATATCTTCAAAACACTGAAGGATGTTTCCCTCACTGATCAAGACCTCTCGTTTGTTCAGTTTATCATGGATTCGTGCAACGTTGCCCGAGGTCGGATTGATCTCCACAAGGAAGCGTTCGTTTTCCATTCGATAATTCGACGCAGAGAGGTTCGTACTGTACTTCTGCGGATGACCTTGCTTGATATTGTACACCTTGAAGCCGATGGCTGGCACATGCTCAGCGATGAAGATGAGTAGCTTCTTATTATCCTGCAAGGTAACTTGAGATGGAATCTCTTTTCCGGTTTCATCCGCAACAACAGGACTTGCTATCTCTTCGGGTAACGGAAGAGATACCACATCCGTTCGCTCCCACGAAAGAGGATTGAAGACAACGAGTGCTTGTCCGTCTTTCATTGTTGAGGTGTTGATGTGGCTCGTGATGGTCTTCAGCGATTTGGCGGCGGCATCCTTCGCTGCTTCCGCCACGGCATGATGGAACTCCGCAGCATCTCTATAAACCGGCGTGATACTTGAGCCAGGGAGAATATCATGAAACTGATTGAATAGGTATTTCCACCACGCTTCGTGGAAGCTATCTTGCGGGTAGGATTCTCCCATCAGCAAAGCCAATGAGGAGAGTTTTTCTGCGTTGGTCAGGAGGATCTCGTTCTTCCGATTCCCTCGTTTCGTTGCTGCTTGGGTCGTGTAGGTACCTCGATGATACTCTAAGTAAAGCTCGTCGTTCCAAGTGGGAAGTCTGTCCAGTGCTTCTCTAGGTAACTTGGAAAGATATTCGTAGATGCCGCTGTACACAAGATTCGGAAAGACAGTGGCTTTCCTGTAGAATTCCGCTCGCTCAAGCATTGTCCATTCAGGACCGATGCCATGATCACCGAAACCGTAAAGCACCAGCACATCTTTCAATCCGGTGTTCGATTCAAACTCTTTCACATCGCGGATCAATTGCTCTGCTTGAAGAGTCGTAACATAGCCGCTGATGGGGAAGTAAGTCAACACTCGTGAACCATCTGGTGCCTGCCACCAGAACAGATGGTAAGGAAATTCATTCGTGTCGTTCCAACTGATCTTCTGTGTGATGAAAGCCTCGATGCCAGCGTTTCTAAAGAACTGTGGAATGTTCCAGTTGTATCCAAAGGAATCAGGCGTATAGCCGAGTTTCACATCAGTCGAAAGTCTCTGGGCGAAATATCGTTTGCCATAGAGGAGCTGACGTGCCCACGATTCGCCGCCAGGCAAGTTACAATCTGGCTCAATGATTGTTCCCCCGACTAATTCCCATAGTCCTTCTTTTGCCCGCTGTTGTATCTTCCCGAAAATATCAGGATATCGTTCTTCCATCCAACGATAGAATGCAGCGGAACTCTGTGAGAAGATATAACCGGGATATTCATTCATCAAATCCAGTTGCTGTGCAAAGGTTGCTCGGCAAACCTCAACCGTCTCATACCATCTCCAGAGCCACGCAGCATCAATGTGGGCGTTGCCGGTGATATGGATGGTGTACTCTTTGGCGAATTTTGCTACCGGTTCGAGTGCTTTGCGTGAGGCATCAAGCGACTGAAGAAACTCTTTCTTGTCAAGATTCTCCAGTGCATGCAAATCGGCAAATGGCGTCAGAGCCGCCACTGCATCATTCAACACCTTTCTGAGTAACTTCAACCGGTCCTCCGATGTCTGCGAGAGATTCAAGGCGAAATTCTTTTCTTTCAGAAATTCCTTTGTATCCTTTAGAAGCAGTTTCGCCATCGAGAGACTGAACGAATATTCTTTCACGCTGTTGACAGCCTCAGCCATCTCGTCAAGTTCAAGCGAACCGCCGTTGAATCGTATCATGCCATCGCTCCTGTGAGCATTGATAGCAACGGCGATCTTCTCACTGGGCTGGGCAGCTTCTGTAAGCACAGTTCTTCTCTCTCCCTTGCCAGAGGGATACTTCTGTGCAAGCTTTCCATTCAAATAGACTTCCACTGCACCACTGACGTTGAATATGAGATTTACCTTCTTCCCTTTTGTCTTAGACTTTGCGATGACATCAGGTATGATTATCTGAGCGCGATACCAACTCTCGTGTTCATCGGTTGAGTGGACGTCGGCAGTTTGCCACTGCGAATCATCAAAGGTTGGATTGATCGCGTTTGGCTGAGAGCCAACGGCTATTTTCCATCCACTAACCGGAAGATCTTGGATGCTTCGTAGAGCGGTTAGGACTTTGTCAACTGGTTCTTGTGCAAATGCTGAGGAAAGCCAGATGACGATGTAGCAAAGGAGAGCTGCCGGTACAATTCTTTTCGAATACATGAAGAGTTCTCCCAAGTTGATAAGTTTGAAAGTGGCATGTAAGGTTGTCCGCTTTCTGCGAACGGGGGGATTCGACCGATTTCACAGGTCCAACTTCGGTGGCTTGCTACTATTCTTTTTCCCTCAAGCACAACGCCAGCCCTTCTAAGATCTCACATTGCCCAAGTGGAATCCTGTCCTCAAAAAATAGTCTTTCCTGCTGCTACATTCGCCGACCAACGACGGTGGAACGCTTTGCAGTAGTCCAGAGAATCCATTTGGCAAACCTGCGCTAGGATATTGAGAAGGATTAAGTGCCAACCGGTACAAAAATAACCAAAAAGTGAGAATAAATCAAGCCTAATATGCTTGATTATTTACAATTTATTTCTTATTATCTTCTAAAGAACTGTAGAAATCTTGAGCCATGAGGGAAAGGCGTTGCGATGTCCAGACACGACACCTCGTCGCGAAAGAGAGATCATGTAGAGATTGTCCTGAACCAAGATGTGACGTTCAGAAGCAAGACGACTGGGTTTGAGCAATGGGAGTTTGTCCACAATGCCCTTCCTGAGCTAAACTTCTCAGAGATAGATACGTCTGCGTCGTTCCTTGGCAAATCACTTTCGATGCCGCTGATGATTTCCTGTATGACAGGAGGGTACAGGGGTGGTGAGCACATCAATAGGCGGTTAGCGGAAGTGTGTGAGCAGAAACGAATTGCGATGGGTGTGGGAAGTCAACGCCAAGCGATGGAAGATAAAACGTTCCACAGAAGTTTCAGCATTGTTCGCGAGGTCGCGGCAACCATTCCTATCATTGGCAATATCGGCGGGGTGGAAGTTGTTCGTCAGTTTGGTCAACATGGGAAGAGACCTAATTTTGATCAACTGAGAAGAGTCATTCGTCTCATCCGCGCAGATGCCTTAGCAGTTCATCTCAATCCGGTGCAGGAACTACTCCAATTAGAAGGAAACCCCAACTTTCTTGGTGTGCTGCGTGGGATTGAACGATTAGTGCGAGAGCTTGATGTGCCAATTATCGTGAAAGAAGTCGGAGCAGGCATCTCGGCTGAAGTCGCGAGAAGATTGATTGCTGTCGGAGTCAGAATTATTGATGTTGCTGGTGCTGGTGGTACAAGCTGGGCGGGGGTGGAAATCTTAAGACGAAAGAAAGACGGAAAGAGACTGGTTGAGCAACTTTGGGATTGGGGAATTCCGACTGCGGAGGCTTTGCTGCAAGTGGCTGCGTTGAAGCGGAATATCAAGTCCGATACTGTGAAGAGGAGAACAAGGAGCAAGCAGCAAGATCAAGGTCTATCTGTCATTGCCTCGGGGGGAATTCAGGACGGTGTTGACGCGGCAAAGTGTCTCGCTCTGGGTGCAGACTTAGTGGCGTCCGCTCGACCGATGCTGGGGGCGTTACATGATGGAGGGAAGAAGAATCTCATTCGGAAAATCGAAGGATGGCAAGAAGAACTTAGAAGCGTGATGTTTCTCGTCGGAGCGAAAAACATCCAAGCACTGAAGAAAGCGAAGATGGTAAGGGTGTAGTGAACGATCCCAGCAATGATGAGGATAGGGAGAGGCAAAAGCGTTTGTCGCGTGACTGATAGAGGTAACCGACACACACCGATTGCTGTTCGTCTGCAACTAAAGATCATGCGTCTCCATTTACAGTACAAGAAAGGCTACAATCACCAACTATTGAAGAAGAACCTGGCAGTGCCTGCCGTGAGGATTGTTGGCGAGTTGCGATTTGGGCTGAGTGACGGACACAGGTTTTCAGAAAGTGTCGAATACGTGTTGGATACCGGTTCTCCGTATGTCGTCATCCCGAAGAGCCTTTGGCCAGGAATCTGGAAGGGAAAGCAGAAGCGCCACGCCGTTATCCAACCGGGCGTGGGGGGAGAACTGAATGGGGTGATTGCGGAGGTGAAACTCTTGCTACAGGATGCACAGAAACGAACTCCTTCCATTTTGATTAAGGCGAAAGCATTCCTGGCGAAGAGTGATGATGTTCCCCTCATCGTTGGCTTTCATTCAATCTTAGAGAATTTCGTTTTTCATTCGAACTATCCGCAGAAGCAAGTATATCTTGAGACGTTCTAACGTGCACGTTCAGCGGTGGCGAGCAGCTGGTGGTCTTGAGGCTAAGTATCGGCGCTACAAGAGGCTCATTGACAACAGACTTCGATTGTTCGTCAAGCAAGACAGCCCGCGGACAGTCTATGAACCAGCGAAATACATCTTATCTGGGGGTGGCAAACGCATCCGTCCGACGCTTGTTCTTCTAGCCTGTGAAGCCGTTGGCGGCGACCCGCAAGATGCCCTTGACGCTGCCGTTGCTGTGGAGATTCTTCATAATTTCACGCTTGTCCACGATGATATTATGGACAATGCTGATTTCCGCCGGGGGCGACAAACAGTTCACAAGCGGTGGGACAGTAACACTGCAATCCTCGTGGGGGATGCCCTTCTCGGCATGGCTTATAAGTCTCTGTTGAAGACAAGGAAGAAGCCGCTTCATGAAATCATCAGTGTGTTCACCGAGGGGCTGATTGAAGTCTGCGAAGGGCAAGGGTACGACAAGGAGTTTGAGACGAAGAATAGTCTCTGGATGGACGAATACTTGGCGATGATTGAGAAGAAAACCGGGAAACTGATCGCCATGTCAGCTGAGATCGGTGCTATGATTGGCGGAGGAAACAAACAGAAGAGAGCTGCTTTGCGAAAGTACGGGTGGCATCTTGGAAGAGCGTTTCAGATTCAGGACGATCTGCTTGACATTGTCGCTGATGCGAAGGCGTTTGGCAAGACAATTGGCGGGGATATCATTGCAGGAAAGAAGACATATCTTCTGGTAAGGGCCTTGCGGTGGGTCAAGGGCAAAGACCAAGCTTTGATTAAAAGTGTTCTTCGACACCGTGTAGCGGCGAAGCGTTGCATCTCGGAAGTCAAACGGATGTATGAACGATATGGCATCATCAAGGCAGCTAATGCGGATATTCAGCGGGATATTGAAAAAGCGGTGGGTGCGTTGCGTCCCATTGGCAGTCGTCAGATCCGAGAACAGTTAGTCTGGTTTTCCAATATGGTGCTGAACCGACGTTACTAGTGCATCCCTAGTATGATTGAGAGAGAAGTGACAATTATTAATCCTTTAGGTTTGCACACTCGTCCCGCGGCGATGCTTGTGAAACTGGCGGCGAAGTTCAAATCGGACTTCTTCATTGTGAAAGATGGAATGGAAATCAACGGCAAAAGCATCATCGGTGTCATGACGTTAGCGGCAGAACAAGGATCGAAGCTCACCTTGGTGTTTCGTGGAGAAGATGAAGGTGTGGCAGCGGGCGAAATTGTGGCGTTGGTTCAACGAGGATTTGACGAGATGTGAAAATGAGCAGCGATTCAACATATTGAACTGAGATCATTTATGGACACTGGGATACAGGACACGAAGCCTGAAATCGTCTTGAAAGGCATTGCTGCTGCCCCTGGCATCGCGATTGGGAAAGCCTACGTCTACAGTAAGAAGACCCCTGCGGTGCAGGAGCAAAGCATCCGGGAAGCTGACATTGAAACTGAGGTAGTACGATTGCAGCGTGCTATCAGTCATTCTGAGTACGAGCTGAAAAAGATCATTGCCTTTGCGGAGAACAAGATCCCTAAACATCAGATTGAAATCCTCGAGGCTTAACTGTTGGTGCTCCATGATGAGCTCCTGATGAATGTAATCACTAATCGGATTCGCTTGGAGCGAAAGAATGCTGATTTCATCGTCAGCGATGAGATGGGCAAATACCAGCAGCGGATGCTCTTGACAGAAGATGAGTACATGCGCGAGCGGGCGTTAGATGTTGAGGATATCAAGGCTCGTATTGTGAGAAATCTTCAGGAAGAACGATGGTCATCAAAATTTGAGGGTGCGGCAATCGTGGTTTCAAGTAGGCTAACCCCCGCCGACACCATCATTTTTAGCCGCAATGAAGTGTCTGGTTATGCCACGGATTTCGGTGGTGCAACTTCGCATGCAGCGATCCTTTCCCGTGCCTTGAAGATTCCTGCGGTGGTAGGATTGCACGAGGCATCCTCGAAAGTGGCGACAGGCGATCTCATCATTGTTGATGGATATGGTGGTGTGCTCATTGTACATCCGACGCCGGAACGGCTGGAGGAATATCAAACAAAGAGGCAAAGTGTACTGGAGTTCCAACGGAGTCTGAGCGAGCTCCGTAATCTCCCATCGGAGACGCCGGATGGAAGAAGAGTTGAACTATCAGCAAATGTTGAATTCGAGGAAGAACTTGAATTTCTTATTGCGCAGGGTGCAGCGGGGATTGGACTGTTTCGCACAGAATCTCTCTTTGTTGCTCACAGTGAGTTTCCTGGTGAGGAAGCACAATTCCTCGCCTATCACTCCATCGTGGAGAAGATGTATCCACGTACGGTGACAATCCGAACGTTTGATGTCGGTGGAGACAAGGTGTTGATGAACTCCTATCGGGAGAATAATCCCTTTTTGGGTTGGCGGGGTATTCGCATCAGCTTGGACAAGCCGGAGATATTCTTGAATCAGCTTCGTGCAATTCTCCGAGCAAGTGCGAAGAGGACAGTGAAAATCATGTTTCCCATGATTACGGTTGTGCGTGAGATCAGACAGGCAAAGCAGTTCCTTGAGCAAGCGAAGGAACAACTCCGCCAAAAGCATATTCCATTCGATGAGAATATCAAGGTGGGGATTATGATCGAGGTTCCATCAGCAGCCGTGCTGGCTGAGGACTTGGCAAAAGAAGTGGATTTCATAAGCATCGGTACGAACGATTTGATACAATATCTAATGGCGGTGGATCGTGGAAACGACATCGTTGCTGATCTTTATCAGCAATTTCATCCTGCTGTGCTGAGAACGGTGAAACATATCATTGATGGTGGACATAAGCAGAAGGTGCATGTTGCCATGTGCGGGGAACTAGCCGGAGATCCGTTGGCAACCTCTCTGCTGCTGGGTTTGGAATTAGATGAGTTCAGTGTGATTCCCTCGTTGCTCCCGGAAATCAAAAAGATAATCCGCGCGACTAAGTTCAAGGATGCGAAAAGAATTGCGAAGGATGTCATGACGTTTGCAACGGAAGAGGAAGTCAGGGAACATTTGACAAGGGTGATGAAGGAAAGATTTCCGGAGATACCGCTGGGATAATTCGTGCTTGGAGTGCCTACCCCAACAACATTTTGCTAGGAGGATGATGTTGACAGTTGAGCAAATTCAACATGTTGATGCATCGAACATGTTCGATGTGATTCGGAATTTTCCTGAACAGATTCAGGATGCTGTACACATCGGTGAACGGTTTCGTGCGAAACTTCCTGTTGCGAGAGTAAGAAATATCTTAGTCACTGGCTTGGGTGGTTCAGCTATTGGTGGTGACCTGCTGAGGTCTTATCTGGCAGGTGAAATTGGAATGCCGATTGTTGTGAATAGGCATTACTTCCTGCCGAAGTTTGTGAGTGCCAAAAGCCTGGTCATAGTTTCGAGTTATTCTGGAAATACGGAGGAGACTACTGCGGCTTATCACGATGCGATCAGGAAAAAGGCATCTATCCTGTGCATTACTTCGGGTGGGGAAGTTGAAAAGACAGCGGCGAAGCATAAACATCCCATTATCAAAATCCCGAGCGGATATCAACCCCGTGCCGCTTTGGGTTATTCTTTCTTCACGGTGCTTGTGGTATTGTCGAAACTTGGATTGATCAGAAACAAGAAACAAGAGATCCGGGAAACCATTGAGCATATCAGGAAAAAATCGAAAGTTTATGGCGATGTCCAATCACCTGAAAATCGCGCGCTCCAACTGGCTCAGCGTTTGAAGGGAAAACTGCCGGTGGTCTATTCTTCCTCAGATAGATTCGACACTGTGAGCCTTCGATGGCGTGGACAGTTTTCTGAGAACGCCAAGGTACTTGCCTATGGCAATGTCTTCCCGGAGCTTAATCATAACGAAATTGTTGGTTGGGAGGTGCTCAAGGACCTGATGAAACAAATGGAGGTGATAGTTTTGCGTGACAAGGGAGACCACCAGCGTGTTCAATCACGAATGACAATCACTAAGGAAATCATTGAGCCGCTAAGCTCTTCGGTTATCGAGATCTTCAGCGAAGGTAAATCTCTTCTAGGGCGAATTTTTGACTTGATTTATTTGGGCGACTGGTGTAGTTTCTATCTTGCCATCTTGAATGGCGTGGATCCGACACCAGTGAAAAAGATAGATTATCTGAAGAGCAAACTAGCAGAAGTGCGCAGATAGTGAACGTGTATCGCCGACGATTGCATCTCTGCTGCCTCAACCACGCATGAATGTCCGTTGATGATAGAGCGCTGCCATGAAACGATTAAGGCTGTGGCTGATTGTTTGTTTGATGTTAGGTCTCTGTGTGTCTGAAGTATTGGGGCAGTATTACTACTTCGGGCGGAACAAGGTTCAGTACACAGAATTTAACTGGCAGGTGTTGAAGACAGACCATTTCGACATCTACTACTATCCAGAGATGCAGAGACTTGCTGAGCAAGGTGCAGGGTTAGCGGAGGAAGCCTATCAGTATCTTGAGGACAGGTTCAACGGGAACGTCGCTCGGCGCATTCCGCTGATCTTCTACAGTTCCCATCTATATTTTGAGCAGACCAATACCATTCCTGGTTTTATTCCCGAAGGCGTTGGTGGTTTTTTTGAGTTCATGAAGGGACGTGTAGTGATTCCTAGCGACGGTTCCGTCACGCAATTCAGGCATGTAATTTGGCATGAACTCACCCATGTGTTCATGCATTCAAAGATCAGCCGTGTGCTGCAAGACCATCGTCTCCCCGCAGATCGCTATCCGCCGCTCTGGTTTGTCGAAGGACTTGCGGAATACTGGTCTACTACTTGGGATTGGCAGGCAGAGATGGTGATGCGTGATGCCGTACTGAATGACTATGTGGTTGGTGTCTCAGGTATGGATCTCATCGGCGGCTCATACGTAATGTACAAGGAGGGTCAGTACGTCCTGCAGTATATTGCGGAGAACTATGGTGATGAGAAGATTTTGTCGTTGATGGAGAATTTCTGGAAAGCCAATTCCTTCAGTGATGTCTTGAAGCTGACCATCGGAAAGGACTATGATGAGTTTGATAAGGAATTTCTCTATCACCTGAAGAAACGATTCTATCCGATTCTAGAAAAGAGCGATCAACCGAGCGCGGTCACCGAGAGCATCTATGAAGAAGGCTTCAACTCGAAGCCGACCTTCTACGTGAGCAGTGATACAACGAGAGAAGTGTTTTTCATCGGAAATCATACGGGGTATACTTGTATCTACAGAAAGCAGATTGGAAAAGGGAATTCAGACGTTGACCTAGTTATACAAGGTGAAAAGACTGAAGAGTTCGAAGCGTTTCATTTGTTTCAGAGCAAGATGGATCTTTCACGATTTGGCATGTTAGCCTTTGTCACCAAAAGCGGTGAGAATGATGCGATCCACACGTACGATGTCAAAACGAAAGAACTTCTAGAGTCATATCAGTTCAAAGGTTTGGTCTCGATAGGTTCGGTTTCGTGGTCCCCTGACGGGAGGCGGTTAGTATTTTCTTCCATTGATAAGTCAGGCTATAATGATCTATATGTCTTCGATACAGAAGACAGAAGTCTGCAAAGATTAACCGATGATTTCTATGATGACCGTGATCCCGCGTGGTCTCCCAAAGGCGATAAGATCGCATTCAGTTCTGATCGCACACCTTACGGTAGCAAAGGAAAGTACAATCTGTTCCTCTATGATCTTCCCACGGGAAGAATTGATTACTTGACTTATGGTGACGAAAACTACTTCGCTCCTGCCTGGTCACATGACGGGAATAAGCTTGCCTTTACCACAGATATTGACGGAGTACAGAACATCTGGATGATGGATTTTGGAAAAGATGGTGCTGTTGCAGAATCTGGCAATCTCAGCAGCCACACACTCTCAGCAGACAGGACTACAACAGACCCGTGCAAACAAGCCAGAAAAATCACCAATTTCACCACAGCGGCCTACGATCCGGTTTGGACAGATGAGGATAACCTGATCTGCTCGGTGTTTGATAACTATAGCTTTCAAATCAGGAAAGTGGATGGCATCAAAGCGCGATATGATAGTGCAGGAATAGTCAAACCGTTTGACTATGTCTCCATCGCATCCGATTCTCTGCGGAACAGCGCACATTGGACCACACAAAGCATTCAGAGTACAGTAGGTCTGAACACGACGCCATATCAACGGGACTACGATTTAGATATCGCCCAGAGCCAAATTTCTACCGATCCAGTTTTTGGCACAGCTGGGGGCGCAATTGTCGCTCTCAGCGACCTGCTTGGTAACGACCAATATTTCTTTCTAATCTATAACACGGCGCAATCAAAGGATGAGTTCTTGAAAAGCTTCAATGTCGCAATATCACGTGTATCGCTCGGACAGCGGACCAACTATGCGTGCGGCATTTTCCATTTCTCTGGGCAACGGTATGACTTGACTGATCCCGATCTGTTTTTCTATGAACGGGTGTTTGGTGGCTACTTTGCGCTCAGCTATTCTCTATCGAAATTTAGGAGGATTGAAGCCACCATCAGTTTAGCCAACTCGGACAAGGAGGTTTTCACTGACATACAGGGTCGAAAGGCGCTGCTGCTTTCTAACTCCATTTCGTATGTCAAAGACAACACCATTTGGAGTCCCACAGGACCGATTGATGGAAACAGATTCAACTTCACACTTGCGTTCACGACAGATGTCCAATACTCCAACGTGAACTACTATACGATTATTGCCGACTATCGGCAATATTTCCGCTTGAGCAAGCGGACGGCGTACGCTGCACGCTTTCAAATCTTCTACAATGAGGGTAAAGAGGCACGCAGGTTCTTCATGGGAGGCAGTTGGGACTTGCGAGGTTACCCGCGATGGTCTCTGCGTGGGAAGAAACTCTGGTTGACAAGCCACGAATTCCGATTACCCTTCATTGATGCAATAGGTGTGAAATTCCCTTTTGGCGGGATTGGATTCGGTGCAGTTCGTGGTGCTGCATTCTTCGATGCTGGTGCAGTTTGGGATGATAAATACACAGAAACACTCGGGAGCGCGGGCGTCGGTATTCGGGTGAATGTACTTGGCGTATTAGTACTGCGCTACGATTTTGGCAAACGGATCGAAAACAATTTTACGAGATTCTCTGACGAGTTCTTCCACCAGTTCTTCTTCGGATGGGACTTCTGATGGCGATGAACGAAAGAATGCAACGTAAGATTTGAGAATTTGGAACATGGTCAGTCGTATGTTAAAGATTCATACGGTTCTGAGAATCCTTTGTGTGGTTCTTCTGCCTGCTGCTCTGATATCCTTGTCGGGATGCGGTAGCTCGATAAGGCTTGCACGCGCAATTCACCACAGCGGGGAAGATTGGCTAGTCTTCGGAAGAGACGGACAGCATACCAATCGGGCTTCAACCGTGCTTAACCCACCGCTTAAGTTGTTGTGGGCATACGATGCCTCTGCAGGATTCGGTTCCGGATCTCCCATTGTTGTGGACAGCGTTGTCTTCATCGGGACGCTGACAGGTGAACTCCACGCGGTTGAGCTTGCGACAGGGAAACGGATCGGTTATACAAGCCTTGGATCAGCGCTCGTTGGGGCGCCCGCAATCAGCAATGGACGAATTGTTGTTGCCTGTGCAATGGGTGACGAGCCTTTGGTTGCCTTCGATCTACACTACGGAGACAGGTTGTGGAAAAAGAATATCACTAGCGTGGAGACATCACCGGTGACCTATGGGGACAAGATCTTTTTGGCAGCATTAGATGGTGTGCTTTACTGTTTGAACAAGTACAGCGGGAATGAAATATGGAGATTTGAGACAAAGAGATCAATTCATTCGTCGCCGGCAACTGATGGCACGATGGTGGTGTTCGGCTGTGATGATGGTTTCCTGTATGCTGTAGATGTGGACTCGGGAAAGCAGGTGTGGCAGTTCAGGACAGGAGCGAGCATCTTCGCAAGTCCTTCCATCTCAAATGGGAAAGCGTACTGTGGCTCACACGACGGTTTCTTTTATGCGATAAATCTCTCAGATGGATCACTTGGATGGAAGTATCATGTGGGGGCGAAGGTCTATGCTGCACCCGCAATTTCGGACAGCTTGGTATTCTTTGGATCAACAAACGGATTCCTGTATGCTCTAGATATCTTCTCAGGAGCTCTCCGTTGGTCATTTCGAGCAAAGAGTGTTATCAACTCAGCAGCGGTCGTTTCTGGGGATAAGATCTATTTCGGTTCATTGGATAGAAATATCTACGCGCTCAATGCAAGAACGGGAGAGGTGCTCTGGAAACATGAAATGGAAGGACGGATGAAGACGTCACCGGTTATATGGGGACGGTATCTGCTCGTTCCTTCAGAAGACAGAAACCTTTATGCGTTTGGACCAATCTCTCAGGAGAACGAAAGTCACTGAGACAAAGAGCAGACGAGAACGATGATGTCGAAGAGAATCTCATATTGGTGTTTCATCTCATTGATCACGCTTGTGCTGGGGTTGCAGAAACCGCTAAATGCGCAGGTGAGCACTGACAGCGTGCGACGATTCTCAGAGAAGGACTCGATGTTGGTGATACTTGGGGGGGAAGCGACGCTCGCTGTCACCACGAGCTTACCGGGTGCGCGGGTATATCTTGATACCCTCTTTGTTGGTGTTACCCCTTTTCACAGGGTGATCATAAAACCGGGGAACTACGTTTTGAAGATTCTCAATCCCTGTGTGGCGAATTGGGAGGCGAGTAACGTCGTAAGAGATATCTCGATTTTCCCGGGCGAGAAAATCGAGCTGGACTTTCAGATTCCTAAGGTGGCTGCGATGCCACCGCCAAAGGCGACCGATAGAGCTATCTTGTTGAGTAAAACCGATGTCACATCAAGTTATACACGTCTTTATGTTGTGGCAGGGGCAGGATTGCTGTCAGGTATTGCCGCTGCATACTTCAAGCAGAAGGCAGATAGAGTGTTTGACGACTATCAACAGACAAACGATCCTTCGCTCCTGGAAAACACCAGGCGGTACGACAGATGGTCAGGTGTAGCGTTGATGATCTTTGAACTCAGTTTTGCTGCGCTGACCTATCTTCTTTTATCAGAGTGATGGTGAGCGGCTAACGAGAAAAAGTGCGTTGCTAGCATTTAGGCTTGACTTTGATGCACAAATGGGTTATATTTATCCCGCGTTTTCCAATGATTGTGTATTTCCACCAGTGAAAACAGTGTCCTACATTCTACATATATCATACTATGCAGTATGGAAGGTAAAGCAGATGTATTCTCTTCCAAGGAGAATACTTCTGTCAAGGCGGACATGTCTGCCTTGGCAGACTTGCACATGCATACCACGTGCTCTGACGGCGCTTTATCTCCCTGCGAACTTCTTCAGAGGATCAATAATGTCGGCATAGGTACCATCAGCATTACAGATCACGACAGTGTCGAGGCAGTAGATGAGGCTATTGCTCTCGGCAAGGAGTTAGGGATCGAGGTCATCCCCGGTGTAGAACTAAGTTCCGACATTGGGGAAAGAGATATTCACATTCTGGGATATTTCATTGACTACAGAGACCTACAACTTCTTGAGTATCTCTCTTTGTTTCGTAGGGAACGTCTGAAACGAGCAGAACGAATTGTGGCGAAACTGAATCACATGAATGTTCCATTGACACTGGAAGCAGTCCTCGACAAAGCAGGCGCTGGTTCCGTAGGAAGACCTCATATTGCCTATGCGTTGATGGAAGGGGGCTTCACCGAGTCGTATGAGGGGGCGTTCGTGAAATATATCGGCGTTGGTCGCCCGGCATACGAGCAGAAAATTCATTTCGCACCCGAGGATAGCATTGCACTTATTGCCTCTGTCGGTGGACTTTCTTCCTTAGCACACCCCGGAAAATACACGAGCGATGCTGACATCAACCGCCTGATCAAACATGGGCTAGATGGGATTGAGGTTGTCCACCCTTCCTACTCCCCTGAGCGAACGAAGCATTATCATCTGATCGCAGGAGAATATTTCCTATTGGAAAGCGGTGGCTCTGATTTCCACGGTGGCATGAAGGACGACGATCATCTCATTGGAGCGTACACGATTCCACTCGAGCTAGTTGAAAGTATGAAGCGAAGACTCTTCTCATAATCCTATTCACCCGACTTCGAAAAGCAGAGGAACGCTATGCCGAATATCTACGAGGGCATGCTGTGTGCGAAAGGACTGAAACTCGGTATCGTTGTCAGCCGATTCAATGATCTGGTGACCAAACGCCTGTTGGATGGAGCCTTGGATTGTTTGGTTCGGCACGATGCAGACGAGAGCAACATTGACGTGTTCTATTGTCCAGGCTCATTTGAGATACCGCTGGTAGCCCAGCACCTTGCCAAGAGCGGTCAATACGATGCCGTCATTGGATTGGGGGCCGTGATCAAAGGCGATACTCCGCACTTTGAGTACATTGCTGCGGAGGTGGCAAAGGGAATCGCACAAGTTTCGCTGGCAACGGGTATTCCTATCTCATTTGGCGTGATTACCACAGATACGATGGAGCAGGCAATTGAACGCGCAGGGATGAAATCAGGCAACAAAGGGTGGGATGCGGCACTCTCAGCGATGGAAATGATTCATCTGTTGAAAATGGTGAAAGAGGGAAAGAAGTAGCACTGGGGGAAGGACGGAGCGATTAGTGAGTTACCAAGTTGTGGAGGATACTGATCTGCATTTTGTTACAGCGAATCCCTGATACTGTGTTCAGCAAGCTGAGCAGAAGGATGTTCTAATCCATAATCTTGGTTATATTACTAATCCAACGCTAGAGAAGTGATATGTTTGTCAAAAGAGTGTTTTCGATATTAGTGACGTGGTTGTCTGTTCTCTCGCTGGTACATGCCGGTGTGGGCGACTGGAAGAACTATACTTCGATGAAATCCGTTCGAGGTATAATCCTTGAGGGAAAGCGGATGTGGGCAGCTACAAGTGGAGGGCTTTTTGGGTTTGATACGGTGGATAGCACGTTTCGAAAAATCACTAACATCGAAGGTCTAACCACCGCAGATTTGAGTGCGGTCGGCGTGAACGCCAACGGTAGTTTGTGGATAGGCGCTATGAGTGGTTCGATTGATGTTTACAGCGTTTCCGCAAACACTTGGCAGCACATTTCAGATATTTCTACGGCTTCAGGTAAGACAAAAAAGGGGATCTACAGATTCTATTTTGTTGGCGACTCTGTCTTTATCGCGACAGACTTTGGGGTGAGTGTCTTTTCTCAGCAGCGCTTTGAATTTGAAGATAGCTACGAAAAACTTGGCACCTTCTCCTCGCCGACACGGGCAAACTCCGTTATTGTCTACGACGGTCGAATTTGGATCGCCACAGCCCAAGGAATTGCCTCTGCGAGCACGCGGAGTCTGAACCTCAAAGACCCTGCTGCTTGGACAAACTACCTGGCGTCAAGCGGACTTCCTTCCAACAGCGTTAATGCTCTTGGCCTATATGCAGGGAGATTATATGCAGGGACAGACGCCGGTTTATCGGTCTTTACAGGAACAACCTGGGAAAGCGTAAGTGGCGACTTGCTGGGAACGAAAGTTGTTGACATCAGTGGCTTCTATGTTGCCACCACACACGGTCTTTATCAGATGTCCAGTGGCGGTGCGTTGACAAAAGTGGGGACAGATCTCCCATATACAATCTCTTCGGTGGCAGTAGCTAGCACAGAAGTGTGGATTGGTCTTGATGGCGGTGGTATCGCCCATTGGAATGCTCAGCAGGCAAAGTGGGACATGAAATTGCCGAACAGTCCGAACTCGAACTTATTTGCGAGCATCGCTGTGGACAACCGGAGCGTGCTGTGGGCTGCTTCAGGGAAGGATGGTGTTGGACAAGGATTCTACAGCTTTGATGGAACAACTTGGACAAACTACTCAGTTACAGACTATCCTCTGCTAAGATCTAACGATTATCACAAAGTGGCTATTGGTTGCGACAATTCAAAGTGGATATGTTCGTGGGGAAAAGGTGTTGTGCTTGTCAAGAATGATAGCACACTGACACGCTTTGATCAGACAAATGCTGGGCTTGCCGGCATACCTAATGCTTCGGAGTTCGTCGTTGTTAGCGGTGCTGCATGCGACAGCAAAGGAAATACCTGGATAGTGAACTATATGAATGCGGCGAACATTACCTTAGCTGTGATGAAATCTGATTCGACATGGACAAGTTATACAAATAGGACGGTTCAAGGGTCGGCGCAATTCGCAGATGTCGCTGTTGATGGATTAGGGACGAAGTGGATCACACCTTATCTTCCGGCTGCGCCAAGCCCGAAGGGACTCTACTACTTCAATGAAGTCTATCGGTTGCCCGACGCCACAGATGATGGGTGGGGCTATCTTGCGAAAGCTGATGGATTGGAGAGCGACAATGTTACGACAGTCGTAGTGGATCGTACCGGTGATGTTTGGGTTGGAACGGATGCGGGCATCAGTATTATTTCTAATGTGCGCGATCCTAAGAAGGGGGTGCTTACCGCGTGCCATAGTACGCGGTGCAACATTTCGGGACAGTATATCAACACTATTGCTGTGGATGCACTGAACAATAAGTGGGTTGGGACAAAAACGTCAGGAGTGTGGGTGCTTTCGTCCGATGGAACGACAGTGTTGGCGCAATATAACACGTCAAATAGTCCATTGCTTGACAATGACATTAAGTCCATCGCCATAGACCACGATAAGGGCATTGTGTATTTCGGAACGGACAAAGGTTTGTCCGGATTGCAGACGGCATATTATACGCCCAAGCAGAGTTTTAGCTCGCTGTCCATTTCGCCGAATCCTTTCTTTCTGCCAAGCACAAGTTCACTCTCAATAGATGGGCTGGTGGAAGAGTCTTCCATCAAGGTGCTTGCGATTGACGGTAAGGTCATTACAGAGTTTGCTTCTCCTGGTGGACGGGTGGCGTTTTGGGATGGAACGGACTCTCGGGGAAAGCTCGTTTCCAGCGGCGTCTATCTTGTCGTTGCCTATTCAGCAGATGGTAATCAAATCACAACAGCGAAAGTAGCAGTCATAAGGAGGTGATGCTAGGCGATCATCGTGTCATTACGGGTCAGCTCTTTAAGTCATCTTTTTCATCATTCCAACATTTAGGTTAAGGAGGGTATTACTTTGGAGAATTACAAAGAAGAAATCTTCACAAGAAGAGTTCGGGCAGGGAAACGCACATACTTCTTTGATGTAAAGGCGACGAAGTCAGAGTTGGACTTCTATATCACCATAACGGAGAGCAAGCGTGTTGGTGAAGAAGAATATGAGAAGCACAAGATCTTTCTCTATAAGGAAGACTTTGACAAGTTCATAAACGCCTTGCATGAGACCGTTGACCATGTGCGAACCAACCTACTCAGTAACGATGGACAGGGTAGAGAAGATACAACTGCCACACCGTCGCAATAGCTGTCCACTCTTGTGAGGTTTTTCTTCTGTACGGATGACAGTCTGTGTTGTTTACCGGACGGAGTCTACAAGATTGGACAACAGCCCCGCCAGTTCGTCGGGGCTGTTTGTTAATATCGGTGAAGCACAGGTTCATTCGGTTGGTTCTTTCGGCTCAACGCGATGAGCGGACGGGTCTGGAATTTTTTCTTGACTCTTTTGGATTTTTTGCCTATATTCGGGTTGCTTTTCAGCGCCATGCGTTCTTTTCCAACTAGTCAGACCAAAAAAGTGCAAGGAGAAGTACCATGAAAATCAAAACAGGCAGTCTTCCTGATGGAGTGCATGGCTATCGTTTCTCTGAGTATCCCTTGTTTATCGGTCTATCTGAATCGGACAACGTCTTCAGCAAGGTTGACGTTGAGGCGACGCTTGAAAAACGCAATCGGCAAATCTATTTGAAGGCGTCAGTGCGAACAACAAAACAGTGCACGTGTGACCGATGTCTTGATGAGTTCACGCAGGTGCTATCGAACTCATACGAGACGCTCTATCTCTTTGACACAACGAGTTCCTCGGATTTCCAGGGGGACGTAACAATTATCTCGCCCGACACAACCGAGATAGATATTGACGATGATGTGCGCCAAATCGCGCTTTTGGCGGTGCCAATGAAAACACTGTGTCGTAAAGATTGTGCGGGATTATGTCCGATTTGTGGAAAGAACTTGAACTTTGAAAGTTGCGAGTGCAAAATTGCGGAATCAGACGGGCGTTGGGCAGCGTTGGCGAAGTTTGGTGCCATGTGAGGTGTGTGCCTCTGGTGTTGGTGTCTACGAGGAGATTCGCCCAATGTCAGCGGAGAGGTTCAGGCTAAACCATGTGATGGGACATTTGGCCCAGACCTTCTGCCTGGGTGTCTACCGGTGCGGGAACAGTCGAAGGATTTGATCTGCACGATATAGTCAGCAATGCAGTGAATGCGGGATAGTGAGTCGTAGGTGATAGCAGCACGAATGTCCCTATCCTCTACGACCCACCATCTGTGCTCTATTCCAGTTTGATAGTTCGTACATCGTCCCCATTTCAGGAGGTATCTTTTCAGTCATGCCAAACCCAAAGCGACGACATTCAAAATCACGAAGAGATAAGCGCCGGACCCATTACAAGGCAACGATCCCCTCGCTTGCCGAATGTCCCAATTGCGGTGAGATGAAACTACTTCACCGTGCGTGCCCGAACTGCGGATACTACAACGGAAGATCAATCGTTATCCCCAAAGTGTCCTAATGCTTATTTCACATGGAAGGTGAATTCGAGACGATTTGGATAATAGAGGTTTAAAAATTGCCATTGATGCAATGGGGGGAGACTTTGCACCTCAGAACGAGGTAACGGGTGCAGTTCAAGCATTGCGAGAGGCAGACAATCAATTTGAGGTGGTATTCGTTGGTAGACAACAGGAGATTCGGGATGCACTCGATAGGCATCACGTCAATGATCTTTCGTACTCGATTGTGCATGCAACGGAAGTGATCAACATGCACGACGTTCCACTTACTGCCCTGAGAGCGAAAAAGGATTCATCAATAGTGGTGGGAATGATGCTGCTTAGGGAAGGAACAGTGGATGCAATAGTAAGCGTGGGCAACACGGGGGCGGTGATGGCTGCCTCCACCCTGATTCTGGGGCGAATTGAGGGGATAAGCCGTCCCACCATCGGTGCCGCTTTTCCCACAGAGTCTGGAATGTGTGTCTTGATTGATGCCGGTGCGAGCGTAGACTGCAAGCCACGCCATTTGCTTGAATTTGCCGTAATGGGGAGCCTTTACGCAAAGGAAATCTTCAAGTGCAACGCATCTCCAAGGGTAGGTTTGCTTAACATCGGCGAGGAAGCAGTGAAGGGAGATGAGTTGACACAGAAAGCCTATGCCCTGCTCTCAAGGAGTTCCTTGAATTTCATCGGCAACATTGAAGGAAAGGATGTGCTTAGAGGTAAGGCAGACGTGGTGGTTTGTGATGGCTTCGTCGGCAACGTAGTCCTTAAGTTTGCAGAAAGTATGTTCAGCGTGCTGAAAGGCAAATTCAGAAGCTATGCAGACAAGGGAATGCTGCAAAAGCTATGGATGTGGATGATGTCCGGCACGCTGAGAAGGATTTTGAAGGTGTTCGACTATCAAGAACATGGTGGTGTCCCACTGCTTGGCGTTAATGGTGTTGCGATAATCGGTCACGGCAGTTCAACTCCGAAGGCAATCAAGAATATGATTTTCAAAGCTGAAGAGATGGTCAGACATCGGATAAACGAGCGTATCCAAGAAGCCATTGCTACTTCTGAGTAATAACCAAACGGGGAAGCAATACATGCAGAAGAAGCAGAGACCCGCAGGGGCAATGATTACAGCAGTGGGACATTACGTCCCAGACAAGGTATTGAGCAATTTCGATTTGGAGAAGATGGTAGATACCACTGATGAGTGGATTCAAACAAGGACCGGGATTCGGGAACGTCGTGTCTTGGAAAACGGGGCAACTTCTCATCTGGCGATCAGAGCGGTGAAGAATCTCTTGCACAACCGAGGAATTAACGCCAAGGAAATAGATTTGATTATCGTCGCTACGGTTACCCCCGATATGTTCTTTCCCCCAACAGCGTGTATTGTTCAAGAGAAGGTCGGAGCAAAAAACGCGTGGGGATTTGACTTTTCTGCGGCGTGTTCCGGGTTCATCTTTAGTTTGGTGACAGCGGCGCAATTCATCATATCGGGGACTTGCAGGAAAGTGATCGTTGTTGGTGCCGACAAAATGACCTCTATCACGGACTACACTGATAGAAGCAATTGTATCCTGTTCGGTGACGCCGCGGCTGCTGTTCTGCTTGAACCGAGTAGTGATCCGGAGCTCGGTATCCTTGACCACGTCCTCCATGTGGATGGCTCTGGTGTTAAGTGTCTCCACATGCTTGGAGGAGGTAGTTTGCATCCCGCCTCTCATGAAACCGTGGAGAAGCGAATGCACTATCTCTATCAAGATGGCAAAGCCGTTTTCAAAGTGGCGGTGATGGGTATGGCGGACGCATCAGTTGAGATTATGAAGAGGAATCATTTGGGAGGAGAGGATGTAGATTGGCTTGTGCCGCATCAAGCTAATATGAGAATCATTACCGCCTGTGCAGATCGGATGGGGCTTGATATGTCCAAAGTGATGGTTAACATTGACAAATATGGTAACACCACTGCAGCAACCATCCCACTCTGTCTTTCCGAATGGCAGCAAGCAGGAAAGCTCAAGAAAGGACAGAGGCTTATCCTTTCAAGCTTCGGTGCCGGATATACTTGGGGTGCCGTGTTAGTAAGATGGGCATATTAGTTTTGCAGACGAAGATACATGCGTAAGACTGCCTTTGTCTTTCCCGGTCAAGCATCACAGTATGTTGGGATGGGGAAGGATTTGTATGAAAACAGTCTCACGGCACGGAAGTTCTTTGAGGAAGCAGGCAGCATTCTTGGATTTCCACTGAGCAAGTTTTGCTTTGAGGGACCAGAGGAAGAACTCAAACGGACAAAAGTCCAACAGCCGGCGATTTTTGTTCACAGTGTTATTCTGACGAGACTTCTTCAGAACATCGAGCCAGATATGGCTGCTGGACACTCGCTTGGCGAATACTCAGCGCTGGTGTGTGCAGGAGCACTGAGTTTCGAGGATGGTTTGAGACTTGTGCAACTGCGCGGCGAGTTGATGCAAAAGGCGTGCGAAGAAAATCCAGGTACGATGGCAGCGATTGTCGGACTGGAAGCAAATGTTGTTGAGGAACTGTGCAATGAGGCATCACACGCTGGGATTGTGCGGGCGGCGAATTTCAATTCTCCAGGTCAGATTATAGTCTCAGGCTCGCTTGCTGGGGTGCGGGAAGTGATGGGGTTGGCAAAAGGTCGGGGGGCAAAACTGGTAAAGGAACTTGCTGTAAACGGGGCATTCCACTCTCCCCTAATGCAGAGTGTGCGGGAGGGATTGCACACAGCGCTTGCTGAAGTTGGATTCAAGAATGCGCGGTTCCCCGTCTATGCGAATGTCACCGCGAGAACTATCAAGCGACCGGACGAGATTCGAGAGCTGCTCTATCACCAAGTTACAAGTCCCGTTCGGTGGGAAGAGTCGGTTCTGAATATGATTCGTGACGGGGCAACAAGACTCGTGGAGGTGGGTCCTGGAAAAGTTCTTCAAGGATTGATCAGGCGGATTGATTCGAGCGTTGAGGTCGTAGGAGTTGATAAGTTTGAAGATATGGCCAAACTTGAGTGAAGCTAAATCTATGGGAATTTTGGACAACAAGGTTGCCATTGTTACTGGCGGTGCTCGTGGAATCGGTCAGGCGATTGCTCTCACACTGGCAGACGCCGGCGCTCATATCGTCATCACCGATGTCAGGCTTCCCGACACTCTGCAAAGCACCATTGACAAGATACAGGCAAACGGAAGCAAGTGCGTGGTCTATCAATCGGATATTACCAACGCTGCTGATGTGAAGACCGTCGTTGAGAAAGTCATTGCCGCATTTGGACGGATTGACATTCTCGTCAACAATGCTGGCATCACACGAGATGGACTTTTGATGCGGATGAGTGAGGAGGATTGGGACATGGTCATCAATGTCAACCTTCGCGGGACATTCAATATGACCAAAGCAACAATACGCCGGATGATGAGCCAACGGTCGGGAAAGATTATTAACATTGCATCGGTGGTTGGTGTGATCGGCAATGCTGGACAAGCAAATTACTCAGCGTCGAAGGCAGGCATCATCGGTTTCACGAAATCCATGGCGAAGGAGCTTGCCTCACGCAACATTCAGGTCAATGCGGTGGCTCCCGGATTTGTTGAAACGGAGATGACAGCAAAGCTCACTGATGACCAGCGCAAAGCATTCTTAGATTTCATACCACTCAAACGTGCGGCAAAACCCGAGGAAATTGCAAGGGTGGTGAAGTTTCTCGCATCCCCTGATGCCGATTATATTACCGGACAGGTCATCTGTGTGGACGGAGGGATGGTGATGTGAACGAGTGACAGCTGAATATGAAAAGCTTCTTGGATCAATAAATTACTCAAAGTCTATCACCGCATATCCATTCACTAACAAGGAGGAACAACAACAATGGCTGACGTGATGGCAAAGGTTAAAGAAATCATTGTGAACAAGCTTGGTGTGGAAGAGTCAGAGATCACTCCCGAGGCATCGTTCACAAACGACTTAGGTGCCGATTCACTCGATACCGTTGAACTGGTTATGGAGTTTGAGAAAGCGTTCAATATACAGATCCCCGATGAAGATGCCGAGAAGATTTCGACCGTTGGCGATGCGGTCAAGTATTTGAACGAGAAGCTCAAAGTATCCTGAGTTCCAGATCCTGCATCACTCGCTGGATTGATATCCTGCGTTTGCTCCAAAGGAGGATTTATGGAAAGACGACGTGTCGTTGTAACGGGGATCGGTGTCTTGACGCCAATTGGTCTGAATGTGAACGATTTTTGGAATGCGCTTATTGCGGGGAAGAGTGGTGTCGGCAGGATCACCTATTTTGATGCGACACAATATGACACAAAGATTGCCGCTGAGCTTAAGGGATTTGACCCGCTGAACTTTCTGGATCGAAAAGCTGCGCAACGCCTTGATCTGTTCGCACAGTATGCCCTTGCCACTGCAGAGATGGCTGTGAAGGATGCAAATATTGATTTTGGCAAATTAGACTGCGACCGCATCGGCGTCATCTATGGCTCTGGTATCGGTGGGATGTGGACCTATCATCGGCAGCAGGAAACCGTTTATCAGACTGGTGGTCCGCACCGCATTAGTCCGTTCTTCATACCGATGATGATTGCGGACATTGCCGCAGGGCATATCTCGATGCGATATAAGCTGAAGGGTCCGAATTATGCAACGACCTCCGCTTGTGCCACTTCGTCCCATGCTATCGCTGACGCCACTATGCTCATCCAGCGAGGAAATGCGGACATGATGGTATCTGGTGGGTCAGAGGCGGTCATCTGTCCGATGGGGGTTGGAGGCTTCAACGCGATGAAAGCACTTTCCACAAGGAACGATGAACCGGAGAAAGCGAGCCGGCCCTTCGACGCCAAGCGTGATGGTTTCGTGATGGGTGAAGGAAGTGGTACGTTGGTTCTGGAAGAACTCGGACATGCTGTGCGGCGTGGGGCGAAGATGTATGCCGAAGTTGCAGGGATCGGTCTCACTGCCGACGCTCATCATATCACGGCGCCGGCTCCAGGCGGCGAGGGAGCGGTCCGCTCAATGAGGCTGGCAATACGAGATGCTGGATTGAATCCTGAGGATGTTGATTACATCAACGCACATGGAACATCAACACTGCCCAACGACAAGAGTGAGACAGAGGCCATCAAAGCGCTGTTCGGTGAGCATGCCTATCGTCTTGCAGTGAATTCGACGAAATCAATGATTGGTCACTTGCTGGGCGCTACTGGAGCAGTCGAAGCGGTGGCAGCGGTGTTGACGATTTGCAGCGGTGAAATTCACCCAACCATAAACTATGAATTTCCAGATCCAGATTGTGATCTCAACTACGTTCCCAATAAGTCCATTAAGCGGAAGGTGGATGTCGCGATCAGTAACACCTTTGGGTTTGGCGGACACAACGCCTCTTTACTTTTTAAGAAATACAGCAATTCACAGTGATAGATTATGTTCGGTTTTGCGAGCGAAATCTACCGGAGAGTGCAGAGACTATTTGTTCATGACAAAGGCGATGCTGTTGTAGCTGCAAGGAATGAAACTTATGGCATTGATGTAAGACGCTTAGAAAGGCAAATTGGACACAGGGCCGCCCATCCCTCTTTCTTCGTTGAGGCTCTTGTGCACCGCTCATATCTGCAGTTCTTGAACGATCACCACACTAAGTCGAACGAACGGCTGGAGTTCCTTGGCGATTCAATTCTCAACTTCATTGTAGGAGAGCATCTCTATCATGCCTTTCCGGATGCCGAAGAAGGAGCACTGACAAGGATTCGATCTCGCTTGGTCAACAGAAAAGCTCTCGCCCAGTATGCGAGGGAGATTCATCTCGACGATTTTATTCTTATGAGTTCTAGCGCTGCTCAATCGCTTGAGAAAGGAAGCGAATCTATTCTGGTTGATGCCTATGAAGCGCTGATTGCGGCGATCTATCTCGATGGTGGTTTCCATGCAGCAAAGCAATTCATTTCTCAGAAGGTCTTGAGCAGCGTTGATCGGGAATTCTTTGAGAGTTCCGATGAGAATTACAAGAGCATGTTGCTCGAGTACTCGCAGGCGAAGAGCTTGGGAATCCCTCGGTACAACATCATTAAGGAAGAAGGACCAGACCACGACAGAACATTCACCGTAGAGGTGATAGTGGAAAGCGAGCGCTACGGAATAGGTGTTGGCAAGAACAAGAAGGATGCAGAACAGCAAGCGGCATTAAGCGCGTTGGAGCGGCTACAAGGCTCTGCCTTGAACTACGAGGTGTGAAAAACGAATATCGGTACGGGAATGCCGTATTAATCTGTTCATGAGCTTGCTGCCTCTTAATATTGGCTCTTGGCTTTTTCTTTCTCAGCATTGCTCTGAGAGAAGCTCGCGGAAAGTCGTACATGATAGTTCTCCGGTTCATCTGTCTTCTCGTTTTCATGTTCTACGCAATTGCTGGGCATAACAAAGTCTATGCGGATCTGCTTTTTGCCATTCTGGCACTTGGAATAACAATCAAGAATCTGAGTGCTTCTGACCTGTGGCAAGGGATCCTACGTAGGTAATCGAGGGTACAAACGTCTGCCTGCGAAGTGTCCGTATAAGTTACAGCCAGATTCTTTCTAATGAGCGACAATCCAATTCGAGCCGTGTCCGAAGCTCTACTCTTTGAAAAAAGCCGAGCAGGAAGAAAAGGCTACACGCTGCCCAAGCTTGATGTAGAAAGCAAGGCTATCGAAGAACTCATTCCGCGACACCACCTTCGCTCCCTGCCAGCAGCGCTGCCAGAGCTTAGCGAAAGTGAAGTCGTCAGACATTTCGTCCGGCTTTCCACCATGAATCATCACATTGACAAGGGATTTTATCCTCTCGGCTCCTGCACGATGAAATACAATCCCAAGGTCAACGAGCTTACCGCAGCGCTCCCAGGTATGAGAGAGATTCACCCACTCCAGCCTGAGGAAATGAGCCAAGGTGTTTTGCGCTTGATGTACGAGCTTGCTGAATACCTGAAAGAGATCTCCGGAATGCACGCAGTCAGTCTGCAGCCAGCCGCTGGGGCACAAGGGGAGTTAACGGGAATCTTGATGATTCGGAAATACCATAAGAAGCAAGGGAAGCCTCGAAGCAAAATGCTCATCCCCGATTCAGCACACGGGACCAATCCTGCCAGTTCTGCGATTGCCGAGTATCAGTGTATCACGGTCAAGTCAAATGAAGGCGGCACGATTGACCTAGAGGATTTGAAGAAGCATCTCGATGAGGAAGTGGCAGGATTGATGTTGACAAATCCGAATACGCTTGGACTTTTTGAGCGGGACATTGTGCAGGTCGAGAAATTGGTCCACGATGTCGGGGCGTTGATGTACATGGATGGCGCCAACCTTAATGCTCTGCTGGGGATCGTTCGACCGGGTGATATGGGATTTGATGTCGTGCACATCAATCTCCACAAGACATTCTCTACACCTCACGGCGGAGGTGGACCCGGTGCGGGACCAGTGGCAGTTAGTGAAAAACTTGTTCCCTTCTTACCGAGGCCGAGAGTTGAGAAAGTCGGTGACAAATATCACCTCAACTACAATCTTCCCGATTCGATTGGAAAGGTGAACACATTCTATGGCAATTTCGGTATCTTTGTTCGGGCGTACACCTACATCAGAATGCATGGTCCAAAGGAATTGAGGGAGATAAGTGAAAACGCCATCATCAACGCGAACTATCTGCTGAGCAGAGTCAAAGAGCACTTCGAGTTGCCGCATAAGGAAATCCCAATGCATGAGTTCGTAATCTCGGGAGACCGACAGAAAACGTTTGGCGTGAAGACGTTAGATATCGCTAAGCGTTTGCTCGATTATGGCTTTCACGCTCCGACGATATACTTCCCGCTGATCGTGCACGAAGCGTTGATGATTGAACCGACAGAAAGTGAAAGCAAGGAAACACTGGATGCGTTCGCGGATGCGTTGATTCAGATTGCGAATGAAGCAAGAGTGAATCCTGAGCTTGTGATTTCGGCACCACATACCACGCCCGTGCGGCGACTTGACGATGTGCTTGCTGCGCGCCAAGTGAATGTGTGTTTCAAAGGGTAGGAAACAACGATGGCAGGATTGATCGTATGCCTGTCGCCAACATCCCACATATTCTTCGATCTTATAGCACTATCGCCATTGTTGGTCTCTCTGACAGACCAGAGAGAGACAGCTACGGTGTTGCAGAGTATCTGATAAGACATGGCTACAAGGTTATTCCTGTCAATCCGATGATTCAGGAAGTCTTTGGTCTAAAAGCTTATCCTGATCTATCCAGCGTCCCTGAGAAAGTAGATATTGTCAACATTTTCCCTCGGTCAGAGCTAGTGCCGCCGATTATAGATGAGGCAATCAAAATTAACGCGAAGGTAATCTGGATGCAACTCGGCATCGTAAACGAGGAAGCTGCCCAAAAAGCTCGAGAGGCGGGACTATAGGTTGTGATGAACCGATGTATCAAGGTTGAGCACAGGGCAAGTATTGCGTAGGCTCAACCACTGTTTTTATCGTAGCCCCGTGCATCCACCCCGATCGGATTCACGGGACTATCTGTTCTTGGAGGGACGAAGCCATACACCTGAAACTTCGTTTCTGTTTTCTCGTTAAGGACAAAGGAAGACCCTGATTTCATACCACAGAGAAAAAGGATATGCCTAGAGAGTCAAATGGTCTCTGGATTCTATTCTTGATTCTAACCGGTCTAATGCTTATTGTATTACCGTCTTCTAGAGCAAGAGCGGAGAACGAATTTCGGGTCTATGACCTGCAAGTTCCGGGTGATATGGGATACTACGTTGCAGAAGACTTGAACAGCGATGGACTAGTAGATTTTGTCGTCTTCCATACGAAAGGCGCAGGTAGGGAGGTCAAGCGGCTACTCTCGATATTCTTTCAGAATGCAAATGGCTTTTCGCGGGATGCGAATCAGACATTTGAAGTGGATAAAGACATAATTCTCTTCGATGTCGGCGACGTTGTTGGCGGACCGGAGAAAGAAATTGTGTTTTTCATTCCAGGAGGAGTGTACTATTACTCGTATGCTGGTGGACGCTATGACCTGAAAAGGAAGCCATTGATTAAGGATAACTCCATCTTCCTGCTACCCGACAACGGATATCTCCCATATTGGAACTTTGTCACAGATGTTAACGGGGATGGCGTCAATGAGGTACTCATCCCCCAGACAGATGGATGTGCTATCTATACAAAGGGGAGCGATGGAAAATTCTTTTTGTTGTCGAAGATACGAGGTGGTGTAAGCGCAGCGGTTTCTTCGGGATTCACGGGTGGTGGAACCAATATTTCGGCAGATTATCGGACGGATGTTTTCAAGTTTCTGGATTATAACAATGATGGAAGAAGGGATATTATCTGTGTGAACAAAAATGGACTGAAGGTTTTTTTGCAGAGCTCGGACGGGACGTTTCCAGCATCACCTGACAAAGACATCATGATCACTCAGAATCCCAACGCCTCCATTTTGGATGTCGTGGAGGTCAACAAAGATGGTTTGATTGATGTCGTTATCGAAAATGCGGCACGCGCTGGCTTTCTTCGGAATGCTCGGACCGATGTGGAAATCTATTTCGGTCGGAGTGATGGAAGCGGTGGAAGTGCCTTCTCTGACACACCTGACCAGATGTTGTCGTTCGATGGGGTGCAAGTCTTTCCTGAGTTGGTAGAGTCGCAGAAGGGAGGCAACTTGGATTTGGTGGTGTCAACAATTGAAATCGGTGTGGGTAATATCTTCAGTTCGATTGTTCGAAGCGAGGTCAAAGCAACCATTCTCTTTCATAGGAACGCCGGGAGGTTCTCGTCGAGACCGGACATTGTCAGAGAAGTCAGTGTTGAATTCAAGATAAGAGAGGCACTGGAGAAGAAGCCCTTTTTCCTCGTGACCGGTGACTACAACGGCGATGGAATTGCCGATCTATTGATCGGTGAGAACGGTGAGAGCATCTCCGTATATTATGGTGAGCGAAATGGTTCGTTCAAGAATGCACGAGGTTTCTCGTTCGGCGTTCCCCTGCCAACCGACGGGAGAAGAATCCGAGCACAGCGACTTGATCGTGACAACAAAGATGATCTCATCATCACGTATGAACGGGAGCCGTCATTGCTGTTCAGCGTATTCACAGTGCTCATGAAAAACTAGGCGATGCAAAGCACACTGAGAACATTTTCAATCCTCGCATTTTGCATTGGCATTGTGGGGCACATGCTTGGTCACAGGAGTATGTTCTCTCAGTCCAAGCAAGTTCCGGATTCTACCAGTGTCGTGGGTTTGTCACCAAGGGACTCCGCCAGAATCAATGTGTCCTTGTCTTCGAGTGACCTGTATACTCAAGACCTCCATGTGGACACCGTCATCGTATCCGGAAACAAGACGACGAAAGACTACATCATCTTGAGAGAAATGGAGCTGAAGCCCGGCGTCAAGATTACGGAGGAAGCAATAGAATTTGACAAGAGCCGCATCTACAGTTTAGGACTGTTCACGCGGGTAGATATTTATTTTGGCACAATAAGCGGCAACAAAGCCACCTTGATTGTTGAAGTCAACGAGCGATGGTTTCTGTTTCCGTTTCCCATTCTTGGAATCAAAGATAGGGACTGGAGTAAGATCTACTACGGCTTGGGGGTGTATCATACAAACTTCAGAGGGCGAAACGAACGTATCTCATTCTCCTTTGCATTGGGATATGATCCGTGGGTAAGAGCAGCGTATCAAAATCCTGTGCTTGATAGAGAGCAGAATCTCTTTCTTGAAACTGAATTCAGATACTCTGAGGTCAGGAACAAGAGTCTTGCTGCCCAAGGGGCAAATCAAAATTTCGATGAGTTGCACTGTGGCGGCAGTGTGGCTTTGGGGAAACGATTGAGTCTCTATGACAACATTTGGACTAATGTTGGATATGAAGTACTGGAGGTCTCAGAAAACAGTGCTAGCAGAACTATTTCGCCAGATGGCAAAGACCGATCACTAGCTCTGGGTATTGGGGCTGCCCACGACACGAGAGATTTGCGTGAGTATGCTCAACAAGGCACCTATGCCGCGGTGTCGTGGATTAAGTATGGAGTCGGTGAGAATGTTGTGGATTATTCGCGATTCACTGCCGATTTCCGTAGATATACGCCGCTGTATTTCGACATGACGCTCGCGTGGAGACTTTTCACAAGCATCGCCTCAGGTCCCGTTATTCCTTACTATGGTCATGTTTATTTTGGTTACGGTGAGCGGATACGAGGGCACTTCACAGAAATCTCCGAGGGGGATAATATCTTCGGCGGCTCTGTGGAACTGCGTTTGCCTATTATCAAGCCAAGGTATCTTGAATGGGAAGATGCTCCATATCCCGAGATCGCCGTTCTGAAATACGGTCTGTTCTTCAGCGCCTTTGCTGATGCCGGCTCAACCTGGTACAAGGAAGAGCACCCACTAAAGAAGACGCTGACGTCAGGTTACGGCGTGGGGTTGAATTTCCTTTTGCCCTACAGTGTTGTCCTTCGGACGGAATTTGCCGTGGACAAACAGCTCAAGGGTCAATTCATCTTTGATGCCAGCGCATCATTTTGACGATTAACGAATCAACGATGGACTGTTTCTATGTCTCTCCTCATAACGTGAGAGGAAGATCGCTGACTCTTGATGGAGATGAACACAAGCATCTGATAAAAGTATTGAGAAGGAAAGTCGGCGAGCACGTCATTGCTGTTGACGGTGTCGGCAACACCTACGAGGTTGAGATCACAGCCCTTACTCCAAACGCTACGCATTGTCAGATTCTTTCGTCGTCATGTAGAAACAACGAGCCTGATGTTCGCGTCACTCTTGCGCAATCCATTCTGAAACAGCCAGCGAAGTTCGATTTCCTTGTTGAAAAGACAACGGAGCTTGGTGTTAGCCAGATTATTCCGATGGTGACGGAGCGGGTCATCTCGAGGAGTGCAAAGGTTGAGCGGTGGCAGCACGTTGCACTTGCGGCGATGAAACAGTCCTATCGTTCGGTACTGCCGTTGATTTCACCTCTTAGCAGATTTGACGATGTTCTTTCTCGCTCGAAAGAGTTTGAGCTCAAACTTCTCCCCCACGAGCAGGCAGAGAGCTCACAGTTCATCGGTTCAGTTATCGAGCGAGATGAAAAAGCCAAATCTACTCTACTTCTTATTGGACCCGAAGGAGGCTTCGCTGATGACGAGGTGAAGAAAGCAATGTTACACGGATTCATACCAGTCTCGCTTGGCAAGCGGCGATTAAGAGCGGAGACTGCGGGTATTGTTGCGATAGCGTATGCAGTAGGAAACAGATAACTTTTTGCTGTTCTTGATCAGGGAATCCGGGCCGTTGCTTGATGAAATCTACAGTGTTCTCGCGCGAGAAAGAGTTTATCCTGCCGCAGGCGGGAGCTTCACGAAAGAGGAGTCGGATTTTATCATCAACTATGATATTAAGTACAGGATAGGAAGAGATGTGGGAGAAGAGGAAGAATGAGCGTGCCCAAAGAACAATCAGTTCCACTGGAAGCATATCATCGCTTTCTGGATGAAGCGGGAGACACAACCTTTTACGGGAGAGGGAAAACGCCGATCATCGGTACACAGGGCGTTTCGCTTTGCCTCATCCTCGGGATGGTAAAGATTCGGAGCCCGCTTGAACCAATTCGAAACGATATTCGAAAGCTACAAAGACAAATCGAAGGTGATCTGTACTATCGGGAGGTTCCGAGCATCCACAAGAAAAAGTCAGGGAAGGGATTCTACTTTCATGCGTCGGACAATATTCCGGAAGTGAGGAAGACGTTTTTCGAATTCATTCGCACCATCAATTGCAGCTTCGAAGCAGTTGTTGGCAGAAAGATTCCAAGTTTGTTCTACTACAAACATAATAACAAGGAAACTGAATTTTATGCCGATTTGCTATCGCATTTGTTGAAAAACAAAATGGCTCTTGGTGAGAGGCTTGTACTGAATGTTGCCGAACGAGGGAAGACTACAAGAAATGAAACGCTCCAATTGGCGTTGAACAAAGCAGTGGCGCGGTTCTTGAAGAAACGACCCGAGGACAAGTTGCGAACGAGCGTGGTGTTTAATATCCAGAATCATGTAACCGAACCCCTTCTGAATGTTGCGGACTACTTTTGCTGGGCAGTGCAACGAGTCTTTGAGCGGGGAGAGATGCGTTACTACAATTACATCGAGGACAAGGTGTCGCTCGTTGTGGATTTATATGACACCGAAGGCTATAAGGGCAGTAAGAACTACTATGATGAGCGAAACAGGTTGAGCGCTAATAACAAGTTAAGCCCGCCATTGTACTCAGAAGGTTACCCTTCAACGACATGAAGTCGGAGTTCATACAACGCAGGCTTAAACTGGACCGGGAATTCCCAATCCCCAAAGCAAATTACAGCTATAATATACAACATCAATTCAACTTTGTCAAGGGTTTTTTTTAGTCTACAGAGTGTGCATCGCAGGTTTCATTTTGTAAACTCTGCAGACTCTGGTTACCGGCATACTGTTCAATAAGGCTTCAAAACGTGGAATGATTCCGGTAAAGATAGATTCGCATCACTAGCCCTGGGTGGAAGAACCTTTGTGCAGGACCGGTCGCAAATTTCTGGGGGCTTTGGGCAATTTCAACATTCTGCAGTTTAGCACACCCGCTCTATTTTGTTCGTTGAAATTTGCTGGAAATCTGGTTATGCAAACATACGACTTGATGAAGCACCTTCGAGATGTAGGTACGGTTGTGATCAGTGGCTTCCATTCTCCGACAGAACGCGAATGCTTAGGGATTTTGCTACGAGGTACACAACCAATCATTGCGTGTCCCGCCCGCTGCATTGAGGGGATGCGTATACCTATCGAGTACAAGCATCCGCTCAAGGATCAAAGGTTGTTGCTACTTTCGCCTTTCAAGAAGAACCGAAGGCGAACGATAGCGCAAATGGGTATTCAACGCAACCGGTTTGTGGCTTCGTTGGCAGATACGATTCTTGTTGTGTATGGGGAATCGGGTAGCAAGACTGAACGGTTCTGTCGGGAGATTCTTAGATGGGGCAAACCGGTGTACACGTTTCCTGATGTCTGCAATGAGAACCTTGTTTCACTTGGTGCTCAACGCTTAAACTCATTCGACGAACTCAACTGGTCGTAGTTGCGCAAGTTGACTTCCGAGCATTTGTAGTCAAAAAGCAATCTAATGTCTAACGATCTTCTACGAGTCGAACATCTCAGAAAGTATTTCCCGGTAAGAAAAGGTCTCTTTTCAAAGCCGGTAGGTTCTCTGAAGGCTGTGGATGGTGTGTCGTTCACGATTAGGCAAGGAGAGACGCTGGGAGTTGTCGGTGAGTCGGGCTGTGGAAAGACGACGCTGGGACGCACGATTCTCCGGCTTCTTGAGCCAACTGCGGGGAAAGTGATATTCGATAGTAAAGACATCACCGCTATGGGCAAGGAAGAACTGCGCGCCATGAGAAGAGAGATGCAAATTATTTTCCAGGATCCCTATTCATCGCTGAATCCGCGCATCACTGTCGGCGGCATGCTCACAGAGATTATCAAGTTCCATAGACTTGCGGATGGTGGAGAGGCGGTGAAAAAACGGGTGAAGGAGCTGTTGGAGATCGTTGGACTTTCACATGAACAGGCGCATCTGTATCCGCATGAGTTTTCAGGTGGACAACGACAGCGCATCGGAATTGCCCGCGCACTATCGGTTGAACCGAGGTTCATTGTTTGTGACGAGCCTGTCTCCGCGCTTGACGTCTCAATCCAGGCGCAGATTTTGAATTTGCTTCAAGATCTGCAAAAGGAGCTTGGACTTACCTACCTCTTTATCGCACATGATCTGGCAGTAGTGAAGCACATTTCTAATAGGATTGCCGTGATGTATCTTGGACAGATCGTTGAGTTGGCTGACTCTCGCTCGCTTTATCAACACCCAAGGCATCCTTACACTGAAGCACTGCTCTCAGCAGTTCCTGTGCCCGACCCCAGTCGTCAGCGAAACCGCATCATCCTCAAGGGAGAGGTGCCCAGTCCCGTGAACCCACCGGCGGGATGCTACTTCCATCCGAGATGTCACAAGGTTATGGAAGAATGCAGAACGGTCGAACCGAGACTTGCCGCAGTGAATCAGAGTCACGATGTGAAGTGTCTCTTGTACGCGGGATGCCTTCCCGTTAAGTGAGCAAGGTCCGCCTTATCGTCTGATCACGTCTTGGCCCCACAGAGATAATCTCTATCTCTGTTCCCGTCAGTCTTGCCAACGCGGCGACATAGGACTTGCAGTTCGTGGGCAACTCATCATACTTCCTGATATCAGCAATGCTAGTCTTCCAGCCTGCGAACTTCTCAAACACTGGTGTAAGTGCTGCGAGAGTCTTCAAGTCAGTGGGGAACGATTTGAGCCATTTTCCATTGTGCTCATAGCCTACGCAGACCTTTATCTCGTCAAATCCGTCGAGCACATCGAGCTTCATGATCGCAGTTTTCTCGATGCCATTGACCATTGCCGAATACCTCACACTCACAGCGTCAAACCATCCACATCGGCGAGGGCGACCTGTTGTTGCACCATACTCTGAGCCGATTTCCCGCAAAGTCAATCCGACCTCATCTGTCAATTCTGTTGGGAAGGGTCCATTGCCTACACGTGTAGAGTAAGCCTTCACTACGCCGAGCACTGAATCAATATATGTCGGAGCAATGCCGAGTCCCGTGCAAGCACCACCGCTTGTCGGGTTCGACGATGTGACAAAGGGATACGTTCCATGATCAACGTCCAAGAGCGCACCCTGTGCCCCCTCTGCGAGGATTCGCTTGCCTGTGCGGAGAGCGCTGTTGAGATAATAAGAGGTATCAGCAATAAACTCGTCTATCTTCTCATCAAACTCCACATACTCACTGATGATCTTGTTCACGTCAAGTTCGTCCGTCTCATACACTTTCTTCAGCAGTTGATTCTTCTCCGCAATGTTGTACTTGATCTTCTCAGAGAGCACATCTCGATCCAATAGGTCAACGATGCGAATACCGACACGCATCGCCTTGTCAATATAGGCAGGACCAATGCCGCGACCCGTGGTACCGATCTTGCGGTCTCCCTTTTCTCGGATCGTGTCGAGCAGCTTATGATATGGCATAATGAGATGCGCGTTGTGACTGATGAGAAGTCTGCCGGTAATATCAATCCCAAAGCCCTTGACCATTTCGATTTCCTGCATCAAAGCAACAGGATCAATGACAACTCCGTTGCCAATCACGCAGACCACGTTGGGATGAAAGATGCCCGATGGGATTAGATGAAGTACACAGTTCTTGTCATCAATCGCAACGGTATGTCCGGCATTAGCACCCCCTTGATACCGAGCGACGATATCAGCCTGTTCGCTCAGGAGGTCAACGATCTTACCTTTTCCTTCGTCGCCCCACTGTGCACCGACGATAATCGTAACTGGCATGTTGTGTCTTTCCTTTGGTTTGATCCTGAATCCTAGGCTGTCTTCAGAATGAGCTTGACTCAGGATTGAGGCAAAAAAAATCCGACTATCTGTGCTGAACAGACGATCAGCTATAATCCAAGATAGTCGGGACACTTACTCGAGACCGCTGCACCCACCTGTGTGCTATGCAAACCCTGCTCTTGTTACTGAGCCTGGTCGTTAGACTGTGAAACCTTCAAGGCTTGTTACTTGAAACTCTCTATCGCCTTCTCGACCGAACCGTATTGCTCAAAGATGGTATTCAGCTTTGTCACGACCAAAAGTGTTTGAATCTTCTCACTCACGTTAGCAAGTTTCAAATCGCCGCCAGAGTTCCTCACGGTTGTCAAGCCGCCGATGAGTATCCCCAAGCCAGAACTGTTCATAAACTTGACCTGGGCTAAGTCAACCACGACTTTCTTTTTCCCTTTCTCAATCAATTCGTGAAGCAAAACACTCAATGTTGCGGCATCTGGACCACCCATCATGTTGCTAGATAGCGCAATAACCGTTACCTCGTTATGTTCTCTTGTTTTGAACTTCATAGGTTGTGGCTTCCTTGATTTCCTTTGGTTTCAGTTCTTTTGGTTTGACTGCTTTAGCCACGGCAGCAACCTTAGGTTGCTCGATTTTTTGTTTTCTGACGTGGATGGTCCAATCAACCACCATTGCGCTTGCGACGTAGATTGAGGAGTAAGTCCCCGTGACAGTACCAATCAAGAATGCAAAGGAGAATCCCCGAAGAACCTCTCCTCCGAATAGGAGCAAAATAAGTACGGTGAGAAACACGGTGCCAGAGGTAATCACTGTTCGGCTTAGTGTCTCATTGATGCTGCGGTTCATCAACGAAATTAGGTTCTCCGCCTTGTAGAGTTTCCTGTTTTCGCGGATTCTATCGAAAATCACGACGGTATCATTCGTGGAGAATCCGATCAGCGTGAGGAACGCTGCAATCAAGTTCTGCGAGAACTCTAATGTGAACCAAGGGGTGATACGGTTAAAGATCGAAACCAATCCGAATACGATGAGCACATCATGGAATAATGCTAGCACTGCTCCAAGAGCGTAGACAAATTCAAAGCGGATGGCAAGATAAACAAGAAGAGCCACAAACGAGACAAGAACTGCATACAATGCCTCCAGCCGTAATTCTTTTCCTATTTTGGGTCCTATGACGTCTTGCTTAAGCAGTTCAAATTTGTTCGTGGGGAATGTTTCTGTCAACCCTTTGGTTACTTTCTCTAAGACGTCGCCCCCAATATCTTTCGTTCGAACAAGGATTTGGTTTTCGGCACCGAAGGTCTTAATTTCGCTCTCACGAAATCCCATATCGTCCATCGCTTTGCGGACATCACCGATCGGCACCGCCTGTTCAAACCTGAAGGCTAATTCAGTCCCGCCGGTGAAGTCAATTCCCCAGTCTATCCCTTTTGTGAGAGCGGAAATAAATCCAGCTACAATAACCGTCAACGAGACAACATACCATGTGTACCGCTTGCCGATGAAGTCTATATGCGTTTTGGGAAATAATCTCATTACCTCTCTTCTCCTGAAGTGTGTGGGGAACTATATCATCCGATATTGATGTGCGTCGAACCTCGATCTAGCATGATGTTAAAAATAACGTGGGTAATGACGACCGCACTGAATAGACTTGCGGCAAGTCCGATGATCAACGTGAGAGCAAACCCTTGAACCGGTCCCGTGCCGAATTGATACAGGATGATGCCCGTGATGATACCGGTCATGTGTGTATCAATGACTGCGGTGAAGGCTTGGTAATATCCCGTGTCAATCGCTGCCCGCAGTGTTTTCCCAGTTGCCTGCTCTTCCCGTATGCGTTCATAAATCAGTACGTTGGCATCCACTGCCATGCCGAGCGTGAGAATAATGCCGGCAATTCCCGGGAGTGTAAGCGTCGCACGAAAACTTGCTAATATTCCCAAAATGTATAACACGTTGATAATCAGTGCCAAGTCCGCAGTCACACCGCCCGTCCTATAGTACACAAGCATAAACAGCACGATTGCTGAAAGGGCGGCGACACCGGATACCACACCTTTGTTAATCGAGTCTTCGCCCAGCGAAGGTCCAACTGATCGTTGCTCAGCAATGTCCACGGGAGCAGGAAGGGCGCCCGCCTTAAGCACGATTTCAAGGAGTTTGGCTTCATCCATGTTTGCCATACCCGTGATGCGGGACTTGCCATTGGGAATCTTGGTTTGAATCACCGGCGCTGAATAGATTACGCCGTCCAATACAACAGCACATCGTTTCCCGATATTGGCACCGGTTATGCGCGCCCATTCACGAGAACCATCGCTGTTCATGTCCATGGTTACGATCGGCATTCCATCCTCAGGATCGGGCTGTCCTCGCGCATCAGTGATCACACCACCGGTCAGCTCAGGACTCTTCTCAACCGCGAAGAGTGTAAAGTACTTCTTTCCATCCTGACCTGTGATAGGCTTTGCTGACCACTGAAATGTCAGGTCCCCTGGAATAACTCGCAGTACATCCTCCCTTCTCAAGATGCGATCAATTCTTGCCTTGTTCTCTTCCATTGCAACAGCATCCCCGGAGCGATCCGAGCCAACGAAGAGTGCCACAAATGGATGACCGGCGAGTGCTGTATCCTGGGCAGAAGCAGTCGTGTCGGTCTTGGTTGAGTCTGCTTTCGTCGAATCGGCTTTGGCGAGCCGTTTAGTGGAGTCGGTCTTTGTGGTATCTTCAATGGTTTTTCCGGCGAGAACTCTGTCAATGTTCTCATAGACCTTTGCGGTGATCGTATTATCCTTGACCAATTTGAACTCCAAGAGCGCAGTGCCTTGCAGCAACTCTCGCACCTCCTTTTCATTGGCAACACCGGGGAGTTCAACAATGATGCGTCGTCCTCCTTGCTTCTGAATAGCCGGCTCCGAAACACCATATTGGTCAACGCGGTTACGGATGATTTCCATTCCCCGATCAACGGCTTTGGTGCTTTCGTCGGAGAGATCACGAACGATCTTATCGTTATTATCACGGATATCGCCGTAATATCGGCTGAGGCGGATACCTCGCTCTTCGAATTTCCTTCTGAAGATGTCAACCACGGGTTCTTCGGATAGTCGTGCTTCCTGTCGCACTTCAGTCATGACCGCTCTAAAGGTGTCATCCACATTTCTTGCCCGCTTTTCGAGCAACTGCATGAGGTCAACTTCGAGCACAACGCGCATACCACCCTGGAGATCGAGACCGAGTTTCAATCGTTCGGACTTTATTTTGCGAACCTCTTTCTCATGATCATCTACATAAACCTGACGACTGCTGTCCGAAGCGAGGGATTCCAGCCTTTTGTTCAACTGGTAACTCTGATAGGTTGGATACAGAAACCACAGCGTCAAGAGAATTGTGCTGGCAATCAAGATAACCTTGAAACGATTTTTCCTCACAGTGTCTTGAACCTCCAACCAATTGTGATCATTTTGAATTCAGTGGGAGCGATCGACGAATCGCCGGCATTCGCACGATTGAAAATATAACCTTTATTCACTCAAAAGTCAATAAAAAAATCGTTGCTTTTCTACCGATTTTCAGTTATATTTCAAGTGATTGTTGAGTCACCAAACCTTTCTATATCCTTCACAGAGGAGATTGCTGTGTTATGCCTATAATGACCAAAATGCGTGATAGCATGCCTGTCATCTTGATTGGATTAGTAGTTATGTTTGTTGTGATGATCGTGTTCGAGTGGGGTATGGATTATCTCGGATTGAAAGGTCGCCACATGGAGGCCCTTGGCAAGGTCAATGGAGTAACAATAACTTATCAGGAGTTCAATGATCGCGTCAAGAGAGCAGTTGACCAACAGAAGAAGCAAAACAAAGACATTGAGCTTGACGATAACCAAATGGAGCAGCTGCGAGGGCAGGAATGGGAGCGGATGGTACAAGATATATTACTAGAAAAGGAAATTGAACGTCGAGGAATCACAGTCACCGACGAGGAGATTCGGGCTTGGGTTGTTGAATACCCGGAGACGTTGCCCGATAATATCAAGCGGATCTTCTCCGATTCGACGGGGACGTTGAATCGAGCCTACCTGCAACAAGCCATCAGTGCGCAGACCCCAGAGGTCAAGAACTTCTGGCTGCAGGTAGAAACCATGTTGCGCCAGCAGAGAAGACTTGAGAAGCTGAGCAGTATCTTGTCTTCGACGGTTCGTGTGAGCGAGGAGGAGATCCTTCAGAAGTTCCAGGATCAAGAGATTCAAGCTACGGCAAACTATGTGTTGTTTGATCCTTCCCGATTTGTCAAGGATGAGGATGTTCCAATCACAGACACCGATTTGAAGGCATACTATGACCAGCATCAGGAGGACTTCAAGAGACCTGCTACCCGCAAACTGAAATATGTTCTGATCCGTGATACTCCATCGCGGCAGGATACCGTAGATGTGTTGAACACGATGAACAAGATTCTTGCAGATGCAAGGAAAGGCGTTGATTTCAAGAGCCTCATAGATATGCACTCGGAGGCAAAAGCCACCGATGCATTCTTCAAACATGGTGAGTTAGGGCCTGTCAAGGAGAACGCCATAGACACGGTGAGTGTTGGCGACATCGTTGGTCCACTCAAAGACTATGATGGGTATCATCTGATCAAGGTGTTGGAGCGTAGGGAGGGGAAGGATGAATTTGTGAAAGTCAGCCACATTCTAATCCAGGGGTCCAATAAGGACAGCATCAAAGCACTTGCCCAGGAGGTTTTGCGGAGGGCAAGGAAAGGGGAGGATCTTGCCCAGTTGGCTAGGATGCACTCCAAAGACGCGGGATCAGCCCAGCAGGGTGGCGAAGTGGGATGGTTTGGCAAAGGAAAGACGGTGAAGCCGTTTGAAGAAGCAAGTTTCAAAGCCAAGACTGGCGAGATTGTGGGACCCGTGGAAACACAGTACGGATTTCATGTCATCAAGGTGGAGGCGAAAGACAAGGGGGAGGTTAGAATTGGAGACATCAAAATGTCGGTGATGATCAGCGGGCAAACACGGGATGCTTTGTTCAAGACGGCACAGGATTTCATGTACCTGGCAAGAGATGGCAGTTTTGAAAACGAGGCAAAGATCAGTACCCTTGAAGTGCGTGAGACTGCTCCGTTCACACGCGGGGGCGTGATTCCCGGTATCGGATTGAATCCTGGAATTTCGGGATTTGCTTTTGAGAGTTCGCTAGGCGATATAAGTGAAGTGTTCAAGATCCAGAGTGGTTATCTTGTCTGCATGATCACTGAAGTGAAGAAGGAAGGACCAGCACCGTTCGATGAAGTGAAAGAGAACATCAAGGTAAAAGTGATGCACGAAAGGAAAATGGAGAAGCTCCGAACGTATTGCGAAAGTCTCAGGAGCAAGATCAAAAGTGGTGATAGTCTAGGCGTTGTGACCACCCTGGATCCCACGCTGATCGTGCAGTCCACAGGTCCTTTTCCTGCTGGTGGGATACCGCTGGGAGTAGGAAGAGACTATACATTCATCGGGACGGTATTTGCATTGAAGGCTGATGAGATCTCGCAGCCAGTTACTGGAGCGCGAGGATACTATCTCATTCAAGTGGTCAACAAGACGCCATTTGATAGCACTGCGTACAAAACGCAATGGCAGACACTGCGAGACCAACTCCTCCAGGACAGGCGAAATTCATTTCTTAGCAACTGGATGACACAGCTCAAAGAGAATGCTGCAATAGTGGACAATCGAGAGAAATTCTTCCGCTGATATTCTTGTATGAGGCGACACTCCCACATATCGCTTGTGGGCTTGTTCGTTGCGTTGGGGATGGTTGCGGCGTGCCAACCTGCGGTGGCTGGCGACAAACCGTTTGGCATTGGCATAAGATGCCATTATACCACATTGTCCAAGTTGTTTGCCAATCCGGATGCGCGGGATGATGTGATTAGAAATAGTTACATGGAGATGGACGATGTCTTTGGTTTCGGAGTAGCTTTTCGTCGTGATATTAGCGAGAGCGTCCAAATGGGTCTGTCGCTTGAATATCTCACCAAGAAGACCAAAGGTGTTGATGGGAGAACAAAACTTCCAGTTGAGGATGGCTATCGGTTGTTTCCGATAGAGATCACAGGATATTTTATCATCCCGATCAGCAGCCAGACGGTCAAGATCTACGTAGGTGGCGGAGGCGGATTCTACTTTGGTGATCGGATTCGCATCGTGGGTGGCGTGTCCTCAGGAACTGTTAACAGACCGGTGAGTTTCGGCATCCATGTGCTAAGCGGTGTGGATTTCTTCGTGAACGAGACGTTCTCGGTCCGGGGGGAGATGAAGTTTCGTGATCCGCAGTTTGAAACAGAGAGCAAGTTTGCCGAAGGCACGATTGAGTATGATGGACGCATGTACTCCGTGAGCACAGAGGCTTTCAAATCAAGAATGAACTTGGACGGCATCGTATTTGCCATCGAGACAGTGCTGCATTTCTAGAGACATGGACGAAAACTTCATCTTCCAGAATCTCATCCACGAAAATCCGCGTGAACCTGTGGCTCATTTCTCTTACAAGGGGCTTTTCGTCCACGTCTCTGGGGAGGATTTACCTTCTGGGATATATGATCTATCGTGCGTTCCTTGCAACCGTGCGCTAATCCGTTCTTGATCTCAACTCCTTAGCCGTCTTCACAGGATTGACATGCTTCGAACCGAGAAACTTGCAAGTATCCTGAATTTTTCTTACCATGTCAGAGGCAACATATCTTTCCACCTACCGTGAGAAGTAGTCATGCGGGACTTATACATCAAGAAGCTCTACTACTCGATCAGCGAAGTCAGCAAGATTACTGACTTGGAGCAGTATGTACTTAGATATTGGGAGTCGGAGTTTGATGAGCTCAAGCCGGCTAAGAACAGGGCCGGGAACCGCATCTATACGAACCGCGACATCAAGTTGATTCTCCATATCAAGAAACTGTTGCGCGAGGAGAGATATACAATCGAGGGAGCAAAGCAAGTGCTGAAATCCTACCATCCGGACGCCCTTGAAGAAGAGATTCCAAAATTAGAACCCATCGCAGCATCGAAAAAAAACATAGGGGAGGAACAACGACCTGAACTGGATGAACAACTTCAGGAAGATATGTTGGAAGTGCGGAAGTTTCTTGAGGAACTGCTCGTGAAGCTGAGATAATCATCCTGAGCAACAGAGAATAGGTGGGACTAACTGATATAGACTGTGCATAGAAGCATTCACTAAGATTAGATAGCTTTCGGAACGGAGCGTAGCGCAGCCCGGTAGCGCACCTGAATGGGGTTCAGGTGGTCGTGGGTTCAAATCCCACCGCTCCGACAAGTTGCAGATCGTCGCATTATGAACTATCCGAAGCATCGTTCGGATCTGAGGGAATGGAGAAATCTTCCGGTCGGCGGAAGTGCGTCTGTTCCCTTTTGTTATTCAATGTTCCAAGAGGTTCTACTGCGTTGATGAATCCTTTCGGGGAAGAACTGAAACGAGCCAGAGAGGCGAGGAATATCACGCTTGATGATATCTTTGCCAAGACAAAGATTCAACCGAAGTTCATCCAAGCCATCGAAGAGGGTGAACTGGATATTCTTCCGCAAGCATACGTCCGTGCATTTCTCCGTTCGTATGCGAAGTGTCTGAACCTTGACCCAGCCGAGGTGCTGCTCAAGTACGATCAAGCTCTTGCTGGAAGCTATGTAGAAAAGACCGCTCCCACCGCCCAACCTACGGTACCGCTGCCGGTAGAACAACAAGTTCCTAGCGAACGCGAAGGGATCTCCGCGGGGCGTGAACCTGAGTCTGTTCAGAGCCAGCCATCCGTAGCGCCTTCCGAAGAAATGCAGCCCTGGGTAGGCAGACGCCGCATTCCAATCATATTGGCTTTGGGACTGTTGATCGTTGTCGCAGCGATCTTCTCTATATTCTATTTCGGTTCTGAAAAGCCGCCAGCGTTAACATCCCAAGCGCCAATCGGTTCCCCGGCGGGGAATTCCCACACTGCAAATGATACATCCACCGTGTTGACAGAGCCAGCCCAGGCTGAGTTGACAGGAAGAACAACCGACAGCCTTCTATCTCACCAGTTAATGAGCCCACCCGGAGGTGCGACGGCTGCGCCATCTCGAACGACAAAGGAAAGTATAAAAGGCGCCTCGAAATCCGATACCGCGAAGCCAAAAGCGGCAGTACCCGCGATATTGGATAGTCTCACGATGGTGGGAGCCACAACAGCAGGCGTCTTGGTGCGTGTTTCAATTGATGGTTCGGGAAACCGAGACTACTCACTTCAGCCCAATATGAGAAAGACGTGGAAGGCAAAGGAGAGAATTGTCATCTCGTTGAGTGATGCTGGCGCAATCAGTTTTACTCTGAATGGGAAGAAGATTGGAAAACTTGGGTCGTCGGGTACAGTCGTGAGAGAGGTTACTGTGTCAAAGAAAGGTATCAGACGCCCATAGGAACGTGAGCATAGAGAATGAGTAAGATATCTGCCGCTGAACGGGTTGAGCAATTGCGGGCTGAAATTCAAGATCACGACTATCGCTACTATGTGCTTGCCCAGCCAACGATCTCGGACTATCAGTACGATATGTTGATGAAGGAGCTGATGGAGCTTGAGAGACAGCATCCCGAACTGGTCACTCCTGATTCTCCCACTCAACGTGTCGGGGGGGAACCCACGAAAGAATTCCCTGCGGTTATGCACGACGTTCCGATGCTAAGCCTTTCTAACACGTACTCGCCTGAAGAGCTTCTCGAATTTGACCGCCGTGTTAGCACACTGCTGCCGAAGCAATCCTACCAGTATGTCACTGAGTTGAAGTTTGATGGTGTCGCCATCAGCTTAGCGTACGAGAGCGGTATGCTTGTACGTGGTGCCACGCGTGGTGATGGGGTGCGTGGTGATGACATCACGAACAATCTGAAGACGATCCGCTCCATCCCGCTGAAGATTCCTCTAGATATTGATGGACAGGTAAGCAAAAGGACATTGCCCCGCATAGAAGTGCGTGGCGAGGTGTTTATGAGAAAAAAGGATTTCCAGAGGATGAATGAAGAGCGAGAGTTGCAGGGTGAGAAACTCTTTGCCAATCCACGTAACGCCACGGCGGGAACGTTGAAGCTCCAGGATCCAAAACAGGTGGCTGGGCGACCGCTGCAGTTTTTTGGCTACTATCTTCTGAGCGATACAGTGGAGTTGAAGAGTCACTTTGACAATCTGCGGATCCTCAGGCGGTTGAGGTTTCCAGTCAACGAGCACAGTTGCCTTTGCAGGAACATCAACGACGTCAAGAAATTCTGCGATGAGTGGGAAGAAAAGAGGGACAAACTTCCGTATGAGATTGATGGTGCCGTCGTGAAAGTGAACTCATTGAAGCAGCAAGAACTCCTCGGAAGTGTCGCGAAAAGCCCGCGCTGGGCAATCGCCTATAAATTTGCCGCAAGGCAAGCTGAGACTCTTCTGCAAGGAATCACATTGCAGGTCGGTCGCATAGGAACTATTACTCCTGTTGCGGAACTCAAGCCTGTCTTTCTTGCCGGCTCGACCATAAGCAGAGCGACGTTGCACAACGAGGACTACATTTGTGAGAAGGATATCCGTATCGGCGATGCTGTGATCATCGAGAAAGGTGGAGATGTGATTCCGAAGGTGGATGGAGTCGTTGTGGCAAAGCGTCCAAAGAGTGCTGTTCCTTTCAAAATGCCCAGTTCATGTCCTGTGTGCGGATCGCCATTGGTACGACCGGCGGGTGAAGCAAGTTACTACTGTGAGAATTATGAGTGTCCATCGCAGGTGCGAGGGAGGATTGAGCATTTTGCAGCCCGTGGAGCAATGGACATTGAAGGACTCGGTGAAGCAGTGATTGACCAGTTGGTAGAACTCGGTTTCATCAAGAACTATGGAGACATATACTCTCTGCACCAACGGAAGGGAGAACTGGTTCAGTTGGAGCGCTGGGGTGAGAAGAGCGCGCAGAATCTTCTCGATGCAATTGAGCGTAGCAAATCACAGCCATTTCATCGGGTGCTGTATGCACTCGGTATTCGCTACGTTGGGTCAGAGGTTGCGCGCATTCTCGCTGATAGCTTCGGCTCAATCGAAAAACTTGCAAAGGCATCCGAAGAGGAATTGCAGTCAGCGTACCAAATCGGTCCTCGCATTGCGCAAAGCGTTGCGCGCTTCTTCAGGGACGAGCGCAATTTGGAGGTTATCGAGAAGTTGAAGAAAGCAGGCGTGACCCTAGAGGTGAAAGAGCACAAGAAGCGAGCACGAGGAGAATTAGCAGGAAAGACTTTTGTGCTTACGGGTGCTCTCACTAATTTCACACGAGAGGAAGCAAAGGCAATGATCGAAGAACAAGGTGGAAACGTAAGCTCAAGTGTAAGCAAGAAGACCGACTACGTAATTGTCGGTGCTGAACCAGGCTCCAAGTATGATAAGGCAAGATTATTGGGTATCAAGACATTGAGCGAAGAGGAGTTTATCAAGCTGGTACGGTGAACTCGGACGGTTCGGCACTTGAGCTTCAGGCAACGACGCTACTCGTTCTCTTGTCTTGCATCTTTCTCTTCCGTCGTCACTTTTTTATTGCTTTTCTCAAGTATCTTTCCTATTTTTGTAAGTGCACGTTTGAGAGAAACCACGATGTTTGAGGAATTAAGAAAGAATATTGGCTTGCAGTTCGCGAAGTTTCACTTCCGGAAGCACAAGGAGAATCTTGTGCAGTTCACGAACGTGATCTCGACTGCTCGCAAGGCATTGATTATTCTTCCGCAGAGTCAGAGAGAGTTTTTCGTGGCAAGTATTGTGTTGCAGGCTCTGGCGCAGAAACTTGAATGTATCCTTGTCGCTAAGACGGAACAGTCAAACAAGGTCAAGGATCAATTTGCGGTCATCAACATCGAACCAACAGAGATCAACCGCTTCTTTCTTCCGAGAAAATCACTGATCCAAAAGATCCTCAAGGAAGAGTACGACCTTGCGATCGATCTGAACCTGCGCTTCCACCTAACTGCCGCCTATCTCTGTAAAAAGGCTCGTTCAAAAATAAAAGCGGGTTTTCTTAAGGATTATGCGGACACGTTCTACAACTTTCAAGTTAGAGTGAGTGAGCCACAGGATGCTCAGCTCGCCTACGAACGCATGGTAGCCTGTCTGCAGATGTTCTAAATCGGAGATCGTTATGGATTTTGAGGTACACAAGAACATTGACGTGATCGTTTTTAAGCTCAAGGAGAAACGACTCGATACATCCATCTCTCCTGGACTCAAAGCCGAATTCCTGCTTCTATGCAAGCCCGATGTCAAGCATCTGATCGTTGATCTGTCGGCCGTGGAATTCTGTGATAGCTCGGGTTTGAGCGCACTCCTCATCGCTCAGCGAAAGGTGCACGAACATGGCGGCACGATGACACTCGCAGGTTGCCGCAGGCAAGTGCTCTCTCTCCTGAAAATCTCCCAGCTTGACCGGGTCTTTGCCATTGCCGATTCCGTTGATGCTGTTGGCAATCACCATCGTAAAAACCATCCTCCAAAGCATCAAATCCGCAAGAGTCCTTGATGAAAATCGTGGCGACTCGTTCTGAGATCGCCTCAAGCGTCCGGAAAAAGGAATGTCCTGAGTTGGTGTCAACGGTGCGGTGCAATCCAAGCTTGGGCTGAACGATCTCGGTTGTTGTAAAGACACTTCGTAAGGATCTTCATGGGCTTTACCACGCTCGACTATGCTATCGTTCTTGTTTATCTCATCGGTGTAGCCATCTTTGGTGTTGTTTCTGGGGGAAAGCAAACCTCCACAAGAGACTATTTTCTCGGCAGTCAGCGTATTCCATGGTGGGCAATCTGCTTCGCAATCGTCGCCACTGAAACCAGTGCCCTCACCTTTATCAGCATTCCCGGACTCGCCTACACGACCAACCTGAACTTCCTGCAAATCACCTTCGGATACATACTCGGACGGATCGTCATTGCTTTTCTTCTCCTGCCTTTCTATTTCAAAGGAGAGTTGGTGACGGCGTATGCTCTACTTACCAAGCGCTTTGGCGACAGGACACGGAATCTTGCCTCGATCGTCTTTCTGTTTACGCGAACAGCAGCAACCGGCGTTCGTCTCTATGCAACAGCTATTCCGTTGGCGATTATTCTTTGCGGCTACCAGATGTTCATGGGCTTGTCGAATGAGTCTGTATATGTTATCTCGATTGTCTTAATTACGGGATTTACATTCGTCTACACCTATACCGGTGGCATGCGGGCAGTGATCTGGACAGATGTGATTCAGATGTTCATTTATCTTGGGGGTGCAGCGGTTGCGCTGGTCGTTCTTCTGAACAAACTGCCCAATGGATGGGAATCCGTGGTTGCTGCCGCAGGACCACATCAGAAGTTTCAGATCTTCTACAGCGGGTTTGAAAGAAGCTTGGCGGAGTTTTTCAAAGTGGATTACAACTTCCTCTCCAGCGTCATCGGCGGTGCGTTTCTCTCGATGGCATCACATGGCGCCGACCAGCTGATTGTACAACGACTGCTGGCAACGAACTCGCTCAAGAACAGTCAGAAGGCGCTGATCGGCAGCGGATTCATCGTGATGCTGCAATTTCTGTTCTTCTTGCTCATCGGTGTGACGCTCTATGCTTTCTATCAAGGGAAACCGTTTGGAAGAGGAGACGAGGTGTTCCCTGCGTTTATCGTCCGTGAACTGCCGACGGGAATCTCAGGATTGATCATTACCGGATTGTTTGCTTCAGCGATGGGTGCGCTATCAGGTTCGATCAACTCACTGGCGTCCTCTACGTTGATTGACCTATACAAACCGTATTTCGGAAAACACAGCAGTCCCGAACGCGATTTGCGTCTGTCAAAAGTCTTTTCAATAGTCTGGACAATTGCTCTGATGGGAACAGCCTTCCTGTTCATTATGCAGACTTCACAGGCAGTGGTGGAGATTGCTCTTAAGATTGCTTCGATTACCTACGGTGGATTGCTCGGCACCTTCTTCCTTGGAATTCTATTCAAGAAGCCAAAGGAGATTGATGCCATCGTTGGTTTCGTCGCAGGGGTTGCTATCTTGGTGTTTCTCTTCATTGACAAAAGCATCGCGTGGACTTGGTGGACGTTCATCGGCTGTGCAACAACGATTATTGTTGGTAACTTATCGGCGATGGTGCGAAAGGAGATGTAGAGCGGCAAGCCTCGTCGCTCTACAGAGAATACATTCTTGGACAATCCAATGAACAGGGAGTGACTATGGCGCGCAGATAGAATCACCTTAGATATTCCTTATCCAGATACTATCGTGCCCACTATGCACGCACGTCACCTGACTTGCAATGATAGTGGGTTTTTTGTATATTGAAACGCCAGCGACGCTGTTCTGAAGTCCAACATCCTCTTCACCAGGAGAATCTCCATGCAACTGCGATTACTGGACTGGCTTGTGATCGTTGCTTATTTTGCTTTTAATCTACTCATCGGATTTTACTATCGGAAGCGGGCCACAGGAAGTGTGAGCGATTTCTTCGTCTCAGGTCGCAATGTGACGTGGTGGCTTGCAGGGACCTCTATGGTAGCAACGACGTTTGCAGCAGATACACCATTAGCTGTAACAGGTTTGGTGGCAAAGTACGGAATCGCTGGAAACTGGCTCTGGTGGAATCTCGTAGCAAGCGGTATGCTCACCGTCTTTCTCTACGCTCGGTTATGGCGACGTGCCGGTGTGTTGACTGACGTGGAGTTTGCTGAGATTCGCTATGCCGGGAAACCCGCAGCATTTCTGCGCGGCTTTCGTGCTCTGTATCTGGGCTTGCCAGTTAATTGCATTATCATGGGCTGGGTGAACCTCGCGATGGTGAAAATCTTGATGTTGATACTTGGTGTAGATAAGATTCCGGCGTTGATGATCTGTCTTGGCATCATGGCTATCACGACGACAATTTCAACGCTCTCCGGACTGTGGGGTGTCCTCGTGATGGATTTCTTCCAATTCATTCTCAAAATGAGCATGGTGATTGTCCTGGCCGTCTTTGCTGTTGAGGCAGTTGGCGGCTTAGGCGGCTTGAAGGAGAAACTTGCTCTAGTGGATGCGGCAAAAGGTGCAACTACTTCGTCTGGTACGATTACCTCCTTCATCCCAGATCTCAGTTCACCGTGGATGCCCATGATCACCTTCATCGTGTATATTGCGGTCAACTGGTGGGCAACTTGGTATCCAGGGGCCGAACCGGGAGGTGGAGGATTCATCGCTCAGCGGATCTTCTCCGCGAAGGACGAAAAGCATGGTCTGCTGGCAACGCTGTGGTTTAATATTGCCCACTACTCGATTCGTCCTTGGCCTTGGATACTGGTTGCCCTTGTCTCCGTAGTAGTTTATCCCGGATTGAAGGATCCTGAGACTGGTTACATCCGAGTATTGATAGATTACATGCCCGTCAGTTTGCGAGGACTGATGGTCGCGGCGTTTGCAGCAGCCTACATGTCAACGGTCGGCACCCAACTGAATTGGGGAGCGTCATATCTAGTGAATGATTTCTATAGAAGATTCTTGAAGAAGAATGCGGGCGAAAAACACTACGTCAGAGCCTCCCAGATTGCCACGGTAACCTTGATGGTGATCGCTGCTATCTTTGCATTTCAAATGGAATCAATTGCTGATGCTTGGAGATTACTTATTGCACTTGGTGCGGGCACCGGTTTGGTGTACATCCTGCGATGGTTCTGGTGGCGCATCAATGCATGGAGCGAGGTTTCTGCGATGATCGCTTCGTTCATCATTTCGCTATCGCTTGAGTACGGAGACGCCTTGGGGCTTCCGTTCAAATTGAGTGCGGATGATCCGCTGCAGTTTGCGTACCTTGTGCTAATTACTGTAGGTGTAACAACGATAGTGTGGCTTGTTGTGACATTCCTGACAAAACCCGAACCTGAGGAGAAACTGATCTCCTTTTATCGTAAAGTGCACCCCAGTCCTACGCTCTGGAAGCCAATTGCGGTGAAGGTCACCGATATTGTCCCGCGCAAAGATGGATTGTTCAATCTGATGGATTGGATAGCAGGTATGGTCCTCATCTATATGACACTATTCGGTTTTGGAAAAATCATCTTCGGCGAGTATCTTGTGGGAATTCTTTTCCTGATTCTTGCGTTCATTGCTGGGAGTGTCATTTATTGGGATTTGTCAAAGCGAGGATGGGAAACACTTGCTGAATAGACTAGTGTGTCACTGATTAGATAAGTTTTGCTGGAGATGGGTTGAAGCGACGAGGATGGTCGCGACGTGAGTGAAAACCAGCTCAAGAGAGGGGGTTTCAAGTACCTCATTCCTACAAACGTTCACTGTGCAAATGGATAAAGATCTACAAAAGAAACTTGAAAAGGTGAAACTTGTTGCCACCGATCTGGACGGCACACTGCTGGACAATCACAGCCGCGTTAGCCTGACAACAAAATCCCTGATGAAACGACTACGGCACAACAATAACCTCATCTTTGTCTTGCTGACTGGGCGCATACATGCGTCGGCAGAGCCATATGCGGATGATCTGGACCTAGATACGCCTCTCGTGTCGCTAAATGGTTCTGTGGTCAGACTTCCTCACAGCAAGCGGTATCTCTATCATGCAAAGTTGCCTGTCAATGCTGTGTCTCTTATCCTGAAGCTAGTCAAGCTGTATGATGTGGATAGCGCCCTTGTGACAAGCGACACGATTCTGTATGTGGCGAATCGAAATGCCATTCCTTCCTATCTTGGTGGTTCGGAAGTCCGTGCTGTGCCCGTGCGATCATACGACGATCACAAGAAAGAGGTCGTGGAGATCGCTCTCACGAGTTCTTTTCATATATTACAGGAAGTGATGAGGGCACTCAAGGAGGTGTTCAAGGACAAGCTCGCACTTATGTTTTATCCATCAGCCCAGAGAGCAGGGATGTGGTATCTTGAACTGAAGAACAATGGTATCACTAAAGCGACGGGGCTTGATTATGTCAGAAAATATTTCAATATTAAACTGAAGGAAATTGCGGCAGTTGGTGATTTCTACAACGACTTGGAGTTTTGCAGAGTCGCTGGCGTGACTGTGGCGATGAAAAACTCAGTGGATGAACTGAAGACTATTGCTGACTATGTGACCAGGCACACCAACGACAATGATGGTGTGGCAGAGTTCCTAACGCTTCTTTGGGAAGCGAAGAACAAGGAAGGCGCGGGTACGATGAGAAAGGACATCTAATATGAGCGTGGCAGGAAATATTGTCAAGCAAGTCCACACGTGGCTGCGCGGTGTTGATCTTAGAGGCAGTGCTATCGTCAAAGTTGGCATCGCTGCTGTGCTGGTGGTGCTGATTGTATCGCTGTTTCCAAGAGGGGAGTCCATGGAGTACGATTGTGATGTGGGCACAATCTGGACAAGGGCTGATGTGGTGGCACCGTTCTCATTTCCCATTCAGAAGGATGAGCTTCAATATCGGCGAGAAAAGGAAGAAGCTGCTAAGAGCGTTTTACCGGTATTTCAGCGCAACAGTCGAAGTGTCGAGTCCTACCTAGACAGCATCAACAAGTTTTTCGTAGATCTGAAAACCGTTCTTGATTTTCAGATTGAGCACCTGAAGCGGGGGATTCCATCCCAGGCAAGTGGGCGAAGAGTCGTTCGGACGCTGCTGGAGGATTCTGTAAAGCTATCGAACATGATAGCCAATCTTGGTGTATCGTTCACTCCCGCAGAATGGAATACACTGATCAGAATTCGAAGCGAGGAGCTCAAGCAGCGACGCGAGATAGGTGAACTGTCGCTTGATAGATTCAGACGAACAATTTTCACTGTTGCGAAGGATCTCTTAGAGGTTGGGGTCTTGGACTTGAACAGAGATCAGATTAATCGTGATAGCGTCGCACTGCGAACCAATCGGGAGGAGCAACTTGTCAGTGTCAGTAAGTTCTTAGATATGAGTGCAGTGTCGAGCCGTCTTCAGGATGTGGTGGAGAATAAATATGCTGCCCATAGTGAGGTCATCAACCCGTTGCTGAAAATCGGTGTGACGTTGATTGGACCAAACATTCTCTATGATTATCAGCAGACGGCTTTGGAAGTCAAGATAGTCCAAGACCGGGTACCGCCGACGCTGGGCGTTGTTAGGGAAGGTGAGCGCATTCTTAGAACGCATGACAAGGTCACATTGGAGATTAAGCAGAAACTGGATTCACTAAGGAAGGCGAAAGCGGAACGCAGCGGCGACGTCAACCAGACGTTGCAGAATCTTGGCAAAGGGGGACACGTGATCTTAGTGCTGATGCTATTTGCCATCTATTTGTTCCTTTTTAGGAAAAGGGTGCTTGCCGACAACTACCTTCTATCGTTGATTGCGCTGCTGATCTTGATGGAAGTGTTCTTCGCTTATCTGACATACCATGTGCAGAGCAAAGTTCCACTGGAGTATCTCATTCTTGTTCCGATAGCATCCATGTTGCTCACCATCATCTTCGATTCACGGCTTGCCTTCTACGGAACCGTGATCATTGCACTACTGGTGGCGGGGGTACGGGGAAACGACTACTCGGCAGCGCTTGCCTCTCTTGTAGCAGGTGGCTTGGCGGTCTATACGGTGCGGGATATCAAGAATCGAACACAGATCTTTCGATCGTTGGTCTTTATCTTGCTCGGATACGGTCTTGTCATTGTCTCGTTGGGACTGGAACGGTACGAAGGTCTAAATGCTATCATGGATTCACTTGCCATAGCCAGTCTGAACGCAGTATTCTCACCTATCCTGACCTACGGTCTGCTGGTTTTCTTTGAGAAAGCATTTAACGTCACGACGGATGTTACGCTGCTTGAGCTTTCGAACTTCAACCATCCATTGTTGAGAGAACTCTCCGCTCAGGCGCCGGGTACCTTCCATCACAGTGTGGTGATAGGATCGCTCGCGGAAGCCGCGGCTGAAGCGATTGGCGCCAATGCTCTTCTCGCTCGCGTCGGTGCCTATTATCATGATATTGGCAAGATTGACAAGTCGGAGTATTTTGTTGAGAACCAGATGGGTTCCAGGAGCAAGCACGATAGACTGACGCCAAGCATGAGCACGCTCATTCTAGTGTCCCACGTGAAAGAAGGCGTTGAGCTTGGGAAAAAATATCGGTTGCCTCAGCGCATCCTCGATTTTATTCCGATGCATCACGGTTCAACGTTGATGTCTTATTTTTATCAGAAGGCGTTGCGGAAACGGAGTCGGAGGGAGGAGGTTCGTGAGATTGATTTTCGCTATCCAGGTCCAAAACCGCAAACGAAGGAAACAGGCATTGTCATGCTTGCGGATGCGGCTGAAGCCGCAGCCCGTTCTATTGAGGAACCGACGGTGCAGAAACTGGAGGGAGTGAGCGGTGATGTGATCAAGCAGCGGTTTATGGATGGGCAGCTTGATGAATGCGAACTGACGATACGCGATTTGACGAAGATCAAGGAGAGTTTTCTCAAAACTCTCATCGGTATCCACCATCCGAGAATCAAGTATCCTGGACCAGAGGAAGAAATCCAAATCACAGGTGAAGAAAAACGAGAAGAGCGAAGAGCAACACCGCCCCAGGAAGAAAAGCAGGAGGATATCTCCGAGCCGGCACGGATAGGCGGGACCGTGGGTTCGGCGGAAGGCGCTGTGGCTACCGAAAGTGGACCGGAGACGCCGGCAGCATCGAGCTCGCCAGACAGTTTGGAGAAACGTATCAAAGCGATTGATGAGATGTGACGGCGGCAGCTAGCGAAGACTGATCCGAGAAAACTCAGGCTTACAAAGAGGCAAAACGTGGAGTATCCTTTCGATGTGATCGTTGCCGGCCGCTCACCTTCTCAACTCTGAAGCCCGCTATGCAGGAACACCTTCGTTCATACTTCCATTTTCTTCAACTGGAGAAAGGGCTGGCGAAGAATACGCTTTCGTCCTACAAGGTAGACCTGGATCGGTATGTCGAGTACTTGGGACGACGTGGTATCCGCTCTCTCGAGGAGGTAAAAGAGTCCAACGTTGTAGCGTTTCTTTCTCTCCTGAAAGATCTTGGGTTGATCGCGACCAGCGTGTCTCGCAACTTTTCCGCTATCCGGGGATTTCACCGATTTCTCATTGGCGAGGGAATCACAAAGAACGATCCGACTCAGAACATTGACTCACCCAAACTGCCGAAGCGACTGCCGACGGTGTTGACGCAGGCTGAGGTTGAAAAGATTCTGGATCAGCCCGATCTCAATGAGCCGCTTGGTCTTCGTGACAAAGCAATTCTTGAATTCTTGTATGCGACAGGGATTCGGGTCTCAGAATTGATTTCGCTCAAGCGATCAAACCTCTTGTTTGACATGGATATTATTCGGGTGATCGGCAAGGGCTCGAAGGAGCGAATTGTGCCGGTCGGCCGATCTGCCATAGAGTATGTCGGACGTTATCAAAGGGAGGTGCGCATCCATTTGGTGAAGCGGATGGATGCACATGACGCCGTGTTCCTCAATTTCCGAGGTAAACCACTTTCCCGTATGGCGGTCTGGAGTATGATCAAGCGATATGCACGGCAGGCGAACATTGGGAAAAACGTGCATCCTCATACCTTCAGGCACTCATTTGCTACGCATCTCCTGGAAGGCGGGGCGGATTTACGGGCTGTGCAAGAGATGCTCGGTCACGCCGACATTGCCACCACTGAGATCTATACACATATTGATAGGGAATATCTGAAGGAAGTGCACAGAACATTCCACCCACGCGGGTAAGATACGAATTACGAATGTCGAATGTTGGAATTCGTAATTCACAATTCGACATTCAGCATTTCAAGAAAGGAATTCGTTTGCTCGACACTCTCTATATATTACCCATTCTGCTGTTTTCCGTTATCGTTCATGAAATTGCACACGGATGGACAGCGTTGAGGTGTGGTGACCCGACAGCGAAGCATCTGGGTAGGCTCACGCTCAACCCTATTCCGCATATTGATTTGGTCGGTTCAATCATTGTCCCTCTCTTCTCCCTGTTAGCCGCAGGGCAGGTATTCATCGCTTGGGCGAAACCTGTGCCGGTGAATCCGATGAACTTCAAACACTACCGGCGGGGTGATGTGCTTGTTTCCGTCGCAGGACCGATCTCGAACTTGCTCATGGCGCTTGCCTGCGGAATCGGTGTGGTTCTCGTAATGAATGCTTATCCCTATCTCGCATCGGCGAACTCAACAGTATCCAGTGGCGTTGCCGAATTCCTCTTGAACATGCTTCACGGTGGAATGTATCTAAACATTATCCTTGCTGTGTTTAACCTGATCCCAGTGCCTCCGCTGGACGGGTCACATGTTCTCGCGTCGCTGCTGCCGCCGGAAGTGGGTGAAAGCTATAAACGCATCGGCTTCTCTGGAATCTTCATCATTCTGATGGCGATGAACAATCCTGGTGTCAGCCGAATCTTCTTCACGTTTGTAGGCATTATCGCCAGTCCATTAGAGACCATGATACGAATGTTTGGATAGGAAAGCCGAAGTCTGCTGTTCAAAAAGAGTCTGCTAGCAAAGAAACGAAACCGTTTGGATTGATGAACAAGCAGTAGAACATCAAGATAATCATCGAACTCACATTTCTAAATCCAGACTGTCCTGGCATCACGCCTGGGTTCATGATGTATAGGAGACGACTGAAGCAATGAGAAAGCTCAAAAACATTCCATTACTCTATCTGAGTTTTACTCTATGTCTCGTTATATTATCCAATGCTCAAGTTAAATTCGATTCCCTCAGCGCGTGGAAATTGAATGGGGAGCTTGCTTCCGACAGATTTGAAGGGAGAAAAAGCGGACTGGCAGGTGGTGAACGTGCTGCTGAATGGATTGCTTCGAAGTTCAAGGAGTGGGGGTTGGAGCCAGCGGGTGCAAATGGGACATACTTCGCGCCGTTCCAGTTACTTGTCACGGAAGATCTTGTGCCGACCAGACTTGAATTGATCAATGGAAGAAAAGGTAAGATCATTTACAGTCTCGGTGATGATTATGTTCTGCTGACAAACTCCGGCAGTGGCAAGACGGAGGCAGAGGTGATCTTCATTGGATATGGTATCAATGAGCTATCGAAAGGGCGAGATGACTATGCTGGCGTTGACGTGAGAGGAAAGATTGTGTTGGTGCTTGTTGGTGCGCCTTCGAAGGGAGATTGGAGCGAGGAGCGATCGAGAGGATACAAGATCAGGAAGGCGGGTGAGAAAGGGGCTGCTGGACTGTTGCTCGTTAGCGGAGATCGTCCGGTGCGAGGTGGCGCCATTCATCAGCAAGACTACCAACCACAATTACCATCTGTGTGGATTGGTTCTAAGATTATTTCTGATGTTTTCTACAATACCGGATTGGATTACGGCGCTGTTAAGTCTCGGCTTGAAGCAACTCCACAGTCGTTCAAGACAGGGAAGATGATGCATCTTGAGGCAAATGTCGTCAAGCGAGAAGGCGGCACATCGAAAAATGTTGTCGGCATGATTCGTGGTGTTGATCAGAAGCTGAACAGCACTTATATCGTCGTTGGTGCTCACATGGACCACTGCGGCAAAGATTCTGAAGGAAGCATTTATCCGGGTGCTGACGACAACGCTTCAGGAACTGCAGCGGTGATGGAGCTTGCGCGGGCGATGATGGCAAACCATGTCAAGCCGAAAAGGTCAATCCTCTTCATTCCCTTTGCTGGGGAGGAGCAGGGGTTGCTTGGCTCGGAAGCCTTTGTGAATAATCCAACAGTTGAGAGAGATAAGATCATCTTCATGTTGAATCTCGATATGGTTGGTCGCGGTAATGGCAGCATTGGCATCGGTGGTATGGAAAACTATCCTCGCGAATGGAGATTGATTGAATCTCTTATTCCTGACTCGCTGAGAAAGCGTATGGGAAAATTCAGGGTGGGAGAGAACAGCGACCACTATCCATTCGCCAATAAAGGTATTCCTGCCTTCTTCCTTGTAACATCAGGTGATCATCCTGAATATCATCAGACGAGTGATACCAAAGACAAAATCCAACCGTTCGTGCTCGGTGTCGCAGGCACGGTGGCTTACGACATCATTCTCTATCTGGCAAACTATGAGGGCGACTTATTCGAGAAGGATAGATACTACAAGTATGAATACCATAGAGCAGACGTCGTGAACTGTCACGACTGTGTGAACGTGCAAACCATTTCTGCTGAGCGGAGTCGAACCATGAGCGATAGCCAGATGGTTCTGCGGACTAAGGAGTTGCTTGCCAAGGGCGTGGATCTTTACATCTTTCCGTTGAATCCTTCAAAGATGGTGGGATTGGAATCGTTGATGAGTGAATACACCAGACTGTCAAGGGTCATTGAGAAGAACAGCGATGTTGTTGGTTTGGCAAAATCAGCCGCCGATGTTTCTAGCATCGCAGAATCCCAGAGACTTGCGGTGAGTTATTGCGTCAGAGGTACAAGTGATCTTCTTCAGAATCCGTGGATGCTTTTCTCACTTGACAGACTCGGTGTGAGGTTTGTCTCCATATCTGATGACGATGCGGAATCCCTATTCAGTTCAGAGGTACTTTGTGAAGTTGGCAAGAAATTTCTAAGCGAAGCAAGTAAAGTCAGCGTCATTCTCGATGCGCGTTTGTCGAACGCCCAGCATGTCGCAAGTATTATTCAAGCGTTAGGCAAACCAGCGGTTGTTCATTTTTCCTTGGCTGATGAAGTCAACGCGTCGAATGCCTATGCTGATGTCCTCTTAGCCAAGAAAGGAATTCTGGTTGTTGACTGTGGTAATCAGAAGATCACGGATGGGGATATGGATAAGGTTGAAAAACTTGTGAAGAAGTTCCCGGCTGACAACATCGTGCTAAATCTGGGAAGTGAAGATCAAATTGCTCAGGTGATAAGGAAGTTGGGGGCGATGGGAATCAAGCCTGAAGCTGTGCGAAGAATGTTCGGAAGAAATATCATTAACTTGCTGTGACACCGAAGCCCTTGTCGGATCAAAACGCACTTGTGTGAACACAGAGACCATCATGATCAGTGCTTATGCTCATCAACGAGACAATTTCTACTTACAAATCCATTTTCGGTTCAGAGCCTGAAGTGGTTGTGTCGGCTCCCGGTCGAGTGAACCTCATCGGTGAACACACAGACTATAACGAGGGATTTGTGTTGCCGGCTGCAATTGACAGACGTATCGTCATTGCTGCTGGGGCGCGCAGCGATGACGCCATGGTCCTTCATGCTCTTGATTTCAATGAATCGGCTACACTTCCGTTGAACCAGCTTGCGTTTCGCAAAGATCAATTCTGGTCAAATTATCCGCAAGGTGTCGCGCATTTTCTTCAGCGGCATGGATTCCAGCTAAGTGGGATGAATGTCTGCATCAAAGGTGATATTCCGCGAGCGTCTGGACTCAGTTCGTCGGCGGCATTCGAGATTGCCAGTGCGCACGCGTTCAAGACACTGAATCAACTCTCCATTGATAACCTTAGCATCATTAGACTCTGCCAGAGGGCAGAGAATGAATTCGTCGGTGTTGCGTGCGGGATTATGGATCAATTCATCTCGTGCCTTGGGAAGAAAGACAACGCGATGTTTCTCGATTGCAGAACACTGGACTACAAGATGGTTCCATTTCCAAAAGGAACGAAGTTGGTGGTGTGTGATACCGGCCTCAAACGCGAGCTAGCAAAGTCGGAATATAATCTGCGAAGGGCAGAGTGCAATGAAGGCGTAGCGAAGCTTTCCACCGTGCTGCCAAATATCAGCGCACTTCGGGATGTAACGCTCGATGATTTTCATCGTTACCAGCACTTGCTGCAACCGATTGTCCAAAAGCGCTGCCGCCACGTCATTTCTGAAGACGAGCGTGTGTTGGAAAGCATCACGGCACTTCAGGAGAATGACATCAAACGATTTGGTCAATTGATGTACGAGTCACACCGAAGTTTGAAGGAGGACTATGAAGTCAGTTGCCTTGAACTTGATGCTATTGTCGAGATCGCACGGGGCACTGAGGGAGTGTTCGGTGCACGTATGACCGGTGCGGGTTTCGGCGGCTGTGCGATTTGCTTGGTGGATAATGGGAGGGCGACCGAGTTGATTGCTCGCCTTGAGAGCGAGTATCCTAAGCGAACTAGGATTGAGCCTAAGATCTATGCGTGCTCGATTGAAGATGGAGTGACAGTCTATCGTCTGTAGTCGGCTGTACCAGCGGGAACAGCAATCTTCGATCTATAAGCTTCCTTACATTCGGAGAGGCTTTTTCGCTGCGGAAGCTGAGGGCTGCGGGTTATCCTTTCTAGTTGAACAGTCTTAGCAGCCGCTTCGTTGCGATTCACTTAGATGAACTTGGTGATCATGTCTGAAGAGGAGGCTTCCATGAAAGACGCTTTTCTTGTCGGTGAAGGAATCTATCTCCGACCGCTTGTGCTTGAGGATGCAGAAGTGTGCTACCGCTGGATTCTTGATCCGACCGTATCGCAATATCTAAACGCTGGAGCATACCCCAACACAAAACACGACACGGAGGAATTCATTCGCTCTGTGTGTGGTGACCGTGCAAATGTCGCTTTTGCGATTGTGTTGAAAGAGAATGACCGATATATTGGGAATACAGGGCTGCATCGGATCAACTACGTAAATCGCAATTCTCAATTCGGTATTGTCATAGGGGAAAAGGATTGCTAGGACAAAGGCTACGGGACTGAAGCTACGCTTCTCATGGTCAAATACGCATTCGATGTTCTTAACATGCATCGAGTCCAACTGGAAGTCTTTGAAAGCAATCCTCGGGGAATACGCTGCTATGAGAAGATCGGATTCAAACGGGAAGGCGTGTTACGCGAAGGGCACTATCGCAATGGGAAATATGATAATGTTGTTGTGATGGGAATATTGCGTGATGAAGTCCAGCCGATAGATATGTAGTGTGACATCTGACTGCCCCTTCAGGAAGGGCTTTCGTCCTTCCACTCAGCGGTTAGGTTTCCAGTTGCCAACTCCGCATGGTGGCATAGATCAACAGAACGAATCCGCGATTCCTATGCAAGTGGAGTGCGGCTTTCAGTGGGATAGATATTATGGATCTCAGAATAACTACAGCCTAAGCTTATGAAACAGCTATTCTCACTTCTTGGTCTTCTAGCACTCTATCAAATTTCCATCGCTCAGCAGACCACATGGTTCGAGGATGATTTCTCCTCAAGCGAGAAATTCAAGAAAACCTGGGAACCACTCTCAGGTGTTTGGAAAGTTGCCGACGGCAAGGTCATCACTGACACAAAGGAGTATGACCAAGGAATTGCAGCAAGCATCTTTCTGTTCAAGGATAAACGGTTCTCCATCGAGGCAAAACTGAAAGGTTCGCGGGCAGGACTGTACTTCAGCCTTGATGACATTTCCACCAAAGCTAATTCTCAGATGGTGCGGTTCGAGGATAGGAGCTTGCTCTGGGGATACTTCAACGCTGCTGGTGAATACAACGCCACTGGAATGATGGAGATGAAAGTAAGCTCCAAGTTCAAACCTGGTGCTGATCAATGGAATACTCTTCGCATAGATGTTGATCCGACGAACCGACAGTACAAGATATTTGTCAACAACGATTCCGTAGGCTTCGATGATCAGTTGATGTTCGCCTCGGGCTATATCGGACTCCAGGCTTCCGACGGACATGCTGAGTTCGATTATATCAAAGTGACCGGCTTCGGCAAATTGAGTTCTACGGCAGAGTACAAGATAAAGCCTCAGCTTCAGATTGATCATCTCAGTGCCATTGGTACGGTGGATGGTCAGATCATCGCTGTGAACAGAATCGTCGGGCTTGCTCAGTTGATTGATGAGACGGGCAGACTCAGGAATCAGTATGGTCCATTGATTGAACCCTTCATTGGAGGTGTGGTGGTCAGCCCCAAGAAAGAAATCTATGTTGCTAATCAAACCATCAAGGTGTGGGATTCCAATGGCAAGTATCTGGAATCCTTCGGTGAGAAGGTGTTGAAAGCTCCCGTTGCTGTTGCTGTAGATGACGCTGACAGGGCGTACGTTATTGACAATCACGAAGTCAAGGTGTTTGACGGAGGGCGCCAATGGCGCCACGAGAAGAGCGTGGGGCAGTTCATTACAACTTCCAGCGATACGATCGTCTTGAAGGATCCGAAGAATCTATCTGTGAAGGGAGATTTGCTTTACGTTGCCGATGCAGGTAGGCATGAGGTGCTGGTCATATCAACGAAGGACTTCCGATGTGTCAACAGGTTTCGCGATAGACTCAGTGCGCCGTGGGATGTGAAAGTGGATGCCTACGGAACGGCGTTCGTCGCAGATGCCGGCAACAGAGGGATTATGAAGTTTGATGCACGGGGTGATTTTCAAGATGCCTTTTATGCAAGGTCTCTTGGTGGACTCATCGCGCCGCGCGGCGTGGCAATCAATGGCGACGAACTGCTTGTCGCCGATATGGAGCGCATCGTTGTCACAGATACCAGTCTCGCAGATGTCAAGCCAACCGTTGTGTTCAAGAATCCAGTCGAGGCGGAAATCAAATGGAGATCTCCCGTCGAAGATTTTGGCTCCATCGAGTACTCACCAAGAGACTGGCAAGAGAAGAATCTCCTTGCTGCTGGTGGGAAAGGGTTCGAACACTCCATTCGTATCACGGATCTTAAACCGTTGACGAGGTATGTCTACCGCATCAGACCTTGTCTGAGGACAATTCCAGAGGATGCCAGTTTCTCACGGACCTACCGTTTTGCGACGCCACCAGCAGAAAAAGGGACGAGGGCATTCGCGAGTCTTAGGAATTTGATTTTGGTGTACCGCAATGTCACCTATCGGGATATGTATCCGGAAGGCAAGTATCCTGACATCCCTTCACCGCGAAGACTGACCGATGATGATCTTGACTATCTCAGGCGATGTGCTCAGTTCAATCGGGAGTTCTATTTCAGAAATTCTTCCTGTAAGCTGAACTTAGATTTTGATATTTATGTCGTCGAGGATGCTCTGGGACTAAGGGAAATCAGTCGAGGCAATCATCCGGGTCCATATTGGCTTGAGCCAACTGAAAGGGTTGCCGATGACGTCAAGAAGGCTGCAGCAAGTTTGAGTCGGAAGCCCGAGGATTATGTTGGTGTGATCGCGATTTACTCCTGGGTCAATTATCCGCCTCGCGGCAAAACCTCTTCTGATACGATAAAGATTCAGCAAGCTGTCGGTGGTGGGACGAACACTATTCCTGCACCCTGGCGATATGGCAAGACGACCGGTTATACGGGTATCCCATTTCCAGATAGAGCAAGCCGTCAGGATTGGCTCATCACGCATGAGTATCATCATCAGTTGGATGTCCTGTTCGATCTGAGTGGTTATCCAGGATATTGCCATTCTGACCTGCCGTGGAAAATGCCCGGAAGGTTTGGGGAGGACTTTGATTTCAACGCCAAGATCATGCGAATGGCAACGAAGGAACTTGGTGAAGATTGTTGGCTCAATGTGAAGTTCGGCGAATTGAAAGCAACGAAGGACAACGATGGGGATGGCGTCCCTGATGATGACCCTTTTCTCCCCTTTGATGAAAAGCGATTGCACGGCAGCCCCTCTTCAAAGGATACAGACAACGATGGTTTGACAGATCTGCAGGAAGTAATGGCTGGCAACGCGGTAGGTGCTGTGCTGGATGACCCCGACACAGATGGGGATGGACTCGTTGATGGCATTGACCCGGAACCACTGTATGCGGTGAAACCGGAACGACCAAAGCTAACCGCGAAGTTAGATGGAACGTTAGAAAAGGGATGGAGTTACTTCGCTACAGTGAAGGACAGTCAGGTACAAGGCAAGACATATTTCAACTGGGATGAGAACAATCTGTATTTCGCCTATCGTCTCAATCAGCCCGCCGACTTTCGGATTCAGATTGATGCTAACAATGATGGTTGGTTTCACGGATCTGACAATCTCTTGATCCAGATTTCCTTCGCGGGCGACGCCCCGAAGGCTGCAGAATATTATCTCATGGACGCCTCGAGCTGGGCAGAGGTTCCCCGAATTGTGCGCGGCAGCGTGGTCAAGCCTGAGGACATCGTCATGAAGTGGAGCAGTGAAAAGAGTCCGTACATCGTTGAGGTTGCGATACCTCGCAATGAGAAAGTCGGGCTTACGTTGGCACCTCAGAAGAAACTATCTGTGCGAGTGGCAGTGAAACTCCGAGATCGCTGGGATTGGATAGAGCTTTTCGAGAGGAACTACATGATGGAATGTCGCCTGGTTGAAATCGCGGAAGCAAAGAGGAACGAAGAAATCAGAACCTTTCTCGATAACATTGAGCAGGAGTACGAAGCAACGCATAAGAGATGGGCGGAGGCAAATTGGCGATATGTATTGGAGACCACGAACAGCGTTTATCAGCGAGACGTCGTTGAACGAGAGAAGCAGTTGAGAGATATGTTCCGGAAATCGAATGTCTTTGAACAGATGCAGGGATATCAGGCTGTGACGAGTGACACGCAGTTGCAGCGAAGGTTACAGTTGCTATTTCCCTTGTTCTACTATTCGACAGGCATTCCCAAGACATTAGATGATAAGATCATAGAACTGACCGCCAGCATCAACACACAGTGGAGTGCTCATCACGCATATTGGACAGACAAGGAAGGCACGCTCACTGGAAAGCAAGGCGGGAAGGTGCTGCTGAAAGGGGACGTGACCGGCTATCTAGAAAGACTTGAGGATGTTGATGATCGGGAGTCGCTCTATCTCCAGAGCATCTCAGTGGAGAAGGTTTTGAAGACTGCGGGATTCAAGGAGTTAATCAAGTTGCGGAACGAGGCAGCACATCAGATTACCATTGGCGATCACACCTTCGAGAACTACTACTCACTGCAACTCTACCTCCAGGGATTCGATGAAAACCAACTCCTGAAGACGTACGAAAGCATCCTTGCCGCAACAGAGTTGGCGCAGAATAATCTTGTGGGAAAGGCGATAGAGGAATTTGGGAAAAAGGCGCTCTTGCCTTACAACCTTCCATATTATCTGAAGCCCTTGGATCCTCAGCGCGTGGGTCAGGCTGAGATAGATGCATACTTCGCCAAAGATAAGATGCTTCCATGGGCGAAAGAGACAGTCAAAGACATTGGGCTGGACTTAGGCAAGGAGCCTTTGAGTACAATCATCCTCGATCTGGAATCTCGAATCGGAAAATATCCCGATGTATGTACCGTTCCCGTCGAGTTGCCGGAGGATGTTCGTCTTTCAGCTTTGCTGACGAGAGGTTCACAGCAGGATGAGCTTGCGTTGCTCTCTGGAATTGGTTGTAGTATTCATTACGCATCGGTCCGGTGGTCGGTGCCGAAGGCGCACAGCATGTTGCTTGAGCCGGTGCTTGTTGAGGCAACCGCCACATTTCTTGGGGAGTTGATATTTGATCCAGAGTGGTATGCTCGCTATACAACCATGCCCCCAGAAATGGCTAAGGCAACCTTGCTGCGATACCGAGATGATCGTGTGATGCGCCTCCGCACCATGATTGTCGCGGCGTTGTTCGAACGTGAAATCTATCGTAATCCCGATGCGGACTATGACGAGGTCTGGTGGAATCTTGCTGAGAAGCATTTGAAACTATCTCGAGTCCAGGATGACAATGGTGGTCTCGTCTCTGCATGGGGAACGATACCGCAGTTGGTGAACGATCCCGTGCGTCTTCAGAACTCGGTGCTTGCCGCTATGGTTGCAGCTCAAGTAAGAGCATATCTGAGAAAACAGAATCAGAGCATTGTGGCAAATCCCAAGACGGGACAATTTCTCATCGAGAGATTCTATCAACAAGGCGCTGCTGTCCCCTGGGATCAAATCGTACAAGTTGCAACGGGCGAGCCTTTGACCTCGAAGTATTTGGTTGAGCGTTGAACGGCGATGTTATACACCAGTCGGGCATGGACCACTCCATGCCCGTGAGATGGAAGGAGAGTCCCTTCCTCCACTCGTGCGACGTGAAGTCTCGCGCTTGCTGGTAATAGATTTTCATTTTCCTCTTGACATCTACACGCAGGTTTTGTATATTAGTGCCAGCACTATGACCAACCTTCATCGAATCGTTGTTAGCCATTTCATAAGCGCGTATGGCATCATGCCTTTCTGTGCCAAATCAGACAGAAAGTAATCGAATGTAATCTATAGAAACCGTAAAGCACTATATTTTGCTCCCTGGGAGTGAAACTGTGCTAATGGTATGCGTTGACATGGTTCCCTTTGGAGTTCGCCGTCCGAATGCAGGTTGTGAGCGCCTTTGGCGCCATGGCGCTTCGCGCCAGTTGTTGAGGATAGCGAGCACCGCAGAGGCTAATGGATTGGGGGATAGGGATAGCCGTATTTGTACACAGACCCCAAGGGATGCTCATATCAAAAGAGCACTCCTTGGGTTTTTTTGTTCTTCGAGAGTGGAGAGCGGAATTTCCTTCGGCTAACTGACAAACCACCCCCGTGGTGTGAGAGATGGTACCATAGGAAATAAAAACGAACATTTGTCCGTTTATACGGTAGTCGTGCGCTATGGCTTCTGGAGGAAGATAGGTGACTAGAATTCCAATCACTACTAAATGGAGACTCACACGCACCTTTAGGAAGAACCAGAAGTTTGTCGAAATAAATCTACAGGTAACCTCCGACGCGAGAAAATCTTCTCTCGATGCAGGACTTGAAGACCTCGCCCTTCTCTATAACGTTTCCCTCTACTCCATTCTCTGGAATTACGATCAGAGCTGCCTGCTTGACGAGATTACCAAGACGAAGTCTCAATGGAAGAGGAAGCTTTATTCCCGCCATCTGCTGATGACAATACTCGAGTGTACTGACGACCTCACTAGTTTGCTGGGCAAACCATTTAGAGACTCGCTAACAAGACTTGGCTTCGCAGACAAATTCGATAGAGAGTTAAAGGCCTTGCACGGCCAACTCGTTCGGTTCAATCGTACCAACAGCGCGTTACTCAGGAGGGTCAGAAACTCCGTGGCTGCTCATAGAGAGCACAACGCAGCAATGCAAATCGAAATTATCGAATCACTCGATCCCATCGAATCATTGGAGCTAGGGCGGCAATCAATGGAGTGGATAAATAGACTGTACTTGTTTGTCAACCGAATAGTTGAAAAGCACTCTGATCTTCTAAAAAAGGCAATAGATGAAACGTCACCGAAAAGCCACAGGGCATAACACAGCAAACAACGACGCTGCAAAAGTCATGGTTATGAAAAGCCTCGCTCAACACTTCTGCTTCACAGTAAATTGGTCTGCTTGTAGTTCGCAAAAGCGCTGCGTGTTGCCGCCAGACGTCATACGAACACTCTTTAGCTAAACAGAGGAAGATTATGAAATTGCTGCTCATCATCTTGGGTCTTATGGGGACCCCCTATTTTATATTCGCTCAGTCGGCTATAAACAAGAAACCTCCCATTATTGACATGCACATGCACTCGTTCCCGGCGCAGTATATGGGCGAATCAAGCATCCCCAATCCAGTTACAGGAAAGCCATCTGGTGCGGCAAGTGACGAGGAACTTATGCAGGCAACGCTGATGGAGATGCGCCGTTACAACATCGTTAAAGCTGTCACAAGTGGACCGCTGGAGGTTGTGTATCGCTGGAAGTCTGAAGAACCAAAACGCATAATCGGGGGAGTACATTTCGATGAGGTAACTTCACTGCCAGATGTGGAACAATTGCGGCAGCAATTTATTGCAGGCCGACTTGGAACGTTAGGAGAACTGGCAGCCCAATATGTTGGACTTCCTCTGAGCGATTCGCTGTTCGAACCATACCTAGCTCTTGCTGAAGAACTGGACATTCCGGTCGGAGTTCATACAGGTCTGGGGCCTGCGGGAACGCCCTATACATGTTGTCCTAAATTCCGTGTGACGTATGGCAGCCCAATTCTTCTTGAAGAAGTGTTGGTCAGACATCCAAAGCTGCGACTCTACCTAATGCACGGGGGCTGGCCATACTTAGAAGAAACAAAGGCAATTATGGCCGTGTATCCGCAAGTGTACGCTGACCTTGCAGTGATCAACTGGATCATCCCACGGGAAGAATTCCACGAGTATCTCCGAGACTTGATCCGAGCGGGATTGGGAAAACGAGTAATGTTCGGCTCCGACCAGATGGTATGGCCGGAGGCAATTGGCATGGCCGTCGAGGGAATTGAATCAGCAAAGTTTCTCTCCAAAGAACAAAAGCGTGACATTTTTTACAACAATGCAGCGCGCTTCCTGAGGATGAAGGAGACTGGGGAGTAGTCTGCACAGGAAGGAACTAGACTCGATTGAGTGTTCGTATAACAAACAGCCTTACGACACTCGCTCTTTTGAAAAAGAATCATTGTGCTCGTTTAACGCCGTTTGTTCCGTTTTGATAACCAGTTATTATACGTCGCAAACGGCACTACGTAAGGCTGCACACGTTAGGCGAAATACTTGGCCTGCTAATCTCATAGACAATAAGTGGAAATATGATAAAGAAAATGGAAAAGAATAAAACAAAACAAAGACGCACGTTCGTTTTTCGAGTGTTCAAGTATTTTTTGACCGGATTGGGTATCCTGTTACTGTTATTAATTTCATTCGCTGCATGGATTTACTTCTCAATATTTTCCGGCCCCGGACCGATGGAAATGAATAACTATCATCCTTTCCGTTCAGAAAAGGCAAAAGCGAAGTATCTTGCCTTCGAAGAAAAAATGGTAAAAAAGTGGCCGGTATTATCCGAAGAACGACTTGTGCAGACTTCCTTTGGGAAAACATTCGTGAGAATCTGCGGCCCAACCGATGCCCCGCCATTAGTCTTATTACCGGGAGGTGGATGTAATTCCCTCATATGGTACGCCAATATTAAAGCGCTATCTCAAAGTTACCGAACCTATGCTTTGGATAATATTTATGATTATGGGAGAAGCATTTATACTCGTGAACTCCTGAGCGGAAATGATTACGCTGATTGGCTTAACGAATTGTTCGATACGCTTCGGCTTGGTGATAACATTGGGATCATGGGGCTATCGTATGGAGGCTGGGTTACCAGTCAGTATGCACTCTTTCATCCTGAAAGACTAAGCCACGTCATTCTTATGGCTCCCGTCTTCACAATTTTACCTCTGTCCGATGAATACATACTTAAAATGGTTATGAGCTTGATTCCGATCCGCTATTTTAAATCGAAAATAACTTACTACGTCTGGGCAGATTTGGCACAAATGGGAGAATATGGCCGTGAGATCATCGAAGATCGGATAGATTATTACGATTTATCGTTGAAAAGCTTCAAGTTCAAGCAACCTGTCAATCCGACTGTTCTTTCCGATTCGGAAATCGAACACTTGAGGATTCCTGTGCTTTTCTTGGTCGGCGAACACGAAACGGTCTATAACGCACACGATGCGATCAGTCGACTTAACAGAGTCAATTCAAAAATTAAAACAGAGCTAATTACCGACACCGGTCATGATTTGATGTTTACACATACTGAATTAGTAAATAAGAAGATTCTTGATTTCTTAAAAGAATAAGGGAAAAAACCACTCAGGGGCGAGAGAAGTGCAGACCAAGAATTTCGCCTAACAGCACAAACCACAGCACTCGCTATTTTGCAGATTGATTATAGTGCTCGTTCTATGCCGCTGCTTCGCGTGAAAATGAATCTATTATAGCTCGCAGCGGCACAGCGTGGTTTGTGCACACGTTACCCGAAATGCCATTAACTCACCTTCCCGAAATGGCCGGGGAAACTTAATCACCATATATAAGGAGTAACAATGCAATGAAACACTTCATTAGTATTTCGGTAGTGCTCGCAGTGCTTTGCTTCATGCTGCTTTCCTCAACGTCGCTGTTTGCGCAGGAATGGTCGGCTGCGCAGAAAGATGTTTGGAAAAATGTTGAAGCGTATTGGGCGCTCTATGCACAAGGCGATCTAGAAGGATTCATGGCTTACTTTCATCCTGACTATCGGGGTTGGGATTACCAGGACGCCCTGCCAGGCACCAAAGCCACAGGCAGAAAATTTCTCGACTACTTTATGAAGACCACGAAAACACTTGTCTACGACATCACACCAGCTGCAATCCAAATTTATGGCAACGTCGCTTTCGTCCATTACTACTATACTACCATCGAGAAGGAACTCGAGAGCAAGGCGAAGACTATTTCGGGCCGGTGGACAGACATCTTGATGAAACAAGGAGATAAATGGGTAATGATAGGCGATCACGGCGGACAGACATCGAAGGATTAGGAACCGTGGTCAAGGTTCGTGGACAGAAATGGCACTTCGGCTAACAGCACGCATTACGTAGCAGCTGGCATCTGTCCAGAGAGTCACTTGTAATAATATCAATTTCACATTATTAAAGGAGGTTAACATGCTGAGAACAACAGCACTTTTGTTCACCGCTGCTTTTCTAATCGGTTTCGTCGGTTGTCAAACCGCAAAAGATAAAGAGATCCAATCTGAGAAAATGTTCAGGGAGTACCTTGCCAGTTGGAACACCCACGATGTTGAAAAGATCGCTTCATTCTTCACGGACGATTGTGTTTATGATAATCTTGCCAGAGGACAAACCTATCGTGGCAAGGACCAGTTGAAAGGATGGGCGAAGGCATCCTTTGACGCCATACCTGATTTCAAGCTGGCCGTAACTTCCCTTTTTGCCTCCGAGGACTTGCTGGCGTGTGAATGGGTTATGACCGGCACAAACACGCACCCGCTCAGTCCAGAGCTTCCAGCCACCGGGAAGAGCTTTTCGGTGCGTGGTAGTACAATTGTCCAGATGAAGGATGGAAAGATCCAGCGAAATGCCGACTATTGGGATCTCGCAACCTTCTTGCGTCAACTCGGCTTGATGAAATAATTCCGGCAAACGCCAGCTAATCCCGCAAAGCGGGACAACCACGACGTTGGCTCATTCCAAGAAGATCATAGTGCTCACTCCATGCCGCCCCTCATTTGATAGATGTTGGTGGGGCGGCACGGCGTGGTTGCTCGAACGTTAGCGGCAAGCCCCCAATATTCTATATGGAAAAAATTAAAACTACCAGAGTAGAATCTATTGATCTTTTAAGAGGACTCGTAATGGTTATTATGGCTCTTGACCATACGAGAGATTATTTTCATCTAGGAGCTATGGTAAGTGACCCAACTAATCTGGAGACCACTACCCCAATACTATTCTTTACAAGATTTATTACCCATTTCTGTGCACCAGTATTTGTGTTTCTGGCAGGCACATCCGCATTTTTATACGGAAGTAAAAGGACCAGAACTGAACTTTTCAAATTTCTATTTTCGCGGGGTATATGGCTCATTCTTTTAGAATTAGTATTGAACAATTTTTTGTGGACTTTTAATATTACTTACGGATTTATACAACTCCAAGTAATTTGGGCTATTGGCTTTAGTATGGTTTGCCTATCAATCCTGGTTTATTTACCCAAAAGAGTATTATTAGCTATTGGGATCATTCTGGTGGCCGGTCATAACTTATTAGATGGCATTATTATGGAAGGCAATAGTTTAAAATCTATACTTTGGTATTTACTTCATCAGCAGAGTTTCTTTCCATTAAGTGAAAGTAGATTTGCAGCCATATCTTATCCGGTATTGCCATGGATTGGTGTCATGGTGCTTGGCTATTGCTTTGGAACCTTTTATGACAAGGGATCCGATGTTTCTATTAGAAAAAAATGGCTTATGCGACTTGGTGTTGGAGCAACATTATTATTCTTCATTTTAAGAGGAATTAATGATTATGGAGATTTAGTTCCTTGGAGTCAACAAAAAAACATCACCTACACTATTCTATCTTTCTTAAACGTTACTAAATATCCACCCTCATTAGCATTTTTATTAATAACACTTGGTCCACCCATGTTATTTTTATATGCAACTGATAATATTAAAAATAAGCTGACCGACTTTTTTATAGTCTTTGGTAGAGTACCTTTATTTTATTACTTCCTACATATATTAATCATACACTTAGCAGCAATGATAGGTCTTATGATTATTGGTGGCAATTACAGCGATATGATATTTAATAACCAGACTTTTGAGAGTGGCCGATTAGCAACCTATGGATATAGCCTTTGGGTAGTATATATGGTCTGGATTTGCATTGTTTTACTGCTCTATCCATTATGTAGATGGTATATGAAATACAAATACAACAATCGGGACAAATGGTGGTTGAGCTATTTGTAAGGACATAATTTGACAAATACAATTGTTTAAAAATTATAATGGAGTAGTATTCATTGCTCGGCGGGGCACGGCGTGGTGCGGCGACACATTAACCGCCACTGCTAGTAGTTTGGTCTAAAGTTAGATCAGTGTAAGCGCACATCGGCTCAAAGACATTGCCCTTTGTGTCCAAGACGTAAATGAGGAACACATGAAACGTATCTCAGCACTTCTTCTTACGATCAGTATCTTCATCTCGTTCGCTGGAGTTGCTGGTGAGAAGGAAAAGAAGGTCCTCACAGTTAAAGGCATGCATTGTCCATCCTGTGCCAGCATGATTAGAAAAACCGTAAGAAAAATTGAAGGAGTCGAAGAGGTGAATGCAAACCATGAGAGCGGTAAGGTCATCATTTTGTTCGATCCTGCAAAGAAACCCATGGAAAACGTCGTCAAAGCAATCAAGAGAATGGGGTACAAAGTAATAGAGGACGATTCAACCGTTGTAACCGCAAGAGATTCCTTGAATACGAAAACCGAGAAGTGAGCTTCAAAGCAGGTTCCACTCTAACTAACAATACCTTAAACAATTTGACAAGGAGACTACCATGCGTACCAGGATTTTGGTTCTTGGGGTGTTGGTGCTGATTCTACTTGTCAGCAGCAGTCCGGCCCAGACGGCCACGAAAGAAAAGCCTTGGAGCGTGAAGGCTTCGTTTATTGATGCGTGCAGTTGTAATTTGCTCTGCCCTTGTCTCTTCAATACACATCCGGATAAGGACTTCTGCAAATACAACAGCGTCATGAAGATCGAGAAAGGGAATTACGGGAAGGTAAAGCTCGATGGGATGAAGGTGTGGATGTCAGGCGACATGGGAGCTGATTTCTCTAATGGGGAATTCAAGTCCATGTACCTCACATTCGAACCATCAGCCACGCAGGAGCAAGTTGACGGCGCCATGAAGGTAATTTCTCACATCAATCCTGTAAAGACCAAGGATACAGGTGTAGATCGTGCGCCGATTGTCTGGGAGAGGAAGGGGAAGACCGCCTATGCCAAGCTGGGTGATGGACAAGGTGAAGTCTCATTGTCCGTGCTAACTGGGAAAGACGGGAAGAATGCGATTGTGCTCAAGAACATCGCCTTGGGGGCGGAGAAGAAAAACAACGGCTTAATCTTGGCGAAGTCGAAGCATCACTACAAAGGGCATGAACTCGATTACGCCTTCGAGGATGCGAATGGTGGCTTATATGAGATCGAGAGCTCTGGTGGCGGAGAAAAGTGACCTCTCGACGTGAGGAGGAAAGTCCGTGGAGCGCCAAGCGCCTATCGGTACTCAGCGTTTGGCGCTCAAGAACGAGACGAATGACATCTGTTGCATAAGACGCACTATTCGATGGATGGGCAACATTGGTTTGCTTGCTGTCAACAGATCAACGAAGGATCTGTTTGAAGGCAGCAGCGTAGTTGCGATCCGTTAACCCTACAACATTTCTCAACAAAAGGAGGTTACTATGAAATTCAAGACTTGGATGATCATCAAGGCCATTGTCTGTCTCGGTTTTGCTCCTGTGTTACTATTTGTTCCTGCACAGTTGCTGAACTTATTGGGCATGTCATTTGGATCGGGAACTGCTCTCACTGCTAGAGAATACGGGGCAACACTTGTGGGAAATCTCATGCTCACATGGTTCGCAAGAAATGTGGGGGCATCTGTTGCTCGGCGGGCAATCATCCTAGATTTATTCATCTATGACGCCATTGCCCTTGTTGTCACATTGGTTCTTCAGCTCTCTGGCAGTCTGAACCTACTTGGCTGGGGAGTTGTTTTCGTCTATCTTTTCTTCACTGTCGGTTTTGGCTATCTACTCATTCAGGAGGGTAAGTCCGCCTAAAGACGCTGGAGAACACAGTTGCGAGCGGCAATCGCAAACCAATGTCATACACTAGACGGGCATGGACCACTCCATGCCCGTAAAATAGAAGACGACACCATTCTCCACTGGCACGGTGTGGACCGTGCCAGCCGAGAGTGGTCTCTCCCCAGGGGGGCATGGACCACTCCGTGTCCGTGAGAACACACCAGGCGGGCATGGACCACTCCATGCCCGTGAGATGGAAGACGCTAATGACATGGTTGCTTGTAGAGCGAATCGGTGATTCGCTCGTGCGAAACGGCGTTTCGCACTACAGGCAAGGCGCTTGCTCGTGGTAAGTTTTTCATTTTTCTCTTGACATCTACACACAGGTTTTGTATATTAGTGCCGGCACTATGAGCAACCTTCATTGAATCGTTGTTACCGTTGTGTGAGCCGGTGTGGCATCATTCCGCTTTGTGGCGAATCAGACCGAAAGAAATCGAATGTAATCTATAGAAAGCGTAGAACACTGTATTCTTTATCCCGCATCGCGAGAGAAGAGATTTAATCAACTGAGTTAGCAAGCCTTATCGAATCTTCGGTTGGCTCCCTGGGAGTGAAACTGTGCTACTGGAATGCGTTGACATGGTTGCCTTCGGACTTCGCCGTCCGAACGCAGGAAGGACGGACAGGATAGCCAGCGCTGCAAAGGCTGATGGGTTGGGGGATAGGGACACCCGTATTTGCATACAGATCCCAAGGGATGCTTATGAAAGTAAGCCTTGGGTTTTTTTTTTCGTGAGTAGCGAGCACAGTTTTGTGAAGATTGGCAAACCACTGCCGCAGTGCGAAAGAGCGCGCCCCAAGAAAAAGGTTCGTGCACTCTTCCATTCTGGAGGTAGAAACGAACTTAGTACCGTATTCCACTAGTTTGGCGCCGTGCAGCCGCAAGAATGTAGTTATCCGGCTTTCTACGATTCGAAAGGAGACCCATGGATCCTGTTGACTCACACGCCTCCGACATAATGCGCATAATCTCCCAAACCAGAGCCATCGAGGCAGAGACAGATGCAATCAAGCGCGGCTTCGCTCACATCCTGTACGAAAGGCTGATGAAAGAGATCGCAGAATACGAGGCAGGCCTGAATGCCGACGAAGAGATCGGAGCCTTTCTTTCATCATTCGGTTCTGAAATTATCATACAGATTCAGGACGTACGATATCGCAACCCCTACTTCATAGTCTTCGAGGGAATCAATACTAACGACGGAACTCGAGTGAAGCTTGTCCAGCACGTTTCGCAAGTCAGCGTACTGTTCACTGCCATCAAGATCCGAGATCTTGAGCGCAAGCCACGAAGGATTGGATTCGCAACGCCACAGGAACCCGATGAAGTATCCTCGGAAACGGATGGGAAAGATTCTAGTCAACCGCTAGCTAAGCAGTGACCGTACGATTGACTCCTTGTGTGCTCCACATACGGCTGCGCAGCGAATAACAACCGGCAAAGCGGTGCTGGCACGCCGGATAGGTGAACATGAAACCGAATTGCACTGGACGTGAACTGCTCGTTGGATATCACTCGCCGGGGGAAAATGCATCATTGAAAGCGGGTTCGCTCAACGGCGTGGTTTGTGCACACATTGTCCGCGATGCTTCAATAGTATATCCAGGGCGATTATCAAAAAGAATCGTCTATGAACAATCGGAACAACTGAGGGAGAAAGCAAATGAATGTGCACCCGATAGACCTTCCAGAGGGCTTGTTAGGTAGTAGGATTACCGTATGTCTTCTTCAACTGAAGTCACCATTCTACGACGAAGCTTCTATCATCCGTAGGAAAGAGTATCAATACATCGGATGGTTCGCGGAACCATGCGATCGTAGAAGAGAAAAAATAAAGAGGTTGTTGGAGGCCTTATCAAAGTTCAAACGTCACATTGACCTTCTTGTATTTCCAGAGTATTCCTTGCCTGTCGGCATTATCGAAGATATCAGGAAATTTTCATTTGAGAATTCGACAATCGTCATTGCCAACTACTACGATGATGAGCAGCGGAGAAGCGTTTCGCCTGTTTTTATGCCGTCAGGAGAAATCCACTACACCTATAAATCTAAAAGGTCTCCTTACGATATCAATGTTCTTGCTGAATCAAGTCATGAAGCTGAAACGTTTCGCTTTTACTGGAAGGACACATCGAGTATAGACAATACGAAGTCATGTTTTCAGGTCTTTACGTGCCTAGATTTTCTTGAATATGCCAGGGATTATTTTGATAGAGAAGCAGCAAGCATTCTTATTGTTCCAATGTGCAGTCCAGAGATCAATCAATTCGTTCATGAGGCAAACCGAATAATGCGGCTGCGTGATCCAGAAGAGAAAACCTATCGCAACGCAGTCAGTCTCTTATGTAACGCATCCGATATTTCTTCAAGAAAAGGTATCGGAATTTGTGGCCAATCCCAGATAGTAGGCGCGTATAAAGACAAGACCGAATTGCCAATTGTTGAAAGCGGTTGCGAGGGAGGGATAGTAGCGACAGTTATTCCATCGAATGTTATACACACACCCACACCACTTGGGAAAGAAAACGTGGTGATTGAGTCACCTATTAAATTCTTCATTGAGCGAGACGGAGAAATAAGAATAGAATCGTCTTTAGCTACTACGAGGAATATTATCGCGCATCCACATCTTTTTCAATTATTAGGCTTGAAGAGGTATCATGGTTTTTTCAGAATGAAAGACTACTACACACATAGAAATTCATTACAGAGAATTGGTATTGGCTGCGACGCTGTGTATGGGAGACACGATCTTGTTATTTCTTCTTTTGAAGAATCAGAGATGTTCTCTCAATTACGTTTGCATTCCTGTCTCGGACCTGAATCTGTTCGTGCTCTAATCGCTGAAGACTTTGTCGAAACAACTGAAGTGTATAAATGCAGAGGATATAAATTTGCAGAATTGGAAAACAATAGATTCAAACCAACACCCTTGGATCCATCAGTAACCGAGGATTTCATTAACCACAGAAAGAGTAAGATACGAGATATGCTAATCGGCAAGGACAAAGATCAATCTTTTTTTATTCAACTTAAGAAACTGGGTGTTTTTGTAGAAGGATACGCTTTGTCCGATTTGACTGATGAGATGAGAAAAGAAGGGTACGGAGAATTCTTACTTCTTGTCTTTATATATGCTACTCCAACTGGGAAGAATCCACATCAACTGTTTGATAAGGAGGTTGTAACAAAGTTGATCGAACGACGAAAGGGTCAAAACAATAGAGCGATGTCAAATGACAAGTTACGGAGGTGTTCTAGACCCTCAATATATACTTCACATAGTTGGTACTTTTGAAGACATCAGAAGTATCACGCTCGACATTGTGCAAAAAACCCTATCCGAACAAGAAGCCGTTTTTGGTACAAGGGTTATTCCTATAGCCGAAGTTTGTTCATCAGATGAATTCAAATCAATTATTGAAACAACTACAAATCCTTGGGAGAAAGATATACTTGAGAAAATAATTTCATTCAATATCAACGAAATCGATCCTTTCTCGATAAAGAGAATGGCAGAGTCTGAAATTGTTGCCGTTTGCAAGTTGTATACAAATGCGAATAAATGGTTTGAAATTGCAAAGATCGAACCGATAAACATTGTGAGAAAGAATCTTAACAATTTTATTTATGGCCTTGCTTACGTCAAAGCGACCGAGGTGAACCATAGAGTAATTCAAGAATACTGTGGAAGCTTTTACTTGGAATTATCACGAGAGATGGAAGTGTTCTTACACAACATTCTTCTAGATCATGCCAAAGGAGAGATCAGAAGCCTTTGAAGAGAGACTTTCAGAACATTGGAAGGAGGTCACAAAGGAAGCGAAGTCAATCAAATTGCGTAAGGATTCCACGATTGGCACGTTGGCACAATGTGTCATATATTGGAATTTGAAAGAGAAAGAAGAAAACAAAATCAGGGACGATGGTTTTACCGAAAGTCTCAAAGAATTCAAACGAAAGCATATAGATACTTTTAGAGACTATTTTGCCCACGGGTTTTTGAATGGTGACAAGGAGAAGTCCGATGCCACTGGCAAGGCAGATACCGATAAAGAGAAACACTTGATAAAAACAAAGGATGACATCGGAAAACTTCTTGAGGCGGCAAATTTTATGTTGACGTTTCTCCTTAGAGAGAGACACTCTGTCCCCGAAATCGAGTGAGTCAGAAACGCTCGGCGCGCAATAGCAGTAGCAGCAACGCTCGCTTTGTGATTAAGGATAGCGGTGGCTCAATGGTTTTTGGTGCGGTGTGGTATCTGGGTTAGACCTCTGGAGTTCTTTGTCAGCGCCAGAAACCACTGCGTAGTCCGCAGAGACGTTGCCGAGACTACCACGTTGACATGCTGATACTGCACGATCCAAAAATGAAATGCCCCGATCAATATCGGGGCTTCGTCTTTCCCCTAGAGTTCACCATCCAACAGACATCCCCTCGCAGCAAGCGCACTACGACTTCTTCAACAGATAAATGAAGAACGGTGCACCGATGGCGGCGGTCACTGCACCGACGGGGAGTTCATTCGGGGCGAGGACTGTTCTAGCAACGATGTCAGCAACTACGAGAAAGATTCCTCCCATCAGAAATGAGGCGATGACGAGAAGTCGGTGGTCGGGACCGAACAACATGCGACAGACGTGAGGGATGATCAATCCGACGAAGCCAATCGCACCGCTGACAGCGACCACACTTCCGGTCACAAGAGATGCCAGAAAGTAGGAGAACCTCTTCACCCGATCCACTTCCACCCCAAGCTGCAACGCCACCTCATCACCCGTGGCTATCAAATTGAAGCGCCTCGCTTGAACGTAGATCAGGATTGAAGCACCAAGTGCTATTGGAGCAACGATGGCAATCGAACGAAGGTCGGCACTGGCTAAGTTGCCAAGAAGCCAGAGCAGCGCGTTGCGGATCGGTTGACCAATGAGTGAGACAAGAACGAGGATGATAGCAGATAGGAAGGCTCCTATCATCACACCAGAAAGGAGCAGAGCATTTGTGTCTAATTGTCCTCTGCGCTTACCAAACGTATAGACCAGCACAACAACGAGAAGCGCACCTAAGAACGCAGCGAGCGGAGTTCCCACGTTGAACAAGTGAAAGCCAAGGGCAATGGCGGTGAGCGCACCAACCGACGCGCCTCCGGAAACTCCAAGTATGTAAGGCTCAGCAAGCGGATTACGCAGGAGTGCTTGAAACACGACACCCGCTACTGAGAGTCCAGATCCGACGATGATGGCAAGCAGAACACGAGGAAGACGGATGTCAAGCAGCACCGCTCGGCTTGTCTCGGAGATGGCAGCGACCTGTGAAAATCCCATCGAGTTCAGAATCAGTCTCAGGACATCACTGAATCCCACATCGCTCGAACCGATGGAGAGAGAAAAGATAGATGCAACGACAAGCCCACCGAGAAGAGAAATGCTGACGGATATCGTCTTGCGTAGCGTTAAGACCGTGTGTTTCAAGTTGTATTAAGGAGTTGGCTGATTATTCACTCAAGTTGACGGCTATCCTCGGGGGGTATTCAAAAAGCAAACAAACACACCACCGTTGTCATGCTGAACTTGTTTCAGCATCTGTTTTGAGCTGTTTTTCTCCGCCGAAGGCGGATAAGCCTCCGGCTTAAGACCCCGAAACAAGTTCGGGGTGACAATTGTGGTCTCTTTGGATAGCCTATGATTTGAGCTCCTTCCACATCACGTCAAGCAACTCAGGAAGTCCTTCGCCAGTGAGAGCAGAGATCCTGCACACAGGGATAGCGCCAAACCTATCTTTCATCCGTCGCCTGTTGCCCGTCAGCCGGCGTATCTCGTCCGTTGCCATGTCCATCTTTGTCATTGCAACGACTTTTGGTTTCTCGCCAAGGCTTTCACTGAACATCCTGAGTTCGTTGAGCAGCACATCGAAATCTCTTTTGATGTCCGGACTTGTGCATTCGATCAGAAAGACGAGAACGCGCGTTCGTTCGATGTGGCGCAGAAACTGGATACCAAGCCCCTTTCCCTCGTGCGCCCCTTCGATAAGCCCTGGCATATCGGCAACAGTGAAGCTCTTGAAATTCTTGTAACGGACAATTCCTAGATTGGGTCCAAGCGTCGTGAAGGGATAATCGGCGATCTTTGGTCTCGCAGCAGAAATCTTGGAAATGAGTGTTGACTTCCCGGCATTTGGAAATCCGACCAAACCAACATCAGCCAGAAGCTTGAGTTCTAGTTGAAGCTCCCGCTCTTCGGCGGGCGAGCCAGGCTGAGCGTAACGCGGGGCGCGATTCGTGGATGTAGCAAAGCGAGCGTTACCTCGTCCCCCCCGACCACCTCTTGCAGCGATACACCCATCTCCATTCTTCACCAAATCGGCAAGGACCTCGCCTGTCTCAGCATCTTGAACGACGGTTCCGCATGGAACGCGCAGCACGACATCCTTGCCCCGTTTCCCGGTTTTCATCCCACCCTTACCATGTTCACCTCTGCCAGCTCTGTAGTGCGCTTTGTATTTGAAATCAAGCAGCGTGTTCAGTTGTTTATCGGCACGAACGATGACGTCACCCCCATCACCCCCATCACCCCCATTCGGACCACCCTTGGGAACATACTTCTCACGGCGAAAGCTCACACATCCATTTCCCCCACCGCCCGCTTTCACAGATATTTTAGCTTGATCAATGAACATTGTCCGTTCACGTCTAAGCCGGAGGCTTATCCGCCTCTGGCGGAGCGGACCTTGCTTGCGATAGAAACACCTCTTGAACAACGTCGGTGAACTTTATCGCCACATTTGAAAAAGGATCAACACCATTCTTGATAAACACGCTATCAATGTACATCGAGGCTTCCCCCCACGTCTTCATGCTGTTCAAAGTCGCAAGACTAATTTCGTACTGAGCCGCATCTCCTTGGAAGACGCGTTTGATGACTTTCTTTTTGCCACGCTTTCCAAGTTGCTTCCGAATGTGATAAGAGATTGGCTCTTGCTGTGTCGTTGGAGTCACTGGAGGACGAGAAAGTCGCTCTCCTATCTCAGGAGCTTCTGGCTCCTGCAAGGGTAGGGGACTTCCTGTTTCCTTTCTTTCAACCACCGGCGGAATCATATCCAGCTTCCGGCGATCCTGCATCACCTCATCTCTCTTGACTGCAGCTTCTGCAGGCTGGACCTCCGGTGCTTCAAGATGATGTGAAGTCTCCGAACGTGTTCTATCATGGCCCGGCTCTAGCAGTGAGACCAATCGCTCCATGCTTATGTTCAACCGACGATGCTGCTCCTGCTCAGACTCTAGCTTTGCCAAGACATCCATCCTATTCTTGTCGTCGAAGAAAATCATCAACGCATCTATGGGGATTTCATCCCCTTTATGTGGCTGGGCTTCATGTAGAACATCGAAGATAGGCTGCGTGAGATGCGCCAATTCCGAGGCAGAACACGATTGGATCACTTCCTCATCAATACGTTTGACGAGCTGTTCGAGCATTTCGAGCGACACTTCCTTGATCCCCTTCTTCTCAACGAACCGCAGAAGTATATCTCGGTAGTAGGAATAGTCATAGAAATAGTTCAACTCCGACTGAAGCTCTTCAGAGGGTACCACGTTTCCGCTCTTGAAAAGAAACTTCGACAGTGTCCATTGAGGACGACAGATGTAGTTAAACACCAACTTGACCGACTTATCAAGAATGGAAAGGAACTCTTCGCGGCTGAGGATAGCGTTGCGGATAAGGATAGAGTCAATCTGCCTCTGTACCCCCGGTTCGTCATACCGAAATCGTCCCGATGGTAATTGGCTCGAGCGTTCTTCCTTCAACCAGCCCTCTACCTCAGTCTGAAAGAAGGTCTTGATGGCAGGCAAGATAGGAGCGCTCAGAATATCGGCAACGCGGATGCTGGAAGCGTTCCTGATAGTCTTTGCCTGTGTGTTCTGAATGATGTTTTCGATTTCCTGTTCAAACATTCAGTTACTCCTCAGAAAGTGGAAACCGCTCGGAATCGAAATATATCGAAAAAATGTGATGATAGCAAGCTGAGCGACAACAGCCATTCATTGTCCTCAGGTCACTTTATCAGTGCCCTTACCCGGTTGATCTCCTTCTGTGCCGCGGCTTTGAACGTCTCATCTATTCCCGGTCTATCAATGATCTGTTGATACATACCGATGGCTTGATCGTACTTGCTCATCTTTTCATAAGATTGTCCCGCCATGTACAAGGAAGTCGCTGTCCAATCAATCTTGGTCTTCTTGGTGACCAAGTAAGGGACTTTGAGGAACTCTAAGATGGCTTGCTGATAATCCCCCCTGTAAAAGTAGCATTCGCCGATGTAGTAGCGGATCTCCGCTTCTAATTCAGGATTCGCCTCCTCGAGCAGCTTTTGGAAATGCATGATTGCTTGGTCATAGTAGGCAAGTTTCTCGTACAGGATGCCGATCTTTACCCGCTTATCCGGGATGGACTCATCGTTGGGATATCTTGCGATGAACTTTCTGGTGAGTTCTAATGCTCCGTCGTATAGCCCCATCGCTTGGTATGTCTCTATAAGATTGTTCATCGCATAGGGCAGAATGTCACCTGCTTTGTCAGGGTTGTCCACGACTTTGCGGTAGTTGTTCATCGCCTCTTCGTATTTCTCAGCTCGGAAAGAGATATCACCTAATGCCAAATAAACTCGCGGCAATGCCTCCGAAGATGGATATGTCTTAATAACTTTGTTAAATTGCTCGATAGCATCCTGGTTTCTTCCGGCAGACACATACACATTCCCTAGCCAATAGGCAGACCAGCCGGCGAACTTTGTTTCTTCGTAATCGTCAACCACCTTCTCAAAAACCTTCAGCGCACCGTCGAATTGCTTCTGCCGGTAGAGATAGGTACCGTGCTCAAACTCGAACTCCGCTAAGTAATCATCTGCTTTCTCATATTTCTTCTTGAACTCGGTCGCCCGCTTCTGCGCTTCAGGGAGGTTCTCAAGTCTGTAAGAGCAGACAATTATCCTCGATTCATAATACACTTTGTCTTCTTGGCTTGATGCGCCCCCTGCCAGGGTGATGTATTCTGTGGCAGCTTCTTGATACCGTCCGTTGTTGAAGAACAACTCCGCAGCATCTCTCGCGCCCCTGCCGCCAACTTGTCTGCTTGCCTGCTTAAAGTAGGCTGCCGCCATATCAATGTTGCCTTCCGCTCGATACAGCTCCCCCAAAGCGTAGTAGGCATCGTTCAGACGAGATCCACTCTTGTTGCTCGCCACATAGGACTGATAGTAACGCTTGGCATTTTCCTTCTCCCCCTTTTTCTCATATGCGACAGCTATGTTATAGATGAAGTCGGCGGTCTCTTTGCCAGGATGGAAGATGTCGCTGGCTCGATTCTGAATCAGTCGCTGATACTGGGCAATTGCATTGTCATACGCACCGGATTCTAAATACGTGTCGGCTATGGCAACGTCAGCATCACTTGCGACATCGGAATAGAAGTACTTCTCGCCTATTGCCTGATAGAGGGAAAGCGCCGCTGTAAAATCCCTGTTACGTCGTGCCAACTCAGCAAGCCTAAGCGTTGCCTCTGCGGCAAAGTGACCATGGGGAAAGTCCTTGAGGTATGTTTGAAAGTCAGCAGCGGCGTTCTTCGGGTCGTTCAGTTTAAGGTAGGAGAAGCCTCTGCTGTACCTTGCCTCACCAGCTACCACTGTCGCAAGGTCACCCTCAACGGCTTGCCCCTGCTGAGTCGGTGCTATGATCTGACTAAAGTAATTTACTGCATCTTGATAAAGACCATTCTTCAAACTGATATCGCCAAGCTGCATCAACACGAAGTCTTTGTAAGACGAGGCTGGATGGGTAGTTAAGAATGCAAGCGCAAGCCGCTTGACGTCGTCATCGTTTTGCCTTTCATGGTGAGCGAAGCCGAACCATTTGATATTGACCTTGAACAAGCGGAAAGCAGCTTCATCACTATACCTTGTATTGGGATAGAGCTGCAAGTACTCGGTGAGATACTTGGTTGCATCACTGCTGGAAGTACTTTCATTCACTGCCAGCATGTGATATGATATCGCACGGTGATAATGAGCGATCATCCTGAGCGTATCGCTAACTCCTGCTTGGATCGCAGCCGTGTACTGAGCCGCTGCTGACCTATAGTCTTTGATAGAGCTGAAATAGATCTCTCCGAGCTGAAATGCAATTTCGCCCTTTGATTTTCCGGCAGCCATATCGCCGATAAGCAAAGCGATCCTTTCTAGTCCAGAGTCGGTCTGTTTCAGTTCGAACTGATTGATGTGTTCGATCCTTTCTCTTGCTTCATCGTAAAATCCGCAGCACGCGAACTGCTCGATCACACCTCGATAGGCGTCAAGAGCATTTTGCATCTCCCGATTCTTTTCGTATGCCTTGCCCAGACCGAACTGCGCGGCGGCAATGCACTGCACGTGAGCTGTAGAGAACTTGCTGAGGATATCCTGATACACTGAAATCGCTTTCCGATAGTCCTTCAGATTGTTCTCATAGATCTGTGCAATCTGATAAAGAGCTTCAGCCGATCCATTCAGGTCACTGGTTCCACTGAGATACTGCTGATAGAAACCTATTGCCTCATAGTGACTATTTAAGGCGTAGGAATTCCTTGCTGAATTGATATAGGCAAGGCTCTTGTCAATATTGTGTCTTGTATCATTGATAATTTTCGCATAATACTCGTTGGCTCGCTTGTAGTCCTTCAACCGTTCAAGACTTTGAGCGGCTCTCACCCAGACAGTCGTGATGAGGTCGCTGACCGGATACGATCGCGCAGACTCATCGTACGATTTGAACGCATTCTGAAAATCCAGCGACGCGTAGTATGCATCTCCTAACGCAACTAGCGCCCGTTGCTTCAATGTGTCCGGTGCTTTGGGATCGCTACAAGCCTGTTTCAAATTCTGGATGGCATCGCTCCGCTGTCCATAGCTTGCCTGGAGAATTCCCAATTCAATCGCCGCCTTGGTTGCGGTAGTGGTCGTCTTAAAGGTACCGATGATGCTCTTGTACTGAGCAACCGCGTCGTCAATTCTCCCCATCTGCTGAGTGACTTTCCCAATAGCGAGCAGTGCCTTTGCCTTCAGTTCGATTTCTGCAGTTGGCTGTTTACCCGCAGCAGTTCCCGTCGGTGCGGGGATTGCATCAGCGATGCGTCTGAATTCAGCGAGCGCTTTGGAGTAATCCCCTTGTGAAGAATATAGTTCGCCGAGCTGCAGCCGTGCCGAGAACACGACGTCACTTGAGGCATATTCCTGGATGACAGCGAGAAGGACGGTCTTTGTGTGCTCCACATCGTTGGACAGCTTGAAATACTCTGCTGCCTTGAGCAATGCTGAAGGGGCAAGTTTGCTTTTTGGATGAAAGACTTTCAGTCGCTCAAAAGCAGATGCGGCTTCGGGATAGTTCTTCAGCGCAGCATAGCATTCCCCGACCTTCCACCAGGCATCAGGAGCTTGGGCGTTATCTTGATATGTCAGAGCAAAGTTCTGGAATGTAACCCGTGCTTCTTCATACTTTTTCAACTGCATCTGCACGAGTCCGAGATAGAATCGCGCCTGAATCCCCTGCTGTGTGTTGGGGTAGTTGCTCACAAATTGCTTGAACTGCTCCAGCGCCAAGTCATACATCTTGTCGTTGTAAAGATTCACAGCGAGTTTGAAGTCGGCGTTCTCCTTCGTGTCCTGCGCGTACGCAAATGCTGGCTGCAAGATGTTCGATGTTCCGAAGGGACCTACAAGGATCAGATACACAATGCAAAACACAAGGTACACAGTAGGGGCGATTCGTGAATCGCCCCCACTAACACAATTGTGCAAACGAAAGAGTTGCATTTTCATACGGAAAGATAGCAGCAGAAATAATTCGGTAACGACCCCCTATTGAGGGTGTGCAAAAAGTAAACGAATGCACCACCGTTGTCATGCTGAACTTGTTTCAGCATCTGTTCTGGGCTGTTTTCAGACCCCGAAACAAGTTCGGGGTGGCAATTTGTGATTCTTTTGGACAACCTCGGTGAACGAAGTCAACAGGGGGTTACCACAATACACGTTAATGACCCATCATTGCCGAGATAACAATTCAAAATTCGACCTATGTTGCCTCCGGAAACAACTGTCTCAGTTCCTCCGGCTTCGGCGGAGGAGTAAGGTAGCTCACAATGACCAACGTCCCGAAGGAAACGAGAACAGCTGGGTAGATACTTGGGATACCCCACAGATCTCCGCCCTTCATAACATGCGGCATCAGTTGAGGCACCACAAGTTCCAGCAGTAGAGTCACTGTTGCACCTGAAACTATGGATACAATACCCGCCAACCGAGTTGCGCGTTTCCACGCCAACGCTGCGATAAGCGCAGGTGTAATGGAAACACCATACATGGTGTAAGCAAAGTAGCTATATCTAAGAACAGAGATATTCAGTCCGAAAGCTGTCGGAATGAAGATCATCAGCCATGCGCAGAAACCAATTATCACTATGAACACCTTTTGCAGTGCAACCATTCGCTTTGAGTCAGCATCGGGTTTCACGAATCGCTGATAGATGTCACGGATGATATTAGTAGTTGGTGAGAGTAGGTAGTTCATCCCAGTGGAGATCACCACCACACAAGCGGCGCTTAGCAGCAGAAGCCCTACCCACCAAGGAACCATATACCGAGCAGCCATCAGAACAACTGAAGCAGGATCTACGGGAGGTTGATAATGCCAGAAATATGTTGCACCATAGACGGCAATCGCAATGACAACGACTTCGACGAAAATTGTCCCGATTATCCATAATGCAACCGCCTGACGAGCTTCCTTCGCTGATCTGGCGCTATAAAACTTCTGATACATTGATTGAACGCCCATCAACAGAAGCATAGTTGCCAGACAGTAGCCAAGTGCTTTGAGCGCAGGATACTCACCAAAATCCGGACTGAACACTTCCATGTGTCCCGGCGGCAACACTTGAGCAGCCGTCCCCCATCCACCGGTAGCAAGCACGACAAAAGGCACCGAGATTAAACAAGCGAGCACGATAATAATTCCATTTGGCAAATCAGTGTAAGCCACTGCTATCATTCCGGCTAAAGCAGTGAACAGAATAACGAAAGCCGCAGCAATTGTCTGACCAAGTGCAACACTGATGGCTCCGTCGGTGGTTACATTCAGAATATAACCGCCTGCCCGGAATTGGTAACTTACAATCGTTGTGAATGCAATGATGAGAGCAATGGCACCGAAGAGACGAGCGAACTTTCCGTAGCGCACCTCAAGAATATCCCCGATGGTGTATTGCCCAAACGTTCGAATCTTCGCTGCGAGGAAATAGATGACAACAATACCTACCCATGCGCCTGCCGGCATCCATACTGAGCTCCACCCCGCTCTAAACGCGTATTCTGCACCGGCGATGAACGTTCCTGAGCCGATCCAGGTACAGATAAGTGTAAACACCATCACCCGCAAACTAAGTGTCCGTCCAGCCACCATAAAGTCTTCATGACCCTTCACTTTTTTAGAACGATAAATATTGAGCCCCATCAACACAAGCAAGTAAGCAAGGATAACGTACAGGTAGATGTACATTTGTTTCTCCGTTTAGTGGATTGTCAGACCTGTTCCGAAATAGTAGGGGGCGATTCGCGAATCGCCCCCTACGCGATGACCTCCTTAATTCTCAACTCTCTATAATTCATATTCCCAATCTTCCGCTCGTGAGCGATCTTGAGATACCGTAGTCGCTCAGGTGTCAAACTGAAAAACGTCTCACCTGCATAAGCATCAACTGCTACCTGATCAACGCTCGCGATGATGATTTTCCGTTCAACGACATCGCTCAAGTTTCCACCTTGCGGACCGTTTCGCATCAGCACGCGGTATGCATCCAGGATGGTAAGCGTGGGACGAAGAAACGTACCTAAGTCGGCAATGCTTTCATGGATATGTTGATGCAATTGATTGCGTCTTCCGCCGAGAATACCGTACCAGTTCTTCATTGCCAAGGTTGCACCTGTGAGGTTGTGATGCTTGGCGATAGGAATATTGATAACCTTATCAGCTTCAACGAATGTTGTATAGACTAATCTGGTGCCGAGTACCTCTCCGCCAAGATTGAACTCTTGGAACTTCCGATCCTCGGGCAACTCCACCTCAGCACCGAGAGATTCTGCTGCTTCAGCGATTCCGCTTCGCATGAAACATCGCCTTGCTTCATTGCAGGAGACATCCGTCACAATGACCTTCTTCGCACCGGCACTGAAACATAGTTCGACAACGGTCTTCACAACTTCGGGATTGGTGTTTGCAGCTTGTTGTGCCATCCGATCCCAACCGATGTTCGGTTTGAGAACAACCACATCCCCTTTCGAAATGAACTTCTCTATGCCACCGAGTCCATCAACTGCCGCTTTGGTAATTTGTGCAGGCGTTTCTCCATGAGCAATCACCATCTGGGGGGATGTCTGACTGTAGGGCACGGAGAAGTCTCTGACCTGAGCAACGAGATTCTCCACCTTGCCATACTCTTCTCGATTGTGCAGCCAAAATCCCAAGCCAACAGAAGCTACGGCAATCCCACCGACCGGGAGCGTGCGTCTGAGAAATTCTCGCCGGTCTATCTTTTGATCATCACCCATTCGATACCTTCAAAGTTAATCAAATCCATTTCTAGTGTACCTGACCCGCCACCTTTCGCACACCAACTAATATACAATGATTGATTCTCTTTTGCAAGCGAAAAGGCACTGGAGGCAAGATCTTACGAGGCTGCCCGATTGGTTTCCAAGCTGGGAAGGTTTATCGCAGTCCCTCCTGCACCAGTTGAACGACAGCAGCTCCGAAACCAAGTGCGAGAAGCCACACACACACTACCACTATCGCTGATTTGATCTTGCCAAAACCTGTAACCACGGAGACACCAATGGTAAGGACCATGAGATACCACAGAGAGAACGGATTCATGTTGCAGATGAGAGTAAAGAGTGGCAAGTTTGCAGTAGCCCCGGGAAACAAGAGATCCAATCCATAAAGGTTGTTCAGCTCTGAGACTGTGTTCACGTGCTCTATCCCTTTGACAAGAGCAGCGACAAGGGAGAAGATCTTTCCCACGACCGGGGTCATTTCGGAGAAGACAACGACAGCAAAGACGTGTCTGAACCGAATCTGCTCAATCGGCTTGAACACGAGACAGACATAATATAGCACCAAGGCAAAGAGCGACCAGCCAGCCATGAGCTTGATCGGAATGAAAGCGGCATTGATAGCTCGCTGTCCGTGCAAATAACTCGCCGCGTCTTGGATGTGCTGCTGAGCTGCATTCGGGGGGAGATTGGCAATCGTCACCTTAAGGACATACGGAAAGGAAAACCACTCGATTATCAATGCTATGATGGAGAGAATGAGAAACGGAAGAAACCATTGCGGATTCTCCTTTAGAGAAAGGAAGACCCGCTTAGGCGCGATATAGATATTCAGTAGATGGTGCACTGTGTTTGCGAGCAATTGCGAGGGCTGCAGAATGCCGGACTACAGCCACGACAAGTTCTTCTTCCTCATTTTTCCCGCCACCAACTCGATGAACAGTTCTTCCAGCGAGGAGAACGTCTCTTGACTCAATTCACTTCTGACTTTGGTCTGGATCTCCTCCGTCGGACATTGGAAAAGGAGTTTCCCCTTATCAATGATGGCGATTTCATTACAGAGTTTCTCAATAGTGTCCAGCACATGCGAGGTGATGAAGACCGTTTCGCCCTTCTGCGCCATTAGCCTCAGACTTTCCTTGATTGCATTTGCTGACACGGCATCAATGCCTTCGAGTGGTTCGTCGAGGATGATCAGTTTCGGTCTATGGATAATCGCTGCTGCCAGCGAGACCTTCTTCTTCATGCCAGTTGAATATGTCTCAATGGCATCGTGTCGTCTGTCATCAAGGTCGAAGAATTCAAAAAGTTCGTCTATCCGTTTCGTTGCTTCACGCTGAGGCACATCGTACATTGCTGCCACAAAGTTCAAATACTCTTCACCAGTCATCTCCTCAAAATAGAGTGGTCTATCAAGCACAAAACCGAGCTGCCGTTTGTATTCGTAATCCTGTTCGCTGATCGCGTTTCCAAAGAGCGACACGGAACCGGCATCTTGCTTCAGAAATCCTGCAATGATGTGGATGGTGGTTGTCTTGCCCGCACCGTTCAGTCCCAGGAAACCAAAGATCATTCCTTGAGGCACAACTAGGGATAGATCGTCCAGCGCGTGAATCCGTCCGTCATAGACTTTAGTAACGTGGTTAAGCTGGATAGCGTTCATGCGATCTCCAAGATATGATATCTCTTTTCTGCAAACATCTTCGCTGCCCAGGGAACCGAGAAGAAGTACCACCAGATCCCACTTCCGACAGCAAAGGCAACACACAGAACTTTTGAATCCAAGACGGCATTCAAGACCAAGTAGGGAATCGAAGAGACTGCAACAGCCATCATCTGGAAGACAAGATGCGTTAAGACGTCGAAGTTTAGCCGCACCTCTCTTCTTGGATACCACAATGAGAGACGATTACCGCAATGCAGCAACAAGAAAATCGAGGTGATGACACAGAGCAAGGAGTGGTAAAGTTGGTCAAGAGACGGCATCTCGAGCGAGAGATATAGTATGATCACACTTACCACGAGCAATGCGGGAAGCGTAACGATGATTGCAGTGATGTTCTTTGCAAGGATGAGTTGCCTGATCGAAAGAGGCAACACAGCGAACGCATCCATCTCATTCGGCACTCTGTAGAAGATATTGGTATAGATGTTCTCAAGTCCGAGAAATACAAGCACAACACTACAAACGAGAGACCTTGCGGTATCGCTCCCCGACCATACGACTAACAGCGCCGGTATCGAAAACACAGCAAACCTTCCGAGGTGGTTTTGCCACGAGATGAACTGTAGGTCATATTTCAGGAGTTCGAGCGTTCTTCTCATCATTGGACAATGCCCTTGGGCGGAATGAGAGATGTCCTAGCTTTTCTCACCTCTAGCTCCCTTTGGATAGTCGGAGTCCTGCGAGAATGCCTATGAGCGAGATGAACACCAACAAGACTGTGTTCAAGAAGAATATTCCACTTTCTCCTGAGCGGGCAGCATAGATCCCGTTGCTGCACCAGCTAACAAGAGGGAGTGATGCCAACACACTCTGTTGTTTGAAAACGACCGAAATGACAAGTGTCCCCCCGACAATCACCACTGTCAGCATCATAACGGCGATTCCGGGTTGGACGGACTTTCGCAATGCCATCGCGACAGCGGCAAAGAAAATCTCTGCCGAGAGAAACAGGAGAAGAAAGAGCAGCAGTGCAACAGCCAAAGTGAACAAGGAGGCATGGTACAAAATGCCAATGAACAAAGTGTTGGTGAGAAGAAAGACGAACGACATTGGGCGAACTATGTCTGAGACGAGACTGTAGAGGTAGAGGCTGCCTGAGGATACCGGGAAGACGGTGCTCATCTGTAACATTCTCAACACTTGCTGTTGATAATGAGATATCGAACTGCTGAAATACAAACCAAACTCGACGAACAGAAATAAGGGAAGAATGGCATGTGAAACGTCTTGCTTCAAGGAATTCTCAAAGACAGCGCACAGCAGGAAGTTGAATACAAAGAAGATCCCGGGATATAGCAGATGATTCCTCTCGCTCTTGCCTTGGAGAAGCCTATCTGCCTCCAGCAGACTGAGCGACTTTCGGATGGTCGTGGAATGAACCAATCGGTGAGACAGTTGAGTCATCATATCATTCGCCAGCATTGATCGAGCCTACTCTGCCCAAGGATCCACATAGACATCCTGGTCAGGTGGAAATTTGACAAAGGGCATACTTGGATGGGCGCGGTATCCCAATGGTGAGTGTGGCAAGTAGAACTCTTTCAGCAGCAGTGTCCTGAATAAGGATAGTGCACTTCCCCAGGTATCTCGTTGAACGACACACGATAACGCATCGGCATAGCCTTTCCGGAGCAAAGCATAGCGCACCCTCTTCCTCTGCGCAGCCTCCTCAATAAGTCCACGATGCAGTCGGTAAGCAATACTTTCCTGGTGTGATGTCTCCTGCGCAAGCGTGAGAACTTGAGGCAATTCACAGACAATATATGCTGCTCCATACACTATGAGCAGCAAGAGTCTCTTCGTCATACTTTGTGTGATACTATTCCAGCCAAGGATCTCTATATACATCTTGGTCAGGTGGAAACTTGACAAATTCCAGCGATGTGCCCCGACCGACATAAAAGCCTAACGGTTTGTGCGGTAAGTAAAGTTCTCTCATCATCACCATCTTGATATATGCAAGAGACGTTCTTAAGACATCTTGCCGGACAAGATGGGACATCACTTCTGTATGATTGTTTCTGATAAATGCGTATCGCACCTTCTTCCGCCTGGCAGCCTCGTCGGTCAGAGTCTGAAATAGTTTTTGCATTGCGTCTCTAGACCAATGCGGGAGCGCTTGTGCAGCAACTTGGAACGACGGGGTATCATATATCAACATGGATCCTGCAACAAGCAGCAACAGGATTATTCTTCTTGGGATTCTTCTCAACATCAACCGATGTACGATGTAATATGCTTCTTCCGTGTTATCACAACTCGATTATTCTTGTCCCCGCCTCTTCATGCTCTGCAAGTCTGTTCAAGTTCTGCAAATTCGTGATGTACACAGCCTTAGTCCCCGTCTTGACTGCCTTCACTGCAGACTTCAGTTTCGGTATCATCCCGCCGCTGACGATCCCTTTATCGAGCAACTCCAGCGCTTGTTTTTCGTTGATGCTGTGCGGCACTCTTCCTTCAACCATCACACCTTCCACATCCGTTACGAACACGAGCATATCTGCTTTGAGCGAGGAAGCAATTGCGACCGCTGCATGATCCGCATTGACATTGTAGGTAGCCCCATCGTCAATTCCATAGGATACAGGAGAAATAATCGGCACGATCCCTTTCTGGAGAAGTTCAGCGATAATCGCCGTGTTGGTTTCAACAATGTCACCGACAAAGCCGATGTCCTTCCCGTGGCTCAGAAGCTTTCTCGCCTTGAGCATCCCCAGGTCCTTACCACTCAGACCGACAGCATTGATACCTCTGAGAAGAAATTCCCCCAACAACCGTTTGTTGATAAGTCCTGATAATACCATCTCAACGATTCTCATGGATTCAGCATCAGTGACCCGAAGTCCATCCACAAACTGAGCGCTGCTACCTAATCGCTCAAGCATTTGCGTGATTTCCTTCCCTCCCCCGTGTACAACGCAAACAGCAACATGCCTACTGCCGATGAAGGTGGAAGAGACTGCGTGAACAAATCCAGCAGCGAAATCGGGACTGTCTATCTCTGTCCCACCGATTTTGAGGACAATCTTCTCCATTTGGAACATCACCTGCAGGAAATTTAACTTGACTTATTGCAAAAATAGCATATCTTATTCTGAAAGTCAAGGTATTTCTCTTTGCAACGCTTGTGCGGTGGACTCTACAATCTTGTGGATCTGGTTTTGCATGTGGAGTCCACAGGAGCCAATCAGACGAACTCTTGCAACTAAGAGGCTGACCAATTCGTAAGTGGATAGAGCGTCAATCTGACAATGCACGCCTTTTCCAGAGCGATGTAAGAGATACATGCCCTGCCTGCTGGAGAAATCGAAGGGCAGGATGCGTCACTGTTCAAGCTGAGTCGGATCTGCTGGCACCATTAGTCAGCACATCGAACAACGATCAACTCTTCATAAAACATTTTCATTAAAAGCCTGTGGTCATAAACTCATGTCCGCAATGTTTTCACTGGAATGATGGGGCGTGCTCAAGAGAGCGAATGCTTTTTGAGGAGAATGGTGTGCTGTGCATCAAATGTCTATCCTTCTGTCTGAATGAAACACAGACCGAGACTGGGGAAAGTGAATCAGACACCGGCTCTTTCCCTGCAAAGTGATCCTCCACGCGATTGGGGCTTGACGGAGGGTCTCTTCTGAGAATGGTTCAGACGTCCGGGATAAGACTTCAATAGTCCTCGTTGAATAAGGAAACTTCATCACATCCTTCGCAATCCCTCCACATCAACTAAGGGAGATAAAGCATGTCCACAATAAGACTATCTCGGGTTGGTTTCCTGGCAACTTTTGCAGTACTGATGATCTCAAGTGCCTACACCCAACCCAACATCAGTGAAGGATTGCTTCATCAGTTGACGCAACTTAAAGCGTTCCAGGCAAAACGTATTTCTAGCTACGACACAACCGGTGGCAACGCTGATGCAAGGCCGATTGACCCTGGAAAGACACTAACCCTGGCTGAGATCAAGGGACCGGGTGCAATTAGCCATATCTGGTGTACGATTGGTGCCGAGCCTTTCTACTCGCGCAAACTGATTTTCCGCATCTACTGGGACGATGAGAACTATCCGAGCATCGAAGCACCGATAGGCGATTTCTTCGGCGTCGGACACGGTATTGACCGAAACTATTCCTCGCTGCCATTCAATGTAAGTTCACAAGGGAGAGCGCGGAATTGTTTCTTCGAAATGCCGTTTGCGAAATCGGCACGTATCACTGTTACGAATGAAGGAAAGGAGAGGGTGGGCGCATTTTACTACTGTGTGGACTATCGTGTCTATGAGAACCTTCCGGAGAATACACCGTACTTCCATGCCCAGTATCGCCAGGAGATGCCGTGTCAACCAGGCGGGAACTACTTGATCTTGGATGCCAAGGGTCAAGGGCACTACGTCGGGTGCAATCTGAGCATCTTGCAGCGAGCACCGGGTTGGTGGGGTGAAGGCGATGATATGATCTACATTGACGGAGAGACGAAGCCAACCTTCAACGGGACAGGCTCGGAGGATTATTTCTGCGACGCGTGGGGGATGCGGGAGGCTCAATCGCTATTCTACGGTTGTCCGCTACAAGAAGAAGACTATGAGACTGGCTCAAAGGCAACGGTCTATCGGTTCCACATTGCTGATCCTATTCCGTTCAAGAAATCCATTCGGGTGTCAATCGAGCACGGAAATCAGAATGATCGAGCTGATTACTATTCCAGTGTTGGCTACTGGTATCAACTTGAGCCACATGCACGGTTTGCAGATCTTCCCAGTGTTGAGAATCGCCTTCCGTTTGCTTTTGTTCCCGCGAACTTCGTACGCCCGGTCTGGAAAGAAGTGAAAACTTCAGATGGATTGACTCACTTTGAAGACTCCATCACGACAATGAAGTTCTCAGGAAAAAACCTCACCCTTAGAAAGATGTCATACTATGCGAGCACTGGAGACAGGTATCAAGAACTTAGCATTGAAGCGGACAATGCTGGTGGACTTGCATCTTTGCGGTTTCCAGCAAGAGCCGAAGAGTATTACGATTTGAGTTTGTATTATAAGAAGTGTCCTACGTATGGTAAGTTCGCTGCTGTGTTCAACGGTACAGAGATTGATTCTGGAGATGGCTACACAGCAGACGAGGGTATGGGTATCATGCTTGTGAAAGATATTCTGCTCTCGGTACAAGTGAACATGTTGATGTTCAAATCCGCGGGGAAAAGCGATTCCTCGTCAGGATACGGCATGGGATTCGTGGGATTGACGTTCATTCCGTCACGGCGAGTCTTTGCTCAAGACTGGTACATTCTCGGTCCATTCGACAATCCAAAGAATCGAGGATTGGGAATCGCCTATCCACCTGAATCGGAAATCGCTTTGAAGAAATCATACATCGGAAGAGAAGGGAAACAGATCACGTGGCAGAGAGTGAAAGCGGAACAGAATGGATTCATAGATCTTGCGAAGGCACTGAAGCCGAACGAGAACGCCGTCGCCTACGGGCTTACGTATGTCTATTCACCGACGGACCGGCAGACCAACCTGTTGGTTGGTAGCGATGATGGTGTAAAAGTCTGGATGAATGGAACCGTGGTCCACAAGAAGCCAGTATTGCGGGGCGCCAATCCGGATCAGGATGCGGCAACTATATCCTTGAAGTCCGGATGGAATGAAGTCCTAGTGAAGGTTGATCAAGGTGGAGGTGGCTGGGGATTCTATGTTCGGTTGGTAGATGCCAAGGGAGAATTGGTTTACAGTCCAGACAAACAACGGTAAGCGGCATGTGATCCTCGACATGGATGAAGAATCTCGCTCATGATGAGCACGATGACTCTTGCTATTCCGCATGGTTCAGGTTGCTAGGGAAGCATCCGCTCGTGGAATGATATGTCAACCTGAGAGTCTTTCTGTGTAACACCTATTCCAATAAATCATCCAAGCTGACCTTGCGATGCCTCAAGTTCGCAATCAATCACGAGTGTCTCTTGTTGACAGCTTCAGTGCAATTCCAACTTTCAGCCCTTCTTCAAACAATTTCTATGAGACTGACACATGTCAGAACTACTTCTCAGCGAACACGATAAGCCGACAGCGCGACACTACCGCATCCTGTTTATGAGTTGGGCAGGCTGGGTGTTTGATTTCTATGACCTCATTCTGTACACGTTTCTTTTAATACCGATAGGTGAGGAGCTTCATTTTTCCAATCTACAACTTTCATATGTTCAAGGCGCATCACTTGCAGCAACTGCAATCGGTGGAGTTGCGTTTGGGATACTTGCGGATCTATACGGGAGAAAACGGGTGCTTCAGTGGACGATACTCACGTACAGCATAGGAACCTTTCTCTGTGGAATTTCTTCTAACTTATTCTTGCTGCTGCTTTTCAGGATTATCACGGGCTTAGGCGTCGGTGGTGAATGGGCAACAGGCCAAACCTACGTCGGTGAAGCGTTTCCGCCCAAAGTTCGCGGCAGATATGGGGCATTCATGCAGACCGGTGCACCGCTGGGAATAGCGTTGGCATCCATTATCGGAGGCTTCGTCACTCCTCACATTGGATGGAGAGCTTCCTTCATGGTTTCTGTGTTACCAGCTCTTCTCGTGGTATTCATAAGGAAGCATCTTCCCGAATCTGATATCTGGTTGCAGAGGAAGAAGCTGGTAGCTGAAGGATCTTTGTCAGAGACTTTTGCACGAAGTGAATGGGGCAATAAGTTTCTCTCGCTCTTTTCAAAGCAGTTCAGAAAGATGTTTATCCTTGCATTGGTGCTTGCGATTTTCGATATGTCGGCATACTGGTTCACCTACACTTGGATGCCCGGATATCTCTATCAGCAGAGGCAGTTCTCCATAGCAAAATCAGCTCTATGGATGCTCGTCACTCAAGCAGGCGGGTTCTTGGGATATTTCAGCTTCGGTTTTGTCGCAGACAGACTTGGTAGAAGGCCCGCCTACAGCATCTATTCCGTTATCATGGCAATAGGGCTTGTCATGATCACGCTATTGTGGAACGTGGTGGTCCAGTATCCGCCGGTTATCTTGAGCTTTATGTTTCTTGTCGGTTTTGGAACTGGAATGTTTGGCGGATATGGTCCGTTGTTCTCTGAAATCTTTCCTACAAAGATCCGAAATACGGCAATGGGATCAGCGTTCAATTTAGCAAGGGGCGTGCAATTTGCGACACCTGCTATCATTGTCTTCATTGCTGAGCAATATGGACTTGGAGGAGGCATCTCCATCGCCGCCTTGTTTGCCTTGCTTACAGGGGCTTGGGTTTGGACGTTCCCTGAAACGAAAGGGAAGAAACTGACAATATAGTGAAAGGTCATGTTGAAGTTTGATGCCACATTTCATGGTGAGCAGAGCCGAACCATGGCATTGATGTCTCTCGTTTCGCTGCTCTTGCTCTCCTGCTCTTCGTCGCCTTCGGAGAGAATTGCTCGCGGCATCGAGTTCGATTTGGGAATTGGAAAACTGTTCGTGCCAGAGTACTTTGATCCTCACGGCAGCGAGTTTGACCTTATCGTGCATTTCCACGGCGCGGCGTGGCTCGCACAGGAGAATCTTTGTAGATCTCAAAAGAACGCTGTGCTTGTATCGGTTCATTTAGGTGCGCTCTCAAGTTCATATCGCTTATATTTCCAGGATCAGGAAGCGTTTCAGAAAATCTTGGATACCGCATTGCAGCTTCTTGATGAACACCGCGTTGTCAGCAATCCAAAGATTCACTTTCTCTGTATCACATCTTTCAGCGCTGGGTATGGAGGAGTGAGGGAACTTCTGAAAGTGGCGAGGTATTACGGTATGATTGATGCTATTCTGCTCGCAGATGGTCTCCACTGTAACTATGCTGATTCTGTGGCGCGAACTTTAGATGAGAACCAGATGGCAGGATTTCTTCGCTTCGCGAGAGATGCGGCTGAGGGAAGGAAGATTATGATGGTGACTCATTCACAGATTGTGCCCGGCAGCTATGCGAGCACAACGGAGACGGCGGACTATCTCATAAGCGGAGTCGGTAGCTCGAGGATTACGGTGTCTAACACCAATGAACGAGGAATGCATTATACCTCACGGTGCGACGTGAAGCAATTTCATGTCCACGGCTTTTCAGGGGAGACTGGCAACGATCACATGGATCATTTGTATGGTATGTACTTGTTTCTGAGAGAGATGCCCTCTGGGGAATAGCTCGACGGGGTTGGATACAAAATGGTCTTGATTATGAAAATGGAATGAGCTATATTTGAACGGTGAGCTGCAGAGAGATCCCTTCCCTGAACGGGTTCGAAAGCAAAGAAAATCTCCTTTATCTGAAATTCTGACGGCTATTTAAGGTGATGAACAATGAATAAGGAAGTTCTCGAAACAGATCTTGAAAAGATTATTACCATTAGCAAAGAATTTGGTGCGGAAAGAATACTGCTATTTGGTTCATGCCTTGAGGATATTGAATCGGCAAGAGATATTGATATAGCAGTCAGCGGGATTAACCCGAGATATTTCTTCAAGTATTATGGTAAGGTATCTATGGAAGCAGATGTTGAAGTAGATATAGTTGATTTGGATGATGTAAGAAAACATCTCTGCAAAAGAATTTTGTCCAAGGGAAGGGTTGTATATGAAAGAGCAGTATAAGGAACTAAGAGAAGATACATTAGATGAGGAAAAGGCAATAGAGGAGACTTTGGAGAGGCTTCATAAAATCAGAGGCAAATTCGATCCCCAAGCAGAGGATTATTCTACAGAACCAGCAATGGGCACGTATTTGATGAATTTCTACAATGGGATAGAGAATATTCTAAAACGTGTGAGCAAAGAGTATTACTTGACTATGCCTCAGGGAGAAAGTTGGCACAAAGAACTCCTTGTTCTGTCATTCAATCCTCCTGAAGGGAAGATTCCTATATTTAACAAAGATATAGTGAGTAGGTTGCATCCGTATAGAAATTTTCGACATCGATTCATAAGTGGATACGGCTTTCAATTAAAAGGTGAGAAGATGTTGGAGTTGACAGATAATATCGGATTACTATGGAGCGATATAAGGAAGGCTATTTCAGATTTTTGGAATGAGGTGTAATTTGTAGATTTTTTGGACCGTCAAGACTTCGGATAACAAAGCATTCGCGGCTTCGTTTCAGTTCGCCGGATCTCGATAATGAAGTTTGAAGAGACAATTCGATAATGCAGAAGACAGCTATGGTGCGTGATACTTTATAAAAATGCACCTTTTGCTGCCGGCTGGAGATGACCTTTGCCAAATCAAATCTCCAAAGTGCACAATCGCGGCTCGTAAGTGCTCAGTTGATGAACGAACATCCGAAAACCTATGCATATGCCGTTTCAGAGAAACCTATTGACGTTAACCGCTTGCATTACTCTCGCCGTGATGATCATAGGCAACGATGCAACAGCACAAGCGAAGAAAAACGAGAGTGCATTCAAGATTGCGCGGTTGAAATACAACGGTGGAGGCGATTGGTACAATGACCCATTGGAAGAACCTACGCTCTTACAGTTTGTCAAGGAACACACGAATATTGATGTGGACCCCGAGTATGAATATGTGGACATCCTGAGCGAGAACTTTTTCTCGTATCCGTTCATCTTCTTGACGGGTCACGGCAACATCTCCTTCACCGATGCGGAGGTCAAGCGTCTAAGGAAATATCTGGAAAGCGGTGGCTTTCTCTACGCTGACGACGATTACGGGATGGACAAAGCATTCAGGCGAGAAATGAAGAAGGTGTTCCCAGATCAAGAGCTTGTCGAATTGCCATTCTCATTCGGACTGTATCATTGTCACTACGATTTCCCTAACGGTGTCCCGAAGACGCACGAGCACGACAAGAAGCCGCCGCAAGGATTTGGATTGTTCTACAAAGGACGGTTGGCAGTCTATTATACCTACGAATCAAATCCCAGCGATGCCTGGAATCCTTCTGATGTGCACCAGGACCCTGAGGAAAAGCGACAGGAGGCTCTGCGGTTTGGAACCAACATACTTGTCTGGGCGTTGACCAATTAGAAACCATCACAGCGGTTCACAGATTGGTCCGTGACCGCCCAGTTGCGCCTTGGCTATCGCGGTCCACACCGTGACAGCCCCAATTTCAGTAGATGCGTTGCACTGTCGGTGAAATATCCAACTGATGTTTGAAAGAACTTGAAAACGATGAACCACGCAGTACCATACAATCAAGTATCACGTCTTTACATGGAGATTCTGCGAAAACTCGATGACCTTCGCAGAAGACAAAACCTTGTTTGGGCGCTTCACGGACTGTTGTTCTCGGTCTTTCTTGTGATCACGATGTGTGGATGCGCCGTGCTCATCGAAGCCTTTGCTAGCATGACCATATTGGGAAGAACACTGGTATTCTGGGCGACACTTGCTAGCTCGCTTGGGATTGTCTGTTGGTTCTTCGTACGTCCACTTCTTCATCTTCTCGGTCTGCTCGGAAACAGCGATGACTACTCGATCGCCGGAAACGTAGGCGAGCACTTTCCTTCGATTAAGGATAGACTGCTGAACGTCCTCCAAGTATTCAGGCAGAAGGATTCACTTCTATATTCAGCAGAGTTGAGTGATGCCTCGTTTGCCGACGTCGGTGAGGACATCAAGGGATTAGATTTCGCTGAGGCGGTGGACTATAGCAGTCTCAAGAAGGCTGGTCGCAATGCTGCATCATCTCTGGCTGTAGCTGCACTGCTGTTCGGATTATTCCCATCAGCTTTTATCGCTTCGGCAGATCGGTTGCTTCATCACCGTCAGGCATTTACACCGCGTCCACTTTTTGCCTTCATCGTGCAGCCTGGCAATATCGAGGTGGTGAAGGGTGATAACATCCCAATTGTGATACGAATCCAAGGCGAACCTCAGAAAGAGATTAGCCTCTTCGTGAAGGAAGATGAGCAACGCGAGTATGACAAGAAGGAACTGCGAAGCGATTCGCTTGGTGTGTTTCGCTACGAATTGCAGAGCATTCGTTATTCCACCGAATATTATGTAGAAGCACAGGACATCAGAAGCGATGACTATAAGATTACGGTGGTGGACCGTCCAATGGTTCGCAATCTCCGTATGCGCCTCACCTATCCGAGCTATACAAATATTCCCGCACGCTACCAAGATGATAATGTGGGCGATGTGACGGCGCTTGCTGGAACACGGCTGAATCTCGAAGTCACCATGAATAAGGATGTGAAGGACGCCAAAGTTGTTTTCAGCGACAGCGGGCAGTTGCCTATGACAATCTCTGATATCAGAGCCGCAGCAAGTTTTGTTCTGAGAAAAGATCGGACCTATCATATTCTCCTCACAGATGAAAACAATGTAACCAACACAAATCCCATCGAGTATCAACTGAAAGCTGTTCCGGATGAATATCCCACCATAGCAATTGTGGAGCCGGGCAGAGATGTGAATATCTCAGAGGATATGCGTCTCAGTATGCTCTTGAAGATACACGATGATTTTGGTTTCACCAAAGTCCAACTCGGCTATCGTTTGAGCAAGTCGAAATACATTAAACCATCAGAGGATTATACCCTCATCAATATTCCGCTTCCGCAATACACCACGCCCGATGTAGATGTCCCTTACTTCTGGAATCTCACAGGGCTTGACCTCGTGCCAGAGGATGTTGTCAGCTACTTCGTTGAAGTCTATGATAATGATGCCATTTCTGGACCAAAGGTTGCACGGAGCGACATCTACACTGTCCGATTCCCTTCATTGAATGAGATATTCGCACAAGCGGATCAACAGCAGGATAAGGCAATTCAGGATTTGGGAAAGAGCAAGGAACAGGCAGAGGAGTTGAAGAAGACCGTTGATGAAATCAATCGCGACTTGAAGAAGAACCTCCAGCAACTCGATTGGCAGGAGCAGAAGAAAGCCGAGGAGCTTGTGAAGAAGTATCAGAACCTTCAGAAGCAGTTAGAGAACGTCAGCCAGAACTTAGAGCAGATGGTAAAGGAGATGCAGGAACACAAGGCTATTTCTCCTGAGACGATGGAGAAGTATATGGAGCTTCAGAAACTGTTCAATGATATTAACTCGCCGGAACTTCAAGAGGTGATGAGAAAGCTTCAGGAAGCCATGCAGAATATCAGACCTGACATCATGAGAGAGGCAATGAAGAAATTCTCCTTCTCCGAGGAGAACTTCCGGAAGGGAATTGAGCGGACACTGAACCTTCTGAAGAGGATACAGATTGAGCAGAAGACCGACGAGATTCTCAAGCGAACGGAGAAAATGCTCGAACAGCAAGCGGAACTGCAGAAAGAAGCAGCGAACACGAATGCCGACGACAAAGCAAAACAAAGCGAGTTGGCAAAGAAGCAGGAAGATCTGAAAAAACAATTAGAGGAGATGAAGCGAGAGCTTTCTGAGCTTGAAAAGAAGATGAACGAGTTCCCAGAGGAAATGCCCCTTTCAGAACTCCAACAGGCGACGCAAGACTTGGCAGACCAGAATTTAGAAGAGAAGATGGGTCAGGTAGCGCAGCAATGCCAAGGAGGACAATGCAACTCTCCAGGCGCGAAGAAGAAGATGAGCGAGATCCAGAAAGCGCTATCCGAGTTTCAGCAGAAGATGCAGCAGGCGAAGAAGAAACTCCAGGAGAAACAGCAGCAGCAAGTCGTCCAGCAACTGAAGAAGTCGCTGCATGAGATCCTTGAACTTTCAAAGCAGCAAGAGTCGCTCAGAGACAAATCGCAGGAGGTCAATCCCAATTCACCTCTGTTGCATGAGATCGCTCAAGAGCAGATGAATGTTGCAGGTAAATTGATGAACGTTACGAATGACCTGATGGAGCTTTCTCAAAAGACGTTTGCTGTCACGCCAGAAATGGGTAAGGCTATCGGTCAGGCTCTTGCACAGATGGAGCAAGCGTTGAACAATCTGGAGGAAAGAAACGGGAGTCTCGCCTCGCAGCAACAAGGACAGGCAATGTCATCACTGAATGAGGCAGCCATGCTGGTTCAAAACGCTATGCAGTCTATGATGCAAGCTGGTGGAGGTGGTGGCATGATGCAAGCGTTCATGCAGCGACTACAGCAACTTGCTGGTCAGCAACAGGGAATCAATGACTTGACTCTGCAATTCGGCCAGGGAGAACTGACCATGGAGCAACAGGCGGAGATGGCACGTTTAGCCGCTGAGCAGGAAGTGGTGAGAAAGTCACTTGAGCAGTTGAAGGAAGAAATGAAAAGCAGTGGCAACAAGGCTCTTGGTGATCTGGGACAAATAACGAAGGAGATGGAAGAAGTCGTGAAGGACATGAAGGAACACAACATCAAACCAGAGACAGTTCAGCGACAGGAGAGAATTCTCTCTCGTCTGCTGGATGCGCAGCGTTCTATGCGAGAGCGGGACTACGAGAAGAAACGCCAAGCCCGACCGGGAGAAGATGTGGTCAGAAAGAGTCCATCTGAGCTTGACTCGAAAACTCAGGGGAGTAAAGACAAACTGATGGAAGATTTACAGAAAGCGATGGAAGAGGGTTACTCGAAGGACTACGAAAATCTTATTAGGAGATATTTTGAGGCGCTGCAGAATATGAAGATTCAGCAGTAGGGACAGGACACTGTCCTGTCCTGCTGAAGCCCCGATCCAGCAGAGTGGGATCGGGGCTTTTCATTTGTGGGCCGTGCAGTATCAGAATGTTGACAAGGCAGTCTTGATAACGTCTTACCAAACAACGCATCGCCCCGCCGAGCTATCAATAAGCCATTTCGTTGCGACCAAAAGCCTTGAGCGACTTCACTAATAGCCTATTAACAAAGGGAGCGTTGTTGTTTGGCGTGTTCGCTGCAGTTGCCCGTCATCTGAGCAAAACAAGCTTCTTAGTCTCGGTGAATAAGCCAGCCTGCAAGCGATAGAAATACACTCCGCTCGGCAATCCACTCGCGTCAAATTTCGCCAACTTGAGTCCCGCACCCTGAATCCCATCCACAAGCCTTGCAACCTCTTCGCCCAACGAGTTGTACACTATGAGGATCACGTGAGACGCAACGGGCAGCACATACCTAATCGTTGTACTTGGGTTGAATGGGTTGGGATAACTTTGTGTAGAATTGTCGGGTGCATTGAGTTTCAGTCCCGCTGTCGGATTCTGCAAGCCACAGCCAACGGTTTGGATCACATCAGTACCGGTAATCGCTTGACCGCCGAAAGTCTCGCCTGTTAGGCTAGCCTGAGTCTCGCCACACTGGATACCAGTCTCTTGAGTCTTGAAATGCAGTACCATATCCAGGTTGCCGTCACCGTTCACATCTTCGATGTGGCCCTTTCCGTGAAACTCCTTTGCCTTGTTTGGACCGAACTCCACTGACGCTGGGTCAACCGTGGTCGCATCGAAACTGTTCGTTGTGAGAATGGCCACCGAAATGACTCCATTGCTTTTTGGATTGATGGTGTTCGGATAGCTTTCCGGCTTCACATCAATGGTCACCGTGGTCACGCCACACTCATACCCGCGACCCTGCAGTCCGTTTTGATAATGCTGTCGGATTTCCTCCAAAGTAAGAACACGGTTGTACATGGCAACTTCATCAATATCACCCTTCCACACACAGACATCCCCGTACAGGCTTGAATGCCAGGCCCCGATTGTTAGAGGTGATGTATTCCCAGAATTATCCCACGACTTGGTGAACGATGTATTCTCAGCAATCAGCTCTCCATCCTGGTACAACCTGGCAAAATCACCCGCATCGCTGTACACGCCAACAACATGGTGCCAGGTGAAGCTGGGAAACCATGGGGGCGCAACGAGATACCCAGCCGACCGATAGTTGCCGCCATCGCAGATGACCAAACTGAGAGCCGCATTGATCAGCCTGAACTGGTATCCATAGCGCAACTCATCGTATTGTACCGGATCGGTGAACTCTTTTGATATTATTATATAGTCAGACCACTCGTGATCAGCCCAATTGACCCAGGCTTCAAAGGTCACTTCATTGTTTGGAAAGTTTAGGTCTGGATGGTGATTAACCCACACAATACCGCATCCTGTATGATCAAAGCGGTCAAATCGCAGCGCGGTACCCGCTTGTCCGCTCGTCCATTGTGCACCCACGATGACTCCGTCGTGTCCACCGACCAAGTCACGTGCAACTGATCCACTTCCCTCATCGAATTTCCAGTAGGCGACCATTCCCTGTGGATACGTTTGTGCTGATGCCGATTGGAATACTAGCAAAAGGAATGTGAATATGGAGATACCTTTTGTACCGATGATGCTTGTTGCTCTCACTGTGTTCATGTTGACCTCCTAAGAAATTTGTTGATGTTTTCCCTCGCGTCTCCCCGATCGTTTCCCGTCGCTGACCGGTTGCTCTTCTCTCCACCGAGGGACTGTTAATGTCGGTAAATATGCTTTGAAGGCTCGGGACTTCTGAATCTCTCGCCGACCCGAACTTACCTATCTTAACGACCGCCGCGGTGGGCAATTGCACATAACGTTCGAGCAAGCACGCAGCGGTTTTGCGAACTCTAAAATGACAAATTCATCTGTGAGCAAAACCGTTGAATGAGCACAACTAAAAAATATCATAAAGCGAATGTCGTGCTTGCGATTGTTAGCTGCCGGCAATTACAAGCCGACTTGTCTAATCCAGTCGCGGATTGAGGAACCAATCCGTTCGATGTCTTCATTTCCCAGTTCCCCACTGTGCATTATAACGTTTCGAGATCGCTCAAGTGTATTTATGATTTGGCGAACCCAGTCTAAAGATTGAAGATGGTCTTCGAAAAGAGTCCAGTTCTGATTAATAATTGAAGCCAAGTCACCGAACTCGGCATAATTTATCAGCGAGTCTCCTCTTTGGGCGTGCCACCTAATTTTGTTTTCTTCATCTTGGCGAGATTCGGCCTTCGTTCTAATTTTTTCAGAAACGGATGTCTCCCACCAGTTCTCACCAATTTCCTCAAGCAACTTCTTAGTGATAAATGCACGTACAGAATTCTCAAAAGCAGCAATAGCAGTATAGACTGTTGCCATTCTTCGTGCTCGTTCCAACATTTCCTCGTCAAGCAGTTTAATTGACAGGCGTTCAGCCGTGAGAGCATCAAGGACAGCAGAACTGTGCAACTTGCTTACTCGACCGCTACGGTCTAGCGCTTCTTCGGTTAGCAGTCCTTTGAAAATGAAAGCGTAAGTTTCCTCTATCATTTGGATGACCTTTCCAAAAGATGTTCCTTCAAGCTTCGGAAAAGAGCATCGTACACTGCCGGGTCTCTACTTTCGGGAAGATGTATTTTAATGTTGTAATGAAGTTCGGGATGAAAGCGAGAATCCTTTTTGGGCAATTCTGGCATCTCAGCCCTGGGCTCTTCTTGTTTTTGTTCTCTGGGTTGTTCCTGAGGTGTCCGAGTTTTCGTCCAGTCTGCATAGTCGCAAAGTGCTCGGAAAGTATTAGCCATCAAGGAAATAACCTTGTCGGACTTTTGTCCTTGTGTTAGAGTTTTTAGCTTGTTTTTTACTTCTTCGACAGCTAGATCATTTGCCTTTTTATTCACTGTAAAAAGATCAGAGTATGATTCCTTAACGGCTTCGGCGAGAACAACGCCGGATTGAGTCTGGTCCAAGAACTCGTAGTACCTTTGAGTGGGAGTTCCACCTTCATCGAGAAAACCCAGCCCCTTGAGTATACCGATAAACAACCTATCGTTGGTGCTTTTGAATTCCAATTGTTCCAAAAACTTATTGGTAAATCTTTCGGGTGCTTAAGCCCCCACGAGAGCGTTCAAGAAATCATTTAGATTCTTAGTCGTGATGAGATATGCATTCATTAGAGGCATTGGTTGTCCTTTCGATAATATGAACTAGAAATTGTTGGCAGCTAACTAGTGGATTAACGAAACTTTTGTTGCGTATATCCTTCCATTTTAGATGGGCTAGACGCAATATTGCGTCTAGCCGAACTATGGTACCATCTCTCACACTACGGCGGTGGTTTGTCAATCATTTGAAGAAGATCCCGCTCTTTGCTCTTGAAAACAAAAACCCCAAGGAGTGCTCTTTTGATACAAGCATTCCTCGGGGTCTGTACGCAAATACCAGTATCCCTATCCCCCATTCCATCAGCCTTTGCGGCGCTCGCTATCCTCAACAACCAACCTGCATTCGGACGGCGAAGCCCGTAGGGAACCATATCAACGCATACCACTAACACACTCGCTCTCCCTGGGAGCCAACCGAAGGTTTACAAGACTTGCTGACTTAGTTGATTAAATCTCTTGTCTTACTACGAAGGTATAGAAGATTTACTGTTCTGCGTTTTCTATAGCTTGCATTCGCCTTCTTTTGGTCTGATCAAACACAAACGAACATAACACCATAAGCGCTTACGAAGCGGAAGCAACGATTCAATTGAGGTCGGTCTACATTTTACCATGCATAATGTACAAAACCCATTTGCAAATGTCAAGAAAAAAGTGAGAAAATTGTCAGCCTCGGGTGTCAGACTTCGAGTCTCACCAGTCGGAGCAGCGTATCAATCTTCAACAGAGAGTAGAGGTTGACCAGAGGGTAAACGAATGCATGACTATTGTCATGCTGAATGAGCGCCTTTGGCGCCATGGCGTAAAGCGCCACTTGTTTCAGCATCTGTTCAGGCCTGTTTTCAGACCCCGAAACAAGTTCGGGGTGACAATTGTGGTCTTTCTGAGCACCTCCTGATTTATCTTCTTGAAATAGTCGGATATTTTCATTATCATAGTGAGGAGAAGTGCTATGAGGACACTACTGTAACCAGAGATTTTATGTTTTCATTTTTCCCCATTGTATTAGCAGCACTCAGTACTTCGACCGTCCAGAAACACAAAGATTTCGAGAAGGAGATGCTGCCTCACATGGACGCACTGTACAACTTCGCTCTGAAAATGACGGGCAATCGTGACGATGCCGATGACCTTCTTCAGGACACCTATCTGAAAGCCTATCGCTTCCTCGACAAGTACGAAAAAGGAACCAATCCGAAAGCTTGGTTGTTTCGGATTATGAAGAATTCATACATCAACAAGTATCGGAAGGAATCGAAAGAACCCGACAAAGTTGATTATGATGAGATCAAGGATTTCTACAATATCATCCGCGCTGAATCAACGGATCCGAACGACTTGGGGGAAAAGTTGTTTGGAAACCTTTTGGACGATGATGTGACAAAAGCACTTGAGTCCCTACCGGAGGATTTTCGCACGGTGGTGATCCTTTGCGATATTGAAGGTCTGACCTACGAGGAGATAGCCGACTTGGTGGAAGTTCCAATCGGGACGGTGAGATCACGGCTACATCGGGGAAGAAAAATGCTTAGGGCAAGGCTCTTCGATTATGCGAAGCAACGAGGTTATGTCACTGAGGATGAGAGAGATGGTTAGGTGAACAGGACGATCCATTCTTGATCATAAAGGTAGAACTGTGGATTGCAAAGAGACAGATGAATATATAAGCGCAGTCGTTGACAAGGAACGGTTGGAGCAGCAGCAACAACGCGCGGTTAGCGAGCATATCGAGCGATGTGTCGGCTGTCGTAACGAGTATGAAATGGAAGTCATCACAAAGAGCGTTGTGCAGAAGCACCTTAGGATGATTCCGACACCACCGCAATTGTTGAACTGTATCCTTAGGCGAATTCGGAGAGCTGAAAGTATACAGACTCTGAATCACATGCTTAAGCAACCGAGGGACCTCTTTTTGTATCCCGTTCCGAGAGCAGTTGTGGTAGTCGCGGCGCTTGTGGTTGCCATCATTGTGGGAGTAGTCTATTTTCAGTCGCGGAACGAGAACTACCCGGTGGACACTGGTAGGCGTGACATGATTTTAGAGGCTGTGAATCAGTACCGTTCGTACGCGGCAGGCGCTGTTGGTCTCCAGGTCAAGTCCTCCGATGTCACCGAGATACGAAAGTTCTTTCAGGGGAGGGTTGACTTCGAGGTGGTTGTGCCTACGCTGCGAGGATGGAGCTTACTTGGCGGTGTGTTCACCAAGTGCAATGGTGCTGGAATCGCTCATTTGGTCTACTCGAAAGACGATCTCATCATTCTCTTGTGCCAGTCCAATGTGAACGATGTGATAAGAAACGCAAGATTTGATCTTCCTGTTGAGGCGAAAACAGCAATTGCCAAAGGTGGCTGGTACACAGCGAAGCCACACGAAGACTGCATCGTTGCTGTGTGGCGAGAGAACCACGTAGTCTGCTCAGCGGTTGCAGGAATAGACAAAACTGAATTAATGGAGCTTCTTACATTAAGGTGATTTGAAGTATGAACCATCGTTATCAACTTATCTTCTTTGGATTTCTCGTCTCGATGCTGTTGTTGGCTTGTTTCGGTTGCAGTAATAACGGAAGCAAGAAGCAGCGGATTAAGAGGGAGCAGTTACCTGTTGCGGAGAGCGTACAGCATGTTGGCAATGTCTCCAAGGTGCTGGATGTTGCCGAAAGCAAGGGAAACGACTGCGCCGCAAACTTCAGTTGGATAGACGAGACTGGAAAGAAGGTCGAACTGAAGGATTACAGAGGCAATGTTGTTCTTATCAACTTCTGGGCTACATGGTGCGGTCCCTGCAAAAAGGAGCTTCCTGATTTGATCTCCATTGATAATGAGCTAAGAGGAAAGAGATTCAAACTCATTGGTGTGTCCGCCGATAGGGGCAGCGATGTTGTGAAGGAGGTCTACGACTTTGCTCAGCGAAACAATCTCAACTATCCTATTGTTGTTGACGAGGACTATCAACTGGAGAAGGCATTCGGAAACGTGCGTGGCTACCCAACGACGTTCTTGGTAGATCAGGAAGGTAAGATCGTCAAGACCTATGTCGGTGCGAGGACGAAAGACATATTTATGCCGGGAATCGCACAGGTGTTAAGGTGAATGCTTCTAGAATCAGTTGATGTACGCCGAGAGCTTCCGCGACTGCCTCAGCGTTCCATCGAGATCTATAAACCAATGCTGCTAGTGAGATTCGACTAAAATCATTCCTCGACTTCACTCCCTGCACATGCAACCCTTCGTTGCGCTCGGAATGACGTCACCTTGAGCGCAACGAAGCCAAGCCTGTGGGTAGTGTGAAGTCGAAAGGTGACAAACCCTGAATTCTTGCTTCATTTTGACTAGCGCCATTGGTTAGTAAGCCACTGTTGAAGAAGTAGTCTCCTGTCATGCCGAATTCATTTCGGCATCTATGAAGCTTTGTCTACAAGAAGATTCCGAATCAAGTGGTGCTCTACGGCATGACGCCGAAGCCGCTCATTCGGAATGACAATAGGATGACGGCTGGTTTTTTCACTGAGAACTATATGGATGAGTGACCAGATCTCACCGGGAATCCATCCGGATGGCATCACGTCGGAGTGCTTGCACCGCCAGTATGATCAGTGACAACTATATGGCCCACGTCTGCAAACCCTTGAACTCGAAGTTAAAATCAATGATCTGCATCCCTTGATCCATCAGGGCTTTCTTCACTTTGTGTTCTTTGTTCGGTTCACAATAGAACAACAAACAACCGCCACCGCCCGCGCCAAGTGCCTTTCCTCCGATAGCGCCATTTCGATAGGCAACCTGAAACAGTTCTTCAATCGTGTAGTTCGTCACTGACTCATCAAGCTTCTTCTGATTCTCCCAATTCTCCGCCAACAGTTCGCCGAACTTATACAGATCGCCGTTCAGCAAACCAATCTTCATCTCCTTAGCAATCCGCTTCAGGTTGTGCAGCGCTCGAACGGTTCTCGAAACGCCTTTCTGGTATGCCGTCATCACTGTCGAGATAATGTTGCCAGAAAGTCGAGCGATGCCCGTGTAGCACAGCACGAGGTGTTTCTCCAAATCATTAAGCACGGCATCGCTAAGTCTCAGTGGACTAATGTGGACAACAGGATCCTTGTACTCCTGAAAGGTGATGCCGCCAAATGCTGCCGCATACTGATCTTGTTTTCCGCCAGCAATATGTAGTTCTTCGATCTCCAAAGCGTGAGCAAGATTCGCAATTTCGTGTCCGCTCAGCTTGTCATTCTGCAGGCGATTCAAAAGCCCGATCAAGGCAACTCCTGCTGACGCTGATGTCCCCATCCCAGAATTGGGGGGTGCGTCGCACCGGATGTAAAGTTCCAATCCCTGATCAATGTGGAGGCGCCGGATAGCCGCCTTGATCAGATCGAGTCTCCCATCATATTTCAGCTCCTTAGGATTGTCGGCAGCAATGGAGATGCCATAGTCAGCCGAAATCAATTTAATGCGTTTCGCTTTCAGCGGGGTCAGCGTGGCATAGGTGTAGCGATTTATTGCTGCACCGACCACAGCACCACCCTCCCGTGTTGAAAACGGAGGTACATCCGTCCATCCACCTGAGAGATCAATGCGGACTGGAGCGCGGGCTCTGAGGATTGTTTTCATGGATTGTTGCCGTAAGGTTATGAGTTGACCTGGATATGGAATGGCAGTACGAATGCCGAGTGCATGTAGCAGATGGCGATCTGCCATCGTAAATTTACGATTTCTTTTCAACTGATGCAAGAAAAAATGCAGAGGAGATTGTTCCACAAACTGCTCCCTATTCGAAATGGTCTGAAATTATGGTTCGTTGCTTCAAAAATCAAGCGCGGTTGCCTTGACTTTTGCACGAAATTTTTCTACCTTTTCCCAGCCTCACTGAAGCAGGGGAATAATGAGTTTTTTGTGATCGGTGGTCTTTACCCTTGAGGTCTTCAAGACACGGTATTGAACCTCTTGGAAACTCACACTCAATACTCACATACTCACTGCTGAAGTACTTCCAATGCGCCAGAGGTACATCTCCTCCGGAGATCGAGCAGCGTTCGGCTCAAGCCTCTGGCTGACAAACTGACCTCAAACTTGAGATTTCACCTCAGGAGTATCATCATGAAAATTCGGAAAGAAGATGCCTTAGAATATCACAGCACTGGTCGGAAGGGAAAGATCGAAGTGATCGCAACAAAGCCTTGCCTCACCCAACGAGACCTCTCGCTGGCTTATACACCAGGTGTCGCGGAACCATGTCGCGAGATTCACCGGAATGACGACCTTGTCTATCAATACACTGCTAAGGGGAACCTTGTTGCGGTTGTCAGCAATGGCACAGCGGTGCTGGGTCTTGGTAATATTGGTCCCCATGCTGGTAAGCCGGTGATGGAAGGGAAGGGCGTTCTCTTCAAGCGCTTTGCTGACATTGACGTTTTCGACATCGAATTGAAAACGGAAGATCCCGATGAAGTGATCAAAGCGGTGCAACTCCTTGAACCGACGTTCGGCGGCATCAACCTTGAGGACATCAAAGCACCGGAGTGCTTCCATATTGAGGAAACGCTCAAGAAAACAATGAACATACCTGTGTTTCATGACGACCAACACGGGACAGCCATCATCAGTGGCGCGGCGTTGGTGAATGCGGTAGAACTTGTAGAAAAGAAAATCGGAGAGATCAAGGTTGTCTTCAATGGTGCTGGCGCTGCCGCACATGCCTGTGCACGCTTGTACATCCTTCTCGGTGTGAAACCAGAGAACATTCTGATGTGCGATACGAAGGGGGTGATCTACAAAGGTCGTAAGGAGCACATGAATAAATACAAAGAGGAGTTCGCAAGGGAAACTTCTGCGCGAACCTTAGTGGAAGCAATGGTCGGTGTTGATGTGTTCGTTGGTCTTTCCGTTGCCAACTGCGTGACAAAAGACATGGTGCGTTCGATGGCGAAGAATCCCATTGTCTTTGCGATGGCGAATCCCGACCCAGAGATTACCTATGAAGATGCCACTGCCGCCCGAAGTGATATTATCATGGCAACCGGTCGTTCCGATTACCCGAATCAGGTGAACAATGTGCTGGGATTCCCGTTCATCTTCAGAGGTGCACTCGACGTGCGAGCACGAGCGATCAATGATGAGATGAAGCTGGCAGCTTCCCAGGCACTTGCCAAACTTGCAGGACAGGATGTGCCCGATTCCGTGCTCAAGGCGTACGGCGTCGAGGAACTGCGGTTCGGCAAGGAGTATATCATTCCTAAGCCGTTTGATCCTCGAGTGCTGACGTGGGTCGCTCCAGCCGTCGCTAAGGCAGCGATGGAGACAGGTGTTGCACGACTTCAAATCACAGACTGGGACCGATATCGTTCCGAGTTGGAAGCAAGGTTGGGAATTTCCAAGAGCATTATGCAACCAGTGCTTGAAAAGGCGCGCAAGAATCCAACGCGAATTGTGTTTCCGGAAGGTACTCATCCAAAGATTCTGCGTGCCAGCCAAATCTTGGTAGATGAGCAGTTGGCGTTTCCGATTCTCTTGGGCAATAAGACTGTGATCGAAAAGAAGATCAATGAGCTGGGACTTGATTTGAAGCATGCCGAAATTATTGACCCGATCAATTATCCACGAAGGCAAGAATATGTGGAGGAGTTCTATCTTCTGCGCCAGCGGAAGGGCATAACGCGTCTCGAAGCCGAGCAGATGATGACAATTCCCAACTACTTCGGGGCGATGATGGTCCGGATGGGTAACGCTGACGGACTGATTTCCGGGCTCACCTCGCATTATCCTGATACTATTCGACCAGCGTTGCAGATTATTCAGATGGATCAGCGCTATCATCGCGTGGCAGGTTTGTACATAATCATCACGAAGAAGGGTCCATACTTCTTTGCCGATACGACGGTCAACATCAATCCCACAGCAGAAGAGCTTGCTGAGATCGCAATTATGACGGCTGAGACTGCGCGCCGCTTCAACGTCGAACCGAAGGTTGCCATGCTTTCCTTCAGCAACTTTGGTAGCACTGAGAATGAGTACTCACGGAAAGTCAGAGAAGCAGTGAAGATTGTCCAAGAGAAAGCTCCTGGTTTGATAGTTGACGGTGAGATGCAGGCAGACACTGCGACAGTTCCTGAAATCATTGAAGGGATGTATCCATTCAGCAGATTGAAAGGCGGCGCAAATGTGCTCATCTTCCCCGACCTCAATTCTGCAAACACTTCTTACAAACTGATGAACCGCATCGGTGGTGCTGATGCGATTGGTCCCATACTGATGGGGATGAGAAAGCCGATGCATGTGCTACAGACAGGCGCCGAAGTGGAAGACATCGTTAACATGGTTGCAGTAGCAGTTGCCGGAGCAAGGGCGCCACTACACTGAGGATGCAGAATCGAAAGCATAACCTTGGAGGCTGTGAGCAGAAACTAAACTGGTGAGTTGGTGGCTCAAGGGTTGCCTCCTACTCGATCGGGATATGTACTGGATAGCCTTCAGCAGTTCAAGCACAGATGACTGAGCATGAGAAAGCCTGACATTGGCCGATTCCTGACTGCGCTTCGTTGCGGCGTGCCTGACTGTGTTCCACTCGCCGAATTGGGCGTTCATCCCAAGATCAAGGCAGCGTTCGTCGGCAGACCAATAGAGACACTTGCTGATGATGTGGAGTTCTGGTGTACAGCAGGATACGATTATATCAAGATTCAGCCCATCATTGATTTCAATCCTGCAAACATCACACCACAGGAGGGAAAACTGATCACGATAGAAGAGAATGGAGCCTTAGAGCGGACTTGGGCAAGTGAGAAGGCTGGGGTCATCACGACGCTCGATGAGTTTGAACACTATGTGTTTCCAACCGTGAGAGACGCTGACTACTCGAGCTTCGAAGGAGTTAGAGCTTTACTGCCAGAAGGGATGGGTGCAGTAGGACAATATGGGGACATCTTTACGATGGCCTGGGAAATGATGGGCTTCGAGACCTTTTCCATCAGCCTATATGAGAATCCGGATCTGGTTGAAAGGATGTTTGAAACCATCGGTCGTGTTGTCTACAACTTGTTTGAGAACATGGTCACCTTTGACTGTGTCCATGCTCTCTGGTATAGCGATGACATCGCTTATGCGGAAGGTCTGATGGCTTCTCCTGCTGTTTTGCGGAAATATTTCTTTCCATGGCTCAAGCGGATAGGAGATATCTGCAAGCGCTACAACAAGCCACTGATATATCATTCTGATGGCATACTGTGGGAAGTTATGGATGACATCATCAACTGCGGCGTGCATGCGTTGCACCCGATTGAACCCAAAGCAATGGATATTGCAGAGGTGAAAGAACGCGTCGCAGGAAAACTCTGTCTTATCGGTAATATTGATTTGGGCAACACCTTGGTATTAGGCACCACTCAGAAAGTGATCACAGAGGTGAAGGAAAGACTTCGGACGGTCGCTCCCGGTGGCGGCTACTGTCTCGGTTCAAGTAACAGCATTCCGAACTATGTCAACGTAGGAAATTATCGAACGATGATCGAGACAACGATTCAGTATGGTGCATATCCAATCGCGGTGAATTGACATTCTCCAATTTTCTTCGTACATTTACGTAGAATGCAATCATCGTTTCGGTCATCGTATAGGGTAATACATGGCACAACACCAATCAGCACTCAAGCGGGCAAGAACCAGTGAGAAGCGGAGACAACGCAACCAGCATTATATCTCGATGATGAAGACAGCGATCAAGCGAGTGCGTGACGCAGAAAACAGAGAACAGGCACAGGCACAGTTGAAAGAAATCGTGGGACTTCTTGATCAACTCGCGGCAAAAGGTATCATTCACAGGAACAACGCTGCAAACAAGAAGTCACGGTTAACTCGGTTCGTCAATGCCATGAAACAATAGACAAGCCGTCGCCTTTGCAGATCATATCGGCAGATGGTAAGAGAATAGGAACCCTAGAGCCGGACGCCAAGGCTTGTCGCCGCACCGCGGGGCATGCAAGAGTATTGTGCAAAAAGGGGGTGGAAGCAACACATGAACCTTGCTGATACCTCTGCTGCGGAACCGGGTATATCTGGATAGATAGGCCATCCTTGTGGAGAGGGATGGCTTTTTCTTTGAGAGAAATCGAACCAGATCAGTGTAAGCTTTGCCAAATTCTCGAGATAAGTGGGAACTTTATTCTAGTTGCTTCGTCTTATATGGGCAAGAACGAATCCAGGTGCATGGAGAATGACTCTGAACTGATTAAGCGGTTTCAGCAGGGTGATGTCAAAGCATTTGAAGCCTTGGTGTACAGGTATCAACAGCACGTGGCAAACATTGTTCATTCGGTGCTTGGCAGAACTAGCGATGTCGAAGATTTGACGCAGGAAGTGTTCATCAAAGTATATGGCTCTGCTCAAGCATTTGACGCTTCATGGCAATTTCTCGGCATGGATCTATCGTGTGACCGTAAACCTTTGCATTGATCAGATTCGAACAAAGAAGCTGCGCCGGTTCTTCTCACTTGATACAGTTCCTGAAGGGGAACTCACGACTATGCACCACTGCCCCGAAGAAGGTCACACGATACTTGAACAAAAGGAGCTTGGCGAAGTCATTGATAATGCTATCAATCAACTGAAACCGGAATATCGGATAGTCGTCGTGCTGAGGGATGTTGAGGGTATTTCGCAGGAGAAAATCAGTGAGATTTTGAAATTGCCCATCGGTACTGTGAAGTCACGAATCTTCCGGGCACGGGAAGAGCTTCGAAAGAGATTGAAACCATATTTGGAGGGCAATGAATAATGCACAATGATGAACTGAGACAGCTTCTGCATGGCTATGTGTGTGGCGAGTTGACTAGTGAGGAACTCCAGAGAGTGAATGAGCATCTGCCAAGCTGCGCCAGCTGTTCTGAAGACGTGTCGGAACTCCGAAGGATGCAGCTTATGTTTGAGGCACGCGAGCCCTACACACTCTCTCCACGGTTCTCGACAAAGCTGATGGCACGCATCCAGGCGGAGGAAGCGAACAGCCAAGTTGAGAGCTTCTCAAGAAGCTTTGTTATTGGTTTTGCTTTGTTAGTATTGCTTCTCATCGGCAGCTCTTTGCTGCAGAGGGAGGAGTTGGTGTCATTCTACAGCTACTTCGGTCAAGCGTCATCCCCTACAGGCCAGACGGTGCTCTCGGGTGGAACAGAGTTATCGAGAGAGGACATACTCAAGCTTGCCTTCAACGGCAGTGGGGGCGATAATCGTTAGACTTTGGGATCAACAAAACGATATACACACTCTGCAGACAATCGAATACGTTGCAAGCGGTGATGCAGAAAACGGCAGTATGTCCGAAACATTTCAGTATTGACTTTACGGGATACCACAATGAAAGCCAAGATCGCTGCACCGGTCCTTCTTATCATAAGTTTTCTGCTCGGCATTGTCGGAGGCATCTATCTTGATCGCACCTTCCTTCAGAGCCATCGCCCGTGGGATTCAGCAAGGAGAGAGAGGCCGAGAGAGAAAATGTCCAACTATCTGGCAAGGGAGTTGAAATTGACTGAGGCACAGCAGAAGGAAATTGAGACAATCCTCGAGCAGAGACGGCCGCGGTTTAACAGAATCCACCATTCCATGAACGAGCAGTTTGAAGCCGAGATTGACACCGTGCGCGAAGAAATCAGACGGTTGTTGACCGCCGACCAAAAACAACGTTACGACCAAATGATTGAGAAGGAAAGACAGGAGAGAGAGCAGTGGAGAAAAAAAGCCGGATTACCTGATAGCGGAGATGTCCAACAGTAGGCTAATGCATGCTTCAAACAAGCAAGTGGAGACAATCAATGATCGGAAGACGTCTTCTTGTTGCAGTGTTATGTGTGTTGCCTCTTGCCATTAACTGCGGCAGCGGCTTGGAAATCGGAAGTCGGTGGAGACAAGCAGAGGTGACTATTGATGGAGCAGATTCCGATTGGGCAGGCTCGATGCTCTATTTGCAGAAGGAAGGCGTTTCCATTGGTGTGCAGAATGATGGAGAGTATCTCTATCTCTGTCTCAAAGCGCATGACCGGAGAATTCAACAACAGATCATGCGGTTGGGGTTCACCGTATGGTTCGACTCCACTGCAAGTGAGGAGCAAATACTGGGGATTCGCTATCCTATTGGCATGCAAGATATTCGACAGATGCGTGAAGGTCGGGCGGCAGAGAGAAATCCGGAACAGGTAGAGAGAAATCCGGAACAACTCGAGCAATTCCGCCAAATGTTGGGCGAGATAGAAGTAATAGGTCCGGGGAAGTCTGACCGCAACAGAATCCCAGTTATCAATTCATACGCCATTAGCATTGCAATTAGTGATACATCGGGTGCGTTGGTATATGAGTTGAGGATGCCGTTGAAATCGGCGATTCAACGTCCTTATGCAGTTGGAACAGATACTGGCAAGGTCATGAGCATTGGCTTGGAAGCCGGTGAATTGAAACGAGAAATGATCCCCCGGGGTGGTGAAACGCCCGGTGGGATGCCCGGAGGGGGAGGCGGAATGCGTGGCGGCAGGGGTGGAAGGGGAGGCGGGATGGGTCGGGGCGGTCGTCAGACGACGGAAGGTACGTCAGAACCGCTGAAAGTGTGGATGAAGGTGGAAATTGCATCGAGTGAAACGCAGAAGCCATAAATGGGGCCGGCAGGACCGTAATGAAAATCTGGATACTGTCAAATAGTTAAATGTGGCAAGTACGTGAAAACTCGTGCCTTTCAGTTCTGAACAGAATGTGTTAGAAGAACCTATGATGAATGTACTGAGACTTCTGGAGAAACAATCAAAGCTGTGTTTGCTGACTCTCGGATTCGTGCTCACCGCAGTTGTTGGAGTAGAAGATTACCTCACAGGTTCCGAGCTCTCGATCTCGATATTTTATTTGGTTCCCGTGGCACTGACTACTTGGTCAGTGGGTAGATGGGCTGGGAGTGTGACCTCGGTTCTTAGTGCGTGCACGTGGTTCTTGGCTGATTTTTTCACTCTGCCCTCTTATTCCCATCCTGCTATTCCGTATTGGAATGCGACGATTGTATTGGGCTTCTTTTTGATCGTTTCCTTTGTTCTGTCGGCGTTGAAAAAGTCATTAGAGCGTGAGAATAGACTAGCAAGAAAGATTCAGGGGGACTTGCTCCCGAAAGAGATTCCCCATGTCCCGGGCTACGAGATTTCCGTCTCATGGCATGCCTCGAGTGTGGTCACTGGTGACTATCTCGATGTGCTGACGTTAGGTGATAGGAAGGTTGGGTTTTGTATAGCTGATGTTGCAGGTCATGGGATCCCGGCAGCGATATTGATGTCGAACCTGCAAGCTGCAGTCAAGATATTCGCGTTGAATAATTGGCTATCGCCTGCAGAACTATGTGGGCAGTTGAATCAGTTGATCGGAAGCAATGTTACCCCGGGCATGTTCATAACTCTCTTTTATGGGGTGCTTGATACTGAGAGCAAAAGGCTCACATATTCAAGCGCGGGACACAATCCAGCGATTATCGTGCGTCGAGATGGCTCAACCCAGATGCTTACACAAGCAGGACCACCACTTGGAGTACTTAGAGACTTCAGTTATCAGCAAGGTGAATTTGAACTAGCCTCTGGTGACGAGGTGCTGCTATTCACTGATGGAGTTATAGAGGCCACGAACGGCGAGAAACAAACATTTGACGAGGAGAGTTTAGTCGAACTTTTGAAAAAGAATCATGGTCTTGGTGCTGTAGCGTTGCAGAAGTCAGTCATGGAAGCCGTGAGAAAATTCAGCGGTGGAAATTTCGAAGATGACGTGACGTTGATTGCCCTGTCGGTTGAATAGGTGGCGTCTGGTTTCTTGCATGATTTTCAGCTAAAATTCGCCTTCTGTAAGTGACCGAAAATGGAAATTGCGAAAACCTTGATATACTACCCGTTCACTGCTCGATTTGCTTTTGAACGAAATTTCAATTGAATTTGTTTGATAACAGTGAAATAACTTAACCAGAAAGGAGCATCATTATGAAAAAGAAAATTCTGATAATTGTAATTGCAGTAATTGTCGTTGGTGCTGTTGGGGCATACATCTTTGCCAGTAGCAGTTCAAACGACGTTACTTTCCGAATTGAGAAGGTATCGCGGGGGGACATCTCTATCGTCGTTACCGCCACGGGAACGGTTTACGCTGATACGACGGTAGCAGTTGGGACTCAGGTCTCAGGCACCGTCTCAAAGATATACGTTGATTTCAATTCAATTGTGAAGAAAGGGCGAGTGCTTGCCACAATTGATACGACTGTTCTCTCTGCGCAGGTTCAGCAGGCTGAGGCAAACTTAGATAAAGTGATAGCTGGACTGAATGACTCAAAGCGCACACTGGATCGTACCAAGGCGCTCTTTGACAAGAACTTGGCATCACAGGCCGACTATGACGTCGCCCTGACAGCTTACGAGACAAACGTGGCGCAGAAAAAGCAGGCATTAGCGCAGCTGAACACTACCCGATTGAATTTGGGCTATTCTACTATCACAGCCCCCATCAGTGGCGTGGTGATTGATCGGAAAGTGGATATCGGTCAAACCGTGGCAGCGAGCTTCAGTACTCCCACGCTCTTTAGCATTGCGAACGATCTGCGAAAAATGCAGGTGCAGGCAAACGTTGATGAAGCAGACGTTGGAAAAATCCGGCTTGGTCAAAAGGTAAGCTTCACGGTTGACGCCTATCCCGATGATCGTTTCACCGGGAAAGTGAAACAGATAAGACTCGCACCAGTAACGATTCAAAATGTTATTAACTACACCGTGATTATCGAAGTACCCAATCCGGAACTTAAATTGATGCCTGGGATGACAGCAACGGTAACGATACTTGTTGCGAAGAGAGAGAATGTACTCAGAGTTCCCAGCACTGCGTTGCGCTTTCAGCCATCGGCCGATTTAATCGTGAAAAGGGAAACCACCGATTCAAGCAAGGTGGCAGTGACGCAGGGGCAGATGGGGCAACAGGGAAAGGTGGATTCATCAAAGAAGGTGGAGCAAAAAGGACCTCAAGGACAACGCCGCCGCGAAGGAGGGGAAATAAGCAAGGCAGGGCAGGAAAGACAGCCGCAGGTGGCAGAGCAGCAGACACAAGGGGGTGCCGAAGGGAGGCAACGATTCATGAACGCCTCTCCGGAAGAACGGCAGCGAATGATGGAACAATTCCAGCAGAGAATGCAGAACGCTTCTCCAGAGGAACGGCAGCGAATGATGGATCGCTTTCAGCGAATGCGTGAGCAAGGTGGCACCTCATCTCAAGGAGGTGGAGATGCTTCTTCAAGACAAGCACAGGTGACCTACTCCTCGGGAGATTTTTTCCAAGGTAGTAGTACTGCACCATTATCCCTTGGGATGGGAGGTCGTGGACGCGTATGGGTACCAAGCAAGGATAACAAAGTCGAAGCCCTACGGGTCACGACGGGTTTGAGCGACGGCAACTTTACAGAGATTGATGGATTGCAGGAAGGTCAGCAGATTGTCATAGGTGCAAGTGGTGGGAAGACTACCTCCACAACGGGAAGTCCATTTGGTCCACAGCAAACTGGTCCTCAACGAATGATGCGGTTCTAGCTATGAACGAACAAATTTCAACTAATGGATGCCTTATCTGTGTTCAGCATCTTGTCAAGATTTATAGGATGGGCGATGTTGAGGTCCACGCCTTACGGGGTATCACCCTCGACATCGGTGCAGGCGAGTTCGTGGCAATCATGGGTGCCTCGGGTTCAGGAAAATCAACCTTCATGAACCTCATCGGATGCCTGGACGTGCCAACGAAAGGCGAATATTTTCTCCAGAGCGTCAGTGTCGGACAATTAACTCGCGACCAGTTGGCAAAGATTCGAAATGAGAAGATCGGTTTTGTGTTTCAGGGCTTCAACCTTCTCTCGCGCACCACGGCATTGGAGAATGTGGAGCTTCCATTGTTCTATCGCAGCATTTCCAACCGAGAAAGACGGGAAAGTGCAATGGAGGCATTGACATCAGTTGGACTTGGGGAGAGAGCCGACCACTATCCCAATCAACTCTCTGGCGGCGAACAGCAAAGGGTTGCGATTGCACGAGCGTTGGTCACAGGTCCGTCTGTGATCCTAGCAGATGAGCCAACGGGAAATCTCGATAGCCGCACTAGTGTTGAGGTGATGGAAATCTTCCAGAAATTGAACGAACAAGACATTACAGTCGTTCTCGTGACACATGAACGAGATATCGCACAATATGCTAAACGGAACATCGTCTTCAAAGATGGAAAGGTCAGCCTGGATCTCGAGGTCAAGAACCGGTTGAATGCGAGTGAGGTTTTGCAGACGATGCCAGTTATCTCAGATATTGAAGAAGAAACAGTCACAGACAGTGTAGCCGATCCACGAATGCAGTCGGAGGTGTTATGAGCATCATCAACACGTTGAAGGTTTCCTATCGAGCATTGAACCGCAATAAGCTGCGCTCAATTCTGACCATGCTTGGCATCATCATAGGGGTGGGAGCGGTTATTGCGATGTTGGCAATTGGTCAGGGTGCACGTTTCGTTGTAGAGTCACAAATCCAAAGTCTCGGTACGAATGTTCTGGTTATTTATCCGGGTGCAGCCCAGCAATCCGGAGTGAGGATGGATGCGGGGACGATGATTACCCTGACCGAAGATGATGCCAAAGCATTGAAAGACCAATGTCCTGCGTTGGCATACGTAACGCCCTCTGCCCGAACGGGTGGGCGCATCGTCTACGGCAACACGAATTGGGGAACAAGTGTCTGGGGAGTATATCCTGAATATCTCCAGATACGAGACTGGAAGGTTAGCGCAGGAAGTGTTTTTGGCGAAACCGACCTACGTGCTGCTACAAAGGTATGCCTGATTGGTCAAACGCTTGTTGACAATTTGTTCGGAGATACTGATCCCGTTGGCAAAACGATGCGCATCCGAAATATGCCATTTAAGGTGATTGGTGTATTGGACCGGAAGGGACAAAGTGCGATGGGTCAAGATCAGGATGATATTATCATTGCTCCATTTTCAACCGTGGAGAAGAAGCTGATGGGAGCGCACTGGGCTAACACCGTCCTTGCTTCCGCTGTCAGCAAAGCCGGAATGGATGAAGCACAGAAGGAGATCACTGATGTGCTGCGATCAAGGCATCGTCTTATGCAGTGGCAGGATAACGACTTTACGGTTCGCAACCAGACGGATATCGCTGCGGCAGCAGAGACAACATCGAAGACACTGACTGTTCTCTTGGCGAGCATTGCTTCAATCTCCCTCATCGTTGGCGGCATTGGAATTATGAATATTATGCTTGTATCGGTGACGGAACGGACAAGGGAAATTGGCATCAGAATGTCAGTCGGTGCGCGCAGTCGAGATGTTCTCTTTCAGTTCCTGATTGAGGCGGTTGTGATGAGCATTTCCGGAGGCATTATTGGCGTGCTGCTTGGTGTTATCAGCTCAAGGGTGATTTCGAGTTGGCAAAACTGGCCCATCTTCATTTCACCTAATGCTATCATATTGGCGTTTGCATTCTCAGGTGCTGTTGGCATCTTTTTCGGTTACTATCCAGCTCGAAAAGCCGCGCTGTTGAATCCGATTGAAGCTCTGAGATATGAGTGATGAGAATTCAAGGTCCCGACTTGCCCGGGACTTTGTATTTAATGTAGTCAGGCGTTGACGGAATGCTTGAGCGGTCAGGAAATTGCAGGAGTCCTACTTCTAACAAATAGCGATTCACAGTGGAAAAAGATTAGTGGAAGAGATTATTCTAGAAACGAAATCCCTCACTCGCCGATTTGGATCGTTGACAGCGGTGGATGGGGTGACGATTGCAGTTGAGGCAAAGGAGGTATTTGGCGTAGTGGGTCCGAATGGCGCCGGGAAGACGACCACCATCAAGATGTTGACTACGCTCTTGCCGCCCACTTCTGGCACCGCTCTGGTAGCTGGCTTCGACATCACACGTCGCCCGGCAGACGTGCGCAGGATTATTGGATATGTCCCCCAAATGCTCTCTGCGGATGGAAGTTTGACAGGATACGAAAACTTATTGATCTTTGCTAAGCTGTATGACATTCCAAACTCAACAAGAGAAGAACGGATTCGCGAGGCACTTCATTTCATGGGATTGTCAGCTTCAGCCGATAAACTGGTTCGCAATTACTCCGGCGGCATGATCAGACGTCTCGAAATTGCGCAGGCGGTGCTTCACAGTCCGCTCGTGTTGTTCCTTGACGAACCTACTGTTGGGCTTGATCCGGTTGCGCGTGAGGCGGTCTGGAAGCATGTAGAGCTTCTTGCCAAGCAGGGGACAACCATCGTCATGACGACCCATTATATGGAAGAAGCGGACGCCTTGTGCAGTAGAGTAGCGATCATGGACAAAGGTAAGGTTGTGGCAATCGGTTCGCCTTCGGACCTGAAGGCGTCTCTAGGTCAAGAGGGGGCAACCCTTGACAAAGTGTTCGAATATTACGTCGGTGATACATTAAAAGAATCAGGAGAAAGCTACCGCGATGTCTCAAGAACAAGGCGTACTGCGCGCCGATTGGGATAGCCGTCGTATCCCAAGTCGTCTAAACCCAATCGCGGCTGCAGCTAATTTCATCAACAAGACTATTGTGATTGCTGAGTTGGAGGTGCGCAAGCTTCGGCATGACCCGACGGAGTTATTCACACGTGCCCTGCAGCCGGCGCTTTGGATGTTGGTTTTCGGAGAGGTGTTTACCCAGGTTCGCGCAATACCGACAGGATCAATTAGTTACATTGACTTCATGGCTCCCGGCATTTTGGCTCAGAGTGTTCTTTTCGTCGCCATATTCTACGGCATCGCAATTATCTGGGAACGCGACCTCGGAATTGTCCACAAATTCTTAGCGAGCCCTGTGCCGCGTTCAGCACTGGTCTTAGGTAAAGCGCTTTCTGCAGGCGTGCGCGCGTTATCGCAGGCTGTCATCATCTACCTCCTTGCCCTGCTTCTTGGCGTGAAGATCGATTGGTCAGTGGCCTCTTTGATCGGAATTCTCTTTGTGGTAATCATCAGTGCGGGACTTTTTTCCACATTCTCTCTCATCATAGCGTGCATTGTCAAGACAAGAGAGCGTTTTATGGGAATCGGGCAAGTGTTGACGATGCCGTTGTTCTTCGCCAGTAACGCGATTTATCCTATAGCGATCATGCCGCAGTGGCTGAAGGTAATTGCACATGTTAATCCGCTAACGTACGAAGTTGATGCACTCAGGGCGCTGATGCTGGCCGGTGGAACCAGCACTTATGGAATCTCTTTCGATCTCACCGTCTTGATTTTGGCGACAGCAGCTCTTGTGATAGTAGGTGCCAAACTTTATCCTTCCGTGGCAACGTAACACAAAGTCAGCGGCAATCAATGCCTACTCATGAGAGACTCAGCCTACCTTGGATTGGTTGAATGTACGCGGCTGCGCTCGTAAGAGTTATCTGGCATCCAAATGCGGCATGTGGATTCAGTGCAGAACGCGCGGGAATCGAGGCGCAAAGATGTTGGCATGACAATCAAGCTAAGTTAGTGTGCAGTTGTCCTCATTCGTGAGGTATCAGGGAGATAGCCTTCGAGTGTGAGAGGACAACAAAGCCGATTCTCAAGGGGGATGAATCGGCTTTTCTGTTTGTGCCGTGTGAAATTACTCTTACCGTTGGCAAACTGCTGGTAGCGATTCTTACGGTGATACACTGAACGCGTCTTCTGCCGGTTTCTCCTGCTCTATTGCTTTTGTTCCTCATTTGTCGTATCATTTGTCCACAACACGATGATGTTCCCTCTCACATCGCATTATCATGACCGCCCCAGATAGACTCATCATACTTTATGAAGATGGTGACTTCATAGGTATCAATAAGCCCGCCGGTCTGCTCGTCGTTCCAGATCGCTTCAACAGATTCGCACCGAATCTGTCTGATACGTTGAAAAAGCAATACAGCGAGATATTTGTTGTTCATCGGCTTGACAAGGAGACAAGCGGTGTCGTCATCTGTGCGAAGAATGCCGACGCGCATCGAGAGCTCAGCCAACAGTTTGAACACCACCAAGTTCGTAAAGCATACGTTGCTCTTGTGCAAGGGAATCTGCTGAATGATTCCGGCAGAATTGACTTACCCATCGCTGCACATCGTTCTGAGGCAAACCTGATGAGAGTTGACAAGCAGCGTGGGAAACCATCGGCGACAGAGTATCACGTTCTGGAACGATTCAATCAATTTACGTTTCTGGAGCTTCAGCCACTCACTGGTAGGACTCATCAAATCCGCGTGCATCTTAAAGCAATTGGACATCCTCTTGCTATTGATACGTTCTACGGAAAGCAGAAAGAGATCTTTCTTTCTGACATCAAACCGAAATTCAAACATACAGACTCGGGTGAAAAACCTCTGATGAATCGCTTGACGCTGCACGCCGCTCGACTGGAGTTTGTTCACTTCAGGACACAGCAACGCATTTCTGTGGAAGCACCACTACCGAAGGATTTCTCAATCGTGTTGAAATATCTGAGGAAGTACCTCAGCTAACGAATACCTCTGTCCACCACGCCTTGGTAGTCCCCACCTCTTCTTGACGCCTTGCCTGGGAACCACATTGAGCTGATCCAGCATGTTGCCAGGTTCTGAAGTCGGCATAGGCAGATCTACCAGTTGCCCAATCTCTGAATTCTGTCAAAAACGGCTTGCTTCTGAATTAAAAAAAACTATATTTAAGTGTGAGATCGTCCTTCAATAGAGTGAACGCGACGAAGCCTCACGTAAACTGAACCATCGGTCATTACCTTTGAAAAGCGGCGATGAGCGTGAATTTGAAGAATCGGAATTCGCATTTGAGCACAAGATTAGGAGGTTAATCAATAATGAGCTTAAGTCAGCTTGCGAGGCAAATAGCTGAATCGCCCACCTTGAAGCTTAACGAGGAAGCGAGGCTTCTGAGAGAAAAGGGCGAAGCAGTGATTCACTTAGGAGCCGGAGAGCCGAAGAACAGAGCTCCCATTAACGCAATCCTAAGCTCCGCAGCGAAACTAAATACTGGCGATGTCAAGTACACGCCAACAGATGGAATTCCATCGCTGAAGAAGGCTATCATCAAATATACGGAAGAAAACTACGATAAGGTTGTGGGTCCCGAGAACGTCATGGTTTCTGCAGGAGCGAAACAGACGCTCTATAATTTGCTGTTCACCATTATTAATCCGCAGGACAAAGTGATAGTGTTGGCTCCCTATTGGGTCAGTTATCCTGAAATGATCAAGATGGTCTACGGCGTACCGGTGATCGTCACTCCGGAAGATGGTAGTTTTCATCCTCGTATGAAAGATATTGAAGCTGCTGTAAGCTCCTACACGAAAGCGATCATAGTCAACAGTCCCAACAATCCGTCGGGCATCATGTTCTCGGAGAGCTTTATTGCTGAGATTGTTGAGTTCTGTGAGAGAAAAGGCATCTTTCTTATCATGGACGATATATATCACAAACTCGTCTTCGACGGAAAGACTCCGATATCATGCTACAAGTTCACAAAGAAAGACATTGAATCAACGAAGGTGATTGCCATTAATGGCGTTTCAAAATTGTATGGGATGACTGGGTTTAGAATTGGCTGGATCATAACCAGCAAGCCGATTGTAGAAATCATGACGAATGTCCAGGCACAGACGGTTTCCTGTACTTCGATCATCTTGCAGGCTGCAGCGGAGGGTGCGCTGACCGGCCTTCAAAGTGCAGTGGAAAGCCTACGGCTCACTCTTGAGAACAATCGTAATGTGATGATGCAGGAACTGCATTCCTTTGAGAGCGTGAAAATAACTAAACCCGACGGTACATACTATTGCTTTCCCGATTTTCATGCATACAACCAGTCTTCCGTCGAGCTTAGCAGGTTTCTGCTGAAGAAAGCATTGGTCGTCACCGTTCCAGGCAGGGAGTTCGGTATGGAGGGGCATTTGCGCCTTAGTTATGCTGGCACGGTGAAGGACATCACTGAAGGCATCACGCGAATGAAGTGGGCGCTGGATCCCGACTCACCAAATGAAATCTACATTGGTAACAGGAAACTTGTGAGGGATTGGCTATGAACAATATCTTGGATGTAAGATCGCCGGCTCAAAACGAAGCCCAGGCATTGAAAAGCGACTATGGGCTAGAGAACCATGGGCTGACCAACCTGCATGCGGTATATTGGAATCTGCCAACACCATCTCTTTATGAGGAAATTACTTTCAGACGAGAGGCAAGGATCACTCACCTTGGTCCGATCGTTGTTAACACGGGAAAACACACAGCCCGATCAGCCAGCGACAAGTTCATAGTGAAAGAAGGCACAACCGAAGATCAGGTTTGGTGGGGAGAATACAACAGGCCCTTCGGTCCTGACAAGTTCAACGACTTGTTAAACCGCTTGCAGGGTTTTCTGCAGGGGAGAGATCTTTTCGTGCAGGATTGCTATGCCGGCGCCGATCCAGAATACCGGATACCAATACGCATCATTGCTGAACATGCATGGCACGACCTGTTTGCCCGCAATATGTTCATCTTGCCGAATACGAATGAAGAATATCGAAGACACGTCCCCGATTTCACTGTCTTGTGCGTTCCCTCCTTCAAAGGTATACAGCAGATTGATGGTACAGCATCGAATACGTTCATCGTCCTCAATTTCGCACAAAGGTTGTGCATCATCGGTAATACGGCGTATGCTGGAGAAATCAAGAAATCAATTTTCACCATTCTCAATTATCTTCTTCCGCTACAGGGTGTTCTCTCGATGCACTGTTCAGCGAACATCGCTAAGGACAACAGTGATGCGGCGGTGTTCTTTGGACTCTCTGGGACGGGTAAGACCACGCTATCAGCAGATCCGCAGCGAAGGCTAATTGGAGACGATGAGCACGGATGGAGCGATAATGGCATCTTCAACTTTGAAGGAGGCTGCTACGCCAAGGTCATACAGTTGTCACCAGCAGCAGAACCTCAGATCTATGCTTGCACGCGCAAGTTCGGGACAATTCTCGAAAACGTTATTTACGATCCTGTGACGCGGTTCATTGACCTTGATGATGAGTCTATCACCGAAAACACGCGTGCATCATATCCACTGGATTATATTGACAACGCGGTGCCAGAGAAACTGGGGGGCCATCCAAAGAACATCATTTTGCTAACATGTGATGCTTCCGGCGTGATGCCTCCCATCGCAAGGCTAACGCCTGACCAGGCGCTCTACCAATTCATTTCCGGCTATACGTCAAAAATCGCTGGAACAGAGGTCGGGCTTGGAAAAGAACCTGAAATAACGTTCAGCACTTGCTTCGGCGCTCCTTTCATGGTACATCATCCCTACTTCTATGCTGATCTGCTGAAACGAAAGATCACGAGGTATGGGGTTAATTGTTGGCTCGTCAATACGGGATGGATCGGCGGTCCCTACGGGATCGGTAAGCGCATAAGCATCGGGTACACACGCGCACTACTGAATGCGGCGCTTACAGGAAACCTGTTGGGTGTCGAGTACGTTGCAGATCCGATCTTCGGTTTCGACGTACCTACGCGCTGCGACGGTGTGCCATTTCAGGTCCTGAATCCTGCCGAGTCCTGGCCCAGCAAAGATGGATACATGCAGAAATATCGGCAGCTGGCGGCTCGTTTCATCAACAACTTCAAGAAGTATGAGGCTGATTGTCCAGCTGAGATCGTCAAAGCCGGACCAAAGAGGTGAGGCGCAGAAACGTCCCGCGCAACTCGTGGGGTGTTGAATAGATTCTGAAAGACTTTTCTCGGCAAATAGGATACCGTGAGGATATCTGGAGAGAAACGGTTTGTCATTCTGAAGGAGCCCCTCACTTAGTTCAGGATAAGCTCCGCGACCGAAGAATCCTAGTTTTCGAAACAGATTCTTCCTCCCGCGAAAACGGCGGGACTCAGAATGACATTGCGGGGACTTTTCGGACAGCCTTACATTGAGGTATATCAGTGTTGGTTCCCTTCCCGACAAGCTCCAAGGAGTTGCCCACTCTCTGAAGGAAACCGCTGAAGCGGTTTGCCTCTTACCCGTGTTTCTTGTCAGCGCTCAAGTTGCGACATGGGCTGATGAAAAACATCTAAGACTGGCTGGAGAACCTTTCCAGCGGTTTCCCCGTTTTCTCCGAAGGCTTCGGACAGGCTTCTACATATACAAGAATGGGAATAGCATGTCACAACATCAGAGATTTAGATTCAAGGATAAGGAAGCGTTGCTGAACAAAGCAAGTGAACTCGGTGCAGATCTTGGTTTCTCGGACGACATCTCAATTCTCTTCGACAGGATTCAGGTCGCGGGCAAGGTGCTGCCGAACAGATTTGTTGTTCAGCCAATGGAGGGATTTGATTCTGATGCAGTAGGAGCCCCTGGTAAACTTGCGTTTCGTCGCTACCGACGATATGCAGCAGGTGGAAGCGGACTTATCTGGTTTGAGGCAACAGCAGTAATTGCCGAGGGTCGCTCGAATTCTCGGCAGCTCATGATCTCAGAGAGGACTGTTGATACTTTCAAACGTCTGGTGGAAGAGACTCGCAAAGCTGGTCAAGAAACCTTTGGCAACAATCATGATCTGCTGCTTATCCTACAGCTTGCGCATTCTGGTCGCTATTCCAAACCGGTTGGAAAACCTCTACCTGTCATTGCCCATCATAGTGAAGGGGTTGACTCGATGCTTGGACTGCCGAAAGACTATCCGTTGATCACGGATGAAGAGCTGGATAATCTACAAGAGACTTATGTTGTTGCAGCAGCGCTCGCTGCTAGAGCTGGATTTGACGGTGTGGACATAAAGGCTTGTCACCGGTATCTCGTGTCCGAATTGCTTGCATCTTTCACCCGTGAGCATAGTAAGTATGGAAGTTCGTTTGAGAACAGGGCTCGCTTTCTTCTTGAGACCGCTAGAAGAATCAGGAATGAACTGCCACGGCTACTTGTTACCACTCGACTCAACGCATACGATGCTATTCCCTACCCGTATGGTTTCGGAGTAGATAAGAACGATTACACGATAGAAGATTTGACTGAGCCTAAGATGTTGATCCAAGAGCTTGTCGCAATCGGCTGTCCAATCCTCAATGTCTCAGTGGGTAATCCATATCACTATCCACATTTCGGCAGACCTTTTGATTTTCCAACAGCAGGAGGAGAGCTGCCAGCGGAACATCCCCTAGTTGGCATCGCACGTTTGCTTAGAATCACGGGCGAGCTACAACAAGAATTTCCACAACTTCCAGTCGTAGGTACTGGTTATTCTTGGCTTCGGCATTTCTTCCCCAATGTTGGAGCAGCGATGGTCAAGACAGGCAAGGCTACTCTTATTGGTCAGGGCAGAGGGGCATTTGCGTATCCCGATGCGGTGAAAGACCTATTAGAGAAAGGCGAACTAGATTCGCACAAGGTCTGTGTCACCTGCTCTTGCTGCACACAGATAATGAGGGATGGTGGATCAAGCGGATGCGTTGTCCGCGACAACGAAGTCTATGGTCCGGAATATCGGAAGAGCAGAAGAAGAGCGCCTAATGTTTTGAAACAGGAAGCTGAACGTTGCAGGGAGTGCGACTCACCTATGTGTCAGACCACTTGTCCTGCCGGTCTAGATATTCCTGGCTTCATCAAAGCTTATGCTGAGGGAAATGTCGAGAAGGCGTATAGCATCCTTCTGACGAACAACCTTTTCCCTGAGATGTGCTCGCTGATCTGTCCTGTGGAAGTTCAGTGTCAGGGCGCGTGTTTAGAGAACAAGATCAACAGCAGACCTGTGTCAATTGCGGATATTCAATATGCGATTGCGAGAGAAGCGCGTGAGTTACGAATTGCAGGCGTGAAGGTTCCAGAGAAACCATCCGGCAAGAAGATTGCCGTCATCGGGGCAGGTCCTGCTGGAATCGCATGCGCCGCAAGATTGCTACAACTCGGTCATTCAGTGGAAATCCTGGAAAAGGATTCCTCTCTTGGGGGAGTGCCTTCCCGCATTATTCCTCTTGAGAGAATAGACTCTGAAACCGTAGTCACTGAGATTAAGGATCTTCTCGCAGAAGCCGAGAGGAAAGGGCGACTTACCATACACCTAAACTCTCCGCTCAGCAAAAGCAACAGCCTTGCATCCATAAGGGCTAGACATGACGCCGTGTTTCTCGGTTTCGGACTTTCGGCGTCGGTGGGCTTGCCGGGAGCTTCATGTTGCCCTGCGGGAGTCGAGGACGCACTCTCCTTTCTGAGGCGGATGAAATCGAGATCCAATGTCACAGTCGGGACCAAGGTTGCCGTCTTAGGAGGGGGAAACACGGCAATGGATGCCGCCGTTGTGGCAAAAGAACATGGTGCTCAGGATGTCTACGTTGTCTATCGAAGGTCCTTTGAAGAGATGCCTGCATGGAAGAGCAGATGCGATGAGGCGTTGGAAAAGGGAGTGCACTTTCTTGTACTGAGCCAGCCGATTGACTATGTTGAAGAGGGAGGTGAACTCATAGGATTGAGAATTGCGCGGACAGTTCTTGGAGAGCCAGATGAGAGTGGGCGCAGACGACCGCAAATTCTTCGTGGAAGCGAATACATCCTTCCGGTAGATCACGTCATAGAAGCCATTGGGCAGAAGATAGATGATGAGACGAGAAACGCAATTGGCAATATAGTGATGAACGGCGATGATCTGATAAAGGTAGATGATAGTTTCAGAACATCCATTGCAGATGTCTTTGCGGGTGGAGACATTACGAATGGTGGCGGTACGGCAGTTCGGGCAGTCGTAGAAGGAATGCGTGCCGCGCTCTCAATTGATGAATCCGTGAGAACACAATCGTGAAGTCATGCCGTTGATGGCATTATGAACCGGATCATCGGCTAACTGGTTCCCCCCAGCCGGTTTGCTACCTCACACTTGCGTTGCCAACACGCTGTTGAGATTGATGAGACGGATGAGATCTTTACAGTGCTACCGTTCCTGACTTACTCGCCTTTCTATCCCGCAGTATAGGGGCTGCAACATTATTCACACGGACTCATTTTAGCAGCATCATTGACTTCGTTTTGCTCATTCCCCCGAAAGAGAGCCGATAGAAATACGTTCCCGACGCTCTGCGGTTGGAGTTCCATACTTTGACATGATCACCCGCAAGCATATAGGCGTTGACCAGAACATCAACCACGTCTCCACGAATGTCGAATATCTCAAGCTGCACGTTCCCAGATTTCGGGATATAGAACTGAATTGATGTGGACGGATTGAACGGATTCGGGAAGTTCTGAGTTATGGCAAATGCGTCAGGCATGTCGGGCTTCGTCGTGGAAACAATACTCGTTCCTGAGTAGTCGTACGGCTCATTCACCAGGTGATATTGTGCTTCTCCCGCTTTCTGCAGATATAATGTTCTGGTAGGAGTCCGTAGGAAACTATCCAGAGGAGTCACTGTTGCCGTTCCGTCGAGTTTCCATTCGTACAGCGGAATATCCCGCGGATTGAGATACTTTGACAGACCACGCTCGAGTGCCATATGGAAAAGACCAAAATTGCCCGGTTCGTGTCCAGCGAGATACGTGCCGATAATATCCACGTGGAGTGCATTCTTTCCGAAGATCACGACATTTGTCATGATATCTTTGCCGTATCCATTATTGTCTGGGGGACCGGAAACGAACGGACCTTCGCGACCATACACTCCTTCGATGATGTTAATTGAAGCATGAGCGACAGAATTATTATCCAGACAACGTGATGCCCATGTCTCTTGCCAAAGTCCACCAGAACCTGCACCAGGTAGATCCCAACGTGGAATCCCTGCCGCCTTGTGGCGATCGTAGTTTGCTTTAATTGTCGCAAACGCATTCGGTACGATATGGCTTTGATCCACGAATCCAACGCCATTGTCGCCCATATTACTACCCCACGTTGTGCAATGGGCTATATATGGCCTTGCGATTGTCCCCTGCTGGTTCTTCGAACAGAGCGTCATCCCCATTGAATGCGATTTGAATTTCGCAATGTTAATAAAACATGAACCGGGAGAATTGACTGGCCACAGGTAAGGAATTCTATTGAACCAGACACCGTTCGGGACATCAATCCACACAATATCGCTCGCACTTATCTTCCACACACCAGCACTAAGGTCTTCCAGTTTCACACCAGTGCGTTGCGCTAAATCGCTATACCATTTCCCATCTTTTGCTTGATTACCAAAGTAGTTCCCATCACAGATGTGTATATTTCCAACATCAACTGAGAGATCTTGAAGACTATTAATTATCCCTTCGACGAAGTAGGGGTCGGTTTGTATTCCCATTGTTTGTTCGATGGGTTGTACGTCCCAAGACCAGGATGTAATGTTTGGTTTTATTGCCGCGTTCGTCGTAATCGCGTAGCCATTGGTAGGACTCGGCTTCAAGACAAACAGCGTTTTGCCAAGCTGATACCCGGCGGCCTTGATCCCCTCGGCATCGGTTTTGACATCAACGGTTGTCCGCAGGATAAAGACAGCATCGGGATGATTCTCAATAAACTCATTCAGCCCAAAATAATCCGTCCAGAGAGACCTACCCCGCACTTTGTGGATATTGAGCACCACTGCACCGCCTGCCAGCGTGGCTGTTTTCAGGAAATCGCGTCGTGATATCATAGGCCTTCCTCCTTTGTTATCAAATCAGCATGGAGACCGATGCCGCCGAGTCTATATCGTCCTGGTCATTCTGTGACCTGTATTCTCTGAACAACGAATGACTATTGCCCGTGTCCATAATATGGCGTGCCTTCAGAGTCGAGTGCCCCAGGATACGGGGACTCACTTGTTCGATTCGGATGAACGATAGGGATTGGATCTTTGTAATCTGTCGCGACGCGCTGGTCACCTTTTTCCGCGAATGTGATGTGAATGGTCGTCGCATCCTTTGCTGGCATGGCAAATCCAGCAATAGAAGACTTCACTTTCTTGCTTTCCTTGCGGCGCAATATGAATTCTTGTTGTTCAAGCGCTTCAGTAACGTGCACCACACAGCCGATTCACGCCGACAGGCTCCGGTGGAATCGTTAGGTGCGAATGATGCGTACCTACATGAGTGGTCGCAGAACAGTGGCAACTCTGCAACATACGTGCTCACTCTTTTCCTCGGGACATTCTTTGCCTTGGTCTTCATCGCTTGCCATGAGTTGAGATCGCCTTGGTGGCAACAGTAATTCAGTCAGCGATTAGGTCGGATGACACCCCCGAATTGTGGTGAGAACTTCGGTTGGAACGGAGTAGTAGATCGAAGCGCTTCCACGCGCCAACAAACGGATCAATCACGGATCTTTCTTGATGCTAGCGCAGTCTCGGCTGAGAATTGCAGAATGAGCCAAATTGATGATCGCTTAACACAAGTTGACTAATCATCAGACCTTTTCCAATTTCGACGGTTGTGCGGACCAGACTGCCATCGCTATGCTATGTGTAGCTGTCGCTGATTTCCAATTTTGTCACAATCGGGACTTCTTTGATTTCTCCTCCTTCACCGTGTAGTGGATATCCGATACCGACTGAAGTTGCTCGGCAGCTTGCTCGGGAGTGATGTCTCGCTGCGGCTCAGAAAGCATTTCATATCCCACCATGAACTTCTTGACAGTTGCTGAGCGAAGTAGCGGTGGGTAGAAATGGGCGTGCAATTGCCAGTGCGGGAATCCTTCCGGACCGTGAGGGGCTCCATGCCAACCCATCGTGTATGGGAATGAGGTGTTAAAGAGATTGTCATACCGCGTCAGCAATCGCTTGAGGATTTCAGCAAGTGCGTCGCGTTCATGCTCTGTCAGATCAGGCAAACGAAGAACGTGGCGGCGAGGGAGTAAGATCGTTTCAAATGGCCACACTGCCCAGAAGGGAACCACCGCAACCCAGTGATCATTCTCAACGATAGCTCGCGTGCGCTGCTCGATTTCAAATTCGAGATAATCAAGAAGAAGAATGGAGTTGAACTCGTTGGTGTATGAACGCTGATGATCATCTTCTTTTGATGGTTCGTTCGGGAGCGAAGTGCCCGCCCAAATTTGCCCATGCGGATGTGGATTCGAACATCCCATGATCTCCCCCTTGTTCTCAAAAACTTGCACCCACCGATATCTCGCTCCCAGTTCTAATATCTCTTTTGCCCACAAATCCACAACCTTTCGGATTTCCCCTGTTGCCATCAGAGGCAACGTCAAATCATGCTGCGGTGAGAAGCATAGAACGCGGCAGATCCCCTGGACGGAAACATTCTTTATGAGTGGATGATCAATTCCCGGAATGATTTCGATATTGGGCGCCAGCGCTGCGAAGTCATTGTCGAAGGCAAACACATCCGTGTACGTTGGATTACGCATTCCACTTGCGCGTTGATTTCCGGGACACAGGTAGCATTTTGGATCGTAGGTCAGGCGGTGCTCGAGCTGCGCTGGCTCAATTTCTCCTTGCCACGGCCTTCTTGTTCTTCGTGGTGATACCAATATCCACTCACCAGTCAGTGGATTAAACCGGCGGTGCGGATGATCTTGCATGCGGGGAGAAGAGTGTAGCGTTGTCAGAAGCATTACAATTCAGAGGAGAAAGCCAAGTTATGTTTCAAAATTCTCTGAAGTGGAGATCAACCGTCGAGATTCCCCAAAGAGAGAACTCCCCGGCGATGAACTTGTCCGAACTGCCTTCGAGGTTGCACGACAGGACATAGGCAACAAAGAGAACTGCACGACAAAGGACCTGCAACGGAAGGACAGAAACACATCCGTGCCCGCAAGACTGACTGGACAGGCACACTGCATGTGATGATACGAAAAATCCTGCAATATATCAAGTGAGAAAGCACGAAAGCGTACCACTGTTCGGCTGATTTTCCAGTGGCAACATGATGAGTCCTTTGTCCAGTCGCGAGTGATTAGCTTAACACTGCAAGGCTCAAGTGGACATTTTCCGTTTCGATACTCTCTTGATCTTCTACAGTCAGTATATGGTTTGCTCCTTACATGGTGCTCGTGAAGTTTCGTGGGCGTCTCCTCGGAGATCGGCCGTGACCACCGAGTCAGTGCGGTATCATTCAGGGACAGAGTCAAGATAGACACGACAGAACCGACGTAAGGAGATATCCCTGTGCAAAATCTGCGTTGATGGCTTGAAAGAGACTCATCGTCATCTTGAAGTGAAGCGATCTGCTAGGCCAGCAACGCGCAGATCTGGCAAGTCTAAACATAGAGCTGCCTTTGGAACATCGTCTTACAATCTCGATGTCTTCTGCCACATCCCATCTCACAAGCAAAAGAAACTTCTAGGCCTCGTTCTCCGCAAGGCTGTTCTCTCCCCCGCAAGCATAAGAAAAGCCCTATATGGGCACGGGCCCATATAGGGCTTTCTTCTCTTGAATCTGAGATACGCTCTCAGATATCAACTCGGCTCCTCGGGCCGGACTCGAACCAGCAACCAACCGGTTACAGTTTTTCCCGACACTTTCGCAGAGACCTGAACTATCTCATCAGACTATCTTCTTCCTAGCGCATGTCCTTTCCTGAATGATTGTCGTTCTCGAGCATGTTATGAAATTCGTTCAAGAATTTGTCGAATCTTAGGTTCAAGAGAGACAATATCCTTCTTTATAACCTGCCAAAGAATTTCCATGTCAATATCAAAATATTCGTGTGCTAGTCTGTCTCTCATCCCGGCCATTTTCCTCCAGGGCACAGAAGAATATTCGTTTCTGAATGATGTCGGCAGATTCTTTGTTGCCTCTCCAATGATTTCAATACTCCTTACAACAGCATTGATTGTCTTCTTATCCTCAATAAAGTCTTCATAGGTCATATTTCCGACAAAATCTTCTATGTCTTTCATAGAATCAAGTAAGTCATGTAGATAGTCACGGTAATCTCGCTTTTTCATATGTAGATTACCTCTTTTAGAATGTACTGTCCTATGTAGGGTTTGAGAGCCTTTCTTGAGACTAGGTCAACTTTTTTCCCTAGAAGCTTAGTGAGATATTCTTCAAGGTCCATAAATTCGAATAACCCGATAGGTTCAGCAAACTCTACAAGTATATCCACATCACTTTTCTTGTTTTGTTTGTTCCACACGTACGAACCAAAAACTCCGATCTCTTTAACCCTAAACCTTCCACTCAGTTCTTCCTTGTGCTCCGTTAGAATCCTCTTTATTTCTTCAAGTCTTTTCATATTCTTTGTGAATATGGCTCCCTCATCTGAAAACAAAAAATGCGAAAACGCATCTCCCCGTAATCAGAAAGACCCGATTTTTCGCATCTTCGTTTATGTTGGCTCCTCGGGCCGGACTCGAACCAGCAACCAACCGGTTACAGTTTCTCCTACTGCTTTCGCAGAAGACTGGACTATCTCACTCCCGCCACGGACGGGATCGGGCGCTTCTGAGGCTTATTGGCAAAGGTCCTCATCCTCTAGTCTCTGCACGTTCCTATCTACTCTTATCCCTTTTCGATAGGCTTCGCTCAGGGTTGCCATGTGGCACCACAGAAGCCATTTAGGGTTCCCTGAATTCACCCGATTTTTCAGTCCCGATTACTCGGGAAAGCTGCCTTTGTGCATGAAGCTCCTACTGACCATTCATGCACTGCTAACAGCCGGTTGCTCTACCATTGAGCTACCGAGGAGTCTGAGCTTGTTATTTAAGCCTACATAAATATATGCCATTTCTGGCAAAAAGTCAAGGCTTTTCTGCGCTTCCAGCAAAGAATCGGTGAACCCGTGCCTTGGAAGACAAGGCAACATTAGCGCAGGCAAATTGGACTCGGCTTGCGACCTTTGAAAGGACTTGACTCTTGGACTGATTTTGGTTATATTCGATTGAAGACGTTACACCGTTGTGAGCCACTTGAGATCATTTCTGCATGATAGTGTGATGTCCTTATGGCAAGACTGCTGACACCGACTATTTAGCAACGATGAGAGTAGACTGGTCTCGTCAATACGACAGCTATGAGGTAACCACGATAGACAATGGAAGGTAATTTTTCGAACCGCGTTCAAGACGTTATCCGTCTCAGTCGTGAAGAAGCGCTGCGGCTGGGACATGACTATATCGGTACTGAACATCTGCTGCTCGGCATCATTCGCGAGGGAGAAGGGATTGCGGTGAAGATTCTAAGGAACCTCGGCTGCGACCTTTACAGACTCAAGAAGTCAGTTGAGGATACAGTGCGATCTTCTGGTGGAACGCTGACCATCGGGCACATCCCGGTCACTAAACAGGCTGAGAAGGTGTTGAAGATTACGTATCTGGAAGCAAAGCTGTACAAGTCAGACGTGATAGGGACGGAACACCTCTTGATGTCGCTGCTTAGAGATGATGACAACATCGCCGCCCAGATCTTGCATCAGTTCAACGTCACCTACGATGCTGTTCGGAACGAACTGGATAATATCATAAGCGGTAAGCCTTCCTCTCTCCCTCCCACCGCTGCCACGTACAAGAAGCCCGAGAAATCGAAGACGCCCGTGTTGGACAATTTCGGGAGAGATCTGACAAGACTTGCTGCCGAAGACAAACTTGATCCCATCATCGGTCGTGATCGAGAGATAGAACGGGTTGCCCAAGTCTTGAGCCGCCGAAAGAAGAACAATCCTGTGCTGATTGGCGAACCGGGTGTCGGCAAGACGGCTATTGCGGAGGGATTAGCCATAAGAATTATGCAGAAGAAAGTGTCTCGTGTGCTGCACGACAAACGAGTGGTGACGCTTGACTTAGCTGCATTGGTTGCCGGCACAAAGTACCGCGGTCAGTTTGAGGAGCGAATGAAGGCTGTTTTGAATGAACTTGAAAAGGCGAGAGACGTCATTCTGTTTATAGATGAGTTGCACACGATTGTTGGTGCTGGTGGTGCGTCTGGTTCACTGGATGCATCGAACATGTTTAAACCTGCACTTGCTCGAGGTGATTTGCAGTGCATCGGCGCCACGACCTTGGACGAGTACCGCCAATACATTGAGAAAGATGGTGCTCTTGATCGCCGGTTCCAGAAGATCATGGTTGATCCGACGACGGTGGATGAGACCATACAGATCCTCAAGAACATCAAGTACAAATATGAAGAGCACCACAATGTTCGTTACATAGAAAAAGCCCTGGAAGCAGCAGTGCGGCTGAGCGATAGATATATCACCGACCGATACCTTCCTGACAAAGCAATTGACGTAATGGATGAGTCAGGTTCGCGCGTGCACCTCTCACACATTGTGGTGCCCAAGGAGATTTTGCAGCTAGAAGAAGAAATTGAAAAGATCAAGCAGACGAAGAATCAAGTTGTCAAGAGTCAGAATTTCGAAGAAGCGGCGCGACTGCGAGATTTGGAGAAGAAGCTGACAAGCGATTTGGACATTGCAAAGCGTGAATGGGAGTTAAAGGTCAATGACCTTGTCTATGAGGTCACGGAGGATGATATCGCTGACGTGGTTGCGATGATGACGGGAATTCCTGTCAACAAGATTGCCCAATCAGAATCGGAGAAACTCCTGAAGATGGAAGATGCCTTGGGAGAGCAGATCGTGGGTCAGGACGAGGCAATCGGGAAGTTAGGCAAGGCGATCCGCAGAACGCGCGCAGGACTGAAAGATCCAAACCGTCCAATTGGTTCGTTCATCTTTCTTGGTCCGACAGGTGTCGGCAAGACAGAGATGGCGAAGGCACTCGCCCGCTATCTGTTCGATTCAGAGGATGCGCTGGTGCGTGTTGACATGAGTGAGTACATGGAGAAGTTCACCGTGTCTCGTCTGATCGGTGCGCCGCCGGGCTACGTTGGATACGAAGAGGGTGGACAACTGACGGAGAAGGTACGCAGGAAACCATATTCGGTCGTCTTGCTGGATGAAATCGAGAAGGCACATCCCGATGTGTTTAATATCCTTCTACAGGTGCTTGATGACGGGATTCTCACGGATGGTCTCGGCCGCAGGGTGGACTTCAAGAATACCATTGTAATCATGACCTCGAACATAGGTGCTCGCGATATCAAGAAGACGGGAACATTTGGATTTGCGGAAAGCACACAGAAGGACAAGTATGAGGCGATGAAAGGGACCATAGATGAAGCAGTGAAGCGAGTGTTCAATCCAGAGTTTCTCAACCGCATTGACGACACCATTGTCTTCCATCATCTGGAAAAGCATCACATAATGGAGATCATCGGAATTCAGACAAAGAATCTCGTGAAGCGGGTTGGGAGTATGGGCATCACGATTGATCTCGCGAAATCGGCTAAACAGTTTTTGACTGACAAAGGTTACGACCCCGTGTTCGGTGCTCGTCCACTGAAGCGGGCGCTTCAGAAATTTCTGGAGGATCCTCTTGCCGAGGAGATGTTGAAAGGTAAGTTCGGTGACGGAAGCAAGATCAAGGTCAAGCTCAGTAAGAGAACGGGCGACCTCAAATTTGCAGATGCAAGCAAACGACAAGGCAAAGCGCAGGAGGACACGAAGATCCACGAGGATACACCGGAAGAGGAAAAGAGCGCAGACGTACCGGGACCCAGTGTCAATTGAGACGTAGTGAGCAATGTCGCCCGCTTTGCGGGACAGTCGCTTTATTAGAAGGGCGTTCACCTCAATGTGAATGCCCTTCTTTTTTCTGGTCCAATTCTCAGTCCGAATTCGAAGAGTCCGATTCCCAGTCGGAGACTCTGTAAAGTCCGATTCACAATCGGACCGAGTCCGGCTACGAACTGGACTCCACAAGTCTGTAACTCTTCACGCTACTTAGCCAGCAACATTCGCTTCACCTCAACGAAACTCCCAGCTTGCAGTTTGTAAAAATAGATACCACTTGCAAACCTGCTGCCATCGAACGTTGCTTGGTATGTACCTGCTTGCTGAGGCGCTTCAACCAATGTTGCTACTTCCCGACCGAGAATATCATAGATCTTCAAGCTGACAAGTACAGCCTCGTTACGTCCGGCTGACGGAATCCGATACGAAATAGTCGTGGTCGGATTGAAGGGATTTGGATAGTTCATCATCAGCATCTCCTTCACCGGCTTGGCCGTGCTCGATCCATCCGAACCTTGTCCAATACTGAAGTTCGGCATGTTTCCAGTTTTCGGATCAACGTATGTCCGAAGAGCGTTCTGTGCTAGGCAAAGTTCTGTTGGAGTTAACAAGTCTTTGCTGCTCATTACATCGCTGAGAATTGAAGATGCCAATATCGGATCATTCTCATTATAAAGCGTAATGTAAAAGTTGTTGAGCTTCGCTCTTACGCCAAGCGGCGTGTTCGGATTTGCATCCACGATGGCGCTGTTCGCCTGGTTCGCAGATTTGACATCTCCCTGCATGAGAAACAGATATGAAAGAAGCAGTTTGTGTTCTTTTGCGGCTTGCCTCGGCAGAGATTCGAAATACTGAATAAGGTTCGGCGCAGTCTGGCTGTTAGCACAACTGTAAAGATAAACATAAGCAGCCTGATTGTCAGGATGGCTATTAAGGTAAGACTGGAAGAAAGCTCCTGCTTCTTTCTGGTTATTGCCATCTCGCAATTCTATTCCTGTTAGGAGCGACTTGATATCGCTCGGTTCGACAGCGGCATCGGATGAGTTTGGCGCTGAGGTCGAACTTCCTGTTGTGTTGATGCTCGCCAACAATTTGGCTCCGTCATTCGATGGGCCCGGTGTCGGTATGATACGGTGAAGAGGAAAGCCGTTCCATGGATCACTCCCAAGCGAATAACTAGTGTCCAGTGAACATCCCCCGCCGACATAAAACGTTGAGGGAGGTGGTGCGCTGCCCCACCAATCTTGCTCTGCCACGAGGCTGCTGTTGTTCTCCACATCGGCATTATATATGCCGTTAGAGTAGCGCACAATGCTGTTATATCCGTATCGTGAATCAGCAATGACCCCGAAACAAGGATGGCTCTGATTATTGACGTACAAACCAACACCGCAATTCGTTACTCGGTTGTTCTTGGGGCCAGAAGAGCCCATCCAAGACGTAGGCGATGAACTGTTGATAGCTTCAATGCCCGCACCGCACCATGCTATGTCATTCCTGGCGACTGAGCCGCCGCTGCTGTTGTACAAGATCCCGACACCCTGTTGCACATGGTTTGGCCTGTAAATCACGTTATCATAGCAATTGTTGTTCGACCCACCGGTAATACTGATCCCGCAATTGGAATTGTTGTTTGTTATCGTGTCGGTCTGTGCCAAGAAGTTTGACGAGGAATAGACGTAGATGCCATTACCAGAGCTGTTTGTGATGCTCGAGTTCTGGATGGTTATGTTATTGGCGCTGGTCACGTCCACCTCCGTTCCATAATTGATGTTTGCATAGCTCATTGTGGAGCCGTTTGCCCCAGAGCCGTTGAAGACGATGGAACCCCAGCCGCTGCCTGTGAACGTGATGGGACTTGCGGAAGTCCCGTTGGCATTCAAAGTGCCATTGACAACGAGAGAGGTGCCGGAAGCGAAGCTCACGGTTGTTCCAGGTAAGATGGTCAAAGTCACACCCGAATTCACCGTCACCGTCCCTACTACAGAGACGCTTCCCGCCCAAGTGACGTTCTGAGCAACAGTTCCTGACACCGCACCACACACCGCATTCTTGTATACCTTAAGTGTGCAAACACCGTTGTTTACACTTATCAGTTGCGTCGCGATATTGGTGAGACTGCCAGTTCGGGTGTAACTTGACGGATTGATATTTGGCTGAAGGACGGTCTTGTAGCCGAAATTGAATGGATCAAGATTATCTCCGTTGTATCCCTGTGGGTAACGCCAATCACCGGACAGATAGACTGGTTGTAATTTTGAAGTTCCTGTTGAAGGATTTGGAGACGATTTCTCCGGTTGTTGAGTGGAAGAATTCCAAGCCCAGTTCCATCTACCATCCGCAGTGACAATATCAACCCCGTATGAATAGTAGCCATCGAAGTAATAAACGTACACGCCTGGGTATTTTGCTTTGTCAAGAGGGTTGCTCTTTTGCCTGTTCTCAATGATGAACCATTTGTTTGTTGAGCCGTACCGCACTGCACAAGCATCACGCGTGGTGAAGAAATCTCTGAGCGTAACAGTGGTTTCATTTGAGTTAGCATAGATGAAGTCCATCCAGCCTAACCATCTCCTCTCTATAGAATTGAATGAGCTTCCTCCGTTGTGATCACTCATTGCGCCCAGAGTGGCAAAGTTCTGGATGAAGTGATTGAACCCAAAAAACCAGTGCCCGATTTCATGGATGGCTAATCCCACCGCGTCATCAAAGGGCATTACGTCTCCTTTTCCGGGGTGATAGCACTCAGTGAGACCAGAACTAGGGTGCTCGCCCGGAACCCAAGGGGCAAAGCCATCAATGACTTTCCCATTGTCGTTGGTTGTGTAACTCTCAAAGCCCAGTTCGCCGCGGCCCGCGGGAAATACAGAGTATTGATAAGGATCACCGCGATAAACCATTATCATCAAGTCAACCACGTTATCCGCACCCGCAACGATATCAGAATCGGCTCTCCAGTTCCAGTTGTCGTACAGGGCAAAATTGACATTGGGATCAATTCGCTGAATAACCTCGAGGTTCACTTGCCCATAATCTGAGTATTCGTATGAATTTGAATAAGTGATAACTACTTGAGGATAATAGTTCCCAATAACATGAAGAGTAGAATTTGAGAACTCATACATCCTCTTCGAAAGGCCTGCAATACCCTGATAACTAGGATAGTTTCCATTCGGATCAACCGCACTGGCAACAAAGCTGGAAGCCCAGTTGGGAAGAGAGTTAGCAGGCCAATTGGCATCACCCGTCGTATGATCCTTAAACTGCACAAAGACCACGTACGCCTTTATTGTCCCGGTAGCGGGAAGCCAGATGCCGCGATGCCACTCAAATGATTGACCCAACAGAACATTGCCTGCATTTACTAGCCACATAAGCGTCACCGCAATGATGATATAACGCATGATACACCTCCTTTGATAAGTGTTATAGGATTGCTAGTAGTTTCTTGACAATAATTTTGTTAGCATGAGTAACTTGGAGGAAATACGTTCCGCTTGGAAGCTTCTTTCCAGTGCTGTCAAGCAAATCCCAGCGCAGCGAATACCTTCCGGGAGATTTCCTTCCGGCATCAAAGCTCTTGACCAGGTTACCGAGAATTCCGTAGATTTTGATTGAGACTGTGCCTTCCTCAGATAGTTCGTATTCTACCGTCGTGGAAGCATTGAAGGGATTGGGATATGGTTCCAGCACACGAAACTGTTCAGGTATCACTTCCTTCTTCTCGGGTACGCCTACAATCGTGCCGTAAACCACGCCTCCGATCTTCGCTCCTCTTAGCTCGTAAGACACCCCCCCCTCCACACCGGCATAGGTGATCCCAAACTTCGACGAGTATTGAATTCGCCCCGCGAAGAATCCCGGCCCGCCGTACGCGTAGCTGTAGTACGCAACCTGTATTACCGTGACTTCAGTGTCGAACCAGGTGGTATAGTAATAGCCTTCATTCTTGCTGTAAGTGGGTCTACCAGGAGAATAAGAATATCTGTACCCCAGCCAAAAATCACCGATTTGGGAGTTCAACTTATCAAATAGCACTTCGTCCGTAGAACTGTCGCCATCGAGGTTATGAAAGAGATCGTCGTATTGATAGATGTTGAGCGAGTCATCAATTCTTTGAAAACCACTCCGGCAAAACGCCGTCCCGTAACCATAATAGCGTTTCCCGTTCGACATAACGGTATCCTTTGAGATTTCTACAGTGTAGTATCCCTCAGACTCACCTTGAAAAGTCACTTCGTATTGCCAAAGATTGCCAACTTGAAGCGGATAGAAATCTTGGGCAAAGCCGGAATGGCAAATAAAACCCTGAACCAGAAAGCCAAGGGTGAACACTGAGACCCGCCGGAAGTTCTTCATAAAGATTGTTATCATTACTGAACACGAAAGATCATTGTGCCTGAAATTGAATTCCTGCGTCCTACCCTTCAAGAACAGCCACAATATACGTCCAAGTTCTGATTCTGTCAATACTATTTTGTAGCATTTTGTACCATTTTGTAGCCCAAAATTAACATGCCCTTTTCAGGCGCGGAGCACCACGTTTCGCTGCACCTTGACATGGAGCTATCTCACATCTCCAGCGTGCAGGACGGCTCGAACCATTCCACGGTATATGAGCGGGAATTCCTTCAGGGTATGAAGCTTCCGATAAGTTGAAGCGGGCACTCCTAGGTGAATATGAAAACTTTGATAGTACTTATGCTCATCTGCAAAACCAGCTAAATGAGCAATGTCCTTCAATTTGAGACCATCATTCTGCATAAGGAAGGTTGCATAGTGGAGTCTCAGCCCGATTAAAAGCTGTTTCGCTGAGATAATCATACACTCACGCCCAAATTCTTTTTCTAAGGTAGCCCGATGAATGCCAAGCCGGTGCGCAATTTCTCCCACTGTCACATTTTCCAGAAATTCTTCCGTCATTATCTTGATGGCTTTCCTAATTCGAGGAGAGCACCTCTCAGGATCTATTCCAAAAACCCTTGCATCAGGCTGAAAAGAGTAACGTTCAATAGCAAGCCGAATCTCCTCTATCAGACCATCAAGATCACCAAGGGAAACGCATTTCTCGACCCCTATGTGCCCGTACTGTCTCACCAAATCATAGTCAGCGAATCTGCCGTAGAGAATCACAGGGATGGTCTCAAAGAGTTTCCTCAACCGTTCAATTTCCCTCAGCCGTTCAGTCCCTTTGGAGTGTGGGTCAGCTTCCACGCAGGAAATATTCTTGTTCTTTAACACGCCACACGCTTCCTTGAAGTCGTTGACGAACACAAGTTGGTAACCAGCTTCAGAGGACTTCTGCATCTCCTGTTTGAGAAGAGCATCTTGGTGAAGAACCAATACGATGGGTTTTCTCATGGCTTATCTCCCAAATTGAAAATCCCTGTACTCAATTCGCCAACAGAACAAACGAATCGAATGCAGTGATTTACTCTTTCCAGCCTATCTCCTTGCGTGATCTCTTCCTGGTCGTATCTGGAAACAAGTTGCAGCAAGACGAACGAAGATAACTCAGCTCCGTCTTCCTTCATAACGACTCATAGACTCCTCCGTACAATTTCTCCGTAAGGTTTCGTCAGGCTGTCAACATGCAATCTCGATGAATCTCTTCCTATCTGATCCCGTCCGCAACCTTACCTGACTTCAAGATCTTGCTTGTCTAACGATCAGGCGAGGTCCGCAATCGGGCTTCCCTATTCCAATGGTTCTGCACCCAACTCCCTCATCATCGCTTGAATGATCGGGTGGGTTGATGCTGATGGTGATGGTTCAACGGGCTTACCATGAGATGTGTGATTTGCGTTGTTAAGTCGGGAGGGTGACTCCACCGGCGACAGTTCTACAATCTCACTTTTCGCAGTGAGTGGTGCGATAGGTGTTGTTGAATCCTCGCCGCATACACTGCTCTCTATCTTTAGTTTCGCATTGAAGGTGCGTTGCAGTAGCTCCATAATGAATTCTCGATTTCGCTTCACTGAAGTTACCTGAAAATCGTCTATGCAGCCCAATTTCAATATTCCGTCTTGAAGGGAGAGAGGTTTGCACTGGGAGAGAACTGTTCCAACAGCGATCTTCTGCCTTCTCACCTCTGCAACAAATTCTTCCCATCGTGCGCGAACCTCCTCTAACGAGGTGGTAGGCACCGAGCTTTGGTTCAGGGTCGGGGGAACTTGCACGTCCTGTGTGGTGCTTTCTTGCGAATTCAGCGGGAAGGATGATAACGGCTTGCCGAATTCGTGGGGTAATGAGACTCTATAGTCAATAGCAGGTTCTGAGGCTACTGGAGTATCTATCTCAGGCGTGGTGTTTGGAGGAATGGTTTGCTCTGTCTGGATCGGTTTCGATTCAGGAACAGGTATTGCTGGAACAGTAGGCGCGGTGCACGTATTGCCCCTACTGAAATTTTTTTTTAGGTCCTCAATCCTCTGAAGAAGCGTCTCGATTTGGACTGTGGTGTCGAGGCGAACCATCTGGACAATGGTCATCTCCAGTTTAAGGCGCGGCTGCTGACTATACTTGACGGTGTTCGCGGCATCAGAGACCAGCTTGACGAGGCGCAGAACATCGCTCTCCGTAAAGTCCTTGGCGTTTTCCTGATACCATTTCCTGTGGACTTCGGCTGCTTCAATCAAGTGCGTGGAGTTCATCGTGATTGCCACGAGCAGATTCCTCAGATGTTCCAGCAAGCCGATGAGAAATTCCTGAATGTCATAACCGCGCCTCACGATTTCCTCAACAAGGTCAAGCCCGCCTTTCGTGTTCTTCTCCTTGACAAGGTCGGTCACTCTAAAGAACAACTCAATGTCAACGATGTTGAGGGCATTCAACACGAGATCGGAAGAGATGATATTGCCGCAGAACGAGACGACTTGATCAAAGATGCTCTGTGCATCTCGAAGCGATCCATCACCTTTCTTGGCAACGATCATTAGCGAATCATCGTCTATCGTGATTTGTTCCTCTTGAGCGATCTGGCGAAGGTTGGTAATGATATTGTCAATGGCAATGCGATGAAAATCAAATCGCTGGCACCGGGAGAGGATGGTTGGTGGAACTTTGTGCGGTTCAGTGGTCGCAAATATGAACAGGATATGCGACGGCGGTTCCTCCAATGTCTTCAGAAGTGCGTTGAATGCTTCTTTCGTCAGCATGTGCACTTCATCAATGATATAGACTCTGTACTTTCCCTTGGAGGGGGCATACCGGACGGACTCACGCAAATTGCGGATCTCATCTACGCCGCGGTTGGACGCACCGTCAATTTCGAGAACGTCCATGCTTCTGGTGTCGGTGATTTCCTTGCAGATCTCACACTCGTTGCATGGCTCACTCTCTTTCACATTGGGACAGTTGATCGCTTTTGCCAAAATACGTGCCGTGGAAGTCTTGCCCACGCCGCGTGGTCCGCTGAAGATGTAGGCATGTGCCAAGCGGTTTGTCGCAATCGCATTGCGCAGAGTTGCGGCAACGTGTTCTTGGGCGACCACATCTTCAAATCTCATGGGTCGCCACTTTCGTGCTGTAACGAGATAAGACATATTGGAAAATGACGGGTGTTGAATTTCGAACGCTGAGTTTCGAATGACGAATTTCAAAGTTCGACACACGGCATTCGACATTCAGAAAGATTATGATGGTCGGTTCTTGTCGTTCATTTCTGCAATGTTGAGTATCCCTCTCGGAACACGTATTTCATTGAATCGAGAATATTCTCAATGAAGACGATCTTCAGTCCCTCCTTCACCTTGTCCTGTATCTCCTTCAAATCCTTTTCGTTCTCCTTGGGAATGAGAACCGTCTTGATGCCGCTTCGCTGTGCGGCAAGTAGCTTCTCGGTCAGACCACCAATCGCAAGCACGTTACCTCGCAGAGTAATCTCTCCTGTCATTGCCACGTCACCTCGTGCTGGACGATTCGCCACAGCGGAGAGAATGGCTACCGCCATCGTCAAGCCGGCAGAAGGACCATCCTTTGGGATTGAGCCTTCCGGCAAGTGGATGTGGATTTCCTTTCCCTTGTAGAAATCCGAATCAACACCCAGTTCCTTAGCATTGGAACGAATGTAACTGAGCGCGGCTTTGGGCTGATTCTTTCATCACGTCTCCCATTTGTCCGGTAAGCGTGAGTTTCTCCTGTCCGCTCATGATCGTGACATCCACGTGGAGAATCTCTCCACCCACGGTCGTCCAGGCTAATCCCGTGACGGAGCCAACTCTATCCTTCTCCTCGGCAAGCCAATTCCTGAATTTCGGTACACCCAAATACTCTTCAATTCTCGCCGCATCCACGTCAAACGCTTTCTTCTGCTTACCTTTGCCATCGTGCTTTCTGGAAAGAACGATTTCCTTTGCAATCTTCCGGCACACAGAAGCAACGTCTCGTTCAAGATTTCTTACTCCGGCTTCCCGTGTGTATTCTTGAATGATCTTTGCGATGGCTTGTTCCTGAAGCGTGATTGCTTCAGGTTTCAGTCCATGCTCTTTCAGTTGCTTGGGGACAATATGCCGCTTTGCAATTTCGAGCTTATCGTGTTCAAGGTATCCGGGCAGTTCGATAATCTCCATTCGATCCTGCAGCGGCAATGGAATATTGTAGCGCACATTTGCTGTCGTTATGAACAGCACTTTAGACAAATCATAGTCCACGTCGAGATAATGGTCGCTGAAAGCAACGTTCTGTTCTGGATCCAGCACTTCCAGAAGCGCGGCAGAGGGATCACCCCGAAAATCCATGCTCATCTTATCTATTTCATCCATCAGCAGCACAGGATTGACGACTCCCGCACGCTTCATGGATTGAATAATCTTGCCGGGCATTGAACCAATATAAGTTCTTCGGTGTCCGCGAATCTCCGCTTCATCGCGAACGCCGCCAAGGGAGATGCGGACGAACTTTCGACCCAAGGCGCGCGCGATAGATTTTCCCAATGATGTCTTACCGACTCCAGGAGGACCGACGAAGCATAGAATCTGTCCCTTCATCTCCTTCACCAAATTCAATACAGCGATATGCTCGAGGATCCGCTCCTTCGGTTTCTCCAAGCCGAAGTGGTCCTCGTCCAGAATCTGCTTCACATGTTCAACATCGAGGTCGTCCGTCGTTCGTTTCTTCCAAGGTGTGGCGATCAGCCAATCGAGATAGTTGCGAATCACCGTGGACTCTGGTGACATCGGAGGGGTCTTCTTCAATTTGCTGAATTCCTCCAACGCTTTTGCCTCGACCTCAGAGGGCATCCTTGCCTTCTGGATATCGTCCTTCAGCTTGAGGAACTCGGGTGAACTCTCTTCCTCTTCGCCCAGCTCATCCTGCAAAATGCGAATCTGTTCTTGGATGAAAAACTTGCGCTGCGATTTCTGAATATTGTTGTGAACCTTGTCGTCAATCTCTTGTTCGATCTTGAGGATTGAAATCTCCGAGGTGAGAATGCGGATGATCTCATAGAACTGATGGCGCAAATCCGAGATCTGGAGAATCTGCTGCTTTATCGCGACGCTCTGAACAAGGTTTGCCGCCATATAGTACAATCGCCGCGGGAGATCCTTGATGTTCTCAAAGGCGATCAGGGATTCGTTGGGGATGTTTCTGTGAATTCTCACGTACTCGGAAAACAGGGCTGAGGCGTGGCGCACCAAGGCATCAAGCTCCGAGTCGGAACGTACGCTCTTCCGATGGATGCTTATCTCCACCTCCAGGAACTTCTCGTTTTGGATGAACTTCTTGATGACCGCTTGAGCGATCCCATCAACCAGGACTTTCATCAGACCGTTGGGGAGCTTCAGAATCTGAATGATCTTTGCGATGGTTCCTTCTCGGTAGATGTCATCCTTTGTGGGTTCATCTGTGGCTGGATTCTTCTGAGCGGCTAGAAAGATATGTTTGTCCCGTTCCACTGCCTCATTCGCAGCTTTGAGCGATGACTCGCGTCCAACCAGAACAGGGAAGATCATATACGGAAACACAACGATGTCCCGCAACGGCAGTACGGGTAACCGTGTGGGCAGCGAACTGAATCGCCGCGCATCCCGTTCTGGTGTCTTTGCATTCTCCTGTGTCATAACTATCCTATGATCTCATAACCGTCATACATATTATCAAATGTCAATGCGATCACTGAAATTCCGATGGAGTGTCAGAGGATTCAACTGCACATTCGAAGCGAAGGCTGTTCTTACGGCTCGTATGGACTTGCTCAGCCAATCACTCAAACACAATGTTCCCAAACTTCTCCGGCTGGTGAAAATCGGGCTTGCCAACCGGCGACCAGGCAAGGAGGAAAGTCTCGTCCGGCATACTCCGATAGAAGTTGCAGTGCCAGGTTTCTCCGTGCTGCGGTCTGTGATCAAATGCTGACCACGGGATTTGCATCACGACTGTCCAGACTTTCTGTTCACTATCTACGGACAACTTGGCAATGAGGCGCGATTGCCAATTCATATCTGTCTTGCGTCTCTCACCGCTGGCATCCACGGCGATATCAATCCAGCGTGAATCAGGACTGACTTCGAACTCTCGATACATCTTGTTCACCCTTGCCTCTGGACCTATGAAACATTCCATGACGTCATCGAACGCCCACAGGCGATAGGTCTTTCCTGTCTTCTCACCAGTAGGGAGTTTCTTGACAAAGTGAAGTGTATCAAACGTTCCAGCGAAACCGATGTAGAGGTAATTCTCCGTCCAGAAGGTTTTGACGGTTGTCACCAGATGCAGGGGCGCTGGTTCTCCATCGAACAGGGAGAGAGGCACCTCTTCACAATCTTCCCATACGTTGTCTAGGAGCGCACCGTTGTTGGTGATATCGGTTTTCTGAAATCGAGAGATAACCGAGTATGCCATACGCCTTTTATGGTTAATGATATGAGAACTAGGAAGACGCAGATTGCTGCTTGGCGACGCAATGGATAAGTGAAAAACAGGTTAAGCCCGTTTTCTGCTGTGCTGCGAGTCCGTGAAAGCGCCGCTCGTGCCTTCAGCTTATTCAAATATAGCAAACAATCTTGTCGTTGTCAATTCCTTATTTCTTACGCGTTCCTTAACTCCCGCACAAGAAACTCACCCGTGTAGCTCTGCTTTGTATTTGCCACCTCCTCCGGCGTCCCTTCGGCAACGACGTAGCCTCCCGCATCGCCGCCTTCGGGACCCAAGTCAATGATCCAGTCGGCCTTTTTCACAACATCCATGTTGTGCTCGATGACGATGACGGTATTTCCCTTATCCACCAGTTGGCTCAAGACATTGAGCAACATTTGGATATCCTCAAAGTGCAATCCTGTCGTCGGCTCATCGAGAATGTACAAGGTCTTGCCAGTGCCAACTTTGGAGAGTTCCGTCGAAAGTTTCACACGCTGTGCCTCACCACCCGAGAGTGTCGTTGCTGGTTGGCCGAGTCGTACATAACCGAGACCAACGTCATAGAGTGTTTGGAGCTTTCGTTTGATGCGAGGAATCTCGCTGAAGAAGTTCAGTGATTCCTCCACCGTCATGTTTAGCACGTCGGCAATGGATTGCCCTCTGTAATGTACCTCCAACGTCTCTCTGTTATAGCGCCTGCCTTTGCATACATCACAGAGCACATACACATCGGGAAGAAAATTCATCTCGATTTTTCTGACGCCGTCCCCTTCACATTCCTGACACCGTCCACCTTTGACGTTGAAGCTAAACCGCCCTGCTTTGTAGCCACGGATTTTGGATTCGGGAAGTTGCGTGTACAGATCGCGAATGAACGTGAACAGCCCCGTATAAGTTGCAGGATTTCGAACGAGGCGTTCTACCTATAGGCGATTGGTCAATGTTGATCACCTTGTCAACGTGCTCAAGCCCCTCGATTCCTCCGTATGGCAGCGGCACCTCCATTGATTTGTACAGCTTTCTTGCCAAGATTCTATAGAGCGTCTCATTGATCAGCGTGGACTTCCCTGAGCCGCTTACACCAGTGATACATACAAACATCCCAAGCGGAATTCTGACGTCAATCGTTTTCAGATTGTTTCCTGCTGCCCCTTTGAGCACCAGGCGTTGCCCGTTTCCGTGTCTCCTCGTTTGCGGCACCTCAATTTGCTTCTTGTTGAACAGATACATGGCGGTGAGTGAACGACCATCGCCATTGAATCCATTACCCGGTGGAATCCTGTATCTTGAATCTTGAATCTTGAGTTCAGAGGGATGACCAGTGGTCACAATCCATCCACCGTGTTCTCCAGCTCCCGGTCCCATGTCTATAACATAGTCAGCGTTCTTGATCATCTGTTTGTCGTGCTCTACCACCAAAATCGTATTGCCAATATCGCGAAGACTCTTGAGTGAATTGATGAGTTTCAGATTATCACGTTGATGAAGTCCGATGCTTGGCTCGTCAAGGATATACAACACACCGACGAGTTGCGAGCCGATTTGTGTCGCGAGCCGAATGCGTTGTGCTTCGCCGCCGGCGAGCGTACGAGTGGAACGGTCAAGTGTGAGATAGTCCAAACCGACATTGAGCAGAAAATCCAGTCGCGTCTTGATCTCTTTGAGAATCTGATGGGCAATTTCCGTTTGCCGCGGCGTCAGTCTTAAGCGCTCAAAGAAGTGACGAGCATCCTTGATGGACATCTTGACGATGTCGTTGATGTTTGCTTCTATTCCCGTGTCCGAATTGCCAATCCGAACGGAGAGGCTCTCTTTTCTCAGACGACCGCCGTGACAGGTCGGGCAGGGGTTGGTGTTCATGAATGATTCAATCCAGTCACGGATGCCGCTCGATGTTGTCTGTTCATAGAGATACTTCAGATTGTTGAGGATGCCGCGAAAGCGGTGCTTATACACCACCGTCCTGCCGCCACTATAAGTGTATTCGATTTCGAACTTCTCATCACCTGCTCCGTAGATCAGGGCGTCTTTTGCATTCTTCGGGATTTTGCTGATTGCCGTATCAAAATCAAAACCATATTTCTTTGCGACGGAACGGATCTGGCTAAACTCCCACGTCGGTCTCGGTTTACCAAGAGCAACGATTCCCCCCTGGTTGATCGTCACTGAGTCATCAGGGATGATCAGATTCAAATCAAGTTCTTTCTTCTCGCCCAGTCCATCGCATTCTGGACAAGCACCATAAGGGGAGTTGAAGGAAAACGAGTTGGGTGCGGGTTTCTTCATAACTAATACCACATTCCCCGCAAGCGAGTTTTTCACTGAACAGCAAGTCTTCGGACTTGCCCATGCTTACAATAACAACACCCGAACCAAATCGCAACGCCGTTTCGACTGATCCGCTCAACCTGGTCCTCATGTCCTTGCTGACGACAATCCGATCCACCACAATTTCGATATTGTGGATCTTATAGCGGCTAACTTGCATCCTGTCAGTAATCTCCTTCACCTCGCCATCCACTCGAGCGCGGACAAAGCCGTCTTTGACAATCTCCTCAAAGAGTTCTCGATAATGCCCCTTTCGTCCACGCACCACCGGAGCAAGAATATGGATCTTCGTTCCCTCAGAGAGCTTTAGAATACTCTCGATAATCTGGTCAACAGTTTGTCGTTGAACTCTTCGCCCACAGTTGCTGCAATACTGGGTGCCGATGCGTGCAAAGAGCAAACGCAGATAGTCATAGATTTCGGTGACTGTACCGACAGTGGAGCGCGGATTATGGCTCGCAGATTTCTGCTCAATGGAGATCGCAGGACTTAAACCTTCGATCATATCCACATCAGGACGTTCCATCACGCCGAGAAATTGTCGGGCGTACGCCGAGAGGCTTTCCACATAGCGCCGCTGGCCTTCCGCGTAGATCACGTCGAAGGCAAGCGAGGATTTCCCTGAGCCCGATATACCCGTGATGACAACGAGTCTATCACGGGGAACCTCAAGGTCTATGTTCTTGAGGTTGTGTTCTCGCGCGCCCCTGATGATGATTTTGTCTTGTTCAGCCATCGTTAACGTGCGACAGATTACTGTTACTTTGTGCTTCTAAAATGATACAGAAATTATGACTAAAAAGCAATAATCATGAAGAGACAGATGGGTCTCTCTCTTCCAAGGGAAGACTCGGGGACTGATGTTATCTAGCATGACACCATAGCAACCGCATTGGACAGAATCCTTGAAATCACTTCTCGTGCAAACTTGACTCCCCGAGATCGGTCTTGACTTTTGCAGCGAAATGCTCTATATTTCCCATGACCAGAATGTAACTCCCATGAGCTGCACATTCTAGGGATAGTGATGTTTCAGACTTGTAGCAAGCAATAGTAGATCGCCACAACCCGTTAGCGATGGCAAGCGAACGTAAATCAAGACACCAGAATCGTCCAAGTAGTGTAGGGTCAACCAAAGGAGCAAACGGTGTAGACACACTGAAAGCACAGCGTTTTGTGAGCGCAGCGTTTCTTGTGCTTGTGCTTCTCCGGTTCGCTGCAGCGTTCTTCCCAAAGGAACGTCTGTGGGGATTGAACCACCTTGCCTATCTGCCGATGTGGCTGACCGTTCTGCTCACTGCAGTTGCTTTGTTTTCGTGCACGCCACTGGCTGCTCGATTCACCAGAGATTTAACAAACCGGTTGTATCAGTTCTACAGTTGGCTCACTACTAAAATCTCGCGGACGATACTATACATTCTTCTCGGTTTAGGATTCGCCCTTCTCTGCTGGTCGTTTCCAATTCAATTCCCTTTTCTCGGCGATGGGCCACAATCTCTTTTCTATATTGCCCGCTTTCTTGTGGGAGATGAAACTTCCCCAACAAGCATTACTCGCATCGAGGCGTTGACCAGTTTAGTTTATTTCAATGTCAGTAAGTTAACTCCTACAACGACTGATATTGGAACGGCACGTGCGTATGTTCATTTGATTTACCAGATAGCGGGAGCTGCGTCGGGTGGACTGTTTTTCTTTCTTGTGCTCACGATAGCGCATCATGCAGCTCGACAGGTATCCGAAAAGGTTCTTGTGATTGTCACCCTGCTCGGTTGCGCTGGCACGTTGTTCTTTTTGGCTTACATTGAATATTATACGTTTGTGTATGTAAGCATAGGTTTTTACTGTTACGCTGCGCTGGTTTACTGTGAGGGCAGAGTACGCATCTATGTGCCAATTGTTGCATTTCTCCTATCGGTTGGGTTTCATCTCTTGGCATTGGTGCTGTTGCCATCGGTTCTATATCTTGTGTTATCACACTGGTCTCAGAGAGTTCGGCGGTTGACGTTTCGGCAGGCATTGCTCGTGATCAGTATCAGTGCAGTCGTCTTGTTTATGCTTTATCTGTTTGCCTATCTTCTCCCCGAACCATTGCTAACGGTGCGAAGAGTGCGAAACTTCTTTGTGCCTTTCCTACGGCTTGGAGATTACACCTATACCTTGCTGTCGCATTACAGGCTTATAGATTTGGTGAACGAGTGGCTACTGGTTTCCCAGATCGGAGTAGTCTTCCTGGCTGTCGTGATTTTCTTTCTGAGGAAAAAGATCGAATGGAACCAGCGGCGTTACGTTTTTCTTTTGTTTGCTGCTGCATATATGATCATGCTCAACCTATCAGCAAACGCTGCGTTTAGCCTCGGCATTGATTGGGACATATTTGCTGCGGTGGGTTTGGTCTATACGTTATTGGGGATTTATCTGGTTGTGCCATTGATACAAAAAAGTCAATGGAGGTGGAATGTAGTAGGTATGGTAATGGGCGCTGCGACAGTGAGCATCGTACCGTGGATAATGGTGAACGTCAATTCAGATATGGCGGTGGAACGATTCAAGAATCTCATCGAATTGGATGCAGCACACTTACCGATCTGGTCTATGGAATATCGCTATGAAACAGTCAGGAAATACTATCTGCATCAAAAGCGAGAATATGAAGAGTTTGAGGCAATTCAAACATTGATTGCCTATACTCATGGTGATCCCAAAGAGTATGATAAACTGTTCATGTTTATTGCCGAGAAGGGTTCAATGAAATACAAGGAGCCATTTCTTCGTGCTGTTGATAGCTTGTCACATGCTGTCAAGGAAAGCAAGCGAGCCTTAACTGCACAAACAGATACTATGCTTCTCAACGAGAAACTAAGACTTTTGTATGATTTCTATACTCGATTTCTCATCTTTGGAGCGTCAACATATCATTTAGAAATAAAAGGAGAGGGTGAGCAGTTCAAGAAATCCTTTCCCCTCCTACCGCAAGGTTATGAAATTCTGGGTTGGCACTTTTTTTTGAAGGAAGATTATGATGTTGCGATGGAGAATTTTCGACGGTCTTATTTAATGGATACACTTCGAATAAACACTCTGATAGGTCTCGGGAAAACATATTACGCTCTCGTAGCAAAAGGTACCCGAGGTCAGGAATTACAAACCTACGCTTCAAACGCGTTATACTTCTATGAAAAAGCATTAGCCATTCAGCCACAGCCCTGGATACGCATTGATGGTGACATGGGGTATCTCTGTCTCCTGCTTGGTCAAAGGACAAGGGCGCGAGATTGTTTTGAGCGATATTTGGAAATAGATAATACTTCCACCTATGCGAAAGGGATTAAACAAGAACTGTTAAGGCTTCAGAGCGGTAATCAGAAGTAGTAGAACGTCTCTGAAGGTCAAAAGGTTTGAATATTTTAATCAAGCGCTGCAAATTTATGGAAAGTCAATGTTATGAATGTTCAAACTTCTGCGTTCAAGATTTCAGTTATCATCCCAGCCCACAACAGTGAGCATGTTCTACTGGAATGTCTGGAAAGTCTGAAGGCCTCGACATACGCTGTTGATGAAATTATCGTTGTGAATGATGGCTCATCAGACAACACATTATCAGTTGCTGAAAAGTGCGGAGTGAAAACGGTTAATCTCGATGGGCATCATGATGCCAATTACTGCAGGAACAAAGGAGCGGAAGTCGCAACAGGAGATATTTTGCTGTTTCTTGATAGCGATATCGTTGTTCAACCCGATACCATCCAGCACGTTCTTGAGGCATTTTCAGACGAAAACACTGACGGTATTGTCGGACTGTATTCCACGCGACATCGTCACAAGAATCTCGCCAGTCAGTACAAGAATTCGTGGATTCGGTATTCCTATCTCAAAAGCGATCCAAAGATTGATTGGATTTTCGGAGCTGTTACAGCCATCCGAAAAGATGTCTTCTGGCGGGTGGGTGGTTTTGATGTAACGCTTATTGCAAAATACGGTGGTGAGGACTTAGAACTTGGCAAACGAATGACAAAGTCAGCGTACAGAATCATTCTCAGCCAAGAAATCGAGGTTGAACATCTGAAGCACCACACGTTGGTAAGCCTCTTCAAGAACGACCTTGAGAGAAGTCGAGGATTTGTTCAATTGGCTTACCGCTTGGAACAAGTTACAAGCTCATTTCATAAAGGGTTTGTTAATGTCTACCCTGCCTTCATATTCTCGACCGTAATTTCCTGGCCCATTCTTGTAAGTGGCATTTTAGGATTTTGGTTTGCCCCTCTTTGGTGGGTGTCCTCGCCTTTTGCTATCCTCTACCTTGGGTTAAACATTCCTTTTCTCTGCTTCTTTGCCAAACAACGCGGTCTCATCGACATGATAAGAGTTATTGGGGTGATGTATGTTGATCACTTGATCAGCGCACTTGGAAGTGCAAAAGGGATCATTAAGTGCCTAGTAGCTTATTTACCTCAGAGAAACTGAATTCTTCCTCTGTTCAATCCACAGCATTGCCGCGGAGGCAAGTCCCGCCAGCAACATTCAAATGAGATGAGCGAGCGCCATTCCCACTGCACCAAGGTCGGGAATGAGAAGCAGGGCAATACCAATCGTTGTTCCGATCCGCACGACCAAAGCAATTACTATGAGATGTGGTTTCAGTAAATAATGAAACACGGTATTAAGAGAACCATAAGCTAACCCGACTAACTGCGCGAAGGAAAGAGTCAGAAACACAGGAAGCGCAGATCGTCCCGTTGGACCAAACATCAACGGAAAGGCAACAAGTGCTGGAGCAAGCAAGGCGGCACTTCCGAGGATAATAGGCACGGCTACCCGCAACGTGCTTTTCAAGAATGGTGTAATACCCTTGTGAGATTCCAACCGTGAAGCATAAGGCATTAAATACGATAAGAAACTTCCAGCTATAATGTTGATGAAAAAACTTGGGAAGAGACCCAAACCATAGACACCAGTCTGTTCCAATGTACTGAGGTTAATCAGCAGTACAGTGCCAATGTTTTGCGATAGTGTATCCAATATTGCTGAGATCGTCACCTAACCACCGTAGAACAGTAGCTGACGAGCAATAGCCCATGAAAACAGAATTTCTTTAGAGTCTTTTTCAGATGTTGGAGGGATCACTGAAGAACGGAGAATGGGAAAACCAGCAACGCAAACAATCCAGTAGCATCCCATATAAAGAATAAATATCTCGTCAAGCACTGCACGCTGAGCCAGAAGGATAAGTACAATAAGTCCGAGCAGCCGAATTCCTGCAGGGATAACCTATAGCAACGCAGAGCGTCGAAACTGGAGATGCGCAGAATAAACTGCGCTAGTGAAGTCCAGCATTCCCATTCCCATGATACCGAACGAGAGCATCTGCACGATGCCGGCAGGAACTTGACTTGAAGTGAGAAGATTTGAAATCTGAGGAGCAAGTACGATAAGTGTTGAACCAAACAATGCCAGAAGCGCTATTCGGACACCAAATCCGGTGCGGAAGATTGCTTTGGCAGCGTGAATGTCATTTGCCTGTAATGCCCGTTAGAATCAGATGCAGAGAGAGTGCGCTGGAAAAGATACCGAAAGCTGCTGCTGAAAGTGCGTGTGTGACAAGTATAAGATTCACGGCTCCAATTAGCACGTTGAACATGCCTCCAACGACGAGGACAACAAGATGCTCAACAGTATTTGCAAATCCTGTCGCTTCAGATGAACAAACCTTCCTAATTTGAGATGGTACGCTCCTCCGCGGCAGCCGTGCAATACCCCAACAACACAGCAAGTTGTGAAAGAATCACTCCCCATACGATAGCAATGCCTCGCCATATACTCCGCCCGCGCAACGCAGATCGTATCATATTAATATAGATACTAAAGACGGATAGAAATTCTGGATGATATCCGCGTTTGGCAAGTGTACGATAGAGAAGATATGATCCCTTTCCATAATTGTACTGCTGTCGAAGGAATGCTGTGAAGGTTAGATTGTGATAATGCTCAACTTCGATTGTGGGTTCGAACACGACCTTTCTCCCTGAATGGACAAGGCGCTCACATAGTTCGCGGTCTTCTGCGCCAGCAGATTTGAATCGTTCATCAAAGAGACCTTCAGCGACGAGTTCTTCACGACGGCAAGCAATGTTGTTGCTTGTCAGAAAGCGTGCTTGTCCGGGAGTTATATTGATAGCATCTTCAAGAAACGAGTTAATAAATTGCCCCGCCTCGGCAAAGAGACTTCGCTTTACTCTGTTTACCGCCACACCGCCAATTAATGATGCTCTCTCTTTCTCAAATGCCATGAGCAATTCCCGTAGCCACTGCGGTGGCACAACGCAATCATCATCGGTGAAGGCTATATATGTGCCGCGCGCTGCTCGAATCCCCGCATTGCGTGCTGCGGCTGGTCCTTTATGTTCTTGTCGCAGATAATGAATGTATCCTGCACTTGCTAACTCGGTTAGATAGTTGGCTGTCCCATGGCTACTGCCATCATCCACAACGATGACTTCATATTCACTCGGATTAAACGTCTGGCGGAGGACACTTTCTAAGGTGCGTTTAAGCGAGGAAAAGCGATTGAATGTGGGAATAACAACTGAGAATGTCACGGTTTACTCACCTTGATTAATCCCTCAGAAAGAATCCCCAGATAAAACCTGTTCATTCACCTATCTCCCAACATGTACCTGCAAGTACAACGAGCGGAAATGAAGCAAGAAGTTTCTTTGTCATCGTACCGTTGCCGAGCATTCTCCAGACAATCATTCCTACTTTCATGAATGGGAGAGAAGTGGACAGAGAAGGACTAATGGCGTCATCAGGAATCGTGAATATGCTTTAGTTTGGCAACTCGTTTCCCCACCATAAAAACTTCCCTTAGTCATGTGGAGTAGAAACCTCCCCAATGTGCCTGTGCAGATGTGCCACTGAAGAATTGATGGAGAATAATACTGAGCCTTTCCAGCATGGCGCAGACCTGTATGAAAAGTTATTTCGTCGGCATATGAGTGTTGCTGAAAAATTGTTCGATTGCATGAAACGTTGCCCCCGCATAGATAATTGACCACCTGTGCATGACCGTATGGTATCCACCGCCTGGACTCAACAAAATAATAAGCCCACCCAATGAGAGAATTATCAGGACGGTTCAACCTTGCTCCTCACACAATGTCATGTCCGCTCTTATGTGCTGCAACAATATTCGCCAGCCATTGGGGATCAACGATGCAATCAGCATCAATAACTGCGATAATACTTCCCTTTGCGTGTGAGATACCAATATTCCGTGCTTGCCCTGGAAGTTTGCGTGCATGAATATGATGCAGTTGAAGAGACGGAAAGCATTGTTGAATCAACTGGTGCGTGCTGTCAGTAGAACTGTCTACCACGATGACTTCAGCACCAAACTTATCTGCCTGAGGTATGATTGAGTGAAGGCATTGTCGGATGAGGGAGCGCGCGTTGTATGAGGCAATGATAATCGAAACGGTGAAGGCATCGCTTTCTGATGATGAAGTGGACTGCATAGAATCCCTAAGAAGAATTTGTGTAGCTTATATCAAAATACAACCAAGCAAAATGCATTTGTAAGTTTTGCGATGCACACAATCCAAACTTGATTGCAGCAGTTTAAGCGGTCTGTATTTTTCAGTATCGCATCCTTGACGGTGCACAGCTTGGCATTATCACGATTGCTGAAGTGACCTAAATAATTCAGCATATTCCTTGGCAATTCGACTGACAGAATATTTCTCTATCCCTTTCAAAGCTTCTTCAGCGATTGACATTTCCAATGCTTTATCTTGTAGGACTGTTAGTATTGCCTCTGCTAGCCTTTTCGCATCTTTTAGAGGTACAAGGATACCATTCACCCTATCCTGAATAATTTCATTCGGACCCGAAGGACAGTCAGTGGAAATAACAGGAATTCCACAAGCCATTGCTTCTAACAAGACCACAGGAAAACCTTCCCACAGTGAAGAGAGGACAAATACGTTTGCCTTTGCTATGAACTTGAATGGATTTTTTTGAAACCCTAAGAAAGCAACATCATTCACAAGTCCTAAATCCACCACCAATTCTTTTAACTCTTGCTCTTTTCCTCCTTGGCCCAAAATGACCAGCCGACAGTTGACCTGTTGCCTAACAATCTTAAATGCCTCCAATAAGTATTTTTGTCCTTTCTCTCCAGAAAGACGACCTGCATTGATGATGATTGGAATATTATCAGTAAACCACGGATGTTCTGTTACTTTCTCCTGAGCAAGCTGTTGGTTTTTTTCGATCTCTAAAGGATTATAGATTACCTCAACGTTTTGCTCGGGCACACGAAAATCTACAACCAAATCCTTTTTCACACCTTCTGAAACAGTAACTACTTTATCAGCCTTCGGATATAGAAGCTTGATGAGAATTTTTACCGCGCTGTTTGCTATGCGCTCTATAACTTTTTCAACTTTTGCCCGATCTATATCCCATGTTCCAGAAAGTTCGACTAAGGGCAAAGTTTGCAAATCGGTCTGAGCCACTTAGTATTTGGAGGTGCAAAATGGTGAACTCTGCCAATGGCTAGTGTGTAAGTTGCCTTTCAATGTGTGTAGCATAGTGTTTCACATTTTGATTCTGTACCCAATGAGCCACTCGTCCCATATGATAGGTCATGGAGTCCCAATTGTTAGGCGGAGATATTGGGGTGATGATTAATGTCGCTATCAAAATAAAAGAGACAGCTATCAAAGCGAGTTTCTGGGGTGTGCTTATTTTTGTACCTGTTAATTCTCTTACTCTCGGAAGGGTGAATTTCTGCTTTGCGAAATAGATCAATAGAAGGATGCATACCGTTGTCCAAATGGTCAAGAGCCACGTATAGTTAAGTTAATTGAGAAGGCTCAAGAACTCTGTGATTACTACAAGTGCAAAAGTCCATAGCGTCGAACCAACCAAGAAGGCAAGTCGAAGATTCGTTGGTAGGGATCCATCGGGATGCTGTCTGTGAATTCTTCCGTATACACAGAACGAAACCAACACGAAACTGATGAAGAAAACCAATACCGCCATTTTGAAGACTCAAATCCTTTGTTGATGTGAGAGTGAGAGATATTCCTGATCTTCTGATTGCAACCGTTACCAGTCAGACTGTCATTTTCAAATCTTTCGACCGAGATATACTTGGAAACAGCTTTCGCAATGGGTCTATTCCAAAACCGAGGAGAAGGGCCTTCAATACCATCTTCAAGAAGCGTTTGCTCAATATGACTCTCAGTCCTGAGCGATCGATGCAACTGAGTGCCACTTTCCACGCGCAAGCATATGATCTGGGGTTATGTCGTGCTATTCTAAATATATCCTCCAATGCGAAAAAAGTGACGCGTCTGGCGTCGTCTTCATTCATCTGCAGGGTCGTCTTGAAGTATCCCAAGCTTCTCTTGATCGTTGAGTATGCAGCGAATAAAGCTTTCGGATTGGTGGCTTTAGCGGGAAAATCTCGATAAAGCACCGCGCCGACATCTGGATCAACGCATTGGTTCGTCTGCAGGCGTAGGCTGTTGACAACGGCTTGGGCAGCGATTCTCTTAGCTACAATCGGTTCCTTCGAAGTTAAACTAGCACAGTGCCGTCTCAACTTGACTAATACTTTGTCCAACAAAACAATTCGACCATAAGCTGCAAGTCGTACCCAGAGGTCAAAATCCTCTCCATAAGAAACTTCGGGGTTGTAGCCACCTGACTGCAAAGCGACGGTACGTCTAAACATCGTTGTCGAGTGTGCGATACAGTTACCAAAAAGCAAGTTCCACCGAATCAACATAAGATTCTTAGTAACCCTTTGTATGGATTTGGTTTCTCCCTTCGCGTCAATTATCTCGTAAGCGCTCCCGATTAGCTGGACATCTTGGTTTCGATCCAGAAAGTCCCCCTGAATCTGAAGTCTCTCTCTAAGCGCAATGTCATCTGCGTCGAGAACTGCTATATACTCGCCCCTTGCTTCCTCCAACGCCTTCGCTCTGCAGTGCGAGACACCCTGATTGACTGGTTCTCATATGACTTGAATTCGCGGGTCCTTGTACGAACGGATGACGTCCGCACTTTTGTCGAATGAACCACCATCAACAACTAAGAGCTCGAAAATCCTCAAAGGTCTGACCTAGGATGCTCTCAGTTGCGTGACGTAGGTACTTCTCCGCATTATGCACCATCATCGTAGCCGTGACCTTAGGGATTATCATACATGCAGATTTGGAGTTGACAAGCATGCCGTCGGATTAATTTCTCTTCGACGCGTGTAAGATCCGTTTCAATTGTCTCATCTCATCCATTATGAGATTCCATAGAGCCAATGGGATGACCGTCAAGACTTGTGGAGAATAATCCCTGATCGCCCGATACGTCATTGATAGGCATCTCGCTAATTCTCCTCTTTTCAAATGCAATCGTGCGACATGGAGCAGTAATCCTGACAAGTAGCGTTTCTCTTCGACTTTATCAGGATTCCCTGATACATTCCAATATCGGTGGGACACCAGGCTGGCTTCGATCATCATGTTTGCAAGCTGTGAACAACTCTTTGAGTCGGGATGGAGACGGAACCGCGCCAGGGGCTTACCCACGTATATCACAGGCAAACCAAGCATCAATAGCCGACAGAACAGATCAAGATCCATGGCATACTGCAGTCTGGCATCCAACGCACCCACTTGGTGATAAGCCATATGCGGAAAGAACAAGCCGGGCTGGGACCAGCTATGTCTGTTCTGCCAATACCTTACCATATTTTCGAGAGTAATCGCGGACTGTTTCACCAGACGCTCATCCATGCTCCTTTCGCGAAAGTGAACCACGTCTCCGGCAAATATCCCAATGCCATGTGCCAGGTATGCGGTAGACACAGTCCTCAAAGCATCTGGCAGATAGAGATCATCAGAATTTATCCACGCGATTATCTCCCCACTGCATTTCGCAAACCCCTTTGCTATCGCATGACTTTGTCCCTGATCTTTCTCACTGACCCAGTAGCTCAGCCACCCTTCATACTTGCGTATGATGTCCAAACTAGTGTCATTCGATCCGCCATCAATAATCACATATTCAAGAGCAGGATACCCCTGCAGGAGGACAGAACGAATAGTCTCCTCGAGGAATCGTCCCTGATTAAAAGATGGTGTGACGATACTCACACGCGGCCAAGGATGCCCATCAGGCATAAAGGCGGGTAGCTGGGGACACTTGTCTGTCCAGGGCCAGCCTACCCTGCCCGGCGGTGGTAGTGGAAGTTGATCAATAGTGGGACACTGCGATTCACTACTCATTTCGCATCGAAGTTACCTTGTTCTTGGGCTTGCCTTGCTTCGCTCACTGCCTGATACCATGAAAGGTACGCGTTGGCCTGGTTCTTCAAATCGAATCGGGCGAGTGCATCCTTAAAAGCATTCTGGCCCATTCTAAGACAATGGTCCTGATTGCCAAGCAACCGTTCAATGCTCGACGCCATTGACTCTGCGTCCCCGGGGGCCACGATATATCCGGTTACACCATCCCTGATTTGCTCTGGAATTCCGCCTACTCCCGTCGCTACAACTGGCGTCCCACAGGCTAGCGCTTCCACCACTGCGATGGCGAACGTTTCGATTCTTGAAGCATGCACGTATACATCCGCTGCTTGGTGATACTGGGCAACGACATGCTGATCTGACTGAAACGGCACGAAACGAACTTCTGCTCTACCAATCTGCTCAGCATGTGCCTCTTCACCCAGTGCGATGAAAAGCAGATTTGTGCCTTCCGAGCGTTCAGCAAGCTTGGCAAAAGCGGTCCTCATGGTTTCGTAGTCTTTCCAGATATTCTTTTCGAATCCCGTGTGCAGCGAAAAGCAATATCCTGCAATCTTGCGGAAGGCCCAGCGATTCTCTGACAGCGCTCCTCTCAGCGGGCCGGAATATGGAGAGATCGATTCCGTTGGGAATGACTCGAGTCTCGACAGCGGCTTGTCGCAAGATCGATCTCTGGACTTTGTCCATCAGCCATTGGCACGGTGTGGCAACATAAAACCGACTTCTATTATAAATCCTCCTCTTTCTATGCCAGTTGAACGCAGTCGCATCCCGTGGCACTGATGGGTATATTGTAAGGTCAGGGCATTCGCCACAGCCGCTTATCCAACGTTGGCATTCAAAAGAGTGAGCGCAATGCCCTGTCAGAAGCCAGGCATCATGCAGCGTAATAAAAACGGGCACACGACGGCTGAGCCAAGGCAATATTCTCAAGTCAAAATAGCCGTAGTCGGGGAGCCAGGCACCATGAAGGTTGTGGCAATGCACAACATCAGGGAGATCTGTACTACTTTTCAGCAGGTATGACGCTCCGGGATAGCAGAAATCCTCTCGTCCCATAGCTCGTTCAATGCTTCGAACAGGCTCCGCCACCGTTGCAAGCAACCTTTCTCTGCTGCTGATTGTGTCAGTTGCGTGATTAGAAGACAGACGAATTCGTCTGCAGCGGGACCTCCATAGCCTAGCCCACAAATTTCGGCCGCTCTCGTTAGGAATTTCAAGAACATCAGGGTCGGAGGTGCTTTTGGCACCGACAGCCAAGAGTGCTCTGTGACCTAGTTGGCGATAAGTCCGAAAGAGGTCATTTGCGACTTTCTCAGCCCCCCCAGCAGTCTCGGCATCGCTGAAAACCAGAATCTGCAGCGGCTGTATCAAAATGTCAGCCTTTCCCATAGTTCTGTTGGTCAGATGAAGGGTTGAGAATATATCTGCCAGGAATCCTTTTCTGGAACCCAGTTGATTATTTTGGCACTGTACGCAACACCCGGGATCCGTCCGGAGACGCGGATCGGAACTCTCGCCAGAATCCCGCGTCTAAACCATATTTCTATTGAACTGGGTTGTCGCCTAGAATGGAGCGCGAGAATTGATTCTGCCTCTTGGTAGTATTCGTTTCTTAAAGTAGCGATTTTCTGTTCGCGATGAAAACGAAAACCTGCTAGAGGTGTCACGACCGCATAAAGGTCAGTGTACTGGAAGAATCGAGCCCAGAGTCCGAAGTCGCCTGCAAGTTTGAGGTTCTCATCTAAGTATGCCCCTGCCTGTTCCCAAAGGGACCGACGCCAGAACGTTGACTCCTGTTCTATGAAGCAAGTGCCAAACTTGGATTTTCCTGGCAGATTCCGCCCTCGAAAAAAGGCCTCCGAGTTGAAACCTTCTAATGCAGCGCACCACACAGCCAAACCCTTCTCATTCCAGCACAAGGGATAGAGAGTAGTAAGCCAATTGACCTCTGGAAAAGAACGGAAGATATCCGCAACCACCCAAAATGCCCATGGAGTGTACTTGTCGGACGAATTGATCCAAGCCATAATGTCGCCAGTCGCGTGACGAAATCCCTTGTTGATAGCATGATACTGCCCTCGATCCGGTTCGCTAACCCAATACGCCAGCTGATCGCTGTGCCTGCGTATGATCTCCACGCTCCCATCAGTAGAACCGCCGTCTATTACAATGTACTCAAGGTTCGGATAGTTCTGGTTCAGAACAGACGACATCGCTTCTTCCAGGAACTGCGCCTGGTTGAGAGAAGGAGTAACGACCGATATGTGGGGAAAATCCGGCATAATGTTCCTACCTGCAGCGAGAGCGCAAACAACAAGCGGCCACACCACACAGAGGGTACCCCTAAACTGAATTAGTCCAGATGCATTCTCAAAGTCGAATCTGCCAAATAGCTTTGTGCTCAGTAGCCGGGGGGCAAACCCAGATACCTTATTCGTTCCCTTCCGCCGAGCTCAAAGAAGGCGTAGAAAATCTCCAGAGCATGTTCCGGGGTGCAGCGTCCATGCTTAACGTAGTACCATTGATCTAATTCAGCCTCATGGACCACTTTCACAGACTCTGGCTGCAGCGCTACAATCATTTTTTTGTATCCAAGTCAACTTAATATTGCCAGTCTATGCTGTCCGTTATACCTGACTCCCCGAATTTCTCCATCACGACGAACCAGAAGCACGACCGAGGGGAACGATCCATACCGCAGCGGACGAAATAATCCTCCTTTTATAGAACGATAGAGTTCAATTGACCATTTCCATTCCACTTGCAGTGGATATGTGTCTCCAGGTTCATACCATGGATTTCGGCGGTATCCGTGCAAGTCTCGGGTCATCTTCCACTCAACTCGATCATAATGGTACTCCTAAGGCAATCCTCCTACCAAGCTGTCGCTCTAAGTCGAATCGCCCCACGGATAGGTTCCGAAGTAGAACTCAATCCCATCTTGACGCGATCGCTTTTCCGGATCATGCAGAAAGAGCAAGTCATCGAGATAGCGGACAGCTCTGATCTGTTTGTGTTGAAAGAATCGAAAGAACGTTGTGCCCTCGAGATTGATGTGTGGATTCCTCTCATACTCAGCAACTAGAGACCTAGAATGATTCCAACCATTTGGGGCAAATGAGGAAGCATATTCGTTAGTCAGTGTCTTCGTTGGAACCTGCAACAGCGTTCCAGATAGGGCTAGCTGAAGGCCGCTATGGGTATGAGATATCAAGCGTCTCAAGTCATCGATCGTGGCAGTTCTGAGGCTTCTAAAGCCAGAAGCAATTTTCCGTAACATAGTCATATGTAATCCGGGTCGCGCCTTGCAGAGTTAATCCCAGCAGTGGGAGGCAATCTGAAATCTTAGCTCCCGGTATTTCTTCGCAATGCAAGTCCATATAGTCTCAGCAAAAGCGAAATCAGTTTTCGAGGCTGAATTCGTCTGTTGAGAAGGCATGTCGCGATACACTTTCTGAGACACTGCTTGGCCTTCGCTTGGTTTTTCCCCTTCTCGTATTCCACCGCAAGTCCATAGAAGCACTCAGATATTCTGGATCTAATAATCCAACCATATTCGTATCTGAAATGTTGATTGATCAGTCCGTAAGTTCTGATGGTTGCTTCAAGCTGACCTCTGTTGTTCAGCGACGTCCAAGCGCCACCGCTATGCTTACGTCTCACTGCCATGATCCAGTCTATGTATCTAATCTTGCCCCTCCGTGCATTCAGAACGTGAAGAACATAATCAGCGGTTTGCACAGTATAAAACCAATCGGGAAGCTGTTCAAATAGACCCCCTTTAACATAACGGAGCAAGACTTCATGAAGTTTACAATCAATAATTGTTCTAATGTCGAGATCTCACTTTGATTAGGATTCCCCCCCTCCTTTCGGTATGCCCGACCTCCATTCTCATATAGGGTCATGACGTTGTGGAAACACATCGCGCATTCCGCATGGTGATCCAAGCAATCCACCTGACATTGGAGCTTATGAGGAGAATTCCAGTGGTCATCGCCATCCGGAATTGTGATGTATTCCCCAACGACAGGCTGAAGCATCTCCGCAAAAATCTTGTTGCCGCAGAATCCCAAAATCTGACTTGGGAGGAACGATCGAATTTTCTCAGGATACTTCTTCTGGAATGCTTTCACGATTTCTCTAGCACCATCGGTGGAGCCGTCGTCGTCAACCAAGATTTCACAGTTGAAGATTACCTTCTGCCTCAAAACGCTTCTTATAGCCTTGGCGGTGAATCTACTGTGATTATACGCTGTGAGCACTACGCTTGCTTTCATTGCTCCACACCGAAATACGCAAAATCACCGGTTCACATCGTCGCCGCATCATCAGCGGGATTGTGGACGCTTGTTGGTTCCATTTGACATCCGTTTTGTTATCTCTCTTCCATTCCTAATGACAAAACGAATAATATCGCAAATCTGCCCTATTTCCGTCGCCCCAACGGTTGTGCCAGTCGGTAGGCAAAGCACCTGAGACGTCGCACGCTCTGTGTTGGGCAGCATCTGGGTTATGTGCGAATAACGGGAGCGGTAAGGTTCCATCCGATGGCAGCCAGGATAAAAGTAGCGGCGGGCTATCACGTTTTCCGCCCAAAGAATCTCTTGAACTTGATCTCTGCCAATATGTGTGAAATTCTCGTCAATCTCCAGAACAATGTACTGGTAATTACTCTTCTCTGCCTCGTCGTATCTTAGGATACGGATACCACGAACATCAGAGAGTCCTTCCAAATATTGCCTGTAGTTGTGAAGATTTGCTGCCAGAAACTCGTCTATGCTTTCCAAAGACGTGAGCCCCATAGCAGCCGCAACCTCGTTCATTTTTGCATTGATACCGATGTGTCCTACGTCGTCGTATCCGGCGAAGCCAAAGTTCCTCATCAGGCGAATTTCGGAAGCCAGAAGATCATCGTTTGTAATCACTGCGCCGCCCTCGAAGCTATTTATGAACTTCGTCGCATGAAAACTAAAAATCTCAGCAGTGCCAAAGCTGCCAATCATCTGGCCTTTGTACGAGCAACCAAACGCGTGGGCTGCATCAAAAAGCAGTGTCAGGTTCCTACGTTGTGCGATCTCTGTAATCGCTTCCACATCGCAAGCCTGACCCCAAAGATGCACACCGATAATTCCAGTCGTCATGGGAGTGACCATTTCATCCATTCGATCCGGGTCAATATGATGAGTAAACGGATCTATATCGCAAAACACTGGCTTGATGTTCTGCCATTCAAGCGCATGTGCAGTGGCAACAAAGGTGAAAGAAGGTACGAGAACCTCCCCATCTAATTTACATGCTCGTATAGTGATCTGCAGCGCAATTGTTCCGTTGCATGTAACGATACAATGCTTCGCTCCGACTAGATGAGCGATTCGCCTTTCCAGTTCCTGTACATAGGGACCATCGTTCGTCAACCATCTGCGGCGAAGAATGTCGTTGATTCGCTCCAACAACTTCTCTCGTGATCCAATATTCGGATGGCCAACGTGAAGTTTTTCGCTAAAGACAGAATTGCCACCAAAGATTGCAAGATCTTCTAAACTTGATTTCACTAGCGATTGCCCCTGAACGTTTTCGTATTGCGTTATTTCTCAGCAGGTTGCACCACAGCTTCTTTGTAAACGTAAGTCGTGTATTCATAGAGACCATAGTCGTGCCGAATCAGAAAATGGCGACTGATTTCGTTTTTCAGAAACGATGCCAACGTGTCGAATGGTAAATGAAAAAGATCATCTCTTTCCCAATCTACCTGCTTGGACATGACGTTGAATGCGATTCCGATCCGAGCCTTCTTAAACAAGGTCCTAAAGATTGCTTTGAAGTGTGTAAGCATCTCCTCAAATGAGAGGTCAAATTTTGTCGTGAACACACCGCAGATTACAATGTAGTCGAACATCGGCAGATCCTCTGGTTTTTCTCTAATATCCAGTTGATAATATTTGATGTGAGGAAACTTCCTCTTCGACAAACTGAGAAACTTCTCAGATAGATCGAGACCGCTATAGTCAACGTTGTTCAGTCCGCTCCGAACGATGAACTCGTAAAGATGCGATGCACCACAGCCAAAATCGAGCAATTCAATCTTGTTATCTGAAGGCGAATTGACAACTTCAAGCATTACTCGGTAGCGCGTTAGCGCATCTTCTTCCTTCTTGGTCCACCCGACACCCAAGTAATTGTCGCCGTATTTGTCCAAGTAAGCCTCATAGGAGGATACGATCGTCAAATATTTTTTGCTTTCGATGAGCATGGTCCTCCCACAACTTTGAAGCTGAGCGACTATAGAATTGGTGGGTTGTCCACAAGCATAACGGTTTTCAGTTACCTCTGCTCAAAAAATGTCTATTGTCGAAGCAACGTGCTCTTCAAACAAACTCTCCCTTACGATACGCCGGGAAATAATCGCTCACACTCCTAACTGCCTCCGCCCCGACGATCTCCTCGTACTTGTCAGCGCAGAAGATTCTACCACAGAAGTAAGAAGTTGCGATGTCAGTAGACCAGCCACGCTTGAACCTCGATAGACCATCTGATTCCTTAGGTTTAACTCCAGTCCCGCCTCCGAGATCCAGCCGCTTGAGACCATTCCCAGCGAAATAGTTGATTGCATGCCAAAACAAGACATACGATGCGCCCAATTGGTAACCTGTGTCGCTGTAAGCTGCTAGGTGATAATATCCTACGTCACTTTGGACAAATCAAAACGTCATCCCTTGTATTCTCTGGAGGTTGACCGCAGCAAAAAAGTGAAGTCCCGGAACCTGCAATTGGTTCATCAAGGACAGCCTGGAGAATTACCGCATGGAATCCGAAAACCACATGTTTGAAACATCTCTGAAGATATGGAACGTCATACACACCGAATGGGTCCGTGACGACTGAAAGACAGATTAGGTCGCTGGGTAAGTCTTCTAAGTCAGAATGTAGCTGAGACCAATCGAAGCACGTAAATAGCGGGTAGCAACCCATTGCGTCGCGGTAAGGGTAGTCAGGGATGTCACGCAGCAAGACCCATCCCGAACTCCTTGGCAATAGTCGTGGGATACCATATTCTAAAAAAGATTCTGCATAACTATGGTGCAGGTATCCTGTCAGATCCTGAGCTTTCGAGCATGAAATCATCGTCTCACTGGTTCCTCTCCAATAGTTCGAGGCTCCAATCCAATCTTGGACGGACTGCTCCGGGCCATTTGCCATACCAAGTGCCACGCATATCGGGCGCATCCTGCACCTCAAAAGTCAAAATATCCTTTTGACGGTAGATTACTATGGTTTCGTCCTTCACGAGTAGTAGCTCAATCTTGTGGATCCCATCGTTCATTAAACCGCCGGGGATATGGCATCTACCACGGAATAGACCTGCAGGGCTTGGCGGACCAAACTCATGAACGGTGCCGGTGTTGAATACTGTTGTGCCTTCAGCATTGTATACGAGCAGGCTGATGTCTATTTGAGCGCCCGGGACCAAATTCCAGTATTCAAAGACGATGACGAATGGGGTTTGCACAGTGATCGGGTCGGACGGGGAACCATTCTCAGGACTTACACACGCATATCTTATCCGTACACTATGGTTTCCGGGAGCCGTGTTAATATCAGCCCAGAGCTGTTCACCGGCGGGAAGGACATCTGTCCGAAGGTATGATTCTATGACCTTCTTGGCCGGACCGTCATCCACTTTAAGTCCCTCCTCCATGCAAATAACCCTGCCACAGAGTGAGAGTATGAACGATGTACTATGGCTTACTAACAGCACAGTGCGGCCATCCTTTGCCGCGCGATCCATTTTCCCCAAGCACTTTTTCTGGAAGCCGGCGTCTCCGACTGCCAGCACTTCGTCAACCAGCAATATGTCCGGGTCTAAGTGCGCTGCGACTGCAAAGGCCAACCGAACGTACATCCCGCTGGAGTAGTGTTTCACAGGCGTATCTAAGAACTTATCTATTTCGGCGAATGCAACGATTTCATCGAATCTGCGAATGATCTCTGTTCTCTTCATACCTAGTATCGCACCATTCAGAAAAATGTTCTCTCGACCAGTCAGTTCAGAGTGGAAACCAGTGCCTACCTCCAGCAGTGAACCTATGCGTCCATGAATCTCAGCATATCCTTCCGTTGGCTCCGTGATACGGGAAAGAATCTTGAGCAGTGTGCTTTTCCCTGAACCGTTACGCCCGATGATTCCCACAACTTCACCGTGCTTTATCTCGAGAGTAAGATTCTTCAGTGCCCAAATGTGGTCTGCCTGCGGCCCAATGGGTACTTGGAGAGCTGTAGATCGACGGAAAGGGGCACCGAAATACTCGGTGATTGCCTCCCGAATTGTCCTGTGCCTCGCGTGTCGCCTACCGATACGATAAAGCTTTCCTAGGTTTTCTATACAGATCGCAGGCTGGTCCATAGATTACACCACATCAGCAAATGTCTTTTCCATGCGGCGGAAATACAGTAGTCCTCCAACGAGCACGAGAATTACCACGGCGACAGTAATAATAAGCATCGGTGCACCCATCGCCGGTTGGCCAATCAGCGCCCACCGAAAGCCCTCGATCACTCCCGCCATCGGATTCAAGCCATAGAGCGCCTTCCACGGATCGTGAATCAGATTAGTAGGGTACACCACAGGTGATGCTATCATCCAGAATTGAATGATGAAAGGCAAGCCGTGGCGAACATCTCTGTACCGCACGTTCAGAGCTGAAAGCCATAGTCCTACGCCAAGCGCGGTGAAGATTGCAAGGAGGAAGAACAACGGTAGGGCAATGACTGCTGCTGTTGGAGTTACTCCATAGAAGAACATCATCCCAATAAGAAGCACCAACCCGATAGCAAAGTCAAAAAGCCCGACCAGGGTGGCTGAAATTGGCACTATGAGTCGTGGAAAGTACACTTTGGTGAGCAAGGTAGCATTACCCACCAGACTATTGCTCACACGATCCAATGTCGATGCGAAGTAGTTCCACGGCAGAAGGCCACAGTAAGCAAATATTGGGTAGGGAATGCCCTGAGTCGAGAAACTAGCCCACCTTCCGAACAAGAGAGTGAATACAGCCATTGCGGTAAAAGGATAGACGATAGCCCATGCGATCCCTAGAATGGTTTGGCGGTAGCGCACCTTCACATCACGCCAAGCAAGAAAGTAGAGCAATTCTCGATGGTTCCATAGCTCGGACAGATTTGGCAGAAGCAATCCCTTCCTGGGACGGATAAGAGCCACGGGCACATCGGATGATTTGCCTGGGTTCCCAAAGTCTGTCAGTGTAGGTCGTGGCGAACTGTGCACGTTCAGATACTGCTCATGAGCATGGCGTTTCCCTTTGTGAAGTATTCTACGGATTTTTTCCCAAAAAAGCAAGTATTATAGGTAGGTTTGCATAACATCACAGCTTTTTTGAATCACGAGAGTTCCCCATCGTGCCGTCCAGCAAATCCCTCCATCTCGTGAAGATTTCTTTCTCTCTCTTCTTCTCTATCCGTTAGCTGAATACTCTGAGCAGGGAGAGAGTTTGCTGATCTCGCATACTCCGGTTTGTTCAAATCATCTGGCCCACTTCGGAGCAAGTTTTGTTGGGGTGTTGCAGACTCTCCCTGTCAAGATGCTCATTGCTCTTGAGTGACGCTGATTGGTTACAAGTCTGATTTTACTTTGCTGACGTCACGTCTTGCCGCACTAACGACATTTGGTTGCTTTTTGCTGAGAATTTTTGCAAATTAGTTGGGAAGTGTAGAAAGCCGACTGGATCTGCGGAAGTCCGATCCATCATGGCTGATCTCTCAGACACGAGTCGAGAATTCTTATTCGTTAGGCCTTTAGACCACCTCACGCTCTCGGCAAGCAACGAATCGTCGAAGCGTTCGCAGGAAGGTCGTGCTTTATTAGGTTAAGCCCTGAACACCATTTCGAGTCATAGCGCTACGCCTCAACTGACGGAAGAACTCACTCTCTTCGACACGACGATGATAGTGATTGGCTTTATCATCGGTTCAGGGATTTTTCTGACCCCTTCTCTCGTGGCACGTGCGCTTCCTTCGCCGATATGGATACTCTCCGTGTGGATTCTCGGCGGACTCGTGGCACTTTCAGGCGCCTTGACCTTCGCTGAACTCTCGTCAATGAGGCATGCACAGGTGGTGTGTACATGTTTCTCACCCTGTCGTACGGACCGCTTGTTGGATTTCTCTACGGCTGGTCGTTCTTCCTTGTCGTTAACACTGGAGCAATCGCAGCTTTGAGCGTCACATTTTCGACATACTTGGGATATTTGGATTTTTCTTGCGATGACTGCATCTACCATCTTCATCTTTCGAAGGCGATCACCTGGCGCGATACGACCCTACAGGACGATCGGATATCCTCTAATCCCGTTGTTCTTCGTTGGTGCATCCAGTTGGTTTGTTCTGAACACGTTGGTGAATAGACCTGGGCAAGCAGTCGCAGGGCTGATTCTTCTAGCTCTTGGATTACTAGCATATTATTATTTGAGCAATAGATATCCACATCCTCGACCTAAAGACTAGTGGGAAAGGAATTTGCGAAAGGAGAAACCGGTCTGGCTCCAAAGCCTTTCTTGCGCATCATATGAAACGTATTGTCTGAAGTACTGTTGATCAGCCGTTCTCATGGTAAGTAACTCACATAAGAAAATGAAGATTCTCTTGATCTATCGCCAACTCGGCAAAGGTGGTGTGGAAAGGGTCTTGTTGAATATTGTAGAGAATCTGGACAAGACGAAAATTGAACTCATACTAGTTTTTCATGATTCGAATCATGTCTTTGAAATACCCCCCGACGTAAAAGTGTATACGTTGCATCTGCCAGCAACACGAAGCGTTAGACAAGTATTCCGGTTCGTCAGAGCTGTATTCAAAATCAGGAGGATCATAAACAAAGAGAATCCCGATGTTATTCTTAGCTTTCTTAATAGGGTAAATATTTGTGTTGCTCTCGCAAATCTCATCTCAAGGGGTGATGCAAGGTTGATCCTAAGCGAGCACACTACATCTTCAGTTCAACTTGCCCAAGAATCACATATTGGGTCAACAAAACTCCAACGCATCATGGCATATGCAGCGAGCAGAACGATTGGGTTTCTCATGAAAGTCTTCTATCCTAGAGCCGACAGAATTGTGGCTGTTTCGGAGGGGGTTAAAATGGATTTGGTGAAGAATTTCGGCTTGCCACGAGAGAAAATCGAGGTCATCTATAATTATGTGAATATTGCAAGAGTGCAACGACTAGCTCGACAGGAAGTGACAGAGCATTCTTGGTTTAGTTACGATACTCCCATCATAATATGTGTAGGGCATCTCACTGGAGGTAAGGGGCAGAGATATTTACTGGAGGCGTTTAAGACTGTAAGACAACAACTCAGCTGTCGTTTGCTTTTGCTGGGTGAGGGGCCAAAAGAAAAGGACCTGATTAGGCTGGCAGCGGATCTTCAGATTCCAGAGGACGTTGCTTTTCTTGGATTTCAAACGAATCCGTTCAAGTTTATGGCACGGGCAAAAGTCTTTGTCCTGCCATCATTGTATGAGGGATTTCCAAACATTCTGTTAGAAGCTATGGCCTGCGGTACTCCGGTTGTCTCCACAGATTGTCCCTCAGGTCCAAATGAGATCATTGAGAATGGCGTGACCGGAATTCTTGTACCTATGAAAGACGCGGAGGCGCTGGCTTCGGCACTACTTACTCTCTTAGAAAACGAGGACCTGGCACGGTCTATGTCAGCAGCAGCTCTGAAAGGAATAGAGAGATATTCAGTCAAACATCTCGCCAGACGATATTCGGAATTGTTTCGCACAGTCACGTCAACATGATGTTAGAGTTGTGCACAGAATAATTCAGACTAATGACTTAGCCACCCACCCACTTGCTTCTTGCCGATAGCACGTTTGACATACAAAGGAACTAATCTTCTATCGTTTGCCGCACGACCAAGTTTCCAGACTGACCGTTTGATACCCTTGCTTTCAGCCTTGGCTTTGAGTGAATGGAATCTCCTCAGGATAAACTCATCTGCAATTTCGAGGGGGGTCTTGTCTTTCCCAATCGCCTCTTCAAAGAGGCCTTGCACTCTAGCCCGAAACCGGCTTTTCACGATTTCCTTATAGTACTCGAAACTGAGTCCGAATATCTCAACCGCACCCCAAAAAACGCCACCACAATTGGCGGCATAGGGAGGAACATAAAAAATCGACCGATCATGAAGGGCTTTTTCAACACCGGGCAACACCTGAAGATTTGAACCGCCGCAAACGAGCTTCGCCTTCACGTCTACCGCATTCTCCCGGTCTATGGAGTAAGTTCGAGCGCAAGGAGCATAGACATCTACATCAAGCGTGGCAAGCAAAGGGGATGTGAAATAGTCCGCATCTCTGTATTCCTTGATGCAGCCGCTCCCCGCGCGTTGACGAAGTCTGTCCAGCAGAGCCACGTCAATTCCTTTTGAGTTGCGTATGCAGCCTTGACTTGTCGAAACCGCCACTATCCTTGCACCGCAACCCGCAACGATATTCGCCAAAACTGATCCTACGGAACCAAAACCTTCAACGGCTACGTTTGCGCCTTTTAACGGAACGCCGATCATCTCACCTGCAGTCTGCATTGCAACGAATACGGTTAGCGCAGTTGCCTCCCCAGCCCGATCAGTCGGCTGTACTTGGGGCATCTTTGGAACACCGGCAGCAGAGAGCACGAGGCGTAGGTCACGGTCTGAAGTCCCGAAGTCTACTCCGGGGATATACTTGCCTTTACGTAGCCAAGGCGAAACCATTCGGCCGAATCTTTGAAGCAATTCTTTTTTGAGCGCGGGCTGTGCCTCAGGATCCCCCAGAATCCCTGATTTTGCACCGCCAAGTCCGATCCCAACAAAAGTGAATTTATTGGTCATCATCCGGGCAAGCGCGTTCAATTCATCAATCGGCAAATCGGGAGCCATGCGGATACCTCCGCAGGCCCGGCCGTCAATTTCCGAATCTATGACCAGGTGAGCGAAGGCCTTCCCGTTGTCATCAAAGAAGGTATATGTTTTTGGGAATGTGTGTTCAATGTTTTTCATATGATTTTGTGATTCACTTCTTTACTGCATGGAGAGCGATATAGGTGCCAGTAAGAAATCTTAGAGGAAAACGCCCGATCTTGTCAAACAGGTTGAGAACCTCTAATGTCTTGTCTCCGAAAACAGCGCTAACGAGTCTAAAGAGTTTAGTGAAAACAAGGACCGGTACATGTACAATAGTAGCTACATGCAATATGGTTAGTCGTGCTTCCGGCAGAAGACCTCGTAGTTCAGTGGCAGTATAAGTTTTCCCAATGAATGTCTGCGTGATGCGAGTTCGGGATTTCAGCTTCATCAGCCATCTGAAGATATACCGCTTATTGTCAAGAATAAGTATCAGCGACCCACCGGGCTTTAAGATCCTACTCAACTCGTTAATGCTTTGTGCAAAGGGCTGAGCCTCTGCGAAATGATCAAGTGTTGAAGTCGAGACTATCATATCAATGGAGCGGTCTTTAAATGGAAGCGAGGTCAAATCGCACGCCGCGAATCGCACATTTGCTGCTTTCCCGCTCCGTTCCTGAGCCTTGCGTGTCACCTCAGGAGAAATATCCATTCCAATGTTGAATGTGCTTCGAAACTCATGTCGGAAGAGCACCTGGTCACTGCCAAACGCCTCCTCCCAAGCGTCCGTCTTCAACAAAACGCCGCCTTGAAGCTGACCGAGCCATTTTCCCACAACAGAGACGAAGCAATCGGATTTGTATCTACCTGTCCGTGAATCAAAATAGTACCTTCCGTCGAGACTGTCTGCTACTTGATCCCAATAGTCAGGAGACAGAGACTGAGGCATTTCCCGGTTTACCTGGATTCTTCAAGAAAATCATCTTTCCCTCAGACCAAAGCGCCAAGGTAATTGATGTTTAGTGCACCATTCGAGACTTTTTCTATCACCGTCATCATCTTTGACTATTTAAGGAAGGTCTTCCATGTCACATTTAAGTCTCGAAGTCCGTTTCAGTATATCAAATGTCAGCATCATATTCAATTGATTTTGGTGGAAGTTTTCCGTAGTTTTTTGCAGCGATTTTCATATTAGACGATCACAGAAATCTTTGACTCTCCAGGGTAAACCAACACCTGGCCGGCAAAAAGGAACCAAAGGACCGAATCCATTCAGGAACAACTTAGGCGATACGGCAAATCGATCTTGCGTATGTTCTAAAATACTATGAAACATCAGAATGCGCAACCTATCGCGCCTTAAGTAACTTTGCCATTGATAAGGAATTTTAAGAATTTCAGGCATTTCAGAACAATACCGCTACGAGTTTTCAGATTGACTGACAGCGTGTGAGGAGTTGAGTTATCAGACGGAAACTGACTTCATGACTGCGGACACGAGAATCATAACCAGTCGCTCAGCGAACGCATTACTTGCTGCTACCCAACTTGGCGTTTCACGAAGGGAGGCATCGGTTCTTGTTCGCATAAAACCACACTGGTCTATATGAGGCGTGTACAGCACTCATGAATTTGAACCAAAAAAATTCGTTACATTGAGCGTCCCACAAAGCAGGAGGGCTTATGCACACCCCTCGTCTATATGAATAGCAACAGTTCTCGATTAAGTGAGATTGTTCATCAACATCTGACCGAAGTCATCTGCACACGGACTAATCACGAGAGCTGGAATCCGCTATCTCATCAGTTCAAGACCTGCATATCAGTTGCCATTCTCAGTGACCAGACCTAACCGTGATCTTTGAACCATAGAGAGAACTGCACGAAATTTCCCTGCTTGCGTACGGTCAATTGAATCAACGAAGGAGATGTCTACGGTGACGTTCTCGCCAAACGTGCGGATAAATTTATCTGCGATGCGCTCTTTTGTTTGCTGGCGGTTGCATTTCTCTGCGGCAACAATAGCCACCGTAAAAAGTGTGCTCGTTTGCTGTACAACTTGATACTGCCAGATTTGTTCTTCGTACCTGAAAATGTCGTGCACAGCATTCGGATGGATGATCTCTCCTGAAGTCAATTCGATCAAATCGTCGCTACGTCCCGGTGGGAATGAAAGTAACGGCAACGACCGGCCGCAAGGACATTGATCGGGCAAGATGGCAGCGATATCGCCCAACAGGTAGTTGAGTAGTACAGTAGCCCGGTTGACCAAGTTCGGAAACAACCACGTCACCACTTTCGCCATCTGGTAGTGGTTGACCATTTGCATCAACGATGCGTACTGGATTGAGGTCAATGTTGAGATGCAGTCCCAAGTGATGCTCACATTCGAATCCAATTTTAAATGCCTCTGCGGCTCCATAGGTGCTGAACACTGGAATGCTAAATTCCCACTCTATCAAATGTCTAACTGATTCAGGCAGGTCATCCGAAGTGTAAACAATTGCCTTTGGGCGATGAAATTCTATGCCACTCTTTTGAACATAGGCAAACATGATTGCTAAGTAAGAGCCATAACTCTCAATGACATCTGGCTTGAATTCGTTGATTAGACGGACGTTTTGGTCAGGTGGATCAAGTATGGAAAGATGCTGCCATTGTCTGCGTGCACCACGTGGGAAGAAGCCGTAAGTTTGGTAAAATTGCCCCACTTTGCGAGACACAGCGAGAGGCGAAGTAATCTCCGTTTCACAGTAGCCAAGCGATTTTCCTATCAATGCTATGATGATTGAACGTTCGCGTTCAGCGTGTGCTCTATTCTGGAAAAGAGAACGTGCATCGTGATAGACTGAGCGTGGTGCGCCCGTGCTTCCTCCAGTGCGCAGCCGGAGATAGTGATCGAGCCGCTGAGCAGTCGAGACAAAATACTCGGGGTCACGCTGGAGTTGATCCCTCTCCAGCAGTGGAAGTTTTGCCAGATCCGCTGCACTTTGAAGGTTAGAAGGTTGCAAGCCAAGCCGATGCATCGTCTCTCGATAGTAAGGCACATGACGGTAAGCGTATGTGACCATCGTGTGGACGCGACGCGCCTCATCACGTTTGATTGCCTTCAGCGGCTTGAATGGGTATCTTGCTTGACCGCGCAGATGATCCAAAAGATAAGCACTCCAAAACAGCCGATTGATGAACATCAACTTCTCCACTCTGTTCTTAATTCAAGTTTCTAGCGATCCAAACATCGCTGGCTTTTTCCATTCGGATGTGAGATGCCAATATCCCGTGCTTCCTCTGGAGACTTACGTTCGCGGTTAATGATACAGCTTGACGGACAGAAAGGATTGTGCAATCCGTTGATCTGTCCCGTCAATGTCTTGCGCTACTCAATTCGAAAATCTGATCAAAAAAGGCCAATTGTTGGTGTTCCTTGCCAGCAACATCCAGGTGAAGTATAGCCTCTCGAGGCACGCTCTGACCCTTCCAAGTGTTCACAAAATACTCTATTTGCTGAACAGAATCCTGGGCATTAGCGGCAGTGTTAGGCAGTCGTAACAGGAAAGGTGCGGGTTCAGCAAAGTCCGTGTCCTTGTATCCAATTATCGTCGGGATTCCGTAAGCGAAGTACTCACGCACTTTCAGTGGGCTTGCTTCGTCCATATTCTTGCCGTGGAGAGCAAGAGTGCCTATGGCAACATCTGCACTTGCCAAGATCTGACTATAAGACTCAGTTGACAGAAATCCATGCGCTTTCACGTTACGCGATCCAGTTACCTGAAGTTCCATTGAATTGATACCTATCAAGTCAAACTGCCATTCAGGAAAACAGTGTGCAAGCCAAAGAATCTTATCTGTCCCCTGCTAGGAGACACTTAATCCCATAAAGACCAGTCGGGGTAGAGAGTTACTGGGTGGTTGAAAAAAGGCGTAGTTCAAAAGGTCTATCACAATTCCCAGATCTCTCCAAGAAAGACTTTCCAATGTCAACACTACCTTGATGTGCCACGAAAACCATATCTCAACTCTGACAGTTCTCGTGACTTGTTTCCCTGCAGAAGCCGAGAGAAGCTGTTACCAATGACATTGAGGCACGACGTTAAGCTGATATCCACTGCACCGGCCGATTGATAATACAGAAATTATGACAAAAAAGCAACAATCATGAAGAGACGGATGAATCTCTGTTCTCCGAGTAAACAGACCGGCCGCTTCAGTTCATTTGGACAAGCCGAAACAGATGATCATTGCTAGCAGCAAAGGCGCTGCTGACACAAGGGCAATGATCCACGCTGTCCATGAAGGACTCATCCCCAACAACATCATCTTGTCTACTGATGGTGGAGATGACCAGAAACAGCTTCCTCACTATCTCCCATCCGCCTAAGATATGGTAATCAAGAATGGAAAAGCGACAATGTATCTTTGGTAGAACTATGTCTTCGAATTGCTGACGAATGATATCAAGGTAGTGGAGGAGATATAAGACAAATAGCGCTTGGTTCTCTGAGCGCTTGCATTCAGCCCGCCTAAACACTCATAGATTAGCCGCAGGTCTCTATCTGATGACCTGAAAAGCACGCGGACTCTTAGACATCGCTCTGATCCCTGACGAAAAAATCATTGACTTTTCACAAAAAAAACTTTACTTTGTTCCAAGTTCAGTTGTTCAAATCCATACTGATCCTGAATCAAGTTCAGGGCAGCATCACTCCACTTTGTGCCAAGAGATTTTTGGGATGAAACAATATCTTGATCAGGGAAGCAGCAAACCGATGTCTGAGATGAGTGTTTTCGAGACAGAAATCACAACACTTACTATTCAAGACCTACGAAGACAAATCGTTGGGCTTTCCGAGCAAGTCCCTTTGCTCGACGGGACAAGGCGGCAGTACGTGAACTTTGACAATGCGGCAAGCACACCCACCTTGGTTCCCGTCGTGGAGAAAGTGGAGGAGTTCCTGAAGTGGTATAGTAATGTTCATCGAGGGACAGGATTCAAGTCGAGACTGTCCTCATGGGTGTTTGAGGAATCGAGAGATGTCATTGCTCGCTTCATCAAGGCAGATTTGGCGGAATGCGTTGTGATTTTCTGCAAGAACACCACTGAAGCAGTCAATAAATTAGCACACAGATACCCGTTTGAACCAGGCTCCGTTGTTCTCACCTCGCTGATGGAACATCACTCCAACGAACTCCCCTGGCGCAAAGTAGCACAGGTCGTTCACATCGGCGTTACAGATGATGGAAGAATTGATGAACAAGACTTTGAGGAGAAGTTGCGGAGATACAAAGGAAAAGTAAAACTCGTCGCCCTCAGTGGTGCATCCAACGTGACGGGTTACATCAATCCCATATATGATTATGCCCGCAGAGCACACGAAGTTGGAGCAAAGATTATGATTGATGCCGCACAACTTGCGGCACACCGTCCAATTGACATGAAGCCGGGAGATCATCCAGAGCATTTGGACTATCTTGCCTTCTCGGCACACAAAGTGTACGCGCCGTTCGGTGTCGGTGTACTGGTTGGTTGCCGAAAGACATTTGAGGAGGGAGAGCCAGACGATGTCGGTGGTGGTACGGTTGATATTGTCAATTTGGAAAACGCCTACTGGACCGATTTGCCAGATAAGGAAGAGGCTGGAACGCCAGATATCATCGGTGCAGTTGCTCTAGCTAGAGCGATTCAGATATTTGAGCAGATTGGCTGGCAGGAGATTATTCGACATGAAACGGAACTCACAACATATGCGCTCAGAAGACTTTCTGAAATCCCAGAAGTCATTCTTTATGGTGACCGAGATCCTGATAATGCCGTCAATCGTCTCGGTGTGATTTCGTTCAATGTGAGGAATATGCCTCATGCGTTGGTGGCGGCAATTCTGAGCTACGAGTGGGGAATAGGAACGCGCAACGGATGTTTCTGTGCTCATCCGTACGTGAAGTGCATCTTGCATGTGAACGAAGCGGAAGCGAAAGTGATGGAGGAACTTATCTTAGCGCGTGACCGCTCGCAGTTGGCGGGGACTGTTCGAGTCAGCTTCGGCTTCTATAACACGAAGGAAGAGATCGAAATGTTATGCGCTGCATTGCGTAGGATTGCGGTAAGAGAATATAAGCCCGGCTATCTAATGGATAAAGAGCGGGGTGAGTATTACAGAGATGATTTTCATGTTGAGTTTGAAGACTATTTCAAACTAGCGTGACCAAACCACAATGAAGTGTCAGTTCGAGCGTAGCGAGAAATCTGGGTGATGAACAGGTCTCGGCGTGCCAAGATAGATTCCTCCCTTCGGTCGGAATCACAGTGTTCTAATATAGCAAAGTTACACTAAACTGGTGTTTTAATCATGATTGCTGCCATCATTCTTGCTGCTGGTGAATCGAAGCGAATGAGAGTCCCGAAGGCTCTCCTCAAGATTGGGGAGAAGACATTCGTCCAGCATCTTAACGACGTGTTCAGTGCTTCACCGCAGGTGCAGAAGATCGTTGTGGTCTTAGGTGCGGAACATCGCAAGATTCTGAAGGAGATGCAGTGGTTCAAGGGCGTGACCACACTCAACACAGACTTCAAAAAAGGACAACTCTCCTCCATCATCACCGGCATCAATGCCATCAAAAAGGATAAAGCAGATGGTGCTTTCATCTCCCCGGTTGATCATCCCCTAATCTCGACGCAGTTGATTGATACGATGATTCAGACTTTCTATGAGACGAGAAAACTGATCGTGCTGCCGACCCATAAGGGTGAACACGGGCATCCTGTGCTGTTCTCCTCCCTCCTGTTTCCTGAGTTATCGCTTGCGCCTCAAGATGCAGGGGCGCGCCTTGTTGTACACCGTCATCGTGATAATATTGCCGAAGTGGAGACCGTTGAAGAAGGAGTGCTGGTCAACATTGACACGCCAGAGGATTATCAGAAACACATTGTAGGCAGATCCTGATGACCTCCTGTGAACGCATCACGAGACTTCTCAATCACCAAACACCGGACCGCATCGGCATCTATGATCACTACTGGTGGGAAGCAATAGAGCGATGGCATCGGGAGGGCTTGCCTGAAAAAATCGAGCCGCCCGATTACTTTGAGATGGACATTGCAGAAATCGCTTTTGATACATCGTTTCAACTTCCAGAGCGGGTTGTTTGCGAAGATGAGAGTTTCAAAACGGTGCTGACAAGCTGGGGCTACATCGAGCGAACGTTCAAGGATCATCAGACAACGCCGCAATACCTCGAGTTCGCCTGCAAGACCCAGGAGGAATGGTACGGAAAATACAAGGATCTTGTGAAGACGAACGAGAAGCGCTTGGGCGACACTGAACAAAAGCGGAGACAGTTAAATCAGTTCAGGGAACGTGGCAAGTATGTATGCCTTTCGCAGTTGGAAGCCTTTGAGGCGGCGTGGCGAATGATCGGCATGGAGAATTTGCTGGTCAGTATTGCTGCTGACCGAGAGTGGATCGCTGATATCTTCATGACGTACACTGACATGGTGATAGAAACGGCTGAGGTGTTCATTGAAAGAGTAGGCAAGCCTAACGGGTTCTGGGCATGGGGTGACATCGGTTATCGCAACGCGATGCTCTTCTCGCCTGCGTCCTATCGAGAATTGCTGATGCCATCTCACAGAAAACTGTTTGACTATGCTCACCGACACGGTCTCAAAGTCATCTATCACGGCTGCGGCAACCACAATGAATCGCTTCCGCTTCTGATTGAAGCCGGGATAGATTGCATTCAACCGCTTGAGGTCAAAGCGGGAAATGATTTGCTCGCCTACAAGAGGAAATACGGCGACAGGATTTCTTTCATGGGCGGCATTGATGTGAGAAAGCTTGCCGGAGCTTGGGACGAATGTGAAGAGGAACTCAGAACGAAAATCAGCGAGGCGAAGAAAGGAGGAGGCTACATCTATCACAGCGATCACTCCGTTGTTCCAGAAATCAGTTGGGAACGATATCAGAGGATTATTCAATTAGCCGCGGAGGTCGGACGGTATTAACCAATGGTAATAGTCAAAATGAATCAACAATGTTCCTTTTACTCTCTGGACAGTCGGGGACGACTGTCCTACCTAAGTTCAGGACGGTAGGACAGACGTCCTCGTCTGTCCACCACCTTCTTTTGGCAATCTAATTGATATCCTCCGAAACAATTGGAACATTATTGAAAATGAATCCCCCTTTACTGAAAGGGGAAATAGCAGGATTAGGGGGATTCCTGACACTTCATCTTGAGCAACAGACGACTTCAGCTGCGTGTCCCGCACCACATCAGTGCAGGATGTACCTGTGTGTTGATATTGGCTAACCTTTTCACAGTCTCAGTACACCATAGATTTGACACAGCCTCTCAGCCCAGCGAGGTTGTCCAAAAAGACCACAATTGTCACCCCGAACTTGTTTCGGGGTCTGAAAACAGCCCAAAACAGATGCTGAAACAAGTTCAGCATGACAACGGTGGTGCATTCGTTTACTTTTTGGACAGCCTCGTTAGAGCCTGCCCTGAACGAAGTGAAGGGGTGAGGGTGAAGCAGCAGGAAGAAATCTGTGATCTACTGAGCGCACAATTCCGACTGGGCAATAGGTTCATGTGTACAATCGAACTCAGGAGTATGGCTGACATCTACGATGAAATATGCAAGGCTCTTCGAGAGGAAGGGGACATCGTCCTTGCCACAGTTGTCTCCACTTCAGGTTCGACGCCCACAATAGAGTCATCTAAGCTATTGGTGAAGGCAGGAGGTCTGACAGCGGTTGGAACCATTGGGGGTGGATGCTTGGAGGCAAACGTTCTGACCATAGCACGTGCGGTGTTTGGGCAGCGTACATCGAGACTCTCCGCATTTGATCTCAGTGACGATGATGTCGAGAGCGGTCTAATTTGCGGCGGCAGGTTGGAAGTCCTTGTCGAGACACTGGATAGATGCGTGTTGCCAGTGTTTGAAGCGATCACTGCGAGCCGGATCAACGGAGAAGATACGGCGTTGGTGACGGAAGTTCGATGTAACAAAGGCACGAGCAAATTCTTGGTCAAGTCAGATGGTGATAACGTAGCAGGTGGTCAACCTGCGGATCGGAGATCGGAGATCGTGAGCATGGCTGTGGAGGTCATTCGAAGTCAGAAGAAAGCACGCTTCAAGAAAGAAGACGGCACTGATGTCATCATTGAGCCGATCGCTGGATTTCCGAGTCTGATCATCTTCGGTGCAGGGCATGTGTCGAAGTTCATATCACAGTATGCGAAGCTGGCGGGATTCAAAGTCACTGTCGTTGACGATAGAGCGCAATATGCGAACAAGGTGAGATTCCCAGAAGCAGACATCGTCCTTTGTGATGCCTTTGCGCGAGCGTTTGAGAGACTGACGATCACTTCAGCCACTTACGTTGTGATTGTGACGCGAGGTCACAGGTATGACGAAGAGGTTCTTGAAAGGGCGGTGCATTATGATGCCAAATATATTGGTATGATTGGCAGCAGGCGAAAGGTCTTGACGATATATGAACACTTGATTGAACGAGGTGTTCCCAAAGAACGCCTGCAGCGTGTATACGCACCTATGGGTTTAGAGATAGGCGCAGTCACGCCTGAAGAAATCGGTATTAGCATTGTATCAGAGTTGATAAAGATTCGGAGATTGGGAAACGGTGGAGTATGCAAGCATAAATCAGATGGAGTGTTTGCACTGCTGGAGAAATAAATGCACATCTCTTAGAATAGGAGCAACACAAATGTCAAAGCCATCACACTATTTTGTCTTTGTTTTGATAACCATGCTTTTCTTGCCGGTGCTCGTAATCGGCAAGGGCGATCCTGGATTCAACGGCAAATGGACGCTCATCAAGGAGAAGAGTTCTGAGATTGGTCTTTATGAGACCTTAGCTTTAGACATTCGAGAAGACGCCTCCTCCATGACGATTATTCAGACTTGGGGCACCAGTCGGTTTTTCAGGGACACGCTTGTTCTGAAGACGGACGGAGCTGTCAATCACGTGCCCGTTCGTAACCGCGTTTGGCTCACGAATGTGTTCATGGGACTGTCTATGCAAGTTGGCGCGACAAGAGAGATCAAGGCGACCTGGGAAAGCAATGGCACCATGCTGAGACTTGAAGAGAGCTATGCCATACTTGGTTCCCAAGGCAAAGCCTCTATCTCCACGATATACACTTATGAGCTTTCGAGCGATAAGGAAACGCTTACTCTGAAGATTACCCGCTCGACTCGCAAGACGGGTCTGGAAGTGAAGTACGTTTTTAAAAGATCAGGCGTCAGGGAAGCCTATTTCATGAAGATCGAAGATAACTGGGAAATCAACGGCAAACTCCCTGAGCAAGCGTTCCTCATCAGTTTGCAGGGAGCAGCTAACACGGACGCTCCCAGACTTTACTTCATCTATCCCGAGAATTGGTCCTTCACTTACACGCAGTCTGTTTTTGATTTCTACAAGAATCAACGTGACTACACCTTCACGGAGCTGCGAACGCCAGAGATTGCGCTTCAGACGCTCAAGGGGTATGTGAAAGGATATGTCGTTTGGGACAAGTCGGTGCGGACTTCACTCATCGTCGCGTTCACCGTCGCAGGATTGGAGAAAGCCGTCGTTGTGAGCGAAGAGATGATTCCGATGGTGGAGAAAGCTGGACTGAAGCCGGTCGCTGACTTCCGCGGTAAGTTCATCGGACAAACAGATACGGAGATATACACTTGGGCATACAAGCAGTATTGGAATCGTTGCAGCAAAGATTTCGTGATCTGGATGGGAGGCGATGCTGGCAACGTCATGAAGCCCGCAGTAGCTGATTGGGGAATCTACAAACAGACATTCTTCACGGATTTGTCTGCGAGACCCGAAGACTCCACAGAATATGCTCTTGCCAAGAAGATCTTTAGCGAGATGAAGCCACTCTCCATGGTGATGGGATGGCATTCCTATGCCAAGGACAAAGAACGGGAGTTCGTGAAGCTCACATCAAGCTATGCGCTTCGTGTGGAGGGTCTGCACACCTTACCCAACATGAGCTTCAGTTGCCAAATTCCAGCATCCCCCGGATTCGAATTTAAGAATAAGCACAACGTCGTAGTTGGCAAAAGCTATGAACCACAGAAGAAGGTCTATATTTCCTGTGTTCAAACAGATGGCATTGGACTCGGTGCATGGCTCAAACCGGGTCGTGGAGAGATTCCATACGCTTGGGAAGTGACGATGAATTGGATTTGGATGGCGCCGTCCATGCTTGAGTATTTCTACGGGATGGCAACACCGAACGACTATTTCATCGGCTGCTTATCAGGACCAGGCTACATGTATCCCAAAGCGATTCCACCAAAGTATCTGCCTCAGGTAGTTGTTATGGCAAGGGAGCTGATGCAGCAACTTGATCTCAACGTATTTGAGATCATGGACTATTCCGAAGGAGCGACAGTTGAAGGAAACACTGAGCTGACGAAAGAGGTAGTTGATGCCTATTACAAAGGCATGCCGGATGTGCTGGGATTCGTTAATGGTTACGCGCCGGCTTATACCTTTACCTGCAGAGACGGAAAACCGCTGATTTCCTACGACTACTATCTTTCTCCAACCCGACCCGAACCCGATGCCGTAGCAGACCTAGAAGAGCTAGCGACCATAAACGCCAACCGACCATACTTCCTTCTGATACATGTGCGTGAATCCAGCGATATCAAGCGTGTGAAAGGCATCCTAGACAAATTAGCACCTGAGTTTGAGGTGATTCCCTTGGACGTGTTTCTCACAATGGCTGGTAAGCAACCAACGTTCCAAGAACGATTTCTCCTTAAGTAGCGTTTCTAATTGAGGGAGTGGAAATGCCCAAGAGCCTCAGCTCATGCTGAGGCTTTCTCGTTTTCTCACGGCGAGAGGAAATCTCAGCATTCTTACCTGGCAGCGGAGTATTGTACTGGCCTTTTGCAGAATGAGTTTCCCAAGCTCAACGAATCCGCTCATGAATCCTAGTACTGCATCAGGCGTGGTGCGAACAATCTTGTGCCGGTGCGCTTGGGTTTTGTACTTGACAATTAGTTTGAAATTGATTATACTCCAAACGTTTGCACAAGCGTTTGTCAATGATTAGGCTCTTTGTGCCTCCAGCCAACACAGTTTGGAATGGGAATCTGGTGTAGCCTCAAGATGGCGCTCTCGAGTAACAACAGTCCAACGCTGGCACACACGATATCGGTTTCATTATGTTCTGAAGTAACGGAAACGGTTATCGGCTTCAGCCGTCGGAAAGGGTATAAGAAAGTCATCCTCCAAACAGGCCAAGCGTTAACGATAAGGTTCAATCCGAAACCGACAAACTCAATCACCATTCGGAATTAGATATGAAAAGATTATGCATGCTCTTCTTGGTAGTTCTTGCGATAGCAATACAGGGATGGGCAAGAGACAAGGAGCTTCTCGTTCGAGTTACAAATCCTTTGCAGCTTGACCGACCCAGAGAAATGATCGTTCTTAATTGGGACCACCTGAAATCTAAGATGCCAAGAATCAATGCCGATGGGCTTGTGGTTCAAGACTCCAAGAGCGGTGCTGAAATCACATACCAACCGATTGACGTTGATCAGGATGGAACTGTTGATGAATTGATTTTCCAGTCAGACTTCAATGCAGGAGAGACAAAGTCCTTCATGATCGTGCAATCTAAGAAAGCGAAAAAGCCGATTCAGTCACTGACCGATGCTCGCTTTGTAACACCGCGCGAAGATATTGCTTGGGAAAATGACCGGGTCGCATACCGCATTTATGGTCCGGCGCTGGCAAAGGAAGTGAATAACGGCTTTGATGTCTGGACGAAACGCGTGCGGTATCTGATCGTCGAAAAGTGGTACAAAGGAGAAGAAGCAACCGGCAGTGCCAAGATTTCGTACCACGAGGACCACGGTGAAGGCGCAGATTTTTTCAATGTTGGGAGATCGCTCGGCGCGGGAAGTTGCGCCCTATACAAGGGTGATTCGCTTTATCAACCCGGTGTTTTCGCAACATACAAGATCATCGCAACGGGTCCGATTCGGACAATGTTTGAGGTGACATACAAGCCGGTGCAGTTCGATGGCAAGAGTATTTCAGAAATCAAGCGTGTGACGCTTGATGCTGGAAACAATCTGAATAAGGTCGAGGTCACGTATCAATGCGATTCAGCGAGCGGAACCGTGCCTTTCGCGGCGGGCATTGTGAAGCGTACTGGTGTCACAGGTTACACCGATAAGGAGAACCGGTGGGTAAGCCTCTGGGGCTTGACGACAGATAAGGAAGAGCAGGGTGCTCTCGGTACTGGTATTGTGATGACAGAGGAAGCTTTCAAAGAGATCAAAGAAGACACAACGCTTCTCCTGATCATCGGTAATGTAGAACTCGGCAAGATGGCGACTTATTACGCCGGAGCCGGCTGGACACGCAGCGGCGACTTCAAGAACGCTGAGGATTGGAATATCTATCTGAAGGAGTCTTCACTGCGAATCAACAATCCGCTGAAGATAGAGGTCGCGGTAGAAAAATGAATTCGATTGAACACATAGACTCAATTACAGATAGTAACGGAGCGACATCATGGAAGTGAGACTTTCAACTGACCCACGGAGTTTCAACTCTTTGACAACAGATGATCTGCGCAGACTGTTTCTTATAGATAGTCTATTTACTCCGGATGTGGTATCAATGGTGTACTCAGACATTGATCGTTCGATCACCGGATCAGCGGTGCCGGTCAAGGAAGCTCTCAAGCTCTTGAGCAGCAAGAAAGAAATGGCAGCAGAACATTTCGCTGAGCGTCGGGAGATTGGAGTAATCAATATCGGATCGGAAGGTCTGATTAGGGTTGATGGCAAGGACTTCCCTGTCGAGCACAAAGATGCTCTTTACATTGGGCGAGGGTCGAGAGAGGTTGAATTCTCCAGCAGGACTGCGGATAGCCCGGCGATTTTCTACTTTGTTAGCTATCCGGCGCACAGGGAATTCCCGACGACACTAGGGAAGTTTTCAGATGCGGCAGCTACGAAGTTAGGGAGTCAGAAGGAAGCGAATAAACGAACTATTTATAAATACATACATCCTGACGGAATCAAGAGCTGTCAACTGGTGATGGGTTTGACGGAGTTGGAGGAGGGCAGCGTTTGGAATACCATGCCGTCTCATACACATCAAAGGAGATCGGAAGTATATATGTACTACAACATGGAGCCAAACGCAATCGTGATTCATCTGATTGGTCAACCGCCCGCAACAAGGCATATCATCATTAGGAACCGACAGGCGGTGTTATCGCCAAGCTGGTCAATTCACACGGGCGTTGGCACCACGAACTACTCTTTCATTTGGGCAATGGGCGGCGAGAACCAGGTTTTTGACGACATGGACTCGGTGGGGATGAATGATCTGAAATAGGAACGAGTGGTTAACCTGACAATGTTGCATTTCATTTTTGTACTCTTTTATGTCTTTGCGAGGAGCGAAGCGACGAAGTGGCGCCGTAGTCGCCATGGCGCCAGAGGCGCTCACAATCCTTCACAGTGGAGCAGATTGCTTCGCTTCGCTCGCAACGACATTCTAATGTGGCATTGTCAAGTTAAGGAATGTATCTAGGAAGAGACTAACAATTACTCAAACATTAATATCGCAACCGCAATGAAACCCTTCATCACAGAGAATTTTCTCCTTACCAACAAGGCTGGAATAAGGTTGTACCACACTTATGCAGCGAACCAGCCCATCATAGATTATCATTGTCACCTTTCTCCCAAAGAGATTGCTGAAAACAAAAAGTTTGAGAATCTAACGCAGATTTGGCTATATGGTGATCATTACAAATGGCGTGCGATGAGAGCAAACGGTGTTGATGAACGCTACTGCACGGGCGATGCTTCAGACTGGGAGAAGTTCTTGGCGTGGGCGGAAACTGTACCGAAGACAGTGAGAAACCCGCTCTACCACTGGGCACACATGGAATTGAAACGTCCGTTTGGTATCAGCGACAGACTCTTGAACAAGGATACAGCCAAAGATATTTGGGATAGATGCAATGCCAAGCTTATGCAAGATGAATTTTCAACACGCGGCATTATGAAGCAGATGAACGTCAGGCTTGTGTGCACCACGGATGATCCGACCGATAGCTTGGAGTATCACAAGATTATCAAACAAGACACAAGTTTTGGGATTCAGGTGTTGCCCGCCTTTCGACCTGACAAAGGAATGACGATTGAGAACTCGAAAGCTTTCAGAGAGTGGGTCCAGAAGCTGGCAATCGCTGCCGATCTTACGATCAACAACTACACCGATTACATTACGGCTGTACGCAAAAGACACGACTACTTCCACGCAAATGGATGCCGATTATCCGACCACGGAATCGAGACGGCATACGCAGAGGATTACACAGAGAACGAGATCAGGAGGATTTTCAAGAAAGCCCTAACACGAAAGAGTCTTGATTTGTCAGAGGTTCTCAAGTTCAAATCAGCGATGTTGTACGAGTTTGGCATCATGGATCACGAAAAGGGATGGGTGCAACAATATCACATTGGTGCTCTAAGGAATAACAATAGTCGAATGTTCAGGACTCTGGGTCCAGATACAGGATTTGACTCCATTGGCGACTTCGAGATTGCGAGACCTTTAGCAAAGCTTTTGAGCAAATTGGATGATGAGAACATGTTAGCTAAGACCATCCTGTACAATTTGAATCCAAGAGACAACGAGCTGATGGCTGCAATGATTGGGAATTTCCAAGATGGTAGCGCTCCGGGAAAAATGCAATACGGAAGTGCATGGTGGTTTCTTGATCAGAAGAATGGCATCGAAAGCCAGATCGAAGCACTTTCAAATATGGGATTGCTGAGCCGCTTTGTCGGCATGCTTACAGACTCGCGAAGTTTCTTGTCATATCCCAGGCACGAATACTTCCGACGTATCCTCTGCAACATACTTGGGGAGGATATGGAAAAGGGTCTGATACCTTCTGATCTACATTTGGTTGGAGGTATGGTTAAGGACATTTGCTATAAGAATGCCAAGGAGTATTTTGGTTTTGTCCTTGACTAATGGCATAACCTGCCGAAGGTTTGGGAAATCTTCGGGAGGTTACCAATTTCAATTCCATTAATTGACAGAAAACACATCAAAGGATCATTAAGTGAAAACCGAAACGAAGAATATCGGTATCAAACTTGGCAACTACAGGTGGGTAATCCTGGCGCTTGTTTTCTTTGCCACCACGGTAAACTACCTCGACCGCGCGGTAATAAGCCTCTTGAAAGATGATTATCTTGAGCGGCAATTTGGATGGTCAGAGACAGACTATGCCAACGTTGTGATAGTGTTTCAACTCTGTTATGCAATTGGCATGCTTGGTGCGGGTTGGGTTGTTGACAAAATCGGCACGAAATTGGGATATGCATTATCGTTGTTTGTGTGGAGCTTGTCAGCCATTGGCCATTCTCTTGCAAGAAGCACAGTAGGATTCATGGTCGCTCGAGGCGCACTTGGAGTCAGTGAGTCTGGAAACTTTCCAGCGGCGAACAAAACGGTCGCAGAATGGTTCCCTAAGAAAGAACGGGCGCTAGCCTTCGGAATCTTCAATTCAGGAACAAATGTAGGCGCTATCATTGCATCTTTGACCGTGCCTTTCATTGCACTTTGGTGGGGATGGCAGTGGGCATTCATTCTTACTGGCGCCGTCGGTCTCTTGTGGTTAGCATTTTGGTTTGGCATGTATGAAATTCCGAGCAAACATCGGAAGCTATCCAAATCGGAATACGATTATATTCACAGCGATACGGATGAATTGGCGAGAGAAATGGGAGCGGCAGAAAAAGTCAGTTGGTTCAGATTGCTGGAATTTCGACAGACCTGGGCTTTTGTTGCTGGCAAATTCCTAACGGACGGAGTTTGGTGGTTCTACCTGTTCTGGCTACCTTCGTTCCTGAATAAGCAGTATGGGATGACGAAAACGGATGTATCGCTTCCGATCGCTGTCGTCTACATGATGACTACCGTTGGCAGTGTTTTCGGCGGATGGCTCTCAGGAAACTTGATCGAGCGGGGATGGGAGGTGTACAAAGCGCGCAAAACTGCAATGCTTGTTTTCGCATTATGCGTCCTCCCGGTCGTCGCTGCTCAAGCATTGGGGCAATACGGTCACTGGTATGCAATCCTAATAGTGGGATTTGCAGCATCTGCGCATCAGGCATGGTCTGCAAACCTTTTTACCACGACATCGGATATGTTTCCCAAAAAGGCCGTCGCTTCAGTGACAGGCATTGGTGGTATGGCAGGTGGCTTGGGTGGCATATTAGTATCTAAAACTGTAGGCGCTCTGCTTGATCATTATAAAGCATTAGGTTCCATTGAGACTGGCTACTACATCGTATTCATCGTTTGTGGTTCTATATATTTGATCGCCTGGGTGGTCTTTAACGTGCTGGCGCCAAGAATGAAACCGGTTGAGTTGTAAGGAGAGAACAATGACAAAGGAATCCTTTTCAAAGATGCACGACTTCACTGGCCAGACCGCTGTTGTTACTGGAGGCGCCGGAGTCTTGTGTGGCGAAATGGCAGTTGCACTCGCAGAATGCGGTGCAAACGTTGCCATCTTGGATCGCGAACCCACACTGGGGAAACGTCTATTAGACAGAATCCAAAATACAAAGGGCAAAGGTATTGTGGTCTATGTGGATGTGTTAAAACGGGATGTGACTGAAGGAGCTGCGCAAGAAGTACTGCAATCGTTTGGGAGAGTTAACTATCTGATCAATGGGGCTGGTGGAAATAGCCCGAAAGCCACAACGAATCCCGACCAATCTTTTTTCCAATTGCCGGAAGAAGGCTTAAGATTCGTTTCAGATCTAAACCTGTTGGGTACGATTCTACCGAGTCAGGTATTTGGAAAACTTATGGCTGAGCAAAAAGAAGGCGTCATATTGAACATTTCTTCTATGAATGCTTTCAAGCCATTGACGAGGATTCCCGCCTACTCTGCAGCCAAAGCTGCCGTCAGTAACTTCACACAGTGGCTTGCGGTACACATGGCTCAGGAGTACTCATCGAATATTCGCGTCAACGCCATCGCTCCCGGCTTCTTCTTGACAGAGCAAAATCGCTTCTTGCTTACTGACAAGGAGACGGGTGAACTGACGCTGAGAGGAAAGAAAATAATCGAACATACGCCAATGGGACGCTTTGGTATTCCAGAAGACTTGATCGGCACGGTGCTTTGGTTGCTTTCTCCCGCATCGGAGTTTGTGACGGGAATCGTGGTGCCAATTGACGGCGGATTCTCTGCTTATAGTGGAGTCTGATCGGGAATTGTATCTCCCGTGGTGACTGCTCAGCTATCTCACATAAATAGCCACCAAGACTCAAAGGCACAAAGAGTGAAGGAATGTCCCCCTTATCAAGAAAGGGATCAAAAGGATTATTCTATAAATCCTTCATGCCTTTGTGGCTAAGCAGTTGCCTTTCGTGAGACATAGGCAATTTGAACAAGGAGAAAAAATGGAAAAGAAAGACATTGGCATAGTTGGTCTTGGAGTGATGGGTGAAAATCTTGCACTCAACATCGAAAGCCACGGATTCTCAGTGGCTGGATTTGATATCGAAAGCACAAAGATAGAGAATTTCATCAAGAGGACGGCTGGCAGAAGAGTTGCGGCTGCCAGATCACTCGCTGAATTCGTTGCATTGCTCGAGACACCGAAGCGAATCTTAATGATGGTACCTGCCGGCAAGCCCGTCAACTCCGTCATCTCCGATCTTAGACCGCATCTTTCGGCAGGAGATATTCTGATTGATGGTGGAAATACTTATTTTGCTGATACCGAGCGGCGCATGAAATCGCTTGAGGACGCAGGTGTGCTCTATGTTGGAACGGGTGTCAGTGGGGGTGAGGAAGGTGCGTTGTTGGGTCCATCTATCATGCCGGGGGGCAATCCAAAGGCATGGCCTCTGATAAAGCTAATTTTGCAGGCAATCGCAGCGAAGACGGATGACGGCACGCCATGCTGTGAGTGGGTTGGAAATGGTGGCGCTGGTCATTTTGTGAAGATGGTTCATAATGGGATCGAGTACGGTGACATGCAGATGATTTGTGAAGCATACTTCCTAATGGAAAAGCTGTTGGGACTGACGCCGGATGAAATGCACGATGTTTTTGCAGAGTGGAACAAAGGTGAATTGAACAGTTATCTGATTGAGATAACTTCTAACATCATGGCAAAAAAAGATTCGGATACTGGTAGACCACTGATTCACCTTATCCTCGACACAGCGGAGCAAAAAGGGACTGGCAAGTGGACAAGTCAGGTCGCGCTCGACTTGGGCATTCCCGCGCAGACAATTGCTGACGCGGTGTTTGCTAGGATGTTGAGTGCACTCAAGAAGGAGCGTCTCGCTGCCTCTCAGGTTCTGACCGGACCAACGATCACATTCAGCGGTGATCGAAAAGAATTTCTTGAGATGATTTGCAAAGCACTGTTCTGCTCGAAAATATGTTCTTATGCTCAAGGATTTCAGTTGTTGCGAGCAGCCAATGAAGAATATAAGTGGAACCTGAATTTCGGAAGTATTTCAATGCTTTGGCGTGCTGGTTGTATCATCCGCGCTCAGTTCCTGGGAAGGATAAAGGACGCATACGACCGAAAGCCCAACTTAGCAAATTTGCTACTCGATTCGTATTTCGCAGATACGATTATGGCGTATCAACCTGCCTGGCGGAAGGTCGTTGCAACTGCTGTGGATCGGGGCATTGCGGTTCCGGCATTGATGAGCGCGCTTTCGTACTACGATAGCTACCGCTCAGCTCAACTACCAGCGAACCTTCTGCAAGCGCAGAGAGATTACTTCGGTGCGCATACGTATCGCCGCATTGACAAAGAAGGAGTGTTCCATACACATTGGAAGGAATGACCCAGACTCTCAATATCGTTGTTGATAAGAATACCCCCTTTGTCATCTCAGCGTTCGAGCGCCTAGGGAACGTGACCGTTCTTCCTACGACCGAAATAACGAATGAAAAAGTGAGACGTGCCGACGTTCTTCTCGTTCGCTCAGAGACAAAGGTGGATCATGTTTTGCTCGAAGGAAGTTGCGTTCGGTTCGTCGGAACGTTTACGATTGGCACCGATCATGTTGATCTCAACTACCTTAAGGAAAGAGGAATTGCATTTGCCAACGCACCTGGGAGCAATGCCAATGCGGTCGCGGAATATGTGGTCGCGGCGCTACTGACTGTTACACAACGGAAGAATCTCTCATTGAAGGGAAAGACAATCGGTGTGGTAGGGGTTGGAAATGTCGGAAGCAAAGTCGTTCGGGTCGCTGAGGCTTTAGGAATGCGTGTTCTACTGAACGATCCGCCGCTCGCACGAATGACGGGCGATGCGAGATTCCTCCCGTTGGATGAATTGATGGATGCGGATTTCATCACGCTTCACGTTCCATTAACAAAGGGAGGTGAAGATGCAACGTATCACTTCTTTGGCGAGGAGCGCATTTCCAGAATGAAGCGCGGCTCAATTCTGATCAACACTTCGCGTGGCGCTGTTGTGGAAACATCCGCTGTCAAACATGCTTTGTTGGAAAATCATCTATCCGCTGCGATTTTGGATGTGTGGGAAAATGAACCTAAGATTGATACGGGACTTCTTGAACTTGCATTGATTGGAACATCTCATATCGCCGGGTATTCTCTTGACGGCAAAGTGAATGCACTTCGAGCAGTTCATAAAGCAGTATGTGGTTTCTTCTTAGCTTCAAATGGTCGGCAGTTAGATTTAGACCTTCCGAAACCGCTGGTTGAAAGGATGACGATTAAAGATACCTCTTTGAGTTCAGAGGAGATCCTGCGACAGGTGGTTTGTCAAGCGTACGATATCGAACTCGATGACAAACTCTTACGATCAATCCTCAGCGTACCAAGAGCAGATCAAGGTTCATATTTTATGCGTTTAAGGTCTGAATACCACGTGCGCAGAGAGTTCTTCAACACCACTGTCGAAGTCCCGAAAAATCTTGAGGAGGTCGGCGAAACACTCAAGGCTTTTGGCTTCAAGGTCACAAGTTATAATCAGGTACAGCAGCAATGAATAGATGCACAGGCAAAGGCTTGCTGGAAAAGTGCTTGACGAATGAGGAAGTGAAGGAAATATGTGCGGTTGCTCTTTCGGCTCTTCCGCTGAAGGGTAAAAGAGTACTTGTCCTGATCCCTGACCACACACGTCATGCACCGATTGATTTGTTCTTCCACATTCTGTTCGATCTGATCGGTGATAGGGTGAAGGCGCTCGATTATCTCGTTGCTACTGGAACTCATCACCCGATGAGCATCGAGCACATTTATCAACATGTTGGTATCACCGAGCAAGAGCATAAAGAGAAATACCAAAAAGTTCACTTCTTCAATCATGAGCACGACAACCTTTCAGAGCTTACGAGCATCGGTACGATATCGGCAGACGAAATTGCCGAGTTAACGAACGGTCTCTTTAAGCAGGAGATCAATGTTACCATCAATAAGAAGGTTACTCAATACGACCAGGTGCTAATGATCACCCCGGTGGCGCCGCACGAAGCAATGGGGTTTGCAGGCGGCAACAAATACTTTTTCCCTGGCATCGCAGGGCTTGACGTTGTTGAGACGTTTCATTGGCTCGCGGCTGTCATTACAAATCCTGTCGTGAACGGAGTGAAAGATACACCTACAAGAAGAGTCATAGATCGAGCGGCTGAATTTCTAAGAGTTGACCGCCTGTGTTTTGCGTTTGTGGTGGACGAACAAGATCGTATAGCCTGCCTGTTTGTCGGCGAGCCGAAGGAAGCTTGGTCCTACGCTGCAGACTATTCGGCAAAGCTTCATATCAGCTATGTCGAGAAGCCGTTCAAACTTGTTCTTGGAATCACCCCGCCGATCTACGAAGATATTTGGCTGGCAGGCAAAGCGATGTATAAATTAGAGCCGGTTGTTGCTGACGGAGGAGAGCTTATCATCTATGGTCCACACATCAGAGAAATCTCATTTACTCACGGCGATGCTATCAGACGAGTCGGATATCATGTGCGTGACTATTTCTTGAAGCGATGGGATCGGTTTTCAAAAGAGTCGAAGCTCATTCTGGCACATTCAACCAATGTGCGGGGGATTGGAGCATTTGAGAATGGTATCGAGCAGCCGCGAGTAAAGGTAACCCTTGCAACATCCATTCCCGAGGAAGTATGTCACAGCATCAACCTTGGCTACCGAGATCCTCAAAGCATTGATCTTGACGAATGGCGCTCAAAACAGAGTGAAGATTTGCTCGTTGTTGAAAATGCCGGGCAGGTATTATACCGACTCCGAACGTGAGCCACAGCATTCAAGATTTGAACGAGTGACTTTTCTAAGGTGAGGTTACAATGGCACTCAAGATCAAACCTGCAGCAGAGACAGAACTGGATCTGATATCACTTGGTGAGTGCATGATTAGACTCAGTCCACCGGGACATCAGCGCATTGAGCTTACGCCTGTCTTTGAAGCGTATGCGGGTGGAGGCGAATACAACGTGTGCTACGCCCTTGCTCGATATGGAATGCGAACAGGATGGGTATCGCGACTTGTTGACAATCCACTTGGTGCGTTTATCAGGAACCACGCACAGACGAGTGGAATGGACATTGGCGAGGTGGTTTGGGTTCCGTATGATGGTTCCGGCAGGGCAGATCGGATTGGATTGAATTTCACAGAGGTCGGAATAGGTGTGCGAGCAAGTGTGACGCTTTATGACCGTGGACACACAGCAGTCTCTCACATGAAGCAGGGTGAAGTGGATTGGAATCGAATCTTCAACAGACGAAAAGTCCGCTGGTTCCATACTGGCGGTATTTTCACCGCGCTCAGCGACAGTTGTGCGGAAGTTGCGTCGGAATCAATGAAGGCTGCGCATGACGCCGGTACGATGGTTAGTTATGATCTGAATTTCCGGAGTAAGCTTTGGTCAAGCAAGCGAGCTATCGAAGTGACGAAGAAACTCGTTCCGTACATTGATGTTCTAATTGGTAACGAAGAAGATTTTCAGAAGGTGCTTGGTTTTGAGGTAGAGGGAATAGATGAAAGCCTGAAGGCGCTTCCCGTTGAAGGATATAAGAAGATGGTGGAGAAGGTAGTGAAGACTTATCCGCACATTCAGGCAGTTGGCACCACTCTTCGAGAAGTTGTCAGTGGATTGATAAACAATTGGTCCGCAATCATGTACTATGATGGTGAGTTCTATCTGTCGAAGAAATACATGAACCTGGAAATTGAAGATCGTGTCGGAGGTGGAGACGGATTCTGCAGCGGCATGGTGTACGGCTTCTTAAACAGCATGTCTCCACAAGAGTGTGTTGAGTTAGGCGCGGCGCACGGAGCTTTGTTGCAGACAACACGCGGTGATACGAGCATGGTGACAATGGAGGAGATCAAGCACGTCATGGGTGGAGGCAGTGCAAGAATCAAGCGATGATGGAAACGATTTCAAATATAGCTGTGCTCGTTTAGGGTGATTCTGTAATTGTCTCGTTTTCCAGGAAAACAGGATTTGCCACAAAGGCACGAAGGCACTAAGTATTGCACGAATACAAATCCCGCATGTGGGATGTCTTCGCGAGAAAAGAGAATTTGCCACAAAGGCGCGAAGGCACTAAGTATCGCATCAATACAAAGATCTTTGTGTCTTCGTGTCTTGGTGGCAGGACTTTCTTTGAACATCAATCGAAGGATCAGATTATGAGTGTTCTCAGCAGAGAAGACCTGCTACAGTTCCAACCGAAGCATTCCTGTTTTGTTGGCTTTGATTCGGACGGATGCGTATTTGATTCAATGGAATTGAAGCACAAGGAATGTTTCATCCCGAACATCATTAAGTACTATAACCTACAGCCAGTTTCGAAGTATGCACGAGAGGCGGCGGAGTTTGTAAACCTGTATTCCTACTGGCGTGGAGCAAACAGATTCCCTGCGCTCATCAAGACCCTTGAGTTGTTGAAGGAGCGACCCGAGGTGCGTCAACGCGGCGTGACAATTCCTGATTTGACTCCGATACAGAGATTCATTGATTCTGCTCCGACTCTCGGTAATCCCGCTTTGAAGGAAGCGATAGCTAAGACTGATGATCCAGTACTCAAACATCTACTTGTCTGGAGCGAGGCAGTCAATCGTGATATCGAGAGCATGGTCAAAGGGCTACCACCATTTCCGCTTGTGAAGGAGAGTCTGGAGAAGCTTGTTGGAAAGGCGGACATGATGGTCGTTTCTGCGACGCCGGCTGAAGCACTTCGCCGCGAGTGGGAGGAACACGGAATTGACAAGTACATGTCTGTCATAGCTGGACAAGAGATAGGAAAGAAGGAAGAGCAACTGGGTTTGACAGTGCAAAGCAAGTATCCGCCTGATCACATTTTGATGATTGGAGATGCTCTCGGTGATCTAAAGGCGGCACGAGCGGTCGGTGCTCTGTTCTACCCGATTGTTCCGGGTTGCGAGGAGCAGTCGTGGAAGATATTTGATGATCGGATCACTGAGCTATTCCTCAACGGCAAATACACCAGGCAAATCGAATCAGAATTCTTGAAGGACTTTGAAAAGGCATTGCCTAAGACACCGCCTTGGTGTGCGTGAACAATGTACAGGAGTATAGCTTTCATGTTCTTTGTACAGTAGGTAGACTGGAGAGGATTGTGCGACGAACGATGGAGACGCATGTTAGGATTCATAAACCAGCATGCAGGATATGCACTTCGCTACTTCGTAACATCACAAATACTGCCCAACCCTAAAATTCCTCAGACGGTCCCATACCTTCCACACCGTACAATTTTTCTACTCCCCATTGCACCGCAAGCTCGATGGCATGGAGACATTCTTCCGAGGAATCAAGGAGCAACAATTGTGGGCGTGGCTGGAGATACTTTGGCGCATGTTGCTGCTCTTTGACTAACTGCCTGGAGTATTCTATTAGCTCTACCGATGGATCTTGCTTCCTCAGTGTAAGCTCTTTTGCTTCGACTGCTCGATTGGCAAGCGTCTCAAGTGTGATGGCTTGGTCTTTGGTTGGAATGACAATCGGCATCTGGCGTATGTCATTAATTTGCACCATCCATGTATGAGCAATGAACTTCTTAAGTATAAAAGAAAAGATATTTGAGTTGAAAATTGACAAAAGTGAAAGATCACTTAAGTTGGAAGTTTTCATTGCGGAGATCTGCATACCACCGACATCATAAATACAGTCACTTTGCAATCGAGCCTTAATACAAGTATGGTTTGCTCCTCGAGTCCATGCGATCCCATGTTCTTTTAGAAAATATTGATAACCTTGCCATCTTGCATCTTTGGATGTTCTTATATAATCAGCATTATCTTTCGACCATAATATGAAAAGTGGCTCTATATTAGACCACTTATTACCGACTGGGTCTCCTTTACGGAACGAAACCCAATATCTTTTCCCGACTAAACCATTATGAATTGTTGCTACACGAGGAGCTTCTTCCTCATTGTCATAAAATTCACCTGGCCGAATTCCAAGCTTTGTAAGGGAAATTTTTCTTTTAATGGCGATGTTTACAATAGCCTGAAAGAGTTTGCAAAAATCTTCACCATGTTGTTGCTTCAATTCTTTGTAGGTACTCTTAAAATCCTTCGATTCTTTCCATTGTTCTTCAAGCTCGGCTTTACGAAAACAAAACGCACTTTTGAAATCTTCGTCAGTAGCTATCAACTTGACTGGGACTGTACGGTATATTTCACCTTTCCTTAATTCAAGCGCACGATATTGGTCAAACTGTTTTTTTAACTCTTCGATTACATCTTCAAAGTTACTGTCTTTTTCATCTAATAATTTATGGAATACCGGCGCTATTCTATTATTCTGTTTCCATAATTGCTTCAACTCATTCTGGCGTATCTTAATCTTCTCTGCCTGTTCGGTTCCCTCAAGGTAACCTAAAAAGCGACCATTATTTGCAGTTGCAAGACCTTGACCACCTTCGGCTATTAAACCTAACAATGTAATATCGCCGGCTTTAAGTGAGTCGTAGTATTTGATTATCTCCGTCTTATATTCCTCGAACTTCTTTGAGGTCTCAATCTTTTTCCACCACTTACTTATGAGTTTATTTAGTGGATCATTGAACTTATTGTATAATTGAACAATGGCTTCGGTTGGTTCAAAGAAAACTTGGCTTACTGCTGAGCGGTATGCATCTACGCCAATTCTATGCAAACGTAAACAGCCCTGAGTTCCATGAAGAACGTTATGTTTTTCTCCTGCGACTTGAATTGGTACTGCACCATTGATTAGTGGCAGTATCGGCTTCATGGCAAGCTCTAAAAGTTCTTTATCGGGCGTACTTCCTTCTTTGTCGTAGCGTGCTTGAATAAAATGCAGGCCGTAGTTACCTTTTGCGCTTTGCTTTTCTGCAATGAAGATAGCGGCATCAACCGTTGCAGCAAATGGGTCGCACTGTCCAACATAGTACAAACGATTGCGCTGTAGAAGCTCGCGCATACGCAATTTTGTGGCAAGTGTAAAGAATGTATCGGAGACAATGTACCCGAACATACCACCGTTACGTAAAAGATTAAATCCTTGAGAGACGAAGTGAACGTAGAGATCATCAACGAAACCGAATCGCTGATTAAGAGCATTGCGGTACTCAAACCCGCTCGATGTTTGTGTTGAGATATAAGGTGGATTGCCAAGAATAGCATCGAAGCCAGGATTTTCTTTTATCGTTCCATCATCATGGAAGAATACATCTGGAAATTCTAACTCCCAGTGAAACGGCATCAAGCTATTGGTAATGCGTCGGTAATCGTGTTGAAACTTTTCAAGCATTGATTTGAATGCTCGTAACTCCTTAGAGCGTGGTTTCGGCAAAGCGACAAATCCCGAGGCAAGCAGCGTGTATTCTGATTCATTTATTTCCAACCCGGATGCGGCAGTAATCCAAAGATTTGCAACATCTCTAAAGGGGTCAAGTCGTTTTACAACTTTATCACGCCAGCGTTCTTCCTTCTTCTTCACAATATCAATCTCGGTCGAAGCTTCTTCCTCGATAGCTTCAATTTCTTTTATCGCGTCGCATACTGCATCTGTAAGATTTGTTCCGAATGTTAAAAGTGTGATGAAGACTTTGAAATCCTCATATGAGCAAAAATATTCTTCGGGCCCAGAAAGATGAAATTCAAAGTATGCAGAGGGGTGAGCATCCCGGCAGTACAGTCTCCATATATTTCCATTTGAAAGAATTCCCCACCGAAAATATGCATCGCCTGTTTTATTTATTGCCTGACTCAGATAATCTCTAACCTGTTGATGCGGAAATCTTCCGGGGGTTTCCTTTTTTGAAACTTGATCGAGTGGGTGATTGACCTTTTTAGCCTCCATCAAGCCGATTGCCGCTTGATGTTTTACTTCATCATCTTCATTAAAGACCTGATCCTTTGTAGCTTCATCCTCAAAAAGCAGATAGTCAGGTGTTTGTGTGCGTTCAGATTCGGGTAGTTGAAGATTAGAAAAAAAGGAAAAACCAAGTTGTTGAAGTATCTTTTCAAGAAACTCACGCCGAGTTGTTTCCTCATTACCTTTTGCAAGTCCAAGGTATCGTTTTTTCCATAACTCAGAAATAAAATCGAAAATTGGCCGGGTATAATCATCCTTGGACCAATAAGAAGAATTTCTCAGACGAGTTTGTAAGTAATGTTCTGAGAATATCCCCCTTGTTTCCCAAGAACGTCGCCCCTCATCAAATGCAAATAATTGCTCTTGACCCTCTACGATTTTTGGTGATCTTTTTCGCATGGCTAACAATGAATCCTGCTTTGGTATGTCGAAGTTGAAAACATTATCGGCTTTCGAATGAGATGTAGCCAATTCTCCATTTGAACATAACTGCGTGTACCTGCTCCGTTATTTACCTTCGGTCAATTTGGTGTTTGCCATAGGATTCTAATTTACCCCTTGCGATTTCGCTTCGTCAAGAAGAAGTTCGCCGTATGCTTTCAGATCATCAACAACATTAGGTGGAAGAGCACCACCAATAAACCTCGCAAGTTGAGCCCGCAGCCATTTGAAAAACTCGCTTGACAGCATCACAGGTTTATCTCCCGCCAGCGCTGGTTTCATAGCCGTACCGTGCGCCACTTGTATCAATGTGAACCGGGCAATTGATTCTTCTATATGAAATATCGGACTCGGTGGGATATAGAACACGCTTGGATAGAGCATTGCCTGGACTTCAATTACATATCGCTGAGTTATTCTTTGTTTGTCAGTGCCATACAAAGGAACGCACACGTACAACTGTTCCGATGGATTTGTGGGCCATCGAGAAAAACCTCCACACAGCACAATTGCTGGACATAGCTCACCTTTTACCACAAACGCATATTCATTAGATGCTAGACCCATGCTTCTCACCGGAATATGTGGTTGTGACAACGGGGTGACCTCACCCTTCAATATTTTTTCTGAAGGATCCGATGAGACATCCACTTTTAACACTAGACTATCTTTGTTAGGATAAAGAGATGGTATTATTACAACTTGGCCCGGTTCGAAATCGCCCGTTGGTCCCATCTCATAGTAGCTTGTAACAAGCCCTGATATGTCAATTCCCTTGTTTTTCAGATGAATCGAATGGAGGTTTGATGGTTACAATCAGGTTGGGCGGAATTTCTAGTTCGGGATTTTCTTCTTCACTCCACGCTTCCAGTGCCTGGTAATAATCTTCAGATTTAGGTTGATCGTCCTCTCCACGGTTACTCATTGAGGCGAAAAAGGGCGCGATACGTGCTCGCAACTCGGCAACTTTCTTTTCAGCCTCCCTCGAAGCCTTCAACGGTATGACCGGTGGAATGTCACTCGCTGGCTTTATGGTGCTAAAGTCTAGAACATCTCCTCTTTGCTTTACCGATTCCATCGGTTCTGTTTCGAAGTACACATAGTCCAATAACTCTTCAAGCGGTTTGTTCCCCCACTCTCCGACAATCTTCTTAATGATGAGACTCAACTTCACGTCAACGTTTGGTTCATACGTTGCCATTCCCTCGGCAATTCTAAAGAGAATCAAGTCCTTATCGCTCTGCGTCTTAATCTCTGTCTTCTCGAATTCCCGCTCTGCAAGAATGCTCTCAAGCTCCACCGTGTATGGCCCGTAATAGTAGAAAAGCCATCGCAGGTCAGTCAGCCGACATCCATGCACACGGTAGTATTCGACCTCTGTGAGATAGAGCAGCTTGACGAGTCTAGTCTTTACCAGTGAGATGTCTTTCGAGGATGCTTCGTCAAGGATTTGAAGCAATATGTTCTTGGCAGGTATCATCAAAAACCCTACACAAATATCGTTAAATCAAAACAAAAAGTCAACTGTAGCGCCTGACCAAGCTACTCCCACTCACACAGTGATTCCACGTAGGCAGCGGAACCGTCTCGCAGCCAACCGTCGAGCTGCGCCACCTCCTTGAGCTGCTGACCACGCAGCCGCGGCACGACCACATACCGGCAATCCAGTTCTGGGAGAGCGGTCATATCACCCCACAACTTTTCAAACTGGGCGATTGGCAGAATGTCCTCCTGCCCGTGCCCCCAACGTTTCTTGACATCCTTCAGCGTAATGTAAGTCGGTACTCGTGCTGCCACCATCCGCACCGCTTCAGCCACTCTATTGGAATCGCCTAGATCCACACGGGTCAGCCCAAACACCGCCAGCACCTTATCAACGTCAATCCAAAACGTGTTAGTGTTGTAGTACGAAAGCGCGAACTCATCCTCTTCCCGTGGCATTGCCAATCCTTCGATCAGCCGCAGATGGCCGTCTGCGCGGGCAAGACCACCACCCCGATCATAAACACGTCGAGTGATGACCTCGACTGTCATCGCAGCCCCCGACTGAAGATGACGGCCCAACACCGTCGTATCCACATCGGTGCCTACCGTGTCAATGTTGTGCATCATCAACGTCTGGAGTTGTGGGCGTTCCTCTAACAACCGCGCCAGTACGCCATTCTTGAGCATGTTGGGGAACTCGAACCAGTGGCCCACAGGATGCAGACATTGAAGCGGCAGGTTGTCGGTATAATCGCTGCCTTCACCCATCTGCCGTGCCCAGCCGATCAACGCAGCTCGAAGGCTATCCCGCACCTTCTGTTGTTGCTCGTCAAGCAATTGCTGCGGCATCTCTTGCCAGGCAAAGTGCAGGTCGCGCACCATCGGTACCAGACGTAAGCCTATGGTGCGGCCGGGCGAAAACAGTAACGGACCTGAGTAACCGTATGGACGCCCCCCGTCATCGCTCTGGTCAGCAAGGAAACTGCGAATCGGTTCATCAGTCAGGTAGCTCGTTGTGATGACATGAGGTAGCCATGAACCAGTCATCCGACTCACGCGACGGCTCTTCGCAAGATGAATCTCGATGAATGTGCGATGCTTGCTGTCTAACTTGCAGTAAGGATGCAGTGCCTTAACCACACCAGCACCTTGAGTCCAGCGGCTACCCACACCAGCAGCAAGCGTGACAACTGCCACGCGTCCCTCCCGTAACGCCTGCATCCCACACTCGCGTCGCCCTTCAATATCTTGCAGTTCCTGAAGATCCGTTACATCATCAGATTCCACATCACGAATGTCAGTGCTTGCCGGAAGCCGGTTCTGCGCCAAGCCAATACGCCCCTTGTGCAGATCGGCGCGAATCTGTTCATGCTGTACAGGGTCAAAGCCCAACTCGCTCAGGAGAGATTCCAGGCTCTTTCCCCCTGCTTCCTCGTCCCCTGCACGGGGGATGATGCGATCAAACAATGTTGTCACCATCCCAGCCAACTCCTGTTGCTTACGACACGCCGCGCCGAAGCGATTCAGCTCAGCCCGTTGCCCAAGCGAAAGCCCGTTGGGGTCACGACGCAGCAACGCCGGAACTGTCAGCGCATAATATCCCGACGGCATCAGTGCTGCATCGCCTTCCAACCATGCCGCTTGCGTGCCAAGCTCGTTGATAGCAAAATCATATACCACGGGGTCAATTGCGAATGGCAGAGCGTGATCTAGCTGGCGTTTGGTGCTCAGCATGATTTCGTGCAGGCGATCTTTGGCGGCATTACGATGTTGAGGATCAAAGATGAAACCCATGCCGCTGCCTGACGCGCCACCCAGCATCCAGAATCCCCAGAATCTCTTTCCAAATTCAGCGCGAACGCTCCCGATTAGCTTTTCAGTATAGAAAGTTGTTGCCCAGGGGATGATGGTTTGAATTGGTCCGAAGAAGTTACGCGTGGTGGCTGCGCCGATCGCTCGCACATCGCCCCCATGAAGTAATCTCATGATCTCGTCAAGGATTCGGCAGGCTTCGAGGCGTCCAACCCACTCTGCTTCAGAGCGCAGTAGGTATTTTTCCGTGACCATCTCCAAGATTGGGCCGACATTTTGCGCCATCCCACCGTGAACCAAGACGAGGCTGTCCTGTAACCGTTGGCGTGTCTCTGCCGAGACTTCATCCATCGGTATGATGTGATGTGCCGGCAGTAGGCGCCCACGACTGATGCCGTACTCAGGGTCGTCGGGTCCAGCGAGGACTCCTGAGATCAGCTTCATACCTGGCCACACGCCACCCGAATCTTGCCACCCTCCACCAGAACCAGCAAGCCACTCCCCAAGAATTGCACGTGCAGCTACTACTCGCCGCTCGTGCTCTTGCAGTGAACCGATAAGTGCAGCCGTCTGTCCCGTTGCCCTCATGCAGCAAGCAATGAGGCAAGCTAGTAAACTAGTGGACACTGCCAAGCGCGAGCCTTTAGGGATGCCGTTGACGTTGCTCACTAGCTCGATGCCTCGCCCCGGACCTGCGAGACGCACGAGCAAATCTTCTAGTCGCTCTCCCGATCCTTCCATTCCTGGTGGGACGATGCCTGCGGCGATAATGCCTGCTTTGAGCAATCCTAAGTAATCGCGGGCGTAGTCGAATACTTCAGCCATGCTCGTGATTTCGGCAGTCGTGTTCAAATCAACGCTTACAAGGCGAAGCACCGGCTGGTCAATCACCCGAAAGTAAGCTTCGACAGGTGGACGCGGAGCCGGGTCACGCCCGTGTACAGCTAAGTCAATTGAAATGTTGATGACACGCGCACCTTCAGGAAAATCCATCCCCAGAAAGAAAATATCGCTCCATCCGCTGTGGGTCAAGTCCATGCGCACAGGCGTTGCTTCCCGCAAAATGGGAAACAGCCCGTTCACAGAACGTTGCAACAGCTCTGAACGTACCCGCAACGGTTGATCCGTTGGATGACCGATACGAAACATCCACTGGTTGCCGCGGGCTGAGCGTACGCTGCGCCGCACCTGATCGGCAAGCGTTTGAAAACCCAAATGGTGATAGGCTTCAGCCAGTGCACTCGAGATGCCATCACTAGGACCATGGCTGGCTTGCGTTGCCAAGAAGATTCCGATGGCTTCTTCAAACCGCCGCTGCAACAGATGTACATAACCTTCGTAAGGAATCAGACTGTGCGTCTGCGTTCCGGCTTTCAATGGGAGGTGGAAGCGGTGAATTGCATAGAGGAAAAAGAGCGCACGTACTTGCTCATAGAGGTTGTTGCTGGCGCGACGAAATGCTTCCAAGTCAGCGCATTCAGTTAGCAATTCGGAAAGCGTTGCACCACGGCAGAACGCATCCAGTGACTCATTGCGGACTTCTGGATCCGTCGAGCTGATGATCTGCACAAGTTGTGCGCTCATCCTTACCTCCGACCCAGTTCGCGCTGTGCAAGCAACTCCAGCAGGCGCGTCATGACCTCTTCGCGGTCGTTGCCGCTTAGGACCAACGCCAGTTGAGCAGTGAGCAGCCCGTACTTGGTTCCTACATCGTAGCGACGCGCGTGGGTTCCTGCGTCCAGCGCCAGATACTTCTCGCGCGTTGCTAACAGCGCCAGTGCTGAAGACAATGTAATGCCGCGACGCTCACCTGCTTCAGCAACTTGCTTTGCCAAGATCTCCATGACCGCTGGCGTGAGGATGTGCATTCCAAAGAAGCACAGATAATGTCCAGCGCGCAGCCCAGGTACAATGAGCCGCAATTCGGCTTCTGTCGGGGTTGGCTTTTCGATCACCGTCTCGACAACATAAAGGTCTTTGCGGCCTGCCACACGGTGGCCTCCAACAGTACCAAAGTACGGCAAAAGGCTCTCGCGCGTTGCTTGCACTGTGGAGACGGAACATGCTTCGGCGTTGGCAACCTCGACCAGTTGGCGGGCGCAGTCCTTTTCGTCGCTGCTGACATGAAGGTGATCGCCCACCAGGTGCAAGAAAGGAGCAACTCCGACGAAATCACGCGCGCAGTAGACGGCATGCCCGTAACCCAACGGCTGTTCCTGTGGAATGAAGCGCAGTTGCCCAGTGTGGTTGCTTACGACTTTGGCGTAGGGAGCCTCATCGCCCGGCGAGACGACTACGGCAATCTCTTCGATGCCTGCGCTCAACGCTTCTTCAACCAAGATGCCCAGCACAGATTTCTCTGTACCATCACGGTCAATTAGCGTCTGCATCGGCAGTGTGCGCTGATTTCTGCCGGCTGCTGTGATGACAGCTTTTGTGATGTTCACTTACTCGCCTCCGATAATTATGAGAAGGAATCAAATTGTCTGATTGAACTCCCGCAGCATTAGGGATGGGATCAACGATCACCTCCACCCCCGTCCTTCGGTTTCACTGTCGCGAAAAAGAACTTGAATTTTGCTAGAAAATTTGTTATAATGACACAGAAGGTCATGCCGAACTCACGGCTTTCCCGCAAATGCGCCCGTAGCTCAACTGGATAGAGCATTAGACTACGGATCTAAGGGTTGGGGGTTCGACTCCCTCCGGGCGTACAACCTATCCTCAAGACACTCTGCCCTAAAATCATTTCAGCCTTCAGAACTTCGACATTTCTGAAAGCAGTTTCGAAAACTTGTCGCTGCTCAAGGTGACCTCAGCATAGATCTCTCGCACCATATTCTTATCTACCTTCCGAAAATCTTTCTCGAGAGGTGTAATGATAAGTCCTCCCATATCAATAGAAGCGGGGCTGATGATCAACCGAGCTTCCCCCTCGGCGAAATAATACGCTGGACGGTGCTTTGCTCTGGGGAACAGAAACGTCGTCCACTCAGGGTCGTGATACGTCGTGATGAGATTTATCATCGGCTCTTCTTGTTCCGCGTCGGCAAGGGCATTGAGTATTTTGTCGAACCAACCTGCCATACAGCTCTCATCGCAACTTCTTATGATGATGACATTCCTTCCATACCCCTTGATACCACTGATCTCCGTATAATCATCTGTGACAATGACGTTCTTGAGCCTCTGTTCAAGCTTTTGAAACTGCCGTTCTATCGGTATAGCCCATTTAGTTCCAGCTTGAAAATGCAAATGGTCAGGGGCAGATGCTCCGCACTTTGGCCCGTTATAGAGAATGCTGAAGCCCTCAGATAAGTCACGAGCGAGTTCAAGCATCAGTTCATAATTGCCAGAGATGCGCTGATCTCGATGTTCAACATGAGCAATCGTCAGGTGTCTGTCAAAGATTGGCGCAGGATTACCGAGTATGAGATATTCCTGGCGATAGAGTAATCCTTTCTGTTCTTTCGGCAGGTTGTAGGGGCAAAGAAAGCATTCTCGTTTCCGAAGTGACTCTGCATCTATCTTTGCAGTAGAACTCGTTAGCCGCTTAGGATTGTATTGCACCTTCACGGGGAATCCGTCCAGCTGGATCTCTTTCACTATGACATCATTCAGACTGGAGTGGCCTTCCCTGAGAGAACGCCATACTGTCTTCTGCTGCTCAAGCAATGCGGTCGCTTGATCAGAGAGTTGCGTTGTCTCAGGATTCAGTAGATATCCCTTCAGTTCCTCCATTTCAATAATCTTTTCTTTCCACATTATATCGCTCCCGCATCGCTGCACTTCGGACTACGAAGCACAGACTCACTTCCTCATCAGCTTCAGACTCAGAGGCATCTCAAGTCCATGCTTGAGCAAGAGAGGCTCGTCAGAAAGGATGTCCTTTGCATTACCGCATGCCCACACTTTGCCGGCGTCGAGGACAACCACTTTATCACACAGCTCAGCCACCAATTCTAAGTCGTGGCTGGCAATCACCATGGTTAGACGAATGCCTTGAAGCATGTCAATGAGATGTCGGCGGCTTCGCGGATCAAGATTACTGCTCGGTTCATCAATCACCAGAATCTCCGGCTGCATTACGAGAACGGTTGCCAATCCCACACGCTTCATTTCACCAAGACTCAAGTGATGTGCTGAGCGCTGTTCAAATGACTCGTCCAGTTCCACCTTCTGAAGTGCATCGCGCACCATTGCTTGTATCGAGGCACCATCGAGCTGTAAGTTCATAGGTCCGAATGCAACATCGTCGAATACGGTTGGGCAGAACAACTGATTATGAGGATCTTGAAACACGATTCCCACCTTCCGACGAATCTCCGTGAGGTTCGCTTTGTCAATTCTCTTGCCCAACACTTTGACCTCACCCTCTCCGCGTAGGATACCATTCAAATGCAGCAGAAGGGTGGATTTGCCGGCCCCATTTGGTCCAATCACACCGACCTTTTCACCGCGCTCCACCATCAAGCTCACACCTGACAGCGCTTTCGTCCCATCGTGATAAGCGTAGTGAAGATCCTTGATTTCTATGACAGCATCAGACATAGATCGTCGCCAATGAGCAATATGCTACTGTCAGCAGAACAAACAAGACATCCTTCTGCGTGAAACGAAACCGGGAGAGCGTGTGCACCTCACCTGTGAATCCTCTTGAAAGCATCGCCAGATACACCGCCTCGCTTCGTTCATAGGTCTTAAGGAACAACACACCGATCAAATCGCCAGTCGTTTTAAGACGAAACCATCTGGAAGGAGTTCCAACACTGCGGCTCGTTTTGGCAAGATTCAGCCTCATTGCTTCATCCATGAATAAGAAAAGGTAACGATACATGAACGCTAAAAGCATCATAAACAACCTGGGCGTCTTCAGGTACTGCAACCCTTTCAACAAGTCAGGGAAAGGAGTGGTGCTTACCAAGAGGGTCACGGAAATGACCGAGAGAAGCGCCTTCATCATAACACCAAGCGAAAACCACAGCCCGTTCAGGCTGAGGTGCACGCCATCAGCCAACGTAACTTGCGCACTATCCTGCATAAATAGCGCCGGCAGAACCATCAGACTCAGAAACGGGAGTATCACCAAGCACCGTTGAAGAAAAAAAGTGAGGCGAATACGAGATACGGTCATCAACACCGCCAGCAGGAAAAGACATGCTGCAAACGATCCGACAGCCTGTTGAGGCAGGAGAACAACCCAAACAATCAATCCGAGAAACACAAGGATCTTTGCGCGCGGATCAAGATGGTGAAGTGGACTTTCTAGATGACTATATCGGTCAATAAACGAATGATGCATGTTTCTATCGTTGCCTTTCTTTCACTACTCGCTCGTTGTTCTACTGGTTTCCCCACACAAACTCTCCTTTTTCGACGCTCCAGTCAAGTCCGAAGAAGCCTGTCATGACGACCCCTTCTTCTCCTCTTGTCAAGACCTCAAGGCTCAGAATGGTGCAATCAGGAAGCCCGATTCCGGGATTGAGATAGGGCAATCGGTTGTTGATCTTCATGCCGACGATACCAGTTCCCGAAATGACACCAACGCTTGCTGTTCGGCTTCCAGTTCTTGGTCGAACAAAGAGACAACTCAGATCGTCACCAGAGATCTTGCGCTCTCCGATTTTGACGAAACCGTTTCCGACCTGTACTGGGCTTTCCGATAATAGTTTATTCCATGCTGCATTGGTATGTCTGTTACCATAGATGATAACACTTCGATCAGGCTGCTTTGATGGATCAAATTCGACATCGGGTATGACGTCAATCGAACCATTTCCTTGATACCAGAATTTCTCAGCATCATACCGCGCTTTGTCAAATGACCATTGATTTTCTTCATGTGTCCCTTTCGTTCCATAAACAAAGACCATCCGGTTTCTGAAAGCCTCTTTCAAGGTGCCATACCGGTGCGAACCTTTAAGCGTGTCGGATGGTTCCTTCCCAATATACCACTTGCCGTTTTGTTGTTCAAGCCACAATTGCTTTTGCTTCGGTGACCATTGTATGTCACTCAGCTTCTGACTGTCCAATTCGACAGTGATTGGACCAGCGGCTTTGACAATATCGAGATCGAACGCCAGTCGTGCGATATTCTTGGTACTGCCTACGAATCGCCTTGACCCGGGATCAAATCGGATATCCACGGAACTCATCTTGAGTTGCTCCACCTGGGCATCAATAGTGATCCAATTGTTCTTCGCAGAAACACCCGGATTTGTTGTGAGGAAATTGACCTCACGAATCCGTTCTTTTCCGGGGCGCGCGTGCTTCGCAAAGAAGTCAAACATGGGAGCCCAGTCAACGCAATCGGTTCCTGGTTCGTCGGAGCCGTCCCACCAATGTCCGGCACCTTTCTGTTCGTGATAAATGAAGCCTTTGTGAATCTTACTTAACTGCTCGACCATCGAGCGTGATTGATCAACAGGAACGTTGTCATCATTTGATCCATGAAGAACATAGACACCGAACTGCTTGTAGTTCTCCATATACATATATGTTTCGCTCGGCGTCGTTGAACGCCGAATCATCTTGCGCACCTTTGAGGTGTCAACAAGATTCAGTCCGCGAAATCTATACGTCCAGAAACTGATCCATCCGGCACTTGGTCCAATGGCAGCGAATTGATCTGGAAAAAGAGAACCTATATGCCATGTGCCGTGTCCACCCATCGAATGCCCTGTAAGATAGATGCGGTTCTCATCAATAGTGTATCTCTTCTTTACAGCATCCATTGCTTCAAGAGCATCCAAGCGTCCCCACTCTTCCCAGTTGAATCCGTACGGTCGTCTGTTGGTTGGCGCGACAATATGTCCCCAGGCTTTTGGATAGTATGAGCCCGATTGGTTAATTGCCTCCACCGAGGCGCCGTGAAGTGAAAGGAAAAGGGCAGCGGGTTTCTCTTTCCCATATTCACTCGCTGGGTTGATGCCATAGTACTGCACGCTTCCGTCAATACTGCTAATGAAGGTCTCTTTGTGGTTCTCCTGAGGATTAACAACACCGAACGGAATTGAGACTGTGTCTAATACATCAGTTCTGTCGTGCCCCTTTCGCAAGAGAGAAATTCTAACATTTACCGTGCCTTTCTCGGTCAACGGATCGCAAGTCAGTCGAAAGCCGACTTTCCTGACACTCAACGGCGATATGATAGGAACCCGAACTCCCTCTCCCTCATTATTCCCGATTGAAGTCTGAACAAGCAGATCCTTCAATGACTCCAGCGATGCATTAACGATGACAATCGCCCCCCACGTATCAGCCTTCTCACCAACGATGAAGTCTGGAATGGTGACATCTTTGGGATTGAACATCACAGGCAGTCGAGGTTGATACAGCTTTACGTTCAATCGCCCGCGAGAACATCGGAAGAGAAAATCATTGTTGCCACGCTCAAGTATAACAGGAAGACAAGAGTAGTCAAAATGCGGCTCCCACGATTCCCAATTCTCTTTTAAGCCATAAGGATTCCCGGAGCGAGGAGAGCCATTGATGTACACCATGTCATTTCCCATAGATCCCAGGATCATTGTTGACTGCTGGTTCATTGGAACCCGGAAATAGACATAGCAACCATTTAACACACTATCTGAGAACCATCCATTCTCGTCAGCGATGATCATTCTCCATTCGTGTTTTTCTCCATTCACGAATGTCACGCTCTCACCCTTCTTCGGTGCTTCCCATTTCCCTAAAGCAAGATTCGCTTCAATCGGATTCGGAGCAATGATCGTTTCTGCGTATCCCCTAGGAAACTGAAGAGCAAGGCCTTCCCTAACTGTTATCGTATCCTGCTGCTGAGGATATGATTGTCCCTGCAGGAGGAAGACTAACGCAACTACTGTACTAGTACAGAAATTTTTTAGAAACGATCTTTCCGACATTTTTTCCCTCATTTAATCGCCCTTATGGAACAGAACACCGTCTGGTATTGGCTGCTTCTCGATGTTCGGTCCTTTGTACAATACCTTCAACCCTTCACCGCCTGTCTTCTCAAAAAACGTGACTCGAATCGAATGCAAACCGGCGCTAAGAGCAATCGCTCCTTTCCTCTCGACCATGGGATGAAGCTTATCATTATCAACGACCAGTACATCACCGACGTATAACCTGCTGCCATCGTCCGAATCAGTGAAGAAGGCATACACGCCGTCCTTAGCAACTTGAATGAAGCCAGCGTACTCAAATCCGAAATGATCTGTTTGCTTTCTCGGTGAGAAATCAAAATTAGGCAGCGTGCCTTCGCTTACTGGTTTCAGCGTATCGAAATTCGGCAGGCTATCCCAATCCCCTTCAAAGTATCTGTATTGAACACCGCTATTCAGATTATCAACACTCACTGCTGGTCGAGGCGTCACTTTGGCAAACTCCTTCCGTGCTGTGGCACTTACCGGCTTACCATCGCGGAAACATCGAGCGGATACCACAGTAGAAACCGTCAAGCGCAAAGGACCTCTGACCAGATCGGAATGCATTGTCGGAACACTTCCATCGAGTGTATATCGAACCTCAACGTTCTTTCGATCCGACATCACTGAAACCTCAAGAGAATCCACAAAGATATCAAAGTCAGAGGAGATGGTTGGTGGATCGCTCACATCAGCTTCTCCGACAACATCCAACACCACCACGCTATTATAGGGATCAGGCGCCTTGCTTGGAACGCTGATTACAAGGGCATCTTCCTGTCGAGTCACGACAAGAGAGGCCTTCGCCGGATCAGAGAGCAAATAGGCCCTCTCGGGCTGGTTGAAAATCCCGGGCACAACAAGCTTTCCATCCGCTGGGTAATTGAATACGTGCAGATACAGTCGCGTATCGCCATTGATGGCTTTGTGTGTGCAACGTCCCCAGTCAAGATGTTTGAACGGACCCGCCTTCGTACCATAAATCGCTTCGCCATTGACTTTCATCCATTGACCCATCTCACGAAGTCTGTCAATGCTCGCTTGAGGAAAGACACCTTCCGCTGTGGGACCGATATTCAATAAGAAGCTGCCTCCTTTCGACGCGATATCAGCCAACATTTGGAGCAGATCCTTGGTGGACTTCCAGTTTTGGTCATGGCTGTTATACCCCCAGTGATCGTTCATCGTCATGCAGGTCTCCCAATCAACTCCCGGAAGTCCTTTCGCCGGAATTTCCTGCTCAGGCGTGCCGAAGTCGCCGGAAAACTCCCCCTCTTTCGTAAATCCTTCCATTCCGGATCGTCCCGCACCGACTCGGTTGTTGATGATGATGCTTGGTTGAAGATTTCTGACGTAGTTGTAGAGATCTCGTCCATACTTCGTGTTCCATGTTGATTCCCACTCACCATCGAACCAGAGGACACCAATCTGACCGTAGTTGGTGACCAGCTCTCTGAGCTGGTCCTTCATGTGTTGGACGTAGCGGTCAAAGTTAGCACCTTCGGTGGAGCGATCCTTTTCCCACTCACGTCGCGGTAGATAGTCAGGATGATGCCAGTCCATGATGGAATGATACCAACACATCTTGACGCCTTGCTTGCGGCAGGCTTCTGATAGCTCCTTCATGATATCCCGTTTGAATGGTGTGGACATCACATCGAAGTCGGTATATTTGGAATCGAAGAGACAGAAACCGTCGTGGTGTTTCGATGTGATGACGATGTACTTCATCCCGGCATCTTTGGCGATGCGGACCCATTCCTGAGGATTGAATCTGACCGGATTGAACTGGTGCACAAGCTTGTCGTACTCTTCGAGAGGTATGTGAGCAGTAGTACGAATCCACTCGGCATGGTCAGTCCCGCCTTTCCATTCCCCGGCTGGGATAGCATACAGCCCCCAGTGAATGAACAGTCCGAACCTTGCCTCGCGCCACCACTTCATCCTGGCATCGCGGTCAGATTTGGATTCGTGGAGGTAGTCCTTGGAACGTTGGTCTTGTGCCATGGAAACAGAGAGGCAAATGAAGATAAGTAATGCAACGTATTTCATAGAATTCTCCTCATGCTAACGGTTGTTGGACGAATGAAATGGAAGACCTGCTTCTTGGATGTTGGATGCAGAGTAAATGATTGTTGTCTAACCGAAATGACCATACCTATCAATAGACCAATAGTGCATGTCTCTATCGTTGCCTTTCTCTTAGTACTCTCCGCACTGCAAGGGTGATTATCAATATCACGCCGACTCCAACAATAGCTCCAAGAGATGCAGCAATCCAGCCACTGCTCACTCCAGGAACAAGATAGTCTGGGATAATCGCATGGAATATTTGCTGGCTGTAGTGCTCAAATCCTTTTTCGATGGCAACTTTCTCCAACCCATCTGGACTTGACGATGAAAACGGAGTGATGAGTATCATTGAAGCGAGCGCCACTGCGAGACCGACGAACAGCCAATCACGTATCATCCATGTCTTGGCTCTGAAGCTCGACACAAGCAAATCTGGTTGTACACGGAGAAGGAATGAGAAAACCAAACATGTGCCCAATCCCTCTCCGATGCCAATGAAGGCGTGATAACTGAGCATCGCAGGCAACACAACAAACACCGGAATCCGGTTAGACGCAGCGAGCTGCAAAGCACATAAGCCTGCTGCCAGTACCACGGACATCCATGAAACAACGAATGTCACGATGAGGAATTTGCTTCTGGATTTTTCTGGCTTGACCGTCCATCGAATCAGCGAGCCTGTGAGCGCCGGGATGATTCCCATGTTGAAGACATTGGCACCCAAGGCAGTGACTCCCCCGTCTTGAAAAATCAGCGCTTGCACCACCAGCACCGCCGTCATTGTGGGAATGGCTACCCAAGGTCCAAGCAGCACTGTCGCCAATACACCCCCGAGAAGGTGTCCAGATGTTCCACCGGGAACTGGAAAATTCAGCATTTGGGCAGCGAAGATAAATGCCGCAGTTACTCCCATAGCCGGAATCTTCCGATCGTCCACCTCCGCCTTCACCCTCCGCAACGCGTATCCAACCCCCGCAGCAGCAATAGCGTCGAAAGCGAGCCAAGTCTTGGTGTCTAGAAATCCGTCGGGGATATGCATATCGTTGAGCAATCATCTGAACCTCCCGAAGGTTTTAGGACCTTCGTGAGGTTTAACGTTCAATAGTCGAGCTTACCGCGAATTCACGAAGCTTGTTTGTCATCGGCTTGTGCGGGAACAAAGTGATTGTAGATTGCCAGTGCAACTGCTGTTGTCAAGCCGAGTGCGGCGAAGATATACCACATATATTCCGGACGGTTAAGATCTCGCGCGAAATACCCAAACAATCTCCCACCGAGCATACCACCGACAAGATATCCAATCGAGATCGGCAGGAAGGCGTATCCGAGAAATAGCGCAACTTTATCTCTCGGAGCAATGCGTCCGACGTACTCGAAGAATCTTGGACTTGCTGTCATCTCACCAACGGAAAACACTATGATCGCCGTCAGTACAATCCAAGCGCTGCTGCTGATAGCTGGGATAAGCATTGAGATGGAAGTGATGAAGACACCGGTAATCATCGCTGTGATTGCCTTGACTTTTCGGATGAGCATGCTGACAACGATCTGGAAAATGATAATCATCGCCGCGTCAACGGAGATAAAGAGTTCAGGTTCAATTTTCCTTCCGATGATGACTGTGGTGTTCACAAAATGTTCGATGAAGAGCGGCACACTGACATACAGTTGGATGTACATTGCCCAGAAGCCACTGAAGATAATCAGAAAAACGATAAACTTGATGTTTTTGAAAACTAAGACGCTGTCAGCAAGAACTTTTCCAATCGTTCTCCGTGATTGCTGATTGGCTTCGCCGGCAACTTCTTTATAAATGAACAACACAGGGATGAGCATAAGCACGCAGGCGACTGCGGAGACAACAAACACAAGATTGAATGATGTGTGCGTTCTGACATAGTTTGCGATCAATGGTCCGCATAACCCACCGATGTTGACAACCAGATAGTAAATGCCAAATCCAAGCGAAGAGGACTTGGTGTCAGTCGAGTGGGAAACTGTTCCTGAGATGGTCGGTTTGATGATTAAGCCGCCAACAGCGACAAGCATCAAGGCTGAAAAAATCATCCAGTAGGAAGTCACGGTTGCGGTTATCAGGTAACCGACAGTGAGAGTGCTGAATGCTGCGATAAGAGCAATGCGATAACCATATCGGTCGGCGAGCGCTCCAGCAAGAATTGGCAGAACATAAAGAACGGCTGTGAACATCGCCATCATAAAGCCCATCGCTTCAGCTGAGAATTTCAATTCTTCGGTAAGGTACAAGGCAAGCACCGTGAACATGCCGTAGTAGGCTAACCGTTCAAACAGTTCCATAGTGATGGCAGACCAGAAGGTCTTCGAGAAACTCGCAAGGATTTCTCGTTTGGTTGGTGTAGGATCAGGCATGGTCTTCTCTGCAGTGAATGAAGGTGCGAGTGAAACCCGCCCTGCGGAATCAGCAGGAACCGGTTACCCTTGGTACCTTAAGATGAGCACCCATTGCAGTAATGTGTGCAAAGCGACTCAAAGCATTTGGAGGCTAATGATAGAAGTCCCCAAATGCAGATTTCATCTCCTCGACTCTGTCAACCCGAACAAATGCCCCCATCTTCTCCGCAGCACAAATCCAAGAATGATGTTTGAGATTCACAACCGTTGCCAGTAGCCAATAGGTTGATGAATGGGGGCTGCGAATGTAATACATTTCAGTTTCAGGATCAAATACCATATATTCTCGGAACCAATTGGGGAATATCACAATCATCGCTGGATTATGTTGCTCGACCAATTCATAAAATGGTTTGTACGGCGTGATAAGTCCCATCAAATCTACGATGTATCGCTCACTGAAGTGCCCGATGGCACCAACATCATTGACTGCGATTTTATCACCGGGTTTCGTTACCCTCTTTATCCAGTTTCCATAGAAACGCTGCATTACGTTGATGTTCTGCACATTCCAGGCATGGACATCAGCCTTTTTCAACAAAAACGTTGTCTGCCAAACGACAAGAACAAGTCCTAGGACAATGACTCCGGTCGCCGCGGCGCGTTTCAAAACTTTCTTGCTGAGGAATTCTCCACCTTCCATCGCCAGCATGATGACGACAGGAATGACATACATGATATAGCGTTTGTGGCTGCCACTGTCATTGCGAAAAAGAGAAAGCACAACTGGAAACGCCAGTGCATACAACGCAAGCACACGGTATCTCCGACGCCACAGCAAAACCATTCCAACAAGGAACAGTGGCAACAATAGAAGGGGATGTTCAACATCATCAAACTTTCTATACTCAAGACCGAACAGAGAACCAAATTCGCGGACTATTATCCAGGTGCGATTCTCAAAACTGAAGCCGAATCCGCCAGTTTTCACGCTAACCGATCGTGGTAACGGACGTCCACCAACCAGATAATTAAAACCAACAAAAGCAAGGACAATAGAAACAGCAACGGCAAGTCGTTTGAGAAGATTACCACGCAGGAACACAAGACTCAATGCGACGAGAAACAAACCATCGGGACAAATCCATACGCCAATTGACCAACAGACAGTTGCCCAAATATCCTCTCCTTTTGTGCAAAAGTATATCCCCAAACAGAAAAGCAGTAAGTAAAACGATATCTCCATCCCTGACAGTGACGCCCAGATCAACGAAGGAGATATTCCTGTCAAAAGCCCCACAAAGAACGCCTTCACTTTTCCTGGTGGGTCAAGGTTTAGAACAGCGAGATACGTCAGCACTGCGGCGGCGATTTGACACAGAACGCCGAACACTTTTGCTGAAATGATCATCTCACCAAACAGCAGATAGAACGAAGAGAGGACAAATGTGTACAGGGGACCAGTTGAACCTGCAACGGATTCACCCGGATTAAACGAGAAGCCATGTCCGGTTGCAAGATTTCGAGCGATGGTGAGATGAATCCAGGAATCATCAAGCGAAAAACCCAACTCACCAGCGATCTTCATTTCAAGCACAAGGAACAGCGTCACCACAAGAACAACTGCGAAAATGACAATTCCGATGAGCAGACGAGACGAAATATTGATTGAGGACTTCGGTCGTTGCTGCGGGCGTGGAAGTTCCTGCGCTCCACAGGTTTGTTCTTGTTGTTCCATACAAATGAACCACTTAATCAGCCTGAAATGTGTTTTGCGGTAGCCAAGACCATCTGTAATTCAAGATGCCCCTGCTGACGCACTCATCTCACCGTTACTTGTCTTAACACAGCTAATAGATAATTCCAGAACAACTTCACCGTTTCTATGTTGACTCGCTCATCGGGAGAATGAGGATTCTCAATCGTTGGACCAAATGAAATCATGTCAATGCCGGGAAACTTCTCACCTATGATGCCGCACTCCAAGCCCGCGTGGATCGCTTTGACCTCAGGAGCTTTGTTGAACAACGCTTGGTACGTGGTTTTCGCAACCTTCAAGATATTCGAGTCCATGTTCGGCTTCCAGCCAGGATATCCATCCGTATGTTCTACGGTTGCACCAGCAAGGAGACAGGCAGCGTGCACTTGATCAACGATATCTTGCTTCTCAGTGTCAACAGAACTTCGCTGACTCGTCCCAATTACAAAGCCTTTCTTCTCCGCCGGAGGCGGATAAGCCTCTGGCTTAGATGTGCTCACTGTCGCAACATTCGTTGACGTCTCTACTAACCCCGGAATATCAGCGCTCATCTTGATCACTCCGTGCGGAAGAGCATACAGCAAGTTCAAGATTCTCTTCTGAATGCCCTTCTTGATTACCTTTCCTTTCCGTGGTCCTTTCACTTCCTCGGCGCCGAGAACAAACGTCTTCTCAACCGCAACGATCTCCGCCCTTATGACAGCATCAAATCTCTCAATTGTTCTTTTCACTTCATCGAGGTGTTTCTTCGGAACAAAGATCAGTGCCTCTGCCTCCCGCGGAATGGCGTTGCGTTTGCTTCCTCCGTCCATCTTCGCTAACCGGATTCCAAAAGATTCGTAGAGACCCCAGAGCACGCGATTTAATAGTTTGATCGCATTTCCCCTCCCTGTGTGAATGTCCACGCCGGAGTGCCCTCCCCTTAGACCTTTCACTCTGACTTCGAGTGGAACCATATTCGGTGGGGCCGGCTCGAACTCCAATGCAATAGTCGCAAGGCTATCTTTGCCGCCCGCACATCCGACATACAGCGAGCCTTCTTCCTCAGCATCCAAGTTCAGCAGGATGCGACCCTGGAGAAAATCGCCTGAGAGATTGGTTGCCCCGGTGAGTCCTGTCTCCTCATCAACGGTGAAGAGGAATTCAAGCGGTCCATGCGTGAGAGAGGCGTCCTCCATGACGGTAAGTGCTGCTGCCACACCGATACCGTTGTCAGAGCCAAGTGTTGTTCCATCGGCTTTGATGTAGTTGCCGTCTCGGAGAAGTCTGATCGGGTCTTTGGCGAAGTCATGGAGTGTATCTTTGTTCTTCTCACAAACCATATCCATGTGCCCCTGCAAGATCACTGTTGGGGCGTTTTCACATCCGTGTGATGGCGGCTTACGGACGAGTACGTTTCCGAAACTGTCTTGCTTTGCTTCAAGTCCAGTTCGACGGGCAATCCCAAGTATGTGTTCACCGGTCTGCTTCTCACTCTTTGAGCAGTGGGGAATCTTGGTCAAGTCATAGAAATGCTTCCACAAAAGCTGTGGCTGCAATCCCTGGACGATGTCTGCCAACGATCTTTCTCCTTGATTAGTGGGATGATATGAACCGAAGCCGGTTGACTTCAGAAGTATTGAACTAGCAGCTTCACACTTGGCGTTAAGATACACTATTTTCCGAATAAATCAAGTCTGACTACTCAGAATTCAGGAGTCAGAATCCAGAGTTCAGAATTGTGCCGGTGGCCAGTAGAGATGAGTACGTGGGATACCTCTTCTATCTACTCGGCACCAATTTCTTATTTCTGACTTCTCACTTCTTGTGAGCGTATCTGGCACCATGATGCTTTGCGCCACTTCAGAATCCACCTGAGTAGTTGTGGTCAAGTCTAGTGACGTTAGCACTGGTAGGCAGAAATTGCTTGACTTTGAGAGGAAGATATGTTATTTTTCGATCGTCGAATACCAGATAGTCCCTCAATGTCTCCAACCTCAAAGCAAATGGATCCGAAGAAGACACCGCAGGCGTGGATTGTCTCCGTGGATATGGGCTACGGTCATCAGCGAGCCGCCTATCCTATGAAGGACATCGCGTTTGAACGAATCATAACCGCCAATAGCGACAAGATCATCTCGCAGCGAGAACGGAAAATCTGGTTCCGGAGTCGTCTGTTCTATGAGTTCATCTCCAGACTCAAGTCAATTCCGTTCGTCGGAAAGGCGATCTTCGGGATCTACGATAAGCTCCAGACAATCTCTCCGTTTTTCCCTTTTCGCGATCTCTCAAAACCGAACTTCGCCGTTCTCTATACGAAATACCTCATCGGAAGAGGTCTGTGCAAGAGCCTCATCAACTACGTGCAGAGAGAGAGGATGCCGTTCGTCACTACGCACTTCATCCCCGCTCTTGCCGCACACTATCTCGGGCTGAAGCAACACGTTTATTGCATCGTTACTGATACAGACATCAATCGAGTCTGGGTTCCTGATAAGCCGAAGGACTGCAGGATTACATATCTAGTTCCGAGCCGGCATGCTGCCATGCGGCTTAAGCAATATGGTGTTTCCGATGAGAGGATGAACCTGACCGGTTTTCCGCTGCCAAAAGAGAACATCGGCGGCAGAAATCGCTCGAAATTGAAGCGGTGTCTTGGTGACAGACTGCCCAATCTCGATCCGAAGCGCGTTTTCATTTCTAAGTATAGCGATCACATAAAGAACCATTTGGGCGCAAAGAGTCTTAGAAAAAAGAGTTCTCACCCTCTTACTATAACATATGTGGTCGGTGGGGCTGGTGCCCAAAGAGATATTGGCACGAAGATCATCAAGGCTCTTAGAGAACGGATTCTCAAGAAGGAACTGCGTGTAAACCTTGCCGCTGGGACCCGTCTTGACGTGATGTCGTACTTCAGCGAGCATCTTGAACTCCTCGGCATGAAAGACGAGCTTGGCAGCGGGGTCAATGTGATCCTTGCGCTGGACAAGAAAACCTATTTCTCCACCTTCAACGAGGCTCTCCGCACTACTGACATCTTATGGACTAAACCGAGCGAGCTCTCCTTTTATACTGCATTAGGTCTACCAGTCATCATTGCACCTCCCGTCGGGGCTCACGAGAATTACAATCGCGAGTGGCTCGAACACATCGGCAGCGGATTTGTCCAGGAAGATCCGGAGTATGTCAACGACTGGCTATTCTACATCCTTGAAAGCGGAAGGTATGCTGAGGCAGCGTGGAACGGTTTTATGGACGCGCCTAATCTCGGCACGTACAATATTGAGGATATTGTCCTGCAGGGTGCCGGAGCAATATGCACGCAGAAGGGTCAATCAGAGGAAAGGCAAGCTGAGCGTCTGCATCAGTTGCCCAACGTCAATGGTTAAAAAGCGCCGGAACAAATATCGCGGTGATAAGGAAGGAGAAGGTGAATGTTAAGCGCAACTATTTGGGCCTCTATGATTTAGACAAATCCATCAAGCGATTGGTTGACATGGGCTAGCAGAAATCTCTACGGGAGGGAAAGCTCAGCTCTTAGAGGCTGAGTGACAAGTATTTGATTTGCCATTCGCAGCAGGGACAGAACAGTGTTCTGTCCCTGCTGCTTTTTCCAAGGCACCGTGCTACGGTCTCTTCAACGCCTGTTCAAAATCGGCAATGAGATCATTGACGTTCTCTAACCCAACAGAGATGCGTATCATTCCCGGACTCACACCAGCACGCTTCAGTTCCTCAGCGCTCAGCTTGACGTGCGAGGTGTAGACGGGAATACTCACCAGCGTCTCTGCACCACCAAGGCTCGGTGCATTCAGAGCAACCTGTAGGTGATCGGCGACAGCGGTAGCAGCTTTAACACCACCTTTCAGTTCTGCGGCCAGCATTCCTCCGAATCCCTTCATCTGCTTTCTTGCCAACTTGTGTTCTGGATGAGATTTGAGTCCCGGATAAAATACTCGCTTCACCTTCGGATGGTGTTCTAGAAATTTCGCCAATTGCATGGCATTTTCGTTTTGCTGGTTGACGCGAAGCTCGAAGGTCTTCAGACTCCGCAGAAGCAAGTACGCTGCGAACGGATCTAGACATCCGCCGTAATGCTTCATTCTCTCCCGCACCCCCTTGACGAACTCCTTTGTGCCTATGACAGCGCCAGCGATCATATCACTGTGACCACCGAGATACTTTGTCCCGCTTTCGATGATCACATCCACACCAAACTCAAACGGTTTCTGATTGACAATTGTGGCAAAGGTATTATCAATCATGGAAAGAATTCGCTTCCCTAGTCGTTCCTCAGCGCGCTTTGTGATCCGCACGATCTGCGCGATATCAACAATCCCCAAACTGGGATTCGTCGGTGTTTCGAAATACACAATCTTAGTCTTCTCACTGATAAGTTGTTCTGCACTTTCGATGTCATCAGGATTGATGAAGCGCACCGTGATATCGTGCCTCGGCAATGTGTCTCTGAAGAAGCGATAGGTGCCTCCGTAGAGATTCGATGTGCTTACGATTTCTTCACCGCTTGTCACAACAGAAAACACCGCAGTGGAAATCGCTGCCATGCCCGACGCAAGGAGCAATGCAGCTTCACCATCCTCCATAAGAGCTAAACGTTCCTCAACCTCTTTTATCAACGGATTACTGTAACGCGTGTAGAGAAACAACCGCTCGTCCCCTTCATTGAGGCGCTTAATAGCTTCTGTGTTTTCAAACCGGAAGGTGGAGGTTTGATAAATCGGCACAGCAACGGGTTCATTCACGACTGCTTTCCGTTCTTTGCCGTGAATGGCTCGAGTGGAAATGGAACGTCTATTTGATTGCATAAGTAGTATTTCTCCTTTTCAAGGTTTCTTACGGTTAATGGCAGATGACTATTCCGGCAACTTCGGTCTTACAAATAGCAGCTTCTCCCGCTCGACCAGAACCTCTCCTTCTGGCGCATGCTTGCGCTTGCGGACGTACTTCCGCTCTGTCATGACAACAGGGACAATCTTCGATGCTCGTGCCCGTGAATAGTACGCCGCGATGCTTGCTGTCTGTTCAACTGTTTCTCTGCTTGGTTCACCTTTCCCCGTTCCTCTTCGCAAGATGACGTGCGAACCTCCGGCGCCGCGAGCGTGAAACCATAGATCGTTTTGCCTGGCGTGTTTCATCGTGAGCAGGTCGTTGTTCCTGCTGTTCTTCCCCGCCCAGACTTCAAAGCCACCTGCGACAATAAATCTTCGGAACAATGTTACCTCGACTGTTTGAGCTGTCCCTCTGATGATTCCCATTCCAGATAGTTCATCCTTGTACCGCTCAACAAATGTCTTGAGCATTTCGCGGGTCGCGCACGCCAACGCTGCCGCGAGCATTTCTTCCATCATCCGCAACCGTTCAGACAACATTATCAGTCTTCTTGTTGCGCTTTCCTGTGCAGCCTTTGCTTTCTTTGCTTTCCCAAAATAGGTCACGGCATTTTGGAGGGGTGGAATACTCGGATCGAGTGGAATCTTGAACGACTTGCCGTCTGTTGCATCCATCAGTTCGATTTCCTCTGCTCCTTTTGGGATACTGCTTAGATTTGCCATCAGGAGGTTTCCGAACTTCTCATACAGTGCTGCACGATTAGCGGTTATAAGTTCCGCCTTCATTTTCTCAGCGGTTCGCTGTTCTTTCTCCAACGCTTTCTTGAGAGGTTCAACAATTTCGTGTTTCTCCTGCTCAAACGTCTTTGTGCCGTACACTCTAGAGACGAACAACCGAATCGCATCGCTGATGTCCTCATGGTGCTCACTTCTGAGCGATGACAGATGATGGAGTGCGATAAGAGAGAAAGTATGTGGACCGTGTTCGTCAAAATAGACTGTCGGAACTGGTGCTTGGAGTTCGTGGAAGATCTCCTGCGTCAACTCCCACAGAGTTCTCAGTTGCTGAGTTTGAATCGAACTTGGGTCCGTGTTTGCATCAAGTTGGGCACGGTGCAGAATCTCTCTTGCCAGTGTCGAGCCAAGTACTGCGATAGCACCCGTTGAATGCTTTCGTGAGGTTCTTACTCTCAGTCTGCTTGTGGAACTCCTCACAGAACAAGTCAAAACCGTCAACGCCTGTGAGTAGGATAGGAGTTTCTCTCTCCAGCGTGAACGGTCTCCCTGCAATCTCTTTTGATCTTTTGAAACTCGCTATGATCGTGCCCCGTTCATTGACAAGATAGAAATTGCTTCTCGAACCGAAGAAGTTCAGGTACAACGTCAGATTGTTATCGAAGCGAATCTCAACGATTCTGTCGAACTTGCTCATCAACACAGAGACAATTCTTCTTCCCACAATGTCAGGAAACAAGTCAATCGAATTTCGTTTTGCTCGTGTGACCCGTTCTCTCAGGAAGATATGATTCGACCTTGTTTCACACGAGGCTTGAATCGTGAACCCCTCAGTAGCGCTCACCAAGGAGATAAGAAGCTCATTCTTGTTCTGGGAAAATGTTTCAGCGACAGTGAAGTCTCGTAGTCGCTGATCTAGTTGTTCAGCGACGCATTTTAATGTGAAGTAATGGCTCAGCATTGTGATGGAAGATAGCAAAAAAAGTTCAGAGATGAAAGCCAAAAATAGCCCCTTGAGGGCACACATTCGAGTAAGTGTAGAACCGCTTCCCCGCGGTGGATTCTCAACATGTAACAAGGGAAAACTCCAGAAGAATTCCATATGTCACATTAAACCATTACACCGCGCTGTAAGTCAAAGGATACAGATAAATTGGACGGCTTTGGACGGCAACCAATTCATCGTAGTGTTTGGAATATCCAACCTATTACCAACAATATAGGGGAGTTACTCATGGTTACCGTATCGTCTCGCCAATGGCTGTTGTACCTTAGCCTGTGCTGCATTCTCACGTTGAGTCTAATGTTGTTCGGCTGCTCAAAGAAGGAAGAAGCGGCCCCGACATCTCCCTCCGACCAGGAAGACATATCGTCGTATGTGCCGGAATCTGACCCATCAACAGCGCTGAGCGATTATCTCACGACCGATGCCGAATACCGTGGACTAATGAACATCAGTGCATCCAAGTCATTTAAGATTACCGCGCATCCAACCACAGTGGTGCCAGTCCAAACAAGCACAGCTACTGCCTCGTTCTCTGGCTCCAACCACTATTCCATAGATGTTGGGCAAGTGAAACTCGACGATATGGAATTGAAGAAGATCGAACAAAGGGGTCGCTCTGGTTTGAAATCGTACTCCTATACGACGGATCCACAAACGCAGACGGTTGATCCCGCTGCCGATCATACCTGGTACATTGACGGCACTCTTGGCAAGTTTGATTTTCCTGCCACTAAAGTCGCAGCCGATCTAGAAATTACTGCACCAAGCAATAACTCAACAATCTCGACCTCAAGCGATCTGGAAATCACATGGACCGGCACGTCGCCCGAAAGCGGGATCTTTATTCATATCACCAGATTGATCCGACCTTTGATCGCCTTCTTGCCCCCGATTCGAGTGAACTTCATTTTCCTGCGAGTGGAAGACGATGGCTCGTTCACCGTTCCCGTGGCAAAGCTGAAAGCGTTCAGAAAAGGGGAGAAGCTTCTGATAACGGTGATGAGAGCGAAGCGCGAACGGCAGGATGTCACTGACTTTGGCAAGGTGCTGATGACCGCGAGTATTCAGGACAACGTGCTCGTGACCGTCAAGTAAATACGGACATCACCTCTGTTTCAAATCCGGGGTATCTTTGCCTTAACAGAGTCGAAGATACCTTTTTTGTTTCTACCGCAGACGTAATAGCTCATCCCATCTACTGCTCCGCTACACCCGCAACTTTGAATCGTCCTCAGCACGCACAACCTTGTTGAGATCATTTCTCTTTGAACCTGTAGAATACGGAGAAGTGATCTCTGAGCACATTGGCGAGATTTTTTCCTTGATTATGAGGAAATTCTTGCGTAAATTTGTTGAGTCGTTTCATCACAAACCACTTGAACGGAACACATGCGAGCTATTATTCCAGTGGCAGGCGTCGGGAGCCGTCTTCGACCGCACACGTACAGCATGCCCAAGGTACTCCTCAATGTTGCCGGCAAGCCGATTATCGGTCACATTATGGACAAGATTATCACCGATGGATTTGATGCTGCTACGATTGTGGTTGGATACATGGGCGAAAAGATCGAAAGCTATATCAAGGCGAACTACAGTATCTCGGTTGATTTTATATATCAGGAGGAGCGAAAGGGGCTAGGGCACTCCATCTACATTGCCCACGAGACGTTCGGTGCCGATCCCATTCTTATTATTCTCGGCGACACGATCTTCGATGTTGATCTTCCACCTGTATTGAGTGGCACATACACTTCCATCGGTGTGAAGGGCGTGGATGACCCTCGGCGCTTTGGCGTTGCTGAGACCGAAAGCGGTTTCATTACTCGCTTGATCGAGAAGCCAGAACATCCAACAACGAATCTTGCCATGGTGGGATTGTACTATATCAAGCATCCCAAATTGCTCAAGGAGTGTTTAGGGGAGATCATCCAGAAGGACATCAAGACAAAAGGGGAATATCAACTGACTGATGGACTTCAGTTGATGATCGAGCGAGGCGAACGTATGACGACATTCCGAGTAGATGGCTGGTATGATTGTGGAAAACCAGAGACGCTGCTTGCAACTAATCGGCATCTATTGGAAAAGAAATCAACGGAGCGGAAAATTCCCGGCGCGGTGGTTATCCCTCCCGTCTATATCTCGCCGAACTGCGAAATCTCTAACTCCATCATTGGTCCCTACGCAACCATCGCTGATGGCGCGATTGTGCAAGATTCGATTCTTCGTAACTTGATCATCGGTGAGGGAGCAAAAGTGCAGAAGTCGCTTTTGGACAACTCTATCATCGGCAGCAATGCAGTCGTGCGAGGCAGCTACAAACGCATCAATGCGGGTGATTCATCTGAAATAGATTTCTACTAGAATTCTTCCATCACAGTGAGCACAAGGAGCCATCGGAATAATGCCCTATCTTTTCACCTCGGAGTCAGTGTCAGAAGGACATCCGGACAAAATCTGTGACCAGATTTCTGACGCCATTTTGGATGCGCTGATCGCCATTTACCCCAAATCGCGTGTCGCATGTGAGACGTTCGTGACCACTGGACTCACGCTGCTTGGCGGTGAGATCACGACCAGCGAAGAAGCGCGGGGCAAAGTGGATTTTACTGAAATAGCACGACAAACAATTCGTGACATCGGCTATACTAAGGCAGCGTATAAGTTCGATGCGGAATCATGCTCGGTGATTTCGACCATCCATTCTCAATCGGCTGATATCGCCTTGGGAGTGGACAAAGGTGGCGCTGGTGATCAGGGAATGATGTTTGGATATGCCTGCACCGAGACTCCTGAATATATGCCAATGCCCATCATCCTTGCACATAAACTTGTCAAACGCCTTGCTGAAGTAAGAAAGAGCAGTCAGAGCGTAATGCCCTACCTTCGTCCCGATGGGAAATCCCAGGTGACCATCGAGTACGAGGGAAAGAAACCCGTTAGAGTCCATACCGTCGTTGTCTCAACCCAACATGATCCAGAGGTTTCGCAGAAGCAGATTCGTAATGATGTGATCGAACACGTCGTCAAATCAGTTGTTCCCAATGACCTCCTTGACAGCGAGACCATTTATCACGTCAATCCAACAGGGCGATTCGAGACCGGTGGTCCACATGGGGACACAGGACTCACGGGACGGAAAGTGACTGTTGACACCTATGGCGGTCGAGCACCACACGGCGGCGGCTGTTTCTCGGGAAAAGATCCAACCAAGGTAGATCGCAGCGCATCCTACGCGACGCGCCATATTGCCAAGAACATCGTTGCTGCAGGACTTGCCGAGGAGTGTCTTATTCAAGTTGCCTATGCCATCGGTGTCGCAGAACCTGTCTCAGTCTATGTTGATACCAACAGCACCGGAAAGATCCCCAACAGTGAGTTGGCAAGGATAATTCGGAAAGAGATTGATCTGACGCCACGAGGCATCATCGAGCGATTGCAGCTCTTGCGTCCCATCTACAAGAAGACTGCAGCGTATGGACACTTCGGACGAGACGATAAGGACTTCACATGGGAGAAGTTGGACTTAGCTGATCTCTTTAGGAAAGCCGTTAGATAGCCGACCGGAGTTCCCGGTTGCTACTCATATCCTATTAGCTACACTCACTGGAGCCGGATACAACAGTTATCATTATGTAGAGCGACGAGACTCGTCGCTCTACGTTATTAGAGCCAGAGATATCCACACCGAGTTTGTCCAAACCCGAATCGAAAATGTACAACTACAGCAAGGGAGAATATCAGAATCAATGAAGGCAGTCAAGGGACAGTATAAGGTTCGAGATTTGAAATTAGCTGACGAGGGCAGGAGGAAGATCGAATGGGCGGAATCAAGAATGCCCGTCTTGATGGCTCTTCGGAAAAAATACAGCAGAACGAAACCGTTAGGGGGATTCAAGATCGCCGGATGTTTGCACGTTACAAAGGAAACAGCGGTGCTAGTGAGAACATTTATCGAGGCTGGAGCACAAGTCAGTTGGAGCGGCTGTAACCCGCTTTCCACGCAGGATTCTGTTGCTGCGGCGTTAGCCGATGAAGGCATTTCTGTCTTCGCATGGCACGGAATGAGCGTGAAAGAATTCTACTGGTGCATCGAGCAAACTCTGAGGATTAAGCCGAATCTAACCTTGGATGACGGCGCCGATTTGATTTTTACCATCCACAACAGACATCCCGAGTTTGCGGATAGATTCGTAATTGGGGGAACGGAGGAGACGACAACCGGAGTGCACCGTCTTCGAGCGATGGCTGCCGACGGTGCTTTGCGCTATCCCATTATCGCCGTCAATGACGCGGAAACGAAATGGGACTTTGACAACGTCTATGGCACCGGACAATCAACGTTGGATGGGATTCTTCGTGCGACAAGTGTTTTGTTTGCGGGAAAGAATGTCGTTGTTGCTGGTTACGGACACTGTGGCAAAGGTGTAGCGACACGTGCGAAGGGTCTTGGCGCCAATGTGATTGTCACCGAAGTGAAACCGACTGCAGCGCTCAAGGCAACACTCGATGGTCATCGCGTGATGAGCATGAATCAAGCCGCAAAGATTGGCGATATCTTCGTGACAGCAACAGGTGTGAAGGACGTCATCGTGGAGAGACATTTCAAGATGATGAAAGAAGGAGCTATCGTTTGTAATACGGGTCACTACGATGTTGAAGTCAATCTTGTTGATCTGAAGAAGCTTACAAAGAGAGTCCGTGAGCTGCGCGACAACAACGAGGAATACACACTGAAGAACGGGAAGCGAATTTATGTTTTGGCAAAGGGTCGGTTGGTGAACCTTGCTGCTGCTGAAGGACATCCGTCTGAGGTGATGGATATGTCGTTTGCCAACCAGTTCATGGCTTAACTCTGGCTGGCTGGGTTGCATAAGCAGGGCAAGCGGCTCGAGAACAAGGTCTATGACATCCCAGTAGAGCAGGACCAGCAAATTGCAACTCTGAAACTGAGGACGATGGACATCACGATTGATAAGCTGACGAAGGAACAGGAGAAGTACATCACAGATTACAGCGCGGGGACGTGATTGGCTTTCTGATTTCCGAGCGGTCACTGATCTGTGACCGCTCAAACCCCTCCCTTCTTGCCCGTCATGGTCCACTTCGTGAGAGCACACAAAACCAACAATACATCGTCACCCTGAGCGCGATCTCGACCGTCAGGGTGACCATCAGTCTCAGATGCAGGATTACTATAGACTTTCATCAAAGACCCCTTTACTTGACCAACTCTGCGTCAGGGTTCGTACCACTCAGACAATAAAGGATATCACCAATGATTCAAGAGAAGATCCAGCAAGCCGTCAGCATCCTCAAAGAGAAAAACATTGATGTTTGGATGACGTTTGTACGCGAGAGCACGACAATCCCCGATCCTTCGATGGATTTAATTGTCGGTGCGAGCGTGACGTGGCAATCGGCGTTCATCATCACGGCGAATGGAGACAAGATTGCCATTGTTGGCAGTCTCGATGTTGCCAACATCAAGTCGAAGGGATACTATGAGGTTATCGGCTACGTGCAATCTATCAAAGATACTCTCCTTGAAACGCTGAACAAGCTTCAACCAAAGACCATCGCTCTGAACTTCTCCAAGAACTCAAACCTTGCTGACGGACTCACACACGGAATGTATCTGGAATTGATGGAACATCTCGCTGATACTCCATTCAAGGAAAGAATTGTCTCATCTGAAGACATCATCGCGGCACTTCGAGGACGGAAATCACCAACCGAATTAGATCGTATTTGTCAGGCGATACAACTGACATTGAAGATGCTTGACAAGGTGACGAAGTTTATCAAACCGGGCTTGACAGAGATTGACGTTGCGAACTTCTTGAAGGATGAGGTTCGAAAGGCAGGAGTCGAGCTAGCATGGGATCCAGAGTATTGTCCTTCCGTTTTCACGGGTCCGGAATCTGCTGGTGCACATGCAGGTCCGACCGATAGGAGAATCGAACGTGGGCACGTCCTGAACATTGACTTCGGCGTCAAGGTGAATGACTACTGTTCTGATTTGCAGAGAACCTGGTACATCTTGCGTGAGGGTGAAACCGAACCACCTACAGAAGTTCTGCGTGGATTCACTGTAATCCGAGATTCAATTCAGCTTGCGGCAAAAGGACTGAAGCCCGGCGTCGAAGGCTGTACAATTGATGACATTGCAAGGAACTACATAGTGTCCCAAGGTTATGCTGAGTTCCCTCATGGCCTTGGTCATCAAGTTGGTCGCTTTGCCCACGATGGAGGAGCATTGCTTGGACCGCGGTGGGAACGCTATGGCAATCTTCCGTATCTCAAGACCGAAGAAGGACAGGTTTACACACTCGAACCGCGCTTGACAGTCGAAGGTTATGGCGTTGCCACAATTGAAGAGGAAGTCGTCGTGACAAAAGATGGATGCCAGTTTCTCTCCAGACCACAGACGGAGATTTACGTTGTGAGGTGAAGACTGGTATACGTCCAGAAGGTAGGGGGACGAGACTCGTCACCCTACAAGACTTACGAGAGGATTTCCAATGCGAAGCATCTTCATATCCCTCATCTCACTTTTGACAATGTTGCTTTTCCCGCCATCGCGTCCAGCTTCACCCAACGAAGAGAAGGTCTTGACGGTTCGACAGGCTCACCATGAAAAGTTCATCCACCCAAAGGTGTTAGTCATCATCTTTAATCCTATCATTGAATCTGAAGGAGGTAAGAAGCTGACTGAGGTGCTGGGTTGGAATAACCCAGACACATTAGCACGGAACTACATCGCAGATGTAAAAGAGTGCAGCAGCAGTCTGGTGGAATATGAGATTGTGGAAAGAATAGAAGTGGATGCCTATCCGGTGAAGTTGGACGGTTTTCAATACGATGATACAACATTTCTGAAATGTTGGAGAACCCGCAAGGGATTTCACGAGCCAGATGCGATAGACTACAACAAGATTATCAACCAGTTCAACATCATAAGCAAGGTTGAACAGGATACCATAGACGAGGTGTGGTTGTTTGCATTCCCTTATGCTGGATGTTGGGAATCCACAATGGCGGGAAAAGGAGCGTTCTACTGCAACTCTGATCCAGTCCCAAACACTGAGAACTGTTCAAGAAGGTTCATCATCATGGGATTCAATTATGAAAGAGGGGTAGATTGTATGCTAGAAGATTTGGGTCACAGAGCTGAATCCATGATGAGCCGGGTGTTTCAGAAGTTCAAGGGCAGCGCGAACCCTTGGGAGAGATTTGCTTTGTACGACAAGATTGCACCCGGCAAAGCGAATTGTGGCAACGTCCACTTTGCTCCCAACAGTGAAAAGGATTATGATTGGGGAAACAAGAGATACGTGCTCAGCAACTGCGACGATTGGTATAATTTCCCCAAGTTCAAGGGAACTGTGAAGAAAGTCAATTGTGAGGAATGGGGCAACGGTGATATGAGAGCTTATCATTTATGGTGGTTCAGGCATATTCCGAGAGTATCTGGTAAGACAAGAGGAATATCAAATAATTGGTGGACTTATATTATTGATCCGAATAGTGTAAGATAACACCCGGTTTTTCGGAAAAACTTGTCCCAAAACGATTTGAGCTAGCAAGTGTTACATTGATACGAAAGGTGGTTGAGGTCGGCACATCCAGAACAAGAATAATCTTCTTGACATTTGAGCCGCCGTTGAGTATATTTGACGTCGAGCAAGAATGGATGATGCCACTTCCTCACGCCTCCTCAAGCTGCACAGCCTAGGTGCACAATGCCGCTTCGATTGTGAAAGGACTATTCAAGAGTAGGAGAAAGCCAATGCCAAGGGAAAATAGGGTTGAACTAATTAAGCAGATAGAAGATCTCCACGGTTCAAAAGTGATTTGTTATGTAACTGGTGATCGGGCTCCATTTACTACACAGATTGCAGGTGATGCTGTTAGAGTCATTAGAAGACATCTTGATCATATAGGCATAAGTGAACGGATTGGTCTATTTCTCTATAGCCGAGGGGGCGAAATGGTGGCTCCTATCCAGATTGTTAGATTGATTAGAGAACACTGCAAAGTTTTTAGTGTGTTTATACCTTATCGCGCACATAGCGCTGCTACCTCAATCGCTCTGGGCGCAGATGAAATTGTGATGGGTAAATCAGGAGAACTCAGTCCAGTAGATCCTACAACGGTTCACCCTTTTAATCCTGATGACCCTAACAACCCGCATCAAAAAATCCCCATCAGCGTGGAAGATGTGACCTCCTATTTCCTCCTGGCAAAAGAGAAAGCAGAAATCAGGAATGAACAGATGGTAGCAGTTTTCAATGAACTGACCAATAAGATTAATCCCCTGGCTCTAGGAAATATCTATAGAGCCTATAGAATGGCAAGGTCTCTGACAGAGAAGTTACTTGGTCTCCACATGGATATCCACAAAGAAAAGAGCAGAATTGAAGCAATAGTTCAGAATCTGACCGAGAAGCTTTGCATTCATGGGTATCTTATTAGTCGAACTGAAGCGGAAAAAGAAATCGGGCTTAACATCATTAAACCTGACGATAGGTTAGAAGGGTTAATGTGGTCTCTCTATGAAGACTATGAAGAGGGAATGAAACTCAATCAACCTTTTGATCCATTAGAAATACTAAAAGACGAAAAAGTCGAAACGTTTTCGTATTGCGGTGCTTATATTGAAACTACTTATAGCTCCGATGGTTTCATTTATGATGCGGAGATAAGGCGTGTTGAACCTGTCGCAGGGCAACCTCAAGCTACAGTCAATATCAAACCGAGTGGTTGGCGTACAAACTAATTGGACAAGGTGAGAAAAATGGAATTTCCCACATCAACTATAAGACAAGAGACTTTGAACTATGGGTTCTCAGTGCAACCCTCAACTTACTTTCGTGCTATTCAACGGCAACTGAATGTGGAGTTATTATTGTCCCCGGGGATTACTTATTTCATACCCTGGTGCAAGGAAGATACAATATTAGTCCCTGCTGAAATTCCAGGAGCAACCGGAACCGCTGAAATGGCAGAAAAGCCGGTTGTGCTTGAAGGGAACTCTATCCATTGGCTAAAACTTGCTGAGAGTGCATTCAAGTTCTGGGATAATGAGCCTGATGAAATCTGGAATGACCTATAATCAAGGCAGTTTAGTCCTTGTTCCATTTCCGTTTACTGACCTTTCAGCCACTAAGAAGCGACCTGCCTTGGTTGTATCGCCTAACTGGTTCAATCGAACCTATGAAGATGTTGTCTTAGCGGCTGTCACATCAGATGTTTCTACGCTGCAAGAAGAAATCGAAGTCCCTTTTGCTCAGAGAGATTTATCGTTCGGTAGTATCCCGAGAGAGTCGCTTATCAAGGCAACAAAGCTCTTCACCTGTCACCGAGATATGGTGCTGAAAGAAGTCGCTACGCTAAGTAGGAAGAAGCTCGCAGAGGTTTTAGAAAGATTAAGAGAATTCTTCGGTGAGTGATCTAAGAATATTCAATCCACTGACCGACATCCACAACTAACAATTGCCCGAATGAGCAAAGGAGGTAACAAGCAATGAAAAAACCCTGGATTGGAATCGGTATCGTAGTAGTCGTGGCTTTAGCCATAGTGCTCATTGTAACCCAGACAAAGAAAGAGCCGGGGGAGATAAAGATTGGGGTTATTACTCCGCTTAGTGGTGAAGGAGCAACTTACGGAGAAGCTACTAAACGAGGTATTGACTTGGCTGTTGAGGAACTCAATCAAAAAGGTGGAATTAATGGCAAAAGAATAGTTATGATTTATGAAGATGACCGAATTGATCCAGAAGAGGGTACAAAAGCTATTCAAAAGCTAATTAATTCCGATAAAGTACCAGTTATTGTTGGCGCTTTTGGTTCTTCAGTCAGTTTAGCAGTCGCTCCTATTGCTGAAAAAAATAAAGTTGTCCTTTTGTCAGCCAGCTCAACTGCTGATGCTCTAAAGGACGCTGGAGATTACTTTTTTAGGAATGTGCCACCGAACTCAAAGCAGGGCAAAAGTGCCGCGGAATTTGCCATTGATAAGCTGAAGGCAAGAACGGCTGCGATCTTGTATATGAATAATGATTACGGTATCAGTTTGACCAAAGCCTTTGAGAATTTCTTCAATCAAAAAGGGGGCTCTATATTGATTGTCGAAAATTATGACCCGGGCGACAGAGATTTTAGAAGCCAGCTCTCAAAGGTCAAGGCCAAACAGCCAGACATAGTTTTTTTCCCTGGGCATTACCAAGAGAGTGGTTTGATCCTTAAACAAGCTAGAGAATTAGGCATAAAATCTATTTTCATCGGAGGAGATGGATCATATTCTCCAGAGCTTATTAAGATCGGCGGAGATGCTGCTGAGGGTTCCTACTACACTTTGATGGCAATGGGTTATGGTATTGCTGATGAAGAGATCGAAAAATTTACGACAGCTTTTAAGAGTAAATATGGCATGGAACCCGATGTGTACTCAGCATATGCCTATGACGCACTAAAGATTATTGCGCAGGCAGTTCAAAATGGAGGGTATAATTCTGAAGGTATAAAAAACGCGCTGTACCAAACCAAGAACTTCAAAGGAGTAACCGGCATAACATCTTTTGATAGCTTTGGTGAAGTTGATAAACCTTTTCATATCTATGAAGTGAGGAATGGAAATTTTGAACCTTACAAATAAAGTGGAGCATTATCATGAAACCGGTAGAAGAGCAAAACCACTCAAGCAAGGTGGAAGGAAATAAGAGAATAAATACAAGCACTGAAAAACTGGAATTGAAAGAAATGGACCAGAAAGAGTCTCAAAGCTTAGATGATGGGGAAAGCAAACAAATGAAAGAGCAGTCCAAAAGAATACGAAGACCTAAGAGCGGTAAGAGCCTTTGATAATAGCACGAAATGAATAAATGGATTTTCATGCTCGCCCTAGAAGTTCCCTGAAAACGATAAGAATAGTATTTTCATGGGAGGGTCAAGATGAGGATTGGAATGCTGGTGCGGTCCATAATTGGCGTATTGGGGCTTATTTCAGTTTTAGGCGGGATCTTGATAGGTAAACTGGTGAACCCTAATGACCCGGTGGGATGGTTTGTGAATGTATATACATTGGGTGGCATACTTGTAGCCCTGATTTCTTGGGGTCTATGGCCTCTGTTTTTGACCGCGGGACGATATATTCGAGCCTTCTTTTATGGAGTTCAGCTTAGCAATGCGTGGGCTCGGTTGGTTATAAGGACTGGCTCCAAGATTCAACTGATGACGTTGGCTTTAGTGAGACGTTACATGGAGGAAGAAGTCAAATCCATTGATGGAAGGAGCGAAAATGGTAAGCACTTTATTGTAACCAATTTTGTTGCCTATTCAGGCCTAGTTAGTGCCGCCGTTCACAAAGCTCACAGTATTTGTCCAGACGGTAGCGAGGTGGTCTGCTTTGCTACTCTTACTATGCCTCTCTCCAAATGGTTCAATTTCTCTGAGATCCAAAATCCGACTTTGTGCTATTGCCAAGTTCATCCGGAGTGGGAGAAATATACAGTTGACTTAAGAGGATTGGTAGGCTCTATAAAAATTCGACGATGTACACTGGCAGTCATAGACGCAGTTGCAGGGGAAAACAAAGCCAATCCAAGCTTTGCTTTCAAAGGCGAAACTGAAATAAAAGACCATTGCAACTACTGGGTGCTGGTCCCGACCCAGCTTAACAGTTTGGTCCCTATCCAACGCTCTCGAATCGATGAGTGGATTACCGGTCCCCTTCAACCGCTACTAACAGACCTCAGACTCTATGAAGGTGTAGATTCTGCTTATCTCATACTCCCTAATGCCAACAAACCGAAAACTAGTTTACCTAGTCCGAAGGGATATCGGTGGTCGCGGCTTGGCAGCGTGTTCCTGGAATTATTTCATTCCCAACCCCGGACTGATAATGCTCGATGCAGAGTCCTTACAGCCCAGGAATGGCACCAGTACTTTCGTCCCAACTTGCCTGAAGTTGAAAGGATGCCGGAAGACTTATTTATCATCGGCTTTCGCCCAACAACAGCCCACCAAGACCCGAGATGGGTTTTGTGCATTGCTGCTGACGTAGATAATACACTGGATAAGCTAGCTCTTGAGTTTATTTCAGAGAATCTGAATAAACGACGTTTCGAGCTGATCACGGACTATGTGAACTGGTTGTATGGAGAGTCATCAGAAGAATTACAGGACTGGCTGATGCCGTAATGACCATGAAACAAATACTCATCTTTCCGCCTGGTTGGAGCATGAATGTGGGCAATCCTCATCTGGCCCTGCCTTTATTAAAGGCGGTATTAGAAAGAGATGGTATAGATGTTAGGATAAAAGATCTTAATTGGGAGATTGCTAAATACTATAAGGTTCACATTAGTTTGATAGATGCGGCAGAGGCGGTTGAACTCGGCACTATGGAGGCGATGAATACGATCTATTTCAGTGCCGAAGATAAACTGATACAAGTTGCAAAAAGTTATGATGGGGGATGGAATTTACAACTGGGATTCAAATTCAACACGTTGTCTTTTTGTTCTTCAAGAGATGTACAGGAAGCCTTGAAATTAGATTCTCCCTTTACAGAGTATTTTAGGCGAGAAACTTTGCCTTGGATTGAGAAGGAGGCTGCAGAAATAATAGGTTTTAGCGTTTCCTCTATTTACCAGATAATCCCCGCTCTTCACCTTTCGTGGATGTTAAGAGAAGCCGGCTATGGCGGATTTGTTGTATTCGGGGGGAATACTATCTCGCGGTTAAGGGAAGAGATTATCAACACGCCCTGGTTATTTGACTTAGTAGATGGATTTATTATCTTCCAAGGCGAATTGCCCTTGCTATGTCTTAGTAAGGCCGTTCGTGCTAGAGGGAACATCGGCAACGTGCCTAATCTAATTTGGCGAGACAAGGGGGGAATAAAAGAAAATCCATTAATTCAACATCAGGATCCTAACCTTATTCCAACTCCTGATTTCGGAGAATTACCGCTCGGTAAATACTGGGGAGTTAATTACTTGCCCCTTCTGGCTGCAAGAGGATGCTACTATGCAAAATGCAGTTTTTGTGCGATACCCTACGGATACGGAGAAGATGGTTTTGGCGGAGTGAGGGAGACAGACTTAGTTTTTCAGGACATAATCACTCTCAAGAATAAGTACGACATAAAGAAGTATAGATTCATGGATGAGGCACTGTCTCCTCGGACATTAATCCAGCTCTCAGACCTGATCCTAAAGGAGAGGACCCCAATTGAATGGGAAGGATATCTACGACTGGAACGGCATTGGTCAGACAGAGCATTTGTTAACAACCTGCGGAATAGTGGCTTCAAAAAGGGATATTTTGGTCTTGAAATTTATTCTGCAGACACAAGAGCTAACTTAAGGAAAAATGATAATGCAAAGGAAATCTTAGCGGTCTTGGAAAATTGTCGTGATGCTGGGATCGGGATTCACCTTTTCTGTATGTTCGGCTTTCCAGGAACCGGGCGCAAAGAGGCAGAAAAAACAACAGAGTTCATTCTAAAACATAGCGATTTGATTGATACTGTTGATTTGAACGCATACACTTACACAAGACACACAAGCGTACCCGGTGTTGAAAAAGTAATAGAACCTGATCAAGACTGGGCTCTTGAATATGAATATATACCTGCATCGAAAGATATTTTATCTTCAAAAGAGGTAGAAGAGCTATTGACTGAGATGGAAGATATAGTTTGGACAGAATGTCCCCGCCTGCTCCATCCTGTTTATAGATTGGTATCGCCTTGGAACTATAGGCAGGATATCAAAGAGGAAGAATATGCTTTATCAATTGCTATTTGATGGTCTGATCGTCGGCAGCATCTACGCGCTTATTGCCTTAGGCTTCACCATCATCTACCGCACTGTCAAATTCTTCCGCTTTGCTGATGGTGAGATAATGGACATTAGAAACAAGACAATGGAGAATAGAAATTGTTAAATGGCGAATTATTCTGCAAAGCGGGGTCGAATTGCGAATTTCAAGTTTAACGTTGCAAAAGGAGAACGAAATTTGTAATCTAAGAAGTGACATTTCTTAGTTGTTGGTTGTTAGAGAGACACTAAACTGATTGGTGTTACTAATATAGCAAAGATTGAAAAACTTAAGAAGAAGTATAAGGGGGAATGGTTGGCAATAGAAGTTGCCAAAGAGGAGAACGGCATATCAATTGAAGGGAAACTCATTCTCCACAGACCCGATAGAGAGAAATTGTGGAAAGAAGTGCCAATATATAAGGATCGGGTAATATATGTCACCTATGCTGGTCCCCCATTGGATGAGGGATATGCTCTGCGGCCTTCTATGGAAAGTGAAGCATGAAAATACCTATCAGCAATAAGATAGCTCAAGCACTTTGATATAAATCTCCTTTTCAAAAAAGGCTCTTTAGAATTCAAAGACCCGCAAGTGATCATAAAAGAGGAAAACGAATTTGATACAGCAACTCATAATTAATGGGATAATTGCTGGAAGCATTTATGCTTTGGTAGCACTTGGGTTCACGGTTATCTATAGGACTGTGAAGTTCTTCCACTTTGCCCACGGAGTGGTGTATACTGCCGGAGCTTATCTGGCTTATAGCTTTGCGTGCTCTCTCGAGATCAATCCCATCCTCTCTTTTTTTTTGCCTGTACCCTTGCAGGCATAGTTGGTGTGACGATTGACAGGCTTGTCTATTTTCCACTCCGCAAGCAGAAAGCTCCCAATTTAGTTTTTCTCATTGCTTCTTTCGGTGTCTTTATCTTCCTCCAGAATCTTCTCCAGTTAATCTACGGTGCACAAATTCTTGCTTTGAGAACTGGACCGGTAAAGGAAGGACATCAGTTTCTTGGAGCAGTGATTACGGACACACAGATACTTATATTAGTGGTCAGTGCTCTGTTGTCAGTGGCCTTATGGCTATTTATTCAGAGAACCAAACTTGGAAAAGCAATGCGTGCTGTGTCAGATGATCCGATTGCGGCAAGCGTTGTTGGGATATATCCGGAGAAGATTATTTTCGCTGCGTTCGCTATTGGCTCGGCATTGGCAGGAGTAGCAGGCATATTGATTTCATTGGAGACAAACATAGAACCTACGATGGGGATGAATGCCATACTCAAAGGTATCATCGCTTCCATCATAGGCGGGATTGGAAGTATTCCTGGGGCAGTGTTTGGCGGATTCTTCTTAGGGCTTGCTGAAAATCTTGGGATATGGAAGATTCAGTCTGGGTGGAAAGACACTATTGCATTTGCAATTCTGATTGCGTTTCTCTTGATTAGACCGGGTGGGATTTGGGGCGTAAAGACTGAGAAGGAGCGGCTGTAGCCATGGAATATCTTCTTCACATTTTAGTCATAACGGGCATCTACATCATCTTAACGTTGAGCCTGAATCTTGTCGTAGGTTATACAGGCTTGGCGTCTCTGGGACATGCTGCATTCTCCTGCGTCGGTGCCTATACATCATCGCTGCTTGCGTTAAACTTTGGACTCTCACCCTGGCTTGGATTGTTGATCGGTGCTTGCGTTGCCGCGTTGTTAGGAGTTGTCATAGGCTTTCCTTCCTTGCGCATCAAAGGGGACTACTTAGCCCTTGCTACTTTTGGATTTGGGGTTATTGTCTATTCCGTTGCCAAGAACTGGGTCTCCGTAACAAGGGGACCGATGGGACTGCCTGGCATACCTGGGTTTTCAATTTTCGGTTTCCAGGTGTCGGAAATTTGGTCTTATCTCATCCTTGTATCTCTATTTGTCTTTCTCACCTATTTCATCATAGGGCGAGTAGTCAATTCTCCCTTTGGAAGGATACTGCAAGGAATCAGGGAGGATGAGATAGCAACTCTGGCAATGGGCAAGAATGTGAACCGGCATAAAATCCTTGTCTTTGTCATCGGTGCCTTCTTCGCTGGTATTGCTGGAAGCCTTTATGCCCATTACATTACGTTCATTGATCCGTCAAGTTTTACTGTGATGGAGTCAATAACTATTCTGTTGATGGTTGTCTTCGGAGGAATGGGCAGCCTTTCTGGTTCTTTCGTTGGGGCTTCGATTCTTGTCATATTTCCTGAACTGCTCAGGTTTCTTGGAATGCCGAGTTCTGTTGCCGCACCTCTGAGGCAGATGATATACGGACTCCTGCTGATTGTCCTTATGCTGAAACGACCTCAGGGAGTTTTGGGGAGGTATAGATGGAAATGAGAACGCAGAGTTTAGACCATAGACTATGGACAACTGACTTAGTGGAGGGGAAAGTCTAATGTCTAATGTCCAAAGTCTAATGTCTATCAAGGGTTTGTGCAAGGAGTTCGATGGAGTCAAGGCAATTGATAATCTCTTGTTTGAACTTAAGAAAGGTGCGATTACTGCCTTGATTGGACCTAACGGAGCAGGAAAGACAACAGCCTTCAATATGATTACAGGCTTCCTGAAGCCAGATGGAGGTGATGTCTATTTCAGTGGTAGAAGGATTACCTCTTTGAATCCCCATAAGATTGCAAGGCTTGGCATCGGGAGGACTTTTCAGAATATCAGGCTCTTTCCCCAAATCTCGGTCTTGGAGAACGTCATGCTTGCCACGAAATACAATAAGGGCGAAAGCCTCTGGGCTGCATTGCTTCAGTCCAGAGAGATGAGAAGGGAAGATCAGGAGAACAGAGAAAAAGCTGTTGGCTACTTGAGGCTTGCAGGTTTGTTGGAAAAGAGGGATGAATTGGCTGAGAACCTGTCTCACGGTCAGCGAAGACTTCTTGAGATTGCCAGGGCTTTAGCCTTAGATCCTGAACTTCTACTCCTGGATGAACCAACGGCGGGGCTGTTTCCCAATATGGTTCTGGAAATGAAACGAATCATCCGAGAACTTCGGGAAGCTGGCAAGACAATTTTCTTCATTGAGCATGATATGAAGGTGGTCATGGACATATCAGACACAATTATTGTCCTCAACTATGGAAAAAAGATTGCTGAGGGAACAGCTGAGGAGGTACAAAGCAATGAAGCTGTTATCAGTGCCTATTTAGGTAGGAGGAGAAAGATTGCTTCTTGAGGTGAAGAATTTGACGGTTTGCTATGGGAGAGTCAGGGCACTTGAGAATGTCTCCTTCAATGTGAATGAAGGAGAGATTGTAGCGATGATTGGTCCAAATGGAGCTGGTAAGTCAACTGCTCTAAAAGCTGTTAGCGGTGTGCTTGAAGCAACGGGTGGACACATCGAGAGTGGAGAGATATTGTTTGAAGGAAAAAGCATCAAAGGTTTCAGAACTGACCAATTAGTTGTGAAAGGAATATCTTTGGTTCCTGAAGGTAGGCGAGTCTTTCCCTCAATGACAGTCTGGGAAAATCTTGAGATGGGGGCATATACTAGGAACGATAAGAAGTCTATCAAGGAGGATATTGATAAGGTTCTTAGTCTATTTCCCCAACTTGAAGAAAGGACGAAACAAAAAGCAGGCACTCTTTCTAGTGGAGAGCAGCAAATGTTAGCCATTGGCAGAGCTTTGATGCTCAAGCCAAAGTTATTGTTGGCTGACGAACCTTCCTTCGGCTTGTCGCCCAACTTTGTTGATTTGATATTTGATAAACTCATTGAGATCAACAGGAATGGAACGAGCATCCTGCTTGTCGAACAGAATGCCCTCATGGCATTGGAGGTATGCAATAGAGGATACGTATTTGAAATAGGGTCCATCGTTCTCTGCGGTGAAAGAGAATCTTTGATAAGGAATGAGACGATCAAGAAGCTGTTTCTTGGCGGATAAGAGTCTGGAGAAATGAGAACATGATGCATAAGGATCAAGCGTTGCTTCTGCATCGCCGAAGCAACTTCAAAGGGGCATGAATTGAAAACAATGATATTGAATAGACTCTGCAGTCTCGAAGAGAATAAGACTCCGCTGGAACTTGTACATCTGCCTGATCCTGTTCCGGGAGAGAAAGAAATTCTAGTAAGAGTTTCAGCCTGCGGAGTTTGTCATACCGAGTTGGATGAGATCGAGGGGAGAACACCTCCCCCGCGTTTTCCCGTTGTTCTTGGCCATCAAGTTGTTGGAAGAATCCAACAGACAGGAAGCAGAGCAGGTGAATTCAGAATTGGAGATAGGGTCGGCATTGCCTGGATTTATTCGGCGTGCGGAAAATGCAAGTTTTGCCTCGAAGGTAATGAGAATTTATGTCATAACTTCAATGCGACGGGCAGGGATGCAAATGGAGGGTATGCTCAGTATATGACTGTCTTAGAAGATTTCGCCTACCTTATTCCCGATATCTTTTCCGATTCTCAAGCTGCTCCCCTCTTGTGTGCCGGTGCAATTGGCTACCGATCTCTGAAACTAACGGGACTCAAAGGTGGACAGAATTTGGGACTGACTGGATTCGGAGCTTCGGCTCACATTGTATTGAAGCTGGCAAGACATCAGTACCCGAACTCAAGAGTATTTGTCTTTGCTCGAAGCGAAAAGGAAAGAGAGTTTGCGAACGAACTCGGAGCTGATTGGGCAGGTGATATAGAAGAGGAATCGCCCGAAAAATTGGATTGCATCATTGACACGACACCTGTATGGAAACCGGTCGTTGAGGCACTGAGGAATTTGGAACGCGGAGGAAGATTAGTGATCAATGCTATTCGCAAAGAAGAAGTGGACAAAGAGTGTCTTACGCAATTAGATTATCCCACACATCTCTGGTTGGAAAAGGAAATCAAAACAGTAGCCAATGTCAGCAGGAGTGACGTCAGCGAATTCTTGGAACTGGCGGCAAAGATTCCAATCAAACCTGAGGTTCAGGAATTCGCACTCGAGGAAGCAAATCAAGCGTTGGTCGAGCTGAAGGAGAGAAGGATTCGCGGAGCGAAGGTATTGATCATAGATTGAATCAAATCCGATTTCAGAGGAATCCCCATGAAACCTTCTGAAATCCGAGTTGGCTGTGCTGGTTGGACGATACCGAAGCCGCACAAGGATCATTTCCCCGGTGGAGGGAGTCACCTCGAACGCTACGCGTCGCGCTTTCCTGCTGTGGAGTTCAATTCATCCTTCTACCGAGAGCACAAGCCGGCGACCTACGAACGTTGGGCAGCGTCCGTGCCGAAACACTTCAAGTTTGCAGTGAAGATGCCCAGACGAGTTACGCATCTCAGTCGTCTCTCTGACATTTCAACACTTAACAAATTCATCTCTCAAGTGAGTGCGCTGGGCGAAAGACTCGGTCCTCTGCTAATCCAGCTACCTCCCAGGCTGCCGTTCATTGTGAAGACTGTCAAGTCTTTCTTTACTGCTCTGCGTGAGAGCTTTCCCGGCAACGTGGTCTGTGAGCCGCGTCACCCGAGCTGGTTCACGTCCGAAGCTGACCGATTTCTTACAGAGTCTCAAGTAGCGCGCGTTGCAGCGGATCCATCACTAGTTTCTGGCGCTGATCAACCCGGCGGGTGGAATGGACTCGTGTACTACCGCCTTCACGGATCGCCTCGTATGTACTATTCCGAGTACTCTGTTGAGCAGTTGAATGCTCTTGCAGCATCAATCGAATCAGCAACGCAATCAGTATCGGTCTGGTGCATCTTCAACAACACTGCGGCTGGTGCCGCGACGATCAATGCGCTTACGTTATTACACAGGCTACAGCGGCTTTGATGAAGGGCGAACACTAACCTGTATCATCGTCTTGAATCCAAGGAGAAACAGAATGAGTAGTAGTGACAAAGCAGGTTGTGCAGTGGGCATCCTGGTGTTGATAATAGGTGCTTTGGTAGTATTTTTCCTTATCAAGCACGCTCAATATCGCGAAGCGAAGGTGGAACCATTTAAGGATCATCTCAGTGAATATGTATCCTCAGAAGCTCTCAAACACATGGAGGGAGGTCAAGCTCATCTCAAGGGAAAGATCGTCGTCATTGATAAGAAAGAGAAGAAAGTAGATGACATGTACTTCGATCTCCCAGAAGGACTGTGCGCTGCTAAACATGAGGAGGTTGGGACAATCGTCTGGCTCGAACGGGGCGAAAGAATGATTGGGAAATATACGGATGGCGCAGGTGGATATGTGAAGACCTGTCAGGTGACAATTGTTGACAAATCCCGGAATGCGATAATCGAGGAGAGAGAATTCGCCGGTTCGGATCCGCCCGGTAGCAAAAGAGGAAGTGCCGCTGCCTATGGTTCAGACCCCGATGGCTTGGTGAAAGATTTCCTGATCGGACTTCCTAGAAAGTCGGCTGGGCAAGATAGCGCCCGTAAATCCATTAAACAGACCGTGCGAGGTTTTGAACTATGGGAAGAACTCAAGACATTACAAATCTAGCGGACTTCTCTGTCGCGATAAGGGAATCTACATTGAAGCGATTGAGAGTGGTACCAGACGGCTTTGAGAATTGGAGAGCATATCAAAACGGAATGAGTTTTGCGGATATTGCTCAACATATCATCAACGCAGATGATTGGCTATTTCGCAAAATGGCTGATCCAGATCTGAAATCTATGAAAGGTACTGCGGGACTGGTTAATATCACAGATCGCAAGATGTTCAATGATCTCATAGATCAACTGGTGGAAAGAGGGGACAAACGAAAGCAGTTGATAGAGAACTTGTCATCAGAGGAACTGGATGAGCTTATCTACGACGATCGCTTTCAGGGCAAGGTGACAAAATGGTGGCTTATTGTACGAGGTAATCTAGATCATGAGATTCACCATAGGGGACAGATTTCTATCTGTCTCAGAATAGTAGAAGAAACTCTGCTTGCGACAGTCAACAGGAAGTTAGGCTGCGCCTACTGATTCCAAAGACGCAAAACCACTCACCTATCAAGAAAAGCCAAACACAATGGACAGCAAACGATATTTTGACAACGTTGCCCCTGAGTGGGATACGATGAGACAATCGTTTTTCTCCGAGAGTCTTAGGGAAAAGGCAATTTCGCTTGCAGAGGTGCAGCCTGGCAAGGTTGCGGCGGATATTGGCGCTGGGACGGGATTTGTGACACAAGGACTCCTGAACAAGGATTTGAGAGTGATTGCCGTTGATCAGTCTGAATCCATGCTTACTGAGATAGGAAGGAAGTTTGCGAACACCGATCGCGTGGATTGTCGCCTCGGAGAAGCGGAGACTTTGCCAATTCCAGACCAGAGTGTTGACTATGTCTTTGCCAATATGTATCTTCATCATGTTGAATCTCCGAAGACAGCGATCATGGAGATGGCGCGCATACTGAAGCCCGGAGGCAGACTTGTCATCACGGACTTGGACGAGCACAACTTCGATTTCCTGAAGACTGAACAACATGACCGCTGGATGGGATTCAAGCGCGATGACGTCCAGCACTGGTTGAAGGGAACGGGACTCAAGGATGTTGAAGTTGTCTGCGCAAATGAGGACTGCTCCTCGAAGTCAACCGGCCGAAATGAACATAGTGCTAGCCCTTGGGTGGCAGCGACCATACTTCTCCAAAAAGGAACTTATTCAAATCAAGGGAGGTGCACATGCGAAAAACCACTCTCGACTTAGGTCTTATTCTCGCGGCGAGTTACCTTTTATCATCCAACGTGTCGGCTCAGTTATGTGCCGACTGCCACGAAAAGGTTACTCCCAACATCGTCTCCGATTGGCAGTTGAGCAAGCACAGTCAAAACGGCGTTGAGTGTTCAACTTGCCACGGCGAGCAGCACCAGTCTGCCAGCGATGTAGTGAAAGTTCAAATTCCGACTCCCGAGACATGTGCGACCTGCCACGAGGCACAGGTGAACCAGTTCAAATCAGGGAAACATGCTTTTGCCTGGGCTGCCATGAACGCCATGCCGACGGCGCACTGGCAACCTATGGCGCTGATGGAAGGGATGAAAGGTTGTGGCGGATGTCATAAGATTGGATTGAAGAGCGACGCAGATATGAAGGAGTTGAAAAAGAATGGTGCGGGATTTGGTGTCGCTTCGTGTGACGCGTGCCATACTCGGCATGCCTTCTCCGTTCAGGAGGCTAAGCAGCCGCAAGCCTGCGAGACTTGTCACATGGGATTCGACCATCCACAATGGGAGATGTATTCATCTTCAAAGCATGGCGTTCGCTATCTGCTGAAGCAGAGCAAGGCGCTCCCAGAAGCGATCGCTGCGCCGACCTGCCAGACCTGTCACATGCAGCAAGGCAACCACGAAGTCAGAACGGCATGGGGATTCCTTGCTGTGCGACTCCCGATGCCAGAAGACAAGCAGTGGGCTGCAGACCGCGCGACCATACTTCAAGGGCTTGGTGTGCTCGATCCGGATGGAAAACCAACAGCCCGACTTGATGTCGTGAAATCTGCACAGGTTGCTCGACTGACACAAGAAGATTGGCAGAAAGAACGCGACAGAATGGTAATGACCTGCAACCAGTGTCATTCTGTGAACTTTGCAAAGGGGGAATTGGAAAAGGGAGATCAGATCATCAAGGAAGCCGATCGTCTGATGGCAGAGGCAATTCGTACCATTGCGGATTTATACAAAGACGGCATACTCCCGAAACCGAAGAACTACGCGTACGCATTTCCCGACTTGCTCACGTTCCATGATGCCCCTACAGTCATTGAGCAGAAGCTCTTCGTCATGCATCTCGAGCATAGGATGAGAACCTTCCAAGGGACATTTCATGCAAGTCCCGATTATGCACTGTGGTATGGCTGGAGCGAGATGCAGAGAGATTTGACAGAGATAAAGACAATGGCGGTAGAACTGCGGGAGAAATATGAAGGGAAGAAAAAGTAGAGGGGCAGTAAGTGATATTGGTCATGGATCTCACCAATGACGGGCAACCTACAGCCCATGACCTGCTGCCGTTTTCAATCAATCTAAATCTAGGAGATAACTGGAATGAACATGCGTTTTCTTGGAAAGACCGGTCTCAAGGTCTCCGAACTATGCTTTGGAGCCATGACCTTTGGAGGTCGCGGTGGTTGGAAAATCGTTGGCGAAGTTGACCAGAAGCAAGCTGATACGCTGGTGGGCATGTCGTTGGACAGCGGGATCAACTTCTTCGACACCGCTGATGTATATTCGGAGGGAGTGGCAGAGGAAATGTTGGGCAAGGCACTGGGCACCCGCAGGAAGGATGTTATCGTTGCGACGAAAGTTCGCTCGAGGGTGGGTCCAGGACCAAACGATACGGGGCTTTCCCGTCATCATATCATCGAAGGATGCAACGCCAGCCTCAAGAGACTCGGAACGGATCATATTGACTTGTATCAAGTTCATAACTGGGATCCCTGCACGCCGTTGGAAGAGACCATGCGAGCGCTCGATGACCTAGTTCGTCAGGGGAAAGTGCGCTATATTGGCTGTTCGAATTTCGCTGGCTGGCAGTTGATGAAAGCCCTAGCAATTTCTGAGAAGTACGGTTGGGAGAGATTTGTGACGCTTCAGTCGTACTATTCCCTCGTCGCGCGCGATCTCGAACTCGAGTCAGTCCCACTATGTCTCGATCAAGGGTTGGGAATCTTGCCGTGGAGTCCCTTAGCCGGCGGATTCCTGAGCGGTAAATACCGTCGGGGACAGGCAAGACCTACGGATGCACGGCGCAGCAATCCTGAAGGACAATTCTTACAGTTCGATGAAGAAAAGGGATTTGACATTGTTGAACAACTGGATCGAATCGCCAAAGAACATGATGCTACGGTTGCCCAAGCAGCGCTCAACTATCTTCTTCGCAAACCGACAGTGACCTCGGTTATCATTGGGGCGAAGACACCGGAGCAACTCGCAGACAATCTCAAGACAACCGATTGGGAGATGACACCGGAGGAAGTGTCCCGACTTGATGTGCTAAGCCAGCCTCCACGTGTGTATCCGTACTGGATGCAGGAATCGGCGAGATGAGAGAGATGAAGACTTAGCAACAGGGAGGTAATTCCTTGAGCGAATATCACACAACTGCACTGTATCTTTTTTCAGCGCTTCTGCAGGCAGATGCAGCTATTATTGGATTGGGTGCCATCTTCGTAATTTACAGGCTCCAAGCACTTGAGAACCGCTTAACCGCGGCTCGTTCTATTTGTCAGAATTGCCCCAACAACAGTGTGCGCATTGCCGCTGCTGAAATCGAGAGCGCTAAGACACTTGAGGACAAGCGAGAGATACTCGATGATCTGAAGCGGAGCGGGGAGGTGGCTTTGGAGGAGAGCGCATACTTCATCCAACTCGAGATTCTGATCGAGACACCGGAGGGACGGAAACGAATAAAGAACAGACTCGGACTACCAGTTTTCTTGAATGGCATACATATTTCGCTTTGTGCAATCCTCTTGTGGTTGATACCTTCGATAGTTGCGACGAATTCTACGTGGGGAACATTATGCGTTGCTGGTATTGGAGGAGCAATGGTGCTCTTCTTTATCATAGTCATAATTGTGAATGTTCTATTTGCAAAAGACATGATCACCGGGAAACACAAAGAGCAGTAGCAAAGGTGTAAATGATTGGCGACAGAGCACCTCTCAGTTCACAGCGATGAACCGGAACTGACACGGTCGTCATTCCAAGCGTGCTTCGAAATCCCCCTCCGACTGGGCTTGACGGATGACGAGCCGAATTTAGAATAACAAGGGACTACTCTGTCATTCAAAACTACTTCGCATTATCCCCAACATTTCCCGTGGTCGAACACTTTCAGGAACTTCAGTGAACCGTCTGTTTCTACTCGCCCTCTTTCTCTGCCTGACTTTCCAGGCACAGTCACAACAGAGCTCAACTCTGGAGAAACTACATGATGTCTATTCCCTCCAGGACCAACGGTCATTGGGTGACGGAAAGTTATTCGAGTACTTGCGCGACAGAGATCCACTCATCGCACGCCGAGCTGCGATTGCGTTTGGCAATATTCAGGATACCTCTGAGAGCGTCGTCTCTCAGTTGGCGGCAGCGCTGTTAGACGCTCAGCCACAAGTTGCAGAAGCAATCGCGTTTTCACTGGGTCAGCTCGGACCAAATGCCATGGTCGAAGCGAGTCTCTGGACTGGACTTGCACAGCGTGAGGAACCCTTTGTTCGAGCGCAACTGTTGGAATCACTAGGGAAGGTTGGTGGTGAAGAATCATTGAAGCAGCTCGCTGGGGAAATGAAGATCACGAATGATCCTCTCCTTGATAGTCATCTTGCGTTGAGCATCGCCCGCTTTGGATTACGTCGAATTAAGAATCGTGAGGCAACAACCGTCGTTGCTCAGCTTGCACAACACGCGTATTCGGACGTTAGAACCAACGCTGCTTATGCGTTCTGGCGTATCGGCGATGCTCAGTTGCTCCAACCGTATCAGGATTCACTCATTGCCCTCACGTCAGATTGTTCAGCGGACACTCGCATGTTCGCCGTGAACGCACTTGCACGACTGAAGGAGAATGAGACGATCTTGAACGCCCTACTCAAGCGAGTGAGAACCGATAGCGATTGGCGCGTGCAAGTGAACGCCCTGCGTGCTCTAAGCAACTACTCAGTCCGGACGAGAGAAGACCTGTATGGCGCCATGATGGCTAAGTGCGAGGATAAGAATGAGCATGTTTCTTTGAGCGCTCTGCAAGCGATCGGTAACAGTAGTCTCAAGGAGAAGAAGGGACTGACTGAGGTGTGGAAGCAATGCAAATCGAAATTGAACGCGATAACTCTGAATCTCGAGGGAACGTTCACGTGGCGACAGCAAGGAGAAGCTGCGGTTGCATTGGCGAGATTGTACGGCGAAACCGAGTTGGATGTGTTGAAAGAGCTGTTAGCTCGAGAGAACAATTTCAGACTACGGGCAAAAATCATTGAAGCCATCGGCGAAATCCCGTCCCCGAAGGCGTGTGAGGTGCTCATCGCTGTTTCTGACACCAATCGAGTGATTGTGATGGCTTGTGTTGATGCTCTCAGGAAGGTCTGCAGCAGCAGTGCCGTACAAGCAGAAGCGCGGGAACAAGCATATCAGAAACTCATTTCCTGCCTTCGATGGAATGACATGGCGGTCAGCACAACTGTTGCTTCAGCCCTCGCTGATTCTGCGTTCCTTCGTGAATCGTCCGTTCAACCACTGGTGCAAGCTTATGCACGTCTGAAAACGCCGGACGACGTTGAACCAATGGTCGAAATTCTCAGAACGCTGGGCACTATCAGAAGTCCAAAGGTAATCCCGACGCTCGAGCAAGCACTGAACGACAAGGACAAGACCGTCGTCATCGCTGCTGCTGAAGCTCTCAAGAGTATCACAGGCAAAGACTTCAGTCACCGCATACCGCAGCATTCTGTCACTGTCCACACTGACTATGATTGGAAGTATTTCGATGCTCTCAAGAAGCATCAGGTAATTCGTATCCAGACGAACAAAGGCTCGATCAAGATCCGACTGTTTCCTGAAGATGCTCCCTTCACTGTGATGAGCATGTTGAAACTGATTGATCGGAAGTCCTTCAGTGGATTGAGTTTCCACCGAGTCGTTCCCAATTTTGTGGTTCAAGGCGGCGATCCTCGAGGGAATGGTTGGGGAGGACCCGGCTACGCAATTCGTTCTGAGTTCAGTCTGCTCAAATACAAGCGCGGAATGGTTGGCGTTGCAAGTGCGGGCAAAGACACAGAAGGCTGCCAGTTCTTCATTACCCATTGTTCAACGCCGCACCTCGACGGACGATACACGATTTTTGGAGAGGTGATTGAAGGGATGGAAGTCGTTGATGAGATTCAAATAGGAGATGATATCGTCAGCGTCGAGGTCGTTGCAGACTCACGATGATGCTGCCTTACTTGGAGAAGAAATGACTTCGGTTTTTCAGTTACCCTCCACGAGTTGTTTATTGACCTTGAATGCTTGCCCACCACAGCAATGAGCTTCATTCGGAAACGCTTGATTTGAGAACTCCTTCAGGAGCCGTTTGATTTTGTTGACATTTTTCAGTATTATCTGTCGGCAGATGGCATTTCTAGATTTGTGAACTTTCGAACCATCAATGGAGATGCATTATGATAGACGAAATTCAAGAGTCTGTTGAAATCGAAAAAGAAGCTGGCAAGCGACGCATTCATGCACCACGTGGGAGCCAAATCACCTGCAAAGGCTGGCAACAGGAAGCTGCTCTGCGCATGTTGATGAATAATCTCGATGCGGAAGTTGCTGAGAAACCAGAAGAGCTGATCGTCTATGGTGGCAATGGCAAAGCGGCGAGAAACTGGGAATGCTATCATGCCATCGTGAAAAGTCTGAAAGAGCTTGAAAACGATGAGACACTTCTGATTCAATCTGGCAAGCCTGTTGGGATATTCAAAACGCATCTCAATGCCCCAAGAGTCTTGATCTCCAATGCAATGATAGTTCCTGCTTGGGCAACCTGGGACGAGTTCCGCCGACTTGAAGCGCTTGGTTTGACAATGTATGGTCAGATGACCGCCGGCAGTTGGATCTACATTGGCACGCAAGGTATATTGCAGGGCACGTACGAGACCTTCGCTGCTTGCGCGAACAAGTACTTCGGTGGCAGCCTGAGCGGAAAGTTTCTGCTCACCGCCGGACTTGGCGGTATGGGAGGTGCCCAGCCGCTTGCAGCAACAATGAACGGCGCAGCAATCCTTGCCGTTGAAGTTGATCGGGCACGCATTGAGAGACGCTTGAAGACAGACTACGTAGATAGGATGACGGAGAGTCTTGATGAGGCACTTAAGATCGTCCTCAGCGCTAAAGAAGAGAAACAAGCGGTCTCGGTTGCTCTGCTCGGCAACGTTGCTGATGTCCTGCCTGAGATCGTGAAGCGCGGAATCGTCCCCGATGTTCTCACTGACCAAACCTCAACCCATGACACCCTCAATGGATACGTTCCTGCTGGTATTCCCTATCAGGAAGCAGTTGTATTGCGGAAGACAGATCCACAGAAATATATAGCAATGGCGAAGGCGTCCATCGTTGACCATGTGCGAGCCATGCTCGAACTTAAGAAACGAGGTGCTGTGACATTTGACTACGGCAACAACATTCGGGGTGAGGCTTATTCAAATGGCGTGAAGAACGCCTTCGACATCCCTGGCTTTGTCCCCGAATACATTCGTCCGCTCTTCTGTGATGGAAAAGGACCGTTTCGATGGGTCGCTCTCTCCGGAGATCCCGAAGATATCTACCGAACCGACAGAGCAGTGATGGAGACATTCTCGGAGAACAAGCTTCTGGTCAGATGGATTGAGAAAGCGCAGGAACGAGTTCGTTTTCAAGGTTTGCCTGCACGGATATGCTGGCTCGGCTACGGTGAGCGAGCAAAGATGGGAAAGATATTCAATGATCTCGTCGCAAAAGGTGAAGTGAAAGCACCAATTGTAGTTGGTCGCGATCATCTCGACTGCGGCTCTGTCGCTTCCCCGAATCGTGAGACGGAGAAGATGAAAGACGGCAGCGATGCAATTGCCGATTGGCCCATCTTGAATGCGCTTCTCAACGCTGTTGGAGGTGCAAGCTGGGTGTCGGTGCATCACGGCGGCGGTGTCGGTATCGGTTTATCAATTCATGCAGGCATGGTGATTGTCTGCGATGGCACTGACTCGGCTGCGGAACGACTGCAGCGTGTGCTGACATTCGATCCCGGCACAGGTATTATGCGCCATGCTGATGCAGGTTATGAACAGGCGATTGAGAATGCAAAGAAGTGGGGAGTGAAGATACCTAAGCCGTAGGCTTTTGAGCCTCTGGCTCAGAAGAAACCATATAATCAATAGTTCGGCGGCAGTCATGGAAATAAAGCACGCTATGGATGATTTTCTAAGAAGTTGGAATATTGGAAATATCGCTGCAATTGAACCACTATCTTCTTATTGGGGAAGGACGTCGCTCGTCAAAACGGTACATGGGCATCGCTTTGTCCTGAAAGAGAAGTCTGATTTATCTCAAACAGAGCAAGAATTTCGCCTTCTGTCCAGTTTGTCGAAAGTGGGAGCTCCCGTCGCAGTACCAGTTCGTACAGTTGATGCAGCATCGTATGCATTGAACGGAGGCAAAATATTCTGTCTATATCCCAAGCTCCCCGGAAAGATCATAACAGAGCATTATGCTGCCAACGCTACCGCACGGGCAGAGGCATTGGGCAAGGCTATTGGTTTCTTGCATACCTGCTTTCTGAAATGTGGCAGCTTGATCAGCTATCAAGACATGCACCTCATGAAACAGATTCGAGAGTGGGCCATTCCTTCCATCCGACAACATAAAACCACCGTTGATGGAGACTCATTAGAGAAAGTCTGGAGAGAAGTTGAACAGGAAATGGATCCACTTTACGAGCATCTTCCGAAGCAGTTGATACATCGGGACCCGGGCCCAACCAATATATTGTTTGATAAGGGTAGGTTGACAGGTTTCATTGATTTCGAGACGGTCACGAGAGGCCCTCGGATTTTCGATGTGTGTTATTGTGGAACCCTCCTCTTAGTCAGTGGATTTCCGGATACAGAAAAGATGCAAAGTTGGCCCACTCTTTTCCGCTCGCTCGTGAAAGGCTATCAAGAGGTCTGTCCGCTCAATTCCTCCGAGTTATCGGTTTTGTATGGTACATTGGCAGCGATTGAACTTCAGTTTGTTGCTTTCAGTTTGGAAACCCAAGATGATGGAGCAGCCAGGTGCAACGCAAGTGTCTTGAATTGGTTATCGGCAAATAGAGGACTCATATTGGTTTGAGATATAGAAGATTGGTTTTGTATGGGCAAGGAAGCCGCCCAACATCAGCTCCCGCGAACAGCGGCTCCGTCTCTTCCCCCAATCCTGAGACGGAGAAGATGAAAGACGGCAGTGATACGATTGCCGATTGGCCCATCCTGAATGCGCTACTCAACGCCGTTGGAGGTGCAAGCTGGGTGTCGGTGCATCATCGCGGTGGTGTCGGTATTGGTTTATCAATTCACGCAGGGATGGTGATTGTCTGTGATGGCACTGACTCGGCTGCGGAACGCCTGCACCGTGTGCTGACGTACGACCCAGGCACAGGCATCATGCGTCATGCTGATGCAGGTTATGAACAGGCGATTGAGAATGCGAAGAAGTGGGGCGTGCAGATACCAATGATGAGATAAAGCGCTCGACCGCCTAAAGACTTCCGAGTAGTGTACTTCAGAAGCGAAGAACGTACGCCATTCAAGATCGTGAGATGTTCCCTCATCCGTTGGTTTGAGGTGAGAAGGTGCTTGATTTTTCCGGTTGATCTGCCTACGTTAGAATCAAAGAGGTGTCCACAGTTGGGCTGACGCCCTGTAAGATGAGAGCACCTAATGTCATACGGAAACCATATAACACCCCGAAGAAGATGGAGAAACCGAAGCAACTTCTTGTGAACGGAGAACTTGACAACCAACGCGCACCGGCGTCTTATGCCGCAAGAAGGTGGCATAAGGGTGTTATGAAGAAACGATATAATCAAGAGTTCGATGCAAGAACATGAAGAAGACCTGCCTATTCTGTTGTGAGCCGCTGGCTGGCAAGCGCAGTGTTGAACACATCTATCCCGATTGGCTCCAACAGCGGTACGGTCTGTCGCGCGAAGGTGTCTTGCAGACTCATTTCTCGGAGACAGGCGAAGTCCTTTCCGGCCGACACCACGTTATGGCAAAACATGTCTATGGTCGGGTTTGTGAGCCCTGCAACACTGGCTGGATGTCTAGGCTGGAGACCGCAGCTCAGGACACAGTCATCAAGTTGGCCGAAGGTGCCGAAGATTTCACGGGGCTTACCGAAAACCGGCGCTTCACATTGTCTAGGTGGGCCTGCAAAACTGCCTTTGCACTCCATGCTGCGTCGAACTACCGGAGGATTGTCCCCGCTGACCACTTCAAACTTCTTCATGATGATCCATCGAGTCTCCCGCCAGGAGTCCTTGTCCTGGGGCATCTCCATAGATGCAGTCATGACTTTGCTTGGTGGCAGAGTCCGAGTTGGGATGCAAGTGTGTCCGATGAAGTCAATGAAGAGGAGTTCCGTAGGCGCGTAGAGAACGAGGCCTACAAGATAGTGTTTAGCGTCAAGAACCTTGTCTTGCTGGTTGCGTGCAATCCCTTTCCGGATATGTGGCCGGTTCTGATGGAGGGGATCCACCACGTGCTGTATCCCCGTGATCGACCGTGCTTCATTAGGAAGAAGAGCGAACTGCCGTCCAGCGAAACACACCAGGTCTGTTTGGCAGTGCTGGGCACACTCGGATTGAGGGTGATACAATAGAGCATCGAACCAGTCGTTCGAGCGGACGCCCTAACGGGTGCCGCTCAACTCAACGTTAGGCGGCTGCAAAGTGTACCTCTAGACAGGATAAGAGTAGTTATATTCATGCATCGGAAAATTCAGCTTCTGCAACAGGAAGATCAATAATACCGTGAGATAAAATGAAGACTAGAACCTGCAGTAGAATGTTATCTGAAATGTTGTCTGTGAGGCGAGGTGTACTCTTTATACTTTCAGCATTCATTTTTACCACACCACTTCTTTCACAGCTACCGACCGCATCTGAAATTGCACGTAACATGAAAATCGGCTGGAATATTGTTAACTCGCTGGAAGTTCCTTCCGGCGAAACCGGTTGGGGTAACCCAAAGGTCAACCAGACATTGATTACTGCTGTGTGCAGTGCAGGTTTCAATACTGTTCGAATTCCCTGTGCATGGGATAGCCATGCAAACAAATTAACGATGGAGATCGATACGGCTTGGCTCAGACGTGTCAGTGAAGTGGTTAACTATTGTTATGCGAATAATTTGTATGTCATCATCAACTGCCATTGGGATAACGGCTGGCTGGAAAATAATGTCACGGAAGCAATGAAGGATTCGGTCAATAAAAGACAGAGGGCGTATTGGACACAAATCGCCAATTACTTTAAAGACTATGATGAACATCTTCTCTTTGCTGGTGCGAACGAACCAAACGTTGACAATGCCAGCCAGATGGCTGTTTTATTATCCTATCATCAAACATTTATCAATGCAGTTCGCTCCACCGGTGGCAATAATAGCTCGCGTGTGTTGATTATTCAAGGTCCGTCAACTGATATTCAAAAAACCAATACCTTGATGTCCACCATGCCTACCGATCAAATAAACGACCGGCTGATGGTAGAAATTCACTACTATACACCATGGAATTTTTGCGGGTTGACGAGTGATGCCAGCTGGGGTAAAATGTTTTACTTCTGGGGAAAGGATTATCATTCGACGACAAATCCGGGCCGGAACGCCACCTGGGGCGAGGAAAGCACGGTGGAATCCTATTTTCAATTGATGAAGGCCAAGTTTGTCGATAAGGGAATTCCCATGATTCTCGGCGAATATGGCGCTATTAAGCGTACATCTCTTACGGGAGACGATCTTACACTGCATATCGCTTCAAGGGAATACTGGTTTCAATATGTCACCAATGCGGCTCTACGGTATCGTATGATTCCCTATTGTTGGGATAACGGGATATTTAATCGGAACAATGGAGCAGTTGTTGATCAGGGCACATTGGATGCTATCATGAGAGGTGCCGCACCAACGTCGGTTCAAGATCAGCAGAAATCAGAATCGAAATCGGCAGTGGAATATGTCATGGCACTGCCTAACCCAGTATCGTCTTCAACGAAGATTCAATATTCTTTACATACGAATGCTCGTGTACATATTTTTGTCTATAATGTCCTCGGACAGCAAGTTGCTCGCTTTAAGGATTTATCGGGTGATCCGGGGTTACATAGTGTAACATGGAATCCCGGTGCGTTGACAAACGGTACGTATTTCATCGTTATCCATAGTGGGAATCAGCTGTTGACGAAGAAGGTTTTATTGGTGCGTTAAGGAGGTTCCCCTCGATGCCTCGCAGCCTACCGCGGCGGTGTTGCGACAAAAGAAGTTTAGTCGTTAAGAACTCGCTTGCACTTGCAAACGAGTACCTGCATCCCGCCTTCCAAGTAACTCATTTAGGGGATGGCGAAAACAGACAAAATGAGCACCAGAGTTGCTTGAGCGCAAGAAGCCGGCGCAGCCCAGTGCGCCGCCTAACCAGTCGCTTCCGGCATAGAGCAGCATGTGCACAAAACGCACAAGCTGATGGAATAATTGTACCTTTGAGAAACACGTCGCGGTAGTTTAGCTCCAGCCGTTGGGCGGCTTCGCCAACAGATAACAGGAGGTTGTATTTGCCATGAAACATATCCTTGAGGCATTTGTTCGGATTACTCTTTTCGTTCTCATCATATTTCTCTGGTCGTGGGTGCTCCATCAACAGCTTTCAAACATCATGGATATATCAATCATTGTTGGAGGAATCTTATTGATATTTCCAATCGCTTGGCTTGGGAGAAAGATGCTTGACAAAAAGCCAACAGCGAGCCGTGCCGCTTGGATAAACACGTTTGTCCACTATACTGTGGTGATTCTAGCTGGCGTAGCCGTCGTTCGAGCAATAAAAACTCATCAAGATTGGTCTGGCTGGTTACTCCCCGTACCAACTGAGATCGGCTTACTGTTGGTCATTGTCACTGGTGGTGCCACGCTGCTGACCGTGATAAACCTTGCCTTGAAAGGACTTGGTGCACCTTTTGCAATTGTGCTTAGTCGGAAATTGGCGGTAGATTGGCTGTATGCGTGGACGCGTAATCCCATGGTGCTTGCAGTCCTGGCTTTGGGCCTCTCATTGGGGGTTTGGTTTCAATCAATACTGTTTGTGCTCTGGGTCCTCATCCTGTTTGCCCCGGCATTGCTTTTCATTGTGAAAGTCTATGAAGAACGAGAATTGGAGATTCGATTTGGGGCATCGTACCTGGAGTACAAATCCAGAACACCGATGTTGTTTCCAAGAAGGCCAAAAGGTTGAACGATGTGCCGCCCAACATCGGCTCCAGCGAACAGCGGCTCCGTCGCTTCCCCCAATCCTGAGACGGAGAAGATGAAAGACGGCAGCGATGCAATTGCCGATTGGCCCATCCTGAATGCGTTTCTCAACGCTGTCGGAGGTGCAAGCTGGGTGTCGGTGCATCACGGCGGTGGTGTCGGTATCGGTTTGTCAATTCACGCAGGCATGGTGATTGTCTGTGATGGCACTGACTCGGCTGCGGAACGCCTGCAGCGTGTGCTGACGTACGACCCAGGCACAGGCATCATGCGTCATGCTGATGCAGGTTATGAACAGGCGATTGAGAATGCGAAGAAGTGGGGAGTGAAGATACCAACAATGAGATAAAGATAGGCTTCAAAAGTGGCAAGTGATAGGCAGTACTCCCCTGCTGCTTAACTCATACTGCCGCTCTCGCTTCGCGTCATCGATCCGTGTGTATCGTTGTGTCGCTACGTGGATGAAATTGATGTGGTCAATGTCTATAGGGATCTGGTAGTTAGCGACTTTCGATCTTCTCCAATTGATTTTCAATTTGTGCGAGTATCTTGAACATCAAATTGAAGGGACCTAGCGCAAGTCCAATGCCCGCGTAAACAACCTCCAAACAGACAATCCTGGTAAGTATAGCTGCGCCCCCAGTACCAAATTGCTGTTGCCAAATCTCTGTGAACTTGACTGCTCCGGTGATTAGAATTGCAACAGAGACAGTGAGCACTGCGCCAATTGCATCGAACCATTTTTTGTGTAGGAGCTCTATCTTTCTCATCCTCGCCTGTTGTGCTATCCCTTTGTCTGAAGCAAATGTGAAATCTGTGTAGAAGCCTCTCAGAAACTCGGTGCTGCCTATGATCGAGCCCAATCCTACGAATTCGATCATGAGGGACGGATTGAGTCCGAAATTGACAAGCGAGATGGATGAAAGAGCCACATAGAGGACGAAGACGAGGATCCCGAATCCCAGAGAATTTTTGATCTGTCTCTTCATCAATCTCTCAGCGAGGTGAGGCGCAAAATAGACAGCGGCGAAGAGAACTGTGGCAAGCCACATCACGTGATAATCCCAGGAATACTCTCGGGCAAAAACGCCAAGTTCCTTAGTTGCATTCGGCGCTAGGTCATAGATTACGGGGTCGTACTTTGTGGTCAAGAACACGGACAGTAGAAAACCGATGGCGCCATATGCCCCAAGAAGGATTCTATACTTGGGAGAGCGCAACTTTTCCTTGGTTTCTAAATTGAATGACATTGCATTAGACCTCGACTAATAGTTCAATCACGCTGTTTGTCTCAACTTACTCTTCCGATACCCATAGAGGCCATAGATCGCAAGACCTATCACGAGCCAGATCACAAACCTGAGCATTGTGACCACGGGCAGTCCTAACACCAAATACATGCAGGAGAGAATCCCAAGGATGGGAATGGCAGGCACCCATGGTGTTCTGAAGCTTCGTTTACGGTCAGGCTCTGTCCGGCGGAGAATGATGATGCTACCGCAGACGAGGATAAACGCAAAGAGCGTTCCTATGTTCGTGAGTTCAACCGCTTCCCTGATATCTGCAAACGCCGCGAAGAATGCTACGAAGACTCCTGTGAGAATAGTGGTCACGTGAGGGGTGCGAAATTTAGGATGAACTTTGGCGAAGCTCGGCGGTAAGAGACCATCGCGTGACATCGAGAAGAAAATTCTCGGTTGACCAAGCTGAAAAACCAGAAGCACTGCCGTCGTCGCAGCCACCGCACCGAAGGAGACGATCCCTGCTGCCCAGTTCAAGTTTATCGAATTAAGCGCAACAGCAAGCGGCTCTGCAGTGGCAAGTTGTTGATAGGGCACAAGTCCAGTGAGCACTGCTGCCACTGCAATGTAAATCAGCGTGCAGATAACCAGTGAAGCAATTATTCCAATCGGTAGATTGCGTGCTGGATTCTTTGTCTCCTCCGCCGCCGTGGAGACCGCATCGAAACCGATGTAGGCGAAGAACACCAATGCCGCTCCAACCTGTATACCGGCCCATCCATTCGGTGCAAACGGTGTCCAATGCTCAGGCTTCACATAGAACGCACCGACAACGATAAAGAAGGCAAGTACCACCAACTTGATTCCGACCATAATGCTATTGAAGGTGGCGCTCTCGCGAATACCGATGACTAGAATCCAGGTGATGAAGGCAACGATGAGCACAGCGAGCAGATTGAACGTGATGGCAACTCCGAAAATGTGCGGGGCTTGCGCCAGGATGTCCGGCGAGTTTAACGCTGTCCGCAAATCCACCGTGAGCCACACGGGAATGTCAATCCCAAATCCTCGAACCAACTCTTTGAAATAGCCCGCCCAAGCGATTGCAACGGCGATGTTGCCAACCGCATATTCAAGAATCAAATCCCAGCCGATAATCCAGGCGATCAGCTCACCCATCGTCGCGTAAGAATAGGTGTAAGCACTTCCAGAAATCGGAATCATCGAGGCAACTTCAGCGTAACAGAGCGCGGCGAAACCGCAGGCAATTCCTGTGATGACAAATGATACGATAAAGCCGGTCCTGCACCCAGATGGTCTGCACTACCTGCTGCTGCTGTACCAGTCATCGCAAAGATTCCTGCACCGATGATCGCACCGATCCCAAGCGCAGTAACATCGAGTGCTCCTAGCGTGCGTTTGAGTTGACGTCCCGGTTCCTCGCTCTCTTTGAGAATTAGATCTAATTTCTTTGTCCGGAAGAGTTGAGTTGCCATTGATTTCTTAAGAGGTGGATGACGTGATAGGATTCTTTCCCATTCCTGAACGCGAACTGCAACCAATCTAACAAAAGCAGGCGTGAGATGCAAGCGAAAACTGCGATACGCTGCATCCGTATTCAGCCTGTAATGGTGATCCGTGAGGGATCAGAATGATTCCTACCAGAAGTTGATTGCTTGTTTGTAGGAATTTTTGTATATACTGTTCGACAGGCTGGCAGAAGGTCGGTCAGCGAGCAATATTAGATTGTCATAAACGCTTTGTCGGTTTCAACTATGAAGAAGAACAACACCGTTCTGCTCGCACACGGCAGTGGAGGAAAACTCTCGCACCGCATCATCGAGGACGTGTTCCTTCCTCCGTTTTCCAATCCGCTTCTTCAACAGCTCGATGATGGCGCAGTCTTCACCATCGGTAACCAGCGCGTCGCGCTCTCCACCGACTCCTATGTCGTGGACCCGATATTCTTCCCCGGTGGGGATATCGGGAAGATCGCGATGTGCGGCACCATAAACGACCTGGCGATGATGGGATCGCAGCCGCTGTATGTGAGCGCGGCGTTCATTTTGGAAGAAGGATTTAATATCAGCGATTTGGAGAAGATACTCAATTCGATGAAGGAGATCGCCGATGAAGCCGGTGTTCAAGTTGTGACCGGCGACACCAAAGTCGTCGCAAAGGGCGGTGCAGACAAACTGTTTGTGAACACAACAGGTCTGGGAATTATCAAGCACAACCTCTTCATTTCTGGGAAGAACGCTCACGTTGGAGACAAGATAATCATCAACGGCTACATTGGCGAGCATGGTGTTGCGGTGATGTCAAAGCGGGAAGGCTTCCGGTTTGAGGTTGACGTTCAAAGTGACGCGGCACCACTCGGCGGATTGGTCGCCGATATTCTGGAAGTCACGGATGGTATTCACGTAATGAGAGACCCAACGCGTGGTGGATTGGCAACCACGCTGAACGAAATCGCCATGCAATCCAATCGTTGTATTGTGATAGATGAAGCAGCCATCCCCATCAGCGGAACAGTGATGAGTGCGTGTGAGATGCTCGGGTTTGATCCGCTGTACGTTGCTAACGAAGGAAAGGTAGTCGTCATTGTCACAACGGAATCGGCGGATGCGGTCCTGCAAACGATGAGAAGACATCGGTATGGTAGAAACGCTCAGTTGATTGGTGAGGTGCTTGCTCAGCCGACAGGCAAAGTCATCTTGAAGACGAGAATTGGCGGAAAGAGGATTGTAGATATGCTGACAGGCGATCAGTTGCCGAGAATCTGTTAAGTTGTTGGTATGCAGGAACTACAGAATAGCAGGCGTAGGTACAGTGGTGTGTTCCGTCTCTATTCGACCCTCACATCATCCAGCTTGGTGATTTGCCCTTTCTTGTACTGGAGAATATGCAGTTCGGAATTGACCCTCCCCACATCCAATGAGATATTCGCATGATACCCGTGGAATCCTCTGATCTGCGACAACGCATCCTTCAACTGCTCCCTCGAACTTGCTCCTTCCGCTATCACCTGAAGCAGAAGTCTCATAGTGTCATAGCCGAATAGAACATTCTTCGTCGGTTTCTTCCCTGTCTTCTGGGTGAAGTCGGTGTAGAAGGTCTGGTATCCCTTATCACTCTCGTCCGCGTACGAATCTGATTCCGAAGATCGCTCCGGTAGCGTAGCGCGAATTCCTGTCAAGTTCAATTCGATTGTCCCAATCACCGCTGCCAAGTATCTGCGTTTTGATATTAGAGTACGCCAGTTGCGATAACACCACGCCAATCTCGCTGCCGCTTGCAACAGGACAATAGAGAGCATCCAACGACCAGGCACCGACATCCAATGCACTCGCTGCCTTCTTCTTGATAGTCCTCAATCCAAGAGAATCCACAATGCGCTTCGCACGATGACCAAACAAAGCATGGATGCTGGTCTCACCTCTGGCAACGAGAAGGGAATCTATCAAGACCTTAGAGACTCCGCTGTCCTCCAATTTCTCAATATCAACTGCGCTCACCGGACCAGCGAACGAGATATAGAGTTCCTCACCCTTCCTTAGTATCGCTTCTCGGATTTCCTTGCACTGGGAAGAAAGATCCATGGCTCCCGATTTGTACCAGGCTTGTGCAACGACCGTTGCACCTAAATGTTCTGCTTGATTAACGAAGCTTTCTGCCATGGACTTGCCATAGGCGTCACTCGGTGCCAGGACTGCTAGGGTTTTACAATCCAACTTCTGAACTGCATATTGAGCCATCGCCTTCCCACGCGTAGCGTAATCAGGATTTGCCTGAAAAATGTGGAGTCCGATGGCTGCAATGCCATCACTTGTCGCAGTGGGAGAAACAAGCGGAATACCGCTGCCGTCAGCGATTTTTGCGGCAGCAATGACCTCTGGACTGAAAACCGGACCTACAACAGCGAGGAAGCTCTTGTCGCGAGCGAATTCCCTCATAACGGCTGCGGCAACGCCAGGATCACCTTTGGAATCCCGAATAGCAAACGCGAGTTTCAGAGTGGGCTTCTCCTGGTATTCATCAAAAGCATATTGTATTCCTTCCAACACCTCATTACCTATCGTTTGCTCAGATTCACGAGCGGCAGCATGGAGAGGAAGAAGCACTCCAATCTTTGATGTGCGCAGTTTGACTGCCAGTTCCTCCTGGATTGTTGACAAGAGCTGCTTGGCGTTGTTGTAGTACGGCGTTTCAGGATGTGCCTCCAAAAATGTGGAGAGCGTCTCGTTCGCATCCATCAATCGTTTGAGTTGATACTGTTTCTCTGCAAGCTTTATGGTGAGCAACGAGGTGGATCTGATCCCGGTCACTCTACTGAGCAGTGCGCGGACATCGCTGAGCGACATCTTATCTGAGGTTACATCATCTATCAAAGTCTCCGCTTTCTTCCTCAATGTTGCATTTGGAGAAGACTCCAACGAGGTGGCAAATTCTATCACCGCATCACGATACCGTCGCAGTTGGCAGTAGGTCAAACCCAAAGTGTAGTGAGCGTCGGCAACATACTTGCTCTCTGGAAGTTTTTCGAGGAAGGTTGACAGCGTCGTTGCTGCCTCCTCATATCGCCCAAGATTGAACAATGACTTCGCGCTCATCACATACGATGCCGTGGTGCGCTGGTTCAATGGATAGTTGACGATGATCTTATGGAAAGCCTCATTAGCGTCTGCATCATGCCCTCTCTGATACTGTTTTACAGCATAGTTGAAGATCGGCTCGACGTCTTGAACATAAGAGGGCATCTCCTGCGCATCAGCAAGAAGAAAGAGCAGAAACAGTAGGAGACAGCATGCAGGAATATGTTTGAAAAGCAACTTTGTCAAAACCACGGTACGCTAGGACATCCTTCTGATAGCAATAGCCCATGGCTCGAAGTCGTGGGCCAAGTGTTAGAAGTATGATCTAACCACCCCTTCAGCGGTCTTACAGAATCTCATTCATCAAACGCACCACGTTCCACAAGACTCTCACTCCCACTCAATGGTAGCAGGAGGTTTGGAACTGACGTCATACACCACACGGTTCACGCCCTGCACTTCATTGATGATGCGACTCGATATTCTGCCTAGCACCTCGTACGGAATCTGTGCCCAGTCCGCGGTCATGCCATCAACGCTGGTAACAGCACGAAGGGCAACAACATACTCGTAGGTGCGTTCATCACCCATAACGCCGACAGACTGCACTGGCAGAAGCACAGCAAATGCTTGCCAGATTTGATCATAGAGATTTGCCCGTTTAATCTCGGCAATGAAGATGGCGTCCGCATTACGCAAAATGTCAAGCTTCTCCTTTGTAATTTCGCCGATAACACGAACGCCAAGTCCCGGACCCGGAAATGGATGTTAACCAATAATCTTCTCCGGCAGTCCAAGTTCCCTGCCGACTGCCCGCACCTCGTCTTTGAACAACTCACGAAACGGCTCAATGAGCTTCAAACGCATTTTGTCTGGAAGCCCACCGACGTTATGGTGTGTTTTGATCTTCGCTGACGGACCCTTGAATGATGTTGACTCAATCACATCGGGATATAATGTCCCCTGGGCAAGGAACTGAGCATTATCAGCCTTGTGCGATTCCTGCTCAAGAATCTCTATGAAGGTATTGCCGATAATGCTCCGCTTCTGTTCGGGGTCTGCGACGCCTTTCAAGCGACTCAAGAAGACTTCCGATGCATCCACATAGTCCAGATTGATGTGGAAGTTTTCACGAAACGTCTTCACCACTTGCTCGCTTTCATTCTTCCGCATCAAACCATTGTTGATGTGAACACAGAACAGTTGGTCACCGATCGCTTCGTGAAGAAGCACCGCCGCAACCGAGGAATCTACGCCGCCGCTTAGAGCACAGATCACCGCAGTGTTCCCAACCTTTTCTCGGATGTCCTTTATTGAGGTATGAACAAACGATTTTGCATTCCAATCTCCTTTGCACAGGCACACCTTGAAGAGAAAATTGCTCAGAATCTCTTTGCCCCGAGGAGTGTGTACAACCTCGGGATGGAATTGGACGCCATAGATTTTCCGCGAAATATTCCTGATCGCACAGATAGGAGAGTTATCGGTATGGGCTATGGATTCAAATCCATCCGGCAAATGCGTCAGATGATCACCGTGGCTCATCCAGACCGTCGTCGGACCATCAAGCCCACTGAACAGATCAGACGCGTCATCAATAGTCAGGAGTACCTTCCCATATTCTCGTCTCGCCGCCTTGTCCACCTCACCACCAAGCTGATACGCAATCAGTTGCAGTCCATAACAGATGCCGAGGATAGGAGAGCCAAGATCAAAAATGGCTTTGTCAGGAATAGGTGCCTCATCAGTATAAACGCTTGCGGGACCACCGGAGAGGATAATGCCCTTAGGATCGAGAGAACCGATTCTGTCTATGGGAATATTGAACGGATGGATTTCGGAGTAGACCCCACACTCGCGAACACGACGGGCAATCAGTTGCGTGTATTGAGAACCGAAGTCAAGTATTAGGATGAGTTCAGCGTGATACATGAATTACTTGAAGATATCATAATCATAGATTCTGTTATGATGCCCAACGAACAGAAACTCAACTGTGTCCTTCTCGATAAACTTGAAAACGATTCTGTAATCAATGCTCACTCTAAAGCTCCACACATCGTATTGCTTGGGATGCAGTTTTTCCGTGCGAAGTATCGGGTTGAAAGGATTCTCCTTGAATAGTTCGGTCCTCTCAGCCGCTTTCAGTTGAATCCTTGGGTCCAAGTTGAGCAAAAAGCTCATCGAAAGTCTCAGTCGTGAATATCCGCATCCTAAGTCTTTATCAGTTCGTACAAAGACTCTCTTTCTGTCACTCTCTTCAGTTGGCTGTCTTGTCCGGACTTTTCGAGTAGATCAAGAAATTCTTTTCGGTATAGACCACAGCTATCACAAAATACCTCAAAGTCTCCTTTGTCAATACGCAGATTAACATATCTTGAGGTCCGCTTCGTGACTTTTGCCCTTAATCCTTTAGTTGCGATTTTGCCCATCAAGTTGGCTCCATTTTACTTCTTACGCCATTCAAGAATATCATCATAAGTTGAACCAACACTATCAAGGATGCTTTTCAAGGTCTTCCTTTTGTAAAGGTCTTTTCCATGATTAAAGATCTTTCAGTTCCTCCATCAGCCTTTCCATCTCAGCCTTCGTCTTTTTCTCCGTCACCGAAACCAGCAATCCTCCGGTTACACCATCAAAACGGGCGAGGTCAATGCCGGGCAAAATGTTCCTGCCAGAAAGTCTCCGGACAATCTCCCTTGGCAGTATCGGCGTATCAACAACAAACTCCTTGAAGAAGGGTGATGCGTACTTCAATTTGAATCCTTTGATCTTTGCGATCTCATCGGCAAGGTAGTGGCTCTTCTGAACGCAGAGTTCCGCCACCTCTCGTATTCCCTGTTTCCCCATCAATGCAAGATAGACCGTTGCGGCGAGCATCATCAATCCTTGATTGGTGCAGATGTTGGATGTTGCCTTCTCACGACGTATCTGCTGTTCCCGCGTTTGAAGCGTGAGAACGAATCCTCGTTTGCCTTCAGCATCAACGGTAACGCCCGACAACCGCCCCGGAATCTTCCGCATAAGCGCTTCCTTCACAGCAAAGATACCAAGATACGGTCCACCGAAGCTTGTGGGGACACCAAGACACTGTCCTTCGCCCGTCACTACGTCTGCTCCATACTCTCCAGGAGGTGAGAGGATTCCTAGCGATATCGGATCCACAGAGACAAGATACAGGGCACCGACACCGTGTGCAATAGCTCCAATCTCAGCAACCGGTTCCAAGCACCCAAAGAAGTTTGGATGTTGGACAACAACACAGGCGGTAGTACTGCTGACGCTTTTCCTGAGATCATCAAGGTCAGCAATGCCTTCGTTCAATTTTGTCTGCTTAACGCTCACGTCCCTTCTGACACAGATCGTTCTGATGACTTCAAGATAATGTGGATGGAGTTGTCCAGCGATGACGATTTCATTTCGCTTGGTATGTCCCATAGCCAACAACACCGCCTCAGCAAGCGCACTGCCGCCGTCATACATCGAGGCATTCGCTACATCCATGCCTGTCAATCTGCAAATCATCGTCTGAAATTCATAGATCGCCTGAAGAGTTCCTTGGCTTACTTCTGCTTGATAGGGCGTGTAGGCTGTTATGAATTCAGATCGGCTAATAATGGTTCCAATTGCCGCTGGGATGAAATGATCATACGAACCGCCACCCAGAAATGAAACGACCTCGGTGAGATTCTTGTTCTGCGAGGTCATCGTTTGAAGTTCGTTGACAACTTCAAGCTCAGACAATGCTTCGGGCAGACGCAAGCCGTCTTTCAGTCGAATCTCAGGTGGGATATTCTTCAGAAGCTCTTCAAACTGCTTGACCCCGATGGCGGCAAGCATTTCGCGGCGGTCAGCATCGGTATTCGATATGTACGGGGACATAGTTGAATTACGAATTGCGAATTACGAGTTTCTGCGCCGAAGGCGCATCCGCCTCTGGCGGAGAGTTTAAGGTTTAAAGTTCAATCTCGAAACCCAGAACTTGAAACTCGAAACTTTAGACTTTGACTTATTTACCCACCATCGCACGGTATGCTTCTGCATCCATCAAATTACTCAGCTCATTCATGTCTTTGATTTCAATCTTTATGATCCAGCCTTTGCCATACGGATCTTTATTGATGGCTTCTGGCGAGTCCTGGATCGCTTTGTTGACCTCGACGACTTTCCCTGAAACGGGAGCATAGATATCAGAGACAGTCTTCACCGCTTCGATGGTTCCGAACGCTTCACCCTGCTTTACCTCACCTGTATCTGTAATATCCACAAACACAACATCGCCTAACTCACCTTGGGCGTAATCAGTGACCCCGATGACACCTGTGCTTCCCTCCACACGAACCCACTCGTGGTCTTTCGTGTATTTCAAGTTGTCTGGGAAGATCATTCTTCTGCTCCTTATGACAATTGAACGGTGAGCAATGAGATGAAGAAGAATTCTGTTGGTTCAGTTCTGACAGGTAGAGCAAGTCCTCAAAAGCGTCCGCTGAATCCCGTTTTGCGGAACTAGGTGTCTAGCGTTCTCGTGTTTGCTGGATTTTCTTGCGGAGAATGTTCGTCCGTCTATGTAGGTGGATTCAGCGTGCAAACATTGGCTTGGTATATCTGATCCATTCGGTAGAGAAGCTGGTGGTATTGCACTGACGCTGTTACCGGTGTTATAGCACTAACCACTCCTTGTTGTTCCATCTAATTCCTTAGTTCGAACGTATCAACAAAATGCGTGTCAAACATCCCGCTGCGGAATTCCTCGCTTTCTAAGACTTGTTGATGAAATGGGATCGTGGTATGTATCCCTTCAATGATGAATTCCTCCAGAGCGTGAAGCATGCGGTTGATCGCCTCCTGACGATCTCTGCCATGAACAATGAGTTTAGCAATAAGCGAATCGTAGTAGGGAGGAATTACATAGCCAGCGTAGGCGTGGGTATCAACGCGCACCCCGTATCCTCCGGGAATATGGAAACTCGTGATCTTTCCTGGTGAGGATCGGAAATCGTGATATGGGTCTTCAGCATTGATGCGACATTCGATGGCGTGTCCCGAGGGTTGCATCTGTTGTGGAATCAAGCGCTCACCTGCAGCTACGCAAATCTGTTCCTTGATCAAATCATACCCCATTACCTCCTCCGTCACAGGATGCTCAACCTGGATACGGGTGTTCATCTCCATAAAGTAAAAGTTCCTATCCTTATCCACAAGGAACTCGACCGTACCAGCGCTTTCATACTGAACACTCTTGACCCCTTGAATCGCTGCCGCTCCCATTTTCTCACGGAGTTCATCGTCCACTATGGGCGATGGGGACTCCTCAATCAATTTCTGATGCCTGCGCTGAATTGAACAATCGCGCTCACCGTAATGGACAACATTACCGTATTGATCTCCCATCACCTGGATTTCAACGTGATGAGGCTCCTCAATATACTTTTCGATGTACACATCATCATTGCCAAACGCCGACTGCGCTTCCACCTTTGCCGTTTGGAATGCTTTCTCCAAGTCTGCCAGATCACGTATGATACGCATCCCCCGACCGCCTCCACCGGCTGAAGCCTTGATCATTGCGGGGAACCCTGTCGCTTCAGCAACTTCCTTTGCCATCTTCAGGTCTTTGATCACGCCATTACTCCCCGGCACCACAGAAACTCCAGCCTTCTTCATGGTCTCTTTTGCAAATGCCTTGTTCCCCATTGCTCGTATCATCTCTGTCTTTGGACCGATAAACTTGATGCCTTCGGACTCACAGATTTCTGCAAAGCTGGCATTCTCCGCCAAGAAACCGTATCCGGGATGGATCGCATCGGCATTGGTGATCTCTGCAGCAGCAATGACGCGGGGGATGTTCAGATAACTATCCTTGCTTGGCGGCGGACCTATGCACACCGCCTCGTCAGCAAAGCGGACATGGAGAGAGTCTTGATCCGCCAAGGAATAAACCGCAACGGTCTTGACACCCAGCTCACGACAGGTTCGAATGATACGGAGCGCGATTTCCCCGCGGTTGGCTATGAGGATTTTGTTGAACAATGATTTCTCGTGTTAGATGATGTTCGTGGTTGCACGTGAGTATGCTGCGTCTTTCATCCTGTATCATTGATTGGAGGCAGCAGCACCCTCTTCACACAACAGGGTTGCTAACTCTCTCACCTACTTACATTTTTTCGATCAAGAACAGCACTTGGTCGTACTCCACCGGCTGAACATTCTCAACACAAATCTTTACAAGTCTTCCGCTAACATCGCATTCAATTTCGTTCATCAGTTTCATCGCTTCGATTATGCAGAGAACCGTTCCAGGAGACACAATCTGTCCGACTTCGACATACGGATCGGCGTCAGGTGCCGGGGCGCGGTAGAACGTTCCAACAATCGGGGATCTCACTTCGTGATGCTGCGGCTCAGTTTTGGCAGGTGCGGTGGGTGCTTCTACTGGAGCAGGTTGCGGTGGATTTTCACTTGGTACAGCCTGTCGCTCTGGGAAGGATTGAGGCGTCATCGGATACGAATACAGCACAGGGGGCGGAGCGGAAGCTGTTGAAGTGTGTCGTGCTCTGCTGATTCGAATCTTGCTTCCTTCCTCTTCTATTTCCAGCTCATCAACTTCACTCTCACTCAGCATTTTGATCAATCGTCGGATGTAGTTCAGGTCCATATACAAGCTCCCGCGAATAGTGAGCAACTAGAATTGCCAACTGGCGCTCCTCATGATCGCGCTACTTCACCCGTTCGACATACTCACCCGTACGCGTATCAATCTTCAGCACCTCACCCTCACCAACGAACAACGGTACATTGATAAGCGCTCCCGTTTCGACCGTCGCCGGCTTCGTCACATTGGAGACTGTATCGCCTTTGGCGCCCGGCTCTGCGTGCGTCACCTTGAGTTCAACGAAGATTGGAAGTTCAACTCCGATCGCCTCAGTCCCGTTGAAGAGAATATCCACATGCTCACCTTCTTTGATGAATATCGCTCCTTCTCCCATCATCTTAGTGGAGATGTGGATTTGGTCATACGTTTCTGTATCCATAAACACATAATCGAGACCCTCCCGATAGAGATATTGAAACGTCCGCCGATCAATGCGAACAACATCAATGGTTTCGCCAGCACGAAAACGATTCTCGATGACTCGACCTGTGTTCAAGTTCTTAAGTTTAGTCCTGACAAAGGCACGCCAGTTTCCAGGATTGACATGTTGAAATTCGACAATGGACCAAAGCTCACCATTGTATCGGATCGTCATTCCTGTTCTGAAATCAGAAGTGGTTGCCATGGAGAAAAGATCTCTACACTTGCCGAATTACCTTCGCCGTTCGATGTTCGATAAAAATATAATCATAACTTTCCATAAAGTCAAGATTTTATTTTTCACTTGATTAAGTCATCGGAGCTTCGTATTTTAGTTCAGTTACGGACCAATGCGTATGTGCTACCGTCTTAACAATTCGCTCGTCGCTGTATCCTGTTCGTTTCTGCTGCTGTGTGGCATCTGCTGCTCCAAGAATGAAAAGAGTGGACACGTCATTCCACGTGACACGTTCGTGCAAGTCTACGCCGATCTGCTGATCGTTGGTCGAGAGCGCATCTCTGATACCACCGGCGCCAAAGGAAGAATTCAGGAGCTTTTCAAGAAGTACGGAGTGACTGAACAGGACTTTCGTCGAACTGTCGCAAGATACAACGAAGACCCTGTTGAGTGGAAAGAGATTGTGAACGAAGTGATCAAGAGACTTGAGGAAAAAAGAAATGAGGCGACGACAAAGCCGCATTAAGTCTATTAGTGTATTGGCGTATTCGTGTATTGGTGTACGAGTTACAAGCAACGCATTTTGGTCACACTCCGCTTTTTTCACTTCACTCGATACCTTACCACATGTGACCCCGACCCGAAGTAGATGTGGTTAGCATCAATCACCAGTCCAGCCGAGATTTCGTGCGGATACTTCGCTAACTGAGTGATCTCAGTTGAACGAGGATCAACGCTGAAAATAACGCCTTGCTCAGTCAAGCCATATACCCAGCCGTGCGGTCCTGCACCCATAGAGTTCCAAACTATCTTACCAAATTCCAGAGGACCCGTCTTCAGGACAATGCGCTTCTGCGGGTCAAAGAGGAAAATCATGTTGCTATCTGATGTAGCACCAACGATTATGCCCGATTCGCTCGCCGCAACCGCTGCTACCGTCTTCGCACCGGCAATAGGAACGCCATCATATACTACGGTCTTGTTCTTCGGATCCCAAAGAAAGATATGTCCTTCCTTTTCCGTAGGATGACTTCCGCCTCCTCCAAAGATGGAGGTCGCACCGCAAACAAGTCCGTCTGCTGTCATCGCAAGTGACCAGATGCTCTGGTTCTTCACAACCTGCCGATAATTCTGCCACGTGTTCGTCTCCGGGTCAAGTTCTGTGAGCGCACCACCCAATTCTCCATACGCCGGAATGGAACCAATGTAGATCTTGTTGTTGCGCCCCAGTATCATGGCGACTGGTCGGTCTTGAGAATCGCCAAGCGGACCGAGATAGAGTGGATTACCGTTGTCTCTCTTCAACGAATCAGCCCACGGTCTCATTGGATCGTAAATCCGAACCTCTGCCTGCGTGTAGGAAGCCATGTACAGGTTCGAACCATACGTCTGCATTGAATACACCTCTGCTCCACTGCGAGTCATTCCAACATACGAGACCTTCTTCTCCTTCGGGTCGCACTTGAAGAAGTGCAGAGGCAAAATCGTGCTGCCGTAGATGTTGCCATCTGGTCCCAGTTGAATGCGAAAGATGCGGACATCACTGCCGGGATAGGTGTAGGGATATGTGGTTGCCTCATTCGTCTTTGGATCAGTCAGCACGAGTTGATTATCTGTGACTTGCACGGTGCGTCCATCTTTCAAGGCGAGCGGTGCTGTGCCGGGAAATTGCGACGCGGGGATTTGAATGCAAGTATCTCTTGTCAGAAGAAAATGTTGTTTGCCCGATTGCCCATACGCCTTTCCATCAAGCCCACGATAGACGACGGCAAATCCTGACGTGCGGTACTTGTCCGGCAGAATGCTTCTCTTCTTGCCCGTCGCTGGATCATAAGAGACAACGTTCATCTTTGCACTGCCGATACCCATATAGATAATACCGTCAGCATCGGATGCAATGCGGCGACCGTAGAGTTCGGTCTCATCGCAGCGACCGAGATCGGACATCTTATTGGCATATGGGCTGTAACTCACCAACTTGCTGGACGGGTATGTGCAGCCGTAGATTGTGCCATCTTTGCCGAGGGCAAATTCCCAGATATACTCCTCGGTTTGAGACGGTCGTCCCAAGTCCACGAATGTTTTCTTCTGAGGATTGAGTTGGAAGATGTGTGCGCCCGGCAGAGTGCCAACATAGATATTGCCATCAGGACCGGCAATCATCCCCCATGCTCCTTCCTCACCTTCCACAGGTCCAGGGAAGACCTCGTAGTTGCCGCTTGTCGGATCAATGGAGATGATTTCCAACCGGCGATTTTGATATGCCTGATAGATGTACGAGAGATAGATCCGTTCACTACCAACTTGTGGTCCCGGTCCCACGATTCTTGCAAGCACACTCCCTCGTCCTTTGATGGCGCCGAGGTCTTCAAAGCGACTATCTGAGGCATCTCGAATAGACTGTGCATAGCTCAGAGAAAAGAAGAGAATCGTTATAAGAAAGGGGACAGATATGAGTTTGGGATTCATGGGTGGATTCCTTGAGATGAGGAGATTTGGCAAGAACCTGTAGAGCCCGATTCGCAATCGGATGCTGAACAAAAATATGGAAATTTCCTCTCTTTGTCAAGAATGAAAAAGCCTCAGCGGGGGCTGAGGCTCTTTGAGGCGTCAAGTGTCTCTGAGCTTTTCGTGAGGTCGAGATTGCACTAACCTGGCGTGGTGTGCACCGTGTCAGCCGGGAAAATGGATCTTCCAATGAGGCAACGATTGCCTTTCGAATAGATTATTGATGAGTCAATTCGGAAACTTGACAATTGGTACAAGATACGTTATATTACAGCCGTTTGCGCAAACGTTTGTGTCGGACACCGGCCGTGAACAATGTAACGATTAAAGATATTGCCAAAGAACTATCCCTGCATTTCTCCACAGTCTCACGTGCCCTGAACAATCATCCTAATGTCAGTCCGGAGACAAGGGCAAAAGTACTGGCGCTCGCCAAAAAGTGGAACTACCATCCGAACAGCCTCGCAAAGAGCTTCAAGAATCGAAAGATGAGCACGTTGGGAGTGATCGTGCCAAGAATTGACCGCAGCTTCTTTGCGTCTATGATAAGTGGAATGGAGGAGGTGGCGTACAAGAACAAATACACTGTGATCGTCAGCCAATCGAACGAGGATGTTGAACAAGAAGTGAAGCTCACGCATGCGCTGGCGAATCTGCGTGTTGCCGGTATGATTGTTTCCGTCTCCGCGACCACTGTTGATGACGCTCATTTCCGAGCTCTCCTGAGAAGAAACATTCCTCTTCTGTTTGTGGATAGAGTCTGTAAGGATGTTGGAGTGAGCAAGGTCGTCACAGACGATTATGCCGGCGCATTTCAAGCAGTTGAATATCTCATCAAGAAAGGATATCGGAGGATCGCTCATCTTGCAGGTCCGGATAATCTTTCAAACTGCAAAGAGCGCACGAGAGGATATAGAGACGCGTTACAACAGCACGGACTGGTCTTTGATGAGAGCTTCGTGATCAAAGGTGGATTTGGATGGGAATCAGGAATAGTTGGGCTGAAGAAGCTGTTAGATCTGGACGTACGCCCGGATGCAATTTTCACGGTAGGGATTCACGTGGCTTTTGGAGCATTCCAGGAAGCGAGGCGAATGAACTTGAAGATTCCAGAGGATTTTGCGTTGATTGGATTTGGAGATGATCCATTTGCTGCCATAACCTCCCCTCCGTTGACTGCGGTAGCGCAAGACGCTCGCCAGCTCGGCAAAAGAGCAGTCGAGTTGCTGCTGCAACAGATTGAAGGTGGTTCTGACAGGATTGATCCGGTGGTCGAGAAGATCAAGCCTATGTTCATCGTGAGAGGCTCAGCATAACGGGACTCTTCGGATCGAAAGAACCAATGACCATTTACTAATTGACTCAATTTGACCGGTGCATTCAAGAAGAGGGCTAATTTCCCAACCGTTTCAACGGTTTCGTACACTGAGCTTACTTTAGCGGTCAACTTGGATACAATGACTAACTTGAACAAACAGGACACAAGGAGAGACAATGAAGTTGTTCGATCTTTCGGGTAAAGTTGCGATAGTCACCGGCGCGAGTACGGGACTTGGCAAAGGTATGTCGCTTGGATTAGCGGAAGCCGGCGCGGATCTGGTCCTTGTTGACCATGTGGCAATCATTGAGACCGCTAATGAAGTGAAAGCAATGGGCCGGAAAGCCATTACCATTATGGCGGATCTCATGAGCACTGCGCCGATCCAATCCATTGTGAATGAAGCAATCAGAACGTTTGGCGAGGTGGATATCCTTGTCAATAACGCCGGCATCATTCGTCGAACGCCAGCCATTGACTTCTCCGAGAAAGATTGGGATGACGTGATGGCAATTAACTCGAAGACGGCGTTTTTCTTAAGTCAAGCTGTCGCTCGCGATATGATGAAACGCAAGTGTGGCAAGATCATCAACATTGCATCGCTGCTCGCTTTTCAGGGTGGGATTTTTGTGCCCTCGTATGCGGCAAGCAAAGGAGCTGTTGGACAGTTCACAAAAGCGCTTGCTAATGAGTGGGCACATCATGGCATCAATGTGAACGCGATAGCACCAGGATATATGGCGACCGACAATACCAAAGCGCTTCGGGAAGACCCCGTTCGGTCCAAGGCGATCATCGGACGTATCCCTGCTGGGCGATGGGGTGTGCCGGATGACTTGAAGGGAGCAATCGTTTTCTTGGCTTCTGCTGCTTCTGACTACATGAACGGCCATGTGCTTGTGGTGGATGGAGGATGGTTGGCTCGATAAGTGTTAATCTGAGGAGTCTCTGATGCAAGATTGTGACTCTATTGTGTGAAAGATTCGTGATTAAGGTAGTTGCCTGGTTGTGGTCTTTCTCAAACGACGGATCTAAGGCGCAGAAGTCCTCCATCAATGCCTCTTGACCGCTACGAGCGGAAGAAGTTGTTCGAATCAATCGTTCTTGCTTGAAGTGTGAAGATGGACCCTGAGCTTAAGCAGAGCGATTTTCTTCTAGATGACGATGAGATCTTCATACTGACTGTAGAAGATCAAGAACGTGTGGAAAAGGGAAATATCCACTTAAGCTCTGCAACGTTAAGCGAATTACTCGTGTCTGAGTGAAGGAGTCATCATATTGCGACCAGAAAATCAGCCGAGAGGGGTACGCTTTCAGCATTTTTCTCTTGACAAAGGATTTAATTTTCGTTATATTCCGAATGTTTACATTGCGAAATTAGCCGATTTTCGCTTTTTTTGTGCCATTGAATGTAAACGTTTACATTTGGTCACACCGTTGTTCACCGCTTAGTCAGTAGCAACCTTTCCAGATTATCTGTTTGGTCGCAGAGCTCACTACAGAGGGCTTTGCCAAATGAAAATCACGATTAAAGATGTCGCACACCAAGCGGGGGTTTCCATTGCAACGGTCTCCCGAGCCTTAAACAACACTGGTGTTGTGCACGATGAAACGCGACAGAAAATCGTCAGCGCTGCAAAAGACTTGCAGTACACGCCAAACGCATCAGCCAGAAGCTTAAGCAGAAGGAAGACTGATACCATTGGTCTCCTTCTTCCGGATATACATGGAGAATTCTACTCGGAGGTTATTCGCGGCGCCGACTGCACCGCTCAGCAGTTTCATCATCATTTGTTGGTTTCGAGTTCGCATAACAAGAAGAGCGAAATCGAAGCTGCGCTAAAAGTCATGCGCGGAAGAGTAGATGGACTAATTATCATGTCTCCACATATTGATGCACACACGCTTGACGCTAATCTTCCCAGAAGCCTGCCAGTGGTGTTGCTCAACTGTTTCGTTGAAGGGGAGTCATTCGACTCATTGAACATTGACAATTTCGCTGGCGCATATCAGATGGTTAAACACCTCGTCTCGCACGGACACAGGAGGATTGCCATCATAAAGGGTCCCGAGAAGAACTATGATGCTGATCTGCGTCTGCAAGGATACCGTGACGCGATGATGGAGGTGGACCACGCCGCACATGACACTGTAGAGATAGATGGAGAATTCACGGAAGAATCCGGATACGCTGCGGTGAAGAAGATTCTATCGGTGGTTCCTCGCCCTACCGCAGTGTTTGCTTGTAGTGATTATATGGCAATTGGTGCGTTGAGCGCTTTGCATGAAGCAGGAATCGAGATCCCGAATGAAATTGCGCTTGCAGGGTTCGACAACATTCCGATCGCAAACTTCACTGAACCTGCGCTTACCACTGTGAATGTTGCCATCAGCAATTTAGGAGTTCGTGCAATTACGTGTCTTATTGATGCCGTGCGCGAGAAGAATAATCACAAGAGGCAACAAGTAATTCTGCCAACGACGCTCGTCATACGGGAGTCCTGCGGTTGTAATATCTCTTGAGGTTGATCTTCTTTGCCTTCCTCCTTCAGGCGGGGTTGACTCTGTGCGCGGAAGACAAAACTCTTGAGCAAGCTACGGGAGAGGCGTACTGTTGTGTGATTTTGATGGAAAGAGAGAGACAAAGAAATCCCCTAAGACAAGGGCAGATCCACCGAACATATAGTTAGACAAACCAGTAGACATGTTTATTCCCATTTGGGCCTTGAAGATCAGATGTTTTTCGGTTAGTGTCGGTTTCTCGAAAAGCAACTGTTCTACCGCTAGTTCGTCTTACGTTAGCATTCATATCCGGGAATAAGAGTAGCCTTCAAACTGTCTAACTATCAGGATTCGAGCGATCGAATGAACCTGAGGGACGATACGTCAAATAACCATAGCTTGAGGATTCTGACTTGTTCTTGTGTAACTGTGATCTTAAGCCCTAAGGTATTTAAACATCAACAAACACATCTCCCAGGAGGGCAAACATGTTAATCAATGTTCTCTACAATCGAGGCAAACTTGCTTGTGCATTTGCAATCCTGCTCTCATTAGTGTTTCAGTCTTCTTATGCCGCGGGTTCTGGTTCTATCAAGGGTCGTGTTCTTGACAAAGACACTGGTGATCCGCTCCCCTTCGTGAATATCCTCGTGCAAAACACTGGCATAGGGACTTCTACAGATATCGAGGGGAAATTCACTTTGCGCAGTGTCCCGGAAGGGAAGCAGACGTTACGGGTATCTTGCATCGGCTATGTTGCGGAAACCCGTGAAGTGACCGTTGTTGAGAATCAGATGTTGGAAGAAGAATTTCGTTTGGCAGCGCAAGCAGTACCTGGTCAGGCAGTGATAGTGACGGCTCAAGTTCAAGGCCAGAATGCTGCGATCAACCAGCAGCTTGCATCAAATACGATCTCCAATATTGTTGCCGCGGATCGTATTAAGGAATTACCGGATGTCAACGCTGCAGAGTCGATCGGACGGCTGCCAGGTGTTGCCATCAACCGGTCTAATGGTGAGGCAAGCACGGTGGTTATTCGCGGCCTCTCGGCAAAATACAACACTATCACAGTGAACGGTGTTGCTCTTCCTGCGACAGGTGGAGACGATAGGAGCGTTGATCTTTCCCTCATCTCCTCGAACCTGCTTGACGGCATTGAAGTAAAGAAAGCGAATACGCCGGATATGGATGCCTCTGCTCTTGGTGGTACAGTGGATCTAAGACTGAGAGAGGCTCCGGAGGAGCTACAAGTCAGTGCTTCAGCCCAAGGTGGGTACAATCAACTCCAGAAGTCTTACGGCAATTATAATTTCATGGGTAGTGCAAGTGATCGGTTTTTGGATGGAGACCTCGGCGTCATAGCAGGCTTCAACGCGGACCGTTATAACCGCGCTGCAGACAAATTCCAAGGAGACTATATAACAAAACCGGGGCCTCCAATAACTGTGGGAATTCAAGACGTTCAGTTGAGAGATGAAAGTGTGATGCGAGAACGAGCCGGAGGAAATCTCCTATTAGATTATCGTATCCCGTATGGGAAGCTCAGTGCAAATGGTTTTTACAACCAGCTCGCATCCGATAACACTTTCCGCAACAACCAGCCCGATCGCGAACACGGGTCTCATTATTACACCTTTCAACAAAATAAATCCAAAACGAAGATCTTCACAGGAGTGATAGGGGCAAAGCAGGATTTCGACTGGATCAAATACGATCTCAGTGTAGCAAGGACGGGGACATATACAGACGATCCTAACCGTCGAACATGGGGTTTCGCACAGGAGAATAGTGCTTTTCCGAATGCTCCTCTTGATACTCCCCCTTTTGATCTTCTATCGAAAGAAACTGTTGATTCAAACAAAACCGGGTTTCAATCCGCATATATCTATTCCACAACAACGTGGGAGTATCAGAATTCCGCACAACTGAACGTCCAGATACCAGTTCCGATAGCTGATCAGGTGAATGGCTACATAAAATTTGGCGGGTCGTATCGTTGGTTGAACAGGGCGAATGATCAAACTCAGTGGGGCCGGGACGGACTCCAGTATGGCCAAACCTCTGTGAATGCACCCCTCACATCAGCTCTCAAGAGACTAGCCCAATTGTATCCCGACGAGTTTAATTGGCCACAAGACTCCACGCTTTGTAGGGAGTATGGACAGCTTCCCATTACCCGATTCTTGGATAGAGGTTATTCCCGTTCGGATTTCTTGGGGGGCAGGTGGCCACAGGGAATGGTGGCAGACCTACGGCTGCTGAACATGTTCACGGATGCCCTGAGTCCGGACACCACCGAGTGGAAACCATATGGCATCGGAAATTTAGGCCGCGATTACAGTGGTGTTGAGCGGTACCAGGCTGCTTATTTGATGGGCGAATTCAATATCACCCAATATGCCACACTCTTGCCCGGCGTTCGGTATGAGAAACACTATTCCTTGTACAACGGCGAGGTTTTCAGAGATAATAAAGTTAGTAATGTTGAACAAGCTCCCGCAGACTTGAACTACCTTTCTGTTGAGCGCGAGAGCGAATTCTGGCTGCCAATGGTGCATTTGAGCTTGGCACCGACAGATTGGCTGAAAATTCGGCTTGCCCGGACAGAGACACTGACACAACCGGACTATATGATGTACGCTCCAATCACTTCGATGAACTCCAACAACAACTATTCCCGCGCCGCAAACTCGTTGTTAAAACCAGCACATTCCAAGAACTGGGATGCCGCTGTTTCTATCTATGACAAATATGTCGGATTGTTTTCCATTTCGGGTTTTTACAAAGATGTTTACGATTTGATCTTACAGAGCACTATATATTACCAGCAGCCTGGGGCAACAGACGATCCTGGAATTCCGCTTCCTGACGGTTTGAACATTCCAGCAAAGTGGCTTCAAGATAATAGCTTTCAGATTGATACTTACACGAATAATCCTGATGTTGCAATTTACAGAGGCTTCGAGCTCGAATGGCAAACCCACTTCTGGTACTTACCTTCAATCTTTCAGGGTTTGATACTAAACGTGAATTATACTCGAATTTTTTCGGAAACGAATAAACAGTTATTCTTTGTCCAAAAAACTGATTCAGTGATTGGTCACCACCGTCCTCCTGTCTACATGAAAAAGCTCGTAGATTCCTCGAGAACGGCCCGCATGCCGGATCAACCGGCTCATACAGCCAACATTACACTCGGCTGGGACTACAAAGGATTTTCTGCTCGTGTGATTTTCTTATACCAGTCCGATAGAACGAGCTTTATCGCTATAGACCAAGCCCTTGATACTTTCGTGGGGGAATATACGCGGTGGGACATTACAATCCAGCAGAAGATCACTGAGAACTTTCAGCTCTATGCGAACTTCAATAATTTGAACAACAGACATGATGAGCAATACCGGGGTGATTTTGGGAATACGAGCGCTCCATCATACCTTGAATATTATGGGTTTACTATGGATGTAGGTATTCGATTTAGATTGTGATAGAGCTGATTGCAACATGTGGAACCACTAATTAACAAGACCAAACCACTCACAAATCTTGGAGGATCACTATGATATGAAGCCTCGATTACAGAAATCAACAAAACCAAACCACTAACAAATAATGGGAGAATTCTTATGAAACTCAAGTACAGTATCATTCTGTTGGCTCTCATTGCGGCAGCCATCTTTTGGCCGGTACAGCAGGCAAGATCACAGGATACGCTTGTTGTCGGGTGGTCGAAAGATGGGATTAATCCCGTGATAGATACGCTCCGCAATGCCGTCTATGGGGATACGACAGCTGCCGGTGCCAGAAAGAACTTAAACCGTGTGTACAAGCTGCAAAGAGGTGGTCTTTACTGGTTAGCCAACCGCATAGAAAACACACAAAAAGGCAGCGTGTTTCCACTGCGTCTCGTAGGTGAACCGGCAGGAGCCACTTATATGGACAACCCACCTCTCATTCAGTTGGCACACACCGCAACTGGTGGTGTTCCCGATAGCCGGATAATCACGGGTTTGACTGACGTTACACTAAAGAATCTTTACCTTACCGGTCGTGAAGATGGGGGTGCACAGACGAATGATTACCAACCCATTACGATGACTGCAAACAAGTCGACATTTATCATTGATAACTGCATTCTCGAGCAGTCCAATTTTGCGCTCATCGCTTTCACGGGCACCGGCAATAAGATCTTCTACACGAACAACAAGTTCAGGAATCTCGTTGAGCGACCCGTTACGCAGCAATGGACAGGCCGCGGCTCGTCAATCTGGGCGGATCAAGATACCGTCATTTTTGAAAACAATACCTTTTTCAATGTCGGATGTTTTGCAATCCAGATTGAAGGTGGTTCGGCAAAGTACGTCCGGTTCAACCACAACACAATTGTGGATAATGGCCGTCAGATTGCCCAGGGTAATTGGTGGCAAAATGCGTACATCGCCAACAACCTCATCATCAATGGTTTTTGGGAAGGTGAGGGACCAGCTGATTTGACCTCCACGGGCCGTGATCCGAGACAAAAATATAACGGCTTGTTTACCATTGGTCCGTTGCCGTCAATGTACGGTCCGAATGAAGGGCGTCGAATTGTCATGACCAAGAACTACGCTTATCTCGATCCGAGGTTTATTGCGAAATACGGCCCTGCTAGTGTCCAACGAGCGTACTTCATAGACCCGATTACAAAACTAGATTACCTGGACATCTACAGTGTGGGAGGTGCAGCAGATGGCCATATGTATGTTAGGGATACTGTATGGTTAACCAGCTTCCCCGCAGGGATGACAGACCCACTGAACGACGTCAACTGGCGGAAACCTCAGTACAACGTAACGGGCGCAACGATGATCGACTCGATGTGGGCGAGCATTACAACAATCCGCGCGCTCTTAACCCCTGGGGCACAGTTTACGTATAAACAGAACTCAGCGTGGACGGACTATACATGGCCACTGCCAGAGAACTTTACGTATACCGATGCTAATCTCGTGGGAAAAGGCACGGATGGTTTGAATATCGGTGACCTGAACTGGTTCCCCACCCAGAAGGCAACCTTCTTGGCAAACAAAGCCACGTATGTCGCAGCTATCGAAGCCTTGGCTGGTCAGGTCATAGTATTCAAGATTGACACGACTGCTGAAGCGGAATTCGGCGGAATAGGAGGTACTGCTACCGTGGATAAATTCACAGGATTCTCTTATTTCGATATGGCAAGTGGTGGAACCATACAGTGGGATTTCAACTTGACAACGGGTGGTGTGTATGGTATGAATGTTTGGTCTAACCTGCGAAAACAAGGAATGAGAGGTGAGCATTTCTTTATCAATGGAAATGAAGTCCATGACATTATTGGTTGGGGCGAATTGGAATTTAGGGCCTCTACCAATAGTGCAGACTGGATGCCCGGTAGAGGTGTTGGTATAGGTTTGCCCGATGATAGATGGCAATGGTATTTTTACCCAAAAGATTCAATTCTGGCAGCAGATCAGGCTAATTTCGTCTTCAAGGCGGGTAAAAACACGATTCTGATCACGCCTTCTTGGGGGTACCAGGATTTTGCCGGTATTGATCTCATAAAGGATGGAGTAGCACCGCCATTGGGGCAGACCATAACAGGTGCGAATCTTGTGATGGCATTACGTGCACCGGATGCCACGACTTCCATAGTAACACCAAAGGGTGAAGGTGCACCGTGGATCCCATCGCTGTTCAAGTCTGTCAAGATGGGTACGGGAGGAATTGATACCCTTACTTTGACCGCATCTGCTGCCGGAACATATCGGTTGCGGATATTCGGTCAGAATTATACTAGCTCTGCACAGATGATCACAATTAAGGAAGGTGCAACTACTCTCGCGACCCCGTCTCTGCCCAAAGTAAAATCTGATTCTACGGGTCTCGATGTTGTGTCTAGTGGATTCTCATTGTCTGCTGGCGCGCACAAATTCTTACTGAGTGGTGCCAACGTCTATTTAGACCAGGTGCAGTTGATCAGGCAAACCGTTTCTTCGGCAGGCGATATCGGAGTTCCGGAACGCTACGCCCTGGCGCAGAACTACCCGAATCCCTTCAACCCGACAACAACTATCAACTTCACCTTGGCTAAAGCTTCCAACGTTAAGTTGACGGTATATAACGTATTGGGTCAGAAGGTGGCTACGCTCGTTGATACCCATATGTATCCAGGGGCTTATAGCGTCCAGTTCGATGCTAAGACTTTGGCTTCAGGTGTTTATTTCTATCGCCTCGAAGCCGGTGGTTTTACAGCAGACAAGAAGATGCTGCTCGTGAAGTAGGGACATTTGTCCTCCCACTTTTGCCTGAAAACTAGAGGCAAGCTTTTGCATCTGGAGTTGGAGGTAATTGCCTTCAACTCCAGAGCGAGAGCAGAAGCTAAGGAGGACGAATGGAACAGACAGTATGGTAGTATTCAGTACATCAACAAGCGGAGTATAGCTGACGCGATAAGAAGACGCACGAACACGAGTTTGTTGTTCGGTCACAGCGAGAGTGTTCGGCCATAGGCGCTGATGCCCCTCGAGTGCAGAGGAACGACTGGGTGCTGCTGTACAGGATCCCGTAAGACGGGACAAACGGATCTACGAGGCGGGCAAGGTATGTGTGAAACTGACAAAAGAACTTGCCAGCGACCGGAACGCACAACCTCGCCTTGGTGACAGCGCGATGCGCAAAGTCCAGATCCTACGGATGACAGAGGAAGCTCATATAAACCAAAAGAGCCATTTCGTCTACGGTCAATAAGCCTGAAACGGGATGGCTTTTTTGTTCTATATGTTCTCCGCCGCCACTCTCGATAGCTCTTCTGTTCATGTGGTTCGATCCGCAGGTTATGCTTTGCCCTCTTTTCCTTTTTTGTCTTGACCAAGCATAGGGAAATGGTTATATTCCTCTGTGTTCGAATCTGTCCAGGGTGAATGTGTAATACGTGTCAAAGGTCTTGGCCAAAATATTCGGCAGTAAGCACAAAATGGTAAATTACCTTGACGATCGCGTTTTCTTGCCTATCGTCTCGAGGTTGCTCTCTGACCCATTATGCTTCTAATTAGAGGAATCTTTTGAAACCGATCAATGCTACAGTGTCCGCCTTCTCGGCAATTGCACTTGCTCTTTTCTTTGGAGGGATGTCTGCCGGCTATGCCCAGTCGAGAATCAACTATAACGATCAGCAGCTTTTCCTGAACGGTTCAAATATCGCATGGGTCACTTTCGCGGGTGATTTGGGTCCCGGTCCACTCAACCTTGCTGGATTCAGAACGGTGTTTGACTCCATCCACGCTAACGGTGGGAACTCCCTACGCTTGTGGCTTTACACCAATGGCACTCAAACACCCGAATTCAACTCCAGTGGCAGAGTGATTGGACCTGGGACCAACGCAATATCCTACCTCAAGACGATCCTTGACATGGCGTGGCAGAGGAAGATTGGTCTCATGCTCTGCCTCTGGTCGTTCGACATGCAACGTAAGTCCATCGGTTCCCTCTATACCGACAGAAACGCATTGATGCTGAATGACACCAGCTACACGTGGTCTTTCATCAACAACGCGCTGATCCCTTTGGTCAACAGCGTCAAAGGTCATCCGGGAATCATCTCATGGGAAGTGTTCAACGAAGCCGAAGGAATGACCAACGAGTTCGGATGGAGCGACATCTATCACGTCCCCATAGCCAACATTCAGCGGTTCGTCAACCTTGTTGCCGGAGCGATCCATCGGACTGATCCGAGAGCGAAGGTGACGACAGGCGCATGGGCTTTGACCGTGCAAACAGATGTGGGTCCTCTGGCGAAGCAGGTTGATCTGCAAACCCGGCTCAATTCCATGACGGCAGCAGAGAAACAGAGAATTGAACGGGAGTTCACCGCTCGGTACGGCATCAAGATGTCTGCTGCGGAAATCCTTGCCCGGCTTGCTGTGCCGAATTACAATTACTATCGGGACAACCGTCTCGTGGCAGCGGGCGGTGATCCTGATGGCACACTCGATTTCTATACCGATCATTATTATGACTGGCAAAGCACTCCTCTCTCTCCTTTCCACCATCCGTATTCAGCCTGGAACCTAACAAAGCCATTGGTCATTGCGGAATTCTTTCCCGAGCAAACCCTCACCATTCCTTACTACGCTCTTTATCGCATCCTCTACGATAATGGCTATGCGGGTGCGATGTCGTGGGGGTGGTATAGCGGTGCAAGCGGTCACGATCAGGGAACGTTGCAGGGAAATACATTAGTGTTGATACAGGATATTTTCTCACAGCATCCGGGAGATGTCACCATCGTCCTTAAGCCCGGCATGATTATATCTTTTGAAACAGACCGAACGGTGATTGAGAAAGGGCAGTCGAGTTTGCTGTCCTGGGCGACCGCTCCGGGTTCGGTCGTTACACTCAACGGCCTGCCTGTCAAACCAAATGACAGTTTAGTGGTTAATCCAAACACAACAACGACCTACAAACTCATTGCACGTGGTGATGTGGTTGACTCGAGTGAAGTCACGGTCGAAGTTCTGCTCCCCGGCACCATTGTCTTTTTTGTTGCAGATCGCATAGACGTTGCCCTTGGCGAGTCCAGCCTGCTTTCATGGCATACTGTTGCTGGATCCTCTGTGAGGCTGAATGGCGTCCCGGTAGCTCAAGACGACACCATAGAAGTGAGACCGGTGGCTGATAGCACCTTTACTCTGATTGCGGTGGGCGAAGTTACGGACACCGGTTCAGTAACCATACGCGTCGTGAATCCGCTTACGATCAATCGAGCGCTCAAGCGGCCTGTTGTTGCATCTTCGGGTGAACCCAATTCTAATGTTGCTGATCCAGCGTTGGCAGTTGATGGTAATCGCGCAACTCGGTGGAGCAGCGCTTGGTCTGACAATCAATGGATATATGTTGACCTTGGACAACGCTTCAATGTTGACCATGTCGTTTTGTATTGGGAGGTTGCATACGGCCGGGTCTACGCGATAGACGTGTCTGATGATGCACAAAACTGGACTCAAATCTATTTTACAGGCTCTAGCGATGGCGGCATTGACGACTTGACGGGTCTCTCCGGCTCCGGTCAATATGTTCGTATGCATGGCATGGCACGGGCTGCTCAGTGGGGTTTTTCTCTGTGGGAGTTCGAGGTTTATGGCGTACCTGCTGTGACTGGTATTGCTGACGAGCATCCGCAACAAGTGCCGGTTGCCTTCTGTCTAGGGCAAAACTATCCGAATCCCTTCAATCCAACGACAACAATTGAGTATCAGATTGCCGATGATGCTTTCGTGACTCTAAATGTGTACGATATTCTTGGACGGAAAATCTCCGCGTTGGTGAACAATCGTCAGATGGCGGGTCGTTATAGGGTGACATTCGATGCAAGAAGACTTGCAGCCGGGATGTATTTCTGCAAGTTGCAGGCGACGAATGCCAAGGCGCGGGTGTTCAGTGATATCAAGAGAATGGTGCTGATGAAATAAGGACATTTGTCCTCCGATTTTGACTCGTGACCGTCACTATCTAGGCAAAGTCTGCGAAGAGTGACGGTCACAGACAAGTCTACTTACTCTATGAAGTCCAGATACTTCAACTGAATAAGACGAGTAACTAACAGGCACATGAAACGAGGAAGACATAACGACACATTCATCGTGCGCAATCGGAGAAGGTTGTGCCGATTCCTCATTCCTGTTATTTCGCTCGCAGGCGTTTCATCAGCACAGAGTATTCATCGTGCCACGATTGATACTCTTGCTGTTATCGCCAAGAAAGTAATCACATCAGCAGAGTTTGCACGATTATACAAAGAGAAACTGGTCAGACTTGGCTTAACCGACGACGGCGAAACGCGGAACGACTACTTACGCAATCTTGTCGATGATGAAGTCCTTATTGCTCAAGCGAAGAACAAAAAGCTGGACTGCACAAAGGAAGCACGTGCCGAACTGACTCGCATTCAACTTCAAGAATTGTTGAACGCATACTCGGCGAAGCATATCTCCTCACACATTGAAGTGACAGATAATGACTTAAAGGAACTGTTCCTGAAGATGAATACAAAAATCAAAGTACGTCATCTTTATGCACAGACAAAAGAGAAAGCAGATTCACTCTACGACGAATTTACAAAAGCGAAAAGCTTTGACGAGCTTGCTAAATCTACTTTCTCTAATCCAAGATTAAGAGAGACTGGAGGGTCGCTCGGGTATATTTCATTTGACGAAATGGATCCGGATTTCGAAAGAACTGCATATCAAATGAAGGTGGGTGAAATATCAAAGCCAGTAAAAACCGTCCAGGGATACAGTATTATCAAAGTTGATGATATAAGATCGAATCCATTTGTAACTGAGAATGAGTTTCTAAAAGCAAAAGAAAAGCTCAAAGGATTTGCATGGAAACGAAAATTTGAAGAAGCGGTCAAGCACTACACGGCGGCATTGCGGAATAAACTCAACATTCAATTCAATGATGCTCTTCTTAGTAGACTGTATGACATGACTCAGCAGGGATCGCTTCAATATGTGATAGAGAACAAATCTTTGGTCCTCTCCCGTGAAGATATGAAGAAGACCGTTGTTACGACAACAAGAGAGAGATGGAATGTCAGTAGTGTGATCAACGCTTTGAGCAAGACGATGGAAGTGCAGAGAAAGTGGATTCACACAGAGGAAAACTTTGAAGATTTTATTGCAGGTTTGGTGATGCGTAAATATATGTCTCAAAAAGCTAAAGAGGAAAAGCTAGCTGCTGCTCCTTCGTTCCGTGAAAATGTGGAGTATGCATTCGATACATATCTCTTGACAACGCTGGAAGATCAATTAAGGAAACAGATAACAATATCGCAGGATTCTATAATATCCTACTATGTACAAAACAAAGATAAGTTTAGAACACAACCAGAAATCAGATTGAGCGCTATTCTTGTTGATAACGCAGCCCTTGCTGATTCAATAAAACGGTCGCTTGAACAGGGCGTACCGTTTGATGAACTCGCAAAAAAATTCTCTATTCAAAGACCCACCGCAGAATACGCCGGTGATTTGGGATTCTATCGCAAAGAAGAACTTGGAAGCCTAGGGACAGATCTTTTTGCATTGAAGGTGGGACAATGGAATGGTCCGTTCGTTGAGGATAGGAAGTATTTGTTTTTGAAATGCACAGATCGAGAGGATTCAATATATAAATCGTTTGAGGAATCTTCAAAGGAGATTGAAGATGTGCTTGTATCAATGGCTTGGCATAATGCGAGAAGTCAGTATGTGGAAACGTTTAAGAAAAGGATTAATTGTTACATATATCCCGAAAGACTAATGTCAATTTCATTTATTAACCAATTGCCGCACAGAGATGAAGATTAGATACATACTTGGGACGATGATATTTTCGTTTCTGATGACATGGTTATCTTTTGCTCAAAACACGGGAAAGATTACCGGCAAAGTAACAGATGCAACGACAGGAGAACCCTTGGTCGGTGCAAATGTACTTATTGAAGGGACAAGCTATGGTGCTGCAACTGATTTTGACGGCGAATATGTCATCATGAAAGCTCCATCCGGTGTCTACAGCATTGTCGCCAATTATGTGGGCTACCAAAGGACTGTGACAAAAAATGTCCAAGTCCTGAATGATCTAACGACAAAGCTCAATTTTCAACTTGCCCAGTCTGCGATAGGGCTCAACGAGGTTGTTGTCGTGGCGGAGACTCCGATGATTAAAAGGGATTTGACGTCAACTGAGTCGCGCATAACCTCGGATGAAATTAAGAATCTCCCTATTCAAACCCTGGATCAATTGATAACACTTCAAGCTGGTGTGAGTAAAGATGCAGACGGTGGCATCCACATTCGCGGCGGAAGATCGACCGAAGTATCCTATCTACTCAACGGTGTCAGTATTACTGATGACTATTCCCACTCGCAGGCGTTAACAGTCGAAACCGAGTCTATCCAGGAACTACAAATAATCAGTGGCACATTCAATGCCGAGTATGGGAATGCAATGAGTGGTGTGGTAAATGTAGTTACAAAAACAGGAGGTTCGAAATTCCATAGTGCTATTGAATTGTGGACGGGCGATTACCTGAGCAACGATAAAGATATCTTTTGGGGGATTGATAAGATCAGTCCGTTTGCCAATTATAACATTCAGGCATCTATAAGTGGTCCAATAGTGTCTGATAGGTTAACGTATCTTCTGGCAATGAGGAGATCGTATAACGATGGGTACCTATATGGAATCAATACGTATAATCCACAAGGACGTTCAATAATTGTAAACGGAAACTCACTTCCCAACCCTGGTGATAGCTCGTTCGTGTCGATGAATTCGAGTAGTAGGTGGAGTGGTCAAGCGACAATTGAGTGGCAATTATCAGGGAACTTCAGACTGAAGATGGATGCATTCGGTAGTCGTGAATTCGACCGTTTTTATACTCACGCTTACAGATTGAATCCCAACGGAGAAAAAGGAGGAACAAGTACTGGGGTAAGCATTTTTACAAAACTTGCGCACCAGATCTTTTCAACTACATTTCAAGAACTGACGGTCGCTTACAAGTATAACGATTACACCTCCCGATTATATGAAGATCCTTACGATCCTAGATACGTTCACCCTGACTCACTCAATGTATCAGGGTATCACTTTTACACTGCAGGAACAGATCTCAATCGGTTTCAGCGCAACACGAAAAGCAAGATCGCAAAGTGGGACCTTACAAGTCAAGTTGGTAAGTATAATCTCGCAAAGTCTGGTGTCGAGGTTCAATTTGATAATGTGTTCTACGAGAATATCAACTTGGTGCCGGCGCAAAATGCAAATGGACAGGATATTACTCCATTTGTTCCATTCATTAGAGATATTGATTCACCAACGCACGATAGATTCGAGCGCACTCCATTTAGAGTAGCGGCATATATTCAGGATAAGATTGAACTCGAAAGTATGATCATTAATCTCGGATTACGGTTCGAAATGTTTGATCCCAAGGGAAAAGTCCCGGCAGACCAGGAAGATCCGAACGTCTACAATCCTTTTAAACTGGAACACATCTATAGAGACCTCAATAGCGATGGAAAGATTAGCCTTGATGAACAAACGGATGCAAATAAACAAACACTCGAAGAACGCGAAACATATTGGTATAGAAATACAACAATAAAATCCCTAGTGAGTCCCCGGTTGGGTATTGCTTATCCCATCACGGACAAAGGAATTATCAGGTTCTCTTATGGCATCTTTCAACAGATTCCTGAATACAGTCAACTGTATCTTGGTGATCAATTCAAATTAACATCGGCGCAAGGACTACAGGGGCCGTTTGGGAACAATGATCTCAAGCCGCAACGCACTGCCATCTATGAATTGGGTTTGCAGCAGCAACTGTCTGAAGATATCGCTATTAATGTATCCGCCTTCTACCGTGATATTCGTGATTGGATTTCGTCAAGCCAACCTATTCCAACGTTCCTGGCGGGAATATCTTACTCCGAAAGGATTAATCGAGACTTTGCAAACGTACGAGGTATCACGCTCTCATTTAATAAGCGCTACTCAAGCTATTTCTCCTTCGGAATTGATTATACATATCAGATTGTCGAAGGAACAAATTCATCGCCGGACCAAGAGTATTACGCGCAAGTCAACGGCTCGGAACCGACTCGCACGCTGACTCCACTCAGTTGGGATCAAACTCATACGTTGAACGGAAGTGTCTTTGTGGGCGGTTCTGAGTGGGGCGCCAGCCTGATTGGTAATCTCATCACGGGGCAGCCCTACACACCGACCATCGTAGCAGGAACATATACTGGCAGAAATGTTTTGACGGGACTAGCGGAAAATAGTCGGCGAAAACCCATCATTGCTAAACTTGACCTTGAAGTTTACAGGAATATTAAATTCTCAGATTTGACCATTCAATTATTTATAAGAGTCTTCAATTTATTGGATGCGAAAAATCCAGTCAATGTGTTCGGTGATACGGGCAAACCGGATTTCACTCTGCAAGAACAACAGGTCCAAGATTACGATCAGGGTTGGTTTACCTTTCCGACATTCTACAGCGAACCGAGAAGCTTTTACATTGGGACAAAGATTTCGTTATAGGACAAATAGATAGGAATTAGAATGATTAGATCAAAGCTATTTGTATCTCTACTTGTTTGGATCATTCTGTCTGTTTCAGTCAACGGCCAAGTAATTACTCATAAGCCTTCTGACTTCAGAGGCGATCCAAATTATAGAAGAAATTCAAACCTTGACGGGAACAATATACGTGCAACGATTTTCAATTCGGGATACAGCGGCGACCCAGGTCCAGGTAACCGGCCTGATTATATCGAATATGAATGGCCAAAGAATACTAACAGAATCTACATAGCGCTCATTTCTATATGGATCGGCGGAGAGGTTGCTGATAATACTGGGAATACAATCAATCTTGTTGAAATGCCGGTATACAAGACGGACCCGAACGGTAATACGTGGAATATGGAACCGGTACCTGGATTCATAAACCCCCAACAAAAAGAGATTGCACGCAGCGATGTGAAGAATTCCTGGCCTCAAGACTACCAAGGGGGCTGGCGCGATAAAAGATCAGATCCTTTAGATCCCGGCTGGGCTGGTTCTTGGAATGGATTTTTTGGAAAGAACATCTTCAATGCCGATCAGGAGTTCTATTATGTTACATCAGATGATAGATACAATCGGTATCCTTACACACCGGATACTACTGATCCAAAACGTGCAGGGCTTGGTCTGATTATGGATGTTCGATCACTTGCGTGGTCGCAAATCTTAATCAACGATGTCGTTTTCTCTATTCACGATGTCCTGAATGACGGTACAAAAGCTATCAATAAAGCAGCATTCATGATGTTTGTGGCTGATTTTGTCGGCGGTGTGGGACCCACTAATTTCCCTTATGTTGATTTACAGACAGCTATTGCCTTTTTGACGAGTTCTGATCGAATCGGTAATGAGGCGTTCGGGAGAGATCCTGTTGGCGTTGCCGCTGTTAAATATATCGAGACTCCTGGCAATAGCGTTGATGGAATAGATAATGATGGAGATTCGGATGATTTTCCGAATTTAATCGCCAAAATCACAGGTAACCCCGATACAGTCATCCCTCACTTTAGAGTACAGGATTTTCAACCAAGAACAATTCGACCAGGGGATAAAATAGTGTTGATCGAACCTAATACATATAACAGAATTATTACGACGTATCCACAAGGCGGCGGAAAAGTAATGAGCTTAGGAAAAGAATATATTCTTCCTCCGGAGGGAATTACTGTTTCAGAAGATACCGTATCAAACAGCTTTGATGAAAACTTCAACGGATTGATTGATGAGAGAGCATCAATTCATTTGAATCACATCAATGAAATCACGGGGGTTTCAAGACCAGTCCGATACATAAACTACCTTTCTTTCGCAGTAGGCGATACGATTAAACGGGGGTTTGTAGTACCGGGGAAAGATGCTGCATGGAATTACCAAAATGTTGCACCTATGATTGATGAATCTCGCGATGACGGCTTTGATAACGACAACGATTGGGATTCGTTTCTTGACGATGTCGGTTTGGATGGTGTTCGCGGCACAGGTGATCCCGGCGAAGGGGATGGAAAACCCACGAGCGGTGCTGGCACTGATTTCCCTGGAGAACCGAACATTGATAAGACTGATGTCGCTGAATCCGATCAGCTCGGCATAACGACTGCCGTTCAGATTGCTGTCGGATCATTGAATTTCAGCCGGTCGCCTGATAAAGGTTTGTGGGATCTTGTCATGGTCCCGGGGAAAATCAATCTCTTAAGACTAATTGGCGATTACGATCTTTACGTTTCATCCGGATTTTTCCCTATGTTGCCGGGTCAAAGACAAAGGATGGCGGTGGCAATAGCAATTGCAGGTGGCGGCAAGACGAAAGATGACGATATCGCGAGCGTCATTGCTAAAATGCACCAGGCGGAACTTGCTTACCAAGCTGACTACCAATTTGCCTCTGCTCCTCTCCAGGTTACTGTCAATGCTGTTACGGGCGATGGACAGGTAACACTGTATTGGGATGACATTGCCGAAAAATCCTTCGACAGATATATAAACAAGATTGGTGGAAACGGACACAATTTTGAAGGATACAGAATCTATAGAGCTACAGATGCTGCTTTCCTCGATGCAAAAGTCATCACAGATGCTTATGGCGTGAAAACACTACTGAGTCCGATTGCTCAGTATGATCTGAACGATGGTGTGAAGGGCTTGTCTTCAGTAGACATCAACGGAGTTAAATTTTATCTTGGCAACGATACTGGCCTTAAGCATTCATTTGTTGATCACGATGTCGTGAACGGGCAACGATATTTCTATGCCGTCACTGCCTACAACTTCGGTTACGCAGGAGCAAATATTCCTCCAGCAGAAACACCAATTCAAGTTAACGTTCTGACTGATGGGACAATGACATTCGGAAAAAACGTGGCGGTTGTGAGACCAACCCCCCGTGCGGCCGGATATTTGCCTGCGGAGGTGGAATCGTTCACGCATACAAGCGGCGGAGCCAACGGTACGATTGGAATTCAAGTCATTGACCCTGCGAAGATCAAAACCGGTAATGAGTATGAAATCACGTTCACCGATACAAGCTTCAAAGTGAGCAACAGAGATGTAATCCACACCAAATCTTTCTCGCTTCAAAACATCACACAGAGAGAATTTCTGCTTGTAAACGATACTACGTTGGATGTCAATGCGGAACTTCCGATCGTTGACGGATTTCAACTCAGTCTCAACAATGTCCAGGATGTTTCTTTGAACTATGACAAAACTGGCTGGAACAAACCGGAAGTCTATTCATTCGACTTTGATGTGGTGACCTTCTTGTCTATCAAAGGCATCCAAAGCCCGAGCGATTACGAGGTAGTTTTCGGAGATGTTGGAATCGCAAGTTCCAAAGACACTTCAATAGGATTCGTCAAGCTTCCCGCAAAACAAGTCAATTTTAAAGTCATCAATCTCATCCAGAATAGAGATATACAGTTTGCGTTTAGTGAATCAGACGGTAGTGATGGGAAGTACAGCATCAACCAGTCGAATCCTAATCTTGCCGATGCCATCTATTTCCTGGAACCTGACAAGACCGGAAAACTGCGTTACACCTGGCAGATCGTGTTGAACATTAAAAAGGGTTCAAGAAATCCGCAAGCAGGAGATACGCTGAAAATAACTCTGAACAAGCCATTCCTTTCATATGATACTTACAGATTCAAGATGAAAGGCTCAGCCATTTCTTTTGAGAAAGCCAGTAGTGATCTCAACAATGTCAGAGTTGTACCTAATCCTTACGTCGCCGCTGAAACATGGGAACCAAGAAATACTTATACAAGTGGACGTGGTCCCAGAGAAATTCACTTCATCAATCTGCCAGCTAAATGCACAATCCGAATTTTCAATGTTAGTGGCGCTCTTGTAAAGAAGATTGACCACGAATCATCCTTTGAAAACGGAACCGAAATTTGGGATGTTCTAAGCAGTGAGAAATTTGAAATCGCCTATGGAATATATGTCTATCACATTGATGCACCAGGAATCGGGCAGAAGACGGGAACGTTTGCAATCATAAAGTGAGATGTGGACAGCCATGAATACAATCAAATCGAGAACAAGAATCGCAGTGAGGTTCTCTGTGCTCACTGTATTTATTTCTCAACTTGTCTCCGCCCAAGGAACGAATAAAATTGGCACTTCAGCAGCGACGTTTCTGAGGATCCCCGTCGGCGCACGCGCTGTCGGCATGGGAAGTTCTTTTGTGTCAATGGTTGATGACGCATCGGGACTTTATTGGAACCCTTCGGCTCTCTCCTCCATAAACTCGAAAGCGTTAGTCTTCGATCATTCGCCCTGGTTACCCGGAATCAATTTTGATTTTGTGGGAGTAGTTCTGCCGATTCGTGATCTGGGAACCGTCGGAATAAGCACTACGATTCTCCACACAGATGAGATGGAAGTGACCACTCCTGCGCAGCAGATGGGTACGGGTGAAACGTTTACGGCTTCATGCATCGCGATAGGGGTCTCCTACAGCCGCTCTCTCACGGATCGCTTTTCAATCGGCGGAACGTTCAAATACATCCGTGAGACAATATACAATTCCAGTGCATCGGGAATTGCTTTCGACATAGGAACGATCTTCGAAACTCCTTTTGCAGGTATTCGTCTTGGTGCCAGTATCTCAAACTTTGGGACCAAAATGCAGATGGATGGTGAAGACTTGAATATTCGCGCGGATATCGCACCCAACCAGCAAGGGACTAATCAAAGCGTCGTTGCCAGGTTGAACACAGATCAGTTTGATCTACCGCTTACCATGCGCTTCGGTATTTCCGACGAGGTGGTGAAGACAGAGGATTTTCGACTCACGCTTTCTGCTGATGGAGTTAATCCGAACGACAACGCACGGAGCGTGAACCTTGGCGGTGAGATCGGGTTGCTGAATGAGATACTACGGTTACGTGCTGGCTATAAGGATCTGTTCTTGGATGAAAACGAATTTGGTCTCACGTTCGGCTTGAGTGTAAACGAAGTTAAGATTTTCGGTGATGTATCGATCTCGACTGAGTACGCGTATCAAGATTATATTCACTTGGGCAGTTCAAACAGATTTACTGTAGGAATCCGATTCTGAGAAAGAGCTAACTAATCAATATTCTCTTTTCAAAAGAGAATCAGTAGATCCGATTTTTTGTAGAGAGTATAGTGACCGCAGGCTTTAGACTTAGAAATTTTATCGTGGCGCCACAGGCGCCACGGCTGCCATTTTCCTCAAATTAACTGAATTTCGGAACTACTGAGAATAACCAATCATCAAAACAACAAAAGGAGCGAGTCATGAAAAAAAGCTGCGCGTCTTTACTCCCTATCCTTTTGACGATCGCATTGACTGGGATGCTGGCGTCTGAGTCAATCGCGCAAGTCAGGATCAAGATAAGGTGCAACACATCCACATGTCTTGATACTCTTCGACCGTATCACATGGTTCAACTGTTCGGTGTGTCAAAAAGAACCACAGTGCCGACAATGGGTTGGTCAACAGGTATAAGCCTCGCGAACGTGGGGGGCGACTATTGGGAAAGAACAATTCAGGCGTTACCAGGTGACACCATCTTCTACAAGTTTGTGGCTTCATTCAATGCAAGCACTCCGACGTTTCATTGGTCGGGCTGGGAGGGCAACTTTAGCGCCGGCGTCTCAGGCTCGGAGGGCAACAGGGCGTTGATCGTTGGAAGCAACGACACGACGCTTCCGATGCAATACTTCAACGGCTGGGAAAACACCCTTGCTCCATATTGGAGACCGTTTCGGAAAAGTGCCGATACCATTGCGGTCTTCTTTAGGGTGAATATGGGCGGAGTGGTATTCGATCCCGCTAAACAGACAGTAGATGTGAGAGGAGGTGCACCCTTTGGAACGGATAATCCTTGGATTACGATTATAACACTTACGCGTGAAACCAATAGCGTCAATGGCGGTTCGTTCTGGTCGGGGACTGCCTATATTGCTAAGGCGAAGGTTACAGCAAATGCCCAGCAACAATACAAGTTCGTTATTAATAATCCTGATACTTGGGAAAGCACAAGTAATAGGTCCTTCTACTTCACAAGTAATCTTCTTAACGTTACCGGCGATACTACAATCTCTTGGGTCTACTTCAATAATGCCCCGCCGCGTGGTCCACAGGTAACCAGCACTCTGAATTTTAGACTTCGATTGGACGCTCTCGAAAAAGCCGGGCTGTTCAACAGAGGTCTTGGCGATAAAGTCGGTATAACCGGTGCGAAAGGGTGGCCTCCGAGCACATTTAATTTTGATACTGAGCCAACGATGCTTAAAATGACGTATGTTCCTTCCATTCAAGAATGGGTTCTCTCAGAATCTTTTACGCTATTCCCCGCTACCGCGATAATTTACAAGTACTATATTTCCTTTGATTCATCGAAAGTGGATACTAGTAGCAAAAACTACATTCCCGGACTGCGTTTGACCGATGGATGGGAAGAACCGGGAGTAACAGGCGGTGCCGATAGAAACTATACTTTCCAGGCTGTCTCAGATCAGACTGTTCCCGGGGATTTTGGTGCGCCTCAACAGTTTTTTAACAGCCTTCATCCAAATAGTGTTATCACTACCCCAATAAGACTGACGTTTAACACTGATATGGCTCCAGCAGCTAACGTAACTACTAATCCAACTAATGCTCTTTTCAGACCTGGGATTGACACCGTTTTCATCCAATTCGATGGATGTCTTATTCCGATTACTCAAGGTAAAACCATGTACGGAACGGATAACCGCATAATGTTGACTGATCCGAGTGGAACCGGAAAATACACTGGGTCAATAGATCTAAAACCTCCGACACTCTTTCAAGTATGCTATAGAATAGTATATACATCTCCAAGTGGAGCAGTAACGAATGGTGGCGGAGTGCAAGAAGGAAGAAGATATTATCAATACATACATCCAACTAGTGTAACCAATATTGTTACGTGGCCCAGCACGTATAGCTTGGCTCTAATGCAGTGGGTGCCTTCTGATCTAACGGTTGAAGATCCGCCGAGTCTGATAACCGGTATTGGGGATGTACCTGTGAATGTTCCCGGTTCCTATGTATTGCATCAGAATTATCCGAACCCGTTCAATCCTTTAACAGTCATTACCTATTCAATTCCCGAGAACGCGCGTGTGAAGATCGAAGTATATAATGTTCTTGGTCAGAAGGTTGCATCTCTATATGATCAAGAACAGACTGTGGGTACACATTCAATCGCATGGAATGCTCGGGATGATCACGGCCAGAAATTAAGTTCTGGCGTATATTTCTTGAAGATGCAGGTAGGCTCATTCTCACAAGTGAAGAAAATGTTGCTTGCCAAGTAAACGTTTGAGTTTTCCCGCTTCAGCGAGCAGGTGGACAGACTTCCTGCAAATGGGGCTGAAAGTAGTTAGTTTCAGCCCCAGGGCAAGAAACGCATAAAAGATCGCTATGAAAAAGTGTTTTATTAGCATACACCTATTGCTTCTATTTCAGGTTACATTAAATGCACAAACAAACGTAGATTCCTTCATTCGGGGAGTGGATATATCGTTCACTCCTCAGATTGAAGATTTGGGTGGAAAGTACAAACTGAACGGTGTTGAGAAAGATGTGTTGGATATTTTCAAAGAAAATGGAGCGAATTACGTTCGTCTGCGTCTCTGGCATACACCAGCAAATGGGTATTGCGGTCTGGCTAAGACGATCGCCTACGCACAGAGGGTGAAAGCGAAGGGACTCAAGTTTCTTCTCGACATCCACTATTCTGATACTTGGGCGGACCCTGGCCACCAGACCAAACCGGCAGCGTGGGCGGGCATATCGTACGGTGCTTTGAAGGACAGCGTCTACTCGTACACGACGTATGTCATCGAAGCACTGAAGAACCAAAACGCCCCCCCCGATATGGTTCAGATTGGAAATGAAATCACGAGTGGGATGCTCTGGCCGGACGGTAGGGTTGGGGGTTCGGGGGATCAAACGCAAGCCTGGAAGCAATTTGGTGAATTGGTGAAGCAGGGTATTCTCGGTGTCAAGGATGCCGCCAGGAGCGTCCCCATCAAAACCATCATTCACATCGATCAAGGAGGCAAGAATAGTGTATGCCGGTGGTTCTTCGACAATTTAATAGCACAGGGCGTGCAGTTCGACCTGATCGGATTGTCCTATTATCCCTGGTGGCACGGATCGCTGACACAAGTGAAAGACAATCTCAATGACCTTTCGACTCGCTACAACAAAGATATCGTGATAGCTGAAACTGCTTATCCCTGGACACTTCAATACGCTGATAATGTTGGCAACATTGTTGGAAGCAGCAGCCAACTGCAACCTGGTTATCCCGCTACGGTGAAAGGGCAGAAAGATTTTCTAATTGCTCTTTCTAAGTTGATAAAAGATACAAATAACAAAAAAGGTATTGGTTTCTTCTATTGGGAACCGGGTTACATTTCTGTCCCGCCAATTGGTTCTCCATGGGAAAATTGCGCAACATTCGATTTCAATGGCGAAGCTCTTAATTCCTTAATTGCCTTTCAAAATCTTGATAGTCTAAGATCATTCAACATAAAGATAAGAGCCAATACGTCAACTCTCGGGGATACTCTTAAGACGAATGGCTTTGTGCAGGTAAGAGGAGAGGTACAAGGAATAAGCTCCAGCATTCTCCCGAGCGGTGATGCTGTTACATGGGATGCGACTTCACAGATAGTGTTGAAAAATGTTGGTGGTGATTATTGGGAATATCAGTTCAAGATGTATCCCTCTGACCAGCTTCAGTACAAGTTGTGGACTGGGCACGATAAGAATACACCAACCTACTGGAATTTGGGTTGGGAAGGACCGATCACGCCTTATGATGGTTTGAGCTTGAATGGGAGATTGTTCATTGCCAGTGCAAATGATACAGTACTTGATATGCAATATTACAACTCAACCAGTTTGTATGTCAACCAGTACTGGTCATTGCTCCAACACAAAAACGATTCGATCGGTGTTCTGTTTAGAGTCAACGTTGCTGAACTGATGAATAAGGGATTGTTCGATCCGAATGTCGGGGGTCCTGTGGTGGTGCGTGGCGATTCGATAAACTCTGCCGGATGTCTCTCCTGGTCAACTGATAAGATGATTTTGCAGAGGGAAACACTGAGCGTTGCGAATGGTTCATTCTGGTCAGGTGTTGGTTATTTTCCTAAGTCGAAGATCACCGAAGGCACTGCAATTCAATATAAATACTATATTGAGAACAGTTCGTTCGGCGGCTGGGAGTCGAACATCAGCAATAGAATGTTCACATTTCCAAAGAACGACACGACGATCATGTGGCAATTCTTCAACAATAGAATTATCCCAACCGGTGTAGAAGGGGAAATGCAAGTGATGCCGCGAGAGGTGCAACTCTATCAGAACTATCCCAATCCGTTCAATCCATCAACTTCGATACGATATGCCCTTGTCAAACGGTCACCTGTCAAGCTATATGTCTATGACCTGTTAGGGCAAAAAATCACAACTCTGGTAGATGAAATGCAAGATGCAGGTGAACACTCAGTGACGTGGAATGGTACTAATGACGCTGGAAAACCGATGACCTCAGGAGTGTACTTTGTGAAACTTGCTGTCGAAGAAGTGAGCCAGATTCGGAAGATGGTCTTGTTGAGATGAGGAATTCTTCCCGGTTCTTCAATTAAGATACAGCGCATCTAACAGGAACGCCTGTGACAATGATTCGATATCTTTGTATAATAACTACCTTCGCAGTGGTGGCGTCATTTTCTCAAAGTCATCCGAAGAACAACGCTGGTGTGCACGTTGATACAAATGGAGTGTTGCGATGGAAAGGCACAAACGATGAAGTGAGTCTCTTCGGAGTCAACTACACGACACCCTTTGCCTATTCTTACCGTGCACACAAGAGGCTTGGTCTTTCCCTGAAAAAGGCGATTGACCTTGATGTCGCACAGATGTCGCGCCTCGGCTTTGATGCGTTTCGCGTTCATGTCTGGGATAGGGAAATCTCGGATCAGGACGGGAATGTGATTCAAAATGAGCATCTGGAGCTCTTCGACTATCTATTGTCCAAACTTGCTGACCACGGGATCAAGACTATCCTTACACCTATTGCCTGGTGGGGAAACGGTTGGCCCGAGCCGGATGAAACGACAAGCGGTTTTTCCCAGAACTACAAGAGACTGGAGTTGATTACGAATCCCAAAGCGCGAGAAGCGCAAAGGAACTATCTGGCACAGTTGCTGGCACATAAAAATCAATACACTAAGTTCTCCTACAAAGACGACCCTTCCATTATCGCCATAGAAATTATCAACGAGCCGACTCATCCAGAAAGCGAACAAGTTACGACCGACTATATCAACGATATGGCAAGGGTTCTTCACAGCGTCGGTTATACGAAACCGATCTTCTACAACATCAGTCAGAATTGGAGCGACATACAAGCCAATGCAGTTATCAAAGCCAGTGTTGATGGAGTATCATTCCAATGGTATCCAACCGATCTCGTGCACAACAAGATGCTCACTGGGAATTACCTGATGAATGTCAACCACTACGCCATTCCCTCTGACAACGTTGTCGGTTTTGAGAAGAAAGCGAAAATAGTGTATGAGTTTGATGCCGCCGATGCGGGTGCCTCGTATATGTATCCCGCCATGGTGCGGAGTTTCCGTGAAGTCGGAATGCAGTTCGCGACAATGTTCAGTTACGATCCTGTGCAGATTGCATGGAGCAATACGGAATACCCAACGCATTTTGTGAATTTGCTTTACACTCCATCGAAAGCTCTGAGTTTGATGATAGCGGGAAAAGCATTTCGACAGCTTCCGAGAATGCAGTCGTATGGTGATTATCCGGAGAATAGTCAGTTTGGGGATTTCCGTGTGAGTTATCAGGACAACTTGAGTGAAATGAACACTGATTCGGAATTTATCTACTCGAACAGTACAGTAAGCATACCGAAGAATGCCGCTGCGATTCAGCATATAGCAGGGTGTGGTAATTCATCATTGGTGCAGTATGATGGTATGGGAGCGTACTTCTTAGATAAACTTGAACCCGGCATCTGGCGATTAGAAGTGTATCCGGATGTTCTTTGGCTTCGAGATCCGTTCAAAGCAACAAGTATGTCGAGACAAGTCGCACGTTTGTTTTGGTGCGAAAGAACAATGAATCTGGTTATGCCAGACCTCGGTGAAGACTATGTCTTCCATCTGTTGGGCGGTTCGAAACAGCATACTGAAATTGGAGTTCATGCTAATACTCGTATTGAACCTGGAATATACTTGATCACTGCGGAGACTGTGGGGGCTGAAAATATCAAGAAGTATCTGTCGAAGAAGGAAACGTTCTTGGAAGGACTCTATACTCCACCCGCAGTCTCTCCGGGAATTTATGTTGTCAATAAGACAAGTCAATACGCAGTTGAATCAAACCGAGTGGATTTCAGGTTCCAAATTGCGAGTGAGCAAAAAATTTCCGATGTGATCCTATATATTCGAAGACTAGGTTGGCGAGGATTTGCAAAGCTTGCCCTGACACATGTTGGAGGATTTGACTATACCGTGAGCGACTCTTCCCACATGACGCAATCAGGAGAACTTGAATATTGTGTCGCTGTTGAAGTCGGCAATAATATATTTACATTCCCCGAGGGAGTTCAAAATACTCCTGATAAGTGGGATTTTTCTACAAGTCATCTCTGGATTATGAAAGTTATTAAGCGGGATAAGCCAATCGTTTTGCTAGATGTATGTAGAAATAGGAAAGATTTTGTATTTCCCCATTATAGCAAGTCAATGAGATATGTTATTGACTATGGGAATGGTTCGAATAGTGAGGAAACAGCATTATCGCTCAGAGTATCTTTTTCGGATGATGAGAAGATTCCTTTCGGATTTCAACTGAATGTTTCTGAGTGGGTGAAGCCATTTACAGATCACCTTGAGAATTATCAGTATGTTGTGCTCAGGGCACGATCAAATGAGGATTCGATGTGCACTGTTGGTATCAACCTGTTAATGGCAGATGGAAAAAACTATGGGGTAAACGCTAAGCTCAAAGCATCTTGGCAGGATCTTGAGATACCGCTTTCGACGTTTCGAAATCAGAAACACGGCAATCTTGCCCAGTTCCTATCCTTTATTTTTGCCGAAGATATGGATAACAAGAAAAGATGCGATACGTGATAGACCGAACCTTAGTTCACTGGAGTGTGTCCAGGTCATTGCGGATCCGCTTGAAGCAAGAAGAATTCACGGTAAGAGAGAATTTAGTTTCGAAATACAGTCAATATATCTGAAGTAACTCAAGTTACGACCTGTGACCGGTGCTAATTCATAAGGAATCCAGAAATCAGAATTCAGAACCCAGAAGACGCTTTTTCGTTTCTTTCAGTCTGGATTCTGGCTCCTGGATTGTGGATCCTTTGCAAGAACTACCTTGATCACCATAAGGGCGATTGCTAACTCCGGGTGAGCAGGAACTTGAGTCATTATATTTCAATGAAAATAATACTAGGAGAAACCAGATGAGGATAGACATCCTGGGGCTATTAATGTTTTCTGTCTCCGTCTTCACTATGACCCTTAACGCTGCAGAATCGAGGCTAAGAGTGGACGAGAAGGATTCGCGTACGTCTTTCAACAAGGGGTGGTTTTTTTCACGTTTTGGTTCGATGCCGGACGGTTCGACAAAGGAAGAACCCCTGGGTCTGGAAAGACAGGAATTCAATGACACACTTTGGCGTAAGCTTGACCTTCCCCATGACTGGGGTATCGAAGGGCCGTTCAGTATGGATCTTCCGAGCAGCACTGGCAAGTTGCCATGGGTCGGTGTTGGCTGGTACCGTAAGCATTTCAAGATATCTCCCAACGACAAAGGCAAACGCTTCTTCCTCGATTTTGACGGTGCAATGTCACATGCGAAGGTTTGGCTGAACGGCCAGTATCTTGGTGAATGGCCCTACGGATATGCCTCTTTTCGTTTAGAAATGACATCCCACATCCACTTTGACGGAGAAAATGTTCTGGCTGTGCGGTTGAACAATCCACCTAATTCATCCCGCTGGTATCCCGGCGGCGGTCTCTACCGGAATGTTTGGTTTATCAAAACGGCACCAGTCCACGTGGCACACTGGGGAACTTTTGTCACAACACCGAAGGTGGAAAAAGATCATTCAACCATTCGCATCAGAACGATAATTGATAACCAATCCGATAAGCCCGCTGAAATCGTAGTGCTGTTGGACATTACCGAATATGCTAAGACCACCATCGTTGCCTCCTCACCTGAAATCGAATTACGCGTTCCCGTCGGCGGGACGGAAAAATGTGAAGCCGAGGTTCAGATCCAGTCTCCCAAACTCTGGGATCTGAAATCCCCCAGTCTTTACCGTGTGAGAACGTTCATTCGACAGAACGGTGGAGCGGCTGATTCGGTCGAGACTGTCTTTGGCATCCGCACAGCAGAGTTCACCCCAGATAATGGGTTCATGCTCAACGGCCGAAGGATCAGGATCAATGGTGTGTGCAACCACCACGATCTTGGATTGTTGGGGACTGCGGTGAACAAGAAAGCCCTCGAACGCCAAATCCAGATACTGCAAGAGATGGGATGCAATGCAATTCGCACCAGCCATAATCCGCCTGCACCCGAACTACTTGACGTGTGTGATCGCATGGGTATGCTGGTGCTAGATGAGGCGTTCGACTGCTGGGAAAAAGGCAAGACCCCGAACGACTACGGCACATTGTTCAAAGAGTGGCACGAGAAGGACATCCGGGCTTTTGTCCGGCGTGACCGAAATCATCCCTGTGTGATTGCCTGGAGTTCCGGCAATGAGGTCCGGGAACAGGGTGATGGTACTCTCTCGCAAAGGTTGAAGGAAATTTTTCATTCTGAAGATCCGACACGCCCTGTTACATCGGGATGCGACAACCCAGAGGCTGGTTTCAACGGTTTCCAAAATTCCGTTGACATATTTGGCTATAATTACAAACCTCGCCTGTATGCGAAATTCCATGAAGCAAGTCCATTGATACCGCTTTACGGAAGCGAAACCGCGTCGTGCGTGAGTACCTATAGTGAATACTTCTTCCCGGTTAGTGAGGACAAATCGAAAGGCTTTTTTGATTTCCAGGTCAGCTCCTACGATCTTTATGCGCCAGGGTGGGCCAACATTCCCGACGTAGAATTCGAGGGACAGGACAGGAACCCTTTTGTCGCTGGTGAATTCGTTTGGACAGGCTTCGACTATCTTGGGGAACCCACTCCTTACTCAGACGATACGACCGTCTCGCGCAGTTCCTATTTCGGCATCCTGGACCTTTGTGGGTTCAAAAAGGATCGATTTTATCTTTACCAGGCGAGATGGCGGCCTGACTTTCCCAAGGCACATGTTCTTCCTCACTGGAACTGGCCAGAGCGCGTCGGTAAAGTCACGCCCGTTCATGTTTACACATCAGGAGATGAGGCCGAGCTTTTCTTGAACGGTCAGTCGGTCGGGCAAAAGAAAATGGAACCATACCAATACCGCCTGCGCTGGGATAATGTGAAATATGCAGCTGGTGAATTGAAGGTGGTGGCTTACAAGGACGGCAGAGAATGGGCCAAGGATGTTGTGAAAACGACCGGTCCAGCCGCGAAGATAAAGCTTTCTGCTGACAGCAAGGTGTTGAACGCTGATGGTCGCGATTTGGCATTTGTTACAGTCAACATTGTGGACAAGGATGGCTTGCGGGTGCCAACCGCCAGCAACCTGATCCATTTTAGAGTGAGCGGACCGGGTACAATTAGGGCGGTCGGAAACGGTGACCCGACAAACCACGACTCGTTCTTGTCTGATCGCTATAAGGCTTTCCATGGACAATGCATGCTCATCATTCAATCCACCGAAGGGAAACGTGGTGCGATCCATGTAACGGCTGAGTCGGAAGCACTGACTAGCGGGGATATTATGATAATAGCACAGTAGGGGCAACTACAGACCATTATCATCACAGATCGAAGAGCCATATTACTTCTTAACCAAAAGAATCAACTAGGAGGGCACAATGAAGAATGTCATTCCCCAATATTTCACCTTCGACTGGGTGGCGCTGGTGTTCATCCTGCTCTTAGGTGCAGGCTCTGCTCAAGCTCAAGGTCAAATCAATCCGAAAGGTTCGACGGCGAATACTGGGTGGGCACACTTGAAGTACGCAATCTATTTCACGTTTCCAGATATCGAGCGACTTCTCGTGGATTCTGCTTCGTTTCACGAGACGATGGACTACTTAGCCCCCATAAAGCCTGAGAGGGTCTACCTCGAGGGTTCAAGCGGTGGGGACATTGATGTTGCACTTATGAAGACTGTGTCAGACCGATTTCGTGCGGTCGGCATCAAGGTCTCTGGGGCAATGGTGCCGGTTGTTCCACACACTGGCCCAATGTGCTATAATAATCCTGAACACCTCGCGATACTCGAACGGCGTATAAGGGCGCTGGCGCAGGTCTTTGATGAGATCATTATAGACGATTGGCTGTTTACCATTTGCACGTGTGAGAAATGCGTTACAGGACGCGGCAATTCCAGTTGGGCAGACTACCGTACAAAGCTGCTTCTAGAGAAATCGAAAAAGTACATCATTGATCCTGCCAAACAAGTGAAACCCAGAATCAAGCTCATCATCAAATACCCTAACTGGTACGAGGGCCATCGAGAAAACGGTTATGATGTTTTCAACGAAACTCATCAGTTTGATGCCATGGCCGTCGGAATCGAAACTCGAACACGGGTAACGCACGATCAACACATACCGATCTACAGCGGCTATATTTTTCAGAAGTGGTGGGCTAGCGTCGAACCGAGCAAATGGGTTGGCTCTTGGTTAGACAACTACTCAATGAAAGGACAGGACAACGACTACGTTGCGCAAGTCTGGCAGGCAGTGTTGGCCCAAACACCGGAGATTATTCTTTGGTCGGGCGGTCATTTGCATCATTCGGGTCCATTCAGCGACGTGTACCCTCACTTCCGCGAAATGCTGCCGGACTTTGACCGAGTAGCTGGAATGCTGAATGGCACTGCTCGGGGAGTTCCGATCTACCTGCCTTACGGCTCCGAGGGTGAATATAACATTTTCGGTTATCTCGGGATGGCGGGAATTCCGCTCGCTCCCGTAGGCCAATTCCCGGCAGACAGCCAAACAGCGATTTTCACTAAGCATTCACTAAAAGACCCTGAACTGGTCAATAAGATGCTTGCTCGCCTGCGGAACGGACATGATGTGTTCATGACTTGGGAACTCTTCCGCCAATTGCAGAATACCGAGTTTAAGAACACCTTGAATCTTGTAGATGCTGGCGGCAGCGTTTCGTCTTCAGAATTCCGGATGCGAAGGGGTTGGAACCAACAGGTTACGAAGACTGATAGACCTTTCGTTTTCCCACGCATTGCAACTACGACGTGGCCTTATGTGCGCGAAGTGGCGGTCGTGCGGGAGGACTACGACTTCGGAGTGCTGCTGAGTGTGAAGTATCTCAACGGGACTCTATACATTTTGAATATGCCAGAAAACAGTTATGACCTGTTGCGACTCCCCGCGCAAGCACTTAACACTATTCGCCATGCATTTAGTAAGGGACTAGGAGTACAGTTAACCGGTCCCGGCGGCGTGGGCTTTTATCTCTTCGGCACCAACCAGTACGTGCTCTATAATATGAATGATGAAGCGGCAACCGTTTCACTGAGGTTCAACGAAAGAATCTCGACTTCCGGTTGGCGCGAACTGGTGCATGGTAAGCTGCTGGCTGTCAACGAGGACAAGTCACAGGAGCTTTTCGGAAGGGCTGTGCAGAGCGAAGTCTCCCTGGATCTTCAACCTTTTGAGATCGCGATTGTACAAGCTCCTTAGATCCCAAGTCCAGAACATTGCTACCTAGCAATGCGCGCAGACAGACTGGGCAATCTCTGTCTGATCGGAGTGGCAGATTCTAGCCTCAATAGTAATGAACTTGAGATGATAGACCGTTGCAGGAACTGTAAAGAAATTGATATTTGCGCTGCGGTACATCCAAGAAGATTTCATTCACATTCTCATACAAAAGGACATTCGTTTATGAAACGTAATTCATTCTTCATCGGGATAACAGTGTTGATGCTTTGTACATCACCGTTGACCCACCTCTGCGCTCAAAAATTCGATAGCCTGGCATTGACCCCTCCAATGGGTTGGAACAGTTGGAACAGGTTTGGCTGCGACATTAACGAAAGATTGATACATGAAATAGCAGATGCCATGGTTTCGAGTAGATTAAAGGATGTCGGTTATCGGTATATTATTATAGACGACTGCTGGCATGGAGGACGCGACAGTCTAGGATTTATTTATCCTGATCCTATACGTTTTCCTTCAGGGATAAAAGCTTTGACGGACTATGTTCATTCCAAAGGACTTAAATTTGGAATATATTCTGATGCGGGGGCTTAAACGTGTGGTGGTAGGCCTGGAAGTCGTGGACACGAGTATCAGGATGCCCTGACCTATGCAAAATGGGGTGTGGACTATTTGAAGTACGACTGGTGCAACACTGATGGACTCAGTGCCATAGGAGCTTACACTACCATGCGCGATGCGCTCTATGCGGCTGGGCGACCAGTCGTCCTCAGTCTTTGCGAATGGGGCGACAATAAACCCTGGGAATGGGCAAAAGATGTTGGACATCTGTGGCGAACAACGGGTGACATTACGAATTGTTTCGACTGCGAGGTAAATCATGGGACTTGGTCTTCATGGGGAATTATGAAAATTGTCAAAATGCGAAAAGGGATTCGCATCTATGCGGGCCCCGACCACTGGAATGATCCTGATATGCTTGAAGTCGGAAATGGAATGACTCAAGCTGAGGACCGTGCACATTTTTCCTTATGGTGTATGTTGGCTGCTCCGCTTATAGCAGGTAATGACCTGCGCAATATGAAACAAGAGACCATCGAAATACTCACCAATAAGGAAGCAGTTGCAGTGGACCAAGATTCCCTCGGTGTTCAATGTTTCAAATACACGACCATAGACAGCACGGAAGTTTATGCCAAACCATTAAGAGGCGGCGATTGGGCTATTACCTTCTTAAATCGTGGGACAAAAACTGTGAAGATACAATTCGACTGGAAGAAACAATCTATTATTGATGATTTTGCCAAATTGGAACTTAGGTTTGATCAAAAATCCTATAAGATCAGAGACTTGTGGGCAAAGAAAAACATTGGAACAACCGATAGTATTCTTAAGACTGATCTCTCCGGACATGACGTCCTGATGCTCAGGCTTATGAAGTAAAACCCTTATCTGAACTTGCTAAAAAAGTCATCTGACAGTTCTTGAGTCTGCTTTACCTGCTCGCCGCGCCGCTTTGGCAGGTGGGTGTCCTTAGTGGCTGGGCGTCTCGTTTCTGTTTCTTGAGTGCGTTCTGGGAACGGTCACGCGTCGCTGGAGTCACATATTGCTTCCAGCCATATCGTTACAAAGAGGCGGGTGCTGTAATAGTTCAATACCGACTAAGAATCATAAGATGAAAGAAAACTGCGATTAACCAACAGATATTTGAACGGAGAGAATAATGAAACCTATGTCAGAACAGAAAATTAATAACCTATTTATAGTCGTATTCTTCTGCGTTTCTCTTCTTTCGACCGATATTGTTCTCTCTCAAGTGAACAAATTGGATGAAAAGAATCTAGAAGAAACGATGCGCAATCCTTGGAAACCTGACAGATCAGTGTTTCTCCAAGATTGGTTGATACTTGGCTCAATTCCGATTAATGCGATGGCAGAAATTGATAAAGATTTTCTCGCTGAGAACAACGGAGAAGCAAGGGTTCAACCAGCGGAGGGACAAGTAGTAAAGATAGCCGGAAGTGAATTGAAATGGGTTCCAGTAAAGGCCAAAGACGTAGTTGATTTGAAAAAGTTTTTTCAAGGAGGTAGGACGGAAGACGCCGTTGCGTACGCTTATACAAGAATCAGCCGAAAGGAAGCAGGCAAGATATTTCTCTCTCTGGGAACCGATGACGGAGTAAAGGTTTGGCTCAATGGAAAATTGGTTCATCGTGTTGTCATGATGCGGGCTCTCACCTTAGATGAAGATGGACTGGCGTTGGAGGTGAACGCCGGTGAGAATCACCTGTTGCTCAAAATCCAGCAGGGCAAGGGTGATTGGGGATTTGCAGTACGAATGTTAGAAAATCCACACGAACTGAATATCATTACGGGTAACATAGATTTTTCGTTGGGTCATGGTAATTCAAAGGAAAACACACTTACAGTTTCTTCCCAAGGAAATCTAGACCAGGCGTTGTTGAAGCAAATAGTTCAGATGGAAGTGTATACAGCCGGTGGAAGAACTGTCGCAAAGAAGACGTTCAATTGTGGTGAGGCAGTTGTTCTCAACTACAACAACTGGCCAGGTGGAGTTTATGAATTCAGATTCAAGTACAAAGATATCCAGGGTAAGACCTTTTTCAAATATACTACTTGGTATAAGGGAGATATTTTGGCTGCAGCACGAGAAATTGTCAAGAGTGCCTCCGACAAGGGTGTTAGAACTCCGGAAGCCGCAACACACAGAATGCTGGCGGACATGATTCTAAACCGGCTGGGCAACAACCTGCAAAACCCGGATTCATCGAAACTAGTGGCATTACATCCGCCGTTGATGGAGTTTGGAGAAATCAAAGCGAACGCACAAGTTCGTCCCGGTGGTTTTGTCCGGCTGGCATATATTGACGATATTGATAACACACCTCAATTCTGCAGATGCTACTTACCTCTCAATTATGATCCTTCAAGAGAATGGCCGATGATCGTTTATCTGCACGGGTACAATGCCGACAATCCTGAGTATTACAATTGGTGGGGTGCTGATAAAAGACACGATGGCGTGAGCGATAGGCACGACGTTATCTTTATTGAACCACACGGACGCGGAAATACACAATATTTGGGAATCGGCGACCGCGATGTCCTGAAATGTATTGAGATCGCAAAACAAAAATTCAGTGTTGATGATGACAGAGTGTATCTCATGGGTTCTTCGATGGGTGGCTATGGGACATGGAATGTTGCAACAAGACATCCCGGATTGTTTGCCGCAATAGCTCCAATCTATGGCGGTGGTGATTATCATGTTAACATTTCAAAAGAGAATACTGAGAAGATGAGCAGCTGGGAGATATTTCTTAATGATAAGTTTAGTTCAACATCTCAGATGGAATCCTTGCTGAATACGCCGATACTCGTCTCTCATGGTGATCAGGATCAGAGTGTGAATGTGAATCTTTCTCGCTATCTCGTACGATTACTCCAACGATGGAATTATGATGTTCGCTACATTGAGGTACCCGGAAAAGGCCACACCGAATTAGGCTTGTGGGATCAAACAATTTCCTGGCTGTTGCAGCACAAACGGAATGTTGCACCCAGACAGGTACGTGTTAGAGCAGCAGATCTGCGAACAGCGTCTTCATGCTGGGTAGAAGTCATACAAAAACGTAGTCCATTTGAGTTTGCAGTTGTTGATGCTGAGATACTTGAAGGTAATATAGTTCGTGTTGATTCAAAGAATGTATGTGAATTGTCATTGACTCCGGGCAAACAGCTGATCAATTACAGCAAACCGATCAGAGTAGTGTGGAACGGCAAAACGATACCAGTAAGCAACCTTCATGCAAAAAGGATCGTTCTGAGGGAAGAAGATTATAAGCCCCTGTCGTTATGCAAAATTCCTCAGGTGGCGGGTCCGATCTCCGATTTCCAAAATACTCCGTTCGTCATTGTCATCGGTACAACTTCAAACGATTCCTTGATGAGAAAATTGATAGAGCAAAAAGCGGGAATCATGGTCAGCGACTGGAAAGCAGCTCAAAAATATGAACCGCGTGTTAAGAATGATGTTGATGTGAACGAAGCGGACATGAAACAGTATTCGCTCCTCCTTTTAGAAGGACCTGACGATAATAAGATATCGCAGCTGATCTTCGGCAGAATTCCTTTCCGAATTAAATCCGATGAAATCATCATGGATGGAAAATCGTTCAAAGTAAAAGATGCCGTTCTGAATGCCATCTACCCGAACCCATACAACAGTGAAAGATATATCGCCATTGTTGCAGCGACTTCTGGGGCTGGTTTCTGCTTTTTCGATCCACGCCAGAGAGATGTCTCTCAATACGACTACTATATCACTGACGGAAAAATCCCAAACTTCTCCACGGGTGCTAAGAATGAAAAAATTATGGTTGCATCCGGATTCTTCAACTACAATTGGAAAATTGACAATGCCTTTTTGAATGAAGGCAATAAGGAATTGCGTTCGAAATGTGCTTACACTGTTGTGAACAGCGATTTAAGTCTGAAAGTTGTCAGCGTTGCCAAACCTTCGATCGAACTTCTGAAGAGCTATGTTGGAACCTATCAGATACGAGGAGGTCCTCAAGTCAAAATATTCCTCGAGAATGACACCCTCAAGGGAGCACAGGGACCAAATAATGAGTTCTCGGTCAAACTCCAGCCAACATCAGACAATGAATTCTATATCAAAGAAATAAACGTTTCTGTCTCTTTTAGAAAAGCTGAAGCTACAAATGATTATATCATGACTGTCTACGAGATGGGACAAGAATATACAGCCAAAAAGATAAAATAAGCGGATGTATATAAAGATGGCAATTAGGAGTCAATGGGAGTTTGGCATTCTAATGAAAGTCTAAGATTTGAACAAAGCAATCAGTAACCGGCAGTCAATTATGCACTTTCAATAATCCTGATTTTTGATGTGTCATTTTGATACTTGACATTATCTTTGATTTGGTCGAATAAGACAGGACACAACTCAATATGGAGGTAACCATGAAAGAACTAACAAAACTCGTTCTATGTATTTTTGTATGTTTGCCATCCCCTGTTCTATCACAAGAGAAGAGCAAAACGGATATCGAGAAGGGAATCAATTTAATCGAAACAAGAGTATATTCAGATGAAGAAAATGCCCGCGTTCTGAAACTCTTTGAAGGACTGCGTGTCGCTGATGTTTCGGATGGTATGGATATGGCAGGTCTACCAGGTACCGGTTTGGTAGATCCTGCAATTCATGCGGCTTGGATTGATGAGAAGGATTTATTGCATCAGTTTAGGGGAATAGCTATTACAGCACGCTACGTCCCAACTCAGCGATCGGATAGGCCCAAACCAGGAGAGAAGTTTCAAGACTGGGAAGGTCATTTTTACAACGCATACTCTAGCGAAGCGTTTACAAAAATCATCAAGCCCGGAACAGTCATCGTGTTGGACAACGTCGAAGAAAAGGACATTGGTTCCATCGGTTCCTACAATATTCTCTTCTGGAAAAGTTTGGGTGCTGTCGGAGTAGTAACAGATGCTACCGCAAGAGATACGGATGAAATTGCCATAGAGAAGGTCCCCTTATACTTGCGCAAAAAAGGACGCGGCATACGCCCTGGCAGGAACGAACTGGAATCTGTGAATCGTCCCATCGTAATCGGAGGAGTGTTGGTTTGTCCTGGCGACGTTGTCGTTGCTGATGCAGATGGAGTTATCATCGTCCCGCGAGCGAATGCTGAAGAAGTTGCCAACTATGCGCGTGCGATATTGGATAAAGACAAAGATGCGAGAACGCATTTGTATGAAAAAGTGGGAATGCCATCGGACAAGACGGTCAACAAAAAGTAGCAATGTGAGAGACTCTTATGAATACGCACCGAGGAAGAAACGAAGTAACTCTCATTTCAGTATTCTTTCTATCCTTGCTCTCTTCTTACTCCATAATTGATAAACTGAAAATGGAAAACCAGTTGCGTGATATAAAAACAGATAAGAAAACCATATCCGTCGAGATGAGACAGGTGCTCGATGATGAGTTCAGATTATGGTATCCGTTGTCTATTGATACAACATATGGCGGGTTTTTTAGCGACATAAACTACAAATGGGAATTGGAAGGTAGACAGGATAAGATGGTTGTTACCCAAGCCCGCCATGTTTGGTCAACAGCAAATGCTGCAATGTTCTATCAGAAGGACAATGTGCTTCGGAATATTGCAGGCCACGGTGTGCAATTTCTCAAGAACACAATGTGGGATCAGCAATTTGGAGGTTTTTACGATTTGGTCAATCGCCGTGGAGAGCCTTTCAAAGAGGATGGACAAATCATAAAACGAGCGTATGGGAATGCCTTTGCTATTTACGGACTGGCGGCGTACTACAGAGCTTCGGGCGATACTGCATTATTGGATTTAGCTCAAAAGACTTTCCAGTGGCTTGAGAAACACAGCTATGATCCTCAGCACGGTGGGTATTTCCAGTTTATGCACAGAGATGGAACCCCATTGGGGGAAGGATACAGGGGGATACCTCCAAAAGATCAAAACTCCACGATACATCTGCTGGAGGCTTTTACGGAACTCTACAAGGTCTGGCCAGATCAAAAACTGAAAGAACGACTTCACTCATTGCTGCGGATAGTACGGGACACCATTACTACAGACAAAGGATACATGGTGTTGTTTTTCAAACGTGATTGGGCTCCTGTTTCATACCGTGATGCCAGTCCAGACGTTAGAGAGAAGAATTATGAATTTGATCATGTTTCATTCGGCCATGACGTTGAGACTGCCTACTTGATGCTGGAAGCATCCGAAGCATTAGGGCTGAAACATGATACGACTACGCTTAGGGTAGCGAAGAGGATGGTTGATCACGCACTAAGGAACGGTTGGGACGCGGAGTGCGGAGGCATCTACGATGGAGGGTATTACTACGCAGGAAGTGAGCGACCGTCAATTGTAAGAAACACAAAAGAATGGTGGGTGCAAGTAGAAGCTCTGAACTCTTTTCTGATGATGTCGGACCTCTATCCGGATGACGAACAACGGTATTATGAGAAGTTCTGCGTCCAATGGGACTACTGCAAAAAGTATCTGATCGATTCCGAGCATGGAGGCTTCTATTGGGGCGGCACGGACATCGTGCCGAACAATAAGTATTCTGCCAAGGGATCAATTTGGAAGTGCAACTACCACACGTCGAGAGTACTCATAAACTGTATCAACAGACTCAAAAGCGCTCGATGATCTATGGGCAAAAGAATTCTGAGCCGGTTAATAAGGATGCCGCGCTCCAAGTAAGGAAATTGTTGGATTACTTCTATTCTATCAGCGGTAGGAGAGTAATTGCCGGTCATCACAATTATGTTGTAAGGTCTACTGCTTTTCTTGAGTTATCCCAAGATACTTACGCATGAAGATTTCATCTCCAACAAATAGTCGTCCTATCGAAGCTGCGAACAACCTGAAGAGTCTTCATCTCATTTTGAAGGATGCAGTTCTCTGCATCCTCATGCCCTTGCTCGTATGCTCGCAGGATTTCGTCTTCTCCCAGACGCATGTGACGCAATCAGCAACGGCAGCCAATGGACGTGAACGGCTACTGATGGACTTCGGCTGGCGGTTTGCTTTCGGCCATGCAAACGATGCTGAAAAAGATTTTAATCATGCAACAGGATATTTTTCCTATTTTGCAAAGGCTGGGTATGGAGATGGTGCTGCTTCTAAGAGTTTTGATGACCGCAGTTGGCGGATGCTCGATCTTCCACACGACTGGGCCGTTGAATTGCCTTTTGATCCTAAAGCAAGCTATAGCCACGGATACAAGACCGTTGGCAGAAACTTCCCCGAAACTAGTATCGGCTGGTATCGGAAAACCTTTTTGATTCCAGAATCTGATCTCGGCAGACGCATCAGTATTGAATTTGACGGTGTCCATCGAAACCCGGTTGTGTGGGTCAATGGCTTCTATCTGGGTCAGGAGCACTGCGGCTACTATGGATTTCGATATGACGTCACCGATTATCTAAACTATGGTGGTGAGAACGTTGTTGCCGTCCGTGTTGATGCAACCATGGAAGAAGGCTGGTACTACGAAGGTGCAGGAATCTATCGTCATGTCTGGCTTAACAAGACACCACCGCTGCATATGGCGCAATACGGTACGTTTGTCTCATCTGAAGTCAAAGACAATTCTGCTGAAGTTGCTGCCCGTGCAACAGTTGCCAATGAAGGGACGAGCAATGCGACATTCAATCTCGGTCAAGCCATCATAGGTGCAGACGGAAGAGTGGTTGCTCAAGGCGAGTTGAAACAGCTTACCCTTAAGCCGAGCGATATGAATGAGTTTTCTTGTCTGATACGTGTTGCGTATCCCAAACCATGGTCGGTCGAAACACCGTACTTGTACAAACTCATCACCACCGTTAGCGCTGGTGGTTCTATTGTTGATCGTTATGAAACCACGTTCGGTATCCGCACTGTTCGTTTTGATCCTGAAGAAGGATTTTTCCTGAACGGTGAACATGTGAATCTCAAAGGAACGAACAACCATCAGGACCATGCCGGTGTTGGCACTGCGATACCCGATGCTCTGCAGGAATTTCGCATCAAACGCCTGAAAGAAATGGGATGTAACGCCTACCGGTGTTCACATAATCCTCCTACACCGGAGTTGCTCGATGTGTGTGACCGTCTGGGTATGCTCGTGATTGATGAAAACCGTTTGATGGGAATTAACACCGAGCACCTTGACCTGCTGAAACGTTTGATCATGCGTGACCGCAACCATGCCAGTGTTATCATCTGGTCGTTAGGTAATGAGGAATGGGCTATCGAAGGGAACACGACTGGTGCCCGTATTGCCTCGACTATGCAGTCATTTGTCCAACGTCTTGACCCGACACGCCGAACTACCTACGCAAGTAGTGGGGGATGGGGACACGGCATCTCAACGGTTCAAGATGTTATGGGATTCAATTACATATTCAATGGAGACATTGACAAGCAGCATGCGGATTTTCCCAATCAACCGAGCATCGGTACCGAAGAGACCACATCACGGGGAACACGCGGCATCTATGAAGACGACGCTGCGAATGCACACATGGAGGCGATTGATAGAAAGCCTTCAGGACGCAGTATCGAAGATGGATTTGACTTCTATGCCGCCCGTCCATTTCTTTCCGGGTTGTTCTTTTGGACAGGGTTCGATTATCGCGGCGAAGCCAATCCTTTTGGTTGGCCTCAGGTAAGTTCGCAGTACGGCATTGTTGATCTATGCGGCTTCCCTAAAGACATGTTTTATTACCTCAAATCCTGGTGGACAGATAAACCCGTGCTTCACCTTCTGCCGCACTGGAACTGGAAAGGTAAAGAAGGACAGGCGATCAGCGTTTGGGCTTACAGCAACTGCGACGAGGTCGAGCTCTTTCTGAATTCTGAAAGCCTGGGACGAAAAACCATGCCCAAGAATTCACATATAGAATGGACGGTTAACTATGAACCGGCGACATTGCTTGCACGCGGGTACAAGAATGGGAAGGAGATCATAACCGATAAGGTTGAGACTACCGGAGAACCGGCAGCGATCACACTGACTCCAGACCGCTCAACCGTAAACGCTGACGGTGAAGATGTCTCTGTTATCACAGTACAAGTAAATGACTCGAAGGGACGGTTCGTGCCAACTGCCGGAAATGAAATTACATTCTCGATACAAGGACCGGGTAAGATTATCGGTGTGGGTAATGGCGATCCATCATCTCATGAACCTGATAGATATTTTGAACGTGTTCGTCAGTTGAAAATTGAAGACCTTAAAGCACAGGCAGTGCAGGCAAAGGAGAATTATCCTGAAACAGGCATAGATTTCAATGACTCAGACTGGCCATCTGCACTCAACCAACAGGGTGAATACAATGTGGAAACGAAAGATGCACTGAAAACAGCTGTTATTCGTGGCACATTCAATTTACCCGACTTTTCAGATGATACAGAAATAACACTGTGGCCGAAAAGTCTATGTGAAGAACAAGCAGTTTATGTGAATGGACATCTTATCGCGAAAAATATCAAGCGTGATGATGCCGTTCAAGAATACAGGCTCGACAATGCCATACTCCGCAGGGGTAAAAACATCTATGCTGTCGTTGGAACTCCGCTTGTTAGAAGGTATCAATATGATAATCTTAACACCGATCCGGGTATCATTCAGGTTTTCAAACCTTCAGACACTTGGAAACGCAAAGTTTTCAATGGATTGGCACAGGTGATTGTACAATCGACCCGGCAAGCCGGGAAAATTGCTCTAACAGCGACGGCAAGCGGCATGTCACCAGGGGTGTTGCGGATTGAGGCTCTTGGTGCAACGTTGCGTCCTGCCGTGCCGGCACAGTGACTTGTAAAAACAAACTGATGATTATCAAAAGATTTCCAACTCTAGTTTTGGCCGGACTTGGTTTCTTAACTTCGGCCGGTTACGGATATCCGCGCGAGAGCTCGCGGCTCGATTCAGGCTGGCGATTTAAGCTGGGAGAAATCGCCGGCGCCGAGCAACCGCAGTTCGACGATCGCGATTGGCAGCCGGTTGTTCTCCCTCACAATTGGGGATGGGAACAAGCGCAGAAAGGGGAGAACTACTATCGCGGGCCCGGATGGTATCGTTGTAATCTGAACATCGGTGAGGCCAAGCTGGGCAAGCGTTACTTTGTGCGCTTCGAGGCTGCGGGATCAGTGGCAGACGTTTACCTGAACGGCAATCTGGTCAGCCAACATCGCGGCGCATTCGGAGCCTTCTGTGTTGAAATCACAAAGCAATTGTCACCAGGCGGAAACAACCTGCTCGCCGTGCACGTCAGCAACGCACCCGAACCCGATGTGGCTCCGTTGAGCGGCGACTTCTGTGTGTTTGGTGGGTTGTATCGGCCAGTCCACTTGATTCAGACGGATGAAATCTGCTTCGCTCTCACGGATCACGCCTCACCAGGAGTCGCCTGGTATCAAACGAGCGTTACTGATGAACAGGCTGTGCTCGATGTGACCGCCCAGATTTCGAACGGCACGACGCGGAACGGAGAACTTATTTTAACTGCCACTGTTCTCGATGCTTCAGGCAAGCGTGTTGCAGTTGTGAATCAGCCGATCTCGGTTGTTCCTGAAGTTACAGCCCCGTTTGCGTTACGCGTCGTGATGCCGCAGCCCCATTTATGGAATGGACGCAGAGATCCTTACCTCTACAAAGCAGTCGTGGAATTGCGCTCTGCGCCAAAGGCGCATGCGCCTCTGGCGCAGAAGGACGGTACAGTGCGTGATGCCGTCGAGCAGGTGCTTGGGTTGCGTTTCTTTCGCGTAGATCCCGAGAAAGGATTTTTCCTGAATGGCAAGCCGTATCATTTGCACGGCGTCAATCGTCACCAGGATAGGCCGGACAAAGGCTGGGCGATCTCTGAGGCTGACCAGGATGAAGACCTCCAGCTCATCAAGGAACTCGGCTGCACCGTCGTCCGCTGCGCACATTACCAGCACAGCGACTATTTTTACGGTTTGTGCGACACGGCGGGCATCCTTGTCTGGGCGGAACTTCCCCAGGTAGATGAAATCGGCACCGTGCCGCAATTCGCCGAAACCTCACGCAATCAGTTACTCGATTTGATCCGGCAGAACATCAACCACGCCTCCATATTTGTGTGGAGTTTGTTCAACGAACTTTGGCCAGGAAGGCCCGATCCTCATCGCTTACTGCAGGATCTTGAGATCGTTGTGAATGGCGAGGACCCGACTCGGCCGACCATTGCAGCCACCTGCACGGAACAGTTGCCGCAGTTGAACAAGATCCCCGATTTGCTCGGGTGGAACATCTATCCTGGATGGTATCCAGGTTGGGGAACGAAGGAGGACTTTGGTGCCCTGCTCGATAGAGGCCGCTCCATGAGTCGAGGCGGAGGCATTTGCGTGAGTGAGTACGGTGCAGGTGCGAATGTAGAACATCACGAGCAGAGTCCAAAACAACCCAAGACTGATGGTCAATGGCATCCGGAGGAATGGCAAGCATTGGTTCATGAATCGGCATGGGCAGCGATGAAATCGCGACCATTTGTCTGGGGTACATTTGTTTGGAACATGTTCGATTTCACAAGCTATTGGCGACACGAGGGTGGGATTCCCGGTCGAAATGACAAAGGGCTGGTGACCTATGATCGCAAGACAAAGAAAGACGCGTTCCTTTTCTACAAAGCGAATTGGTCGGACGAGCCAACGCTGTATATCACCAGCCGGCGATTCATTGAACGCACAAATGCAATCACGGATGTGAAGATTTATTCCAACGCAAGCGAAGTGGAGTTGCTTCTGAATGGAGTTTCACAGGGGAAGCGTGTGGCTGGTGTCAACTGTGTGTTTATATGGAACAATGTGGAACTTCAACCCGGTGAGAACCACATCGAAGCGCAGGCACGTCGCGACAGTCGTACGTTGAGTGACCACTGTGTATGGACGCTCAAGCCGGCAGGTGAAAAAAAGGATTAGGCTAAGGTCAAGCGATACGTGATGAAATCTCTATTGACACCATGAACAAAATATGGACTACGAAGTATGAACAGACGTGATTTCATTAAAGCGTGCGGCGCTCTTGCGGCGATATCGCTTGCGGGATTAGAATGTAGAACCTTAGCTGCTCCCGAACACGCGATCTCAGGATTCCGTCGCTACCGGGGCTTCAATCTCACAGAAAAAGCCGGCGGATGGGGACCAAGAAAAAGATTCAATGAAGAAGACTTCGAGATCATGGCAGATTGGGGAATGAACTTTGCCCGTATACCGATGTCATATTGGAATTGGGCTTCGAAAGACAGTTGGTACACTATTATCGAAGACACAATGACGGACATTGACGAAGTTGTAGAATTTGGCAAGCAGTATGACGTCCACATCAACCTTAATTTCCATCGAGTGCCCGGTTATTGCATCAACGGTCGCAACTTGGAACCGATGGATCTCTTCAACGATACTCCCGAACGAATGCAAAAAGCTTTAGATGCGGTGGTCTATCATTGGAAGTTCTTTGCCCGTCGCTACAAAGGCATTTCAAGTTCGCGACTTAGCTTCGACCTCATCAACGAGCCGCCCAAGAGGACAGATGAAACCCGCTATGTAGAAATTGTGAGGGCATTGGTTAAGGGGATTAGAGAAGAAGACCCTGACAGATTGATTGTGGTGGATGGAAAAGACATCGGACGAAATCCTGTACTCGGCATAGTAGACCTTGGAGTCGTTCAAAGCACGCGGGGCTATGATCCTATGAGCCTAACTCACTACACGGCAACCTGGGTGCCAGAAGATGAATTTGAAACATTCAACTTTCCCACATGGCCCTTGCGGGGTGACGACGGAAAGCTGTGGGATAAAGCCGCCCTGAAGGAGAAACTGATTGATAAATGGCAGCCTTTGGTGAACAAAGGAGTGCAGGTGCACGTGGGAGAATGGGGTTGTTATAACCAAACCCCACACGATATTGCACTCAGTTGGATGCGCGACATCCTCTCGCTTTGGAAGGACGCAGGCTGGGGACATGCCATGTGGAATTTGAAAGGATCATTTGGTGTGCTCAACAGTGAGCGCAGGGATGTGAAACACGAAGACTACAAAGGGCACAGGCTTGACCGCAAGATGCTTGAGTTGCTTAAAGAGTACTAACAAATCAAAATTCTGACCGCAGTTGAGAAGTTCGGTGTAGCATCATTCACTTACGTGAACGGATCACTCTTGAATTTACGTCTATTACGCCACCTCTGTGCATCGCTTATAGCACTGAGTCTGCATCAGGCTTTCTCACAATCATCGAGCGATATCCGATTGAATCAGATTGGATTTTATCCGTCCATGCCGAAGATCGCTATTGTGCGAAACGCGGGTGCCATTCCTTTTTTTGTGATAGCGACTTCTTCCTCGGATACCGTTTTTCGTGGAACGCTGACATCGGCACAAACTTGGCCGTATTCAAACGAATCGGTAAGCCGTGCAGACTTCTCGGCTCTGCAAACGACTGGCAGCTTTAGGATTGTGGTGCCCGGAGTAGGGACATCGTATTCATTTGAGATCAAGCCGCGCGTTCATCTGAATCTCGCAATCGGAGTGTTGAAAGGATATTATTATCAGCGTGCATCTATGCCTCTTTTGCCTCCGTATGCAGGTGTCTGGGCGCGTGATGCAGGACACCCTGATACCAGCGTTCTGGTCCATCCCTCCGCGGCAACCGCACAACGGCCCGCAAGTAGTAACATCTCTTCTCCGCGAGGATGGTATGATGCTGGGGATTACAATAAGTACATCGTCAACTCCGGGATTTCGACATACACGATTCTCGCAACGTATGAACATTTCCCGGAATTCTGCAAACAATTGACGACAGACATTCCCGAAAGCGGCAATGGGATTCCAGATATTCTCAATGAAGCGCTCTGGAACATCCGATGGATGCTCAGCATGCAGGATCCGAATGATGGTGGGGTGTACGCCAAGCTGACAAATGCCAATTTCGATGGGTTCATTATGCCATCGCAGGCGAGATCGCCACGGTATGTTGTCAAGAAAACTACCGCAGCAACACTTGACTTTGCCGCGGTGATGGCACAAGCGGCGAGGATCACAGCGAAATTCACTTCTGCTCTTCCGGGGTTTTCCGACTCATGTCTCCAAGCATCGTTGAAAGCATGGAGGTGGGCGCAGCAGAACCCCACCGTGTATTACAATCAATCCCAGATGAACACTCAATATTCGCCCGCGATTAATACAGGAGAATATGGGGACGGCAATGTGTCGGACGAATTCGCTTGGGCTGCTGCTGAGCTGTTTGTGACAACGTCGCAGGATAGTCTTCTGACGGTTGCTAATCCACTCTGGGTTGCTTCGGCAAACATTCCGAGTTGGCCGAATGTTCGCACACTCGGACTTTATACCCTCGCACAGTATCGGAAAACTTTGGGAGGATCTGTTGACACCAATGCTGTCAAGTCACGGCTGATCAATCTCGCGAACTCACTCCGTACGTCAATGAATGGCTCTGCTTACGGTGTCGTTATGGGAGTTCAGACTTCTGATTTCGTTTGGGGGAGCAATGCGGTCGCGGCGAATCAAGGAATGGAATTGCTCATTGCGTTCCGCCTCACGAGCGACAGCACGTATCTGCAAGCTGCTCTCAGTAATCTTGATTATCTTCTCGGACGCAACGGAACGACATTCTGTTTCGTGACAGGATTTGGATCACGCTCACCTCAACACATCCATCACCGCATTTCAGCGGCGGATGGAGTTCCGGCTCCCGTCCCGGGATTGTTAGCTGGGGGAGCGAATCCTAACAAGGAGGACGGTGTGACGACATATCCATCATCATTGCCGGCGCTGGCATACACAGATGATGTCAACTCGTATGCATCGAACGAAATCGCCATCAACTGGAACGCACCGCTCGTGTATCTTGCCGTAGGATTGGAAGCGCTCTTGTCACCGAATGGATTACCGACGTTTGTGCAGCAAAATTACCGAGGTCAACCCATACCCGACTCGTATGATCTTTTTCAAAACTATCCCAATCCATTCAATCCGACAACGAACATTTCATTCAGTCTTCCGACGCGATCGTTTGTGTCGCTGAAAGTATTTGACGTAATAGGTAGACAGGTGACGACAATTGTTTCTGAAGAATTGTCGGCAGGGAGTTACACGCGGCAATGGAATGGGGAAGGTAAAGCGAGCGGTGTTTATTTCTATCGGCTACAAGCTGGAAACTACGTTGAAACGAAGAGGCTCATTTTGCTCAGATAGTCTCAACTGATGTCGTCAGCGCGTGACGTTGCTTGGCGAAAGTCATTTGTCTGGAGTTAATTCATGGGAAAGCGAATTTGGCTTATCGTTATTTCTCCTTTGCTGTTCGGTTTTCAGCGCGGCGCGCTCTGCCAGACAAGAACAATAAGCTCGGCCCTGCGGATAGATAATGAAGGCGGTTATGAGACTCAAGAGTTGAATGTCATGGTGTTCGAGGATTTCTATTCTACGTTTAGCCATACTTTTGACAGCTAATAGAATACGTGATGGGAGGAGCAACAGATTTTATCTTCCCGGCAATCTCGGCAGATTGGTCGTTTAGTTCTCGCTGGGAAACTCACTGTAGTCATGCTGAACTTGGTTCAGCATCTATTCTCCAGACCCTGAAACGAGTTCAGGGTGATTTTTTCGTTGAGAACTATTTAACAACTAATATCAGTTCATAACAGGACTCACAAATATGAAACCTTCTATGCGAACTTCTTTGAAGTGTCTTCTCAGGTCGTCATTCTTGATTATGACAATGACCGCACTTGCAATACCTGCATTATCCCAACCATCCTCATTCCGTCTTGCCCCACTTTTTACAGACAACATGGTTCTTCAGCAGAAGTGTGATGTGCCTGTTTGGGGAAAAGGAATACCTGGGACGAATCTTGTTTTCCGAACATCTTGGGGGAAAGAGATGAAGGCGAAGGTGAGCACAGAGGGTACGTGGTCAATAAAGCTGCCCACTCCCAAGGCCGGTGGACCGTTTCAGATTTCCATTCGTTATGCTGATACTGTTTTTGTGTTAAGAAATGTTTTGATGGGTGAAGTATGGTTGTGTTCCGGTCAATCTAATATGGAAATGCCACTCGAAGGATGGGCGCCCACCGACACTATCTCGAATTCCTCAAACGAAATTGAACAAGCACTTTTTCCTTCCATTCGACTTTTTTCTGTTAAGCGTGCCTCCGAAGCATCGCCAAGTGATATGTGCGCGGGAAACTGGGTAGAATGTTCGCCGGTTGACGTCCGCAGCTTTAGCGCCACGGCCTATTTTTTTGGCAGGATGCTACACACAACGCTCAAGGTACCGATTGGTCTTATCAATACAAGTTATGGAGGCACTCCTATCGAAGCATGGATAAGTCAGAAAGCACTAAACTCGTTCAATGAATTTGCTGAATCGTTGAAGAAATTGGACGAGAGCAGAGATAGCATACGGTTGCTGGATCAGTGGATTGCTCACCATCCCAGCATAAGTATTCGTGAACGCGATGCTTTGCATAAATGGGAGGGATTGAAATTCCAGGATGATAGTTGTGCTGCGCGGGAATATGATGATAGCAAGTGGCATGAAATGAAGTTACCGACAATCTGGGAACGGACATCGGTCGGCAACTTTGACGGTGTCGTGTGGTTTCGAAAACAGGTTGTAATTCCCTCTGGTTGGGTAGGTAAGGATCTCGTTCTTAAACTCGGTCCCATTGATGATATGGATGAGACGTTTGTGAACGGTCAGAAAGTTGGCGATCATCTCCTTGAAGGTTTCTGGAAAGTTGACCGGGTGTACAAAGTTGCAGGATCGATTGTTAGAGATTCTCTTCTACAGATAGCGGTCCGAGTGATTGATATACAAGGCGGCGGCGGTATTTGGGGCAATGGAGCGAAGATGGTGGGTTACCAGGATAGCAGCAACATGGGAATCTCGCTTGAAGGAAACTGGAAGTATCTGCCCGTCGCAGAATACCGCCCGAACACCTTCTATGTGTTTGGAGCAAAGGAAAAAGAGTTTAATAACCGACCGAAACCGCCAATTGACTTTGGCTCAAACACCCCGACAGCGCTTTTCAATGGCATGATCAATCCACTGGTTCCGTTTACCATCAAAGGTGTGATATGGTATCAAGGTGAAAATAACGCAGCCAATGGCGGTCTATACAAGAAGCTCTTTCCTGCAATGATCAATGATTGGCGGACTGTATTTCAATGCGGAGACTTTCCATTCTACTTTGTCCAGATTGCTCCTTTCGATTATGGCTCGAAGACGCAGTCCCAATTTCTACGAGAAGCACAGTTGCGGACTCTCTCCGTCAAGAACACGGGAATGGTTGTTACATTGGACATTGGCAATCCGAAGAATATCCATCCTGCCAATAAACAGGACGTCGGGAAGCGGCTGGCACTCTGGGCGCTCGCCAAAACGTACGGCAAGAAAGTAGCGTATTCCGGTCCTCTCTATCGGTCAGTGAAAAAAGAAAAGAGCAGAATCATTCTTTCATTCGAGCATGCAGAGAGGGGATTGGTATTGAAGAATCTTGTGGCAGGGAATAGATTTCAGATTGCCGGCAGCGACATGCAGTTCAAAGATGCGAATGTGAAGATACAGGGAAACAAGGTTGTTATCTGGCATCCCGATATTATCAATCCACAAGTTGTGCGCTACGCTTTCAGCAACACAGCCGAAGCAACACTTTTCAACAAAGAAGGATTGCCCGCATCATCATTCCGGACGGATGATAAATAGGTAATCCCGCGGCTTTGCTGGGGACTCCAAGAGTTTGATTTTTGCGGGAATAGTCTGAATCTCACCTATGATGTGAACGACTCGAATCGTAAAAGATTTTCAAAATGAATTCCCAAAGCAATTGATAGAGTAAAAACCTTAGGGAGAATCTTATGAACACGGTAATTCACAAACTTCCTTTAAGAGAAAAAGTTGGTTATGGATTTGGCGACTTGGCATCTGTGTTGTTTTGGCAGACGATCATGGTATATCTGCTCTTCTTCTATACCGATGTATTTGGCCTTGCCGCCGCTGCTGCCGGAACAATGATTGCAATTTCCAGAGTGCTCGATGCTTTTTTTGACGTAGGCATTGGTATGGCAGCTGACCGTACCAAAACCCGATGGGGTAAATTCAGGCCCTATTTGTTATGGATGGCTGTTCCGTTGTCTCTTGCTGCAGTGCTTGCATTTACAACACCGAATTTTGGTGAGACAGGAAAATTGATTTACGCATATGCGACGTTCATCCTTTTCATGTTTCTGTATTCAGCGATCAATATCCCCTACACATCGTTGCTGGGGGTCATCAGTGGCGATCCCAACGAAAGGACCAGTGCTGCATCGTTCAAATTCATAGGTGCGTATATCGCCGGATTCATTGTTTCTGCCACGGCGCTTCCAATGGCAAAGTATTTTGGACAAGGGAACGACGGAAAAGGATGGCAGATCACCATGACAATTTACGGCATCGCGGCAGTCATCTTCTTTCTCATAACGTTCCTCTCGACACACGAACGCATTCAGCCGATTGCGAAAGAAAAAACGTCAATAGGCAGGGACTTGGTGGACCTGAAAAACAACATGCCGTGGTTGCTGTTGTTCATCGTGACAATTCTCTTTATCCTGTTCGTGTGTATCCGCATGAGTGTGACTACTCATTACTTCAAATACTACATCGGAGAACAAGAAGTCACTCTCTTCGGTACAACCCACAAGTTCGGCTTTATAGTGCTAGCTTCAGCTTTCAACGCTGTCGGTCAGGGATTGGCCATAATGGGCGTCATTCTTGTGCCATGGTTTTCAAAACTCTTCGGAAAAAAACAGGCTGTCATCATTCTTTTCATCGTCGCAATGATCTGCACGGGTTCATACTATTTCCTAAGTCCCGATAATCTGCTGCTCATTTTTGGGCTACAAATCATCGGCTCGCTGACTGGGGGACCCATCTCAACCTTATTGTGGGCAATGTATGCTGACACGGCCGACTACTCCGAATGGAAAACTGGCCGAAGGGCAACAGGGCTTGTGTATTCCGCTTCCATTATGTCGAACAAAATTGGTTGGGCGATCGGTGCTATGTTCGCCGGTTGGCTTCTTGCGGTGACCGGATTCCAAGCTAATGTGGTCCAGAACATAGATGTTCAGAATGGTCTGAAAGCGATGATGAGTGTGATACCAGTTGCAGCAGGAGTAGTTGCCTTAGTTGTGATATTCTTCTATCAACTGGATGAAAAAACCATGAAGAAAATTGCAGTTGACCTAGAGACTCGTCGAAAAGAAAGCGGTGAAGATCCTGCAACTGCTTAGATATCCTCCCGAATGTCGAAGGCAAAAATCTCATTACAGGTGTTCTAAGGCAACAGCACATTCGTGTGGAGCCGGCAAAGAAATGTACTAGTTGTCATTGGTGGTATTGAGAAACCAAAGGATGGATCTTGATTAACTTGCATGCTCAGTTTTGAGTATAGACAATACAAATTGAATAATTCTGGAGTATCACGTGGACAAAGAGAAACATCATTCAAGTGTTTCCTTTAAACAGAAATTAGCTTGGGGATCTGGCGGTTTTGCTGAAAACCTTGCTAACAATGCGCTCCTGAGCCTTGCTTATCCGATTTTTGGGGTGGGCATGGGAATCAGTCCTTTTTATATTGGTGTAGCGCTTTCAGCTTCGCGTATCGTTGAAGCAGTGACCGATCCCATTATGGGTAATATTACTGACAACACAAAATCGCGATGGGGACGCAGAAGACCTTGGATATTTGTCGGTTCAATTTTGATGTCCGTGCTGTTTGCTGCTATATGGTTCACACCACAATCAGTGAACGATCTATGGCCGGTGATCTACTTGATAGTCATGTGTTCGCTATTTTACATGGCATTTACACTATGGGTCATCCCGTTCAGCGGTTTGGGACTTGAACTGGAGGAAGACTATGATGCGCGTACCCAGTTAATGATCTTTCGAGTAGCTCCGGCATTTATCGTTGGTATCGCGATTGGCTCTCTCTATAAATTGACTCTCATGCATGATGTGTGGGGCGGCAACGAAGTCATCGGCGCTCGATACGTTGGTTCCATTGTGGCTGTCCTAATGTTGATTACAGGTATTATTCCGGCCCTTTTCTGTCGAGAACGGTATGCAAAGACCAAACAGGAAAAAACAAACATGTGGCTTGCTGTTACCCTGACCTTCAAGGATAAGCCATTTCTTTTATTGATCGGTTCCGCATTTTTTGTATTTGTTGGACTGTTTTTCATGATTCCCTTACTCACCTACATTTCTCTTTACTATGTGTGTCAGGGAGACAAACAACTAATGGGAACTATCGGCGTGTTTACAGCTTTCGCTCAGGCGTCAACTCAATTACTGAGCATGGCTGCCATTGGCTATTTTGCAAAATTTTTCGATAAGAAGAAAGTCTTAATCACCGGTCTCCTCATTGGCATCTTCGGTTATCTGTCGAGTTGGTTCCTGTTTACACCGAGGCTACCTTACTTGACCATTTTACCGCCCGTTATCATTAATATAGGTCTTTGTGCGTGCTGGGTGTTAAACGGTTCATTCAATGCTGATATCTGTGACTATGATGAACTTAAGACAGGACGCCGACGAGAGGGCATGTACAGCGCTGTATTTGGATTCCTGAGCAAGTTAGCCATTGCCCTCGTTTCTACTGTCAGTTCTTGGGTTCTTGTCAAACTGGGTTTTGAAGGAGAAAATATCAGACCAGCCGTAGAGCAACTTTTCACCCTGAGATGGTTCTACATTGTTGTTCCAGTTGCTGCTATGGTCGGAGCTGTCTTGTGTATGTGGTGGTACCCTCTCAGCAAAGAACGCGTAAAGGAAATACAAGAGAAGTTAAGGGAAAGAAGAGGTGCAACAGCATTGGAATAGTAATGACAACAGAAGCAGACATTTCTATTTCGTTCCCCATAGCCAACTTTCATATAGCTGAGGACTGTTGTTTTCTGACTGCAAGCCTTTGCTTGCTTGTTCGTTCATTGTTTTTCTATTAGTCAAAAAGGCTGTTACACAGGAAATATTCCCATAGCCGTTAATACTTAAACCCGTAGGAAAGCAAAAATGAAATACGGTTTTTTTGATGATGAGCAGAGAGAATATGTTATCTCGACGCCGGAAACTCCCTATCCTTGGATCAACTATTTAGGAAATGAAGCCTTCTTCTCTATCATTTCCAATACGGGCGGAGGTTATAGTTTTTATAGAGATGCCAGATTGCGCAGGATTACAAGGTATCGGTATAACGACTCAACATTAGACAGTAATGGCAAATACTTCTATATTAATGATAACGGCGATATCTGGAATCCTGGTTGGAAGCCGGTTAAGAAAAAACTCGATTCTTATTTATGCCGTCATGGTTTAGGCTATACCAGAATCACCGGAAGAAGAAATGATGTGGAAGCAGAACTGTTTGCGTTTGTTCCCTTAAGCTTCGATGGGGAAGTAATGCAGATAACTCTGAAGAATATGGGTAATTCTGTTAAGCAAATAAAACTGTTTTCCTTTGTTGAATTCTGTCTCTGGAACGCTTTGGACGATATGACCAATTTTCAGAGAAATTTCTCGACTGGTCGAGCCGAAGCAGAAGGTAACACGATTATTCATTTCACAGATTACAGGGATAGACGGAATCACTATTCTTTTTTTACTGTGAATTCGGATACTAATGGCTTTGACTGTGACAGAGAATCATTTACTGGCACTCATAACGGACTTGATTCTCCCGATGTGGTCTCGGAAGGAAGATCAAAGAATTCTGTAGCCTTTGGATGGGCTCCGATTGCTTCTCATCAGATAGATGTGCACTTGAATCCGGGTGAAGAGAAAGGATTTATATTCCTATTGGGATATGTCGAATATCCTGAAAATGAAAAATGGGAGGCTCCCGGAATCATCAATAAGAAAAAACTGTACGGAATGAAAAGTCGGTTTTCCACTCCTCAAAGTGTGGATAAAGCCGTGAAGGAGCTAAAGGATTTCTGGACCGAGCTGCTTTCAGTTTATCAGGTGAATACAGGGTACAAGGAAACGGACCGGATGGTGAACATCTGGAACCAATACCAGTGTATGGTCACCTTCAACCTGTCCCGCAGCGCCTCCTATTTTGAATCGGGGATCGGACGAGGAATGGGTTTTCGGGATTCCAACCAGGATTTGTTAGGCTTCGTTCATCAAATACCTGAAAGAGCGCGGGAACGATTGATTGATCTGGCGTCCACCCAATTTGAGGATGGCGGTGCTTATCACCAATATCAGCCCTTAACCAAGAAAGGGAATGATGAAGTGGGTGGCAACTTTAATGATGATCCTCTATGGTTGATATGTGCCGTCGTCGCTTACCTGAAAGAAACGGGTGATTTTTCATTGTTAGAGGAACAGGTGCCTTTTGATAATGATCCTAAGAATCAAGCTACCATGTTTGAACATCTGAAACGTTCATTCTACCATGTAGTGAACAATCTGGGACCACACGGTTTGCCTTTGATCGGGAGGGCGGATTGGAACGATTGTATGAATCTGAATATTTACAGCACAGATCCGGACGAGTCTTTTCAAACCGGCAAGAATAAGGAGGATGGAAAAACCGCAGAATCATTGATGATCGCTGGAGCTTTTGTGCTTTATGGCGAAGAATTTGTCGAACTTTGTGAATACCTGAACAGAATCCATGAAGCTCAAGAAGCGAGGCGACACATATCCATAATGATTGAAAACATAAACAAGCACGGTTGGGACGGCGACTGGTTCCTTCGGGCTTATGATGCCAAAGGCAGAAAAGTCGGTAGCCGAGAAAATGAACAAGGCAAAATCTTTATCGAATCTCAAGGATTCTGCTGTATGGCAGAAATTGGGCTGGATGATGGCCGGTTACAGAAGACGCTTGATTCAGTCAAGAAATATCTGGATTGTGATTATGGAATTGTGTTGGCTAATCCGGCTTTTTCTAAGTACTATGTCGAATACGGTGAGATTTCCACTTACCCTGAAGGTTACAAGGAGAACGCCAGCGTTTTCTGCCATAACAATCCCTGGATAATCATCTCTGAAACCAAGTTAGGAAGGGGAGATGAGGCTTTTGAATACTGGAGGAAGATTTGTCCGGCATATTTAGAAGATATCAGTGAAATTCATCGCACTGAACCTTATGTCTATGCGCAGATGGTAGCTGGGAAAGATGCCTACGAACCGGGAGAAGCGAAGAACTCCTGGTTAACAGGCACAGCCGCGTGGAATTTTGTCGCTATTTCCCAATATATCTTAGGTGTACGACCCCAATTTGAAGGACTGCTAATTGATCCCTGCATTCCTCGCTCTTGGAATGAATATACTGTCTTTAGGAAATTCAGACGGGTAGATTATGAAATCACTGTTAAGAACCCTGATCACGTTTGCAGAGGCGTTAGAATCATAAAACTAGATGGACAAATTCTAGACAGCAATCTGATTCCGATCTTGGAACCAGGAACGCAACATGACGTGGTAGTGATTTTGGGATGAAGCATTTACATTCAGTGCGAAACACTTCCCTGTTTATATCGGAGTTTTTTAAATGCATCTTCATATTGTTGATATTGGAATTATTGCTGTATATCTGACTTCTACGATTTTTATTGGGTTCTATATTTCGAAAAGAGCCTCTAAGGATATTGGAAGCTATTTTCTCGGAGCTAACAGGATTCCTTGGTGGTTACTCGGTGTTTCTGATGCTTCAGGTATGTTTGATATTGCCGGCACGATGCTTTTGGTCTACTGGCTTTCAGTCTATGGACTAAAGAGTATTTGGATACCATGGATATGGCCGGTTTTCAATCAAATATTCCTGATGGTGTACTTATCTCCATGGCTGCGAAGATCGAATGTTATGACGGGTGCTGAATGGATCAAAACCCGGTTTGGTGTGGGGAAGGGAGCTACTCTCTCCCATATTATAGTCGTGATATTCGCTCTCATCAGTGTAATTGGATTTCTTTCTTATGGTTTCAAAGGAATAGGAAAATTTGCTGTAGCATTCCTTCCTCCGTTGGTAACAAATCCGGAAACTCTGGCTCAATACCCTCAGATTAATGCCAATCTTTATGCGCTCGTATTGATGGGTATAACGACTTTATATGTGGTTAAAGGTGGTATGATGAGCGTCGTAGCAACTGAAGTTATACAATATTGCATTCTTTCAGTATCTGCGATTGCAATTGGTATCATAGCAATGTATCACGTTTCCCCTGATATGATCAACAATGTTGTGCCTGAGGGTTGGAAAAGCATGTCTTTCAGTTTGAATTTGAATCTCGATTGGTCAAGTGTACATTCTGCTGTGGCTACAAAAGTGGTGGCATTCAACAAATGGATTGAAACGGACGGCTATTCTCTTTTTGGTTTGTTTTTCGGGATGATGGTATTTAAAGGACTTTTTGTTGCTGCTGCCGGTCCCGCACCAAATTATGATATGCAGCGTATTCTTTCCACGCGTAGTCCGAAAGAAGCCGCAAAAATGAATTCACTGGTTAGTGTCGTTCTCAATCCCACCCGATATTTTATGGCTGCTGGTCTGACAGTACTTGCTCTCACGAATTTCGACACATTATACAAAAGCTCAATAACCAGTCCGGATTTTGAAGCAATTCTATCTGAAGTTCTTGCGAATTATGTCCCCATCGGTCTACTTGGTCTCCTAATGGCTGGTTTTATTGCAGCATTTATGAGCAATTTTGCAGCAACCGTGAATGCAGCACCTGCTTATATTGTTAATGATATATATAAGCGATACATCAATCCTAATGCGGATCCCAGAAAATATGTTAGGATGAGCTATGTAGCTTCCGTTGCTATTGTCGTTGTTGGTATTACAGCCGGATTCTTTGTTGAGTCAATTAATCAGGTCGCGCTTTGGATCGTTGCTTCATTATGGGGCGGCTATACGGCAGCAAACGTTCTGAAATGGTATTGGTGGCGATTCAACGGATATGGATATTTTTGGGGAATGGTTTCAGGTATTGCCACTTCTTTGGTTCTGACTTTACTTAATAATTTGAATTTGATTCCTTTCTTGAATAATTGGCCTTTGCCCAGCAATCCAAGTATGAATTCTTTCCCTATAATCTTCCTCAATTCTATAATCGGATGTGTTGTTGCCACTTTGTTGACCGAGCCGGAAAGTGACGAAGTGCTCGTGAAGTTCTACCACAATGTTCGTCCGTGGGGTTTCTGGAAACCAGTTTATGAAAGGGTCGTCAAGATTGACCCTCAGTTTGTTGCGAACAAGAATTTCAAACGTGATATGTCCAACATCTTGGTTGGAATTGCTTGGCAGATCACACTAATGGCTGCCCCGGTATTCTTGGTGCTTCGTGAGTTCCCTTCGTTAGTAATTTGTATTGCTGTCTTGATGCTGACTTCACTCATACTAAAGTTCAATTGGTGGGATAAACTTGAAGCCACGTATGGTGAAAAGAAATCTGAATTGAGAATTCCAGTGACTGAAGATAACCCTGCTTTAGCACCAGAAGAAAAATAACGAAAAAAGTCTAATTCAAGCACAAGATATCTTTGGCTCATCAAACTTTTCTTGCGGAAACGTCAAAACCTGAGAGAGACAGACTCCCCCTTCCGTAAAGAGGTCGGAGAAACCTTTTAGCGTTGCAACTCATTGGCTAGTCTCGCTGTGCGGGATCAAGCCCTATGTTAATCAGAACTTGTCGCAGAGTCTTAGTCAACATCATTCCCTAACATAAGAGGATAGAGACATGAAAAAGACAATTATCGGTAAACCATTGCCTAATATGCCCTGGCAGCAGAAGCCCAAACGTTGCTCCGATGTTGTGTGGCGATATGACAAAAACCCTGTTATTGGGAGGAGAGCCGTAAAAGATTCGAGCAGAGTTTTCAACAGCGCCATCATACCGTATAAGAGTGAATTCATTGGTGTCTTCAGAGCTGACCATTATAATGGTTATCCTAAGTTGCATTTAGGAAGAAGCAAAGACGGCTTCAGTTGGAAGCTTGAAGATGATATTATCAAATTTCAGAATGAGGATGGGACCCCGGCAGAACCGATCCTTTACGGTTACGACCCACGGCTGTTGGAACTGGAGGGCGAGTATTACATTACGTGGTGCAATTACTTTCACGGTCCTACCATCGGGATTGCGAAGACAAAAGATTTCAAAACCTTCATCCAGCTTGAAAATGCTTTCTTGCCATTTAACCGTAATGGAGTTCTGTTTCCAAGAAAGATAAACGGTGAATATGTAATGCTTAATCGTCCCAGCGACAACGGACACACGCCATTTGGAGACATCTTTTTAAGCCATAGTCCCGATATGACGTATTGGGGCAAGCACCGGTTAGTAATGAAAACAAGTCATTACTGGTGGAAGAATGTAAAACTTGGCGCGGGACCAATTCCAATTGAAACCACCGAGGGCTGGTTAATGATTTACCATGGCGTCTGCAATACTTGCACCGGATTTATCTATAGCATGGGTGCGGCACTGTTGGATATTGACGATCCATCCAAAGTGATGGTAGATTGCGAGAATCACATATTGACTCCGGAAGAACCGTACGAAACAATCGGATTTGTCCCGAGCGTAACATTTCCGTGTGCAACAGTGCAAGATGCAGATACCGGAAGAATAGCCATCTTTTATGGTGCAGCAGATACTTACTGTGCGCTCGCTTTTGCTCAAGTGGATGAATTGATTGATTACATTAAAGCCCATCCTAATAAGCCGTTGTAGAAATGTAATCTACTATCTGGAGGACTACCAACATGCAGTTCGGGTATTTTGATGACAAAAATAAGGAATATGTTATTGAGCGACCTGATACACCGAGGTCATGGAGCAACTATCTCGGCTCGACAGAGTATGGCGCCATCATCACCAATAATGCGGGCGGTTACAGCTTCTACAAATCCGCCGCTCAGGGGCGCTTCACTCGGCTGCGTTTCAATGTAATTCCGATGGATCAGCCGGGACGATATTTCTACCTTCATGATAAGCATAGTAAAGATTTTTGGTCAGCTTCCTGGCAGCCCGTTGGTAAATCATTGAAAGACTATAAATCCGAGTGTCGTCACGGTACTGCTTACACAAAAATCTCTTCCGAGTATTCATCCATCAAAACCGAGACACTCTATTTTGTGCCTTTGGGTCGCATCTACGAATGCTGGCTACTCAAAGTAACAAACACCGACAGCAGGAAAAGAGATCTGAGTCTGTTCACGTATGTTGAGTATGCAAACAACTGGAATTTATCTCAGGATATGATAAACCTCCAGTATTCTCAGTTCATATTAAAGATGGATGTGGTAGATAATATTATTGATCATGGCACAAATGTCTATATGCCGCAGCGACCTGAACATTTTGAGGACAACGGACAAGGACGTCATACATTCCTGGCTATCACCGGAGCCGAGGTCAAAGGATTCGATACAGATCGGGAAGTTTTTCTCGGACCCTACCGCACGTATGCCAACCCGATCGTTGTTGAGCAAGGGCAATGTAAGAATTCAATAGCCGTTGGGGACAATGGATGCGGTACGTTACAGGTTGATATCGAACTGCAGCCAGGTGAATCAAAAGAGTTAGTTGTTCTCATGGGCATTGGCGCTGCCGGTGTAGAAGGTAAAAAAGCCGTTCAAGAATTAGGGAGTCCCGAAAAAGTTCGTGACGAATTCAAGAAACTGAAGGATTACTGGCATTCAAGAATAGCAGGGATGACGGCTGAAACGCCAGACAAAGAACTTGACGGCATGTTGAACATGTGGAACCCTTATAACTGTCTTATCACGTATGCTTGGTCGAGAGCTGCCAGTTTGATCTATACCGGTGAACGAGACGGCTTAGGATACCGCGATACAGTGCAGGATATGCTCGGTGTTCTTCATACAATTCCCGACGAAGTTAAGGATCGCCTCGAGCTCATGATCACCGGGCAGGTTTCTACCGGAGGCGCTATGCCGGTTGTTAAGCCCTTTGCGCACAAACCAGGCAGCGAGAAAGCGCCGGACGAAAGAGAATACCGTTCTGATGATTGCATGTGGCTCTTCAATACTATTCCGGCTTATGTAAAAGAAACCGGGGATATTTCATTTTATGAAAAAGTACTGCCGTATGCCGACGAAGGTGAAGATACCGTGCTCGGACACATGAGGCGGGCAATACAGTTTAGTCTGGATCGTTCAGGGGCGCATGGACTTCCGTGCGGGTTGTTTGTTGATTGGAATGACTGTCTGGCACTTGGGCATGACGGGGAATCCGTCTTCGTTGCGTTTCAATTGCGTTATGCACTCAAGACGTATGTTGAGATTTGCGAAATGCTTAACAAGCCTGAAGAAGGCAAATGGGCTAAGGATCATCTGAAAAGGCTGGATGAAAATCTCGACAAACACGCATGGGATGGGGAGTGGTTTCTGCGGGCTTATCGAGCCGATGGTTTGAAATTTGGGTCAAAGGAAAACGAGGAAGCCTCTATTTTCTTGGAACCACAACCATGGGCCATATATAGTGGTTATGTATCCGGAGAACGAGGCGAGAAATTAATGAATGTCGTCAAGTCTCGTCTCTCGACAGATTATGGTCTCATGATTTGCGACCCTCCAGTAGAAAGGACGGATCCAAACGTGATCAAGGCTAGGCTCTTCAATAAAGGAATGAAAGAGAATGGTTCGGTATTCTGTCATACACAAGGCTGGGCGATAATTGCCGAAACGATCTTAGGCAGGGGAAATCAAGCGTACGAGTATTATCGCAAGTTTATGCCCGCCGCCTATAACACGAAAGCCGAAATCCGTGGTATCGAACCTTATGTGTACTGTCAATTTACCAACAGCAGATACAGTCCACGTTATGGCGCATCACGTCTCCCGTGGTTGAGCGGCAGCGCATCATGGGCATATTATACTGTCACGCAGTATATCCTTGGCGTTCAGCCGGATTATTTTGGACTGAAGATTGATCCATGCATTCCATCAGATTGGAAAGAATTGAGAATTACAAGGAGATTCAGAAAGAAGAATTTCAACATCACAATTCAGAATGAGAACAGTGTTCAAAAAGGTGTGAAGAAGATCATCATCAACGGCAAGGAGATCGAAGGTAACTTGATTCCGCTAGAGTTGATGAAAGATGATAACGAAGTCCTTGTTGTGATGGCAAGTCAAGCACGTAGTACATGACATGCTTGGCCAGCAAGTCAGAACTCTACTTGCCAACAGTATGATAGCCGCAACCATTGCGTACAGTGGGAAAGGAGAGATTCTCAAGGAACGCCGGCAGGAAGCGGAGTATGCTTTTGTCAGTGTACTGCGGGAACGTTTTCTTCTGCTACTTTAGAAAGTGATGTCCATGAAATAGAGAGATCGGTCTGTTTCTATGATCAATCAAATAATGGCAACCAGCAAACAGAGAGTTTCGAGGGGGGGACATATGCGTTTCACTACAACATTATCCCTTTGCCTTATTGCTCTTCTATTCTCGCAAGCTGCCTTTTCGCAAACGAACCGGATCAAGTACAGCAACCAAGAACTCTTTATGAGTGGTGCTAATCTAGCATGGGTCAGCTTTGCAAATGATATTGGTCCCGGTTCCACAGACTTCAGTACATTTGGAGACATTCTTCTTCAAATGCACGATCATGGCGGCAATGCCCTGCGTTGGTGGTTGCACACCAACGGTACTGTGACTCCAGAATTCAATCAAGCGGGTTTTGTAATCGGACCAGGACAAGGTACCATTGTGGACATGAAGAAAGTTCTGGACCTCGCGTGGGAGAGAGAAATCGGAGTGAAGCTTTGCCTATGGTCTTTTGATATGCTTCGCTCATCGAACAGTGCGGTTGTCCTGAACCGAAATAGAATGCTCCTTACCGATACCACGTACACGCGCGCCTATATCAACAATTCACTCATCCCAATGGTTGACTCACTCAAGGGTCATCCGGCCATAATTGCGTGGGAGATATTCAACGAGCCTGAGGGGATGAGTAATGAATTCGGATGGAGCGATATCCAGCACGTCCCGATGTCTGCAATCCAGAGATTCATTAACCTTTGCGCCGGTGCAATTCATCGCACCGATTCGACCGCTCTGGTCACAAATGGTAGCTGGAGTTTTCTTGCTCTTACCGATGTCCCACTAGCCAAGCTGGCCAAGGAAGCCTTAGACCTTTTCCAACTGACTCTTGCTGAGCAAGAACAACTGGCAACTCAGTTCAGGCTGAAATACAGGTCCTCTTTGCCGAAGGATGAGATTATACGTTATCTGCAGCGAATAGGAAGTATCCAAAGCCAGAATTACTATAGAGATGATCGGCTAATTGCCGCTGGCAATGACCCGGACGGGACGCTTGATTTTTACTCGGTACATTACTATGCGGGGATAAGACCGAGTGCTCCCACATCAATCTCTCCATTCCATAATCCGGCATCGCATTGGGGGCTTGACAAGCCCATTGTGGCGGCAGAATTTGGCATATCGGACATCAATAATGCCTTCAGCTACCTTTCCAAGCAAACTCTATATGATGTGTTGTACCAGAACGGTTACGCAGGGGCACTCGCCTGGTCATGGACTGATGTAAACTTTTCTTCACATGAAGATGTGCTTGCAGCAATGCAATATATGTGGGACAATCATAGGGCAGACGTTGACGTCAGAGGCATCGGTGGAGATTGGCCGAATGTAACAATCACCAGTCCAAAGAGCGATTCTGTCTTTGCGAGCGGAGGACAAGTTCCTATTGTGGCAAAGGCATGGGACAATGACGGCTTCGTCAGGTCGGTTGAGTTTTTTGCCAATGACACAATGAAAATCGTTGGACAAACCACTGCGCTCGACTCGATTTATTCAGTCACCTGGACAAATGTTTCACCGGGCACTTACACGCTCACAGCGATAGCGACTGACAACCAGGGGCATCAACGAACGTCTAATAGAGTTCAAATCAAAGTTGGCGAGCCACCAGTGACAAGGCTTGAAGCAGAAGCAGCTATCATACAAGGATCAGGGATGTACCGCCGCAGTGATAATACTGCAAGCAAAGGTGGGTATGTGGATATTCAGACAAACGATACAACCGCTAAAATTACTTGGCGATTCACGAATTTCGCGGAAGCGGGAAAATACACTGTGGCATTCGGATACAAACTGTATTATGCTACTCCCAAGTCGCAATTCATCAATGTTAATGGCGTTCGTGCTGAAACATTGGAATTCACTGCTGCCTCTTCATCAACATGGTACGAAAAGACTATGGATGTTGACTTGCTACAGGGCGACAACACCATTCAAATGCAAATGTTTTGGGGATGGATGTATCTCGATTACCTTGCCGTCCCGAGCAGGATTCTTACATCGGTTAAGAGCCTTGCCGAATTGCCTAGCAGGTTTTTGCTAGAGCAGAATTATCCTAACCCCTTTAATCCGGTGACGACCATAAGTTATTCACTTGCAAAATCTGAACATGTAAAGCTGGTAGTTTATGATATTCTGGGCCGACAAGTTGCTACTCTTGTAGATGAGAAACAAAACGCCGGTGCCTACAATGTGCCTTATGACGCCAATACCCTGGCTGGCGGTGTGTACTTCTACCGTATTGAGGTTGGGACTTTCACTCAGGTAAAGAAGATGATGCTTCTGAAATGAGCACGATTTCTGTGGTCATCTCGCTGCTTTCTAGCGGGATAAGGACATTAGAACAACAGTGGAAGCGCACACAGCAATGATACAGAACAATTTCAAATTGATGCAGTCTCTCATCATCATCTGCATCAGCCTAATGTTTATCTCCCATGCTTCAGCTCAATTCAGGGATGACTTTACCGGCGATTCGATTTCTCGAGATCCAAGTGGGATAAACGGCTGGACGTTCTTCACTGGGGATGGATCAGCGGTAATGGATTTCTCCCAATCAGGAAGAGGATACGCATTGATTACCGTTGACGCCACGAAGGATAAGAGAGGCATCTGGTGGGCATTGATCAGGCGGCGTGTTTCAAAAGATATGGATCTGAGTCGCCTCAGTAATCTGCACTATGAATTGCGCGTTGAGGCACGAATCCGGGTAAGCCATGCGCCGCGGCGTGTGAATCTACATCTCAATACCCAGAGAACGACTGACTTTCACACGCACCTCATGGAGTTCGATATTCCTGATACATCGAATTGGCATACCATCAGCATGACGACGCATCATTTTGATGCTGTTCCGGGGGACAGCGTTTACGGACAACTTGCTCTCATGGAGTGGGGATTGGAGATGTATCGTGTTGATCTCGACTACTTCAGAGCGGATATCGTCAATGTGGATTCTGTCGGGCCGGACAAAGGAGTTCAAGTGCCGTATCACCCGCCTGTTCCAGACCCGAGAACATTCGCCTATCACATTCCGGTGGCACAAGACTGCATGATTGATTTGGAATATCCCGATCAGAGATTCAACACCTGGTCTAGCGAGGATGAAACAGGAAGGACGATCCTGCTGACGGTCAGCGGAACTCAATTCGTGATTTTGCGCTGGGATCTCAGCGCATTTGCTGGAAGGAAGGTAATCGGCTCCGGATTGCTCGAGTTGACTACGCATGGACTTCAGCGCTCGCCGGATTATGTCAAGGATTTTGGGATGGTGAGAATCACGGAGATCATCGGTGGGGATCCGAAATGGAATCAAGAGCAAGTCTCCTTGAGGACATTCTGTAGTGGACTACCCTTGAGCAGTGTCTTGAATTCGCAAATGATCATTGATGTCGAGGTTGCCGAAAGATGGGGCGGCAAGACACTTGCGACGATCTCGAATCCCGTTCTGCAGCGCATGATAGATGGGAAGACTCTGGGCTTGGCAATCAAGCCTCTGGGTGCGGTCAACGCCTCTTTTTATGCCATGGAGAACCAGGATGGAAAGCCCGGGGCAAAACTGCATCTCAATCTAGATTCTGATTCTTCGGTGCCTGATTCAGATAAGTGACTAAACGTGCTTGAGCAGTGCTGTCCAAAACGGAATGTGTTGATAGTTATTGCTACTGGTTCCTGCGAAGGTTTTGATCCTTGGATTCTGTTTCAACGGCTTGAAGAAGTTTTTCGCTCTGCCACTGGTCCTTAGCCATAGCCAACAGAACGGTGAACTTGGCTTCCCTGTTCTGCAAAGTTGGGGAATTTCTGATATAGCTCTTGACATTACCTAGAAAATTCCTTATATTAAACCACCGAGTTCAACCATCCTTCAATCAATTCGATATAAGTCAGTTTATCTCAAAAGGCAAGAAGCCAATCTGACCTCTTAAAATCTGTGAATGACAGTTTAGGCGCATTTTGTGCTGGCTTCCAGTTGGTGATTCTTGCCTGTGCTTTTCTTTACTCGATCTCGACAAATCACGGGGGAAGTGTGACTCACTTGAGAACCAGGTGGTGAGCAGGAGTACAAGCCCAAGACCAAGACAGATTTGTGTATCTATCCATGGCCGTCACCCTCAAGGACACAGAGCACTACTGAGTCATTCGCCTCTGCCCTCGAACTCGACAGTGTGGTCGTGGATCCCGGAACCTAATTCTCTAAGAGAGGTAGCACACAATAACAGCCCTGTTCAAAGCAACAGTGAAGAAAGGAGGTGAAAAAAGATACCCACAACAAATGTCCATAGGTACCGATTTCGTCCAAAGCTTGGAACACTTGTTGGAACGAGGAAGGAAGGGTCAATTGATCGTTATCCAATGAATTCTTCAACAACTTAATAGGAGAAGGAGAAAAAATATGCGCACCAGAACGATTGTTACAGCTTTAGCACTCGTAGTGCTGATGATCTCACTAAGTATGTCTCAGTATTCTGCGAGAGAATCTTTTGATTATCCCAAAGGCGCCTCTATAGACACTCTTCTGGGAACAGCGACAAATGGATGGAAAGGCAGTTGGTATAAGATAGTCGCAAGCAAGGCCAATGCGATGGTTGTTGCCGATACTGGTTTGCCCTATAATGATCTCAATTACACTGTTCCGAATGTAGGCAGACATCTTGAAAGCGTACCGGACACGACTGGAACCGAACTGCGCTATGGCCGTGAACTGGATAAGACCTGGCCAAACGATTCCGGAAAAGTATACTGGATCAGTTTCCTCATGGATGTAAAAAATGCTACAGATAATGCTACGTGGCTGGGTGTCAAGTTCTATTATGGTGCCAATGCAGAATTAGGGATGCTTGGGAAAGGACATGGACTTGATAAATATACTTGTGGTAGTGGTTGGCACGGCAGCGCAGGCCCAGAAGTATCCACAACGGCATGGACCGCCGGACCGGTCTGGCTTGTAGGAAAAGTAGTTATGAAGGGGGCGGCTAGTGCCACACAAGATTCAATCTATATGTGGATTAGTCCAGATCCGGCGGCGGGTGCGCCCATGATGAGTGATGTAGCCGCACGAACATCACTGAAGTTTGCGAACGGCTTCAATGTTATCCGTATCGAATATGGTGGAACCGTTGGAAAAGGACTTCGGGTGAGTTTTGATGAACTTCGATTGGGAACCTCCTGGAAGGATGTTTCTTCTGATCTGTATCTTGCGAGAGAATCTTTTGATTATCCCAAAGGCGCCTCTATAGACACTCTTCTGGGAACAGCGACAAATGGATGGAAAGGCAGTTGGTATAAGATAGTCGCAAGCAAGGCCAATGCGATGGTTGTTGCCGATACTGGTTTGCCCTATAATGATCTCAATTACACTGTTCCGAATGTAGGCAGACATCTTGAAAGCGTACCGGACACGACTGGAACCGAACTGCGCTATGGCCGTGAACTGGATAAGACCTGGCCAAACGATTCCGGAAAAGTATACTGGATCAGTTTCCTCATGGATGTAAAAAATGCTACAGATAATGCTACGTGGCTGGGTGTCAAGTTCTATTATGGTGCCAATGCAGAATTAGGGATGCTTGGGAAAGGACATGGACTTGATAAATATACTTGTGGTAGTGGTTGGCACGGCAGCGCAGGCCCAGAAGTATCCACAACGGCATGGACCGCCGGACCGGTCTGGCTTGTAGGAAAAGTAGTTATGAAGGGGGCGGCTAGTGCCACACAAGATTCAATCTATATGTGGATTAGTCCAGATCCGGCGGCGGGTGCGCCCATGATGAGTGATGTAGCCGCACGAACATCACTGAAGTTTGCGAACGGCTTCAATGTTATCCGTATCGAATATGGTGGAACCGTTGGAAAAGGACTTCGGGTGAGTTTTGATGAACTTCGGCTTGGAGCCTCCTGGGGCGATGTTTCTTCTCCTCTTGGGACTACAGGCGTTCTTCCCTGGCAGGGTAATCAACTTCCATCTCAATTTGCTTTGTCTCAGAACTACCCTAACCCGTTCAATCCGAGCACGAATATTTCCTACACACTCGAGACCAGGGGCATGGTGCGTCTCTCGGTGTATGACATCCTCGGCCGGGAAGTGGGAGTTCTGGTGAACGGGGTTCAAAATGCGGGACCGCATAAGGTGACCTTCTCAGGTACAGGTCTGACCAGCGGTGTTTACTTCTATAGGTTGCAGGCTGCCGACGGGGTGACTACGAAGAAGATGGTTCTGGTGAAATAACCGTGTCGTCATTCCTTGTTTGAGCAGACAACACGCCTGCAGCTTCTGCTGCAGGCGTGTTTTTTTGTTGAAAAAGATATTCCTTATACGGTTCGAAATACTGCAACAAGACGTGGTTTCAGCGTCTTTGGAGATCAGTTGAAAAAAGTGCGTGTGAGCGACATCCCAACGACGATGTTCGGCATTCTGGGTTTCGGCGGGAGGATGTTTGAGGTTCCCTTCGCTGAACTGCAGATCAATTATCTGAATGTCGGCGATTGAGAAAGCGATGTGGTCCCTCAGCGATCCTGTATTCACTGTGCTGGATTGGTTCTTTTGAGAAGCCTGACCCTTGAGAGAAGCTCCTTCGCAGGCTTGTATGCCGGATAACGGTTGACAGTTCGTTCAAGGATGCGAATCGCTGGTTCCGGCTTTTCCGAGATCAGGTACGCAAGCGCAAGCACATAGGCATTTTCGGGAACGGTTGGAGGATCCTCGGGAAATCTGGTCAGTTCTTCATAATAGCGGATGGCATTCTCTGACTTCCCTTGCTTCAGGTAGATATCTCCAAGGGCACGGTAAGCGACAGGGGTCTGCTCGACCTGCAATGAGGCGAGAAGCACTGTCTCAGCCTTGGAGAATGCCTTCTGAGCGAAATAGAGGCGTGCAAGCCTGAGATATGCAGCAACATCGAGCGGGAGTTGATTGATGATCGTCTCATATTCTTTCTCCGCGTCGGTGTAGTCGCCACGCCGCAGGTAGTATTCAGCAGCGCGTTCATGAGCGGTTACCCAACCAATCTGATTGCGAGTCGCCTGTTCAGCAATGAATCGCAGCGTATCTGTTTCCTGGATGGGCACGACGACCTGAGACTGGTTCCTAAAAGGCCACCCAGAGGTGAGCAATTCAGTTTTTCGTGCCGCAAGAAATTCATCTACATCGGTCAGATGACGATGTTTCCAAAGGAAATCATCGGTGACCGTGTCGCGCCTCGCCCATTCTTCGGATGCGGCCAACAGGCCATGGTCGTGCATCAGCCGCGAGTACTCCTTTGCAATAAGAAAATGTCCCCGTGCAGTTGGATGGAGATGTTCGAAGATAAGATTGTGTCCGATGAGAGAATCTTGTGAGAGAGACTTGAAGACCGTCTCGATATCGGCTACAAAGCAGTGCTCGTGATCTTCCATCGAACGAACAAGGTTGTTGAACCTGCTGTCTGTTCGGAATCGTAGTTCGTCGTAATCTCGTGCAAGAATGTACTCAGGATATGCTTCTCGCTTTCTGCCTTCTGCATCGAGGCATTGGGCAAGTCGATAATGAGCGTCGGCATAAAGAGGATCCAATGCAATAGCTGACCTAAAGAGGATGATGGCAGAATCCAACAACCCTTTTGACTGAAGCTCCAAACCGCTGCCCCACAACTGTTGAAATTGGGACCGTTGTTGTTGCGAAATTCTAGGTGAATTATTCGATATGAAGGGGAATTGGTCCCGAAGGCTTGACACCTGAGTGCCGAGGATTAGCGGGATGCGGTGGGTTCGGCAGAGATCGGCAAGCTCTTCAAGGTTCTGCCGGAATACAGCAAGAGCCTGAACATACGTGTCGCTCCCATAAGGAACATTTTCTCCCCGAGCGACTTGTTCCATCATCGTGGTGCGACTTGAATAGTCAATGGGACCTTTTCCGAACATACCGAGCAGCCCGGAAATGACGTTCCCTACAAGCTGAAATGTCCGGAGATGAACGAGGCGAAGACGCAGGAGCGTCATCCATCTTGTAGAAGCTCCACGCTCATTGGATGCCACTCCGAGTGCGCCATAGAATTCATTATGCCCGTCGTAGACAAGAAGCAGGTCAGGTTCATACTTTATCAAATCCTTGCTAAGATCTAGAACGGTGTAACTGTTGGTAGCCGTCATGCCTACATTAACGATCTCGATTGAACGATTGGGAAAGAGAGCCTTCAGGCGGTCGCGCAGGAATGAGGAAAAGGCGCCATTGTACCAGTAAGGATATCCGACGGTCGTCGAGCCGCCGAGGCAAAAGATGCGGAATGTTCCGGCCGGCTTGGAGACGAGAAAATACTCCGGTGAAGGATCAGGGCTGAAACCAATCCGACTGAAGTACCGATTCTTGACCGACGGATTCAAGGTGTAATAAGATTTCCCGCTGACAGTTTCAGTTTTGAAAAGCGAGAGATCGGGACCGTAATTGAACAACCGTAAGGAGAATTCGAGAAGCGTAAAGAAGAGAACTGGAACTGATAGAACAATAATGCTAAAGATACGCTTTCGTCGAGGAGTGATGCTTTGGGGCGGATGTCGTTGAGCTTGCCGTTTCAATCTGAATCTCCGATGAAGGGGAACGTAGTTCTTCCGCAATGGCTCCGTCATGCGATCTAAATCCTTGAGAAATATACTTATTTCATGAGAATAAATCAAGGAGCCATCAAAGAAGAGCATCTTCAAGTCAAACCAGTTCAAATCGGAAGAACCATAGTCCAACTCCAAGAACGATTGTTCACTCTCGCTGAACGTAAACTTGTTCATCAAAAACATTCTAAGACACTTTCGCATGAGACTATTTTTTCGTATATTCCATCGAGAACAATTCAAGAGGTGCCTCTGGCTCCATGGTACAAGGCACTCACCAATTTCGAATAGATTTCTACGTGAGGCAACAGGGCGACCTCAAGGAATACCATTCGACTGTTCGACGGAGTTGAATGCCCACTGGAATATCGGGCGAAAACTCATTTGCAGCAGAATGCCCGGTAATCTTCGTATGGCAGCACGTAGGACAAGAAGCCTTTGCGGAACAGCAGCCATGCTTATACCACTTACACCGATTTCCGCAAATTGTGATGCATCAGTTCCGCTACCAGCGAATGGCAGAGGTTTAGTTTGTATCGAATCACCGAGATTTAGAGTAAGTCTTTTTGCTTCGTTTGCCATAGAGGGACAATGAGGATTTCACTGAGATCGCCAGCAAAGAAGATGATATTGCTCAGGTGAGAGAATCAAAGGAGAAACAAAATGCAAATAAAATCCACAATCTGCTCAGCCCTCATCACGACGCTCGTGCTGGTACCGATGGGATTGTCTGCACAGGTTGACACATTGTGCGACCGATTTGCGTCGAAGACAGTCATGGGTGAGGAATACAATGTAATCAACAATGTCTGGGGTGCGACGACTCCACAATGCTTGGACGTGGATTTGAACTCGACATATTTCAAAGTAACTCTGTCAGGGCATAACAATGGAAGCTCGGTGGCTGCCTACCCGGCCATTTTCAAAGGCTGTCACTGGGGTTCGTGCACGACCAAAGACAATCCCATGCCACTGCCGATAAAGGAAATCGGGAGCGCTCCATTTACGTGGGTCGTAAATACCACAGGTGTGTCCGGCACATGGAACACTGCCCTCGATATCTGGTTCGCTCCAATTCGTACTTTTTCTAATAATTATAGTGCCGAGCTGATGATCTGGATTGACTACCATGGCGGTGCTACTCCGGCCGGCTCCAAGCGTGCGACCGTAGAGATTGGCGGCTTCACCTGGGATGTTTATTTTGTGGCATGGTCGTCGTGGAACTACATTGCCTACAAGATGACCAGTCCTGCTGACAACGTCAGTCTCGATCTCAGAGACTTTATCCATGACTCAGTCATCCGTGGTTACTTGTACACGCCATGGTACATGCATGCTGTCGAAGCTGGCTTCGAGATCTTTTCGGGCGGCCAGGGTCTCACGACGTATTCGTTCGCAGCTAACGTTATAAAAACTACTTCTCCGGTGAATTACGCACCTTCGCCTTTTGGACTGCAGTCGCCTCCCGATGGCAGATCTGTTGATTCGCTTCTTGTCACATTTGGATGGCATCAGTCTGTTGATCCAGATCTAGACACCGTTAAGTACTCCCTGCATCTTCTCGGTCCGAAAGCTGATACGACCATTGTGGGGTTGACTCAAAACAGTCTCGTCTTCGACGGACGTAAATACTTTCAAGCCAATACGACCTACACTTGGTATGTTGAGGCAACGGATAAGATCAACACTACCATGAGCACTGCGCGAAGGACATTTAGCACACCGACGGCTGTAGGGGTAGATTGAGTCGGTCAAATTCCAGAGGGGCTGTTTCTCAATCAGAAATATCCGGATCCATTCAACTCGATATTGATAACTACTCAGCCACTAAGGCACAAAGACACAAAGATTATTGATAGCACATAGATTACACGGATGATACGGATGAACACCGATAAGAAATACGTCCCGCTTTGCGGGATCTGTGCAATCCGTGTCATCCGTGGTCTATTACATCATTCGAATGGTGTTTTGTGCCTTAGTGTTTTTGTGGCTGAGTAGTTACTGTAGCTGGCACCAAACACGACCAGACTATTGCCATTCCGCAACGAGCGGTAACACTTATCCAAATTTGTCACATGGAGCAAACACAATGAATGTAAGGACTCTCCTCGTACCGTTTATCGTTTCTGGCCTTGGTTTCGGCCAGAGCAGCAAGAACGAATCCCAAAACAGACTGATCGTTCATGCTGATTCAGGCAAAACTACGATCAGCAGGCATATCTACGGACAATTCAGCGAGCACCTTGGCCGCGGAATCTACGAAGGTATCTGGGTCGGTGAGGGCTCGCCCATCCCAAACACGCGCGGCATTCGCAGTGACGTGGTCGAGGCCCTGAAGAGAATCAAGGTCCCCAACCTGCGTTGGCCTGGCGGCTGTTTCGCAGACGAATACCACTGGAGGGATGGCATCGGTCCGCGCAACCAGCGCCCAACAATGGTCAACACCCATTGGGGTGGGGTGACCGAAGATAACAGCTTCGGCACGCACGAGTTCTTGGACCTATGTGAGCAATTGGGCACAGAACCATACATCTGCGGCAATGTGGGCAGTGGCAGCGTCGAAGAAATGTCGAAATGGGTGGAGTATATCACGTTCGATGGCAAGAGTCCGATGTCGGATCTAAGGCGTAAGAACGGAAGAGATAAACCCTGGAAGGTGAAATATTGGGGGCTCGGCAACGAAAACTGGGGTTGCGGCGGGAACATGACGGCTGAGTACTACGCTGATTTGTACAAACGATATGCAACATACTGCCGCAATTATGGCGAAAACCGCTTATTCAAAATTGCTGGTGGCGCTGGCTCTTTGGATTTCAACTGGACAAAAGTCCTCATGCAAAAAGTTAATCGCTGGCTAATGAATGGGCTTTCCCTTCATTATTATACTGTGGATGGAACATGGCAGAAGATGAAGTCTGCTACGCAATTTGATGAAACCGGGTACTTCTCTTTGATAGAGAAGTGCTTAGAGATGGATTCCCTCCTCACCGGACACATTAAGATCATGGATGAATATGATCCTGAGAATCACATTGGCTTCGTCGTGGATGAATGGGGTGCTTGGCACCAGGCTGAGCCGGGCTCAACGCCTGGTTTTCTGTATCAACAGAATACCCTGCGAGATGCATTTGTGGCTGCCCTTTCGCTCAATATTTTCCACAAGCACTGCGACCGGGTGAAAATGGCAAACATCGCCCAGACCGTAAACGTTCTGCAAGCGATGATCTTGACAGACAAAGAGAAAATCATATTGACGCCCACCTACCACGTATTCGACCTGTACAAAGTGCACCAGGATGCGCTCTTCTTGCCTTCGGATCTGGAGAGCGAAGATTATGAATACACCGGTAGAAGAATACCCGCACTGAGCGCGTCGTGCTCGAAGGCTCAGGACGGCAGCATCAATATCAGCATCGTGAATGTGCATCCGGATAAGACGATTCCTTTAGAATGCGAATTACGGGGGGCGAATGTGAAGCATGTTTCAGGGAAAATACTGACAGCCGAAGCGCTGAGTTCACACAATACCTTTGACCAGCCTGATAACGTGAAGAGCGCCGATTTCAGCAAGGCATCTTTGGACAACAACGTGCTCAAGATTGAGATGCCGGCAAAGTCACTCGTGGTGCTGAATGTGAAGTGATTTGGAGCCAGTGTCGCGTTGAATAAACTCTGAAGCAGTCTTTGGGTGACGTAGAGTCTCCCGACTTGTCGGGACAATTGGATTCTATTTCTATAGAATAGCCGCTGGCACCTTCGCACAAACACAACAAATGATGCTTATCGAACAAGGCTGCTACAATGAACGCGCCGTCATGCATGGCTTGAATGCACCTCATGCCCGCTGGATTCCATGAGCCAAAGACACGTTCCCATTATTGACTCAATCTCTCCACGCTGATTGGACCAAAGAGGTTAGCTCAAATGAAAAAACAAATCTTCTTCGTCTACTCGCTTCTCTCTATTTTATTCATGAGCTTTCAATCCTCTCCAGGGAATGCACAAGTGACGACAGTTAAGAATGGCATTGAGTTGAAGACAGAGGAACTCAACCTGAAAGCTCAATTCTATGCCGACAATATCGTTAGAATCACGAAATGGAATCCCAAGGGCACTGCCGAGAAAGTAAGTCTGTCAGTTATCAAAGACACTGTTCCCGATTTAGGAATCAAAGTAGAGCAAAGCAACGATGCGATCCTTTTGAAATCACCACATCTTTCTTTAAGAGTATCAAAGGCTGACGGCAATGTTGAATATCTGACCGCTGACAATAATATCATTCTGAAGGAAATAGGAAAAGCGCTGTTCACTCCCGTCGTTTATGATTCCGATTCGGGCTTTACCGTTCGGCAGCATTTCCAGCTAACACCCAATGAAGGTGTGTACGGCTTAGGTGAGCAAGCGGAAGGTTATTTCAATTATCGTGGTAAGAAGATTGTTTTGGCACAAGCCAACGTAGGAGCTGCTAACTCGTTCTTGATTTCAACCCGTAACTATGGAATTCTCTGGGACAATTATTCTAAAACTGTTTTTGAGGACAACGTTGAAGGCGCTTCGTTCTGGTCTGATATCGGCAACAACATTGACTACTATTTTATCTACGGCCAGAATATGGACGATGTAATCTCGGGCTACCGCGAGCTTACGGGAAAAGTTCCTATGTATGGCAAATGGGCTTATGGTTACTGGCAAAGCAAAGAACACTATCATACCCAAGCTGAGCTAATGAGTGTTGCCGAGAAGTATCGCAAGCTCGAGATGCCCATTGACAATATCATCCAGGATTGGGACTACTGGAACGGTGCTGCAAACTGGAGCGGAATGTTTTTTGACAAGACACTTTTTCCCCAACCTAAAGAGATGTGCGACCAACTTCACAAAATGAATTTCCACATCATCATTTCAATATGGCCCGCCCTCGGTCCAGCCACTGTGATTTATGCCGATATGCAGCAGCACGGATTTCTGTACAAGCCGGTAGGTTGGGGAGGATTCAAATACTACGATGCCTATAATCCCGCGGCGAACGAGCTTTACTGGAAATATTTGAGGAAGGGGCTTTACTCGCAAGGTCTCGATGGATGGTGGATTGATTCCACCGAACCGGATGTGGTCAACGCCATGACAAAAGAGTCGAGTGAACATGAACTGAAGAAAATGGGTAGCAACTATCTTGGCTCATGGGCAAGGTATTTGAACGCGTTCTCACTGGCTATGACCAACGACCTCTACAAGTACTGGAGGAACGAAACTTCTGATCGTCGCGCCTATATCCTGACAAGGTCAACGTACGCGGGCCAACAGCGCAATGCGGCAACAACTTGGTCGGGCGACATCGGCGCCAGTTGGGAAGTATATCGTCGTCAGATTCCAGCCGGTATCAACCACAGCATGTCGGGTATTCCTTACTGGACATTCGACATCGGCGGATTCGTGCTGGGTGCATACGAAGGTGTATTCACGCATGGAGGAAAAGATCCCGCTTACCAGGAACTGTATGCACGCATGTTTCAGTTGGGCGCGTTCTGTCCGATCTTTCGTTCCCACGGATCGGAGACTCCACGCGAGATCTGGGAGATGGGCGAATTCACTGAACCGATCCTCAAGAGCGACAATCTTCGCTACCGTTTGATGCCCTACATCTATTCGCTGGCGTGGATGGTGACGAACAACGATTACACAATCATGCGTGGTCTTCCGATGGATTTTTCAGCCGATGAGAAGACTTGTTCCATTGACGATCAGTTTATGTTCGGTCCTTCGATGATGGTTTGTCCAGTGACGGAATACATGTATCATCGTCCACCGGAACACAGCGAGTTGGTTGGGTCCGAGTTCTTCAAAACCAACGACGGCAAACCTGGCCTGTTAGCAAAGTACTACAAGGATGCTGACCGCAAGAAACTGAGTAGAGAACAGATTGACCCAAATATTGACATCGTATGGTATACGGGTCGCCCGGACTATGCTACCGATTCTACGTACGCAATTCGCTGGGAAGGGAAGCTTGTTCGCAAGGAGAGCGGGAAACATCAATTCCATTTGGTGAGCTACGATGCGAAACGCATTATACTAAATGGCGATACTCTGCGTATGGTGTACACAAGCGTGGAGCAGTATACCGAGCCTGTGGAGCTGCAGGCAGGCAAAGAAAACGACATTGTGCTCGAAACCGAAAACAGATCAACCGGCGCCGCCCGGATGCGCCTTTTCTGGAAGACTCCTTCAATATTTGCCAAGGAGCAAACAAACGAGAACAAAGAAGAAGTCAGAGAAGTGTATCTTCCTGCTCACCACACTTGGTACGACTTCTGGACAGGTGAAACTCTTGAAGGAGGCCGGACGATCAAAACCGATGCACCAATTGACAAAGTTCCTCTGTTCGTAAAAGCTGGAGCGATTATTCCCATGGGACCATTTATTCAATATGCAACCGAAAAACCGGCGGATCCGATTGAACTGCGAATCTATTCCGGTGCTGATGGTAGCTTCACTCTTTACGAGGACGAGAACGATAATTACAATTATGAAAAAGGAATCTATGCAATAGTTGACTTCAGATGGGACGATGTGCAGCGCCAGCTTACGATTTCCGATCGCAAAGGTGAATTTCCCGGCATGCTGAAAGAGCGCACCATTAACGTTGTTGTTGTCTCAAAAGACCACGGGACAGGGATAGGAACTGCTGATAGATTTGACGGGGTGGTTCAATACCGTGGGGAAGAAATTACGGTGAAGCCGTAAGGTTGGGCCAACGCCACGCCGATAGGAGAGAGGGAAAATCCAGCGACACGCAGCAAGAGATCGCCTTCCCTATGTCCATAGAAGTCCCTTCTTCTTTCCAAGAGAAGTGTGATGAGTTCCGAAGAAGAACCGACTTGTTATTTGATCAGCACCATTTTCTTTGTCCCTACGAAATTCTCCGCATACAGCCTGTAGAAATACACTCCGCTTGGCAAGTTCTCAGCGTCAAATGAGACTTCATGATTGCCCGCCGCTTTTCTCTCATTGTTCACCAATGTTGTCACTTCACGGCCCATTACATCGTACACCCTCAACGTAACGGTGCTCGCGCGCGGCAGTGAATAGGAGATCGTGGTCCGTGGATTGAACGGATTGGGATAATTCTGCTGTAAATCGAATTGATCAACAAGCTCAATCTGGTTTATATCCTTTACGGACACGATGGCCGGATCGATCAGCATGTACTGCACAGACCGAGCGGGTGACACAAACTTGATTTCGTTTCCAATGGGATAAGCGTTCGCAGGGATGTTTTCCAAACCATTAAGTGGCCCCCAAGGTACACTAGTCGGGCCGTTATCATTCACATAGACCGCCTGCGGAAACTCGCGGTTGTCGGTACCGCCTGTCAATGTGTACACATAAAACCGTTCGCCAACGCCCAGGCTTCTCGGGAACAGTTTCACGACCCCATCGGTTGTTCCCTCGTTCACCACCACGACTCCCGCGTGTCCGGAAGAAAACGTGGTTGCATAGGCAAGTACATCGCTACTCCCCACAACGGACGCACTTACCGCGTGATCTCCAGTGAACCGCTGTAAATAGTATGTGTAATAAAAATCAGGACGGGGGTTCCAGAGTGGTATGCCCGGGTCCGTCGGACTTTTGTAGTAAAACATTCCATCTGTATCCCAATTAGCGACGAGCCAGCGGGCAGACATTCCAAAGTTATTCTTCATCATTTCACAAAACAAAACCACTGCCTGCATGCCATTGGCAATTGAAGTTCTCCTTGGATACTCTGCTTCACTTTGAACGTCTATATTCCACTCAGTTAAGGCAATGGGTTTTGAAGAGGCATGTCTATTTGCGATGTCCTGACGAATGAAGGTTACGTTCTTGACAATTTCGGTACGAGCAGCCTCCACTTGACCTTTTAGAGTTGTGGCTCTGTTTCCGAAGTAATTATGGATCACATAGAAATCTGCGGCACTGCCGACCTCTTTGAAGAAACCCTCGTTCCATTTTCGATCAGCAACATTCCAGCTATTTGTGCCATCATAGTGAAGAATGATGCCCCCAATATAGATGGTGTTTCCTCGTTCTGCCGCTGCAGCTTTCATGGAGTCGGCGAAAATCTTAAAGTGCTTTCCATACAGTTCGCCGGTTACTATTTGCGGCTGCCCATCCTTGTTCACTGTGGTATCAATCATCCAGCCGGCTTCCCATGGTCCGGCAATCTCATTACCAATTTCCCAGAATTTCGTGCGGTCATCATCATAGCGCACCCAGTCAGCAGCATAATGAGCAGCTTGTTCAACCGGCTTGGCGCTGAGACCATAACGGGCATAACCATAGTTAATGGTGATCAATCCTTGAGTTCCCAGCTGATCACGCATATCATAATAGCGGTCAACGGTCAGACTGAGATATGGGCCAAATTGGGGATAGAGGGGGATCATTTTACCGTTTTGGGTTCCATCGGGTATATTAGCGGGCAAATCACCAGGATTCCCTTTCCAAAAGTAAATATCGGACCAGCTGCCACCCGGAAAACGGATAAGGGTGGGAGACAACTTGTGAAGATGGCTTACAAGAGTCGGATTGTTTTGATTTGATCCAACCCAGACAGCAACAGCATTCCCAAGAACATACTTCGATACTTTTCCAAGAGTATCTGCTGCATTGATTGTGACTGTCACTGTGGGTGTTGCCGTCGTCTTAGTAGCATCTTTGTAAGGAGGAACTGAAGCGTACTTGGGTTCAAAGTCCTCTAAGAAGCAATTCTTGGTGCTCTGTCCGAAGAGTGGCAGCGCTGCAACCAACAACAGCACGATCACCTGTAGGGAGTAATAGTTTTTCATCTGTCGTTCCTCTTTTCGAGTATGCTACTTGGTCAATACCATCGCCTTTGTTTGCACATAGCTCTCCGTTTGCAGCCGGTAGAAATACACTCCGCTCGGTAGATTCTTAGCATCAAACGAGATCTCGTGATAGCCTGACGATACCTTCTCGTTGTGGACAAGGGTTGCTACCTCACGACCGACCACATCATAGAGCTGCAGGGCAACAGCGCTCGCCCGCGGCAAAGAGTAAGAGATTGTGGTCTGTGGATTGAACGGATTGGGATAATTTTGCAATAAATAAAACCTTGTCGGTGTCGGAGATACATCCATAATGTTTGTGATAACAGCATGGACAATAGCTTTTATGATATCAGGGTATGCTTGAGTTCCAGTCGATCGGTTGAAAATACCCATACCATTGTTTCCAGTATAGCCATTGTCCCAATAAAACGGAACTAAGCCATGCTTAAACATAGAACCGGTAATATACTCCATATAATAGAGACGGTATCCGGCATATTCATCATTGAGTGCTGTACTACCAAGATTCAGCCGGGCAATAACACCATACTCGCCCAATATTACGGCGCAACCTTCATCAATAAAATTAGTTTTCATTTTCTGGAACTGACCGTCAGCGTATGATTCGTTTGCCCATGTTTCTGTTTTACGGGGGTCGGTAGCATTCTTTCCCCACTGGGTTATACTACTATTGGTGTTTATTGTGAAATCATAAGGATCGTAGTAATGAACCTCTACCATTAGCCTGTTTTCTGTTACATCACTTGGTATTGCAAAATAACTAACGGTATAATCAATATTTGTATTAAACCCTTGCACAAGCAAGTAACGATAATAATTACGTCCTCCTGTCGAACGTACTGTCGTAACAAAGGTCTGGTTAAAACTATTTTGAACAGTATAATATTCCTTTGTAGGTGCATTATAATTGTTGGTAACCATGATCTCGTTTGTGCCTGCGAACAAAAGATGGTCATTGTAATTACGGAAGCGGATGGCAATTTGTCGCCACATTGCAGCCAACCGATTGTTCACATACTGTTGCTGTGCATAAGTAGGTTGCTGCCAACCGCCGTCCCAGTGTTCATTAATGATGGCGTACATACTATCCTTCAATACATAGTTGACAACTTCTTCAACACGATTCATCCATGTTGTATCAATCGTAAACGTAGAATCATTGGAAAACTTGCTCCATGCAACAGGTATCCTGATTGATTTAAATCCTGCGGCTTTTACCGAATCAATGAGTCGTTGGGTTATCTTGGGATTTCCCCAGGCTGTTTCGCCACCAATCGCTTCCAACGAATTACCAACATTCCATCCCGGAACCAGCTCTTTAGCCAATTCGACAGAGGTCAAATTACGCATTCCCGTATGGTCGGGTGCAATACTATCTGCTTGTATTTCAAAGCGTTTATCAACCAGTGCAATGTCCCCGGACGGAGGTTTGACAGCATCCTTGGATCTAAAATCTCCCAGGAAATGATTTGTTTCTGTTTGTCCAAATAGAGGGATTGTATTGATTAGCAACACAGTGCCAATAGTGATATTATGGCAAATCTTCATGTCTTACTTCTCCATTTGTCTTATTTGCACTCCAATTACGCTTTACATTTCACAAATTCATTTTGTATCAATTATGATTGACGATCGGGTCAATCCGCCGGATTCCACCTCAAGTTTTATTTTTCCCGGCTTTTGATTTGATTGAACAACAACCAGACACAGACCGTTGAACGCCTTCCTGCGATTCGCCTTAAAGGATTCGTGGCTCGTTTGAAGACCGTTGTCAACGGCGGCAATCTTCCCTTCGCCGGTGATTTCAAAGCTAATCAGACTATCCGCATACGGCACCAGCGTGCCCTCCTCGTCCAAAATCTTGACTGTAACAAAAGAAAGATCCTTGCCGTCCGCGGCAATCACGTTTCTGTCGGCTTCAAGAACGATCTTTGCCGGAGCGCCAGCTGTCTTAACCTCTCGGGCTAAGATCTCTTTCCCTCCTGTGCGGCCAACAGCTTTCAATGTTCCTGGTGCAAAGGATAGGCGCCAAGTGAGATGGAGATCATCCCCAACTTTCTTCTTAGTGCCTAGCGATTTGCCATTCAGCAACAATTCGACTTCTTCGCAGTTGGTATAAGCCCATACATCAACAGGGTCTCCCTCCTTCCAATTCCAGTGGGGAAAAACGTGCAAGACTGGTTTGTCCGTCCACTCGCTCTGATACATGTAATAAGCATCCTTCGGGAAACCTGCCAGATCCACGATGCCAAAATAGGAGCTGCGGGAAGGCCAATCATAAGGCGTTGGCTCTCCGAGGTAATCAAAGCCGGTCCATATGTACATCCCGGACAGGAATGAATACTTCTTCACGACCTTCCATGTTTCTTCGTGAGTGGAACCCCAGGGAGCGCTACAGTTATCGTAGGATGAGCAGGTGTTGTCCGGATTTCCTTTGTCGAAAGGTTTGTCCCACCGTTCCGGCCATCGGCGGATGCTGTCTGATGGCATATCATAGTGTCCCCGAGTAGCCAGAGCCGAAGTGGTCTCGGTGGCGATGAATCGCCTACCGGGATAGACCTTCGGAAAGTCGGGAAATGTATTCTGGGCATAATTGTACCCGATCAAATCCAGCGCGCCGGATTTGATGACCGGGTTCAAAGGATCCTGGTCGTTGCATGCTGACGTGATGGGACGCGTCGGATCGAGTCTTTTCACGATTGCAGCCAACTCTTTTGCGATGACTACACCGCTACTGTCCCGTTTATCCCATTGTTCGATAACTTCATTCCCGATGCTCCAGATGAGCACGCTGGGATGGTTCCGGTCGCGCAGGATCATGTCCTCCAGATCCCGTTGATGCCATTCGTCCCAGTCTAATGAATAGTCGTAATCGGTTTTTTTCTTTTTCCACATATCAAAGGATTCATCCATCACGATGAATCCCATCTTGTCGCACAATTTCAGAAGCTCGGGAGCCGGCGGATTGTGGGACGTGCGAATACTGTTGACACCCATTTCCTTCATAATTTCAAGCTGACGCTCCAGCGCACGGGTGTTAACGGCTGCGCCAAGACAGCCCAGGTCGTGATGGTTGCACACGCCTTTGATCTTGACCGGTTTGCCATTCAGAGAGAAGCCTTTGTCAACGTCGAAAGAAAATGTGCGGATGCCAAAAGTCGTCTCGTAATTATCGCACGCCCGGCCGCCGCATTCAATCGTCGTGACGGCTTTGTATAACCGAGGATCTTCAAGCGACCACAATGCCGGATTCTTGACGGTTAAGTCCTGGACGACTTCGCAGACCGAATCTTTCGGCGCGACGCTCTTGGACTCCACGGCGGCAACTTTTTTGCCGTCCTTGTCAAATACAACCGTCTTCAGTGTCACCGGCTGATCCTGCCGGGATGCGTTCCGCACTTCGGTTTGGACCGATAGCTTGGCCGACCGCTCGGTTACTTCCGGCGTCGTGACAAAAGTCCCCCAGTGATCCACAAAAATCTTTTCAGTGGTCACCAGCCAGACGTTCCTGTAAATTCCCGAACCGGAATACCAGCGGGAATTGGGCTGCAGCGAATTATCAACCTTGACCGCCACGACATTGTCTTCATTTCCGTACTTCAGGAACGGCGTCAGCTTGTACCGGAACGAAATGTAACCATATGGACGTTTACCCAGATAGTGACCATTGATCCACACTTCGCTGTTTCTGTACACACCGTCAAACTCAACAAAGACCAGCTTGTCCTTGTCCGATTCGGGTATGGCAAACGTTTTCCGGTACCAGCCGATGCCGCCTGGCAAGGCGCCACCTCCCGGAGTGGCGGGATTGTCCTTGCTGAATTCTCCCTCGATGCTCCAGTCGTGCGGCAGATCAAGCACTCGCCATTGCGAGTCGTTCAATCCGGGTTCTTGACCGTTTGGGATATCACCCAGCTGAAATTTCCAACTCTTGCAGAAATTCTCGGTTCTTCTGGGATTTGATGAAGAAGCGGTGTATGTGATCATTGACAAAGCCAAGAGAGTGAGAAGACAAGAATGGAGAAAGCGCGTCCCCGTTTTTGGTGTTGGACTTCTCATAGGTAGTGTTCCTTATGAAATGTGTAATGAGCAATGTGATTCTTATTTCAACTTGTAAATTGCGTACGACACGCCGGGCACTTTAAGGGCATAGCTCCGCTCGTGCTGCGAGATTTTTATCGGATCTCCCGCCAATCGTTCGAAACGCGTCGCGGTGATGTTCAATTTGAATTCAGCGGTTTCAGTCCTTTCGGCCGGGTTAAAAACGGCGAGGAGAACTTCCGTTCCTGCGGCCCGGATGAATACTAATGGATACGTGTCTTCCTTGGCGAACACCGGTACGAATTCAGCATAGGCGGCAAGTGCCGGTTCGGTTTTCTTTAAGCGGATAAGTTGCCGGACACGATGTAGCAGTGAATTCGGATTGTTTTCCTGCGCCTGCACTGTGGGTGCATCTGCAGCAGAGTCCACCGGTAGATAGAGATTCCCAGACTCGGCGGTCGAGAACCCAAGGTTCTTGCCGGAAGTCCACTGCATCGGCGTACGCGCGCCGGCGCGTGGTTTATACGCACCTTCCACATGGGGCAGATCGTACAACTGGCGCATCCCGATCTCATTGCCGTAGTAAATGAACGGGATACCGGGCATGCCAAAGGAAAATGCAAAGATCATTTCCAGCTCGCGATCAGAACGCCGGATGTTCAGGCGCGAAAGATCGTGATTGCCGAGCGGAAGACAAATGTAACCCTTGTCTTTGGTTTTGCCGTATTGTTCCATATAGCGGTCTAGGAAGTCCTTTATGTTTCCTTTTCCCTCTCTGTCAAAAAAGCTGTGACCCTCGGAATATCCGTTAAGAATCCGCCAGCTTTCTTTTTGCAGAAGGTCATTGTAACCCGAAAACCAGTGGTAAAAGTCGGCGTGAAACCCGCCTTCGAGGGCAGATTCCGGATAGGACCATTCAGAAACCATGAACGCATTGGGGTAATCCTTGTCCAAAATCTGCCGAACCTCGCGCCAGAATTGTTTCGTGCCTTCGTCTCGCGTGCTGAAAAACGGATCGTCTTCTCCTACATGGGCATTCTTCACGAGCGCTCCCGCCATATCAGCGCGAAATCCATCTGCACCCATATCCATCCAGAAGCGCATCACTTTTTTCATTTCTTCGCGCATCGCCAGCACATCGGGATGGTCAATGGGAAGTTGCCATCCTTCTTGCGGATGGACAAATCCGTAATTCAATGCCGGCTGACACCAATAGAAATTGCGCATGAACTGCCCGTTGCGTCTGCCGTACCCTTTGATGAAAAGATCAAAGTACGCCTTCGGCGGATTGAGCCAGACGTTGTCGGTCCAAATATACCAGTTCGAATATTTGTTCTTCTCCTGTTTGGCTGACTCCTGAAACCACGGATGTTCGACGGAGGTGTAACTGGCAACGAAATCGAACAGGACTTTAAGTCCGCGCTTGTGGGCTTCTTCGAACAGGCGCTTGGCGTCATCGTTGGTGCCGTAACGCGGAGCGACTTGATAGTAATCCGATATGTCGTACCCTGCATCGTGAAACGGAGATTCGAAAAAGGGATTGATCCAGATTCCGTCCACGCCTAGGCTCTTCACGTAGTCCAGCTTCTGGATAATGCCCTCCAAGTCGCCGATGCCATCGCCGTTGCTGTCATAGAACGTCTGCGGATAGATCTGATAAAAGACGGCTTGATGCAGCCATTCGGGACACTTTGGCTTCACGTATCGGCCGGTGACAACCGCCTCCAGACCGGGTTGAGCCGCGGAATGCGAAGCTGCAAATACAAGCAATCCGAGAACCCTGAGTAAGAAACGATTCATGATCACTTTCCTTTCTTAACTTGCTTCTATTCCATCTTGATCGACTGCTGAGTGCCATCGTATGTTACGGTCGCATCCGGTTTCGATTGGAAATCAAGGCCGGAGGGCTTCCCGTCGCTGATCCAGACAATTTCAAACGTTCGCGTTTCCAGCATTCCCGGAAATTCGCCCTGCCGCTTTCCGATGGTCAGGAGATGGTCCTTCTCACTGTAGCTCAACGGGATCATCGAGAACTTGCCTTTCTCGTAATTGTAGTTGACGTTCTCGTCTTCATACAGAGTGAATGAGCCATCGGCGCCGGTATAGACGAACAAACGAATGGGATCAGGAGGCTTTTCTGTTGTGTATTGGATGTCCGGACCGCAAGGGAGAATGGATCCTTCCTTCACAAAGAGCGGAATATCCGTGTAAGGTGCGTCCGCTTGAATGGCCTGTCTGCCCTTGTAATGCTTGACCGATTTCAGATCGTACCAGCCGGTGCCTGCAGGCAGATAGACCTTACGCGTTCGGGCTTTGTATTCGGTTACCGGATTGATTAGCAAGGCTGGACCGAACATGAACTGATCACTGATATTGAGGACATTTCTGTCATCACCAAAATCCATGACCAAAGCTCGCATGATCGTATAGTCTTTCAGCGTGACCATGCCAGTGAGCGAATAAATATACGGCATCAAGCGATAGCGCAGCTTGTCATAAGCCAGCATGGATTGATACGCCGGGTGGCTGTCCGGTGCAACATTGAACATTTCGCGGAACGGAAATTGTCCATGCACGCGGAACAGTGGACAGAATGTGCCGAACTGAAACCAGCGGGTCATCAACTCGCGCCATTCGTCCAAGTCAGATTCGTTCGGGTGCTCGTAACGCTGCTCTACAGCGAACCCGCCGATGTCCGTAGTCCAGTATGGGATTCCGGACAGACAGAAATTCAAGCCTGCTGAAATCTGGGCTTTCAAATCGTACCAACGTGCGGCAACATCTCCGCTCCACGTGACAGCGGCATAGCGCTGCTGTCCCGCAAACGCTGAACGCGTGAGAATAAAAACGCGCTGATCAGGCTTGCTTTGCCGCTGCCCTCGATAAACGCCCTTGGCATTCATCAAAGAGTACGAATTGAGATACCGTGCGGCAGCTCCCATCGCCGTCGGACCCTGGCGCAGTATGGTTTCGGTTCTTGAAAGATTGGATTGGATGTCCGGCTCCGTACAATCCAGCCACCAGGCATCAAATCCCTTCGTGAAGAGTTTTTCGTTGATTTGTTTCCAGTAGAGATTACGTGCTCCTTCGCTATAAGGATCGTAAAACGTTGAGACATATCCGGGTCCGACCCAGTCTCTTTGCCCTTTCTCGACGTTGCGCATGTACAACCAGCCCTTTTCCTTGAACTCGTCATAATGCTTCGTGCCTACATAGAACTTGGGCCAGACCGAAATCATGATGTGAGTGTGCAAGTCGTTGTGCAGCTCTCTAACCATGCCTTCAGGATCTGGATAGCGCGTGGGATCAAATTCGTGACTGCCCCATTGGTTCTCTTTCCAGTAGAACCAGTCTTGAACGATATTATCCAGCGGAATCTGACGCTTTCGAAATTCCTTAGCGACCGAGAGCAATTCCTCCTGCGTCCTGTAACGCTCCCGGCACTGCCACAAACCCATTGCCCATTTGGGCATCATTGGAGCCTTGCCCGTGATCTCGCGGTAGCCGTGAATCACCTGGTCCAGGCTATCGCCCTTGATAAAGTAATAGTCGAACTGATCGGCGACTTCGGAGTAGAGCGACAGACTCTTCTGATACACTTTGTCTTCGGGACTTAGACACTTCAGTCCAATATAGCCGCCGTTGTGTACCCACTCGATTTTGATGGAGTAGCGCTTACCGGCTTCCATGTTCAATCGAGGCAAGTGCGTCCAGGGCAGCCAGTTTTGCCGCCACGAATCCACAACAAGCTCCCCGTTCAGCCACATCTTGGTGTAGCCTGAACAGTAAAGCCTGAACTTGTAGAGACCCGGTTCGCGGCACTCGATCTCTCCGCTCCAGCGAACGGCGGCTATCCCGCCATGGCGCGACTGGAATCCTTCGGGGAACTGGTCATTCACGTCAATGAACTCGTGTTCGATCCTAGGTTCAGAGCACGTCGTGAACAGGGACTGAAAACCTGGATCTTTGAAATACTCGGCGGTGAGTCCACCCTCAGTGCCGTCTTTGCCATAGAGCTTGAGTGTGGAGAGGGATTGATAATCTCGAATGTCACCGAATTTCGTGTGAGAATTGTTGTCCCACAGAATTCCATAATTCTTGCTTGAAACGAGAAACGGGATCACGTCCACGATATTGTGCTGCCACAGATCCACATCGTGCCCTTTGTAGTTCATGACGGCGTTCTGATGCGCGCCTAACCCGTAGAACGCTTCGTCTTCGGGCGAGTCGAAAATCTGCCAGATGTGAAAGGTGCGTTCTCCCATCACATCGGCGGGCGTGATGATCTTGCCGCCATCCGCTTTCTCCTGCAAAAGCAATCGGCCCTCTGCGTCGTAGAAAGCGACCGCTCCGGTTTTCTGCTGCACTCGGACGGTGAGCTTGGAGGTGGAGATTTCTGCCCAATCCCTTTTCTCGTTCACCGACCAGGGCACCGCCTTCCACTTGGTTTTGTCCACCATCAAACTCGGACGGGTCGAGAAGGATTTCTCTGGCGATGCAATGACGCGGATGATATCCTCAGTGCACACTTGAATCTTCATCCATTGGGGATTGGTGTCTTTTTGCTTCTTGATCTCAAAAAGGACGCCATCTGCCTGTTTCTCCTGAGCATGAAAGCAGGGGACGATGGAGAAGAAGCAGGTAGCGATGAACATGATTCGACGGTGATTTTTTTTCATAGTCTGAGGCCTTTGTTTGAAACCGTAGCTAGAACCGAGAGTTTGGTAACCCGTACAAGTCAATTTCCAAAGTTGAAAGACTTTCTGCTCTGCTGAGCGAGGATCGAGCTAGTCAATGAGAAACGTCCAACGTCAAGTTGAAAGAATATGTTCCGTTACTATTGACCTGCAACGCCCAGCGGTGAGAAATAGATGAACGCCGCGAGAATGACGGCAACGACGATAAGAGACATAATAACATCAAACCGATTCCAAGTAGCACGTGATTTCGCCTTGTCCTCTGCGACGGTTGTCGCGTACGTCAGGCCGTTTAACTGCTCGACAGATGGTTTTTCCGTCAAAAGACTGATAATGACCATCAAGGCGACACTAAACAAGAACAGGAGGATGCAGAAGTAAAGAAAGTTTAGGGTCGCAAATGTATAAAGAATTCCCGACAAGTGGTTCTTTGTAAGCTCAAGCACAATTCTGAGTATTGCGATAATGGAGCCAACCGCCATCGCCGTGAATGCTCCTCTTCCATTGATACGCTTGGAGAAGACGCCAAGCAGAAACGCCGCAGCGATCGGCGGTGCAAGGTACGATTGGACACTCTGCAGATATTGGTAGAGGATGTCGGAGATTCCTTTCATCAGCGGAATCCAGACCATACCCAGAACAACAACAGTCGCAGTCGTAATGCGTCCCACCTTGACCAATTCTTTTTCAGTCGTGTGGGGTTTTATTTTTTGATAGATATCCATTGTGAACAGCGTCGAACACGCATTGTAGACTGCGGCAAGAGAACTCATGAGCGCGGCAAGAACCCCGCCCGCCAGGATACCTCTCAGACCTACCGGCAATAGTGCCTTGACGAGCGTCGGAAAAGCTTGATCGGATTGCGGTAGTTGGATTTTGCCCGTGCTCGCGAGGGCATACGCAATGAGTCCAGGGATCATGAAGATAAAGAATGGCAAGAGTTTGAGGTACGAAGCGAATAACGTTCCTCGCCGGGCTTGCCTCTCGTTGCGCGCTGCCAGGCACCGTTGCACGATATGCTGATCGGTGCACCAGTACCACAAGCCGACGATGGGAGATGCAAAGAGAATACCTGCCCACGGAAAATCCGGGTCGGAAAGCGGCAAGAACATGTTCAGATGGTCTTTCGTAACGAGACTAGACAAGTTATCCCAGCCGCCGATTTTCACGAGTCCGGTGATTGTAAGAATGATTGAACCAGAGAGGAGGACGATTGCTTGCAGGGCCTCAGTGTACATGACCGCATGAAGTCCACCAAAAACTGTGTAGAGTCCGGTGATGACGATCAGGAGAATGGCACCGCTCCAAAAGTCTATTCCCAGGAATACGTTGAACACGACTGCACCCGCGTAGATTGTGACGGAGACTTTCGCGATAATGTAGCTCAGTAGCTGCACAATCGAGAGAAGCCATCGCGCCTTACTATTGTACCGCCTCTCCAAGAATTCCGGCATCGTAAAGACCCGGCTGCGCATGTAGAACGGGACAAAGACCCAGCCCAGGATCAGCACGATCCAGGAGTGAAGTTCGTAGTGTCCCATGGCCAGACCGGATTTCGCTGCTGTGCCGGCAAGGCCAACGATATGTTCCGAACCGACATTCGAGGCAAGTATCGAGGCGCCGATGACAAACCAGCCCAGATTTCTATTCGCCAAGAAGTAGCTGCTCGGTGACTCTTTCTTCTTTCTGATGGACCAAGCTGAGATGCCAGCAATGATCAAGAAATACAGTCCAACAATGAACCAGTCAATTAAACCCAGGAATTCCATGATACGTTTTTCTCCTTAACAAGTGGAAGTTTGTGTTCTACGCAGTTGGAAAATACTGGTGGTACGACATAGGATCAAGACAGTGATGCTAAGAAAACTCTACACCCAGCGTTCTATATTCTACTCGCGCAGGTCGAGAAGGATTTCTCCGGCGTCGCTATGACGCGGACAATATCCTCGGTGCACCTGAATCTTCATCCATCGAGGATCGGTTTCTTTTTTTTGCCTCTTGATCCCCAAAAGAACGCCATCGGTCTGTTTCTCGTGAGCGCAAGAAAATCGGTTATTTAAGATAAAGACGACACACATGAATGCTATTTATCAGTGATTCTTTTCCATATTTCGAGCCTTTCGTTCAAATCGCGGCTAGACTCGGCGGGACTGGAAATCCTGCAACTCAATTTCCAAATGTTATGACAAATCCTCCGTTCCCTTTGAGCTTCACATCCAGCGGTTTTCCTGGCGTGAAGCTGATCGTCTGTATGTTGAACGAACGATTATCCGCGCCGTCAGATATCAACCTCCCAGTTCGTACGTTTGCGAGAAATGGAAGTTCAAGATTCAAGTGTTTTTCAATTGCCTCACCGTTAATACCTGTTACATACCATGTTTCCTCAAATCTCCGGGCAAGAACCACGAGCTTTCCTGGAAATCCCTCAACAAAGCGAGAATCATCCCACTGCGAAGGAAGCTCTCTCAGGAAGTCCCTAACGTACGCCGGAACCGCTGCCATACCATCAGGAGTTTCGACAAAGTGTTGTATGCCTGACCAGAAAATCACCGACAGTGCCAGTTCAAAACCATTTGTTGTGACTCGCTTGATGCCGGGTACTTCGGAAAAACAAACAGGCGTGAAATCCATCGGGTCGAAAACATTTCGTGTGAAGGGCAACACACACGAGTGATTTGCTTCAAGATCCGCATTGATTTGTTCAAACGTCACAAACTCAAACCCTCGAACCGCCTCCATCGTCAGCAAATTAGGATAAGTTCGATGCCACCCCCGTGGTATGGTCGCCCCGTGGCAATTCACCAACAGACCAAACTCGGCCGCATCTTCAAAGATATTCTGATAGTACGCCATCATAGACTGCCCGTCGCCGCCGAAGAAATCTACCTTGATGCCTTTGATGCCCATTTCCCTCAGTCGGCTAAATTCTCGAACCCGATCTTCATGCGTCAAGAGTTTGCTCTTTGGATGGTACGTAGTCGTATTCCAGTCACCGGAAGAATTATACCACAAGATCAGTCCGGCTTGTTTGGTGCGAGCGTATTCAGCAAGTTCTCTAATCTTGTCATAACCTATTTGAGTATCCCAGTTCACGTCAATCAGACAATATTCCCATTTCATGTCAGCAGCAAGATCAACAAAACGTTTCTGCACATCGTAGACGACAGAACCATCCTTCAGCAAAGCCCAACTCCAGGACGCTTTTCCTGGTTTGACAAATGAAATATCTTGCAGTCTGACAGGATCGGCCAGATCCGTTGCTAACTTCGATTCGACAATTGGTTTCAGACTATTCCCGATCGTAATGATTCTCCAAGGGGTGTACCAGGGTAACGTTGACTGCGGGGTCAAGGAACCGCCGGGAAAGATTTCTGGTTCCTGTGGAAATCCAATGAAAAACTCGCGGCTGGTCGAATCGTGTCTTAAGCGGCAGCCACAATAATTCCTGTTAGGCGCTGTCTCCGTGATGAGCATCCAGTATTTATCGAAGTTAAACAGAGCAGGGAACACCCATCCGGCCTTGTTGAAGGGAAGTCTCTCTATGTCAACACCCTGCTTGTAATGTTCCTCGTACGAAGGTTGGACATTACACCATCCTGTTTTCGCATCTGCCATGGGTTGAATCCAGGCTTTTGTGCCGGAGAGAAAATGAAATGAGCTAACCTCTTCTACAATTCTTTTGGTCTCTCCAACCTTGTCAGGAAAAGAGTATCGAAAGGCAACTCCATCATTCGAGACCTGGAAAATAATGTCCATCTTTCTGCCGGAAGAATTCTTCAGATGGAAGATTCGTCTGTTGCCCGTATAAGAACACTTACGCCCTAACAATTCATACTCGGATTTGATGGTCTTAATACCTGATGCAGACTCAAGGGAGAGGTTTTTTGAGAAATCTTGATCCTCGCGGACTATTCCCAACCGTGACTGCTGAAGGATGATTGTGTCAGAGAATCCCACCCGGTAACAGGCATTCTTATCATTGGACATCCAGAAGTACACAGACACCTTTTTGTCGGGACTGCTTACTACATAGTCGGTTTCTACTGCCGAATAAGAGTGCAGGTGAAATCTGAGAAGCACTAACAACGATAAACCAGCAATTGATAGGAAACTCATTGGTGAAGTCTCAAGGTTGGATCAACATCTTTGATATGCTATCTGTTGCCGGAAACCAGTTTGACCTTGCCAAAATAATCGGCGTTCATCCAATGCAGGTTACCAGGGCTCGGTTCCCAGACTGAGCCGAACATATTGTCCCGTACCTTTGGGTCCTCATTAGGATCGTCATTGTCGCAATAAGCTAATGACAGACCCAACTCTTTGCCGGAAGTCAACTGCACCCTGGCAGCATCTTTGTTTGTGTCTTCGTACGTATCGTTGTACACGATCAAAGAAAACTCCCATACAGCCTTGTTTCCGGTCTTCCGTAACGCGAATGCCGGGAAATGAGAGGCATAATTCATACTCCTGACGTCGGACCGACTTGTCCCACCCAGATCGCCGACGTGACAGTTCCTTGTAACCTGTCCGTCTGAAGGGAAAGCCGCATAGATGTGATAAGCAAAGGCGTTCTCCGCATTGGTCCCCCACTCACGCCCAACAGCGCCGGTGCCATCAAACACATGCAGACCGCCGGACTTATCTTCATCAATAAAGACTTCCACTATATCGAAATTGTAAATATCGCTGGTCACACCGGGAACAAACCCATCCACAAACACATCGTCCGTGATTTCGACGAGAAAATACAGCAGATTCGTCGTTGAAGACCAAGCGACTTTATATCGTCCCGAGTAATCACTAGAGTCTGCAATTGCACCATAGGGAATCCACACCTGACCAATACCTTGCCACGGTACATTCTGCCAGCATAGATCATCTCCGGTTCCATCAATGACAGGCGGCACTGAAACATCGGGAGCCAGCACCGGATCATTCTGCACGGGGGCTTGTTGAGAGAGCGCTTGGAAGTTATTAAGAAGAAATAGTGAGACGCCCGCCGCGATGAGTTGACAAGAATAGTGATACAATTTCATTTGAGCGTGTTTTTCATTGACGAGAGCACAAGTGAAGATGAACCGCGGTTGAACAACTCAGTTTGCCATCTTGATAGAAACCAATTCTTCGATGGCCTTGAGGTCCTGTTTCTTCTTGACCTCCAGGCGAAATCCGCGGCCCTCTGCATAGACTCTCGCCTCATCAATGGTCTTCAAGACATCTTGCGGCAACTCTGCATGGCGAGCCTGTTCTGTAGCCTTTTCGCCAAATACAAACGCGCAGAGAAAATATCCATTCTGGGGTATCAAATAGACTATCGTACGCTTCTTGTGTTTGAGCCGGAGGGACCACGCCTTGTAGAATCCCCATTCCTGCGTTACTAGTTCGTATTCTTGAGTGATGTGATGGACGAGATCATCCCAGAGGTTCTTGGCTCGTCCTAAGGCCTCGCCCAAGACCGCATCGTCAGGCTGTCTCGACTTGTCATCGAAACTAATGTGTGCCATATCGCAGTCTCCACTGAAGATCCGAATCAGCGATTGGGAACGGATCGATGTGCGTGAAGCACCTTCCACTTCCCCTCTTTCTGTACAAAAACAATGGTCTCCGCGAAGGGGACGGAGATCTGGCGACCATCTTCAGGCGTTGCCGAGGTGGTGCCCTCTCCCACCCAGAGAGCCACAGTCGGGGAAATCACGGTGACATATTTCTGAGTGTATGTGTATGATAAGTTCTTCACACCTTGCATGCCTTGCTTGGTCGAGTTCAACGCTTCCTGACGAGTCCAACGAATGCGGCCGTCTTCAATGATCACGCCTTTATCCATTTCCAAGACGTACTGGTAGAGGGCTTCAACGTCTCGCTGTTCGGCTGCCTGTTTCATCTTGGCATGAACGTCAGCAATGGCCCGTTCAATGGCTTGCTGCTGGCCAATTGACATCTCCTTGGAATGGTTTTGGGTCGTCCACACAACTGGGACGCAAGCCACTAGAAGCAAGACTCTCAAGCTATTTGACATGCTTTTCTCCTTAGATGGTTTATCCTTCTATCAGTCATTACCCAAGCGATTTTGCCTTGCGACCGTCACTTGAGAAGGAGCATCGTCCGAACCTGCGCGTAGGTACCGTGGCTTCCCTCGGCATAGAACTTAGCGAAATAAACACCGGATGTCGCAATTCTGCCGTCAACGCGGCCATCCCACTGGACATCGTAATCGCCCCCACTCTGGTAAGCCCGAACAAGGGTCTGAACGCGTATGCCTTGAGCGTTGAAGATGGACAGCTCCACGTGCGCGGCTTGCGGCAGATGGTACCGGAGTGTTGTAGACGGATTGAAGGGATTCGGATAGTTGGCTTCAAGAAGAAAAGAGGCTTCCCGCTTCGGCGAAGCAGCCTCCTTCACGGATGTCACACCCTGGAGTTTGACCAGCTCAATTCCTGCACCCGTGCCGAGATTGCGGGAATACTTCTTGTCGCCTGCGTTGTTCCAGTGCTCATGCACACCCATACTTCTGGGGAGATACGTACCGTCATCTTCGGGATCGTACCGGATGCCGGCTGGCCAATTTACGGAATCGGCTGCCTGGTGCAGAAAATCATCAACGCCGGAATAATGCGGAAAAGCATTATGGCTCGGATTACCAACATAGAACTCATCGTAGAGAAAGTCGAAACCAACAGATTCTATAGCGACAGGATCTTGAGACGCGAAAATTGACGCAGGATAGCTATTGTTGAACGGCGCCATTCTCCACTTCCAAGGTGGATCACCGTAATTTGTCGAACTCCATAATCCATCAATGAGGTACAGAATCGTCTTGCCTCCAAGATCTTTGTGTCCGATGAAGTCTACAAAGATCCGGTATTTTCCATACCCTCCGTTATCAACATTTCCATCTCCTTGTGTACACGGCAAGCTGTAATGGAGAGGGAAGGCGTCCCCAAGAAAGGGCACAAATGTTCCAAAGTGGTTCTTACTTGTCAATGAAATGCCTGCCCGGTGATGCTGCTTCAGCACGGGAATGTTGATCATATACGATGCTTCCAAATAGCACGTAGGCAGATAATTTCGCATTGTGCCATCACTGTTCATAAACGCAGGATTACTGGATCGCACGATCGGTGTCCGGCCATTACCATTGCCCCAGTACTTCACATCCGGGAAAATCTGATGAAACTTGTTCCAGAATATATTATCAACATTTCTGCCCGGATCACCAAAGCCAATATCTGCTTGGGCAACGCCTGCGTTATGCACAAGTTGATCCAGAATCGCATACACGATTTGTGGTGAAGTATCGACTGTCCGATAGTCCACTCTGTTGTAGGAACTCCCGGAACTTCCGGTATTCAGATTGATCTTGATGACGATTTTTTCCCCCGCAGTATATCCGACATCGCCCCTCCCGTGCGTCTGATTATGGTATCTGAAGATGGCATCCCATGTCTCAGCGTCCGATGCCTTGCCGATCAGTGTCCTTAATGCCTTCGAGACCATGCTGTTGACGACTGTCTGATTGGTGTTATCATCCTGCCACCAGTAATCACCGCTCGAGTTTTTACACTGTTGATCAACTGCAGTCGAATCGTGAACCCAGACGACGCGGCCGGGAAAGATCCCTTTTCCCACTCCAATTGGTTCATTTGCACCTTCTAAGATAGACTGATAACTCGCATAGATATATGGTGCATCTCCTTGGAAGGTAACGAATCCACTGACGGCCGCTACAATCAAAAATGCCATCACCGCCCAATGATGATCACCTCTCCAATGCTTCTTTGCCTTATTCAAAGCAAACGCGGATGTTATCAGACCGAGCAGATAAATGACAAAACCGGAAGCGATGGGAAATGCAGCGCGCTGGCAGGGGTATGTGGCGCGACTTGGTTTAGGAATCACCCGGACAAGGTACCAAATCAGCGCTCCCAGTCCGATGAGAGGGAAAAAGAGCCTGGATAGTCTCGAGTTCGCTTTCATGATCAGTTTTCCGATACTTTGTTGTTGCCGATGACATGTGGGCTGCTGCGTCTGGTCAACCAAATGCGCGAAGGCCTCCAGGGTAGACAGACGGATTGAACATCCAATGTAAATCCACGAGGGCTGTAGCCGCGCGAGAAAGAATCAAACAACAAAAAGGGTCGGTCGCGAAAAACCTATGACCGACCCGATTTTCTATTCAATGCTGTGTCCTCATCTCCGAGAAACCATTCCAATCCACGACGTGCTTCTTCCAATTCATCGGAATGGCTGAAAAACCAACCATCTTTACTGACCGCCACTTGTGATTCCCACATCAATCCGATAGACGTTCCACTCCTGTGCAGGAGATGTGTTGCCGCTTATCATATAGAGATAATTTGCCTTGCCCCAGCAGAAATGCTTACAATATGGCGGCAGAATACTTTTGTAGAGAATATCCACCTGCAAGGTAGCTGGGTCAACCATCAGAATTGGGTACGGGGAATCGGTTGCAATGTACATGATTCCACTTGAGGAAAACGCAAAGGCTGTTATGGTGCGTGAGGCGAATTCCGTTGCGTCCAGATTTAACACCAACTGTTTGGCTCCGAGAGTGCCGTTTGCACCAATCGAATGGCGCCAAATGGCAACGGAGGGAGTTGCCCAGCGGCTGCTTTCACCGCCAGGTAAAGGTACCCGTTATATACGCGCACGCCAAGAACGTCGTCGGAGGCGTACAAACCGGTTGATGTGGCAGTGAGATTGGGGGCGACAACCACCAGCTGGCTCCTTGTGCCGGCAGCGTAGAAATACCCACTGGCGTCAAAGTCGCAAAACTTGACAACTCTGCCGGAGGGAAGTTGGGTCCATCTTCCTACTTGTCCAGTTGAAGGATCCACCACGTCTATTGATCTGTTATTTCCGGGCATATAGAGTCTGCCGTCGGGGCCAACTCTTGCATCCGTCGGCGCCCGCGTAGCCACTCCCAAGAGGGTTTTCTGACCAGCCGGGGTGACTTTGAAAACATTCCGACTGTCTGTTTCGACGACATACAGATTTTCTGCATTGTCAACAGCAACGACGCTCAATGGCAGATTATCCAAGAAGGAACCGTATCGCTGCACGACAGAAGTGATTTTGTACGGGCCGAATCTTGCTGCGACAAGCGCATGGCTCGGAACCACTTTCACTGTACAGGAATCGGTTGCCAGATTGGGCCTAAGCACCTTGATGGAGGTCGAGGAGTATTCAATAACTTCTGCTTGCACATTATCAAAATAAACCCCATTATAGACAATGGTCGTATCTACATACTCATTACGAACTACCGCGGTATCTATTGCGCCGGTGAAATTCGTCCCATGAATGGTAATGAAGTTCACTCCCGGCGGCGCTTGTGCTGGTTCGATAGAAGAGATTGTAGCCGTCGTTGCTGCTCCATAGGGCTTATCCCACAGAGGCTCCGCGACATCATATTTACACCCAAGGATAAGTGTTGTTAACGACACAATCATAAAGAGTGCAATAATAGAAAAACGTTGAGCTTTCATAATCTTATTCCTCCATCATTTCAATATGAAAAACGGGCAGTCATTCGTTGAATATTGTTGAACACTCTATTCGAAGTATACGAGTAATCAAAAGCAAAGCCAAATTGGGAGACCCCGACTCCGAATGATAACCCGCTACTTTCATCACTATTTGTGACAAACCCGCCACGCAAGGCAAGCATATTCATCACCTTGTATTCCACTCCTATTTTTAACTGTTCAGGATGGTCCCGGTAATGACTTGCATCAATGCTCATGTACAACGACTGATTCAACGGGACTTCCCCGATCAGATCCATGAGATTCATTGATATCCCGAGTGTGAACACCAAGGGCAGTTGAAATTGTTCATAGACATATTGAATTTCTTTGGAAAAATTTCTCACGGACATCCCAAACACCAGGCTCTTAATACCTGTCTTGAACTGTGTCCCGAAATCAAAAACCAGCGGATTCAACTTATTAGTCGCGGTAACTGCCGAATCAGCATAACCAATGATCGTTGTGTGGGTTGTATCATTCGGATCATAAATCGGAATCTTTTGGAACTGGTTAGGAATGACACTTTCTCCCAGATCTTGCCGCGCCCAGCGTATCTGCCCTCCGACACTAAATTGATCAGAGATACTTTTGGCATACCCGACTCCGAATGCTAATGCATACAATTTAAATATGCCGACATCATCATACGCTTTGAGACTAAGCGGATCTGTACTCACGCGCGTACCGATAAAGTTTCCATAATCCACATACTGTAAACTAAAACCCAGCACCCCATAATTGCCTTTTGCTGGATTGATAGCCATACTAAATGTGTAGTGTTTAATATCGGCTATCCATTTGTTATTGCTGGCCGTTATATCGATAAAATTGTCCATCCCAGACATTCCCGCAGGGTTGAAAAATAACGCGCTGGAACCGATCTGCAGACTGGTCACTGCATCTGCCATGGCAGCAGCGCGCGCGTCCGATACCACACTCAAAAATTTAAAACTGGTTTGTGCTAATTTCTGATTTTCTTGGGCATTCCCGCTCGCGAACAACAGGATTCCCATCAAAATACCAACGATTATTATAGCTGTTATCTTTTTCATTGAACAACTCCTTACCTTATCACGACAAACTTTCGAAAAGTGGATTGGCCCGCGTTGAAGACCTTCTCTCCCGCACGGAACATCAAAGCGTCTTTAGGATATATGAGCTTTAAGTTTTCATCAAAAATGTCATACTTGGCAATTTTATCTTCCGTCGCATACGTATCTTCAGTCACCTCCACATACAGTATATAAATACCGCTGACGACAATTTGGTTTGAAGAGGTCTTGGAATCCCAAGCTTCATCACCCGAGCCGTTGGTGTGTAACGTTTCCCATATCAATGCGCCGTCTTCAGAGAAAATTTTCAGTCTACATTTCGGTGGGATTCCATAAAACATGATCCTGTCGTAGGGTCCTACTTCACCGAACTGCCATTTCCGAGATCGGATATCGTATGGGTTCGGGACTACGCGCACCTCACCCAACAGATTACCACTCGGTCTTAAGAGATGGGCAGGCACTGTTGTCATTGTCAAAAATAGGCTGCTGTACAACGGAGTACCCGGCTTGACATCATTTTGTGTCCCGTCATCCTTCGACTGGATGTAGTAATAGTAGTTGAAGCCGCGCACGGCTGTAATGTCATCCCAGGAGTGGACTACGTTTGAGGCATTACATTCAAAGACTTTTTCGTAGACGGCCCGGTAATCCTTGACAAGTCCCTCGGACCTGTAGATCACGTACCCGCCAAAGTGCGGCGAGCCAGCGGCATTATCGGCCCACGCTAATGCAATCTTGTCACCTCCCGACGCTACTGTGAACTGACTTGGCGCTGGCGGCGCCTTTGGAATATTGAATCCGGATCTGAAGTTCGAGCGCGCGTTCCGATAGGTTTGAAGGATCGAATCCTTCCCCGTCCACACCCACGCTTTCGTATACAGTGCGGCAGTGCTTGCTGTACTACCATCGGGTTTGATCAATGGCGGCGTTCCAGTACCTGCAAAGTAGGCATACCAATTAGCGCCGATCGATCGACATAATTCCCAGCTTAAGCCACTGACACCTTCGGCAAAAACGATATGGATACTATCGCCAGGGGCCAACGCATACGGTCCGTATCCTTGTCCCATTTCTCCCCCCTTCCCGTTATGCTGAGACTCCCAATCTGAAGTATATGTCCCATCCCCCATTGCTTGCCACATGGACTGTGTAAGGTGTCCTTCCGTCATCTCTGCCCAGCGAAGCCCCATGGCATTTTCATCATATTGGCTTTGGGGATTTGTACACGTACTTCCGTCGGGGCTGAAGTAATTGACCGTTGACGGTTCGCTATAGTCATCAACATTGAACAGGCTTCCTGGGCCTTTTGAGGCAAGCAGTGTAATACAGCCCATAAATTTGGCTGCGCCGAGAAGTCCATCCAGGTTCTTTCCGCCGCCAGTGTGTTTCGGACAACCCCAATCCCAATCATATCCCAGAGCTATCACAGGATTACGCTGTCCATAACCGCTTTTTACGGGCGTATAAAACGCGTAGAAGCCTCTGAGACTATCAGGACGCTCTCTGTATGGTGGACCGAAATCGTCGTACGCTGTGCCATTATCCCACTCAGAATCAAAACTACCCCACGTTGAGTTCGAACCAGTAGTTGTAACACCATTAAATGCAACACGGTAGTTAAAGTAAACATAGAAGTTTGTAATGGCTTGTGTGTATGTATTACCTGCAGTGTTGTAAATGCCGGTGTTCTTAAACACATAGTCGATGATAAAATAATTGTTGTGGTTCTGCTGGGTGAACGCAAGTATTTTCTTCGTCACTGAAACGCCCATAGAAGTGTTGTACTGATTGACGATCATTCTATCGCACGGCAGACTTGGGTCAACTTCATCCGGAGCGTCGTACAGTGTGTTCGATGACCCTTGTTGATTGTCAACGACTACTGTAGGAGGTTCTTTACGTGCTATCAACTTAATGGTCCTCGAGAAGAATTCCAGAGGCTGATTTGCCACGTCGTAGCGAGGCCCCGACCCAATGACTTTTACGGACTTCGTCTTTTTCTCCACCGGGTCAAAGAAATTCGCCGCGCCAATCCATATTCCCTTGGCGCGCATGGTGTACTGGTTGTCGCCGTACTGTGCGGGCCACCCAAAGAAGTTTATTGATCCAGTCCCGGCAGGTTCAAGCTCACATTCGTTGCTATAGTCATTGAAGAAAGATTGCAATTGCCCTACACGCATCCATCGTAGATCCTGAGCAGATGCGTGTTGAAAGCCGCCGGCGATAATCATAGAGCCAACCGCCAGCAACACAACTCGAATTGTTCTGTTCTTAATTTTCATCGTCAATGTCCGTTCTTGTTCTTGGCTGTCGATTGTTAGTCTAAATCAAAAGAAACGCTAAGACCGTATGTGATATTTCGAGGATTCAGGAACCAATAGGTGGAAGGATTCGGCATGTTGATGTATGCTTTGTCCTTCAGCGCCTGATCGAGTTTCGCTTGATCTACCTGCGACCATCTGTCCCTGATGCTGGGAATGGACGGATCATTTGTGTATTGCCAATATGTCCCTGTGCTTGCATCATAATACCATGCCCGGGTGCTTGAAGGGGCATGGTTGAAATCGAACGAGCTTTCCATAGGTTGCCATTCAGCACCCGGCTCGCGGTAATCGCCTAATTTATCGTTCCCAGGTATATTATTGTACGCCTCACTCTTCGGTAGATGCAGGGACAGCCTGTAGTCACGATCACCAGTGTTATTCAGACGCTTAGTGTTGAAAAGATTGGAAACGTCGGCAAAGATTTGAATGGTGACGGGCTTGAGCGTAATGGTTTTACTCACACGCAGCGTTGCATCAAAATAATCCACAAACTGTACGTTGTTCTGAATTTTATTGCTGGTATTGTTGGTAATATTCAGCGTACCGGCATTGTTCGGATTATAGGTAGTCCATCCACCTGCATTCCACCGCAGCAACAGGTTTGCCATCCACTCGCCCAGGAAATTGTGCCCTAACCATGTTGGACCAAAATCCGGTGGGGTAGAAAAATTGAGATTGGCTCTGGCAAACGGTGCCGGAACAGAACGAACCTGATAAGTGTTGACCGTGTTCTCATCATAATCCGCCTGTCTCTTCGGGTCCTCGAAAATGTAATTCTCACCGAAGTTACCACTCGACGTTGCCTGGTACGTGTAATTCAGAAAACCATAGAACCAGCGTCCTGCAGATTTCTGCAGAGTGAGTTCAAATCCGCGTATATCCGAATAAGCTGTGCTGGTCGTTACGGTATAAGCAGTTCCCTCACGTGTAGTGTAGGTGGTCGTATTCTGCTGATTGCTGATGTCGCGGTAAAACGCCGCGAGCTGAACAAGTAGTTGACCATCGAATAGTTGGTGATCGTACCCCAATTCGTATGAAACGGTTTTGGCGAGAACAATATTGGGATCCCCAATCCGTTCGAGCGCATTCCCTGAGGACCTGTCAAACCGATAAGCAGATTCATATTGCGGCATTTGTTTGAAATGTCCATAGTTGAAGTATAGTTTTGAATTCTCGGTAATCGGATGAGAAATACCCAACCGGGGGCTAAGCTGCCATTGGCCCTCGGCGGATGTCATCACAATTGTTGTCGTATCTGAATACTTGAACGAATACAGCAACGGATTGAAGGTATTAAGAGCCCACCAATCCGTCCGAGAGTTACTGTAGTCTAAGCGCACTCCCGCGTTCAGGATGAATCCTTGTGTCTCCAATTTGTCCTGAACATAAGCGGCAGCTCTAATCGGATAATCATGCATGATCACACGATTGGCATACTGAACACCTCCTGTCTGCATTTGGATGAAACCGTAGTTCAGGTCAAGATCATTGTAAACGAATTCTACTCCCGTTTTTACCAGGTTGCTAAAGTTGACCTGGCTAGAGAGGTCAGCTTTGATTGTGGTCGAACTCACTGTGGAATTGTCTCTTGCCAATGCTTCCTGATTACCTTCATTAATTCCTCCGACGATCCCGTCTATATTATAGTAAACACCGTATGGTGTAGAAGTCTGATAAAAGCCGGGAATGACTTCCACTTTTTGCGAGGTGTCTCGCAATCCCGGAGCGCGGGTATCATAGTGCCGTCGTATGTACTCCACGGAGACTTCATAGTACGTCTTCTCGCTTAACATCTGGGTAAGTTTCGAGGACAACGCACTGTGCTGAATATCCGTCAAACTGAAAGTCCAGTCGCCAAACATATTTATAAGAGCGTATCCTCCGGTACCGAAGGAAGTGCCCGCGAAGTCGCTTGGATACTGATAGTAGTTTCGATCAGTAGTACGGTTGCCCGCCAATGTGCTCACATTGCCGCGCAACCCTGAAACACGAAGTCTCATCGTATTACTAACATCGGAAGTCATGACCAGTCTTGCGTCGTAATCCCTGTAATCTGGTCTCGTCGTCGGGAACAGCAACATATCTCTCTCACCGCGGTAGGAGGCAAAGAACCGGAGGTTCCCAAGCTGCTCGGAAATAATGGGTACTGGTCCACCAAACCCGCCATCAAGCACGTAATCCGGCTGGTTGTTGATCTGTTTTTTCCTCGTGTAGTACTCGAACACTCTTTGGGCTCCGAGCGGGGTCAGATCGTTGGTTGGGTCACTGTCCGAACACAACTTCTGTGAGACGGCGTTCCACCCCTCAAAGGCAAGATACTTGGACTGGGTGTACGCGTCCCACGCACCACTGGTCGTGCCTGTCCAACAAACGGCAGGATCAAAATAGGGTCGCAACCAATAGGAGGTTGGATCAGTGACATCCGGCATGTCGGAGCCTCGAAAATATTTCGCCGCCGGTGGTGTTATTCTTACGTTGAAGCGTCCCGTATAACCTTTCGCCTTTCCCTCATTCGTGACGACGTTGACGATACCGGATTGAACCTGACCGTATTCCGCGTTGAAGCCGCCGCGTTCTACGGAAACTTCCCGTATGGTGCTCAGCGCCACTTTCGTCAGGGCCTGATTGTTTCGTGGATCCCTCATTGTGACACCGTCCACCATGAAGAGTGCCTGATCTAGACCAACTCCACGAATTTGATTGTTGTTAATTCCCGCCTGCATTCCCATTATATCCGTCACGTTGGCAACAGGCAGAGTTCTGATCTCCTCTCCGGAAACAGCAACCACGCTGGTGGCCACATCTGGCCTGATAAGTCTTTTTTCTGCTTCGACAACAACTTCGCCTACTTCGATCGCCTGCGATTCCAGAGCAATATCAACGCGCGCAGTTTGATCAATGTAAACCCGGATATCGCTGACAGTGACTTTTCTATATCCGACCATGGACACTTGAATGTCGTGAGCTCCTGGCGGGACCTCCAGAATGGTATAATGACCATTCACGTCTGTTGCAGCACCTAATGTTGTTCCAACAACAATGACATTAGCCCCGGGCAAAGGCTCACGGGTTGCCTTGTCGGTTATAGTGCCAGCGATCTTCCCTGTCGTCCCCGACCAAAGTGGGGACGACAATGCAACTACCAACAGCAGAATCCGCGCTATCAACCTCTTCAGTTGTTTCATGTCGAATTCCTCCTTCTGGTTTAAGTAGACTACCATCGCCTGTAGGCGATAGCTTTGACATAGATTCCAAATCTATTGTGGCAAACCTTCAATCTTGAACTCTGAGTCGGGAGTCCCAACCTCCTGTAGCTCGATGTACTTCATCACAACTTCGTCTGACACATTTCCCGTGTAGCGACGAAGTAGGGTCGAGGCCAGATATGTCAACCCCAGATCCTCCTGCTCAAGGCCTTCTCTCATCAGCCTGCGCGAACTCATCCCCTTCAGATGCTGCACCAACTGGCGTGCGGTATTTCCTGATCCACACGAGGTGATATTTGATTAGTGTCACACAGTGTGCGGTTCGATTTGCGATATTGTTCCATACCGCATGCACAAAAGTGTTCGCGTGAAGGCGAGAGTTTTTCTTCCGATTCCCAAGTGACACAACAGAAATTGAGCGAGTCACACTTCCCCAATGATTTCTCACGCTCGAGTCAAAGAGAAGCACGGCCAAGGATAACGAATTGGAGGCCTGCAGAGAATGCGCCAAGATTACCATTCACAGATTTCAAGAGGTTAGATTGGCTACTTGACCTTTGAGAAAAACTGTCCTGAATTGAATTGATTAGAAGATGGTAACCACTCAAGTGCCGCTACGCAAAATGATCAGGTTCGCTCAGAAACGCGATGTCATCGGGGAACGTTCCCTCGTGAAGCGTCGGAACTAGGCCACTCTTTGAGCATGGCTGAGTAGTCGTATAAGATGTGAACTCCCTCCCCGAATTAATATAAAAAATTTTCTTGGAAATGTCAAGAGCCGTATGTAATTTGGTTGCCTCCTAACTGATGTGGAGTGAGAGATTCGTCAACTCTGAAGACACTGCTAATCAACATAGTTCGGAAGCTCCTTCTTTGTGCCCCCCTGAAGCATTCGTCAGTCGTGGATTATTCAAGCCGAAGAAAGGGGTTGCCAATATTTCCGAGATTGGATGGCAGGTAACCAAACAAATAGGATTATGCTTCCCTTGTGAACCTTGTTCTCCAAATTCAACCCCTTCTCTTTCTTCATGATTCTGGTGCCAAGAACACCTTTGGCATTGATCTCATGCTCGTCGAATGCTTCTAGTGACCTAGATCGTGACCAGGAACCGCTTCTATCCATGATCTCCCCGATTGTCGAGGATGTTTATCACAGAGGACAGCAAGGCAGAGGAGGCTTCTTACCGCCGCTGAAGTAGAGCATCTTCTTAATTTCGGTGTATCTATCTGTCCTCAGTCTGAGAAAATACACACCGCTGGGAAGGTTATGGGGTACCCAAAGCACCTGATGGGTTCCTGAAGGCGCTTTGGCACTAACCAGCGTTTGCACCTCCTCGCCGAGGCAATTGTAGATCTTCAAGCTAACAAAGGCATCTTCAGGCAACGAATATCTCAACCATGTGTATGACTGAAATGGGTTGGGGTAATTCTGGGTCAGGGAATAGTCGGGAAGAATATTATAATCAACGTGCACTTCTGGAAGAGTACCATAGATACCTGGCGCAATCACGGTTATGTTGGCCGAATAACTTCTGGGATCCATGTTTGTTGTATTAACGCTGACTGTGACCGTTCCCCTTCCCTTTCCAACTGTGGGTTCCACCTGCAGCCAGTCGGCATCACAGCTAACGCCCCAATCCAACTCTCCGATACCGCTGTTCTTGATCGCAATGGTTTGACTGGCGGGCAACGGGCCATTCCGAACGGCAGAGAACTGCAGTGCATCGGTAATCAGGTAAATCCAGTTCGGAATATCATATATCCTTATGTTCTTGTATCCCCAACCGCCTGAAATGATCTTTCCCTTCGGGGCAATGCAAATGGAATTCGGATAGCCGTGACCAAACCAGAGCTGGGAGACCAATTCCCAGAACACTCTGCTAACATCGTAGACTTCAATTTTCCCAGAGCAGTTTCCAACTGCGAGTTTCTCTCCGTCGGGCAAAAAAGCGATTGAACTTGCTTTGGACGACCAAAATTCCTCCCGAGAGAAGAAGTGATTGCTCACATCCCAAATCCATACACTTCTGTAGTTAACAAGTCCAGGCAGGTAAATTTCGATGGTGCCGATTTTCCGCCCGTCGGGCGAGAATACCACTGATACTACGTGTGTACTCACACCAAAGCCAGACGACGAGCCAAACGACCTAATCAGGGATCCAGTTGTTGACTCCAGTAGCTTTGTTGTTCCGTCGCTGCTTGCGTATGCGATCTTGGTTCCGTCAGGAGAAAATGCAACCGAGAATATCAAGCCGAGAAATCCGGGAAAAGTGATTGTCCTTAGCAAAGAGCCTCCGCTAACGTCCCACAACCTCAATCTGCTATCGTAACCACCTGAGGCAATCTTCGTCCCGTCCGGAGAGAAGGCAACAGAATACACGCTGCCATTGTGCCCCGTCATTGTACGCAACAGCAATCCTGTAGATACGTCCCATAGTCTCACGGTTTCATCATCGCTTCCAGATGTGAGCAATTTGCCGTCTGGCGAAAAGGCAATGGACTTCACGACGGCCGAATGCCCGGTCAACCTCTTAAGCAAAGCCCCAGTCCCTGGGTCCCACAGGCAAATTAACGAGTCGCTGCTGATGGAAGCAACGACAGTTCCATCTGGTGAAAGGGCAATTGAGCTTACACTATTAGTGTGTCCCAGGAACGTTTGAATCAGTGAACTCTGTCTGACATCCCAAACGGAGACCTTTCCATCAAGGCTTGTGGAACAAAGTCTTTCGCCGTCAGGAAGAAACGTGATAGCGGTCACAGGTTGAGAATGGCCTGACAATGTCTGAAGAAGGTTTCCCGTCAGAGTATCCCAGATTCTTATCGTTCTATCCTTGCCCCCTGACACAACTTGCCCACCATTAGGAGAGAAGCAAACGGAGTTCACAGCTCCAGTATTGCCGCGAAATGTGTTGATTAGATCACCTGTACCGGCATCCCATACTCTAACAGTGCTATCTTCGCCACCAGAGACAATCCTTTTCCCGTCAGGCGATACCGCGACTGAAAAAACGTAACCCGTATGTGCCTGAACTGTGAGGAGCAAATTACCCGAGCTAACATCCCAACATTTTATGGTTTTGTAGCTGGCGGAAAGGATCTTTTTTCCATCTGGTGAGAATGAGATCGAACTGATAACAAGGTTTTCGTCCGAGATCACCCTAGAAAAAGAAGTATCTAAGCCCCATATCCTCACTGTTCCATCCCAGCTTCCAGAAGCTATCTTCTTGCCATCGGGAGAAAAGCAGACCGATTTTACGGCTGAGCTAGGTCCATAGAACGATCGAAGAAGAGAGCCAGTCCTCACATCCCATATATTAACTATTTTATCGCCGCCCCCTGAGACGAGCATCGTGCCGTCAGGCGAGAATGAGACCGAGCTTACTTCGCTTGAATGCTCTACCAACACCTTGTTTGATGTGCCTGTGGCGACATCCCATAGCCTCACTGTTCCGTCGGTTCCTCCGCTAGCGAGCATTGTCCCGTCATGATTGCAAGCAACACATAGAACCGAGCCAAAGTGAGCATCCCAGCCAAAATATGGGTTAGAAGACTGTGCATCTGCAGCGGCAACTACTGCTGTGGACAGCAGGCAGAGTGCGAACGATATTTTGAATTGAGTCATACCTCCTCCACTTCTTGGACTGTCACTCTCGACGATATTCCTGCTGAAGTCGTCGAGCTAACTCTTCGCCCAATTCATTGATGCCTAGTATTGATTGGTAATGTTCTTCTGCAACGAACGATATGATCGGTTCAAGGTTTCGGTGTGGACTTCTGGTTGTCGGTGTTCGACAGGACTTTATGAAATGTAAAGAGAAAATGCCTCATCTGCAAGAAAAAATCATGACCTGCAAGCGTCCGATTCACGCATGCTGTTCTGGTTTAACTCTGGACAGTCTCGGAACCAACCATTAAGATAATTCTTTCAGCCTGGCAGATTCAAGTCTCGACTTCCTATTTGGGTGGTTTCCTTTTGCCCACACAGCCCGTCCGCGGCTATTCTCGAAGGTAGGCACGCAAGCGATGCATGCAATTCTTCACCGTATGAAGATGCTGAAATGACTCGACAGTTTATACTTGCCGAAAATGGCTAATTGAGAGCATCGCGGCACCCACAAGGAGAATACCATTGGGAGAAGAGTTTGCAGGTGCAAAACACGCTGGACCCCCACTACAATGAGCACCTACAAGAATTTCCTATTGATTGAAAGGGCTGTTAGAGTTTGGTTCGTTACCGGAGTTCTTGTTGTTGTACACTCAGCAACCCTCCTTCCCAGCTTAAGAAGTGCCGGTCTGAAGTGGGACTTCGTTCAACACCATCGCTTGAAGGAGCTGGGTGATCCTGGTATTCTCCTTTGCGATGCGTTTCATTACAAGCCATACCGCATCTCACAGAAGCACACTCTGGGACGTCAACCCGAGGAGCTGCGATGGAAAAGGCTCAGATCGATCTGAGCCTTTTACCTTTCTACTCGAACCTCACGTCGCTGTATGAGCGCTCCTCCCTCCACAAGGATCATAAATATTGTCGTCAATCCTTTTTCTCTTGCGGCTTAACTCCACCTGTGTCCACTGGCGCTGGACGCCTCTCCATCATTCGTGAGCGACGCGCTTTGTTATACTCCTCGAATTTCTTTTGCTGTTCTGGCGTCAGCAAAGAATCAATCTTGCTGTTCGTACTCTCCATGAGCTTCATCATCGCATCCCGCATCTGCGTCCGGTCTCCCTGACTTTCTTCAAAGATCTTCTGACGCTCGGCGTCCGACTCTTTGTATATTTCTGTGATCTTTGCTGCTTGCTCATCCGTCAGCGAGAGCGTGTCCTTCAAAGCTTTCATGCGATCTTCCACAGACATCCGCATCGGCTGAGAATACGAGATGCTGCTGGACACGAGCAGGAAGACGATTAGTAATGCCAAGAGGCTTAATAATGTTTTCATTCTTGCTCCTTTCTATAGGTGTGTTTGTTCAGTGATTTATGCCGATCAACTTGGCTGCCATCTTGATGATGTATTTGGGATCCAACGGCTTGCCCATCGCCGCTTCGACAACGCGTGCGTAAACAACGCCGTTGTTTTTGCCGCTATCAAACGACCAATTCTCTCACGGCAAAACTGCATCTCAATCTGGCTCTCCGTTCTCCGGCGCCTGATTCAAATAAGTCATTAAACATGCTTAAGCCGCGCTATCCAAAATAGAACCAGTTGATCGTTACCGCAGTGTGTAAGTGAATGCAAGCATGAGGTAACGACCAAGGACCTGGGTCTGAGTATCTTCCACGTATGTCTCTGTGATAGTCCGATTGATGCTTTTGTTTTGATTTAGAATATCAGTTAGGATGAAGCGTATTTCACCGCGCTGATCGGCGAACAGCTTCTTACCCAGACTGATATTCCACAGCACGATGTTTTGATTGAATCCCCCGCTCAATCCCGTATATAGTGTGTTGTTCGTCTCGTTCCTGAAAACGAATCCCTCCCAGAAAATCAAGTTCAGCTTCAAGCTTGCATTGTGATAGAAGTAGTTGTTGTTTGATTCTGGTTGGAGACTGTTTCGAGATATGTTGTAATTGCCCGTGTAGGACAGAGTGAAATCCACATTCTCGCTGATGTTGCTGCTGACGACTGCGCCTTCGCTAAAGGCAAAGTCATTGGAGACATTCAGATTCTCGTTCAGAAGCCCAGGTGTCCGAGAGTACGTAAACCCAGAAATTAGATTCAGGTTGCTCTGAATCAGTGTAAAGGGGAGACTGTAGGTAAGGAATTGGCGAATGTTCCAGTAGCCATCAAGGTTTACAGGGAATGTCAGCTGCGTGCCTCTATTCAGGCGGATCCCTCTTGACACCATGGTATCACGCTCAGCGATAAGTGTTGAATTGCCGATATAGTCACCAGTATACGCAACGGAAAAGAACACGAGTAGGCTTCGTGCTCTGTCGGCACTCGTCAACGAGTAGCGTGTGACGAGAGTTTGATTGAACGTCTGCTTCAAGTCTGGATTGCCCGTCGTCAACAAGAGTGGATTGGAATTGTCCACCACATTCTGCAGTTGGCTGATGCTCGGGGGCCTTGTTGAAGTTCTGTAATTCAAGCGAAGGTTGCTGCGCTCGGTGATGGAGTAGTTCAGCATTGCAGAGGGCAGAATATTGTAGAATGCTCTATTCACTGTTTGAGAGAAAGGGAACGTTTGTTCGCCCTCCAATGAAGCAACCTGATAAGCGACATCAACCATCAAGTTCAGTCCCCCCTCCCTGGCTACATCCCTGAATCCATCAATGCCTCCCTCTCCTCCACCAAACCTCGCTCCGTCCCTCATCGCGTTTCTAACTCTGTCTATGAATCCATCCCTGCCGGAATCCCTCGTTGTGTCCCTGCCTCCGTCTCTCATCGCATTTCTGATTCTGTCCATGAACCTATCTCTCCCCAAATCCCTTGCCGTATCCCTGTCCCCTATCCTGTAACGGAATCCAATGCTGGCGTTTTGTGTCGAATACCGATTCTCAGACACGTTGGATAACGCAGTCACCAAAACTGAGTACTCTCCGGTCAGAGGGTCGTAGTTGTACTTTCGGCTGTCTGACGTGCTCTTTGAAAACGAAGGATTGTATGTCAACTGCACCAGAGCGTTGGTTCCAAAAGGTTCCGTGTAGACAAGTCTCGGAGTGAAAGAAGAGCCATCCGAGTGTGATACTGACTGTTGATCCACCGTGTCACTTAGGTACGAGGTGGCTTGGAAATACTCTGCGGATGATTTCAGAATACCGTCACCGCGCTTGCTGTTCGATCCCATTCCGAAATCAACCGATATCGTGCGTCCGGGTAACCCAAACTTATGCCTATAGATAATATGGTTAGACAGATTATTCCCCGAAGTGCTCGACTGGTTGTCATTCTCGGCCTGGTTCAGCACCTGTGCCAAAGAGAGCGTATTGACTGCAGAGAGCAAGGACGATGCATGGTGATCTTGGAAATACAGCCGCGGTTGAACAATGAGAGAATTGGAGGAATCAATGTTATAAACGACGCGCATATCAACGCGGTGATTGTAGTTCTTAGTTTCAGCGTCGGTGACCTCACCGTACTGGATGGCGGAATCGTTCGAAGCGAAGTATTGTCGGTTCAGTTGCTGGTCATTCTGGTTCTTTGTAAAGTTGAAAAAGTAGCTCCCGTTCACTTCGAGATTGTTTCCCCACCTGTCCGTGTAGTTGGAACCGAATGAGTTGGTCGAAGAGATACCATTTTGCTGACCGACTAGGAAGCTGTTCAGCGCGCCGACTGCGGCACCCTGTCCGATGTTCCCTCCAGGTCCACCACCCATTCCGGGTCCCATCCCACCGCCTCTCCTCCCCGAACCGCCTCCACCGGAAAATCCTCCTCGCTGATTTGTATTTGCCACCGCGCCCAGCAAGTCTTGCATAGAGAAGTTCTGCTGGTTGACGTTGTTGGAAATTCCGATGATTGATAATCGCGTATCTCCGCGAAACAAGTTGAAGTTGCCGCCGGTATTGTACTTTCCTGCGTCGCCCATGCCTGCACTGAGTTTCCCGAAACCTTGATTTCTTCTGTCGAGCCGTGTGACGATGTTGATGGTCTTCATTGATTGTCCGTCGTCAAATCCAGTGAACTCGGCCTGATCGCTCATCTTGTCAAAGATTTGTATCTTTTCAACTGCGTCTGCTGGCAGGTTGCGGAGTGCCATTGTGGGATCCGTTCCAAAGAAAGGCTTGCCATCGACAAGGATCTGCTGCACATCCTCCCCTTGAGCTTTCACGCTACCGTTGATGACGGTGATGCCCGGCATTTTCGCTAGGAGGTCTTCAGCGAGGGCATCGGGATTTGTCTTGAAGGCGCTAGCGTTAAACTCGGTCGTGTCGGCTCTTACGAGCATGGGAGGCATCTTGCCGGTCACCACGACCTCTCCAAGCAGTACTGCGGTGGGTGTCATCTGAAGTTCCCCGATGTCTGCGGACGGCTTGTCAATTCGGATTGTCCTCGTGAACTTTGCATAGCCGACATACGTCGCGCTGAGCACATACGAATGGAACCCGATGTCGTAGAACCGGAATGCCCCATACGCATCGGTTGATTCCAGATAGGTCTCTAAGCTATCAATCTGATTCGTTAGCTTCACATGGACGCCCGTCAAAGGCGATCTTGTGCTGGCATCTGTGATTCTCCCGCGCAGGCTTGCGGTCTGTGCCCATACCTGAGCACACAGCAGAAAAAGAAGAGATAGGATGGCGCTTCTAATCATCATGAGTTGAGAGGCATGCGTGTGGATAAAGAGTTTCCTGTTGGACACACATTTGAAGCAAGCATCGTTATTCTTACCTTCATCCGTTTCGACATCTTCTGGCTTCTCTCTAACGGATATCGTCGCTCCTTTGATAATCCACAAATAATCAGAAAATCTACCAGAAGAGAGTCACATACAAGACGAACAAACGAGAGCAAAGTTCCTAATATACTTCAAGAGTAAGACAAAACTTGGACGGTATAGGTTTAATATCTTGACAGAGGAAGGGCTATCTTCCTGATGCAAGATGGCTTCTCGGTGTCGGCATATCAGTTTTGCTGGGAAGTATCAGAAACGTGTTTGGTCTAGCTTGCTTTGATGGAGGAAGAGTGTCACGATTTGACGGACAATGGTTTGAAAGCTCTTACATGATGGGAAATTGGAGGTCGGCAAGGAATCGGGGCCTTTTTCGTGTGAACGCTGAGCCTTTTCTAGCGATTGTGAATTTTTCCTCTTCTTCAAGACTCACACAATCCGACCGATGAAATCTCGCTGGAACGGACAAAAAAGCTCGAACTGAAAAAGGCAGGATCTTGATGTCACTATTTGTCGTTTTGGTGATCGCGCCGCTCTCTCCGCTGTTATAGCCTTTTCTCCGCGCTTCATCTTCCTGCTTTGACCAACCGCACGGACAGTCCCCACACTTGTGAATCATCGTGCGAGTTGAATTGCCACGTCTGTCCGCCGTCGGTACTGCGGAAGAGTCCTTTGTTCAGGGTTCCCGCAAGCACCACGCGGGGGTCGGAAGGAAGCACTAGTACAGCATGCACCTGCAGATCTGTAAGTCCCCTGGAGCGCTTCTCCCAGTGAGCACCGCTGTCGGTGCTCAGGTATACTCCTCCACCATAGGTCCCCGCGTATATCCAGTTTGGCTTCATGGGGTGTACGGCAATCGTGTAGACCGTTCGAAAGTCCAAGCCCGCTGACCGCTGTTCCCAATATCGCCCGCCATCATGCGAGCAAAACACACCGGCCTCCTCGGTCCCCAGCCAGAATTGCTGAGCATCGTGGGGATCCTGCACGAGAACACGCACTCCTTTCCCGTGGAGTCCCACCTCTGTCCAATGCTCTCCGCAGTCCTCGCTGAGGTAGACGCCTTCTTCCGTCGCGGCTAAAACATGGTGTGGATCGGTCCGGTCTATACAGATATCCCCCGAGTAGGGACGCCGAATACCTTGAGACTTTTTCTCCCACGAGGCTCCCTTGTCGGTGCTCCGGATGATGCCATATGCCGTTGAAGCAAAGACAATTAACGGCTCCGTCTCTGCGGCTTTGACCTTGAGCACTTCTGTTACTTCCCAACCTGTCGTGATTCGCCATGTTTTCCCAGCATCGGTTGAGCGAAGCACGCCGTTTCCACAGGCTGACCAGACGGTGCCATCACTCCCTTCCTCGGAATAGAAGTTGCGTATGTAATCCCGCCAACCACGGTGTTGCCATGTCATCCCTTTATCGGTGCTCACGAAAAGTCCGGCGGATGGCGTGGTATCACCTTTGTCCCTGGAGTGAAATGAACTCAGCACCGCCATGTAAACCACTTCGCGTTGTGCAACTGCAAGATCAACAAGAACAGCCAGCAGCACAACGCTGATGTACAGTCTTGACCTCAACATAGATTCCCTGTTCGGTTCTTTCGGGCTCAGAAGAATCATTGCTCAATAATCCTTCCTTTTGGGAAATCGAGGACTCGGGTCCGATCTCCATAGCGAAGCTCGATGATGCCGGTACCGACCTCCGCCGACATGAATGGACCATCATAGAATTTCGTTTTCGTCAGATCTACTATTTTGCCGTTTAGCTTGCGGGGACCCTCGTAGGTGAACGTCAGCGTGTCTCCACTCAGTGCCGTATACGAGACCGTCAACGTGGAATCAAAATTGCCTGCATCGACGCGGTGGGAACGCACGCCGTGCACGAATTCCTCATAATCCCCAACGCTGTGCACGGACGCAACTTCGACGACGACGCCATTCTTGAGATCGTGGCTTCGCAGCCTCCAGTTCCTTTCCTCATCGATCCATACATATGGCTTCAACGGATAGAACGCTATGGCGGTGTTCCCGCCGCGGCAGAAGATCCAGCCCGTGGAATCTACTGTACGGGCATCAAGGCTCTTTGGGAAGAATCCGTCAATGTGGGGATGGTGCGATCCAGGGGCGATATTATATAGAACGATGATGACGTTCTTGTGTTGAAATGTTTGCTCAAATGGCGAGGTGGAGTTCCACTTGTCCGGGCTTGTGTACACAAGCTTGTACCGGTCCACGTCCTGCACTAGAACATTGAGTTCTTCAGGGAAGAACATTCCAAGCTGGTGGCTTGAATAGTACGGATGCAGCGTGAAGATTGTGTTGTTCGGTTTTTCCGAAACGAATGTGACATCCCATGTATGTTGCTGAAAAGGCTCCAAAACTCCTCCCTGCAAGGATCCAAGTATGTAGTCTGCCGTGACGTAGGAGTACTTGTACACGGGAATGTTGAGCTCGTCCCCAAAGCGCATCACGTTGCGTACCCTTTTACACTCGCGCTGAACGTATGGTTTGGACCGATCCGTAGCCATCTGGAGAATTAATGCCGGCATGCGATACGTACTCAGTCCAGCGAAGACGCTTTCCCACGCGCCGCGGGCCCTCGGCGAGAAGTCTACTTCCTCCCATACGTCTCGTTTTGGCTCGCCAAAGTAAAGCCAAGAAATTCGTGTTGTTTGTGCGGCAAGTGGGTTGATAATATCAGGAGGATAGTCGCGGCTGTGTCCCCCACCGTAATTGCCGCATAGGTGCTCGACGGCGAAGTCCGCGAGAAGCAGATCGCACATCATCTGCGCTTTAGTTTTCATAGCGGGGTCAGTCGCACCGTCGAACAGAACAAGCATGGGGATAAGAAAGGCCGGCATGTACGTGGGAGAGTCGAACTCTCCCTGACCGATGGTCGTCGCGAGAGTGATCCAATGGTCAAGCCACCCTTTTGCCTCGATGAAGTTTTCTGTGGATGTTCGCCCATTGAACCATTGCGTTCCATCGTCGTTGGGCCAGGTCTGTGCGGCAAGATAGAGAGCCGTATAGTATGAGACCCAGTGGTTCTCGGTGTCTCCACGGTACAACCCCCTCGATCGAAATATCTCTCGCACTTTTCGGTGAAGCGAATCCGGAAGCAGCGACCGGAAATGAAGGTAAGCTCCCATTAATGTATGTCCATGGAACATCCCCAGTGCGGAGTCGAACGCGTGCACTGTGCTTGGGATGTTAGTCCGCAGGGCAAGCCTCGCGGCCAGCGTGTAGATGCTGGCTTCGGGTTCTTTGCTCACAATCTCTATCAGGCGACGCTGTCGGGCTTCAAATCCGTTGTCGCCTGCCGCTCGACATAAAGAGCAAAAAGTGACAAATAGCATAACGCAGTACGCGAATCGTGGCATTCTGGCATCTCCAGTGTAGGTTTCGCTAGTACTTCAAGTACTCTGCCGATGGCACGGGGCACTCAGGGCCCATCCGCCACATGAAATTTGGGTCAATGAACGGAATGTCTTCTCGGTGTTTCTTCATCAGATCAATTTTCTTTTGGAGCAGCTCGCCAAGATTGTCTCCATAGAAAGCCCAGTTTTCTCCAAGGGAGGCTATAGGCATAAAGTTCGTATGGCTCGTATTCCACAATCGGAGCAAGTCCTCTGCGTTCCTAAGCTCGTCGTCAATCGTTCCACGAACCGCTGAGAGCATAGCCATCTGCTCATCGCGAGAAGGTGCTGTCATGTAACCACGAACGCCTGCGATCCAGCCTGCGATGTTACGCAGCGTCCGGAAGTAGCACCGCAGCGCCTGCACCCGGTCGCGTTGGTCTTGCAGAACATCATATATGCCTGTGCCCTGCGTCTGCCGTTTCAGCGAGCCATCTAAAACTGCAATTGCCTCGTCCAGGGATTTCCACACCAGTGAGTCGGATTTCCGGACTATGGATATCGCTTGTTCTCTGTCGATTAGCAACCACAACGCATCAGCACCGAAATCTATCATCGTGGGATTGTTAAACGTCGCGATCATGTGCTGCTCGTAGTATTGACGTTCCTCTTTCGGAATCGCCGAAATATTTGGCACAAACGGTCGCACCCAATGACGATACAATGGAAACGCCCAACTGGTACCGTAAAGCGGAACGTCAGGAAACGAGCGAACAGCGCGGTCCACGAGTCGCCAAGCTTGCACAAGCGCCGTAGCCTCATTTCCTCCAACCCAGCGTCGTGCTGTGGACTCAACAGTCTCATCGACGGTTTTCCTCGTGTCAGACTGATACGCCCTCACAACTTCTCTGTTGATACTCCATGGCGCCAAGGATGGCGCATCGAATGTCACAGTAAGATGGGTCACACCAAGAGCAACTGCTGCTTCAAGTCGGTCGTAACTCAACCACGGGCATGGAACACCTAAGATATAATTGGTCGCAGCGCGCGCTGTCCCGAACAACTGAGAATCCTTTTTCTCGATCGCTCGAATAAGGGGCCAGCGGCGAGTGTTGGCAGTGTCGGCTGGTTGAACATAAAGGTCCAATCGATCCCCAAGGCCATTCAGAATGATATCCTGCTCGGCACCAAACCATGACAGCGATGTGATCACTCGAAAGCGAGGGTTGGTTTCAGACGCAGCATCCCGCAACAGGCGCAGGTATCGCAGAACGTTCTCGCCCGCAGCACGGGCAATCGCCTCGTCAGATTTCCACTCCCTGATGAGATATGCACCGCCGTTTCTGCCGGCATAGAGTGTTGATACATACTCAAACCCCGAGCCGCTGTCGTTGGTCCACAAATACAAATATCCAAGTTCTGGCACTTCGTTCATCATCGCGCGCATCAACTGCGCGTAGTGCCACCGTACAACCGGATGGCTAAGGGTAGCCGTGTAACGAGGCCGATAGCTCCGGTACGGATGATCAACTCGCGCACCGCGGAGGTATGGGTACTTTGAGAAAAAAGCCTCCGGCATGGTCCGCGGCGAACATATCGTCAAACCTGGTGTGAGACCGTAAGCAAGAGCGAGCTTGACATTTTTCTTCAAGAGATTAAGATTTGCCTGGAGATATTCAGGAGGGTACAAGTCGCGGGTAAGGTCGCTTCGAACAAACTGATCGAGATCCGGGCTCCCAGCATAGAAGCGTGAGTAGATTTCTCCCGGAGGACCCTGTTCGTACGCCGTGGGAGAAGCGAGAACATTAACGGACACGTGCGAGCAGCCGAGCCGTGCAAGTTCCTGTATCGTCGCTTCTGGGTCGTAGTTCCGGATGAAACGGGGCAGGGAGGCAAACATTCCATCGTTCCCTTCTAGCCATGGTAGGCGCACCGAGACAGTTCGGTCCTTCGCAAAATCTTGAACGTTGTCGTAGGCCCATTCGTCGCGAACGCGACAGAATGCTGCATACAGTAAGTGGGTATGGGATGCTGTCAACTCGCCGGTCCCATCCGGTGAAAGTTGCAGACGGAACCAACCGGGCGTTGTTTCGGTGATGGCTCGCGACACATAGATCTTCAGCGATCCTTTGCGAAGCGCTTGTGCCACCGGTGCTTGAATGATGACGGCGTTGGGTGCGAGGGCTTTTCTCATTGCTTCAGCAACTGTGCGCTCGACCTGATACCCCGAAGAAGGAATTTCCAGTGCGACAGTGCGCTTCAAAACATCGCCGACATTGGATACCTCCTGTGCACGCACAATCGAAACCAAAGTAACTGCCGCGGCGAAGTATCGTACGAGGTGAATTCGTTTCATGGACATATGCCTCCAATGTGGGTTGTGTGGTGGTTCGTTGCACACCGATGGGGTTGATCTGCGGAGCTGCGATGCAAAAGGCTTAGATCAATCTGAGCCTTTTGTCTTTCTATCCGCAACTCCCATCGCTTCATCACCGTTCCTCCCTGCACAAGGATCATAAACACTGCCGTCAATCCTTTTTCTCTTGCGGCTTAACTCCACCTGTGTCCACTGGCGCTGGACGCCTCTCCATCATTCGTGAGCGACGCGCTTTGTTATACTCCTCGAATTTCTTTTGCTGTTCTGGCGTCAGCAAAGAATCAATCTTGCTGTTCGTGCTCTCCATGAGCTTCATCATCGCATCCCGCATCTGCGTCCGGTCTCCCTGGCTTTCTTCAAAGATCTTCTGACGCTCGGCATCCGACTCTTTGTATATTTCTGTGATCTTTGCTGCTTGCTCATCCGACAGGGAGAGCGTGTCCTTCAAAGCCTTCACGCGATCTTCAGCAGACATCCGCATCGGCTGAGAATATGAGATGCTGCTGGACACGAACAGGAAGATCATAAGTAATGCCGAGAGGCTTAATAGTGTTTTCATTGTTGCTCCTTTCTATGGGTTTGTCTATTCAGTGATTTATGCTGGATCTATTTGGTTGTCATCTCGATCCCGCGCTCAGGGATGTTCTCTCGGCGGCCAGAGCAATTATTAACCGATGACGTCTCAGCCAGAGGCTGATGCGCCTCTGGCGCAAAAGAACGACCTTACATCGCTTGCACAAGCTGAGCCGAAGGCTCATCCGCCTCCGGCGGAGGTGACAGGATATATTTTTCTCTTGACTTTGACCTTTTATAAAGTGTTAGGCGAACAAGGTCGGCCGTCATTAGAATTTTCTGAATCCACGCCACATATGCTGCTCTGCCCTCAACTCAGTAATTTCTTGAGTGCTCTTGATGGCACGTCTCGTACGATTCGGACATCCTCACTTGCGCAGTAATAGATTTGCCGACCTTCACGATAAAGCCGAAAAATAATTCCCTTGTTGAAGAAATATATTGTAATACCAATCTATATTACATGATATTACATTGGTGGAGCGCCTGCTCGCTATCCCCGCTCGACAAGTCGGTAACATTTGAACGGACTTAGAGTCGCTTATGTCTTTCGGTCTGCAGCTTTTGAATCCACAACCTAAGGAATCGGTCAAGGATGACAAATGAGCCGTTTTCGTGATCTATTATATCGCGTTCAAGGAGCGATTCAACGACTCGTTGAGCACTTGACGCAGGACCTAACTTATATCGACGAAGAAACTTGCTGGAAAATGGCTTGGTGCTGGAGGGTTCGCCAGTCAGACCGATCAAGAAACGTTGTTGATTCTTCGTGAGAGATTCCCATAAGACTGTGTAAGCATAGCTTTCTCGAACAAAGACCGTTGCCATTGCCTCTGCAATGACTTCTTCTTTCACTGATTTTTTCGTTTCGCACATTTCCCACATAACGTGACACAGCTGTTGCGTATAGAAAGGGTGGCCCTGAGTCAGTTCATATATCATTCCGATTTGTTCGGTGCTAATCTGCTTTCCTGAATTTCTAAAATGGCCTTGAATGAATGGCAGCCAATCTTTCCGATCTATTGGTGGCAGTGTGAGATGCGCAGCAGCACGATAGAGCGGGCGTGACTTATCAAGAAACATTTGATGGACCAAGTGCTTACGACTACCGAGAAAAATATAGCCGACGTTTTTGTGGTGCTGGATGACACTTCTAAGCTTGCGTTCAACAAGGTCGCTGTCATATTCAAGGATTCTCTGTATCTCATCAAAAACCACAACAACTCTTTTCTTCTGCTTTTTTGCTACTATTGCAGGGGCATCGAGAACCTCTTCAAGTTCCTGATCGAGAGAAGTCTGCTTGGTTACTCCAAATGAGAGCATCGGTTTACCATCGTCGTCAACAGTCAGACTGGGAGTCAGACGTTGAAAGATGGTTTTGGCGAATAGGAGGGCTTTGTCGGCGCGCGTATCGAACGACTTGGCAACCGCCTTTGCCATCTCTTCAATGAACGAGCTCTCGCCGTCAGTGGGCCAGACATCAACATACACAGAGGCGTATTCTTTCTTCCTGAGTTTCTTCAATGCCAATTGAACAAGGGAAGTCTTGCCGAAACGACGCTCCGAATAAAGGAATGCTCGCCCGCTGTTTTCCATGACCCTGATTACTTCTGCAAGTTCTTTTCTGCGGTTGCAGAAGCTTTCTTCCGTTACGACACCGCCATATTGAAACGGATTGATCATAGTACGCACTCCGCGTAACGCAACGTGCGTAATTTCACCGCCAACCTTAACGTTGCGGAAATTGTCGCCATGGTCATTTTATTCATTTGTTCCCCTCCACAATCGCGATCTCTTCTTTCGTTAAACCATATAACGCATACACTAATTGGTTTATCTCCTGCTCCAACGCGCTCGTGTTAGCGTTAGTCATCTTGTTCGTCAGTCCTAAATTCCAAGTCGTAATTAATAATAAATTCTATCTCTTTTTCACTTAGTCCATATACATCTTTAATTGCGTAGTCAATTTGATCAATGAGATGCTTTGATTTTCGTGCTCGATATTCCTTAAAGCTAGAAACAGTGTTATAATCTGCTTGGATAGTCCTGACATTCTTTTCCAAATCTTTCAAATATTCATTATAAATCCGTTCGATATTTAAAATGCTTTTAGAATCAAGTCTATCAACCGGTATTGGGAATGATTCAAGTTCGAATGATTTTATATGTAAAGTATCGGAATATGCATGGAGAAACCACCAATATAGATTGGTGCTTAGTATAGCTGCAATAATACTGTGATATTCTTTCTTCACTTTAAGAGATTTTTCTTGAGTAGAACCGGTTCTGTAAGTTGTAACGACATTGTAATATCTACCACCGGCAGCCCGATAGTATACTTCCTTTCCTTTTTCTACTAAGAATTCGCTTAACTTTGTAGGAATAAGGAATAATTTTGAAAGAATACTGAGTTCTATTTCTGTACCAACCTTCGGAATTCTTCCCTTCAATAAAAAGTCCCTAGAATCCACAAATTGCAAATTATCTATCATTTCCTGTATAGTAGTTTCACTATAGCGCTTGTTTAACTTAGTGGTTAACACCTTCTTAATTGCTTTATTTCTTTTATTTAATACAATTATTGACACGCGTTGATCTGCACTCTCAAATATTTTATTAGGACGATTAGAGTAAGTCGAAATCGAAATATTTTCGCAACAACTGAAAATGATATTATGTAATGAAGCCATAGCTTCACTTGAAGTAAATGCTAGAGGAACAATATAACTAAGTGTGGAAGCTCGGTTACATAACTGAAGCCCCCTATCAATGAACAAAGAAAAAGAATCTAATGATCCCTTTAACCTTCCTGGAATTGTTTTTGCACTATCATAATGTTCTCTGTAAAACTTTATTTCCTGATTAGAAAAATCAGCTCCATATGGTGGATTCCCAATTGTGATATCGAACCCCAATTTCTTATGAAATACTTCACTGAAGAAGAGCCTAAAATCGAAATTGACATGATAACCAGAAAAGTCTTTTGCGCTGCTTAATAACTGTTGAATTTTAGTGTTAATATTTTCACGAAGTATTTTCTTCTTCTCATTATCAGTCTCATCAAAGAATTTCTGTTTTAATTCTTCAATCTCATCTTCTATTTTAGGATCACGCAAAACATTTTGCGGTAATCCAATTAGTGAATTTCCTTCCACAATTTTATAATCCAAATTCGGCAGTGGTTTTATTTTATAAAAATCCTCTTCATCCACTACAAGCGAAAGCCATAGCCGCAGTTTTGCTATATCAATTGCTGAGTGGTCAATATCTACACCGTAAATGCACTCTTGTATGGCATGCCGCTTGAAATCGTATGAGGTTTGTCCTTTTCTAAGGTATGTGTGCTCCAAAATATACCTTGCTTGCACAATTTCGCCCATCATCCCAACAGGAAACGCGCCGGAACCGATGGCAGGGTCGCATATACGGATTGTCTCCAATGCTTTGTCTATCTCTTTTGCATAAGTGCGAATGGACGGCGGCAGTTGATAGCTGTAGGTTTTTGTTTCTCTTCCTTTGCTCTCCACACGTGCATCATTTTCTATAGCGGCTATGCCATGCCGGATAAATTCTTCAATTTCACTTCTGGGCACTTTTACTATGGCGCCGACTTCGGCTTCAATATCCAATTGCCCTTTTTTTACTTTGTTGCCGAAGGCGTCGGTTTGCTGCTCGCCAAGTTTGCTGTATGAGGCAGGTTGTTCATTGAGCGTTACGTCTAAATAATTGATCAGCGATTCCTCGCACATATAGTGCACAATCTCGCGCGGCGTGTAATAAGTGCCCTTGCTCTTGCGGTCTTTTACTTCCAGCATCCGCTCAAATGTCTTCCCTAACAATTCAGGATCTAGAGCAATTTCTTTATCTAACGGTTCGTCTTCCCTCACGGTAAAGTTATAACGGTCGAACACATCCAAAATGCCGTCGCCAATATCTCCTTTATCTGTTTTATTATTGTTTGTAAAGAAGGTATTGGGAATGGAAACTTCTCTTTTCTTCCAGTCATAGTCGGCTTCGAATAAGCCGCCATTCAGGAATGGTATTTTGCAGTCAAAGTGCGGATAGTAGCTTGCGTCGCTGCCGCCGCGGTGTTCAACGGCAAGGGCTTCGTAAAATAAATATTCCAGCACATCCGAATAAAAATTCTTCTTTGACTCAATTGCCTGCTGGAGGAGCGTTCGGAGAAATTGCCTATCTCCTTTGCCCCATGTTTGGTCTTTTGGAACGCCGAGCCAGCCTTTCTTTTGGATAAAATAGAGAAAAACAATTTGCCCGAGCAATTTCTTGGAAGAGCTCACCGCATCAATACCTTTAGCGGTTAATTCTTCCTGCAATTGCTTTGATTTCTTGAATTCTTTTTCGATGTGATCTCGCAACTGTATAAAAAGCTTTTTATAGTATTCGAAAAATTCATTTGTAACTGTTTCAATATTAAATGCTTGTTCAATTTGTGACAGCGTAGGATTATTTTCTGTATCCTGAAGAAGCGGAATAAGCTGCTGCTGTGCAGTATGGCTTGGTTCATGTTTTCCAACGAGAAATGAATATCGGCGGGCAGGGGTCAGGTCTGTCTTTACTTTAACCTTTCCTCCTTCGCTCAATTCTGTGTGGTAATCCATGCGAACGTATGAGAACCGCCAATCTTCTATTCCCTCTGTATAATAGGCGACAAGCGCCGCATCTTTTTCTCCGCGTCTTTTAAGATAATCTGCAACAAAATTTCTTTGTTTTGTTCGTGCACGTTCTAATGTTTCGACTTTGTGTAGACCGATGGCAAGAACATCTATCTTTTCACCTTCGGCATCAGTGTATTTAGCAATCCTTTTATATTGTTTGACGTGATCCTTAAATGCCGCAGGTATGTAATTACCTGCAATGGATTGTTCGTAAAGTTCTTCAGATTCATTGACAAGATTGCGAATGAAATATCGAAATCGTTCCTCGTTAAACGGATTCTTAAAGGTTTCTTCGATAATACGGACGGCTTCTTGTCGGTTCATGGCTCTTGGAAAAGGTAGGATGATAAAATAACTTCTCGCGGACTTAGCGATGACCCTAATTGTTGAGCACGGGTTGGTTGGAAGAACTGCAAAGGAATATCACGACGTAAGATACCCAGAACTCTGAGCGGATCAATTTCTCTATTCTTTAGAGCTTTTGCTACTTTCTTTGTTGTAGGACGGGGTAAGGCTCCATCTGTAAGGAGTTGAATGATTTGCTGTATGTATAATTCATCATCTTCAGTGTAACCATGATAACGCCGTATTTCTTTTGCCTTCAGGCGTTTTAGGATATAAGCATCGTTTGCCGAACCTTTATGATGGAGGATTGAGTCGTCAAGTTCAGTATTTGTTGCTGCTTCGAAGGCGGCTTTGTTTTTATCGAGCATTTCATAAAAATCTTTTGGTATCTGTTGGCGCAACTCTGTTTTATCCAATGGCTTAAGAATCTTTGCAGTAGTAAAGAAATCCAGTTCAGTTGCCGGATCGCTTATTAAATGAGCGAAAAAGAACTTGTCTAAGTTTCCCTGTCGGAAATATGTTACTAATGCGGGATATTGTTTAATAATGCTTTCTGCATTGTAAACAAGCTTCCTTGATGAGCGAGCTTTCTTAGGCAATCGTTTTATTCTATCAAACAAATCTGGATGTTTGTCTCTTACTTCTCGAATCTCTGTAAGATATTCAAGTTCACTTTCCTCCTCTGCATCCTCACCTGTAATAGTTTTGCGTGAGTTCAACCTCATAAATAGGTCATGCGATTTGATTTCTTCTCCATCCGTTAACAGACGTGCATCTACTCCAAGCATCTCAATAAATGCTTGAATCTTTGCCTCAGCCGATTCCCTGAGTTTGAGAATATCGTTGCTCTCCTCTGTGGGAAAGAAATTGTAAGTGAAAATTTTATTGAATTGAGTATCAATTCTGTTCACTCGGCCGACACGTTGAATGAGTCGTGTTGGATTCCAGGGAATATCATAATTAATAACGATGTTAGAGCGGTGGAGGTTGACACCTTCTGAGAGAACTTCTGTTGAGACCAAAATACGATAATCGTCTGCCGGGTGGAACGCATTAGCATCAAAATTATTAATTACAGCTTTGTGCTCTGCTTCGCTTGCCTGGCCTGAAAACATCAAGACTTTTTGATCAATCTCTTTATTAATTCTCTTGGATATATAATCACCGGTCTCTTGTGATTCCGTGAAGATGATGATTTTTACCTTCTTCAATTTGGAATCAGTAAGAAGAATATCCCGCAATGCTTCCCACTTGGGGTCTCGTCGGATTTTACCCCAGAGTTCTTGTATTTCCTTAAGGACCTTCAAATCATTTTTTAGGTCTTTAATAAAGCCTTCTGAAAAATCCTTTGCCTCTAATCTTTCTGCTTTCTCTTCTGTCAGCAGTCGTTCAACCTCTTCTTCGTTCCCTTCTTCCAACAGCTCAAATATTTTGTTGATATGCTTCTTGCTGATATAAACATTCCCTTTATGGAACTCTTTGATGAACCGTTCATAGGATTGAATAAACCTTCCTAAACTGAGCCTGAACGCATAGAAGCTGCTCTCAAGCCTCTTTACCATCAAGATCCTCATAAAGCGCACAAGGTTCATTTGGCTTTGAACTTCATATTGTTCTCTCTTCCGCTCATAGTAGGTCAGTGGTTTATACCGAGCGTATGTGAATCCTAAAAGCAAAAACTGAACTGTCCGATTAAATATCTCATTCTCTTGTTTGTTAAATTTATAGAAAAGTGGTTTTGGGTCTTCCACATTAGGAAATTTTAAACCCTGATTCTTTATATCTTCGCTGTAGTACCGCTCTATCTCCGTGCGTGTGCGGCGTATCATAAGGTATTTCAGTACTTTTTCTCGGGTTTCCTTCGCATTCTCTTGAACAACTTTGAAATACTGTTCGCGATCTTTTTTGCGATCCAAACCCTTGAGATTCTTCTCAAGCCTTGTGAAGAAAGCTTCGAGGTTCCGAAGGTTTGGGATTGTGCTATTCTTACCATTCTGGAAGAGCTTGACCTGGCTGAGAATATCGCGTGGTGTGTTGTTTAGTGGCGTAGCTGATACGAGTATTACGCGTTTACCTCGGCATATCTGTGCTAGCATTTCGTACGTAATAGTTGTTTCCGTTCGGAATCTATGGGACTCGTCAATGAAGATATTGGTATACTTTGAAAGATCACGTTCCAATAAATCATTCAATTTACCGACTGATTCAAAATCTGTTTGTCGTACCTGAAAATCGCTAAAGACATTTGGCCATGATCCTCGCTTGTTCTTATCGAGAAGATGGGGTGGGGCAATGACAAGACTTCTACCATCTAATTGCTGTGCGAGGAGTGCGGACATATACGTTTTGCCGAGACCGACAACATCCGCAAGAAACACTCCTCCGTATTCATCCAATACTTTCTTCGCATTGAGGACAGCTTCCTCTTGATACTTTAATTTTTTAAATCCCGTCGGTACATAACTATCTTCAAGTTCAGCCGGTCTGTTGAGTTCATTCCTGAAGTACTCATAGAGGAATTTGAGGTAGAGTTCATATGGTGTGAAATGTGCGTATGGAGATTTGTTGATAACCACATCTTCGTACGGCTTGCTGACATCTACAGCTATAGCCCAAAGTTCGTTGAACTTGTCAATAGCAAAGTCATAATCGGAGCGATTCTTTAATTCAACATTGAATTCAAGATTATCTTGGAGTCCTGCTTGTGTAAGGTTACTGGAACCTGTAATCACTCGCCCCTTGTCTCTATCCCCTTCCTTAAAGGTCATAATATAGACTTTTGCATGAAGGTCTTGAGTGGGATAAGCTTTGATTTCGAGTTTCCCTGAACGAATCCAGTCGACAAACTTCAGAACACCATCTTCAATTTCTCTGCTGTCTGGCGACTTCTCAAGCTCTCTAAGCACATCGTTTGATACTTGTTGTTTTGCTTCTGCATGAGACTTGAAGCTCAATTCTTCTTGTTCCTTTGCCTTCTGGATAAGTCCCCAAGCTTTCCGATCAGTTTGTAGACCTACAAGGATTCTTAAGCGCTCTACATTCTCTAAAGATGGATAGAGCTTATAGAATCCGCTTACGAAGAAATATCCAACGAGACAATCGAAGAAGCGTGTATCGTCTGTTAGTAACGCACCGAAACGGTCTCGTAAAGTCTTGCCAGCTTCATTCGTAAGGAACGTCAGATCAGTAGACATAGTAGTTCAGTCCGTTTGTAGTTTGCTGCATCTACAATATACAGAACTTCCGAAGAGAAGCTTTTACGGCCAACCTTTTTCGCCTAACTACCGTATAAAGGTACAAATGTTCGTTTCTATTTGCTATGCTCGTCGCTCCGTTTCTCGTGAACTACTCAGTATCGTTTCGAGTGGACTCCGGATGGCAGCGATACTTTTCTTACTCACATGTGTATAGATCTCTGTTGTCTTCAAGCTTGCATGACCTAACAGTTCCTGGATGTAGCGCAAATTGACACCTTGTTCAAGCAGGTGCGTCGCAAATGAATGCCGCAGTGAGTGAAATGTTACGTTCTTCCGAACTCCAGCCCGTTGCACTGCGCGCTCGAATATCTTCTCCGCGCTTCGTGTGCTCAGCGGCTTTCCCGGCCGTTGTCCCTCGAAAAGGTACTTCTGCGGTGGGTAGAGATCCGGATACTGTCTCAGTCCCAGCAATACAACATCCGAAAGGGTTATATAACGATCTTTGTTTCCCTAGTTTCAGCTCTTGCCGTACAGTCTCTCAGCCATAGGTGAGCGCCTCTGGCGCCACGGTGCCCAAGGCACCGCTCATCCGCCTCTGGCGGAGTAAAATCCTGGTTTACTGGTAGGTTGGTCCAATCTGCTTCTCCCAATCTGTCGGTCTCGAGGTTGGGGAGTGATTTGATCAAAGGTAAGAAAATCTCGGAATAATGTCAAGCATTGGCACTTCGCCGGTCAGCCTTGAAGGGAATGGTAATGGTGATATCTTCCGTCTCACGGGCATGGAGTGCTCCCCATGCCCGCTCGGTGTCTTCTCACAGGTATGGAGTGGTCCATGCCCGCCTAGTAAGAAAGCTGCCCTCGCTGGCACGCTTCGCATCGTGCAAGTGGAAGAGCAGCTTAGGATTCAGGTCTATGCACCAGTTGGTGGAGGCGTTGGCGGAGGAACCTGCTGTAGCTTCGGCTTGAAGATCGCTGCGCCGATGAGACCACCAATGAGACCAAACAGTGGGTAAATGATAAGATCGAAAATAAGGATGAAGAATACCAGAATCGCGTTAACCCTTCCTAGCATTATGTCTCCTATCATCTCTCTGAGGAAGTCTGGCAATTCAACGCCGCGTTCTTCAAATTGCTGAAATGCTTCCATCATCCCCATACTCGATGTAGCGATCATCATGACAGCAACGTTGATAACCGTTCCAAGAATTGCGCCGAAGACGCCGGCAAGCGCGCCGATAGCGATTCCATCACCGCTCGTTAACGGTGGACTCTCAGGCGTAAGTCTGTTCTTGTAAAACAGAACTCCAAGAAGTCCCCCCAGCATGATTCCTGCACAGCAGAGGCAATTGACGTAGTTGAGAATGGGCAGCGCAAAAGCTCCCATGATGACGCCCCCAAGCAAGGCTGGGACGAATTTGCTTGGTCGCTCCGTAGCAACTGGTAGAGTTTGCATTGTTGAAACCTCCATTCATAGTGATCCCGCTATGGCGGGATGCTGGTTAAAGGAGTACGGGATTTAGAAAGGAGTTCGCGAACGCCACTGATTGCCGACGGGATAGTGAAGAAGGCAAGCACTATGCCGAGCAGCAACCCAGTGACACTTCGTGAGACGAGTGTATTCTGATATATACCGAGAACATCACATGCATAGTCAAGGCATATTGGAACCAGTGCCGAGAAGAATAGTACTCGTGAAGAGAGGTTGAACTTGGTCGCTTTTCTGAGCAGCGGCAGGACAAGAAGGCCGAAAAGAAATCCGCCGTATATGCCTGTACAGCGTGAACAGACGGCGAGCTTTTCCCCAAACAGATGAAACGACCGAGCATCTACTTGGTGACAGATTCTAGAAAACCCAAAATAGATGAACGCAGCATGGTAGCGATCAGCGCCGCCCCAGTGGGAAAGGATCGGTGCAGCTACGATAAGCAAGCACCAGATGACCGTAGCCGAGAGTATGACGATATATATGAGGCGTTCTGTTGGCATGAGATTGCAGGTGTGAGATTAGTCAAGTTGACCATTTGTTCTGTCAAGCCGTTGAAACAGTTGGCATTTCAAAGTTTTTCCAATTGACCCGCGACTTAAGTCGTGGGCAAATGAAATCAGGACAGCTCTCTCAAACCGCTTTAGCGGTTTCCTAATGTCTCTTCTATCCAAGTGATTGACTTAAGGAAAGCTACAAGAAAAATCCTGATTGTCAAGAAAAAGCTCAACCGAATATGGAGTGCGATTAAGAATAGGACTCTACAAGCTGCCGCGAATTATCCCCCGCTTGCTTTTCGCGATGAAATCCAACACGTTTTGTACTTCAGGCGTGATCTCCGTTTCCGCTTTGATATGCACCACGGCTTGGGAAACGTTCAAACCAGATTGATAGATCAGACGATATGCCTTGTCAAGACTTTCAATCGCTTGGCGAGAGAATCCTCTCCGCCGCAACCCGACAATGTTCAGACCCTCAAAGGACAATGGTTCTCTGCCAGCGAGGACATACGGGGGGACGTCTTTGGTAATCTTGGATTGAAACCCAGTCATTGCGTGCTGACCAATTGAGACAAATTGATGAATACCAGCAAGCCCACCGATGATCGCATAGTCTTCAATCGTTACATGACCTCCCAAGTTCACTGCGTTTGCAAGAATCACATTGTTACCCACAGTGCAATCATGTGCCACATGCACGTATGCCATCAGAAAACAGTCACTTCCGATAACCGTTTTCCATTTGCCTTCAGTGCCTCGATGAAGCGTTGCATACTCACGAACGGTTGTGTTGTCGCCAATTTCAAGCGTCGTTCTCTCACCCTTGAATTTCAAATCCTGTGGAACATGGCTTATCACTGCTCCGTGATGTATCTTGCAGTTCCTTCCGATGCGCGCACCTGAAGCAATCAGTACATTCGATGCGATCCGTGTGTCGTCTCCGATGATGGTATCATCCTCGATTACCGTGAAAGGACCGACGGAGATATTATTGCCAAGCTCTGCCTTCGAACTCACGATCGCTCTGCTATCAATCTGCAGGTTCATTCAATAGTCCCTATATCAAAACACCCAATCTGTTCGACTGGTTCTGCAGCAAACGAATTGGGTGTCAACATCAGCCAAGTTGATGGAAAGAAGCCATCTTTATTTTGGTAATTGAGTATCTGCTCTGTCCACAAGGGCTGCCGTGAATTCCGCTTCGGCAACCAAGTTACCGTCAACATAGGCGGAACCCTTCATACGGCAAATCCTGCTTCGGCGGCTGACCATCTCAAGTTCAAACACCAATTGGTCACCCGGCAAGACAGGTTTGCGAAATTTCGCGTTATCAATTCCTGTAAAGTACACTAGCATCCCGCTTGGATTTTCAAGACCGTTCAACAAGAGGATGCCTCCAGTCTAAGCCATCGCCTCGATGATCAAGACACCCGGCATGACAGGCTGACCAGGAAAATGTCCTTCAAAGAAAGGTTCGTTGGCAGTAACATTCTTCACACCGACGACTCTCTCATCAAGCTGGAGATCAATGATTTTGTCCACAAGAAGAAATGGATACCGATGAGGCATAATTCTTTTGATAGCGTTGATGTCAAACACCACTCCTTCTTTCTTCTCGTGTTGATACTTCTTGACAAGTTTCTTCCGCTGATAGAGCTTCCGAATCTTCTGCGCAAAGGCAACGTTGTGAGCATGTCCAGGCCGAGCGGCAAGAATCTGTGCCTTCATCGGTGCTCCAACCAGCGCTAGGTCTCCGATCATATCGAGCACTTTATGCCGGGCAGGCTCATTCTTGAAGCGAAGCTCTTTGTCGTTTAGAATTCCGTTTGTCCCAAGCACGACAGATTCCGCAATCCCCACCTTGTCAAATATGCGACGTAACTCTGCGTCATTAACATCTCCGTCAACAATTACGATGGCGTTGTCTAGGTTTCCGCCTCTCACCAGACCTTGGTCATAAAGAGACTCTACCTCGTGGAGAAAACAAAATGTCCGAGCAGGAGCAAACTCGCTTACAAACTCCTTTTCCAAATCAAACAAGCCACTGTGTTGACTACCGAGCGCGGGATTCTTGTAATCAATCATCACAGTGACTCTGTAATCATCTAATGGCAGGGCAGCGATTTCAACGCCATTCTCCGGGTCCTGGTACAGGATCGTCTGGTCAATGATAAGATAGTCCTTCGGTGCCTCCTGCATTTCAAACTCAGCTTCAAGTAACGCGTCAACATAAGGCTTGGCGCTGCCGTCACCGACAGGTGGTTCATTCGTGTCGAGTTCAATAATGAGATTGTCAATTTGAAGTCCAGCGACCGCTGCAAGGACGTGCTCGACAGTATGTACTTTCGCCTCACCGACAGCGAGCGTGGTGCCGCGTGAAATGTCCACTACGTGGTCAATGTCGGCTGGTATCTGAGGACTTCCGCCGAGATCAGTTCGCACAAACCTGATACCGAAGTTCTCAGGCGCAGGTTTGAACGTCATCGTGCACGGATTCCCTGTATGAAGACCAATACCTGAGTACGAGACAGGTTTCTTGATGGTTCGCTGTTGAACGAGCATCTCTCGCTAGACCTTTCTGAAGAATTGTTTGAAGATGCAGATCGTTGGCAGGGCGGAATACAGGAGGAACACGGGTTACCCAGAACGAACGACCGATGACTGAATGTCAACCAGTGCTTTGAGTTCTGCCTCCAGTTTCTCGATTCTTTTCTGCAACTCCCTGACCGTCGTCAGAAGCTCCGGCAACTGCCTGACAGCAACTTCTTGCCTGAATGCCACCGAATGTTCTTTTGCTGGCGAGCCGAAGTATGCTTTGCCGGGTTCCTTAATTGACTTGTTCACGCCAGACTGCGCCATGATTGTTGTCCTGTCGGCGATCTCAAGATGTCCAATCAGCCCGACCTGACCAGCGATCACGCAGTTCTTGCCAAGTGTGGTGCTGCCCGAGATTCCAGCCTGTGCCACTATTACACTGTTCTCACCAATGACAACATTGTGTGCAATTTGAATCAGGTTATCAAGCTTCGCCCCTTGCTTGATGACCGTTTCACCCATCGTTGCCCTGTCAACCGTACAGTTCGCACCTATCTCAACATCGTCTTCAACGACAACGACACCAAGCTGCGGGATCTTCTCATAAGTCCCGTCAGGTTTTGGCGCAAAACCGAAGCCGTCACTGCCAATCACAGTGCCGGAGTGAACGATCACACGGTTACCAACCTTGCATCTCTCTCGAATCGTGACATTGGGGTAGATGAAGGTCTCATCGCCGACCTCGACCTCGTCACATAGTACAGTTCCATGTGCAATAGTCGTATTCTTCCCGATCCTACACCTTTCGCCAATCACTGTACAGGCGCCAATAGCGACGCCGTCACCGAGCGTCGCTGTCGGTGCAATGACTGCCGTAGGATGTACACCGATCGGAAGCACAGGAATAGAAGGAGCGAAGAGTTTCAGCACGTGGAGGAAAGAGAGATAGGGATCATCAACTTTGATATATGCGATGTCCGTGCGCTGTGTCTTTGCTGCACCGAGAGTCTTGGAAACGATGACGGCAGAAGCTTTCGTCGTCTGGAGATGTTTCTCATACTTGGGATTGGCAAGGAAGGTGATATCGCCGTCTTCTGCTTCCTGAATCTTGGCTGTTCGGCTGATCGCAATCTCGCCGTCTCCCAACAACTCTCCTCGGAGCATTGCTGCAATCTCGTTCAGTTTCTTCTCGGTCATAGGTAGGATTTTTATTTGGGCGCCACTTCAGTCATGCCTAATCTATCCAGCACTTTGTTTGTCAAATCCCACTGGTCTTTGGCGTAGAGGAGGAGAATCTGACCGCTTTTGTCGAAGATATAATCGTAGTTGTCCTCTTTAGCAACAGCTTGAATAACATTGAAAATCTTGTCCTGAATCGGTTTCATCAATTCATTCTGTTTCTGGAACAGCTCACCGTTCTGACCGAACTTCTGATTCCGAAAATCGGCAATCTTTTTGTCAAGGTTCTGCAACTCACGCTCGGCATCCGCTCGACGCTGTTCAGTCATTATGATCTTCCGTTTGTCATATTGCTCGTACTTCTTCTTCCACTCATCCTCCATCTTGCCGACTTGGCTCTTCCACTCAGCGACAATTCCGTCGAGCTTCTTCTGGGCGTCTTGTGCTTCAGGCAGTTTCTTCATAATCGTCTCGGTGTCAATGTAGCCGATCTTCGCTTGGCTGAAAGCAACGACGGGAACCAGCATCACGATCACGAACAGGGTTATGATTACCAACCGAGTGTTCATAGTTTATCTCCACGAAAAGATAGTTGTTCACGATTCAATCGTGGTGCATGGCACAGTGGCACTGCTCAAGGATCAGTCCACTGTCAGCAAAGGTGAACAGAATCGGAGTATAGCAGACTCTTGCGATTCTGTGATTTGCTGGTCCAACCTTCCCCTGGCTTTTGATTCCATCCAGAGAGACCACGATGGGAAGTGCCTCCGCGTTTCTGCAACCACGCCTCTCAAATGCGCTCTTCCTATTTCCCTCGCCCCAATTTGTCAAGTACCTTGTAGGTCACATTGAACTTTGGATCGCCGTAAAGGACGATGGAAACCTCTCCTCCCTTATCGAATACAAAATTGAAACCTTCCTCCTTGGCGACCGTTTCAATCGCTTTGATAATCTTGTCCCGCACAGGCTTGAATTTTCTCTGCTGCAAAATCGCCAACGAATCACTCTTATCCTTCTGATACTGCAGCAGCCTGTTCTGCATATCCACCAACTCTTGTTGTGACTGCTGCTTTGCCTGGTCGGTCATCAGGTTTTGCTTCTGCTGATATTCCTGATATTTAGTGGTCATAGTTGCTTTCATCTTATCAACTTCAGCCTGCACCTGATTTGCCGCAGCCGACAACTCTTCCTGCACCTTCTTCGCTTCCGGAAATTCCCGGAGAATTACTTCCGAATCAACCCAGCCTATCTTTATCTGGCCGTATGCAACCGCGGAGAGAAGCAGAAATGAAACGACAAGCATGATGCTACTGAGCCGAAGGTCTAATGATATTTTGTTCACGATTACCTCACGAGTTGGTTGTGTAAATGTGCTCTTAATTTAGAAAATTGGTGCAGGAACTAGAATCCTTTTCCAAACTGGAAATGAAACTTCCATCCAGAGGGTGTTGTATATGGGGGCACAGGATCAAATCCATAGCCATAGTCAAATCCGATCAATCCAACCGGCTGGATGAGCAGCCGGATACCGATTCCGGCAGATCGGTTCAAACTAAAGATATCCGTATGTCGCCAATCTTTCCACACGTTACCCGCTTCTGCAAAGGCAAGAGCGTAGATCGGAATCGGATCGGGTGAGATCTGGAACCGAAGTTCAGTGGTGAATTTCGCCATGACGTTGCCACCGAGCATGGAGCCGTTCTCATCTCTCGGACCTACGCTACCGTCATCGTAGCCACGCAATGGGATCGTAGCATAGACCAGCCCGCCCCCTCCCATGCGGAAGTAGTCGTAATAGTTGACGAATGTACCACTCTTAAGCTCACCCAGCACACCGAACTGACCACTTGTATAAAGAGCAAGACGATTGCTCTGACCTATCCTCAGCAACGGTGTGTACCATTCAGAGCTGAAGGTTATCTTGAAGTAGTCAGATTGCCCTGGCAAGAAACCTCCAGCCAACTCAGTTGCCAATGTGACATTTAAGCCTATGGTGGGGAACAGTGGATTATCAATGCTGTTACGTGAAATGACTTGCAGGATTGATGTCTGTAACCATACGCCCAGAGGATATCTCCCCGTTTGATCTTCATTCACCTCGAACCGTTGAAAACTCATTGTCCAGTCACCCCTAAAAAAATCATCAGGCCAACGAAACCTTCGACCGATACGTGCAGAACCACCCGTAGTGCGCTGATCAAGCCCGTAGTAATTGTAACGACTATCGAAGAGACTAAAGCCTAAGAGTGTCGGAGTATCTAGGAACCAAGGTTCGTTGAAGCCGATGGAAAATGTCCGATAACGGCTTCCTTCGCCGAATTGCCACTCGAAGTTCAGTTGTTGTCCTCCTCCACCGGCGAGCGGATCAGCAATCGAGAAGTTGTTGAACGTCAGACCGAGCATTCCCGTAAATCCAAACGTTCCGCTGTAGCCGACAGAAGCATTAAACGTGTCGCTTGAACGTTCTTCAACTTCGTACGTTAAGTTGACGGTGGAATCATTGGGAAGAGTGTAGTCAGGTTTGATTTTTTCAGGAACGAAATATTGCAGGTTGGCAAGCTGTCGCACGCTGCGGATAATTGCTGCTCGACTGAAGTATTCCCCAGGCAGAGTATAAAGCTCGCGCCGAATTACTTTCTCTTTTGTTTTCGTATTGCCTTTGACGTTAACGAGTCCAATCTTGAACTGACTCTTCTCAAAGACTCGGATAACGATATCAATGCTGTCAGGTGGTACACGAATCTCTTCGGGCACCTGTTGCGAGGTGAGATATCCACTGTTCTGATAAAATGCGGCAACGTCCGTCTGCTGTTCATTCCCTCTTAGGTTTCTCTCAAACTTCTCCATATCATAGACGTCTCCCTTCTGGAATCCCAACTGCTCAGAAAGCAAGGTATCGGAAAACACTGTATTGCCAATCCATTTGATGCTGCGTATGTGATATTGCACGCCCTCATACATATTGATTCTGATAAGCATCCGCTCTTTGCTCTCATCATACCATATCGAGTCGGATAAGATATCAGCATCACGGTATCCTTTTCTTCTGTAGAAATCCAGAATCAGTTTCTTATCCTCGGCATATTTCTTCCGGTCGAATTTCGCACTAGACCAAAACTTCCACCATCTCTTTTCGCTCGTTTCCTTCATCTCGCCCCTCAAATCGCCGTCATCGAACGCCTTGTTGCCAGAGAACATGATTCTATCAACCTGAACTTCGGGTCCCTCCGCAATTTCCAATCTCAATGCCACTCTGTTGGCTGTCGCGTCCGTATAAACGGTGTCTGCCTTCACGGCAGCAAGAAGATATCCATTCTCCTCATGGAGTTTTGTCACATCTTTGATGATCTTGCTAATCTCCTGCGAGGTGACGGTCTGTCCTCGAACAATACTGATTTTTTCCTTGATTTTGTCTTCTTTTATGTTGCTATTTCCGGCAATCTCGATTCTGTCAAGGCGGGGATACTCATGAACCTTGATCAGGAGATAGACACCGTCAGCAACTTTGTTGTCAACTATGATCTGAATATCGGAGAAGATCTTGAGCGACCAAAGCCGTCTTACTACCTGGGTGATGGTAGGATCACCGGATAGCGTGATCTCATCACCGACCTTCAGCCCCGAGTTGCCGATGATTGCTGCCGCGTCCGCTGTCTTGTTTCCCTCGACGGAGACACCAAGGATCTTATAAACCTCTCCCGCTTCTCTCTTTTGAGCAAGTACATTGCTTGAGGCAACACAGAGGAATAGAATGAGGAGAGCAGAGATTTTAGAAACTCGTAATCGTCTTGAACAGTTTCCGAGCATACCCTTGCCTCCTTTGCACTCGTTGTTTCTGAATCTGTTCACTGACCATACCGAAGCGGCGCTCCCGCTTCTGGTAGTCAGCGATGGCTTGGTAGAGATGTTGCCGTCTGAAATCAGGCCAATACCAATGACCAATGAAAATCTCCGTGTAAGCGATCTGCCATAGTAGGAAATTGCTGATCCGGAACTCTCCGCTGCTCCGAATGAGAAGGTCAGGATCGGGGAGGTTCTGAGTTGCAAGATATTGCGAGAACAGTCCGTCGTCTATTTCGTCCGGTGGTAGGCCGCCACGGGAAACCCGATTGGAAAGGGCTTTCACAGCTTGAAGAATGTCCCATCTTCCACTGTAACTCAGTGCGAGGTTCAAAATAAGCCCGGTATTATTCTTAGTCTTCTCCATAGCCTCGTGAAGCTCATCCTGCACCCGTTGAGGCAAAACGGAAAGCTCGCCCATCGCTGTGAGACGTACGTTGTTCTTGTGCAGAGCATCTGCTTCATCTCGAAGGGCTTTCAGGAGAAGCCGCATGAGCGTGGAGACCTCATTCTTCGGTCGTTTCCAGTTCTCAGTGGAAAAGGCATATAGAGTGAGGCACTGAACATCCAGTTGTCCGCACGCCTCGACGATGTCTCTGACCGAATTGACCCCTTCACGGTGCCCGGCGACACGAGAGAGTCCGCGTTCTTGTGCCCACCTCCCATTCCCATCCATAATGATGGCAATGTGCTTGGGTATATCTCCACTGTGCCTCAATGATCTCTGAATTTCGCTGTCTGCGGAAGTCTTCTGCGCCGTTCCTTTTCCCACAGTCTGTTACCTCTGGATTTGCCTGGTCTTCTATCAAACTTGAGGCAATGTAATGCTTTTTCAATAAAAAGTCAAGTCAAAATGCCGGGACGTTTTTGCCCTTCATCTGATGATTTTCAACAGTGCAAACGAATTTCTTGTTCAGTCTTCGCTCACGAGTCTGACTTCATAGATCCCCACACAAGATGTTACAGTGTGTTGGTCTCTAGATGTCTTGCTTTCAGGACAAGGGATGAACCGTCTGCGGTTGCGAATCAGACTCACGCGGTTGACAACGACCTGTTGGTCTAGAAACGCTTCTGAGCTGTAGGGCTCTCAGCCTCTCTTTGCTCCATTTGGCGATCAGGCTGAGTTACTACTTCCAATTGTGCACACGCCTCGTCCAACGTGTACTCTCTGCCATCACTTTCAATATGTTTCCATCTTCGAGTTGCTGAACCCGCCCATTTCGGTTTCTTGTTGAGTTAGTGCGGGCTGCGTCAGGATTTCCAGTCGAAGAAATGCTATTCATGGGAATCACTTCATCTTTCAGAATTCGATTGACAAAGACGCCTGAAAGTCGTATTTTTGTAGTGTATCCCCACAGTGCTGAGACTATAGCCACAGGAAGCTCCGCTTCGTCTGTCTTCGCTAGGTTCAGTGGCAGGGATACCGAAATCTCTCACGAGCATTCTGTCTTCGTTGGCTTCTAGGCAACAAAAACCTTAAAACAATCACAGGAGACCTAGTATATGAAAACTGACGCATCTCTTATTTGTTTTGGAGGATTGGTATTTGTCTTAGTTCTCTCTTTTGGTCTTGCAGCTTTCAGTCAATCCAAAAAGGAGAAGTCCAGATATCTGAATCCCAAATTGCCTGTAGAGCAAAGGGTGAATGATCTGTTTGGAAGGATGACCCTCGAGGAGAAGATTGCGCAGTTGCAGTGCGAGATTCAAGAAGTGGAAGGAAAGAGCATTATTACAGAAAAAGGAATCGGAGGACTAGCAACTCCTCTCAGACCATTCTCCGCGAAAGAAGCGGCAGAGAAAGCCAACAGGATTCAAAAACTCGCTGCTGAGAAAACCCGCTTGGGAATACCAATCATCATTCATGATGAAGCTCTTCACGGCTTAGTTGCTAAAGATGCCACCAGCTTTCCTCAAGCAATAGGATTGGCAGCGACTTGGAACACGGAACTGATGCAGAGAATCGCTGAGGTCATTGGCAAGGAGACAAGAAGCAGAGGTATTCATCAAGTTCTCTCACCGGTCATCAATATTGCAAGAGATGTCCGATGGGGAAGAGTAGAGGAGACGTATGGTGAGGATCCATTTCTGACTTCACGGATGGGAGTAGCTTTTTGTAAGGGTCTTGAGGGACAGGGGGTGGTGACCACTCCGAAGCATTATGCAGCAAACGTTGGTGATGGTGGACGGGACAGCAATCCAATACATTTTAATGAACGGCTATTAAGAGAGATTTACTTTCCTGCTTTCAAAGCATGTTTCCAGGAAGCTAATGCAGGATCAGTTATGGCTGCTTACAATTCATTGGATGGCTTGCCATGTTCCGCTAACAAATGGTTGCTCACAGACATACTCAGAGAGGAATGGGGATTCAAGGGGTTTGTCGTATCTGATTATGGATCTGTTGGAGGTATAGTAGATATGCACCACACTGCTGCCACGAAGAAGGAGGCGGCGAAACAAGCCGTTGAAGCCGGCCTCGATATGGAATTGCCGGGCATTTACATCTATGGAGCCCCGTTGCTTCAAGCAGTTAGAGAAGGACTGGTTTCTGAACAGACGATTGACAAGTCAGTGAAGAGGATTCTATCTGCCAAATTCCGGTTGGGACTATTTGACAATCCATATGTTAGTCCTCGGAATGCGGCTGAGCTGAACAGCTCCAAGGAACATCGTGAATTGGCTTTGCAGGCAGCTCGAGAAGCGATAGTCCTTTTGAAGAATGAAGACTCTCTTTTGCCGCTGAAGAAGAAACATCAAGTCAATTGCGGTCATCGGTCCAAATGTGGATGCAGTGCGACTCGGTGGTTATAGCGGCTTTGGAATGAAGGTCGTGACCGTCCTTGAAGGGATCAAGAACAAAGTCTCTTCAACTACGAAGGTGTACTTCACAGAAGGCTGCGATCTTGGAGGTGCTCCAGTTCCTCCCATACCCACTGAGAGTTTGATCCCACCTGACACGAAGCCAGGAGAACATGGGTTGAAGGGAGAATACTTCAACAATGTGGATATGTCTGGCAAACCGGCTCTCGTGCGGATTGACAAACAAATCCATTTTGATTGGGGCTCAGGATCGCCAGATTCGACAGTCAATGCAGACCATTTTTCTGTCAGATGGACGGGGAAGCTAACGCCTTCTGTCTCCGGTGTGTACAAGCTTAGTACAACCACTGATGATGGGGTTCGTGTTTACATTGATGGGAAGCTACTTGTCAACAGTTGGTATGATAGAGGGCCAACCTCGGACCTTGTCTCCATCAAGCTTGAGGCTGGACGCCAGTATGACGTTCGTATGGAATATTACGAGAACGGTGGGGGAGCATATGCCAGCTTAGGATGGGATTTCAAACCTGATGTTGATAAAGAACTTCAAGCAGCGGTGGATGCAGCGAAGAAATCTGACATTGCTATCGTAGCGGTAGGTATTCTTGAGGGTGAAGGTAGGGATCGAGCTAAACTTGACCTGCCCGGTGTGCAGGAAGCTCTCATCAGAGCGGTGGCTGAGACCGGGAAACCGACCGTCGTTGTATTGATAAACGGCAGTGCAATCACAATGAGCAATTGGATAGATCAGGTGCCAGCGATTGTGGAAGCGTGGTACGCAGGAGAAGAAGGCGGAAATGCCATTGCTGACGTACTGTTTGGCGATTACAACCCTGGCGGAAGACTGCCGATCACATTTCCGCAGTTTGTAGGACAGGTGCCGTTGTATTACAATCCCAAGCCAACTGGACGTGGATATGACTATACGGATATGAGCGGGAAACCCCTATTCCCGTTTGGATATGGATTGAGTTACACAAAGTTCGAATACAGCAATCTGCAGATCACACCTAAGCAGATAAAACCTACTGGGAAAGTTCAGATCAGTGTGGATATCCAGAACGTAGGTGACCGCAAAGGAGACGAGGTCGTGCAACTATACATGCACGATGTTGTTGCCAGCGTAACCAGACCGTTCAAGGAACTCAAAGGATTCAACAGAATAACGCTTAAGCCACAGGAGAAGAAGACAGTGACCTTTGTGCTTACACAGGAGCAACTATCTTTTCTTGACCAAAACATGAAGAGTGTGGTGGAACCGGGTACAATTGAAGTTATGATTGGGAGTTCCTCCGAAGATATTCGATTGAAATCGAGTTTTGAAGTGAGTAAACCCCGTTAGAAAGAAAGTTTTGGAAGGGGCTTTGCTCCTCCCCAGACTATTTGTTTGCTATCTATACCGCGACCTTACGGACGGAGCTTTTTCTAACGGGGCAAATAGGTAAGTAAAACAACGCACAGATCCCAGTCCCGCAGGTGGGACTGGGATCTAAGGGTGTCAGGTGATTACTGCTTCGTAAAGTCTTTTCTGTGCTTCATCAGTCTCCCCGCAGAGTACTCCATCAGTCCGAACAATTGAATATAGCCGGCGACTTGGACAATGTATTTCTTTACGTCCTTGCCTGCGGGATAGAGTCTTATCTGTCCGTTGTTTGCAGCAGATATATCGAGGACTAGCCTCGGTGGGGGGAGTTTTGCGATGGCGCTGTCTATGAAATCATCAGCTTGAAGATTTGAAATCGCGTTCAGAAATGATTCGACTGTCCCTTGCTGTGCAGAGTCGGTATCAACAAACCACATATTGTTGGTTTGGCGTAACGCGAAGGTTGTGTCACCATAATGAAAGGTGATCTGAGAGATGCTTTGAGGAACAGTTTTGAAAATCGTCTTGTCTCGCCACTCATGGACCTGCTTACTGATAGTATAGCCATGCAATCCTTCTGCAAGATAGACATCGTTAGAACCCACTTTCCTCACATACACAGAGAGGTAGTCGCTGCCTTCTTTGCCGACGATGAAAGCTGGTTTCGCGGCGTTGTGCTCGTAGACGGTTATCACCGTGCCACTTGAATCAACCTTGAAGAGAGACTGTTTCTCGGGATTACTCGAAATCAGGCTTTCCAGTTTCATGTCCTTCAGTTGCGTGAGCAACTGCTCCACTGCTGTCTGACTTGCTGGATAATGCAGTGGGGACACCAACAGCCACTGTGCCCCGGTTTTCTCAAGGACAACCTGTTTGTCCAGCGTCTTTATTTCGATTTTGTCCACAGCAGCGGAATCAATATCCACAATCCTCTCAGTAATCTTGCACGTCGCAATCTTTTCTCCTGATGGACGCAGGAGCAGATAAGTGACAATCAGAAGAACGATAAATGTTGCAACGAGAATAAGAGTAGACTTCTTCATAGTTCATCCTTAATACACCTGTTCAACTCAACTGTAGACTTCTCTTCCTTGCCGTACGTAGTCTCCACCGGACAAGTCCATACACAATAACTGCAAGTGGAGGAACGATCAAGTTTCCATATTTGATGAACCGCTTTGCTCCATCTGAGACTTCTTCAAGTGGACGGGTATCCACCGAGCGTGAACGAATCGTGATCAATCCTGCATCATCTACTAGCCAGTCAATCGTATTAGCCAAGAAATTCAAGTTGTCCATCCCGCCAAGATACTCATCCTTGACAAAGTCCCCATCTCCAACAATCACCATGCGATTGTCAGGACTCACCGGAATCGTTGGTGCGGTGATAGGAACTGTTACCGTCGTATCTGTTGGGACAGGTTTATTCGAATAGAGGCTGTTGAACGTTCCCTCTATCGAAACGGCTAACGGTATCCGTGATTCAGGGAAAGCTTCCTCTGTCATTCGCTGCATTGGATTGATCATGAAGAACCCTTGCTGTCTCCCACTTCGCTTCGAGGAGCGGACTAGCACATCCGCTTTCAATCCCTTCTGCGAGGTGGCGGAGGTATCAATGGAACTTACAAAGACGAAGACGACTCCCTGCAAGTCCTTCACGATCATGTTGTTCTTGCTGAAATCGGTTGCCATGGGAAGATATGGGTATGGCACTCGATTTTGAAATGTGATGAATCCCTGCTGCTGCATGACCGTGACGCTCGCGCATTGCACATCCCGAACCAAATCGTTGTTGATTCGTGCACCATACTGCTGCAACATGTCATCGAGGTTTAGATCCAGTTGTTGACCATATTGGGTTTGCAGATTCGCCTGAATCTTGTTGATCAAAAGCGCAATCCTTCCCCCGCGCATGACATACTGATCAATCTGATATTTTTCGTTCTCCGTGAATCGTGCCTCCGGCGCTATCACGACGAGAGCCGCCACGTCGTTCGGTACGGGCTTTCCACCGCTTACATCTACGTTAGTAAGTTGATACTGCTTCGATAACACCGTCCTCACGTTCTTGAGGTTCTCAAACGTTGGCTCCTTGTGTCCCGTAAGGAAACCAATCTTCTTCATCGTCTTGCTGGTGATTCTTTTGATCGTCCCGCTGATTTCATATTCTGAATTCTCGGTGCGTTGCATCACAGGAATGATCTCCTGTTTGTCCTCAAAGAGGAACACCATCCCCATGTATGCCTTCTTTACCTCAAGCTTGTCGTTGTTGATGACTTGCACCTGCACCGGAGGGATCCCATACCGCTGTGCCTCTTGTTCTGTTTTCTCATCCCCAGGATTGATGAATTCGTATTGAAGATTCCCCTTCGAATAGGCGCGATAATCATCCAGTTCATCTTGTATGTACCGGCGGTTATTGTTGTATGGGGAGGGAAGGTCTTCCGTGAAATATGCTTTCACGACAAGTTTGTCGTCAAGCGATCTCACAAGATTCTTGCTGGCATCCGCCAGCGTGTAGAGTTTTTCCTTGGTCAAATCAATCCGTGTGAAGAATCTGACTGAGATGATGTTGACAAGAATCAAGATGCCAAGAATCAGACCAACTCTCGTTAGCGACTGTGTTTTCTGTTGCGTCCAACGCATGATGATTACCTATACCAATAAGATTCGTGCGACATAGATTCACTTGTTCGCAGATTTGACACAGCCCCTCACCTCAACCCTCTCCTCACAGGGGCAAGGGGGTAAGTTATCTCTCCCTTGAGGGAGAGGGTTAGAGCTTGCCCTGAACGAACTGAAGGGGTGAGAGCAAAGTGCCGCGAAAAAGTCTGTGATGTACTGAGACTCCACATCATCACCATCTCCGACTCCCCACCGATGTTGCCGCGACCAGGATTGAGAATCCGATCGCAGACGCATAATAGATGATGTCTCGTGAATCAAGAACGCCGCGAGCAATGTTGGAGAAGTGATAATCAATGCCAATAAACTGCACGATCGAAGTGAGACCTTCGGGCACGTAGAGCAAAACCTTATCGAGCATAAACAGGACAAACACGATAAGGAAACTGATGATGAACGCTACCACTTGGTTTTCTGTCAGGCTGGAGGCGAAGACGCCAATGCCGATGTACACTGCGCCCATGAGTAGCAGTCCGATGTAGCCTCCGACCACTGGACCAAAGTCAATGCTGCCGATTGCTGTCACGGTGACGTAGTAGCACAAGGTCGGCAAGATGGCGATCCCCATCAACGCCCAAGCAGCAAGGAATTTTCCCAGCACAATCTCAAGATCCTTCACCGGCTTTGTCACGAGCAGCTCGATGGTTCCGCTTTTCTTCTCCTCTGAAAGGAGGCGCATCGTGATAGCCGGAGCAAAGAAGAGGAAAACGAGCGGGATAATCTCGAACATCATTCTGAGCGAAGCGATGTTTATCAAGAACAAATTGCTTGTGAAGAACCAGCCTACAATAGCGAGAAAAACGACAATGACGATATACGCTACAGCAGAGTTGAAATAGGATTTCAGTTCCTTTCTGAAGATTGTCAGAACGTTGTTCATAGAATGTGACCTTAATCTTTCTAAAGGGTTGAATGCTTGCCTTGGGGAAGAATCTCCTGCGAAGCGGCTGAGTGCTGTGAGAACACTTCCGGCAAGAGAGTCTAACACGATGACCTTCGTTACACCCCGATTTATCGGGGTGACAACAATCCCTACGTTGAGGCACAAACCGATTCATCGGTTTCTGTCTCGGAGGAACCGTATTTTGCTAACAACGTTCGATATTCTTCTGCGAACGTCTTTCGACGATGATGTTCATCTTGATTATTGATGTACGACTTGACGCTGTGACAGTGGGAAGGACTCAGCGAAAACGCCCCGTATCCCCTTTGCCAAGAAAACCTCTGAGCGATCACATTCTGCTCATTGATCCATTGTGAAGACTCTCCTTTCAACAGTTTGACAATGTTCTCCACCGTCTGGCTGCTTAACAAATCTATCAAAGCGTGTACATGTTCCATCTGCACATTCAGTGCTTCGAGGGCTATTTGGTTCTCTCTTGCATACGCGCTAATATGTCTTTGCACAAGTGGACGAACCTCTTGTGTCAAGATTCTTTCGCGATTCTTGGTTGCCCATACGAGGTGAACGGATATTTTGGTGTAAGAATGAAGCGTGGCAATTCTTCTCCTAAACCGTTAAAACGGTTTGATGCTGAATTCTGCCTTTTCTCATCACCACAATAAATTGTGGTGTTAGTCTAGTTCTGGTTCAATCGGCTCACGTTGTTAGTTTGCGGAAAACCTCTTCAAGGCTGGTTTGTTGCCGACGCATCTCCAGCAGCACCCATCCTTCCGCAACGGCGGTCTGATAGATCATCCTACGCACATCGCTTCCCCTTGACGTATGAAGGTTGAGCTTGAACATATTCTCCTGATGCTCAACCATCTCCACATCTTGGACCGATGGTATCGAACGCAATCGTGGAAAGAGGTTCTCAAGTGGGTTCTGCACATTTGCCTCCAATTCAACTGCAATGACGTCTCCTCCTACAAACTGCTGCTGAAGTTCTTCCGCCGTTCCATCAGCCACAATCCTGCCCTCGTTGATGATGAGCACACGATTGCACGTCGTCTGGACTTCAGACAAGATGTGTGTGGAAAGAACCACAGTCTTTTCTTTTCCGAGTTCTTTGATCAGATTACGGATCTCAACGATTTGATTCGGGTCGAGACCGATGGTGGGTTCGTCCATAATCAAAACTTCAGGGTCGTGAATCATTGCCTGTGCGAGTCCTACACGTTGGCGGAATCCTTTGGAAAGTTCACCAATGTCGCGGTGTTTCACGTCAGCCAAGCCACAGACCTCGATCATCGCTTTGATGCGGGAAGGGATGCTCTCCCTCTTGACACCGTGCAACTGTGCCGCAAACTCCAAGTAGTCTATCACATTCATATCCATATACAGCGGATTCTGTTCCGGGAGATATCCAATCCGCGATCGGATCTGCAACGAATGTTCGCGCACATTCAGACCATTGAGCTGTACTTCACCGGCGGTTGGTGTCAGATAACAGGTGATGATCTTCATTGTTGTCGTTTTGCCTGCCCCGTTGGGTCCAAGGAACCCCAGAATCTCACCTGTCTTGACCTCAAAGGATACATTGTCAATTGCTTTGAGGTCGCCGTAATATTTGGTTAGGTTCTTAACTTTGATCGCCATAGTGTGCTGTTGAGAGGATGAGAAATCGTCTCTTTGCAAGGTACCAAACGTACGATCATAAATATAGAAAAGTTTTGGAAAAAATCAAGATCGCCAGTTCAAAACTTTTTCAATTCCATCCTTGTTCTCCACGAAGACTCTGTGGAAATCTGTTTCGCATCGATTTCTGACACGAGAATGTACACTTCATTTGACTTAGTTTGAAATCTTGATTTATATTGATTTTTAATTCAATTTTAATTACTTTGATTGGGGAAGGTAATGTTGCATCTCTCAACGAGGTAGGTCCGCCATTTCTTTCTTTTCAACCACTGCGCATATCTAAGGAGTAAGAATCCGTGAAAGGAGAAGTGAACAAAGTAGTCCTAGCATATTCAGGGGGGCTTGATACTTCGGTCATCATCCCTTGGCTGAAGGAGAATTATGGCTGTGAGGTGATTGCCTTTGCAGCGGACATCGGTCAAGGTGAGGAGCTGGAAGGCTTGGAAGAGAAAGCCCTCAAGACGGGGGCAAGCAAAATCTATGTCGAAGACCTGAAAAAGGAATTTGTCGAGGATTTCATCTTTCCGATGGTGAAAGCCGGTGCCATGTATGAACGGAAATATTTGCTCGGTACTTCCATCGCTCGACCGCTTATCGCACGTCGGCAGATTGAAATCGCCGAGAAGGAAGGTGCCGATGCAGTCGCACATGGATGTACGGGCAAAGGAAATGATCAGGTGCGATTTGAGCTGACGTACAAAGCCTTCAATCCGCAAATCAAGGTCATTGCACCGTGGCGAGAATGGACGCTGCGATCCCGTGAAGATGAAATCCATTACGCTCAGGAACGCAACATCCCCATCACGGCAACATTGGAAAAGATTTACAGTTGCGACAGAAATCTTTGGCATTTGAGTCACGAAGGTGCTGAACTCGAGGATCCCTGGAACGAACCGAGAAACATTGCCTTTGAGATTACGAGGTCACCGGAGGAAGCACCTGATACTCCGCGCTATGTCGAGATTGACTTTGCGAAAGGAATTCCTGTGGCGATTGATGGGGAGTGCATGGGACCAGTGGAGATTGTTCAAACACTTAACCACGTTGGCGCTGAGCACGCCATTGGTCGCATTGATTTGGTGGAGAACCGTTTGGTGGGAATGAAGTCGAGAGGTATCTATGAAACACCCGGCGGGACGTTGCTGATGGTTGCGCATCGAGAACTTGAGCATCTTGTCCTTGACCGTGACACAATGGAGATGAAAGACATGCTCGCACCGAAATATGCTGAACTGATATACAATGGTCAATGGTACACACCGGTTCGAGAGGCGTTGGATGTCTTTGTCGAATATACGCAGCGCTATGTCTCAGGTACAGTACGTATGAAATTGTACAAGGGCAACATCATCATCGCCGGTCGCCGGTCGCCCAACTCACTCTATCGTGAAGACTTCGCCACCTTCGGTGTGGATGAAATCTATAATCAGAAAGAGGCTGAAGGCTTCATCAATCTTTTTGGACTTGCGATGAAGGTGCGAGCGTTGGTTGAGATGAACGCAGGCAAGGACTACGTTGCGCCGATGTACAGCAAGTTCAAGAGGGACTGAGTGGTTGATACTAGCCAATATGATCCTCCTATTTCCCCCTTTAGTAAAGGGGGATTGAAAAAGTCAGAACATAGGTACTCAGATGGCAACAACACCAAATTTGATTGTAATATCGCCCAAAGACATTCTTGAGAGAGCAGAGAAAGAGCTTCCTTCCCAGAAATACTTCGCTATGTATTCGAGCGTACTCGGCGGTGTAGTGACAAATCCCGCGATGATGACCGTTCCGTTGGAAGACCATCTCGTTCATCGGGGCGACGGTGTGTTCGATGTAGCGATGATGACGAATGGAAATATCTATCAGTTCGAAGCCCACCTCCGGCGTTCCCTTGAATCGGCTAAGGCGATTGCCATCGCTCCTCCGTTTGACAGAGAAACACTCCGGGAGATCATTCTTCAAACGGTAGCTATCAGCAGGCAGAGGGATGCTCTTGTGAGTTGGTATATTTCGAGGGGTGGGGGGGGTCTGTCGGTAGATCCAATGGAATCTGCCCACGCCAATTTCTATGTGATGGTCTTCAAATTGACTTCCTATCCTGAACATTTCGATGAAGGGATGACGGCAGTAACAAGCCCTGTTGTGCTTCGGCCGCCACTGTCGCCACAGGTTAAGTCGTGCAACTATCTACTGAATGCTATGGTGGACCTCACCGCCCATATAGCGGGCGCAGATAGTGCCATCGCTCTTGATGAAGATGGATTTGTCGCAGAAGGCTCAAACAAGAATGTTGGATTCATCACATCCCGACGCGTGTTGAAGTTTCCGAGATTTGAAAAAGTGCTAAGAGGTATCACGGCAACTCGTGCTATTGGATTTGCTGAACGCTTGCGGCACGAAGGATTGATCACAGGATGTGAGACGGGTGATATAATACTGCACGAGGCTTACAACTCTCTTGAGATGTTGCTCTTCAGCACGACAATGGTAGTCAAACCTGTGATAAAGTATGATGGAAGAATCATTGGGGATGGCAAGCCTGGTCCCGTGTATCGGCGGCTGAACGAACTCTTTCAGCAGGATATGATGGAGAACAGAGAAGTGCTGACGGCTGTCCCATATTCTGCTTAGCGGAATTCCGTATTCATGTATGTAATCAGCGATAGATAAATCACCATGCCAAAACTCTGGGAAGGTAGATTCAAAAAATCTGTCGACGAGGCGATGAATCGCTTTAACAACTCGATTGGCTTCGACAAAGTGCTCTACGAGGCTGACATTACTGGAAGCATTGCCTACGCAAAGGCGTTGAAGAAAATCGGCATTTTCACTGACAGGGAATATATCAAAGTCGTGAAGGCGTTGAAACAGATTCTGCGTGAGTTCCACGGCGGGAAGTTCATCATCCAACCGAGCGATGAGGATATTCACACCGCAATCGAACGACGATTGACAGAGAAGGTTGGCGATCTAGGAAGGAAGATTCACACTGGACGAAGCCGCAATGATCAGGTCGTAACTGACGCGCGGTTGTTCCTGATGTGGAGAGTTGATGAACTGATAAAGAAGATCGTTGAAGTCCAGAAGGTAGTTGTACAAAGAGCCGAGAGAGAAACCGACGTGGTGATGCCAGGATACACACATCTTCAACAGGCTCAGCCGATTCTATGGTCGCATTATCTGATGTCCCTGTTCTGGATGCTTCAACGCGACAAAGAGAGACTCCTGGACTCCAAATTGCGAAGCTCGGTGTTGCCTCTCGGCTCAGGTGCTATTGCCGGAAACGCATTCCCGATAGATAGAAAAGCGCTGGCAGAGGAATTGGGCTTTGAGCGTGTATCTGAAAACAGTATTGATGCTGTGAGCGATAGAGATTTCATCATTGAGTTTCTCAGCGCTTGTGCAATCTTAATGATGCACGCGAGTCGCTACGCCGAGGATTTGATCATTTGGTCGAGCGTGGAGTTCGGATTTGTTGAACTGGATGATGCCTACGCAACAGGCAGCAGTATGATGCCGCAGAAGAAGAATCCTGACTCACTTGAATTGGTTCGAGGTAAGACAGGACAAGTCATCGGTAATCTCATGGCGCTCCTCACTGTCATGAAGGGTGTACCACTCACCTATGCCAAAGACATGCAAGAGGACAAAGAGCCTTTGTTCGATACGATTGAGACAGTAAGCACATCCCTCGAGGTTCTTAAGGGCGTTCTGAAAACAATGAAGATACATCCAGATAAAATGCATGCGAAGATGGATGAAACGATGTTTGCGACAGACTTGGCGGACTACCTTGTCAAGAAAGGTTTGCCATTTAGAGATGCACATAAGATAGTTGGTAAGTTGGTTCGTTGGTTAGGAGAAGAGGGAAAGAAATTTTCTAAACTCCCGCTTAGGACGTATAAGAGATTTTCCGCATTGTTCGATGGCGATGTGTACAATCTTTTCGACTTTCGGCATTCCGTGAATCTGCGCAGCGTAGAAGGTGGAACATCAAGAGCGAGTGTGATGAAACAGATTCGAGAGGGAAAAGAGTTGTTGAGGAAGCAAGTGCTTTAAGCGCTGTAACTGCATTAGTGGAACCAGAATTCAGGAGTCAGAATTCAGAAGCCGTTTGATCGGGGATTTTCAGAATCCGAAATCGTCAATCGTTCGACTGAGCTCACGACGAAGTCCGCAACCCGAAATTCTTGTCACTGCCGGGTTCTTGATAGCTCTAATTGCACTAAGTCTGAAAAACGCAGATACATTTTCATTCTGGCAAATGAGATGTCTTCTTTTCTCAAAGACTTAAATCCGGTGCAGCAAGAAGCCGTCAAGGCATTGAACGGTCCCGTAATGATTGTCGCCGGTGCTGGCAGCGGCAAGACGAGGGTGCTTACCTATCGAGTTGCCTATCTTGTTCACTGCGGCGTCAAGCCGTATGAGGTTCTTGCTCTCACGTTCACCAACAAGGCTGCCAGCGAGATGAGGAAGCGCATCATCAGACTCGTTGGAAAAGACAGCCAGCAAGTGTGGATGGGGACATTTCACTCCATCTTTGCACGGATTCTTCGCTGGGAATGCCAGCCGCTCGGTTACAATCGCAGCTTCACGATCTACGATACCGATGATTCACTCAGCCTGATAAAAGGGGCAATGAGGGACCTTGGTATCTCCACGCAGCAGTACCATCCGCAAGCGATTCGTTCACGTATCAGCATTGCCAAGAATCAAATGATATATCCGCAAGAATTCGCTCGAATCGCGGATGACGTGTTCGAGGAGAAGCTAGCGCACGTCTATGAGGAATATCAGAAGAGACTTCACCGAAACAACGCGATGGATTTCGATGATCTATTGTTGAAGCCCATCGAACTCTTTCAGCAGTATCCCAAGGTTCTGGAGAAATATCAGCATCGTTTCAAGTTTGTCTTGGTGGATGAGTATCAGGACACCAACCGGGCTCAGTATGTGCTTATCAGGCTGCTGGCAGAGTCACATCGCAATATCTGTGTCGTCGGTGACGACGCTCAGAGTATCTATGCCTTTAGAGGAGCAGATATCCGCAACATCTTAGATTTCGAGCGTGACTATCCCAGTTGCCAACTTTTCCGACTGGAGCAGAACTACCGCTCGACCAAGAAGATCCTTGCCGTTGCAGATGCGGTGATCAAGAATAACGTTCATCAGATTCACAAGAACCTTTGGACCGACAATACGGGCGGAGATCCCGTTGTGCTTGTCGAATGCAGCGATGATATGGACGAAGGATATCGTATCGTTCGGCACATCCAGGACCTGAGTATTAAGAAGAAGCTGCAACTGAAAGATTTTGCGTTGCTCTATCGCACGAATGCCCAGATCACGCGCGCTCGAGGATGCTCTGCGGCGAAGCGGCATTCCGTACGTCATCGTCGGCGGTGTCGAGTTCTATAAACGGAAAGAGATCAAGGATGTGCTGGCATATCTCAAAATAGTCGTCAATCCCAAAGATGATGAGAGCATCGAGCGCGTGATCAACTATCCGGTGAGGGGCATCGGAGACGTTACCGTCGAGAGAATCCGGAGGCATGCAACACAGCAAGGCATTTCTCTCTTTGAAACCTTCAAGCAATCGGATGCGATATCTACCCTGGCGGCAAAAGCGAAGGGGGGCATTTCACAGTTCTATCAACTGTTGAGGAAATACATTGAGCTCAAAACCAAAATCTCCGCGAGTGAACTTGCTCGTGCCCTTGTTGATGAGATAGGGATTCTGACTGAGTTCAAAATGGAAGGGACGCCTGAAGCCTTAGCTCGACGCGAGAACGTACAGGAACTGCTTTCTGCCATCACCGAGTACATGGTCGAGCATCCCGATGCGACGCTCGACACCTTCCTTGAAGAAGTCTCGCTCGTTGCCGATGTTGATACATGGGATAATGAGCGCAACGCGGTCACGTTGATGACACTCCACAGCGCCAAAGGATTGGAATTTCCCGTTGTTTTCATTACTGGTTTGGAAGAAGGGCTGTTCCCGCACAGTCAATCACTCTCTGACAGGAAAGAACTCGAAGAAGAGCGGCGACTGTTCTATGTGGGCATCACACGAGCGATGAAGAACCTGTTCTTGACCTGTGCATCTCAGCGCTATCGTTTCGGGGATTTGACATACGCCACCAAATCGCGATTTCTTGATGAGATTGATGAAACCCTGATAGAGTTTGAAACCGCAAGGCACAGGCGACGGGAGAAAGCGAGCGCTGTGATTGAGGAGATCGAAAAGGAACTCCACAGGAAACGGGATGGAAAGCGAAAGAAGCCGGTAACTCAACCTGCTGAATCGGAGTATGAGGAGTACTCGGATGAACCGCCGTTGCAGATAGGAAGTCTGGTCGAGCACGAAACGTTTGGGCGGGGAAAGATCATTGACCTAAGTGGCTACGGGGACGGAGCGAAAGCGGTTGTGCAATTTGACGGGAACGTAAGGAAGCATTTGATGCTGAAATATGCGAGATTGAAGATTGTCTCTGAGAGTTAGAGAGGGGAGTCGCGGGTTCAGTCATGCGATTCAGTAGGGACAGAACACCGTTCTGTCCCTACTGTCGTTTGTCTAAACAGATGACCGTACTTCAGCCGTTCCAATGATCTTCCAAAGCTCTGGAATAAAATTGTTGTGAGCTGGGTGCTTGTCACAGTAGTTCAAGGTGAGAGAACATTTCCCACCACCTTCCTCCTCGATCCTGTATAACTCTCTATCAACGTCGTATTCATGCAGCAGTTCAACGATTTCGGCTTTCGTTCTGCCCCCGTCCTCCTTGAAGATGACGTGTAGCGGCGTATAGCGACACTTCCCAAGCAGCCGACGCTCGAATCTCCCCAGGATAATCAGGGTTCCCAAAACGACCAATGTGAACACGATAGCCATAATCGGATATCCGATACCGATACATAACCCGATTGCCGCAACCACCCAGATCGTCGCTGCCGAAGTCAGACCCGTGATGCTTCCTCGGGACTGAATAATTGTCCCCGCACCGATGAACCCGATACCTGTCACCACTTGCGCAGCGATCCGGGTTGGGTCGAACGATACATTTGCCCCGCGAACGTTGATGAATTCGGAAAGCAGCATGTATAATGTCGAACCTAAGCAGATAAGGATGTTTGTTCGGAATCCAGCCGCTTTTCCCTTGACCTCCCGTTCCAAACCAATTGCCCCACCGCAGAGAATTGCAATGGCAAATTTCAGGAGAAAGTCAGGAAGGACAGCCTGAAGTTGTTGAAGTGTTTCCATAATCCTCTCGCAATTGTTTTTCTCGTATGTCTTGATGCGCAAGAACACCCACTCGGTTCATCGCGCGCAAACTTATCGGGGTCAACCGTATCCATCGGTGGATCAAGTCAATCAGCAATCCGAAGAATAGCCTCCTCGTTGCCGCGTTTGACCTCGGTTGCTGACTCACTCCCACGGATCTTGCGAATGCCAATGATTGCGGCGAGCTGCCTCCACTGAGCTAATCCACTCACAGCGCTCTACCCAATCAACACTCTTCCATAATATTGCTCATACATCGGAACAATCTTTTCAGCATCAAACATCTCCACTGCTCGCCGCCGACATGCCTCGGCAAAAAGATGGTGCTTGTTCTCATTGGTTAACAAGTCAATTACATACTTTGCCATTCGCTCGACATCGCCTATCTCAGCAATGTAGCCTGTCTCGCCGTGGACATTGAGTTCTGGAAGTCCGCCAACACTCGAAGATACCACCGGAACGCCGCAACTCATCGCTTCCAATGCCGAGAGACCGAAACTTTCCGATTGACTTGGCATGAGGAACAAATCCGAGGCAGAAAGAATCTCAACCAGGGCAGCCTGCTTACCGAAGAACTTGACATCTTCACATATCCCAAGCTCCCTGCATAGCCGTTCACACTCAGAACGATCAGGACCATCGCCGACCAAGATCAGTTTCGAAGGTACTTTCTTCTTCACGATATTGAAAATGCGAATCGCGTCGGGCACTCGTTTCACTTGCCGGAAGTTTGAGACGTGAACCAAGATTTTCTCGTCTGATGAGGCTGCACGGTCTAGAAGACATCGGACTTCTGATCCAGGCAAGCGATGAAACTTCTTCGTGTCCACGAAGTTCGGGATCACCTCAATCTCTTTGTTGATGTTGTATTGTGTCAGGGTCTTCTCTCGCAGAAACCGAGACACGGCGGTCACACCATCACTTCGCTCGATGCTAAACTTGACCAACGGCAGGAAACTGGGATCAAGCCCCACTAAAGTGATATCCGTACCGTGCAGCGTAGTAATCACTTTGATCTTCTCTCTTCCAAGAATTTCCTTTGCCAGATAAGCACTGGTCGCGTGTGGGATTGCATAGTGGACGTGCAGCAATTCCAGATTACTGTATTTTGCTACCTCAACCATCTTACTTGCAAGGACAGCGGTGTAGAGAGGAAATTCGAAGAGAGGATACGTTGCCATCTCCACTTCGTGATAGATGATGTTACCAACAAAACTATCCAACCGCATTGGAATGGCGTAGGCGATGAAGTGAACTTCATGCCCACGGGCAGCGAGCGCTTTGCCAAGCTCCGTTGCGACAACGCCGCTTCCTCCGTAAGTCGGGTAACAGGTAATGCCTATTCTCATTGTGCTCTTCTTGTGAGATTCTTTGTGAAAGATAAGAAGAATAAGGCAAAGAAACAAATCAGTTGTGAGGATTCTCGCGTAACCCCTGTTGCATTTGGGAGAAAATTTCGGTAACTTCAAAATGACCAAAGAAGAATTGTCTCGATTTTGTTTGTACCGAAGTGCTCGATGAATATCTGACCATACGGGAAAGAATCCGCACTGAAATCAAGGTTAGAAGCTCTCGCTTCATAGGCACTGCCGTTCCTGTTGAATCAAAGGAGATGGCGGAAAAGACTATCAAAGAAATTGCCAAAGAGTTCTATGATGCGACCCACCACTGCTATGCGTACCGGCTTGGACTGGACGGTAACCTGTTCCGCTACAGCGATGCAGGTGAACCAGCAGGCACAGCCGGTAAACCTCTTCTCGCCGCGATTGACAGCAAGCATCTCACGAATCTCGTCGTTGTCATAGCGCGCTATTTCGGTGGGACGAAGCTCGGCATCGGTGGACTTACCCATGCTTATTTCGATGCGGCAACTGCCGTGCTGGAAAAGGCGATCATCATCTCACGTATTGTCTATGACAGACTCACGCTCACGTTCCGTTTTGAGCTCACCAATCCCGTTATGCGAACCGTAGCTGCTTATGAAGCGAAGGTGCTAGACACGAGCTATACCGACGAGACAACGATGTGCGTTGCAATTCGGCGCAGCAAGACAGAAGCTTTCAAGAAACATCTTACTGAAATGACGCGTGGAGGAGTTCGACTTATGTCCGCAGTACCCTTATAAGCGAAACACAGAATCCCACAAGAATTGCCTTCTGAGTGGTTGCTCTGCTCGTTGAGAAGACATTTGATTCTCTTCTTATGACTTCACCTTCGACACAAGACGATAAAAGTGATCCCCTTCGCCGCCTGGCAGTCGGACTTGACATTGGTGGAACGAAGATCTCTGGCTGTCTGGTGGATTCCGCTGGACATATCACTGATTTAAGACTAGCATTGACGCCAAAGACTTCTGCTTCAGACGTATTGTCTGAACTGAAGCGAGTCATTTTTGAACTACTGAATTCAACTGAAGCGGAAGGGATTGTGTGCATTGGTATTTCCACTGGCGGTGACGTTGACCACGACACCGGCGAAATTCTTGCTGCAACAGACTCGATACCCGGTTGGAAAGGAGTGAAACTTGGAAGACTCCTTCGAAACGAATTTCGCTATCCGGTGTTCGTCGAGAACGACGGAAACATGGCAATCTACGGAGAATGGAAGGTTGGCGCCGCACAGGGATATCGTCACGTTGTTGGACTCACGATTGGGACTGGTCTGGGAGGAGGAATCATTTCGGACGGTAGCTTGCTGTGTGGTGCGAGAGGGGGAGCTGCGAATTTCGGTTTTCTTCCCGCTCCTCAACTGATTGCTTGCGATGCTGAGGCAGCGACAAAGCCACTAGAATATTATCTCTCTGGCCCAGGTATTGTTCGAATAGGGAGAATTCTCCACGGCTCAGACGTGCTTTCAAATGTAGAAACAAGTACGGACGTTGAAGTTTCATTCCAATATCGTGAGCCAAGGGAGATCCTGCTCAATGCGGCTAAAGGTGATCCCTTTGCGTTGCGGGTGGTCAACATCTGTCTCGAGTATCTGCAGTATGCCCTGTCCGTTATTCAACGCGTCCTATCACCTGAGATTGTTGTGCTCGGAGGCGGAGTACTAAGAGGAGATTTCATCGCAGAGAAGATTGAAGAGATTGCAGTCCACTATCCCTTCCTTCTCAGAATCTCCAGCTTGGAAAACAAGGCGGGTATGATTGGGGCGGGTCTCTATGCTCTGGAACGAACAACACTCTTTACATCCGTATGAAAGGAAAATCATCTATGAAGAAATCTACAGCGATTCTTTTGCTAACATTGATATTTGCAGTTCCCGTGTCCAGTCAAGAACATCACGCGCTGGAGGCAAAACGCAAAGCAGAGGTGCTCTCCAAGATGCGATATTACGAAAGCCTGATGACAGCGAATCAAGAAATGTTCGATGTAAAGTATTATGGACTTGATCTCAGTATTGATCCAACTACACAGACCGTCTCAGGTACATTGACGGTCACAGCACGAGTAGTTGGTGCATCCATAAGTCAGATGGAACTGAATTTCCTCCAGAACATGACTGTCCAGAGAGTAACCATGTCAGGCACTCCATCAACTTTTACTCATCAGAACGATATTGTAAGGATCAATCTCAACAAGACATATAACACAGGAGAATTGGTGACTGCGGCGGTTAGCTACAGCGCCATACCTTCACAAAGCGGTTATGGAGCGTTCGGATTCAGCAGTCACAGTGGACAGCCAATGATATGGAGTCTAAGTGAACCTTACGGTGCAAAGAACTGGTGGCCCTGTAAGGACTTTCCGTCTGACAAGGCAGATTCGGTGGACATCAGAGTAACCGTACCGAGCAACTTAGTTGTCGCCTCAAACGGTGCGCTTCGAGCAGTCGTGGATGGAGGTGAGACAAAAACCTATTGGTGGCATGAAGGGTATCCGATTGCTACCTACCTGGTCTCTGTTGCCATTCATCCTTATAGGACATTTTCTCACTACTACAAATATTCTCTGACAGATTCCATGGAGGTCAAGTATTTTGTTTATCCAGATCATTACGAGCAAGTTCAGCCAACGTACGCGAAGACCGTCAACATGATCAAGATCTTTTCTGAATTGTTTGGACAATATCCGTTCATCAAAGAGAAATACGGGCATGCTGAGTTCGTCTGGGGAGGTGGTATGGAACATCAAACGTGCACGAGTCTTGGAGGTTATAGTGAGAGTCTGATCGTCCACGAACTCTCACACCAGTGGTGGGGTGATATGGTGACGTGCAGGGATTTTCATCATATCTGGCTGAACGAAGGTTTCGCCACCTATTCAGAAGCACTTTATTTTGAGCGGCTTTATGGGACACAGTACTATCACCAATACATAGGATACAATGAATATTATGGTTCAGGAACAATCTATGTCTACGATACAACAAATGTCAATACTATCTTCAACTCTGCGCTGAGCTATGACAAGGCTTCCTGGGTTCTGCACATGCTGAGGCATGTCGTTGGCGATAGTACGTTTTTCAAAATTTTGAAGACTTACTACGCAAACACCCGATTTCAGTATGCCACTGCCACGACGGAGGATTTCCGAGATGTTTGCGAGCAAGTGTCCGGAGTGAATCTTCATCCATTTTTCCACCAATGGATTTATGAAGAATACTTCCCGACCTACAGCTATCGGTGGGGCTGGGTGAAAAGCGGTAGCCAATACGTCATCAGTCTCAAGATTGATCAACAACAGACTAACACAGTCTTTGGAATGCCCATAGATATTACGATTGCGACTGCAGGTGGTGATACGACTCTTGTTGTCTATGACACTCTGCGAACACAGAATTTCCAGCTGACCATCAACGCACAGCCGTCCAACCTAACTTTGGATAAAGATGATTGGATATTGAAGAAGGTAACTTCCAGTGGTGTATATGACGTTTCTTCCACTCCGGCGACGTACAGCCTGAGCCAGAATTATCCGAACCCGTTCAATCCGAGGACGGTGGTCAAGTACCAAATTCCAGATGCTGATGCAAAGCACGCCATGCACGTCCAACTGAAAGTGGTTGATGTGCTGGGTCGGAGCGTAGAAACGCTGGTCAATGCAGTCCAACCACCAGGTTACTATTCCGTTGAATTTGATGGCAGCGGTTTAGCAAGCGGTGTCTACTTCTATACACTGAGCGTGACGCAGGATGGATCACAGGTATTTGTTGAAACAAGGCGGATGGTACTCACAAAGTAAGCACTTGACATTAGCTGGATTCATGTAGAAGAGATGGGACCGCTCATGGCTGTCGCCTTTGCAGAGCCTCCCTGAGCAAGGAGCTTTCTTTTTGACCTTGATGGTAGGCATCTCGAACGGAACATTTTCTGTCTATCTGCGTCTATACATATGAACTTTGGATCCAAAGGACAGCCGATGCGTCATCTCGAGATGACCTCAGAACTTAGGCAAGCGGCTTCTCCACTATCGAATGAGCTGAGCGATAATGCGCTAGTCAGCCTCTTTCAGTCTGGGGATGAGCATGCCTTCAAGACACTAGTCCTGCGCTACCAGGAGCGTGTGCGGAATCTCATATATTCGGTGCTCGGCGTGCGTGACGTTGATGATATTGCACAGGATGTCTTCATGAGAGTGTATGAGTCACTACACAGATTTCGATGTGAGTCCTCATTCTACACTTGGCTGTACAAGATCGTCGTGAATAAATGCCGTGACGAGATGAGGAAGAATAGATTAAGGCGATTTTTCTCATTAGATACGATGATGGAGAAAGACGGTCTGCATCCTGCTCACACACCGGACTACCTTGAACAAAGTCAATTGAGTGATGCTATTGAAAACGCATTGGGCACTCTCTCCCGTAATCATCGGGTTGTTGTCGTTCTGAAAGATATTGAAGGTTTGTCGTACGAAGAGATCGCTGCGGTCATGCGATGCGAGATCGGGACGGTCAAGTCGCGCCTGGCACGAGCACGAAGCCATCTTAGAGTCCTATTGCAGCCGTTTGTCGAGGAAGAGACAATATGAAGACTACCAGTAAACATATCAGCGAATTGCTTGCAGCATACATAGATGGTGGGCTGACTGAAGAGGAACAGAAGTTCATTGAAGAGGAACTGTCCAAGCATCCAGAATATGAGGAAGAGATAAAACGCTTGAGACAAGTAAGATCTCTTGTCTCGAAAAAGAAGCAACTTGATCCTTCACCTTATTTCTGGAATCAGCTTGAGGCACGCATCAGTGCGAGTGAGAGAAGGTCGTTTCTTGAAGAACTACTGCCTTTGCCAAAGCGGTTGATCCCTGTAGCGGCAGCATTTATCGTGGTTGCCGTGATTGTCCTGGCAGCGATGTTCACTCGAGACAAATTGTTCAGGCAGTACGTTGGTGGAAAAGTGGAAGAGGCGAAGGATATCTATGAGAACAGTTTCCTGAGCGGAAACTTCGCCACATTGCTCAGCAAGATTACGAAAGACGATGTATTCCAGTTTGCGTTGAGCGGGATTCTGCCTGTTAGTACAGCCAACGCTCAAGTGCTGCATTTCGGTGACCAGCCGAGTCAAGGATATTGGGTAGAAGTGGGTTACAAGCCGCCAGTCGAGAAGCCACAGCATTCGCGGAATGCGTTTTACAATGAGGTGAGGTTGAAACCGAATCAAGCGGCTGTTGTAGATTCGCTCCTCGATGATTATAAGGATAAGCTTCAAAAATCAGTGTTGGTTTCGGGCGACCGCTTCATAGCGATAAACTCAGATGTCTGGAACATGAACAAGACGCTGATGTTCAACATCGCTAGGAACCTTGATGAGCAACAGCGCAGGAGGATGACGGTTGTGTTGGGGGACGCAAATCCCCTAAAGATGGATTTTAGCGCTATTGATTTCAGCGCTTCTGATAGCATCTTGCGCCGTTCCCGTTTCTATGCTCCGCGTCGTTCGAAGGAATTTGTCATCATCAGCCCTGACACGATTTGCGTCAAGAGTTTCTCGCTCGACCCGGATAGTTTCGTTGTTCATGTTTCTCGGTTGGATGATGGGTACTACCAGAATCTCTGGTCGCTTCAGGATAGCGTTTGGCGAAAACAGTGGAAGTGGCAGGATAGCCTACGACGTGCCCACACCAAGAGACTTCAGTTGTACCAGGATAGTGTGCAGCGCCACGTCAAGATAGTGCTTGACAGTATTCGTCGTCATCAGGAGTATCATTGGTCGCGTCAAGATAGCATTCTGAAAAAGCAGTGGAGGTGGCAGGACAGCCTTCAGCGTGCCCAGATGAAGATATTGCGTGTATATCAGGATAGTATGCAGCGTCATATGAAGATGATGCTCGACGACCTCCGACATCGAGAGTTTCCCTTGGATAGTAGGATGGTTCGAGTCTATCCCGATTCGCTTAGATGCCGGATCGAGATCGGACGAGAATACCTGCCGAGGAGCTTTGACAGCATCATGATATATATTGCTCCTCCCAAGATGATGGTGCGACCGCAGCGAATCCGTACGTTTCCTCGTCCACGAGTGAGAACGAATTCGGTATCGGTTTTCCCGATACCTTGTTCATCAAGCAGTTCAGCGCTACAGATTCCTTGGGCATGAGAATGCTGATCCCTGACAGCGGCTGGAACTATCTCAATCGGTTGAAACTCGACAGTCTGCTGAACATCGAATCATTCCAGGGGGACAGAATGTGGCGCTTCAAGTGGGATAGCGTGCGTACCATGTATGACAGCTTGCTACGTGGAGGGATGATGAATTTTGGGAATGTGGATTCCCTCTATCGAAAGTTCTTTGACGAGTCCTTCAGAAAGCGATACGATGATCTACGTAAAGAAAAGAAGAAAAAGGCAATCGAACTATGAGATAACTTCTGTCGTGGGATCAAAACCTCGGCTTGCTTCGACCTCCTGAACAGCCGGGGTTTTTTATTGCATCTATGAAGCGAAAGTATTATATTCTTTTCAAGACCCGTTGTCACCATCGGAGAGACGACTCACATTTGCTGCTTTCATTTGTCCGAACTTAGGATCAAAATCTCGCGAGTTGGAACAGACGTCAAGGATATTCCTCTCCCCAAATATGTGACTGAAGGTTCCGCTGGGATGGACATTTGTGCGTCAGTGGATCAGGATGTCATCATCAAGCCGGGTGAAACCGTGCTTGTTCCGTCAGGGTTTTCCATCCAACTCCCATTGGGGTATGAAGGACAGATCCGTCCTCGCAGTGGTTTAGCCATCAATCACAGTATTGGTCTTCTAAATTCCCCTGGAACCATTGACTCTGATTACCGAGGCGAAGTCAGGGTCATCCTCACGAATTTCGGCAAAGAGGATTTTGTAGTGCGGCGCGGCGATAGAATTGCACAGCTCGTGATCAATCGCTATGTCAGGATAGAATGGGATGAAGTTGACAAGCTTGAAGATACCGGGCGGGGAGAAGGGGGATTTGGACATAGTGGGGTGAAAGGGTGAACATAACGTTGCGATGTTGTGAAGGAGCTTTGCTCCTGAGCATCAACTGTCTGCTTTCGAAAGAGTATTTCCAGGCGTCGTGAAGGAGCTCCGCTCCTGGGCATTAACCGTTGCCTCCGGATTCTTTCAACATTCCCGGTGTCAGCTTAATCTATGGTTCCTGCATCAACTATCCCTTGTCAACATGGAACCTTTGCATCTCTGTGAAACGAACTATTCTGGGAGTAAACCATGAGACTGTTCAATGTCTGTCTCACAAGCTCAGTAATTTTGCTGTGCACTCAACCGATCTTCTCGTCTGCTCAGGGACAGATTGAAAATGGAGCCGTAGGCGCCATAGATTCCGTCCTCTGGCAGCGCGCACTGCAGATTCACCATGATGCGATTGTGCTTGATTCACACTGCGACGTGCCGCTCAACATGCTGGATACAAGTTTCGACGTCGGCAAACGACAAAGGAGAGGACATCTCGATCTTGTCAGGATGAAAGAAGGCGGACTTGATGCCGAGTTCTTTGCTATCTTTGTCCCGAATGATGATGATAACAAAACACCTTCCTATCAAGCGCTTAAGATCATTGACGCGATCTATAGGGGAATAAACAAACACCCTGACTTGGCCGAGATGGCATTCTCCCCCGGTGATATCCAGCGTCTTCACAAAGAAGGGAAACGGGCAATCGTCATGGGAATGGAAAATGGTGGACCGATTGAAGACAAGCTCTTTCTTCTGCGTGACTACTATCGGCTTGGTGTTCGGTATGTGACGCTCACGCATATGAAGAACAACAAGATTTGTGATTCTTCAACTGATACAACAGAAACCTGGCATGGGTTGAGCCCGTTTGGAGAGGAAGTTGTGCAAGAGATGAATCGCATTGGCATGTTGGTGGATGTATCGCATATCTCGGATAAAGCGTTCTGGGACGTGATCAAGATAACGAAAGCTCCGGTAATTGCCTCACACTCGTGCTGCCGTGCTCTGTGCAACTCACCGCGCAACTTGTCCGATGAGATGCTGAAAGCACTGAAAGAAAACGGAGGCGTTATCCAAATCAACTTCTATTCCGGTTACTTAGATGATGGATACAACGGGAGGTCAGAAGAGGTGAGGAAGAAGTTGCAGCCGCTGCTTGATTCATTACAGCAACTCTACAAAGACAATCGGCAAGTGCTTCGGCAGAAAAATCGGGAGTTGCGCGCACGATACCCCGATCCCGCTCCGGGAATTGAGGTGTTAATTGACCATATTGATCACGTTGTGAAGCTTATCGGTGTGGACTTCGTTGGCTTCGGTTCTGATTTCGACGGCATTTCAAGCAGCCCGAAAGGATTAGAAGACGTCTCGAAGTTGCCGATCATCACATATCAGCTTCTCAAACGGGGATATAGTGAGAACGATATCAAGAAAATCCTTGGAGGCAATTTTCTGAGGGTGTGGGAGAAGAATATTCAGGTTGCTCGACAAAGCCAGTAGGACGCGGTCTCGATTACCTTTGTCCGAACAGTTCTGGGATCCGGGCATGGAACTGATGATTGATGTACATAGCATCAAAGGACATTGCCAGTGTATCACAAAGGCGACAGATTCACGATTGATGACGGCTACAAACTGAACACAAAGAAAAGAATTTGCATGCATTCGTTAGCTTCCATCATGCCGCACTATGTGGCGCTCAGCCGTGGAGTCGAACCGGTGGACTTGGGGCTAGCTAAACAAGATGATGGCAAAGCGTTTGTTCTGCGTATAGGAAGTTGCACAAATATTAAGAATTGAATGGAGTTGCATATGAAATCGGAATTAAAAACCTTAGAAGAGAACTCTTTTCAGGAAGATGACAGCCCAGAAATCCCACCACCTGACGTGATTGCCTACAACGAACTTCGATCCTGCGCCGATCTTTACAGGATGCATACCCAAGGTATCCTTCAAATTCAGCCAGAATTTGAAAGAGAAATTGTATGGAAGAATCCTGCTCAGACACGTTTTATTGACTCACTGGTCAAACAATTGCCTATTCCCAGTATGTGTTTCAGTCTGGACTACAAAGCTCAAAAGTGGCAGGTAATAGACGGTCTTCAGCGTATGGCTACAATTATTCGCTTTTTGTCTGGTGAAAAATGGACTTTGTCAAAACTTGAAGATATTGATCCTAAATTGTCAGGGCAGCCAGTACCAAGATTTGTGGATGAAAACTCTGATCTTCACCATTACTATACTCGTGTTGAAAACTTGACTTTGCCGATTACAGTTTTGCGATGTGACTATTCGAAGAGCAATCACACTCACTATCTTTTTACAATCTTTCATCGTCTCAATACAGGGGGAATGAAACTAAACAACCAGGAAATCCGGAATTGCATTTATGCAGGAGAATTCAACCAACTAATAAAAGAATTAAACCAAAATCCATCTTGGATGAAGCTCAACAAAATGAAACGAGAAGTCGGTTATCGATTCACTACACAAGAGCTAATCCTGCGCCTTTTTGCATTCCATGACCGATATGCGAGTTATAAAGGTAGACTTGCTCGCTTTCTAAATGACTATATGGATGATAACAAGAACCCTGTCCCTCAATTCATAGGGGAAAAGAAGAGGTTGTTTGAGCGAACAGTAGATTTAACATTCAGAAAGGTTTTTGAAGCAAAAGTTCCTGCAAAATTATCTATCACAGTTCTTGAGGCAATCTTAGTCGGTGTTTCTCATAATCTTGACCATCTGGAAGCTCAACCTACAAATGGAGTAAGAGAGCTATATAACAAATTGCTTGTGCACGAGGAGCTATCTGAAGAAAAATTGATCGAAGGCTTATCGGGCAAAACTAGAGTGATAGAAAGACTTTCGGCTGCTATTAGTACTTTCTCAGGTAAATAAATGGTCAGCAAAACCTCAATACTCAGAAATTTGAGTATCATAAGCACATTATTCAACAAGACCTCAAACCCAAAGGAAGCACTGTTTTACTCTAAACTTGGAATTCTTGAACTCTGTGGTTGGATAGAAGAATCTATGGATGATATTGTGAAAAACTGTGCTAATCGAAATTTGAGAGATAATGATAACCTAAGATTCTTAAAAAAAGAAATAATTCAGAAAGTTCACGGCTTTGATTATCATAATAACTTTCGAAAAATGTTGATGCAGGTTATCGGACTAATAAGTTTGGAAAAAATTGAAAGTAGTGTGGATCAAACAAGACTAGAACACATGAAGGCAGCCTTAAACGCGCTAAAGGGACAAAGGGATCCGGTAGCACATACACATATCAAGGGTATTACCCTAAGGATCAATGCGCCCTCGATAACAAAACAACGATTTGTGGATGTCTATGAAGGATTAAAGAACATTGAACATGAACTGAAGTGGCTCTAATGTCTGATCTGCAGGGTTCTTTAAGCAGAACAAACCGCTCGTGCGGACGGCGGATAACCGCTGCACAGTTCAGCGTTCACTGTCTCGATCCATATGAGTACACAGGTGGAGGCACGGTGACCTTCCAGATCACAAGAATCTGACTCTCCTAACCATGATTGACAGTTATAGCTTCGGTGAAATCATCGTAGACGGAAAGACGTACACGTCCGATGTTATCATCTATCCTAGCCGAGTGGATAGCACCTGGTGGCGGAAGGAAGGACACAGACTTCAGACGGAGGATGTTAAAGAGATCATTGCAGAGAAACCCGAGGTGCTTGTTGTCGGAACGGGACGATCTGGAATGATGAGAGTAGCTCCAGAGGTGGAGAAGCTGTTGAAGTCGCTTAATATCCAGCTTGTGGTGGAGAACACGGAAAGAGCGTGTCAGGAATACAATCGTCTGAAAGATTCTCGAAAGGTCGTCGCAGCGCTGCATCTCACATGCTGAGCATTAATCATCCTGCAACTCCACGACTCACGCTTACCAGAAACAGGGATTGAAGACTGTGCCGACCTTTTTGCCGTCATAGTGCGACCACTTAGAGATGGCTATTTTGCGTATTCGTCAGCCCGATGGTACTTTTCCGAAAGATTTTTCTTGACATTTGGAGAAAATTGTTTTATATTCGGATGGATTTGAAAACGATCATGAAAACAGACTTCGCATATCGCGCAAACAATTCTTGGTGGTGGCGCATCCATCTAGAGGTATGCCCGCCATAACAAGCATAGCATAGATCTTCGACTGAAGGTGGGAGTACCTCACGGTATGTTCCCACCTTTTCGTTTTTGGGCTGCGTCATCTGACGGTGACGCAGGTGAAAAATCGTGGGAACGGCACCCACGATTTTTTTTTGTTCTGAAGTGTATCAGCATCTTAACATTCTCTAATCCACAACAATCATCCACCAATAGCGTTATGGAGGTTCTAATGCAACCCACAAAGATATTACTCGAAGAGCACGAAATGCCGCAGGCGTGGTACAACATCCAAGCAGACATGCCACATCCGATGGCGCCACCGCTTCATCCGGGTACCAAGCAGCCCATCGGACCTGACGACCTAGCTCCCATCTTTCCCATGGGACTCATCATGCAAGAAGTCAGTCGAGACCGGTATATCCCAATACCCGAAGAAGTGCTGAGAATCTATCGCATGTGGAGACCCACTCCTCTCATTCGGGCGTTCAATCTCGAAAAAGCCTTGGACACACCGGCGCACATCTACTACAAGTATGAAGGGGTGAGTCCAGCGGGAAGTCATAAGCCTAACACTGCCATTGCACAAGCATACTACAATAAGCAGGAGGGAGTGAAACGGCTGACAACGGAGACAGGGGCAGGTCAATGGGGGAGCGCTTTGAGCCTTGCGTGCAACCTCTTTGGCTTAGCCTGCAAAGTGTATATGGTGAAAGTCAGCTACCATCAGAAACCCTATCGCCGTTCGATGATGCAGACGTGGGGTGCATCCGTTGTCGCGAGTCCGAGCACAGATACTCAGGCTGGGCGAGACATCTTGCAGGCAAATCCCAATTCGCCAGGAAGTCTCGGCATTGCTATCAGTGAAGCGGTGGAAGACGCACTGAAGCACGAAGACACCAAATATTCTCTCGGCAGCGTGTTAAACCATGTGCTTTTGCATCAGACCATCGTCGGTCAAGAGGCGCAGAAGCAATTTGAGAAAGCTGATGAGTATCCTGACATGGTGATCGGGTGCTGCGGCGGCGGCTCCAACTTTGCCGGCATTGCATTCCCATTTGTGAAAGATAAGATCAAGGGGAAGAATGTTCGTGCCATCGCCGTTGAGCCTACTTCCTGTCCGACATTGACCAAAGGCGAATTCAGATATGACTTCGGTGACACGGGCAAGTTGACGCCGCTTGTTCCAATGTACACACTCGGACATACGTTCGTCCCGCCTAGTATTCACGCAGGAGGTTTGCGATATCATGGTATGGCGCCACTTCTCAGCCAATTATATCTCGACGGCTTGGTCGAGGCCCGGGCATATAATCAACTCGAGGTCTTCGAAGCGGGAGTACTCTTCAGTCGGACGGAAGGGATAATTCCGGCTCCTGAATCGGCACATGCTATCAAGGCGGTTGTCGAAGAAGCGTTGACGGCGAAGAAGGAAGGAAAGAGGGGAACAATCCTTTTCAACTTGAGCGGTCACGGGCATTTCGATATGTCTGCCTACGACAAGTACTTCAGTGGTGAACTCGAGGACTACGAACTGCCAAAGGAGGACATCCTTGCGGCTCTTCGTGAAATAGGGGAGATGCCGAGAGTTCCAGTCGCGGCGTAGGCTTATGTGGGTACGGAGTTGCTGGGTCGCGTCCAACTGAAAAGCCTATTGCAGAGATAGGCTTTTCAGTTTCTTAATGTCACGCCAGTCGCTCATGATTTACTGCTTGTTTGCAGACGCCGTGTTGGAATCGAAGACGCTTCAGTTCCCCACCGCCGACACCGAGGAGATAATCTTTCGTGGAACGGTTCACCGTGTCCGCAGTTCATGGTCAAGATTTCTTCTACATCCACCCTAGTACTGTTCGAACTTGTGCTCGGACTGTCTTGGACCTATCAGGTCTGGAAATAGACCGATATTGTCACGTTAGAGTGTCATTGCGAACAAAGTGAAGCAATCCCTTGTATTTTGAGGGACTGCTTCGTCGCTTCGCTCCTCGCAGTGACACAAAATCGCTTGAAAAATGAAATGTGACAATATCAAGATAGATGAAACACGGGATAGAACACACAGCGATCAACACGGTGGGATAGTTTCTTCACATTTGTTCTACTCCTCGAGCTGAACCAACGGGTACGTTTCTCGCAAGGCAAGTCGAATCGTACCACCGTGTGTCGCTGCTGTAAAGTGGATTTGGTATTCGTCAACTGAGGTGGCAATCTGAACCTGAGGCTCTTGTCGAGATGGAAATGGGGATAGAGTGCACACCGTGAGTAGGCTACACTTTCTTCTTTGATCAGTACACACTTCGAAGAACGGGAAAATCCCCTTCTCCCTTGGCACGTCAAGCGTCTCCTGAACAATGCGAAAGTTCGTATCGCAAGCGACGATTGCAGAAAGTTTTGCAAACGGGCGTCGGATCTCAAATCCTTTGCCATCCGGTGCGGGGACAAGCACGGCTTTGCCGTCTGCATTGAATGCTTGAAAACGAGCTTGGAAGACTGAGGGATTTTTCTCCTTCTCAAACTCATCAACCAACACGACAGCGTCAGGTTTTATGAACACCACTGTGCGCTGTATCTTCTTGATATCGTCGTTGACCAACCGATATGCTTCGGTTGCATCACTGGTGAACACCGTGATCTTCTCCCCCGGGTTGAATTGCACAATCTGGGCTTTTGCTTGCGATGGATTTGTCCCTTCGTGTCCGTCGTGGTACTGATGTCCCCGACCATCTACCAGCACAGCCGTATGTGCTTCGGTCAGTCGCAGAAGCCAATGCTTTTCTGTGTTTGGATATGCTGCGCCGAGAGGATCGTGAAGGAGGCGTTCTCCGTAGGCTTTCACTATCACGCTGTTTCTATCAGCGTGTTCGTGGTTAGCTGGTCCGCCACTCCGCATCGCAACCACCGTGTCATCAATTCCCCAGCCGTTTCGTGAAACGACCCAATCATTGTCAAACTTCACGTCCTTCATACTCTCTGGCGGATTCTTTGCCTTGATGGACCGGTCGTACCAAATCAAGGCAAACAGATTTCTCCGAGTGTTGACGAACTCAGCGCTATACTGCGCTATGCCGTCTTTGAACTCTCGTGCTATCCAGAATCCATGCGAGGTATCCGCAGCGGGCGAAGCATCGCTGAAGTTCACCACATCATTCGGATAGTTGCGTGACGGCATTTGCATCTGGAGTGCAAACCGCATCGTACCTGGGAAATTGATCAGGTGATTGTAATTCACACCGCGCAGTCGTTGGAGAACATCCACAGCCATCGTGAAATGCAGCGCGGTGTAGCTCCAGTAGGACACTCCCTCAAGGTAGCTGCCGTCCTTGCCGAAGAGTGACGCGAAGTCTTCTAGACTTTCTTGTGCAAGTCCTAGCCACTTAGGAGCTTCCGAATGACGATTATACAACAGAACGGAACCGATCGTAAGTCCAGCGATCGGAATCATCTTCAAGTTTGTCCGGTTTAGAATGATTGGCCAGCGACTCAGGTCAAATCGGAGCTTGTAGGTTGTCGTTGGATTGAACCCCCAACCCTTCACTCTATCTGGATGCTTCATGCCGTAGAGTGTCCGATAGCAGGGTGGGACTCCCTTCTGAGCAATTGCGTCGAGCATAGCAGCCTTATCGGCAGATGGGAGCCGATCTGAAAGCCAATCAGAGGCAAAGCTCATTGCCATAGTTGTCTCAGGGGCTCGCTGCAGTCCGATTGTCTCGGTTCCGCCTTCCGTGAAGTAGTCCCACTCATTGAAGGAAAGAATTTTCTCAATCGCCAGTCTCGCAACATCCTCATGTTGTTGGTTCTCACCAACAAGCGCGACGAATGCAGAACGCTTGAGAATTTCGTTTGCACGGAGGAGATGAGCAACGTGGTTGTGAATATCGAGTTCCTCTTTGAGAAATTTCGTGTCGGCACTGATGTCGGCATGAAGAAGCGAGTCCCACAGCTCTCTGAAGAGAGGAAGCTGGGTGTTCTCGCGGATCCTAGGCAGATCCTCCCGTGAGAAGAAAAGCCCAACTTCTTCACGCGGCTGGCAGATTGAATCTGACGAGGGCAAGCTTTTCCACGGTACAACAAGCGCCCCCAAGCCAGTGATGGTGCGAGCAATGAACTGACGACGAGAGTGTGAGTGCGAAGGTTTCATATTGATGGAGTTATGATGGTTTTTGGGTCTTCACATATGCAACAATAATCTTTTGTAGCGTTTCTTTTATCTTGCCATTCTGCGGGCACTCAAGCCTCGCCAGAGATATCAGGAACTTTCCCTCACCGTAATAGGCGAAGAAGAGCGGTGTAGCCTTTGTTTGGTGATCAAGCTCCTTTGGTTCTATTATAGGTTCAACATTTCTTTCAACTACAGCGACCCTACGAACTTCTATGCTACCTATTTCGCCTAATTCGCCAACTCCCTGTGTAAACTCCGCTCTCCAATTGAAAAGATCACTACGCTCCGTCCCAACAACTGTCAGTCTCAATTTCTCCATAAAAGGCGTGAGTTGAAAATGCCTTACTGGATTCATGTTCACATCATAGATTGCTGGAGTCGCGTCTATTCGCCTGTCTAGCAACCGACTATATGCCCAATAGCCAGGTATATCTGCAACGTTTACGAATAGTCCGCGCTCGTTCACATAACTAAATATCCTGTCCAGAGTTCTAAAAGTCTTCACATCATGTTCTGGATAAACACCTCCGTAGGGATTGACAATGGCAACATATGAACCAAAGTTCTTTGCCACATCTATCAATTCCACTTTAAGCCTTACTTTCTCTTCCTTTGCTTGCTTTTCAATTTCTTCTTTCCATTTTTTTGGACTAATATCTGTCCATGAAGCTATTTGAGTGTGATCATCCTTCCATCCCATGTCGTTCAGTATACCTAGCTTGGGAGCCAGCAATCTGTTTCCCTTTCGCATCCACAGATTGTATCTGTGCCACATTCTTGACATTGCACCTGATCCATAAAGGATAAGAATGAGAACTACTGTCCCCAAGGTCCATAGGTATGTGTCACAAACCGGCGGTCGTAAGAGCAAACCTCCGATAACACTAGCTAGAGCACCAGCGATTAGCAGTGCCAATGATTTCCAGGTGTCTGACATCTGGTTCACACCTCAAAGATGATGTCTTTCATTGGTGAGAGATAGGGCGTCAGGCACTCCCCAATGGAGCGAATCTGATTAAGGCCTTAATGATCATTGGGAATTCCTCTTTTTCGTGTACCTCATTCAAGCCCACAGACTTCTAACTTGGCATAGTCGCGTCTCAGTGCACGCACTATCTTAGAACTTCTGCAACAGATTCTTCACCGCATCCTTGTGAATGAGTATCGCCAGCATTTTCATTTTGACGTAATCACCCCGGAAGAAATAGTATCCCTTGAACTTTCCTTCATAAGCACTTGATCCGGAATCCTTAATCAGGAACCAGTCATGCCCTCCCAAACGAGCATACCCGACGAGATGGATTCCGTGGTCATCGCCGGATGTCTTGTTGTCGAATCTGAACTCTCTCGAATCTTGGTTAATAGCATCCTGTGCGAGATCAAAACTCGGAATGATGGCAATATCATCTTCCGGACCCTTGCCTGGCTCGGAGACGTCTCCAGCAAGAGCAGTCGTGTAGCCGTTGTTCACTGCATTCTTGATAGCAGCGAAGAACTCATCGAGAGGGACATTGTAATAGTCCTTGCAATGCCACCAGTTATCACGAACTTTGAATTCTCCTTTGGTGTAAAACGGCAAGTATTTGAAGGACATGACCGAGACGTAATCATCAAGGGGCAGTTTGAGAACATTGTCAAGATATTCCTTTGGTGTCATCTCCTTTCCATCAACGTTGATGGTTGCCGGAGGTTTCCCCATGTGTTTGTTCAAGATCATCTTGATATTAGCAATGACCTGTTCCTCATCCCAATATCCATTCGCCTTCACAAAATCCAGGTACTTGCCCATTTCCTGGGACATCTTGCTGTGATTATGCTTTGTCTGCCCCGGAAGCAAGCCCGTGTAATCAGACTCTCGAACCGCTCCATACTGCTTCATGCGTTCGATGACAGCATTTGCTTCGGAGCCTTCGGCGAAGGCTGAGTTACCTTTTTCTCTGACGAACCTTCGTGCCTTCTCAGTATATTCATGATACACGGTGAACATCTCGGAGAGTTTCATTTCTCCACGACCGAGTCGCTGGAGTTCAGATTCTAAAAATGAAGTCGTTGAGAAACACCAGCATGTGCCTGTGGTATCCTGGCGGACTGGTGGAAAGTGAAAGAGCGTCTTGAAGGACTCCAAGGAAGTCGGTTTCTCAACTTTGGAGAAGTCCATTGTGAGAATGGTTACTTCCTTGCCCCAGATTTTCTTTTGTTTGTAGAAAGCGGTATCTTTACCAGCATTTTGTGCCAGTGCGCAGAAAGAGCAAAGAAGCGTTACAAGAAAAATTGTGATGAGTTTTTTGGAAAGTGTAGTCATGGTTACACCTTGTTATGTGTTTGTGTGTTATGAATCAGGAGTGTGCAGTTGTAGTCCGATTCATAATCGGACTGATATTAGAAATTGTACGGTTATGCACACTGCTCGTTTGAATCAAAAATAGCCCACCGCCACATAACCAACCCAGTGATGAAGATTGCCCGGAGCAGTTACGCCCATTCCCATGTTTTCAATTGGCAGTCTACCGAAACTGACGCTTGTCCCGTAGCGTAGAAAACGACCGACCAAAGGTTTCTCTTTTAGTTCTTTCATGAGGTAGTCTGAACAAGCAAGACCAAATGGTACCGAGAAACGACCGCACCATGTAATCTTGTAAGTTTTGACATCGTTCTGATCCACTAGTCGAGTGAAAAAGTCGTGAACCTTTTCAATGTTCACTTCACCGACCAAGTGTTCCGAGATAAGATCATGCTCCTGCGCCACGGCTTTGTCGTATCCTACGCTATCGGCTCCAAATGGACAGTAGTATGTCTTTCCCCAACCTTCATCACCGTAGTGAACACAGTCGCTCGAAGAGACAAAAGCGATGTCTTGCCCAAGCACCCAATGGTTCTTGGAGATAATGACTCCGAGCACTTTTGCCAATCTTTTTGAGAGTTCCACTAACCTATCCCACTTCATGTAAGGGACAAGTATAGGGACAATTTCCACGTTGCGATTGTAGTACTGCAAGAATGGAACGATGGCTTCCACCGAGTGCTCTACACTGTGAATGGTATCACTTACCAGGTAGTCTTCTGTTGGTAAAAGTTGCAGAATCTCCTCTCGTAGAGACGAGACAGGGACGGGACCATACGGTCCTCTCCACGTCTTGAATGTATCAAAGATCAACCTGTCCTCGACATTGAAATTCCTGGCACGGTGCGCTACACCAAACAACACCACGCGTCGTGCCTTGATATGATTGAGAAGATTGACATACACTCGTCCCGCATAGATGTAGTCATCGTGGGGACAGACTCCAGCAATCCAAGGATGTTGTGATAGGTTATATTCATCATCGTGGGCTTGAAGCGAATCCTTTTCCAAGTCTTCGCTCAGAGATACAACACCTTCGATCTGGGTCTTTGTGTGAGCAAAACCCACTGTGTCCACTAGCCCGCGCATGGTTTCTTTCATCTCTTGCTGTTGAGCGGAAAGGCAACGGGGAAGAAGAAGCAAACAGAGAAGAAGAAGCGAGGAACCTAAAGAGATTCTTTTCATAATTTTCCCCGGTCGTGGTTTTACAATGTGTGCGATCACCATGCTGTAGAGTCCAATTCTTTATTGGACGTGGTCCGATTATGAATCGGACTCTACTATGAGTTTGTCTCCAGTCTTCAGAGTAACTGGTTTTGAGAACTTTAATGTGATATACTTGTCCTCAATTTTCATCGCAGCGGATATTTTCTTTCCGTTCACCTCGACAATTGCTACCTTTGGTTGAGCCCCTTTCCAACCGAACGAGAAAGTTTTCAACGTCAGCGAACCGTACTCTATGTCAATACCAATTTGCTTTGCTCCTTGCTGATGGAACACTCCCCATCCTGATCCGGTGGAGAAGAAACAGCGAAAATCTTCTTCGTTGATACAAGGAGCAAAACCTAAACTCCCTGAAACTGCATCATATTGGTATCCTGAGAGCGCGAGAAGAACTGACCAACTCGACATTGCACGGGCATAGTGATTCCCGCATTCGACTTCGTTCCAGGGATTTCGCCGCTCACCGTTGTAGCGGTCTCGAACACCTCGAACAATCGAGAGTCCTTCTGGGATAAATCCTTCATAAATAAGATGTGCCGCAACTTGATACTCTATTCCTGTCCAGACCTCATCTGAATAGGGAAACGGAAGCGAGGGTCTGCCACCTTTGGGCCACGAACACAATAGCAACCCTTTCTCGTCATTGAGGGCATAGACACGCTGAACGTTATCGTGTGCACTGAAATCCGTGAGCCAATTGTATCTGAAAATGGATGATAGTGCTTCCTTCACATGTGCAGGCTCTAGCAGATATCCTAGTCCTACAACCTTGGCAAACCATTGACCGAGGAGTTGGTCAGAGAGGCACCCCATACCGTATTGATAGCGTGGTGCCTTTGCGGTGTCGTATTTTTGGATGTAGAACTCACCGTTGAAAAGTTCTTTCTCAGTCTTTGCCCTACCTTTTTCATAGAACTTACGATACTTCTTTGCGCTCTCTTCATCACCAAAATATCGCGCCATTTCCTCACCAGCACGCAACGCACCAAGATAGAATGAACTTGTCATTGTGTTCCACCCGAAGAACTCAATGTCATATGTATTGTGCTGTTCATCCTTCATCACACCATCCTTGTCTTTGTCCCAGTGATCCCAGGCAAATTCGAGAGCACGTTTTGCCCCAGGCCAAAGTCCTTTCAGAAAATCATCATCACCTGACAGCTTCCACTCACGATAGAGTTTCATCACGGTTCCCATCTGTCCGTCAGCTGCAGGTCGGAATTTCCAGAGGACAAGACCTGTCGGAACCTTCGTTCGGAAAACCATCTTGCCTGTGCTATCCGTATTCACCAAAAAGTCTGTGAGGCGCATGGTTCGTTCTAGATCAGGAAAGAGATGAGCGACTGCCTGTTCGTAATTCCAGACGTGAGTGCAGTTCATCGGACAGCATCCACCTTCATTCCCACAGCCTTCGAAATCCGTAGAACCTACCATTCGTGGTGAGCCCTGACGAACCATCTGACAGCCGCATTCCCGTGTTCGTTGCCATGATAGAAGCCTGACTTGACATGGCATCGAGCACATAGCCGGGAAGCGTGCTGTTGAACAGCGTATTGTGAAAGAGAAGAGTCTTTTCTTCAAGCAGTTCAAAATTCGTGATGACATACTTCGCCACATCCCACGCATCTGACCACTGTGTCCCATACCAGTTCGTCAGTGCTTTGCCTTTCACTTCTGGGTCGGAATCCCAGTAATTGGTACGGTTCGGAAAATACCAAGTCAGGACAAAGAGCAGCTCTTTGGTCTCGCCGGGTTGCAGGGAAAACATGAGACCAAGCGTTCCCACATCAGTTCGACCTTCTGGCGAGAGCGTGTCGCCTGTTGCCGGTTGGAGTCGTCCGTCCTGTCTGAAATCATCCCAGAATTTTTGAATGTCATCCCACCAGCCTGCGCGTTCCCAGTGAGTCGTGTGGGTGAGTCGGTCGTGCGTTGTCACAAGAGCAACGCTGCCGAACTGCACAGTGTCCGCAGGATACTTCTTGCTGGTCATGAGAAATCCCCGAAAAGCCTTCTCCTCCAAAAACTGATTGAAGTTCTTGCCGAAGTAATCAGCGTGGCAGTTGCCCGGATTCTGTCCGCTTTTTTCAATCCCAACTGGATTAAGTAGTGAAGACGCCAACGTACCATTGACCGTCTTCGCACTCGGATTCTTCACACGCCAACGAAAAATGGCTGTTGGTATGCTGGAGTTCTTAGAATCTAGCGGAATAAACGGTGTGAAGGCTTCAAGCGACACTTCGACTGGGAGAGCATCATCTATGAACTCGATCTGAGCAAACGGATACTCTCCCCGAAAGCGCGCATCGGTAAGTCGAGGAAGACCTGAGACCTCTCCTGTGGAAAGACCGAAGGCAGTGGAAAACGGCGGCGTGCGGCGTGCTTCGAGCACGCGAGCAATCGCTTTGCCTCCTTCAGGTTGTGCCCAGATTGAAAAGAATGTGTACGGCAAGTTCCGCCCTTTTGCTGGACGGTTGAAAATTTCCCAGTCGCGCAATTGTCCGCGTCCTCCCAACGAAACATTCCCTGCACCAATACCTCCAAGCGGAAAAGCAATTTCGCTGAGAGCGTTCCCCGAAAATATCCTCTGTTCATTACCACAGAACAGTTCAGCGTGTGAGTATCCATTCTTATCTGATGACATTACTTGAGACCCCCTTGTGTTAGTAGAAAGACTTGTTGCAACAACATTGTCCTGACCTTGCTGTGCGAATACTGGAGCCGTCAATCCTGAAAACGGGTTCAGGATAAAAGTGAGCACTCCAAGCACGAAGCCGAGGGCTTGTCCACCTCTGGCGGAGATGAGACAACTAGTGAGTTTGTTCATACATTCTCCAGGCAGAATGGGATGTTGGTGTGAAATGGTGGCGGAAGGGAACTTGAATCAAGCTGAATATCGGCGCAAGAACATTGTCGAAAATTCCCGCTCATGACGAGGAGCATTGCTGAAAAGCCTAATCAATCCATGGTTCAGGTGAGCGAACAGATCATACTGTGAGTCGCTTCACTCCCTGACCAGGATCACCGACATCGGGACAAGCGAATCATCCCACGTTGTCGGTGAGTGAATATCTATGACCACACGGCTTTCCACACGCATGCCTTCAGTAGTGGCGATAATGCTGATGATGCTGTCACCAATGCCCGTAGTACTCGTATCTGCCATACAGACGGAACGTGAAATGCTTGTATGGACAATAGTGTCTATGTGGTCTGTAATAGTAACGAGGACGATGCTGATGATAGACAACCACAATCGGTATGGGCAAAGGTGGAGCTGCAAGACTAGGTACCTCTGCAAACATGAACAGCAGAAGGATTAGGGATGCGAATTTCTTCATGTTACATCTCCCATTGTTGAGTTGCAGCAATTGCTATTGTTCATCGGGATTACTTCAAGATGACCAGTCCGTAATATGTCATGAAACCGTTGAGAGAGAGATGCCAGAGATAAGTTCCGCTCGAGAGTGAAGAAGGTTTGAATTCGACGTTATGCTCACCAGCTTGGCTCATAACCACCGGCATCCGTAGTACAAGCAACAATCTCCGCAACACCATTACTTGCCGAGATAATGGAATCATAAGCAATAGAGATTTCCACGCTGATATGCCCATGGTGTCGGGCTTGCCGCGTGCTTACAGTATCTCCGTCTGGTCAAAACACGTGAGGATTCGTCTCGAATGTGCATGTGCTTCCCTTAAGCCATTCACCAAACGGAGACGACCGCATGTAGACCTATTGTATCTTACCTCGTTTCAAGAGCACCGCATTGACCTTGTCAATGATCACTTGGGGATTCGTTCCTTTCACTACATAGTCGTCCACACCCAATTTCAATCCTATTTCGACATCAACAGGCTTATCCTTTGCCGTAAGGAAGATAAAGGGGATCTGTTTGAGCTGTTCGCTCTGTTGTACCCGATTCAAGAACTCGTAGCCGTTCATCTCGGGCATCATGATATCCGATAGAATGATATCGGGATTTCGCTGTTCAAGGACTTGCAGCCCCTCCTTGCCATTCTTTGCCATCAGAACTTGAAAACCTGCTTTTGAAAAGATCACCTTCAGAAGTGCCAAGATATAAGGTTCATCGTCAAGTATGAGAATTGAAAGCCTTGATCCCTGTTCGGTTTGTTCACTCACCGTTGTGCCCCCGGTAATCCAGGTTCCCGGTCACCCTTCGTAGCAGAGCGGGCTGCTGTTGCGAGTGTCCGATCCCGCTGGAAGGTGTAAATCAGAGAAATGATCTCGGTCATGATTTCCTTACTGAGCAACTGGTGAACGAGACAACGACTGTGTTAGAAAGCGTGCCGCCCGGGACGTTTTGGACTGCAACAAGCGAAGATATTAATAGCCGTGAGTCTGAGCGTGCAATAGACTGGGCATGAAGTATAGTTACAGTGGAATCATTTCGGTGGATGAAGCATCTGCCGCTATGTTTTTGGTGCGTCTATATCGGTTGGTAGTTCTTCGCATAGAATCTCCTGAACTCCTCATTCCTTTCCTTCAACCTCCGCCACCACGACTGATGATGAGCATACCATTTAATGGTTTCTTTCAATGCCGTCTGAAAATCGCGACTCGGGTTCCATCCCAACATCTTCAGCTTGTCGGAGTTGACAGAATATCGTCTATCGTGCCCCAGTCGGTCTTTGACAGGCTGGATCAATGTCTCGGGTTTTCGAAGATACTGAAGAATGATATGTGTGATTGCGATGTTCTGACGCTCATTACTAGCGCCAATGTTATAGATCTCACCGGGTTTCCCACGATGGAGCACCGTGTCAATGGCTGTGCAGTGATCAAGGACATATAGCCAATCCCGAACGTTCTTGCCGTCGCCATAGAGAGGCAGTGGAAGATCATCAATGGCGTTGGTAACGAAAAGTGGAACCAACTTCTCGGGAAACTGATATGGTCCAAACGTGTTCGAGCCGCGAGTAATCAGCACCGGTAATCCGTAGGTAGCAAAATAGGAACGCGCGAGCATGTCCCCGGCTGCCTTGCTTGCCGAGTACGGACTACTTGGAGAGATCGGGCTTGTCTCGTGGAAAGAACCTTGCTCAATAGAGCCATACACTTCGTCTGTGGAAACCTGAAGGTATCGCTCAATGTTGAATTTCTTAGCTGCCTCTAACAGCACGAACGTGCCCAATACATCAGTCGAGATAAATTCTCCTGCTTCATGGATTGATCTGTCCACGTGTGTCTCGGCTGCAAAATTGACGACCGCATCCACTCTCGACATGAGCGCATCAACGATGGCTTTATCTCTGATGTCGCCGTGATGGAACTCAAAGCGCGAGTTGGTCTCAACATCAATAAGATTTTCTCTATTACCAGCATAGGTGAGCGCATCAAGCACGATGATCCGATAGGTGCTGTAGGTGCTCAACATATGCCGCACGAAGTTGCTACCAATGAATCCAGCTCCTCCTGTCACCAAGATTGATTGCATAACAAATTTCCCAGAATTGGAGAAGTGGAGTCCACCTATCAGCGAAGAGTCACAAACACACTGTTGGCCGAATTCCTAATACACCTCTTCATGTGTTCCTATGTCTATTAGCAGAACTTTCTTCCTCTCCGCGCCGATAAATCTAAAGATCAATCTGTGCTCATAAGTTATTCTTAATGACCACAGTCCTTTTAGAATTCCACTTAGAGTAATGTGTTCTCAAGGATGGATGAAAAGGATCGTTCACAAACAACTCCATTTTATCCCTAAAAGAGCCTACCGAGTCTGGATGTCTCTTGCTCCAAGTTTTGTATATCCTTTTGAATTTCTTGTCCCAAACAATTTCAATCATTCAGATCCTTCCACAAATCATCAAAAGAACCTCTCTTTGTTTTCCCCTCTTTGTAAGCCTGTTCAGCTTCTCTAGCTCTCCCTGCTATTTCTGATCGCCTCAATTCAATCAATCTCTTGGAAAGAACTTCTGATATACATGCTTGATCTTCAACATTCAGTTTTTCGATACTCTCGAGAACTTCATTGATGCTGTTAAGTCTATTTCCCATTTTCATCACCTCCCGATCTAATGTTCTCTCTAAAATCTGGACCAAACAACCGAAATCCGCACTCCTGCTTCTACCTCATCCCATCTTAATCAACCAGTCATATGGAATCACAGGCGAGTTGTAGGGCTCTCTGTACTCATCTGGCTGTCGGTGATTGTACGGCTCGCTAACGATGTTGATCACAATGGCTTCAGAGTCTGAGATACACTTCCAACCATGGTAGACTCCCGGTGGTATCTGCACCAATGTGTTGTTCTGTTCGCCGATGAAAAACTCGTTGATTTCCCCTTTGGATGGTGAATCCTCCCTTGCGTCGTAGCAGACAAGTTTCAGCATCCCCTTAACCACGACAACATTGTCCGTCTGCAGCTTATGGTAATGCCACGCTTTGATGACCTGCGGATACGTCGTCGTCATGTACACCTGACCGAACTTGGTGAACAGCTCCTCATCGCGTCGCAGCATCTCCATCAAACGTCCGCGCTCATCAGGAATCAGTTTGAGTTGTTTTGTTCTGATACCGTGAATCATGGCAGGACTAATATAATGATTGTGCGAGTGAAAAGCAAGAAGTGAGAATGGCAGCAAGTCTCAGACTGGGGCATTGAGCAGAAAGATACAGGTGTTGACGCCGGTCTTTTTCAAATCCGTTTTCACGGCTTTCAACTTCAATCACTCCGTTTGACAGGATGAGAACGCGTTGCACAACGCTACTGAGATGAAGCAAACAAGATGAGACAGTCCTGCCGGCGCTATCCCAAGAAATCCGCTACCTTGAGGATGGTTGGCTCATCAAACTGCTTTCCAAGTACTTGCAATCCAATCGGTAAGCCCTCACTGTCAACACCACATGGGACGCTGATTCCGGGAATTCCAGCCAAGTTCGCTGAGGTAGTGTAAATATCTGAAAGATACATCTGCAGCGGATCGTCAACCTTTTCACCAAGCCTAAATGCCGTGGTTGGTGAGGTGGGCGTGATCAAACAATCAACCTTCGTGAACGCATGGTCGAAATCTTCCTTGATGAGTCGTCGAACTCTCTGAGCTTTTCGATAATATGCATCATAGTAACCGGCTGACAGAACGTAGGTGCCAAGCATAATGCGTCGCTTCACCTCAGGACCAAATCCTTCGCTGCGCGAACGAGTGTACATATCCACAAGTTCTTCTGCCTCTTTAGTCCGATGTCCATATCGTGCACCATCGTAACGTGCCAGGTTCGATGAGGCTTCCGCCGTTACAATAATATAGTACGTGGCGATGGTGTATTCTGTGTGTGGAAGTGAGACTTCTTCAATGACTGCACCGTTCGCTCGGAGGTACTCAATCTTCTTCTCTATGGCTCGGCCTATTTCATCGTCCAAGCCCTCGCCGAAATATTCCTTGGGCAAGCCGATGCTTAATCCTGTGACATCCTTGTTGAGTGCCGAGGCATAATCGGGAACGGCGACCTCAGCAGAGGTGGAATCGTGCCTATCGTGCCCAGCTATCACTTGCAACACGGAAGCCACATCGCGTGCGGTCGCGCCGAAGGGACCGATGCAGTCAAATGAGGACGCGAACGCAACAAGTCCGTATCGGGACACGCGTCCGTACGTAGGTTTAAGTCCTGCCACGCCGCACAATGCGGCGGGGAATCGAATAGACCCGCCAGTGTCAGATCCAAGCGCGGTCATGGACATACCAGCAGCGACCGCGACCGCTGAACCACCACTGGAACCGCCGGGCACGCGAGTTTCATCAACCGGATTGAGCACCACCCCGAAAGCAGAATTCTCATTGGATGAGCCCATGGCAAACTCATCCATATTTGTCTTGCCAACAATGATAACATCCTCGGCTCTCAGCCTCTCAACCACGGTGGCATCATAAAGGGAGACGAAGTCCTTGAGAATCTTAGAGGCGCAGGTTACTCTGTGATCCTTGATGCAAATCACATCCTTGATTGCCATCACCATCCCAGCAAGTCTGCCCGCAGTGCCGTTGGCGAGTTTCTTGTCCACATCACGAGCATCCTCAAGTGCCTTATCTGTAAAAACAGAAAGGAAGGCATTCAAGCGTTTGCCCTCCTCAATCTTTTTCAGGAACGACTGTGTGAGTTTTTCACACGTAGTCGTTCCCGAAGAAAGTTCTTTCTTGATGGTCTCGAAATCTCTGTGGCGGTTCAAACAACGTCTCCCTGCTCAATGATTTCGGATTACAGATTTTGGACTTCGTCGTAAGCTCAGCCGAACGACTGTGGATTTGTTGTGTCGATCCGAAACCGTAATTCCGCGATCCATTCTACCCCATCAAATCCCGATGTGTCTTTTCCAGATCGGATTTAATGTCATTCAATCCCATGCCTTCCCGCAGTTTGCTCTTCGTCTGTTCGATATCGGCTTTCAGGTCTGGAATCTTAAGCTCCTCTTGGACATCTCGCATAGCATTTCGGAATTCGCGGATGCCTCTGCCAATGCTCTTGCCAATTTCCGGAAACTTCTTTGGGCCAAAGAAGATCAAGATCAGCAGGAGGATAACCAACATCTCACCGCCGCCGATGTTCTCAAACATAGGTCAAGACTCCTTTCCCACGTTTTCAGTTAGGGCTTTTCTGAGCTCGCTTTATTCTCGGTGATCTGCCTTTTCTGCCCGCTGGCATCCTCTTGAACCTCCTTCATGGATTTTCGGAAATTCCTTGATGCCTTTTCCTATTCCTTGTGCAAGTTCTGGAATCTTCTTTGCGCCGAAGAACACCAGCACGAGAAGCAACACCAGTAAGATTTCTGTTGTTCCAATGTTGCTGAACATATGATCACCTCTCGCCGTTATCTTGCGTGACTAACAGCCGGCAGGCTATGATTTACTCTCAGGCTTATCTGAAATCTGTTTCGTCGTTTCCTCTGTATCATTCGCCATGTCTTTCATCGCTTTTCTGAACTCTTTGATACCCTTACCCAATCCCTGCGCAAGTTCTGGAATCTTTCTCGCTCCAAAGAACACCACCAGAAGCAGCACGATGATCAGAATCTCCAGCGGTCCAATATTTCGAAACATAGTTACATCCTCCTCAATTAATGTGAACCCCGTCAGAAAATATGGAATCCTCGTAAAGTCGGGACTCAAGACTATTTGTTTTCTTTTCCCCCGCCCCTACGGATAGAGGCTCCTTTCTAATGGGATGAACAGACAACTTGTGGACTAGCACTCTCAACGTGCTGAAGACCAGAAATCAGTGAGTCAAAGATCTTCCTTCCGTCTGTATGTCCCAACACTTCACTGACGCATCGCTCAGGGTGCGGCATCATTCCTAAGACATTGCCTTGAACGTTGATGATACCAGCAATGTTCAGCAGCGAACCATTTGGATTGGCGCTCTCTGTGACTTCTCCATTCCGGTCACAATACTGAAACACGATCTGCTGGTTATCCTGCAATCGCTTCAACGTATCATCGTCAGCAAAGTAATTGCCGTCGCCGTGAGCAATGGGGATATTCAGAACCTCATCCCTCTTGCAGTTGGAAGTGAACCTCGTGTTTCGGTTCACTACCTTGAGATAGACGTACTTGCATATAAACCGAAGCAACTTGTTTCTAAGCATCGCCCCGGGCAGAAGTCCCGATTCCAAAAGAACTTGAAATCCGTTACAGATGCCAATAACGGTGCCGCCTCGCTCCGCGAAACGGATCACCTCACCCATAACAGGCGAAAAGCGCGCTATGGCACCTGTGCGCAGATAATCGCCATAGGAGAATCCCCCTGGCAATATCACAACATCAACATCACCTAAAGAAGCTTCCTTGTGCCAGATGAACTTAGCTTCCTGCTGCATTCCCGTCTTCGCCGCATAGTAGGCATCGTGGTCACAGTTAGAGCCGGGAAACACCACCACGCCGAATTTCAGTCTCGACATTGGTCATCTGTAGTTGACAAACGTTACTGGTCACCGGTAGGGGCACGTCACCGACTCGACCCTACGGTGCCACCAACGCTTTCAACAGAAAATGTATAGTCCTCCATCACTGGATTTGCCAGAAGCTTCTTGCAGATTTGCTCGGTGAGTTGTTCTGCCTCGCTCTGGCTGTCACTTTCGATCTTGAGTTCGATGTATTTCCCCATCCTCACATCTTTTGTCTGCCGGTAGCCAAGCATCCCGAGTGCATGTTCAACTGCTTTGCCCTGCGGGTCAAGGATAGATGGTCGAAGTGTTACTCTGATTTTCGCAAGAAACAATTAGCTGGACTCCAATAGGATTCTCTGGTTCAGTTACAGATCACACTGGTCGTCGCATAGGAAAGCAACGAACCGGAACACTCAGATATCGAAACTAGTTGCTTCAGCCTCTTCCTCGGTTTCTGCTTCAATATGGTGGAGGATATGTCTGATCGAATACAGAATCGAACGCACAATGCCACACACAATCATTAGCATAAACAGTGGGAAGATGGCTTTTCCCGAAGTGAAAATCATCATGACCAGCCCCACAAGAAACAGACTGCATTTGATGGGGTGCTCTCTGACTGCTCGCTTGGAAAAGTCGGGAATGACCTCATAGCGGACTGTGCTGATCATCAACAGCGAGAGCGCAATCACTAAGGGAATAAGAATGCTTTTCTGCAATATGCCCAATCCCGTTTCCCCATAAAACAGAACCACAAAAGAGGCGAGGGTAATTGCAGCAGAAGGGATAGGCAAGCCCACGAAGTACTTCTTGTCAAATCCGACCAACTGCAAGTTGAACCGTGCAAGCCGCAAGGCACCGCAGATCATAAACACCGCACTTAGCAAGATACCAAATCCATCGAACGTGTAGAAATGAAGTCGGTAGACCAAGAATGAGGGAGCAACACCGAAGGAGATCACATCGGCAAGCGAATCCAGCTCCACACCGAATTCACTCGTTGATCTGGTAAGACGAGCCAGTATGCCATCCAGGGAATCAAAGACCGCAGCGAGGATGATCAGCCACGATGCGATGACAAATCTTTCGTCTGCCGAATTGATGATGGAGAAGAACCCGCAGACTACATTTAACACCGTGAATAGACTCGGCACCACCGAACGCTTAACTTTCATAGCCTCTCGTTTGCCTCATAATCAATGAAGGATACCGAGGACACTTTCTCCCGCCCTGACGTTGTCATTCAGACGTACCTTGATCTCGGTGGAAATCGGCATCATCACATCTACCCGCGATCCGAACCGAATCATTCCAAACCGTTCTCCTTTCGTAACGTCATCACCGAGCTTAAGCTCACAGACAATTCGCCGTGCAATGAAACCTGCTATCTGTTTGAACAACACTCTCCATTTTCCGTTATCAATGCCTATGAGAGTACGTTCATTTCTTTCGGAAGCCTTATCCTCAAACGCGACGATATAGTCACCTGGGATGTACCGAAAGTATCCCACCGTTCCTGACATAGGCACACGATTCACGTGAACGTTGAACGGTGACATGAAGATGCTCACCTGGATTGCGTCTGCGTTGAGAAAACTCTCGTCCCGGATGGTTTCTATCTGGACAATCTTACCGTCAGCAGGTGAGACCACGAGGTTCTCTCCAGCAGGTGCTCTTCGTTCAGGGTCACGGAAAAAGTAGAGGGCAAATAGAAAAAACGGACCAAACACAACACCAAGGACGAGCCGAAAGATTCCTATCTCAACATAAAACGCAATTCCAACAACAAGAAGAGTTATCACCCCTACAGTGAGGACAACACCATAACCATATTTGCTAATCGGCAAGATCATCTCTCGAGTCCCTGAGCACCGCTGTACATGCTAAAGAATGATAACAAAAAATTCACGCAAAGTCAAATGAAAACCGCTTGCATCCAAACGGAGAAATGATTATATTTGCACTGCGGCCAATAAAATTGTAGGTAAAGAGAGAAACGCGCTCATTCGTCGTTCTTCATTTCACTCCTGCGATTCACCATTGCCCCGTCGTCCAATGGCAAGACAGCAGACTCTGGATCTGTTTATCTAGGTTCGAATCCTGGCGGGGCAGCAACGATGGTACACGGCTGATGGCATGTGGTTGATGGCTGATAGCTCTTGGAGTCAGAGCTTAGTCACTCTGAGTTACATCTCGAGGATAGGATATCTTGTACAGGTTGGATATCAAATTCAAGGAAGGTGATGGCGCGACAATCTTTGGCTGAGGAGAATGAGGAGCATTGGTGAGTAGTCAGTTCAGAGGGGGAACGTGTGCCCGCGGATACTGAGCCGAAGGTTCCAAACGTACCATCTATCCAAACAGTTCCGTCTCCACCAGCCCGCAGATAATATGTCCAATCGTGATGTGCCCTTCCTGAATTCTTCCAATGTGGTGCGAAGGGACCACAACAGACACATCACATAGTTCTTTTATCCTTCCGCCACCGCTGCCGAGCAAGCCGATCACCTGCAACCGTTTTTCTTTTGCCTTCTTGATAGCACGCAGAACGTTTTCCGAGTTGCCACTTGTGCTGATGCCAATCAAGACATCGCCTTCGTTTCCAAGTGCTTCAACGGAACGAGCAAACGTGTTCTCAAATCCAATGTCGTTTCCGCCCGCTGTGAGATTAGACGAATCGGTCGAAAGGGCAATGGCAGGAAGCGCAGGACGCTTGAACTCGTGGCTGAGGCGGATAACCAGTTCCGTTGCAATATGCTGTGCATCAGCCGCACTGCCACCGTTACCACACAGAAGCAATTTCTTGCCATTGCTGAACGCGCTGACAAGCACATCAACGGCTTTGTTGATGTCGCTTGTGCAGTGGTCGAGAATCTTCTTCTGAGTTTCAGCGCTGTCGAGAAGAGTCTCACGAATGAAGGCGTCTCTGTCGCTTTTCGGGCTATGCATGTTGCCGATCAGAAGTTATGCTACTAATTTGGACTTGACACACGAGGGTACCTAGCGTCTCCAACTCCTAAGATTCACTCTCCGCATCGTTGTTTCAGTTTCTTGTCTCAGATCTCAATCCCTTTCGACTGCTTCACATGTATTGCATCTGCGAATTCCTTTATAAGGTAATGATCGCGCTCATTTTCCAGAATCGTTCCCGTCACAATGATAGATGCACCTGCTTCCACTTTCCTCCGAGCGATCTCCGGCGTGCGGATTCCGCCGCCAACGATAGCCGGAATTGAAGTGTACTGGGCAACGCCTTGAACCATCTCATCGGGAACAGGATGTTCAGCACCGCTTCCTGCTTCCAGATAAACCATTTTCATTCCAAGATACTCTGCAGCCAGAGCATGGGCAATGGCAATATCCGGTTTGTCGCGAGGGATAGGTCGTGAGTTGCTCATAAACGCTACCGTCGTTGTTCTTCCCGATTCGATGAGCATGTAACCTGTAGAGATGGCTTCGAGTCCCATCTGCTTGATGATCGGTGCAGCGAGAACGTGTTGACCGATCAGTTGTTCCGCATTGCGTCCGCTAATGAGAGAAAGGAATAGAATGGCGTCAGCACTTCCACAGATCTGGTGTATCCCTCCCGGGAAAATTATCGCAGGGCAAGGAGAGTACTGCTTGACGATTTTGATGCACTGTTCAAGATTCAACGAAAGCGAGATACTGCCGCCTACGAGAAAACCATCCACTCGAGCGTCAGTTGCCGCTGTCACAAAATCGGGAAGCGTCTTCCAGTCTGCCTTGTCAGGATCAATTAGAATGAGATAGACGGCGCCTTTCTTCTGTCTCGTCTGGAGAAGTTGTTCGTGGACGGTCATTGAAACAGTTGATATTGATGATGAATAGAACCCGCTCATCTCAAGCACGATATCTAACGCTGCCGCAGCATGGGTGTCACCGTTGGCTCAACGCTCTTCAGTGCCTTTTCCAAATTCTCAACATCCTTGCCGCCAGCAGTCGCGAGATGGGCACGACCGCCACCTCTGCCACCGACGATCTTTGCGACCTCACCAACAATCTTCCCAGCGTGAAGTTTCTTCGAGCTGATCAAATCGTCCGTCACGACGCAGACCAGGGCAGCTTTCTGGTCAATCTCTGCTCCAAGTACACCAACTCCGGAACCGATTTTTGAACGGAGCGAATCGCCAAGACTCTTCAGATGCTCCATGTCAGGTGCATCAACCTTTGCAGCAACAACCTTGATCCCTTCAACTGTGACTGCCCCATGTTGTACCATGTCTTCAATGCCGGATGCAGCAGCCTGCAACTTGTATTTGTTAAGCTCCTTTTCCAAAGTCCTCTTCTCTTCGAGCAGTCCTGCAATCTCGCCGTTCAATTCACTCATTTTGTCTGCTTGCGAAAGAATGTATTTCTCGACTCCCTCACCCGTCACCGCCTCGATTCTGCGGACGCCGCTGGCAATGGCGGATTCAGAGGTGACTTTCAGAAGCCCAATCTCTGACGTATTCTCCACATGCGTTCCACCGCAAAACTCCATCGTGAAATCGCCGAACTGCACAACGTTTACTCTATCGCCATACTTCTCGCCGAAGAATGCCAAGGCACCCATCTTCTTCGCCTCTTCGAACGGTATTGCCGGATGGTGCGTGAGTGGGATACTCTCTCGGATCTTTTCGTTGACGAGCTGTTCGATGTCACGCAGCTCCTCCTCAGAGAGTTTGCTGAAATGGGTGAAGTCAAATCGAAGACGATTTGGCTCGACTAACGATCCCGCTTGATGCACATGCGTCCCTAGAATCGTTCTCAATGCACGGTGCAGAAGGTGCGTTGCACTGTGGTTTCTCATGATCGCCCTGCGACGTTTCACATCTATTCTCGCGACCGCTACGCCGCCATCTTCTATGAACTTTCTGATTCTCCCGAATTCTTCTTCCACATCTGACTGATTCTTTGGAAAATTAACGATGTATTTGTCAAGCATCCATTTTGTGTCAACGATTTCTAGGCTATCATCGTCAAAGACTATCTCACCTGTGTCTCCCACTTGACCGCCAGATTCTGGATAGAAGGGCGTTTCGCCGTTGATTGCCAGACCAACAACTTTGAAATCCAGGAGATGAAGGTCGCTACGCTGCTCTATCTCACGTTCCTCCATATCGTAGGAGAAAACTGTGTATGGTTCACCGTCACCTACGTGTTTCATGTCAGAAGCTTGGCTGGTGATGGTGATTGTGCTGGAGGCGGATTCAACGTAAGTGCGTGATGCCCGAGCCCTGTGTCTCTGCTGCTCCATCAGTTCAGCAAAAGCAGTCATGTCAATCTTCAAACCCTCCTCCTGTGCCATCAAGTTCGTCAGGTCTACCGGGAAACCATAGGTATCATACAGCCTGAAAACATCCTCACCTGGAATCACGGTCTTGCTCTGTTGCTTGATTCTTGCGGCGATCTCTTCGAAGATCTCGATGCCCCTGTCCAACGTTTGGTTAAATCCTTCCTCCTCATCTTTGATGACACGTTCGACGTGTTGCTGCCTTTCTCGGATCGCCGGAAAGATATAGCCCATGCTCTCCACAAGCGTGGGCACGATTTTGTACATGAACGGTTCGTGTATCTCGAGCGTACGTCCAAACCGCGCGGCGCGACGAAGTAGTCGGCGCAGCACATAACCACGGCCATCGTTTGATGGGATCGCGCCATCGGCGATAGCGAACGTCAGTGCACGAATGTGGTCGGCGATAACTCGCATCGCAACTTGCTCAGCTTCAGCCTCGTATCGGTGGTTTGTCAGTTCAGTGATAGTGTTGATAAGAGGGGAGAAGATATCGGAATCATAGTTCGAGTTCTTCCCCTGCATGACAGCGCAGACTCGCTCGAATCCCATTCCTGTATCTACATGCTTCGCAGGAAGTTCCTCCAGCTCCCCCTTTTCGTTTCTGTTGTTTTGAATGAACACGAGATTCCAAATCTCAATTACCCGTGCTGTTCCAGCATTGACAAGCATAGCAGACGCGCTGCCTTCTGGCGTCATGTCTATGTGGATCTCGGAACATGGACCGCACGGACCTGTCTCACCCATCTCCCAGAAGTTGTCCTTCTCGGCAAAGCGCAATATGTGGTTGCGATTGATATCGGTCTCTGTTCTCCAGCATTCCTCCGCTTCATCATCGGTTTTGTAGATTGTTGCCCACAAACGCTCCTTGGGGAGTTTCCACACCTCTGTTAGCAGTTCCCATGCCCATCGGATTGCTTCCTTCTTGTAGTAATCTCCAAACGACCAATTGCCAAGCATCTCGAAGAATGTGTGGTGGTATGTATCCCGCCCGACCTCTTCGAGGTCATTGTGCTTTCCGCTTACGCGGATGCACTTCTGCGTATCGGCAGCTCGCGTATAATCCCGTTTGCCTGTTCCGAGGAAAACGTCCTTGAACTGATTCATACCCGCGTTGGTGAAAAGTAACGTCGGATCATCATAGGGGATGACAGGTGCGCTGGGCACAATGCGGTGTCCCTTGGACTCGAAGAAATGTAGGAAGCTATCACGTATTTCGCGTGAGGTTATGTTATAACGCTCTTTCATCCTGCGATGTTCGGAATTCAGCAAGGTTAGTTGATCGGACGAGACTTTATCTGTGCTAAATTAATTGAATAAAGGATCGCTTCATACCAATCAATATGATCTCCTAACTTGTCTTCAACTAATCGCAACTCGTCCTTATTCAGTTTTCTCTCAAGCTCTTCCTGTGCCACATTCTGCACATCCTCAACGGTAATTGAATAGATGATTTTTTCCCTCTTTCCCATGTAATTAAACCTCGATTGATTCAAACTCAATTTCTAATTTCCTACATAAACTATCTAGAACGGAAAGACCTCTTTCCCTTCCATAATGAGTCTCGATAGTATAACCTTTGTAAGTTTCAGGGTAAAAGAAATCACGCCCGCTGGGATGTATTGGTCTTTCTTCATTTGTAACGATATATCTTGTATTACCTTCGCCCCACGGCAATGGTAATCTTTCTAAATATCCGTTATCAACCAGATACTTCAAAACCTTTTTGAACAAAGATCGAAGCATATCTCCTTCAAAAACTTTGCCATCAATTCTTACGGCGATCCTTCCATATTGTCTACCTGTTGTTGGAAGATCAGATGTGCTATAATCTATTTCTTTTGATTCTTGTAGGGCATCATAGATTGAATCAAAAACATCACTGTACTTTTGGTACAGTTCCGTCGCTAACCTTTTCTCTTCGTTGGTTATCGCCATCTTAGCTCCTTTATGTCTAATTTTCAAATTTTTGATGTACTGAACTATGAATGGTTTTACTTTTTCATTCAAATTCGGATGATCCAAGATTGGAATCAAGAGTTTATCATTCAGTAATTGATAGTCTATGCAATACCAACGCTCATCTCCAACGGTAGCCTTGGAATCAGAAAGCAATCTAGGCAGGATATAAATAGCGAAATTTATGTCGTGGGGATGATTCTTGTGTAACCAATCCGCATATTTTCTTGATTGTGCACTATCGATTTTCGAATCGATTTTCAGTTCAAAGAGTATGTTAAGCCTACCTTGAATACCCGATTTGCTTCTGTAATTGGGGCTTAAAAATATATCAAACCTTCCCACATTCTTTATACTCGTTTCAGAGGAGGTGTATTCATTGGGCGACACTTCAATATCATAAAAGTCAGCCGTCGGAAGTATTCCGATTAGCCGATTTAAAGAATTGTCTTTTGCTTTCAGAGTCTTCTCATCGAGCAGCAAGAACAAGAATCTTATGAGTACGTAATTTGAAATTAGATGACTACCATTGGCATCAAGCAACCAGCCCCAAAAACAAGCATGCCATCTTTCATAATGAGTTCTACCAACAATTTTGAAAAAAGTAGGCTCACTTAGAATATTGACAAACTTAATAAAACTTGGCTCAGAAATTAAGCCCAGTAATCTCTTTGAGAAGGTATCCGTATTTTTCTTTTTCTTCAATTCCATCTAAGTTGGCGACTATTTCTCTCAATAATGAACGTGATTCGGTTTCAGCCAAAGTAACATACCAAATGCACTACCTCGCCCCAAATACCTGTGTATAGTACGGCTGTCCTTTCTTGTTGTACGCGATCCCGACCCCAGTTTCTCTGAACCCTTTGTTCAAGATATTCGCCTTGTGACCCGGACTTGCCATCCAGGACTTCACCACTGCCTTCGGTGCGGACTGATTGTAAGAGATGTTCTCCGCAACCATCGAGTATCTGTAACCCACAGCCAAGACTCGCTCTGCTGGTCCCTTACCGTTCAGCGTATGTGTCAGTTTGTTTGAGCGCGCCATCGCGTCGCTGTGTTTCCGTGCGGCGGTCATTAGTTTGGAATTGACCTTCAAAGGCGCAGCGCCTAATCTCATGCGCTCAACATTCGTCAGCTTGATAATCGTGCTCTCATCAGACGATAGATGAATTTCGTTAGTTGCGGAAGCTGTGTGAGAAGATAGCGTCTGGGTGTGGCAAAAGCCAATGCATACTGTTAGAGTAATGGCACCGACATATCGCAAAGCCAAATTCATCTAGATTCAGATATCTTATCCAGTTGATCCATGGATATGTGGACATCATACTTCAATCTGCGTGTGTAGCGCAATCTCCTCCAAGATGCCGCTCACGCGCAGACACTCAGGCATATCTCCCTCATAGACGGAGGCTTTGCCTTTGCTGTGGACTTCCCAAGCAATCGCTTCCGCTTGCTGTGAGTCACAGTGGATTGCTTTTATCAGTTGTCCGATTACTTCGTCAAATGTATGAACATCATCATTAAACAGAATGACCTTCGCGGGCGTCGCCGTAATCACATCAACTTGGTCATCAATCAGAATTGATGGCTGGGTACTCATTGATTCTTCACTCCTTGTTTCATATCTCTCAGCAGGAATGAGATAAAATGGTTCATACACTCTGAAGCTAAAATAACAAAAAGAATAGACTATTGCAAGAATATTTTTGATGGTCGGAGGTCTCCTGAATCTCGAATCCAGAAAACGCTTCTGACCATGACCTTCTGCCTGGTTAAATCTCTGAGAAGGTGAATGGATCAAGAAGGCTCAATGGAAGCCCTCTCATCTGCATTGAGATTCAGGTCAACCGTTTGATTTTTGAAACTGCAGCTTTTGCATTTGCAGGCAGACAGGTAGTCGGATTGGCAGCGAAAAAGGAATGACAGATGATCTGTGTCATCTGATATGCTTCTCGCACATCAGTCGCCTGCTTCGTGCAGCAACTCATCCAGGATCTTTCTGTTATCTGTGTTGGCTATTACAATGCGCTCAAAGCTATTTCGTTCAGTCTTCTTTCCCAATGTGCGGATGTGTTCGAGTAACTGATGTCTTTCGTCCGCATTGATTTCAAACAGCACATTGAGCGCTTCGATCAACAATCCGATCCCTCGGGTTAAATCACCTTGTGTGGACTGAATCTCCCCGATCATGGCGCGGCTCAGCGCCCATCCGCGATAGTGTTTCGCATCGGCCGATTGTCTCATGCTTTTGCTGAATGACTCGAGAGCATGTGCGTCGTCACCCTTGAGATAATGGACATGTCCTATGCGGTGCAGCGTGACCGCTCGGTCATGTCCTTCGTCAAGTTGATTCGCAAGTTTCAGGCAATCCTCAAGACACTGCAGAGCTCTGTCGTATTCATTCCGAAGTTCATAAATCGAGGCAATTTCGTGGAGGACGGCAAGCTGTCCCATCACATCCGCTGCTTCCTCCAAAAGCAGGAGGCAGTGTCGATAGCAACTAAGTGCTTTCTGGTATTCACCTCTTCTGCTCAGGTCATTTGCCTGTTGATAGAGTTCGGCAATACTTTGTTCCGATGAAGCTGCATTCATAATGAGCATCACTAAGGTCAATACATTCGTTGTCGCATCTCGATGCGTTCATCACCGATCAGATCTCAGTTACGACGGGACTGTCTCGACAAACGCGTAAGAATAATACGACTTTTCGCCATCACAGTCAAATGACAATTGGGAAACGCGTGACGACAATAAGGGACGTGATTGAGCATAAACAAAGATGTCTTTCGGATATTCGACGCTAAGCCCTTTCCCCAGATGCACGCTGTGAGATGAAAGTCTGCTTGTCTTTCAGTCAAGCTCGGATCAGAATCAACCGCGTAAAGCACAATCGGGAGTGGCAATCCCATCCTTGCATCTTACAGCCGAAAGTGTTATATTTCAATGGACAATCAGAAGGTAGAAGGCATTTTGGGGGTGATAAATGCTTTGCCTTTCAAGCGACGGATGATGAACTGGTTGCTGAAAGGTTTTTTATTTGCTTGGCTTGGGTGCTTTGCATGAGACAGTTTTCCGGGCGAGAATTTGTGCAGCGGTTCGAAAAATTCGTAACGCAGCACCATCTCATCACTAAACTCAGCAAGATTGTTGTTGCTGTCAGCGGTGGAGCGGATTCTGTGGTACTGCTCGATCTTCTTTCCGCAGTCAGGAAGAAGTACACTCTGGATCTAATCGCTGCCCATTTCAATCATCAACTGCGGGGTAAGGAATCGAACATTGATGAGAAATTCGTTCAGCAACTTGCACAACGGCACGGCATCGAATTCTGCCGGGGAAGTGCTGACGTGAAAGCTTACTGCAAGTCGAGGAAACTCTCGGTGCAAGAAGGAGCTCGGGAACTGCGTTATCAATTTCTTCAGGATCTCTGCACCCAAAAACACTTCCAAAAGATAGCGACTGCACACAACGCTGATGACAACGCTGAAACCATTCTGCTGCATCTTTTCCGAGGTACAGGCATCAGCGGTCTTTCCGGCATTCCAGCCAAACGTGACAACATTGTCCGTCCGATCCTTTTCGCCACACGAGAGGAAATCGAATCGTATGCAGAGCAAAAAGGAATTCGTTTCAGAACCGACTCGACAAACTTGAAGGAGGATTATAGGCGCAATTTCATTCGGCTTAGAATCCTCCCCCTTGTGAAGAAACATGTCAACCCGAACGTGCTTGGTACTCTTAACCGCACAGCTGAGATTTGTGGTGAATTGAACCGTTTTGTTCGCTTAGGAACGGAATCCGCTTTCGAAACGATTGCAGTTGAAGGAGAAGACAGGATTGCACTTGATATTTCGAAATTAAAGAATTATCTTTATTTTGTCCAATGCAGCGTGGTGATTTGGGGGGTGAAGAAGCTCTCCGAAAGGGAAATAGACTACGAGAAAGTCAACTCTGTGTTGAGATTAGTCAATGCAGACACGGGCAGTTCACTCAATCTGTTTGAAGACCTAATCGTCTATAAGGACAGAAGCAGTTTGGTGTTCGTCAAAGGTGGTGCAGGGGAATCCTTGAGCGTTACAGTCCGGGCTGGCGAGACTTACAGCGATGCTCAGTTGACGTTCTCATCCGAAGTAATGTCGAAGAAGCCGGCAAGATTCTCTGCAGATCATTACACCGAATACGTGGACGCTGATACCATTGGGAAGAAGTTGACTCTGAGGACGTGGAGAAACGGCGATTGGTTCATACCGTTGGGCATGAAAGGCAAGAAGAAGGTCAGCGATTTCTTGATTGATGCCAAGATACCTGTGTATGATAAACAGAGAATCACCGTCGTTGAAACAGGCGGCAAGATTGTCTGGCTCTGTGGACTGCGTCTAGATGAACGGTTCAAGGTCACCAGGTCAGCACGGAGAATTCTCAAGCTAAAGTTCCAGCGTAACTGATTCAGCGTTATATAACGGTCTATGAGCGATTCGATCATTGTCAACAACGATCGGTTCAAGATTCTTCTTTCCGCTGAGCAGATCCATGAACGGGTGGTTCGATTGGCACACCAGATCAGCAGTGACTACCAGAGTAAGGTTCCTATCTTCATCGGTGTGCTGAACGGTTCGTTCGTGTTCTTTTCTGATTTGATCCGAGAGATCGCCATCGAGTGTGAGGTGGACTTCCTCAAACTCTCGAGTTATGGAGATGCAAAGATCTCCACCGGTGATGTACGACTTCTCAAGGAGTTGAACTGCCAAGTCGAGGGGCGAGATATTCTGATTGTTGAAGATATCGTAGATTCAGGACTCTCGATCAAATTCATGAAAGATCTGATTCGGAGGGAGAACCCAAAGTCCCTCAAGGTCGTTACGCTGCTGTTTAAACCCAATCGCGCGAAATTGGATTTCACGATAGATTACATTGGTTTCAAGATTCCTGATGAGTTCGTAATTGGTTATGGGTTAGACTATGCTCAGAAGGCGCGGAACCTAAAAGCGATATATGTGCTGTCCGAATAGACACTTCGGACCTTGCTATACAAAGGACAATGCTATGGCGACGAATGATCATTCTACGGATAAGCGAAGGAACAAATATCCCAATCCTGGTAAGCGCAATTTCTCTCCTCGACGGCGAGGAAAACCACCCGGTCAATATCGAGGGGATGAGGATTTCAATTGGGGCAGAATTCTGAAAGTTCTTCTTGGATGGGCAGTCATATTTCTGGCGGTGTTTATTCTCTTGAAGCTCTTTCAGGGTGGCGAGAGCGAGTATTCGATCTCGTACACACAATACCAAGAATTGCTTGACGCTGGGAAGATCAAATACGCCAAACTCAAGAAATCCGATCTTAACAACTATGACTTTCACGGTATCCTCACGAAAGCTGAACGTCTCTACGTAAATGGCAAGCCTTTCAGCGGTGATCGCTTCGTGGTGCTTCTTCCATATTCCAATATTGATGACAGTATTCTGAACATCTGGCGGCAGAAGGGAATCCAGCAAATTGATGTGGAGAAGGAAGATAACCAGTGGTTCAATGCGCTGATGAGTCTTTGGCCGTGGATTTTGCTGATCGCCGTATGGTTCGTCTTTTTCCGGAAAATGCAGGGGACAAGCACACGAGGAATCTTCTCGTTTGGCAAGAGCCGCGCGAAGATGCTAAGCGAGGGATCACCTAAGGCCACCTTTCAAGACGTTGCGGGTGCTGACGAAGCGAAGTCGGAACTTCAGGAGATCATCGAGTTCTTGAAGGAGCCTGGCAAGTTTCAGAAACTAGGCGGGAAAATTCCTAGAGGCGTGCTGTTGCTGGGTCCGCCGGGCACGGGAAAAACTTTGTTGGCGAGGGCAGTGGCAGGGGAAGCCGGCGTCCCGTTCTTCTCCATCAGCGGGGCAGACTTTGTTGAAATGTTCGTAGGCGTGGGAGCTAGCAGAGTGAGAGATCTATTCGACCAGGGAAAGAAGAATGCGCCTTGCATCATTTTCATTGACGAGATAGATGCCGTCGGACGTCATCGCGGCGCTGGACTTGGAGGCGGACACGATGAGCGTGAGCAGACATTGAATCAGCTTCTCGTAGAGTTGGATGGTTTCGAACAAAACAGTGGAGTCATCATCATTGCTGCGACGAATCGGCCGGATGTGCTGGATCCTGCTCTGCTTCGTCCCGGACGTTTCGATAGACAAGTTGTTGTTGATCGTCCTGATGTCAAGGGACGTGAGGGGATTCTCAAGGTTCATACGAGGAACATCCCTCTCGCGGCCGAAGTTGATCTGGAAGTGCTGGCAAAAGGAACTCCCGGTCTAGCTGGCGCTGACCTGGCGAATCTGGTCAACGAAGCTGCACTGCTTGCGGCTCGAAAGAATCGCAAGTCCGTCACCATGCTAGACTTTGAGGAGTCGAAGGATAAAGTGATGATGGGAATGGAGCGAAAGAGTTTGATTATTTCCGATAGAGAGAAACGCACAACCGCTTATCACGAATCCGGACACGTGCTTGTGGCAAGAATGACCCCTGAAGCGGATCCTGTGCATAAGGTCACGATCATTCCTCGCGGTCGAGCGCTGGGCGTGACCACCTATCTGCCTATTGATGAAAAGCATACTTACTCAAGGGAGTATCTTGAAGCGATGATCACGTATGCTCTCGGCGGTCGAGCTGCTGAGAAAATCGTCTTCAATCAGTTTACAACTGGTGCTGGTAACGATATCGAGCGAGCGACAGAGCTTGCCCGCAAGATGGTCTGCGAATGGGGTATGAGCGAAAAAATGGGACCACTAACGTACGGGGCGAAGGAAGAAGAGATCTTTCTGGGGAGAGAAATCACGCGACACCGTGATTTCAGTGAGCACACAGCAATTTCCATTGACGAAGAGGTGAAACACATTGTGATGAGTTGCGTGCAACGTGCGGAAACTATCGTTACGAGTCACATAGAAGCGCTTCACAGATTGGCGAACGCGCTACTTGAGCGTGAGATTTTGGATGGTGAGGAAATTGACAAGACTATCCGTGGCGAGGAGCTTCCGGCCGTTAAACGGGATGATGACTCTCCCCAAAAGAAAAGCGATTTATCCTCCAGGGCAGAGCAAATCAAAAAGGCTGTCGAGGAAATCAAGAAAGCGGAGGAATCGAAGGCAAAGGAAACCGTTCAGGTCAATCCGTCTGAAGGAAACCCATCAGGAAATCCTGATCAATCAAAGGAGCCCTCATCCAAGTAGGCGAGTGAGGGATGGTGGCATACCATCATCATGCTGTTGTAGAAAGAGTGCGTCCACATGTTGCTATGACCTACATGCAGAACATTCAGGTCGAGTTCATACGGAAAGGGATACACTTCTGCTCACTCTCGATACCCATCATTTACTTTTTCGTCAGCAAGCAGACAGCACTCTCCGTTTTGATTCCGTTGACAACGGCGTTTGTCATCGTAGATACTACCCGCTATTTCCACCAACCCACAGCAGAGCTGTTCTACGGGATTTTCGGTGTGTTGCTCCGCAGACACGAATTCGGTGAGCAGACAAAAACGTTGAACGGAGCAACCTATATGCTCATCTCCGCGACACTGTGTGTTCTCATTTTTCCAAAGTTTCTCGTTATCACAAGTTTTGCCATCCTGATCATCTCGGACGCATCTGCTGCGCTCGTTGGGCGTAGCTTTGGTAAGCACAAGCTCATATGGAGGGCAACATCACATAAGACTCTCGAGGGAAGCATTGCCTTCTTCTTATCTGCCATCGTTGTCATATTTTTCACACCAAAACTTGCTGGGTTGCCCGGTGAATATCTCATAGGCATCGGAGGCGCGGTAGTCGGGACGGTTGCGGAGATTATCTCCTTCGGCGTCATTGATGATAATATCGCTGTTCCTGTCAGCGTCAGCGGAGTGATCTGGGCGCTCTATGCGCTCATTTATCCAAATTTGAGCATCTACAAGTTGGACGGAATTGTGTGATGATGGCAGCGGAAGAGTGTGTGTCAGTCCATGTGTGGTTCAGGGAGGAGACAGACATCGGCGATGCCTTAGTATGGACAGCCGAGGACGGCTCTCCTACCCGATTGAGACGGTAGGACGGACGTCCTCGTCCGTCCACTCTTTCTATTCTCTTTTCCTCGAAAATCTCGCTCTGAGTTCACCCTGAAACGCTTCCGTCGTTGCCGCATCGAACAGTACGAACGCGACTCGCTGCACATTCTTTGCCGTTTGGAGAAAGTCAATCGCCTCACCGATCATCGTCTTTGCACAGCGGTGCACTTCAAAACCGCCGACACCTGTGCCGATGGCAGGAAAGGAAATGGATTTGACGCCTCTCTCATCAGCAAGCATCAGACTGTTGCGAGTAGCAAGACGGACTTTTGTCTCATCGGTCTTCAAATCCTGTCCCATGCCTGCAGCATGAACGATGTACTTCGCTTTGAGTTTGCCGCCTTTTGTGACGACAGCTTCCCCAACCTCAATTGGACCTTGTGCCATCGCCTCCTGCTCAATCTCAATACCGCCTTTTCGCTTGATAGCTCCCGCGACGCCGGCACCCATCCAGAGATGATTGTTCGCGGCATTGACAATGGCTTCGGTTTCCTGCTCGGTGATATCACCCTGCAGGATTTCAATCTCAGCTTTTCCGATTTTGATTTTCATTACAAGACCTCGATGGCAAGACTTCATTCGGTGGAGAGTCTTGGTACACAGAGGCAGCCATTCTGCAACAAATAGCAACCGAATTCATCTGGAAGAGAAGCTCTTGCCTTCTCCACCGCAGCGTGAACTGAATCAACTGGAATCATTCCCATTCTCTCCACAACGATCTTATCCAGCGACGAAACCAAAATGATTCTTACCTTGTTCAATTTCTTCATCAGCGAGAGCGCCGTGTGCCCGTTCATCGTGTAGTGAAGAAGCAGATTACTCTTGACTTCATCCTCATGTTCAAATCGGAACCATTCCAAGAACGTCTCCGAACCGATACCATCACGACATTCAGCGAGACAAATGATAACCCCGCCTTCCTTCACGGCATAGAAGCCGTGCTGGATGGACTTGTGTGCCTGGATGAAGTTGATGTCCTTGGGATACCCGCCGCAACTAACCACAACGAGATCTGCCTTCTGGCGAATTGGAACTTGATACATCTCATGTACTTTTCTCGCGCCCACACGATGTGCCTTGACGAGATCTCCGCACACCGCATCAGCAATATTACCATTCTCGTCGAGAATCGTGCTAAACAGAAGTGACGGAGGTAAGAGCTTTGTCGCTTCGACGATATCTTCATACACCGGATTGCCATCTAAGCTTCCATCGTAGCAATTGGGATGAAGATCGCCCGACGCAGTCAACGTGAGCTTGTGGTTTTGCAGTATCGTTGAGTGTGCGGCAACACCCGGCATGATGAGTTTTGCTCCACCACCGAAGCCAGCAAAGTAATGATGGCTGATTCCTCCTGTCGCAATGATCTTATCTGCCTCTGCAACAAGCCGATTGATTCTTATCTCTGTCCCTCGACTTGTCTTTCCGAGATGCACCAGGTTTCTTCTCATCATGGCAATCATGCTCGGCAACTCTGTATCGCTCGTAAACTGCTGAACCGACAATCTCCCTGCTTTCTTCTTCCGACTGTAAAGCGTGTGCACCGTTGGCAAACAGAATGGTAATCGCTTCATCCCTGACGCCGACGGTTTGCAGTTTCTCCAAAAGGATTGGGAGAAAGACTTCTGTGCGACATCTGCGGGTTTTGTCTGAGACGATGACCGCGATGGTATCGGAAGGCTGAACGAAGTCTCTAAGTGAAGGAGAGCCGATTGGGTTAGCAAGTACCTCTTCGATGATCTCCCTCTCGTCTCTCAGGCTCCCGAGCGATTTTGACTTCAACAACTCAATGTTCACACTCTCCGGGAGGTGGAAAAGGATCTCTGCCTTTCCGTATCTGACCGTGATCTTCATATGTTGGAAAAGGTTGTACTTCTCCCCTCGACCCGTCTCTCTTGAGAGTCCACCTTAGTTTGTCTATTGTTGTCTCCAACCGCTCCAAACGGGAAAACCATCTTCATCTCGGAGTTTCAGCACCTCTTCTCCCTTTTTCACCTCAGAGGCAATGATGGCTGGCTTTCCTCTGAAAGTGATCCTTGACCCTGTGATCTCGAGTTTGTCCTTAACCTCAATCTTGATGTCTTGGTTCTCGAGATACCAGGCAGGACCCAAATGAACAGAAACCGTTTCGGTGTCTGTCTTCACCAGCAGATGCATGCCGTAGGTCATCCCTCTCGTAGGGGGAATCTTATCAATCTTCACGACCTCACCACTGATAGTCTCAACCGTCTTGGGATCATACATGCTATTGTACTGGCTTCCTGATCCCCAACCGCCGCTTCCTTTCCACTTCATTCCCCGCTGAGCGAAAGACGCATTAGCGAGAATAACAGTCACAGCCAGAATGACTGCGATTAAACCTGCAATCTTCTTCATGTTCTTTCTCCTTAATGTTTTGTTTTGAGTCTTGTTAATTCCGCTTTCTATTCTTCCCCCTGAGGTAGTCAATCATTGGCTGAACAACAAGTGGCACTACATCTCCCATCATGTGTGGCATCAGGTTGTCCATGACTTTGGGCATTAGATCCGGCATCTGCTCTGCCATGTACTCTGGCATTGGGATGCAATCCTTCGCCCGCTGGAGCATCACCGGCATCACTTTGGGCATCATGATTGGCACAGCGAGTCAGATTGACGAGTTCTCGCCCGTTCTGAGATTGCACCACTGCATCGGGCGTGGTATCACCGATGAGGGGCTTGATCAGATTAGGAATTGCTGCGATGCCGTGGCCATAGAGCCTACGTTCTATTCTTTCAAACGTCACTCGATCACCAAATCTCTCAAGACACGTGCGGTTTCTTGAATTCATTCTGTTTATTGACCTCCTCTTGACCTAAAGATAGCGTTTTCTTGGCAGAGTGTCAACAAAATCCACTTGGATGGTACGTCTAGCGCCATTGCTAAGCTCGGAAGCCCGAAAAAGCCTTGACAATCTGTTTAGAATATCTTAAATTTCTGTGTGCTCAAAGAAGGCGCAGAATCGTTGACGTTCATTAGTTCTAAGTGAAAAAGTCACCCTGAACTCGTTTCAGGGTCTGGAGAACAGATGCTGAACCAAGTTCAGCATGACTCTGGTGAGTTTCCCAGTGAGAACTCATTACTATTCGAACGAAGATCGTGGTTTTGTCAGACGCGAAAACCGGATTGATGCCGTCAAGCACACGGTCGAGAGGTTTGATCAATATTTGAAAATCAAGCAATTGGCAAGAAACTAATATGGAGGAACCCACATGAGACAGACAGGAATATCAAGGAGACTAATCACCGCTCTGAGCTGGGTGCTGCTGGTGAGTATCCTATTCATCACTTCTCTTCTTGCACAGGAGAAGACGGAGGAACCCAAGAAGCTTGGAGAAGCAGATGGACACGAAGTTCGAGCTGCTCAGCCATCGCCTTGACCAACTAGAGAAAGCGATTGACGATGTTCTCTGGTACAACAAAGTTGGTGACGTGGCAAACATTGACAAGGTGTTCATCGTTGGTCCACCGCCGGCGAAGGTCCCCAACCCGACGGCAATGGGAGCGAAGAATCCCGTCAAGTTCTGGTCGTACATTTTCATCCCGCACAAACTCGACCGCAGCAAGAAGTATCCACTCCTTGTTCTGCCGCACGGCGGTGTGCACGCCAACTTCACCACGTATCACACGCACATCATCCGTGAGCTGATGGCGCAAGGATACATTGTCATTGCGCCGGAGTACCGTGGCAGCACAGGTTACGGAAAGGGTTTCTACGAGAGAATTGACTACGGTGGATTGGAAATCGAGGACAACCACGCAAGCCGGGATTACATGATTGAGAGCTACGATTTTGTTGACAAGGATCGCGTTGGGATTATCGGATGGAGTCATGGTGGACTGATCGCGCTGATGGACATCTTCGAGCATCCCGACGACTACCAAGTTGCATTTGCAGGTGTGCCCGTCAGCGACCTCGTTGCCCGCATGGGATACTATGATGAGGAATACCGCAGCGAATTCTCGGCACCGTTTCATATTGGCAAGACAGCACACGACAACGTAGAGGAATACCGGAAGCGCTCACCGGTCAATCACGTCGAGAAGCTCGGCACGCCGCTTCTTATCCACACGAATACGAACGATGACGATGTCAACGTGTTAGAAGTGGAGCATTTGATCCAGGCACTGAAGGCTGCAGGAAAGAAATTCGAATATGAGATCTTCAAAGATGCGCCCGGCGGACACAGCTTCGATCGCATTGACACGAAGTTGGCAAAGGAGACACGGATGAAAATCTACAAGTTCCTTGCAGGCTACCTCAAGCCGCCGTTTCCTTTCAAGTCGGTTGAGGACTTGGAAAAAGCAGGGTATAGGTAGGACGGAAAAGGGATTTAGAATCGTCTCTATGACTTGACAAAGTGGGAAGCGTTTCCTGCGTTTGCACTGTATCCACAGTTGAGATAAACGCGATGGAGTTGCGTTGTTGCGCCAGTTATGTGAAATTGTTTTGTTAAGTCAGATTTAGAGGAGAGGTGTACTGTGAATCGACTAATTTACTATGCGGTTTCATTTCTCGTATTTGCGTGGGGATGCACAAAAAATGAAATTGTAAATCCAACAGGTAAGCCTGATCTTACCATCGATACGATCAGTTATCAACGACTACCAAATTGTTGGACCGGTCCTTATGGAGGTGTATACTGCGCTGGGCCGCGATTCGAATTCATACTGAGAATAAGAAACATCGGAGATGCGGATCTCAATCAATATTTTTATATCTCCAATTCACGATCACTCTCAGATTTTGAAAGCAAATATTGTTCTCATACTACGATCGTTAATGATCCAACCACCAAAGTTTCCATAAATGGATACGTAGATGTCAAATTTGTTGACTTCATTGATGATAGCGTTCCCAAAGTACTTTTTGTGATTAACACCAATGATCTCTTTGATCGTGGTGTACCTCTGCCGACCATTGAAGAGAAACGGTATGATAACAATTCATACATCTTGGATTTGCAATGGTAAGGTAGTGGTGCTAAATGCAAAACAACTTCACATAACACTTTATAAAAGGTCACGCGCAACAACGGCGCTCCGTCTTTTTTGATGAACAGTTGTGGTCGCTCAAGGCTTTTGCTCGCGAGAAAATGAGTCGTTCATAGCTTGGGAAGGCTCTGCGTTGTTGGGCGAGACGTTATGCGCCATACCCCGCGAGGTGATAGTATGGCAAAAGGGAAGAACGGTAACCTATGATCAATACGCAATTAAGAAATAGAGTTGTCTTGATAACAGGCGTCAACAATCCGTTTGGGGTTGGTGCAGCTACTGCGAGAGCTTTCGCCGTGGAAGGTGCGAGAATCTTTGGGACGTACCTTCCTTTGCCGGCTAAGGTCAATACCACTGACAACTATTGCCTTGAATTCTATGAAGCTCAGATCTCCAAGACTCCAGACGAAGTTGTTGATGCGATTCGCAAGCTCGGCGCCGAGATCGAAGTCGTGCCAGCCGATCTTGCCAACCCCGAGATAATTCCGCTGCTGTTTGATCAGGCAGAGAAAGCATTCGGGCCCGTAGACGTACTCGTCAACAATGCAGCCTATGGTGCCCCTGATACTTTCGTACCGCAGAGCCAACTGGCGCAAACGGACAAGACCGTTTGGGATTTTCCGATTTCTGCAATCACCGTGAATTCACACGACAAACATTTCTCGGTGAACAGCCGCGCAGTTGCTCTCATGATGGCTGAATTTGCACAGCGACTCATTGACCGTCGTGCGAATTGGGGGCGAATCATAAACGTGAGTACTGATGGTGCATCCGGTTTCGCTACCGAAGTTTCCTACTGGGCAAGCAAGCACGCACTGGAGTCATACAGTCGCGCAGCCGCTAAGGAGCTTGGCAAATACGGGATCACTGTTAACGTAGTCTCTCTTGGTCCAATTCAAACAGGTTGGATTACGTCTGAGCTAGAGGCAAAGGTCTCTGCCGAGACTCCGCTCGGTCGCGTAGGCAAACCGGAGGATGTAGCAGACGTGATTGTCTTCCTCGCCTCTGAACAGGCGCGCTGGCTTACAGGACAAATGGTTTACGTCGGTGGTGGCCACCAGATGCCACTGTAATCACTCTCAGAAAAGCTGTATAAACGGCGCGAGGTCGTTCTTTTGCGCCAGAGGCGCATCGGTTGCTGGCGGAAGAGAGGTGGCTCAATCTGGCCTGCGGCAAGAAGATTGACTTGTTGACAGCGGCAGGCGGGGCTGCGTCTTGCTTCGGACATTAGCTTTCATGCTCGCACACAAGGTGCTACGCAGTGAAAGGTTGTTATGCAGCAACAAATAATTACGGAGGATCACCACAATGAGTAGATACATTGGCAAACAAGTGATCAAGGGCGGAAGCTTAGTCCTTTTCTTGGTGTTTATGGTTGCATTCGAGGGGATCGCGCAAGACAAGGGATTGATGGTCTTATCACCTCCGAAATACAAAGAGGTAACGATTCCGAATACTGAGCTGAGAACGATACGCTCAAAGACTGTGGACCAGGAGTTCAGCATTTATGTTCAGTTACCTCCTAGCTATGCCGCCGATAGTACAACCGTCTACCCGGTGTTGTATGTAACGGATGCAAACCGAGCGTTTCCCATGGTGGCAAACATTTCAAGTGTTCTAACATTCCCAAAGGGAAATCTCCCTGAGATCATTGTTGTCGGGATAGGATACCCTATCAAGGATATGTTTGAATGGGCGGCGTGGAGGACAAGAGATCTGACACCCACAAATGACACAGGCACCGACAGTTATTGGAACACGGCACTTGCCAGAATGAGCCATCGGAAATTTGAAGTTAGATCGGGGGGCGCTTCCAAGTTCCTGGAATTTATCATCAATGAGTTGATCCCGTTCATGGAATCCAACTATCGAGTTTCCCACTCGGACCGTGGGCTTGCCGGATACTCATACGGGGGACTATTCGCTCTCTACGCATTGTTTACTCACCCTGAAACATTTGGTCGTTATTTTGCCGGTAGCCCGTCAGTCGAGTATGACCATGGTATCATATTCAAACATGCGAATGACTTTGCGGCGACTGGGAGGGGATTAAAGGCGAGGATTTTCCTGAGCGTTGGCAGTCTGGAAGACTCATCCACCGTAGCAGGCGTGAAAAAGATGTCTGAAGTGCTTCAATCACGATTTGGCCCGGACGTTCATGTGTCATCAAAAGTCTTCGACGGCGAGGATCATCGCTCGTGCATGGCTGCCGCGATAATGAGAGCCTTCAGAATTCTCTACGGGCGGTGAGACTTCGTGGGAAGTCCATTATCAAGAAGGAAGATTCAATGAAAGCAACAACACTGCTTGGACTTGCGGTCTTCGTTATTCCGCTTGTGGGTCCCAATCCTGCTGCTTGCCAAGAAGGATCTCATACGCTGAAACACATCTCGCCGGCGGCAGAAAGATCTGGTGTCCAATCTGCTCTCCAAGTGCAGGATTGGAACTGGGAGTCTCTTGGGAGACCGCTTGGAGACTCTGCGGTGAGTGGTATCTACATCCATCCATCGAATGACAGCCTTTGGTACGTGACTAGCTACAAGGGATTGTATGTGACGAGGGATGCTGGTAAGAACTGGGCTACGTATTTGTCAGGGAACACTCGCGGCTTTGCTTTCGACCCCCACAATCCTGCGCGTCTTTATTGCAGTTCGAATGCGCAGCTTTATCGCTCAGACGATTACGGTGCCAGCTGGCAATCACTGAAGACTTTCCAGAAGAACATAATATCTGTGCTGGTAAGCGTGAAGGGCAGTGCTGTTTACGCCGGCATGACTTGGGAAGAGACTCCATCCGCGAACGGAATCTTCAAGTCAACTGACCTAGGACAGAACTGGTCACTCTATGCTTACACAGATTCATCTAGAGGTCTGATTACTTGGGATATTGCAGAGGATGAAAGCTCCGGAGTCCTCTTCGCAGGCAATGAGATCTATAATCACCCCCAGCCATATCATCCACCCTTCTTTCGTTCGTCAGATGGCGGAAAGACTTGGAAGGATGTGACGTCGAAGATTCCTTGGCACGTGATTCGGATACAAGTAGACACGTTATCCCATACTGCTTATGCGCTTACTGAGGGTGCTGGTTTATACAAATCCACGGATGGAGGTATCAACTGGAATTGGTTCAGTTGGATTGCTAGTGGTGTTGCTGTCGACGGGAATGAGCTTATGCTGAATAAACACAATCCGCATCAACTATTCGTTGGAGATCATCCCGTCGGAACTGCTGTGGGAGGTGTTTACTTCTCAACTAACAGTGGCGTCACCTTCGAACACATTGGTTTGTCAGGGAAAATTGTGGTTGGATTGACCTTTAACAATTCATCCACGCAGCTGTTCGCTGCCTGTTACAACAGCGGGTTGTATCGAGCCAGAGTTCCAACCACAGAGGTGCAGCAAGAAGAATTTCTGCCATCACAATTCGTGTTGTGCCAGAATTATCCCAATCCTTTCAACCCAAGCACGACAATTTCGTTTTATCTTCCATCGAAGTCTTCGGTATCACTCAAGGTATTTGATGCTTTAGGAAGAGAAATGTCAACGATTCTCTCGGAAGAGCTGCAGGCGGGTCATTATGCACGGCAATGGTGTGCAGATGGTTTACCAAGTGGTGTCTATTTCTATCGTCTACAGGCAGGCTCGTATAGTGAGACCAAGAGACTTGTTCTACTCAGGTGACGGGCAACGGCACATCACACACCCCGCCACCACCCCGAGTGAAAACGCGTCGGGGCAGTTGCTCACATTGTTGATTGCGTAGTACGGCGAAGTGTTAAGCGTCATTGGCGCCGCAAAGCTCAACGTTAGTTATGCAAGACACCGTTATGATCCAGAGAGTCATCCTTTATACCTTCGCTATTCTTCCGTTGATATATTCTATCGGATGCAAGAATGGTGGAGTAGATTCCAAGAATCTCGAATTGGTGAACACGCCCTGGAGACTGGAATCCTTTGAGACAGTCGAAGTAGGCACGAATAGGATCCTGGATGCTCGAATTTATTCAATCAGATTCTTGCCTGACACGATCGCGCAAATAAGGGCAGACTGTAACGATTGCGTGGCAACTTATCATACTTTTGCTGGCGCGAGGGACCCGCAGATTGCCGTGACATCTCTTGTCTGCACAGAAGTGTACTGTGGGCCAGAATCACTCGATTGGCGATTCTTGAATGGTCTCAGAAATGCCACGACCTATAGAATCCAAGGAGATATCTTGCACATCTACTACAACGAAAAGAGAGAGGTGCTAAATTTCAGGGCGCAGTCATAGCATGCAAGTCCAACTGCTAACAGTGTGACAAGATTCATCAGATTCAGAAGGCGGCGCCAACGAATGGATAGCAGGCAGACTGTGATGCGTGCTTCTGGTGAACGTTAGCTCGCAAGCAATCATGACACGAGTCAGGAACACCGGTAGAATAATACGTCCTCACATACGGCACACCACGGACCACATGGTTGCTATTCAACAAACCACAAACCAACGGTAGTATTGTCTATGACCAACCACTTTCCAATCTTTGCGGCAGCGAATCCGGGGATTACATCCACGCTGCTAAATCTAAGCACCATTGACGTGCTCATCATCGGAGTCTATTTTGCGCTGGTGCTGTTGATCGGAGTACTGCTGAAAAAATACACGAAAACAGGCGAGGCTTTTTTCATGGCGGGTCGTGGAATGACCGCCTGGGTCGCAGGTCTGAGTTTTGTCGCCGCGAACCTCGGAGCCTTGGAGCTTATGGGATGGGCGGCGGCAGCCTATCAGTACGGTATTCTCGCCACCCATTGGTACTGGGTCGGCGCGATTCCGGCCATGCTGTTCCTTGCCATCGTCATGATGCCTTTCTATTACATTTCCAAAACCCATTCGGTGCCCGGGTATTTGAAGCTGAGATACGGCGAAGCGGCACGTTCGCTTTCGGCCGTTTCCTTCGGCTTCATGACCGTGTTCATGAGCGGCATCAACATGTTTTCCATGGCGCTGGTCATGAAAGTGGTTTTGGGATGGGACATCCATTTTAGCATCTGGGTGTCCTCGCTCACCGTGGCCATCTACGTTGTGCTCGGCGGGCTGCTCTCCGCCATCTTCAACGAGGTGCTGCAGTTCTTCCTGATCTGGCTCGGCGCCCTTCTGATTCCGATCATCGGGCTAATCGAAGCTGGTGGATGGAGTGGCCTCGTAGCGCGCATTCACGCGAATTTTCCGGGCGGCGATTACACGCACCTATGGCGGACCATGGGCTCTTTCTCGGACAATCCCATGGGCATCCATTGGACCGGAATCGTGATCGGTCTCGGGGCGATCATTTCCATGGGGTATTGGACGACCGACTTCCTCGTGGTCCAGCGGGTGATGGCCGCCAAGGACCTGCGCTCCGCCAAACTGGCCCCCATTATCGGATCGGTATTCAAAATGGCGGTTCCGTTCATTGTGATCCTACCCGGACTGTTGGCACTGGGTGTTCTGCCCTTCAAGCTCGTGGGCGAATCCGAAGCCATTGCAACAGGAGGGCACAGCTACAACGAAGTGCTGCCGTTGATGCTCGGGCGCTACTGCGGGCCAGGTCTGCTGGGCCTCGGCATCACCGCCCTCATCGCGGGATTCATGTCCGGCATGGCCGGCAACGTCAGCGCCTTCGCTACCGTGTGGACTTACGACATCTACCGGCCTATCGCCAAAAACAAGACGGATGCCCATTACGTGAAAATCGGGCGCTGGTGCACCATCCTGGGCGTATTGATCAGCATTGGAACGGCCTACTTGGTGATGGAATTCAAAAGCATCATGGATTACGTCCAGGCGCTTTTCAGTTTTTTCATTGCGCCCCTGTTCGGAACCGTGGTTTTGGGAATGCTGTGGAAGCGAATCACTCCCGCTGGCGGATTCTGGGGGCTTTTGGCAGGGACCGCATCGTCTATCGGCATGTGGGCCTGGGTGAAGATCGATCCCGGCGCCTTGAAGATCATTGCGCTCTCAAGCTACGCCAAGGACATGGCCGAAAACATGTATCGCGCCCTATGGTCGTGGGTCATTTGCGTTCTCGTGACCGTGGTGGTCAGTCTGCTGACCAAACCCAAGCCGGACAACGAGCTAGAAGGATTGGTGTACGGCCTTACGAAAATTCCCTCGGAGGGTCATTATCCATTATACAAACGTTCGATATTCTGGGCGGGCATCGTCTGTGCGATTTTTATCGCGGTCAACATCATTTTCTGGTAAGGTGGAACTATGACGAAACAACATCCCTTTGCGATCTGGTTCGTGATCGGCCTGCTCTTGGACCTGTACGGCCTGATGATTCTGGGCGCGGGTATCTATAATTATTTCGTTCCCCCCGTCAAGCTCGTCGTCATGAGCCAACTGCACGCCCCCATATGGTGGGGTGCCCTCCTCACTTTGATGGGGGTCTTTTATACAGTGAGATTTTATCCCAAGAAGGAAAAAGAATAACCAAGACTATTTACATGAGGGGCGTGCAACACTCCCGAGCTTGAACAAAAACGCCAAAGTCCGTCATCCGCCTCCGCCGAAGGCGGATTCGCCCGCGGCGGAGAAGGCGGAAGCGTAGGCCCGACTGTCCTTCTTCAGGTTCGTCGCGACCATCAGCTTCGATTTCGCGCTTTGCAAATGCGACGCTTCGTTGCATTTAGCATCACGGTCGGGATCGCTCCCAATGACAAAACCCTCTTACCGGCAACTTAGGTTATCCATTTGAAAAATCTCTGAAACACTAATCTTATCATTGCTAAAAGCTATGTGGAAATACTCCGCGCGGCATATATCGCTCTTCGCCAGCATTTTCTTCGCAGCCGCTGTCCAAGGCTTCGGCGAAACATTAATTTTCTTCGAGAAGGATTTCCCAGCCATCGAGAACGGTGCAATGACCCGCATGGCGCTCGAGCGTGCATTCGCGTCCTTGAAGCCTCGGTTTGTCAGCCTCGCTGATCTGCAGAAAAGCAATGCGCTGGCAGAAGGCGATCTGCTCGTGCTGCCTTATGGGTCGGCGCTTCCCGTAGATGTATGGGAAACGATCCATCGTCATCTCGACCGTGGCAATCTGCTCGTGCTAGGCGGCCGGCCTTTCTTTGTGCCGGTATTTCGCGACAGCGCGGGCTGGCGAGTCGAAAATCCTCAGAACACATACGCTCGATCTCTCGGCATAGAGCATTCCTATGCTGTACCACAACATGGACCATGGAGTCTGCAGTGGGATGAAGACGCACCAGGGTTCCTCGATATCGCTCTGAATCCGCGTCGCGTCTTCGCGAATGCAGGATACGGAGGAAGGTACCGAGGTCTTGGCTTTCTTGTTGATGCCCGTGGCAATCGCGTTGCCGCTCCTGTTGTTGCCGAGGATCTGATAGGCAATGGTCTTCCACCGCGGCGTCGCGTTTATCTCAGCGTCGACTCCGATTCGGCTTTCTGGGATTCGCGGGCAGGGATCGAGTTGATGCGGATGGCAGCTATGTACGCCTCTCGTGGCGGCATCCGACTCTGGCTCGATCTACAACAGCTCACATTGGATTCGGGTGGGCACGTCTCGGGTTCCGTAGATGTGCTGAGAGGTGGAGAACCTGCACAGTTGACTCTTGAGTTGCTATCCGGTTCGAATGTTCTTGCATCGAGAACGATTGCCTGCGGCAGTTCGCTGCACGAGGAGATCGGCCTCACATTGCCGCTGAATAATCCCCGTCTTTACAGAGTACGTGCAACCTTATCCATTGGCGATTCCATGTTTGAGCGATACACGTCGGGAGTATGTGTGCGCGATCCTGCGCTGCTGAGATCAGGCGAACACTTAGAAGCTGGACGCGACTATTTCCGGCTCGGCGGAAAACCGTACCTGATGGTGGGTGCGAACTACTTCTGCACCGATCCTTACACCTCAGGCTTTTTCGTTACTGGCAGCCTTGGCGGGAATCCATGGGTCTGGGAACGAGACTTTGCCGAGATGGAACGGCAGGGTTTGACCATCGTACGCACGGGAATCTGGCTCAATCGGGCGTACTCCTTGGATATGGTCAGCGGCGCAGCGGATGAACGTCTGCTGCGGGCAATCGAGGCATACCTCTACGCAGCGGCACGTCATCATATGCAAGTCGTTTTCACTTTCTTTGCATTTGATCCCCAAACAGAAATGCAACAGGGGCAAGGCCAGGAGGGAAACCGTATGGGACCGGGGTCCAACCCTTACCTTGATCCTGTGGCGACTGAAGCCCAGGTGGTTTACGTACGTTCGATCGCCGCCCGCTTTCGGGATCTACCATTCCTGAGTTTCGATCTCATCAACGAACCCAATTTCTCAAATCCCAAGCATCTTTGGAATGGCAATGCACCAAACGGAGATCCAATTGAACTTGCCGCCTGGCAGCACTGGCTCCAAAAACGCTACAACACAATTGACAAACTTGCGCAAGCATGGCACACGTCGCCTGCTGAGCTGGGCACCTTCAGTAGTGTCCCGCTGCCTAACTTTGCAGATTTGGGGCCGTCACGTTACGGCAATCCACGAGTTGTGCGTGCGGTTGACTACAACCTGTTTGCGCAGGATGCCTTTCGAGAATGGGCTAACACCATAATTCAGGCGATCCGAAGTGCAGGTGCGAAGCAGGCGGTCACCATTGGTCAGGATGAGGGAGGTGTGGCGGATCGTGTATTGAATCAGTTCTGGGCGGATTCACGGGTCAACTACACGGCGAATCATACTTGGTGGCGCGACGATGCACTTCTGTGGAACTCAGTGGTAGCAAAAAGCCCGAACAAACCGAACATTATCGGCGAGACAGGTCTGCAACCTGTGTGGTCAATGGATGGCTCCTGGCGTTTGGATGAGGTACAAGGAATGGCGCTTCTCGAACGGAAACTGGTGCTTGGCTTCGCGAATGCGAACGCTGGTGTTCTGCATTGGGATTGGACCCACGGCGATACTTACGGCCTCCTGCGGCGCGACGGCTCGTACAAGCAATGGATGGACATCCTCAAGGGCATAGCTGCCTTCGCCCGCGATGCACAAGCGCATGCAACAGAAGCGAGACTGCCCGATATCGCACTAGTGCTGCCGCAGTCGCTGCAACTCTCTACGTTTGGCGGTTGGGGAGTTGCAGTGCAACAAAACGCTGTGCGCGCGCTGTATCATAATGCTCGGGCGACAGCGTTTGTGACAGGCGAGTATCAGTTGTCACAAATGCCCAACGCTAAACTGATCATCGTTCCCGCGCCGTGGGTGCTTTGCCAAGAGGCATGGGATCTGCTCATGAGCAAGGTTAGGGCAGGGGCAACGCTGCTTATTTCAGGGAGAATTGATGCCGATGAGCACTGGGTGCCGGTTCCCGAGCGCACACGCGGTTGGAACGCGGGATATTCTTGGGCAGCGCTGACAACTCGTGAGGTGGCAGTGAAGTGGCCAGGTGGCTCAGCGCGTTTGAGTTATTCCGGTGACAAGACGACCTACACCGAACAGGGTGTTCTGGGCGGCGGCAAGACATTCCTTGATTTCCCGCTTGGTAAGGGTCGGATTCTCTACTTTGCGCTGCCTCTCGAGTTGGCGGATCAATTAGATGAAGTGGGACGAATCTACAAGTATGCGATGAAACGCGCCGGAGTGAGTGCTGCCTACGAAACCTCTTGTGAAGACGCCGGCATTCTGATCTGCCCGACGCAATTGCCTGACGCAACCCTGTATGTTCTGACTTCCGAAAGTGCGGGCACCGCCCCAGTCGCGTTTCGAGACAAGATGAGCGGTGCGGATTTGCACGTCAGCCTCGCGCCCGGGAGAGCGGCACTGTTGCTTGTAAGCCGGGACGGACGCATCCTTGCATCCTACAATGTCCGATAGAAGGAGATGAGGCTCTAAGATATACAAGTTCCTTGCGGGCTACCTGAAACCACCGTTCCCCTTTCCGCCGAAGGCGGATAAGTGGTGCCTTGGGCACCATGGCGCCAGAGGCGCTCACCTCTGGCTTACAAGTCGGTTGAGGACCTGGAAAAAGCAGGGGATAGGTAGGACGGAAAAGGGATTTAGAATCGTCTCTATGGCTTGACAAAGTGAGAAGCGTTTCGTATGTTTGCACTGTATCCACAGTTGAGATGGACGCCATATGGCGTCTATCATCCCACGGGTGGATGGATACACGCCATAGGAGAAAAGAAGAGTTTCGTTAATCCACTAGTTATGCGTCATGCCCCGCCGCTCATTGAGTAGATCGTCGGTACATAGCGGGCGGGACAAGCAGAGGTAAAACGATACATATTCGAAGGCAGACCTATTATGCAACTGAAGAAAATCGCCAGAGACGGAACGATTGCAGGCCTCACAATGGGGCTCTCCCTGTTCATCGGAGGTGCAATTTTGTCCAGGATTATCTACGGACCCCAGTTTGCTCCACCAGGCAAATTCGCCCCCGAGCAAATCAACGCATTCTACTTTATTTGGACGAAACTCCTGATCGGCTGGTTGTTTGGCATTCTCTTTACGGTCGCTTACGAACTTCTTCCCTTGCGGACGAGATTCACTGGGGCGATTCACGGCTTGAAATACGCATTTGGTTTCTGGTTTCTCATGTCGCTATGGAATCTGTCCCATCCCATAGTCTATGGTTCTATCAATGTTCCAGATCAGATTTTCTGGGTATCGTATCAGTTGATTGGCTTCCTCGCGATGGGGGCTGTGCTCGGTTTTATTAGCAAGCGAAGAGCACGAAACGATATCTCGATATCAACAAGCCGATGACGAGCGATTCGGAGACTGTCCCCGAACTCATTAATGCAAGATCTCCTTTCCTGCTGCGGCGGGGCACGAACGCATAACAGCCAAAACAACGACGTTCGCTTAATAAATGCTGTCAGTGTGCTCACTCAACACTTTTGCTCTCTTGACAAGCCAACACACAAATATTATAGCCTGTAGCCCCCGCTCTCGCGACACTGTGCAAAAGTGTTGCGTTGTTTAGGCAAACGTTAGCTGCAATTGCCACTCAGAAAGGAGGCGTCTATGAAAGCTAATTCGTTTCGCTTGGCAATCCTCTTTTTAGTTTTATTGATCTGCAGTACCGAAGTGCCATTTGCCCAGCTTATCAAGAACATCGACGAGTTTCTTTCTAAGTGTCCAACGAATGACTCTATGTATACGCAGATACGAAAAGACTTTGATATCAGAAGGAACAACCTTCCGATTGGCAACATAACCTGTTCAGAGCCGACATCGTCGATACCGATAGAACAATATACTGATGAGTTGATTGATCTCCAGTTATTTCGGGTCATGTACTATATGGACCGCGGAAAAAGGGGGCACCTCCCTTGGACAAAGGGCAACCTATACGCCTGGGTGAAGTCGAAAATTGACGGGATCAATATCTGCGATTCGGGTGTTGCTTGTCAGGGTCAAATTAATGGAAAGAATTACATCGTATGGCGTAGCCGAGACGCCACACAGAGAAATTCCATGAGGAGGTGGCAGTTAATTTCCTCGAATATCGGAACTATAGCACACGAAGCCCGACACGCTGATGGATTTCCCCACTTCTCTTGTTGTGGCGTTACCGGCGGATGTGATAGCACATTTGATGAAACAAATCTCACACCGTATGGGATACAATGGTGGTTGGAAAAGCTATGGCTTACTGGTGAGATCAATGTTGGGATCGCGTGCTTGCCGCAAAATGAATTCACTTCAATTGTTAATTGGCACTTAGGCAATTGTAACCTTCAATTTAGGGAGCGTTTCTGTAATACGAAGCCGCCTTTGTTATCCGTTCCTCAATCCCCCGGCGGACCGTGTCCCACATCCTCCTTGGTTGAAGAACGTGAAACAATACGTGCATACCCATTAATTACACTCATGCAAAACTTTCCAAATCCTTTCAATCCAAGTACCCGAATTCAATTCGGTCTGACTCACGAAACCACTGTTCGATTAAGTGTCTTTGATCTCCTCGGTCGCGAAGTACGAGTCCTCATAAACTCTCCGACTCAACCAGGCAACCACATCGTCGAATGGGATGGGCTAGATGGACAGGGGAAAAGGATGCCAAGCGGCATTTATTTCTATCAATTGCAGGCCGGTGCATTCACTCAAACTAAGTCGTTGACCTTGCTTAAATGATTCGCAAGTGTAGCTAACAGGCAAAAGCACCACGCTCACACATTTCGTAGGTCAACCCGCGCAGGGTTTGAGCGAACTCAGCCTGCGCACGGACGGCAGTTGAGTTCGCTCAATGCCGCCTGTGGCGCCACAGGTTTGTAATCGGAGTCTTGACAAAGTGAGAAGCGTTTCGTATGTTTGAAGTGTATCCGAAATTGGGATATGCGGAATGTTGCGTCTGTCCTTCCAAGATGGAAAGGCGTACGAAATAGAGGTTCCCTTGATCCAGTGCGTTCCGCGCAACCGATCCAGCATTATCCTACTCGACATCGTCCAGAGAAACAGGCGGAGGGAACATGAAAGCGCTAATGTGTGTGATCTTCTTTCATTGTTTTATGATTTCAATCGCGGAGGCTCAGTCTGTTTACCTCAGCGCTGGTGGGGGCTTCTCGGCTATGAAACCGCCAAGCAACTATTCATTTGTATATGCTATAGACTCGTACAGAGGCGGTCTACTTTGGCCTGGTAAATTCGAAGGGATCTTGGGCAAAAGACCGACATGGGCTTTAACGTTGCTAGTGGGCTTGAGTTTCGATTGCCCAGCCTACCGATTATTTTTACCGCAGGATTTTCGTACACGCAGCTGTATGGTAAGTCTGACTCTGTGATAGCATATAGTCCTCCTTGGTATAACACAATGTATACTAGCGGATCACTGACGACTCGGAGCAACATTCTCAGTATGAAAACTGGTGTAGAGTGGCAAATCATTGAATATCCAATCGCGCCTTATGTCGGTATTGACTTGCTGTACAACATACTGGGTGACACAAAGTTGAGCATAGAGAATTCTTATGGCAGCACCGAAGCGGTTATCGAAGGCAACACAGGGATGGGCTTGTCAATCGGAACTGGCGCCCGTGTAGCTCTCCTCCCATCAGTTGATGCAAAGATCGGAGCAGACTATTCATTGATGAATCTCATCACTCCTGAGAGTCAGGAGGAAAGTAAGAGTGTGATTAGTATTACCGTAAGTCTGCTTTGCAGGCTACTGTGAAATCCCGTGATTGGTGTTTCAGACAGTCGGCTGCGCATCGCATAACAATGGGCAAACCGGCACTCGCACGCTGGATAGACAGGGGAGAAGCTGAGTTCGGCTAAATACAGAGTGCTCGCTCGGTGGCGCGTGTGGCGCCAGACGTTGGTGATCCGACTCTTGACAAAGTGAGAAGCGTTTCGTATGTTTGGATTGTATCCACAAGCGAAATAAACGACATATGTCGTATATCATGCTATATCGGGTGGATATACGACATTCGTTAATCCACTAGTTATACGCAACGCAGCCTCAACTGTGAGTTTTCGACACCCAAACACTCCATCATGAACATTGTGCGTTATCTCATCTGCCTTTGCTTGGTCACGCAGATTGCATGCGACTCGGGAATCGAATCCGCTCAAGGTCCTGAGTTCGCCATGTATCGTCTTAAGGACGCAAACATTACTGCCTCTCAAGTCTGGGATCAGTCACTTGAAAGTCTGGTCTTGGCTGACAACCCATTCCTTGCTGTGAACGACTTGAGATCCTACAAATGGCAAACGCACGAATTCTCAGTGATTGCGGCTGTAGACTCTCAGTTGGCTCAGTTAAGGCGGCCTGGTCCCGTCGGCGGAATTCCTTTCGTCGTCACTGTCGGAAACGAGCGAATTTATCTTGGAGCCTTTTGGTACGCATATTCCTCCATGATAGCACAGGTTCCATATATCGACATCATTCTTGATCCACATCGCATCTGCAAATGCCAAAGTGTTCTGGTACAAGATGACAAGAGAAACGATGTCCGCATTTATCGCGCTCTCAAACAGGCTGGCATCTTAATCGAATGAATGCTTGAAGAGTTCTATGTCGTGTCTCAAACTCACAAAACGTTTCGGCTGCGCAGCGTATAACAACCGGCAAACGGGCGCTCGCACACTGGATAGGCGATGTTGAAGCTAAGATTGGCTAAATGTAAAGTGCTCGCTCCATTGGCGCCTGTGGCGCCACAGCTTTGTAATCGGACTCTTGACAAATTGGGAAGCGTTTGGTATGTTTGCACTGTATCCATAGCTGAGATAAACGCAATATTCCGTCTATCCTGCCGAAATGGAAGGATATACGCAATGGAGTTGCGCTGTTCCACCAGTCAGCGGCAATTGGCTGTTATAACGACAACATGAAAACAGATCCGAAGTTCAGACTAATAGTACTTGGAGCAGGTTTCTCAAAATTCGCCGGGTTACCACTAGCCGGTGAACTCTTCCCGATTATCTTGCAAGAGGCTGAAAAAGTCGGCCTCCTGCAGATCTTACAACCAGACATTGACGCCTACCTTGGGCTTCGTTCTGGAATCGAGGGTGGGAAAGTCACATTTGCGGACATTGATCTAGAATCGTTTATCTCCTATCTCGATGTGGAGCATTACTTACTTCTTCTGGGTAGCGACACTTGGTCATCCGAAGGAAATCGGTCTCAGATTCTTATTCGTAATCTGATCTGCAAAGTTCTGTATGAACGTCAAGCTGAAATGTCGAAAGAGGCTTGGGCACTTTATGATATGTTTGCTTCCTTCTTGAGACCGGACGACATAATCGTCACCCTTAACTATGACACCATTCTTGAGTCGAGTCTGTTGCACAACAAGATTCCACTTCGGTTTTCACAACACAGGCTTTCATCGGTGGACTATTCAGGAGGCATCGTTAATACCGAGGCAAAGCAAGTTGTCCTGCTGAAAATGCACGGCTCAATCAATTGGTTCGATGTCTCAAAGTACAACGATGCAGCAGAGTATTTTCAGCAGGGCTCACGCTTCCAGAACCCCACACATCCTGTTTTTGCAAACCATCGTGATTTTCTTCCACAGAAAATCGTTGGACCAAAGTACCATTTGGACAGTCCACTAAATAAGGTCTACTACATCAAAGACGTTCGGAAGTACCTGCAGCTGTGTGAGTATGTATTTCACGCCCCGCTGATCATTTCACCTTCCTACGCTAAGATGGTTTACCTGAATCCCCTTCGATCATTCTGGAGTGGTTTCAACGCCGCAGGGTATCTGAATCCTGAAATGATCATTGTCGGTTTTTCATTTAGCCCTCATGACGAATACCTCCTGATTCCCATCGTCAGAGCAATCACAAATTTCCAACAGCACAATCAGAGTAAGGAACTGAGATACAGTGTTGGGAATCTGAAGCTTGTAGATTACAAGAGGTCACCCAAAGAGATTAGTGACTTCAAATCTCGTTTGCCGTTCATTGACTGGGCAAAGACAGATGCTTTCTGGGATGGTCTCACAACCGAAACCATCAAACAAGTATTTAACATGCAGCCAACTGCCGCTGACAGCAGGTATAAACGACGGTCACAACATTTGGTAAGGCGCAGGTAAAGTAAGGTGGAGTGAACTTTATTGAGCTCGCTCCACACCGCGCCCATTCATAGGAAAGCGTTGACTGCGGTGCTGCGTTGCTACTGCAGACGTTAGCACCAATGTATTTGAGAAATGACCGAATGTGCAGCAGGAAAGAAATCAAAATTCATTGGCAAACCATATTTAGATTACTGCACTATCTTTGTCAAAAGGAGAAACCGCTGTGAACCTTGAAAAAATTCAACAGGCATTGCGAGAAAAGAAACTTGATGGCTGGCTGTTCTATGATTTTCATAATCGTGATCTGATGGCATATCGCATTCTTGGATTGGATGCCACCAAACTGATTTCCCGCCGGTGGTTCTACTTCATTCCTGCAAAAGGAGAGCCCAAGAAACTCGTCAGCCAAGTGGAGAAGTTCAAATTGGATTCGCTTCCAGGTCGAAAGCACGTGTATCTTTCCTGGACTCAGCAGCATCGCTTGCTGAAGAAAATACTCGGCAAGCCAAAAAGGATTGCGATGCAGTATTCCCCGAAGAACAACATCCCGTATGTTTCGGTTGTAGATGGTGGAACGCTGGAGCTGCTGAAGAGCCTCGGGTACAAGATCGCCAGCTCCGCAGATTTGGTGCAAACGTTCGAGGCGACCATTGATGAGCGGGGATTTCAATCACACCTTGATGCTGGAAAGATCGTTGACCAAATCCGTGCTCAGGCGTTCGAGGAAATCGGAAGGGCGATCCGAGAAGGAAAAGCTATCACGGAGTATGATCTGGCACAGCTCATTCTGAAAAAGTTTGAGGAGAACGACTTGATATCGGACAATACTACACCAATTGTAGGCGTCAACGACCATCCTGCCGATCCACACTTCGAGCCGACACCGCAAAATGCCCACACGATTAAGAAGGGGGATACGGTTCTCATTGACCTCTGGGCAAAGAAGAAAGCGCCGGGTAGCATTTACTATGACATTACCTGGTGCGGCTTTGTGGGGAGTGATCCGCCACAGAAATACGTTGAGATCTTTAATGTCGTACGAGAGGCAAGGGATGCTGCGGTGAAGTTCATACGTGAGAAGTTTGCAGGGGGAGAGGCTTGCTATGGTTGGGAGGTGGATGATGCGTGCCGAAAAGTCGTTAAACGTGGTGGCTATGAGAAGTACTTCCTGCACAGAACCGGGCATTCGATCGGTGAGGACGTTCACGGGAACGGCGTCAACATTGACAATCTTGAGACGAAGGACGAGAGGCAAGTCGTGCCGGGAGTCTGCTTTTCCATCGAGCCGGGAATTTATCTTGAAGGTCAGATGGCGGCTCGGACAGAGATCAACGTTTTCATTACTCAGAAGGGTGAAGCGGTGGTAACAGGTGAGACACAGAACGCATTGGTTTTGATTGAATAGAAGAGCTGCTCGCTCCAAAGTAGGTAAGAGAAGGTGGGTTGCTCAAGCCCACCTTCTTCCTGTTGTTCCGAAGTTCAACTTCTCCTCCTCAATTCCACATCGTGCAGCTTTCCATCTTTGATCTGCACAATCCGTTCAGGCATTCTGAGAACAAGTTCATAATCGTGCGTTGCCATCAATACAGCGGTGCCGCGCAAGTTGATCTGCTTTAGGAGTTTGATGATCTCCAGACCGACAGTAGGATCGAGATTCCCTGTGGGTTCATCGGCAAGGATGATCAAGGGTTCGTTCACCAATGCTCTCGCAATCACGACTCGCTGTTGCTCTCCTCCCGAGAGTTCATCTGGCATGCTGTTCCGTTTGTGACTGAGTCCCACGTCGTTCAACACCTTCAACACTCGTGCCGTGATATTCCTTTGTTTGACTCCGGTCACATGCAGAGCGAACGCGACATTCTCGAAGACGTTTCTATCCTGAAGGAGTTTGAAATCTTGAAAGACGATGCCGAGTTTTCTCCGCAGCAGTGGGACATCTTTTTCGCGGATATAGTCGGAATGATAATCCTCGACAGCGACGGTTCCTGAATGAGGGAAGAGGTCCATGTAGATCAGTCGCAAGATAGTGCTTTTGCCGGCGCCGGTCTGACCGACGAGATAGGTGAACTCTCCCGGCTTGATGTGGAGGCTGATATCGTTCAGTACGATGTGGTCATCAAATACTACTGTAACATCTTGAAGGTGAATCATGATCTCAATGACTTCCTTTTGTTCTTTGCGAGCCGAACTGCTAACTTGATGGCTTCCTTCATACTCTCGGGATTTGCAATTCCTTTGCCTGCAATGTCGTATGCAGTACCATGGTCGGGCGAAGTGCGAATGATCTTAAGCCCCGCTGAGAAGTTGACGCCTTTTCCAAATGAACTCATCTTCAGTGGAATCAATCCTTGGTCATGATACATCGCCAAGACAGCATCGTATGTCTTCCGACGATAGTTCCCAAAGAATGAATCCGCAGGGAAGGGACCTTGTACATTGATATGCTCTTCTTGCGCCAACTGAATAGCAGGCTTCACTATCACGTCGTCCTCTTTTCCAATGACACCTCCGTCGCCGGCATGAGGATCAAGTGCCAAAACAGCAACCGTTGGTCTCTTGACGCGAAAATCCTCTCTCAGAGAGCGGTTCAGGATTTTGATCTTCTCGACAATCTTGTCCGTTGTGATTGATTTTGCCACTCTGCTGATAGGGAGATGTGCCGTCACAAGACCGACTCTCATTCGCTGGGACAGCAGCATCATCATGACGTGCTTAGAATCCGTCAGCGAGGCGAGCATCTCGGTCTGACCGGGATATCGGTAGCCCACGAGATTCAATGACTCTTTCGAGACGGGTGCGGTGACGAGAGCTGTGGTGAAGCCTATCAAACACATATCCACGCCCTGTTCAATTGCGTGTGCCGCGCATCGAGCCGAAAGCTTGGAAGGTGTGCCGATTCGGACGTCCCGCTTGGTAGCGTCGTACACATCAACTACATTGACCGTTCTATCGCTCCATTCATCCAACGAGTTGATCTGGGTCAATCCAACGTTCAGCCTGAAGCGACGATTGTAGAACTGAAACACGGAATAGGATCCGATGAGAAAGACGGAGCAGAGTTCTCGAACTTTCTCGTCGGCAATACTTTTCAAGACCACCTCAGGACCAACGCCATTGAAGTCGCCAATCGTAATGGCTATCTTCGCTTTCTTGGTCATTGCTCGCCAGACAGCTTGTAGTTGCCGGCTCTGCTTTCATCAACGAACACGAACTTCTTGTTGAGGTTGGTGTAATACCATACTTCCTGCGGCGGATAGTCCGGATTGAACTGTCGCTCGATTACGGTTGGTGGACCAAACAGGATATAGATCTTGCCTCGATCGGTCTTTGAACCATCGTGCTCTCTCAGCGTGTTGAAATTGAAGTAAGCGTAGTCCACTCGTTTGTAGTATTCAGCCATGACTTCGTTGTACGCCGTTTCCGGCGTCGGATCTCTCTTCTTCCAGAACGCGTTGAACTTTCCCCAGCGCCTCTCTCGCGAACCGCTCTGCAGATCGTCAAACTCCTGGTCGGTGGTGATATAACGCATTGACTGAATGGCGAAATCCCTATCACGTAAGGATAGAGGCATGTCAACCCATGTGATTTGGAAAGCCTTGAGCGTGCTGTCAGTATTCTGACCATCTCTGACTTTGACATGAAGTTCATAGAGCCCTTGCTCCAACGAATCACTTCGGATATGCAACACAGCACTGTATTTGTTCTTCAGTGGAGATCTTTTCGCGGCATAGTAGAACGAGTACTGTGAATATCCAGCTTGAAGCGATAGACCTTGCAGTTGATGCTCTACTGGGAACGTCGCACCTGCAATCAACCCTTTCTCGCTGTCGTCCTGTGAGCGGATTTTGTAGAGATCGTACTCCACCGCGGGTTGAGAATCAATATCTGTGAATTCAATATACGCATCGGCGTTCTTGCCGAAATAGATATTGCCGCCAATCTGCATTGGAGAACAGATTAACGCGGAGCTGTCACTTTGTTTCACGCTATCCGGGATGACGACAGGTGTGCTCACACCCGCGCTCACGAAGATCGGATCGGAAATCGTCAAACGCTTTGCGTGAAAATCCTTCAGAACGATTTTCTCTTTCTTCTCCGTCACTTTTCTTTCCGATTCTACATCGCTGATTTCGAGAACAAGCTTGTATGTTCCCGGAGAAATATCGAAAGAGAAGTTTACGTCAAGGAATTGTTCTTTCTCCGCCGTTGTATTCTTGCTTTCCCGCGTGTAAATCGTTTTTCGAAATGTGTCACGAGCGACTGAAACGTCATTGTGGTCAAAGATCTCCACAGACGTCTCCACTCTTTTCGCAAGTTCGTCATGGAAGGATGGCTGTGGATTCTTCACAGACACAAGGAAATCGAAGGAGATTCTGACATTAATATCTAATCTGCTCTTCAACGTATCGTCTGCAATCAGGTTGACCGTCTCGTAGTAGAACAAGGGTCCGCGCTCTGGAAATGGAAGAGGTGGTTCCTCTTTTTCCTGGGCAAATGATCTGATTGCTGAAAGCAAGATGAGCAACAGGATGAACATGTATTTCTGGCGAACGATCAAGCTCTTCATAGATTCTCCTAGCTAACTCTCTCGTGACAAGGTTTCTTGTGAGTGTTTGGGGGGCATTCTGCCTTTACAGGAATATAGCAGGTCGAAGCCTTAGATGCAAATTGCTCTGCTGTGAAGACGGATATGTAGCGCATCATTTCTGCGTTAGTTTGTTTCGCTCCTCCAATTTCTCAGAAACTCTACCAGCAATCTCACTCCAACTCCTGATCCACCTTTGGGTTCGTAGTCTGTTGCTTCTTCCAACATCGCGGTGCCTGCGATATCGAGATGAATCCAGGAATAGTTGCCGATAAACTTCTTCAGAAACGCTCCTGCCGTGACTGCCCCAGCCCATTTTCCACCAGTGTTCTTGACGTCGGCGACACTACTCTTGATGAGTTTGTCATACTCCTCAAAGAGAGGGAGTTCCCATACTCGCTCATAGGTTTTGTCGCCCGCCTTTTTCAGTTTTGCCATAAGATTTGTATCTGTTCCCATCATCCCTGTCACGACGTGTCCCAGAGCAACCACACACGCGCCCGTCAGCGTGGCAAGGTCAATCACCAACTTTGGTTTGTACCGTTCGGCATAAGTGAGAGCATCGGCTAGAATGAGCCGTCCTTCAGCATCAGTGCTATCTATCTCGACGGTCTTACCATTCATAAGTGTGATAATATCACCGGGTCGAATCGCTGAGCCGCTCGGCATGTTCTCGGTCGCAGGAATCAGTCCAACAAGGTGTAGCGGCAGACCAAGATCCGCGACCGCTTGCATTGTTCCGATCACCGCTGCCCCGCCGGACTTGTCCATCTTCATCTCGCCCATGTCCTTTGCCGGTTTAATCGAGATCCCGCCGCTATCAAAGGTGATACCTTTCCCAACCAACACGACTGTGTCGAAGTCCTTTCTATCCGAGTTGTATTCCAGTATGATGAACCTCGGCGGTCGAGCGCTCCCCCGATTCACTGCAAGCAAACCACCCATATTCAACTTTTGAATTTCCTTCTTCCCCAAAACCTTTGCTTTGAAACCATGCTTCGCTGCCGACTTGGTAGCAGCGGCAGCTAAGGTCTGTGGATAGATCTCTATGCCGGGGGCGTTTGCCAAATCGCGAGCAAAGTATGTTGCTTCAGCTATGACTCTGGCAGTCTCGACACCCCGCCTCAAGCTGACTGCTTCGGCATTGCCTTCATGGAGAAAAGCGACCTGCTTGATTTTCATCTCTTCATCCTTGCCTTCTTTCACAGTGATATACTTGTCATATTTGTACAGAGCTAACGCTGCACCTTCAGCCATTGCTTGAGCTATGTCTTGGACAGGTTCTCCGACGGATTGCCTCACAATCTCGAGATCGGGAAATTGCATTGCTATCCTTGAGACTCGCAGACTCTCAGCTTTCCTCGCAGCCCTTGCTGCAGCACGGCGAAGTTTCTCCAGAGAGCAGTTCTTCTTTCCACCAAGCCCGACCATCATCAATCGCTTTGACGCGAGACCGCGATCATAGATGACAGCAATCTCGTTGTCTTTCCCCTTGAAATCGCCAGCGTCAAACACTGTCTTGACGCCACTGACCAGCTGACCTAGATTCGCTGATTGTCTCTTCATCAAGTCGGCATCTTCAAACAGGAAAACCGTTACAAGATCCGCCCTGATGCTCTTAATCGTTGCTCTTCGAAACGCCAGCTTCATGGTATGCTCTTCCGATAGTGGGTAGTGAAAGATGTGAGAATTTACAGAATACAGGAGTCAGAATCCAGAAGCATGAGCCAAGATTTTTCCTGCTTCTGGCTTCCGACTTCTTGCTTCAGAAGCGACCGCTATCACCGGATGTGCCACAACTCGAGTTCAGACAAAGCAGAACTAGGGTTCGACATCTCATACCACCGGTTCTGCCTGATACGTCGCTAGAAATACCTCTGATCGCTGCAATGTTTCCTGAACAACATCGTCTAATGTGCGGTTGAACACTCGCGCACCAGCAGCGTTTTTATGACCGTTGCCGCCGAACTCCTTTGCCAGTTCATTGATGGGAATATCACCTTTGGAGCGAAAACTCATTTTCACTCCGTTCTTCAATTCAATGAAAATGATTCCGACTACAACGCCGTTGATACTCATCGCATAATTCACGAAGCCCTCTACTTCGGTCTCCTCGGTCTGCGTCTCACGAAACATCTGCTGTGCGATAACGATGTAGGCTAACTTGCCATCATCTGTGATTTGAATGTTGGAGAGTATTTTTCCAAGCAAGTGCCAATGGTCGAGATCTACTTTCTCATACACTTCTTGGTAGATCTCAGTCGGATCGGCTCCGCATTCAAGTAGATGTGCGGCAATGCGATGTGTTTCGGAATCGGTCTTGGGGAAGCGGAAGGAACCTGTGTCGGTCATAATCGCTGTATACAGTGCACGCGCTATGTCCTTATCCAGATATTTACCGTTGAACGTGAGTGGTTCGTTGGCGCCTTTGCCGCCACTCGCCACGAGAAGTAATTCATAGATAATCTCTCCACTGGAAGATGCATCCTCATCCACAAGAGAATAATCAGCAAAATTCTGATTGTCCAAATGATGGTCAATCACAAGTTTGATTGCCTTGCTTTTGAGAGCAAGCGGCTCCATCGCTCGCAGTCTGTCCGAGTGATTCATGTCCACCATGATAATCACGTCGGCAGTGAGGATAGCTTCGGCGTCACGTTTCTCCTCGAACACACGAATGTCATTGGCGGGATCAAGAAATCGATAGTTCTTCGGTGTGGAACTATAGTTGATGATGGAGACTTCTCTGCCGAGCTTTCTCAGAAATAGGAAAAGAGCGATCTCGCAACCTATCGCGTCACCATCAGGATTGACATGCGTGGTCAAAACGAATTTCTTGCTGTTCTCGATTATTTCTTTAAGAATGTCCCACATAGCATTTCACGTCTTGGCTCTTGCTTATGGCGTCAGGCGGATCACTCTATCACCCACGTGTTACCAGAATTCAGCAGTTTGTCCAGATCTCCCTCGCCAAGTTTCTTCTTCGCAGATTCAATCTGCTCCGTCATCTCCTCTTCGTAAGTTGGGCGTTCGGCAGCATAGAACACACCAATGGGTGCGGGAAATCCAGGTTGGTCGCCGAAGCGGGCGAGAATATGTGCAAGGTCTCTCGACTTTTCATCGTGGACGACCAAATCATTCACACCGTATTTTCCATCCTTCAGAGAAACAATCTCGGGTTTGAATCCGTCCAATCTTATGCCTTTGTCTTTCTCTTTCCCGAAGACTAAAGGCTTCCCGTGTTCGAGAACGATCACATTGTCAGGCTTCGTATCCTTTTCGGTATAAAGGGAAAATGCACCATCGTTGAAGATGTTACAGTTCTGGAAAATCTCAACGAACGCTGTCCCGTGGTGTCGTGCCGCTTTCAGCAATGTTTCCTGAAGATGCTTTGGATCTCTATCCATCGAACGAGCAACGAATGTTCCATCCGCTCCCAACGCAAGACTGATCGGATTGAACGGATAATCTATGGAACCAAACGGCGTGGACTTTGTCTTCTTGCCGTGCTCAGAAGTCGGCGAGGCTTGCCCTTTCGTCAAACCATAAATACGATTGTTGAAGAGGAGGATTTTGATATTGATATTCCGCCTCATCACATGGATAAAGTGATTGCCTCCTATGCTCAGCAAATCGCCATCGCCGGTCGCAACCCATACGGAAAGATCAGGTCGAGCAACCTTTACGCCTGTTGCAATTGCAGGTGCACGACCGTGAATGCCGTGAAATCCGTAGGTGTCCATATAATAAGGGAATCGGCTTGAGCAGCCGATCCCTGAGACAAAAACGTACTTCTCTTTTGGAATGCCAAGCTCAGGTAGCATTCGCTGTGTCTGTGCTAAGATGGAATAATCACCGCAGCCGGGACACCATCGCACATCCTGGTCTGAAGCAAAATCTTTTGCCGTGAGTCTCACTGGAGCAGCTATAGTCCGCTCGCCGTTACCACTTGCCATAATCTTATTAGCTCTCAATTCTACCGTGTGATGTTGGATTGCGATTTCTGTTTCTTTAGGAAACGAACTGTGAGTTTATGCACTTTGGAAACTTAACTCGGCAATCCCGATTTGCTGGATCGCTTGGAACCGATACTTGGCATAAATACAGCCCCACTTAGTTCGGGCAGATGACACGCAGTCTCAGCCTCGCACCATGGTTCGACAAGCTCACCATGCTTCCGACACGCAGGCCTGGTCCAGCCAACATTGACCATTCAGCCAAGAGTAAGCAACACACTGAGCGTGTCGAAGTGTGGTGCGCTGGGGAATAAGCAACACACTTGTAACGCTACCTATTACAGAATTGATTTCTCAATCTTCATAAACTCACGGTTCGTTCTCACATCTCAACCACAAACTCTTTGTCCAAAATCAGGTCTTCCATCTTCTGCCAGAGTTCAGTTACATTATTCGTCATAATGATTAAATCATGCTCCTTACCGCACAAATCTTCAGCGGTCCGTTTCAAGATCGCCTCGTGAACAAAACCGACTCTCTCGAATGCCTGGATTGCTCCAGTCTGATTGTCCAAGAATTGTGTTTGGATTTTGTGGAGATCCCGCTGTTGAGCATGGTCAAGAAGTTCACGAATCAACAGTACCCCGATACCCTTGCGTTGATATTCTCTCGCCACGACACATCGAATTTCCCCAACGTGCCGAAGCCAACCGTGTTCGTAGATGTGAAGTGTAGCGTCACCAACAACCTCGTCGTCGATCTCCGCCAGTATAGGCAGGACGCGGTGATAGTCGAGTTCTTCCACCCAACGGTGAATGACCTCCGGTTTTGTCACATCCTCCTTGAGAAAAAGCCTGTCTTCATCCGGCAGGCAACGAAAGAACTTGAGGAGTCTCGTTTCATCCTGCCTGACCATGGGTCTGAGGGTAACGACCGTATTATCCTTCAGTTTGAACTGCTTCGGATAGCCGTGCATGGATACCTCAGTATGTTTGTAGCAATGACTCTAGTCATTTGTCACGGGAGAAACCGTAGCGCCCTTGGTGTCAAGGACTCGAACTTCCAATCCATATTCATATCCTCGATCGAACGCCCGCAAGTTCAGATCCTCAGTTCCTTTCGGGATTGAGTCTTTGACTGCGTTCCTCATGGCGTCCACATCAACGAGACGAGTGACAGCCGTGAAGAAGCCAACCATCACAATGTTGAGAACAATCCTTCGTCCAAGTTCCTCGGCGATGCGTGTCGCAGGAACGGAGTAATGCTGGATGCCCGGTCGCAGTTGGTGAATCTGAATCAGATCTTCCTCTGTGATGAGAATGCCATTATCTTCGAGTTCGGGTTCAAATTTCGTGTAAGCCTCCTGGGACATCACCATCAGAATGCTTGGCTTCTTTACATACGGATAGGTGATGTACTGGTCAGACACGATCACCTGAGCGCTGCAAGCGCTGCCGCGTGCTTCCGGACCGAAACTCTGAATGAGCGTAGCGTGCTTGTTGTCAAAAATGGATGCCGCTTTGCCTATGATGATGCCACTCAATATGACGCCCTGTCCCCCGAATCCGCCGATTTTGATTTCTGTTCTTGCCATTGTTTAATCCCTATAAAGGTGTATACTTATCACCAAATTTCTGTTGGAAATGTTCGTTCATTGCATCCAAGAATGTTGGACGCTCTACATCAACGAACTTCCCGACGATAATCTTTCCCTGAAATTCAATGCCAACTTCTTTTGTATTTGCCCCGTGTCGTATCTCGCTCATCTCCTTGTAGTATTTCATCTGGTCTAAACCATCTCCCAAACGATTTCGGCGGCTGTAAAGCGTGGGGCAGGGGGCGAGAATTTCGATAAACGAGAATCCCTTTTTCCCCAATGCTTCTTTCATTGCCTTTGTTACATGCCGAACATGGTAGGCTGTCCATCGGGCAACGTACACAGCGCCGCAGGACTCGGCAAGATATGGCAGGTTAAACGTTGGCTCGAAATTACCGTAAGGAGCAGTCGTGACCACAGCACCGATGGGGGTCGTCGGACCGACCTGCCCACCTGTCATTCCATAGAGAAAGTTGTTCACGCAGATGACAGTGATGTCCATGTTTCTTCGAGCTGCGTGAATGAAGTGGTTGCCACCAATGGCGATCAGATCACCGTCGCCACTATAAACAACGACCTTCAATTCAGGATTCGCGAGCTTGAGACCGGTGGCAAATGGAATTGCTCTGCCATGCGTGGTGTGAAAGGAATCCAATTTGGCATAACCTGCTACTCGACCTGTACAACCGATGCCAGAGACGATGGCGACCTTGTCAAGGTTCAAACCGCTTGTCTCCAACGCCCTTGCAAAGCAATTGACGGTTGTTCCGATACCGCAACCTGAACACCAGATGTGCGGCATACGGTCCATCCTTAAGAAAGGCTCAACGGGATTCACTGCTATTTGTTCAGGATGAATATCTTCTTCGACCATCAGTTCAGACATTGCGACCCCAGTAGTTGGAATGTAAAATGCAAAATGAAGAAAGAAAAATTCAAAGATTAGCTTTCAGCTAGGAGCTGATAAGTGAAAGTTGATAGCTTAAGCGCCATGTCGGTTTTACCATGCTTTATTGGACTGATCTCTATCCCTTGCCAGCCTGCACACTTTTCATAATTGCCTGATAAATATCGTCTGGGTCATGGACTGTTCCACCGCCGTGCGGGACCAGGAATGTCTTTGCCTTGCCTGCTGCACAACGTTCAACCTCAAATACCATTTGTCCGTAGTTGATCTCTGGAACCACAAAGGCTCCAACGTGAGTTGCAAGTTCTCGTACTCGTTTCTCCGGGAACGGCCAAACAACAACGAGTCTCAGATGCCCAACCTTCAGCCCTTGCTTACGTGCCATCTCGATAGCAGGGATTGATACTCGCGACGTGATACCGTACGAGATGACGACGACGTCTGCTTCTTCCACTTGATCTTCCTCATACTCTACAATCTTATCCGCATTCAAGCGAATCTTATCAACAAGCCGACGAACCAGTTTCTCCTGCGCTGTGGGCGTCATCACGGGGTAACCCCGCTCGTCATGCGTCAATCCGGTGATGTGGATACGATACCCATCACCTGCTTTGACCATCGGTGGCACCATGGCGCCGTTTGCGCCGTCTGCCTTATATGGTAGATATTGGCTTGGAGGTGCATCTGTATAATGGCGAGGTACAATCTCAATTTCATCTGCCGGGGGAATAACCACTCTTTCTATCATGTGTCCAACGCATTCATCCATCATAAGCATCACCGGAACTCGATAGCGCTCGGAAAGGTTGAAGGCTTTAACGGTAAGGTCAAAGCACTCTTGTGGCGAGTTCGGTGCAAGCGCGATGATCTCATAATCACCGTGTGACCCCCAGCGTGCCTGCATCATATCTGCTTGACCAGGAAGCGTTGGAAGTCCCGTGGAGGGACCACCGCGCTGAACATCAACGAAGACGCAGGGCGTCTCGGTCATCGCCGCCAATCCGATATGCTCCATCATCAGCGAGAATCCAGGTCCGGAAGTGACAGTCATTGCCTTCTTTCCTGCCCAGACCGCTCCCTGGATGGCAATGGAGGAAGCAAGCTCATCCTCCATCTGAATGAAGATTCCCCCAATCATCGGGAATCGTTGGGCGATGCGCTCTACCACTTCCGTTGATGGAGTAATGGGATAGCCCGCTACGAAACGACATCCAGCCGCAATCGCTCCTTCACTGCAAGCGTGGTCACCGTCAACAAAGTGGGAACCTGTCAGTACACCTTTGAAATCTGCTTTCAATGTGGTTGTCCTTGAAGATTATTGAAACCGTTGGCTGTAGGAAAAAGCAAAACGGAATTCGGAAGTCAGAATTCACGAGCCTGCAAATTCTGAATTTTGACTCGCAGCAACTATTCCGCTTACATGTTGAACCTCACAGAGTGCTCGTCAGGGCACTTTCGTGTAATCAGGAGGTCACGCTGCCTTCTTCACTCGCATTCCGAAGATCGCAAAGTCAGGGCACAGCAGTCCACAGATATCACACCCGTTGCATAGATCAGCAGATATGAGAACAGGGGGATGATATCCTTTGGTGTTAAACTCGTCGGACAGTTTCAGTGCCTTTGGAGGACAGAACTCAACACAGAAGCCACAGCCTTTGCAGAGTTCTGATGTTATATAGACCACGCCGGTGGTGTCTGCTTTAGCCATAGGGAATTTCACATTGTCAAAAGCTATCTATAAATTCAGTGAAGTCTCAAACTGTGCTACTGCTTTTTCAAACCAGCTTTGCTTGCTACAACCGCCCCGTCCCTTGCATCCACAGAACGTCTATTTGTCTTTCAACACTTCTTCAATCTTCTCTTCAATCTCCGATGACTTGAGCGGTAATCCACGAACCTTGTTGAACTGAATGAGAGGCAACAGGAATTCGGATCGTAGCACTCTTACCAGTTGTCCTAAATTGATCTCCGGCACAAGAATCCGTTTGAAGCTTGCGAGTACATTTCCCAAGTTGCGCGGAAATGGATTGAGATATCTAATGTGAACATGGGACACCGATCTCCCTCGCGCGCGACTGCGTTCCACTGCTGTGCGGATAGCGCCATATGTGCTTCCCCATCCCACGACAAGTAGGTCACCGCCATGTTCATCTCCGTAGATCGTCTGCACAGGAATGTCTTTGGCAATCCCTGCTACTTTCTCTGCTCGCAATCTTACCATGAAGTCGTGGTTCTCCGGATCATAACTGACATCGCCGGTGATGTGTGCTTTCTCCAATCCACCGACACGATGCTCAAGTCCCGGTGTGCCGGGGGCTACCCATGGTCGCACCAAATGCTCATCGCGTACGTAGGGATGAAATCCCTCCGCGTCGGTTCGGAAATGAACAGGTATCTCCCGTAGCTCAGACGACTTAGGAATCAACCACGGTTCTGCGCCGTTCGCTAGATATCCATCGGAGAGGAAAAGAACAGGGGTCATATATTTTACAGCAATGCGGCAAGCCTCATAGACCATGGTGAAGCAATCGGCGGGTGTAGCAGCAGCTACTACGGGCACAGGTGACTCGCTGTTTCGGCCGTAGAGGGCTAAGAGCAAATCAGCCTGCTCAGTCTTTGTCGGTAAGCCCGTGCTTGGGCCTCCTCTTTGAATGTCTGCGATGACCAAGGGAAGTTCAATCATGACAGCGAGGTTGATCATTTCCGACTTCAGAACCAAGCCGGGACCGCTGGTAGTGGTTACCCCCAAAGCTCCGCTGAATGCTGCGCCCAACGCCGCACCACAGGCGGCGATTTCATCTTCCGCTTGAAATGTCTTGACTCCAAAGTTCCTATAGCCAGCGAGTTGATGAAGTATCTCACTCGCCGGCGTAATCGGATAGCTACCGAGGAACAACGGCAAGCCACTTCGCTTCGAAGCAGCAACAAGTCCCAACGCGGTCGCCTCGTTTCCCATAATGTTCCGGTATTTTCCCGGCTGCAACTTTGCGGGCTTCACTTCGTAACGAAATGCGAACAGCTCCGTAGTATCGCCGTAGAAATATCCAGCCTTGAGTGCACGTGTGTTTGCCTCGATGAGTTCAGGCTCCTTGGAAAACTTATCCCGAATCCATTCCAACGTCGGTTCCATCGGACGGTTGTATAGCCAGTACGTCAGTCCCAAAGCGAAGAAGTTCTTGCTGCGTGTCATCACTTTCATCGAAAGGTTGATCCCTTCAAGTGCATTAACTGTCAGCTTCGTCACCGGAACTTCAAACATCTGATATCCTCTGAGTAAGCCGTCTTCCAACGGATTAGATTCATAGCCTGCAAGACGAAGACTCTTTTCTTCAAATGCGTCACTGTTGGCAATAACGATACCGCCTGGTTTCAAGTCATTGAGGTTGACTTTGAGTGCTGCTGGGTTCATCGCCACAAGCACATCAGGAGCGTCGCCGGGCGTATGAATCTCGTTGCTGCTGAAGTGCAGTTGGAAGCCACTGACACCGAAGAGCGTGCCAGCAGGAGCGCGAATCTCTGCAGGAAAATCTGGCAGAGTGCTGAGATCGTTGCCAAGCAAAGCCGTAGTATTGGTGAACTGCGTTCCAGTCAACTGCATCCCATCGCCAGAGTCACCGGCGAAGCGTATGGTTACATCATCCAATGCTTCAGTTATCTTGCCCATAGTCTTTCTTCACTTTCTCTGAGCCTTTGACCTATGACAGTTCATTTAAGAATGGGAACCATTCCGAAAGATACTTTGAGATCATCGTCATGTAATTCGTCATAATCAAAACACCGACTATCACCAATAAAATTCCCCCAACGATCTCTATCAAGCGAAAATGTTTCTTAATCTTATTGAAAACTCCAAAGAACGCATTGATACTGAGGCTGGTGAGGAAGAAAGGGATACCCAGACCGAGTGAGTAACTCGAGAGCAAAACAATTCCCTGATAGACTGTCTCTTGCTGCGCGGCAATCGCAAGAATAGCAGCAAGCACAGGACCAATGCAGGGAGTCCAGCCAAATGCAAATGCCACACCGACAACAAAGGAACCGAGAAGTCCCAAAGGCTTTACCTGAGCATGGAATCGTTTCTCATAGTTGAGGAAGCGTATTCGGAAGACACCCATCATGTGCAAGCCAAAAATGATGATAACAACGCCAGCAATCTTGCTGATGATGTCAAGCTTCTCCATTAAGAATCTGCCAACAACCGTCGCAGAGGCGCCAAGCGCAATGAAGATGACTGAGAAGCCGAGAATGAAAAAGAGGGAATTCAGCAGGATTTTTCCAAAGACTCTTTTGCGTTCCTCAACGCGCTGCATCTCCTCCAGCGAAACGCCCGAGATGAACGACAGGTATCCGGGAACGATAGGAAGCACACAGGGAGATATGAAGGACAGAATGCCGAAAGCAAATGCCGTCAGAATATTTACATTTTCCATAAAAACCTTTCCCAGAGAATGGTAGACCCCCAAGGACTCAGCGCGAACAGCTGCGTACTTTCGGTTCTAAAATAGAATTTTAGCGGATAAAAGTCAAGAGAATTCAGCCTGTGGACGATGCTCAGCATCGCTGCTGAAATCAGTTTAGGCTGAAAAACAGAAAAGCCAATGAACCTTGTGTAACACAGACGAAGTCCCTGTTACGAAGGACAGATTGGCTCTCCTGCGCAATCGTTGCCGTGTCCATACGGGAGGGGAGAGGCTGCAGACACTTGCCAGGCAAGATCGGCATCAGACCCACCGGGGAGTGAAGGGGTGAAGAGATGCTGATTGATTGCTGCCCGGTCTACTCATTTCGCGCACTGGGACCTACTGCGGCTGTGAGCGCACGTTGCACTTACTGCCGTACCACCCACACTTTCACCTTACCTACTACATTCGGGTGGAGTTTCACATTGACGGTGTAAATGCCAAGAACCTTAATGGGTTCTTCCACCTCGATCTTTCGTTTATCCACATTGCAGCCTTTTTCGCTCAGCGCATCTGCAATCATTTGAGTTGTAACAGAGCCAAACAACTTATCATCCTCGCCCACTTGCATAGGAAGTGTAACGGAGAGTTTTCCCAGCTCATCAGCAAGTTTCTCGGCGCTTCGGAGTTCCTTGGTCTGCCTCTGCACGGCCTGTTTCTTCTCCTCCTCCAACGCGCGGCGATTTCCTGGTGTGACCTGATAGGCAATTTCAAGTGGGATGAGGTAGTTCCGTGCAAATCCGTCACGGACTTCAACCACGTCACCGATCCGACCAAGTTTTTCGTGATCTTTTCTCAATATCACTTTCATAGGTTATTCCATCTCTTTCATACAGGTCGAGTAGACAGCATCGCTCAGCAACTCAGCAAGCAGAGTCAAAGCGAAGAGCTTGCGTCCTGATCTTGAATGCCGCTTCACTATTTGATCTGCTCAGAGACAAAGGGGAGCAGTGCTAGGTGCCGAGCGCGTTTGATCGCTTGCACTAGTTGGCGCTGATGCTTTGCACAGGTGCCGGTAATGCGTTTGGGGATGATCCTGCCTTGCTCATTGACAAAGCGGAGAAGCTTCTTTTCATTCTTGTAGTCAATAAACACTTCGCCGCTCTCACAGAAGCGGCAAATTCTCTTCCTGATAGCAATCTCTTTCAACCTTCACTCCTTTCTATTGTGGATTCTACTTCAGCAGCGCCGATTCTTCGTTTGAGAGAAATCGGTCAAATGAATCGTCCGTATAGGTAGCAGGTTCCTCATGTTCCACTGTCGCCGGCTCCTCGCTCTCGATATCAGCCAGAAGCCCTTTTTTGTTGAGGAACTGAATGCGCCTTGCCTTGATTTCAACAATACTCCGCGCATGCCCATCTTCGGTTTTCCAACTGTGGCTCTGCAACTCACCATCAATCAGCACCGCGCTCCCTTTCCTAAGCCGATCATGGCAACTCTCGGCTAACCTGTTCCAGGCAACCACGCCGACATAGCAAACGTCCTCTTGCCATTGACTATTGCCGTCCCGATACTTGCGGTTTGAAGCAATCGAAAAATTGATGACCGGTGTACCATTTGTTGTTTGTCGAAACGCCGGGTCTTTAGTCAGGTTGCCAGCGATGATAACAGTGTTCAATTCTGGCATCTTCAATTCAGCCATTGGATTCCTCCGTGCTTGCCTAATGAAACATGAGAAATTGGTGATTGCAACCAGAATAAAAACAAGATCGGTTATCTGCTCAAGGCGTTTTCGTTCCTGCATCCTCCTCATCTTCCTCCAACTCGACTTCCTTCGCAGGCAGCACTTTCTCTTCCACCGCAGGGATTTCCTTGATTTCTACAGCAGCAAGTTGTTTTGCTTGGAGAGCCTTTTTGTCCAATGCGATGGTCAGGTAACGGATGATCTGATCATCAAGCTGGTATGCACGCTCCAATTTCTGGACAACGTCACTTGGTGCATTGAACTCAATGCAGGTATAGAATCCGTTATTCTTTTTGCGGATGGGATAGGTAAGACGTTTCCTGCCCCACTTGTCCACAGTTCTGATTTCACCATCGTTTCTCGTGATCAGGTCCTTCACCTTGTTAATCACAGCGTCAATCTGTGGATCATCCAACGCAGGATTGATGATGAAGGTCGTTTCGTATTCTCGTTTGCTTATGCTCAGTGTTATTCACCTCCCTAATAACGGGTCGCCTCCGTGACCCTTTGGACTGTTAGTTGGCCCCAAGATCGGTCAACCGTCAATCGCTTGCATAAACCGCTATCTCAGAAAGCGAATGACGTCTAAAACCCTCTTGGAGCAGGGCTTAGTTCATCAGGAATTAAACCTCCTCATAGCTGCATCAATGCCGTCGCCAACATAGCACAGCACTGCATCCGATCCCTGCTCGATCATCTTCTGTGCTGTGTCGGACTCGTCGCTCCGAAAAGGCGAAAGGACGAACTCAAACATCCGCTGCGTCTTCTCGTCTCTAGTCTCCTCTAGCAGCGGATGGGGAGTATCTATGCCGCATCGCAGCCGAGGGAACTCGTTCGATAGCAGATGATAAATGATTGACGCTATGCCTCGGTGTCCTCCATCGCTCCCTTTGGCTCGTAGGCGAATTTCCCCCAGTGGAAGATTCACATCGTCGGAGACTACCAAGAGATTGCTGAGAGTAATGCCGTATCGGAGAACAATATCGCGGACTGCTATACCGCTTTGGTTCATATAGGTAGTCGGTTTCGCCAAACCGATCTCAGCCCGATCGTATTTACCAAGACCTATGAAGTATTCACCTCTTCCCGCACGAAGCCGGATTTGCAGTTTTCGAGAGAGTGTATCAATAACCAGAAATCCGACGTTGTGTCTTGTATGTTCGTATTCGGTGCCTGGATTACCAAGCCCAATTACCATGTACAGAATCTGTACTCCTCAACAAAGCATTGAACACTCACACGGTATGATCAGAGAACCTGTCTTATTCGGCTTTAAGTGCTTTAGTAGATTGCTCCTCCGCTGCACCTTCCTCCTCAGCCTTCTTGCCTTTCGCACCCACGATCTCTGGCTCCGTCACTTCTGCCTCTGGGACCACCGCCACCTCGGCAGCCTTTTCGACAATTGGCGGAATCACCGCCACCACAGTCGTATTTTCGTTCTCCAAAATTTCCAGGTTTGCCAAAGTCAGATCTCGCACATGAACTGAATCCCCAATGGCAAGATGTTCAATGTTGATCTCAAGAAAATCAGGAATATCTTTCGGCAAGCACTTCACTTCGAGACGATGCAGCGTTTGCTGCACCAAGCCCCCGTCACGTGTTCCAACGGCGGTCCCCACCAGCCTGACCGGGACATGGATTGCAACTGTCTCATCTGCCTTGATGCCTTGAAGATCGAAATGAAGCGGTCTGTCAGTTACAGGGTCAAATTGAATGTCCCGGAGAATACAGTTGTGCGCTTCCCCGTTGTCGAGCCTCAGATTGATGAGGCGCGTGATTGAGCTTGCAACCAACGGGTGAAGATGTTTCTCCGTGACGGAGATGGGGACGGTCTGTTCTCCCCGAACATAGAACACACCCGGGACCTTTTTCTCTCGACGTATTGCCTTACCGTGTTTCTTGCCAATGTGTTTCCGCACTTCAGCGCTCAGAATGAACTCTTCCATAACATCGTTCCCTTTTCTACGTGGTTATCGTACTACCCTTTATCTACATCAAACAGCGAGCTGATGGATTGATTCTTGTGGGTTCGCTTAATGGCTTCAGCGAATAACTTTGAAACGGATATGACCTCAATTTTGGCTGACTTCGCCTTCAGCGAAATGGAATCCGTTACAATCAACTTAGCCAACGCTGACCGATTGATTTTCTCAACAGCGTTTCCCGACAGCACGGGATGTGTACACGCACCGTACACATGGTTGGCTCCCGCCTTCTTCAACGCTTCGATAGCCGTAGCAAATGTTCCCCCGGTATCAATGATATCATCCACAAGAAGAACATTCCGATCCTTCACTTCGCCGATGACATTTGCTACCTTTGCCACATTCGCTGCTGGACGACGCTTATCTATCAGAACTAACTCTGCTTCCAGCCGTTGTGCATACGCCCGTGCCAATTTGATGCCACCCACATCGGGGGAGACTACCGCCAATTTCTTGATTCTCTTCTGCTTAAAATAAGAGATGAACACCGCTGACGAATACAAATGATCAAAAGGGATATCAAAAAACCCCTGAATCTGTGGTGCATGTAAATCCATCGTCAGCACCCGATCTGCTCCAGCGGTTGTAATCAAGTTAGCTACCAGCTTAGCAGTGATAGCAACGCGGGGTTGATCCTTGCGATCTTGACGGGCATATCCAAAATATGGGATCACCGCGGTAATTCTTCGTGCGGAGGCACGCTTTGCCGCGTCAAGCATAATGAGAAGTTCGAGCAGATTCTCGGCGGGAGGATTCGTTGATTGGATAATGAAGACATCACTACCGCGAACATTCTCTGAATACTTTGCCCACAGTTCCCCATCACTGAACGTCTTGATCTCACACTTTCCAAGAGGTTCCCCAGCATCGTCGGCGATTCTCTGAGCAAGTGGACGATTAGACCGACCGCTGAATATCTTGAACTCATTCATCGCAGCATTTTCGGCATTAGCCAAATCGGCACCCTAGTGTTATAAAAATCGTGCCGCAATATACGAAAAAAAAACATCTGTGTCAATAACTTTTTCCGAAAAACCCGCAGCGCAACAGAATCGAAGAGCGCAGCAATCTGCTTGACTTTCAGTATTTATTTGCGTAATATTAGCCTGGTGCTTGACGGCATCAGATTGTTTTTGTCTTTCTGTGAAAGGATAATCTATGTTCTCAACCGGAACTGCTTCAACCGTCAGAGATTGGAGTTTCAGAGAGGCAAGCGTTCTCGCGAAAATCTTCTGGATGGTCACCTTTGCTGTGTTGACTGTCATTGGAGCTAGGATTGAAGTTCCGCATGAACCTGTTCCCTATACGCTCCAAACGCTGTTTGCGTTGCTTGCCGGTGCGTTGCTCGGTAGAAAATATGGTGCGCTGAGCCAACTGCTTTACATCTCACTCGGTGCTGTTGGACTACCAGTATTCGCCGCGTCCGTGACACTGCCCCAAGGTATTGCTCGCCTCTTGGGTCCAACTGGTGGATATTTGATAGGTTGTGTTGCTGCGGCATTTGTCGTCGGTTGGTTGGTGCAGCTAAGGCATGGATTTGCTTGGACAGCTTTCTCGATGGCCGTTGGGCTTCTCATCCTCTTCATGTGTGGGACTATCCAGCTCAACATCGTTCTGCTACACGACTGGGGAAAATCATTCGCCTCTGGATTTCTAATATTCTCTTGGTGGGATGGGTTGAAGTTGCTGGCTGCCGCAACGATCTATCATCAAGTGGCAAAGCGCTATCGTAGCCTGTTGGGTTAGATAGTGGATTGCACGATGTCGGGTGGTTCGGAATGATGCGTTGACTTTCAGAACAAAATTGGGTATATTCGGATACGAAAAGGGAACATCGGGGCGTAGCGCAGCCCGGTTAGCATGTGGCACCAATGGCGCCAAGGTCGGCAATTCGGGTGTAGATGCTGTGATTCGCTCGAGCGGACAGCAAAGAAGTTGATACTAAGAAGATCTCGGGGCGTAGCGCAGCCCGGTTAGCGCGCCTCGCTTGGGACGAGGAGGTCGGCGGTTCAAATCCGCCCGCCCCGACAGAAGAACTGCCTAACCAAACTTGCCCCCGTAGCTCAGGCTGGACAGAGCAACTGCCTTCTAAGCAGTGGGCCGCGCGTTCGAGTCGCGCCGGGGGTACACCATCCAATCCAGAGGCTTATGCGCCTTCGGCGCACATGCACTAGGTGTTTGCTTCGCATACTCATTCACTCACACCTACCTACCCCATCATCAGAAACATGGCAAACTTGCGCGATATTTCGCACGGCTCGGGCAAGTTGCTACGTGTGCCGCTTGAATCGAACTCACGCAGATGGCAGGACGTTATCAAGTGATGAATTTTAGTGTTGGATATGACCAGCCATCTGTGTGTCCGTTCGGTATGCACAATCCTTGATTTTGTTCCCCTTTTTCGTATATTACTCTTGGGAGATCTTCGATCATTCAAGGAGAGATGATGAAATCAAAAGAACGTTTTCTTTATGCTCTGGCGCATAGGCAACCCGACAAGGTGCCAGTGGATTTTGGTTCCACCGCAGTGACAGGTATGCATGTTACATGTGTTGCAGCTCTCCGTGAGTATTATGGTTTGGAAAGACGCCCCGTGAAGGTGATCGAGCCTTATCAAATGCTGGGGGAAATTGAGGAGGACCTAATCGAGGCAATCGGCATTGACACTTGTGGCGTTTATCCACGAAATACCATTTTCGGATTTCCAAATGAAAACTGGAAAGACTTCAAAGCGCCGTGGGGACAGGAGCTTCTTGTCTCCGATCATTTCAAGACATCGGTGGATGTGAATGGAGATTTGCTCATCTATCCGGAGGGCGATGCGAACGCACCGCCCAGCGGTCGAATGCCAACAGGCGGATTCTTCTTTGATACTATTGTCAGGCAGGAACCCATTGACGACGACAAGCTTGATCCTGATGACAATCTAGAGGAATTCAAACCGATTTCCGTCCTTGATCTGCAGTATTTTGCAGAACAAGTCAATCGTGCGAGAGCGTCCAATCGTGGCGTGATCGGTAATTTTGGTGGGACAGCATTTGGAGACATCGCGCTTGTTCCGGCGCCTTTCCTCAAACATCCAAAAGGCATTCGCGATATTGAGGAATGGTACATCTCGACCGCGATAAGACAGGACTACGTTCATAAGGTCTTCGAACGCCAGTCAGAAATCGCCTTAGAAAATCTAAGGAAGATCTTCGCGGTGGTTGGAGATGATGTGGATGCAGTCTTCGTCTGCGGGACCGACTTCGGTACTCAGACCTCGAGTTTCTGCTCGACAGATACATTCGACTCACTCTATGCGCCGTATTACAAAAAGATCAATGACTGGATTCACAAGAACACCAATTGGAAAACGTTCAAACATAGCTGCGGGGCGGTGGAACCGTTCATGTCTCATTTTGTTGATGCTGGCTTCGACATTGTCAATCCAGTGCAATGCTCAGCAGAGGGAATGGATCCAAGGAAGTTGAAGGAGAGATACGGTGAGAAACTCGTCCTCTGGGGAGGTGGAGTTGATACACAAAAGACGCTGCCATTCGGAAAATCGGTGGATGTTCGCACGGAGGTGCTGAAACGCTGCGAGATCTTTTCACCCAATGGGGGATTTGTGTTCAATGCCGTGCACAATGTTCAGGCTAACACGCCAGTAGAGAATATCGTGGCGATGATAGACGCTGTGAAGGAATTCAACTCAGCCGGAGGCTGATAAGCCTCAGGCTTAGGTGCGAAGTGAAGAATAAGGACGTCGAGGCGAAAAGCGAACAAAGAGAACATCTAAGTTCCCAATGACTGCAGGAAATCGGATGGGATCGTTGCTCCCACGGAGAGAGTTGAACATTTTCCGCTACAACCAAACGTGGTACGTCCCTTGACTTTCGCTCTGATTTTTCTTACCTTCTAATCGCCTGATTGACAAAGTTCGGTTGATGTTTTCGGGTGTTGCGTTGTATCAGTTTGGAGAAGGGTTTGGGGGCTTCATTTGTTGACACTTAGACGGTGAGCGTAGCTCAGTTGGTAGAGCGCCAGGTTGTGGCCCTGGTGGCCGCGGGTTCGAGCCCCGTCGCTCACCCCAAGAGCAGTGTCATATGCCGACTTTCCTGCCTGAAATCTGGCATTTGAAATTCGACATCCGACTCCTTGGATGCCCTCATCGACTAAGGGTTAGGTCACCACTCTTTCAAGGTGGTAATACGAGTTCGAATCTCGTTGGGGGCACTTGTGTCACACTAGAATCTCTTCAAAGATTCAAATCGTTCTTCCTCATCCCTTACTCATCATCGTAAGTGACAACAATGAATACAATCAAGCCGCCACGTTTGCGGAGAGGAGACACCATTGGCGTCATTGCTCCCGCGAGCGCACCAACCGACTTCTTGACGATTGACAATGGCATCAGATATCTTGAAGGCCTTGGCTGCCGGGTGAAACTCGGCGAGCACGCGAAGCGACCCGACCAACTCCGAGGTTATCTTGCTGGCACAGATGAACAGCGCGCAAGCGATATCAACGACATGTTCGCCGATCCACAGGTCAACGCAATCTTCTCCGTTCGCGGCGGCTACGGCACGCCTCGTCTCTTGCATCTCGTGAATTACAATCTCATCAAGCGGCACCCAAAGATATTCGTCGGGTACAGTGACCTCACCGCACTCCAACTTGCCATCTTCAGAAAGACGGGACTTGTTACATTCTCAGGTCCAATGGTTGCTGTCGAGATGCGCAGCGGGATGGACCCCTTTACAGAGGAACATTTCTGGAGAATTCTCACTTCGCCCAAGAAAACCGGCAAACTTGGAAATCCTCATAACGAACCGCTCAAGATGCTGGCAAAAGGAGATACCACGTCCTTGCTACTTGGAGGGAATCTCTCACTCATCAATACACTTGTTGGCACGAAATATCTCCCCGATTTTTCAAAACGCATACTGTTTATCGAGGAGGTCGAGGAAGAACCGTATCGCGTTGATAGAATTCTTGCGCACCTGCAGCTTGCTGGGATACTCACGAAGATCAGCGGACTCGTCATTGGTAGCATGACGGACTGCGTTCCGAAGGACAAGGAAAAACCCAGCCTCACAATTGAAGAAGTCATCAACGACTATGTGGCTCGTCTAGATATTCCGGTTGTCTCCAATCTCGCGTATGGTCACGTTCCCCGCAAACTGACTATTCCCATCGGCATCAAAGCGCGGCTCAATGCAACGCGAGCATATCTTGAACTTCTCGAAGGGGCTGTGGCATGACTGAGGGGTGCGCCACACTTTCGAGCGCATCCTGCCTGATCTGACATCAAGCCAGGTGATACCACGGTCATGCACACCCCTTCTTTAATTGTTGTCGAATGAAAAGGCTGCTCTGAGAAGAGACCGAAGCCCCGGTATCAATCGGGGCTTCTGCTTTGTGGGTCGTGCAGAATCAGTATCTTAACAAAGTAGTGTTAGTAACGTCTGCATCGTTTCACCAAGCGGGCACGGACCACTCCGTGCCCGTAAGATGGAAGACCTTACGACTACCATTCCCTCCACTGGCACGGTGTGGACCCTGCCATCTAAGAGTTATATTATGAGGCGGGCGCGGACCACTCCGTGCCCGTAAGGTGGAAGACGTTCCCTCGAAAGGACGCATAATGAAAGAGCGCGGCAATACCTCATGACTGCTAATGATACTCCACTTTTTCAACGAGAACTAATTAAAATATCCTAATCAATATGTGTTAAGAATAATTTGATAAATGTACCATCTGGACAAAAGTCCCGACGGGAGAAAAATTCATGAAAAGGCAGTATTTGCCAGTAGAACATAAAAGTCAGGTGCCACTTTTGATGAACAACTGACTAATCCTGAAATTCCATTTCTTGCCTGGCATCATTTCAGGCTTTGGTTCATTCACTGGCCCCATTTCAGATACATTCTCTAGTATTGCTTTTGTACCTTTTGTCAGTTTTGCTCCCTTTGGACCCGCCGTCATTGTAAAGCATACCATCTTTACTGCCAGACAACCGGGCGTAGCCTGCCAAGTAATGCGACATTTTTCCATCCAATGAATAATACGATATTGATGCCCTGGTAAAAGTGTGCATGTCTTACTTGCACCACTAGGTGTGGTAGTAGGCCCCTCCCAGCACATGGGAACATAACCCCATTGATTGCACGGTTTATCACTCGGTGTAACTTCAGTTATTCGCCATGCATTGCCATAACTCGTCCAATTGCCTGTGCCCTGCGCTGCAACAGTCCAAATATCACCAGAACCACTATAAGTTACTTGGTAACTGAAGGTTAAGTTAGGAGGTGGTATTATTGGAACCTTGATTTGACCAGTTATAGAATAATTGTGACAAATAATTTTGACAGTAATAGTAACCAAATTTCCGGTGCCTGGTACAAATGAGCTCAATGTAATCGAAGGAGTACCTTGACCCGCAAAACCAATAGTAGGTGTTCCGTTATTAGCAACCGTCCATATAAAATGGGCACCGGGGCATTGAACGGTTGTAAAGATATCTCCACCACAACGGCAAATTCTAGCTGGACCAGTAACGGGTGGTGGATCAGGGGTTAATTGATAAATATCAAGACTATCACAGCAGAAACAAGGTCGCAGATTCGGAGGTTTTATTTGTGCATTTGCAGCAGCCAGCACAAATATAAATAGCAGTACGCCTACCACCGTGCTTTGCATCCCAAAGCGATTCGCTGTGGTATTTTGGACAAAGCCTATCGCAATACCCCGATGACACTGGCACAACGAAAACGCAACAAGAAGCTTTCAGCGATTCGCAACCGAGCGGAGCAACCCTTTGCCTTCCTCAAGCAGGTCTTGCAGTATACCCGCTGTAGATACTTTGACCTTGCTCGTAACAGGTTGCAATTTGTTCTCTGTGCTGTAGTCTATTTAGCCAGAGGCTAATCAGCCTTCGGCTGAAATGTCCGTCAATTGCTTTCCTAAAGTATGCCAAGAACCGCGTAGAAGGACAGCTCGAGTGTTGAACATCAACGTTAGGATTTCAAAGAACATTGTTGTCACCGATTTCTAGCCGAAAGGTGACTCCTCTCCCGAAGCGATGGATTCCCAACATTAGAAAAAAGTCGGTCAGATATCAAAAGTCAATTTATATCCTTATTTTTCAGATGTCTCATAAAACTACTTCTTAATCTTTGTTGATTTTACAAACACCTGCTTGTATAACTGTGCATATCGCCTTGCCTCCATTGCTAGCCGTTCCCCACACCCAGAGAGCGTTACCCCAAATGAATCCCCATGTGCCGATTTGTGTATCGTTCGGCGGAAGGGGAGTGATAGTGATAGGTTGGCATGCTATCTTCTTGCACTTGCCATCCGTTGTGATGCCACCATCCTGATTATTCGTGTTGGACAACCAGCCTTTCGGGCATCTACACTCCATTACTGCAGGTGTGTTGACCAGCGTTCCGATCCTCTGACATCTTCTGTAATCGCTTGTACCTACAGCGGACCATGCTTGGACAACGGTTCCATTAGGCATTCCTGCATCGCAATAGCATTTCGCAATACTTTGAAGCAGAGCATCAGTTAGTGCCACAGCCGCTGCCTGTACTCTCCTACAACATTCGGACCTATGTTTGTCGGTTATACAAATACCACCACCAGGACTTCCTAAATTATCGAAACGATAACATTCGCCAGGTGAAGATGAGTGATGTTCGTTCGTCAAGTCTTTGTAATTTATCACACCAAAACAACTACACCCTTTTTCCTGTGCGGATGGTTCTTGTGCAATTGATTTGTTGGTCAGCACAAACATAAATAGCAGCATACCTAACACCGCTTTTCCGAAAAAACGATTCGATGTAAAATTTACGACCGTGTTGTTCTTGCACTCTTTTTTAGAAGAAAGTCTAAATGCTCTCATAACTAAACCTCGTATAGGTTAAAAATATTATTTGCCTACTCTATTCAGTTTTCGGCTTCCCTGTTTGTCTACGTGAATTAATTAACCTAATTACTAAGGAATTAATTGTGTGTTCTTATGCTACATTGATACGAAGAGTTTTTATCGGAGGCACCTCCTTTTCGCAAACCGTATGTATTTGATTTAAAAAAAATCAAATTCTTCTCAGCCCCTCACACACCTTTCAATGTCTGAGGACTCTGAAAAACTATACAACTGCTGGGAAATAAGTCCCAAGACTTATCAAAATAGTGAATTAGTCCGATAGAGAAAATTCCTTTACTCGCCAACATCACCTCCATTTGACAACGTTGTGAAGGATACAGTGAATTAGATTAGGCCGAAACAGAAAATTCCTTTGCTTTGCAGTATCACCTCCATTTGACGACATTGTGAGAGGTATCTTGGATTATATGGTGCATACGCATAATCCCAGTTGTTGCCCAGATGCAAAAGGCTTTTGGATTATGCACGTACAATTTACTAAGTGAAATATCAAGATGTGTCAGGAAATTGTAAAGATTTGTAAAGATTTTGTGGAGAAATCTCCACAACTGTTGCGACTGTTTCGGATTTGGTGTCACAAAGCCATAATCCCGCCCTACCACGGCGCCTTCGCTGCTGTCCTTCTTCAACTCGGCGCCAGCTCAGATGGGCGATAGGTCCACAAGTTATCGAGGGGTGTGCCACACTTCCGAGCGCGGCCAGCTTCATCCGATATCAAGCCAGGTGATGTTAAGGTCACGCACACCGCTTAGCTACCTCAGCTTGTTCCAAATGTGCAAATCTCGTCTGGTAGAGCTGACCGAATAGCTTATGACCTAGCTCCTTTCACTCCTCCCGCCCCGACTCGAAACCGAGAGAGCCGAGGATAACTTGCAGCAGCCCTCCCGAGAGTGTTGTACAGAATGACACGAATGAATTACATCTATCCGCCTTCCTCCATCTTACTGATTCATCGATCTTCTAGACACACCTGTGACTATTACGGTTGTGTGATCACCCCGTCATATTTGCCAGCAAGGATCACGTATTTGCACGGATGAACCGGATCATAAGTAGCGGTAATGACCCCCATTGCGCGGAGGTACTTACCTGCCGTTGGTGTGTTTGCGACCCCCTTGCCTTCGATGTATACCTCCTCATGGCTTGGATTACAGCAACGATATTGGTTATCCCTATGTGCACACGTCCCTATGGTGCCGCGATACACATCGCCGGTGAAGAGAACAGAACCCGCTGGGCTTGTCAACGTCCAAGTTCCGTCATTAGTGAATGAACCCCAATAGGTCTTCGCCAAATCGCACTTGTCAGCAACGGGCAGAATCCGGACGATGCGGGTCATTGTGACTGTTAGCTTCGACCCATTCGGAACCAGAGACTGAGGATCATCACAAAGCGGGTTGGAGCTCAAGACGACAACTATTGCAAGCTGATCTACATTTATCTTCTGTTGTGACGGTAGACACGGCTGACAGTATATTTTGGGAGGCTGCAAGAGCTTCAGGTTTTTGGAAAAGACTTGGACAGTGCAGGGCGGAGCATTAGCCACAGTGTCCTGAGCAACCGTGTATGGCGTTGAAGCAACAAAGCTAAAGATAACGATAAGTGAACAGGTGAAGAATAGGCGTTTCATACTGTGATCCTCCTTGAGACTAGGGTTGTGAGAGACACGGTGAATTAGACCAGGCTGATGCAGAAAGTTGCTTTGCTTGTTGACATCACCTCGATTTGACAACACAATGTGTATGAGACACTATATCATGTAACCTATCCCGATCACTCCCACACTCAGAACCGGCAATCGGAAGGGGTGAGGTTACTTCACAGCAGCCCTCCCAAGATTGTACATGATGACAAGAATGAACCGCTTCTATCCCTCCTCCATGTTGCCTGATGCATCCGTCTGTTCAACGCGTCCGTGACTAATAGGGTGTGCTTACCACCCCGTCAAGCTTGCCTTTTACATTCGTGTATGTACACGGGTGCCCCGGATTATAGGAAGCTGTGATTGCCCCCATTGCGCGGAGGTGCAAATTCGCCGTCGGTGTGCCTGCGACGCCGTCGCCTTCGATGTATGCCTCTTCATGCAGAGCATTACAGCAGCGCCATTTGGGCATCCTTATGCGCACACGTGCCGATTGTGCCGTTATACACAGTGCCGGTGAAGAGAACAGTCCCAAGTGGATCTATCAATTTCCACTTTCCAGTGAATGAACCCCAATACAGGTTCTTAAGATCGCACTTATCAGCAACTGGCTTGATCCGGACGATGCGCCTCATTTCGACTTCTATCTTCGACCCATCCGGAATCAAAGGCAGAGTTTCATCACACAGTGGGTTGGAGTTCAAGACAATAACCCTAACAATGAAATCTCGGTTAATCTGCTGTTGTGACGGTTGACATGGAGCACATGAAGTTGGGCCAGACGAGGGGACCTTGAAGTCTTTGGAAAGAACTTGGACAATGCAGGGCTGAGGCGGAGGTGCAGCCTCCTGTGCAATCGCACATGGCATCGAAGCAAGAAAGGTAAACACAAGGACGAGAGAACAACCGAAGATTAGACGTTTCATAGTGTAATTCTCCTAAGATTAGAGTTGTGAAAGATACAATGATTTAGATTAGGCTGATACAGAAAACTCCTTTGGTTGCCAACATCACCTCCATTCGACAGCATTGTGAAAGATATTGTGAATCATATGACGAGTGCGCATAATCCCGGTTGTCGCTTGGAAGCAAAAGCCTTTTAGATTATGCATCTACAATATACCAACTGAAATATCAAAATGTGTCAAGAAATTGTGAAGATTTGTGAAGGTTGTGTCAAGAGAACTCCATAACTTTTGCGGTTCTTTGGGATTTAGTGCGGTAAAGTGGTAGCCGGAATCCCGCTATGCGGGCAATGGCATTACGCTAAGAAAGATTTTGAGGTTGTCTGGATAGAAGGTTTCGACTCCGTTCCGCTACGCTTCATCCCGCTGAAAGCGGGACTCAACCTGACGAACCAACTGGTTTTCGTCAGCCTGAGCGCGATGGCGCCCAAGGCGACATGGAGTCGAAGGCTGAACCCCGAAACTTCTTGGACAGCCTCATAAAAGGGGGTGTCTGAAAGGTGGGTAAGCAATCAACGGTGTCAGTCAAACCCGTCCAAAATCATTCCTCGACTTCACTCTCTCCGCTTGCACCCCTTCGTTGCGCTCGGAATGACGTCACCTTGAGCGCAACGAAGCCGAGTTCGTGGACGGTGTGAAGTCGAAAGGTGACGAATTTAACTAGCACGACTGGTTAAGCAGATCCTCGCGCCATCCCTTTAATCCCCTTCGAGTTCCCCTTCGACTGGCTCAGGGCATGGCTCAGGGGAAGATTTGGAAAAAGAAAAGTAAGCGTCCCGACGGAGACGATTCGCTTTGTCGTTCGGTTTGATGTTGGGTCTATCCGAAGAGGCGGGTGAAGCGGGAGCAAGGCGGAGTGGAATACAGATTCATCCCTGGCTGTCTAAAAAGCAAACGAATGCACCACCGCTGTCATGCTGAACTTGTTTCAGCATCTGTTTTCGGCTGTTTTCAGACCCCGAAACAAGTTCGGGGTGACAATTGTGATCTTTTGGGATAGCCTCTACAGCCGATCCCGAAGTCGGGACTTTTCAGTCAATGCAGGTTTTCTATCATCACCAACTTTCCGCTGGGGTACTCATCAGCGTAAATGATTTCCTTACCGTCATAACTTATTCTAAAGCCGCCTCGCAACAAGGGAAATGTCCCGCGAACACGCTCCTCCTTCCCATCTGGCAAGGTCATTTTCCAGAGTTCTCCATAATTCCTCAAATAGAGAAGAAACGCTCCATTCGGAGGTATGTCAATCGAGCGAACTGGGCCAAGGAGTTTCCTTGGCTTACCGTATTCACCTTGAAGACGGGAGAGAGATTTCGTCCTTTCTGCGGGATTGACCGATGTATCTTCTGTGCTTGCAGCAGAAACAATCCACCAGCCTTCTCGATTCTTGGTGAGATCATTGAACAGAACATATTTCTCTCCAAGAATAGGGAATGCGTGTGTTGAATCCTCGTAGAATTGTTGTGGTGCAGTTCCATCAACGGAGGTCAGCAGCGATTTCACATCGGCAAAGACGATGAGGCTGTCTGAATTGAGCCACCAGACACCCGTGCCCTTACTAACGAGTTTCCTCACTCCTGGATTCGACACGTCTACAACATAGATTCTTGAGGAATCATATCGCTCATACGATGAATGCCAAAGGTAGGCAATCCTTTTCCCATCGGGCGACCATTCGAGATTGTATGCAGCCCCGTTCTGAGCTGTCAATGCTCGGCGATTGCTGCCGTCTCTGTCCATGACATAGATTTCTACAATGGGCAGCAAATCGGGATCGCCCATCGAGAATGCAATCCGCCCACCATCGGGCGAGAGTGATGGAAAGGCAATGTACCTTTCATCGTATGTAATTTGCTGAGCACCGCTGCCATCGCTCTCAGCAATCCAGATGTGTCCGATCAACTGCTGCTGGATGTACAATAACTTTCTTCCGTCGGCGGAGATTTCCACTCCAAGATCAGGGCCACCTCCTTTCGTCAATTGCACTGCTTCTCCCCCCGAGGCAGACATCATCCAGAGATTGATTCTTCCACCCTTGTTGGAGGGAAAAACAATCTCATCGTTGCGCGTCCAGCATGCTGCACCGAGAGATTTCTTGTAGAATGTTAATTGACGTTCCATTCCAGTTTCTAACTCATGAATGACGAGTTCCTCATATCGCTCCGGGAATGTTCTGGGCCACGCAATCTCTTTGCCGTCCGGCGACCAAGAGAACAGGTTGCCTCCCATTGTCACGTTGACGCTGTCCACAAATTCACGACGATTGTCACTCCCATCAGGACGCACAGTCCAAAATTCCAATTTTCCAGATTCGCTGGTTGTCCGCCTCCGTAAATAGGCGATGCGCTCTCCGTCCGGGCGCCATTGCGGAATGAAACCATTTTCGGCAATTTTCTTGGTGAATCCACCGAGTGAAGGAACAAGATACACTTCATATCTATGGGTATTAGGATTGAGACGATCGTAAGCGATCCGACTCCCATCAGGTGAAATGTCCACGGCGGCAATAATGCTGCTTGAATCCGAGGTAATACGCCGAGGTTCACCACCATAGGTGTTCATTAGATAGACGTCCCATTTGCCGTTCACATCGGCAGCGGGAAATGCGACCCAGCCCCCATCCGGTGATAGTCCGGGATAGCCAATTTGCGTGGTGAAGACCTGAAGAGTGCGGAAAGTCATGTTGGGGTTGAGTTCTGGCAAACGTCCGAAAGCAGATAGCCTGTTCCGCGCTTCCGCTACCACCTCTCGCTGATCAGGAAACTCTTGGATAACACGTTCGTATGCTTTCCGAGCCTCCTTCTTGCCTAACTTTTCGTAACACACTCCAACATAAAGAAGTGCCTTTGCAGCAATTGGTTTCTCCTTTGGAAACTCTTTCACCACACGATTAAACAACTCGACTGCCTTTGCGTGGTCTCCCATCCCTTCCATTTGATACAAACCCTCTTGAAAGAGTTTTTGGGCTTTGCTCTGCTGAGCATTGCTTGTTGCCGCCGAGAATAGCAGCGCAACCAAAACGGGAAGAATTATTCTGTGCCTCTTCATGGTGCACCTTCTCTAGGACGCGAGGAACCGTAAAGATATTGTTAAGAGAAATCCACAAACGTAGCGGGATTGGTCTCAGAAACAAGTTGTGTGGTACCTTATTGACAACCGTAAATTGGGCTTGGTCATAGGTAATCGCAACCCTACCCCTTGGGGCCGTGTAAAAGCACCACAATCGTCACCCCGAATGAGCGCCTTCGGCGCCATCCCGCCGAAGCGGGACTTGTTTCGGGATCTGAAAACAGGCCAAAACAGATGCTGAAACAAGTTCAGCATGACAACGGTGGTGCATCCGTCTACTTTTTGGACGGCCTCACAAAAGGGGTGAGGTCAGAAGGAACCAGCACACTAATGCACAATCATCAGTAAGAACTCATCTCATTTCCCTACAAATTTATATCCAAGTCCGTGGACCGTGAGAATATATTCAGGCTTGTGGGGATTGTCTTCAAACTTATGGCGGAGGTTGAGAATATGGCTATCCACCGTGCGGGAATCAGGGTAGGTTTCGTAGCCCCACACTTCATTCAAAATTTGTTCGCGGGTAACGACCTCGCTCCGTCGTTTGATCAGAAGGTGTAGAAGAGAAAATTCTGTGGATGTTAAGTCAATCGGCTTTCCTCCTTTATACGCTTTGGACCGGGAGAAATCCACTTTCACATCTCCGAATTCGTACTCGACCAGCGTTGACGACTTATCGGTGGAACGCCGGAGGTGCGCCTTGACTCTTGCAAGAAGTTCACGTGTATTGAAAGGCTTAGTAATGTAATCGTCGGCGCCGATTTCAAGCCCCACGACTTTATCCACCTCTTCGCCGCGTGCGGTCAGCATCAAAATGGGAGCCAAGATTCCACGCTTCCGCATAAGACGGCAAACATCGAAGCCGTCCATCCCCGGAAGCATAATGTCAAGCAGGATGAGATCCGGTTGCTCTTCTTCGGCGACTTTGAGACCAGTCTCTCCATCTCGTGTTGTCTTGACGGTGTAGCCGTGGTATTCAAACGCATCACGCAAGGCCGTCACCATCGCATCTTCATCTTCTATAAGAAGTATTGTTGCCATCGAATTACGCGTTGTTGATTGGAATGAACAGCGAAAACGTACTCCCTTTATCTATCTCACTCTCAACCTCAACCTTCCCACCATGCGCTTCGACGATTTCCTTCACCAAGGTCAACCCGATGCCACTGCCGGGGATGTTTTTTCCCTCGCAAGACTCGACGCGATAGAATTTCTCAAAGATTTTTTGGAGTTCCCTTTTGTCAATTCCGCAGCCGTGGTCAGAAACCTTCATGACCAGGTAATTCTCCTGGGTTTCTGCAGAGACCTCAACGAATTTCTCTTCTTTGGAGTATTTCACTGCGTTATCGAGCAGATTCAGCAATGCTTGCTGGATCTCGTCTGGATCTATCTTCATACAAGGAAGAGCCGGAGAAATCCGCTCGCTGAGTGTTACTCCTTGACCATCCATGAGCAATCGGAATCGCTCCAAAGTTCTGTTCAGCACATCACTCACTGAAACGAGTTGCATCCGGTAGGTTTTCCTTTTGGCCTCGATACGAGAAAAATCCAGGATGTTTTCAACGAGATGACTTAAGCGATCGCTCTCCCTTGCTATGAGAAGAAAATACTCAGGGTGTCTCCTCTGGTCAGTGACCCACCCTTCGTTCAAGTTCTCAGCTAACGTTCTGATCGTTGCAATGGGAGTTTTGATTTCGTGCGAGACATTCGCAATGAACTCCGACTTCATGCGAGAGAGTTCTTCCTCGCGGGAGATGTCTCGGAAAATAAAGACAATACCCAGAACAATGATTATGATGATGGAGAAAATCAGGACGTAGTAGATTGCCAAACCTTTTGCAGAAATTACCCCTGCAGGATTTTCCCCGATTGCAGCGATTCCAACTCTGTAACCTGGAAGCAACTGCGCCAAATTAACAAACGGGGCGGCAGACGCGATTTTTGCCGTTGGTAACCCTGGTGGTAAAACAACCTCATCCTCATCGTTAAGCAGAGCCACTTTGAAATCTTCACTTACAGGTATTTGATCGAATATACTTTGTATCAAACTTTGAAGCGTGGAGGCTTGGATTTTGAATCCGACAACCCGAATCGGATTTGAATGTTCCACGTTCGCTTTGAAGACGACGTGCCACACTGTGCCGCCAATCTTTCCAGCCAAATATTGAATCTTCCCCGGCGTTCTCTCTAGACTTAGTTCCTCCTGGATTCCTGGGACCAGTGCCGATTGCAGCAGGATCCCCAGAGCTTGCTCTCGCTCGACTTCCTTTTCCAATTCTTTCAGTTTATTCAAGCGAGTGACATCAGGTCTTTGAGCCTTTTTCGAAATGTCCGCAAGTTTCATCTTCACCAGTTCAAGATAAAACTCGAATTGTCCTCGCTCAAACCGATTGAAATTGTCCAGAAGCATTCCGTAAAGATCAATGAGCACATCCATAACAGCAGCGGGCGAGTCAACTCTTTCGGCAATAGCCACACGTTGAAAATAGGCAATGAGAACATACGGTAACTCCTCACCGTAAAATCGCTGCTGATCCTCAGCCAGAACTTTCAGATAGGTTCGTCGAGCACCTTGGAAGTCTTTCTTCTTGAACTCGCAGCGGGCAACGCGCATGAGCAATGCCATCCGTTCCTGCGCAGATGGTTTCGCTGAAATTCCCTGCTGAAACTCCTTGATGGCATCTTCGAGCTGTCCACGGAATTCAAAGTCTTCACCAATGCGCAGATATTCATTTCCCTTCAATTGTAAGTTCGGTTTTCTCTCCTGTGCAGAGATGCCTTGGTCTCGAAATGTTCTAGGAAAGACCAAACGCAAGTCATCATCGAGCAAAAAAACCTGCTCCACAAGATTATTCTGTTCTGGAAGTGTTCTAAGAGAAATGAAATAACTCGATGTGAGGGGGCGTGTTTGCGATGGAAGGGCATCGAAAAATGCGCGCGCTCGATCTTGGATACTGGTTTCAATACGATTAACGGCAAGGGAAAGCGAACTTTCTAAATTCTGAAGAACCAACTGCTGTTGCCACAATTTCTCCTGCCTAATTGATTTTAGCCCCACGTAACTCAAGAACAAGCAGGGTAACATCACAGCAACAAGGAAGATCGCCACAACGCGTTTGCGAGCAGTAATATGTCGAGCAGTTCTTGCCACGGGTTTTTCGTACGCTCAAACAACACGAATTCCTATTGATGCTGTGCATTGCTGTGGAGTCCTTTATGACCTGACCCCTTTTATTTCCCTCTCTGAGCGCCTATGTCGCCATGGCGCTTCACGCCACTTGGCAAGGAGAGGGGAAAGGGGAGAGGTTTAGGATAACCCAACGACCAGTGCCGGACATACAATGCACGCTCTTCAGTTGAGAAACCATGTATAATAATATAGAAACTTCAGGCTAGCAGTTGTCAAATTCGTGTCAAGAATTGTCAAGAATTGTCAAGGATAGAACCACCTTCGGAAGCTGCTGCAGAAGTTCTTCCGTGGTCGAAGCGAAGGGTCTGCGACATATCAGATTGATATCCCACGCTTCCAGCAAGGACTTCACTTCGCATAGAAATCAATCATCCTCTCAATCGCGGCACGACAGACAGGGTCAAAATCCACTAAGCTCAACGAGAACATCTTGCAGTCAATAAACGGACGGAAGAGCCCCTCGGACGAATAACCAGCCCCCTCGAAAGCTCCCACCTTACCCGAATACTTCTGCGCACGCATCAAATCTGTCTCCTGTTTGCGAATCTCCTCGCGCTTCGCAAAGTAGTCCGCGGCTTTCCGATCGAGCTTCGAGCGCACAGATTCTAAACTATCATGCGTGGCTTTCCCCCAAGGTGTTGGTATCGGTGCGTCCTTCTCAACAAGACGTCCCCACTTTACGTGCTTGGGATCTAACAAGGCAGTGATGTTAGGCTCCCATGGCTCAACACCCTTCGGGTAAAATTCATTGTATGCGACTGATGAACTGTAATACTCGTCAGCCAAACCAGCAAATGAGTGCCCAAACTCGTGCACATAGACATAATCCATCTGCCATGCCATCTCAGGCTTATCTGACTGCGTGAAACACGTGGCATAAAGATTAAAGATGCCTCCGCCGCCGTAACGGTTGTCATTCAGAAGGATATGAACAAAGTCATACGGTGCTGCTGAGGCGATATCTCGCAGGGCACGGTTATGATCCGTCAGGACATACCGCTCAGTGCCAAAGGTATAATAGGATGTACCGAACGCTGTGTTCTTCCAGACTCCCGCATCGGGTTTGTCAATACCGGATTCTTTCGACTCGACTTCGATTGTCCAGACGTTGAAATCATTCTTCCGCTCTTTGAACGGGCTTACGTTGAATAGGACATCAGTGAAATGTTGCACATCTTTGCGAAACTTCTCCATGTCGCTTCCGGTGTATCCATCGCCGACAATAAGCAAGTCCACTTTGTGATCGGAAGGACCATTCTTCATCAACTGCACGACTTTGAAGTTTGATTGATGATGTTCATGATTCACCATGGGGGAATTAGGATCAATCACGGTGGTGAAGATCTCTCTGAAATTCATCTGTCTGTCCCGCCGTGAAATCGTGAGTTGCACTGCCCGTATGGGATATGGAATCCGCACGGATTCCGAAAAAGTCCGCCTGATTCCTGCCAACGCTTCATCAGTCGTTTGCCATTCATTGAACATCGTGCAGTAGCCACGTGAGTAGATCATCAAGTTTGTGGCTTTGTCAAATACCTTGACGAAATATTCGCCCAGGTTAAGCGTATCCAATACATTGACCTTACTCCCGGACCATGGACCTTCCTCAAACACCTTGTCAAGACTGAAAACCTCTTCCCCCTTTGTGCCGGTGTGGTAATAGTCCACCCTCATCGTCTTGTCAAAGAAGAAGCGGTCAAATGTGGACTTGTCTTGTGCGAAGGCGCTTCCAATGATAACGAGAAAGCTGATGAAAAAGATTTTTCGCATGGCGATCCTTGAATAATGTTTAATAACGCTTGTGGATTATCGTGAGACCCCGGTCTTCTCAGAGAGGGTTGGGATCTAAGATTCATAATGAAGTACCGTTATCTTTCGTACACTCCCACGAGCTTTGCCGAAGCGATCACTTTCCCTTCGATGGCTCTGTTGAATCCTGCCAGGTAGGCGCTTGCTTCAACGTCTAACCTGTCTACGTTTAGAGCATAGACGATGAACTCGTACTTGTGTGAGCCGGAACCTGGTGGAGGTTGTGGTCCACCCCAGCCCAGAGAACCGAACGAGTTGTTCAATTCCTTTGATCCCGTTGGCAAGTTCTTTGTCCTTGAAGCTCCTTCAGCGAGAGATGTTGCCGTCTTTGGTATGTTGAGGACGAGCCAATGTACCCAGTTCCTTGCAATCGGGTGACGGTCAATGCATGCAAGTGCAAATGACTTTGTTCCGGCAGGGGGAAGTGTCCATGTGAGAGGCGGAGAAATATTCTTGCCGCCAGACACGCCGACATTGGCATACTTTGTAGGTATCGTCTTGCCATCGGCAAATGCAGATGAGGCCAGTGCGAACGGTTCACCTCCTTCGGTCAGCGTGTTGAACAAGATGACGGCGCACACTGCAAACAATCCAAGAAGACTCAGTTGCAGTTCAAGCATGGTCATTCTCCTTTGCATTCATTGATTGAGAATTCTTTCCGAATGACTATTATTCAGACGTTCAGTCAGTTGCATACTTCTTTTGTGGAAGAGCATTCCCTTATCTCAGCAGACTTCTAGCAATTACCATCTTCTGAATCTCCGATGTCCCTTCACCGATCGTTACCAGCTTGACATCACGATAAAACTTCTCGACAGGGAATTCTTTGATGAAACCGTAGCCACCGTGGATCTGCACCGCCTCGTTTGCCACGTAGGTTGCGATTTCTCCTGCATAGTACTTTGCTTGTGCCGATGAAAACACGATGTCCCTGCCAGCATCTTTGTCAGATGCAGCACGATAGGTCAAAAGACGTGCCGCCTCGATCCGTGTCGCCATATCGGCAAGTTTGAATTGAATTGCCTGAAAATTGGCGATAGGCTGACCGAACTGCTGCCTTTCTTTCGCGTATTTGACGCTTGCTTCAAATGCCCCTTGGGCAAGTCCAGTGCTCAGTGCGGCGATGCTGATGCGACCTCCATCGAGTACTTGCATCGCTTGTCGGAATCCTGCCCCTTCCTCGCCGAGCAAATTTTCCTTTGGTACGCGGCAGTTCTCAAACACTAGCGATGACGTGTCACTGGCACGCATACCGAGTTTGTTCTCCTTCTTTCCAACGGAGAAGCCTTCGATGCCTTTCTCGAGAATGAATGCAGAGATCCCTTTGTAGCCCTTCGACTTATCTGTAAATGCCATCACCACTAGCGTCTCACCGACACCCCCATGTGTGCAGAAAGCCTTAGTTCCGTTCAAAACGTAATAATCACCATCGCGAACAGCGGTGGTTTTCATGCTTGCTGCGTCGCTTCCCGAGGAGGGTTCGGTCAATGCCCATGCACCAAGTCTTCGACCTGTTGTGAGATCAGGAAGGTATTTCCTTTGCTGCTCCTCCGTGCCGAACATATAGATGTGATTAGTGCAAAGACTATTGTGTGCTGCCACACCTAATCCGATGGAAGGATCAATGCGTGAAATCTCCTCGATGAGGGTAACGTACTCAACGTAGCCAAAACCCGCGCCGCTGTATTGCTCAGGGAAAATCGTTCCAAGAAAACCGAGTTCACCGAGTTTCTTGAAAATCTCAAAAGGAAATTCTTGAGATTCATCATACTTCATTACAAGAGGTTTGATTTCTTTCTCAGCGAAGTCACGGGCAAGGTCTTTCACCATCTTCTGCTGTTCGGTGAGATGGAAATCTATCGTGGTGAGCTTCGTCGAACCATCGTTGTTTGCAGCGGAATTCACCTGAGGCATTCTGTATCTCCTAGGTTGCAGACAGGAACAGAACGATGTTCTGTCCCTACTACTTCAGAACAATTTCAATCCTGAGTTCTCAGAACGTCGAACTAACTCATCTGCCACATCATACGGCGTTGTTTCTGAGGAAAGAATTCTATCGAGATTCCTGCACAATACATCTCTACGTTCATCGGTCCAAAAATCAATGTGTAATTTGCTTTCAACGATCTCTTTGATTTGTTCAGCAATGCGGCGCTCCCTTTTCGTCCGCAGCATTCCGCTGCTCTCAAGGAACTTGCGATGTTTAGATATCATCTCAGCGATTTCCCCAATGCCTTTACCTTCGCTTGCTACCGATTGCAGAACTTCAGGACTCCAGCCATCGCATGCCTGCTTGAAACTAAGAATCATCTTGATCGCCGTGACGGCTTGGTCAGCACCTTGTCTATCAGCTTTGTTAAGTACGAAGAAGTCAGCGATCTCCATTAGTCCAGCTTTCATAGCTTGTATGGAATCGCCCGATTCAGGAACGAGAACAACGACGGTTGTGTCCGCTGCACTGGCAATGTCGAGTTCTGACTGTCCTACCCCGACGGTTTCAAGAATGACAATGTCTTTTCCCGTTGCGTCAAGAATATCAGCCGCCTCTGATGCTTTCTTGCTGAGTCCACCGAAACTTCCTCTTGTTGCCATACTGCGAATGAAGACATCGTCATCTGCAGTCATATCCTGCATGCGAATTCGGTCTCCTAGCAACGCGCCACCTGTGAATGAGCTAGTCGGATCAACGGCAATAATGCCGATTCTCAGATTCTGCTTGCGATAGAGGTGAGTGAGTCTATTCGTCAGCGTGCTTTTACCTGCTCCCGGAGGACCTGTGATGCCGATGCGATGTGCTTTACCTCTGTGTGGGTAGATTGCCCTGAGAAGATCCTGAGATTCCGGATGCCCGTTCTCTACAAGCGATATGGCACGAGCAACAACTCGCCGATCGCTAGAGAGGAGACCGCTGATAAACGCGTCAGTGACGATGGATTGCGGCATCGCTTCTATTCATGCTGTTACTGATTCTGAATTGCCATGCTCAAGATGATACTCTTCTTGACAAATCGCAGACTCTGACGAGATGACGTCGGTCTTAACACTTACTTCTTCTGCCTGAAAAATTCCACCGTTCTCCTTAATCCATCTTCTACTGTCACTTGCGGTTCCCAGCCAAGCGTCTGCTTGATTTTCCGATAATCACAAACACTACGGAGTTGCTCGCCTGCTTTGGCACGACCGTGATGCTCTGCACCCTTCGTTCCAACGATTGCGTTCAGTTTCTTGAAGAGCGTGTTGACATCTGTCTCAATGCCAGTGCATACATTGAGCGTGTCCGATGAATCGCAATCCAGTGCAAGAAGATTCGCCCGAACAACATCGCCGACGAACACATAGTCTCTTGTTTGTCTCCCGTCACCATTGATGTTGGGCTGTTCGCCTTTCAGAAGTTTGCTGGTGAAAATGGCAACCACGCCTGCCTCGCCATGAGGGTTTTGCCGAGGACCATACACATTGGTATATCGCAGTATCACATAGTTGATTCCATGAACTGCCTGGTAGTAGAACAGATACTTTTCTACGGCAAGTTTCGCGATGCCATAAGGCGATAGCGGTCGTGTCGGATGGTTCTCGTCCGCAGGAAAATAATCTTGCTCTCCATAGACGGCGCCGCCAGTTGAGGCAAAGATTATTTTTCGCACGCCGTATTTCAGGCAGTTCTCCATGATGTTCAGCGTGCCGATAACATTCACCGACGCATCAAACATCGGATCGGCGACAGACTTCCGAACATCCATCTGAGCAGCGTGATGATTGACGACATCAATCCTTTCGTCCTGAAAGATTCTCTGCAGCTGCTTCTCGCGGATGTCAATCTTGTAGAACTTCGCCTTCAGATTGACGTTCTCTCTTACGCCCGAAGATAAGTCATCAACAATAACTACACGATGCCCAGCATTGATGTAGGCATCTGCGACATGCGAGGCGATAAAACCGGCACCGCCGGTAATGAGAATGTTCAAGGTAACTCCTAGTGTATTGTGTATTAGGATTTGATTTCGCGGCATCTCAGTAGTCAGTACAACCTCAGCTGCTATGATCTGATTACTGACTACTGATTACTGTGCGCTATGCGCACCAATCCTTTCTTCCCAATGTCACTCCGATAGTACGCACCATCAAAGCTAATCTTGCTCACAGCATTATATGCACGTGAAATGGTTCCTGCTAGGTCGTTCGCAGAACCGACTGCTGTCACACCAAGCACTCTGCCTCCTGCAGTGAGAATCCTTCGTCCATCCTTTTTCGTGCCAGCGTGAAAGACAATCACTCCATCTTCCTGCTCGCTGATGCTGTCTAATCCAATGATTTCTTTCCCCGTTTCATAATCATCGGGATACCCTCCTGATGCCATCACAATACAGACAGCCGTCGCATCACGATGCTTCACTTCGTTGCTGGTTATCCTATCTCTGCATGCATGGAGTAGCAGTTCAACGAAATCACCATCAATGAGTGGTACAACGACTTGAGTTTCCGGATCACCGAACCTGCAGTTGTACTCCAGGACTTTTGGACCCGATTCGGTGATCATCAAACCGCAGTAAAGACACCCCCTATATGTTCTTCCTTCTTTTGCCATTCCGTCAATCGTCGGTTTGATGATCCTTTCGCTCACCTCGTTCATGATGTTCTGTGTGATGATTGGCGCTGGGGCATAGGCACCCATACCACCTGTGTTTTTTCCCCGGTCACCATCCAAGATACGCTTGTGATCTTGTGCAGGAGCGAGCACAACGTATCCTTTTCCGTCAGTGATAGCAAACACGGAAGCTTCCTCACCAGATAAGAATTCTTCTATCACAATCTTGTTACCTGCCTCACCGAAAGCCCTCTTGACGAACACGGCATCCAGTTCATCGCGCGCTTGCTCATGTGTCTCACAGATCAGAACGCCTTTGCCCGCGGCGAGTCCGTCAGCTTTGATGACGATCGGCGGAGGAAGATCGCGAACATATCTCTCCGCTTCAGATCGCTGTGAAGCGTCAAAGGTTCTGTAACTTGCCGACGGAATGCCGTACTGCCGCATGAAATTCTTTGCAAAGACTTTGCTTCCCTCGATCTCGGCAGCCAATTTGCTGGGACCGAATATCGCTAGACCGTGTTCCTCGAAGACATCTACAATACCTGCCGTGAGAGGAGCTTCAGGTCCAACAACGGTGAGATCAATTCTCTTTGTCTTGGCAAACTCCAAGAGTCCATGGAAATCCGTTGGCTTGATGGGAACCAATTCTGCAAGCTGCCCGATACCTGCGTTCCCGGGCGCGCAGTAAATGTGCTGCACCTTCGGGCTTTGCCTGATCTTCCAGACCAACGCGTGTTCTCGTCCACCGCCTCCAACGACCAAGACGTTCATGCTGTAGGTTCTCCAACGAACGATTTCTCTTTCAGGAATCCCCTGTAATCCACCAGGAGTTCAAATTCTTTCGCCAATTCTGCCGTTAGACGCAGCCGATTATATCTTTCCACAAATGCATCACTGGGTCCCTTAAGCTCCTTGCGTTCGAAGCGCCGATAGAATTGAAGAATGGCATCGGCAATGCCGTTGACATCATCCGGTTCGACTGCAATCCCGACGGCTGACTCTAAAATCGTTGTCTTGGCCACGCCATCGGGTACGCAACCCAGAATCGGCTTGCGTGCACCAATGTATTCATACAGCTTCCCAGTGGACATCATGTCATCCCCCTTACCCCTCCCGATGATCATCCACAGCACATCGGACGAGAATAAGTACTTTGTGCATTCCTTATGGTCAACATAGCCAACGATGTTCACCTCATTCTGCAGATGCAATTTCTTGACGATCTTTAGATTCTCGTCTCTGAAGTATCCGACAAAACACGCTTCGATTCGCCCTCGCAGCTTTGGATTCTCCCAAAGAACTCTGTGAAAGGCTCGCAAGAAATACTTCGGCGTTCGCCGTTCGAAGAAGGTTCCCGAATAGGTAATCCGCATTTTGGTTGTCCGAAGCTTCGGGTCGCTATCTGCGTTGAAATCGGCCGGATCAAATCCTTGTGGGATAATCGTGATATCATTGTATCGGAGAAAGAGATAACGCTGCAGCAACAGTTCTTTAATACGGCGATTGATTGCAATGATTCTGTCACAATGCCTCAGGACTTGTTTCTCAAGGAGATAGTGACGAAGCTTGTGAAGCGGCGTCACATAGAAATTGTAGGGATTATCTAGCCATGAATCTCGGTAGTCAAGCACAAGAGGGATGTGATGCTTCTGTTTCAGATATTCCCCGATCAGGAAATCCGTGTACGGCGGGGCGGTTGCAAAGATGACGTCGAATTTCTCTTGCTTCAATGTTTCTTCGATCCTTTTGATTGCTTTCCTCCGCCAGCCGATCTTGTTGTCGGGGATAAGAAACACTTGGCTTGCTTTGTTCAAAAATTTCCGCACAATTTCTCTTGGCATCTTTACCACATCTCTCCTCTTGAAGAACCGTGTTGGATCTATCGAACCGGTGCGGACAATATCTACATCTGAAGCGGGGATTTCGTCCAGCAGAGAATAGTCCTTGGCATAATATCCTCCGGGTTGCACCGTTAACACTGTCGGGTGCCATCCATGCTGCGGGAGATACTTGACAAACTTCAGCGTTCGTTGTACTCCACTCAGACCCATTGGCGGGAAGTAATAGGCTATGACGAGAACATTCTTCATGAGGAGCAATCCTCACTGTGGACACTGATAACAGTGACAAAGAATAGCGGGAGCATATTCATAAGACGATGAGTTCTTTTGGTGATCTCGTCAATACCTCGCATCCTTCGTCTGTAATCACGACATCATCTTCGATGCGGATGCCAAACTTGCTGGGAAGGTAAATCCCTGGCTCGATTGTGATCACATTCCCTGTTTCAAGTATGTACTTCTTGCCGCGAGTGGAAATCAAAGGCGTTCCGTGAGAGCCTAGTCCCAAACCATGCCCAAGTCCGTGACCGAAGTACCGGCCGTAGCCTTTGTTTCTGATGAAGCTTCGCGCCACGGCGTCCAGCGATTTCCCATTCATGCCCGGCTTAGCGGCGTCAATAGCTTTGAGCTGTGCGTCAAGAACAACTTGGTAAATCCTCTTTACCTCTTGGCTCGGAGCGCCAACAGAAACTGTCCGGGTCATATCCGAGCCATAACCATTGTAGGTGCATCCGAAGTCAATAATTACCAGTTCGCCCCTGGTGATTCTCTTGCTGCTCGCAGTGCCGTGCGGCATCGCACTTCGTGTACCACTAGCTACGATGTTGTCGAGGCCACCAGCATCAGCACCATAGCGCCTGCAGAGACAGGAGATTTCTGTGGAGACATCTCTCTCCACGACACTGGGCTTGAGCAATGTCAAAACATCTTGGAACACGCGGTCAGTAATGCTGACTGCCTTGCGGAGGTGTCCAAGTTCTACGTCATCTCTCACTCGCGCAATGGATTCGATGAACTCTGTGAACGGTTTCCATTCTTTCCTCGGAAAGAGTCTCTGAAACTTCTCGAATTGCTCATATGTGACATATTGCGCTTCAAACCCGATGCGCTTGACTCCCGAAAGCAGGTTCTTTTCCTTTGCTGCCTCGACCAATCCCTTTCTGGCAATCACGATTTTCCATCCCTGAACCTCCTCTCTCGATTGAAGCTGATATCTGAAGTCCGTGAGGAAGTATGCTTCGTCGGGCGTAGCGATGCACCAAGCGTTGGAACCACTGAAACCTGTAAGATAGCAGATGTTCGAGATGTCTGTGATAACAAACGCGTCGAGATGCAGCGAGCTAAGCTTCTCTCGAATCTTTTCAAGTCTCCGATATATACTGGCGGTGCGATCCAAGGGTCACTTGCTGCGATAATTCGGCGCTTCCTTCGTTATCGTCACATCGTGAGGATGACTTTCCTGCAATCCCGCTAATGTCATACGAAGGAACTTGGTTTTCGTTTTCATCTCACTAATGTTTTTGACGCCGCAATAGCCCATCGCCGCTCGAAGTCCACCGATCATCTGATACAGCGTATCGCTGAGAGGACCTTTGTATGGAACACGCCCCTCAATACCCTCTGGCACAAGTTTCTGTATGTCTTCTTCCACGTCTTGGAAATATCTATCCTTGCTGCCTGCCTTCATTGCTTCAACTGAACCCATACCGCGGTACACCTTGTAAGTGCGTCCTTCGTACAACATTTTCTCGCCTGGGGTTTCCTCAACGCCAGCGAACAGACCACCGACCATTACTGAATCGGCACCAGCGGCAATTGCCTTTGCGATGTCACCCGTCTCAGCGATACCTCCATCAGCGATCACAGGAATCCTGTATTTCGTCGCCATGCTGACACATTCAAGAATAGCTGTTACCTGTGGAACTCCGACGCCCGTAACAACACGAGTCGTGCAGATACTCCCAGCACCAACGCCGACCTTGACTGCATCAACACCAGCTTTGATCAGTGCCAAGGTTCCTTCGGGGGTAGCCACATTGCCAGCGACAAGCTCGGTCTCGGGAAACTTCTGTTTGATACGTTTCACCATGTTGATGACGCCGAGCGAATGCCCGTGTGCAGTATCCACAACGACAACATCCACATCAGCGTTGACCAAGGCTTTCACGCGGTCCAGGGTATCTGCAGCTATGCCAACTGCAGCCCCGACACGAAGTCAACCGCGTACATCTTTGCATGCGTCTGGATGCTTCTTCTTCTTCTGGATGTCCTTGAATGTGATGAGTCCCCTTAGTACGCCTTTGTCATCCACGACGGGGAGTTTCTCGATGCGATGCTTTTGGAGGAGAGTCTCCGCCTTTTCCAGCGTCGTACCAACAGGTGCGGTGATGAGGTTTTCCTTCGTCATCAAGTCGGCGACGGATAGTTCGAGATTCGGTTCGAACCGCAAATCACGATTCGTCAGGATACCAATTAACTGATTGTCTCTGTTGACAATCGGAATACCGGAGATGCTGTATTTGTTCATGAGTGCAAGGGCGTCACGCACCCTTTTCTCTGACGTAAGCGTGATCGGGTCGAGAATCATCCCGCTCTCGGAACGTTTGACCTTATCTACTTGTTCCGCCTGTCGTTCAATGGACATATTCTTATGCAGGATCCCGATGCCGCCTTCCCGTGCCATGGCAATGGCGAGATCCGCTTCAGTCACCGTATCCATGGCTGCACTGACAACGGGAATGTTCATTTCAATGTGTCGTGTAAGTCGTGTGCGCACATCCACTTCGCGCGGCAGAACGCTGGACTTTCCTGGGATAAGTAGTACATCGTCAAAAGTCACTGCCTCGCCAATAATTCTCTTGGAGCGCATTATGAACCTCAGAGCTATTGTGCATTTCGGAGTTTAGACTGCAACATCTGTGAAGCGAAACCATGTCATTGCCCTTGGCAAGAAACTAGAGAGTGTCCTCACCATAGATGAATGCCCTGTTCGTGGGGAAGGCATACAATGCGATCATCAGCAGGAGAGACCGGGCAAAATCTTTTCGGTAGGAAATTACTAAAAAAACCTCTGAAAGTCAAGGAAGGGGGACGTCATGCTTGGGCGCGGCTCTTGTGCTATACAGCAGTCAAATGTCCAATCAGGATGGTCAGTACCTTTTGCTATTCTATATCTCGACTCTGTGCTTCTGCTTTCTTTAGTTCTTGAGGTAAGTGCTACTTGCTTCCCGCATGACGGTCGAGATAGTCAAATTGAATCACCGGGTCATCGGTGTTGGGTCATTCCTTTCCTTCGCATCCTTCGTGCCTTTCACGATGTGTCTCTCGTGACGCCTCATATTGACATTATCCGAAAATCCTGTTATATTCAGGTGTGATGAAACCTGAAATCACTGAAATCGCCAGACTCTTGCAGACCGACCCCGAGCTTTTGCTCATCTATCTCTTTGGGTCTGCCGCCTCAGGCACCTTGCACGTCTTAAGTGATGTAGACATTGGTGTTCTGCTGTTTCAAGATAAAATTGAACGTTAACTTCTTTTTTGACAGGATCACTATATGTCAAAAAAACAAAGCACCGGCATCCGTATCGTTCTCTGGACCAGCTCAATCTTTGTGATATTGCTGGTGGGTGTTTTGTATTTCCCGAAAGAGGACAGCAATCTCGATTTCTGGGGTTCTCTATATTATACCATCAATCTGTTTGTCCTTGGACATTATCTATCCGGTTTCCCGAAAACATGGCCTTTAATTGCGATTTATTTCGCAGCACCTGCTTTATCCTTGTCGGCGGTAGGGACTGCAATTAAATATCTGTTTCGGCATACACCGTCAATACGCACAAGATGGATGTCCGATCATGTCGTAGTTTGTGGTGTAGGTCGTACCGGCAAGATTCTGGCTGGCGCATTGAAAGAGAGAGGTATCAGGGTAGTTGGAGTGGATGTTGGATCGATTGACAAGTTCGAGGAATGGGTATCGAGTAGCAAAGTACCAATGATCTATGGAGATTTCATGTCGAGGGTTGTCCTTGGCAGAGCAGGCGCAGAAAAGGCAATGTCCATTTATTTTGCCTCGGGTGATGACTTGCTGAATCTCGAGGGTGTTGTGGGAGCCTACGAATGGCTTCACAATGAACCCGGTAAATTGAGATGTCTCTGGGCGCATGTGGCGAATGAAAACCTGGCTTCTACTGTGACGCGCACTTTTGATACTTCGGGTAGGGCAAACATGAAAATATTTGATACGTACCATATTGCAGCAGAGGAGATGGTTCATAATCACTTCACCACGCAAATGCGAAAAGGGATATCTAAGATCCTTTTGTTGGGTTTCGGCAAATTCGGCAGAGATCTGTTTGAAGTTCTGGTAACTGACCTTAGGGATCACGGAGAGACGCCGGATTTCGAAGTCCTCGATAAACGAGATCTCGGAAAAGATGTTCACATGCTTGCAAAAGAACTTGTGTTCAAGGGTCGCGTGTCTTTCAAGCAAGCTGACATCAATTCCTTATCTCTGCGCAGCAATGTTTCGAAAGCATTTTTCCTCTGTACCGACGACGATATCGGAAATCTTTCTGCCGCTCTTACGCTCGCGGATAGAACACAGAGAACGCAAATCTTCGTTCGAATGGCAAAATGGCCCATGCCAGCCATTGACAGCGCTCTGCATGAGGGAACGGGAATCACCTTTGAAAACATCAATGAACTTGTGGAGGACAGGTTAATTGAATTGATCGAATCTGATACGTACCAAATTGCAGCAGACGAAATGGTTCAGAATTGCTTTGATGCAGAGAAGCGAAAAGGAATATCGCATATCCTCCTTTTGGGTTTCGGCAGGTTTGGCAGCGATCTCTTTGAAATGCTGCTGAAAGACCTGAAGGACAGGGAAACGCTAAGTTTCGAAATCTTCGATAATCGCGATCATGCTAGCGATGTCTGCAATCTTGCTACAAAATACAAATTTGCAAACCACGTGTCTTTTAAGCAAGCTGATGTTGGCCACCTAGAACTTCATGCGGATGCTGGCAAAGCATTTTTCGTATGTTGTGACAATGACAGTGTGAACTTATCTACGGCTTTTCGACTCGCCAAAACGGCGCAGGGAGGAAAAATATTTTTCCGGATGGCATGCTGGCCTATGCCGGCCTTACGCAAACAGATTTGCAGAGAAGTGGGAATAACCAAAGCAAAAATTAAGACACTTGTGAAAACGAAGGTAGTCACATTACTCGAGATAATAATCTCACGGACGCACGTACTGTGAAACGTTGTTAAGAGTGAGACAAAGAACGATGGTGTTATTGACCCAATAAATGCACATGCCGTTTGTTTCCCAAATTATGTATAACAGGCTGTTGAAATATATGTGAATGTAACTCAGCGATTGCCACTGGTCGGCTTCTCTTTTCCTGCAATGAAGGAGACCGCATGCTGTTTGAAGAAAGCGTTCTGCTTGATTACGTTCACAATAAGCCTTTCCTTGATGAATATGATGCCGCTGTTTCCGAACGCTTGAAGACAACTTATTCCAAAACAAGATTCACAAAGGCAAAATCACCAAATATCTTGGTAGCATCCAGCGGCAATTGGAAGACCTGAAGATGCCTGCCTCCAGTACCGAGTTCTTTTTTCAAACGTCAGACTTCGAACGAACGAGGGCAATCAGGAATTCGCAGAGAGTGAAATGTCCATCCTCACGCCCGCGGTCAACTCTCGGGGGCTTCGTTCGCTACCGGCAAATATACTGTGAACGTGCTTCCTTTTCCCACTTCACTTTCAACTTCGATCTTGCCACCATGGGTTTCCGCAACCCACTTGGCGATCGAGAGTCCTAAGCCGCTTCCACCCAATTCGCGGGATCGCGCCTTGTCCACCCGATAGAATCGGTCGAAGATCTTCTCGAGTGCTTCGGGTGGAATGCCAACACCCGTATCGCTAACGACGATTTTTGCCTTTCTGTTTTCTTGCGTGAGCGAAAGAGAAATCTCGCCGTTGTCTGCTGTATATTTGACGGCGTTGTCAACGAGATTCAGCAGCAACTGCCGCAAGCGCACTTTGTCGCCTTTGACTCGCACGTTATCTGCTCTCGATAGGTTCACCCTGATCTTTTTCTTCGACGCGAGTATCTCGCCATCTTCGTACAGCTGGATCATAATATCATAGAGCGACACGTCCTCATAATGCATCTCGGTTTCTCCGAGGTCGGACTTCGTCAGCATCAGCAGATTATCAATAATGCTAGACATGCGGATGATCTCATCCAACGTGCTGGCGAGTACTTGCCGATATCTGTTAGGCGTTTTTCTGCTTCTAAGCGCAAGCTCGATTTCGCCCCTCATAATCGTAAGCGGGGTTCGGAGTTCATGGGAAACGTCAATCGAAAACTGCCGTGTGTGCTCGAAGGACTTGTTGAGTCGCAAGATCATTTCGTTGAAGGTGGAGATCAAGCGGCTGATTTCGTCATTGGAATCCGTCTCCGGGATTTGCTGGTTGAGGTTGCTTGCCGTGATGTGCCGTGCTCGACGACTGATATCATCCACCGGTCGCAGTGATTTCTTCGCCAGGAACCATCCCCCAGAAAATGAAATTAGCAGCGCTACGGGGATCAGATAGATGAACAGGGAAAACAGGTTGTTGAGAATATCGCTGATCTCTCGAAGAGGATAGCCCACGTAGTACGTGTACGAAGGTGTCTTCAGCGCTGCCATCCGCAATGTCTGGTTCCGGTAATATGCATCGGTTAGGAAGGTCGTGTTTTCCTGAGGGATGGAGATATAACTTAATGTGTCCGTCCACAGGTTCGGTGAAGAAAAGATGGCTTCTCGTGTCCTGTTCTCCAGAACATAAATGAACTGATTCTTGGAGCTTCGAAGAATGTGTTGGTACACTTGATTCCAGGTCTCGTCATATTGATGAACAGCTCTAAGCGAATCTGCTTTCGTGATCTTCTGTGTTGCTGTAGGCAGGGTTTGGCTCAGTGGAGGCGCCTTAGTTTTGCTCGTCCTTCCTTTTCTGACCTTATCGGCTTTGACAAGGACTCTTACGGTGTCAGGTGCGACAGACGTAGGTAACTGTTGTCCGGCTTTCTTCACTTTTGCCTGTGTCCCTTTTCCCGTTTCAGTCTCAGGCACTACCCACTTGAGCCAATCAATCTCACTTCGCAGAGAGTATTCAAGGTTCGAGAGAAGTGTGTCGCGCACAAAGAGATATGAGACGACGCCGAATGCAGTGAGCGTCATCAGTAGTATGCCCGTGTAGAGAAGGGCTAAGCGGAAACGAATGGATTTCCAAAACATACTTAGTCCTCCTTCATCACATATCCCACACCCCGTACCGTGTGGATCAGCTTTTCCTTGGATTCACCAGCGATCTTGCTCCTCAGGTGATTCACGTAGACGTCAATGATGTTTGTCGCTGTATCGAAGTTATAATTCCAGATGTGTTCGGAGATGATGGTGCGGGTAAGAACACGGTTCTTGTTTCTCATGAAGTACTCCAACAAAGCGTACTCCTTTGCCGTAAGCTCGATCTCCTTGTCTTGGCGCTTCGCCTTGTGGGTGACGGTGTCGAGTGTCAGATCTCCGACTTTGAGCGTGGTGGTCTTCTCGACACTGCCGCGTCGGAGCAGTGATCGCACTCGCGCAAGAAGTTCTTCGAAGGCAAAAGGCTTCTGAAGATAATCGTCGGCGCCACTGTCTAAACCCGTGATCTTATCCTCCACAGCACTTTTGGCGCTGAGAATGATCACGGGTGTTGTATTCTTCTTCTGTCTGATATCACGCAGTACTTCGATACCATCCTTCTTCGGCAGCATGACGTCTAAGATGATTAAGTCGAAGTCTTCTGACATCGCGAGAAACGCGCCTTGCTCACCGTCGTACGCCACATCAACGGAGTACATCTCTTCTTCCAAGCCTTGCTGAATGAAGCGAGCAACCTTTCTCTCGTCTTCAACCAGTAGAATTCTCATAGCTGTCAACCTCTTCTGGGTTAGCGATCACACTTTCCAAAGGTGAAATCTCCTGCGTATAATAATTCTTTGCCCGCTAAAATGCAACAAAAAAATGATTGATTCTTTGGAAAAATTGTGTATATTGCATAGAAATTATTTCTGCAGAGCTTTTGTGAAGTGGATTTCAACTTCAAGACCTGAACCGCTGAACACGTCATGAAACACTTTTGGCTTCCGCTTCTCATACTTTGCGCTGTTATTTCGAGCGATTGTAGCTTCCAAACCATAGCCATCCGTTCAACAGGCGCGATTCTGGACTACGGTCTGGAGGTGATCAACGAAGAATCGGATCTGCAATTAGCTGAGCAGAGTATCGCTTCTGACCTGAAGCTTCTTGAGGGATTCATCAAAGGCGATCCTGAGAACAAGCATCTCCTGTTGTTAGCCTCCCAAGGATACAGCAGCTATGCGTTAGGTTTTGCTGAAGACCAAAGTGAGGAGAGGGCGCGTATGTTCTACGTGCGTGGGCGAGATTTCGGCTTGAGGATTTTGAAGCAAAACAAAAAGTTCGCTCAGACGCTGGAAAGGGAAACCGGCGAGTTCATAGCCGCACTCAATGAGTTTTCGAAAGACGACGTGCCCGCGATTTTCTGGACCGCAAGCGGTTGGGGCAATTACGTCAATTTGAGCAAAACCGATCCGGCGGCACTTGCAGATCTCCCGAAGATTGATGCGATGATGAGTTTCGTATTGGAAAAAGATGAAGCATACTTCTATGGTGGTCCCCATCTTTTCTTGGGGACGATCTTGGCAAGCACACCCAAGATGTTTGGAGGCAATCCCGAAAAAGCAAAAGAGCATTTTGAAAGATGTCTCGCAATCAACCAGGGAAAGTTCTTGATGACGTATGTCTATTACGCCAAGACCTACGCTGTGCAAATGCAAGACAGGGAATTGTTCGAGAAGCTGTTGCGTGAAGTGGTGGAAGCGTCGCTCGATATCCTGCCCGAACAGCGACTAGCAAATGCGATTGCCAAGAAAAAAGCGGAACGGTTGCTCAGGAATACGGATGAATTTTTTTAGACAAGGAATGATCCTTCGCGGTCACGGATCGGTCCGTGACCGCCTATGTTTTTCTTCTTGGCTGTCACGGTCCACACTGTGACAGTGCAACACCCCGAAAGCAAAGCTAGAACTAGAGAGAGCAAGATACGATATGGAGACAAGGAGCGAATATGATGTCATCGTTGTGGGTGGAGGACATGCAGGTATAGAGGCAACACTTGCCCCTGCACGAATGGGTTTTCGTGTTCTCATGGTTACGATGGACATCAATGCTGTTGGTCGGATGTCGTGCAATCCCGCTGTCGGTGGGACGGCGAAGGGGCAACTCGTTCGTGAAATTGACGCACTTGGTGGCGAGATGGGAAAGATTGCTGACGCAACCGGTATTCAGTTCCGTGTGCTGAATCGCTCAAAAGGTCCTGCGGTATGGTCACCGCGTTCGCAGAATGACAGAGAGCAATATTCTGTTGAAGCGAAAAGAAGAATTCTGAATGAGCCATGTGTAGAGGTCCTGCAAGACGTGGTGAAGGAAGTATTGGTCGAAGAGGGAGAACTTGCTGGAATTGAAACTGCTTCTGGTTTGAAGATCAGATGTCGCGCTCTCATCGTTTCCACAGGGACATTTCTCAACGGACTGATGCACACGGGATTGTCAAAGAAAATCGGAGGACGATTCAACGAACCCGCCGCACTTGGACTTACGGCATCGTTGGAACGACTCGGCTTCGTCAGTGGGAGACTGAAAACAGGTACACCACCGCGCGTTGATTACGGCAGCATAGACTTCAGCAGTGTCGAAGTCCAACCTGGTGATGAACCGCCGCAGCCGTTCTCATTCCAGAGTGAGCGGATTTGGCAGGAGCAAGTCCCATGTTTTCTGACATACACGAACGACCGGACTCATGCAGTGTTGCGAACAGGATTCAGCGAGTCACCATTGTACACCGGTGTGATAAAGGGCAGGGGACCTCGCTACTGTCCCTCTATCGAGGACAAGATCGTCAGGTTCGCGGAGAAAGAGCGGCATCAGATCTTCCTTGAGCCGGAAGGCACTCGTACTAATGTGGTCTATGTTAATGGGTTCTCCACCAGTCTTCCAGCACAGGTGCAATATGCTGGACTGAGGACAATTCCCGGACTTGAGAATGTAAGAATGCTTCGACCAGGTTACGCCGTCGAGTATGATTTCTTCCCACCGCATCAAGTGAAGTTGACACTTGAGACAAAACTGATCGAGGGACTGTATTTCGCTGGGCAGATCAATGGAACATCAGGCTACGAAGAAGCTGCCGCACAAGGAATTATGGCAGGTATCAATGTCGCATTGAAGCTGGAGGGCGAGCCGCCGTTTATCCTCAAGCGCTCAGAAGCGTACATCGGTGTATTGATTGACGACCTGGTCAGTAAGGGAACCGATGAACCGTACCGTATGTTCACCTCTCGTGCTGAATATCGCCTGCTTTTGCGCCAGGATAACGCTGACAGGAGACTGATGGATTATGGCTACAAGTTCGGCTTGATCCCGGAAGCCGTGCATGAACGGAAGAAGTTCAAAGAGCAATTGATTCGCGAAGCCCTTCAGTATGTTGAGAAGAAAGTGGCGTCACCGGAAAGTGTGAATGCCTATTTAGAACGCATCGGCGCGGACACGATTATCCAGAGTGAAAGAATCTCACAGCTAATCAAACGGCCGAATGTCTCTCTCCGCGAGTTGGTGAAGATAGATAGTCTGAATGGTGACGGTTTCTGGCACCACATTGCCTCGCATGAAGATGTGTTAGAGCAAGTGGACATTGAGATCAAGTATGCAGGCTACATCAGCAGGCAGTGCATCCAGATCGAGCAGTTTGAGAGGAACGAGAGCTTTGGTATTCCGGAGGATTTCGACTACAGCAGAGTGAAATCCCTCTCGACAGAAGGGAGAGAGAAGTTGACCAAGGTTAGACCGCGTTCAGTCGGACAGGCATCTCGTATCTCAGGTGTGTCAGCTTCGGACGTTTCCATTTTGATGGTGTACTTGAGGAACTGAATGTTAAGTTTCTGTGTCATACCTTCCCCCTTGATGGAGGAAGGTCAGGATGGGGGTGCTAATCAGAATCCAGGATGGAACGGAGAAGGTATGCACGTTCTGCCGAATCCATTCCTATTCTGGCTCCTGAATTCTGACTACTGAATTCTGAACTAACTATTGCTGGAGATAGCATCGTGAAAAAAACATTCATCGTCATAGCACTTGTTCTTCTTTCAGCCTCGGCTGTTTTCGCTCAACAATACACAATCAAATTCGCCACCATAGCGCCAGAAGGAAGCACGTGGATGAACGTGATGAAGGAATACGATGCACAGGTTCGAAAGGAGAGCGGTGGCAAACTCGGATTCAAGATTTACGCCGGCGGTGTTGCGGGTGATGAAATTGACGTCCTGCGGAAAATCCGCTTGGGACAATACCACGCTGCCGGATTCACTGGAGTGGGTATGACCGAGATCGCGCCGAAGGTCCGCATCTTGGACGCTCCGTTCCTTTTCAAGAAGGCAGATGAAGTTGATTACATCTACACGACCTTCGATGGGGAATTAACAAAAGCGTTTGAAGATGGCGGCTATGTTCTGCTCGGTTGGGCTGAGGTAGGATTCGTCTACGTCTTCACCCGAACGCCCGTTCAAACGGTTGCAGATATGAAGAATGTGAAGATGTGGATGTGGGAAGGCGATCCAATTGCTGAGGCGGCATTCAAGGCAATAGGCATCTCGCCAATTCCTCTCTCAATTACGGATGTGCGAACCTCTCTGCAGACTGGACTCATCAACGGCTTTTACGTCTCACCTTATGCAGCGATTGCGCTGCAGTGGTTCACGCAGGCGAAGTACATGATGAACGTCCCGCTTGCCAACTCTGCCGGTGCAGTGCTGATCTCGAAGAAGATGTATGATAAGTTGCCAGCCGACATGCAGGAGATCCTTCTTCGGAACGGGAGAAGTCTCATGGCAAAGCTAACGCAGCTCAGCCGTGAAGATAATCGCAAATCGCTAGAGACGCTCAAGCAGAAAGGTGTCAGGGTCACAGCACAGCCGTCAGAACAGGTGATGCAAGAGTACGATGCCATTGGTCAGAAGGCTCGGCGGATGCTGGTGGGGAGACTGTATTCTGAGGATCTGCTCAATCGTGTTGAACAGGCAGTCAATGAGTTTAGAAAGAGCAGCAAAGGCGTGAAATAGGCGTCGGGAGAGGTATTTAAATGAACCACCCACTGAGACACTTAGTAGAAAACCAATGCGACCGAATCTGCTAACGCCATGAGAATTGCGTATCGGTAACATTGGGAAAGCAAGGTCCATTCCGCTACGGAGTGAGGTTATAGTGTCAGGCGACATTGGGCCGTGGGTCTGTGAAGAAGAACCAAGAGCGACATGGGACATCTTGCATCTTGTGAGCGCCTTCGGCGCCATCCCGCTTCGCGGGACCTCTAATATCTTGCTTCTGGTGCTACCAATCTCCAACATCTCCCTTACCGAAATCTTATGAAGATCATAAAAGCAATTGAGACTCTTCTCGCCAAGCTCGAAGGTGGAGTTCTCGTCTTCCTGCTGAGCGTCATGATTGTGATGGCGTTCCTTCAAGTAATCCTCCGAGATTTCTTCAGGACTGGGATTCTCTGGGGAGATATATTCACAAGAAATCTTGTCCTCTGGGTCGGGTTCCTTGGTGCTGCTTTGGCTAGCAGAGAGGGGCGCCATTTCAGTATTGACGTTGTGACGAAACGTCTATCCCCGATGGGGAGGAAGATTTCTGGTATCGTCACGAACCTTGTAGGCGCTCTTGTCTGCTACTTCCTTGCACAAGCCGCAATCACCTTTCTCAGAGATGAACTTCAGGCTGACACAACCTTGTTCACCGTCGGACAGAAAGAGATTCCCGCTTGGTATTTTGAACTGATCATCCCCATCGGATTTGGCTTGATCATGGTCCACTTCGTTCTCAAAGCCCTCGCACATCTGCTCACATTGACACGGGAGGGGCGAATCTGATGGAAGTACTTCTGATTGCACTGCTCCTGCTTGCCTTAGTATTTCTTGGTGAACCTGTATTTGTGATCATCGGTGCCGTCGGTCTGCTTTGTTTTTTCGCCGTTGGCATTGATCTCTCTGCTATGATAGTCGAGCTTTACCGACTAGCAACCATCCCGGCACTCATTGCTATTCCGCTCTTTACGTTCTCGGGCTACGTCCTTGCTGAAAGCCAGACGCCGAAGCGGTTGGTGAATCTTGCTCAAGCGCTTGTCGGCTGGATGCCGGGAGGATTGGCTGTCGTTTCGCTGGTATCGTGTGCGATTTTCACGGCGTTTACAGGTGCATCTGGTGTTACAATCGTTGCGATCGGAGGCTTGCTTTATCCGGTCCTGGTTAGGGAGCTTTATCCAGAGCGATTTACGCTCGGACTGCTTACCACGTCGGGGAGTCTCGGACTTCTCTTCCCGCCAAGTCTGCCTATCATACTCTATGGGCTGATTGCCAAAATCAGCATTGACCAACTGTTCTTTGCAGGATTGGTTCCTGGCGTTCTGCTTGTTGTGATTCTCTCACTCTATAGTATCTACCGAGGCACGAAAGCTGGCGTTCCCAAAGCAAAGTTTGAATGGAAGCATGTCTGGTCCGCTATCAAAGAAGCGGCATGGGAGATTCCACTTCCCTTCATTATTATAGGTGGGATTTTCGGAGGCATCTTCACCGCGACTGAAGCAGCTGCGGTCATGGCGTTTTATGTCGTGATTGTCGAAGTATTTATCTACAAGGATCTGAAATTCTTCTCTGATATGCCCCGTGTGATGCGGAAAAGTATGATGCTTGTCGGTGCGATTCTCGTGGTGCTCGGGGCCGCACTCGGATTGACGAACTATCTCATTGACGAGCAAATCCCGATGAAACTGTTCGACTTCGTTCACAGTTTCGTCTCCAGCAAAACGGTGTTCCTCATTCTGCTCAATCTCTTTCTGCTCGTTGTGAATATGGTGGAAATCTTCTCTGCGATCATCATTGTTGTTCCGTTGATCGTTCCGATTGCGATGCAGTATGGAGTGGATCCGATCCATCTCGGCATCATCTTTCTGCTCAATCTCGAAATCGGCTACATGACACCGCCATTAGGACTGAACCTATTCATTTCCAGCCTGCGTTTCGAAAAGCCGATAACAAGCGTCTACCGTGCCGTTTTGCCGTACATGGGAATTCTTCTGATCGCACTTCTGCTCGTTACGTATGTTCCAGAGCTGAGTCTATGGCTGGTGCATTTCCTGAACATCCAGTAGGAAGCGACGATATGTTGAAACTGATTATCTTTGGCATGGTGTCTGTCGGATTTGTTTCTGTGTCGTGGGCTTCCCTGCGTAATCCCCGTTCACATGGCTTCTTCCGATTCTTCGCGTTCGAGTCCATCCTCGTCTTGATCTTGCTAAACATGGAGCACTGGTTCAGCGATCCCTTCTCAGTCCTTCAAGTCGTTTCTTGGCTGCTGTTGATTTCATCACTCATTCTGGCAGTGCACGGGTTCTATCTGCTACGGATAATTGGGAAACCAAAACATCAGGTTGAGAATTCGACGACGTTAGCGTTTGAGAATACCACGACTTTGGTGATGCTTGGTGCATATAAGTACATCCGTCATCCTCTTTACGCGTCGTTGCTTTACCTGGGATGGGGAGTGTTCTTTAAGGATCCATCACTTCTTAGCTCTATGGTTGTCTTGGTTGCCTCAACCTTCTTGATCGCCACCGCGAAGGCTGAAGAGACGGAGAATATCCAGAGGTTTGGTGAGAACTATGCACTGTATATGAAAGCAACCAAGATGTTCATACCACTCTTGTTCTAGAAAACGCCAAGGGTGGTTGATCGGAGAATCCTTTGTTATAATCGGCACGATCCTGCTGATTATACCGAAACGTCTCAGTAAAGGTTGGATCGCGATGTCGTTGATACTCGGACTCAGTGGTTAGGTCGCAACCACTGAAGAGTACCTTGACTATCGAATCCTGGTTAGCCGCGATAGGAGAAATTCATTGTCAGAACTAATTGTGATTGAAAGTGCCAAGAGTGATGATGTGCCGAAGATCAGACAGCTTTTACTTGATCTGATTGAGGCAATAGACGATTCTGAAGAGTTTGATGTCGAATCTGCCATGGATAATTGTCGCCACATGATAGATGACCAAAACTCATACATCCTCTTGGCAAGGCTGGGCGAAGATATTGTAGGACTTATCAACTTCACCACGCGTAAGACAATTCTGCACCGTGCCCCTTCAAGTCTGATAGATGAATTGGTGGTTACCAAAGTTCATCGTGGAAAAGGAATTGGCAAACAGTTAATTGAAGCAGCTATTGAGAAATCTCGTGAGTTGGGATGTTGTGAGGTCGAGGTGAGCACTGAGAAAACGAATGAGAAAGCAAGAACTTTCTACAAAACTTGTCAGTTTGATGAAGATGCAGTACTCCTCGAATATAATCTTAACAAGCGGGAGCGGCTAACCCGGCGTTGCAGCCGACTCGCCTCCGCTTCGCTACGGCGGGCGGCTGAACGCGACCGATCAAATCCATCCAAGTGCTTCCATCCAGATCAGGACTGATTCTCTTCACACATTCAGAAGCTCATACGGGAGGAAACAACAGTGAACGAACACTTGGCACCGCTCTGCAGAATACTCAAGCTGAACAGCGATCTGTTCAACAATTGTCTTGTGGGAATAAGCGACGAGACTGCGTGCACGAGAATAAGTGACAGGATGAACAACATCGCATTCATCGCTCTTCATCTTGTAGATGCGCGTTGCTATCTGGTGCGCTACATCGGGCTTCGATTTGAGAATCCATTCGAAAACCTGGAAAACATCCAAAGCATTGATGACATGACCGACTTCCCTACGCTTGATTATCTTAGGTCAGGCTGGCAGAAGGTGACGCCAGTGCTGTACGAGCAACTTGACAAGCTTACTGAAGCTCAACTGAGATCAAGATCCCCCGAAAGCTTTCCTGTAGATGATGATTCGGTGCTCAGTGGGATCGCATTTCTGCTCCAGCACGAATCCTATCACATTGGACAGCTCTCATTCTTGAGGAAGTACCTCGCACTCGGTCCGATGAGCTACAAGCACTGATTCCTATAGATTTCGCTTCCCTCTCCAGTTACTGATATGTTCGTGATGCGAGTTATGTGCGTTCAGTTGTGTACTGCTTCACAATGGCACTCACTCTTGACTTGCCTCAGAACAGGGCTGTGCTTGACGGTCTTTCTTCTTCTAACAACCTGTCTGGTCTCATGATGAGGTTGGGACTTCATGAGCATTCATCATCTCTGGTGATTTTTGCATTCCCTTCTTGTTACCATGCTTGAATCTGAGAACTGAATTGTTTATATTGACACCGTGGTTCGGTCCGAAAAAGACAAGTTGTGCCTGACGAGCACTATCCAAGATTTTGGATCTACAATCCACGGTCCCACATCAATGTCAGTCAGCAGAATCTGCAATCCAAACAATGGCAAAAGAAAAGACAAAATACGTCTGTCAGAGTTGCGGCTTCGAGTCGCCTCGATGGGTAGGGAAATGTCCAAGCTGCAACGAGTGGAATACCTTCGTTGAGGAGATCGTCGTTGTCGAAAAGAAAGGTCGTGGTGCACGCGGAGCTGCCAAGGTGGGAATCCCTGTTGCTATCAACGAAGTGAGCATTGAGGAAGACGAGCGGTTGGTGACGGGCATCAGCGAGTTTGACAGAGTACTCGGTGGCGGCATCATTCCGGGATCGGTCATCCTTGTTGGTGGCGATCCCGGCATTGGAAAATCCACCCTGATGATGCAGATGTGTGCGAGTCCGTCGGGAATGCAAGGAATCACAAGTCAAACGGTACTATATGTAACCGGTGAAGAATCTGTCAAGCAAATCAAACTGCGGTCAGAACGCCTGAATGTCAACACGCCAAACCTTCTTGTTCTTGCGGAAACCAATCTTGAAGCCATCGTTGATGCCATTGAGAAAGTTCAGCCCGGTGTTGTCATCGTGGATTCTATTCAGACCATCTACCGCCCGGAACTCGAAAGCGCACCCGGAAGCGTGAGCCAAGTGCGTGAATCTACTGCGCTGTTAATGCAGATAGCAAAGAGCAAAGGTATCCCGATATTCGTCGTTGGTCACGTGACGAAAGACGGGATGATCGCTGGTCCTCGTGTGCTTGAGCACATGGTAGATACTGTTCTGCAATTTGAGGGAGAACAGCATCATGCTTATCGCATTTTGCGTGCGATTAAAAATCGGTTTGGATCAACGAACGAGATTGGGATTTTTGAAATGCGGGATAAGGGATTGACCGAGGTGAAGAATCCTTCAGAGGTGTTTCTTTCAGAAAGGAGTTACGGAGCGTCAGGCTCGACCGTCGTTGCAAGTGTGGAGGGGACACGACCGATTCTGATTGAGGTGCAGGCGCTTGTTACGCCGACCAGTTATGGAATGCCTCAGCGTACATCAACAGGATTCGACTATCGGCGGCTGACAATGCTGCTTGCTGTTTTAGAGAAACGGATGGGGCTTCGTCTTGGCCAGTATGATGTCTTCGTCAACATCGCTGGTGGAGTGAAGATTGATGAACCCGCTGTGGACTTGGGTGTCGCAGCTTCGATTGTCTCCAGCATGAGAGATGTTCCTGTTGATTCGCAAGCGGTCGCTGTCGGTGAGATTGGTCTTGGCGGCGAGATTCGTACCATCAGTCAGATTGAGAAGCGAGTACAGGAGGCAAGCAAACTTGGATTCAAGCGAATCATTGTACCGAAGGGAAATCTGAAGGGATTGAAGATAGACGGGGAAATCAGAGTTGTGGGAGTGGACAGAATCAGTAAGGCTATGGAGGAGTTACTAGGATAGTTGCATAATGCGGACACTCATCAAGACGAACAAAATCATCACCGTCAATTCAAAGCGTGAGATCATCCACTACGGTGGAATTCTAATAGAGGATAATTGCATCCAACAGATTCTGACTCAAGATCAACTGCAGGACATAAAGGAATTTGATGGCGAAATAGTTGATGCACGTGACCTGGTTGCCATTCCCGGATTTGTTCAGACCCACATCCATCTTTGTCAGACTCTCTTCCGCGGTCTTGCCGACGATTTAGAACTCCTCGACTGGCTTCAATTGAAGATCTTCCCCTTCGAAGCAGCTCACAATGAGAAATCCATGTATGCCTCAGCGCTGCTTGGCATCTCTGAGCTTGTTCGCTCTGGTACAACAACAATTATGGATATGGGGACGGTGAATTATGAAGAGGAAATTGTGTGGGCAATTGACGAGGCCGGTCTGCGGGCGCACGTTGGCAAAGCGATGATGGATGTGAATCCTACTTGCCCGAAACTCAAAGAACCGACAAAGGAATCGGTGAAATCATCGCTTAGACTTGCTGAGCAGTTGCACAATCATTCTAACGGTCGCATCAAATACGCCTTTGCTCCTCGCTATATTCTTTCCTGCACTGATGAACTAATGCAGGAGGCGTATCAACTCACAAAATCTTTCGATGGTACACTGTTTCACACACACGCTTCAGAGAATCTGAAAGAACTCAACGCAGTGCGTGAACGGTGCAAGATGGATAACATCGAGTATCTTGACAGGCTCGGTGTCTTGCAACAAAACTCCTGCCTTGCGCATTGCATCTGGCTGAACGAGAGAGAGATAAACATTCTCAAGAACAAGGGAAGCAAAGTGCTCCATTGTCCGTCATCCAATCTCAAACTCGGTTCTGGGATCGCCAACATTCCTCTGTATCTGGAAAAAGGTATTTCCGTTTCCTTAGGCGCTGACGGTGCACCGTGCAACAACACGTTGGACATGTTCGCCGAGATGCGACTTGCCGCGTTGATTCAGAAGCCTCTTCATCAACCGACAGCGATGCCAGCGCAAACAGTATTTGAACTCGCAACCATGGGCGGGGCGACAGCACTTGGACTACAGAGTGACATCGGCAGTCTTGAGGCTGGCAAGAAAGCAGACATCGTGTTGCTCAATCTGGAAAAGGTTTGGAATCCCGTCATCCACGATGCCGACGAACAGATCTACTCCACCATAGTTTATTCCTCCCGACCTGAAAATGTGGATTCCGTCATGGTTGACGGCAGATGGCTGATGAGAAAAGGAGAACTAACAGGAATTGATGAGGAGAAGATCGTTGCGGAAAGCACACAAGAACTCCAGAATCTTTTAAGGCGAGTCTAAACAGATGACTCTTTGTAGAATGTAGCTCGAAACGGCGTTTCAAGCTACACAGTCCTTATCCTGCCCGTGCCAATTCATGAAGTGGGGACGGAACGCCGTTCTATCCCTACAACTTGCCGAACTCTTTCATGGACATCGTTGAACTGCAGGGGATTCTCCGAGCCATCATCTTCCGCAATGATGCGACGAATTACGTTGTCGGAAGATTCGAGCTTAACGGCGGTGGCAAGATGATTACGATTGCTGGTGAGATGCTCTCTCCGCGAGAGAACGATTCTTATACAGTGTGTGGAAACTGGACTGTGCATCCGAAGTATGGTGAGCAATTCAAGTTCGAAAGCTATGAGGTTTTGTATCCCGAGACGAAGGAGGGAATCGAGAAGTATCTCGCTTCCGGCCTCTTCAAAGGTATTGGTCCCAAACTGGCAAGGCGGATAGTAGGGCGATTTGGCGAAGAGAGCCTCGATATCATTGAAAAGCAGCCGGACAGACTGCTTGAAGTGGAAGGCATCGGCGGGAAGAAGCTTGTGCTTATCAAGGAAGCGTGGGCTGAACAGCGGAACGTTAAGGAGGTAATGCTCTTTCTCAAATCGCATGATGTCAGCACGAGTTATGCACTCAAGATTTACAGGCAGTACGGGAACGACGCGATTGAGAAGGTGAAGAGCAATCCGTACCGCATGATCTATGATATCGAGGGCATCGGATTTCGGATTGCAGATAGAATCGCCCAGGATGTCGGCGTGAAACCGCACGACGTAAATCGTCTGAAAGCAGGTGTGGAGTTTCTCCTTAGCGAAGCATCACGAACCGATGGACACATTTACCTGCCCTCGGATGAACTTCTGGAGAAGTCGGGGGAAATACTTGGCGTGGACTCGAGCGACATCGTGAAAGCAGTAGAACGATTGGCAGCGGTTGGTCAAGTTGTTATCGAGAATCGGAATGTCTATCTGCCGCAGCATTACTACTCGGAGGTTGGCATTGCGCAGAAAATCAAAGCGATGCTGAATGTCCAGCACGACGAGTTCAAGGAGGAACGTCCTTCGGCAGGCTCAGGACGGCGTCTTTATTCCTACATTGATGAGATAGAGAAGGAGCAAGGAATTGAGTTTGCCCCGTACCAGGTCGAGGCGATTCTCAAGGCATTCAAAGAACCTCTGCTTATTTTGACTGGCGGTCCGGGCACAGGGAAAAGCACCAGCATTGTCGGCATGATTCGCATTGCCGAGAAACTTGGATTTCATGTAGTCCTTGCAGCACCAACGGGACGGGCAGCAAAACGAATGGAGGAGGTAACTGGCGTTGAGGCGAAAACCATTCACCGTCTTCTGGAGTTCGATCCTGTCCTTCGTGTGTTCCGTCGCGATGATTCGACACCGCTCGAATGTGACATGCTCATCGTGGACGAGGTCTCGATGGTGGACACACTGCTGATGTATCGCCTTCTCAAAGCGCTTCCCGATTCAACTCGTCTGATTCTTGTCGGCGATGTTGACCAGCTTCCTTCAGTCGGTGCAGGTGATGTCCTCAGAGATTTGATCGAGTCGAAAGCGATCACGACTGTTCGGCTTCAGACGATCTTCCGCCAAGCGAAGGAAAGTAGAATTATCACCAACTCCCACCTTATCAATCACGGAGAGTTTCCTGAATTTGGCGGTGATTTCTTTTTCGTTGAGTGCAACCAGCCCGACCAGATTCCACTTGTGATCGAAGAACTCGTTGCCCGAAGAATCCCTGAGAAGATGGGCTTCGATGCGGTCCAAGATATCCAAGTCCTTTCCCCGATGTACAATACGGCAGCCGGTGTCAACAATCTCAATCGAATACTTCAGCAATCGCTCAACCCGCACGGAGATACGTGCTGCAGGCGAGGCGACAAAATGATTAAGGTTGGAGACAAAGTGATGCAAACAAAGAACAACTACGAAAAGGAAGTGTTCAACGGAGACATCGGACGGGTGGAAAGCGTGGACGAAGAAGAATCGAAACTGCTAATCAACTTTGATGGACGGCTCATCGAATACGACTTCAATGAACTGGATGACATCGTCGTTGCTTATGCCGCAACCATTCACAAATCGCAAGGGAGTGAATACAGAGGTGTCGTAATACCTGTTACCCTGCAGCACTCAATCATGCTTCAGCGGAATCTAATCTACACTGCTGTCACAAGAGCGAAGGAACTTCTGGTCATGGTCGGCTCGAAACGTGCACTCAATGTTGCGATTCAGAACGATAGAATCAGAAGGCGATATACGGAACTGAAGGTTCGACTTGGCTCACCATGAAAGGAAAGGTTGAGGGAAGAGAATTCTTAGATTTTCGAGAAACTCACAAAGAACAAGAGATGCTTGGCAGAATTAGAAGCACTTAGTATATTCTCATTGTATCCACAGTTACCTTAGCATATTCATGTTCAAGGCGGCAAAGCAAGGAAAGACGGCTGCAAAGTGATTAGACTACACATTTCGTTTATCCGCCCAGAACAGAAGGATATACGACATTCCTATATCCAGTACTTAGCCACCATTGAGCAGTCAAGGAGATAGCCGATGAGGACTCTTCGTGTCTCGCAATTCACCGAAGTACAAGCCAACACGTTTCGTGTCGAACTCTCACTTGATGGTAGCGCGCCTGTCCGCACGCGTTTTCAGTTCGTGCTTTCCCCCCAAGATCAGGAAGACCTCCGCTGGTACCTCGAAGATTATTTGCAGTATCCTCTCGACCCCGCGCCAACCATCGCCGCGCGCATTGAACAGCGGATGGCAGAGGTCGGCAAGGAACTGTTCGAGAAGGTTTTTCAGTCGAACAATGACGCACGGGATATGTGGGCAATCTTGCGCTCTGCAGTCAACGATACGCGCATTGAGATTGTCACGGAAGTACAAGAGGCGACGTCAATCCCCTGGGAACTACTACGTGACCTACGTACTGATGAGCCATTAGCGTTGAACGCGAGAGCATTCGTTCGTGCGCCACTCAGTCCTGTCCAGAGACGCCTTCTCACTAGCAGCCCATCTCCATTGGAGAGCAAGGAAAGCAAAATTCGCATCCTCCTCGTCATTTGTCGTCCGAGGGCGGGCGCGGATGTGCCGTTTCGTTCGGTCGCGAGCCGCATGATCAAGAGTTTGAGTGATGAGGCGCGCGACATTGTACAACTGGATGTGCTACGTCCACCGACATACGAGCAGTTGGGCAAGGTTCTGCGCGAAGCGAAATCGCGCGGTAAGCCGTACCACGTTTTGCATTTCGATGGACACGGCACGTACGAAGAATTGATCCCGCCACAACAAGCACAGGACGACAAAGAGTACGAAACTCTGCTTCAACAGATCCGCAAGCGTTTGAGCGCAATCGTGTTCGGCACGCTGCGTGCCGGCAAGCACGGCTATTTGCTCTTTGAGAATCCGCAGACTGAGCAGAACATCACGCTTGTCCATGGTTCATCGCTCGGCAAATTGCTTGTCGAGAATGATGTGCCGACGCTTGTGCTGAACGCGTGCCAATCGGCATTTGCGGAAGCACCGACGACCCCACTTGCCGCGAGTGAACCGAGTGAGGTCGGTCAACAAGTTCGTGCGTTCGGTTCACTGGCGCAGGAGGTGATGGACACGGGTGTCACTGGCGTCGTCGCGATGCGCTACATCCTGTATGTTGAAACGGCGAAGCGATTCGTCGCTGATCTGTACGCCGCGCTTGCGCAAGGGGAATCGTTGGGTGAGGCGGTGACGTTTGGGCGCAAACAGTTGGCGATGAACCCTCAGCGCGAAATCGCGTACAAACCGATTGCGTTGCAGGATTGGTGCGTGCCGATTGTGTATGAATCGTCGGCGATTGAATTGTTTCCGCGTGCAGGGGCGATTCGCGAATCGCCTCTACGCATTACGATTGACAAAGAAATGACCCGGCGTGGGACGGAAATTGGATTGCCGCCGCGTCCCGATGTCGGTTTCTTCGGGCGCGATGAAACACTGCTCGCGCTCGACCGCGCGTTCGACACGCAACCCATCGTCTTGTTGCACGCGTTCGCAGGGAGCGGCAAGACGACGACCGCCGTCGAGTTCGCGCGCTGGTACGCTCTTACGGGTGGGGTAAAGGGATCAATTCTATTTACCTCGTTCGAGCAGTACAAGCCCTTGGCACGCGTGCTTGATACTATCGGGCAGGTGTTTGGTGACGCTCTTGAGCGTTCTGGTGCTAACTGGCTTGCTCGGAGCGATGAAGAACGTCGCGATATCGCGCTTCAGGTGCTAGGGCAGATTCCCATGCTATGGATTTGGGACAACATTGAGCCAATTGCAGGATTTCCAACAGGCACAAAATCAACGTGGAGTGACCAAGAACAGTCGGAACTCAAGAGATTCTTAAGCGACGCACGAGATACCAAAGTGAAATTCCTGCTGACGTCGCGGCGAGATGAGGACAAATGGCTGGGCGATTTGCCGCGCCGCATCGTCGTTCCGCCGATGCCGATGCAAGAGCGCGTCCAGTTGGCGCGTGCGCTCGCGGAAAAATTCGGGCATCGCATCACCCACGTGGAGGATTGGCGACCGCTCTTGCAATTCACGCAGGGGAATCCGCTGACAATTACGGTGCTGGTGGGTCAGGCATTGCGCGACGGCTTGCGAACACGCGACCAGATTGATGCGTTCGTCGAGAAACTGCGGCGGGGCGAAGCCGCGTTCCCGGACGAGGAAAGCGAAGGACGGAGTAAATCGCTTGGTGCGTCGCTCAGTTACGGCTTTGAGAACGCGTTCACCGAAACCGAACGCAAGCAACTCGCGCTCTTGCATTTCTTTCAGGGGTTTGTGGATGTGGACGCGCTGCGTTATATGGGCGATCCTGAAATTGGCAACTTGCCCGAAGTGCGCAGCTTGACACGCGAAGCCGGCATCGCGCTCCTCGACCGCGCCGCCGAAATCGGCTTGCTTACAGCACACGGCAGTGGCTACTATTCGATCCATCCCGTGTTGCCGTGGTACTTTAAGTCGCTGTTCGAGCAGTACTATTCCAGCGAACAGGCAACGGTGAATGGTGAACGGTTGGTCGCCGTTCCGCAATCCACAGTCCGCAATCCGCAATTGCAGGCGCTCCGCGCTTTCGTCGAAGCGATAGGCCAGTTGGGCAACTACTATCACGACCAATACATTGATGGCAACCGCGATGTGATTGGTGCGCTGACCGCTGAAGAAGCGAACCTCCTGCACGCGCGGCAACTTGCGCGCGCGAACGCATGGTGGGCACTTGTTATCACCACGATGCAGGGGTTGCACGTACTCTACGACCACACAGGACGCCGCGCGAAGTGGGCGGCGTTAGTGAACGAGATTGTGCCAGACTTCATTGACCCCGCGACTGACGCTCCGCTGGCCGGACGCGAAGAGCAGTGGGTATTCGTCACCGACTACCGCGTGCGACTTGGGAGGGAGGCGCGGCAGTGGGCAGAGGCAGAGCGATTGCAGCGTATGGAAGTGGAATGGAATCGCGAACGCGCCGCTCCTGTGCTTGCTGTGTTGCCCATCGCGCTGGATCACAGACAAGGCAACGCGATTCGCACGCTGGCGGTGTCGTTAGAAGCACTTGGCAATATTTTGCGCGAGCAAGGCAAGCCTGAGTGTGCGAAAGCGTATGAAGAAGCCATTCCGTTCTGTCAGCAGATTGACGATAAACCTGAAGAAGCGGTTGTCGCCTTCAACCTCGGTCACGCGTACTTGACACTGCCCGCGCTGCGCGACCTCGCGCAAGCGGAGCACTGGTATCGCTGCAGTCTGAATCTGCGCGATGAGCGCGACAATTTGGGACGTGGCAGATCTAATTACCAACTCGGACACGTGGGATTAGAACAATTCAGAGATCTAGCGAACAGAGATATGCCAAAGGAAAAACGACTCGACTACTTGATTGCTGCTGAAGGATTCTACCGCGAATCACTGGCACTTCTTCCATCAGATGCAGTAGACGATTTGGCTGTTGCACATAACGGGTTGGCTGTTACGTATCAATTTGCAGGCGACCTTGACCGCGCGTTGCTGCACTACCGCGAGGCAATTCGCTACGAAGAAACGCAAGGCAATCTCTACGGTGCGGGGCAAATGCGCTTCAACGTCGCGGTCCTGCTCGGACAGGCGCGGCGACTAGCGGATGCGCACGAGTACGCGCTGGCGGCTCTGCGGGATTTAGAGACATTTGGTGACCGGGCGGCGGAGGACATAGAGAAAACGAAGGGGTTGATAGCGGAGATTGAGGAGGAGATGAGGAAGGGATGACGGGGGATTACAACGGACAAGAACGGATTAAACAGACGAAACCAGTCGGTGTGTACAGTGTCCGTTCAATCCACAGTTGTCCGTTGTAATTTTTTTGTGCGCGCACTGCGTTTCGTCATTGCGAGCGCAGCGAAGCAATCCGTTTCTATTCTTCATAGGATTTAGGGGATTGTGAGCGCCTGTCGCTTGCAGCGCCATCTGGTGCAAGACATAGATTCACAATCTTGCGCCATGGCGCCGAAGGCGCTCATTCGATCTGGCGCCATGACGACTGCGGCGTCAGTTCGTCGCGCAGTCCATCCTGAGTGAAGCCGAAGGGCTCCTCGCAATGACTTTTTAGAGTGAACTCAAATCTGAATCAATAAAAGATACGAGGAAAACAAAATGCACACAAGAATGATCAAGAGAGTGTTGGCTCTCTTTTTGTTAATTTCCCTCTCAACAGGAATAACTGAGGCTAAGCCAGAGGCTTATCAGCCTTTGTCTGAACAGAAGCTGAAGGTTTACATTTCCGTGGACATGGAAGGGATCACTGGTGTAGTGCACGGGGACCAAACGGGAGCGGGACCTGACTACGCTATGGCGCGGAAATGGATGACTGAAGATGTCAACGCAGCGATCCAAGGTGCTCTGGATGCTGGGGCAACGGAGATCATTGTGAATGACTCGCACGGTGACATGAGGAATATCGTTCTGAGTGAACTCAATCCAGCCGCCTCGCTCATCACCGGCTCACCAAAACCGTTAGGCATGATGCAGGGGATTGATGCAACTTTCGATGCGGTGATGTTCATCGGTTATCATGCAAAGGCGGGAACGATGGACGGCGTCCTTGATCACACGATCTCAGGAGGAACGGTCTATTCGGTGAAGATCAATGGAATTGAGATGCCGGAGCTTGGGATCAATGCCTTGGCAGCAGGTTACTTCAATGTGCCGGTGGTTCTGGTTACAGGAGATAAAGCGGTTTGCGAGCAGGCAAGAGAAATCTTAGGCGATAAAGTGGTAACAGCAACAGTCAAGGAGGGGATTGGACGCTATGCTGCCAAGACCTTGTCACTTGAGAAGTCCCACCAGTTGATCCGCCAGCAAACGAGGGCTGCAATAGAGAAGCGCAGAGACATAAAGCCTTACAAACTTAATGCTCCTTACCGGTTTGAGCTTGCATATCTCCGCAGTTCTCAGGCAGATAACGCAATGCTCATACCTGGGGTAAAGAGGATCAATCCGAGGGAAGTTCAAATCGAATCGGACGACTACATTGTAGGCTACAAGTTCTTACGCGCACTGATCTCACTGGGGAGGGAATAGAGAATCGTTTTTCCATACGCTGTCCAAAGCGAAGGATGATGTCATGAAAATCTTGGCGATTGAAAAAGAAGTACCGGGTGTCACGGATGAGCAATTCGAGCCACATCTCAAAGCGGAGGCTTCTCAAGGCATGGGAGCTGTATCAGGCTGGTGTGATTCGCGAGCTGTACTTCCGCAAAGACTGGCCTGGTGCTGTCCTGATGCTCGAATGTGCAGATGTCGAACAGGCGAACAAAGCGCTTAACATGCTGCCGTTGGTCAAACAGGGGCTGATTGCTTTTGACATCATTCCCTTGGCACCTTACCCTGGATTCGCAAGACTCTTCGTCGAAGACAGATAGCACGAAGTATGTGGAGTTTCGCGCAGACATGATCTTGTCCAAGCTTCTTTTCAGGAATGGGATGGTACGTTCCCACTATGCAATGCAATCACAACTGAATCAAGGAGAAAACCATGGAGACTGCAGAAAAGGTAATCAAAGCCATGAAAAAGGCTGGCAAGCCGCTAAGTGCAGGTCAAATTGCAGAAATGACAGGCACAGATAGAAAGGAGGTTGACAAGGCAATCAAAGTCCTGCAAAAGGAGAAGAAGATAGTCTCACCGAGGCGCTGCTACTGGCAACCGAAGTGAGTGAATGTGCTTATGTTCGGGGGTGACACTCGATGCGATGAAGTTGATTATGAGCGCGCCACCCGGCGATAAGCATGGATCAGCAGAGGACTATCTGAGGTTGTGTGCAGAGAGGTCGCACTATGGCTGGTGGGCGACAACAAAGCTGGTGCCCCTGAGGCAAGACATGATTGCGCTCAAGATCACTGAGCATTGCTGAGCTTATTGGTCATTCTGGCAATGCTATCATGATGCTTCCACTTGCTTTGGTAGGATTGACTTCTCTTCCTCCTTGCAGAACTCGCACCACCCCGTCGCGTTGCATCCGGGAGAGCAGCGAGCGGAGCCAGCGTCCATCACTTGATCGGAAGTTCTCTTTTATGCGTTTGCCAATTGCCATGGCTGAGACTGGTTTGTCGGAACGATTCCGCCGAAGAGACTCAAGAATCCGTCCACGATAGAGGCGATTCGGAATACCGTCGTAGCTCGGTTCATCCTTTCGCTTTCTTCGACCGAGGCTCTGCTTATTCGATCCCTGTGATTCCAGATGCGATGAACGGCACCAACGTTTGAGCGGGCACCGACTGCATGTCGGCCTGCGTGCGGTACAAACGGTTGCACCCAAATCCATCAGAGCCTGGTTCCAACTATATGCCAGCTTTTCTGGGAGAAGCAATGTTGCAGCTTCCCAGATGTCGTTCTCAGTTCCATAGTATTCGGTCGAGCTGCAGCTCCGTAGCAGTCGTGAAAGGACGCGGCGAATATTCACATCCACCACCGCAACATTTCGTTTGAAGGCGAAGCATAACAAGGCGTTCGCAGTATACCTTCCAATGCCAGGAAGTCTCAGAAGCTCGCTTTCAGTTGCTGGAATCTTGCCATGATACTCGTCAAGAACCAGCCGAGCAAGTCTCTGCAATCGGACTGCACGGTTGTTGTAGCCCATACCCGCCCATGCACGGATGACCTCGCTTGTTTTCGCTCTGGCTAATGATCTGAGTGTTGGGTAGCGCTTCAAGAATTTGCGATACTTGACCAGTACCTGATTGACCTGCGTCTGCTGCAGCATGATTTCCGAAATGAGGATTTCATATACACCATCGGTTTGACGCCAGAGCAGACTGCGTCCGTGCGTCCGATACCATCGAAGAAGTCTCCGAGCAAGCATGCCCTTGCTTCTCTGAATGTGTCCTTTCTGGTTGAGTCTCATGCCACGAATCATTCTTTCCAATGTGTATCCTCCGCTAGCAGTTTGATGATCTGGGCGTTGCCTTCTAGTGTATCGAATTCGTGCAATCGGCTTCGTTCTACCCATCGGATGTCTTCGAAGGCACGGTTTTTCATCGTGCCTGAAAACTCGGTAATCAAGAAGAAGAAGATCTCAAACGAGGCTCCGTCCGGATATGTGTGTCGCTCGCGCCAAAAAAGGCTGTCAGTCTTCGCCTTGATGTTCAACTCTTCCTGCAATTCTCTCACAAGACACTCCTCAGGTGTCTCCCGTGGTTTGATTTTGCCGCCGGGAAACTCCCACTTCAATCCGTATCGCGAGTTCTTGCGGCGTTGACAGATGAGGACGCGATTATCCCGAACGACTATTCCGACTGCAACGCAAACCATGTGAATCTTGGATTCGGAGTGTCAACATTGCGCATGAATTTCCTGGCTTGATGTGATCAAGCCAGATAAGAAGATAACGAATTCTCTGAAAAAAGCAACTGATCATTCCAGGCATGATGACGTTCTGCAACGACCGGAGTTGATTTTGAGAGAGATTTTGTGTAGGTTTCTTTGAGGCTTCACTTGCAGCGGTCAACGATATACCACAAATGATGTAAAGGGATTATGCATATGTCTAATAACACAATCAACGTAGCTTTGATCGGATATAAGTTCATGGGAAAGGCACACAGCCACGCCTACCTCAGCGCACCCAGATTCTTTGATCTCCCGTGTCAAGTGGTGATGCACACGCTTGTTGGTCGCGACAAGTCTGCTGTGGCAGATATGGCTAGGCGCTGGGGATGGAGATACTCGGCTACAAATTACAGAGAAGCTATTCAAGATGGCGAGATCACCCTTGTTGATGTCAGCACGCCCAACAACAGTCACGCGGAAATCAGCATTGCCGCGGCGGAGGCGGGCAAGGCTGTTGCCTGTGAAAAACCTCTTGCGATGAACGTTGCTGAAGCGAGAGCGATGGTCGAGGCAGTGAAGAGAGCCGGAGTGCCCAACTACGTCTGGTTCAACTACCGCCGCGTACCTGCGCTCTGCTTGGCGAAACGACTCATAGATGAAGGGCGTATAGGAACAGTGTATCACGTGCGTGCAGCGTACATGCAGGATTGGATCATGGATCCCAACTTTCCGCTGGTGTGGCGCCTGCAGAAGAAGGTTGCCGGTTCAGGTGCTCACGGCGATTTAAATGCCCACATCGTTGATCTAACTCGGTCTCTTTTGGGAACAGAGTTTACTGAGGTGTGCGGACATGCTGTGACGTTTGTCAAGGAACGTCCTATCGAGCAATCAGGCGGCAGGGTTAATGCAAGAAGAGTCAGTGGGAAAATGGGCAAGGTGGATGTGGACAATGCGGTACTGTTCTTGGCGAAGTTCAACAACGGGGCGGTCGGAACATTCGAGGCGACTCGCTTTGCCAATGGGCATCGGAATGGAAACCAGATCGAAATCAATGGAAGCAATGGAACCTTGATGTTCAGTTTTGAACGAATGAACGAACTCCAGTTCTTTGATGCTACGGAACCACGATTTGAGCAGGGCTTCAAAAGGATTCTGGTGACTGAGCCTGAACATGCGTACATCGCTGGCTACTGGCCTCCGGGGCACATTGTTGGCTATGAACATACGTTCATTAATACGGTGAAAGACATCGTTGAGAACCTGGCGGGCATCACGAATACATTTCACGCGAATTTCGAGGATGGCTTGCACTGCCAGCAAGTTCTAGATGCTGTGCTGCTCAGTCACAGAGAACGCTGTTGGATCAATGTTGCTGAAACCAAATAGCATGTGGTGATTCTTCTCAGAACGAAATTGGACTTCTCATCCTCCTCTATGCCCGTCCGCATAAGAGAATAGGAATGGAGATTCACGAAATGCAACTGCAATCTATTAGGCTCCTGCACGTTGGTGATAGGTCTTGCCATTGCTGACTTCGTTGGCTCGAGTCTGCATCTTCTCTTCCATGCCGCTAGTGATTTCTCCTACCTCTAATCATCCTCGTCAATTCGCGTTTCCTCTTCCTGCTAACCCCGAGCGGCACCAAAGGCGTCAATGGGCAGTAGCGAGAATAAGGATTGACTTTGCCCATGCTTCGATATGACACCGTCGGCTGATCAAAGGGCGATCTGTTGGCAACTGCAACTGTGCAGGAAAAAGTCATAGTCTATTCATGCAATCATGATGTCCCTCCTGTGATGACGTCTTCCTATTAGACGTCGGTTCTGCGCTTCTGTGATTGCTGAATGTTCATGTTGTGCCTAAGCGCAGTGACACGATCAAGATTCACGACCAGGTGAATGGTGGATCTCAATTCTTCGTGGATTCTCCTCCGTGTGAGAATTCCTCGGATGCTCTATCAGGATTGTCGGGGAGTCGGTGAAATTGGGATTGAGAGATCCGATTTCCACTTCATTTGGTGTAACTTCGGTCAACCGTCTACGCACGACGAGATGCCCTTCGCTTGCAGACGCTTCAGCGCAACTCAATTAGAACACTCTGCACTACGCGATGAAAGCGTGTCGGAGTTCTAAACCGTTCTGTCCCACATCAACATCGGTTCACATCGCCAAAGTGCATTGTTGTCTGGTCAGACGATGGGAGCGGTATCTGCTTAGGCCCAATGTCTTGCTGGCTTCAAATTGCTTCCAAGCGACGGGCAGATTCAAATCCGAAATCGCCGTTCGAAAGGCACGCCACAAGAATCATGCAACACGAGATCAGCCGGTGGCGAATCATGTGCCGGCGCAAACATTCGGCTGTTCTCAACTGGGAAGTAAGCCATTCCCAAAGACTCGGATTACTTCAGAGGGGAGAGGGTGAGAACGGGAGTTCCATTCTTGCACTGCTTGAGAGATAAAAAAAAGAAAAAAAGCATTTTCCTCTTGACATTGGATTTCGAAAAGGTTAAATTGGGGACGAAGTGGGGAAAAGTGGGTAGCCAAATTCGAGACTATCTATGAGTTCAGACTCCGAACGCTCTCAGAGAAAGCGTCAACTTGTGAGACAGACTCATGTCACTAAGATCAACTTGGTGGTCTTCAAATGCGGTGACCCTGGTTCCGCTGTCGCAACTCGCGGATCGCGAGGACTCACTGCTTCTGGGGATAGCATTCTCTCCAGACGACACCACCAGGTGCAACCAGGATTTCGCCGGTTGGCTACGTTCCAGACTCGGGCAGCGTAGTTTCGAACACCAGCATTAGAAATCTTGACAAATAATGACAGCTGCTAAACGGTGCGTTGCCATTTCGGTTACGGTGAGTTCTTGCTCGCATCACTGATGGCAAAACGTCTGCATCGTTTCTGTTTCATTTGTTCGGAACAATCTGTTGCCGACGCTACATAAGAGAAGAAATCCAGACTAATCCTCAGTCGGGAAACTCAATAGGTCTTTCAAAATGTCATCGCTCAAAGGCAGTGAGATATATGCAGTCGATGCCAAAGGACGAGTGAATATTCCTTCCAAGATGCGCAAGAATCTTTCACCGGACGCAAAGGAAACGTTCGTTATCACTCGGGGCATCAACAAATGTCTGTTCGCATATCCGTTGGACGAGTGGAACAAGCTCGAGAACATTCTGCGGCAACATCTCAACACGTATGAACAGAAGCCCAGATACTTCATCCGAATGCTTCTTCGCTGGGCGACAGACGTCCCGTTAGATGGACAGGCGAGGATAACTATTCCCAAACCTCTTCTTGATTTTGCACAGATTGAAAACCAAGTGCTCATCATCGGAGCTCTTGAACGAATCGAGATTTGGAATCCAAAAGTCTTTGATGAATACGTCGGTACCCAGGAAGAGAGTTATGAGATGATTGCTGAGACTGTGATGGGAATGAGAACAACTGGATAGGAACTGAGGGGGGACATGTCGGACTTTTACCATACGCCTGTTCTCGCTGACCAGGTCATCAACTTTCTGATTAGCAACAAATCTGGAATCTACATTGATGGAACATTAGGAGGAGGAGGGCACGCTGAGAAGATCTTGAACTCTCTTTCGGAAGATGGAACACTGATCGGCATTGATGTTGATGCGGAAGCTTTAACATATTCATCCGAAAGACTAAAGGAGTTTGGACATCGCGTCGCACTGAAGAAGACGAATTTCGCAGATCTCTTATCTGTTCTTTCCGAGTTAGGTATCAAACAAATTTCCGGACTGCTGCTCGATCTAGGAGTCTCCTCGCGTCAAATAGACAATCAAAGGAGAGGATTCAGTTATCGGCTGGAGGGTAGACTTGATATGCGAATGGATCAGACGCAGGATATGGATGCGCAGTCTGTTGTCAATGCCTATTCAGAGAAAGATCTGTCAAGGACCTTCTTCGAGTATGGCGAGGAGAAGAATTCAAAGACTGTGGCGAAAACCATAATCCAATATAGAAAAACGAAGGATATCGCAACAACTCAAGAACTAGCCCGCGTAGTCAGTTCCACTGTTCCACATCACCATTTGAACAAGACATTATCAAGAATTTTCCAGGCCCTAAGGATTGAGGTCAATAGCGAGTTAGACAATCTGAGGCAGGTGTTAACGAAATCACTCTCTGTGCTGGAGAAAGGCGGGAGAATTGTCGTAATATCATATCACTCACTCGAAGACAGAATCGTAAAGGATTTCTTCAGGTTTGAATCATTAGCGTGTACCTGTCCGCCAGGCTTCCCCCAGTGTGTATGCGGCAAACAGACACGACTGAGAGTACTAACTCGCAACTGTCTCATTCCTTCAAGTCAGGAGACAATGAACAATCCGCGCTCCAGAAGCGCTAAGCTAAGGGCAGCCGAGAGAGTATGAATCCCTACCATTGCCGCAAATCCATTTGAAGGAGCGAAGAGATGGGCACCTTTGTCAAAATAGCACCAAGAGAGAGCACACGCGGCAGGCGGTTCTCGATCTTCAATGTCATCCTATTGTTGTTTGTTCTCGTCACAGCAATCGTCATCTACACCAGCAACACCATTGCCATCAATGCCCTTGTTGTCGAAATCAGCGAGCTTAAGGTCGAACACGAGAAAATTAGTAGTTCAAATGCAGCGCTCACAGCGACGGTTCACAAGCTTTCATCTTCAGATCGCATAGGTCAGATCGCAAGCCAAAAGCTGCAGATGATATATCTTAAACAGCAACCCACATCGTTGGAAATAGACAAGTCGACTCTTCAACCACACTAGAATGCTGAATGGACCAAAACATAGCGCCCCTTACCTTGCTGAAGCAAGACAGGAGCAATGCTGGCGTATCTACACACTGATGATTCTCTTTGCTCTCGGCTTAGTCGCTCTCTCAGCGAGATTGTTTGTCATTCAGGTCAAGGATGCGGCGATTTACAAGGAGTTGGCTATAAGGCAATATGAAAGCAAAGTCCCACTGAAGGCAACGAGAGGTCACATATTTGATCAACAGATGAATCTGCTCGTATCGAATTCGATCAGTGTGACCTTCGCGGCTGATCCGCACATTGTTAAAGATGCTAAGGTTGTGGCGCAAAAGTTCTCAAGCGTCTTTGGGACAGCGGTAGATTACTATATGGAGAGGTTGAGCCAGGAAACCAAATACGTGGTGCTCGAGAAGACAGCGACGCCTATTCAGGTGAAGCAACTGGAGCCGTGGAGCTATGGGGGAGTCATCAAACTTAATGATCCAAAACGGCTCTATCACTATGGCAGTGTTGCCGGGCAGGTCCTTGGATTTGTAAGCGCTGATGACACTGGTAGGAGCGGGATGGAGCTTGCGCTGAATGAAGAACTTGCCGGGAAAGAAGGTTATGTGGTCATGCAGCGGGATGGTCTAGGGCGATGTCGTCCGAGTGCAGACTATCCTCGAATAGAACCCATCAACGGCATCAGCGTCGTGTTGACGATTGATCTCGTGTATCAATCAATTGCCGAGGAGGAACTTGCGAAGGGGGTGGAGAAATACGAGGCTGAGGCAGGATTGGCTGTCATCATGTCGCCGAAGACGGGCGAAGTACTCGCCATGGTAAACTATCCGAGCATTGATCCCAATAACTTTTCTCAGTATGAACAAAGGGTCAACAGAAACAGAGTCATCACCGATATGTTTGAACCCGGGTTGACCTTCAAGATCGTCGTTGCCTCTGCAGCTATCGAAGAAGGCAAGAGAACGATCGGTGATTCAATCTTTGCTGAGTGGGGAGTCTTCAAGACAAAACAGAGAACGATAAGGGACGATCATCCTCATGGTTGGTTGACATTCAAACGAGCAGTTGCATTCTCGAGTAACATCTGCATGGCGAAAGTCGCCGATGGACTTGGCGCCGAGCTGTTCTACAAGTATGCTCGCAACTTCGGTTTTGGGATTGCAACGGGCATTGAGTTTCCGGGTGAAGCGCGAGGAGAACTGAAAAAACCAGTTGAGTGGTCAGGCGCAACCTTAAACACGATGGCGTTTGGTTATGAACTCGCTGTGACGGCGGTCCAAATGGCGAGTGCTTACTGTGGGATTGCCAACAAGGGCGTGATGATGAGACCCCACCTCATCAAGAAAGAGATTGATGAGGCTGGAAATGTTGTGAAGGAAGCGCAACCGCAGGTAGTTCGTCGAGTCGTTTCAGAAAGAACAGCTGCTATCATGACGGAGTGTTTTTCCGATGTTGTTGAAGAAGGTACAGGTGTGGCGGCGCACATTGATGGAATCAAAATCGCCGGCAAGACGGGAACGGCTCGCAAACTTGAGAACGGGAGGTACACCAATAGATATTCGGCGTCATTTGTGGGATACTTTCCAGCAGATGATCCCCAGATCGTTTGTCTCGTGTTGCTGGATTCTCCCCAGAGAGGATGTACGGGCGGCAAGGTAGCGGCACCAATTTTCAGAAACATTGCAGAACGGATCATCAACACTTCCGGACTGCTGATCAAAAGGCGTGAGGAGAATTTCTTAGAAGCCAACAACCAAGAGTCTATCGCCGTCCCAGATGTGTGTCAGCTCCGGGTGGAAATGGCGGAGAAGGTATTGGAAAATCGCGGGTTGAAAACCGAGAGAATCACTGATAGATCAACTGTTGCAGCCAGTGCCATTGTTGTTCGCCAATCGCCTGAGCCTGGTGCCAAACTGGAGAAGAACGGCGTCGTGCATTTGATGATTCTAACAGATGAGGAAGCACTGGCTGACGGATACATTGTATTGCCCGACGTGAGAGGAACAAGTCTGCGACGAGCGGTGAACCGGTTGACCGTCGGTGGCATAGAAGCCATAGCACTTGGAACGGGGATAGTAGTTAGCCAATCACCTTTTCCGGGCGAGCAAGTGAAATTTGGAGCCAGGTGCACTCTGTACTGCAAGCCCAAAAGCATTGAAAGTGCCAGCTTACACTGAAACTTATCCTGATGGCAAGAATAACGCTGGAAGATGTGCAGCGCCTTCGATACCATGTTGCGCAAAACCTAAACCGGTTGGAGGGGAAGGCGGTCAGGGGAGTCTCAATTGATTCAAGAACAGTAAGACAGGGGGAAATCTTCTTTGCAGTTCGCGGTGAGAGATTTGATGGTCATGATTTCGTTAGCAAGGCGTTCGACAAAGGTGCTGTGCTGACGGTTGTCGAACGAGAGTGGTACTTAAAGCACGCGCATGAATTCCCTGACAGGTCCATCGTCGTTGTCGGCAGCACGCTTCAAGCCCTCGGTGAGCTTGCAAACATCCACCGGAGAAAGTTCGATGTGCCCGTACTTGCGATCACCGGAAGCAATGGAAAGACGACGACCAAAGAAATGGTTGCGGCAATTCTCTCTCGGCGATTCAAAGTGTTGAAGACCGAGGGGAATCTGAATAATCAGATTGGATTGCCGTTGATGCTGTTCCGACTGAGTTCAGATCACGAGGTTGCAGTGCTCGAGATGGGGACAAACCATTTCGGCGAGATTGAATCCTTATGCAGGATTGTTGAACCGACGCACGGACTCGTCACCAATATCGCGCGTGCACATCTGGAATTCTTTGGAACACTTGAAGGTGTCGCGAGGGCAAAAGCAGAGCTGTTCCGATGGATGGCAGACTCCAGAATGAATGGTTTTGCCTTTGTGAACTACGATGACAAATGGATTGTGGACCACAGCAGGATACTCAGAAAGAAACTGAGGTATGGTTTCAACTCTCGAAGTGATGTTGTTGGCAAATTTTTGGGTATGAATGAACTAGCCCAGCCGAGCCTTGCAGTCACGAGCAAAGCGCGGGCGAAGCAGTTCCAAGCTACGCTTCAAGCATCAGGCAAACACAATATCTACAGTGCCCTTGCAGCAGCAGCAGTTGGTCTTGAGTTTGGCTTGGGGATCGGTTCGATTAAGTCAACGTTGCAGGACTTTCCTTCAAGCACTCAAAGGATGGAGGTTCTGCGAGTCGGTAAGATAGCGATACTCAACGACACCTACAATGCTAACCCCGACTCAACTACCGCGGCGCTTGACACCCTGAGGAGTATGCAATGCCAGGGAAAGAAGATAGTGGTGTTGGGCGATATGTTGAAGCTTGGCGCACACAGCCGTGAAGAGCACAGAAAAATCGGTTTGCAGGTTGCGGATTATGGATTCGGCTATCTACTTGCATTTGGTCCAGAATCAAAATTCATGGCTGTGGCGGCAAAAGGGAAGGTCCCATGTACGTATCATTTTGGGGACAAACGCAGTCTGTCGGATCAGTTGTGCAAGATAGTCGAGAAAGGTGACATTGTGCTGATCAAAGGTTCGAGGGGGATGAGGATGGAAGAAGTGACGAATACTCTGATTGAAAGGTTGCGCTCTCAGAAACCGAAAACAGTATCTTAGACACACTGGCGCAGTCGTACTCAGAGACACAGAGAAATTCCGTTGAAGGAGTGAGCCTTCGCAGGGAAAGTAAAAGAAATTCACACACACAGCGTGGATATTAGATGCTTTACTACTTAGGCGTTTACCTTAACAAACTTGTGCACCCGCCGGGATTCGATATCTTTCGCTTCATTACATTTCGAGCGGCAGCCGCGGCAGTTACTGCACTGCTAATAAGTTTTTGGATTGGACCGATGATCATAAGGAAATTGAAGGCAAAGCAGATCGGTGCAACGGCAAAACTCGCTGCGCCGAAAACGCATCTGGTGAAAGCAGGCACGCCGACAATGGGCGGCTTGATTGTCCTCATCGCCGTGTTGCTTCCAACATTGCTCTGGGCAGATCTGAAGAACACCTATGTAATATTGATTGTAATCACCACGCTGTGGTTAGGGATCGTTGGATTCGTTGATGACTACCTTAAGGTTGTCAAGAAGTTACCAGAAGGGCTTATTGGCAAGTACAAGATCATCGGACAAATCAGCATCGGTCTCATTGTCGGTTCCGTTCTCTACTTTTCACCGGAATTCAAAGGGATCAATTCCATTACAACAGTCCCTTTCTTCAAGAACCTGGAATTCGATTTCTCTTATTTCTATATCCCGATGGTGATTTTCATCATCAGTGCCACATCAAATGCTGTGAACTTGACGGACGGTCTGGACGGACTGGCTATTGGAACCGTGGCGATTGCTACACTTGCTCTGGCGGTCATCAGCTACATCTCGGGACATGCGGAGTTCAGTCGCTATCTTCATATCATACATCTCCCGGGCAATGGGGAATTGACAATATATTGTACGGCACTGGCTGGTGCCTCGCTCGGCTTTCTTTGGTTCAATGCTTACCCCGCACAAGTGATTATGGGAGACACGGGATCGCTGGCATTGGGCGGCGCTCTGGGTACTTTGTGTATCTTGATAAAGAAGGAACTGCTCCTTCCAATTCTGGGAGGCATCTTTCTTGCCGAGACGCTATCGGTGATCATCCAGCGGTATTATTTCAAATATACACGGAAGAAATACGGTCAGGGGAGAAGGATCTTTAGAATGGCTCCCATACATCATCACTTTGAGATGATAGGATGGTCGGAGCCAAAGATCGTGATGCGGTTCTACATCGTTGCGATCCTGCTGGCGATACTGAGCCTGACGACGTTCAAGGTTCGGTAGTATCAAATGCGAGAGCTTCCTTTGCCATGGATCAGGGCATTAACGTACAAGAGATGCGAGGCAAAAGGTTCTCCATTATTGGGGGAGACCAAGGTGGCATAGCTGTTGCGAGACTTCTGAAGTCAATCGGGACGGATGTCTTGGTGAGCGAAAGGAAATCGGTCGTAGACATCAAGCGCACCGCAGAGGACTTCGAGAAGCTCGGCATCCGCTATGGATTCAATGGTGATACGGAGCGGATACTTGATGCTGACTACTTGGTCGTCAGTCCTGGCTTTCCTTCGGACGCTTACATCGTAAGAAAAGCCAAAGCTGTTGGGCTTAAGGTCCTCAGCGAGGTGGAAGTGGCATCTTGGTTCTGTGAGGGACCGATCATTGCGATCACGGGCTCTCACGGAAAGGCAACAACAAGCTCGCTCATCGGTGCGATATTTCGGCGCGCAAGGATTCCGGCGGTGGTCGCAGGAAATATCAGATTGCCGTTCTCGGATCACGTCCTCGACGTGGACGTACGCGGTGTCGCGATCATCGAAGTTGCGTGCTTTCAGTTGGAGGATACTGAACGGTTCAAGCCGAAGATTGCCGTGCTGACAAGTATCGTCCCAGACCACCTTGATCGTTATTCCAGCTTGGAAGAACTCACTGCTTCTGAGGGGAAGGTTTTCAGAAATCAAACAGAGGAAGATTTTCTAATCTATAATGATGACGATGAGATCATCAAGCGGCTGGTGAAAGACGCGGCATCCAGGAAACTGCCATTCAGCGCGAAGCACAAGCTTCAAGAAGGTGCATTCATAGACCACAACGCCCTTGTGTGTAACTTAAGCAAATCAGAGGAGAACATCAGTAACATGAACGAAATCAGGGTACGAGGTAATCACAATCTCCACCACTCGCTTGCTGCAACACTGACTGCGCGTGCATTTGAAATCAAAAAGGAAGTCATCAGAGAAAGCCTGCAAGGATTTGAGGGTGTTGCACATCGGTTGGAGTTCGTTCGTGATCTGAACGGTATTCGATATATCAATGACTCCAAAGCCACCAACGTCAATTCTGTCTGGTATGCACTGGAAAACTTCAGCGAACCGATCGTCTGGATTGCAGGTGGTCGCGACCGAGGGAACGACTACACCAAGCTGTTTGATCTGGTGAGAAGTAAAGTCAAAGCGATGTTGCTCATCGGTGAAGCAGCTGAGACGATGTATGAAGCGTTCCACGACAAGACGCAGGTCATAAAGTCACGTTCGCTGCAGGAAGCGGTTCGGATGGCTGCCGACATTGCTGAACTTGGTGATGTGGTGCTGCTTTCACCCGGATGTGCTAGTTTCGATATGTTTGATGGCTACGAGCAGCGTGGCACGGAGTTCAAGTATTTGGTCAACGCTCTTGGAACATGAATGACCGCACCGGGCATATTGATCTGTACGTGTTCATCTCTGCACTGGTGTTGATGGCGTTTAGCGTGTGCGTCGTGTACAGTGCAAGCTCGACGTTTGCTGGCGAGAAATTCGGAGATCCGAACTATCTCTTTCGTACCCACGCCGTGAGAGTGATTCTTGGCATTATCGCTCTGTTCGTCGGACTGAAGATCAATTACCATTTCTATAAGAAGATCAGCTTGCCGGTGTTGGTCGTCGCCGTTATTATATTATTTGTGGTTGCTGTCAGCGGCAGTAATGTCGTCAAAGGACCGGTTCGCGCGTTACATTTAGGCGTGCTGAGCTTTCTGCCATCCGACTTCGCGCGCTTTGCGTTGGTCTTTCACCTTGCAGTCTTGATTGCTAAGAAACAAGAATACATCACGGACTGGATTCACGGATATCTGCCCATCGTGGTCTGGGCAGTCGTCGTTGCGGGATTAGTGTTAGTGCAGCCGAACCTGAGTTCGGCAGCACTCATTTTCACCATCAGTATGATGATGCTCTTTGCAGGTCGTGCACGGATCCTGCATCTTGTGACCACGGTGGTGATTGGGCTTTCACTGATGGCAGTCCACGCCATGAAAGTTAAATATCAATTGAACCGACTGTTTTCGTACTTGGGGATGGAAGAGAATGTGTCGCAAGGCGGCGGAGATCCGCACTATCAAGTTCATCAGGCAATCATTGGAATGGGGAACGGTGGACTCTGGGGGATCGGTCTTGGGCAGAGCAAGCAAAGAAACTTCTTCCTTCCTGAATCGTACGGCGATTTCATCTATGCTATCGTTGGCGAGGAATACGGCTTCATCGGTGCGGCTGCAATTCTCGCCGTGTTTTGTCTCATCATGATACGAGGAATGAAAATCGCAAAACATGCCTCCGATGATTTGGGAAGGTATCTTGCACTGGGTATCACCTGCTCTATCTCTCTGTATGCTCTGGTGACTGCTGCGGTGACGTGTGGATTGCTTCCAACGACCGGTCTCCCAATGCCGTTGGTGAGCTATGGAGGGACGTCTATCGTATTCACGGCGTTTGCAATTGGAGTGTTGCTAAACATCTCGACACAAACGGGCGTACGATCTAGGATTCAACGCAAGCCTGAGTCTATCCAAGAGTCCCAGTCGCCTAGAGTGTACAGTTAGCTCTTTGTTAGAAAGTCGTCTCTGGTCACGCCGAATCCTGACCTGTCGTCAGGACAGGTTCATTTCGGTATCTGCAAACGCTCGTTCAGATGATGGTGTGAAGATCCGTGCCAGCCTACGGTTGGTATCTTACGACTGAAAGTCCTCGTTTGGGTTTCTGAGTTACACAGCGACAATCCGATATTTATTGAACAAGAGTAGCTTGCGTGAGAATCATCTTTGCAGGTGGAGGAACAGGAGGGCATTTGTTTCCGGCTCTGGCTATTGCGGATGAAGTTAGGCGGATGAAGCCTGAAGCAGAGATTCTATTCGTCGGAACCAAAGGTCGAATTGAAGCGAGCGCTGTGCCCCGTAGTGGCTTCAGCTTTCAGACAATTTGGATTAGCGGCTTCAGCAGGCGTTTGACACTGAGGAATCTCATCTTCCCGCGGAAGCTTGTCGTATCTCTTTTTCAATCGCTCAGCATCATCAGGAGATTTCGACCCGACGTTGTGGTCGGGACAGGAGGATTTGTCAGTGGACCGGTGCTCTTCGTTGCGACGCTCTTGAAGATTCCGACGCTCATTCAGGATCACAATAGCTATCCGGGGGTCACGACTCGCCTGCTATCTTCAAGGGTGAGTGAGGTACACATAGCATTTGAAAATTCAAGGAGGTACTTCAAGAGGCAAGACAATCTGAGATTGAGTGGCAGTCCAGTGCGAAGAGTAGAGATGGTGGAGAAGCACGATGCGCTGAGGTACTTCCAGCTTCACACGAGCAAGAAAACGTTGTTTGTGACCGGAGGTAGCCAAGGATCTGTTTCAATCAACCGCTCGGTCTCAAAGCTATTAGACGATGTGATTGCGCACGACGTTCAGATCATTTGGCAAACCGGGGCTGCTGACTACGACACGGTCAAATCCAAATGTGTACCATTTGGCTTTAACATCTGGGTTGGTCAGTTCATTGAAAAGATTGACTACGCTTATGCTGCCTGTGATCTCGCGCTGTGTCGGGCAGGGGCAACTACGATAGCAGAGCTAATGCAGCGTGGAGTTCCCGCAATACTTGTCCCATATCCGTATGCAGCAGCAAACCACCAGGTGGAGAACGCAAAGGCGGTGGTGGAGGCAGGTGCTGCAGAGATGATCCTTGATAATGAACTGGACACGATGCTTAAAGATAGCTTGATACGACTGATGGATGACGATGAGAAGCGAAGAGCAATGAGCCGACAGTGTTCGAAACTAAGCAAGCCAGATGCAGCTCTCAGGATTGCTCAATCCGTCTTGAGACTGGCGGCGAAAGCTGGGCAGCCTCAGTAGGCTATGTCACGAGCATCGAAATCTGCAGCAACTGCTCATAGCTGAGGATGCCAGAGGCAGCATCAACAATGAGAGACGTTGCTCAGCCTATCAACTAGCTGGAAACCTTTATCTGATGTGTGAACATGGTTATACTCGAGGAGATACAAAGATTCTTTGGTGGAAAGATATCGTTGAACGAACCGTTAGCAAGATTTACGACATTTCGAATTGGCGGTCCAGCAGACTACTATCTTGAACCGAAGGACAAAGAGGATCTTCTTCAGGTTGTTCAGTATCTTCACCAACAGGCGTTCCCGTACATCGTCATTGGCAGCGGGAGCAACATGCTGGTAAGCGATAAGGGATATCGGGGGGCGGTGATCAGTCTGGCGCAGGGGTTTGCTGACATTGGTCTTGAAGGGGACATGGTTGATGCGGGTGCAGGAGTGAGACTTTCGCAGTTTGTTGATTTCTGTGTTGAGCACAGTCTTCGCGGGACAGAGATGTTGGCGGGAATTCCGGGAACACTCGGTGGAGCCATCATGATGAATGCCGGCGCCTATGGCGGTGAAATCTCCGACTATCTAGTGGAGGTCGAAATTCTCCGTGGATCTTCGTTTAAGAAGATCAAGAAGGAGGAGGGGGGCTTCCGTTATAGGAAGTCAGACTTGGGGCAAGATATCATCGTGAGAGCGAGATTCAGTCTTCCTTCTGGGGAAAAGGAAGAACTGAAGAGAGTCAGAAATGAACTCATACGGAAACGCAATGAAACCCAACCTGTGAATTTTCCCAACGCAGGAAGCGTTTTCAAGAATCCTCCAGGGGATCGTGCTGCCAGACTGATCGAGGCTTGTGGATTGAAAGGATTGACGGTGGGAGGAGCAGAGGTATCTGAACGACACGCGAACTTCATTGTCAACAGAGGGCAGGCATCAGCGAAGGATGTCTTAGAGCTAATAGAAATGATTCATCAGAGAATCCTTGATCAGTTCAACATCAATCTTGAGCTAGAAGTGAGACTCATCGGATTCGGCACTACCACATACGAAGAGACTACCAATGGGAGAGCGGAGAGAGCAATATGATGTTCAAGACAGTCGTGGGTTCCATCTTGCCGCGATCTTCTGTATCGTTTTGATCGCATTGGCGTTTCTCGGGTTTGCTGCGAACAGATGGAGACATTCGTTGGGTATCAGTCAGATTGACGTTGACGGAAACAGTATCTTATCTGATAATGAGATACTCGAATTGGCAAATGTCGCTGACTCGTTGGGGCTTTGTGACTTGGATGTGGGGCTCATGCGTGGAAACATCCTGAAGCAGCCTTTCATCAAAGATGTCGCAATCAATCGTGAATTCCCTTCGACGTTGAGAATAATGGTGGATGAGCGGAGACCTGTAGCTATACTTAGCAACATAAACCTACTGTACGTGGATCAAGAGGGATACCTCTTGCCGCATACAAGTTCAAAGGAAGTATTCGATCTCCCGATCATCAGCGGAATGAAGCCCCCGATCAATGTGATACCCGGAGAGAAGATAGAATCCGCGAGGCTTCAAGCTGCGCTGGAAATATTCTCCGTGGCAAAGGAAGTTGATGAAGAGCTTTATCATTTCATCTCTGAGGTCAATTTGAACGACGGGAGCGATATCTTGATCTACTCCACACAGTCAGGTTTGCCGATTATCTTCGGCGAAGGAGAGGTTCGACGGAAGATGGTATACCTTGATGCCTTTCTAAAACAACACGCGAGAAGTCAAGGACCGGAAAATATCACGTATGTGGATCTTAGATTTGACAAGCAAGTAGTTGTGCGTTGGGCGACGAGTGGACCGGCAAAGGAGACACTATCACTTCTGCCCGCAGATCAAAACGCTGGGCAGCACTAGATACATCCCTCAATCAAGAGACACCTGCTATGGGTGACACTATTGTAGGGCTTGACATTGGAACGACGAAAGTATGCGCATTGGTTGTTGCCACTGACGACGAGAATCACATCAACGTCCTCGGCGTTGGGCGCAGCCCCACCGATGGCTTAACAAGAGGCGTTGTGACGAACATTGAAAAGACTGTTCTTTCGATTCAGCGAGCGGTCGAGGAAGCCGAAGCGCAGTCAGGTATTCCGATAAACCCGGTGATCGTCGGCATTGCTGGTGATCATATTCAGAGTTTCCAAAGCCGTGGGGTCATCACGATCAGCAATCCCGAGCATGAAATCACGCAAAAAGATGTTGACAGATTGATTGAGGACACCAAGAAAGTCGCCCTGCCTTCCGACAGAAGAATTATTCATGTAATTCCCCAGGAGTTTATCGTTGATGGACAGGACGGGGTATATGATCCTGTTGGAATGTCAGGTGTTCGTCTCGAAGCAAATGTGCACATTATCACCGGGCTGATCACCGCGGCACAGAACGTCTTCAAGTGCGTGAAACGTGCCGGACTTGAAGTCAGTGACATAGTTCTCGAACCACTTGCCTCCAGCTACGCTGTACTTGACGATGAGGAGAAAGAGGTCGGCGTGGTGCTGCTGGATATCGGAGGGGGTACGACAGACCTCGCCATCTTTGAAGGACGGACGATTCGGCACATAGCTGTCATCGGCATTGCAGGAAAACGCGTGACCGACGATATTCGAAAGGGATTGGGCATTCTCACGGAGCAGGCGGAGAGGTTGAAGAAAGAATATGGCTATGCGTATCTACCGGACATCGTTGACGATGAGACAATCAGCATCCCTGGCATCGGGGGACGCAGCCCGATTGAAATCAACAAGAGCCTGCTCTGCCGGATTGTTCAACCACGAATGGAAGAGATTCTCGAGATCGTTGCGCTGGAAATCAAGCGTTCGGGCTATTCAAGACACCTATTTGCCGGTGCCGTTCTCACCGGGGGTGGAGCACTCATCAAAGGTATTGATAAACTCTCCCGCGACATTCTTGGAATGCCAGTCAAAATTGGCATCCCTACTGGATTTCATGCAGGATTGGTGAAAGAGGTGGAAAATCCGATCTTTGCGACTAGTGTTGGCTTGGTGCTACATGCCATCAGATATCGAAACCAATCGGCGGTGACTTTCAAGGGCGTGGAAAAGAAGAACCGCGGTCTGCGAAGCGTATTCACTCGCATAAGGTCGTGGTTTGAAGAGCTATGAACAATGCAAGTGTGTGCTGCAGAAGCATTGCATATATAGGATCTTAAGAATCAATCTAACATTCACTGCAACTCTAATGTAGGAGTAATAGCCGTGTCCACTCAAATATCAATTGAGTATGATTATTCGACAGACAAAGCTGCCAAGATCAAGGTCGTGGGGGTGGGGGGTGGCGGCGGGAACGCCATCAATGGAATGATTGACAAAGGTCTCAGCGGAGTTGATTTCTTTGCTGTCAACACCGATGTGCAGGCGTTGGAGGGAAACCGCGCCCCCCATAAAATCCAAGTCGGGAAAAATCTTACGCGTGGTCTTGGTGCAGGCTCTGATCCGTCCATTGGTTTGAAAGCCGTTGAGGAAGATCGAGACGAGATTGCACAATCCTTGACGGGTAGCGATATGGTTTTCGTGACTGCAGGGATGGGAGGAGGAACGGGCACTGGCGGTGCTCCCGTGGTTGGAAACATTGCAAAGAATGTTGGTGCGCTCGTCGTGGGTATAGTGACAAAACCATTCCTGTGGGAAGGCAAGAAGCGAGCGCAGCAAGCGGAGGACGGGATCAGTGAGATGAAAAAGCACTGCGACACATTGATTGTGATACCGAATCAGAAGCTGCTTGCAATTGTGGACAAGAGCATGCCGCTGTATGAAGCATTCGAAATGGCGAATCAAGTTCTACACAATGCGACTCGTGGCATTGCAGAACTGATCACCGTTCGAGGATTGATCAATGTTGACTTTGCTGATGTTCGAACGATCATGCGTGAGATGGGCGATGCTATCATGGGATCTGGTGTTGCCAGAGGAGAGAACCGCGCTCTCGAAGCAGTGCACAACGCCATTTCGAGTCCGCTGTTGGAAGGTGTCTCGATCGCCGGTGCGCAGGGTGTGCTGGTCAATGTCACTGGCGGAAGGAACATGACTTTGATGGAGGCAAGTGAAGCAGCGAACATCATCTACGAAACTGCTGGTGAAAATGCCCACATCATCTTTGGCGCTGTCGTGGATGAGAATATCACCGATGAGATGAGAGTGACTGTGATTGCAACTGGATTCGGCAGGAAGCCCATGGTTGAGCCTAAGTCAGCAAAAATGCCCCATGTTGTGATTGACCATATTCCGACGGACATGCACGAACTCAAAGGTCTAGATGTACCGACATTCATTCGCAAGGGCATAGATGTGAGGTTGCGCAATATTCGGTTGCCAATGGACGATGACGAGTACAAACAGAAAATTGACAAGGAGAATCCTGACAAACCTGCGTTCTTGAGAAAGATTATGGACTGACACGATCAGAGGTGCGGTGCTTCTTGCACAGTGGGGCAGCGATCTTGTTGAGTAACCAATGCCGCACGGCGGAGTGAATCAAGAGAACGAGCCTGTAATTCTCTGTCGCCGCAGTGCTGATACAAGGCTCGGATTAGCGTCACACTTCGGCTTCGCGCTGCGCACATGCTCAACTGCGTTGCGCTCAAGTGGCGTGGTGCCTCTAGCGCCATCGGCACGAAGTCAGAGGATCTCGGTTCGTTATTGGCAAGCCTGGATCCTGACATTGCGAAGAAGCTCTGCCTCTTAGCCACCAATGTGTTGCCTTGGACCGGAGCTACCACCGAATCACATCCTCCTCTATCTCAAGCTCTGTAAGATATCGGCTAATTCTTCTTGCTTTTCTCACCCAATTGTTTTATATTTTCTATATATACGCGCGAGTAATTCAGCGGTAGAATGCCAGCTTCCCAAGCTGGACGTCGCGGGTTCGATCCCCGTCTCGCGCTCTTTTAGTTATTGGGCGGTTAGCTCAGTTGGTTCAGAGCGTCTGGTTTACACCCAGAAGGTCAGGGGTTCGAATCCCTTACCGCCCACACAAAGCCGTCTGTTTTGGACAGAGGGCTTTTTCTTTGTTTCAGACTGCAAGCAGCGTGCTGTCAATCACTGTCTTGAGGTAAAGACAGCGGGAGATAGAGTTGAAGGATGCGACTGGCTGACCATGCGCCTAGTAGGCTCTGAACCAAACTGATCTCTCCATTTTCGTCTTTGAAGTGACGAGCCAAACAACGGACAATACCTAATCGCACACAATTCTGTTGATTCTTATCAAAAATCTTATATCTTAGGTCGTAAACTCGGAAAACTCGAATCCACAACTTTAACCAGGAGATCAGAGCAATGAAATCCCTCAATCCTATGTGGCTCCTACTAGCCTCGATTGGCCTCGTTGTCTTCCTGTCAGTTGGATGTTCAAAGAAAGCGGAGGTAAAACCAGTCGGCGAACTTGAAACCTACCGAGATCCGTTCTACAACTTCGAGATCGGATATCCCAAGGATTGGTCCAAGAATCTGAACATTGGCAAGGCGTACTTCTTCTCCTCAAAGGAGGCGGAAGCGCGGTTTTATCCTCCTTTCCAGGTAGGTGCACTTGGAGCAAAGATAACGTTGATGGTTGACTCAGCAGGAGGCAAGACGGTCAACGATTGTGCGAAGGAATTCAAGGACAGCCTGAGAGCCAGCGGTTGGACGATCAGCGGTGAGGAGCCTACAGCCCTTGGGGGAATGGAAGCGGTCAAAGTCACTTACGCCGGTCGGGTTGAACAGGCTGCAAAAACGACTATGTATGCTTATCGTATCTTGGCTGTGAAAGATAGTCTGCTCAATACGCTTGAGTGCGCCGGCTTCAACGAAATGTTCAACGCGTACGGACCGACATTTGATGCAGTGTATAAGACCGTGAAGTTGGCGAGCTTGCGACGAACCACGACAGGCGTTGCATGGAAGCCATCAGAGTCCATGGAGAAATATAGCAGTCCCTATTTCGACATCAGCTACCCCGACAACTTTGAGTTCACATCTCCCCGGAAAGGTAGCTATGATTTTGTCATGGAAATGAGAGCATATCGCCAAGACTGTACTATTCATATTGATGTTTTCGGGGCCAAAGCTCTGAGCGTTGACAAAGTTGTCGAACAGAACAAGGCTACTTACAGAGGAACACCCACGGCGACACAGATTGACGGCAACAAAGCTTTCTATATTAACTATTCGCCCGGTGTTCCCCAGATCAGCAGTCGTGTGTACTTCGTTGTGAAAAATGATAAGGTTATTCGCATCACGCTCAACTGGTACCAACCGCAGAGGGACATGTACCTTCCAGCGTTTGAGAAGAGTATTGCATCACTCAAATTGAAGTAATCATATTATGCTCTGGAGACACTATTATGGACCATTCAATGGTGACAACCGCTTTCGAGTTCGAGGGATACAAGATAGCGAAATACCTTGGCGTTGTTCGGGGCATCACGGTGCGTTCTCGCTCCATCATTGGCAACATTGGCGCGGGGATCCAGATCCTGTTTGGCGGCAACATCTCACTGTACACTGAACTCTGCGAGAAAGCACGAGGTGAGGCATTTGAGATCATGATGCAGCATGCTCAGGCAATAGGTGCCAACGCTATTGTCGCCATGCGCTACGATGCGAATGAGGTTGCATCTGGGGTAACGGAAGTTTTGGCGTATGGCACGGCGGTGGTGATTCAGAAAGTATGACGATTGTCGTTCCACACGCTGAGAATGGATTCGTCATTCGTTGCCATGGGTTAGTTGGTGATCCTGAGCTTGATTCAGGACAGAAAGACTCAAAGTCAAGTAGGGGTCTTCAATTGAACGCCGCTGGAAAGGGCATTCAATTGGATACCCCTGTCTATCTTCTCGCCTTCAAGTCAGATTCCCCTCGCCGGACAAATCACAATCATACACTGGAACCAGTATTTCGTTTGAATCGTGCTTTGATGGCGAAAGAACATTATCAAGAGGTTAACTCTCAATGAATACTACGCTAGAAGATGCATCTGATGTTGATCAACTCTGCATCAACACCATCCGTACGCTCACGATGGACGCAGTCCAGAAAGCGAAGTCCGGACATCCAGGCATGCCGATGGGTGCTGCACCAATGGCATACGTTCTCTGGACCCGATTCCTGAAACACAATCCAAGAAATCCTCGCTGGCAAAACAGAGATCGTTTCATTCTCTCTGCGGGTCATGGATCCATGTTGTTGTACAGTTTACTTCATCTGACCGGCTATGATTTGTCTCTGGATGATATCAAACACTTTCGCCAGTTTGGCAGCGAGACGCCGGGACATCCGGAAGCGGATCTCGCACACGGCATCGAGACCACAACTGGACCACTCGGGCAGGGATTTGCGAATGGGGTGGGCCAGGCGATTGCTCAGAAGTTTCTAGCGGCGCGTTACAACCGCTCGGGCTTTGACATCGTGGACTATGGTATATATGGAATAGTGAGTGATGGCGATTTGATGGAAGGCGTTTCATCAGAAGTGGCATCTCTTGCTGGGCATCTAAAGCTCGGGAACCTCATCTATCTTTACGACGACAACCACATATCTATCGAGGGAAGCACGGATCTCGCATTCAGCGAGAATCCTGAGAGGCGTTTTGAAGCATACGGATGGTACGTTCAGGTCGTCGAAGATGGAAATGACATCAAGGCAATTGCGGATGCAATAGAGATTGCGCGAGAGGTGAAAGACCGTCCCTCATTGATCAAAGTTCGAACTCACATTGCATACGGAAGCCCAAACAAACAAGACACGGCTGAAGCTCACGGCTCACCCTTAGGAGAGGACGAGGTGAAATTGACCAAGAAGAATCTCGGCTGGGATCAGGACAAGAGTTTCTATATCTCAGAAGGAGTGCTGGGGCATTTTCGCAGGGCAATAGAAGACGGAGAAGAAGCTGAAGCAAAATGGCGAACACTTTTTGAAGAATATCGCAAAATATATCCTGGTCCGGCTCGTGAGTTGGAAGCTTGCCAAAGCAACCAATTCGATGATGAATGGAAGAAATCAATTCCTGTATTCACTCCCGACGACGGTGCGATGGCAACTCGCCAAGCATCAGGGAAAGTCTTGAACGCAATCGCTTCTCATTTGCCGACGCTTATCGGCGGGTCAGGTGATCTTGCCCCCTCGACCGATACGCTGTTGAGAGGCTTTGGAGATTTTCAAGCTGACAACTACTGCGGGCGCAACTTGCGCTTCGGTGTACGCGAACATGCAATGGGGGGGATTCTGAACGGACTTGCACAAACCGACGGGATAATTCCGTACGGTGCAACGTTTCTTGTCTTCTCGGACTACATGCGTCCTCCAATCCGTCTTGCAGCGATGATGCACATAAGGCCGATCTACATCTTCACACACGATAGTATAGGCTTAGGTGAAGATGGTCCGACGCATCAGCCTGTCGAGCAGTTAATTTCTTTGCGTTCAGTCCCCAATCTCATTGTGATTCGCCCTGCAGATGCGAGCGAGACTGCACAAGCCTGGAAAGTCGCAATCGAACATACCGGCGGACCTGTCGCAATTGTGCTTACGAGACAGAAGGTTCCGATCATTGACCGAGCGAAGTATGCCTTGGCAGAAAACGTCGTGAAAGGGGCATACGTGCTCTCTGACTCCTCCGACAGGAAGCCTGAGATTATCTTGATAGCAACGGGTTCAGAGGTACAGCTCGCACTGGCTGCTCAAGAGCGTCTCGCCGGAGACGGCATCTTGGTGCGAGTTGTAAGTATGCCGTCTTGGGAGTTGTTTGAGAGACAGCCGAAGGAGTATCGAGACAGTGTGCTTCTGCCGTCCGTTAAGAAGCGGCTCGCAATTGAAGCAGGCTCGCCAATTGGTTGGTACAAATACGTGGGCGATGAAGGTGATGTTCTCGGCATTGCCAAGTTTGGAGCTTCCGCACCGGCTGAGGTGTTAATGAGGGAGTATGGATTCACAGTTGATCACGTGGTTGAGCGTGCGAAGTCACTCCTGAAAGGAAATAGTTGATAGCAATTTGATGTTGTGCAACTTGGTATGGTTTTGGGAGCGCCCGACTGAGCCGAAACGTTTGATGCCCTGTTGGCTGAGTTGATGACAGAAGCTGTACTGGCATATGGACCCAAGGCAATCGGGTTCGTGCAACTATCAGCATGTGAACGGAGCAGTGATCTTGGATCGCGCAGTAATGAGACCGCAGATTGACGAAGCGATGGGATAACACGTTATTACACCGATCTCATTTTTTCTCAAAAAACCTCTTGACTCTCTCATTTCTTTTTATTATCATTGCACAGCAGGTTTACCTCGAGGACCCCTCATGAATACCGCCGCGCACGCGAGCGATGAAACACGGGGTCTTGTGGACTCTCTCCAACAGTATCACAGTTTCCACGTAGTCCGACCAGTCGTGGGGGAACGCGTCGGATAGGTTTGACGTTCTCTGAGATATCCTTATCTAGGTGTCATCAATACTTGACGTTCAAGTAAGGTCAGGCAAGATCCTAAAGGCTCTCATGTACGATCTAAACCTTATTCCACAAAATCCTTCACACACTTCCAAACGCTTTAAGGAGACTTCTATGAAACCTATTGCCACAAAATGGCATGTGCTTTTGATCACTGTCCTTGTTCTTGGGACAAGTGCAACACTGTTCGCGCAAGGGGTGACAACATCTGCCATCAACGGCATGGTCACGAGCACGACTGGAGAGGCTCTGCCAGGAGCAAACATTGTCGCAGTGCACAATCCTTCAGGCACCAGATATGTTACCGGCTCCCGTACAGACGGCCGGTATAACATACAAGGCATGCGTCCTGGTGGTCCCTACACCATTACTGTTTCCTTTGTTGGCTATAAAGAGGCCAAACAGGAAAACATCACCCTGCTGTTGAGTCAGAACCTTGAGGTCAACTTCTCGCTCGTCGAGCAGGCTGTTCAGGTCGGCGAGGTGACGATTACCAGCGAGCGAAACGCGATTATAAGCACTGCTCGTACTGGGGCAGCAGTAAGCGTCACTCGGGACTTGATTGACCGTGTGCCGACAGTGTCGCGCAGTTTTACGGATGCAATGAGGCTTTCGCCGCTCTTTGTAGGAAACAGTGCTGCGGGGAGAAACAACCGCTTTAACAACATCCAGATTGACGGCGCGAACTACAACGATCTGTTCGGATTGGGTTCAAGCGGCACTCCGGGCGGCACGTCAGGCTCGACACCAATTAGCTTGGACGCCATTCAGGAGTTCCAAATTGTCGTGGCACCGTATGATGTTCGTCAGGGCGGATTCACGGGAGGTGGGGTGAATGCAATCACTAGAAGTGGAGGAAACAAGTACACTGGCTCCGTATTCTTTTATGGGCGTAACCAGGACTTCCTTGGTGCCTACCCAGATCCCAATGGATTCCGCAGAGATTATACGAATTTCACGGAATACCAAACGGGATTCAGGGTTGGTGGTCCAGTAATTGAGAACAAACTCTTCTTCTTCGTCAACGGCGAGATCGTGAGCCGGGATCAGCCTAACAACCGGGTGTTTGGCGCGACCCTGGCGTCAACATCAACTGGACAGTGGGCTATCTCGCCAGATACAGTCACGAAGTTCATCAATGCATTGAAGGGGTACGGCTACGACCCTGGCTCGTTTACGAGTTTCAGTGATCAGACGAAGAACTACAAAATCTTCGCCCGCTTGGACTATAATCTGAGCGAGCAACATCGCCTCACATTTCGCTACAACTTCTTAAGTGCATGGAACCACAACTCTCCAAGTCAGTCTGGTGCCTACGGTGAAAACTCACGATACAAAATGGTGGATGCAACCAACTCATTCGCTTTCCAACTTACTAGCGCCCTCAGTAACACGATGGCGAACGAGCTCATTGTTGGATACACACCGGTACGCGACAAGCGCGAGTTCCCCGGTGATCCATTTCCGTTTGTTCTAATCAGAAGCGCAACGGGAACAGGTGGCCAGGGTAACCTCATTGGAGGTACTGAAGAATACTCTGTGGCGAACAGTCTGGATCAAGACATGATTGAGATTACCGATAACTTCACCTATTTCATGACAGGACATACGATCACCGTTGGAACTCATAATGAGATCTATAAGTCCGACAACCTATACATCCGCGACAATTGGGGTGAGTATGAATTCAATACGGTGGCAGACTTCATTGCCAAGAAACCTGTCCGATACCAATATAGCTACTCGCAGATGAGTGATCCAAGATGGAAAGCCACCTTGAAGTATATGCAGTATGGGGTCTATGCTCAGGACGAGTGGATGGTGCACCCAAGAGTGAGGCTGACGCTAGGTCTCAGGTTGGATATCCCTACGTTTCCTCAAGAACCTTCCTATAATCCGAGTGTTGACACTCTGTTTGGAGCTCAAGGCTTGGAGACAAACAAAATGCCAAGTGGAAAGCTCTTGTGGTCACCGCGCCTCGGTTTCAACTGGGATATTCTCGGAGATCGCACGTTGCAGGCACGGGGTGGTCTGGGGATTTTCACCGGAAGAACTGCCTACGTCTGGGTCTCAAACCAGTATTCTAACACAGGGATCGAGATCGGGAGAATTGACGCCAATCCTCCAGGATCGGGATTCATGTTTCAGCCAGATCCCAACATTCAGCCAAAGCCAGGCACGCAGGGATTGGCTCCGGTGCGCACAACGGAAATTGACCTAACAGACCAAGATTTCAAGATGCCCCAAGTCTTCCGAGTTGATCTTGCTATTGACCGCCAACTCCCGTTTGGGTTTATCGGTACGCTCGAGGGGCTTTACACAAGATCGGTCAACGATATCATGTATCAAGATATCAACATGGTGGGACCAAGTGATTCAAGAATCTCGGGGAACACCTTGACCCCCGGCGGTCACTTAGTCGGGGACGGACGACCTGTGTACGGCATCTACAATCCATCCACCAGAGGATGGACAACGGTGAAATTGAGTGATAAGCTCCTTGGACAGCAGTTCACGAACGTGATCTTGATGAAGAACACGAGTGCGCCGTACGCCTACCAGCTTATTCTGCAACTCCAGCGTCCTTTTTCGCCCGATGGTTGGTACATGAACTTCGCCTATACCTATGGGAAGTCAATGGACATCAATAGCACGACCTCGAGCCAGGCCATTTCTCAGTGGCGTTACGACGTGGCGATTGATCCGAATAACCCAGAGCTTTCATACTCAATCTTTGATATTCGCCACCGGATGCTTGCCGTAGTCTCGTATCGGTTCGAATGGCTGCAAGATTTTGCTACCACGATTTCACTAAACTACCAGGGCACATCAGGTATACCCTTCTCATGGGTCTATAATGGCGATGTGAATGGGGACGGCCAGACATCAAACGATCCTGCCTACATTCCGAAGGATCGCAATGATGTCATCCTTATGTCGGGTACTGGAGCAACGGCTACCGCGCTGCCGTATACCGATGCCACGTATGACAAGCTAAATCAATACATCAACAGTGATGATTATCTAAGCACGCATCGCGGCCAAATTGCAGAGCGCTATGGCGCTCGTACACCGTGGAACCACCAAGTGGATTTGAGACTAGCTCAGGAAGTTGCGGTGATTGAGGGCCATAAGCTTGAAGTGACGCTCGATATCTTGAACTTTTTGAATGTCATTGGTGGTGGCAGGATCAAATCGGTGGCATACCAAGTTAATTTGCTCGCGTTCCACAGCCTTGATCCGACGACCGGCAAACCGCGGTTCGTATGGCAAGTAACGGACCCGAGCATACCGCCTTGGTACAATTCTGATCCAGCTTCTCGTTGGCAGGCGCAGTTGGGGTTGCGGTATAGCTTCTAACGAAGCACTTGTTGGAGATATAGGGAGCCCTGCTGAGATACATCAGCAGGGCTTCTTTTGTTGTGGACCCGAGGGGTTGTTGAAAAAGGGGAGACACAAAGACAACTAGGAACACAGACTTGTTTGATCACGATCTGATCTCCTTTGTGATCTTGGCATCAAGTCAAAGAACGCTCACCTTTCGGTTCCACCAACACCACCATCCTCTCGAACGTTAGCTCTTCTTGTGCAACCCCTCTGAGAAGCCTTACAGCTCCTTCTCGTCTGCTCTGGCGGATCAACGATGTCAGGTTGAACACGACAAAGAAACAGTTCTTCTGCGTAATTGAGAGACAAATATTTTCTCTTGACTGGGAGAGGGATTATAGCTATATTATTCACCGCATGCTTTCCACGATTCAGTTTGAGCACACTGGTGCATCACGTGATCCAGAGGAGACTCTACAATGAAAGCCCCTTTTCTAGCCGGGGAGAAAGTATATCTGAGACCTGTTGAGGAGAAGGACAGTGAGTTGGTGCATCAGGGTAAGAATGATCCAGCTGTGCGAGAGACCCTCTTTCTCTTCTTTCCCATGACGCTTGAGCAGGTGAAAGAAGAGCTTCGGAGTTGGACCAACAGCAAAGAGACTGTTCTGTTCACGATCTGCCGGAAGGCGGACGACAAGCCGGTTGGGCAGGCGGCTTTTGTGAGAATTGACTACGTCAGTCGCGCGGTGATTTTCTACATTAGCATTTACGAATCTACTGAATGGTCAAAGGGCTACGGTGGTGAAGCAACCAAACTGATGGTGGACTACGGCTTCGACATCCTGAATCTTAACCGAATCCAACTCCATGTGTTTGCCGACAACGTAGCTGCAGTCAAGGCATACGAAAAAGCGGGTTTTGTGAAGGAAGGACTCCTTCGTCAAGCAATGTATCATCATGGACAGTATTGCGATTTCTATGTGATGGGAATTCTGCGAGAGGAATGGGAGAAGCGGAGATGCTGATAGGTGATTATTAGTGATCGCAACGTATAGCCAACCCAGTGATGCCATCAGCAATCTGGAATGCTGCAGCTTGTGCACAAAAGACAACCAATCAATTTCTTCCTAAGCTATTGGAGGTTCAACTATGAGAAAAACCATTTGTTTGACGTTCATATGTCTGATCGTTAGTACATCATGCGCTTATGCGCAAATCGGCGGCTCATTTCTAGAGAGGTTGCCCGAGATGAAGAATTTCGTTACCAAGAAGGTGTCCAGTTTCGATAGAACGGGAGGGAATCAGGACTATCTCGTCATCCCCAAGGATACGACGGTGACGCTCGCGGAAATTCCTGGACCCGGTTCCATTACACACATCTGGTTCACGATTTCCTGCGCTGACAGGTTTCATTTGCGGAAAACTGTTCTAAGAATCTATTGGGATGGTGAAACGAGTCCCAGCGTGAATTGCCCTGTCGGAGATTTCTTTGGACTCGGATTCTGTGAGCCTCATTATTGGTCTTCTTTGCCACTCACTGTATCTTCGAGGGCACTGAACTGCTATTTTCCCATGCCGTTTGAGAAAAGTGCGAGGCTAGAAATTGTGAATGAGTGTGACACAAAGATAGGCGCGTTCTATTTCAACATTGATTACGCTCAGTATCCCAATGATGGACCCGTCAAGAACGTGGGGCGCTTCCATGCACAGTGGAATCGAGTCAATCCGACGACACCTTCAGAAGACTCTGTGAATGTAACAGGCAAGCACAACTACGTCATTCTCACTGCAGAAGGCGAAGGACACTATGTCGGTACGATCGTGAATATCCACGGACTCAGCACGGGCTGGTGGGGTGAAGGTGACGACATGGTGTTTATTGACGGCGAAGGCTGGCCACCATCATTTCACGGTACGGGACTGGAAGACTACTTCCTCGGTGCCTGGAATTTCAATGGACTCGCCCAGGAGTACAACAGCTTGTTTCATGGATATTCTCTCAAAGGCAACAATGACTACACCGGACAGCACACGATGTATCGCTTCCATATTCTTGATCCGATTGTGTTCAAGAGATCCATCCGTGTGACCATCGAGCACGGACATAACAACAAGCGTGCTGATGATTATTCAAGTGTTGCCTTCTGGTATCAGAAGGAACCGCACAAGGTGTTTTCGCTACCAGAGGTTTCGAAGCGCATTCCGATTACAAGCTGGTCCGTGACGCCGACGGACAAGGATGTGCATTGAGAAATCTGGGCTGATTTCCCAGCGTTGACGCAGACATTGAGCGCTGGCTCCAGTACCGCTGAGGCGTTGCTGGAAGCGGTACCCCGCAGACACATGATACACAGGAGTAACAAAGGAACGCTCTCATGAAGTTGAAAAAGCCCTCTCTCACTCAATGGATTTTCATCGGAATGGGTATCGGGCTGCTTGTCGGCTGGTCGTTTCCAGAGATTGGCGTGAATCTTCGTCCGCTGAGCATCATCTTTCTTCGTCTGATTAAGTCCATTATCGCCCCTTTAATCTTTGCGACGCTGGTTGTCGGCATTGCCTCTCACGGTAATCTTCGAGAGGTGGGACGTATGGGGGTCAAAGCGATCATCTGATTTCGAAATCGTCACGACGGTTGCCCTCTTCATCGGGTTGGTGATGGTGAACATCACACAACCGGGTGTCGGGGTGGAACTACGTGTGGCAGAGCATGCTGCTGAAGTAACAGCAAAGAAGCAAACGTTTCTTGAAGTTGTCACTCATATCTTTCCGCAGAGTTTCTTCCAAGCCGCTGCTGAGGGAGATGTCCTGCAAGTAGTCGTGTTTAGCCTTTTCTTCGGAGCGGCGCTTGCCACGATTAAGAAGAAAGAACCACTTCTCCGCTTCTGTGATTCGCTTGCCGAGACGATGTTCAAGTTCACGGGTTATGTGATGAGGTACGCGCCGATAGGAGTTGGTGCGGCAATCGCTGTTACGGTGGGCAGCAAAGGGCTCTCGGTGCTCATCAATCTTGGACTCTTGATCATCACACTCTACATCTCGTTAGTTCTGTTTGTAGTGCTTGTTTTCGGAACGGTTATGCTCATTGCCCGAATTCCGGTCCGGAAATTCATTGCCGCTGTCAAAGAACCATTTCTCATCGCGTTCTCCACCACGAGTTCTGAAGCCGCTCTTCCGAAAGCGATGCTTGCAATGGAAGCGATGGGTGTACCGCGGCGAATTGTAGCGTTTGTTATGCCGACAGGCTACAGTTTCAACTTGGATGGAACGACGCTGTATCTGTCACTTGCCTCAGTATTTATTGCTCAGGCTGCAGGGATTCATCTTACATTCGGTCAGCAGATGTTTATGATGTTCACGTTGATGCTGACGAGCAAGGGTGTGGCTGGAGTGCCACGGGCAGCGCTCGTAATTCTCGCCGGAACAGTTGCATCCTTCGGACTTCCCCTGGAAGGCGTTGCTATCGTCCTTGGGGTGGATGAACTGATGGACATGGGACGGACGTCCATCAACGTCGTCGGGAATTGTCTGGCTACCGCGGTTATCGCAAGGTGGGAAGGACAGTTCAATCCCCCAGAGGGGGATGCCGTTCCAACCGCGGAGGTTGCTGTGGAGGAAACCACCTGAGAAGGATGTTTGTTTTTGCTGCCAGCGTGCTGCCGCTGAAAGATAGAATCCGACTTCAGAGGCTTGTCCCCTTCTGGTTGCCCCCGTGAATGATTCTTTCGCTTGATGTTGAAGACGGGCGCTGAGGGTGGCTTTTGACGCATTTCTCCAAGTCCCATGCCATAGAAATGACGGGCGAAGGAATGTGCGTAGCTCTTGCGCGGTTGTAGCGAAGCCTGAGGTATATCTTCAACGTAGTTATGCTAAGGTTTGATTGGTGGAGGTGGACGCTGGACTTCTGCAAACTGGAATAACAACAAGACATTACAATATTTGTCGTTCTCATACGTCTTACATAGTGAGATCAGAAGTTCCTTTGTTGGAGACCGCTGTGACGACTGGTGACCGCAATAGTTCGATAGAGCAAACGGTTCACGCGGAGCACAAGCGACTGTTCGATTTTATCAGGAAGAGAGTTCGTAACAGAGCTGATGCAGAAGACATTCTCCAAGATGTTTTTTATGAATTGGTGACGGGTTACAGCGTCACAGAACCGATTGAAAAAGTGACGTCGTGGCTATTCACTGTGGCACGGAACAAAATCATAGACTGGTATCGGAAGCAACGGCACGAATCCTTGCCAGCCGATGCAGACAATCCTGATGCGCCGTTGAATCTTGAGGAAATCCTTTTCGATCCGGCGCAGGATCCGGACGAAACCTATGCCCGATCACTTGTGTGGCCCGAATTGGCAGATGCACTAGACGAACTCCCAGAGGAACAGCGAGAGGTTTTTGTCATGCACGAATTGGAGGGAAGAAGCTTCAAAGAGATTGCTGAAGCAACCGGCGAGCCAATCAATACGCTGCTCTCTCGCAAACGATACGCGGTGTTGTTTCTTCGACAGCGACTCCAGGAACTGTACAACGACATTCGGAATCTATAAAAGGAACAGGTATTTATGAAAACACGGTGGCATCTGAAAATCGCAGAGGCAATTGGCATGATTGCCGTTGCTTCGTTGGCACTGGGCTTCGTCGTGATGGCGCTATGGAACGCGTTGGTTCCAGATCTGTTTAAAGGGCCATCACTGAATCTTTGGCAGGCGGTGGGACTTCTTTTGCTCGCTCACATCTTGCTTCGTGGGTGGGGACCCTGGCGACATTTCTATGGTTGGCGGCATGATCGGTGGCGTCAACGGTTTGAAGATAGATTGGTCGCAATGGCGCCTGAAAATCGAGAGAAGTTCAAAGCAGAATGGCGCCACTGGTGCGGGGAGCAACATAAGGAATCACAAGACACGGCAGGGAAGGAACAGACAAAAACGTGAAAGCTGTGATAGATACGATACGCGTGGACCATCGGTTCGCTGGGGGGCTTTCCACCACATCCCGCGAATGAGGACTTAAAGCCGCTTACGCAGAATGGTGATTTCAGAGTGCTGGAGACGCCCGCTGCAGCTGTGACCCCAATGGGAATATTTATCCAACGAAAAATGAGGAGTACATGAACGCAAATCGCAAAATCCTAATATTGACTTTCTTACTCGTTCCATTCCTGATCAGACTTCCAGCGCAATCTCAGGAGTCCTCAGTCCAACGGCTGAGCCTTGAGGATGCAGTTCGACTGGCAATGAAACACAATCCAGAACTGAGAATTGCGCGGCTGGAGGTGGAACGATCCGATGCAAGGGTCACTGAAGCATGGGGGACTGCTCTTCCATCGGTTGATTTCTCGGGAAGCTACGTCCGTACACTTAAAGCTCCTCTGTTCTACGCTATCATGAACGGACAGCCGATGAGCATCGAAATAGGATTTCCCCATTCCTTGAATATGGCGTTGGCGGGAAGGCAAATCCTGTTCAATGGAGCTGTGATCGTCGGAATCGGCGCAGCGCACGTCTATTCAGGGCTTGCGAGAGACCTGTACACGAGCAAGCAGGTTGAGACGGTCGCGAAAGTTCGCAAAGCCTACTACGGAGCATTGCTCGCGCGTGAAGTGGTTGACATGATACGCTCGAGTCTACGCAATGCCGAAGACAATTTGAAGAATGTTGTACTGATGCGCAAGCAGGGTATTGTGTCCGAGTACGATGAGCTTCGGGCGTCAGTACAGGTGGAGAATCTTCGTCCGTCGGTGATTCAGAGCGAGAATAACTTCGCGCTGGCGCTTGACGCTCTGCGTAACACGATTGGCGTGGACAAGGATCAAGGATTTCAAATTGCAGACTCGTTGACGTTTGAGGCAATTGATGATTCTCTTGTGGCTCGCGCTGAAGAGCTTGTGTTGGATTCCAATCCAAACCTACATGCCGTGAATCGTCAGATTGAGCTGAACAACGCCATCGTCTTCGCTGAACGCTCCAACTACTTGCCAACGATTGCTGCATTCGGGCAATATCAGTACCAGTCGGCGAATACCGAGTTCAAGTTTTCCACCAGCGACCTCATCGGGAGCTCACAGGTGGGACTCTCGGTATCGCTGAATCTGTTCCAGGGCATGCAGACGAAAGCCCGCGTCGAACAGGCTCAACTGGAGCGGCTCAAAAGTGAGGGAACAGAAGATAAGCCTTGAACGTTCTCTCAAGACGGGTGTTCACTCCGTTGCCGGCAATCTGAGGCAGGCGCGCAAACGTCTCGAAGCTCAGGAAAAAACAGTTGAGACCGCTGAGCGCGGGTACAAAATTGTAACGACACGATTTCTTGCGAACGCAGCCACGCAGCTCGAGGTTAACGACGCACAGTTTGCATTGACTCAGGCGAAGGTCAATCGTGTCCAAGCGGTTTATGACTATCTCGTTGCGGCGGCAGATTTGGACCAGCTTATTGGTCGTCTGCCAAGCTACGCTATTGAAACGAACGATTAGTATAACCATATAAAGGGAACATGTCAATGAAGCATTCAACAAGAATTCTGCTGATAGTTGTGTTTATTGCTGCTGCCATGGCAATCTCTGCCTGCAAGAGACCGGAAGGGGAGAACAATGGACAGAAGATTCAACCGGTTAATGTTCGTATCGAGATCGTCAAGCCGTCACGACTGACGGATGCGATCCAAGTTGCGGGGACGGTCAAAGCGTACGAGGATGCGAATATCAGTCCCGAAGAAGGCGGCGTTGTCAAAGAATGGAAAGTGAAGAAGGGCCTGCACGTCAAGAAAGGCGATTTAATTGTCATCCTCAAAGACGAGGTCATCAAAGCTGGCTTTGATGCGGCTGAAGCTCAGTACAAGATGGCCGAATTGAACTTTGAAAAGCAGCAAAAGGTGTTCGACGAGCAAGGCATCAGCGAGCTTCAATTCAAGAACCTCGAGTACAGCCGCGATGCTGCAAAGGCGAACGCCGATTTGATGAAAGCACGCTGGGAACGTACGCAGCTTCGCAGCCCCATTGAGGGTGTGCTGGATAACACAATTCCGAACGAAGGAGAATATGCGCCACCCGGCGCCCCGATTGCGCATGTGGTCAACACGGCGATTATCAAGATTCAAGCGGAGGTTCCTGAACGGTATGCGGGATCAATTCCGATAGGAACATCCGCCATTATCACCTTCGATGCCCTGCCTGGCGACACACTGAAGGGCAGGGTATCCTTTGTGGGTTCGACCGTCTCCACAGCGAATCGAGCATTGATGGTTGAAATTGTTATGCATAATCCACTAAGAAACCTGAAACCGGAGATGGTCGCGAAGGTGAAGCTTCTGCGTGAGACAAAGAGCGATGCGTTGCTGGTGAGCGAAGACGTCATTCAATTGGTTGACCGCGATCGAGTCATCGTGTACGTCGAAAACGGCGGTAAGGCAGAGGAACGCCGACTCACACTTGGTGGAAGACAGGGTAATCAGGTGGAAGTGTTAGAGGGATTGAATGCCGGTGACCATCTCATCGTCGTCGGATTTCAGAAGTTGGTAAGCGGTACACCAGTCATTGTCTCTCGATAGCCGGAGTTGCGAACATGAAAATCTGGAGTTTAGCTGTTGACAACAAAGTGGCGGTCTACGTCCTGATGGTGTTGATCATTGTGTTTGGCTTCGGTTCATACAGCGGGCTTCCTCGCGAAGCAGTCCCTGACATCTCGATTCCGCTCGTCATCGTGGCGACCCCGTATATCGGTGTATCGCCTGTGGATATCGAAGGTCTGATTACGCAGCCGCTGGAACGTGCGCTGAAGGGGTTGAAAGATCTGAAGCAGATCACATCGGTATCGAAAGAGGGACTTTCAACCATCCGTGTGGAATTGAACACGGGTGTGGACATTGACGAGGCGTTGCGGCGTGTACGTGACAAGGTCAATTCCACCCGTCCGCAGCTACCGAACGACATTCTTGATCCCGTGGTCTCGGAAATCAACATCAGTGAGTTTCCGATCATGTATGTGAACGTTGGCGGTGAGGTTGGCTTAGCACGCTTAAAGAAGATCGCAGAAGATTTGCGGGACGAGATTGAAGCAATCCCTGGAGTCATTCGTGCTGATATCACCGGTGGATTGGAACCAGAAGTCCAGGTGAGCGCTGATGTGTATCGGATGAACGCGTATCAAGTCAGCTTTGACGATGTGGCAAATGCGATTCGAGGGGAAAATCTCACGATCCCCGGCGGCTCTATTGATACCAAGGAAAAGAATCTGACTGTCCGTGTGCCGGGCGAGTTCAAAGAAGTCAAGCCGCTAGAAGACATTGTCGTGAAGATCCAAAATGGCAAGCCGATCTATCTGCGCGATATCGCGAAGGTGGATTACTCCTTCGAGGATCGCCAAACCTATGCGCGATTGAACAGCCTAGAGGTGGTTTCCCTTGCTGTCCGCAAGCGGTCAGGTGAAAACCTTCTTCGCATCACTGACGAAGTCAAGAGAATCACGAGCAACAAACAGGCTCAGTTGCCAGCAGGAATCAAGTTGGAGATTTCCAACGATCAATCCAAGTTCGTCACGCGAATGGTTAAGGAACTGGAGAACAGCATTTTGACTGGAATGTTTCTCGTTGTATTGACGTTGTTCATGTTCTTCGGATTGAAGAATTCACTGCTTATTTCCACGGCAATCCCGCTCTCAATGTTTGTAGGTTTTATTGTGCTCTCCACCTTTGGTATCACGCTCAATATGGTGGTTCTCTTTTCACTGGTGATGGTGCTCGGTATTTTGGTGGACGATGCAATCGTTGTAGTCGAGAACATCTATCGTCACCAGCAGGAATATAGTGAGCATCCAACAAAGGCGGCAAAAGCAGCGGCTGGCGAGGTATTTGTTCCGGTGCTCGCCTCCACAGTCACGACGCTTTCGGCATTCTTCCCTCTGCTCCTTTGGCCGGGGATTGTTGGTTCCTTCATGAAGTACTTTCCCATCACCTTGATTATTACGTTGAGCGCATCGCTGTTTGTGGCATACGTGATCAGTCCTGTGCAGGGCGCACAATGGATCAATTACCAACGCGAGATCCGCAAAGCCAAATATAATCTCGCGCATCCACATTGGTATAGAAAGTACAATCCGTTCACTATTCTTTATCACAAGGTAGATGAAGTTGTTTTCCCGTGGCTTCAACGTGGATACGTCAAGACACTTCAGTGGACCTTGAATCGAAAGAAGCTTACCATTGCATCATCGCTTGGATTGCTGCTGTTTGTCATCGTACTCTTCGCTCTGTTCAACAAGGGCGTTGAGTTCTTTCCGAATACCGAGCCATCGCAAGTGAGCGTGAGCATCGAAACGCCTCCCGGCACATCACTGGATGTGACCAACGAGATGTCAAAGATTCTTGAAGAGCGGATCGAGCAGATTCCTGGAAAGAAAGATGTTGAGTTTGTTGCGGCCAGCATTGGTACATCAGACGATCCGTTTGATTTCGGTGGGAAAGGGACAGCAAACAAGGGACGTGTTGCGATCAACTTCTATGAGAAGGTGAAAAGACAGCAAAGCAGCTTTGCCACTCTCGAAGAAGCCCGCAAGAGCACCGTTGGCATTGCAGGAGCTGAACTTCGGGTTGCAAAGCAACAAATGGGTCCTCCCGTGGGTGCTGCTGTTAGCATTGAGATTTCCGGCGAGGACTATGCACAACTTGCGGCGCTCAGCCAAGCGATTCGCGAAAAGATCAAAAACATTCAAGGTCTTGTTGATCTGAAAGATGACTACAATGCCGGTCGCCCGGAGGTTGAGGTGGTCGTGGATCGGGAGAAAGCCGGGCTCTTCTACACGAGTACAGGACAGATCGCCGGTACGGTGAGGGCTGCGATCAATGGCGTTGAGGCATCAAAGTATCGCATGGGGGAAGACGAGTACAACATACGTGTGCGTCTGCAAGAAGACCAGCGGACTTCCGTGGCGGACTTAGAGAATCTTCATGTCAACTTTATGAACAGACGCGGGCAGCAGCTATCTATTCCGTTGACGTCAGTCGCTGAAATCAAACGGACGACGTCGGTCACGGACATTCGGCGCAAAGATCAGAAGCGCGTTGTAACGATTACCGGCGATGTTGAAGGACGTGTTCCCTCTGAGGTGTTGAATGAGGTGAAAGCACGTCTCGCCAATGTGGATATGCCGTCGGGGTATGGTATCAAGTTCACCGGTTCACAGGAGGAGCAGAAGAAAGCGTCAGACTTCCTCAGCGGTGCGTTTGTCATCACGCTGTTGTTGGTGTTCTTGATTATGGTGAGCGAGTTTAATTCGCTCAAAGTACCTTTGGTTATTATGTTCTCTGTGGTGCTGTCGCTGATTGGCGTGTTGTTGGGCCTGGTCATCACCCGGACGCCGTTCAGCGTACTTATGACGGGAGTCGGCGTCGTGGCTTTAGCCGGGATCGTCGTTCGTAACGGAATTGTGCTACTAGATTTCGTCAAGCACAGGCTTCGTGAAGGTGGTATGGGACTTGAGGATGCGCTGCTTGAAGCCGGACGGATTCGTCTACGCCCCGTAATGCTGACGGCGGCGGCAACGGTACTTGCCGTTGTGCCGATGGCAACCGGCATTGATTTCGACTGGCGTGAGTTCCACTTTGTGATCGGTGCGGAAAGTGCAGAATTCTGGCGACCGTTAGCAGTGGCGATCATCTTTGGACTTACCATCTCGACGTTTCTGACGCTGGTCATTGTGCCCACCTTCTATGCATTGCTCGAGAGCGGGACAAACACAGACTAAAGGCATCCTACGGCGTCTGTTCAAAAGGAGCACAGCCTCGGATACAGCAATGGAATGATCCAGATGGATCGGGAAATACTTGTCTATCCTGGTTGCTGAGCCAAATAAAAGATGTACGTTCCGGTAGGGCAGGTTTGAATAATCTTCGTTAGGAGGAATTGTCATGGGTACATTCTGCAAATTCAATATGATGTATTTGCGATCAGCGTCGTTCGCCATTCTCCTTCTAAGCACGATCTCACTTCGGGCACAGGATTCGCTCTACATCAAAGAACATTACAATAAGTATGAGTACTACATCTCGATGCGCGATGGTGTGAGACTGTTCACCTCGATCTACGTTCCCAAAGATACGTTGCAGAAGTCTCCCATTATTCTCAACCGTACTCCATACAGCGTGTCACCGTATGGAGCCAGTGCAACGCGAAACTCGATGGTTCCCTCGATGCTCGCGGTACGGGAAGGTTACATCTTTGCATATCAGGACGTGCGTGGACGCTTCATGTCGGAAGGGGAGTTCATCAACGTGCGTCCAGTACAAGCCGGTGAAGAAGGACACGGGCGACATTGACGAAACGACTGACACATACGATACAGTTGACTGGCTCGTCAAGAACGTGCCCGACAACAACGGTCGCGTTGCCATCACGGGCATTTCGTATCCCGGGTTCTATAGCACGATGGGGACAATTGGTGCCATCCTGCGGTGAAAGCGACATCCCCGCAGGCACCGATTGCGGATTGGTTCATCGGCGACGATTTCCACCATCATGGGGCATTATTCTTACCTCATGCGTTCAATTTTTTCATCAATTTTGGAAAGCCGCGACCGACACTGACAGCGCGTTGGGGTCCGTTCTTCAGACACGGTATGCCGGATGGCTACAAGTTCTTTCTCAATATGGGTCCACTCGCCAACGCGGACAAGATGTATATGAAGGACAGCGTTGCGTTCTGGAACGAAATGATGCAGCACAGCACGTACGACGAATTCTGGCAGATACGCAACATCCTCCCTCATTTGAAAAACATCAAGCCTGCGGTGATGACCGTCGGTGGATGGTTCGACGCGGAGGATCTCTTCGGTGCGTTGAATACGTACAAGGAGATTGAGAAGAACAATGCCAACACGTTCAACATTCTCGTCATGGGTCCGTGGAGTCACGGTCAATGGGGTCGCGATCCAGGTGAGAATCTCGGTGACGTGTACTTTGGTTCAAAGACTGGAGAATGGTATCGGGAGAACATCGAGCTTCCATTCTTCAACTATTATCTGGAAGGCAAAGGTAAGCCAAAACTTGCCGAAGCCATCGTCTTTGAGACTGGAGCCAATCAGTGGCACTTCCTCGACCATTGGCCACCGAAAAACGTCACAGAGAAGAATCTCTATCTGCAACCGAAAGGAAAACTATCGTTCGATCCGCCAACGCAATCGAACCAGCCATATTCTGAATACATCAGTGATCCCAATAAGCCTGTTCCTTTCATCTCAGAGATTAGCACCAGCATGACACGTGAATACATGGTGGAGGATCAGCGCTTTGCGGCAACACGCCCTGATGTGCTCGTATTCGAAA
>CAWHAG010000003.1:0-335894 GCA_963827285.1 Ignavibacteriota bacterium
CTCAAACGGTGGGGCGACCAGTGTTAGTAATCGAGAAGCTCATCTTCCGATCAGATTCATGCTCGATCAGAACTACCCCAACCCGTTCAATTCATCCACCACGATTTCGTTTGGTCTTCCGTTCAAATCCTTTGTGATGCTGAAAGTCTTCGATGCATTGGGCAGAGAGGTAGCAACACTGGTCTCAAAGGAGTTGCCGGAGGGAATTCACCCGGTGCGCTGGGAGGCGACAGGTCTGGCAAGCGGCGTTTATTTCTATCGCTTACAGGCGGGTTCGTTTGTTGAAACCAAGAAACTTGTTTTGCTCAGATAGAACGACTGCGCCTGACGGCGCAAGCCTCGACAGTCGCTTTATTGATATCATTTTATTGTGCTCATACCACGGTCTTGCTCATAAGAAATTCGTCGTCTAGTAGTTCTCAGAACGGCGGCGCGCTCACGCGACTCTATGAAAAGGTAGAAGTCAAGAAGAAAATAGTTTTCCTGTTCATCCCGATTGGGTCGGGACTCTCTTGTTGACGCTGGTTGAATGGCAGACAGCATCAGGAGAATTGGTTTGATTATCTCTATGGTCACCGTTTGGCTGTATGCGTTTGGAGTCTGTTTCAGTTCTTGGCCGAATCGGCTACCCACCGTTCGGCTGAGCTTACGATGAAGTCTGTTCAGCAAAAAACTTGGCTGAAGAAAGTATAAACGAACGAGTCAAGAGCTTCGATCCCAAAATAGTACAACGATTTATGGGAAGTGGTAGCCTGCATCTTGATGAGTTCATAGATCCATTTCCACCACCGCCAAGAAACTAAGTTATACTTATTACAACCATCCGCAAAACCAGATTGCTCAATGGAAAAAACCGTCACTGGGGGAGCATCTAAGCGATCTGTACGCGCTGGATGTGAGTGGACCCCCCACGATCTATCCATAACGAAAAAAGGAGGAAATGACAATGAGAAGCCAAATCGCACTACTTATTCTGTTTCTAGTCTGTGCTTGGACTGCCTTCGCTCAGACTGAAGTGGAGCCGAACAATACCGCCGCTCAGGCGAATCTAATTGCTTACGGCGATTCTCTGAATGCAGCGATCAGACCTCTTGGTGATGTTGACTATTACAGGTTCAATGCTGCCGCAAAAGATACGGTGGACATCTTTGCATACTGTACAGGTAATTCGCAACTTGACGGAAGAATCTGGTTATATGATGCAGGTGGAAATCTATTAACAGACAACGACGATTATGGAACCAGGCTACAGTCCCGAGTAGTATTCCCTATCCCGGGTAATGGCACATATTACATTCGATACGCCTACTATGCGAATCGGACTAGCTACCCGAACGCCTTGGAGAAAGCGACTGATGGCAAGTCTGTGTTTCCTCGAGCTTCCCTCGCGAAAGTACATCAGACGCTATCATCTGATACAGGTGCGTACAAGATACGATTAAGAAGGCTCGTTCCCTTGGCGCCAGTGTTGCTGAGTGACTATGTGGACAATATTAACTGGAACTCTGCGATGCTTTTCTCCACTCTTCATCCAAATGGCCTCAGTACTGAGGTGAGATTCGAATATGGCACCACAACCAGCTACGGTGCATCAGTTCCTGCAGTGGAAGGGGTGATCTCCGGGCTGTATATAAACTATGTTAGCGCAACCGTTACAAGCCTCCTTCCGAACACCCTCTACTGTTACAGAGTAGTCGCAACCAATAGCGCAGGCACCTCCTACGGCGTTAGCGACATGTTCAGTACTGCACACGCCCCACAAGGTTGGACGTCTCAATCAAGTGGGACGACATACTACCTTTATGACGTCTTCTTTACTAATCCAAGCACAGGAATTATTGTCTCTGATGGTGGAATGATATTTCGCACGACCAATGGTGGTGCAACATGGATAGGCAACTTCGTAAGCCCAAACTACGCATCACTCAATGGAATCCGCTTCGTAGATGCCAATACCGGGTTTATCGTGGGATACGGAGGGACCATACTGAAAACTACCGATGGAGGAAACAGTTGGACCCCACAGACGAGCGGAACGAATAGTCAGCTTCGAGCCGTCTCTTTCAGTGATGCTAACAACGGAACTGTGGTAGGTGAGGCAGGAATAATCTTGCGCACGACAAACGGCGGGACAACTTGGACGCAACAGTCCAGTGGAACAACGTATTGGCTGTACGGCGTGTACTTCACCAGTGCCATGATGGGGACTGCCGTTGGATCATCCGGTTCGTTACTTCGAACGACAAACGGCGGAGCGACCTGGATACCCCAGGTGAGCGGGACATCACAGGAGCTTTACGGTGTTCAGTTCGCTGATGCTAACAACGGATTCGCAGTGGGATACTACGGCACTATTCTGAAAACTACCGATGGAGGAAATACTTGGAACCCACAGACCAGTGGAACAACGAACTGGCTTTCTGGGATTTCTTTCACAAACGCAAATACAGGAACGGTTGTGGGGGAAGTTGGCAGGATATTGAGAACGACGGACGGCGGTTTGACCTGGACAAGTCAATCAGGCGGAACGAAAAATGACCTCTGGAGTGTCCATTTCCTCGATGCCGGCACTGGGACAGCCGTCGGTGGCTGGGGGACGGTACTGCGCACACTGGGACCCACGCTTTCAGTTACTCCCGACAGAAGAAATGTCCTGAACACCGCTGGCAACACCACATTTGCTGTCACGAATACCGGAATCGGCTCGATGAACTGGACGGCTGCGGTCACAAGTGGTTCTTCGTGGTTATCGCTTACTTCAGGCAGTTCAGGCACGAACGCTGGTACGATTGCAGCATCATTCCCAGCCAATAGTGTGGGCACGAGGGTCGGGACTATTACCGTAACAGCACCCAATGCGACGGCAAGCCCGGTGGAGGTGATAGTCAAGCAAGCCGGATCCGATGGTAGATTCACCGAGATAGAACCAAACAACACCGCGTACCAAGCAAGTTTGATGGCTTACGACGATTCTCTTTATGCGGCAATCAATCCTGCTGGGGATGTTGACTACTACAAGTTTAATGCATCCGCCGGAGATACTGTTGAAGTCTACGCTCACAACACTGATGGATCCTGGCTTGACGGTTCGATTACAATCTACTCTTCATCGGGTGTTTATTTGGCTTACAATGACGATTTTGGAAATACTACTCGTTCCAGGGTTGTATATGCGCTGGAGAATAGCGGAACCTATTATATCCGCTACGCCTACTACGGCAATTGGGGTAGCTTTCCTAATGCTGCTGTGATGAGAAAAGGTGGTGAACGTAATTTCGAAGAGACTCTTGGTTCCGAATCATTTTACAAGGTGCTCAATGATTCCGGAACGTATTTGATAAGATTGAAGAAGTTCAGGCCATCAGCTCCTTACATCACGGGTACCTCAGTTGCCAATATTAACTGGAACTCGGCGATGTTCTATGGTTATCTCGCGCCTAACGCTCTTAGTACGACAGTTACGTTCCAATACGGTCCGTCTATGTCTTATGGATCTGCCGTAACCGCAACACAAAGCCCGGTCAACGCACTATACGAGGTTACAGCTTCTGCAATTGCTCCGAATCTTCTTCCTAACACAGATTACAATTTTCGAATGGTCGCGAACAACAGCGGCGGTACTGAGAACAGTGAGAATCAGATCTTTACGACGCCCGCGGCACCTCAAGGGCTGGTGAGTCAGCGCTCAGGCACAGATGCTACGTTTCGTTCGGTGTACTTTGTTGATGAAAATAAAGGAGTGATTACCAGTTACTATGGGACGGTCCTACGAAGCACAAACGGTGGTACAGACTGGACGATCCGGGCAACCGGAAACACGAATTCTCTATACTCGACTTCGTTTGGTGACGCCGTTTCGGGAACTGCAGTCGGCGGTGGAGGTACCATTTTGAGAACGACTGACGCTGGGGAAACCTGGTCCAAGCAAACAAGTGGCGTGACAGATTACCTGTACGGTGTCTCCTTCGCAGACGCCGACAACGGAACTGCAGTTGGAGCCAGCGGGGTCATACTGCACACGACGAATGGCGGATCAACGTGGACAAAACAGACAAGCAATGTTACGAACGCTTTGTATGGAGTGTGCCTCTCCAACTCAAACACCGGCACTGTTGTGGGTTACGGTGGATTGATCCTTCGGACGACAGATGCCGGCGCAACTTGGGTTCCTCAAACGAGTGGCACTAGCGTTTATCTATACGGAGTCTTCTTCAGTGACGTTAATACCGGAACTGTAGTGGGCGAGAGGGGAACGATATTGCGCACCACAAACGGCGGCTTAACCTGGACGAAACAAACAAGTGGCACTAGTTACTGGCTCTACGGTGTGTCGCTCATCAATGCCAGTTGGGGGATCGCCGTTGGAGAGCGGGGAATAGTTCTCAGAACAATGAACGGCGGCTTGAATTGGGGATACCAGCCAAGCGGGACAAAGAATAATCTCTACGGCGTATCGTTCGTCAGTGCTAACGTGGCAACGATTGTTGGAGATTACGGAACAATTCTTAGGACAACTGGTGGACCAGTTTCAGTAAGGTCTGAGGGTGGAAATCGTGAAGTGAGGGAATATCGTCTTATGCAGAATCATCCTAATCCATTCAACCCAGCAACGACAATTCAGTACGATATTCCTTTCGAAAGCAACGTGAAACTCAGAGTGTTCGATGTGCTTGGGCGAGAGGTCAAGACCCTCGTAGATGAAAAACAACCACAAGGCCAATATCAAATTAGATTCGAAGCATCCAATCTGCCGAGCGGCGTTTATTTCTACCGCTTGCAGGCGGGTGGATTTGTTGAAGCGAAGAAACTCCTTTTGCTCAAGTGACCGGGCAACTGCACACCACACTCTATGGAAGGTCAAAGCCAAGAGAAGAATTTGTCTTGTCACGCCGCGCCACGATGTTCACTCTCATAGATGTATGAACAGAACGGTCGAGATCTTCGCACTAGTGACTTTGGCATTGACCATTGGAATCACACTGAATGCTCAGTGGATTCAGCAAAGGAGCGGCACCAATGCTGCGCTTACCGACGTGGTAATGCTCGATACGGCGACCGCTATTGCCGTCGGACGGGACCGCTCGATTCTCAGAACGACAAACGCTGGCACCACATGGTTAAACGTAGCAGCACCGCTCTCGTACGTCGAGCGATGGAACGGTGTCTCCTTTTTTGATACGGCGAATGGAATTGCCGTGGGAGATCACGGCGTCGTCGTAACGACGACGAACAGTGGCAGAAACTGGCTCTGGCACGGCATTCCTCGAGGACAGAAATGTCTGTCGGCCCTTCACGTTGGGCCCAACAACGTCTACGTCGGCGCCGACTCCGGATGGATTTACCATTCGCTTGACAGTGGAAGGACTTGGTCCTCCGAGAAGATCAGCGCTTGGCCCATCCGCTCTCTCTTCGCGTGGCGAGGTGCGTATGTGATGGGATTGCCCATCTATGCTCTCACGCCGTATTCTCTATGCTCTAAGGTGGAATTCCCACCCAGCCCGTGGAAGGAAATGGTCCTTCCGAACTTTCAGGGTCTCGGGTCGGAGGCGTTCAGCGGCGAGTTCTGCAATGGCGGCGGCGCAGGATTCATTGTGGGAGTTCAAGGCGACTTACGTGCCGCACCAGCAATCGTTCGAAAGTCAATGTCGGATACCGCGTGGCGCACAGTCCCAACAGGCATTCGGCGTGACGGCACGTTGCTCGGTGTGTCGGCTCCTTCCCCCAATGTGATCTATGTCTGTGGAATTGGCGGGATGATCTTCAAATCAACGAACGGAGGAGATACGTGGACCGCTGCCACTGTGCCGACAACACCAAACCTGAACGCAGTTTACTTCTGCAACGAGAAACGGGGCTTCGCTGTCGGCGATTCAGGCACGATTCTCTTCACGGCAAATGGCGGGACTCCGTTATTCGATACTCCCCCGCCGCCATTTCATCTGCTGCGGCCAACCAACGGAGACACGATGACGGTAATGAGATCAATTACATTCGTGTGGCAGAAGGCAATTGATCCTGACGGCGACTCGGTGCGATATACGCTGCTCATCTCAAGTGATCGCGGCACAACGTGGGTGGTGCACGGACCTACGACTGATACGATGCTTCAAGTTCACTCCCCTGCACGAGCTCCCGGTCCCTACTTCTGGACGGTCATCGCAACGGATGGCGAACTCGCTACACCAAGCCTCGATGTCTTCAAGTTCACAATCAGCAGTTTGGACTATGTACAGGAGGAGAATGTCCCGAACATGTTCACCGTTTATCAGAACTATCCCAACCCGTTCAATTCATCCACCACGATTTCGTTTCGTCTTCCGTTCAAATCCTTCGTGACTCTCAAAGTCTTCGATGCATTGGCCAGAGAGGCAGCAACGTTGATTTCAGAAGAGCTGCCGGCTGGACTTCACGCAGTGCGCTGGGGGCCGACAGGTCTGCCAAGCGGAATCTATTTCTATCGCTTACAGATGGATTCGTTCGTTGAAACCAAGAAACTCGTTTTGCTCAGATAGAACGATTACAGCCAATCGCAGAGACGAGAATCCTCAATCAGCCAATAAACTGCGACAAATGCTTATGCCCAAACATCAAGCCCTTCTTGATTTTTTCTTCGGAACCCTCAAAGAGCGGATCCTCGTGTTCGATGGAAATCGCTCCGTCAAAACCGACTTCCTGTAACGCCGAGATGTATCTATTCCAGTTGATCTCCCCTTTCCCGGGCATCCGATACCGCCACCAGCCAGATCCTCCGTGCGCAGCTTCAAGCTGTTGTCCAAGAATGCCGTAGTGATGTATGCCCTCTGGAAGGATTTCAGTGTCTTTAGCATGAGTGTGGAAAATCTTCTTTCCAAAATCTCTTACACACTGGATGTAATCAATCCCAAGCCAATGAAGATGCGACGGATCGAGATTCAATCCGAAGTTCTCACTTGGCACTTCATTGAATAATGCTTCCCACAGTTCCGGGGAGAAAGCATAATTCCCCGGTAGTCCAAAGCGCTGCCAGTTCTGCATCGGGCAGTTTTCAATCATCAATCTGACACCTTTATCTTCAGCATACTTGACAAGACGGCGAAACACCTCACCGACTTCCCTCATAATCTCTGCCGGTGATTTGTCCGGTCTTCCACCGACAAACGTCCCAACAAGCGGCGCTTCGAGGAGGGCAGCAGCATCTATCACCTTCTTGAGATGAGCGTGGTAGAACTCCCGCTTCTTCAAATCAGCATCAAGGTTATTGTCGTAATACGCCATCGCAGATATACCCATCCCGTGTTCGCGAAAAATACTTTGCACACGCTCGGCGTCGCCCTTTGTGAAGTTCGCTACGTCAATTTTGCGCGCCTGATAGTCACGTGCGGAATCCAAGGGCAAAGCAGCAAGCTCCATCACCTCAAAACCCTCGCCAGCCGCCCAAGCAACCAAATCTGCCAGTGGAATATGTGGCAGGCACGCAGTTAAGAATCCGAGTTTCATAGATTGATCTCCTACGATTGTAGAGAACCTTTCAGTTCCTTCATAGTTGGCATCGAGCTTCGAGCGCCAATCCGTGTTCATTAGAACGTGCTAACAGCCCGGTTCGCCCCCTTTCCGCCTAGGAATATTCCAAACCTGCTACCGAAGACCATCTCCCCTGCCCGTGGAAGACTCTTCGTTATCACCGCCCTATCTACATTCGCACTGCCGACGACGAGCAGGGCTTGTGATTTGATTAGGACAGGTTCTATTTCGCTGGACGGTTTTGCTGCTACCCTTCTCCTTCAAAGCTCCTTCATACCCGATGAATGACCTCCACAAAATCGTTTGAAGGTGAATTGACCAGTTCCGACACGGGGTAAGCCTCCATCAGTTCGGCAGGATAAGGCGATAACATCGCCAAGGCTTCAGATAGACTTATCTCACGTAACCACACCTTTTCATATTGTGGCAACAGAATTGCAGGCATCCGATTATGAATCTCGGCCAGGAGCGAATTGGGTTCGACTGTGATAATTGCAAATGACCTGATTTCGTGTCCCTTCTCATCCATCCAACTCTCCCAAACTCCGGCAAATGCAAATGGTTCGTTGTTCTTCAGCGCTATCCGGTGTGGACTTTTTCCTCTTGAAGTCTTCTTCCACTCATAGAAGCCGTCTGCAAGTGCAAGGCAACGCTGAGTTCTAATTGCTTTCCTAAACGCGGGTTTCTCAGCGATCGTCTCAGCTCTTGCATTGATCATCCGGTTGCCAATAGAATTATCTTTCGCCCAAGATGGAATCAATCCCCAACGATACAGCATGATCCTGCTTGGTGCTGTATTGGCAATCACAGGCAGGTCTTGGGAAGGCGCTGCATTGTATCTCACTTTCACCGGCTTAGTTCCGAGTTCGGCACCAAAGCGTCTCGTCAGGTCAGTCTCTGTGCTTGTTATTGAATATCTGCCACACATAATACGATTGTAAGAAAAACGATGCGGTTCTTCAGCTATCTGATCATTGAACCATTCACAAGAAGCAAAAAGACCCTCTAAGTTGAATCTCACATCAACCCAATCCCTGCGTCACTTTTACGCTCAAGGTCATGGTGATAGCGTGGTTTTGAAATCAAGCTACGTCTTAATTTCGTCCTCAGCTCTGATGATCTCTTCCCAGTCGTACACGGCACTCGTTCGTTGGTATGGTTGCATTATCAGGAACTCGCTCTGGTTCCAATCCCCCAACACCAGACTCTTAATCAGTCTTATGTTTCCCTGAAGCTGAACATATTGCTTGCCTTCAGCTTGAGCCTTTGCCCTGCATTGCTCAGCGTATCCTAAATGCTCAGTCTCTGGAACTTTAATAAAGACAACCTTGGAGCTTTGCTGATCCGCTCTGCACGGATCCAAGTTCTCCCAGATGAACTTCGCGTTTTCTTCGCCATACAGCTGAACATACTGCTCGTAGCTCTTGTCAAGACCCAGAGTCTTGTTCACGCTTGCTTCCATCACATACGAATCATCACGTTCAACGTACCCGGCAGAACTGAATGATAGACTGGGATTCTCGGCCAAGAAATCCTCGTATCTCTCCTTCGAACCTAGAAAGAGTGTGCCGCAATCATGAGCTCTGGGTATGACAACCTTAAAGCCTCGGGAAAACAGGTTGACCGCGGCATTTCCACATAGACCAAGGCAGAGCAGCATTGCATCATATTTCTTTTCAGCCTTTTGAGCCGAATCTATCTTTGACTGAATCACATCCCTCAGAAAACCACTTCTGTCGTGGGCTCCCTTTTCGGTGAATTCAATGTTGACGACGTGAGGAGCGGTTGCTAGGCAATGACAAATCTCTCGAGTAAAAACCTCACATGCAATCAGCTTCAACAGCATAGGCTTGCTCCATCATACAAGTAGAAGACCTGGACGATCATCTCCACCGTGTAAGTCAACACCTTGGTGACGTCACTGAATGACAAATCCTTTCGCCACCAAGATACGAATTTTCGATCTCATTTGCAAAGCCGAGAAATTCTCCGTTCAGCGTTTTTTCCTTGACAAGTGAAAATTTTCTTTGTATATTCAAATCGTCGCTGGAAGCATGAGTGATGGGTGTTCCATATCTCATGTGAGCCGGAGGCTCATAAGCCTCTGGCCTAAACGCACTCAGCGCCGCATGCTCCCCATGTTAGGAAAAGGAAGTGCGATGTTCGCAATCCAATAGTTGGTGAGCAGCAACCGATTGCAGTCGGACTGGTCCCCACAGCCAGAACAGATCTTTTGTTCCTCTGCCCACCGGCTTGAAGTCCGGATTCACCTTGCAACGCTGCTTGTCTTTCTTCGCGCTACCATCTTTCGCATGTCTTTTCCTCAGCGCTTCAGATAGTTCTTTTCTAGCCGAGTTCTTACGCTGTTCCCTCCCCTGAGGGACGGTGCAGTACCCTGTTCTCACATTCCATCTTGTCCAAGGAGGTTTTCCTATGGAAAAGACTTGTTACCAGAGAGTATCTTGTTGGATAGCTCTACTGTCGTGGCTTGTGCTTTCGACACCTATTCTCGTGTACTCTGGAAGCGGCAAGATAACTGGACGTGTTGTTGATGCACAGGCCGGCAGTCCCCTTCCGAGCGCAACGGTCGTCATAGACACTGTGTGGATTGCTGGCAGACCTGTTAGGCTCGATACGAGGTTAGGCGCGATTGCAGACTTGGACGGTTACTTCTTCATTCTTAATGTCCCACCGGGAATATACAACGTCAAGGCGAGTATGGTTGGGTACACACCAATGGTGCAATCACAAGTGACCGTTGATCTCGATAGGACCATCACCGTCAATTTTAGACTTACCCCTTCAGCAGTCGAGATGGCACCGGTCGAAGTAACTTACGAGCGAGAAATTATCAAGCCTGATGTCGCTGCGACGCAAGAAATTATTCAGACACAACGGATTGCGGAGACCCCAGTAGTGAGGGTTGATGAATTTGTGGGGAACCTCAAAGGAATCCAACTGGTGGACAATGCTGAAGGGCACGGATTGAGTGTTCGAGGCGGTGCGATTCGCGAAACTGATATTCGATTGGATGGTGTTTCCCTTCAAGACCCACGTTCTGAGATTTCGTATCTCTCACTGAACTCCACCACAATTCAGGAATTACAGGTTCTCACTGGAGGCTTTGAAGCCAAATACGGGGGTATTCAATCGGGGCTTCTCAATGTTGTTACGAAAGAGGGAAGCCTCGAAAAGTTCAATGTGTCGTTGAAGATGGACATAACTCCTGGTGGTCATCAGAAGTTCTTTGGCACCAATCCCTGGAGCGATGAGTCAATGATTTACCAGGTGTTTGCTGACACGACCAAGTGGGCCTGGACCGGCTTCCGAGGTACGCCTGAGGACAGTATTGCGGTTCCACCGGAGTTCTGGGGGTTCAAGGGTTGGAAGAATCCAAGGACAGGCACGTACCCCACGATCCCGAAGACAGTCAGACTCACTCCTGACCAGAAACTCAGGCTTTGGAAGATGCGCCACCCTCAGTATTCATTTGCACAGAAACCGGATATGTATCTTGAAGGGGCTGTTACTGGACCTGCCGCCGGAAGCAACATACCGCTACTTGGAAGGTCAACGTTCTTACTCGGTTTTAAGTATGAAGAATCTCAATTCGCTTTTCCAATTGGTCCGAGAGATAGTTACGTTGACTGGAATGCTCAGTTCAAGCTGGTCAGTATCCTCACTCCTTCGATGAAGCTTTCTCTCGACGGCATGTATGCCAGCGTTTCTTCTCTGAACGAAGGACGATCAAGTACGTATGGCGGTGCTCTCGTCGAGCCATCATCAAGTTTTAACTTCCTAGGCAATACCGAAAACGCAGTGAGCCGCCAAGCGCAACTCATCGGCGGTGATGGGTTCTATCAACTCTTCAACAAGAGTCGGCTGCAGTTCTATGATCAGCGTTATATGGTGGCGGGGGCGCGACTCACTCACACTCTGTCACCAGAGGCTTTCTACACCTTGAATCTTCAGTTTGGTTACACAGACCACAAGCTTTCCCCCTTCGCGCTTGACACAACGAGATCCGATGCGTGGATCTATCTCGACAGCCTCAGGTTCATGAACGTTCCGATGGGAGGCTCACCAAATGCCTCAACAAACTGGGCTACCGATGAACTGAACATGTTCTGGCTTTATGGCGGAACGCAGCGCGATGATTCATCGTACTCTTGGACTGCTCAAATCAAAGGTGACATCACCGCACAACTTGGAATGCACAACCAAATTGAGGGTGGTTTCTCTGCAAAGCTTACGTATCTCCACGTCTATGGCGGCACCTGGCTGCAATCAGAACGCATGTGGACTCCAGATCTCTGGCAGTATTACAATGTAACTCCTATCGAAATTGGCGCTTATGTACAGGATAAACTTGAGTTTCACGGAATGATCGCAAATGCCGGAGTCCGACTTGATATCTTCAATCCCGACAAGCAGGGGTTCATCGTGGGAAGCCCGCCAGACCCCGCTTTTACGAAATTCTACAACGATGTGTACATGAACTTGCCTGGAGCGTGGGGCTCGTATCAACGGTGGCTCGTGTATAAGGATATGCTGGAAAACCCGCCTGATTGGGCCCGTTCCGAGAATCGTGTGCAAGTAAAGCTTTCTCCTCGCCTCGCGGTTTCTTTCCCAGTGACAGTCAACAGCAAGCTATATTTCAACTATGGTCATTTCTACCAGCGACCACCAGTTTCGTTCTTGTATGATCTAACGATCTATCCTGCTGCCGTGACTGTTCCAACCCCAGGCTTATCAATGGGGCGAACCGTGTCGTATGAGTTCGGCTATGAACAAAGATTCTTGGAGAACTTCCTCTTTAATGTTGCCTTTTACTACAAAGATGTTCGTGATCAACCGCTCAGCCAGACATTTATAAATTACTACCATGATAATAATGTGACACAATATGTCTCGGATGGATATCGAGATATTCGAGGAGTTGAATTGCGGCTCGAGCGACCCTTTGGCCGTTTTGTGACATTCTGGGCAAACTACGACTACATGCTCCAGAGTTCAGGACAGAGCGGCCTTCAACGTATTTATGAGAACCGGCTGGAGGCGACGGACGAGCGGCGCTCAGCGAACGTGACCACGACAATTCCCTTGCCGCGCGCGCACGTCAACCTGAATTTGCACACACCATCAATGTGGGGTCCTGATATATTTGGAATCCAACTACTGAGCGATATTTACGTCAACATCTTTTTCAAGTGGCAATCAGGTGGAAGAATGCTTTGGAATCCACAGGAACCCGACATCAAGAAGCAGCAATGGGTTGACATTGTGGATTATTCTAATGTTGATTTGCGCGCATCGAAGCTTTTCAAACTGGGCTCTGTTGATGTTGAACTAGTCTTGACAGTACAAAATCTTCTCAACCAGAAGAGGTTTCAGACCGGAAACATGTTGCTAAGTCAACTCGATGCATATAAGAACTCGCTCCATTTGCCCTTCAACGAGGGTGATAAGAAGGGAGATGATAAGTGGGGTGAATGGGACAAACCATACATTGACCTAGGTTGGTGGCAAGCGCCTCTCTTCTTGAACCCGAGGCGTGCGTTGCTTGGCCTCAGAGTGAATTTTTGAGAAAAGGAGGAACAAAAGGGAAAGTGGATGTTCTCAAAGAGTCAAGATCGCCAAGGATATGGGCCATTTTAGTTCTTATTCTTCTTGTGGAAGCAGCAACGTATTCGTATGCGGCTGGTAGAATTGCTGTCGGTTATTACATGTCCTGGAGTCGCTCAACATATTCTCATGCAGCAATAGAGTATGAAAATCTCACACATATCGCCCATGCGTTCATTTGGCCAAACAGTGATGGCAGTCTAAATGTGCCGAGCTATTTTCCGTATCCGGAATTGATTCAGGCAGCGCACTCGAGAGGAGTGAAGGTTGTTGTCTCCGTAGGAGGCTGGGGACAGTCTGCGGGGTTTCCAGGAATGGCTGCCGATTCGAACGCACGCAAACGATTTGTGAACGAGCTGAAGAGTTTTTGCCTCACAAATGGTTATGATGGTGCAGATATAGATTGGGAATACCCCGGCAGTTCCGACCGTGCAAATGTAACAGTCTTGATGCGACAGCTTAGAGAAGCGTTTGCAAGCACAAATCCTCCGCTGACACTTAGTATCGCCGCACCAAGCTCGGACTGGAACGGTGGATACGACTTCGGGGTGCTCAAAGGCATTTTGGACTGGATCGGCATCATGACATACGACTTCCACGGACCCTGGACAAGCCATGCTGGACATAACTCTCCGTTATACGCGCCCTCAAATGAGCCGGAAGGATCGGTAGATCAAAGCGTCAGGTATTACCTCTCAAAGGGTATCTCGTCTCAGAAACTCTGCGTCGGCTTGGCATTCCATGGGTACAACTTTAAGGCTTCACAACTGTATGGACCAAGCACCGGCGCATCGTTGATCTCCTACGTGAATGCTATTGCGGAACTCTCGGCAGGATGGACGTATCATTGGGATTCCATCTCGTATGTACCCTATCTAACTGATCCATCCAATACCAAACTAATCGCGTTTGATGACACACTGTCAATCCGATACAAGTGCGAATATCTCATGAGCAAGAGTTTGGACGGAGTAATTATTTGGGCGTTGGGGTATGATAATCAAGGAAACACTCAACCGCTCCTTGAAACTGTTGGGAGAGCACTGGGAATTGTCACGCATGTAGAAGAGCGTTCAAGGAACAGTCCTTTTTGGCAATATGAACTTTTGCCGAACTATCCTAATCCATTTAACTCCCAAACAATAATCACGTACGTCATTAGCTCTGAACAATCCTCAGCGTTTGTTAGACTGACAGTTTTTGACGTGCTTGGGCGTGAAGTAGCGACGCTTGTCAATGGGTGGCAACACTGCGGCACACATACGGTGAGCTTTGATCCAGTTTTGCACGGCAGGTCAATCTCATCCGGTGCGTATTTCTATCGCTTAAGTGTTGGTGGGGTAAGCACCGTGCGCGCGATGACGTACACTAAATAAGGAGAATCGAACATGATGTTGAAGAGAAATATCCACATAGCTTCTTTCGTGTTCAGTCTACTGTTTGTCTCTCAGGCTATTCTGGCTCAGCCTGATCCGACCGCTCCACCTATGATGATTGACGTGAACGCTATCAAGTGGGGACTGAACAAGATCAAGGGCGAGGGAGGTCTGATAAACCAATATAGTTGGACTTTTGCTACGTACACCTCCCAAAAGGATTTTGAATTCTTTTGGCCTCAGGATTGGTACCTCTCAAACATATTGTATCAAATCTTCAGCCCCCTTTGCTTGACGGACAGCGGCATTGTAGATACTGCAGGCGTTCGGCATGGAAGCTTCTTCAATATAACCAACCCAGGTACTACTGACTGGACCTGGGAGCACCGGCGCTACCGTCCCCCTGATATCTTCGTTGATGGGATGAAGTTGAACCCAGCGTATATATGGCAAGTGGACCCAACTCTCAAGGCAGATGAGATAGTTGAGTTCGAAGACCTTATGCCCGCCTACGGGTTGCGGGGTCATGTAAAGATATATGCGTTCAGCAACCCCGAGTTATCTGATGCTGCAGTTTGGGAAGTAACACTGAAGTTCACTGGGGAAATCAAGCTTCCACGTGAGAAACCTCCAAAACGTTTTGCTGATCAGACAATCGAGTTTTGGTGGCCGTTCTCGATGAGCTTTGGACCGTCAATCGCTGGTATGAGTCAAGTGTACAGCAGCTATGGTTTTGAGGGAGAAGATGATCTTGACAGTTGGTTCAAGCGACCCACCCAATTAGTTGCCGGGAATCCCCGAAGGAATTTGCTCACTGCCTACTACTGGGATTCATACGCCCAAGGCTTGTCAGGAAGCCCGGTATACCCCAACGGTTCGCAAGATAACACCGGAGACCCTGATAAAGTGGTTGGTCATCTATTCTCAACACAGATTCCGGGATATGCGTTGATTTATGCACCGAAATCTGTAACCGATGCTGCAGATGACACTACCCAACCTTATTCGGCTCCTCATGCTACTATTGTTGGTGACCTCTGGGGAAGGCGAGATTTTGGCTTGAGAGATACTTACGTCGGCAATGACTCCCGTGGTCGGTTCCCGTTGGATGCTGTTACTCAGGGATGGGTAGCCAGTCCCCAAAAAGGTCCGATGCGATTCATCACTGTCGGACCATATCGCTTGACAAAGGACGAAACACACGCCCGATATGACTCCTTAACGTTTGTCTATGCCATTGGGGTAGGTTCTATCTCGTGGGAGGCAGCGGACAGCGTTGGCAAGGCGTGGTTCAATAAGCAAATCAGCGATAAACAAAAGGACGACTTTGTCCTGACTGGCAGAGACTCGCTGGCTAAGGCAATTGATCGTGCTTACTGGGCATGGAACAGGTTAAAGGAAGGAAGAAATATTCCATCACCGCCACCGCCACCAGACATCAGCGCACAGAGTGGTCCCGATCGGATAACCGTTAGCTGGTCATATCCTGACCCTTCGTATTTCCGTGACGCTGTAGCCGGCGCCGACGATTGGTATGCGTGGCGTGTCTATCGCAAGAAGGGGGCATACTATGTCAACGATGCCCTTGATAAATATAGTGGAGAACGATGGCAGCTCGTTTTCGAAACCGGTGACCGGAACCAGACGACGTATGTTGACACGAACATAGCTAGAGGTGTCAACTATTATTATGCAGTTACTGCGCTGGATGATGGCAGCAAAAATGATGGGATCTTTCCCGGACAAAAGTTGGAGAGCTCCCGGTACGCCAATCGCACATCAGTGCCGGCTGCATCGTTCAAGCCCGGCTTGAGTGAGGGAGGTAAAGCAAGAGTTGTACCCAACCCCGCAACATCTGCAGCGGGACCGCTGGGTTTCCCCGGGACACCAGACAAGATCTTATTCGTGAATCTTCCTGTTAAATGCGCACTTTCGATCTACACAGAAACTGGAGATCTCGTCAAGCGATGGGAGCATTACGGGAAAGCTGATGACGAGTGGGATCAGAGAACAAGTGATAACCAATATATCGCAAGCGGCATCTATATTCTTGCTGTGACAAATTCTGAGGGCTTGAACGGAGAGAAGCTTTCTGATCAGTTCGTTAAGTTCATCATTGTCCGATGACAACATACTTCGCACAAAGGTGGAGATAGCATAATGAAAACACGAAATCTTATTCTTGCGGTTGTGGTGCTTCTTGCGCTGATTGAAGCAACATACGCACCAGCTCAGATCGTAAAGAAGGCACAAGTCGGCTTTCGCTTCCTGGAAAATCCTATATCTGCAGAAGCCATGGGACGAGGAGCTGTAGGTGTAGCAATGATGACAAATTCCAACGCTGTGTTCTGGAATCCGGCAGGTGTTGGGTGGATCGCGGAGACTGTTGATCTGAGCGTCAATTATACAAAAGGCATTGCAGACATCAATTATTCCTCCGCCTCAGTTGCTCTACGATTATGGGACGTTGGTGCTGTTGCCTTCAACGCTATCATTATGGACTACGGAGATTTTTATGGAACCCGGCGTGCCAATAACGATGCAGGATTTGAGGAAACGGGGACATTTAGTCCGAAAGCGTTTGCGCTGGGGATAGCTTTCTCCCAGAAAATAAGCGATCATTTCTCATACGGCGTGAATCTGAAGTACGCATACCAGAACCTGGGAAGTGTCTGGGTAGGAACTTCCGGGAAAGACATTGGGGATCCTAACCTACAGATCACAACGCTCGATTACACTCTGGATCAACCCGCGCTTGACATCGGAGCCTATTACGACTTTTTGTTCCATGGTATTAGATTTGGAGCCGCACTTCAGAATATCTCCAGAGAAATCAAATACGAAACAGAAAAATTCCCTTTGCCGTTTGCCGTCAGCTTCGCTGTGACAATAGACCCGCTATCATTCTTTTTACCTCCAGAAAATAAATCGCATTCATTGATGGTAAGTGTTGAGTCGCGCCATCCTCGAGACTTCAATGAAAAAGTCAAAGCAGGTATTGAATACAAATTTGAAGATCTCCTCGCGCTTCGCACGGGATACATGGCGAACATGGATGAGCGTGGATTCACAGCAGGTGTTGGAGTGATGCAAACTCTTGGTGGTGTCGGGATGAGATTGGATTATGCATACGAAGCATTCGGTATCTTTGGCGGAGTCCATTTCATTTCGTTCGGTGCGGCATACTAATCATCAGAATTCCCTTGGAAAGGATAGCTATGACTGTCTCTACTGCACCAATATCTCGAGAAGACATTGATGGTGTCCTCGCACTTTGGAACGCCATCTTGGCTCTTGATGCAATAACGCTGGACACCTTAGAATCACGCGTACTGCTTGACGAGAATTTCGACAAAAACACTTTTCTCGTAGCGCATTCAGATGGTCAGGTTGTAGGATTTGTTGTCGGCACCCATGCGAGGCGTGTACCGCTCAGCGACCACGATCCGAAAGGTGACCGTTCATGGATCACGGCTTTGGGGGTTGATCCTCGGCACCAGCGACAAGGTATTGGAACAAGATTAGTAACCCAACTTCTGGAGAGGTTCAAGTCTCTGGGCAAGAATGAATGCTGTGTGTCAACTTATGCGCCAGGGTATTTTACACCGGGTATTGATAGTAAGGAATATCCCGGCGGAATTGCATTCCTCAAGAAACTCGGCTTCATCGAGGGAGAACATCCGCTGAGTATGGACGCCTCGATTGTCCTTTTCAGGATTCCACGTGAAGTAGAGGAGAAAGAGGCCCGTCTGCAGCAAAAGGGGATTGAGATTAAGCCTTATAGTAGGGACTATCTCCTGTCATTTCTGCAATTTATGGAATCAGAAATGCCTGCTGATTGGCAGCGTGTTGCCCGTACTAATCTAAGAGACCTGACGAGAGGACTGTTCCATCCCGATCAAATTTCCATAGCAGTGAAAGGCGAAGATGTTGTTGGTTACTGTCAGCATGAGGGAGCTCATTTTGGACCATTTGGTATAGCTGAGAAGTATCAAGGAATGGGAATTGGCACTGTTCTCCTTGCGCGAACACTTGAACGGATGCGTGCAAAGGGTCACCACGATGCCTGGGTTATGTGGACTGATGACCAAGCAGCGAAGGTCTATCAAAAGTTCGGATTCAAAGAAACGCGACGATTCGTAATTCTTGGAAGATCAATACAGGGTGAACAATGACTTCAACTGATGTCGCAGCCTATGGGAGCGCATCACCTAAGTCCGGCAGGCTAGTGTCGCTGGATGCCTTTCGGGGAATTACGATCGCAGGAATGATACTTGTGAATAATCCGGGCAACTGGAGTTACGTCTATCCCGCTCTGCGGCATGCGGAATGGCATGGCTGGACTCCAACAGACTTGATCTATCCATTCTTCTTGTTCATCATTGGCGTCTCTATGCCATATTCGTTTTCCCGTCGGATTGAACGTGGTGACACGAAACCAAGACTGTTTGTTCACGTTCTAATTCGGTCAGTAATTCTTTTTGCTCTCGGTATGTTGTTGAGTGGTCTGCCCGATTACAACTTTTCTAACAAGCTCATACTTGATGTTTTGCAGAGAATAGGCGTCATTTACCTTTTCGCGGGTACGATTGTTCTACTCACCGGTATCGTCGGTCAAGCTGTGATAGGCGTTGCTTGCATCGTTATCTATTGGCTCTTAATGGTGTTGGTACCTGTGTCCAGCTATGGCGCTGGCGTTCTTGCTCCAGAAGGAAACCTCTGGCAATATGTGGATAAGGTTTTGCTCAACGGATGGCACTATCATGCAGAAGGAATATTGAGCTTGATGCCTTCTATTTCAACTGTCCTCGCTGGAACGCTGACCGGTCATTGGCTGCGTTCAACAAGGAGCCATTTTGAGAAGGTTTCTGCGATTTTCGTTCTTGGCAACATTGGAATGGTTCTCGGTGTGATTATGGATATCTGGTTTCCGATTAACAAACTTCTCTGGAGCAGTTCGTACGTAGTTTTCACAGCTGGTTTTGCGTTGAATTTGCTTGGCGTGTGCTATTGGCTTATTGATATTAAGGGACACAAACGTTGGTCAACACCGTTTCTTGTTTTCGGGATGAATGCTATTGCCGCATTCTTTCTTTCAGAGCCTGATTGCTCATTTGTTGGGGTTGATCAAAATCTCCGTTATGCAAGGTGGCACCTCTGGCGTCATTACGGAGTTAGTCCAGGTGAGTTTGAACAGTTATATCTGCTCGCGGGTTTTTGAACCGCTGTTTGGAGACTTCAACGGTTCGCTACTGTATGCGATTACTTATCTACTCCTATGGCTTGGGGTGATGGCAGTCTTCTATAAGAAAAAGGTTTTCATCAAGATATAAAAATCAAGCAGAGACTCCAAAAACCGCTGAAGCGGTCAAGATCTATCTTGTTGATTTGTTAGCCCACGAATTGTTATTGTCTAACCGTTCTAACGGTTTCTGAGTTCAGCAGAAATACAAAGACAAATATGAGACCTCACTCTGTCAGCAGAATCGTGCTTGTCGTTTTTCTAATCTTGTCTAGTACACACAACGCAAAGGGACAAAAGGCAATGAGTCAACAGAATCGTGTCATACTTGCTGTAGGTGCGCACGCTGGTGATATGGAGATCGCATGTGGTGCAGTCTTAGCTAAGCATGCTAAGCTCGGTGATCGTGTTGTGTTGCTTCATCTTACACTTGGTGAAGGAGGCAATCCACGATTGACTCCAGAAGAGTACGGCAGACAAAAGCGTCATGAGGCAGAAGCAGCCGCCAAAGCCATGGGTGCAGAAGTTATCTTCGGACCTTACAAAGATGGCGAACTCCCAAATGATGAGGCGGCGCGACGATATGTCGCCGATGTCATTCGACAGGTAAAGCCCACACACATCATCACGCACTGGAAGAACAGCATTCACAAAGATCATGCAGCGGCTCACGCAATTACAAACGACGCAGTACTCCTTGCAGCCCTTGCAGGAGTGAAAAGCGAATATTCAACACATCGTGGTGTGAAGAGAATCTACTTCACGGAGAACTGGGAAGATCCCGAAGGCTTCCATCCGTATATCTACATCAATGTCACAGAAGAGCAAGAGATTTGGGAGAAGTGCGTCACGCAGTATGAATTCATTCGAGGAGGCATCTCTACTTTTCCGTATCTTGAGTATTACAAATCTCTCGCTCGTGTTCGGGGGGCAGAGAGCGGCTTCCATGAGGCTGTTGCATTTGATATAGATCCGTTCGGGAAAAAGCAAATCTACGATTCTCTTCCGTGAAGTTTGGAGCCTTTCTCGTTACAACTGTAAGGAGTTAGCACCTGAAGATGGCAGTTCATTTCCGTCCATATTGCGGGAGCGATGAGACCCAGATGATTCCGCTGTGGAATCAGTGTATGGTCAGAGATCCCATTACAGAAGAGAAATTCCGTCGGAAGATCCTTCTGGATGAAAACTTTGATCCACATGGAGGCATTATAGCTGAATCTGGAAAACACATCGTGGGCTTTTGTCTCGCAATTCGGCGCCGCTATCCATACTATGATATCGGTACGGAAGAAGGAACTGGATGGATCACAATGATTTTTGTCCATCCAGAACACCGACGAAAGGGGATGGCTACAGAACTAGTTAGGAGATCCGAGGCTTTTCTCAAGACCTGCGGGGTGTCAGAGGTTCTTGTCTCTCCTTATACCCCGAACTACTTCATCCCCGGTATAGACCTTGATGTCTACGCTGATGCACATCAACTGTTCCAGAAGTTGGGATACAGGAAGGTGCAGAAGGTGTACAGTATGGGACGCTCACTGTTGGATTTCTATCCTTCCGACGAAATGAATGAGCGGTGCAAGAAGCTGGAGACACAAGGCGTGTCAATTAAGGCTTGTGAATCTCGATACACGGTTGGCTTGCTTGAATTCCTCAGGAAGAATTATCCTGGCGATTTGTTCCGGCTCGCACTGGAACGGCTACGGGCGTCTTCAGAGTGCGAAGAGATTCTGATTGCCGTGAAAGACGATGAGGTGGTTGGGTTCAGTCATTTTGATGGAGATCACTTCGGTCCGTTCGCGATTGCTCCATCGTTCGGTGGCAGAGGAGTCGGCACCTGTCTTTACTACCGAACGGTTTTGCACATGAAGGAAAAAGGATGGCGCAACCTCTGGTTGGCGTGGACCACCGGACACGCAAAAGACTTCTACCACAAAATGGGACTGCAGGTACTTCGGCGACATGAGATCATGAGAAGAGTCCTGTAGCGGGCGCATCTATCTGTAGAGCGAAACGCCGTTTCGCCCTACATTTTCCCTTGGAAATGCCCGCCGCCGCTAGGTCGCGGAAATCTGAGAAACAGGAGAAAGACTTAATTGGAGAACACATGAATTTCGGTACGCTTGATTGGATTATCCTCATCCTTTATCTAACCTTCTCTGTCTTTATCGGTGTGAGAGCAAAGAAATATGTAGAGAACATGGAAGGATATTTTGTTGCAGGAAGAAGAGTGAAAGTCGCGCTTGGATCTGCCACTCTTATTGCTACGGAAATCGGTGTGGTAACGTTTATGTACTTCGGTGAACTCGGGTATGTCACCGGATTCTCTTGTTTCTTCCTCGGCATAATCGGTTTCCTCGGATACTTCGTGATTGGCAAAACAGGTTTCATTGTCTCAGCGCTGCGACGATTCGAGCTCATCACAATCCCCGAATTCTATCAACTCCGATACGGTAGGAATGTTCGACTCCTTGGGGGTATCATCTTATTCTTAGGTGGCGTGTTGAATATGGGGATCTTTCTGAAAATGGATGGGATGTTCTTAGCTGAGACGATGGGATTTGGACAAAGTGTTCTATTCATTATTATGACATTGATGTTACTCATTGTTATCAGTTATACGGTTTTAGGAGGGATGTTCTCGGTGGTCATTACTGACTTTGTCCAATTCGTCGTTTTGTCGATTGGGATGTTGGTGGCTACAGTATTTGTGTTGACAAACGTAAGTTTTGCAGAAGTATCTTCAGTTGTCACTCAGCAGTTTGGAGATGCCGGCTTCAATCCGTTTGTGAATGCGAGGTTCGGTTGGGTCTTCGTCTTGTGGATGTTGATTGCAAGCATAACAACATCAGCTTTGTGGCAACCCGCAGCTTCAAAATCGCTTGCCTCAGAAAGCCCTGAAGTAGGTCGAAAGGTGTTCCTCTATACTGGTCTGACCCTTGCAGGCAGATACATGATTCCAATGTTCTGGGGTGTGGCAGCCTTGGCATTGCTTGGTCCTCATGTAAATCCGACGACTGCAATGCCAAGACTGTTGGGAACTGTGGTACCTTCGGGCTTTCTCGGATTGATGATAGCAGGAATGTTAGCAGCGTCAATGTCAACGTACAGCGCTTATCTTCTGGCATGGAGTTCGGTTGCGACCCGAGACATTATATCGCCAATAAGAAAGAGGGAATTAAGCGAAAGAACCACTATCACTCTAACCAGAATCATTGCCAGCTTGGTTGGAATTTTCCTATTGGTGTTTGGATTATGGTATGAAATTCCCGCCACCGCTTTTCAATATTTGGCGATAACAGGAGCGATGTACAGTGCGGGCGCGTTTGGTTGTGTCGCCGCCGGATTATACTGGAAGAAGGCTAATATCATCGGTGCCTATGCTGCTCTTCTCATGGGTGCTCTCGCACCGCTGGCGTTCTTGATTTTGGAAAAATTCAAACACATATTACCCCAAGGGATGCAGTTTTTAACTGATGTCAACATATCAGGTTTCCTGAGTTTCTTTCTGGCTGTTCTCGGGATGATCGTCGGTTCGCTGTTGACTCAGAAGACTCATCCTCCAGTACAAATCAATCCCGAATCCGTCTCAAAGTCGGATTTCGGGATAAATCATGGAGGAGTTGTTGAAGAATGAATTCGGGAAGCCTTATCTGGATCACAATTTACGCAGTGGCGACAATAGTGTTTTTTGGTGTCGCGGGAATTATCACTGTGGTCGGTTTCAGAGACCTGAGGGAACTACTCACAAAATCAGAAAGAAAAAAATAATAACCCAAGTTGTTAGTCACACCTAAGTTGCCATTGCAGAGAGCTGATGTAATCAATAACTCACACCCTATCCCCCTCTTCGAAATTTGGAGAGGGAGAATTAGGGGGTGAGTTAGCATCACCACGCTCTCTTGAAAAATCGGGATCGCTTGTAATGACAACAACCTCTGACTGGCAACTTGGGTTGATAGACCTTTCGAGAAACATGAAGATGACTAGATCAATTAGGTTCGTTTTCGCCTGTCTGATTATTGGCTTGACTTCCACAATACCGGCTTTGGCTCAAACAGTCAGCGTGAACATTGATGCGCAGAAGGAATTGGGGAGGATCAATCCATTCCTGTATGGACTCAATGTGGCTCGGTGGGACAAAGGGCTTTTCCCCGGTCCTTCAAGTGATATGCTCATAAGTTGTGATAGAACTGCCATTCAGAAGGTGAGGGCTGCGGGATTCACGCTTCTCAAATATCCTGGTGGAAACGACGCCGACCACTATATATGGAACGATCCACAGAACAGTGCGGGAGAGATGGATACTGACGAGTATGCCGCATTCCTCAGAGCTATTGGGGCTGTTGGTTTCATCACGGTGAATTACAATGAATCTGCGGCGCTGGCGGCTGAGTGGGTGCGCTACTGCAATAAGGTGAAAGGATATAACATTCCGTATTGGGAAGTAGGCGACGAGCAGTGGGGATGGTGGGCTCGTGGCCATGCTACTCCAGAGGACTATGCCGCTCGTTTCATCGAATTTGCCAAAGCTATGAAAGCCGTTGACTCAACAATACAGATCGCCATAAATGTTAAGCCAACCGATGACCAAGGTGATTGGACATACAGAGTGCTCAAAACCGCCGGCAATTACGTGGACATGGTAACGTTTACGTTCTATCCGTTGCCGAACACAAACGAAAACGAGGATTCACTTTTTGCATCCATCGAGCGTTTCCGACACGAATACGAGACAATTAGGAAAGTGCTTCGGGCAACCCTGCCAAAAGACAAGGCGGATTCGATGTGGATCATCAACGTCGGCTATAACTCCATATCGGGTTATCCGGGACCAATTACTTTGTCATTGGCCAATGCAATCTTCATTGCTGACATGCTCGGCACAATGGCTGAACTGGGAACACAAATGGCATGTTACTGGGCGCTGCATAACGCTTATCCACCCCGTGGCGGCGATTATGGGATATTGTCAGCGGAAGGAAGAAACGTTCCAAGTTACAACTACTATGTCTTTCCCTTGTATACCCACTACTTTGGAAACATAATGTTGGAGAGTGCCAGCAGTGATCCCTCTGTTTCAGTTTATGCAAGTCGGTTTGGGAAAGACACGCTTTCAATCATTCTTATCAATAAGAATCGAAACAACGATAAACAGGTGGCGATTTCTCTAAAGAACTTCGATCCCTCTCCAGCCGCGCGAATGTGGATTATCAATACTAAGCACAAGCTTGAAGGATTCCCAGGCATCAGTAATCTAGAATCAAATTTTACAGTGAAGTTACCTCCATACTCAATTGTAGCTGTGCAGCTGCTAAGAACAGGCGTTGTGCTACCGCCTGTTAACCTTGCGTTGGGAACCAAAGCTTCCGCATCGTCACATTCACTCACGGATCCATACTTCGGTCCATCAAGTGCCGTTGATGGCAAATTGTATACACGTTGGGCGTCTGCTGCCTGGGCTTCCAAGGACGGATCTGACAAACAATGGTTTCAGATTGACCTCGGTACCCCAAAGATGTTCAATCGAGTGGTGGTACGTTGGGCAAAAGGGTTCGGCATCCTGTACACAGTTGCAGCATCTATTGATGGCAAGCGGTGGCAAGAGGTTGTGAAGCAAGCCAATGGACATGGTGGAACGGAGCAGTTCGATTTTGACCCTGTGCAAGCACGCTATGTCAGACTTCATGGAACGAAGGGGAGTAAAGCAATCTCCACATATTCAATCTATGAGCTGGAACTCTACGACACCCGCGAGGTACCACATTTCTAAGAAGACTTGTTCGAAAACACAGGTGATTCCGCTGAACTCTCATTAAGCTCCTTATGCCGCAACGCTGTCTTGTGGGCTTCCCCGATGCCCACAAATTCTATCTCTCCTTCCTGAGATGCAGATTGGTCCGACAGATATCAACCCTTAGATAGATCGTGTCGCCACCCTTTGCTGCAGCAGGGGCCAACAGTGTAGCCAGAACTTGCACCACGCATCTATCACCTCAGCGTATACATGACAACAGTGCCGAATACAGCGGCATAGCCTACCTGAGTCCAACCGATCACCTTGAAGTTCATTTCTGGCAAATTCAATTCCTGCTAACAAATGGCATCTGCTTTGCGAGGGAAGGTTCGATGGTTCAAGACAGGGTGGCAACTGATGCAGGCAAGTGCCAACGATCATCCACCGAGCGCTGACAAGTCGAACAAATGTCCTTACGCTAAGAGATGTATGTGATGTCGCTCATGATTCCTTTCTCTGAGCGTTCTCCATCGCAACGGCGATGGATTCCCATTGTTCATCTGTCAACATTCGCTCTGCCATTGGGAATAGAATATGATCCTCTTTGTAGATATGATTTGTCAAAAGCGTCACGATAAACTCCGCAGCCTTCAGCAATTCACCGCGCGCCGTTTCATCGTCTCTTGATCGAGCAACAGCTTCGATCAGTGCCTGCAGTTTCGAATAGCCGGCGTATAGCTGCTGATGCTCAGAACGCATCACAGATGTGGGACCTTGCGGCGGTAGGACTTTGTCAAGCAACGGAAAAAGGAAGTCTTCTTCCTGCTGATTATGTCTCCGAATGTCAATGTCTATGAAATTCACAGCGTTCAGAAGACGTTGAAAGGCCGTTTCGGAATAACCCGTTTTCGCAAGGGATTCCGCTGTCTCGCAAATAGTCTCCAGTTGCTGTAACGCCCCTCTATGCTCTATTGTGAGTCTTTCCAGAAAATGAACTCCAGTCATAATGCTATCTCCTTGCGACAATGACTAAATCTGTTGAATTATCTTGTTCATAACTATTCCATTGTAGATCTCCATACGATGAGACCTTGGAGAATCCTGCCTGGGAAAGTGCAGACGACAGGAATTCATGTGTCAAAGGAATAAGATCAGTTGAGATCAACTTCGGCAAAAGCTTGTCCGCTTTCCGTGTCAGCGTCAGAATATTGAACCGAAGTGAATTGTCCAGAAAATCGTAAAATCGGATGTGCGTCTTCCCTGCGGATTCTTTCACACTGATGATGCGCTCTTTCTGCTTCAGCACTCTGTCGAAGTTCAAGCTTTGGATAACAAGTGATCCATCATCATTCAAGCATTTAAGAAAATTCTCCAATGCTACCCTCAATGTGATTTCATCTTGAACGTGCGGAAGGGAGTTACCGAGGCACAACAGCAAATCAAAGCGTCTGCTCAGACGAGATAAGTCCTCGAATCCCATCTGTAAAAATTGTCCTTTCGCGCCGAGACGCCCTGCATTTGCTCTTGCCTTAGCTAACATAGTTGGAGAGATATCTGTACCGACCACCTCTACCCCAAGCTGTGACAACACGATACTGTGGATCCCCGTGCCGCAAGCGAGATCGAGCGCGCTTTGAACCCGATGCTTGAGTATAAAAGGCTCAAGCCACCCCTTCTCTTTCGTCAGTCGCTGCTCGAAATTTGTCATTGCATCGTAATCGTGAGCAAGCTCGTGATAGAATGTCTCCGCGGATTCCAATAGATGATTTCCTCTTGGATAAGAAACAACAATTCTCTGCCGTTTTATGACAGAACAAAAAGTTTGCTGCTTCGGTTTCCTTCAAGCGAATTCGACTTCAACTTCTCATCTGACTTCAGCGATATGTCGCCCGAATAAATCATTGTACCATTCTATCAGGGATTTCTAATCATTTCGAAAGAGAAAGTGAGCCTGACACACGGTTGGAGTTCAAGAAAGACTGGGCAAGAAAAGATACGTGGGTGCAAATAGGACACAGGTATTGCCAGGCAGCCACCCACCGGAAAATCCCGTAATCCGTTCGCTCCGTGTAGCGTTAACCTGCGAAGCAGCGAGCTTGTCTGATGTCGCTTGTCAGTGCGGTTCGAACGGATCACTAAGCCTACAATTCAATTGACTTAAACTGTGGGAGATACTGCTGGTTCCTCTTGAACATCTCAGCCACCATCTTTCTGATCTCGGCCAGAGACAGCACCGCGGCGGTCAGTGGATCATATGCAATCGCTTGAAAGACCAGACTGGCGTCGCCGCTCAATGCTGCTTCCACTGCCATCTCCTCAACGGCAACGCTTATGTTGTTCAGTGCCGCGCACTGCGGAGGCAACTCGCCCACATGAATTGGATTGAATCCGCGCTTGTTCGCCAGAACAGGAACCTCAACACACGCATCCTGTGGAAGATTGGCTATCAAACCAGTGTTCGGCACGTTCCCGTTGAACTCGAACGATTCTCCACCGTTCACGGCATTAATGATGTGAGCTGCGTACTCCTTTCCTCTCTCAAGAGAAATCGGAGCACCTTGATCAAACCATTGCTTGACCTCTTTTTTCCAAGTCTTCTCAGTCCTTAGATACTCTTTCAAGATATACGCGTATTCCCCAGGATTCCAACCTGTGCTGTGCATGCAGTACTTCTCAATCAAATCAGGCCGCTTCCGAAACCACCAGTTGTATTCTGAATTGTGCCCACTTGACTCGGTAACGTAGTAATCGAGGTGAAGAAACATCTCATTTCGAACAATCTCCTCCACGTAAATATCCTTTTTCCTCAGTGCCTCACGAATTAAAGGATACGCATCCTTGCCATCCTTCTTGAATTCGACATACCAAGCCTGATGATTGATGCCTGCACACACATACGTGATCTGATCCATTGGAGTGTTGATCCACCGAGCCAACATTTCTGCCGTGCCCTGAACGCTATGGCATAATCCAGTGAGCCTGATGTGCGAGTTTCTCTGCATCGCCCGGCACAGCATCGCCATAGGATTCGTGTAGTTCAACAGAATCGCATTAGGACACAGACGCTCCATGTCGCGGCAAATGTCCAACATCACCGGTATAGTGCGAAGTGCTCTAAAGATACCGGCGGGTCCCCTCGTATCTCCCACATTGATGTCGACGCCGTACTTCTTCGGAATCTCTATATCATGTCGCCACACATTTACTCCACCTGCCAGAATCGTACATAGAACCGCGTCCGCACCTTTGAGTGCTTTCTTCCTGTCGAGCGTCGCCTCGACAGTCGCCGGATACTTCCCTTTGTCAATGATACTTTGCGCTGCTCTTCGAGCAAACTCAAGCCGTTCTCTATCTATGTCCATCAGGACCAAAGCAGAGCTTTTCAGGATCGGAAATGTCAATATGTCCCTCACCAGGTTCCGAGTAAAACCTAGACTTCCAGCACCAATGAAAACAATTCTCGTCATGAACAATCCTTTCAATTAGTTTGAAATACTGGTGGGTCGAGAGCAGCACAACATGTTTCTGGAGAGAAGCCCGTGAGCAGTCAGGATCCATTGCGGCTTCGTCCAACGGACCTTCGAGGTCGCCCCGCGTCTGTTTCGTGCTTAAGCGATAGCTGACTCTCTCACAACCATTTCTTCCTCCTGAAATAAAGCAGCATCGAGATTCCAACGCCAGCCATCACAAGCAAAACTGCGGGATAACCCCAATACCATTCAAGCTCCGGCATAAACTTGAAATTCATCCCATACAAGCCGGCGAGAAAGGTCAAAGGCATGAATATCGTTGCGATGACCGTCAACACCTTCATCACGGCGTTGAGTCTGTTGCTGACGCTCGATAGGTATATATCAAGCATCCCGGAAAGCATGTCTCGGAATGTCTCTACTGTGTCAATCACTTGGATGGTATGATCGTAGACATCTCTTAGATATGTTTGGGTGTCTTGCTTGATCAACAACGATTCTCCTCTCTCCAATCTGCCGATCGCTTCTCTCAAAGGCCAAACCGACTTTCGCAAAAAGAACATTTCCCTTTTCAAGGTGTGGATCTTGTGCAGAGTCTCTGCACTTGAATCCGCAACCAGCTCTTCTTCCAAGACTTCTATCTTTTCTCCGAGCTTCTCGAGGATGGCGAAGTAATTATCTACTATGGCGTCCACCAAAGCGTAGGCAAGATAGTCCGCTTTCATTTCTCTCAGGCGACCTTTTGCGCCACGGATTCTCTCTCTGATTGCATCGAACACATCACCTATCAAGCCTTCCTGAAACGAAATAACGAAACCTCGACCGAGAACCAGGCTCACTTGCTCCGCAGTCACCTCTCCACTTACATCGCTGCAAGAAAGCATCTTGAGAACCATGTACACGTATTCACCGTAGTCCTCCACTTTCGGACGTTGATCTGTGTTCAGGATGTCTTCCTGCACGAGAGGATGCAGTCCAAAATGATCACCTATTTTCCTTATGATCTCTGTGTCCTGAATGCCTTCCACGTTGATCCACGTCACCGTGCGCCTGGTTTTGAAAGCAAAGCACTCTTCGACTCTTTCGATTTCCTTTTCCTCAAGGTGCTTCTCATCGTAATCAATCACCGTGAGTTTTACATGCTCAGTCCTTTTCTCCCCAATATGAATGAGTGTTCCCGGTGGAAGCCCCGCCTTCCTTGATCTTTTCTTCGTTAGTTTCGGCATATCTCATCAGACCTAATTGTATAGGAGCGAATCTGTTCCCTTTCTTGTCTGGTTAACTCTCGCTGTTCTTCATTGTCCACGGACTTGAGGAGAAACCTAATCTCTATCGCCAGAAAGATTAACCTGTCGTTTCAGGCAGAGGAGAATTCACATGCAGACTCTTGGCTTGCAACTGCGGAAATCGTCAGTACAAGCACGGCAGCACGCGTTCACTGCTCTTAGAGAAATGAATACGACACGCCCAACGCCAACACTTCCCTGAGTTGTCGCTGAGAAGAAATACTCTTATCATAGAACAGCTCGACATTCAGACTCACATTGAAGTATTTTGAGACCTTTGCCAACATGAGGTTATCCCACCTGACGACGACTTGATCAAGGCTTTTCAAATTGGAAAACAGATCTAACCTAGAAGTGAACAAAATGTCCTTGTCAAGCTTCAATTTCAAGTCCGTCACTGACGTTACGCCGCCTTCGGATTTCGTTTTCTCTATCTCCGGCGTATTCGGGTCATCAGCGTACGGTCTCGGAAACTCATCCGTTACCGTTATCTTCAATGCAGGCCCCAGTCGCGTTTTGATTTCATCACTCGGAGCATAGATGGCACCAGCGCTCAGTGTGAAATATCCTGGATCCAGAAAATTGGAAATCTCCCTCTTTGTGTTTGCGCCGTAGTCGTAGCCTGCAGCGGACTGTGTTTGCACCAGAATGGAGGCAAACGGATCAACGTACCAGCCCGACTTGTAGGCAGCGACGCTCTCCAGTCTGATTTCATCAGCCGATTTTCGTGCATCGCTGTCACCGATCTTCGCTTGTCCGTAGGAGAGCTTCGCTGTATTGGACCAACTGTACTTCTCCTGGTCAAGTGTAAGGTTCACATTGATGCCAAGCTGCCATGCAAGCATATTCTCACCACCCGAAACCCAATTATCAAAACCGGCTTGTGTCAGATTGAGGTTACCAATAGCCTCCTTCTTCCAGCCATATCCAGGCTTCTTCTCTCCGACCTCTTGGGCAAAAGACAAACCATGTCCCACAAGGACGTGCATCAAGATGACAAACACTAGATTTCGTTGCTTCATGAAGAACTCCTTTCTTAGGATGAGGTTGGCGTTCAATGGCTTGCGTTATCCGAGTTCCTTCGTGCGCGCATTAGCTAAAGCGCGTCGTTAGCCAGCGCCACTAGTCCCTTTTCCCCATTCCTTCCCGAGCTCCATATCCAGGCTGCACAACTTCTCTTCCTGTCCGAGTTTGAGAGTGCGGTCAACGCGCATGCCGGTCTGCAAAAGAAGTGACATCGCCGCTTCTAGGGTTATATCCACTTCCGCCTCGATCGGTGCAAGATACGCGTCAAAGCTCTTGGCGCCTGGCGTGGGCTTTGCATAGGTGATAATGTTGAATGCGTGTATCGGTCCAGATGTCCGTCAATACACCGTGTCATACCACCGACCAAGCGATTGCTTCTGCGCGAGCTCGTCAGTTCTGAGCATTGGTGGACCATACCTGAGAAACGTTCGCCATCCGTCTGATCCAAGCTGCTTCTTTTCCGCAGAAAGAAGGTCCCGCAACTGCCTTACTGCATCCTCGAGTTCCTTTTTGTCTCCGAATTTCAGGATGCCGGCCAACTTTTCGTCGTTCGCGGACTCCCAGAGCAAATAGCGCCGTGCCGTAGTTACTGGGTCCTCCGCGTTTACGAGGAAGTCTAGATGAAGGTGAGTTTCCATCATCGGCCGAAGAATCTTCTGGGCTTCTGGCACCAATCCGCGCTCCAGGAGCAATATGATCGCTCGGAAACATCGCAACTGTCTCACGTAATAAGCAAGGACCACCCATAGAACCCAGGGGTGGCTGCCATTAGCGGGGAGGGATTGCGCATTTTGGATTAGCGGAAACACCAGATCCCAAATCCGTTCAGCGGACCTGAAGATACCAGCATGTTTCTTCCTGATAAACGCCGATGAGCGATCCTCTTCGACTAGTTGAATCATACAGAGCTCCGATTACTGACCATTATATATGAAGTTCAGAATCCGCCAACTCCCAGAGAAATAATTGGTTCAGATGAGTGCGATCGTGGTTACCCACTGCCAATTTGTTTCCTGGTCAGGGATTTGAAAGAACTTAGTGTTGGTGGAGTCGAATTGGACATCGATCCGCCGCAGGAATCCCGTATCGATCTCCCCTACTCCGTCACGCCTGTTTCCCGGTAACACGATTCCAGCTCTCGAATACCTGACGAACATTCTCGGGTTTGGCACCCGCGCCAAACTCACACTGCGCGATACACCCGCCGCGAGACCAAAGACTCGCATAGACATCCCTCACCGCCTGGTCAATCTCATCAGGAGTACCGAACGCAAGCAGATGCTGCCGATCAATCTCGCCCCAGAACGTGATCTTCCCGGCAAAGCTTCTCAAGTTCTTAACTCCCATACAGAAGAGCTGAGAGTTGATCGCATCAATTCCAAGCTCAACCAAATCAGGAAAGATGGCCAAGATATTTCCGTCGGAGTGCATGAAGATTTTCTTACCAGCACCATGGGCAATTTGGACATAATCTGCATACATCGGCTTAAAGTATTCTCGCCACAGGCTGGGAGAGATCAAAAGGGCAATTTGAGATCCCCAATCATCTGCGAATGCCAGCGCATCCACATCCGTCCTTGCCCATGCTGTTAGGAGTTCGACGTAGAAGTCGTGCATGTCTCGCATGAATCCAAGCATCGTTGCATCACGGTCCATCAGATCCATGTAGAGATTGGCGGTTCCCCGGATGAACTGAAGCTGCTCGAAAGGATGCGGATGATTTGAAGCGATGGTGAATTTGTCAGTTGCTTCACAGTCGCAGTTTATTGCGTCAATATCAATGGTCAATAGCTCCTGCGGCACGTGTATTCTCTTGATGTCTTTCCTCCAATCCTTCACGAGAGGCTCTCGCACCTCACCGATTATTCCCTCCTGAATATTCACAAATGTGCAACCCCACGGATCAATATATTCACCTACCCGATGTGGATCACCCTCAGTGTGCACCTGGACTCGCTCGTGCCCACTGATTGTCTCGAAATCCGGTGGGAATGCTGATGTAATCTCCTCATACTCCCTCGGATAGGATTGCTTCGCGATAGGGAGCAGCCATAGGTCTCTGGGCGCTCGTTCAGGATCCTGGAAGTTCAGAGTCTGATATACGAGTTCGCGAGAGGTAGTACTCATGAGGTGTATCTGCTCATTCTATGAATGTGATCAAGCTATTTTGAGCGCTTAGAGTTGTCAGCATCGAAAGGGGAAAGATCAATGGCGAATTGATATTCACTGCGAACAGATGAGAACAGATCCCCAGCAACAAGAGTCCGACTTCACGCGCCAAATCTCTCACGGGTAAGTTCAATTCTGCACCCCTTCTTGCACCCGGTCGCTCTTCTGCTTCTCCAACTTACCGTAGGCCAGCTCAGAACCAAGAACGCTGTGGGGAATTAGATAAACCACCAGCATCAGAATGGTAGCGAATAGCACCCAGGGGCGCGGTCTCGCTGACCTGTAGATCGCTATCAGCGCGATAATCCATCCGATCAACGCAATCAACGTCTTGTTATCGGTCAAATCATATCCGAATGGAAAACCAGACCAGAGAGTTCCAAAAGCATAGAACTGCGTCAACGGACCCAGCACGAAACCTCCTGCAACGAGAAAACCCAGTGTCCACACCGTCAGCTTCGTCAGACGAGCTTCCTTCAGGAAGCATTCAAGACCAGTTCTGGTTGATAGAAGCATTGCACCGAACATTACAATGATATGCGGAATCAAGACTACTGCTGGGACATCTCCTCTGAACCTGATGACGACAGGCTTGTCGTCTGGAATAAGGATCGTCCTTCCGCCGGACTGAAGCGTGATCCTGTACTCAAGTTTGCCTGCCAGTGGTTGGTGAGGTAGCTCTGCAGACAAAATCCCGTCACGATAACTCATTGGCACCTTCATCCAGTTGTCGTCGGTCTTAAATCTCTTCCATTCCAGAGTACCAACTACATTCCCGTCATCCGTCTTGATTTCAACTGTACAATTCCCTGCACCTCCGTGACTTCGTTCCAACCTATATGCTATCTCTTTTCCGCTGAGAGTGATTTTCCCGAAAACCGGATACGTGGGACCGGTGAGCCGCTGGTAGAATGCGAAGAGAAGTGTAACGATAATTGCCACGGCCCAAAGCAAAGTTGCTTTTTTCATATTTCTCTCGACGACCTCTGAAGAATGAATCTCTGCTAAGATCATGCTTTGCTCCCAAGATCTTGACTTCCTTACGAGAGAGCACACGATCAATTGCGCGATCCTTGTGCAGCAAACAAGACTTATGCCCCTTTGCTCAGCGTCTTCTGCAATAGGAGGAATCGGTCCACCAGCCTGCCACACTTAGACTTGCGTTAGCCCAAAGATAGAAGTTTCTGATGAAAAAGTCAAATGGCGAGAACACGTTACACTCCAGCTCTCGGTTCTTCAAGTCTGAAAGAAGTAATGACAACCAAGAGCGCAACGAGCAGCACAATCCCGTAGAGGGCAGTGAATGAAGCTGCATCAATGATAATCCCGCCCAAGCCGGCGGAGAGAAGCGTCAAAGCCAGAAAGGTGTTAACCAATCCAATGTACGTTGGTCTATCGTGTTCAGGAGAAATCTCAATAAGGTAATTCAATCCACCTATTCCTAATGCACTATCCGTTGCGCCGACACAGAAGAACACGAATCCGTAGAGGCTAGTGCTAAGAGGAAGATAGGAATACAGGAGCACAAGTATGGGTGCAATAAGCATCGGAAGAGAAACCAAACGCAGCACAATCCTATTGCCCACACGATTGCTTAGCGTTGCCCAAAGAAGATTCGTTACAATGTACCCTCCTGCCTCATAAGTGATGAAAGTGCCGAGTTGTTCTTCGCGGAAATGGAGAACCGTTTTTGCGAAGATCACGTAGAACGGCACACCCATCCACCAGCAACCTGCAAGGATACGATAGAAAAAGAAATTCTTGAAGCGTTTATCGTTCTGAATGACTGCTTTACTTGTCTGCAGATGCTGCGCCAGCGTGCGCGGTTCCTCGATGGTTGGCACAAGAGGTTCGTTGACCGCCGAGAAAATGAACACACCTATGCTCATCAGCGCTGTCCCGATTGCAAAGCAGATTCCAAAATTCCACGGAAACAGGGAGGAACCCAAGATGACGTTTATGACGCTCCATCCTAGGACAGCCGACGCTGTTGCGCTGATCGTGAGTCGCCAAGCCCAAAAACTTCCAAGCCTCTGAGCAGGAATGGCTTTGCCGACAATATCCATAAAGGATGGTCCGGCAACGCCACCTGTAAGCGCAAATATTCCCAACATGAGGAGAAAACCATATAGAAGAGCTGTCGGATACTGACTTCCCAGCATGAACGTAAGCACCGTCATTCCAATCAATCCACCACTTCGAAACAGCGAAGCAGCGTTATACAGCGGCAACTTCCGTGCTTTGTGGACGATGAACTTGGCTACGAAGATCTGCGGAAGATACCAACCGACGCTCTCCGAGAGCGATGCAATGCCGATCAGAAAACTTGAATGAGTCAACTGGCTCAGGAACGCCGGGATAATTGTCGTGCGATTGATGAAGGAGAGTCCGACATTGTAGAAGACTCCGTTGAGAATGCCAACGACGTAATTACGCTTGAAGTCTTTGGGATACTTGTTCATGATAGATTCTTCTTCAGGCACTTGTCGCTCAAATGAGAAGGAAAGCAAAAAAGAAAAGGTAGGTCTGTGTACCTACCTTTTGTGGAGCTGAGCGGGTTCGAACCGCCGACCTCGTCCATGCCAAGGACGCGCTCTCCCAACTGAGCTACAGCCCCAGTCAGTTTGATAATGATGTTGACAGTTTGGCTAATGAACACTCAGGAGGAAATATAACATATTTGGAGCAAAAAGTCAACTGCTCGATTGACTCAGGGTTGCATCCTTCTTTACACCAGATCCCGGTCTTCCGAGGGGAGGCTGGGTCTCAGGGCACACGTTTTCCATTTCTTCCAATCATTCGATGGAGGGCATATTCACAGGCGGGGAAAGGAAGGGGTGTCAAATCTCTCGACTACGCAACCCATCTATCTGAAGTACCAGAAATCAAGAGGACTGTCGTCGAGACGGAGCGCTGACAGTTCTGGCTGTTTATGCTTCAGTATATACTCTCGTTGATACAAAGGTGCTGGGCCAGTGGTTCCATAGAAGGTTGGGACATCTCTTTTGTCGAACTCGCTATATCCGCTCGTATACTCATTTCCCAGTGGCTGCATTCTTACCACGGTGTCACCTTTGTAGGTCACCCGGTATGTATATTGCCGAAAACCTAGATTTCCAATGTTGACTTCTTCTTCGAAAACTGGAAGGGGGTAGGTGATCCTAAGCACTTCTCCTTGTTGTCGCTTTCCGAGTTCCATATAGTTTCCTTGCGCTCTTGGACTTATGTTTTCGCTATCTGCTTCAATCTTCATGTCCTCGAAAGTCACAAAATCAGGAATCCGCACCTTCACTTCGCACGGTTCCTTGAGCTTGATGATTAGCAGACCAACAAAAGGTTGATAGCACCGGATTTCCGCTTGAGGAATGAGCTTATCAATATGCATATTGACTGAGAGACCTCCATCCTCGAACCGTGCCGCATTCTTCCACACCGTGAACAATGCGTGTACTCCGGAGCCACCGCAGCAGTTCTGGAAAGCTCGCGGTTTATCCCTGAGTTCTGGTCCTCCCCAGTGAGCATTCAGGGTTTCCTTGCAGGCGAGGATATGATTAGGAGAGCTCCATCCAGCAAACCCTCCCTCCATCCTCTGGCCGATCTCTGTCCAGGTGTACTGTGCCGTATCTTTCTTCGTCGAATCCGAAAGTAGCCATGACCCATCACTCATCTGACTTTCTATCAGATGATTTCGCGCTACTCGTTCGACATCTGCCCAGTACTCGGGATGACCGTGGTTTGCTAATGTCACAGCCAATCCAAGATAATCCATGATGGCGCAGGTCTCGCATGAAAAGATATCTCCTTTGCGTCCGATCATCTCGGGAAGGAAACCGAACCTGGTAGCCTGAGACCTCACATAGCAGTAGAGTGCATCAACCCGGTTGTACATAATGGGATCGCCGGTGTGGAGAGCGTAGTCGGCTGCTCCGACCAAGGTTCTCAGGCTGGTGTGCATGTGTGCGCCGGGACGGAAGGCGTTGTCAGGTGTGAAGAGAGACGAGTCGGCGAAGGCTCTACTCACCAGCAGTCGTGCCAGCTTGAGGGCAGGATCATAATTCAAATATCGCGCACAAACCATGAGACTTTTGATACAGAATCCAGTAGGTATCACAGCGGCATGCCGTGGATCGTTCCGTTCAATCTTCACCAACAAGCTATTGACCATCTGAAAAATGGCTTTCTGAAGAACATCGTCTCTCCTGTCGAGATAAGCTGTCAAGAGCGCATACAATGTCAGCGCTTGATCTCCTGATCTATCAGTGACACTATCCGCATAAGGAACGTTGGGACGCAGGATGAGTCCAGTGTCAGGATCCAGGTATGATAGGATCGTCTTCAGCCACACCTTTTCCATCGGCACTTCTTCGCGCGTCATGTGACGCGCCATGATTGCCGCCTGGAGTTGTCTCGACGTCACATCACCAAAATCCGGCCAATCGTGAGCCGCTTCTGCCGGCTGAGTCCAAAAAACGTTGAAGTAAGGCTGACCGTCCTGGTCAACCATACGCGAGAGGTAGTTGAGACTCCTCTTGACGTAGGACTCAAGAGCAAAGGTCTGAGGCTGGAGGCTACTCACATTGATTTCTCCTTTCACACCTCGCGTAGGGCAAGCTGTGGCGATCGGAAATCCCATGGCGGATCATCCGATGGTTGTTGAAGCAGACTCCGACTTTGGAGATCCTGACCCGTGTCTTCTCCTTCATTTCCCACCAGTAATCAGTTTCAGGATATCACCCAACGGGAGTGGAATAGTGATCATCGGAACTCTGTACGGATTGGTGAGCTTGTCCTTGTTGTTGAACATATACAGATAGTTGCTGTTCTGTTCTCCTGCGCCGGGATTTGTCAAACCGATCAGAGTCGCTGACGTCAAGACTTCTTGAATGCGTTCATGTATTTGCAGCTTCTCTTTCATGGTTGAGTCGGGAGCTTCCAGCACGAAATAGTCCACAGGAAGAATCTCCATCATCTTCTTTCTTGGGGATGCTGCTGCAGATGAACCTGGTGGTCCATAGAGAAACCAGTCAATCCCGAATTGTGAGCCTGACGAGCTAGAAAGTATGCCCACCGGGAAGTCAAGTGTGCTGTCAATGCCAGTCTTCGCGGGACTTATCCGTGAGAGTGAAATCGCATTGTTGTTTGACCGAAAGAGTGTTCCCAGAGCAGAACTGCGCGTCTCCAACGCCACGGGAAGATCGCGGATTACTGTCTCATCGTTTCTCCGGTGCGCATCTCGGGTTTCTTCTGCTGACAGTTGCCTGGACGTTTCAGCCACGATCATCAAGTGGGCGACGTCTGTTGAATCTGAATACAGCCAGAGCCTAACGGTGACCTCTGGTTCTTCCGGATTCACGAGAACGTCAATCATCCATAACACTAGAACAATCGCTAGATGAATTGACAATGAGATTCCAAATGCCCACCAGCGGTAGCGGCGATTATCCGATATGTCGCTCTTCCATATTTGCATCTTGTGCAATATATCAAGTCCTAGACATCTTGGCAAGTCAAAAAAATCGAACCGCCGGCTTCTGCAGTTCAAATCCTCCTATCTGAACATGCACAGCTCGCTTGTCGCCTGTCCAAGGCGTTTCAGATATTCATTTCGAGGGATTTCTCTCGCCCCGAACCGCGTCAGATGGGAAGTCATGAACTGGATATCATGCAGTAGAAATCCTCTTTCAGTCAGGCGATTATGAAGAAAGATCAGCGCTGCGTTGGATGCGTTGCTGACTCGATGAAACATGGATTCTCCAAAGAACGCACCACCGATGCTCACACCGTACAGCCCACCGACCAACTTCTCTTCCTGCCATGACTCAACACTATGTGCAAAACCTAAACGGTGCAGGTTAATGTAACTTAGGACAATCTCATCTGAGATCCAGGTTTCGTCACGGTCTGCACAAGCGTGAATGACTGCTTCGAAATCAGTGTCAATCCGAATTGCAAAGACTTGTCTCTTCAGAGTCTGTGCAACCGTACGCGGAATGCGAAACTCATCGAGATCAAGAATTGCTCTCGGATCTGGTGAATACCAGTGGACGGGACCGGTTCTTGATTCAGCCATCGGGAAATATCCAGTCCAGTATGCTCCAAGCAGCACCTCAGGTGGAATGACTTCTTCTGTCTTGACTTGGCTCCTCATTTGAAGACTCTTGCACTCTCAAGCAGTGATCCCGCGATCTCAAGCATACTTCTTCGACCCCACCATAACATTCAGCGATCTGTCTCTTGCGCCTATCCCTCCGATCTGTACCTCTCCACCTTTTCCATATCGGGTTCCACACCTAGTCCAGGCTTGTCTGGCACTTTGACGATTTGATTCTCGTATTTCAAATCACCTAGCATCATATCATCGGCAAGGAACTGGGGGCCGTTTAAGTCAACCGGGACTTCGATGCCAAACGCGGCAAAGACGTGACAACTTGATGTAAGCGAAAGTTGTCCTTCGGTGAGACCACTACCCAGCAGCATCAAGTCCGCCGCAAGTGCAATCTCGGCAAGCTGACGTGATGGATAGATACCTCCGACTCGACATACTTTGATAACCAAGGCGTTGATGGCACCGAGTTTGATGAACTGAATCAAATCTCTCGGTGTGTAGATGGATTCATCTAACGCAATGGGAACTTCAGAACGAGCGACAAGGTGCTGGTAACCAGTGATGTCATTTGCGGCAAGCGGCTGCTCGATGACATCTACACCCAGCATCGCCATTTCCCTGGCGTAGCGGATCGCCGTGTTGATGTCCCAACCTTGATTAGCGTCTATCCAGAGATAACCACCAGCCTTTTGGTTGACCACAGATGCGATCTCTCGCACCATCTCCAAATCCATCGCAGGATGGATGCCAGCCTTGACTTTGAATCCGTGATAGCCTTTGCTCAGTCCCTCCTGTGTCTGCTGAATTGCCTCATCAATCGTATCTGCTGAGACGACGTAACCGAGTTTGATTTCCTTCAGTGACCGAGAGCCGAGGAATGCTTGGATAGGAATGCCGAGTTTCTTTCCGATCAAGTCGTGGAGTGCGATGTCAATCCCCGATTTGGCGATCGGCTGCCCTATCTGCACTCCAGGTGCAATCACTATGTTCATCGCGTGATGAATCGCTTCCAGATCAAACTCATCCATCCCAATGATTGCAGGAGCAATGTAGTTTCGAATCGTAGTCACGACAGATTCAGGTGTCTCGTACGACCATCGAGGGCTTGGCCGTGACTCGCCCCAACCAACGACACCACTTTCATCAGTCACTTTCACCAGAATATGAGGTGCACCTGTCTGAGCACTCCCCACCGAACCGCGAGAAATCTTCAGTTCTCTTCTCACCGGCAGACGCAGCGGGATGACTTCAATTGTGGCGATCATAAATAGCCTTCATTGAGATGACAGGTTAGCTACTCTTTCCCGCGGGGCGGGATTTCTCCCGCTGTTGCGGGATCAATTTCGAGAGCGCATAGCTCGCGGCGAATGCTGCCCCATCGAAACCATCGTCCATGTTCAGAGAATCAAGATAGATCTCTCCGCCATATTGACGTGCCCGTTTCGCAGCTATGAGGATTTTCACAGCCTCAAGTGCGTCAGTCAGCGAGAAACCTATGTCTTCTCCACGGACGATTCTCAGGAAATTGTGCAAGAATGGAGGATATAGTCCTGTTGAATCAATCTTTGTGGAGTACGTACCTGTGGCGGTGTACACGGCTAACGACCACTCGTGGTAGATCGCGTGAAGTTGAAGGAGCAAAATCAGTCCGTTGTCATAGGTCACCTTGAACACCGCAGATTTGTTCTCGCCCATGTACTCCACGCACCTGGCACCTGTGCCGAGTAGTCCTTGCGCCATCTCCGTAGTGTGAATTCCATAGTTGAAGAAGTCACCGGGTCCCGAAGCAATGGCAGTTGTGATTTCACCATACTCAGCAGTCCTCGCCTTCATCGCCGTAATCTCATCGGCAAAGCGAAGAGACGATCCACCATAGATAATAGAATTGTATTGAGCTTCAAGCTCCAGGAACTGGTAGATATCTCTCACTTTGCCCACGATCGGTTTGTCAATCAGCACAGGTTTCTTCGCTTCGACGAACGGCAGAGCCTTTTCGATGTGCTTGTCCCAGTTCGTTCCGTGAATCATCGCGGCATCCACGTACTCGACCATGTCCTCCAACCGTTCGCACACTTTCTCGACGCCATTCTCTCTGGCAAACTGTTCATCGTAACCCGGAGGATAGACATCGTGCCCATCCCAAAGGGCTACCACCTTCACGTCTTTAATGCTGTTCAAGATATCCGTGAATGCTTTCGGGTGTGAAGTGTCGAGATCAACTAAACCGATACGAAGCATAAATTACTCCTGGGGCAATAGGGGGAATTTGTTGCGGTGGTCCCAGTCATCATTGTAACGACTGAAGACGTCACTACGAACTGTTACTTTCTGTTTTCCGAAACAGACGCGGCATACGGCTTATACATTTTCTGCGTCTTCGCCAGTTCAAGATACTCCTTTCCATAAAGCTCCAAGCGTGTGATCGCCTGCAAGTCCTCGCGCATTTTGTCGGGTTCTCGAATCTGGACGCATTGTGATGTCAGCCGTTGTTCATCCAAATCCACATCGGCAAAGGCAATGCCGTGCCGATGACCTGTGTCGGCGCGCGTATCGCCGTTGTGATCAACGATGCACGCTTTACCTGGATACCATCTGCCTGCATACGGCGCATACGGCGGATAACCACAGAGATTCGACTGCACCATTATCAGCGAGTTGTCGAGTGCGCGTGCGCGTAACTGCGTCTCAAGTGCAAATTGTGTTGGACCATGAGATACGGTTGGCCAGAAGACCATCTCTGCGCCTTTGAACGCATAGATGCGCGGGATTTCCGGGAAGTAGATATCCATGCAAATCATCACTGCAATCTTGCCGAAGTCAAGTTGGAACACCGGGAGCGACGAACCAGTCTTGACGACTTTGCTCTCCGCTGCTGTCGGTTGGACTTTCCTGTAAAAGCCAACGATTTCTCCCTCTCGGTTGAAAATTGTTGCCTGATTGTAGACCCGTCCGCGCTCTCTGACATAGTACGGAGTGACAAGATTGATCCTGTATGCTCTTGCCTTGTCGCTGAATATCTTAGTCCAGCGTCCAGGAAAATCTTCCGCATCATACCGATGCTCCTCCGGCACATTGATGGTTGTCACCGCCTCAGGCAGACAGATGATGTCTGAACCCTTTTCCTTTGCTTGCCTGATGTATTCCAGTGCCCGCTCGAGGTTCATGTCAACAGTGTGCGGAGTATCCTCGACCAGGAACGATGTCGTCGCGATTCTCACGATGCGCATGGCTTTCACTCCATATGTGTTATTGACACAGGTAATAGCTCAATTGCCGGAGAGTTCCTTTCGACGATTGGAGATAGAATTCAGGAGTCAGAATTCAGGAGACAAAGCTCAAGCCTTCATTCGTGATGGTCTCGAATGCACTGCAGGAGCCACCAGACGTTCTTCTTATTCTGACTTCTGGGTTCCATTATTCAACACCCTTCTGTCCCAAGCTATACAGCCACCCATCCCCAACCGCAACAAGAATCTCAGGTAGTCCGTCTTCATCGAAATCAGCAATGACTGGAGAACCGACGGAGAATCCGAAATCGTGGCTCCATTTGATGACGCCGCGGTTCCCAATGACAAGCAATCTGCCATCAGCAGTCCCAGCAATGAACTCTGTATATCCATCGCCGTCAATATCGCAGGAGACGATGTCGGAAGTAATCGAGCCAAGATTGATTCTCCATTTTGCATCACCTGATACTGCGGAATGACAAACGAAATCACCCTGACTGTACCCGACGCCGAGTTCGATGATGCCGTCATTGTCAACGTCTGCAACACCGGGATATCGCATTGAAAGGTCAGCAAGCGGAACGCTCTTCCACCACAGAATCCTGTGCTCACGATCCACCACCCCAAGAGCGCCGAAACAGCCAGCGACAATGAATTCTTCTATGCCATCACCGTTCACGTCGCAGACGATCAGTGATCCGTACGCCGTGAATGGGTCTGTGTTCGACGCCAGGCTCTCCGGCGAGATGTCCAGTGTTCCAGCTTTCTTCATCACCTCCATTGTTGCCTCTCTAAGCACCCAAGGGCTGTGCTTCCACTCCCCCGAGCCGGAATCGAAATGACAGAGCGTGTCTTTCGCCAGGAAGAGTGCTTCAGTTGCATCGCTCAGGTCGTGGACTGCTGCAGTTAGCCCCCATGGACCAAAACCTCTTCCGTACTCACCTTCACCGACTTCCTTTCTTCTCCACTTCTGTTTGCCTGTAGCCAAGTCAATGCAAAGCGTCTCCTCAGAGTTCATCGAAGCAGAGGCATAGAACGAAACAAGCAAATGTCCGAGACTATCGCGCGAAGCCACGTGTAGCCATTCATAGATTCCGATGCGCGTGCCATGTTTCGGCGGGGGAAATCCCTCAGACACCCATTCCTTTTTCATTTCACCAGATAGTGATAGTGCTTGGAGGGCGGAAACATTGTACCTATCAATACCAACAAGTAATTCGTATTCACCGTCGCCGTCAATGTCGGCGGCGTAAGGCGAATGATAGCTGTAGTTCCAGCCTCGTTTTCCTTTTGCTGTGTGTTTCCAAACGAGTCTCGGTCGTTGAGTTGCCTCATCAAAACGCAGGAGGTGAATATCTTCGGTGGCATCGGGGATCGCGAGAAGACTCCCAGAGCACATCTTGCTGTGGAAGACTATAGAACTCGAAGAGGGTTTTGCGCCGGAGCTGAACTGAGAGAGAACCTCACCGTGAACATCAACAACGTGTATGTTTCCTCCTTCAGAAACGAGCACAAGCTCGCTTTCTCCATCTCCGTTCACATCGCAAATCGCTGCAATGCGCAAGCTGCAAAGCCCGTGAAGGGCAAGAACGTGTTCCCCTGTGGTCTTCCCTGCTGCCATAACGCAGTGTACCTTGCTCTCGTTCTGGTTCTCCGTGATCACAAAAAAAACGTCCTCTCCATTCAGTTGTCTGAACCAGATTTCATCGGACTCGATGTAGCCGCCTCTGAAGTGGGACCGATCCGGTTGAGCACCAAACAACCTGCCGGCAAACCTTGCCTCCGACGCCTCCCAAATGGGTGCAAACACGTTCCCGTTCCAGTCCAAGACTTGCAGTTGGGAATGCTGCTTAGCAATTCTCTTTGGTTCGATGCTCGTGAGCAATTCAAACGTCCCGTCGCCATCCACATCTTGAATACCCAACAGGTAGTGATCTGGGATCTCCGCTTTCACATTCCCGTTCCTGGCATCTATGACCTCGAGCCACCACCGTTGGTCCTGTCGCGCGTTGTAAAGACTAACGACGATCTCCAGCAAGCCGTCTCCGTCCACATCGTGCACTGAGTTTACAGTATGTCTCAGTTCGGTTGTGTCTGTAGGATAAATATGCTCGATGAATCTATCCCACAACAACGTTAGGTTTCCTTTGCCGTCGTTGCCCACAACGGACAGATGGCGGGTAACAGCACTCGAGAGAGAGACGCATTCGAGAATGCCATCGTTATTTACATCGGCAATCTGGAACAATCCATAGTTCCTCCTGCGCTCTCCGCCTGAAATCCAGTCGCACCGTCTTTTCAGCTCGCCCGTGATAGGATTGAAAATATAGATAGCACCAAGCTTCGTAACTATGATTTCCTCTTGGCTATCTCCGTCTATGTCGGCGACAACAACAGTTGGGTTGAAAGCATCGTTCATCCGGAGCGGGTGTTGAAGTCTTGCATTCGCGACGCCATCGGAGAAATCGAACACGAGAACTTCTTTGGAGCTTAGCAGACCCACGATGATTTGCAGACCTTTTCGGGTCTTGTCGAATTGGTGTGTCAATATCATTGGAGGGTAAGTACCAGATGAACGAGGGGGACCGAAGTAATATCGCCACAGCAGTCTGCCATCTTCAGAAGACAGAATGAGAAGCTCCTTGCCTGAACTTGCAACGACTTCAATTTTGCCGTCGCCATCCACATCCGCGAGTGTGCACATGCCCTCAATGCCGAACGCTGGACTTTTCCAGATCAGTTCTCCCGTCCATCGAATTCTCAAGAGACATCCGCCAGAAGGCACTATCAAGTCTGTCTCACTTCTGAGAGTTGGCAGCGTGGAGATTTCTCCTGGCAATCCTCCAAGTAAGTATTTCCAACGAATCTGCGGATGTGTGATATTGCCCTTGAGGCGGCAGTGGCCTGTCAGTTGGTCGTCATGTCGGTAGGTGAGCCAGTCGTCCGAATGAGGAGGGGGTGACGTATCTATGGCCATTGATTGCGTTGCCAAAAAGCAATTACATTATAGTAGGGCGAGATTTATCTCGCCTCTGCAGCAGGCAACTTAAAAGTCGCACTACATGGCTATTATGGAAGAGATCGCTGATAGCGGTGAGAAACCGTAATCCGAAATCTTCAATCAGAGTTTCACTTCCTGCGCCTGACCTGTCCTTATCGCATCGAATGCTTTCAAGATCAGCACTGTTGCACGCAAACCGTCGCGATGGTTCGCACCAAGAGGTGCACCCGTTTGCAGTGTCCTAATGAAATCACGGTTCTCCTCAAGGAAGCCGAATTCTTCGGTATCGCGATGAACCTCGGTCTTTTCGCCGTCGAAGAACACTCCTGTCTTCATTCTATCATGCAAATGGACAGATCGCAGTCCATCCATCATTTGAAATGAGAACTTTGACACATACGGTGTATCTCCGCTATCGCCTTGCGTAACGCCCGCAATGCAACCGTTTTCGAACAAGACTGTCGCGACAATGTTGTCAATGATGTTGAGGTGTGGATGGTGCATATTTCCACCTTCAGCATAGACTCTCACTGGCTCGCAGTGGTTGAAGAAGTAAATGAGATCCATTGTGTGGCAACCCTGAGAAAGAACGTTCCCACCTCCTTTCACGGGATCATTTGCCCAGATCTCATCCGACCACCTCGCATCCATCATTTGTGCGATCGTGACAAGCGGTTTCTGGATGAATTCCTTAGCGCGCTTCACCATCGGATAATAACGCATCTTGAAGGCAGTCATCAACTTCACTCCGCTCTTCTCAACAGCTTCTCCAACTCGATAGCATTCTTCAAGGCTGAGCGCAAGAGGTTTCTCGATCATCATGTGCTTGCCAGTCTCACATCCTTTGATCGCCATCTTGCTGTGTGTATCATGGTGCGTACAGATATAGACAGCATCCACGGTGTCATCACGGAAGATCTGCTCAGGGTCGCTCGTACAATACGATCCACCGTATTTGTGATGAAGCGTCTTCGCCCGGTCAACGAACGTGTCACAGTACGCCACCATCTTCATGCCGTCAAGCTGTGCAAGGCACTGAGTGTGGATTTCCCCCATAGCCCCACATCCGATCACTGCTGCCCGCAATTCTTGAGACATAGAAGTATCTATTGGATTGACGGACGAACCTCTTCCTAGCATCCGCTGAAGGAAGGACCTGCAAAGTCACAGCTGCATACAGAGTAGAATCCAGCCACCACCGAGAGACCTCCCTATTTCACTTGGACGGCCATCTCCTTGACGATTCTCATGGTGTCAACGGCAATGACCAGTTCCTCGTTGGTGGGAATCGCGTACACCTTCACGCCGGAGTCGTCCGTGGTAATCACCTTTTCCTTCTCTGAAGAACTGTTCTTCGCGTCATCTATTTTAATCCCGAGGAACCCCAATCCCTCGCAACACTTTTTTCGAACGTCGGGACTATTTTCGCCGATACCGCCCGTGAACACCACAGCATCAAGCTTGCCCATCGCCGCGGCGTAGGCACCGATATATTTCTTGATGCGATAGCAGAAGACATTGAATGCATTTTGCGCCTTCTTGTCCCCGTTGCTCATGTCCGAGATGATCTGTCGCATGTCGCTGCTGACACCAGAAATTCCAATCATGCCGCTGTGCTTGTTGAGAAGCGTGTTTGCTTCCGCAAGCGTCAGACCTTCTTTTCCCATGATGTAAAGGATAATGGAAGGATCTAAATCACCAGAGCGCGTACCCATCAGCAGTCCTTCGAGCGGCGTGAAGCCCATCGTCGTATCAACACATACGCCACCATCCACCGCCGCCATGCTGCATCCATTTCCAAGATGGCAAGTGATGATCTTTAGCTCCTCCTTCGGCTTCCCTATAAGATCGCGAGCACGCCGAGAGACATAGTAGTGCGATGTTCCGTGAAATCCGTAACGTCGGATCTTGTATCGCCGATAGAGTTCGTAGGGAATGCCATACAGATAAGCGTGAGCAGGCATCTTCTGATGAAATGCCGTGTCGAACACGGCTACCTGTGGTGTGTTAGGCAACTGTCGTTGACATGCAGTGATGCCTCTCAAGTTGTGAGGGTTGTGCAGCGGGGCTAGTTCAATGTTCTCGCGGATCTCCTTGAGTACTTCCTCAGTGATTAGCACGGAGGAGGCGAAGGTTTCGCCACCGTGAACCACTCGGTGACCTACAGCATCAATCTCAGACTTGTCCTTAATGACACCATGATTTCGGCTCAAGAGAACTGCAAGAACATATTCGATGGCAATCATATGATCGAGCACCTCACCACTGATTTTCACTTCATCGCCATCATGACGCTTGTGGGTAAGAACCGCCTCGCTTGTCCCGATGCGGTCCAAGAGACCTTTTGCTAGAGTAAATCCCTGCTCGGGATCAATGACTTGATATTTGATAGAGGAGCTGCCGCAATTAAGAACAAGTACTTTCATATGAAAATCCTGTCGGTGATTGTCCTACTTAGGGGTCTGAGTGCTTATTCTCCTCATACTTGCGTCATATTTGAAGAAACCTTCACCTGTCTTCTTGCCGAGTTTCCCTTCACGCACGAGCTTACGAAGCAGCGGACACGGTTGATACCGCAAATCACCAAGCTGTCGGAACAACTGTTCCATCCATCCCATCACTTCATCCAGACCCATTGTATCGGCAAGCTCGAGGGGACCGATCGTGAAGTTGTATCCGAGCTTCATCGCGGTGTCAATGCCTTCTGCCGATGCGATCCCTTCCATCAGAACGTGCATCGCCTCGTTGAGCATCGGGACAATGACCCTGGTTGTTACAAACCCCGGATACTCATACACTTCCACCACAATCTTTCCAAGCCGCTCAGCAAATTGCTTTGTGCGACGGAACGTCTCATCGGATGTCTTCAAAGCCCGTATCAATTCAACGAGCGGAATCTTCGGGACAGGATTAAGGAAGTGCATTCCGACGATGTTGGCGCGTCGGTTCGTGGCTTTGGCGAGTTCCGTCAAGCTTAATGTGGCCGTGTTCGATACAATGATGGTAGTGGAAGGACAGATATTGTCAAGTTGTTTGAAAATCGTTTGCTTCATCTGGAAGTCCTCATCAACTGCTTCGATGACAAAATCACACGGTGCCACGTCGTTGACGTCAACTGTTCCTCTTATCCGTGACAAGATTGCCTGCTTCTCACTTTTCGTCATTCCCCACCGACGGATCTCTCTGTCCATGTTTTCGCCGATGCCCTTCAGACTTTCTTCCACCGCTTGCTCGCTCTTCTCCACGATCAAGACATCTATACCTGCAGCGGAGATTGTTTGAGCAATCCCCTGTCCCATCACGCCGCCGCCGACAATTCCAACATATTCAACACGACCCTCCACTTTCTGAGGCTGAGGGATACTCTCCACCAAGTCTGCTATATCGAGTTTATTATTCTCCTTCATAATTCCTTGCAGCTAATCCTGAGTTAATTCCTTCCACTTGATAGTCGGCTGGTATGGTTCGTGGCTTCCAGCCAGACACAAAATAGCAAAAAAAGAATTCTAAGTCAAATAAAATGGCAAGAATGACAAAATCCTTGACAAAGAAGATAGAATTTCTTATCTTGCGCTTCACGGTGAATGCTTTGAAGGCTAGTGATTCCTTCCCCGTAAAGGACACACGCGCCATCAGAACGCACAAACTTGTATTCAGAATCTTCAGGTCGCACGGATGTCTTCGCCAAACAGTTCCGGGATGCTTGACTAAGAGGGATTTTAATCCAGCAAGCCTGTGAAACTGGAGTTGGCAAACCACACACAACATTCAATTTCAGAAGGAGAGTAGTATGGCAAAGAGCATGTCTAAATCCGCAATTGTAGCCCACCTGGCAGAGAAATTCCAGCTCAAGAAGAGAACCACGGCTTAGATCTTAGGTGAGCTGGCGGTGCTTGCCTATCGTGAGGCGAAGAACTCATTCACGGTGCCCGGCATCGGAAAGTTAGTGCTTGTTGAACGCAAAGCTCGCATTGGACGCAACCCCGCCACCGGGGCGCAGATCCAGATTCCCGCAAAGACTGTGGTGAAGTTCCGTGTTGCCAAAGCGTGCAAAGAAATGATATTGGCGCAGAAAGCAGAGGCTGAGCAGAAGATAGAGCCAGAACAGAAAGCTGAACCAACACAACAGCCATAGTCTGAGCAGAAGGCAGGGTGGGGGGAGGAGATGTATGCTGGGGAGGAATGTCTCTGTCCCTCTGCAAGAGTGCGACTTGGGCAACACACCTCCGTGGCTCAGCAACGTTAGGCAGTAGCTACGACGAGTACGCTGGAAGCTTAACTCCTTTGCACAGATTCTGATATTACCACGGTAGTCCTATTCTCAGACTGAAGATCGTTTACTATTCACAGTCCTCCTGTCTCCTTGAAGCAAGGAGCAGGAGGATTTTTTGTTACAGACGCTTGCTGCCAAAACAACTTGCTTTTCTTCTCGATACTTGTTATATTTTGACGCCAAAAAAGAGACTCGATATGCCAATGAGATCCAGATACAAACGCCTTTGGAGGAGGTTGCCTTATTGGACTATGCCTCTTTCTGATTGCAGAGATTCCCATCATCTGCAACTCATATACCCAAACTGCCTCCCTCACTCCTCAACACATCGCTTCTTCGCTCATTCATTCAGGCTTGTATTCTTCCCCTCAGATGCTTGTGTCGAGATGATCATTTGCGGAGCAGTTTAATGAAACCTATGGGATATCTCTTGCTCAATTTTCCGTAATATCATGACATAGGGCACAAGCGACAATAACTTCGGAAATCAGAATGCCAATCATAGATTCAGAAACAGGAAAGATCATCAGAAACTATACGTTGCCCGAACTCATAGAAGCAGCCAAGCTAATGCGCGGCTACAATCTAGTCGCGCTCGCTGCAGCGGGTTCAGGTCACGCTGGAGGTACTTTGTCAATCATGGATGTCACCGCTGCACTCTATCTGCACGTGGCAAACCATGACCCGAAACGCCCATTCTGGGAAGATCGCGATCGCATCATCTGGTCAACAGGTCATAAGGCACCAAACCTATATATCGGTCTTGGAATGGCGGGTTACTTTGATATCGAAGACGTTGCTCGGCTCCGAAAACTCGGCAGTCCATATCAAGGGCATCCGCATTGGCCCAAACTCCCGGGAGTGGAAGCCTCGACAGGATCGCTTGGCCAAGGATTGAGTATTGCCGTCGGTATCGCGCTTGCTGGGAAGTTGGACAAGAAAGATTATCATGTCTATTGTCTGATGGGAGACGGCGAGCAGCAGGAAGGACAGGTCTGGGAAGCTGCGATGGAGGCTGGACACTTCAAGCTGGACAATCTCACTGGCATTGTGGATAAGAATCAACTGCAAATTGATGGCTGGGTGAAGGATGTGATGAACATTGATCCGCTCGACGAGAAATATCGAAGTTTCGGCTGGGAGGTTATTGAAATTGATGGTCACAACATGCAGCAGATTCTCGATGCCTTTGACAAAGCGAAGAACGTCAAGGGGAAGCCTACAGTTATTATCGCCAACACGGTCAAGGGAAAAGGGGTGGATTTCATGGAGAACGTCGCCGGATGGCACGGTAAGTCGCCTAACTGCGAGGAGATGATGAAAGGCTTGGAGCAACTCGGCATCAAAGACAGGATTCCTGTGGAGCGAATGATGAGGATCGCGAAGGACTACCAGGCACAGGTGGACAAGGAGCTTGATGCGAAGATGCCGAAGTTCAGTCGCGACTATTGGTGGAACAGCAGCGATACAATGAAAGTGAACATGGAACCGACGCGGAAAGGCTTTGGGAAGGCTCTTTCTGATAATGGCGATGATGAGCGAATTGTCTGTATCGGGATGGACATTTCCGGGTCAATAACGATCAGTGATTTCTACGCCGGACATCCAGAACGGAAGAGCCGCTGGATTAGTGTGGGCATTGCCGAGCAAAGTGGCACAGCTGTGGCAGCGGGACTTGCAAAAGAAGGTAAGATCCCCGTGCTTGGAACTTACGGAACATTTGCGTCAGCAAGAAATCTTGATCAAATTCGCACTACGGTCTGCTATGGCAACTTCAATGTGTTCATTGCTGGCGCACATGGCGGAGTCTCTGTTGGACCTGACGGTGCAACGCATCAAGCATTGGAGGATCTGTTCCAGATTTGCGGATTGCCGAACATGCATGTCTCTGTTCCGTGTGATGTCTTCGAGACAAGGAAGGCAACGGAGTATCTGCTGTTTGAGATTAAGGGACCCAAATACATTCGCTTTGCTCGTGAGGCTACTCCGGTCGTCACAAACGAAGATACGCCGTTCAAGTTTGGAGTGGCTAATATCATTCGTTATCGGGGAACGCAACCTCGATTCATAGATGCGTTCCAGACCAAGCTTTCTTCCGCCTACAATTCTGAGAATGAAGAACTTACCATCGTTGCATGTGGTCCGATGGTGCCTGAAGCAATGCGCGCAGCTTACATCCTCAAGGAAGATTTTGGAATTGAAACGCGTGTCGTGAACATGCACACTCTCAAGCCGTTGGATAAGGACGCGATCGTTCGTGCTGCACGAGATACGGGGATCGTCGTCACAGCTGAAGAGCATCAAATCGGTGCACTGGCTCATCGAGTCTCTGCGGCGATCACTGAGTCCAAGGAACTTTACGGAAAGCCGATCATCACGGGAGCGATCGGGATTCAGGATAGGTTCGGCGAGTCTGGGGCTCCTTGGGAACTCATCAAGGAGTTTGAGGTGAGCGCAGAGCACATTGCGAAGAAAGCCAAAGAGTTGTATGATCTGAAGAAAGCGAGAAAAACCTATTGAACACAATTTCTCTAAGGTACAGTCTCATATTCATTACTTTCACTCGTAAACCAGGAACCCCTGAGGTAGACTATGAAGATAGCACAACGAATGTCGCGAATTGGGACGGAGACGGCCTTTGATGTTCTGGCAGAGGTGAATGCCCTCAAGGCTCAAGGAAGAGATATTATCAGCTTCTCGATTGGCGAACCGGATTTCAATACACCGTCGAATATCAAAGAGGCGGCGAAGAAAGCGCTTGACGATAACCAGACCCACTACACTTCGTCGGCGGGAATTAAGGTTCTGCGGGAAGCGGTTGCCGAAGCCGTTTCTCAGATGAGGGGAATCCCCGTTTCGCCTGAAGAAGTTGTGATCACGCCGGGCGGCAAGCCAATAATCTTCTTCAGCATCCTATCGTGCGTGGATGAAGGAGACGAAGTGATCTACCCCAATCCGGGTTTTCCGATTTACGAGTCAATGATCAACTTCGTCGGGGCGAAGCCAGTGCCGTTGCGGCTGTTGGAATCAAAGGCTTTCAGTTTTGATATCAATGAAATGAAGGAGAAGACCTCGCCCAAAACGTGTATGGTGATTATCAACTCGCCACAGAATCCAACTGGCGGAATTATTCCGAAAGAGGATTTGCAGGAGTTGGCCGAACTTGCCGTCAAGCATGACTTCTGGGTTTTGTCCGATGAAATCTACTCGAGAACAATCTATCAAGGGAAGTTTGAAAGCATCTCGCAGTTCCCCGGCATGAAAGAACGCACGATCATCTTGGACGGTCACTCCAAGACATTTGCGATGACGGGTTGGCGACTTGGCTACGGCGTTATGCCGCAAGATCTTGCAGCCAAGATTACGCGCCTGATGACGAATTCCAACTCCTGCACGGCAACGTTCACTCAGATCGCTGGCGTGGAGGCGCTCAGAGGTCCGCAAGATGAACCGAAGGCGATGGTCCAGGAATTCAAGGAGCGAAGGGACCTGGTCGTTGATGGTCTTAACAACATTGATGGTGTTTCGTGCCTTAGACCGAACGGTGCATTCTACGTATTCCCAAATGTCACCGGTGCCTGCAGGTACCTGGGATTCAGAGACTCGACGCAACTCCAACAGTTTCTCTTGCACCGTGGAAACGTTGCTGTGCTAAGCAGGACGTGTTTCGGAAGGAAGAACGAGGGTGAGCAAGACGAATACATCAGAATTTCCTACGCTGCTTCTAAGCAGGATATTGCCGAAGGTCTGAAGAGAATCAAGAACACGCTTTCCGACAGGCAATTAACCCAGAGATTCCTGAAAGAGGGGCGGTAAGATCAGTGCCATATCTTAGAAGTCGCACTGCCACCAACAGTTAGCACTATTGCATTTTTCGGCTTGCGATGCAGAAAGCTGAAAGGGTCTGGACAATTCTCGGTCTGATCAATTGGGGAGCGGAGTACCTGAAAGGCAAGGGATTCGAGGATTCGCGTCTCAACGTCGAGCTGCTTCTCTGCAGCGTGCTGGGATGCAAGCGAATTGACTTGTACACAAGGTTCGACAAGCCGCTGAACCAAGGTGAACTTGGAGAGTTTAGGGAGCTTTTGAAGCGGAGACTCAGGCACGAACCTCTGCAATACATCCTTGGCGAAACGGAGTTCATGTCGCTCCGTTTTTTTGTTGACAGAAATGTCTTGATCCCGCGACCAGAAACCGAGGTTCTTGTCGAGCAAATCATCAAAACGTGCAGAGGAGACTTCCGAGGATCCTCCCGCGTCTCGATGATTGATATCGGAACTGGGAGTGGCAATATCGCCATCAGCGTCTCCAAGTTCGTGGAGAATGTGGAATGCGTCGGAATTGATGTGAGCGATGAAGCCTCGGCTGTGGCAAGGAAGAATGCAGAGTATCACCAAGTCAGCGGGCGAGTGGAGTTTCTCAGGCTTGACGTCTTCGATGATCTAAGTAAGAAGCTTAACAGAAAATTCGATATTGTTGCCTCGAATCCTCCTTACGTACCGGCGAGTGAGTTCGAGCATCTGCAGCCGGAGATCAGAGACTATGAACCTCGTGCTGCCACATGCGACGAAGAGGATGGTCTGAAGTTCTTCAGACGAATCTGCGAGCTTGGCGGAGGACTCTCGAACGAAAATGGCTTCATCTTCTTTGAAGTCGGATACAATCAAGCGTCAGAAGTGAAGGAGCTTTTGGAAGGAACTGGCTACGGAGATGTCACGGTGACAAAGGATTACGCTGGTGTCGAGCGGGTCGTAGGAGGAAAGAGAATGGGAGAGTGATGGAGCCGAAAGCAGTTGAGACAAGTGTTGACAGAGCGCATCTGAATCAAAGGAGACCTGGAACAGCATGGATCAAAAAAGAAAGAAGGTTTTCGTGACGGGATGTTATGATATGCTTCACAGCGGTCACGTGGCGTTTCTGATCGAAGCCGCGTCACACGGCGATGTCTATGTCGGCATAGGTTCGGACAAGACTGTGAGAGAATTGAAAGGACGGTATCCCGTCAACAATCAGGATGAGCGCAAGTATATGCTTGAATCGTTGCGATGCGTGACGAAGTGCAGTGTGAACTCAGGCTCGGGGATCATGGATTTTGTTGACGATCCTGAAGCGCTCTTTGCAGACGTATTCTTCGTCAACGAGGATGGACATAGCCCGGAGAAGGAAGACTTCTGTCGGAAGCACGGCATTGAGTACGTCGTGAGCAGAAGAATTCCGCATGCGAATCTTCCACCCCGATCAACGACGACGCTGCGTCGCGAATGCAAAATCCCGTACCGTATTGACTTGGCTGGAGGTTGGCTCGATCAGCCGTTTGTTTCCAAGTATTGTCCTGGCTCTGTGCTGACGATATCCATCGAGCCGACGGTGGAGTTCAACGAGCGTAGCGGAATGGCATCGAGCACTCGCAACAGAGCCATTGAACTGTGGCAAACAGAGATACCAGCTGGCGACAAGGAGAAACTCGCAAAGGTGCTTTTTAGTTATGAGAACCCACCGGGGAAAAAGGAGATCTCTGGCTCACAGGATGCTCTCGGCATCGTCCTGCCGGGATTGAACAATCTCCACTATGATGGAGGCTACTGGCCGTACAGGATCGAATCCGTCCTGGATGAGCCTATCCTGAGATTTGTCGAGGACCACCTTTTTCTCATCACTCTTAAGCCACGGGATAGCGCTTTTTCCGTTCTCGATGGAACAAGAATCTCTGCCGAAGGAGCCAGAAGATTAGCTGAGGCAACCGAAAATTGTTGGAAAGCAATCCTTTCAAAGGACATAATCAACTTTGGGAAATGCTTCTCTCAATCTTTCGAAGCTCAAATCGCCATGTTTCCCAATATGGTAGATGATCACATCCTCTCCATCATTGAGAAGTGTAAGCCCGAGGCACTTGGATGGAAGCTTTCTGGAGCAGGCGGGGGAGGATATCTGATTCTAGTCTCGGATCGCGAAATCGAACACGCAATTAAGATAAAAGTGAGAAGATAGAACTGGGACATCCAGCAATGTCTGATCGAATGGGCCAAACCTTGCATTGCGAAGTGAACGAGACTATCTCAGTGCTCGCTAGCTCGCGAGAGACAATCGAAGGATAACGCGTTTCACCACTCCAATACTCACATACTCCAGTACTTGAAATATGCGTGCACTGATCCAGCGCGTCAAGCGCGGAAGCGTCTCGATTGACGGTCAAACTCACAGCAAAGTGGGCAGGGGGCTTGTAATCCTTCTTGGCGTGAAAGAAGGAGATACTGAGGAAGACGCCAGGTATCTTGCTGGAAAATCAGCGGCGCTGCGAATTTTCGAAGAATGACCAGGGGAAAATGAATCTCTCTGTGAGGGACGTTGGAGGGAGTGCTTTGGTTGTCTCGCAGTTCACGCTGTACGGTGATACGAGGAGAGGCAATCGTCCAGGTTTCACAGATGCGGCTCGTCCTGAGCTTGCCGAAGAGCTGTACGAGAAGTACGTCACGTATCTGGGGCAACAGCTTGGTGAAGGCAGTGTAGCGTCCGGCTCGTTCCGCGCGATGATGGATGTTGAGATCATTAATGATGGACCGGTCACTATCCTGCTCCTTAGTCCCAACGACCAGTGGTTTGAGTCGAGACGAGGCAATACCGGGCAGTGAAGCCACAGAATCTCAACGCTGCGTTCCTTCACACATCGAGCGCTTGAGCTTTCCTAGTCTTTTCCTTCAATATGAAATCCAAAACGAAATATTTCGTTTGCTGTCTCTGCGCGTTTTCCTGCAGTGCACTCAGCCAGCCTGTGGCACTCCCAGCGCCAATGGTGGCCGATCACTTCATCATCAAGTATGAGAACACCGTTGCTCAAGGGGATGTTCAGACTGTCGCCGACATTCTCGAGACGAATTATGCGATGCTTAGCACAAGATATCATCTGCCACTGCGACAAATTAGAATTGACGTCAGTATTCATGCCTCCACATCTCATTACATTCAATCGGCGAAAGTGAAATGGTGGATCGGGGCGATTTATCAGAGCGGCACGATCCATCTTCAGCCGCCCGCCGTTTTGCAGAAGCGTGGGATTCTGGAGACCACGCTGGCGCATGAACTCGTGCACGTCTTGCTCGATGATGCATCTCGTCATGGACTCCCTCTTTGGCTCAATGAATCCGCAGCCGTGTATTTCTCGGGCGAGATGAACAAGCTGAAGATCCCCAGGTCGGTAAGTGTCCATCACTTTGGTGACCTTGAAAGGAACATTGGAGCCTCTCGGAGCAAATCCGATCTCGATAGGACCTACTATCTTCTTGGTCTCACAATGAAGTTCCTTGTTGAGGAGTGTGGCGAGAGCAAGGTAGAAGCACTGCTCAACTCATTTGGCCAACCTCGAGCTTTGGAGGACGTGTTCACCGATGTTCTGGGAATTGACTATGAGTCAGTTGAACGGAAGTGGTCTCAGTATTTGAAGGTGAAAATCCGGAAAAAGTAGTTGATTTTTGAAGGATGATTCATTATACTCATGGGAAGCGGACGGCGAGAGACTCTCGACCGCGCACTGTGGTTGACAAAGCAAATCTGAGGGCATGTAGTAGAACATTTGCCGAAGTGTGGATTTAGGGAGGTATCAATCCCTTGCACATTCTGATGCTCTTTCTCGATGGCTTCAGCATTGGGGAAAACTATCCAGAAGTCAATCCTCTGCTGATGGCGCGAATGCCGGCGTTTCATGGTATCTTCGGCGGAATCATGCCGACGCTGGAGGACGAAATTGTCTCAAATGGTGAGGCATCTCTGGTGTTAGCGGATGCTACGCTTGGAGTCGAGGGGCTACCACAGAGCGGCACGGGACAAACAGCATTGTTCTGCGGTCTCAATGCGGCGCAAATCATTGGAAAACATTTCGGTCCATATCCTCACTCCCAACTAAAGCCCCTCCTCCAGGAAAAAAGCCTCTTCCGGCAATTGCTGCGACTTGGCAAGAGCGTCTATTTTGCCAACGCTTATCCACGACAATTCTTCGAATACGTTGCCTCAGGAAAGACACGGTTCACCGTCACCACTCTCACTTGTATGATGTTGGGTATTCCTTTGCTCGGCTATGATGAGCTTGTTCAAGGAAAAGCAATTTCCGCCGACATCACCCGTGAGCGATGGAAGGACCTGGGCTATGACCATCTTCAGCCTATCACACCGGAGGACGCTGGCAGACAACTTTGTGCCATCTCACAGCAGAACGACCTCACCCTGTTTGAATACTTTCTCACCGACCATGCCGGTCACAGCCAGAACATGGAACTGGCGGTCGAGGTGCTTGAACTGTTCGATGCATTCCTGGGCGGCATTCTTGAAGAGCTTGACTCCGAGAAGTCACTCCTCATCGTCACCAGCGATCATGGAAATGTCGAAGACCTTTCAACAAAGACCCACACACGCAATCCGGTACCCGTAATTCTCATCGGTCCCAGCAAAGACGAAATTGCAGATAAGATTCACAATATTTCCCATGTTACTCCTGCACTTATGAAGTTCGTGATCAAGGAAGGCTATCTCCAGTAAGGGATCACCTTCTGTATGACTTGTTATCCTCATTCGACACCAAGACACGAAGACGCAAAGATTGTTTTTCCTATATGCAGCACTTAGTGCCTTTGTGTCTTGGTGGCAGATCTTCCCTCATGATCGAAACAACTACAAAATCATCCTAAGCGAGTTCGGAAGGGGAGGCATTTATGCATCTCGAGATACGTCCTGCACTGAAAGTTGCTGTCCTGATGATGATTGGGATTCTGCTGGGACGCTACCTCCACCCGCCGATGTTGATCTTCCTTGCTGCCACAATCATTGCCACATTCGTTCTTTTGGTGTGGCTTCTTCTTTCCTGGAAACATCGTCAAATGGTTTCGCCGGCACAGACGATGTTGATCGCCGCGACTATGCTGCTGCTTGGGATTACAAAGATTCAGTTCGATGAAACCATTCTTTCAAAGAACCACATCTCACATTATGTGGAGAACTCATGGAAAAAAGTAAGAGTGATCGGCATTATCTCGGAGGAGCCATATCGAAAAGAGGAACGATTGAGTTTTGTTCTCAGAACGACTGCTCTGATTGTGCCGGGGGATTCGATTGCTGCAGACGGTGAAGTTATCGTCACGGTAGATCAAAACAGATTCAAGGATGAGCCATTGAAACAGCTTCGGTACGGTGACGAAGTCTCTTTGTTGGGGAAACTCTCCATACCCGTCGGCATCAGAAATCCAGGAGATTTCGACTACCGGGAGTATCTTAAACTGAACAACATTTATGGAGCAGTCCATATCTTTGGCTATGACAATGTCACCGTGAGGTCACACAACCGAGGGAGTTGGATGCACGACAACATTATCTTGCCAGTCAAAAACTATTCGATACTCGTCGTGGATTCACTGATCGGAGGAGATGAAGGCAGTTTCTTGAAAGGATTGTTGGTGGGAGACAGAAGTGAAATCTCAAAAGAGATTAAAACATCGTTCATCAACGCTGGTGTCATTCATGTGTTGGCGGTTTCTGGACTCAATGTCGCCTTTGTCATCATCATTTTCTTCTCACTCTTCAGTATCCTGCCGCTCTCGCAGAATTGGAAAACGTTGCTTACCATTCTTGCCCTCGTTGCCTATATGTTTATCACAGGTGCAACACCTTCAATTGTGCGGGCGACAATTATGGGCATTATCCTTTTGGGCGGAAGGATGCTTGAGCGGAAATCCGACATCTACAATTCCATTGGAGTCGCTTGCATTGTCATCTTGCTTGTGGATGCTCGGCAACTGTTCGATGTCGGGTTTCAGCTTTCATTTCTGGCGGTTATCTCAATGGTTTATTTCTACCCGATGCTGTATCGCCTGTTCCAACTTCTTCCAGAGAACTTGAAGAAGAGTACAGCGGTTGATTACACCGCCAAATTGTTTTTCGCCTCGTTGGCGGCACAACTGGGCACGACGCCGCTGACGATTGTCTATTTTGGAAGGGTCTCGCTTATCGCGCTGCTTGCTAATGTCATTGTGATCCCTGCAATCAATATTGCTCTTGCCATTGGGTTTGTTGTTGTGTTGTTGAGTCTCATTTCCCTCTGGCTTGCTTCCATCTATGCTGCCGCCTGTCAACTTCTGCTCCATCTCACGATTCGTTTTGTGGACATTGCTGCTAATCTTCCGTATGCTTATGTTGCAATACATCAATTCGCCTTGCTCCAATCAATTCTGTTCTATGCTGCCGTGTTGATGATTTTTCATCTCGGCAATAGAGGTCTCAAGCAAAAACTTGTTATCGTAGTGCTCGTTGTGGCAAACCTTATCCTCTTTGGCATAGGGTTCAGCGAAACGTGGGGAAAGGACGGGAGACTCACGGTTGCGTTTCTTGATGTCGGGCAGGGCGATGCTGCCCTTCTGAAGTTTCCTGACGGTAAAACAATGTTGATTGACGCTGGACCAAAAACACGGACTTACGATGCGGGTGAACGTGTGATTCTCCCTTTTATCAAGCATAGCGGTGTCAGAAAAATTGATGTTGCTCTTGTAACTCATCCTCATGATGATCATATTGGTGGACTTGCTTATCTCATCAAGAATATCCAGACAGGCGAGGTGCTTGAAAGCGGACAGCGTTACAGTTCTGATATTAAGAGAGAGTGCGATAGCTTAATTGGAGCGAAAGGTATCGCTCATAGAATTGCTCACGCCGGCGAACAAATTAACGAGTTTGATGGAGCCAGAGTCTATGTTCTTCATCCCAACAGTAGATTTGTCTCGCCAAAAGGAGAATCGTTCGATGCGAATCCGAATGATGGTTCGGTGGTGCTGAAGGTGGTCTATGGCAAATGCGCTGTGCTATTCATGGGTGATGTTGACCAACCAGCTGAATGGGCGATCACTGAAATCTATGGTGATTTCTTGAAGAGCGATATTCTGAAGGTTGCCCATCATGGAAGCATAACCAGCAGCACGCCGCAGTTTGTGCTGAAGTCCAAGCCGATGTATGCAGTAATCTCCGTCGGGAAGTTTAACTCCTTCAACCATCCATCGGCAGAAGTGTTGAGGCGATATAAAACATTCGACGCACAGATTGTGAGAACAGATGAACTCGGCGCTGTGATGTTTGAATGCGACGGGGAGAAAGCGAGAAGAATTGATTGGAGGTGAGCTGTTTGATTTTGTCTCTAAAAATGGTTATCTTTTGTCGTTGAAACAGACGTATCCCCTTCTCAGCGCATCTGCGTATATGGATCTCCAGCACATACGACAGCGGACAGAGCAATTTCTTGAGGAGCTTGGAAGAGAGGAGTACCTCGAAGGAGCGGGACTGAAGGAACAGGTCAACCTCAGCGCTCTCTATGAGAAGTATGCTGAGTTGTCAACCAAGGAGCTGACTGATTATCTTCGGGAGCAGTGGGTGCAGGCACAAGGTGATGAACGGAAACGTATCATGATGCTGCTTGAGCGCTCAACCCAGAACGTCATTGAAAACTACAGTAGACAGCTGGACGATGAACGACTGACTACGGAGCTGAACGGTGTTGTTCGAATCAACCAAGAGGAACACACCATCCCCTTCCGAAACTCCTTCGTTGCCATGATGAATGAAAGCAACCGTGAACGCCGGGAAGCCATCTCAAGTGCACGAGACACGTTTATTGCTGAAAGACTGAATCCTATCTACGAGCGAGCACTCGGGAGAACCTATGAGGCAGTTGATCAATTGGGATATCAGAACTACGTTTCAATGTCGGAGACCTTGAGCGGCACTGATCTTTCTGCCCTGAGTCAGATGTCGGACATGTTTCTGCGACAGACTGAAGACATGTACCAAGACGTGTTGGGTTGGTCTGTAAGAAGGAAGATGGGAATCCCCTTGGGCAGAATGCGGTATCATGACTTAGTACATCTTATGCGTGCCCAGGAATTTGATCTTTTTTTCCCGGCGGAGACAATGCTGCCCACTTTTCGGGGGTTCGTTGAGAGTATGGGCATTGACATTGCCGCAGGTGGCAATATCACGCTTGATATCGAAACCCGATCGAAGAAAAGCCCGCGGGCATTCTGTGTCACGGTGAAGATACCGAATGAAATCTATCTTGTCACAAAACCGCACGGTGGTCAGGAGGACTATCATTCATTCCTGCACGAGTTGGGTCATGCTCTGCATTACGGCTTCACTGATCCGTTGCTTGAATTTGAATTCAAATACTTAGGCGACTATTCCGTGACCGAGGGATTTGCCGCAACCTTTGATCATCTGATGCAAAACCGAGTGTGGATCAAGAAGGTTCTTGGCATTCAAAAACCTGATGACTATCTGAAGTTCGTTCACTTCAAGCAGTTGTCTGTGACTCGGCGATATTCGGCGAAACTTGCGTATGAGCTTGCGCTGCACAATGGATCACCGGTCGGTGGGAAACAGGACATCTATCGGAACTTGCTTACGAACGCAACGAAGGTGGAGTATCCCGCGAGCCATTACCTATATGATGTGGATCCGTTTTTCTATTGTGCTCGTTATCTTCGTGCGTGGATGACAGAGTCAATCCTCAGTCATTACCTGAGCGAACATTTTGATGAAGATTGGTTCTTGAATCCAAAGGCAGGGCAGTTCCTGAAAGACCTATGGAACCTGGGACAGAAAGATACAGCGGAGGAACTGATAGGACGGCTTGGACACAGAACACTCACACTCGGATTGATTCGGGCAAGTATTAGCAGGGTGTTGAGTTGAAGAACGCCCGCAGTCGTCAGTAATCGAATGCTCAAAATGGTGAAGTTAGTGGTAGAGATGTTGACGTGCCGTTATCTGATGCACACGCCGAGATTCATCGGCCGAACCGGGGGAAGTTATCCTTGAGTTTAAGCGCTCGAAGGTATCGCGAAACAGAGAGGCTTCTCTTGCTGAAATGGTCGAGCATCTCAGCAGACAATACCATGAATCCGATTCCTTTAATTGATTTGCAGCTGTATGTATGGGCGGACTGTCCGTAATCGTCATCACGTTAAATGAAGAACGCAATATCGTGGACTGCCTCGAGAGCATCAAATGGACTGATGAAATTGTCGTCGTTGATGCGAAGAGTGCCGACAGGACAGTTGAATTTGCCTCGCGCTACACCGACAAGGTTTTTGTCACTGAGTGGCTTGGCTATGCTGACGCAAAGAACTTTGCGCTCAGCAAAGCAGCGAATGAGTGGGTGCTCTGGCTCGATGCTGACGAACGTGTCACTCCTGCACTGGCTGATGAGGTCAGGAATATCGTGGCACAGGATGATACCGATGTTGCTGGCTATACTGTTGCCCGTCGTGCCTACTTCTTGGGTCGCTGGATTAGGCACTGCGGCTGGTATCCCGCTCGAGCAACAAGACTATTCAAGAAGGACAATGGGAAATTTTGCGACCTCCTAGTGCACGAGAAGCTGGTGCTTGATGGAGAAATCAAGAGATTGCAGAATGACCTGCTGCATTATACCGACAACGATTTAGAGCACTACTTCGATAAGTTCAACAGATATACAACTCTTGCGTCACAGGATGTCATACGAACAAAGGGTAGATTTCGAATCACCGATTTGCTCATTCGTTCGCCGTTTGAGTTTTTCCGGATGTACCTGCTGAAGCTTGGTTTCCTTGATGGAATGCAGGGATTCATTCTTTCAGTGCTGTCGGCTTGCTACGTCTTTGCGAAGTACGCGAAGGTGTGGCAGAGAACCAAACACAGATAGAAAGAGGTCATATGGAAGACACAACCACGAAGAATCAACTTCTCTTCGCACAACTCGTCTTGATGTTTCATACCGCTGCGATGCAGCAAATGGGAAAACTGAAAAATCCTCTTACTGACAATATTGAGCGAGACTTGTCGCAAGCACAGGTATCTGTTGACATGCTTGACATGATGAAAGAGAAAATGAAAGGGAATCTGACTGGTGACGAAGAGCGCTTCTTGACCGACATTTTGCGGGAGTTGAAACTGAACTACGTTGACGAGTTGAACAAGGATCAAGCAACGAGGACAGAAGAAGACAAGAAGGGAAACGAATAGAATCTTACCAAAAGGTGTTCGAATGAAATTTGGCATCAACGGCAACACGGAGAAAGAGAATCTGGGAAATGTTGTGTGCGATCTGATCGCGCGGTTGAACTCATTGGGGATTGAGTGCGTTGTGGAGGACAGAGTCGGTCAGGTCATACAGACGCAGTGCGGCATCAATATTCCAGATCCCTACCATACTTTGCCGCTTGCAGAATTGCTGGAGGAATGCGACATGTTGATTTCCTTTGGGGGGGATGGTACGATGCTGGCGGCAGCAAGATGGGTAGGGAGTAGAGGGATTCCCATCTTGGGGGTCAATCTCGGCAAACTTGGCTTTCTGGCGGAAGTAGGTGTTGATGAACTATATTCATTTGTGGATGCCATCTTGAAAGGTCAGTATCGGATCGAACATCGCATGGTGTTGAAGGCGACTGTGGCAAACGGGGGACACGACGAGATGTTTGGACTGAACGATGTGGTGCTCGAGCGGAGTGGCACAACTCGCGTAATCAACATCGAAACGTATGTCAACAATGATTACCTGATCACTTATATGGCGGATGGACTTATCATTTCGACGCCGACTGGATCAACAGCATATTCTCTGGCAGCAGGAGGTCCAATTGTTACGCCTCAAAGTAAGGTGATCACCATCAGTCCGATCTCTCCTCACACCCTCACGGCGCGCCCAATCATCGTTCCCGACGACAGCATCATCAGAGTTGTCGTCTCAGAGCGGCGGCGAAAAGTTGTGATCACGGCCGATGGTCAGGTGCAGCATCAGGTCGAAACACCGTGCGAATTCACCATTGGCAAGGCTGACTTCACTGTCCAGCTAGCGAAGCGGGCAGACAGAAGTTACTATGATCTGCTACGTGCGAAACTCATGTGGGGGAAGGACGTGAGAGCGAACACTCAGGAATAACGTAGGGAGATACTCCTTTGAGAATACTTAACCTTGCCTTGATCGTTCTAACGCTCTATCTTGTCGGATGCAGCAAGTCAAGCGAACAGACGCTTGCTACTGACGCACAGACTGGTTTGCCGATGGTGGTCGGCGTGTGCACGCCAGCATCGCTCAAAGGCAATCCTGTCTTCAATAGTTGGTACACACCAGGATACCAGAGCTACACGCCCAACGTTGATGCCGTCGCGAAGATAGCGTCCATGAGGGACAACGTGCAGGTGCTTCTCTTCATGGGCACTTGGTGTAGTGACAGTAAGCGCGAAGTTCCCCGATTCTTTCATATCGTTGATGAAGCAAGGATTCCGCAGGGAAGCATTACGATGTGTGGAGTGGACAGAACTAAGAAGACCAGCGATGGATTGGCAGACAGATACGGCATAACCAATGTGCCGACATTCATCTTCTTGAGTGGTGGCAAGGAAATCGGACGCATCGTTGAAAGTCCGAAGAAGAGCTTGGAAGGGGATATGGTGGAGATTCTTGGAAACAGGTGACATTATTCTTCGTAGGGGCGGTTCGCGAACCGTCCCCACGAATATTCTTCTTGAGATCCCCCGCGCTTCAATTGTCTTTCGCCCCCTCATCAATCCATTTCTTGATACCTTTGATCTGATTCTCCGTCAACCGAAGATTGGCTTGGTCCTGATGTGGCAGTGTTCCATCAATCTTCTGAGCCAGAAGGCTATGTTGCGAGTCTCCCCGCACAATGACCCCCGGTTGCTCGGTCGCGTTCAGATAGGATGTCAAGCTTAGATTCCCTGCTCGTGTTCCATCGTCGTGGCAACCTGAGAACGCGCATTTCAGATTGAAGGTTGGTTGTACATGTTGAGAATAACTGATGTTGGAATCAGGAAATACAATATCTCCGGTGGGTGCTGTCGTTGTATCCTTGCATCCAAACCACAACACGAGCAGCAGCAAGCTGCCAAGACTCCGAAGCAGTGCTTCACCGTGGTTTTGCCACATCTACAATTCTCCCTTCGACCAGTGAACGTATTGTCTTTTGCTGTTTAACCGCATTAATGAATACATCTCTATCCACTTTGCTAATGTACTCAACCCGGATTTCTTTTTCTGGAAGACCGAACAAATCATGCAGATGCCCTGCCACGTAACTATTCGTCGCGATAGAGTAAACGCAAGTATCGTCCAATGGATGTCCGCTGACCTCAATGGAGACGATTCTCTCTTCAAGCGGTTTCGAGGAATTGAATTCATATCGCATACCAGAGACTTGCATCAGTTCCCCTTTGCCACCCACCTGCCATTCCATCATCTTCTTCAGGGTTGCACCGCTCACTTTGAAGATGGCAAACTCATTTCCGAAAGGATTGATTTCCCATATGTCCCGTATCGTAATGTTTCCCGCCGCTAGATCTTTTCGTAAACCATAAGTGTTCTGGAATGCAATGTCCGTTCTGCAAAATTCGCGCATCACATCCGTTTCCCAGTTGCCGAGATTGCTTTCCCTTCGACCGTTGCGGGTCCAGTCAACTTCCAGTCTGCCAATCACCTCTCCCATAAGCGTATCCACGGTCTTCTCAAGTTCCGCAACCTTCGCCGCCGCAACAGAGTCCTGCTTAACTTTGCCCACGACCGTTTCAATTAGTTTGCCCTCGTAAGTGTAGACAGTATCTCCTGAGATATCAACCTCCAAATCCAGTTCGCCGAGCCAGCGACCCTTGGATCCTGCCTGACAAATAATTGCGTGATTTCTCTTGATGGGTGTGAAGAGCGCCGTATGGCTATGTCCGCCGATGATAACATCCACTGCTGCGACGGAGTCGGCTAAGACTTTATCCTCGTCAACACCTAAATGGCTAAGCACGACGATCAAATTCACATGCTCTTTCGATTTGATTTCAGCGATATATTGCCGCACAACTTGATAGACATCCAGCATCTGCAAGCCTTCGACGTTCTCCCGCATCGTATGGAGTGGAAGGTCGCGCACAATGACTCCAATAATTCCCACCTTCAGCTTGCCGTAGGCCCTAATGATGTATGGCGGCAGGAAAAGTCTCCCCTTTCGTTTGTCGAACAGGTTCGCATTGATGACAGGAAATTTTGCCAGGGTGATATTCCTTTCCACATTGTCTAATCCATAATCGAACTCATGATTTCCGAGCGTCATCGCATCAGGATTGATGATGTTCATCAATTCCACTTGCGATCTGCCGTTGGTGAAGGATGAAATCGGCGTGCCAGTGCAATCGTCACCAGCGTTGAGTACCGCGACGTCGTTTCGGTCATCCTTGATTTGCTTGATGTAGCCGAGCAGCGCTGCCGTTCCGCCAACATAGTAGGCTGAATCAACTTTTCGGACAGTATCCCTCACAGTAATTTTCATCGGCACATTCTGAGCGTGAAAATCGTTCCAATGCAGGACGGCCAGGTGCGCCAGTTTCGGTTGACCAGTCGGGGCGCCGCTTGGTATACCCCAAGCCATGCAAAAAGCAGCTGTAAGAACGAGAAATAGCATCAGTATTTTCTTCATTTCTGGGATCCTTATTGTTCTGAGCAAAAGTACGAAACTCCTTGCATTAAATCAAGTCAATTCTCTGTCTTGAGCAGATGACCCACGACCGAATCAGTCCCTCAGCGGCTCAGGAAACCGGGTTGGCTGTCTGGTCAGGTGGATGTCTTCTTTTCGTGTTGTCGCTTTCGATTAGATATTGATAAAGGTGTGAATGAATCTTCCTTTTTTCGCTTGATATTCTTCAGTCAAAGCCTTATATTCGGAAGGGGTGCCGAGACAGATTATCTGGCAGAGTTGAATCCTGCAAAACTGTCTTTTGCATTGTAGTCTTAACGCCAGGACAAACCAAGATGCTCTCGTTTGCGAACGATGAAATATCCGTTCGGGAGATGAAGAATTGATCCACGTTCGCGCCGACCGCACCATCTTTCACATTGCCCAATGTTCGCCTACGGAGTAAGTGTAACTGAAGGTCAGAAATCAAAGCGGGATAGGACATGAAGCCCATAGATGGTCTAAGCTCAGGTATTCAGAGCCTTTACGCAGTTCTCAAAGGAGAAAAGAGTCTGCGTGTCTGGTTGTTTCTGGCAATTGATGTTACGCTGTTAGCAGTCTGCTTTTTTCACATCCCGTATTTTTATGAGCGAGCGCAGGCGCCATTTTCAGTGACCAGACAGAATGATCGTGTTGTCGTAAATCAAATCTTAGTTCCTGCAGAGTGTGGGAGCCTGCAAATCGGGGATGAAATTTCAGCGTGGAAAGATCATCCTGTTCCAATCCCAGAGGTGATCGAGTTTCTTGCTGACCTTTCATCTGTTGGTGATAATGTTAGTATCAAATACGAGACGTCTGGAAACAGCTATTCAACAACCGTCACACTCATTCCATTTGATGTAGCTCTCCGCTTTGTGCTCATCACCTTTTTTGTCGGAATTATCATTTGGAGTATAGGTATTTTTGTTCTCCTGAGTCGTCCAAATGATTTGATGGGAGGAGTCATCCACTGGGCATCAATCGCGATGGGCGTGAGTGTGATGATCACCTGGGGAGCTATTTCACCGACATCGTCGGAGACATATATTTCACGAACAGTATTCTTTGTGTCCTATGCCGCTGCAATGTCAGCGTTTTTCTTTTTCACGACGATGTATCCGAAGCCCAAGCCCGGCTCAGTCCCTCTTAAGGCAATCGTTGCGTTCGGTCCGGTAATTGCAGTGACCCTTATAATGACATATTATCACCTGCGAGCTATCTATTCTTCATCAGTTGACGACTATGTTGCTTTTCAGTCAAGCTTTAACATCTTCCATGTTGCTTTGTTGGCTTACGCTATCGGAGGAATTCTCAATATTATCCTGTCTTACAAGACCACTACGTCAGTGGAAGAACGAACAAGGCTTAAGTGGATTATATGGGGCACTAGTATAGGGTTGGCGCCATTTTTGTTGCTCAATGTTCTCCCGCAACTTTTTTCAATCCGTGGATTAGCCCCAGAGGAATATTCAACCATTTTTTTCCTTGCCGTTCCTTTTTCCTTTGCCGTCTCCTTTGTGCGATACAGACTGCTTGATATTGATCTCATAATAGACCGCACTGTTGTGTACGGAGTCTTTACCACATTCATTCTTGCAGTTTCCTTTCTTGCAGCTTTATTAATGTCTTCATTGATTGGTGGGTATGAGAAGTTCAGGGAGTACCTGCTAATAGTTGCTTCGACATTCATAATCGCCTTGATGTTCAATCCGGCACAGAGAAAGATTCAGCGCCTGATTGACGAAAGGCTTTTTACAGCTAGAACAGGCTTTAGGAGGGCAATCAAAGAGATAGGCGAAGATCTGAGAAACTCACTAAGCAGCGGTGAACTGTTTCAGCGGCTTGCTGATGGTTTCTGCAGAATGATCCCCTCTGGAAAAGGGGCAATCTACAGATATGTTGGTGGAAAGCTTGCTCTTCAAGAAGCTAGAGGCGAAACGACGCGCATAGAATTTGATTTCTCACCGGAAGAGGCTGCTGCTCTTGCTTCGCATGCTTTGGTATATGCACTACACGCCGTTGTGGATTATCACGCTGGAGAGGTTGGATATTCCCAAGATGATCTCTTGAGGGAACTCGGATTTTCCGTGTGTGTTCCGCTGACAACTGAATCAAAGGAACTTCTTGGTGCGGTATTCTTCAGCCCTCGGCTACTCGGTGAACGCTTTCGAGCAGAGGAAATAGACTTGCTTATCTCAGTTTGCGCCCAGGCATCCGAGACCTTAGAGCGCTTGTTGCTTCAGGAAAGAGTTTTTCTTGAACAAGAGGAGAAGAAACAGCTAAAGGAACTGAGCGATCTTAAGTCATATTTTGTCTCAAGTGTTTCGCATGAATTACGGATTCCTCTTACAGCAATTAAGATTTTTGCTGAGACTCTCCGGACTGGTAGGGTTAAAAATGAGCGGGAGAGAAAGAACTATCTTAGCATTATAGAAGGCGAAAGTGAACGGCTATCACGCTTGATTGGAAATATTCTTGATTTTGCAAAGATAGAGCAAGGATTGAAAACATATACTTTCTCACCTATCCGTCTGGATGAGATCATTCATCGTGCGGTCTCTACGATGCGTTATGAGTTTGAGAAGGAAGGTGCGACACTTCAGCTTAAAATCTCAAAGAACCTTCCGATCATTGATGGGGACGCCGATGCATTGGAGCAAGTCGTGATAAATCTCCTTTCGAACGCACTGAAATACTCAACCACAAGAAAGGAAGTGACGCTGAAACTCGCACGAAGTGCAAATGATGTTACGGTTGAGGTCACAGATAAGGGAATTGGAATATCGGAGTCGGAGCTGGCAGAGATCTTTGAAGCGTTCTATCAGGTGCGGGACAAACGCGTTCAGCAAGTTGGCGGAGCCGGGCTTGGGCTTTCGCTTGTTAAGCATATCGTCGAATCTCATCATGGTACAATCTCGGTGAGAAGTGTCGTCGGAAAAGGAAGCCGCTTCACAATCAGATTGCCGCTATCTCAGAAACAGACGGAGGGGAATATATGAAGCGCGTTTTGGTTATAGAGGACGATAAGTCTATTCTTCAGGGCATCGTTGATAACTTGAAGAAGGAACAGTTTGAAGTATTTGCTGAGACAGATGGGGAAAGAGGATTTACAGCTGCAAAGCAAAAGAAGTTTGATCTGGTATTGCTTGATGTGATGCTTCCAAATATGGATGGTCTTGAGATCTGCAGAAGGCTTAGAGCAGAGGGAGTTCAAGTCCCGATACTGATGCTTACGGCAAAGGGCGAGGAACTCGACAAAGTCCTCGGATTGGAATTGGGTGCGGATGATTATGTTACAAAGCCATTTAGTGTGAGGGAACTTATTGCTAGGATTAGGGCGCTTTTGCGTCGTCAAACAGAAATCCATGCTGAGCTTGCCGAAGTAAAATTTGGTGATGTTTACGTGGATTTCAAAAAGCACGAGACTTACAAAGGAAAGAAGAAATTGAAAATGAGCGCACACGAATTCCAACTGCTGAAGTACCTGGCAGAACGAGAAGGGGAAGTCATTTCAAGGCACCAGCTTTTGGATGATGTGTGGGGCTATGAGGTGGACATTACAACAAGGACTGTTGACAATTATATACTCTCTCTCCGAAAAAAGCTGGAAGCAAATCCTGCCAAGCCAAAACACATCATTACAGTTCATAAGGTGGGATATAAGTTCCTCGGATAGAACCTTCCTTTTGACAAACCCTTTAAAATATTCTCCCTCCGAATTTGATTTGTCATTGCGACTTCGAGACCTTGCATAGCGGGATCGGGAACTAATAACGAACCGTAGGGCGACAAGGCTTGTCGCCTTGCAAAGTGACTCTTTGGTTCGCTTGCCCGATTTACCTCGCAAAGCGGGGTCAAGAACTCGCAATGACAATGTGGGTATTGCATGCTTTTTTCCAAGAAACGTTATAAACTTCTCAGATAGAACCCTCCTTCTGACAAGTCTTTTTCAAGACTCTGACAATTTCCCGACAACTCTTCTTGGCAAATCAAGTAGCCGCAATCTTCAGGTTGCGAGAAGATTTCGCCCCGCGGAGTGGAACAGCTACGATACTCCACAGAAATCGGAACCACTAATCATAGATTCATTTTCCTAAAATTCTTTTGCGAAACTCTGACAATTTCATGACAACTTTCTCCTTGAATCATTGTATCTTCCTATAGAATATTAAACATAGGAGGATACAACCGTGAAACAAGTATTTGATCTCATTGAAGCCATCAACGATAGGCTAACTCAGTTCCTTGATCAGGAGGGTCTCACGCCCAATGCGATTGCGATATCGCCGGCTTCGTATCGGCGACTGTTAGAAATCAAATCGTGGGAGTGGAGGATTGGCAACCTCATCATCGGTTGTGCACCAATGAGGGAAATTGAGACCCCGCTGGGAAAGGCAAGTATCATCATTGACGAAATACTGTCTGATACAGAAGTTGAGGTTGTCCCGCCGTGCGAGATGCCCAGCATGTGACGAGGATCTAGGGAAAGAGGGTATGCGTGTGGTTAGGCGGAAGAGAGTTGCCATGGAGAAATGTTACTGAAGAAACTTTGACTACATTTTGACAATTTCATGACAACTCATCTGATCGGATTTAGTACATTGGGATAGAAAAACAAGAAGACGATAGCTGGAGAGCATCGAGTATATATTTTGGTCTTAACAAGTTTAGTAGCAACATAAATCAGGAAAGGAGAAATGAAATGTTCTATCGGTTAATCAATCACGCACAGCGGTTTCTTCCATACATTGCGTTTGCAGGAGGATGCCTTAACTTGCTCTTCTGGATTCTCTACTTCGCTAACGTTATTGTCCTCAGTGAGGAAGGCGAGGCATTAGTCAGAGGGTATGAATCAGCTTTCCCGGTTGCTGATGCCCTTTTGGGAATACTGCTCCTTCTTGCTGGCATAGGATTGCTCAAGAAGAAATCATTCGGCACCTTTTTCCTTGTTGCAGCGGCTTCTATGGCAGTCTATCTGGGAATTCTGGATATTACTTTCTATGGACATCAAGGACTGTATTTTCCGCTGACTTTGTCAAGCCTGTTCGCGCTTTTCGTCAATGCTGCCTGTATTGGCGGTGGGATGTTCGGCTTATGGTTTGGCTGGAATTTCTGGAGAGGAAGATGAAGAACATGAAACGTCTCAACGGCAAAGTAATTGTAATCACAGGCAGCGCAAGCGGCATTGGTGCGGAGACAGCTCGATGGTTGGTGCGAGAGGGAGCAGACATAGTGCTCGCCGATATCAACGAGGATGGTTTGAGTAGAGTACTTTCGCAGTTGCTACCCGTCGCTTCACACATCGTTGGTGTTCCTGCAGATGTGAGTCAACGTGAGTCTTGGAGCAATCTTTTCGAACGATCCATACGGGAATTTGACCATGTTGATGTGTTGGTCAATTGTGCTGGTGTTATTTATCCGGGAACGGTCGAAGAGCTTTCCGAAGAGTGGTTGAGAAGACAAGTGGATGTGAACTTCCTTGGTACGGTCTATGGCACGCAGGTTTTCCTGCCGTATTTCTGCCAACAGCAACGGGGACATCTCATTCACATTGCTTCACTTGGAGGAATCGTGCCTCTACCCGGCGAGACGGTGTATTCTGCAACAAAGTTTGCAGTGAGAGGTTTTTGTCTATCCCTTGCACTGGAGCTGCAAAAGACGCCAATAAAGGTGTCGGTTGTTTGTCCGGACTCTGTTGAAACTCCACAACTCAGAAAAGAGGCGCTTCACAACGGCTCCTCTCTTTCGTTTACCGGGTCGTTGCTCCAACCATCTGATGTTGCTAAGGCAATCGTGAAAACCATCCTTCGTCCCAAACGTGAAGTTCTTGTTCCACCATTGCGAGGCTGGTTGTGCAAGTTTGGAAACTTCTCACCGAGCATTGTGGCTATGCTTTATCCCATTCTGGACAAAGTTGGTCAGCGTGGGCGAAAGAAGTTTCTCGATAAGTTACAAGAATTAGAGAGTTATGCGTAATTAAAAAATCAGTGTGAGCAAAATCAGGTGATTTTGCACTCCACAGAATTATTAACTCGATGAAGGAGCGAACTAGATATGCTTCAACAGAAACGAATTTTGCCTGCAAAAATCCTCAGTCTCGATTTCGTGATCCTATATATGGTCACCATGCGTCCGTATTTGCTGTTTGTTTCCGGGATTACTGGGATAGTGGGATTGTCATTTGCGCCCACGTTATCCATATTTACCTGGACAATCCTCAGTTTAGTTTTCTTTCTTTCCTATGGATTTGGACAGGCACTGACGGATTGCTTTCAGACAGATACGGATGCGCTCTCCTCACCCTACAGACCACTAGTCCAGGGCAGAGTACGACGAAGAGATGTTCTTGTGGTAAGCCTCGCCGGCTTATTCCTCAGTGGAATAATTCTTACAATGTTTTCTCTCATCAACCTTGCTCTCTCAGTCATCGCAGTTATTGGACTGGCAACATACACGTATTTCAAGAGGCGTTGGTGGGCTGGTCCTTTCTATAACGCGTGGATTGTTGCATTGTTATGTTTGATTGCCTTCACGGCAGGAAGCGGCGCCGCAGATGCGACTTTGACATGGAGCCCGGGGTTGCTCTTCACATTGGTCGCAGTGTTCTTCGGGTATGCGAACTTTGTTCTGACCGGTTATTACAAAGACGTTTCAGCGGATCGGGCAACAGGTTACCAGACCCTACCAGTAGTGTTTGAATTGAGAATCTCGTCTGTCGTAAGTGATGTCTTTGCGCTTCTTACTCTCATTGCGTCTGGGATTGCAATTTATCTAACACCGTCAGCGGAAGATGCTTTCGCGGTGAACTGGCATTGTCTCTTGTTTGCGGCAGCGGGCATTGGTGCGGCAATTCTGGCGCAGATACGTCTCCACAAGGTTCGCTCTGAACAAGAAGCACATAGTGCGATTGCTCTGGTTGTTCACGCATATGTTCTCTTGCTGTCAGCAATTGCGACAGCCCAGAAGTCTGATTGGATATTCATCGTTGCGGTTTTCTATATTGGATTTGTGGTCACAATGAGATTAAGACCGATGGAACAGCAAATTTAAGAATGAGTTCATTCATCATGGAGGTATCATGGTTATCGTAATCAATCCTTCAGCAGGGGGAGGAAAGGCTTTTCAGAAATGGCAAAGAATTGAATCGAATGTACGTGCACAGCTCGGTTCTGTAGCACTGCTCGTGTTGAACGGTAATATGAATATGAGAGAATCTGTAGGCAAGATGCTTAGCGAGGGTCACACCGAATTCATTGCAGCAGGCGGAGACGGCACAGTCAATCTCTTGCTGGAAGCTATCATGGAAAGTGCACCTCTCGCTCTTCTTCCGAGAGTGAAGATGGGAGCGATAGGTCTCGGTTCGAGCAATGATTTTCACAAACCGTTCCGAGATGACAAATACATCGAGGGAGTTCCCTGTAAAATTGATTTCCATTCGATAGAGCGGCGAGATGTAGGACTTATCACGTTTGAAGATGACAAGGGAACTCTCCAGACACGATATTGGATAGTGAATGCAAGTATCGGTATTACAGCGGAGGCAAATCTTTTTTTCAACATGCCTGATGCAGTTCTCCGCTTCCTGAAACGCTCAGCAACCAGTGGAGCAATTCTTTATGCTGCTCTCCACACCATTGCAAGTTATCGGAATCGGGAGATGACGATTACAATCGGCGATGGACAGCCGATTCACACTATACAAACATGCGTGACGAATCTTGGTATTGTCAAGAGCCCACATTTCTCTGGCAATTTCTGCTACGATTCTCTCTTCAAACCGGATAGTGGATACTTTGACATCCATCTTTGTGAGAAAATGTCGCTCTCAAGGACACTTGTTACGTTATGGAAACTCTCGCAGAAGAAGTTCTCAGGATTGCCGTCAACACGCTCCTGGCAATCCAGTTGTCTCACAGTGCAAGCCGACCAGCAATTCGCTATTGAATTTGACGGCGAGGTGGTAAGCACACGAATTGCCTCTCTTTCCATAAAACACAAACTCCTAAAGGTGTGCACATGATGAACGGGATTTTTGAAAATGCCCTCATTGAAAGTCTGGCAAATACTTTTCCGCGATCACAGTTGCAATGCAACCGTCTGCAAGAGAGCGATGCGGAACTGATACGTCTACCCGGAACAGATGCTCTCCTCGCAATCACAACAGACAGTATTGTCGAAGAAATCGAAGTTGGATTGTACACTGACCCATACCTTATCGGATGGATGACGGTCATGGTGAACGCAAGTGACCTTGCGGCTGTTGGCGCTGAGCCGTTTGGCATACTGCTCAACGAAACGCTCCCCCGTGATGCAGGAGGCGACTTCACTGCAAGTCTGCAGAATGGAATCCACGATGCCTGTTCTGTGTGCAGTATCCATGTTCTGGGTGGAGATACAAACTTTTCATCCCGCCTGCAAATGGGTGGATGCGCACTCGGCTTCGTATCGGACGGTTTGCCAATGACGAGGTTGGGCTGTAAGCCAGGCGACCATCTGTTTGCTTCTAACAGGCTTGGGCTTTGGAAATGGTTACGCTTTGATTCAAATTGGAGCAGGCTCGACACATAGAGAAGTTTCATTCCAGTACCAGCCACAAGCTCGACTGCGTGAAGGGCAGCTGCTTCGAAACTTTGCATCTTGCTGCATGGACACAAGTGATGGAGCGCTTCCAACACTTGACCAACTGATGCGGCTTAATCAGGTGGGCTTCGTACTGGAATCGCACCTGGAAGAATTCATTCATCCTCATGCATTGCATCTCTCCAAGGTTGCAGGAATACCCGCCTGGTTAATGCTCGCAGGACCGCACGGGGAATTTGAGCTTCTCTTTACTGTTCCCTCGCAGCAAGTTGAGGCTTTGCTGGCGACCTCCTCTAGGCAAGGATGGAATCCAATCTATCTTGGAAAAGTAGTCGAAGAGCCTGAAATAAAACTGAGACTGCATGAAGAATTAACCACTCTCGACACTGGAAAGGTCAGGAACCTCTTTACTGAAGTGAAAGGCGATGTTAGTGAGTACATAAAAGGACTGATTCACATGGATGCAACAATAGGAGCAAGCGGAAGATGAAAATTGAGGGAAAGAAAATTCTCATTACAGGGGCATCTTCAGGCATTGGACTGGCACTGGCAAAAGAGCTTGCCAGAGCAGGGGCTATACTTGCTCTTACGTCACGTTGCGAGGAACGATTGACCAGCGCATTCAAAGAAATAACGACTGAATTTCCCGGAATTCAAACCCCAGTCACCATGATTTGTGACGTGGCAAATGGCGAATCTGTAACACAGATGATTGAGGGTTGTGCAAAATTGCTTGGCGATATTGATATGCTGATTAATAACGCTGGTATTGGGGTTTACGGGGTAGCAGAAAAGATAAGCATTGAGGAATACCGTTCCGTGATGGAAGTGAATTTCTTCGGAGCCATAAACTGTACTTTGCGTGTACTGCCATATTTGAAAAAGAAAGGAAGAGGTTTAATCGTCAACATTACTTCTCTCGCAGCAATTCACGGGGTACCGTACCTCTCAGCATATAGTGCCAGCAAAGCAGCACTCGTTGCTTTTGGTCAGAGCCTCAGAGCTGAGCTGCATGAAAGCCATATCTCTATCATGACTGTTTATCCGGGGTACACGCAAACAGACTTTTTCAAAAATGAAGAATTGGTTGGCGGTGCCCGCCAACCGTCGGGTCCCTATGCCCACGCTGAGAAGGTAGCTAAATCAATCGTCAAAGCAATAGAATTGAATAGACAGGATGTGGTTCTGACAGTTGAAGGGAAAATTCTTAGAATATCAAAGAAATTGATGCCAAAACTCGTTGATAGAGTGATGCAAAGAACTGCTATTACACTTCAAGTACAGGAGGAATTAGATCATGAGCAAGCCAAAATTGCAAATCATCGTAATGTTCCAGAATCTCGAGGAAGAAAATCACAGTTATTATGCTCGCAACCCAGCACCACCACTTTCTGGCGTACTGGTTGCGGGTATAACGCCACCCATTGTTGAAGTTGAATTACTTCACGAAATGGTTCGTCCGATTAACTACGATACGGACGCTGACTTCATCGCATTGAGCTTTATGGACTTTTGTGCACCCCATGCGTTTGAGGTAGCAAAGAGGTTTCGAAAGCAGGGCAAGAAAGTGATCGCTGGAGGACGTTACCCTTCTACATTTCCGCAAAATGTAATACCGCATTTCGACTCGGTTGTCATTGGTGAGGCTGAGACTATCTGGCCGCGGGTTGTCGAGAATGCAGTGAAAGGAACATTGCAGAAGGTTTACGAGGCTCCTTTAAATCATTCACTGAGGGATATACCACCACCAAGGTATGATCTTGTTGAATCGGAATTTGCAATTCCATTAGTGACTGAAGCAACACGAGGATGCCCTCACAGATGCAGTTTTTGCCAGCTCACTATTGAGCCGACCCCTTATCGCACACGCCCGGTAAAGGACGTGATTCGAGATCTAACATCAACTGCAGATCTCCCTTATCATAAGCGGAAAATGGCGATGGTCTATGATAACAACCTTGGTGGAGATAGGAAGTATGCTAAAGAGCTATTGAGAGAGATTGCGAAGTTGAAGCTCTGGGGACTTGGAACGCAATTCAGTTTTGACTGTCTGCACGATGAAGAGTTTGTTGACCTGCTATCCGAAGCAAACTGTCGTATGGCGTTCATCGGCATGGAGTCATTGAATGAACCAAGTTTGGCTTCCGTCCACAAAAAACAAAATAGAGTTGAAGAGTACAAAGAGCTTTTTGAGAAGTTGAAAAAGCGAGGCATACTGATATTTACAGGTCTAATGGTAGCCCTTGATGAAGACACTCCCAACTATTATAGTGAATTACCTGCTAAGCTTGAAAGTGTTGATCCAAGTGCCATCCTCACATCTATCTCTATCCCAATTCCCGGCACACCCTTTCATCAAGCGGTGGAGTCAGAGGGGAGAATAATTGATGCTAACATTGCTCATTATGAGGGCGACCATCTCGTATTTAAGCCAAGATATGTTCATCCTGAGGAAGTATTTAAAATATACCGCTCGATTAATGATTCTTTCTATTCCTGGAAGAATGTAATAAGGCGATTGTGGAGGTTCGTAATTACCCAATGGAACTATGGCAGTATCCCAAAGCGTATCTTTCGTACGCTTCTGACCTCTTACATATTTCTTAAACTGTCTATCTTTCAGAGAGACCACGCAGAAAAGAAGGTTTATCCACTGTGTGAATCGTTTTCAAAGAATCAAGCAATGTAACCGAAACCAATGGAGACCATTCTAATGGGCATATCATTCCAGCACCAACTGATAGGATATATGTTGATGTTAGAGATCTATAGGATGATTCGCGATCAGCGTTCGCGAATGCAGACTTGGAGTGATAAACCTTTTGCAATACTTTGACAATTCTATGACAACTCTATCCGATAACTTTAGTATATTTATTGTGAAACTAAATATTGTATTAACACAAACCATCAAAACAAACGGAGGTCGCAATGATAAGGAAACTTTCTTTTGCAGTATTTCTTGGAATGGGACTTCTCTTAGCGTCAAGCAGTCTCATTGCTCAGGAAAAAGACAAACAAGTCATTTTAAGTCCGAGGGTTGGCCCAACAATTGATGCGTCGGAGCGAGAGCACTTTGAGTTGTTCCAAGAGATTAATGATTTTGCCAGAGCTGTTCTCTTCCAAACCCCAGACAGCACCTATTATGCCAGGATCGTGCTAATTGGAGCAGATGGCAAGGCGAGGGATACGACGGTCTGGTATTTTAAAAGCTACCTGTTTATGCTTGCAGAGAAAATCAACCATTTCGAGGAACTCGCTGCATGGAACTATCAGATTGGACAAAAACCTGAGACATTGCAGGTAGTTACTGATGAATATATTGCGAGAGCGCAGGAAATCGCCAGATCTGAAGAGGCCGCAAAAGTCCAAGCTGCTAAAATGGTTGCTGAAAGTAAAGAAGGTGAGGTTGTCCTTCTCCTCAACGATGGACAAGAGATTGCCGGAGAGCTCCTATCTGTTAGGGACAGTTCAATCATAATCTCTACCATAGAAAACGCGGAAGGATATGGTTCGGCAGGTGACACCGCTGGAATTGTCGTAGTTAGCAACCAGAGAGTTCAGAAAGTGATCATAAAAGGTGAATCAAAAGTCCTCAAAGGTATGGGCTTAGGTCTTCTTATCGGAGGAGCAATCGGTGCGATGATCAATTGTGTCACTTACAAGAAGCCCAGAGATTCCTCTTTTCACTTTGGGCCTGAAGCTGCTCCCGGGGCGGTAGGTGTGTTTCTGGGGGGTCTAGGTGGACTGGCCGTGGGTGCAATTGTGGGCAGCGCAGCCTCAACAAGCGACGAAGTAATAGAGCCTCTTCCCAATCATGACTTGTCGTCTTTGAAACCATTTGCCCGGTTTCCGGGGAACGAGCCAGAATGGTTAAGACTAATAAAGTGAGCATCCGCAACAAACGACAACCATAACAAAACAAATAGGGATGAGATGATAAAGCATCTGCGTCTTATAATCCTTGTGGGATTAGGGTTTCTCGTTGCGTTCTCAGCGTACGGCAAACAGTGGCCGCTGCGCATCCTGACCATTAACGTCTGGTCAGGTGTTGACTACGAAGGCTTCTTTCGTTTTGGGGAATATGAATCCGCTGGACGGCGAGAACTGCGCTTTCAGTCGCTGTTGACTCAAGTCAAAGCACTCAACCCGGATGTTGTCTTTATACAGGAAGCTAACCCTGTGGCTAAATTTGCTTCCCGACTTGCGGATTCTCTTTCCTTCGACGAAATCCATCACGTCTGCAATGGCGGAATCAAACCTGCTTTCTTTGGAATCCCTGTGAACTTCAAGGAGGGGATAGCTATTCTTGCTCGGCCATCACTCGGTCTCGAGAAGTTGGACGTGTGGAAACTCTCAGGTTCATTTGGACTCTATGGAGATGCAATCACCGTTCACTTTGACGAATCCATCTTTTCGCTGGTTGGGAAAATCACTATTGATGACACTCCTTTCTATCTTGTGAATGTCCATCTCTCTGCTACGCCACCGCAGGATTCAATCTTAGCGGAGGAGTTTCAAAATCTTCTTGCGAAAGGAAGAATTACAGAAGAAGAGTATCAGCGCGCTCTCGAACAATGGGAGACCGGAGCCAAGAGACGAGAACTGGAAGTCAATCGGCTGTTGGATTGGATCAAACAACTTCATGGTGAGCCCTCCGACGGAACTGAGGGCAGGCCTGTCGAATCCATTCCGCCAGAATCACCTGTGATTGTCGCTGGAGATTTCAATGCCGCGCCAGACACACCTGAGATGCAGTTGTTCCAAACTTCCGGTGGTTTTCTTGACACATACACTCCGGCCAAGTCTCTTCAGCAACACACATGGGATTCGAAAGGGAACGAAAACATCTCCTTCTCTACTCAGATGACCGATCCCAAAGGCGATACGCTCGACGGATACGGTCGCTTATCAGCGTTGTGTGATACCCGGTCACGCCGAATTGACTACATTCTTCTAGGCACCAGACTCAAGTCTGGTGCTTTCAGACCAACTGACGTTTCTGAGTGCCGAATTGTCCTTGACTCTTTGGTGAATGGTGTTCATGCCTCTGACCATTATGGAGTCTTCGCACAGATTGACTTGACAAACGTTTTACAGACCTCACCGAAAGAATCAAAAACACTCGCTCCTCAAGGCGAATCAATCATAGAACCGCTACCCATATTGAGTTATGATACAGACGTTGGGCTCGGCTACGGGGCAAAGGCGGTCTTCCGCAACCAACTGCATCATAACGAATCTTTTGACGTTGTCCTTTTCAACAGCACTAAAGGTGAGCGGTGGTATCGCTTTGTGTTCTCTATACCAGACTTCGAACTGCGTCAGGGCAAAATCTATCCGCTTGCTCTTGACTTTGTGATTGATTACGACAAGTGGATCAAGAACAGTTTCTTCGGCACCGGCAATAGTTCAAGTTTTAGCGATAGAGAATTTTATACGAAGGAGCCTCTTGAGATAAGCCTTACGTTAAGCAGAGGATTCTCACCTCACATAGTCGGACAAGTCGGTGCAAAATACAAGACCATCAGGAATTTCAATTTCTCGGAAGATAGTCGTCTTGTCAATCTTCCACCCGAACTCAACGCTTCAAAGGCTACGTTTGCTTCTCTCTTCGCTAATTTTCGATACGACACGCGCAACAGTTTCATCAATCCATCACAAGGCTTAGTCTTGCAGGGTGAGGCGGAATTCATCCTTAACTCTGCCTTAAGCAATGTTGCATTTGCCCGACTCGCGGCATCGTTTCAGCATTATTCCATACTCTTCTATCCAAAGACTGTTCTTGCACTTCGGCTCGGAGTGCAAGGATTGATCGGCAGTGACTTACCTGTCCAAGTACTGTTGCCCATTGGCGGAAACAGCACACTGCGCGGATATCCTCAAGACCGATACTTAGACAAAACCGCCACTGTATTCAATGCGGAACTTCGATTCCCAATATTTTGCCGCTTCGGTGGTGTGCTTGGTCTTGATGGAGGAAAGGTGTGGAATTCACTAACACAGGTTGACCTAAGCCGCTGGGCATTGAATCCGACTGCAGGTTTGCGATTTTATATGGAGACATATGTGGTTCGACTGGATGTTGGATTTGGAAACGAAACAACCGGATTCTACTTCAACTTCGGGCAAATATTCTGATGGAGTTATCATGATATTCGGATTACACGTGCGAGTGATTGAAACGATGATGCATCAGGACATCTTGAACCGAGAATCCGGGAATCGACGAATTCAACCAACACAAGGCTGTTGACTTTCCCCCCACAATTTTGTATATTCGGTTCGGAATCCATGACAGGAAACCGTTAAGAAAAACGCCAGCATGAATCCTTCTATCCATAAGGAATATCCCTTCCCGATTGCCAAAGCCTACCTGCGGGCAGTAAACGCCGACGAACCCGTCGAGCGATTTACGCAAATTGGCTACCTCTTTGAAGTCACTCTCAAATATGCAGCGGCAATCTCCGTCTCTGAGTATCTTGCGCAACCACAGCGAGACAAGAACGTTAATCAGACGTTGAGTGGGATTAGACGCCCGTCACTGGGAAATTGGGTTGGATTCCTCAGGGACTGCTTGCGATTCAATCTTCAGCAGCGCGCTACGGTTCTTCCAGATGCTTATTTCAAGAAGAGCCAGGAGCTGAAGAAGCTGTCATCAGCAATGAACAAGATCAACGAATATCTCTCTCCTGACAAACCGAGCAACCTTACTTCAGTTTCGCCAGAGATGTTCGCCAACGTGTTCGTTAACTACCGGAACAAGACAAAGGGTCACGGCGCGATGCAGAAACGAGACTGCATCGCGATTAACGAGTTGTTGTTCGATGCGGTCGAGGAATTCATACTCAATTTCGATACGCTGAGAACCTACAAGCTTGCCCACATCGCCAGGATTGAGTTTGATAAGCAAGGAAACTTTATCTATAACCTTGAGAGATTGGAAGGAACAGATATTATCAAGACCTTCTATGCGTCGCCTAAACCGATCAGCGATGTATTTGTGACGCACATCTGTTTGTGCAAACCGGAGGAGAATAGGATAAGACCTTTTCTCAGCCTGCATCCGCTGTTCATCTTTCTTGAAGAGAAAGAGGACGTTTATGTGCTTAACGAAGGTGAGACGGCTCGCATCGAATACCTTTGTTATCACCGCGGTGGTAGGGATGCGATCTATACGCCCGATGAACTCAAGGAGGATTTTCTCGCGAAATTCAGGGACGTACTGCAAACTGTGGAAGGTGTCCAGGAATCTGTGAAGGTTGTCGAGCCGAAGCCTGCTCCTCCCCCGAGAAGAGTAGCCGAAGAGCTGAAAAGACCGCCGACGGTTCCATCACCAGAGAGACCGGTGGTTGTTTCGGAGGTGCATGAGGTGATCGCCGAAAAGCTACCTGTTGCGGAGATGAAGAAAGAGACTAAAGTGGTCGCGGAGCAGCCAGCGGCGCCGCTCGGGAAGGTGCCAGCGAAAATCGAGAGAGTAGCTGTGTCTGAAGCGCCTCGGAAACGTCCTTCAGCCGTGCCTGTCTTTGTGAGCATTGGCGCAGTTGCTGTGGTCGCCATCGTAATCGCTGTCTTGTTCCTACGCAAAGGAGAAAGCCCACAGCCCTCACCGACAATACAAGGAACTCCTTCCGACGTACAGCAAACGCAACCGTCCGGGCAGAAACCCGACCAACGCTTACATGAGAAAGAGATCCAGGCGGCTGCTGGTAAGATGAAGACCACGACTCCAACGCCAGATGCAAGCAAGGGACAACAACCCGCAGCAGAACTACAGAAGCCGCCAGCAGAACCGCAAAAGCAACCAGAATCTGAGACGTCGAACATTTATTGGGATAACCCAGATGTCGAGGCAACGGTGATCGGCGGAGAGGAGCAGGTGTACAAGTATGTTGACTACAAGAATTTGCCGATGGCACCGGGCTTCTCCGGCACAGTAGAAGTCAGAGCGTACGTCAACGAGGGAGGTGGCGTTGATAAGACAGAAATCGTTCGCGGCATTGATTCTCGTTTCAACAGTGCCTCAATAAACGCCGTCAGGCAATTGAGATTCAACCCCGCTCGGCGAGGCGGGAGACAGGTCAAGTCGAAAGTTCTTATTTCACTCGTCTTCGAGGGAAAAGAGAAGAAGGAGCCTGAGAAGAGGGAAGAAGTAATGCCTCCGCCATAAACAATCCTAAGTAAAGTAATGGAGAAATGATAATGAATATCTCTATACGTATTGGAATTCTGATCGGATTAGTTCTGTTGTCTTTCATCTTCTTTACAAACAGCCTGCATGCACAGAAGAGTCCCGCGGTTCGCTTCACGGTAGGTGCAAAAGGATGGATGGCGAGCTGGAACCTCATACAGGACCAGACCTCCTTCACAGGTGAGTACGCTGGAGATGGCACGCCGATCTACGGAAAATGGAAAGCTTTGAGTTGGGGGCTTATGGCGGGACCGTATGTTACGATGAGTGTTGGAGCCTTCAGCACGACAATTTCTTATGCTGCAACCTTATCCACTTTTGACACTGAATACTCCTTGGTTACGCAGGACGGAACTCCGTTCGTCGATCAGAGTAACAGACCAATCGTGGCACCTGTGAACGTGAAAAGGCAAGATGTTAATCTTGTCGCTGTTTACCGGTTTGTTCCAGAATTTGGTTTGTTCGTTAACGGGAAACTCTTGCTATACAGCTACTCCGCCTCGCTATTTGGCCAAAACATTCTTGATAACTCAAGCACTGCGTTTACTCTCGGAGGCGGTATCGCTAGCTCCTATGTCTTTCCAGAGACAGGTGGACTGGCTGCGTATGGTTACTTGGGCGCGCTCTATAATACCAACACAAATTTCGACAATGAAGTCATTATCCTTGTGGATGCAGGCTTAGCATACAGGTACGTTGCTCTCGGATTCAGACTAGAGGCGGGTAAAGACACTGGAAGTAAGACGACACTCGGTCCAACATTGAGCATTTACTACACGTTCTAGAAACTGGATCAGATGCGGCTATGCCAGGCGTTGAGACGCTCAACAGAAAACTCGAACACCATTTCACGATCTTGATCTACCCCTTCCTCCACAGGTTTGTGAACAGAGTGGAGAAAGGCGCGCTGCTAAGCATCTTGCATCGGTGGCTTCCTTGGTTCTGTCGGTTGGATGAAGAGAAGATCAAATCAGCACTAGACGATTCCTATTTCTTCCTGCCATTTGCCAAACGGTTGCTCTTTCCTGAGCTCGAAGAGACACCAAACACGATTGAAGGCAGAGAAAGACTCATCAACCTCGCGCAGGAGTTTAAGTCGGCAGATCCCGAGCACATCTACAGATGGCTGGCGAAGTTTCCGACACTTCATCTTACCCTAAGGGAGAAGGAACGCGAGAGGATTCAACAGATGCGAATCACCTCTGAGTATGGGAGACGCTATGATCAGCGGGTAACTGTCGAGTGGATTGACCTGTTTCTGTTTCCACAGGAGACAGGGTTCATTACGATGAAGGTCAGCATCTCAGAAGATGATCCAACGATTTCGCAAATCATTGACTTGAATTACCAGATGCGGCAGGTCCTGCCACCGAAAGTGGAATGGATGCTGCCGAGGTTTTCGGTCGAGGCTTGCCCAGAGATCACTTCCACGCAAACATTGATGGAATTCCTTTTGCAGGATTTGACTCCGCCCTATCTCCAGGAAGCTAAGGAAGGACGCTATTCTGAATCGCTGTTTGGGCAGACGTACGGTGATAGATGCTTCGTTTATTCCTATTCGTGTATTGACCTGCCTGAGGATCTCGACCGGGGCGAGATTCCTCACGATCCGTTTCAGTCAATCGAGGATATGCTGTTGTATGAATATGGGACCTGCACCGGCTTTGGCTCCTCGACTGCCGCCGGCAGCAACTTTCTTCCTTCGACAGAGTATGCCGAAGAGCTCATGTCGTCGAACAGGGTTTCGCTGTGGAAGCTATGGAGAGCGTTAATGCTCAGAGAGACAGTAACGTACATTGCATTCAAAAAGAATCCTTTCAACCTCTCCTATTTCCCGCAAAACATAGAGAACGACTACTTCAATCTGTATCTATACACGCTGTATCAGAAGATACAACTCTTCAAGTACTCCACGGAGCTTTTACGGGAAGATAATAATCCCAAAGAAAGCATGATAAGCACGCGCCGCCTTCTTGACAATTTCATGGAGTTTCGCAACAAGTTCTGGTTTGTGGAGGTGACCAAACGACCTCAAGGCGACTATATATATGAAAAGTATCAGGAAGGGTTGCAGACCACGGATTTGTTTGACGCGGTGGCGGATGAGATTGGAGATTTGAACGAGTACTATGAAGCTCGATTGAGTCGGAACATCAGCACGCTCTTGAATTTCCTCACAATCTATTTTGTCCCTTTCTCCGCTATTATCTCGTTCTTCGGAATGAGCATAATCGCTTCGGACAATATGTGGAAGATCCCATCTGAGACGTTCTTTTTCGTCGCCGCCGCGGTATTGACTTTGTCCTCAATCGTCTGGCTCTGGTGGAGCAAGCGCTAGAGTTAGTTCAACTTGGATGGTCTCGGAGATCCTTCCTCGGTTGAATCCTGTATCTTAGGGTGGCCGGATCTCCTCTTCCGAAAGCTCATGCCGAAAAGCACCGTAGCTACCAGCGCCGCTGTTGCTACCAAAGACACGACGCTGCCTAGAAATGGCTTCGCCACCGCAACCATTTTCTGACCACAGATAATCCTGTTAAATTCAGCTTGCACTTTCTGCAATGCGCTCAAGGCTGTGTCGTATCCAAGTGTGACATCTCTCTCGGCTATTGACATCAACTGCGTCACCATATAGTTCGTGATATAAGGACTTGGATCGAACGGCCAATCCGTGGCGTATGGTAACTCCTCGAGAAATATCTTGTTGCTTAGCCAAGGAGTGTTCTTGTTCTTGAGGAAGAGGTCAGATTCTGCCACAGACCTTAGTGCAGGAATGTTGTTCCCATCGTCGCTGACCATTGTTTGACCCTTCTCGCCCGCAAGGAATTTGATGAACTCCCAGGCTTCAGACTTCTTGGTACTTGTGGCAGACATCGTCATCATATGTGTAGCTATTGCCCCAAGCCGACGCTTGCCACGCGGAAGTGGTGCGATATCCATCGAACCCGGAGCCATTGACTTAGCATACCAAGCCGCCGCCCATCGTCCATTCGCTATCATCGAGCATCTGCCGCCGGCAAACATGTCGTCAAACTGAAGACTCGCTGCCAAGGGACCCCACGTTACTTTGTGCTTTTCCGAGAGGTCAATGCAAGACTGAAATGTCTCAGTGGCTTCGGGGGACGCGATGATACAACTGTCCAGTGTGTTGTTGACAAAGCTGCCTCCATTCTGTGCGATCATCGTGAACATCACGAACTTCACGAAGCAGCCATATCGCATGATGTTTCCATTAGCATCTCGTTTGGTGAGGCGTTTTGCAGCTTGCAGTACAGTATCCCAGGTCCAGCTTGTATCGGGATAAGGAATCCCTTCAGCATCGAAATGATCCTTGTTGTAATACAAAACGAGCGTGGAGAAGTTGTGCGGTATTCCGTAGAAGCCTCCCCTCTTCAGTACAGTCCTCAACCAATTTCGGAAAGAAGGCGTCGAGCCGAAAGCTTGTATCTCTGTGAACGTATGGCGTCAAATCCTCAAGCACCCGTTTGTGAACGAACGATGGTAGGTTCGTCCTTGCTAAATGCATGACATCTGGTAAGTTTCCAGAAGCAGCTTGAACAACGAGGCGCTCGTCGTACGAGACGTTCTCAGGATGAAAGAGCTTCACCTTGTGCTTCGGATGTCGCGAGGAATTATAGTAGTCTATCAGACTCTGGAAGCTCTCGATCTCATTCGGCGTTCCCCAGGTACCAAACACGAGGTATTTCGAAGGATCATCCGCCGTCAAATAGAAGAACAATCCAACGATCACACCTACGGACGTTATTAGAGAAGCCAACTATGATCTTGGACATATTCGAGTTCTCATGAACTTGCCCTTCAGCCCTTCAACCCTGTCATAACAATCCCCCTCGTGATGAATCGTTGAAACGCGACGTAGACGAGAATGGCGGGTAGGATGCTGATCATACTCCCAGCCATGAGCCGACCATACTCATTGAAGTAAAGGTCGTTGAAGAGAGCCAGACCGACAGGAAGCGTAAGTCTGCTGGGATCAGTCAAGACGATTGAGGGCCAGAAGAAATCGTTCCACGATCCTATGAACACGAAGGTCGCCAACGCAGCGAGCGCTGGACCGGAGAGCGGCAGAATAATCCGAGAATAGACTCCAAAACTTCCGGATCCATCAATCCTTGCAGCATCCTCAAGCTCCCTTGGAATCGTCATAAAGAACTGTCGAAGAAGAAAAGTGCCATAAGCCGAAAAGAGACCAGGGAGAATCACTCCCTGATAACTATCGAGCAGATGGTAGTATCTTAGGAGCAGATAAATCGGCACAGTGAGAACAGGACCTGGTATCATCAAAGTCGCAAGGTAGAGGAAGAAGACTTTGTCACGTCCGGGAAATCTCAGTCTGGAGAAAGCAAAGCCTCCGAGTGAACAGGTGACGAGCTGGCCCAACGTCACAGCAAGTGCAACCAAGATGCTGTTGAGGAAGAATCTGCCAAACGGAACCGCGCTCCAAGTTTCAGCGTAGTTGCTCCAATTCATGGAAAGCGATTCAACATCTCTCTTAGCAACCTCTCGCAATTCCCCCGTCTCTCGAATCCTGATGAGGAAGGTGTCCCCTCTTTCCTCTACCACATTGATCTCCCTGCTCTTCCCGTCTATGGCAAGTGCGTTGGCTCGTCGAAATGGTAGCCACCGCCCGTCAAAGACCATCCCAGGATACTTCACCGATGTCACAAATGTCCAGAAGAATGGAACGACGTACATCAGGGCAAAAATCAAGAGGAACAGATAAACCAACAACTTGGCAAGAGGCGTGTGTTTCATACTCAGGAAATTCTATGCATAGTGAACACGCTTGCCTACTGACTTCCAGTAGATCGCCGAAATCAGAAGGATCAAGCCAAACAGAATCCACGAGAGTGCAGCGGCGTATCCCACATCAAACTCTTGATACGCCTTCCAATAAACCTCACATATGATGTTGCGAGCGGCTCCGGGATTTCCGTGAGTCATCACGTATATTGGAGTAAATAGCTGCAAGGCACCGATCAGACCGGTTACCATGAGAAAGAAGTGATATGGTGCAAGAAGGGGAACAGTAATTCGCCAGAACTGCCTCCAACGGCTTGCCCCGTCAATCGTCGCCACTTCGTATAGATGGGGTGGGATCCCCTGAAGCGCTGCATAGTATATTATGGTACTGAAGGCAGCACCTTGCCACACGGCCGTCATTGTGATCCCCCACTTCACCCACTGAGGCTCCAGCAGCCAAGCGATCTTTCTCACTCCGACAAACGCCAGAACATGGTTGAGGAGTCCGTTTTCACTATCGAGAATGTATCCCCACACCATCGAGATTGAAACAACCGACAAGACCACAGGAACAAAGAAGAGGATCTTGAAGAGGAGTGTCCCCCGAAGATTCTCATTCAGCAGATAAGCCGTGGCAAGTGCCAGAGCCATCTGAACAGGAACGATGATAAGGAAGAAAAGAGTGTTGCCGAAGTAACTCCAGAATTGGGAATCTCGAGAGAAGAAAATTTTTGAGTAGTTCGCTAGATCTACGAACACCGGATTGGAGAATAAGTTCCAGTCGAAAAAACTGATAACAAAGGAATAGATAATTGGACCTAGCGTAAACAGCAGAAATCCGATCAGATTCGGAAGAAGAAATGCGTAGCCAACTAGTGCGTGGCGAACGGACTGTCTGGTCATCTGGACTATTTAGCGGTACATGATTACAGAAGCTGGTACAACGCTCAAGCTACGCTCTATGGCATGCTTGCACTAAGAGCATCACTTGAAAAGGATGTTCCAAGCAGTCAATGCTTCCACCAAATTATTCTTCATTCTCCCTGAAAAACTCTGCAATGGTTTCGACGACATATTGCTGCTGCTCAGGATTCAATTCCGGGTAAATTGGTAGCGCAAGGGATTCCTTTGCAGCTTTTTCTGAATTCGGAAAATCCCCTTCTCTGTAACCGAGATATGCGAAGCACTCCTGAAGGTGAAACGGAACTGGATAGTATATTTCTGTACCGATCTTACGGTCCTTCAGAAATTCCCTCAGCTTATCTCGCTCTTCAACACGAATGACGAATTGATTGTAGATATGATAATGCGAAAGACCCGCGTTCTCATATACAGGCTTTGGCAAAATCACTTTGTTGGTCTCAGAAAAATCTTGGCGGCTTGTGCCCTCCGATAGTCCGCGCTTTTGGAAAAGCACGGTGTACCGTCTCGCGTTCTCCTGTCTCTTCTGAGTCCAAGTGTCAAGGTACCTCATCTTCACAAGCAGGACAGCCGCTTGAATTGTATCTAGCCGGAAGTTGCCCCCAACGATCTTATGGTAGTACTTCGGCTGTGAGCCGTGCACTCGAAGCACTCTCAGTTTCTCCGCAAGTGCCTCATCATTGGTTACCACCATTCCGCCATCACCAAAGCCTCCGAGATTCTTGCTTGGGAAAAATGAAAAACAACCCATGGATCCCAAGCTACCCGCACGTCTGCCATCACGAAATTGAGAACCGATCGCCTGTGCGGCATCTTCGATTACAGAAAGCCCATGTTCTTGTGCAATCTCGAGAATGGGCAGCATCTCTGCACACTGCCCGTACAGATGAACCGGAATGATCGTCCTTGTCTTCGGAGAAATGCATTTCCTGATACAGTCCGGATCAATGTTGTAGGTTACTAGATCAATATCAGCAAACACCGGTCTCGCACCAAGGCGCGCGATGACGCCAGCAGTCGCAAAGAAAGAATATGGCGTCGTGACGACCTCATCTCCCTGATTAATGTCGAACGCCATCAAGGCGGCAAGCAGTGCATCCGTTCCGGAAGAAACACCAATCCCGAACTGTGTCCCGCAATATGCGGCAACTGCTCGTTCGAGTTGCTTCACTTCAGGACCGAGTATGAATTGCTGGCTTTCTGAGACTCTGAGAAGCACATCCACAATCTCTTCTCGTACAGATTGATACTGGCTTTTCAGATCAAGCAAAGGAACTTCCATAGTCGGTTTCGGTTATTTGTCATCTGTCATTAATAGTCCGATTACGAATCGGACTCTACCAACCCGGCAAGAGAATTGGATGCTACTGATTCTCCAAAAGTTGTTCTGGCGGAACATCACCAAATTCTTTCGCAGGAACGCCGGCAAAGATCTTCCGTGGTGCAAGATCCTTCGTCACAAGCGCGCCCGCTGCGACAAGTGCATCCTCGCCGATGATCTTTCCCGGCAAGATCGTAGCATTGGTTCCTATCCTTCCACCCTTCTTCACCGTGACACCTTTAAAATGCTTGAACCGTTCCTTTGTGCGACCGACAAAGTTATCATTGCTCGTTGCAACACAGGGGGCGAGAAAACACCTGTCCTCGACTTCGGAATATGCTGTCAGATAGACGTTCGTCTCCAGTTTGCAGTATGAGCCAATCTTGCAGAAGTTTTCAATCGCGACCCCTCTACCCACAATTGTGCCTTCTCCGATCGTGACGTTTTCTCTCACCGTGGCTAGATCTGCAACAAGCACTTTATCCGCCATGACACTGCCAGTGTAAATGACCACCGACGTGCCAATGGTGCAATAGTCCCCAATCCTCGCAGGGGCGAAGTCCTGCAACTTGGTCGTGGCACTGTTTACTGCTTTCATCGGTTTCTTACCGATTATGGCATTGTCATCCACCCGAACGAAAGATCCAATTACGACTCCGGGGTGAATAACCACGTTGTTGCCGATCTCACAATCCCGTCCAATCTCCACGTTGTCCATTACAATAGTGTTGATGCCTATCGAGGTGTTCTCACCTATCTTTGCCGTGTTGCTGATATGGGTCATAGTCTCTCCACTCTTTCACGTTTATGGGTCGGACATAGCTTGTACTCTTGGATATGTCACCTGCGCAAACTATCTCGCCCGGTAACTCCAGCAGAGCGACATCTCGGACGGAAACTCCCGTTCTCCCGCTGCTTCCCAAACAGAAAAGGCATCCCAAAGCGGGATGCCTGCGAGGGGGAAAACTCTCTTTCTCAATTCTCAGAATGGATTTTTGAAAATGAGTTTGCATGAGAACCCAAATTATGCGACAGTTGGCTTTTTCTTCACTCTCTTCTTTGTCCCATCTTCACTGTAGTAGTAATCGTACTGATAATAATAGCGATAGTAGTATCCATACGACCGTTTAACATTGAACTTATTAACGACCACACCAAACAGTTTGACATGTGCCTGATCAAGAATCGCCTTCGCTCGTTCCAGACCCGCCACCTTCGACAAATTGACTGTCACAACAAGCACCACTCCATCTGCCTGTCGCGCAACGACCATTGCATCCGCAATCGTCACCATAGGAGGAGTATCGAAGATTATGATGTCATATCTTTTCTTCAGCTCCTGGATCAAATCCTTCATTCGACGCGATGTCAGCATTTCTGCAGGATTCTGTACCATAGGTCCACACGGGATAATACTCAACCCAGGAATCGGGGTCTCCCGAATGATCGCATCCAGATCCACTCTCGCAAGCAAGTAGTCTGTCAAACCTGGTTCCATCTTTAGATTGAAAATGCTGTGTACTGCTGGACGGCGGAGATCTGATTCAACAAGCAGAGTTCTATACTCGGACTGTGCCATGGCTACCGCCAGATTTGCCGCTGTAGTTGACTTCCCTTCTCTCGGCACGGGGCTTGATACGACGATGGCTCTTGCAAGCTGTTGTCCGTCAAGGAAGTTCTGTATGGTTGTCCTGAGCGTGCGATAACCCTCTGATCCATGCGAACGCGGATTTGCATAGGTCACAAGTGTTTCCTGCGGATCGTGCACTCCCCTTCGGAAGAACGGAGGAACAAAGGCAAGGACTGAGAATCCTTTTTCTTCTACGTCGTCGGGTGACCGTATCGTCGTGTCCGAATAATCTAGCACCAACGCGATTCCAATTCCCAATCCTAGCCCCACCACGATGCCAAGAATCATATTCAACATGCGGTTGGGTCGGACAGGTCTGGACGGCACACGGGCAGGATCAATAATCTCCACGTTTCCGTACTGCGACTGCTCGGTAATGAGAGCTTCCTGGAACTTCTCCTGCACCATCAAGTAGAGTTTCTCGTTGCTTCTTCTTTCTCGCTCCAACTGTGCAAACCGGATATTCTTCTCAGGAATCTTCTCAAACTGATCAGTATATTTCTTGACAATGACGGAGAGAGCACTTGCCTTCGCCTGCAGTGCAGACATCTCGATCTGCCGCGCTATGATCTTCTGAGTCAACTCACGAATATTCTCGATCGGGCTGCTCACCGCAAGATTTGATTTCATTAGCTCATCGGTCTTTTCCTTCAGCTTCTGTTGAAAAGCCTGGATCTTCTGATTCACCTCACCCAAACCCTTTTTGAATAGATCCTGAAAATATTCTTCATTTCCCTGCTGGCTTACCTGACGCTGAGCTGCAGCTAGATCCCGCTGGACTTCCAATTCCGCTATCTGCTGCTGAAGCGCCCTGATATATGGATCAGCAATAGCATCTGAAATGTTCTTCGCCAAATTTGGCTCTTGCTCCGCGAGCTGACGCCTATAGCTCTCAAGTATCTTCTGAGATGACTGAAGCTCGATATCGGCTTCGTTCAACTTCGCCTCGAAGGTCGAGAGCTGTTCAATCAGCGCTCTGGACTCCTCGTCAAGTGAGACGATCCCCTCCTTCTCTTGGTAATCCTGAAGTCCCTTTTCAACCGTATCGAGTTGTGCCTTCTTCCGGTTCATCTGGTTTTCAAGGAACTCCCGCGCGAGCGTTGTCGCTTCCCGTGCACTGCGAAGGTTTCTTTGATAGTAAGCTGTTGCCAAGGCACTGGCAAGGAGCATCGCCTCCTGAGGGGTGCTGCTTTCAGCAGTGATGATAATTACGTCCAAACCCCTGACCTGTTCAATGGTCGCTGCCCCTCGCACTCTTGCCGCAACGGCATCCAGCGAAGCATAGGGTCCAACCCCTTGAGCCGGTTCACTGTATAGCCCCAGCGATGCAGCAACCTCCAAGAGCCCAACGGATTTCAGAAGTCTCACCAATCTTCCAGGTTCAGATCGCCCTTTCGCTATCGGGAGTGCATCAGTCGGCACAATATCGAGTTTTGCTGTATCCAGCAGCCGTCTCGCCACATCCTCCGCTATTGAGTAACTCTTCAGCACCTGCAACTCGTTACCCACTGCTCGATCTTCCCCAACCCCCTGAAACTCGGGAATGACTGACAGCGGATTGTCTATGCTCTTCTTTCCCTTAAGTACACGTAGGCTGGTCTTGGACTCATAGACATTCTGCTGGGTAAAAGTATAGTAGCCGGTAGAAGCAACAACAACTACAAAGGATAGTATAATATGCCACCGTGCTCTGTAGAAGATCGGCAGATATTGTTGAACTTGATTCTGGAGGCTTCCCCTGTTAGACATTTTCTCTCGTCCCTATATCTCTGTCGTTTGTCTATGAGCAATATAGAAATTTATTCGCTAAAGTCAAGAAAAAAACTCTGCGGAGCACTTGCAGGTTGTTGCGCGCACAACTGAGCCGTCGAGAATAACAGAGACAGGATTATCTCCAGAGTAATCGTTCAGCGCTTCACAAAGGGGGAGATTTGCTGACTAAAGTGCCAGCGATTTGGAGAATGGGACTCTGGTGGTGGGAGATAAGGAATGTCGGAGGTTGAGGCGTCGTCTCGAACAACAACAGGAGGAGCATCTATGTCTGAAGCATGATTCAATATCACTGTGCTCAATCTGCCGCTGCCATATTCTGTAAGTACCACTCAATTGTTTTTCTCAATCCTTCTTCAAACATCACCTTTGCTCTAAATCCAAACTCCCTCTCAGCCCGCGACGTATCAAGCATTCTTCTCGGCTGTCCATCAGGTTTTGTCGTGTCCCACTTGATGTTCCCTTCAAAACCTGTCAGTCTCGCGATCAGTACAACCAGGTCTTTGATAGAAATTTCAAATCCTGCGCCAATATTCACAGGTTCGGGTTTGTTGTATCGCTCCGCTGCCAGAGCAATCGCTTCGGCACAATCCTGGACATACATGAACTCCCTCGTGGCACTCCCGGTTCCCCAAACCACGATCTCATCATCACCATTCTTGACAGCGTCCAGACATTTCTTGATAAGTGCTGGAATTACGTGAGATGAATCTGGATGAAAATTGTCTCCTGGACCGTACAGATTGACAGGCAACAGATATATGGCGTTGAACCCGTACTGCTGGCGATATGCTTGTGCTTGAACCAGCAACATCTTCTTTGCTAAGCCGTACGGCGCATTCGTCTCTTCCGGATAGCCGTTCCACAAATCTTCTTCACGAAACGGTACGGGAGCAAACTTCGGATATGCACAGATCGTTCCGACAGCAACGAACTTCCCGACGCCGAATCGCCGTGCGTATTCCATCAACTGGATCCCCATGATCGCATTGTCGTAGAAGAACTTGCCTGGATTAGCACGGTTTGCGCCAATCCCACCGACCACTGCAGCGAGATGGATTATGACTCTCGGCTCTGTCTCTCTCAGAAGGCGAGTGACATCATCCCGGTCTCGCAAGTCATATTGTTCAATCAAAGGGATGAAAACATCCTCTGCACCAATCTCGTGGAGTTTCTTAACCAGATGCGAACCAAGAAACCCTGCTCCACCCGTGACGACGACAGTCTTATGGTCCCAGAAGGACATGGACGAATTCCCAACTCTGATTATTGCCGCTTCCTCCACTCTGCCGCAAGCGACCCAACCTCCACCACTCTACTGAACGATAAACTGCGCATTCCGGTGCCTCCCCGACTGCGGTTCATAGACATATCCTCCAAGAAGCGCTTCGCACAATTCTTTGATTCCCTCTTCGATTGACACTTCAGTTCTATAACCAAGTCGTTCCTGAATCTTGTCGAACGAGATCCTGATGTCTCTCATATCTCCTCCAAAGCTCAGATCCTTGTACTCCAGAGAGACACCCTGAACGTACTTCTGAATCAAATGGATAATCTCTTCCTTCGTGTAGTTTCCACTATTCGAGCCAACGTTGAACACTTGGTTGCGTACTTTCGATTCTTCTGCCTCGAGACTCATCATGATCGCCCTAATGATGTCTCGGATGTGAACGAAGGAACGGTTGTAGTTCTTTTGATAGATGATAAGTCTTCGTTTGACAATCGCCTCCAACACAAACTGATTGATGATCAAATCAAAGCGCGTCCGTGCGGAAAGACCAAACAACGTTGCAAACCGGAATAGGACATTGCAACAACGAGACGTCTTTCCTTGTTCAAGAAGATACTCCTCAGCAGCAATTTTGGTCTTTGCATACAGCGATTGAGGATTCAGAGGCGATTCTTCGGAGACAGCCTGTCCATCCTCAGATTTACCATAGTTGCTGTACGTTGAGGCAAAGACAAACCGCTTGACGCCTGATGCCTCAGCAAGCTCAAACACGCTCTTGGTTCCTTCGAAATTGTAGAGCCATGCTACCCCCTCTCCCACCTGTTGACACGCCGGAAATCCAACTATAGCAGCAAGGTGCACTACAAAATCAATTCCTTGAAAGAAAGGTTGGATCTTTTCTCTTTCGCACACGTTCGCCCTGTGAAAGGTGAAAGCTGGATGCATCATATAGCCCATGATGGCATCAGCACCAAAGAGCAAGTCATCAACTACAACGACGTTGTAGCCCTTGTATAGTAACGCCCCAGAGAGCAACGATCCAATGTATCCAGCTCCACCCGTGACGAGAACGGTCATGAACTCCTCCGATTTCAGATTCTACGCCAGAGACTACACACTGATATTTGACTTATTCATCTAAAGCTTCCACACTGTCTGCTCCGATCTCAATGAGAACTGAACGCCGCAACACATCAATCGTCAATGCGAACCGCTTACTACCGCGGATATCAGCAAGGACTCCTTCGATCCCGTACAGGTGACCTCTCACTATCTTGACCCTTGCACCGACGCGTATCGTCGGACACACTTCGACTGGTTTCCCTTCACCGAGCATACGCTTAAGACTCTCTATCTGAATGTCCGGTACCACCGCCACCTTACCGCCGAACGATACGCATCGGACAACTCCAGTCGTCTGGAGCGAAGCAAGCCGTTCCTTCTCGTCGGCATGAACGAACACGTAGCTCTTGAACAGAGGTTCTTCCACCGTCTTCTTCCTATCAGTCCAACGCTTCACAATTTCCTGGAGAGGAAGATATGATTCAATGTGCTTCTGGAGAAGTTGCTGATAGACTTTCTTCTCAAAGCGAGGTCTCGTGTAGAGCACGTGCCAGTGTTGCCCGCTGACGTCCATAGACAAATGACTTCTGCATTCCGCTTGAATCTTTCCAAGTACACCTTGCCTCCGTATCATCCCAACTGATGGTGCTGCTGCAAGTGTGAAGCGTTCCCTCTTGCCAGTTGGCTAGCCAGCTGGCTGAAATGAACTAATCTCTATTGGGATTCCACCGCGATCCAGCGATTGCTGAGCTGCCTGAAGAACTCTCAAGACCCGAAGTCCATCGTACCCGTCAGTTCTTGGCTTTCTACTGTTAAGAACACAATCAACGAAATGCTGACACTCAATCTTCAGAGGTTCTGACATTTGGATAAACGGGATGTATATATCGCCGTTTCGGATGGTTAACACATCAGCATAGGATACAATCCTCCGCTCACCATGAACACCTTTGTCAAAGATCTTGATCTTTTCCGTCGCGTCCATATCGTCAAAGACGACCATCTTCTTGCTGCCGACTGCAGTGAACCTCCGTATTTTGTGAGGATCGAGCCAGCTAACTTGTCCGTGACCCATCACGTTGTCTTGAAAGTCCAGTGAGAAGAAGACTACATCTTGTATTCCGTCTTGGAGGAAACACCTCCCATGGGTAGATACGCTGATCGGTTCTCTATCCAACAGAAACAGCATTACAGAAATGTCGTGTGGAGCCAGGCTCCAGAGGGCGTTCTCAGTCTTGCGAACTTGTCCGAGGTTTACTCGGTTGGAATACATGTAGTAAACTGTGCCCAAATCGCCACTCGATACGTACTCTTTCAACTTCAAGACCGCGGGATGATACAAAAGCAGATGCCCGACCATTAGTATCAGGCTCTTCGATTCGGCAATCTCAATCAGCTCTTCGGCGTGCTCAACCTTCAACGCGATCGGTTTCTCGACCAGACAGTGTTTGCCTGCCTGGAGAGCCAATCTTGCAAGGCGAAAGTGTTCAGAAGCCGAAGCTGCGATAACAACCGCATCAGTGCGAGTGTTAGTGATGATTTCGTCTGCGTCTCTCGAGATCAATATGCTGGAGTCAATCTGTCGAACTTTGATCAGGTTCTCTTCATGCAAGTCACACACTGACGCAACCTGAACATCATTGAGTTGATGGAAGATTCTGATATGATTGATTCCCCAGTTGCCAGCGCCAATAATCGAAAGCTTAAGCATAGTGATAGCCCACTACTTCCTCGTCAAAGTTACGATGACTGAGACAATCGAAGTCACCGCCCATATCACCTGCGCAATGATACTCACAACATTCATCCATTGAACTGGTGGAGATCCTTCTACAATCACAGTATCTCCCGGCAAGATGGGTGGAAGACTCCCCCTGGTAGTTCTGTCTGTTGTTGTTCGTTCCACGATCTGCTGGACATTATAGACGTAGGTCCGCTCGGTGAAGGAAGAATCCGGTCCAACGACCTTTCGAATGATCTTCACTTCCCTGAGGTTTGCCCCCTCTGTCGGTCCGCCACCAAAGGAGAGAAATTCGATAAGATTCGAGCCGCTGGGGATAACATATCGCCCCGGATTTCTGACGTAGCCCCAGAGACTCACTGTGATATTCAATCCCGTCTCTGATCCGAAGTTATAGTACGCCCCAATGCTACTGCGGGAAGTGCCGATGTCCCCGACTTTACCAGGTCTGGTATCAAAAATCTGTGCGCTTGCTGAGCCACAGCATAATAGGAAATATAGTCCCCAAGGAATCACGCTTCGTTTCGTTTTCATTTCGTTAGTGCAGGATGTTACAGAGTGAAAAAGTCTCAACATTCAAACGTCAACACCGATCTCCCCTTTCCGCTCACGGGTAAGACAGGTCATTGTATAGGTCTGGCGTTATCTCGCTCTCCTATTTCAACCGACGCAAAAAGAAAAGAGCAAATCCTGAAGATAGAACTCGGCGATCAACAGTTATGCATACGAGGTCGAAGCTTCCATACGCAAGAGAGCTTGATGACAATCGCACACGACAATATAGTTCTTTTCCAGGAATTTGTCAAGGATTTTGGTAAGGTGCTTACGCCATCATGAGAGAACTTGCATCACAATACTGAAGAGATTGAGCAAAGGGACTTCGGGGTTGATCAGTCTCTGCAAGCATATCTTGGAACAGAACACCTGATCCTGCCGCTTGCGTTTCTGAGACAGGCTACGAGTGTGCCCAACTAGTTGGAACATTTCTCGGGCACGAGTCATGATCTCACACACGCTGCGGAAGACTTTGTGACAATCGTTCAGTTCAGGATGCACCGGATTGTATCGGCACAGCTACTCAAGACGTGACCTCACGGATTAAGGTGTACGATGTCCTCCCAGAATCTCCACTTCGAGAAACCGACTCGATCTGGCGCGCCGTCGAGCTGAAGACCATGAGTGTTCGGCAAGGCTTCCATCAACGTTTGACCTTTGTAGAGAACCTTCAGCATCGTTGCGGCGGAGTAGCGCATCTGTTTGTCTGAAACTGTCGCGAACAGGTAGTGGGCATCGGTTTCAAAATCACCGTATTTTACCTTACCCAGATCATAAAGATATCGGGGTCGAATATTCTCACGTGCAATGTCCATGTCCAAATCGAGTTTGATACAGAGTGACGATGTTTCCTTGCCATCATTGATTTCGATGCCAATCGCCTGCGGGAATTTGTCCACCTTCAGTAGACTACACTGCTGCATCATCTCCTCAAGATTCTCTCCCTTGTCGTGCGGCAGCAGAATCGTGACGAAATATTCCATGTCGCCTGCCTTGTATTGACTCGATATGGTTTGGTAAATTGCGGTTTCGTCCTGGTAATGCCGGCGTTCCACATAAGCTCCAATCTGTTTCGCACAGCTCTCGGGGAAGTAAATCAAGAGCGATTTGTTATCCGGCAGTTTCTCTTCTCCGATTTGGTCAATGATGGTATCATAGTGCTGTTTGCCTTGCGCTAGAATCTTCTTCGAGTGCCACAGATTTGCAAATGTGTAGTAATCGCTCCGCAACACTTTAATGCCGTCCACGACGATGAAGGAGTCCTTTTGCTTCACGTACGTGACCACCCTGTCCCATTGGTACCCAAGTTCGTTATCCACAAGCCGTGTGCGGCTCATGTCCGCGTTTTTGAAAGTGAGAAAATCAATCCTCTGAGTTTGGACTTTGTGGTATGCGCCTGAGTTGCGCATGAACTCGAAGACATCTTGCTTCGTACCGCGTTTGTCCTTCCGCGCAATGATGCGGTTGTGGTAGTAGTCAGCGCGATATGCGCCCCACTGTCCGCTAGGCAAACCATCGCGATAACCGGCATCGTGAAGAAGAACGGAGCCACCACTCATCAGAAGGCAAACGCTATTCTCGTCTGAATGCCCGTGGTGCATCTTTTCCTCCTCAACAGAGAGGGTGTTGCGCAGATAATCCCGCTGCAGTAAGCCGCCATCGCCTTCATCACGGTAGTTCAGCAGCATGAACGTGCTTTTCCATTCCCATCCGCTGCGAAACACGATTTTCTTACCCACGATATCCTCGAGCACTTCCTGACTCAGCGACATTGGAGTCTGTGGAATGATGGAGTCGTCAGCCCAGCGGTAGGCGTCAATCAATGAGAGCCTACTCCCGTTCCTGCCCAGAGCATATTGTAGCGGTCATCCGTAGTATGTTGAGGAGTCCTACCGTGTTCCTTCTGCATGCGCTCAATTGCGCGTGTCGTCATCTCATGGGCAACGAACTTGTAGTAGGAGTTGCGATAGAGTGTCGCAGCTTTTTCAAACACCGGCACGAATCTATCCCATCCTGAATTCCAGTTGGCATCGCCAAAGTCAGCAACGTTACCGTGGGGAGCAAGAAGATTCAAATAGTAATCCAAATAGTACTTCACGATAGGCGAATCGAATATTTGGCTATTGCAACTCACATCTGCATAAGAGAAGAGCGAATATAGCCAAACGGGATGATAGACGGTCGCATCTTCTATCTCCCACTGCCTAACATTGTCGCTCGCCAGAGTTTCGGCGAGTTGCATCCACCTCCTAGCGTTCGGGTGATGAGCAAGCGCTGTCGCACCGTAGCAGAGTCCTTCAGCACGCAACATGGTGCGGTTCATCGCACCCCATTCAGGAAAGAAGAAGATGAAATCTAGACTTAGCGCGAGGTCTTCCTCAATCTTGCTGGACGATTCCACACTCAGCACATCGCTCTCTCGCAAGCGAATGTAGGAACGCGAGTAAGCCGGGAGGAAGAAAATGTTGGGAAGCGCGGGAATTCCATCACGATACTCAGCGCGCGTTCTCCAATACTCCTTCGGATAGGCATCACGAAGATCCCCGTACGAAACCAAAATGTCGCGCGCTTTCTCTGCATAAGATTTGTCTTTCGTTTCTTGGTACAGAAAAGCAAGCACATCAGCTAAGTATATCGGCTGTGCTGGTGGATCATATCCCCATAGGATGCTTGGGTTGAAATTTCTCTTCCACTTCTCGATCACTTCAGGATATTCCTTCCAACCAAGCTCCGCCGCTTGCTTGATGTAGCGCATGTAGTCACTTCTGAGCGTGCCCCGTAGCGGAATAGTTGTGTTTGTCATAAGCATAATGTGTCAATGATAAGAGCAATGAAATGATATGTTAGTTTGATCATTTATAGATTGGGTCGAGCATCTGAAGACCTTGGATAGCACGAGGATATCTGGCAAAAATACACGTCTGGAAAATCACTTCCTCCAGTTCCCTACAGGTAGCGCCGACATTAAGCTCGCCCTCGATGTGCATGTGGAGTTGCCGATTCCATCCCAATCCGGTCAGACCTTCAACAGCGATCAATTCTCTGACCTTCAGCGGAAAAGGAGATTGACGCGAACGTTTTCGGCTAAGCACCTTTCCGTAACCTTCGACGATGATCCACCCAGCGAGATCTGGATTCAAATCGTGTATCGTCCTCATCAAATCATCTGGCGCCATGCATAAGGGAGGAGCTAATCAACTCTCCTGTTTAACTGTAATTGAAAGACCCCGATAGCCGCAGCTCTCCAGTTGGCTACCGGGGTCAGTCGGTGTGCGGAAGGCGGGACTTGAACCCGCATGCCCTTTCGGGCGCCACCCCCTCAAGATGGTGTGTCTGCCAGTTCCACCACTTCCGCATCATGATCGGATTTCTGCTGAGAAGAATATACAACAAAAAAGGGGGAAAATCAAGAACCAACGACTAACGGTGATGAGATTGTTAGTGGGGATGTGAAAAGCAAATTGGGAAGAAGAATCAGACGATCGGTCTGCCGCAATAAGGCGCGTGCACAGCACCACCGTAAACCAGATAATCGCCTCCAAATTATCTGCCTACGCGTGATGCCATGCACCACCCAATTTCTTGAAATGCACTAAGGAAGGGGAAACACTCGGTTAACCATTGATCAACAGCTAAGCTCCCGTTTGTTCGTGGGAACCATCTGCCCATCTTATCTCTCTTCCCTCGTAAAGATGACCTTGACTCCCGTCTTCAACTTGTTGCCACACTCCGTGCAGAACTTGATGTACGGATCAGAAATCTTCTTGCGACATTCAGGACAATGATCAACCATTTTTGAGCCGCAGTTGGGGCAAAAATTCGTCTTGACCTTTTCGTCAACGAAGAAGTCGCAGTTTGGGCAAATGATGTATTTCGTCTTCATGGGAGGTTCTAAAGTCTGCCGTTTGATATCTATAATGTCGCAACTCCCATACCAAACAGACGGATTTCAACCACAGCTTAAAGTGAGGGAACTCAACCGTTTAGTCCTTCATGTCCTTACATTCTCTAATCATGATTTGAATATCTCGGCGGGTGGCAAATCACCACCTTTCGCATTCGGAAGGGTGGCTTTTTACCTCTCCAAACTGAAGGCGGTGTCAGGTGTGCTGGTCGTGAGATGCTGGTTGACGGAATGACGTCAAATCAATGTTGTATCGTTCGATCTTTTGATGAAGGTTTTTCTTATGGATACCTAACGCTTCTGCAGCGCGCGTCACGTTGCCCCCTGTCGCGCGCAACTGCCGTTCAATGTATGATTTTTCGATTCTCTTCTTAGCCTGAGCCAACGTGAGATTCGTTCGCTCAGCATCCCACAGTTCAGAACTGCTGTCCAAGTGCCCTCGAAGCTGCTCAGGAAGATCCTTCAAGTCAATTCTGTTACTCTCGCAAAGGATCACTGCGCGTTCGACGACATTTTCCAATTCCCGAACATTGCCTTTCCATTCATATTCCATCAGAGCGAGTATCGCCTCTGGAGTTACACCTTGGATGCCTTTCCCTCGCTTCTTGCCGTAGAGGTCAATGAAATGGTTCGCCAATGGTTCAATGTCATCTCTCCGTTCTCGAAGCGGAGGCAGATGAATGCTTACGACGTTCAATCGGTAGTAGAGATCCTCACGAAATCTTCCTTGCGCAATCGCTTTCTCCAAATCGCGATTCGTTGCAGCAACAAGACGAGTGTCCGAATAGAGTGTCTTCACCTCACCCACTCGGTTGAATTCTCCATACTGCAGCACCCGCAGCAGCTTCAGTTGGAATTCCGAGCTGATATCACCGATCTCATCGAGAAAAAGAGTCCCACCATTTGCCACTTCAAAATATCCCTTCCTATCAGCATCTGCGCCAGTGAAAGCTCCTTTCACGTGCCCGAACAGCTCACTCTCGAGCAACTGTGTTGAGAGTGTTGCACAGTTCAGAGCGATGTAGGGTTTCTCTCGTCTCAGGCTATTCCAGTGCAGGCGACGAGCAATCAGTTCTTTTCCTGTTCCGCTTTCGCCTCGGATCAGAACCGTGGCGTCCGTGGGAGCAATCTTATCCACCTGCCGCAGAATATCCAAGAACTTCTTGTTCAGCGTTATAATCTCTCCCGGGGAAGTCGTCTGCCCAAGCTGACGCTTGAGCGCAATATTTTCACCGATGAGCCTTCGCTCTTCCAATGCCTTGCCCACCGCTAGAAGCAACTCCTCGCTGTTGACTGGTTCAGGAATATAGTCGAAGGCACCCTCGCGTATCGCCTCAATTGCACTCTTGATAGTGGCGGAAGCAGTGACGATAATTACTTCTACATCAGGACTCACCACCTTCGCCTGTCTCAAGACATCCAGACCGCTCATCTCCGGCATCATCAAGTCGGTTATGATCAATCCAAAGGTCTCCTGCTTCAATAGTTCGATGGCAAGCTTCCCCCTCTCCACCGTCCTGACGAAATATCCCTTCCGTGCCAAGATTCTCTTGAGTACCTCCCTCGAACGAGCCTCGTGGTCTATGACTAGAATCTTCTCTCTCATGGGTCCTTCGATAGATCACAAACGTACCGGATGTCTCATTGCACTGCTTCGAGCAGCGTTGTGTAGCTCATCTTGCCACCCTTGACGAATTCGCGCGCCAATCTCTCAAATAGCTCTTCCGTCTTTGCATCTTCATTATCCTCAAAATGGTCAAACGACTCTACACTGTCAAAAATATAGACCTCGCTGAAGTGGTCCTTCTTTCCCTTCTGTTCAAAAACAGAATAGTTATTTTGTCCAACCGCTGACAGATGTTCTTTCAGTTCCTTGATGAAATCTAAATACGCCTCCCTTTTCTCAGGATTGACTTCGTAATTGATAGTGAAGATCACTCTCGGCATGCTGTGCTCCTTGCAGTGTTAGAAAATGAATGCAGCGTAAAGATTAGAATCGGTCCATCGTTCTAATCATCGTCAACACAAAAGACAGCGGTCTCATGAACAATGACGCCTACAAAGAAAACTTCTATGTCGAGTTTCCTTTCATTCCATACTCCATCAGATAGCCTTTGATGAAGTCATCAATCTCTCCGTTCATCACTCCTTGTGTGTCGCTGGTCTCAACGCCAGTCCGATGGTCTTTCACCATATTATACGGGTGAAACACGTATGATCGTATCTGGCTGCCCCACTCGATTTTCCTTTTTGTTCCTTCAATCGCCGCAAGTTTCAATTCCTCTTCTTCCTTCTTCAACTGATAAAGCCGCGATTTGAGCATCTTCATCGCTCGCTCTCGGTTCTGAAACTGCGAGCGTTCTTGCTGACATGCCACAACAATTCCTGTCGGAACGTGTGTTATTCTCACCGCAGTTTCGACCTTGTTGACATTCTGCCCGCCTTTGCCGCCGGAACGGAACGTGTCTATCTTCAAATCCTTGGGGTCTATCTCGATCTCGATGTCGTCACTGATTTCAGGATACACGAACACTGAGGCAAAAGATGTATGTCGTCGGGCGTTGGCATCAAATGGCGATATCCGTACAAGCCGGTGTACGCCGCTCTCCGCCTTGAGATAGCCATATGCGTAAGTCCCAATCACTTCGACGGTTCCGCTCTTAATGCCCGCCCCTTCGCCATCGAGTCTGTCAACAAGATTCATGGTGAAGCCATTTCGTTCCCCCCATCGCAAGTACATCCTCAGTAGCATTTCAGCCCAGTCTTGAGCTTCCGTCCCACCAGCACCAGCATGAATCGTCAGCAGAGCATTCTTCGGATCATCCTCTCCACTGAGCATTTTCTTGAACTCCAGATCGGACAACCCTCTCTCTAACTTGGCAATCTCGCTCTCGACCTCCTGGATCAACAAGCCATCGTTCTCCTCGGCACCAAGCTCAATGAGCGTATGAGCATCGTCTGCATTCCTCTTCAGCGAGTTCCAAGCATCAATCCACTCTTTGCGCTCAGTAATCTGCTGCATCACCTTTTGCGCGCCGAGGGTGTCGTCCCAGAAACTCGGTGCATGGGTTTTCTCCTGAAGCTCAGCGCATTCCTTCTCCTTAACATCAATTTCAAAGATACCCCCGGAGGGCTGCAAGTCGCTTGCTCACTTCCTCAAGTTTTTCTTTCAGTTCATCAAACATTTTTTCCCCCTTTGAAAAATCCACAGCTTTCTTGTGAAAATATACAGAAAAAAACTTGCAATGTCAATGTAAATGCTCAGACAATCTCTTGATCTGTATGCGGTAGAGTATTGAGAAAGAGGGAGACTTGATCATACTTGCAGTAGGCTGAGAGGAACGTTCGGAAGGAATTGTCAGAAAACCGGACGTTGAGTTCTCTTGCTGAAGATGAAAGGGAGGCTTTGGACAATATCAAGGAAGCGATCACGGCTTGGCCGTGGGCCGAAGACAAGAAGAACGTGGAAGAGGTCTCTGAGCCGCTCTAACTCCTAGGTTCCTCTCTCGACTGAAGAAGATGTCCCCTTTGACTCCCTCTCCCACACCTTCAGATCTCTCAGAAAGTTGTACCATGCCGAAAGCGAACACCAGATAAATCCCCGCATCCCGTCCAGGAAACCCTTCTGAAAGAAATACATCCTGATGAACTTGGAGAGAGGACTGAGAAACAAGTGCGGGATCGAGAATTTCGCCATGCCTTCCGCTTCACCAGAGCTTTCGCGGTCCATTTTATAAACATGGTGAGAAACAGTTGGATAGGTATAATGCAGCAGCACGCCCTGTAATTCACCGACCGTCCCCTTTACTTGAACTCCCTCATGGACTGCGACGGGAGGGAACGAGACTTGTGCTTTCCGGAAAAGTCGAATTTGCCAATCATTATCTAATCCGCCGTAACGAAGCCATGCCCCGTACATGAAGCTTCTGCGTCGTATCTTGTATGCCGACACAGGCCGGGATGACACCGCCGCATCGTGTATTTCTTGCCGCAATTCTTCTGTCACTCGCTCGTCAGCGTCAATACTCAGAACCCACTCATGCGAAGCTAATGAAAGGGCGTATTGCTTCTGCACACCAGGACCTGACCAGTGACGTTGGTAAATCTTGTCGGTATATCGTCGCGCGATAGCACAAGTCTGGTCGTTGCTTAACGCGTCCACCACAATGATTTCGTCAGCCCAAGAAACAGTATCCAGACAAGCGGCGATATTGTTCTCCTCGTTGAGGGTGATGATGGTCACTGAGATTGGAATTTTCATTGCTTGTCAAATGGTTTTTTAGTATATTTTGTTGAGTGTCTATGCACGGTTCAACATCACCAATATACGGGTTTCTTCTCTCAGAAGCAAAGCACTTATGAACATCCTAATCACCAACTCGACCGACATCTTCGCTGGTGGTGAAATGTACGTTCTCTGGCTCGCACAGACACTGGTCAAACACGGACATCATGTGTGGGTGTCTTGCCTTCCAGGACACATGCTTGAATCGAAGTGTTGCGAAGCTGGCATTCCGACCGCTCCCATCGCATACCCTGCGACCGGCAAGGAATGGAAAACGATCAAGAAGCTACGCGAGACTATCATAGCAAATGACGTTGATGTTGTTCATAGCAATTCGAACTATGATCGCACATGTTCCGCCTTTGCCGGACGATTCGCTGGTATTCCTCACGTCGCAGGAATCCACAGTCTGCACTCCATCCAACATAATGTAACACACTGGTTTCGCAATCGCTTTGCTACGAACTGCTTTATTGTTGACGGGTCAAGCATTCGGGAACTACTGACGAAGCGAGATCACATTCCTTCGACAAGAATCGAAGTGATACACCTTGGAATTCCGCTTGAAGGAACGGATCGCGACGAGGAAAAGCGAAAGAGTATCCGCGTCCAATTTCATCTGGCTGATGGCGAGCTTGTAGTTGGGAACGTCGCCCGCATGGTGCCTTTCAAAGGACACAAGATCCTTCTTCAGGCGGCTGCCGAGGTTCTTCACAGCTCCAACAACATCAAGTTCCTCCTTGTCGGAGACGGTGAGCTGCAGCATGAACTTGAACAGCAGACGAATTCGCTTGGCATTACTGAACACGTTATCTTTGCGGGATTTCGTGATGATTTGCAGGCGATGTACTCAGCCTTTGATGTCTATGTTCATCCTTCGATAGACTTTGGCGGCGAGACATTTCCATTGGCGGTTCTCCAGGCGCTTACATCCGGGCTTCCGACTGTTGCCACCCGTGTCGGCGATGTTCCCAGCATGGTCAGAGATGGCTACAACGGATTTGTAGTTCCACCCAGTGACGCTTCAGCGCTTGCAGGGCGACTTAGTGTTGTTCTCAAACAAGATGCGCTCCGCCAAGAGATGGGTGAACATAGCATCGAGCAGGTCAAGGCGAACTTCACAATTGGGGAGATGACAAAGAAAGTGGAAGCTGTGTATGAGAAGGTTCTGAAAACGAAAGCTAGAAAAACGGAAAGCCCGTAGGGACAGAACACCTCTCTGTCCCTACCTTTGATCCCAACAAATTCTGGGATCGAAGAAACATTGAACGAAATCGCGAGGTCACATAGAGCGACGCCTCATCTCAATGACCATACAAGAACAAATCAGAGAAGCCGGTGTTGTCGGCGCTGGTGGTGCAGGTTTCCCAACGCATGTCAAAGCTGCATCCAAGGTCGAATATGTACTTGCGAACGGTGCTGAATGTGAGCCACTGATTCATAAAGATGTCGAGCTGATGTTGCATCATGCAGAGCAGGTTGTGGATGGAGCTAAGTTGCTCGCTGAAACTACTGGCGCCTCAAGAGTCATCGTTGGCATCAAGGAGAAACATCAGGAGGCAGTCGAGGCACTGAAGGATGCCATCAGCGGGACAGCGATTAAGCTTCACCTCCTGGGCGACTACTATCCAACGGGTGATGAATACGAACTTGTTTACGAATGCACTGGGCGGTTGGTTCCTTCTGCTGGGATTCCTCCCGACATCGGCATCGTTGTGAACAATGTCGAGACGCTGTACAACATTGCTCTCGCACGTGAAGGGAGAAAGGTGACTCACAAGTTCATAACTGTGACAGGTGCAGTGAAAACCCCCTCTACATTTCTTGTGCCTATTGGCATAAGCTATCGTGATGCAATTCGAGCGGCAGGTGGGACAACGGTCGGTGGCAACAACGGCACCATCGGCGTATTTGTCGGTGGCGTGATGATGGGAAACTTGGAATTTGACTTGGATTTGCCCATCACGAAGTTGACCGCTGGACTCGTCGTGCTTCCTTCAAATCATAGATTAGTCGTACGGAAAAACCAGCCGGAGCGGAGTATGCATCGCACTGGCAAATCCGCTTGTGACCAATGCAGCTACTGTACGGAGTTCTGTCCACGCTATCTCTTGGGTTACGATGTACAGCCTCACAAGGTGATGCGAGGTCTTGGCTTTACGCATTCAGGCGAGGATCTATGGAATCAGTGGGCGCAGCTCTGCTGTTCCTGCGGACTCTGCACACTGTACGCCTGTCCTGAAGACCTTTATCCCAAAGAGGCATGTGACAAGGCAAAACATGACTTGAAAACGAAAGGCGTCAAGTGGACAGGGAAGGCAGAGGTCAAACCTCATCCGATGCACATCGAGCGACGGGTTCCTTTGAGACAACTTGTTCACCGCTTGGATCTGACGGACTACGTTGTTCCTGCACCGCTGAAGGAAATTGATTTTGCTCCAGACACTGTTCGACTTCCACTTCTACAGCATGCTGGTGCGCCAGCAGAACCAGTGGTGAAAGTTGGAGAGAAGGTGGGAGTCGGGCAGCTAGTGGCAAGGATTCCCCAAAATCAACTGGGGGCAAACGTCCACGCGAGTATAGATGGAATCGTTAAACATATCAGTGATGAGATTATCATAGAGAGGTCATAGACGAATGGAAAAGAACTCAATAGGATTGGTAGAACTATCAAGCATTGCCGCAGGATTCGAGGTAGCAGATATAATGCTCAAGACTGCTGAAGTGGAGCTTCTGCTTTCAAGGACAATTTGTTCTGGCAAATACATGGTGCTCGTCGGCGGCGATGTTGCCGCGGTGCGCTCAAGTGTCTCGGCTGGAGAAGTTGTCGGCAATGGTTCAGTCATAGATACGTTCGTGATTCCGAATGTTCATCCTTCCATCTTTCCTGCGGTTGCCGGGACGAGTAAGGTTGATGTTCTGGAAGCGTTAGGTATCATCGAGTCCTTCTCAGTGGCATCACTCATTGAGGCAGCGGACGCAGCAGCAAAAGCGGCAAAAGTCCAGTTGATAGAGATTCGTCTTGCTATGGCTCTCGGGGGCAAGGCGTTCGTGACGCTCACTGGCGAAGTTGCTGCTGTGCAAGCTGCCGTGGATGCTGGTGCGGCAATACTAACTGAGAAAGGTCTCCTCGTGAACAGAGTAGTCATTCCAGCCCCGAGAAAGGAACTGATAAGCGAGATGGTGTAGCTGGCGTATCCAGATGGACACAACGAAGAAGCTTGGACAAACAGCACCTAAAGCGCCATGGTGGAAAGCACTCACCCGGAAACAATACTTGGCTGCAATTCAAGAGCTGTACATCGAACGTAAGGACGCAATTCAGGCAAGATTATGTCAGTTCGCCCACTTGTCGCCATCGGAATACTTCTACGAGCTGGCATATTGCCTCTTAACTCCACAGTCCAAGGCGCAGCACTGCAACATCGTCGTCAGACAGTTGAAGGCGAACGATTTTCTGCACAGAGAACTTGATCCCAAGCCATTCCTGCATCAGGCTAATGGGATCTACGTGCGGTTTCACAAGACAAAGGCGAGAAGACTTGTGGAATTGAAGGAGCGGTTTCCTCGAGTCCTTGAACATCTCGTTGCCGATGGTCGAAGCAGCTGGGAGCTGCGCGAGTATCTGGTCAAACACGTTAGTGGACTCGGTCACAAAGAAGCAACTCATTTCTTGAGAAACATTGGCAAGAGCGATGGACTTGCCATCTTGGATAGGCACGTCCTACGAAATCTTGTGAGATGCAGCGTTGTGAGGCAATTGCCTCGCAGCCTTTCTCCAAAGAAGTATTATGAGTTGGAAAAGAAATACCTGAAGCTTGCGGAGAAAATACGAATTCCTGCGGATGAGTTGGATTTGTTGTTCTGGAGTATGGAGACGGGAGAGGTACTGAAGTAGATGACGGTTCAAAGTGAGCGCACTGAAACAGCACATCGGACATACTGAAGGAACGGAGAAGCAGCGGCGATATATCTACCAAGCGTCACTCAAATCGGTGATATCAGATGAGCTGATAAACACATATCTCATCAGACCGATTGCAGGATTGATCGTTGGGGCATTGTACCATACTTCCATTCGCCCTGTTCAAGTCGTCCTCGCTGGAACATGCTTCGGGATTTGCTCCGCAGCTGCATATTCGATGAACGCTCCTGTTCTTGGTGCACTACTGCTCATCGTGAAGAACCTTCTGGATGCTGCTGATGGTCAGCTTGCACGTGCTAGGAAGCTCACCGACCGTCGCGGGCGATTCCTCGATTCGATCTCTGATTTCGCCGTGAATTTCTTTGTCTTCATATCCATTACTTACAATCTATATCAGTCCCATCCAACTCCTGTGATACTCCTGATGGGATTGCTGTCTCTTCTCGGGCTGACCTTCCGTGTCTCCTATTTCGTGTACTATCAGGCCTCTTATCTCCGGCTTGAAGACAAGATGAAATTGAATCGCTTGACTGAGAAGATCACGGACAACGATAGGCAGGGGGATAGAATCGCGTTGAGGCTGCAGCAGATCTATCTTGCCATCTACGGTTGGCAGGACACACTGGTGTATCACATAGACGAGTTCTGCAGATCAACGTGCAAGGCGTTGCCAGAAGCTCAGCGTCTCCCATTTCTGCGGAAATGGCATAGCCAGAAAACAGCGTTGCGACTCTCCAGTTTCCTGGGACTTGGGACGGAACTCACACTCCTGATCGCAATGTCGCTGCTCAACGCGTTGTACCTCTATTTCCTGATGAACCTGTTCCTTCTGAATGGATACTTGGTATGCGTGATCCTTTATAGGAAATTTATCCTTGGAAATTCCATCCTCAGAGAATTGAACGCTGCGACAAAATCCTGAAAGGTGATCTCATGGAAACGAAAGACCAACTGAAGAATCGTGCAAAGAGAATTATCTCGATCTTGAAGAGAGAATATCCGGAATCAAAGATCGCTCTGGCTTTTTGCAGTCCACTTGAGCTTCTCATCTCGACAATCCTCTCAGCTCAATGTACTGATGAGCGGGTCAACGTCGTGACCGCTTCGCTTTTCAAGAAGTATCGGACTGCGGAGGATTATTTGAAAGTGAGTGGCAAAGAATTGGAGAAGGACATTCATTCCACAGGGTTCTACAGAAACAAAGCTAAGAGCATAAAGAGATGTTGCCAAACGCTGGTAGAAAAGCACGGCGGCACAGTGCCATCAACGATGGAAGAGTTGCTGGAGTTGGGTGGGGTGGGACGAAAGACCGCGAATGTTGTCCTGGGAAATGCCTTTGGGGTCCCGGGCATCCCTGTGGACACGCACGTGAAACGACTCTCGCACAGACTTCGTCTCACAGACAAAGAGAATCCGGACAAGATCGAGTTCGATCTTATGGAGATTATCCCCAAGGAGGACTGGACGTCGTTCTCACACCTCCTGATGTCTCACGGCAGGAGAATCTGCATCGCTCGCAAACCGAAATGCGCAGAATGCTGTATTAAGGAGTATTGTCCTTCAAGGGAAGACTAACCTACAGAAGGGAATTGGATTATTCCGCCGTTCGCCACTTTCCCACACAGTCCTCCTCTGACTTCAAAGGGGCAAGCCTTGATTCACTGCGACCGAAATTCTTTGTCAATAATATCAATCATACCTGGATAGGCGATAGGACCCAGCGGCGTAGTGACTGTTGGTTTAGCACGCAGGGTCACTCGGCTCGCCGAACCTTTCACACCACCTAGCGCCAACGCTAAGTTGACAAGGCTTTGATACTCACCTTTTCCAAAGAACTTGTACAAGTCCAAGCTCATTGTAAGAGGAATGATCGTCTGCTGACCTGTGCCCGGAATCTCAATCGGCTTGTCAATGTCGCCGTCAATGGTCAACGTGTTATCAATGACGAGGGACCATGCGAAACTTGTCAGCGTTGAGGTCGTTTTAGGATATCCCCCAGTCCCGTCGTTAGGATTGATGGCTGCGACATTAAGGGTGAAGCTCGCTGGGAAGCTTTTCTCGACGACTGCTTGTCCAAAGCGCAACAAATCTCCCGCATTGAAATCCCTGAGACTCTGCTTCTGGCTGATGTCAGTGTCAAGAAAACGAAAGTTGTTGATGTTGTTCAATTTGAATTTCAGACGCTGCAAGTTCGCAATCGTTTGAGTGATGTCTTTGATCGCTGCACAATCCACCAACAGGCCTGCTATCACAGTGACCACAATTACGACGAAGAATTTTGCGATGGTTCCCATAGTATTTCTCTCCTGTGGATGAAAAGTAAGGAATATTTGTAAGTATTGAGAATTCAGTTGTCAGGAGTCAGAATCCAGAGTCGAAGTAAAGTAGGCTTCTCAGTTTGCCGATCCATTCTTTAATTCTGACCCCTGAATTCTGACTTCTGAATTCTAACCTCTGTATTCTGACTTCTGTATTCTCACCCGCTAATATCTCTCGTGATGAACCTTGCCGTCATCATACTGGGTTCTTGCCGACTTCTCCTCAGCAGGACGACCGATCGGAACCATACACAGCACACGCACATCCTTTGGAATGTTCAGCACTTTTCGTACATGCTCATCTCGTTCCGAGCGAGGATAGACCGCAACCCAGACGGCACCAAGTCCCAACGATGTCACCGCCAATAGCATATTCTCCGTCGCCGCACTCGCATCTTCAACCCAGTGGTCTGATTGTCTCTCATCACCACATACAGCGATGACAACGGAGGCACGCTCGCACATATAGCTCCACCTGTGCGTCTGGGCTAACTGCTTCCGCAGATCCTTATCTCGCACGACAATGAATTCCCACGGCTTCTTGTTGTTGGCAGAGGGTGCAGCCATACCTGCTTCGAGGATAACCCGGACATGTTCCGGCGTAACGTCTTCCTCAGTGTACGCCCGAATGCTGCGCCGGCGTTTGATCAGATCAATCAAGGTTTCCATATTGTTCTGACATTGTGTGTAGTAGTTTTGATCCAGTTATTTCATCATGATCATTCGCGATATAGGTTTTCCATGTACGATAGCTTCCCGTCACAGGTGCAAGAAAAGATATACCGATCCAGCGGCAAGTCACGAAATTCTGCGCGAATGAAATAGCGACAGATGCAGTAACATAGATTTGCTGCTGTATCTACGACCACAACAGCGATAGTATCGTTTCTTATTCCATAAGAGAGACTAAAACGGTTTGAATCAGGACAACAATTTGCAGTTACACGGAAATCCATAACAAGATCTTTCTTGAACTGATACGAGAAACAGGAATCGCTTGAAGATAATTTTGCCAATCCACCATGCTGGCAGCCACGGATTTGATAGAGCAACCCGCTTTGCTGATTTTCTGGACCTGTTGATTTATCCGAGCAAGAAAAGAGAATGCTCGCTATCCATATCAGTATCGCTGATGCTATGAGGCTTCTCATACGTATTACCTCCTACAGTATCAGTCAATGCGTGTCCGATTATGAATCAGACTCTACGAATGAATGATGTGATCATCGCGCGCAGGTCTGCGCTCTACCACCATCAATGCTGTAGGTACATCCAGTAATCCAACCCGCTTTCGGAGATGCCAGGAACAAGATAAGGTCAGCGACTTCCTCGGCTTGTCCTGCACGCCCCAATGGATGCGTTTCCTTGCTCCGCTCAAGAAATTTGCTATAAGTCTCTTTATCCATTCCACCAGCTCTGTGAAGATTCGTCACCACAACACCTGGATTCACAGCATTTACCCGCACACCTTTGGAGGCAAGTTCTAACGCCGCACACCGAGTCAGTTGATCAACGGCGGCTTTGCTTACGCAGTAGGCGAAGATCCCGGGGAATGACCGCAGACCCGCGACACTTGAAACATTGACAATGTTTCCTTCGCGTTGAATCAGATGCGGAAGTGCTAACTGGGTCAAGCGAAAAACCGAACGCACATTGATATCGAGCATGTAATCCCAATCTGCAAGTGTTGTGTTTTCAATTGTGCCGCTTCCGATGATGCCGGCAGCATTGACAAGAATATCTATGCCTCCGAACGCATCAACGGTTTGCTTGACGATCTTCTGCCGATGCTCCTCCTTTGTCACATCGGCAACGATCTCCTTTACCAACGCACCCACGCTTCTGATGATGGAAGCGGTCTCGCGTAGTTCCTTTGCACGACGACCAACGATGGCAACGGCTGCACCTTGACGCGCAAAAGCGATAGCCGACGCCTTACCAATACCACTGCTAGCGCCTGTAACAAGAGCTACTTTGTTTCCGAAGTCTTCTTTGTCCATGAGAATGCCGCGATCTATCCTGCTAAGAGTAAAATCTATTCGCGCTCACAGAACTATGCTCGTCACATCAAACACGGGTCCGTCCTTGCAGGCGAGATAGTACTTCTTGTCTCGATCCGTAGACTCAATTGGACAACCTTGACAGATGCCAATGCCACATGCCATCTGCGATTCGAGAGACACCATGCACCCTATCCTCGCCTGTTTGGTGAATTCTGCAAGCACCTTCAGCATTTTGTTGGGACCGCAGGCGAAAACGCGCGGTCGAATGACTTGATGATGTGCAAGATAGTCTTTGAGACAATCAATAACGGTTCCGTGAAAACCGGTGGACGCATCGTCGGTAGAGAGTATCACATTGTCCAATCCCATCGTAACCAACTGGTCGGATTTTCGAGCACCGACAAAACTCAGAATTGGCTTGCCTCTCTTTTTCAACTCACTGCACAGAAAAGGAAACGGTGCTACGCCAATTCCACCGCCCACCAACACAGCCGTTTCATAGTCTCCGTCAAGATCATAACCTCTTCCAAGCGGCCCAATGATGTCCAGGGTGTCACCGGGCTTCTTCTGGGAGAGGATAGCGGTCCCTTTGCCAACTACGCTGAACATGATGGAGACAGTGTCATCCTCAACTTGAGAGACGCTGTAGGGTCTTCTCAACAGCGGCTCATAGGCATCAGTCACCTTGATGTTCAGGAACTGACCGGGCACAGCAGTCCTAGCAACGTCGCCGTCACGAAATCTTAGGATATAGGTATGGAATGCAATCGAGGAAAGCGACGTGATAGTGGCTACAGTGTGAATCATGCTGCGCAGCTTGATGAATCAATCAATCTTTGCCTTCGCCTCGCAGTTTCGCCTTCGCAGTATCTTGTTGGACGGGCGATATCTTCGGCCTTCTCAAAGCCCTTTCCTCCGCGTCTTCGGTCGAGTCCTTCACGACTCCCTTCCGATTCAATTGTCCGCCTTGCACATCGGGAAGTGGAGCCTTTTCCACTTGCTCTTTGGCTTGAGAATCAGTTTTCTTTTGCTCTTGGACAGGTTGTTTGCTTTGCCCTTCTGATTTCTTGCTTTCCTGCTCTTTCAGATATCCATCCACCTCTGCAATCTTGTCCTTCACAAGGGCAACATACTGCGAATTGGGATAGTCCTTCAACAAGCGACGATAGTTTGATGCAGCAGAGTCGAGTCTCCCGTCAATGCTCTCATAGATCCATCCAATCGCGTATTGGGCTTTAGCAGCATATTCAGATCGCGGGAAGCGCAACACGATATCTCGAAAAGCGGCAACTGCATCGGTGACGTTGTTCATCCACAGAAGCGAATCTCCTCTGGCGTACGCACCTTCGGCAGGATCTCGCGATTCCTCTGTCATTGGTAATCCGAGCGCCTCCCTCGCTTGAGCTGCATACACCGTCTTGGGGTATCCATCCACCAAGCGCCTGAAAAGCGAATCTGCGATTTGCCCACTGTCAGGTTTGTGTGAACGATAAAGCGACGCCAGCGAGTACAGAGCAGTAGGGATGTATTCTGCCTGAGGGTATTTATCTATCACTTCAGAATACCGGACAATCGCAGAATCAGGTACCTCCAACTTCAGATAGAACAAATCTGCTAACCCGTACATCGCTTCACCTATGCTTGACCGAACACGAGCAACCGCCCCACTATCTATCTTTCCTGGCACTCTCTTTTTGGGAGGACCAGACTTCCTCAGTGAGTCAGCAAGAGCGGAAGCGGCGGTGTCCTTCGAAACGCCGCCCGGCTTCATTTCCGCCAGCGTATCTCTGCGGGTGAAGCCAGTCGAGTCCTTCGACGTGAGAACTCGGCTGATCGCTTTCAGTGAATCCAACGACGCGCCCACCGAAGAATCACTTGGCACTGATTTCTGCTTGACCATCACGCTGGTTTCGGCCGTTGCGGATGTATCACTGATCTTCACAAGCTTCGACGCTGAGTCAGCGTGAGCACCGATGGACACAGTATCTCTCTGTAGTCGGACAGTGTCTTTCCTCACCGACTTTGAACTATCGGCGACGCGATCCTTGCCACGCGAAAGCTTTGCTTGCCTGCTGCTGTCAGCTGCCCGCATTGAAGCGAGTTTGATTGAATCCACAATCCAAACGGAGTCAGGATGAAGGAGAGCATAAAGAACGCTATCTTTGTCCTTCAGCGTTCTTATCAGACTTAGATAGTTCTGCATGAATTCTGATCTCTCGTTTGCAGAGGGGGTTATTTCAGAATTCGAAAACTCATTCTTCGCGTTGTCATAGTTTTCCCCCGCCCGCTTGTAGTCACCCTTCTTCTCCCAAATGCATCCAAGTGCATAGTATCCTCTGGCAGCGACCTCGGTCCGCCGGTAGGTTGTATCAATGTCCTGATACTGTGCAATCGCCTCGTCCAGATCTCCCCTCGCATTCAACGAGTTGGCAATTTCAAGGCGAATGAGCGGAAAGAATTCGTAGTTCTTATCGTCATCCAGTAGATCTCGAAGTGCTGCCAGAGACGCATCATAGTGAGTCTGCTCTCGTTGAAGAACAGCATATTTGTACAGGGCATTGAACCGAAGGCGATAATCGGATGTGTAGTCTATGACCTTCAGGTATTTTCGCGTGGCTGTATCTAGCTTCCCGGCTTGACGATAAAGCTCGCCGACATAATATTGAAGCCTGCCTTTCTCCAGTCCACTACTAAATAGCTCCACAGCCTGTTCGAATTCAGAAATTGCTCTCTGATAATCCTCTTGAGCAATATAGAACTCCCCTATCACAGCATGTGCTTTAGCAACGAGATCCTCTTCACCGGAATCCATCCCCTGCTTGATCACCTCATTCAACGATGCAAACGCTTCTTCCTGATTCCTGGATTTCAGAAGCGACTTGCCCAGCCACAGCTTCGCTTCGAGATAGAGGCTGCTGTTGGGATACTTCGATATCAACTCAAGGAATTTCCGTTGAGCACGGAGATATTCCGTCTGACAGTAATAGGATTTTCCAATCAGGAGGAGGGCATCATCAACCCATTTGCTGTCAGGGTAGTATTGGAGAAGGCGTGAACATTTCTCAATGACGACATCGAACTTTTGTTTCGATCCCGGTACAACCGAAGTAATCAGGGACTGGCGATAGGTTTTCAGACTGAGCAGTTCTTGCTGAGACTCTCGCTGTTGGCGTTGTTGAGGCTGTTCGGTCTCCTCTAATGCATCATCAAACGCTCTCGTCGCATTATAGTACGTGTTGAAGTATCCTACGACATTCTGATACCGAACATGCATAAAGTCCGATATCCCGGAAAACATGCCACAACCACCTACCAGTAGCAGTAGACAAGCACTAGCTGCTGCTATGACTGGAAGTGAACCATAAGCGCACCGAATGTGACGAAGTCTTTGCAGCATTTCGATGAAAGAATTTCGTTCGTCTGACATTGTGGTCACTCTTCTTCAGCGAACATACAGAATTTCCGCCTCAAAGTCAAGCGTGGGAAGATTTTTGCACTAGTCTAGAATCGCCCAACGGTAGAAGCCCAAGAAATAGGGATTATCCTTCGAGGGGTGCCACCGCTTGTTTGGATGTTTCGCCAAATCGGAAAGGCGAAGCTTTTTCACGATGCCGGGATTATTTACGTCAGGACCTGTATGATAAATCACCCAGCCGCCGTCAAGATGGACCATCGTGTGGTAGGGCCACTTCGGGTTCACATCGTTCAAATAGAATATGACGTCTCCGGGCATTGCTTCTTCAACATCCCTGGTCAAAAAAAAAGATTGTAATCCTTCAGGCGCGCGGCATCCACATAGCTTGTGAAGATAGAATCACGAGGATTGAGGTCTGATGGCTGAAACGGTCCTTCTTTTGACCGAAAGATATTTATGCCGAGAAGAGGGATGTCGGGGTAATGGTATTTCTCTATGTCGGGGATGTTGGTGTCAACGAGGAAGCTCCTTCTCTTCAGCCATGCATTGTCATGTCTCTTCAGCGACTCACGGTAAGCAAAGCGTATGAGTCCAGCACAGTCTTTGTCCTCTGACCGCCAAGCATCGTCCATGCGATAGTATTGCGACTCAGCGATGTTTGTAAACCACCGACGGAAATTCGTTCTATCCTCCAATGAGCTTAGCTCCACCACATCAGGAAATCCATCACCATCTGTGTCCGCCAGTGGGGTCACGATCTGAATCACCACTCGAATCGGGATGATACTCACACTCGTTCTCACGAAGACGACAACTTCACCCGGCTCGAATTTCGCCCTCAGTCGGATAGAGGTCGGATCTTCGAGATAGATTACTTCAACCTTTTCCTTTCCCTCGTCTATCTCGAAGTGGATCTTGGGAGTCACCATGGGCGTCCGGAATCCGAGCGAATTATAAGGCACAGCCTTTATCAACACTGACGATATGCCGTCAGGAAAGATGTACGGCGGACTCACCTCGACATCCACATACTTCACACTGAACACAAACCGGTGGGCGAGGAGCGCCAAGAGAACCAACAGCAGTACTCCCCCCACAATAAGTGTCATTCTGTTCGCCCGGGGCATAGATTCTAATGGATTGTCTTCATCAGTCGTCAATACTTCATCTCCACTCTCACCATGCCGTTCAACCGACCATGTGATTCACTGAAATTCGCCGTGACCTGCTTGTTCATCTCAAGTAGACTGAAGAACGGTTTCACTTTCTGCTCCACGTCAAGATCGGAAAAAGCCCCGCTACGCGTCGAATACAATCTCAAGAAGCGGAATGCATCATCCAGGAATGGTTTGGTGAAGAGAACCAAGTACGTCGCACTAGATTGATCACTCGCGAACTCTATCGGCACTGAAGGCTGGCTTCCTCGATAGACATCAATAGCTTGCCTGACAAGACTGCGATTCATCCCAAGCAGCAAGAAATTGTCCACAGCGGCAAAGCTTGGTGCGATCGGATTGTCCGTCACATTTGGCCCCCCGGTTTTGCCGTACACTTGTGCACCACTGGAATGGAGATTGCACCCCTTGTATTCCTCCACCGTCACCGATGAGCGGAAAAGATAGTTGAACAATCTATCCACATTGGACTCAAGGCGTTCCTTCCGAATCAGGTCCATTCCCACAACCAATTTGAGTGCGCTGAAGTTCGGAGAACCTTCAGCAGTGCTGTAGTGGATACCGCTGCAAGAAATGAACAGCCGGTCGCCGAAGCAATTTACAATATCACGCTCGATCTTCGTCTGGGCAGCACGCTCAATCGTTGTCAGTGCCTCAGGTTTGATGGAACGGACGTTCAAGACGTAGTCCCAATACTTGCGAAGTTCGGCATTCTTACTGACTCCAAAACCGATTACGTCCTTTGGTATGAACCTGAGCATGTCAGCAAAGGACGTGGGTTGAACGCTTGGTGCAGTCGGCTGAGCACCAGTGACCTCCGCAAGATTCTTCATCGTCACTTCATAAGCGACAATGCTACTTATCGCCTGCAGAGCTATTTTCTGGATGTATGCTGAACTGTGTGCTTCTCCCTTAACACCGAAAAACTTCGTAGGATTGAAATATCCGAATAGGAAACACTTCTCACCACGATGTTCAACGGTCCTGTACGCAGCTTGGAAAAGCGGATCGTGCGTGATGGATAGACGACCACGGCTGAAGAACGTATTCAGACTTCTTTCCACCAAGCTCTCGCTGTTGGAGAACACGAAGTAATCCCCGATCCTCGAATAGGAAACCGTTCGATTGGCGCCCACACCTTTGATGCTTGTAATCGCAGTTCCCTGAAACTGTCGTTCGCTCACTTCATATTTCGAAGCACCAAGTTTACGCGCGATATCTATCAAGGCAGTAGCAACCTCGATGTTTCGTCCTGCAAAGGTGACAAAGAGGTAGCCATCTTCGTACTTGATGATTTTGAAATCGTCCCGAAACAGGCGGTCGGGAGAGAAATACTGACTGAACGATCCAAGGTGTTCGTCAATGAGTGCTTTGAATTCGAAGAAATCGTGTGTCCATGATAAGGTTTGAAGATCTCTGTATGCATCAAGCTCGACATATTTGCTGACAAACTTTGAATTAACGAACTTCTCCCAGTTGTTGTCGAAATTTGGGAAGTAGATGTAGTAGTCGTATCCTGTTGGAACAAGAAGATTGATCTCGTACACTAAACTGTCACTGAGCGAAACGCTGTCGCGTTGAAGCTCGTTGATCCGAAAGACGAGATCATCACCCTCTTCTCCACCAACCACTGAGACAGTCTGAATCTCGGATAGAGGAATGCTGGCATCAGGCTTTTCGGAGACTGTCTCAACAAGTTTTTTCAGAGCAGCCAATGCTCTTGAGTCACCTATACGCTTGAGAGCGAAGACAGCTTCCTCCACGACTTCGAGACTTTCATCCCAAAGCACCGGAACAATGCTTTCAACGGCGGCACTTCTGTTGGGTGAGCCTGACAGGTATCTTACTGCAATCACACGATTCGCGAAATCATCGCTTCTCAGCATTGAAGCCAGCACTGCCATTTTTTCGCCTTCGGAAAGCTGGGCATACGGCTTTCCTGTCTTCGCTTGAATCGCTTCGAGGAAACTAACCTCGTAGCTTTCGACGCCAACCATCCGTGAGATCCTATTCTTGTCCTCGCTCAGGATGGAACGAATGAGGAAGAACAGGGCGACAGCGAGAAGGATGGAAGTCCCGATAATGAAGTAGCGACGCTTCTTCATGTAGATGCAGAGATGTTGGTTATTGAAGTTAGTTTTGCTTTGCCACGGAAAATATAAGCAAATCGTGACAATAAAGCAAGCCTGCACAGACCCTGTTCCTTTCTAGCCCGAGAGAGAGAAGTTAAACCTTTGCGCCTGAACCATGTCAAAAAGAATGTCAAGCAAGCAGTCAACTTGTATCAACATGAATCAATAACAGATATGGAGTAAAGCCATGAGAAAGAACAAAGGGATATTGACCTCGATTGTATTGGTTGTGGTCATCGCACTCTTCAGCCTCGGCTTCACCAACGCACAAGAGCAGAAGGGGCGTAAACCGATGGGACGGGTTAACGGCATCATCAAGCAACTGAAGCCCACTCCTGAGCAGTTGAACCAGATGGAAAAGATGAAGTCTGATCTCGAGAAACAGCAGGTCCAAACGCGTGCAAAGATGCAGACGGCAGGGATCGAATTGAGAGACCTGCTTAGCGCTGCTGAGCCAAACAAGGAGGCGGTTATGAAGAAGCTGGATGAAGTGGCAAAATACCGCGTAGAGATGGTAAAGAATAGGATCGAACAGTGGTTTGCTGTCAACAAAATTCTTACGCCTGAACAGCAGAAGATATGGAAGGAGGCGTTAAAGAATCCACCGAGAGAGCATATGAAACCTGGGACGATGCATGGGATGATGCGACACAAGCCTCCAATGGAGAAAGAGGATTGATCGCAATAGTCAGAAGGGGAGAAATGGGGCAGGACGGTGTTCTGCCCCTCTTTCAATATCCCTTTTCCTTGTCCACGACGTTGAGGAGGGGTGGAACATCATGTTCCCCCCTTTGATTACGTAGATACCGGCTTAGATTCTCTAAGAAGATCTCAGTCGGATATCTCATGTAGTCACGCAACTGCCCAGCAACATGCGGTGTGACGATGACGTTCTCCATGTCCCACAACGGGCTCGACTCCTCCAGCGGTTCATTGGCAAACACATCCAGACCGGCACCTTTGATTTTCCCTTCCTTCAAAGCAGCAATCAACGCTGTCTCGTCAATGGTGGCTCCTCGACCGAGATTGAACAAATATGGCTGCTTCTTCATCAACGCAAATTCCTTCTCACCGATCAGTCGTTTGGTTTCTCTTGTCAACGGTAGGATTATCAGGATGAAATCAGATTCTCGGAGAAGTTGAGGTAGCTGGTCAGAGGTCAGCACAACATCAACATTTGGTGCCGGAGCAAGATGCTTCCTCAGCCCAATGACTCGCATTCCAAAGCTCTTGGCAATCTGCGCGATATGAGAACCAATAGACCCTAATCCAATAATCCCCATAGTCTTCCCGCTCAGATGTTCAAAGTCTCTGTAGAGGGATGACTCCCATCGCTTCTTCGATTGAAAATTGCGGAGGAGAAGAGGTTTGTGGGTGAACTGGAATATCATGCTAAAGAGCAGTTCTGCCATTTGATATTTGTGAATTCCCCTGGAACAAGTTAGGATGACATCGCTCTGGACGAGCTCCCGGAAAAGCACATGATCAACGCCGGCTAATGAAACATGCACCCATTTCAGCTTCTTGGCTTGAAGGAAGTAGTCCTTCGTCAACCTGCCGTAAAGAATCTCAGCCTCTGGCAAAACAGCGAGCATCTCCTTTTCGTCTTCACAATAGGATATCTCCACATCACTGGAATGCTCCTTGATAAGCTGCAGTATCTGGGATTTCAGTTTGTATGAGATAAGGATTCTAGGTTTATGCAACATCAGCGAACTCGAAGTTGGAAGGAATGAGATGGTATGACTGAATCTCTCCCCTTCCAAGATGTAGGCAAATGTCCGACACCTCATCATCTGGGATTTGTTGGTCGGATGTCAATCTCACTGACCATCGCCCGCTCGGGCATCGTGATAGCAGCTAAAGCCACTGCCGCCACATCATCTGGCTGCAAGATCTTTTCAGCGTTCTTGGAATGATCTGAGAAGCTCGTGTTCACGGAGCCTGGACAGAGAGTGACCACCCTTATCCTGTGCTCACGCACCTCAAGCATCAACGAGCGAGAGAAGCCAATGACTGCCCATTTCGTGGCGCAATATCCAGCTCCGCCATCAATTGCATTCTTGCCCGCAAGCGATGAGATGTTAACAATCACACCCGATTCTCTTTCGATCATCGAGGACAGCACGGCACGTGTACAGAGATACAAACCGCGCAAGTTGACGACAACCATCAAATCGAAGTCCTCGATCTTCGACTCGGCGACTCTGGAGAAGATTCCAAGTCCAGCGTTGTTCACCAAGATATCAATCCTACCAAATGCCTCGAGCGATTGTCTCACTAAACTGTCAACTTGCTTCTCACTGGATATGTCAGTGGGCACAACCAAGCTCTTTCTTCCAGTTGCCTTGATTCCATCGGCAACTTGCTCCAAACTCGATTTCGTTCGCGCAGCAAGTACCACATCCGCTCCATTCTGAGCAAACAGAAGAGCAATGGACCTGCCTATCCCCTTGCTAGCACCTGTAACAAGAGCGACCTTGTCCGAGAGAGGATGTTCAGGTTGCTGTGATTTCATGTTCTGCTCTGCCGCCTGTTCCTTCTTGATTGCGGATTTCGATTTACAGCCGCCAGCACCTTACAGCGATCGGCTTGACGATCCTCTTCACTGAGTCCTGAACTACAGATCTCCACGAATCGGTCTCACAGTGATTTCCTCAGTCAACATTCTTGGCGACTGTCTGTAGATCGCCAAGATCGCATTGGCGATATCCTCTGGATGCATCATCTAGAGCCTTATGCTTCTGCCTGGTCCTACTATCCCAAATCGTCGTCTCCGTTGCTCCGGGTAACACAGCAACCACCTTGATATTGTATTGCCTCACCTCTTCACGCAAGACCTTGGTGAACATCAATCCACCCGCCTTTGCAGCGCCATATGCGGCATTTCCCGGAAATGCTGTTGTGGCAGCCACAGAAAGAATGTTGAAAATGTGTCCACTCCTCTGTCGCATCATTGCTGGCAGCACTGCCCGCGTACAAAGGTACAATCCACGCAGGTTGCTACTCACTGTCTCATCAAACTCCCTTGTGGTAGTGTCAATGACTGACTTGAAGCACGCCGTTCCTGCATTGTTCACCAAGACATCAATCTTTCCAAACCTCTTCAGGACTTTTGCAGCAGATTCTCCCACGCTCTTTTCAGAGGCAACGTCACATCGAAGAGAAATTGCCTTGCCCCCGCCTCTACAAATCTCTCTTGCTGTCCTGCTGATTTGTTTACTTGTCCTTGAAGACACAACGACCATCGCACCAATCGAGGCGAAACCTTCTGCAATCGCCTTCCCCATTCCTCTTCCAGCACCAGTCACCCACACTACCGTTTCACCGTGGTCTGGACGCGATCTCTTGGAAGCCATATCACGCCAGTTTGCTGTGAATCAGTGTCAAGAATTCTTCTCTCGTCTTAGGATCATCGTGAAACTCCCCAAGCATTGCACTGGTAGTGGCAATGGAATTCTGCTTCTCCACACCACGCATGATCATACACATGTGTCGGGCTTCGCCAACCACTGCGACCCCAGCAGGATTGAGATATTCATACAGCGTGTCTGCAATCTGCTGTGTGAGTCTCTCTTGCACTTGAAGCCTTCGGCTGAACGCCTCAACAATTCTCGGTATCTTGCTTAGCCCGAGTATCTTTCCATTAGGAATGTAAGCGATATGGAACTTCCCAAAAAAAGGAAGCAGATGGTGTTCACAGAGACTGAAGAAATCAATTTCCTTGACTATCACCATTTCGTTGTACTTCTCAACGAACACTGCCTCATTCATCAGCTTCTTGATGTCCTCATGATATCCCTTCGTCAAGAACTCGTACATCTTTGCAACCCTTGTGGGCGTCTTGAGAAGCCCTTCCCTCGTCGGATCTTCATCAATCTTAGCCAGAAGCTGTTTGATCAAGTCCTCAAGGGAGCGGTCTGTCTCTGCAGTTTTGACAAACTGCTGGAGTCTGGTTCCGTCGCTTGCCATGATTATTCGCCCTTATATTCGACAAAGTTCTTGTCCGATTCGTACAGCTTGATCGAGTGAAGCCTTCCCCCAGGGATCTTCTGTTCCAAGACTTTCCAGAACGCCACAGTAAGATTTTCGGCAGTCGGAATAATCCCACGCAGGAAATCAACATCGTGGTTCAAGTGTTTGTGATCAACCTTGTCAATGATTTCAGCGTCAACGATGTCTTTCAGGTTTTTCAGATCAATCACGTACCCAGTGTCCTTGCTTGGTTCACCTGCAACGGTCACTTCTACCACGTAGTTGTGACCATGCCCAAGCGGATTGTTGCACTTGTCGAAGATGGCTTCGTTCTCAGCATCGCTGAATCTCGGATTAAACAGACGATGTGCTGCGCTGAATTCTGCCTTGCGCGTAACGTAGATCATACGCTAATCTGATCCAATACTGACAGCTGTTTTAGCAGTATCTCTTGGTTGAAAGACGATTCAGTGCAATCCCCGTCGGTTTTGGGATGATAGTTGACCATGAGAGCTATCTCCGACGAAAAATGGGTTGAGCAGAACACTTACGATTATCTTCTTGCCCAACCCATCAAGTTTCGACAAGCTATGATACTTCGGTCTATATCTTCTCCAGTACCCGTTCGATATGTCCGTCCGCCTTTGACGCCTTTGGCGTCATGGTGCTTTATCACTCACACTCTCGTGAAGATATGCTGAATCCCGCCGTCTTCCTTCGTACAACCCGGCGTGTGATCCTTCGGACAGAAACAAAGGACAACCTTCTTCCCCTGAGATCTTTTAGGGATAAGGGATACCTTCTCGCCCGAGTCTGTGATCCCAGCGAAATCTGGTGCCTTGTCGCCGATCCTCAGCGTGCCATGTGCGTTTCTGTCCGACCAACCAGATGCCATGAGGCTAATGCCATCACGCAATCAGACCACAATTCTTCTTAGCCGGTGTGCATGACAATCAATGTTCACCGCCACAGGCATGCTCGCGATGTGACACGGCAGAACCTCGACCGCTACGTCAAGTGCTGTCGTGATTCCGCCAAGTCCTTGCGGTCCGACTCCTGTCTTGTTGATTGCCTCCAGCAGCTCTGCTTCGAGTTTCGCATAGAACGGATCAGGATGCCGAATGCCGACTTCTCTAAACAACGCCTTCTTGGCGAGCCATGCGACTTTCTCGAAATTCCCGCCAATTCCAACACCGACGACAATCGGCGGACAGGGATTTGCGTGCGCTTTCACAACTGAATCAACCACGAAGCTCTTAATTCCTTCTACACCTTGCGCCGGAGTCATCATCCTCAACGCACTCATGTTTTCACAGCCAGCGCCTTTAGCAAGGAATGCGATTTTGAGTCTGTCACCAGGCACAACCTCATAGTTGATCATCGCAGGCGTGTTGTCTCCCGTGTTCGTTCTCCGCAGGGGGTCTTTGACAATGGATTTTCGCAGGTACCCTTCGTTGTATCCGTACCGTACGCCTTCGTTGATGGCTGCCGTCAGGAGAGACATGGTATCAATTCTCGCTCCATCAACACTAACATCCTCTCCTATCTCAACAAGGAGAACAGACGTTCCAGTATCTTGACAGATCGCCATCTGGTCTTGAGCAGATATCTCAGCGCTCTTCAGAATCTGATTCAAAACATCCTTCGCCAAGTCAGATTTTTCCTGTTGAAGCATTGAAAGCATCTTCTCGCGAATCTTCTCATCTTGATAGATGTTCGCCTCAATGCACATCTGCTTGACTTTTTCGGTGATCTCACTTGCAGATATCGTTCTCACGGCCGTTTCCAATATCTGTGGATAGATGTGTGGATTTTAGAGGAACGAATTCCTTACACACAATAAGTCCTGCCCCATCCGTCGCATTTCGAGACGGATCTCTCCCGTCACGATCGGTCACGTTCCCAACTCATCTTCAGCAAATGCCCCTAGCTGGAAGACACCAAAGCATTCATTATCTCGTCGTAGTTCGGCTCGACACCTGGGTCATCCGATACCCATTTGTACTTTATGATACCGTCTTCGGTAAGCACAAACACAGCGCGCTTAGCCGCCGTGTAGCCGCGCAACCCTGCAAAGTCGGCCAACGCAACTTGATAGAGTTTGACGATCTTCCTGCCGTAGTCGCACAGCAGAGGGAAGCTCAAGTTGTTTTGGATGGCAAATGCTTTGTTCGCGAAAGGACTATCAACGCTGATGCCTACAACTTGAGCGTTCAGTTCTCCCGGACGCGACAACGAGTCTCTAAGCGCACACATTTCCTTCATGCACACGCTCGTGAAGGCGCCCGGGAAGAATGCGAGAACCGTCTTCCTCCCCATGAATTCTGACAGTGATCTTGCCTTCCTTTCGGTATCTGGGAGTGTGAAGTCAGGCGCTTTGTCCCCAACATTCAATTCGAGAACCTTCAACGCAGCCACCTTCCTCACTCTCGACTTTGTCGCTTTCTTTGATCGCTTTGTCACCTTCTTCACTGCTCTTCTCTTGACCATAGTCGTTGGTCCTCCCAATCCATTCTTGGAATTACTAAGTGCTCGAATCAAGAAACCAGAGACCTTCTCATGCAGACGCATCCCTATAGCCCAAGTTCACTGTCACCTGAAACTCCACCTGTCCGTCTCTGTCTAATCGCCCTCTTTGCTCGACCACTTCAAACCAACTGACGGTCTTCACCTTTTTCTCTTCCTCCACAATCGTGCGGACAGCATCCGAGAAGCTGACCGTGGAGACTCCAACCTTGGTGATAATGTTATAGGATTTTGACATGATTTCTCCCATTCTTGAAAAACACAAAATGGATGATACAAATTCCCGATTTGAAATATAGAAGAAATCTTGAGAAAGTCAAGGCACACCTTGCGGCAGGGAATTGACGACCCGATCAGCCGATAGACGCATGTGGGATGAAGCAGAATGAACCGTCTCTTCTCCCGCTCTTGATTTTCTGAAAATATTTCGTATATTTCCATTGGAGGAATCCAGGTAATGTGCTACAACTCGGAGAGGTGGGTGAGATGGCTGAAACCGCCGCACTCGAAATGCGGTATCCCCTCGTGGGATCGGGGGTTCAAATCCCTCCCTCTCCGCCAATGCCGTTGGGGGTTCTGCGCCAGAGAAATGTTCGCCTTCTACCGAGAATCGTCATCCGTGGAAGAGTAGATGATTTGCCGCAAGCGGTAAACTCGACATGGGATAGACTAGACAAAGGAAGACCATCATGTGTGGCATCGTCGGTTACATAGGAAGACTCAATGCGGTTCCTATTTTGCTCAATGGATTGAAGCGTCTTGAGTATCGAGGCTATGATTCGGCAGGTGTGGCTGTCATTACCGATGGCAAGCTGCACGTCGAAAAACGCGCTGGGAAGGTCGGAGAGCTTGAGGAAGCGATTGCTGGCGCACAACTATCGGGATCAGTCGGCATCGGACATACGCGATGGGCAACGCACGGCGCGCCGAACAACGTCAATGCACATCCACACTGCGACTGCAGTGGAACCATTGCGCTCGTTCATAACGGTATCATCGAGAACCATGTCGCTATTCGGACTAAATTAGAACGTGATGGACACAAGTTTCGCAGCGACACGGACACTGAATCCCTGGTACATCTTGTTGAGGCCGTGTATAGTCAGGTGCAAGATCTTAGTGAAGCGGTGAGATTAGCGTTGAGTGAGGTAGACGGTGCGTATGGAATCGCGGTGATTTCCAGCCGGGAGCCTGATAAAATCATCGTGGCGCGAAAAGGAAGCCCGCTCGTCGTGGGTATTGGCGATGGTGAATATTTTGTTGCATCTGATGCGGCGGCAATCATTAGCCACACAAGACATGTTGTGTACTTAGAAGACGGCGAAATGGCTATCCTTGAGCGTGAAGACTTTCAGACAAAGACCATTGCTGATGTTCACGTTCAGAAACAGGTGCAGGAGATCACGCTCGGTATCGAACAGATTGAGAAAGGCGGCTTCCCGCACTTCATGCTCAAGGAAATCCACGAGCAGCCAGAGACAATTCGGAACGCGATGCGTGGTAGAATCTTGCTCGACGATGGCACGGCAAAATTGGGTGGGCTGTCTGATGTGATCAACAAGATGCGCTATTCTCGCCGTTTCATCATCACTGCCTGCGGAACATCCTGGCACGCAGCGCTGGTTGGGGAGTATATGCTCGAACAATATGCCCAGGTGCCAACGGAGACCGAATATGCCTCTGAGTTTCGATATCGGTGCCCCATCATTCGTGATGATGACGTCATCTTTCTGGTTAGTCAAAGCGGTGAAACCGCTGACACGCTCGCGGCTATGCGGGAAGCCAAACGGAAGGGAGCGACGGTCCTTGGCATCTGCAATGTCGTCGGCAGCACCATTGCGCGCGAAACGGATGCCGGTGTGTACATTCACGCCGGTCCTGAAATCGGTGTCGCATCTACGAAGGCGTTCACATCTCAGCTTGTGGTGCTGGCTCTAATCACGTTGATGCTCGGGAGGATGAAATCGCTTTCAGTCGGTGATGGACAGAGAATCTGTTCGGAACTCCTGGCGCTGCCCGAGAAGGTGAAGGAGATATTGAACGATTCCCTCCAAGTTGAACGAATCGCAGACGAGTTCAAACACTGCAGCAACTTCCTCTATCTTGGCAGAGGGTACAATTTCCCTGTTGCACTAGAGGGGGCGCTCAAATTGAAAGAGATCTCCTACATCCATGCCGAAGGCTATCCTGCGGCTGAAATGAAACACGGACCTATTGCTCTCATTGATAGAGACATGCCCGTCGTCGTCATCGCTCCCCATGACGATACTTACGAAAAGATCTTGTCCAATATTCAAGAGGTGAGAGCGCGGAACGGGCGAGTTATCGCCATTACGAATGAAGAAGACGAGAAATTGGACCACCTTGCAGAGTTTGTCATCAGAATTCCAAAGACGCTGCCGTTCCTTACGCCGATAGTGGCAATCATTCCGCTGCAACTGCTCGCCTATCACATTGCCGTGAAGCGCGGCTGCAATGTTGACCAGCCAAGGAATCTAGCAAAAAGCGTGACGGTGGAATAATAGATAGATTCACATCTGCCTGGATAATAAGGCGCGGCTTAGTAGATCCAACCTACCACACCCATTCCCAGCATAGGACCCGCCACTGACTACCCTCCACGGCGAGAGCAGCCACGTAACCATCGCCAGGATTGAGTTCTCGGATTGACCAACGGGATGCTTCGTGCGTATCCCCATCAGCACTTAGCAACCTTGCTGGCTCGCCGGGTGTGAGTGCCACATCAAACTTGTCCAAGGGCAGCGATAGACCTTCACCACGAGCTTTGATGTAGGCTTCTTTACGTGTCCAGCAGTTGAAAAACGCTTTTGTTTGTCTATGAGGAGAGACTGCATGCAACGCGGCTACCTCTCCGGGCGAGAACGAATGCTCGGCGATGTCCCACGTCGTCGCATGTGCTCGCAGGCGCTCGATGTCCACACCAATCTCTCTGCCGCGGGCAACGGCAATGAGGGCGAGTTGGGGGGAATGGGAAACATTGAAGCGAAGCCACTCACCGCCGCACTCCCTCGTGAGTGAGGGTTTGCCATAGGAACTGTATGAAAAGTGGAGATCACGAGGATTCATTCCGAGGTATCTTCCGAGAATCGCTCTGAGGACACCGCGACCCGCCACGAAATGGTCACGATCCCTAGGAAGGTAAAAGCTATCGGCACGACTCAGTTCATCTGGAGCGAGGAGTTGATGCAGATATCTTAACTGAGATTCGGGTGGTTCCAATCTGACGCGCCAGACATGAACCTCGTCGTTCGTTAGCGCCAGCCCATCTACGGGGGCGCGCCACTCCGATATGGAGACCGAATTCCCGATACCTCGACTCTTTTCCAGCTCGTGTTGCACTTCAAATCGGACCACCTACAACGCCTTTTCCGTATCTTTGTCGAAGAAATGCGCTTTCGTCGTATCAATAACTAGTTCGAGATCAGTCCCAGGTTCGGGTTTTTCATGGGCAGGAATCCGAGCGACGGATTGTGCGCCGCCGGTGGTGAAATATAGGAAGATCTCATTGCCCATTGGTTCAGCGACTTCGATCCGCACCTTTGCTCTCGCCTTTCCTTCAGAGGTTCCATATTGGCGCGCATCGTAGATGTGCTCGGGACGAATACCGAAGATCACTTCCTTACCGATATGATTCTTAAGCCGCTCCTGGTAGCTGTCTGGAAGCCAAAGCTTCACACCATGGTCTTTCTGATTGAAATGAAGGTCCCCATCCCGCGTTACCATGCCCTCGAAGAAGTTCATGGCTGGACTGCCAATGAAACCAGCAACAAACTTATTTCCAGGATGATTGTAGAGGCTTAACGGGCTGTCAATCTGCTGTGTCAATCCATCCTTCATGACAACAATCCTATCTCCCATCGTCATTGCTTCAGTCTGATCATGCGTCACGTAGATCATTGTCGCTTCCAGACGCCTGTGCAGTTTTGAAATCTCTGTCCTCATCTGAACCCGGAGCTTTGCATCGAGGTTGCTCAGCGGCTCATCAAAGAGAAACACTTTCGGCTTCCTTACTATGGCGCGACCTACAGCAACGCGCTGTCGCTGTCCGCCCGACAGAGCTTTCGGCTTTCTGTCAAGAAGATTCTGTATGCCCAATATCTGCGCCGCTTCTTGAACACGCTGCTTTATCTCGTGCTTGGGATATTTCCGGAGTTTCAAACCAAAAGCCATATTCTCGTACACGGTCATGTGAGGATAGAGTGCGTAGTTTTGAAATACCATGGCAATATCCCGATCCTTTGGCGGAACATCGTTCACGACCTTACTATCAATGTAGATTGTCCCTTCGGTGATTTCCTCCAACCCAGCAATCATCCGAAGCGTTGTGGATTTGCCGCATCCGGAAGGACCGACTAACACGACGAACTCTCTGTCCTGAATGTTGACGTTCATGTCCTGCACTGCTACGACCCCACCCTCAAAAGTTTTCTTGATATTCTCTAGTTTTACTGTTGCCACAGTGCACCTCGCTGGCGTATGTTAGCGATAAAAGAATACGGTTTGTCTCGACGGAGTTGAAAAATCATTGTCAGGGCGTCGGGAATTGCGATTCTCAAGATTGGATTCTACAGAATTGCTATTTCCATCCGGCAGCATTTTCGCCGCTCTGAGATGAAACCTCGGAAGAAAATATAATAAGTCTCCAAGAGATTGTCAAGATGATTTGGAGAACAAGAAGTTTCTCGTTTCCAACACCGAAATGTCGCAGATCAGGTAGATACTTCTCTATCTGCTTGCATGTTGTGTGTCATCTGAGCAGTCAGATCGTTTTGAAAGCCCGCCGCCACAGCTACCGCCGCGTTGGCTTCCGCCTCTCGTTCCTGATACCGGACTTCCCTCTGCTGTCTTCGCGATGACGCCCAACTTCCCCACGATGAACACTCTCACGACGCTGAATTTCTTCACCAGCCGGCCTCTCAAGAAGCGCTTTCCGGCTCAATTTGAATTTTCCATCTTCATCAATCTCAAGCAGTTTTACTTCAACCTCGTCGCCAAGTCTGAGAACATCTTCCACCTTGTCAATGCGGTGATGCTCTATTTGCGAAATGTGCAGCAGACCAACGACGCTCGGCAGAAACTCGACAAAGGCGCCGTAGCTTTCGATCCTCCTCACAGTGCCCTTATAGACCTTGCCGACTTCAGGCACTTCAACGATCTTTCCAATCATCTCTATCGCTTTATCGCGGGATTCCTTTGTAACCGCGGCAATCACAACCCTACCGTCCTCTTCAATGTTGATTTCTGCACCGCTTTCTTTGACGATGTGCCGGATGGTCTTGCCACCTGGACCAATAAGCGATCCGATCATGTCAACTGGAATGTTCATAGACGAGAGATGAGGCGCATACTTGGAAATCTCCGGACGAGGCTGCGCAATCGTTCGTTCCATGATATCAAGGATCTTCATCCTCCCTTGCCTTGCTTCCGCAAGTGCCATCTCCATAATCTCATACGAGATGCCTTTGATCTTAATGTCCATTTGGAAAGCTGTGATGCCATCTCGCGTGCCCGCAACCTTGAAGTCCATATCGCCCATGTGGTCCTCCTTACCCAGGATATCGCTGAGGACCGCTACGCGTTGATCCTCCTTTATCAGACCCATCGCGATACCGGCGACTGGTCTTCTAATCGGAACCCCACCGTCCATCAATGCAAGCGTTCCCGCGCAGACGGTCGCCATCGAGGACGAGCCGTTAGATTCCAGTATATCCGAGACGATCCTGATGGTGTAGGGAAACTCGCTCTCGGAAGGGGCAACGTTCCTCAGAGCGCGCTCAGCAAGGCTTCCGTGTCCGATTTCCCTCCGACCAGGAGCGCCGATTCTACCTATCTCGCCAACGGAAAACGGCGGAAAGTTGTAGTGAAGCATGAACCGTTTCGAATACTCAGGCAGCAGCCCTTCGATGAGTTGCTCGTCCATCTTTGTGCCAAGCGTCAGCGTCGTCAGGCTTTGAGTCTCGCCACGTGTAAAGAGTGATGACCCGTGAGTACGAGGAAGAAGACCAACCTCACAGGTGATGGGACGAATCTCTTCAAGACCGCGACCATCAAGTCGCTTGTGCTCGTTGAGAATCAGTGCCCGCATGTGAGCTTTTTCGATATCATGGAGAACCTCCTCAATGACCTGTTCCTGATCAGGATACTTCTCTCTTAGCGCATGGAGCACTTCCTCTTTGATCCTCGCCATTGTGTCACTTCGCTCTTGTTTGCTCATCACCGTCCCGAACGCCTGTCCGATTTTCTCCTCAGCCAAAGTCTTCACGTCGTTCAGCAGGTTCTCGTCAATGGTAAATGGTTGAAACTCGCGCTTCGGTTTTCCGCACTCTCGAGATAGCTCACGCTGCACTTCGACAAGCTTCTTGATTACCTCATGAGCGAACTTGCATGCGTCAACCATATCTCCTTCAGAAATCTCCTTCGCCTCCCCCTCTACCATAACAATGGAATCTTCCGTCCCCGCTACCACCACATCCAGATCGCTTTTCTCAAGCTCCTGGTAAGTTGGATTGGTGATAAACTTGCCATCTACCCTGCCAACCCGCACCTCACCGATCGGTCCGTCAAAAGGAATGTCGGAGATTGAGAGCGCCGCAGATACTGCAACAGCTCCGATGACATCAGGATCGTTCTCCTGATCGGAGGAGAAGACTGAGACAATCACCTGTGTCTCACATCGAAATCCTTTCGGGAACAGCGGTCGAATTGGACGGTCAATTAGCCTTGCCGAGAGAATCTCTTTCTCCGTTGGTCTCCCTTCGCGTTTGATGAAACCACCGGGAATCTTCCCAGCGGCGGAGATCTTTTCGCGATAATCAACCGACAGCGGGAAGAAATCCTGACCTTCGACGGGCTTGTCCGCTGCAACGGCAGTGGCAAGCACAATCGTGTCACCGAAACGAGCCATCACACCGCCGTTCGCCTGCCTCGCATAGCCGCCAGTTTCAATCAACAGCAGCTTGCCATCAAGATCTATCTCTTTTCTATAAACCATAGCCTATCCTTCAAGAGTATGGAAAACAATGCCAGATGGAAATCCCACGGAGCCTTTCCATCTGTTTGGACTATTATTTCCGGAGATCAAGTGCTTCGATGATTTTTCGATAACGCTGGATATCCTTCTCCATAAGATATTCCAGCAGCCGTTTCCTCTTGCCAACCATTCTCAGCAGACCAATTCTTGAGTGATGATCTTTCTTGTGTCGTTCGAAATGCTTGGCAAGTTCGTTGATCCTTTCCGTCAGAAACGCTATCTGCACTTCTGGGGCACCTGAATCTTTCTCATCTCTTCCATATCGTTTGACTAATTCGGATTTTGTCTCTTTCGTAAGCGGCATGATCGCTCCTTATCGTTGGACAGACTGTAGTTGATCTACTTGAATATCAATTGAAGTAAGCTTGGTTTTTACTTTCATCTTGTATTTCACCTTGTGAACTTTGACGCCCACATCCTCGCCAAAGCTCATGTCTTCAATTTCTTGCTCAATAAGGCTGACATCAGTGCTGCACAATGCGTTCGATCCTCCCCTAGTTGATGAATCAGATCTGCTTCTGAATTGAATTCCCTTTCGTCTCTGATGCGTCGGAGAAACATGATTTCCACGGTCTGACCATAGATCTCTTGGGAGAAATCAAAAAGGTTGACCTCTACCGTCAACTGTTGAGCTGTATGGAACGTCGGACGAAATCCGATGTTTGCCATGCCGTAATAAGTTTTCCCACCCACGGACGCGCTGACAAGATATACTCCGTTCTTTGGAACAAGCTTCTTCTCCGAGATCGGCTTGATATTCGCGGTAGGGAACCCGAGTTGTTTTCCTCTTCCGTCTCCGCGAACGACAATGCCAGAAATCGCATAGGAACGTCCCAATAGCTCACCCGCGAGCTCAACGTTTCCTCCCATCAGCGCCCTACGAACCTTCGTGCTGCTCACAACAGTCCCGTTCAAACTGTAAGGCGGGACGAGCGTGACATCAAAGCCAAACTTCTTCCCCAACTCCCGCAGCGAATCAATGTCTCCTTCTCGGTCTTTGCCAAACCCATGATCATGACCCACGACGATCTCACTCACTCCGACCCTATCAACAATGAAGTTCTTGACGAATTCCTGCGGCGTCTGAGCAGCCAACTCCCTCGTGAATTGCAGAACCATGAGCACATCCACCTTGCTCATCTCAAAGAGCGCGATACGCTCGTCGAGCGTCGTCAGTAGCTTCACAGGATCAGCACGTTCACCAAGAATCTCTTGGGGGTGAGGCTCGAAAGTCACAATGACGCTTCTGCCCTTCCGCATGGAGGCATGTCGCACCATCTCGCGAACAATCAACTGATGAGCAAGGTGAATTCCATCGAACACCCCGACACTGACAACCGAAGCTTGGTCTCGATCAATATCCTGTAAATGATGGATGACCTTCATCTCAATCCTTCGCGGATTGACGTTGCGCTAAGCGCTCCACGTCATGGATGCTGTACGCCTGGTCTAGCGCGAACTCACCTATACGAGTCCTTGTCAATGATTTCAGATACGCACCACAGCGAAGCCGCTCACCCACATCGCTCACCAGACTCCGAATATATGTTCCTTTTGAACAGACAACTTGGAATTGCACAAACGGCAACTCAACCTTTGTGGGGGCAAACTGAACAACATGTACCTTTCGCGGTTTTCGCTCAATGGTCTTCCCTTTGCGTGCAATCCTGTAGAGTGGCTTTCCCTTAACTTTGATTGCCGAGTACATCGGCGGGATCTGATCAATCGTTCCCACGAATTCGTTGCACGCCGTCCGAATACGTTCCTCTGTGATACCGTCCAAGGTGCGACGCTCGATTACGTCGGTCTCCGTGTCCCCGCTGGGAGTGAGTGCACCAAGCTCCATCAGACCGTGATATTCTTTCTCCAGATCAGCGAATCGGTTGACCTCTTTTGTCTTGGCTCCTATGCAAACGATCAATAATCCTGTGGCTTTTGGATCCAGCGTTCCCGCATGACCGACCTTTCGCACGTGAAAGACGCTCCGAACCTTCGCAACGACGTCAAACGATGTCCAGTCCAACGGTTTGTCTATCAAGAGGACTGCACCTTCTTTGACGTCAAGTGTCATTCTTATGAATCTGCTTTAGGAGGTTTTCGATCCTTTCCACTCGGTCTAGCGTTTCATCCAGATAGAAATGGATCTCCGGAGTGAATTTCAGACGGAGATGCGCACCGATCTGTGACCGAATCGCTTTCTGATGCCCCTTCAATCTGTCCACAATTTCCTGTTTAGGACTTCCGCTGTTAAAGACGCTTACATAGATTTTAGCCACCTTCAAGTCAGCGGACATGCGAACGTCTATGACGGTGACCAACGCCATAAGGTCGCTCCGCAAGTCGCGGTCAATGATCTGGCTGACTTCATGTTTGATCACTGCAGCGACACGCTGAGTTCGTATAGACATGTCAACACCTTTTTCAGTCCTCTATCAGAGCTTACGCTTCTTCTCCACAGTCTTGTAAGCTTCGAGCACATCACCCACTCTGACATCGGCGAAGTTCTCCAGTCCCACACCACAATCGAATCCTGCATCAACTTCGCGCACATCTTCTTTGAACCGCTTCAGGGATGCAATCCCACCTTCGTGAGCTACAATCCCATCTCGAACGACACGCACTCTGCTGCTACGGACAAGCTTACCATCCAGCACGTGACAGCCCGCCACCACTCCTGCTTTAGGTATTTTAAAGGTCTCACGCACCTCCACAGTTGCAACCACTTCCTCACTAACCTCCGGATTCAACATGCCTTCCAACGCATCTCGAACCTCATTAATAGCATCATAGATAATGTTGTATAAGCGAATATCAACCTTTTCCTGCTCAGCGAGTTTTCGGGCGCTGAGATTCGGTCGGACGTGGAATCCGATGATAATCGCATTTGACGCTGAAGCCAGTAGAACATCGGATTCTGAAATGGCTCCAACACCCCGATGGATTACATTAACCTGCACTTCCTTGTTCGAAAGCTTCATCAAGGAATCAGCCAATGCCTCCACAGAACCATCAACATCACCCTTTACGATCATGTTTAACAATTTGACACCTCCTTGCTGAATTTGCTGCGAGATATCATCGAGCGTGACCAATCGCAACTGCCGAAAATCTTGTTCACGCTTCAGTTGCTGGCGACGACCACTGATGTCGCGCGCGTCACGATCTGAAGGCAGGACAATGAATTCATCGCCCGCCTGAGGAATCCCGTCAAGCCCAAGTACCTGCACTGGTGTAGATGGCTTGGCAGCTTCGACACGATTACCTCGCTCGTCAAGCAACGCACGAACCCTCCCACTGTGAATTCCCCCAATGAAAGGATCACCAATCCGCAGCGTTCCCTTGCGCACAAGGACAGTAGCAACAATCCCTTTCCCTTTGTCTAGTTGGGCTTCAATCACCGTTCCCCGTGCTGATCGGCGAGGGTTTGCCCTCAGCTCCAGAATCTCCGCCTCAAGAAGGATCTTCTCCAACAGCTCATTCACATTTTTTCCCGACTTTGCCGAAATCTCAACACATTGATATTTGCCTCCCCATTCCTCGACCAAGATTCCTCGTTCAGCTAACTGCTGCTTGATCCTGTTCGGGTTTGCGTCAGGCTTGTCAACCTTGTTTACGGCAATGATGATCGGTACACCGGCTGCTTGGGCGTGGTTGATGGCCTCGATGGTCTGTGGCATGACGCTATCATCAGCCGCAACGACCAACACCACAATGTCCGTCACCTGTGCACCGCGAGCGCGCATAGCAGTGAACGCTTCATGACCAGGAGTATCAAGAAAGGTGATCTGCCGTCCTTCATCAAGCGTCACCTCATACGCTCCAATGTGTTGCGTGATTCCGCCAGATTCACCAGCAACAAGATTGCTGCGGCGCACATAGTCCAACAAGGACGTTTTGCCATGGTCAACATGACCCATGATGGTCACGATCGGTGCGCGAGGTCTGAGATCCTTGATGTTATCCACGAGATCCACAAGGATGTCATCAGCGAATGCCTTCTGAAACTCAACTTGGTAGCCAAACTCATCTGCAACCAGCGTTATTGCGTCTTTATCCAGCCGTTGATTGATCGAAACCATCAATCCCAATTCTATGCATTTCTTGATCACGTCGTTGACATTGGCGTTCATAAGATTCGCCAGTTCATTCACAGAGATGAACTCTGTCACTCTAAGTTTTGTCTTCTCCAATTCGATTCGCTCCAATGCCTTTTGCTGTTCTTCCAGACGCTCCCGTTTCTTCCGACGCTTGACCAAGGCGCGAGTGCTCAAACCCGTTTCGTCCATCTCCGCAAAGGTTCGACGAATAGCATCGTCCACCTCACGTTCATTGAACTCGTGTGTTTTGAGTTTCTTCTTTTTTCTTCTCTTGGCTAATTCGCTCGTCTCCACCTGCTTTGTACGTTGCGAACGGGCTTCCTCTCGTATCTTTTTCTTTTTCTTTTTCTTCTTCTTTTTCTCCGCCGTCCCTTCACTCAAGCCACTCGGCGGACCCGTCCGTTCTAGCACGCCCTCACGTCTCCCTCTTCTCCCAACATCAGCAAGATCAATTTTGCCTTTGACTCTCAATCTCATCCCCGGCTTTTCCTCGGCAGGTACTTCAGCAGCCTTTCTGATCTCTTTGCGCTGTCCCTCTTTCATACGCAACGTGACCAAAGGTTTCTCTTCCGAGATCGGGCGAATTCCCTCAACCTCAGCTATAGGTGGCTGCTCCACTCCTCCCTCAACTCCCAGCGCAGGCGCGCCTGTGATTTCTTCTTGCACCTTGCCAGGGGCTCCGACCGCCGCAACCGGCTCGACAACAATCGGCGAGATTCCTCTGACAACTTTCTCGACCTCTTTGGGGGCTTCCCCAGTCGGCTTCTCCTTGACAGCGATCTCCTCTTCCACCTTTGGTTTTCCAATCCTCGGTTCCTTCGCGGTGACCTCGAGTTTCTCAGTCCCCTTCTTCTGATCCCGTATCGTCCGAAGCTTCTTCTGATGCCTTTCTGCCAGATCCTTATCCTTCCGAAAGTGCTGCATGATCTTGCTAAGCATCTCGGCATCAACCGACGACATATGGCTCTTAACCTCGTAGCCCTTCTTCCTCAGGTACTCGATGATCTCGTCGCTTCCGATGTTGAGTTCGGTCGCTATCTTATAGATTTTTTTCTTCTGCTCAACTTTCTCTGTCATTAAAGCCCCTAAGAAACTCAATGAAAGAAATTCTCAGAGTTGGCTACACCATTACTTCTCTTCGAACTCCTTCTTCATCATCTCAACGATCTCCGCAACTTTCTCGTCAGTTATCCCCTCAATGCCCTCTAACGTGGCTTTCACAACCTCTCGCTCTGCTGCCATCACTTCTTTCGCGGTTTGGTAACCTGCCTCCAGCAGTTTCTGATACACCTCTTCGCCGAGCTCCTCCTTGAATTCTGAAAGCTCGATATCAACCTCTTCCTCGCTCTCCTCCTCCGCTATCTCTTCCGGCTTGCCTTCCTTGACAAGCTCGATCCTATGTTTTGTCAGTTGTGATGCCAATCGGATATTCTGACCATTCCTTCCGATCGCGAGCGACGCTTGATCCGTGTCCACATAGACTTGGGCAACTCTGTTCTCCTCATCCACCTCGACTTTCTTCAACTTTGCTGGAGCAAGCGCATGCGTGATGAAGACCACGGGGTCATCGCTGTACGTGATCACATCAATGTTCTCATTGTTCAGTTCGCGCACAATCGCATGGATCCTCACTCCCTTCATACCGACACACGCACCAACGGCATCAATTCGATCGTCGTGTGATTCAACAGCAACCTTCGCTCGATCACCCGGTTCGCGCGCAATGCCTTTGATTTCAATAATGCCATCATAGATTTCAGGAATCTCAATCTCAAACAGTTTTGCCAAGAACATGGGGTCTGCGCGGGAAATGATCACCGTTGGCGATCCAGAATCTTTCTTCACCTCCTTCACGACAGCTCGTACTGTGTCTCCCTTGCGATATTTCTCCTTATAGATCTGTTCGCTCTTCGGCATCAGCAGCTCATTGCGGTTATGATTGACGAGGATCTCATTCCTCTTGATCTGATAGATGTCGCCGACAATGATCTCTCCGATGCTGTTGCTGTATTCTTTGTAGATAATTTCCTTCTCAATCTCCTTGATTCGTTGATTCAGGTTCTGTTTTGCACTAACGATTAACCGGCGGCCGAAATCCTTGAGATCCACAATCTCAACATATTCATCGCCTACTTCTAACGGCTCGTCAGACTTCTCCCTGGCAGTCTGCAGATCAATCTCGGTAACGGGATCATTGACCACTTCTACGACTGTCTTCTCGAGATAGATCTCAATGTCACCCTTGTCCATGTTTGCAATCACTTCATAATTCGCGTTCGCTCCGTATTTCTTCCTTACCATCATTCCAAAAATCTCTTCGATGATACTGGCTAACAAGTCTTTGTCGATCCCTTTCTCATGGACCATCTGACTGAAAGACTCGACAATTTCGTAATTCATCTTTGCATCCTCCCAAGAATTGTATAACGATAGTAAGGACTTCAGAATTCCAATTGAACAAGCGACTCGACGATGATGTCGAATGGAATTTCCATCAATTGTCCATCCTTGAATTTGAGGACTATACCGTCTTCGTTGACATCCACCAGCGCTCCCATAGTCGTTTTCTTTCCGTCATCACCATGACAAGTCACCTTCAGTTGCCTGCCGATGCTTCTCTTGTATTGGCGACGCAGCTTCAGAGGACGATACACACCCGGAGAAGAAACCTCCAGACGATACCTTCCTTCAATGAGGTTTTCTCTGTCAAGCACCGCAGAGATGTGCCGACTGATTTCAGCACACTCATCAAGAGTGACTCCAGCATCGGTGTCAACAAGGACCTCCAATATCCTGCTGTTCCTCTCGCCACGCAGATTCACCTCGATCAAATATGCGTTCTTTGCCTCAATAACAGGTTCGATCTGCCGCCTCATATCCTCAAGAAGCTCACTCATGTTTCCCGTCTGTTCTAAACCAAAAAAAATAGCCCTTATGGGCCATCAAGTACAGCGAGAATATAAGAAATTATCTTGTGACATGCAAGGAAAAAGTCAAAAATTCTCGCGTTCAGAACGCCTAACCGAAGAAACATGGTTTGCAAGCTTCCTCGAAATCAAGACATTTCCAGCACAATCATCGCCTTCGCGAGTTCCTAGGCTCGTCCTCATATTTCACTTCACCATAATCATATTTCAAGAGGTCAATCACCTGTGGATTTGCTGCACGAGGAACTGTTATCACGTATTGACCGTGCGGCAGTTTGCGTTTGAGTATCCACGGATTGAGCATCTTCATGTCTCTGTACGATGTTCCATGTTCCTTTGCCCATAACGCAAGATTCGGGATGGGTGCATTGACTTCAACCTGCTTAACATCATACGGTTCATAAACTTCTCCCTTGTCTAGGATGAACCCGTACTGGACGGGATGTGACAATATCTCCTTCAGGGCGGCAATTCTGAAGATGTACCGAGAGGTTTCTTCATTGAGGAAGAGCCTGTAATAGTCTCCCTCCCATTGAAACTTGACATTGTCTATGATATTTTCTGGACCCGCATTGTATGCCGCAGCCGCTAACGTCCAGCTACGAAATCGGCCGTACAAATCTCGTAGGAACTTCATCGCAGCGCTCGTTGCTTTCTCCAGATTGAACCGCTCATCAACCCAGTAATTGACTTCAAGCCCAACTCCCCTGGCAGCATCCTCCGTAAACTGCCACAGCCCGGCTGCTCCTTTTGCTGAAACGACATTACGAAGTCCACTCTCGGCAACGACCAAATACTTGATGTCATCGGGCAAACCTGCCTGATGGAGTCTCTCCTCCAGTAATGGGAATACTCTTCCTGCCTGTTTTAAGAGAAGGACTATCTGGGCATCGCCGTGCAGTGTAGTATAGAATTCCCGTTCCATCCGCTCCCGCACATCCTGATACTGAAGCGGCACAGGCTCGCCGCAAAATGAAAGTGTATCCGGAAGATGATGAATCAGGATCGCTTTCCCGTATGCACTTTCTCTTTGCGCGTCTGAACTGTCTATCATCGAACCGTCGCGGGGAACTGACAGCAGCACGGCGGTTGAACAGAACGAAAAAAGGATTCCTAGTGGTCTCATCATTTTATCAGAAATTAAGAAGGTGACGATGACGCTTGAAGTAATTGTCAATAACACCTGCCGCCTCTTTCGGATCGTCAGTCAATGTGAAGATATTCATATCTGCTGGCGAGATGTTTCCTGCACCGAGCATAGTGTTTCGCAACCAGTCAATGAGTCCTTCCCAGTATTCAGTGCCCATGAGGACTACAGGAAACTGCGGCGTTTTCTGCGTCTGAATCAGTGTTATCGCTTCAAAGAACTCATCCAATGTACCGAATCCACCTGGCAGAACTATAAACCCTTGCGCATATTTCACAAACATCACCTTACGGACAAAGAAGTGTCGGAACTGCATTCCTCTTTCGACATGGGGATTGAGTCTCTGCTCAAACGGCAAATCAATATTTAGACCAACAGAGATACCATGCGCCTCCTTTGCCCCTTTGTTTGCCGCTTCCATGATTCCTGGACCACCTCCCGTGACCACTGCGTACCCTAGGGCAGTGAGTTCTCTTGCAACCTCGACCCCCATTTCATAATACTTAGTTCCTTCTCTTGCTCGCGCTGAACCGAAAATCGTCACTGATGGTCCGATGCTTGCCATCTCCTCGAATCCATCCACAAACTCAGCCATGATTTTGAAAATGCGCCAAGTGTCCCTTTGTGCCAGGGTCATCCACGTGTCCTTCTGAGAATTCGTCATTGAGACGTCTGACATTGTTTCGTTCCTACGTTGTTCAACTAGGTTCATTGTCAAGCCCCCGCAAACTCGCGAAAAGCATTACGAACAATCGTTTTGATTATGATATAGAGTATCTACCTGGACTGCTAACTGGTTCTCTTTGCAGCAATGGGAATCCAGCGTGCCCCCCGAGGATAGCATCATCCGAAGAGCGTTCGAATAATGGTCGCTGCTTGTTTCACTTCTTCCAATGAGACGTCGAGGTGCATTACGGCACGAAGTTTCCGGTAGCCTCCTTCTGTGAGCAATACCCCTTCCTTCTTTAGTACCTGGAGTATATCGGCAGTGCTTCCGTTCCCCTTCCCAATGTCAATGATGACGATATTCGTCTGCACCGTTTCCATGTCAATTTCAAATCCCGGAATCTTCCCTACCTCTTCAGCGAAGTGTCGTGCCTTCTCGTGATCTTCCTTCAGGCGAGATATGTTGTGCTCAAGCGCATATAATCCTGCTGCAGCAAGAATCCCCAACTGTCTCATTCCTCCACCAAGTATCTTTCTGTAGCGATGTGCCCTCTCAATGAAACCCGCGTCCCCACATAACACCGAACCAACGGGGGCACCCAATCCCTTCGATAAGCACACTGAAACGGAATCAAAGTGCCGTGCATATTCATTTGGACTGATGCCGGTCTCGACGCAGGCGTTCCAGAGCCTCGCCCCATCAAGGTGCATCTTCAGATTGTTATCCAAAGCGAGTTCTCGAATGCGTCCGATTTCTTCGATTGGAAAGATGGTACCGCCCGCACGGTTGTGTGTATTTTCCAGCGCGATCAATCTTGTGTTGGGCATATAGTAAGCTTTCGAGCGAATCACCGGCTTGATCTGCTCAGCAGTCATGACACCCCGACAGCCGGGGATGGTGTAAATTTGCACGCCAGAAATGATTGCAGGAGCTACAGTCTCATAGTGAAAGATGTGGGAATACTGTTCAACAATGATTTCGTCCCCAGGCTGTGTATGCGACTTTATAGCAAGTTGGTTTCCCATCGAACCGCTTGGGACAAAGAGCGCCTGCTCCTTACCCAACATCTCTGCAACGCTTTGCTGCAACTTGTTGACCGTCGGATCTTCTCCGAAAACATCGTCACCAACCTCCGCTTCTGCGATCGCCTTCCTCATCCCAGGAGATGGCTTCGTAACGGTATCACTGCGAAGGTCAATGATGCTCATTGTGTTCTCCTCTTCAATATTCCTAGAATGATCATGAATATCAGAAACAACCCTGAAAGATAGGAACAAACAAGCGCAAACACATCTCCATGTCTCGCATAGAAGGTCAGTTCATCTCTGAGTTCTACCTCTCCCACGAGAGTCACGCGCGTGTACAGTTCTGTGGGAGCGATCATCCGTCCGTAGGCATCAACGAAACAGGAGATGCCGCCGTTGGCACACCGGGCGATCGAGCGACGATTTTCGATAGCCCGAAGCACGGCATACTGTGCGTGCTGGTAAGGTCCAAAAGACTTCCCCCACCAGCTATCGTTGGTGACGACAACGAGAAACTGCGCCCCTTTTCTCACAAAGGCACTGACAAAACCGGGATAAATGGATTCGTAGCAGACCATCGCCCAGAACCGAGCGACCGGCGCAGAAGCGGCATGTTGATCATGCAATTCAAAGATTGTACTGTCTTTCCCAATCCCCCAACCAGAAAGCCCCACATTCCACTTGACCAGATCAACGAGGAAGGATAAGGACTCAGCGTATGGGACACGCTCGCTGAATGGGACTAACTTCATCTTGTGATAGCGCTGAATCACAGCGCTCTTAGGTTCAAGCAACATGATCGAATTGAAGGAATCATAGAACTGATCTGTCTCACTGATTTGCTTACTTCCTGCCGGCGCATCCTTTCTGCTCGGATAATATGTCACATCTGGAAAACCTGTCAACAGCGGGACGCTTAGGCTGTCAACGCTATGCTTGAGCAGATCGTAATCGCGCTGATATCGTGGCAGCAGAATATAGTAAGTGACCGCCGTCTCCGGCCAAATCACCAGATCAAGATCATCCCCTGCAGCAAGCTCCCTCGTCATACGAAAACACAACTGAACTTGGTCAAATCCGCCCATCGCCCATTTTTCCCAAGGATCAATGTGAGGTTGAACGATGCCCACCTTCAGTCTCTCATGCTCTGGTTCAGAAGCAGGTATGATATGCCGCGAATAGAACTCAGGAAGAAAATAGAAGAGAAGAATGGCAACAATGCTTGCAGCAGACTGCCAAGAGAGATTCTTCCACTCTCGACGCGCAAGTTTCGCATAAAGAAAATGGAATGCTACATTCATCCACACGATCCAGAAGGAGATGCCATAGACACCTGTGTAGGCGATATATTGAATGCGATAGACATCATACGTCTGTGTGTTGCCGAGTGTGAGCCAAGGAAACGCGAGTTCACCGAGTGAGTGGAGGTACTCAAAGGCAACCCAGATGAACGGAAATGTGGCAAGGGCAGTGCCTTCACCAAGCCGTTTCTTCATGAAGAAATACAGAAGCATCGGTACGCAGAAGAATAACGGATGTACAAGGAGAAGGACAACACATGCAAGCATCAGGAACTTGTCTGTTGCGACAGTCCAACCACCAATCCAACTGATGGAGATCACATTGAAAATGAAAAAGGTCAGATACGAATAGCGGAAAGCTCTACCATATTTCTCGAGACGCTCCAGCAGAATGAAGAGAGGGACGAATCCGAAGCAAGCAAGGATGCCGAGCTTGATGGGCGGAAACGCAAAGCCCAACAGGATGCCTGAAAAGAGTGACAGGGAGAGGTTGAACATAACCTCTCGTCTTGCTTGATGTTCTTGCTCTACAAGGAAATTATCTGACAATATGCTTCTCCGTTGTTTGTGCCAAGAAATACATCGCATCCTCTAGCATAACAGACCAGTGCGGATTATTGTCGCAGGTTCTAAGGAGACGTGGCTGCCTTCCCCTTTCGTTCTCTCATTGAACTGATACCATGTTTAGCCAACTGGAAGAGCACAACAACAATGACTCCGCACACAAAACCAACGACCGCTCCACCAATGACATCAGAAGGATAATGCACACCGATGTAGACGCGTGAATAAGAAACCGTGCTGGCAATGAGCACGAAGAGCCAGGTCTGCTTACGAAAGAAGAAGGAAAGGACTGTCGCTCCTGCAAAATTGTTGACAGCATGTGACGATGGAAAAGAAAATCCCGGTCCACAGTCAGTCAGTCTTCTCACCCCTGGCAATACGTGGCAAGGACGCATTCGCCCAAACAATGGTTTGATAACACTGCTGCTCAGTTGATCGCTCAAGGTGATTAGCGGAACGAAGAGGATCAACGCTACAAATGCCATCTTAAAACTGTGCCAGTTGTCTTTCGCCTTACCCTCGTACAATCCTAGAAGCAGCAGAAATATCCATAATCCCAGATAGAGCCACTTGAAGTCGGTAATGAAAGGCATGATGACGTCGAAGAGGGGATTGTGCAGCGTCTGGTTGATGAGATAGAAGAGACCTCTGTCAACTGAAATGAAGAACTCACCCATGTGGATACGCGTCTATTTCTTTATGTTCCTCTTTCCATACAAGTACTTCGCAACCAACAGGAGGACGACGATGATAACAACGACTGTTACAACCTGGCTGTAGGTTGAAAGATAGAACCCGATTTCTCTCCAGTTATGTCCAAGCATGTTCCCGACCGAAACTAGAATCGTATTCCACAGGAGTGCGCTGAAAAAGCACAAGATAGTTGTTTTCCAGAGTCTTAGTTCGGACATACCAGCAAAGAATGACACTACTGCCCGGGTACCAGCAAGAAAACGATTTACGACTATTATCCAGTATCCATACTTGTTGAACCATTCTTCGACTTTCGCGACGCGCTCTACTGGAAGAAACTTGATCTTCCCCTGCTCCAAGATTTTCTTGCCGAAGAGATCTCCAACGCCGTACATTGTCACGAATCCTGCTGTGCTGCCGGCTGTGGCAAACAGCACCGTCGCAACAATGTCCGCTCGCCCTACTCCAACCAAATAACCGCCGAACGTCACAACCACATCGCTCGGCAACGGTGGGAAGATGTTCTCGACATATGCTATCGCAAAAACAGCAACGTAGATCCAGGTGCTGTTCAGCTGATTGATCCATTCGATGATACTCTCTAGACTCAAGTCAAACCTCCTTGTCAATGCCATTCTAACAACGCAATGGCATAAGCGGCAATGCCTTCGCTCGTGCCGGTAAATCCCAGACCCTCGGTCGTAGTAGCTTTGACGGATATTTGACCTACATCGAGCTGCAATGCGTCAGCAATATTCGCCCGCATCTGCTGAATATGCGGTGCGATCTTCGGTTGCTGAAGCACAACTATGGAATCAATGTTGACAACTCGGAAGTTAGCATGCCTAATCAACTCACCGACCTCTCCGAGTAAGGCAAGACTGGGAATATCCTTGTACGCATCGTCGGTATCGGGAAAATGTGTGCCGATATCACCCAGGGAAGCTGCACCAAGGAGTGCATCGCAGATAGCATGGAGCAAAGCGTCTGCATCGGAGTGTCCTAGCAGCCCCTTATCACAGGGGATCTCCACTCCTCCCAAGATGAGTCTTCGATGCTCGACCAGTCGGTGGACATCATAACCAAATCCAATGGGCATAGCATTCAATATTCTTCTGATGACAGATTCGCCGACCCACGCTTCATTCCGGACGGTTCGATTCGAGTCAGTATCTTACCTCGAACAACTGAAACCGATTCTGAAATTCAAGCCATGAAATCCTCAGATCAGTGACCTCCGCACTCCTGGGACCGACTTTGATTTCTTTAATGAGTTCTTCGATAAGCGAGCGGTCTCCCTCCACCTCGACTTCCACATCACCACCCCACGTGTTACGGACATAGCCGGGTAACCCGAGCTTCGTCGCTTGACGATAGACGAAGTACCTATATCCTACTCCTTGTACATATCCGCTAACAAGAATGTGAGCTCCAACCTGCATCATCCTGACCAAAGATATGTCTGTCCGCAGACTACTTTCTTCTTCTCTCTCAGCGCGAGAATCGAGTCTCCAAAGGAAAAAACATCTTGAAACAGTGACGACGTACTACACATCCAGGTTCCGATAGGCAAACTCGATCGCCTCCTCCAATTTTTCAACTCGCTCACCGCCTCCCTGCACAAAATCCGACCTGCCTCCTCCCTTTCCATCAATGATGGGGATAACGTTGGAGAAGAGATTGAGTAAATCCAGGTTCACCTCTGGCGAACGCGCAAACAGCAGATAGGCTTTGTCGCTTTTCACACCGAAGAGGATGACTACTCTGCCATGGGCTACGACTTTCTGTGCAAGCTGTCTGACTTCGCCGATGCTTCTACCCTGAAAGACCTTCTTCACGATCCAAACATCGTTCATCAGTGCAGCGCTCTTGAATATCTCCTTCGCTTCATACTCCACGAGCTGCACAGTAAGCGTATCAATTTTCTTCTGCTTTTCCTTAGCCTCTTGCAGGGTCCTCTCGACATGCAGTTTCAGATCGGAATCCTTAATCGTCAACACACCGGCGGTTTCATTGATCATCTGATTCTTCCATTGGTAGTCAACCAGTGCCCGCTTACCGCAGTAGAATTCGACCCGCGTGAAATTGCTTCTTACTTTCTCCCACTTTCGAATTTTGATGATGCCCACCTCCCCGGTCTTTCGGCAGTGCGTGCCGCCGCATGGAATCACATCGAAGCCATCTACCTCGACGATCCGAATTGTGCCTGATGCTCTTGGCATCTTCCTAAGCTGTGTGATATCCAAATCGCCCTTATCCACAAGGCGTATGATGACGTCCCGATTCTCCGTTACAATCCTGTTTGCTGTGTCTTCAACCTTTTTCACATCATCGTAGCTCAGCCTGTGCTTATCAACATCTATAGTTGAGACTTCCTCGCCCAAATGTGCCGAAACAGTGTCACAGCCCAATTCAACGATAAACGCTCTTGAAAGAATATGCTGCCCTGTGTGCTGTTGCATGTTGTCGGAGCGCCGCCCCCAATCAATCTTGCCTTTCACGAGGCTTTCAGCTATGTCCTTCGTGACCACGTGGACAACTTCACCGTCGTCGTCAACCACGTCAACAACTTCGACACCGTTGAGCGTTCCGACATCGTGTTCTTGTCCACCGGAAGTTGGATAGAAGCAGGTCTTGTTCAGAACGATTCCCAATCCGGTCTCGAGTTTTCTTTTCGCGGTGATCTCCGCCTCGAACTCGGTGACGTAGCTGTCCGTGTAATAGAGTCTCTCGGTCATCGCTCAAAAATACTACATTCAAGGGTAAAAGTCAAGGATTGTTTGAAAGACCGTGTCGCGGATATGGACAGAGATAATGGTTTTTTCTCTTGACATTCGTCCAGATAATTCGTACCTTCCCATGCGAACATGAAGAACCTATTGTGAAGACCAGACTACAATTAGCCTGCGGTGCGGCACCCATGTGACTGAAGCGCTAGATGCCGTTCCGTACGAGACACGGTCGAACGAACCCACCCTGCACAGCGGGGCTTAGAGAGGATTAGCTCTTAAACATCTAATCGGATCCAGGATCTTACCAATCTACGTTTGACTCTGTTGGAGGGAGGATATGTCGCCTCTATGGTTCAACATGGTATGCTGGGGGATTCCCAGTTCGAGTATCGCACGCGATCCTGCTTTAGCGGGAAACGGCGCTGTGCCCCAGTTGTGCAGAAAAGAGAACAACTCAGGCCGTGAAAAGAGGGGACGTGTTAAACAGTCTTTCTTGACATTGATGAACCCCAGACGCTGTTCATATGAATTGCGTGTCGGGTTTTTTCTTTTTAGGGGGCTAAGTTCTGCCATGCTCTCAGACGAAAGGATACCACTGCACATTGACTTACTGCAGGTTACACAGGAGGAAATGGAAGCTTAGACTTTGTTTGCCGGTTTTTCAATGGTTATGGAATTCTGACAACCCGGCTTTTGACAGTATTAGTCTCAAATGATTCACTAACCCTATTTCACACTAAAACTAGGAGGTATTATGAAAACCTTCAAACTCTTATCGTGCATCATACTTTGCTTCGTGCTGGTAATGGTGCTGAATGCACAGGCACAGGAGGGCACAGCTGGAGCCCAACAGGACACAAGCGCTATCATAGCCAAGAAGGCTGTCACAATGCGCACGCCGAGAGACGTTCCTGCGTTCAGGGATTTCGCGAGGCTGCTCATGCCCTACATCAACATTGATACTGCCTCAGTCCAAGAAACAAAGTGTCCTCTAAGGGAAAAATGCTACTGTATGTATTATGCTGAGGACCCAGCTCGACGTCCCCCTGGTCGCGCATTCCATTACTTCGGTTGGTACTCACTCACTGTGGGATGCTGCGCCTTGTACCCGATCGTGAGGGGAGTCTATTACGATCCCTGTTTGCTCACTCCAACATTAGGACCCGATCCCGCCACAGTGCTCCCCCCAAATCCAGCGTGGATGGTGAAAATTCCAGACCGATTCGGTCCACATGGCTTCTGGCTGGACAACCAATATTCGCCGCTTGGAAATTTCATTGGCACGGGGGGCTTATATTTCTGCGATCCTGCCAAGAACTGCGATGCACCCACGCAACATTTTTTCATTTACACAGCGCGGTACACATCGAATCCGGGTACGAGGTGTACATGCAAATGTGATGGTCAACCACCTCGGCCTATACCGCCATCAGGAACCATCTATCTTATCTTCTGTGAAGACTGGTGCCATGGCGGGGACTGGGATTGGAACGATTTCAGTGTGGCTTTGATACCTTGCGGTCAGCAGTAATCCGTGGTTCCTTTGTGACGACATCTCTAACCGGGGATGACTGAAAAGGGATCTGTTGCACTTTTCCTGCAACGTTTCAGAACAAGCATAGGCGCTGCCACTTGCGGCGGGGAACCGGATACTCAGGTGTCCAGAGGGCACGCGTACCACTGGAGCGACGGACAGGATTCAAGCCCCGCCCGACGGATGTTGGTCGCTGGAACGGGTGGCTGGACAAAGTTCCGCCACCCTGGCCAGTAGCGACTTGACCTCGAAGTAATCCCTGGTTTGAAATCATTGGTGTACTTTTCGAAACGGCCCCATATGGCTATAGCCTTTTCATGCAGTATCCGGTTGAGCCTGCTTCTGTAGATTCCCCATTATGGAGAAACAACACGCAGAGACGCAGTACCCCTCAAGATTGTTCTTCGCGGGCATTTATCTGAAAGCGGCGGTGATCGCTGCCGTGGCTTCGCTATCGGCAATGTCAGTGCACGCTCAAGTCACTGACTCGACACAGATAAGCGCTGGTATAACGGACTCCTCGTCAGTTACATTTGACTTCGATTCAGTTGGTGTTTACAGTGAAGTCTACGAAAATCCGGATACCGTCTTGGGCGACAGACCGCCTTCATCAGGACGGGTGTTCCTGCGCGGCAGCGGTTCGTTCTGGGGAATCCGGACGAATGTAGATCTCTTCGTCTCATCGGAGATGAGGTCCGATATGCAAGACATCAACAGGTTCTCGCTGGAAGCGCAGAAAGATTGGTTTCAGCTTTACGTCGGCGATCATTACCCGATGTATTCACAGTACACACTGAATGGAGTTCAGACCCGCGGTTTGGGAATTATGCTCTCTCCCGGCAATTTCAGATTTCAGATAAACGTCGGACAAAACCAACGCGCATTGGAGGGGGATTCGGCGGCGTACCGTCCGGGAATGTACCGGCGCTGGATGTATGCCACCCGATTGGGCTATGAGAATGAGGATAAGTTCTACACGCACATTGGCATCGTTAAATTGAAGGATGAACTCGGATCAATTAATGTTCCTTTTGGCACAACACCTCAAGAGAATCTGATGGGGGGCTGGGATCTGGGATTCAGACTTTGGGATAGACTACAGTTCAAGAGCGAGTTTGTGGGGAGTGCAAATACACGCGATCTGGAAAGTTCTGAAATCAATGTCGAGAAGTTCCCGCCTTTCCTCAAAAGAGTTTTCAAAGAACATACAAGTTCGTCTTTCGACTACCTGTTCAAAGAAGACCTGCGTCTGAACTTCGAAAACTCTGCCTACTCCGCGTATTACTCGCGCGTCAATTCTGGGTTCAACTCCCTCGGCGTCGGATTCCTGCTCAGTGACTGGCAAGAATATAGATTAGACTCACGCTTCTACTTCCTGGACAGACGGATCAATCTCGGTCTGTTCCATGGACAGCGCTGGAATAATCTCTCAGGTGACAGATCGCTGACAACAAACCAGAAAACAGTCGGGACGATGATCGTAGTCCGCCCGACAAACTTCTTCTACGTCAGCACAACTTATTCGCTCTTGCTGGAAACCAATGACGCGCCTTCTGACTCTCTTGCGCGCGATAACATCACACACACGTTTTTCATTCAGCCCTCATTAGATATTTTCACACAGAATGCGGTCCATCATTTCGACCTTGTCGCTTCTGTCCAGACACTGAACGATAGAAAGGCATTGGGCTTGCAACTCTATGATTTCAGCACTTTGAATCTTGGGGCAAATTATATACTCAGTCTTCCATTGCCGATAACTCTGTTCACCGGATACAACCTGCTGCTGAGCGAAACGGCGCTGGAGAACTCGACTCGTCATTCGGGTACGGTCCGTTTCCTCTGGACCATGTTCAAGAACAGACTTTCGAATGGTTTACACGTAACCTTCACATCCGCCAAGTCGGAGGTTGCTTCTCTACTCGACAATAATCGTTGGGACTTTGTTCTCAACCTTACATATAGATTATCCAAAGCGGACAACATCCGAGTTGATGCCCGCCAGACTATTTACTCAGACAAAGTCGGGAAAAGCTACAACGAATTTGTCGGATATCTGCGATACACAAGAGGTCTTTAACAAAAGAGAAACATCCAGGGAAGTTGCCGATATGTCAAGAAGAATCTTTGCACTAACCATCGCCATCGTTTCTACTCTACTCACAGGAAGATCATCAGCACAGCCGGTCCTAACGGCTCGGTTAATCGTCTCGCCCGTCATCAGCTCTTATATCAGTGACTGGGAGAGAGATCCTAACCAGATACGTCTTTCTGTCGTCAACATGTCCCAAACAGCCGTTCAGGTCTCTTTTGAAGTTTCGGTTGCCGGGCACAAGACAGGACTCGTGCTCACAAGTAGCGGCAGGCGAGGAACAATCAAGCCCGGCGGCAATGTGTTCTTCCCGAAAGATTTCATCAACTTTGAAGTCATCAATGCTCTCAAGGAGGGAGGTGGGGATGTGAAGATTTCCCGGAGACTTCCAGATGATGAGTGGGAAATATGTGTGAAAATTATATCTCAGACTTCTGAGGTGTTCGTTACCACCTGCAGCAACTTCCTCCTACAGTTCGCCCTTGCACCCACGCTGGTCAATCCTGCTGACGGCGAAAATGTGACCACGAAGTTCCCCCTTTTTCAGTGGACCGCGGCGTCCGTCAAACCGGGCATTAGAGTGATGTATCGCATAAGAATAACCGAGATCTTTGCCGGCCAGAGCCCCCTGCGGGCCTTATCAGCGAATCTGGCTCACTATAGAGAAGAAGGGCTATCTGTCACCACATTCGTTTACCCCGTCGCCGGCTTACCACTTAAGAATAAGACTCGGTATGCGTGGCAAGTACAAGCATACGATGAATTTGGTAACGCGCTCGGCGACAACGAGGGGAAAAGCGAGATCTGGACGTTCTATTATGAAGAATTGAGGTAATCATGGCTAGAGCAACCAGGGATTTCCTCGTTTTCGGATGGCTCGCATTTGTGTGGACGAATCTGCTGTATTCCCAAATCGCCGTGGATAGTCTTCCGAAAACTCAGACTGGGGGTACAACCGTCAGGCAGCAGACCGTAGTCGCAATTGTCGAGCTTGGAGCAGCAAATCCCAGTCTGCAGGGAGAAGGAGCCCGGATAGCGGATTCTATCTATGCACATCTTGTGGCAGACACTAACTTGGCGATTCTCGACAGGATGACTGCTGAAGCTCAGATGAGCCAGAACCAAATTACTCTGGACAAACTTTCCACTGATAGCAGTTACTGGTCAGACATCGCACGTCAGTTGGGTGCAAGGAAGATCTTCTACGGCCAGGTGTTACAGTTCAGTGATACTACGATGTTTGCGGACATTTATCTTACTGACATTCTATTGAAGAGAACGGGAAAGGCGGTACTGGCTTATAATCCATACTCCACTTATGATACGACCTTTTCGGAAAGGATTCGGAGAATCGTGCTGGGATTGATTTCAGAATCCAAGCCAACGAAGAAGATTACCAAAGCGCCTCAGGACCGCGAGACGACCGTATTATGGATTATAGGTTCTGCTATACTCGCGGGCGGGGCAATTGTTGCCGCGATTCTGTTCGGAAATCGAACTGAAGCATCTTCGAATAATCTTCCGTTGCCGCCACAACCGCCTCAATCAGGACCTTCACCATAGTTTGCGGGAGACAGGATTTGTCGGACGATGCAAGACCTAAGATTCTTCTTCTGTAATGATGAGATCAGTTACGATTAATATGAACAAACCAGAACAAAGAAGCCGGGCGATGGTGAGGGGCATTAGCAAGCATCTCACTTTGACTATCGTGGCACATGCGCAAAGCCGATGTCTGCTTCTGTTCTGTTTTCTTCTCTCTGCCGCAATTGCGCTACAAGCCCAAACTCCCAATACGTGGTTTCAGACGAATGGTCCATACGGAGGAAATGTCAGTGGGATTGTCGTTGATCCTCTGAATGTGAACTACGTATATTGCACTACTCCGTACAACGGTATATATCGAAGCACGAATGCCGGAAATCAGTGGACGCCAGCAAACGCAGGAATTCCGTGGATCAACTCACATTCTATCGGAGCCGGTACGCGTCTTTCTTCTGTTGTCCTGTATGCCGGCATCGGATCAAACGGCATTTACAAGAGCACAAACCGCGGTGACTCCTGGTTCGCCGCAACATCAGGGGTATCCACCAGCGGCTACTTCAGTGCAGTGGTTGTAAGCCGAACTCCATCACCACGGTTTATGTCGGAGCGACCACGGGCTTATACAAGACGACCGATGGAGGCACTACGTGGATACCTCGTAATGCAGGTCTGACATCAACTGATGTCCGAACCGTTGCCATCACTCCATCCAACACAAACACTGTTTATGCTGGGACGACAAACGGCGGAATCTTCAAGTCCACAGACGCCGGCTTGACGTGGGCTGCGAGCAACTCCGGAATTCCCGGCACAACTACTATCCAAAGCTTGGTCATTGACCCCTCCAGTGCGGCGATTCTGTACGCCGGAACTTACAGCGGAGTATATCGCTCTACCAACAGCGGAGGATTATGGAGTGCTGTCGGCGGTGCGTCAAATCCGGGTACTGTGCTCTCGCTCGTCATTACCTCAAGCACCACTCTCTACGCAGCCACTTCCGGGGGCGGAATTTACAAGACTACAAATAGCGGCGGCGCGTGGTTTACGGTCAATTCCGGTCTTACGAACTTGTATGCGGGTGTGCTGGCTGTCCAACCTGCAAGCACAACTACGCTATACGCGGGAATGCAGACGGGTGATGGTGTCTTCAAGACCGTCAACAGCGCGGCAACGTGGACGAAGTCCAACACAGGCATCAATGCAACCTTTGTAACCGCTTTTGCTTCAAACATAAGTGCGGCTTATGCCGCCTCTTCTTACAATGGGATCTTCCGATCCGTAGATTACGGATCCACCTGGTCATCCGCAACATCGGGCATACCCTTGTCCACATCCGTCGCAGCGATCGGAATAGATCCTGCAAACCCAAACACTCTCTACGCGGCGACGATCAACGGTGTATATAAGACTTCGACCGGAGGAGTAGGATCGAGTGCCTGGGTGCTGAAGAATGGATCCGGGGGCGCAACGCTGACTAACACGAACATCGCTACCGTCGTCGTACATCCGACCAATTCGTCAACAATTTACGCAGGCACGTCCGGGGCAGGAATTTTCCGCAGTCTGGACTATGCTGAAACCTGGGCTTCGTTCAACGGCGCAGGTCTTCCCTCAGGCACAAACATCAAAGCGCATGCCGTTACCCAATCCAATCCCAACCTTATGTATTTGGGCCTCGTCTCTGGCTCATCGAATATCTTATATCGCACAACGAACGGAGGAACGAGCTGGACGCTTGTTCTGTCGCTGGGATCAACGACGATTCGCCAGATCGCTATCGATCCTGTTAACACGCTAAACGCGTATGCTGGTACAACAGCGGGAGTCTACAAGACTACAAATCGCGGAGATGTCTGGTCGCTCAGCAATCAAGGTCTTTCAAATGTTAATGTCCAAGACATTGCGCTTAATCCCAACGATCCGAATACTGTGTACGCAGCGACCGACTGGGGAACTTACCGAAGTATCAATGCGGCAAGTTCATGGTCAGCGTTCATACCGGGGCTGGTGAATGCGAATACATTTATGAGGGATATCGCCTTTGATGGTCGTAATCCTTCTTATCTATACGCAGGCATGTACGGCGCTGGCGTGATAGCTATATATCTTGCGCCTCAGATAACCGGAAACTCGAATGTCAATTTTGGCACAGTCGCCGTCAATGATTCAACGACGCGAACCTACACACTAACAAATACGGGTCCTGCCCCATTGACAGTTAACACCACATCAATAACAGGAACCCACTCAACACAGTTCATGGTCATAAGCGGAGGCGGCTCCTACGTGCTGAAGGAAAAGGAGTCCCGGAATATCGTATTGCAGTTCAAGCCGACGAGCACCGGCGCGAAGAGCGCTTATCTCCGCATTCAGAGCAACGCACCAAACCAGAATCCATTTGACGTTTCGCTGACTGGGACAGGGGCATCCGCATCCATCGCAGTTAGCACGACGAGCGTTGATTTTGGCGGGGTGAGTCTTGCAAGCTACGCTGAGCAGACTGTTAAGATCACAAATTCTGGCTCGGCCCCTCTGATACTCAGCAGTCAGAAGATTACGACGGGGGATTCATCACAGTTTTCAATATCCCACCAGGCCGGGTCAACAATCAACGTAGGATTGTCCGACAACATCATTGTACGTTTCCGGCCGATAAGCGTTGGAATCAAGAACTCGGTCTTGCGCATCCTGAGCAATGCAAGTAACGAACCGACAAAAGATATCGTGCTCATGGGAACCGGCATGGGCGCCGCGAGCATCACAGTCAACGTAAGTACGATCAACTTTGGGTCAGTCAATGTCGGAGCCAGTCTAGAGCGCCAACTGATCGTGACGAACAACGGCACTGCAACTCTTACGCTGAGCAGTCAGACAATCTCAGGCACGGATGCGGCTCAGTTCAGTATAACGAAGCTTTCTGCCACAGATATTCAATCGGGAAAGTCCGATACGGTGCGGATGCTGTTCAGACCGACGTCAATTGGAAACAAGGCAGCCTCTCTCCGGATTGTCAGCAACGCCACGAATCAGCCGACGGTCTCGGTAAACCTTGCCGGGACCGGCAGTGGTGTCCCCCTGATTGCGGTAAGCACAGAGGACCTGGATTTTGGCGCGCTGAACGTTGGCGGACTGGCGGAGCAGTCCGTAACTGTGACAAATCAAGGAGCGTCGGCGCTCAATCTGCTGTCTCAGACGATCGTTGGTCCCAATGCAACACAATTCACGATAACTCGGCTGAGCGCAAACACGCTGAACCCGGGGCAATCTGATTTCATCACGATCCGTTTTGCGCCGACAACATCCGGTTCCAAGCAAGCCACGTTGCGGATTCAGAGCGACGCGAATAACAAACCACAGCAGGATGTGGGACTGAGGGGGATTGGCGGCGGAGTCTCCGCAATCGAGGTTGGAGCAGATACCGTTGACTTCGGCGGTGTCCCAGTCAGCAGTCCTTCTCAGAAGACGGTGACCGTCAGAAACAATGGCGCCGTAAATCTCCAGATTTCGAGTCAGACACTGACCACCGGAGATTCTACTCAATTCTCGATCTTGAAACCAAGTGCAACCACCTTGAGTCCGGACCAGACGGACAGCATAATCGTAGGTTTCTCGCCGACGAGCGCTGGCCACAAGGAAACGGCTCTTAAGATCCTGAGCAACGCGAGCAACTACCCTGTAGCGCGGACGGTCTTAATTGGGACGGGGGGCGGTGTGGCAAATATCGCCTCGAGCAGTGAACAAATTGATTTTGGGGCAGTCAGCATTGGCGGGAACGGCTCACAGTCTACCACGATCTCAAATTTAGGATCTTCCGCGCTGAGTATCGCATCTCAGACCATTACTGGTAGCGACGCAGCATCATTCACGCTGACAAAACTCTGCAGAGCAAGTTTGAATCCCGGTGAATCGGATAATATCTCTGTTCGATTTCAGCCCACGTCCGCAGGGACCAAAAACGCCCAATTGAGTATCGTCAGCAATGCTACAAATGCGCCAACAAAGAACATAGCACTCGCGGGCATCGGAGGCGTTGTTGCGGTAATCTCATCAAGCACGCTATCGCTTGACTTCGGATCGGTCGGTGCTGGAAGTGCCTCTGAACAATCAATAACAATTTCAAATACCGGTCTGGCGTCGTTGACAATTTCAAGCCAGCGAATCACAGGGAGCGATTCGAGTGTGTTCACACTGGTGAAGTCCAGCACAACCACATTGTCACCAGGACAATCGGACATTGTCACCGTCCGTTTTCAACCGACTAGCATCGGGAGCAAAACATCTACCCTACGCGTCGAGAGTAATGCAAACAACCTGCCGATTTTGAATGTGTCGCTATTAGGTTCAGCAAGCGGCGCGCCGGTAGTCACGCTTGGCGCGGCGACACTGGATTTTGGATCTGTTGATGTTGGCAGCGATGTCACCTTCTCAGTCGCGATTTCGAATACCGGATCAGCAAACTTGATCATAGCAAGCGAGAAAATCGTTGGGAGCGATTCGTTAGATTTTGTCCTGACAGGCCAGAGCGTTCCTCTTTTAGTACCGGGGCATGTTGATTCAATAAGGATCCGATTTCAGCCGACACAAAATGGAAGTCGTTCCGCAAGACTACTTGTCATTAGCAATGACCCAAATCCACTTCGTGACACAGTCATCGTAACACTTGTGGGAACAGGGGCAAAGGACGTCGTTCCCCCGCAAATTGCGCACACTCAGGTTCTGGGTCCGGTGCAGATCGGGTCAACGATTCCAATCAATGCGACCGCGACTGACCTGATGTCCGGTGTGGCTAGATTTGAACTCTGGTACCGGACGGGGAGCAATCCATGGAGCAGTACAAATCGAGTGTCCTTCAACTCGGGCGTCGCAGATATTCCCGGTTCGTTTGTGACAAATGAAGGAATAGATTATCGCATTATCGCGGAAGATAACGCAGGTAATGTTGATACTCTTAGAGTTGGCGCGGCGACCTATATCTCAGTGCCAGTGATAGTTCCTGCACAGGCAGGCGGTGGTGTCCAGACTGCAGCGGGAACAGACGCCTCTGCCTACCGGCTGTTCTCTGTGCCGTTGGACTTGCAGAGCAAACTTCCACTTTCTGTGCTTGCGCCGCTCGGGAGTTATAACATTCGCCTCTGGCGGTTTTTCGACTACAGGAATAACACGTATCAGGAGTTAACGGAGTTTCAGGACGACACAACGCGAATTCTTCCTGGAAGGGCGTTCTTCCTTGTCACACGTAATTCAACACTGATTCCAAACACTGATGGCATTACGGTTGGGACGATTGACGCAGTTTTAGGAAATACCGTCCGGATTCCAGGCTGGCAGCTGCAGCCCGGATGGAATCTTGTCGGCAATCCATTCGGCTTTGACATTCAGCGAAGTTCATTGCGCTCAGGCGGTGGCGATACATTGCACGACGCCTGGTATTTCAACGGCTCATGGGTGCGTGGTGACACGCTGAAACGTTTTGAGGGACTTGCCATCAAAGTAACAAGTGCGACAACGTTGAAACTGGTTGAGAGTCCTCAAGGTGGTTTCAATAAGGCACCTGCTGGACCGAACAGTTTGAATCGCAGCATGTCATCGGGCGAGTGGCAGATGCGAATTGTTGCACGTACAGACGCAATGGCGGACAAGGAAAACTACATCGGTGTTCGCTACGGTGCGCAGATGGAGAAAGATGATTTTGATTTGTTTGAACCTCCGATGTTGCCAGGTGGAGTCTCGCTCTATTTTCCACATCCCGAGTGGCAGGTCCACGACATATATACTGCCGATATTCGTCCTCCACGTGAGGAGGGGCATACGTGGGAATTTGTCGTGAAAGCGGAAGCAGGAAGCAACGTCGAACTTGCATTTGTCGGTCTGGAAGGTGTACCGACTGCTTACGAACAATACGTCATTGACGTTGACCACAACAATGCCTACAATCTCAAACAACAGCAGAAGATCTTGAGTGATGCGGGTTCAGGGGAAAGGAGATTTAGGATAATTATCGGAACGAAGGATTATGCAAATCAACACCATCTGAATACAGACCTTGTTCCGATGGCGTTTTGTCTCTACCCAAACTATCCTAATCCTTTCAATCCTGCAACCACACTGCGATACCAACTGCCCGTTGCAAGTTATGTGACGTTGCGGGTTTTCAACATGCTTGGCGAAGAGGTCCGAACGCTTGTTCAGGGGCAGCAACCTGAAGGTTACTATGAGGTTCGATTTGAAGCTGGTCAATTACCGAGTGGCGTCTATTTTGCTGAATTCTGCGCCGTTGCAACGAATGGTGAGACATCGCGTGCTGTGAGGAAGCTGGTACTTCAGAAATAGTTCCACTTGCGGAATCATTGTCTCTTGAACCAAGAGATCGTATAGTTGCGGCGTAGTCTTTCTTGCCATTGTCGCTACACAGTTCGGCGACTAAAGGAAATGAATATACAATGATGTTGTTAAGGCAAGCAGGCGTGTCTTACTGCCAACATCGCCAGTAACACATCTTGACCTTATGCTAATTCACGATATCTTTCACAATGGTTTGGAAGGGAGGTGATGTTAGCAAGCAAAGAAATTCTGCGTATCAGCCTATTCTGGTTCACTATACCTCTCACAGTCTTAAACGGAGGTTATTATGTGTCGAAAAAATCTTCTATTGCTATGTGCCGCCATGGCGTTGATTGTCGCGTTCGCGACTGCATCGTTATACGCGCAATTCCAGGTGACAGATGCCTACCTGGGTGCAAACCCTGTCAAGTATGAAGGTCCCTGTCCAGGGGTAATCAAGTTTGAAGGGAAAGTTGCGGCAAATGGAAAAGGGATCGTCAAATATATTTTTCTTCGGAGCGATGGAGCGACAGACACTCAAGTGAAGACCCTTACCTTCGATGGACCCGGGTCAAAGCCTGTAAGCACCACGTGGACATTAGGTGGTCCAGAGTTACCCTCGTATGAAGGATGGGAAGCAATCAAGATTTTGTCACCGAACGAGATGGAATCTAACAAAGCCGACTTTAAGTTGGTTTGCTCCTCAGGTCCAACTGTCAAGGCTCAATTGACTGCGACACCGAGTAAGTATTGCGGAAGATGTCCCACTACGGTTCAGTTCAGCGGAACGATTACCGTGGATAAAGCTGGCAGGTATCAATACAAGTTTATTCGCAGTGATAATGCGTCTGCACCTGTGCAGACCTTAACTTTTGCTGCACCGGGTTCGAAGCCGGTTTCAACGACATGGATGCTGGGGAAAAGCTACGACGGCTGGGAGGCAATTCAGATCATTTCTCCCGTCAACGTGCAATCGAACAAAGCCGAATTTAGGTTAGTCTGCATACCAGATGAAAAAATCCTTGCCGGAAGCCCAAACATGCTGCAGAATCCTGACTTCAGTACGGTCGGACCGAGTGGCACATCCACAACCTTTACGGGAAATGAATTTGCAGGTAATTCAGCCGCTGCAAATTGGACTTTGTATAACAACGGACCTGCAACTATCACAACAGAATTAGTTTCTGGAACTCGCCGAGGTGGCTCATCAAAAATGATTCATGTTACAACAACTGGCAGTTACAGCGGTTTAGTGCAGGTTTTTCTCCCATTAAACACCGGGCCAGAACATGTCATCTCGTCCGCCTGGGTATTCGTCAAGAGCGGCAGGGTGGGCATCGGTACTGGGAATGGCGGTAACGGCGGCATTGATGACACCAATTCAGCGATAGGAAGATGGGAACTCATCCGAGGCTGCAATGGTATCTCACCGGCGAATGAAGTTGTCATCTATTCTGTTTCTGATGGTGCCGATTTCTACGTTGACTTCGCCAGAACGACGAAAGTGGAATAGATTGCCGCAATTGGCTTGAGTGGTCAGCATTGCCGGCAACACATCTTAACCTTATGCTAATTTACGATTGCTTCAACAACGTTCTCGAAGGGAGGTGATGTTATCAAGCAAAGGAATTTTCTGCACTAAGCTGACCTAATTCACTGCATTCTTCAGGTCTCTAACCTTAAGGAGGATTATATCATGAAACATTTCATCCGCAGTTTTTCTCTTGTCCTTGTTCTCTGCTTTTTTGCTTACATACCATGTGCGATTGCACAGGAGGCTGCAGCTGCTGCATGCCCGAGCATCAGAATTCTTTCCAAGAACTTGACGCTCGCCACTCACAATGTCATGAAGTGTGAGAACTGTGTGCTTGGAACTATGAAGGTTAACCGGAGTGAGTACACCATCGTTGTCAAGTTGACTCCGAATACACCGTGTGATGAGACTCCGGTTATTCCAGCAGGGTCGCTGCTAAAAGTTCAAGTGCATCGCATCGTGCGGATTGATAATGCAGGCGCGTGCGCGAACGTTCCCCGGGGTTCATTTTTCAATATCGGTACATGGGTATTGACAAATCCAGCAGGGGCGAATCTCTTTTCCGGCGATGTGTATCGCGGCACGGTAGGGACGAATCCACAAGGAACAAACCGCTGCTGCAATCGTCAGCATGCAGAGGTCTACATAGACGGCAAGGGTGCCTCAAGTACAACGGAAGGATGGCATTTACGCGCAATGGGAGTCATTCAGGCATCTATTGATCTGCAAACCTGCAAATACTCGAACTGGACAGGCAAGCTTGATGGAGTGATAAGCCAGGAGTAGTCAAATTAGACTTAGGTGGGGATTAGAAGAAGAAAGCCAACGCGGTGGAGGAAACGAGAATCAACCTGTATCCAATTCACGAGATCGAGTGTCCGGTTCATCGCTGAACTGAGAGGAGGTCGAGGATAATCAGACAGCCATTGCAGCCTGATGCACACCATGTCCGCGAACAGAGCGATATTCCCTGAGTTCACGATCCCTGTGTTCTGTTGTTTTGTCATTCAGCACCGCTGGTTGAGCAGACAAGGATTTGGCTATTTAGTACTCTTGTGATAAGTTAGTCAGGCGAGGCAGCTGTTATCAGCAACGTATCCAAGCCTTGCGTTGATTTGCGTCTTATTCCACACTGCTATCCAAGGAGGTGATGTTAGCGAGCAAAGGAATTTTCTGTGGCAGCCTGATCTGGATTACTACGCATTTCACGAGCGTGATCCTCAAGGATTACATCCGTGCGATGACTCTGCCACAGCAGATTCGAACAACTAGCGACATGGCGCTGAGAATTATCAATTCTTTCATTGAGGAGGAGCGAACGCTGGTCTGTGCGCGGCAATCGGAACGATCGTTTGAGGTGCGCTTTGAGGCGACGGGACTTATGACCGGCTCCGATTTCGACGAACTCTGTGCATCCGCGACGGACCGCGACATGTGTGGTTGCGCGCAGAACTCAGTTCTGCAGAAATGTGACTGCTGCAGGTTCAAAGTGTCACAGCACTGGACAATACGCAACCACAAGGTAATTTCATTTGCCTAGTTCACAATTTTCCACAAAGGATTCTATGGAGGTCATATGTCGAAAAAGGTTTGTTTCATGATGTGCGTCCTGTTGATAGTGGCCATGGCGACGTGGAGTTTGCCGCTTTTCGGCCAGCTGACGCAGGGGGGACAGATCAACTTCAAAACAAGAGAGCTCAAGGCTCCTGATTCCATTAAGACGAAGTTGCAGCAGCTGCGACTCGAGATCGCCCACAACAACTGGAGCTTCACGATTGGCTTCACGAAGCCCTCGGAAATGGATTTGGCCAAGCTCGCGGGAGGCAAGCCGCCAGTCAATTTGATGGAACTATCCAAAGCCCAAGTCGCTCACGCTGCGGAGATGCTTAAGATTGACAACGAGGCGCGAGACTTGTTTCTGAAAGCCAATCCCAACCTGCAATTGTGGGAAGTGCTTCTCAAGTGTGCCGCGACCTCCGGCTCTTTTGATTATCGAAAGAGTGGAAAGGTGAGTCCTGTAAAGGATCAAGACGGTTGCGGCAGTTGTTGGGATTTTGCCGCTATTTCGGCCTACGAGGCAAGCTATGCGATACGCAACAATGCAATTATCAACGCTTCGGAACAATGCGTGCTTGACTGCTGCGGCTGCGGAGGATGCGGAGGCAGTTGGTATACCGGTGTGTTTGACTGGCTGATTAGTCATGGCACCGCATCAGAAGCCGCTTATCCTTACGTGGCTCATTCGCAATCATGCAAGACGGCCGTGGCTACATCATGTCGTGCCGTCGCTCGAGGCGTTGTTCATCCCGAAGTTGATATCCCCAGCGTTGCTCAGATCAAAGAAGCGCTGTGCACTTATGGACCGTTAGCAGTCGGCATCCTTGCCACTTCTTTTATGCAAAATTACACCGGCGGAGTCTATGACGGAGGATACCCACCACTCATTGTCACGGGCAGCGATGGAAACCGCTATTACAACGTGAACCATTGTGTGACAATCATCGGATGGAACGACACCAAGTCCGCCTGGATAATCAAGAACTCATGGGGAACAAACTGGGGCGAGACCTGCGGCTACGGCACCGAGAGGGGCTATATATATGTGAAATACGGTACCGGTAACGTCGGACTCAACCCGCAATGGGTCAGGGCAAAGTCGAACTACTATGCCGTCAACATAGACAAACTGAAGCTGATATACCCTGAGTTCAGACCTATTCCTCCCGAAAATCCTCTATTGCTCAAGAAGCTTCCTCAGCTGAACAAGATGTAGTTCTAGTGGAATGATCGGGAACTTCTTTGGGCTTCGATTAGTGGAAGAATGGAACAGAGGAGGAATAGAGATATGCTAAGACTGATGTTTCTGCGTCTTATTGCTGTCGCCATTTGTTTAATGGTGATTGCGACATTGCCACCAAAACTCTACGGTTTTCCTATGCTCACTTCGAAGAAGGTGGTAACCGTAACAGAGCGAGACAGCCTGCATACCGTGAAGATCATGAAGGGTGACACTCTGCTAGTGCGGTTGGAGGCGCAGATAAGCACCGGCTACGGGTGGCAGATCACAAAGAGAGACAGGACGCGGCTGAGGTCTTTGGGCGCTCCGGGGGTAGAGCCGGGGACTGGACTGGGGGGAGGCATCGAACACCAAGTGTTTAAATTCAGAGTATTGAAGACGGGTCCAAGCACTTTGCGGTTAGAGTACGCTCGTCCCTGGGAAAAGGACAAACCTCCTGCAAGGACATTTATGGTGAAGATTCTCTGCAGACAATAGGGATCCGTAACTCCGACCAAGTCCCCGGATCAATGCTAAAAGAAGCGGAGCAAGAGACGAGAGCAAGGTGGAACCGGTCTGCTGTGAAGGCATAGCATCAAATATCTTGCTCAAGACCAAGCGCAATGGCTGTCCGATTTGCTCGGACAGCCATTGCCGCCTAATGCGGATGCGGTTTGCCCACGTGAAACTTCGAGGTCGTATGGATAGTTTAACTATGTAGACGCAGTCTGGATGTCGCGAGGGCAAAGACTTCGAAACACCATTCTTCTACGGAGGTCTAGATTATGTCCACACACAGATGGGTATGCTCTACGTTCACCGTTGTTCTTCTCTCACTGGTTTCCTTCCGCACCGTTGAAAGAGCGTACACACATCCCACTGCTACGCGAATATGCCAAGATACGGTTGTTGTGACAGATGCGGACAGCGGGAAGAGGATTGGCACTGCAAGAGGGAATATCCTGATCGTCAGACTGGAAGGTCAACCTGGAACCGGCTATGGCTGGCAGATCGTTAGGAACGATACGATCAAGCTGAAACCTTTGGGGGAACCTGTATTAGAAGCAGGACAAGGATTGGCAGGGGGAGTTGAACATCAACTCTTCTCGTTCAAAGCCCAGAGGGCAGGTACCATCGTACTTGAGCTCCAGTACGTACGCCCATGGGAAAAAGACGTTCCCCCTGCGAAGACGTATCAGATCAAGGTGAAGATTCGCCAAGTTCGGAGTTCAACTACCAAACCGTGCCACTGACGTAATCTGAGAAGAAGAAGGCGGCAAAGCCAGCATCCCTGCAGAAGAGAGATCGCCGTTCATCAAGCACCTGTAGGGTTAGGATCGGTCGCCCGTTGAAAGCTGGGGTTCCTTGAATGGGCGAGATGTAAACGAGGATGCTAGGAGCAGGATTGCAGAAGATGATGGCAATTATGCTGCGATCGAAGAAATCAAAAACCCGGAAGACGTTTTCAACCACTATGAGCTTTGCCTGGTCTTTTCGGCAACACCAGTGAACCAAACCGCTGACAGTTTTGTAGCGGAGCTCCAGTGCGACAATAACTAACTCGCAGCCCTGTTGGCTACGGGACATCAACTCAAACTAACCAAACTCATCAATCACTTTCATTAAGGAGGTACAGTTATGCAACGCAAATCCAAACGTGTCTATCAGCGCCTGTTATTAGCGTTGATAGCGGCGGTGCTGGTCGGAATGACCACGACATCCACGTTGTGGGCTCAATTCCAGCAAGCCCAAGTACTCCGACAGCACCATTTGACGAGAACCAATACTATCATTCATGTGCTTCACCGTGCCGAATTCCTGAAACTGTTTGGGGATAATGCGGAGGTACTTAGAGACAGCAAACTACTCATCGATCTTGCTCACAAACTCTACTCTGCCGCTGGACGTGAGGAAATCAGAGAGATGTGCGGAGAGCATATCTATGGTGTCTTGTACGCCGCGCTCTCGAATGAGGATATCTCAGATGAGGCACGTGACGCAGTGGACAAAGCAGCCTCTGATGCCACTGCAATGCTCTCCCAGACTTATACAAGCGGTCATTTCAAGTTCAAGTACAGCACTAGTGATCCAAATCCTGATAACAATGTGACATTGGCCGACCTTCAGGCAACAGCGACGGTGATGAACAATGCTTGGAGCAATTATACGACGAACTTCACGAAGCCGAAGCATTATACGTCTGGTGGACAGGAGCTAATTGACGTGAATGTGTATTACCTCGGAACTTCACTCTACGGTTCAACCGCTTCAACTATAAACTCTATTGATCTGTGTTCCAAGAAGGTGGTCAGGAATGCCTGCTTGCGCCAGTCGGTGCCGGTGCATGAACTGTTCCACCGTGTCCAGTACAGCTATGGTTACGTGACTGGGACGGCGAACATGAAATGGGCAGTGGAGGGGACGGCAAGCTGGAGCCAGAAATACCTGGCGAGTAATGTGGGAGATTATATAGGTTGGTGGGTGAACGCGGGGCTAGCAGCACCAGACGTGGCTCTTATCACCGGCCGGAGTTACGATGCTTGTCACTTCTGGATCTACTTAGGTGAACGGGGCAACGGGGAGAAGCAGTGTATCAAGCTGCTGTGGTCAACTTATCAGACCAACGGCAAGAATATGAAGAGCGCAACTGAAACCGTAATCAAGACCCGTGTGCCTAACGGCTCTTCCTTCGACCAGTTTGCTGGATGGTGGGACTTCGCTAACTTCTACAAGGACGTCTCTAATGCCGCCGCAGATTTTGACTATACGGAAGATGAGTGGACCAGAACTTGCGGCGGTGTCACGTATGGACCGCTTGCGACCGTGCCGCGAACCACCCAGGCGCTTAATGTCGGGACGAACTACTCGACGAGTGGTACCGTTGCTGCCTATGGCGCTGACTACTATGTATTCAACATTGGAGCAACAGTGAAAAAGGCAGAGATCAACGTGACTGCAGCCACGAAGAACTATGGCTACGCTATCATTCAACTCAAGAACAATGTGATGCAGACCTACCAGCGCACACCAGCAGGAGGGTATGATAATTACTCGTTCACGAAAACCCTTACGCCTGGTCAGTTGACTCAGATAGTGCTGGTCGTAATTGGTAATCCGGGCGGTGGTAATTATAGTGTATCTGCCAAGGGCTCGCTGTAACGGACTTCTTGCCTGATGCATCGGAGCTGTGACACTCGCTGGTTGCGGCTCCGATTGCTTCTTGAAAAAGAGGAGGATCACAATTATGAGCATTTCTGTCTTTCTAAAAGTCTTCGCTGGTATTCTACTAGTTGGAGCTGGCATTGCCCAGATCGGGTGCGCGACAAACGACATTGCGCCTTCCAAAGCCCTGATTATTTTCACGCGTGCGAGTTGGGGTTGCCTGAATGGGCAAGAATTGAAAGAAGATGTGAGCAGCAACATTACGAAGGATGATGGCAATTATGCCACGGTCGAAGAAATCAAAAACCCTGAAGACGTTTTCAACCGCAATGAACTCTACCTGATCTTTCCTGCGGCGCCTCTCAACCAGATGGCTGGCAATTTCGTGGCAGAGTTCTGGTGCGACAGTGACCAACCGGAGACAGACGCTTCATTTTCTGTGGAGTGGGCAAGCCTACGTCAGAAGGGTAACGAATGGGTACTCTCAACCAAGATCAAGGGCACTGGGTTTATCCACGTCCAAATGCTTTACTCGCGAGCGCCCGAAATGCGGCAGGCTTGGTTTTCGTGTCCCGCGGCAGGCGTACGCGAGCCTAACCAACTGACGTTCTTCAATGCCTATCCTCTAGATGGGGAATTTGGTGGAGTACCTCAGCAGAAGCTGAGTGGACAGTGGCAGACATTGGATCTTACGGTCAACCCGCTGTTTCTGGAGGAAGCTGTATCAGTGGATAAGTGTCAGATGTTTCTCGATTCGCTTGACAAGGAGTTCGCAGTGAGCGGTGGCCCGTTAGTTTGGGATGGCAACAGGATTCAAGTCGAGACTGTTCGGGCGATAGCTAACCATGCTGCTCCGGGCGGTGAGAATATATTCCAATTACTTCTCAGAGCGGATGATGGAACAACAACTCAGCTTGGTGCGGATGACTTTGTCCCACAGGTGAGGCAGAAAGTCGCACTCAAGAGTTCGGATGGGAAGCTGGTCGGAGCAGAGTTGTGGCTCCGTGCGGGTCAGTAATGATGGCATGTTGAGGCGAAGCCGATTGCATGACAGGCAGGCAACGAACCGTGAGTTGGAAACCTTCGAATGGATAAACTCGGGGATTCGTTAGGGATCTGCTCACAAAAGGACATACGGCGTCTGCTGCTCTTCAGCATTCGCTACAGAATCTTCTTGCCTTTGATTCGGGAAAATAGTATATTCACGTGCGAAGGGGTCGTAGTTCAGCTTGGTTAGAACGCCTGCCTGTCACGCAGGAGGTCGCGAGTTCGAGTCTCGTCAACCCCGCAACCGAAAAATCGTTCGAAATGCATGAGGTCGTCCCGACTCAGTCGGGAAGTCTCGTCAACCCCGCTCTTAAGGCCTGGTCGCGCTATGCGCGATCAGGCTTTGTTCTTTACTCATAATGCATCGCTGACATGACCAAACAAATCATTCTCAAGAAGCACGAGGAGAGGCGAGTCGTCTCTGGACATCAATGGATCTTCAGTAATGAGATTCAGAAGACGGCAGGCGATATTCGCGCTGGTGACATTGTTGAGATACTTCGAAATGATGGGAAGTTTCTCGGGCTTGGATTTTACAATCCGCATTCACTGATCGCAGCTCGGTTTCTGACGAAGGAACGAGAATCCATTGACTTCGGATTCTTTGAGCGTCGGATCACTGATGCTCTCAATCTACGGACACGCGTTTATCCCGACGCGAAATCCTTTCGACTTGTTCACAGTGAGAGCGATTTCCTTCCTGGACTCATCGTGGACAAGTACAATGAGTTTTTTGCCGTTCAGACTCTCTGCTACGGTATGGATCTCGTGCAAGCACTGATCTGTGATGTGCTTGAACAGTTATTTCATCCCAAAGGAATTGTTGAGCGGAACGAGAGTCCTCTTCGAAAGTTGGAGGGACTGCCTCAGCGCAGCGGCATCTTGCGCGGCGACATTCGACCGACAATAGTTGATGATGGACAGTTGCGATACAAGGTGGACGTTCTGCATGGACAGAAGACAGGTTTTTATCTCGACCAGAGCGAGAATCGGAAGTTGATTCGTCGGTTTGCGAAGGATTGCCGAGTCTTGGATTGCTTCTGCTATGAAGGTGGCTTTGCGCTCAACGCCGCGAGCGCCGGTGCTCGTGAGGTCATCGCAATTGATGAATCCACCGCAGCGATTCGAGCGGCTGAAGAGAATGCTCTGATGAATCATCTGGCCTCGGTCTGCCACTTTGAAGTGGGCAACGTCTTTGACCGACTCAAGCAGCTACTCGCTGCCGAAGAACGGTTTGATATGATCATCCTCGATCCTCCGTCGTTCACCAAGAGCAAGAAGAAACATCCCCACAGCGAAAAAAGGGTACAGAGAAATCAACACCGATGCGCTGAGATTGCTGAAGCGGGGCGGGATCTTGGCAACAGCATCCTGTTCATATCATATTGAGGAAACGACATTTCTCGATATCATTTTCGAGAGTGCACAGAAGGCAGGCAGACTCCTGCGAATGTTGGAGTGGCGAGGAGCTGCTCCTGACCATCCCGTTCTTCTTGCGATGCCAGAAACGAGATATCTGAAGTTCGGAGTGTTTGCTGCTGACTGACCAACGTTTTCCCTTGACATTGGATGTGAGTTTGGATATATTTCTCTCGAATCAGTTGCGATTTGACAATGCTCGAGACACTGACAACACTGGATTACCACCTCTTCAGACTTGTGAACGAATCGCTCTCAAACCAGTATCTTGATGTTCTCATGTACGTTCTAACATGGCTGGGGAGTGTCCCATTCACTATCGTCTTTGGCGTCGCAACAGTTTTTGTTGACAAATCTTGGGGCAGGAAAGTCGTCTTGACTTTGATAGGTGTAGGAACTATATTTGAGGTGTTGAAGGTTGTACTGGATAGAACAAGACCATACTTGGCACACAGCGTGGTGCTGCGGTTCCCGCCCGACTGGTTCGCTGATCCTAGTTTTCCGAGCGGGCATTCGGCATTTGCGTTTGGAATGTCGTTCTTGCTCTCGCAGCGATATCCCAGGTTGAAGCTCGTCTTCTATGGTCTTGCGTGTATTGTCGGGTTCAGCAGGATGTATCTTGGCATGCATTATCCTTCTGATGTGTTGGTGGGAGCAGCATTGGGATGGACGATGCCTTTGCTGCTTGATAGATTCTGCTTTTCACGAGTCCAAAATGAAAAGCAATCCGCTCCTTATCAATAAGATGCTCTTGGAGACTACTATGAGAACGATTATGATTCGTCGAGGTCTGCTGTTCGCTTGCACCGTCGTGCTGCTGATGGCATTAATATGTCCAGCCATCCTCACCGCACAAGAGAAACCGAAATCTGATTCAACGATTGTGTTTCAGAGTCCGAGACCTCTTGGAGAGAAGAAGGAGGAGGAAGCAACGATGAAGAATGCTTGGGGTCTTGACATCTTCGTTTCTGATAACGGTTTTGGTGGGGGGGCATTCTATCGCCGCGAGTTTACGGAAGAGCTTTTCGGATTCGTCAGTTTCGGCATTTCCGAAGCGAAGGGGGACAATGAGTTTGAATACGTTGACTACTGGGGAAATTCGTTTGTCCAAGGTAAGGTAAATCGTTTGATCATGATTCCGGTCATGGCGGGTGTTCAGTATCGTCTGTTTAAAGATGAGATCGCGGACAATTTTCGTCCTTATATCAATGCAGGGATCGGTCCTACTATGATCTTCGCTTCACCCTACGTTGACAGTGTTGAGGTTGCCGCCGGACTGTATGTGCCGAGTAAGGTGGAATTCTTCAGCAGCTTGAAATACGGCCAGGCGCACTATACAGTCGGCGGATTTGTAGGGATCGGAGCTAACTTCGGATTCGACAAGTCGAGCTTGCTCGGAGTGAACTTGCGCTACTACGTCATTCCTTTCCCGAACGGCATCGAGAGTACCGAGGGTCAACTCAAGAAGCAGTTTGGCGGCTTCTATATCACTCTGAATTTCGGAATTGTGTACTAGGGAGAGCCGGCCTGTCCACCGGAGCTTTTCAAAAAGACCACAGTTGTCACCCCGAATGAGCGCCTTGGGCGCCATCCCGCTGAGGCGGGACTGGGTTCGGGGTCTGAAGAACAGCCCAAAACAGATGCTGAAAACAAGTTCAGCATGATAAGGGTGGTGCGTTCGTCTACTTCTTGGACAACCTCGTAGGACCCCGCGTTGCGGACAAGAAGGATCGTCCTTCGGGAGCGAAGCCGCCTCAGAACCAGGGTGTTGCACAGCCTCTGGCAGTTGGAAACTTCAAGACACTACATCTCCAAATACTTCTCTAAAAATCTTCCCGTGTAAGATCTCTCGTTCCGTGCAATTTCTTCTGGAGTTCCGGCAACAATCACCTCCCCGCCAGCATCACCTCCTTCAGGTCCCAAATCAATGACATAGTCCGCGCACTTAATCACATCCATATTGTGCTCGATGATGACAACTGAGTGTCCGGCTTTGATGAGTGCATTCAAGCATCTCAGAAGCTTGGCGATATCATCGAAATGCAAACCTGTCGTCGGCTCGTCAAAAAGGAACAGGATGTGCTCTTGCTCCCCGTCTCTGCGCCGCGATGAGGCACGGGCAAGATGTGCAGCGAGCTTAACGCGCTGTGCTTCACCGCCTGAAAGTGTCGTCGCGGACTGTCCCAAACGAATGTAACCCAAGCCGACGTCATCCAAAACCTTCAGCAATGTCAGCAGCCGGGAGAAATTGCGAAAGAACACCATCGCCTCGGTCACACTCATGTTTAAGACATCGTCAATGTTCTTACCCCTGTAAGCAATCTCCAACACATCATTCTTATACCGCTTCCCCTTGCATGATTCACATTGTAGATACAAATCTGCGAGAAACTGCATCTCGATTTTCTGAAAACCGTCTCCCTGGCAAGTCTCACATCTACCGCCGGGAATGTTGAACGAGAAATAACCTGGTTTGTAACCACGAATCTTCGCCTGCTGTGTGTTTGCAAAGATCTCTCTGATAATATCAAATGCCTTGATGTACGTAACCGGATTTGAGCGCGGCGAGCGTCCGATGGGCGATTGGTCAACTAACTCTACCGCATCTATATCTTCATATCCTTCGATGCGCTTGAACTTGCCAACATGTTCCCTGTAGCCCTCTTTGATCTTCATCAGTGCGGCGTAGAGAATTTCGTGAATCAGTGTGCTCTTTCCTGAACCGCTTACGCCGGTGACACACACAAAGAGATTCAGCGGGATTGTGACGTCAATGTTCTTCAGGTTATGCTCGGACGCTCGGCGAATGGTAATGGCTTTCTTGCCCGCTTTCCTCCGTGTCTTTGGAACCTCAATCTTCAGCTCGCCGCTCAGATATTTGCCCGTCAGCGAAGTCTTCGCCTGAAGGATCTCCTCATACGTCCCTTGAAAGACGATCTCACCGCCGTGCTCGCCCGCACGTGGACCGAGATCAAGAATGACGTCACTCGCTTTCATCATGTCGGCGTCATGCTCGACCACAATCACCGTGTTACCGACATCGCGCAGTGATTTCAATATCCCTATCAGCTTGTCATTGTCTCTTGGATGCAATCCGATGCTTGGTTCATCCAACACGTAGAGCGAGCCGACCAAAGATGAACCGAGGGATGTCGCCAGGTTGATTCGCTGGGACTCTCCACCAGACAGTGTGCTTGACAGTCTATCCAGCGTGAGATACCCGATTCCAACATCAACAAGATATTTCAGACGTCTTCTCAGCTCAGCAAGGATGCGGTGAGCGATATCGTAATCGAACTCGTCTAATTTCAACTGGAGAAAGAACTCGTTCGCTTGCTCGATGCTCATTCTGACTATGTCGTGAATGGTCTTACCTCCGTTCTGCATCTCGTGACCAACACGGACATTTAGTGCATCCCGACGCAGACGAGCACCGCCACAGGCTTCGCAAGTCGTATATCCTCTGTATCTGCTCAACAAAACCCGATAGTGGATCTTGTACGATTTCTGTTCAAGCTTCCTAAAGAATCTCCTTATGCCGATGAAACCGTCGTATCCGTTCATGATGAGATCAAGGTGCTCCTGACTCAAATCCTTGAAAGGAATTTCCGTCGGAATGCGCGCCTCCCGAGCGATTCTCAGAAGATCTCGCAAATGCTTACCGTGCACAGGAGTTGTCCACGGATGAATGGCTCCCTCCCGAATAGATTTGGCTCTGTCCGGAACAACTAGATCCATGTCTATGCCGACACTGCGACCGAATCCTTGGCAATCTGGGCATGCCCCATAGGGATTGTTGAAGGAGAACAGCCGAGGTTCAGGTTCTTCGTACTTGATGCCGCAGTGGGCGCACTCAAAATGTTCGCTGAATTTGATCTCTTCCCCACTCTCAAGATTCTGAACGATGACATATCCATCTCCCTCAGCAAACGTGGTTTGAATCGAATCAGCAAGACGTCCGTCGCCTCCATCCTTCCGCTGAACCAGTCTGTCTACAAGAACACGAATGTCTTTCTTCTTCGCTTTGACTTTCGGTGTCTCGTTCAGGTCAACGATCTCATTCCCAATGACGAGGCGAAAGAAACCTCGTTTCTTGAGACTGTCAACTTCCTCATCAACACTGCGCCCGGGATGATCACGCAGAGGGAACTCGATGTAGATCCTTGTCCCATCTTTCTCCTGCTTAAGTCGCTCGATGACTGTTCGTACAGAATCCTTCTTCACCGGCGCACCACAATTGTGGCAATAGGTCCTGCCGACGCGAGCAAAGAGGAGTCGGAGATAGTCATAGACTTCCGTCACCGTTCCAACCGTTGACCGTGGGTTACGCGTGTTCGTCTTCTGCTCAATCGCCATCGCTGGACTGATGCCCTGAATCGAGTCCACGTCAGGTTTGTCCATGCGTTCCAAGAATTGCCGCGCATACGACGAGAGGCTTTCAACATAGCGTCGCTGCCCTTCAGCATAGATCGTGTCGAATGCGAGACTCGACTTCCCGGAGCCGCTGACACCCGTGAAGACAATCAGTCTGTTGCGAGGCAATTCGAGGTTGATGTTCTTAAGGTTATGAACACGAGCGCCTCGAATGACAATGGCTGACTTCAATGGAGATGACATGACACAATGGGATCATCAAAAAAAAGAGGGCTATCACACTCATGATGATAGCCCTGCGCGGAACTCTGGCTACGATGACCGCTACAATACTGAAAAGAACACCGTGAGGTTCACGTTCACGAACGCTATTGTCTCCTCATTGGTTTCCTTGCCAATCACATTCAGCATGTGATACTTCGCACCCACATCAAAAGTAAACAGGATCACCTTAAATTCTACACCCCCACCAGCAGCAAATCCAAAACGTGATATCGCCTCCGATGAAGCAATGGGGAGAGGCAGAGCGCCTCCCGAGTACGGATAGTCAAAATCTATTGTGCTTGTGATCCGATTGTATTCCGCGTCGGCAGCGACGTAGACGCTCACAGGACCCAACGGGAGTACCGTAAGCTGCCCTCCAACGGAAACAGAAGGAAGAATATTGAGCGACTGCGTGAAGGAGGTTTGTATGCCGGACGGATTTACGATCTTATCCGTGGAGAACTTCGTGTAGGCAGCACCCAGGACAAATTTCGCCATGTCTGACCCCCACTTTGCCTTCAACCCGATATTGAAACCGGTCTTATAGAAATCCTTAAAACCTTGTTCTGCGACAGGGATCGAGGGTCCGCCACCTATGCCAAGCCCTTGTGCAAATGATGGCGCGGAAAATCCGAGAACAAAAACGATAGCGACAGCAAGAACTACAGTAACCTTCTTCATGATGTAGTCTCCTTTTCTGTGTGAAGAAATGGGGATTTTAAGCCAGAGGCTTATCCGCCTCCGGCGGAAATGAAATGCCGTTCCGTAATTCGTGCCCGTCAACCGCAACGAGCACAACCGCTTCGTGAAATATACATATTGGGATACTCAAAGTCAATAAGATTTTGCATTTTCTTTGTGATATTCCTGCAGACTCTTCACCGACAGGTTCTCTCTTCGCAGTTGTTCAATGGCTCTCACAGCGGAAGCTGACGCTGAGAGTGTGGTGCAGAGCGCCACCTTGTGTTCCAACGCCGCCCAGCCAATCGAGTACTCATCATAACGTGACATCTTACCCAGCGGCGTGTTGATGATCAGTTGAATCTCGCCGTTCTTCATCAGGTCAACGATATGGGGGCGACCTTCTCCAACCTTGAAAACCATTCTGTTGTGAATACCGTTCTTCTTCAATAACTGTGAAGTCCCTTCAGTACAGACAATCTTGAAGTCCAGTTTGACAAGATCACGAACGATGCTTAGCGCCCGTTCATTCTTGTCGCGGTCATTAACACTGACGAACACCGTTCCCTCCAATGGAAGTGCATTCCCCGCACCAATTTGAGACTTCGCAAATGCTTCACCGAAGGTTGAAGCAATCCCCATGACCTCACCGGTTGAACGCATTTCCGGTCCCAGGAACACAGGAACTCTCGGAAACTTGACGAACGGGAAGACTGATTCTTTCATCGCAATGTGCTTCAACTGACCAAATCCCTTCAGACCGAATTCCCGCAACTTCCGACCAACCATGACCTTCGCCGCAATCTTTGCCAACGGCACACCTGTCGCCTTGCTGACAAATGGTACCGTCCGGGAAGCACGAGGATTCACTTCGAGCACATACACCATCCCATCCTTCATTGCATACTGCACGTTGATAAGCCCAACGACATTCAGAGCAAGGGCGAGTCTCCTGGTGAAGTAGATAATCTGTTCTTGGTGCTGAGGTGTGATCAGATACGGTGGCAAGGCACAGGCGCTGTCGCCTGAATGAATCCCCGCTTCTTCAATATGTTGCATCACACCGCCGATATAGACTTCTTCGCCGTCGCAGACTGCATCCACATCAAACTCAAAAGCATCCTCCAGGAATCGGTCAATGAGAACGGGATGTTCCGGGGACACGTTAGCCGCCTTCCGCATGTATTCTCTCAGCGCGTTCACCTCGTAGCAAATCTCCATTGCTCTGCCGCCGAGGACATAGGAAGGTCGCACAAGAACAGGATATCCAATTTCCTCAGCAACTTTCACCGCATCCTCAACAGTGAACGATGTTCCGTAGTCGGGGCAAGGTATGAACAGTTTTTTGAGAAGCGCACCGAAACGTTCTCTATCCTCCGCTAGGTCAATCCCCTCAGGCGAAGTTCCAAGAATCTTGACACCATTTGCCTCCAGCGCTTTTGCGATCTTGAGAGGCGTCTGACCGCCGAAACTTACAATCACACCTTCAGGATACTCAGCCTCAACGATGTTCAAAACATCTTCCAACGTGAGCGGTTCAAAATAGAGCTTGTCAGTCGTATCGTAATCGGTGGAGACAGTTTCTGGATTGCAGTTAATCATGATCGTCTCGTATCCTTCTTCCCTCAGAGCAAAGACGCCGTGCACGCAGCAGTAATCGAACTCGATGCCTTGACCTATTCGGTTCGGACCGCCGCCGAGAATGATCACCTTCTTCTTATCGCTCCGTTTCACCTCGGTCTCGGTTTCATAAGTCGAATAGTGATACGGTGTATAAGCCTCAAACTCTGCAGCACAGGTGTCCACCGTTTTGAACACCGGCAGCACACCAAGCTCTTTGCGAAGCCTCCTCACAGTTAGTTCATCGGTCTTCCAGAGATAAGCAAGTTGCTTATCCGAAAAGCCGTATTGCTTTGCCTTGAGGAGAAGGTCTCGTGTGATTTGAGATCTGTTTATCGAACTTTGTTCCCGCTGTGGAAGTATCTCCTTCCCCTTTCGCACCACCATACCTCTCAGCTCCTCCTCCAAATCCACAATCTGTTTTATGTTGAAGAGAAACCACCTGTCTATCTTCGTGAGCCTGTAGAGTTGGTCAATCGTCATTCCAAGTTGGAACGCATAGCGTAGGTAGAAGACGTTGTCTGGTTTGGGCGTTAGTAGCCGAGATCTGATCTTTGTGCTCAGGTCTTCCTTCTCTGTCTCCGTCATCGCATTGACATCATAGAGGTCATTGCCATCAGCTCCAAGTCCGTAGCGACCTTGCTCCAACGAACGAAGAGCTTTCTGTAGCGCCTCCTTGAATGTGCGACCAAACGCCATGGCTTCACCGACCGATTTCATCTGTACGCCCAACGTGTTGTCCACACCTTTGAATTTCTCGAAATCCCATCTCGGAATCTTCACAACACAGTAGTCAATTGTTGGCTCGAACGAAGCTGGCGTCTCCCGCGTAATGTCATTAGGAATCTCGTCGAGCGTGTAGCCAACAGCCAACTTTGCGGCAATCTTCGCAATGGGAAATCCTGTCGCCTTTGAAGCGAGTGCTGATGAACGAGAGACACGCGGATTCATCTCGATTACAAGCATTCTTCCATCTTCGGGATTCAGTGCAAACTGTATGTTCGAGCCACCAGTCTCCACACCAATCTCCCGGATGATTCGTTTCGCCGCATCGCGCATATACTGATACTCTTTGTCTGTCAGCGTCTGAGCAGGAGCGACCGTGATGCTGTCTCCCGTATGCACACCCATAGGATCGAAGTTTTCGATGGAGCATATCACGACGAAATTGTCTTTAACATCACGCATCACCTCAAGCTCGTATTCCTTCCAACCGATGACCGATTCCTCCACAAGTACACGATGAACAGGGCTTGTGACGAGTCCGTGCTCGACAAGTTTCTCGTATTCCTCGACATTGTACGCTGTGCTACCACCTGTGCCGCCGAGCGTGAAGGAGGGACGTATGATGGCTGGGAAACCAACAGACTCGATCACGCTCATCGCTTCATCATGATTATGAACAAAACCGCCTCTTGGCATCTCAAGCCTAGCATTTTTCATCGCTTGCAGGAAGAGTTGCCTGTCCTCTGCCTTGCGAATTGCCTCAAGCTTCGCACCTATGAGTTCGACACCGTATCTCTCTAGCACACCACTCTCAGCGAGAGCAACAGCAGTGTTCAAGGCGGTCTGTCCACCCATCGTGGGAAGCAGAGCATCTGGTCGTTCACGTTCGATGATCTGTTCGACAAAGTATGGTGTGATTGGTTCGACGTAGGTTGCATCAGCCATCTCAGGATCAGTCATGATCGTGGCAGGATTGCTGTTCACCAAGATGACTCGATAGCCCTCTTCCCTTAGCACTTTGCAGGACTGCGTGCCTGAGTAGTCAAACTCGCATGCTTGACCGATGACGATCGGTCCTGAGCCGATGATCAAGATAGATCTTATGTCTGTCCGTTTGGGCACCCTGTACTCTCGGGACTGTGCTAGTCTTTATTCTTCCTGCCCAGCTCTTCCTCTTTCTTCCTCAATCGTTCCTCCAATGTCTTAAGTTCTTCCTCTTTGCGTTTGAGCGAATCCAGCTTTGCGTCAAGCCCTTTTTCATACTGCCCCTTATCCCAGTAGCCTCGATCTTCAAAATAGCCTCTCAAGAGCCAGTTGTGCTTGAGTGCTTCCATATTCTCGGCAAAACGGCTTGCACCGATCCGAGCGTCCCGCATCATACCGACAGCATCGCTGACCACAACCAAGACGCTGTCATATAACCGCTTATCACTGAGCAACGCACCAACTGCTCCTTCTCCTGCGTTGACCCTATCCACGATATCTTTGAATCCGAGTATCACGCTATCCACTCTTGAGACTACACTCGTTACCGAACCCGCCATTCCCGCAGTCAGTTTCGAGAGAGTGGCGAACTGCTCGGTTGCAGCCCGCAACCCAGAATCTGCGGCAGCGGTGGTCCGCTGAAGATCCCGATAGACACTGGGATCATTCACCAACTTGCCCAACGTCCCCTTGCCGCTGTTGACCTTTGCCAGCATCTGCTCGAAATCCCCTGTGATGCTTCTGATGTTCGCGATCGTTCCTTGTGCCTCCTCAAGAACCACTGCAAGTCGAAATGGCTCCTTGCTTTTGATGATGTCACCATCTTCGACAGATTCGTCTTCTGCCGAACCGACCGTGATGACAACAATCTTGTTACCTACTAATCCTTCGGTCTCAATCGAGGCTTGAGAATCCGTCTTGATAAAATCCTTGATCTCAGAGCGCACTTTGAGGACAACTTGGACCTTGTTGTTCTTCGGCGAAATCGAGACATCGTCCACGTTGCCGACATCTACTCCTGACAGCCGCACCGCCGCACCTGCGCGCAGTCCTTCGACTGTTTCAAAATAGGTTGTGACCGTGAAAGCTGATTTGAACAATCCTTTGGTGCTTCCAACTACAAAAATACCAACTATGAGAGCTGCGACCGCAAGGAAAATAAAAATGCCTAATCGAACTCCAGATGCTTTGCTAGCCATAGATCCTCCGCGTTACTTTGCTGCCGTGTCTTTTACAGAAAGAAGCTTCGCAATTCACTGTCCTCAACTTGCTTCAACTCGGACAGTGCCCCCTGGTACTTAATCAAACCATTCATCAGCACAGCAACTCTATCCGCAATGATGCTGGAACAAATCATATCGTGGGTGACAGCGATAGCCGTCATCCCAAACTGCTGCTGCAGCTTCAAGATAAGATGGCTGATGTCTCTCGACGTCATCGGGTCTAATCCGGCAGTCGGCTCGTCATAGAGCATGAGTTCGGGATTTGTGATGATCGCCCGTGCCAAGCCGATACGCTTTTTCATTCCACCTGAAAGCTCTGCGGGCATCTTGTCAACAGTGTCTTCCAGACCTACCAGTCGCAGATGCTCGATCACCCTCTCATCATACTCCTTGTCATCGAGCCGTATATGCCTCCTCAGGTTGAACTCCAGGTTCTCCCTCACAGTCATCGAATCGTATAATGCTGCACCCTGAAACAGATAGCCCATCCGTTTTCGCATTTCATTCAGCTCCTTGAGGCGCAAAGTCGTGATCTCTTCACCATCAATCTGGATATTTCCTGTATCCGGTTTGATCAAGCCAACAATACTCTTCAGGAGAACGCTCTTCCCTACCCCGCTCTTTCCCAAGATGACTGCCGTCTTACCCTTTTCCACGGACAGGTTGATGCCTTTCAGAACCTGATAGCCGTCGAACGATTTATGTACATTTCTAATCTCTACGTATGCCATACGAAGTGTCACCTCAGTATCCCCATATCAAGATGCTTACCTTCACCAGCACCATATCTACAAAAATGATGAGAAGCGAGGCTAACACGACAGCATTCGTAGCCGCCCTGCCTACCCCTTCCGTTCCACCCGCAGCCGTATAACCTCGATAACATCCGACAAGACCAATGATGAAGCCGAAAAAGAATGTTTTTGAAATCCCCGGAATCAAGTCGCTGAACGATAGCGACCTGACGACGAGGTCAACGTAGAGTCGCCACGAAGTACCTAATTCAATCCACATGGAGATATATGCACCTATCAACGAAAGGAAATCGGCATATACCGTAAGAAGAGGCACAATGATGATGCACGCTGTGATGCGTGTCACCACCAAGTAGTTGAACGGATCCACGGCAGACACTTCCAGCGCGTCTATTTGCTCTGTGACACGCATGGAACCCAATTCTGCCCCAATGCCTGAACTTACCCTGCCGGCGACGATAAGAGCAGTGATGACCGGTCCAAGCTCGCGCACTACCGAAATCGCAACCATCGCTGGTATGAGCAGCTCCGATCCGAACCGCCCAAGAATCGGATGACCCTGCATTGCCAAGATGAATCCCATGAGAATTCCCGTGATGCTCACCAGCGGGAACGATTCTGCTCCCAGTTCGTCAATGTGCTTCTTGATTTGGGCGAACTCGTACGGGGGGACAACGGCGTAACGAAAGAACCTCAGCGTGAACAAGGTCAAGTCACCGAGCACAGCGAAGCCGCGAGAAAGAATTCCAGAATTGAATGATGAGGTCATCATTTTGTCCATTCAACATCCAGAGTCACAGCCAACGCTTCATCATCGTGCGTGTCTTCCACTGTTATCGGAATGTCCGGGAAATGATGCCCAACTTCGCTCTTCATGACTCTGACTTCATCATCCTTGTACCACCTGCTCGTATAGCTGATGCGAATGCTTTTCACTTGCAACCTTCCCTGTGAGACAAGTTCATGGACTTCCGCAATCTGATCTAGGTATTCGAGTTCGATGATGGGCATGATGCGGCATGAGCTATTTGAAGGTCTGTCCTGGACTTGTCCCAGCGTAGACCTCCATCAATCTTGAGCTAATATACAAAAAACCCATCATCATTTCAAGTTTTCTGCTTAGCGAAGTGATGGTGGGTGAGCATGATCTGTTCATCACGATGATGGTGTCGGAGCAACCCCCTTGATCTTCCCAACAGCGATAGTGCGATACCAGCGCGGAAGAGCGTCCAAGAAAATCACTACCACACACACCATCATAATCGCTGTAAGCACGGCGTCCAAGTATCCTTGAAATTCAAATCCGGGCTTCCGAGCCAGCGGCAGAAAGTTGTCAATGATGTTCAACCATCCTGCAGTCAGTGTCGTAACAGCAAGAAAACACATCGGTGCAAATGTCGCCCAAGCATACTTCCACTTTCCCATGTTGATGATCACTGATGTTCCAACGCACAGGGCAATCGTGGCAAGGAGTTGATTTGAAACACCGAACATGGGCCAAATCTGGCTGATGCTTCCTGTGTAGATGAAGTATGCCCAAAGAGTCACAATGACAAGAGTTGAGACGATTGTCCCAGGCATCCAGTTTGTCCGTTCGAACGGTTTGTAGACTTTGCCAACGAACTCCTGAAGCACAAATCGGGCGATTCGCGTTCCAGCGTCAATTGTAGTCAGGATGAATAATGCCTCAAACATAATGGCAAAGTGATACCAGTATGACATCAAGCCCTTCATGCCTGGTATGGCTGAGAAGATCTGTGCCATGCCAACAGCGAGCGATACTGCACCACCGGTCCTTCCAGCAAGACTCTCCCCCACCTCCACAGCCAGCGTCGGCAAGTTCGATGTTGTGAATCCCATCGCTGCAATGTCAGCCGCAATTTCCTTCATCTTATCCACCGGCACATTTATGACAAAGTAATCTGCTGGGAACAGTGACGATGCCGCGATGAGCGCCAGAACGCCGACAAATCCTTCAACGAGCATGGCACCTGAACTAACCATCTTTATGTGTGATTCCTTCACAATCATCTTGGGAGTGGTCCCTGAACCTACCAGTGAGTGCCATCCGGAGATTGCACCGCAGGCAATCGTGATGAACACAAATGGAAACACCTTGCCGGGAATAATGGGACCTCCACCATTGATGAACCTTGTGTAAGCTGGCATTTTCAACTCAGGAGCGACGATGATAACCCCAAGAGCAAGAAACGTCGCCACACCGATTTTCATCCACGAACTTAGATAGTCCCTCGGCGACAGCAGCAGCCAAACAGGCAACACAGAAGCAAAGAACCCATAGACTGCTATCAAGATCGTCAGTTGCTTATGATCGAAAGTGAAGTACGGTGCCAATGAAGACTCTGGAATGTACTTGCCAAGGACAACAGCAGCAACAACAAGGACAACACCAATTGCCGAACCTTCCGCAATCCTTCCTTCTCGAAACCGAAACATGTACCAGCCTACAAACAAGGCAATCGGAATTGTGCAACCAATTGTGAATGTTCCCCACGAGCTTTCCTTCAGTGAGTTCACGACTGCTAGACCAAGCCCTGACAATGCGATTACGACAATGAACAGAACCGCGATCGAGGCGGTAACACCAGAGACAGAGCTAATTTCCATCCGTGCGATCTCTGCAAGGGACTTGCCATCTCGCCGCACAGAAGCAAAGAGAATAATGAAGTCATGCATGGCACCGGCGAGTACTGCACCAATGAGGATCCATAGAAAGCCCGGCATAAATCCAAATTGCGTCGCAAGGACGGGACCAATCAAAGGACCAGCACCAGCGATTGCTGCAAAGTGATGTCCAAAGAGCACCCATTTGTTTGTTGGATAGTAGTTGTGTCCGTCGTATAGCCGATATGCCGGAGTTGTGCGAGCATCGTCCAGCACAGCAATCTTAGCAGCGACGAAGGCGTAATAGAATCTATATCCAATGGCAAAAACACACAATGCACCGACAACAAGATATAGTGCATTCATTCATTTTGTTCCTTCTTGAGTAGATACAGCAAGGCTGAGGAGTCCGGCATGGGACGTAGGAGATCTCCCGAAAAACTGAAGTCTGGCTTCAGAATGCGTTCTTAATGTGCTTAATATCCGTCCCGCCACCATGAAAAAAGATTGACAGAACGTCGAACCGACACTCGACATTCTCAATCTTGTGCTCGTACAAATATCCTTCCGCCACCTTGAGTAGGTGTTTGCGCTTCCGTTCTGTCACTGCATCTTCCGGTTCGCCAAAGTTCTTGCTCCGTCTCGATTTGACTTCCACGAAGACTAACACGTGCCCATCACGAGCGACAATATCAACCTCGCTCCGTTCAAAGCGGTAGTTCCGTTCAATGATCTCAAATCCTTGCTTTGCCAAAAACCTGACAGCTATATGTTCTCCCGCGCTGCCAACAAATCGTCTGTTCCCTATCATCTGGGGCGAAGCTCACGAAGTGGGAAACATTTGAATATTACTTTGACTTGTCTCACCAAGCCTCATTTCTCACAACATAACCATTAACAATTTCCGATACGAATTCTACTTTCTCGATGTCCCCAGGCGGCGGCACTTCATCAGAAGCCCCAAGGATAAGATTCGGAGAGAATAGCTCAAGGGCTTTCAACACACAATCCTCCAAGTCCTTGTAGGAATACTGAGGCAGAAACAAGATGGCAGGAATTCCGTCCAAAAGGATCTTTTCGCCGATGGCTTCCCTCAATTCCTCTAGTGTTACGTCCCCTTGAGGTAGCGGCGTCAGTGCCTCAATCCCATCAAACGGCAAATGCCTCAAGTACTTCAGCAGAGGTTTGCAGCTCCCGTCAATGTGTATGTGGCAAAAGATGCCAGCCTTTTGTAGTTGTCGCGCTCTTTTTTCGTAGAAAGGAATACAGTACTTCTCAAAATAGCTTGGAGGAGTTACATTGGCATCTATGTTCTCACCGAAATTCAAAATCTTGACTACTCCGGAGGACACGATGCCTTCGAAGAGGGCATCGTAGGAGTTGTCAATGGCAGACATTAATCTTTCCACTTTCTCTGGATAATCGTTTAGTGCATAGATCAAGTTCTCTAAACCCATCAACTCTATCGCGAGAGCCTGGTATCCGCTGCGAGGGACATAGAATTGGGGTTCTCCTCTGTCCCCAAATATCTCCCTTGCTCGCTCGAAACGCTCCTTCACAAAGACAAAGGTTGTGTTCTCATACAACGAGATCGCTTTCTCGATGTCTTCAACGGTTTTTATAGGGTACGTAAGAAGACGCCAGCCTTCAGCAATAGGCAAATCCAATTCCTTGACGAGCTCACCTTTGGGCGTCTTGATCACTACCGTACTCTTCTCTTTGCCGACGGTTTCTACAATCTTCACTTGATCGGTGTGTCGTTCCTCTTATCGGATGAATATTCAACACCTCCGGAAAATACCTTGGTGAGATTCCGAGATCATCATAGAACTCCAACATGCTCATTCCCTTGTACTTCTCTGGCAATGTATTGTATGCTTTGTGCCAGTTGTACCAGTAATAAATCCTCGGCTGCCAGACAATCCTGTCAATTTGCTTCTTGCCGAAGGTGTTGCGGATCCTTTCTCGAAATGTCATTTCTGTTCTCCGATTTTGAGAAGGCTTAGCGGGCTAGCTTCTTGCCCGAGTCCAGCGCTCCACCTTTCGCAAAAGATCACGAGCTTCATCTTCCGAAGTGCACCTCGTGCTAATAAGTAACCCACGGGGAGATAGCTCATTGATCACCCGCTCAATGTCCCCCATCGCCATATCCAACAGAACCAATAGCTTGTGCTTCTCCTGTATTCGCTTGTATAGCGGAAACCACTCTGGCGATCCGACCCCCGGATTGGCGTCGCCTGGTGTCCACTGGATCCCATCCAGTCCGGGTATGTCCAGCAGTATCTCCAGATGCGGTATCTCTCCGGGACCGTCCCAGTGATAGATTTTGTGATCAAGCCACTTGCACTGCTCCTGAAGGTATGGGGCAACAAACTCCTCAAACAACCCTGGAGATATCATTGCCGAAAAATCACACTGCAACGGATACCATTTTCCCGGCGACCATATTTGCATCCACGCAGAAGTCCCCTCCATTTTCCTCTCGATTATGTGATTCAGACGGCTGAAGTACTCGAGCCAAAGCTGATTGATGTTCGAGAGTAACTGCTTCACTCGCTCTGGAGAATCTAGCAAATCAAAAAGCAGATTCTGCGTTCCGCGAAGAGAAGCAGCGATATCGAGATTTCCACCCAGATCAGTCATACCTACAAAGAACCGACCGTCGCTCATCTCGACGACTTGAGAAGTGACACGCTGTGTAGTCTTCCACCACTTGTTGTCAGGATCAAGTTTCACTTGACTGAAAACCTGTTCCCACGGCTTGGGCGTCTCAAACCAAACTGTGTCATCAGCAATTTTCGGTTCGGCTCCCATGAAAGCACCTATGATACCCGGTCCCAGGTTGATCCACAAATTGGGAAACGATTCTCCGCCGAAGAACGTCTGCTCACAGTACTTCTCGAATTCCCGAACAACTCTTTCAGGATCTGTGAGATTGTGCACCAGATGCCATTCGTTCCAGGAGAAGTCGGGGCGTACCCCCTTTCTTGGAGCAGTAACTTGAATCAAAGGACGGTCTATGATCTCACCTTCCCACCAAGCGTTCATTCTCTCCTTTGCTTTTTCCCAATCATCTTTGTAAATCAAGATGGCTCTTTCCGTTATCCGTTACTCGTTTCCTGTTCTGGTGCCGCAACTTCGGGTGCGGCGAGATGCTTCGACCAAGCGAGTCACACTGAACCGTCGAACCTCAACCACTAGCCAATATGGAATGACCTCCGATGTATCTCACACAATCCGAATTTGTGAATTGCCTCAAGATGTCTTTTCGTCCCATATCCTTTGTGTTTCGCAAATCCGTATTGAGGATAGATCTCATCGAACTCTCGCATCAGACTATCACGGGTCACCTTGGCAATGATGGAAGCAGCGGCAATTGAAAAGCACTTTGCATCACCGTCTATAATGTTCGTGTAGGGGATATGCTCTTCGAGAAAGAACGTCCCGTCAACAAGTATGTGTTGTGGATGAGGTTTGAGATTTCCGACCGCTTGTGTCATCGCCAAGAACGTCGCATTGAGAATGTTGATTTGATCAATCCTCTCATTATCCACAATTCCAACGCCGACACCTACCGCTTTCTCATAGATGATGTGAAACAACTCCTCCCGTCTTTTCGCACTCACTTTCTTTGAATCGTTCACATAGGGGATGAAGATGTCTTTGGGGAAGATCACAGCAGCAGCAACCACAGGTCCTGCGAGCGGTCCCCTTCCAGCTTCATCCATTCCGGCGACAAACTCAGTGCCCCGTTCCCAGAGTTCCATCTCGTGAGCAACCAGAGCGAGAATTCTTTTCTGTTCCTTCAAAAGTCTATCTTCTTTCATGTTTCGTGCATGCCATTGTGAGAGAGAAGACTCTATCTCGCTCTGAACGGCAACTTAAAAGTCGCTGTACTTCAACAAGCAATTAACCGACGTAGATCGCTATCAATCCAACAAACATATCCCACTTCAAGACTGTGCTCATCTTCCCCCACGTCGCCTTCGCTTTGTGTTTCCACATTGAATAGATGCAGCACACAAGTATCGAGTCCACTCCCAGCAACACAACTACAAAATAGGTGATGTTGTAGTTGTGGAGAAGATAGACAAGCGCGGTGACCACGATCAGCAGTGCGAACACACTCGTTATGAGAACAATAGATGTCTCCACGCCAAATCGCACCGGAAATGTGCGTACGTCCTGTTGCCTATCGCCTTCTATGTCTTCTATGTCTTTGATAATCTCTCGTCCAAGTATCAGCAGAAGAGCGAAGACTGCTGGGACCACAGACTTCAGGATGTTTCCTGCAGCCGCCGCACCGTAGATGAAGGCGGATGCAGTCACAAGAGCTACGATGAAGTTTCCAACCAGCACGGTCCGCTTGAATCTCACACCATATAGGAACAACGCCGCCACTGCCACACAGGCAATGATCAACGCTGAGACGTCCAACAGAATGCTTCCCGTAATCCCAACCGCAAATAGCAGAATGCCATAGAGCATTGCCTCCGCTTTTGTCAAAACGCCACTTGGCAAAGGACGAGAGGGTTTGTTGATTCTGTCTATCGCAATATCAAAGTAATCATTGATGACGTTTCCTCCTCCGCCGATGAGGCTTCCTGCGAATGAGGCAATGATGATGCTCCTCGCCGCAGCAAGTTCCTTATCGGCAAGCAGGCCACCGACGAAAATGGACAAGAAACCGATAAGGCAATTCAGCGGGCGAGCAATGAGTATGTAGCCTCTGAGTTTGCGCATTCCACATACCTAGACATTGTTGAATGCTACACTGACTCAAAAATCATTGACCAATCCAAAGTGTATCTTCCCCTGCGAAAACGTATCCCCTTGACCAAGCGCATAGCTTACACCTATGATGCCAAGTGCCGTTTCGATTCTCACGCCGATTCCGAAGCCTGTTTTCACTGCACTGACTTCTTCCACATTTCGAATCTCATCCTCTGGCTTGAGATAATATCCTGCGTCAAAGAATCCATAGATGTAGGATCTCCGCGCCAAACTGAACCGGTATTCCGTGTTTGACCACAGTAGCCTCGAACCGAGAAACTGATCTTCTCGGTATCCACGCAGTGTGTTTGTCCCGCCCAATCGAAACAAGTCGCTCACTTCGATTTGTCCGCTGCGGAGTTCTCGCCCGTGCAATCCAACGGCGAAGACTTGTTTCGAAAATATCTCAAAGAAAGCCTCGACATCAACTCCAATACGCTGAACGGTGTATCTCTGATCGGAGCCATCGCCGGTACCTCTCGTGAGAATCTTCTTCTGTCCGACTTGGTATGTCGTTCTGTAGAACACGCCGCTTGTGGGATTGTAGATGTCACCCCGTGTGTCAAAGCGGATCTCCGCGCCTCCGGTTATCGTTCTACTGTCCGACACACTGAATTCACTGGCTTCACTTGGAATGACGCTTTCGTGACTGAACGTGAGAGCGGCACCAAGATCTTCAGTAACCAGCAAGTTCCCCTTCACATCAAATCGGCGGCTGACATAGGTTGAGTCCTGCTTCCTCTGAAGGAACCCAGGTTCAATACTCACAGGATAGCCGAACAGCCAGGGTTCAAGGTAATGTAGTTCTAGCTCCTGTGTGGCTCTATCCTGTTGATGCCATCGGATATCGGCACGACGACCTGTGCCGAATAAGTTCCGCATTGAGACGTTAACAAGTCCCGTAAGATACCCTCGCTCGCTCTCCGTTCGTGCCGGTTGGTACCCTATGACACCATCGAATGTGTTTGTGTTCCCCTCCTGCACCTTGATAAGAAGTCCACCCCGACCAACCGTATCAGACCCTACAAGGTAGAGCTGCGGCTCACTTATGGATGCGAAGAAATTGAGTCTGTCAAGCCTTCGTTTGATCTCATTTACCTTGTCCTGGTTATAGAGTCCCCCGGGTGCAATCCGACTCTCTCTAACGATGACATCGCTTTGAGTGCTCTCGTTTCCCTGCACTTGAATCTCATTGATGGTGACCCGTCTTCCTTCATCAACCGTGAGATGCACAGCTAGTCTTCTCCTGCCTTCCTCATCATTGTACATGGAAACCGTATCAATCCCCACGATCACAAAGGGATAGCCCAATCGTTCGTATCGTCCTATCAACAGCTCAACGTCTCTCTCCAACACAGACTCAGCGAGAACTTCACCGACACGTGTATCGAAGTCTCTCAGAATCGCTTCTTGAGAAAAAAGTCTGTTTCCATCAATAGCGATCTTTCCGATCTCAATTCGTTCCCCTTCCGTGACAAAGATCGTGATGCTGACGGACAAAGAATCATCGCTGAAAGACCGATGCACGGAGTCCATGTTCGCAAGGTAATAGCCGTCAGCCCCGTAGTTTCTCAGAACTGTCCTGATGTCATCTTGAAGTTGGAGTTCTGAAAAAACCACGCCCGGTTTAAGCGTTATCCAAGTCGACATCTCACGCTGAGAGAAATGATCGTTGCCCTGGATAGTAACGCTCCGGACTGTCTTCTGCGCGACACTCGTACTAATCAGCAAGAAGACGCAGGACAACAGAAGAACACATCTAGTCCCAAATGTTCGGTGTCTGCAATACGAATTCGCCAAATCGTCGCCTATCCCAAAATTCCGTTCGGTTCTTGGCACGTGGTTCAAGACAGACCAGGGTGTATTCGATCTATCCGTTTCCTGATTCTTCCTTTTCCAAAACGCTCTGGCTCTTGATCGTGAACTTGATCAAATCTTCCCTCGGCAAGGATTCAATTTCTCTCCCGTCTTCCAAGATGGTCACGTCGAACGCCAAACGTGACCCAAGTTGCCATCCGAAAGAAGACAGGCTCATGCTCACTTCGAAAACCTCTCCGATGGCATAGTTCAATGAGCAGGAGAAAATCGCTGGCTGCTGGCTATCCACGCGTTTCACGCTGAGACTGCTGCGAGAGAATTCAAGAAGCATTTCAAACGGTTCTGTGAATCGAACAAGATACCGCTGCTTCTCGGTGAGCGGTTTGCTGGTATCAACGCGGAGATATAGACTTTTCTCATCGTAGCCATAATAAATCCTGCGAACAACGGTGCTCACTTGGTGCATCGCACCCCCGCTGCTCAATGCATCGAAATATCCGGCACCGTTCCACTCATAGGCACTACGGCGCGCTCCGTCAACTGATGGATGGATATGTCGCGTCGGTTTTGTAACGAAGAACTTCCCAAACTTCTTTCTGATACTGTGTTTGAGTTCCTCGGGGACCTGCTTGCGAGGAACACCGAGCAACTCATACACTCGGATAAGATGGCTTCTGAACAAAAGATCGAATTCGTCAATGTTCGCCGTCGTATGTTCATCCCCATACCACCAACACCAATCCGAACCTTCTGCAATATAGATTTCCTCCCAAGCTTGCTGCAAGACCTTCTCATCATACTTGTTGCTCTGTTCTTCGTTCAATAGGAAGTCCCTGGTCGTTGTGAGCAAATCCCACGCCTTGTTGTCTTCTTCATGTCCAATCCAGATCTTGAAATTGGCATTGATCCAGGAGCCGGGGAAGAGTCTGGGCAAAGCTTCACACTTTCTGGTGGCAACGAAGTCGCCAATGGTTGTTGTCTTCAGTAGATCATCCTTCGAGAGCAGCCAGTACAATGTGCGCAGGAAATCCTTGCCGTCGCTCTGATAGTATTCCCAGCAGTTTTCGCCGTCAAGAACGATGCTCACCAGCGCGTAAGAGAGACCATCTGCTCCAACTGCCGTGAGCAACTTTTCTCTAATAGAGTGCAGGCGGTTCACGAAATCGCTCGCTGCATGATCGGGACTCCAATGCGCATACACAAATCCGATCAAATCCGAAAGCGTGTGGTCTCGGAAAACGATCTTGACAACGCCACTTGGCGTCTTGTATTGATAGGGACAATACAGCTTGCCATAGCTCTTGCTTTGGAATGACTTGAACAAAACCTCCTCATCAGAGGCAGTCCACTGGATCTCGTGCCTCGCCAAGAGGTTCAAGACTTCCTCGCTCACACTTCCTTCGGAGGGCCACATCCCAAGTGGCTTTCTGCCAAAGATGTGTTCATAATGCTCCAAGGCACGCTGGATGTGTGCTTCAGCATCTTCCGGATGGCAAAACCGTTTCTTGGGAAATGCAGTGCCTGTCGCTGTCAGCCGAGCAATGTCGGTGTCACAAAGAAGCGGAAGGATGGGATGATAGAAAGGCGAGACGGACACTTCGATTTGTCCTCGCGACTGAGCTTCCTTGTGTTTTGGGATTATTCTCTTCAGAATTTCCATGTGACCGTCAAGCAAAATCTTCTTGTCGTCTTCAGTGAAATCCCTCCCTTTCTCGAGGATGCGCTTGAATGGCGGATCGTGCTTTGAATACTCGCCCACCCATGTCATATTATACCACACCTGCAGATCGAGCCAGTCTTGCTCCGTGAATCGTAGACCGACTTCTGCAAACTTCTTATCGCTATAGCTCGCGCCTCGCTTCTGGAACAACTCAAGATACCGAGCATAAGGTTTGATCATCCGCTCAAAGTTCGCTATGAAGAAACTCCTTAGCACTTCCTTTTTATCCTTCTCAGTCAGTTCTGACGGCGACTTCCTGGTCAGTGTTAAGATAGCGTCTTCGGCACCGTTGTTGATATAGTCTTCGAGTTGAATGAGGAGCGAAGGGACAAGATTGAAATTCTGACGAATCTTCGGATAGTCATCGAGAATCCGTACCATGTCGTAGTAGTCTTTGACGCCATGGAATCGAACCCACGGCATCAGATACGAACCATCTGCTTTATAGTACGGTTGGTGTTGATGCCACAGAAAAGCAATGTGAAGAGGTTGTTGTGAGGTGACCGCAGCTTTGAGTCCACTTGAAGAAGCTTGCTGTTCTGCCATGCCGATCTCGAAGTGTTTAGGGATCGTCAACCGGACATGAGGCGGCTGATCAGTACGGAGTTCTGTTCCCCTGTTGCCAGATAGGGGTTCGAGGATCTAGGCGGTAATCACCGAATCCTGTCTCATCCCAGAAGAGAAATCGCCGGTTAAGTTCATAATAGTCCCAAATCTCATACGGCTTATTGTCCATGTCAAACGGATGACGATCAATATTGCTCGGAGGACCAAAGATGATGAACACCATCCCCATATCTGTCCTCCATCCTTCTCGGTAAGCCTTGAAGTGAGCATTGGCGTATTCTACTCTGCCGAAGTATTCCTCTATGGACGGATTGGTGCGTCCTTTCCAGAATTGCAGAAACCGCTCTTGCTTCTCCTTGTCGGATTTGCCAGCCTTGATGGAATCAATCTGTGTATCCGTGGCAACATATTGTAGCTGATCAATTGCGGTGTTGAGATCCCCCGACTTCACCGGAACATTCGCCCATCGGGAAACAAGCGGTCGGCTCACCAGAGCTATCAGCTCCTTGTCTTGATTCTCCGCCGTGACATCCACATACCATGTGGGTGTGGCGACAACAACTAGCTGATAGTGACCGAATGTGACATGTGAGTTGTCAATCTTGATGAAGATTGTGTTCCTCCCCTTGACCACAGATTGAGAGAAAGCGCCAGATAGAATTTCGACCTTCTTGGCATCGAGAATCTGATAGGTGAACTTCAGAGTGTCCAAGCCGGTGTTGTTGTATGCCTCCAGGAACACGTAAAAGCTATCTGCTAGGTTTCCAACGTTCCCTGAGACGTTTGGAACGATACTCCGCTTCTCACCCTGAAATGTCAACTGGCTGATCATCATTATACTGCTCAGAGAAAGCTTTCCAGTAGAAAAATCTCGGATCAATATCGGTTGTGTCGTTTTCAGAGTTTTGCCTGTTTCATTATCGCGGACCTGCGCTGTAAGATCATAGCTCCCAGGTTCAAGCATGAAATTGCGCTGACTCAGGCTATATCCTCTCAGCGAAACCGTTTCACTGAAATCCGCCACGCTCACTGTCTCATTCCAGACCTTCTCGAGCTTCAGGGCATTATTTGCATCATACAGACGGGCACTCACTTCATAGGTTGCCACAAACTGACCACCTTCCTTCACGAAACGCAGCTCATTGTACGGCACCTGGATGTAGATATCAAGTCGGCTGTCGGTAGAACTACCAGGAGCAAAGTTCAATGCATCCACATAGAAGCGGGGAAGGTCAAACTCCTTCGGTGGAATAACTTCAACCTGAGCAGATGCTCTTTCCCCCAAGGCAAGAACGAACGGGGAAATCAGCAGCATGAGATGTACTCTAAAGTCTCTCGTGTTCATACGTATCTCCATGCTTATGTGTGATCCGTCTCAAGTTCTACCTCCTCGGATTCATTGACGGCAAACAGATCATACTCAACAGCATCAACAATCTTCACGTCATAAAAGCTGCCAATCTTCAACACATCTTCTCCATCGTCGCGGTCGTTTTCGACAAAGACCTCATTATCTACTTCGGGCGCATCTCGCTCTGTTCTGCCGACAAGAAAGCCGCCTTCAGTTCTGTCAACAAGCAACTTCACCCTCCTCCCTATCAACTCCTCGTTCTGCTCAAGCGATATTTGCTTCTGAAGCTCCATCACCTGAGCCTTTCGTTCTTCCTTCACCTGGCTCGGGACGGGATCTCCAAAGGATTCAGCAACTGTGCCTTCCTCAAGGGAATATGTGAATACTCCCAACCTTGCGAAGCTTGCCTCTCGCACAAAGTCCAGCAGTTCACGGAACTCACGTTCTGTTTCGTTTGGGTAGCCAACAATTAGCGTCGTCCGAAAAGCAATGTCGGTAACTCTTTGTCTGATTCTCCGAAGTAGTGCCTCGGTCTCTCTCTGTGTTACGCCCCGCCGCATGGATCGAAGCACAACATCCGAGATATGTTGTAATGGCAAGTCAATATAACGACAAATCTTTTCATTGTCAAGCATGAGGTCAAGAATCTCCATCGGGAATTTGGCTGGATAGGTGTACATCAATCGTATCCACTCGATCCCATCTAACTCACAGAGTCCTTCAAGAAGCACCGGTAGCCGACGGTCTCCGTAGAGATCCAGTCCGTAATAGGTAGTATCCTGACCAATGAGAATCAGCTCTTTCACTCCCTTCTCTGCGAGCGCTTGAGCTTCCTCGAGAACCGCATTCAGAGGCTTCGAGACATGTCTGCCACGTATCAACGGGATCGCACAGAATGAACAGGGATTATCACATCCTTCAGAGATCTTCAGGTATGTGTAATGCGAAGGTGTCGTCAACACTCTCTCATTTAGGTCGTACCGAGTTTCCGCGCGATCACCCGGGCTCGTCAGCTCAGCCAGCATCCTGTCAAATTCCATCACACCAAAGAACTTGTCCACCTCAGGCAGCGCTTCTCTCAGCTCAGTCGGATAACGTTGTGATAGGCACCCAGCAACATAGAGTCTCTTCGATCTCCCTTCTTCCTTTAGTCTGGCAATCTGAAGAATCGTGTCAATGGATTCCTGTTTTGCCGCCTCCACAAAACCGCAAGTGTTTATGATGATTACATCGGCATCTTCTGGTGAGTCCGTGGTGAGAAGTCCATTCCTCCTCAGTCGCGCCAACAGCACTTCAGAATCCACAACGTTCTTTGCGCAACCAAGTGTGACAACGTTGACCTTCGTATGAGCCTGAAGCTCACGACCCTGCAGTCCGATGTTCTCTACGAGCATAAAATATATCTGTCTTTCTGGAAATTTCCTAGTTGCCTACATCAGTGATATCTAGCGACCCGCATCACCCAGCGCGCGGCACTGGTGGAACCAGAAGAAACTCGCTTTGCGCTTCTGCCCGTGTCTTTGTTAGGTGCCCTCTGGCAATGCAAGTGATTTGCCATTCACACGCTACTGCTTATCTCTGCATCGTGCAGTTTACCGAACCAGTTCCACAGTTCTGCAAAATCTAGTTCTTTTGGAATAGGGTTACCTTCAAGGTACATCGTATCAATATACTGGTTAAGCCATGCTTCTCCTGTTCTGCGAGGATGGTTAGCTATCCACGAATCATAAAAGCTCTCATATACATCATAGTGATCTGCATGAATAAAGGCCGTCCAAGTGGCAAGCAGTTCATCCTCTGGCAGTTTGTTTATGATCTCAGTTTGCTCAAAGCCTCGTTGGGATATGTCTCCCCATCCGTGTTTCAGCAGTTCTATTGCACTGACATCGGACTTAGGAGCACCGTAGCCGAATATAGTAATCATGAATCCGTCCTTCATTGCAAGCTCTAATTCTTTCCATTGCGTTGATATGAAGCCATCTAGGTGGTAATTCTTTTCGCTAATTGGGTAAAACAACTTTGTAGGTGCGAACGGCTCCCCACAACGACTGCAAGGATTCCAATTGACTCCCATTACTTTATCCTGCGCGCAATAGCCTATGGTTACGTTGCCATGCAGGAAACATAATCTCGGCAACTTCATTCTCTTTGCATTTCTTCTGTATGCCTGTGTTAAGAACGGATCCCAATTAAAGGTAGCAATGACATCGTTATCTCTGAGTGAAAGGACCAGATGATCGTATATTGTTGGTGTCTCCGGTAATTCCAATGAACTGAAGTAATCATAAACCGCCTCCTCCAGTTCTTGCCTGATGATCGAGTATTTAACATCCCTGCAGAGTTGGTCGTAAACATCCTCAAAATTCTTGCCCTCGAAATCAATATTGGCCTTGCGTAGTACTGTAGACAAATTGAGTATCTCTACAAAATTGTTCATCACGGGAAGTTTTCTGCCGTTCTTATCTCCCATCGGAAGAGCAGCGAGGCTTGCTCCTGCACCTAGAATTACTACATGCGGCCTTTGCACTTTGACCTGAGCTATCTCTTCTTCCCTGCTAAATTGCATTTTTACTCTCCAGGTTTACCTAGTAGCACCTTACAAGTCCTGGGACTGCTTTCTTTGAAATCCCTTCATCCAAGAATGTCCCAAGATTGAACATCTGGTTGTCACCATTGGAAGTCATCCTTCCGATTCTAAAGCACGACGAGGTCTAAATACAGATACACAAGGGGGGAAACGAATATGAGGCTGTCAAACCGGTCGAACATTCCCCCATGACCTGGGATAATTGCAGAAGAGTCTTTCACCCCCGCGTCTCGCTTAATGAGAGACTCCACGAGATCGCCAAGCTGTCCGAAGACACCAACGATCAAGCCGAGCACAATGCAGTCTGCTAGCGTCATGTATTCAAGAACGAGATACTTAGCTGCAACCATTGCTAGAATGGCACTGAAAAAACCAAAGAGCGCTCCTTCCCATGTTTTCTTGGGGCTGACTCGCTCGAAGAGCTTGCGTCTCCCAACAGCGCTTCCGCCAAAATACGCCGCAGTGTCACAAATCCAGATAGTCGCTAAGACTGAGATGATGGTGTACCCCCCCCAGCGTTCCACGAGCGAATCTGGTCCTGACAACCCTATGAAAGACCTTGTTCCTTCTGCAGAGCTGAAGTACTTGTAGAACGGGAAACCGAACGAGAAGAGTTCCCTTGCGCCGATCAGCATTCCGAGGAAGAGCGAAATGTACAGAACGCCGGCAAGCGTTGCTGATATATTCAGGATGGCTGATGTCCGCTTACGAAAGAGTTCTATCACAAGCGTCAAGAATACAAAGACCACGATAACCGAAAGCAGCACAACGAACTGCGAGGGAAATCGGATGTCCATCTGGGCCTCGACAAAGACGCTGACAATGCTGCATCTTAAGCGATCAAACAGAAAAGAGAGAGTCACGAGAAATCCAAATATCATTCCCAACCACTTGATCGGCTCGACGCCTTTCTTCTCCACCAAAGCATAGAATTCCCAGAGCGCAACTGATGAGATTACGCAGATGAGGACAAAGAAGAAGTATCCTCCCAGGTAGGAGAGATAGATAATCAGTGGAATGGCTACGACCGCTACAAGGACACGGGTCGCTATATTGCTTCGCTGACTTTCAGACAAAGACTACTCCTTATGCGATATACTCTATGTGACACTCCCGCGCAGGCGGATCCTGAGAGTCCTGAGATAGCTTTGCATGCGAACATCCGAATGAGAAAGAAGCCATACCTTGTGGGAAGCATGAGGCGGAGCAAATTCTTGAAGGAGCCTGATCAACAAGGACTTATCCTCTTAAGGAATCTTGTCTTGCCACGTAGACACAGCGCTTGAGCAATCTCTCTTTCTGAAACCGATCGCTCGTCCTGCTGAAAGTCAGTATCTCGCCCCAACTTGCCTAAGGCTCTCAAGAGAGGCTCCCAGGTTAAGGCATCCCTCCCGCCTCACTCTCCAGATCCATCATATCTGAACCCTTGAGAATTCCATCTGCTTCATTTATCCGCTCTTTGGGCACCATCACACGCACTATTGCTGTGTCACCCATGTTCGAAAAGAACACGTGATCTTTCTGGGAAAAAACCATGCACTCGATGCCCGCACGCTCAAGGTTCGCTTTGGTCATCTCTGCTTCGTACTCCGTCGAGCAAGTGCAAACCACCGCCCAATCTTCATAGACCTCAATGTGTTCATCCTCATCGCAGAAGATCTTGCCTTCATGTTTCACCACACATTCCTTGCATATCGGTTTGCTGCAGATCACACATACACCGGCAGCCTCCTTACCGGGATGGTTCACACACTCAGGTTTGTTTTCGTCTTGTACATGCACAAGCACACCGCAGTGCCGACAAAAGACTGCACTGGAACTGAGCGGTTCGCCACAGTGCTCACAGTAGACCAACTCCTCGTTCAACAACTCAATGTTACAGTCAGGACACACTTTCTTTCCTTCGACATATTCAGATCCACAACTAGGGCAAAAAGGCATAGGTCATCCTCCTTTAACTTGGAGACTGGGCGTCCGGCAAAGCGCTGGTGCGCTTTGCCGTGATTTTGATGAAAACATAGAGTACTGCAAGAAAGATCCCCACTAGCAGCAAGAAGCTCGAAACAACCACCTGCGCAGGAACCTCTCCCGAAGGAGACTTTGGGATGATCAGGTCCTCATCGCCGATAAGGTAAAGGGAAAGCCCAGCGGCGAAGTTGTTGAAGAAATGGGCAGTGATCGGGACATAGATGCTGTTTGTGCGGTAGACCAAGAATCCAAAATACAAACCAAGAATAGTGAGCGGAAGAATCATGAACGGATTCAAATGATATCCGCCAAAGATAAGTGCGCCCAAAGTAATGCCCCAAAACGGTTTCAACCCTTTTTCCAAATTCTTCTGCACAAGACCTCGGAATAAGAACTCTTCGCAGAAGGCAGGAGTTAGAGCGACAATCACCAGAACGAATACAAGTTCGGGAATCGTATCCGCCGATAACAACTGGCGATAGGTCTCCTCTATCATTCGACGGATTTCGTCAACGTAGGGTTTAATCTCGTGAGGAATGGGGATCTGATCCTGCACATAAACGTAGACTTGAAGAGCGCCTTGGAGCGAAAAAACGCCAAGGATAGCCAGAACAAGCTCCAACGCTCGCGGGGGATGAAGTCGAAGGACACCACCTAAGTTCTTCGTCTGGATGCTTGTCAGGATCAAGGTGGGTATCAACAGAAACAGAATTTGCCCAAGCATAGTTGCAAGGCGGAACCCAGTCAGATTCTCATTTGTGATCTTCGTGCCGAACAGCAGCACGGTCAGACCACCGCCTACAAGCTGATATGACACGAAGACGATCACTAACGCGACGAACGCGAAGAGCACGGGATGCTGATGATACCATTCCGTCACCGGTATCCACCTGTCCTCTCCGAGTGACGGAATTTGCTGAGATGCCTTATCACTTACATGTTGAAGGTCTGGATCCACGGCTTTGCGATTAGTTTGGTAGCGGAGTTATCCTCGCTTGAGTCAGAGCATTTGCAGAATCTTCACCCTCCCTGAAATCTCAAGAGCGCGAAGGGGAACGCACGTGAAAACACAATCAGCGCTCAGTCGTTGACCTTCTCCTTGGAGTCCGAGAAACGCCACATCGTGATCGAATGTCTCAAGCACCTCGAGACGTGGACGAAAAGTCTGCTTGATGCCCTCAAGCCCTCCTTGCCTCCGTGGTTGTCGGAGAGGTCCCCGCAATGCCATTCTAAGTGGCGCCACCGGCGCTCACCTCAGTCGCGGAGCTTATCCTGAACGAAGTGAAGGGATCCTTCAGAATGATCCCGCACAGCGGGATTTCTTTTCGGTCAACGTTGGAGGTTCGGTTGGGATAAGGGGCTTTTCGACCAAGCTTCATGGACGACTTCAACCGATTCTGTCTTTGATCATAGCCGCCAACAGAGGAATCATAATCTCGTGGTGTCCGGTGAACTGGAATCCTTGTCCCCCATCTTGCGTAGGACGCTGTACGACATTAACACGAGGACGATAGTGCTGTATCATGTCGAAGTTCGCCGTCGTGAATCTACGGACGGGGTAGCCGAGATTGCGAACAACCGTCAGGGCTTTCAAGAACACCTCTGGCATTACCACTGCCGAACCGAAATTCATCACGACGCCTCCATCACCCAAATCTTTGATCACATTGCACAGCAACCTGAAGTCACGAAAACTCATCTCGCCTGTCGCCGCTCCGTCCATCGTCGGCTGCTGATGGACGATATCCGTTCCGATGGCAATATGCACCGTGATGGGAATGTTAAGCTCGTACCCAGAAGCAAGAATGCTGAGATTCCTGTTGACCGCCTGAACGTCACACAACTGTTTCCCCAATGCCTCACCATACCCCATATCCGAATCCCGATACCCTTTGACCAGCGTTGAATTGATGAATTCACCGGTTTCGCCTGACATTCCGAAACTCCCGTCCAAGACTGCTTCCGCGACATCCTCAGATGTCTTTCCCCAGAGGGCTGTCTCAACATCGTGAATAGACGCGGCACCGTTCATAGCCACAGCCGACACAATTCTCCTCCTGATCAGATCAACAAGAAGAGGAGATAAGCCAACTTTGATCACATGTCCACCCATCAGGACAACGATTGGCTTCGTGCGGTCAAACGCCTGAGCAATCCTGTTGACAAAGAGTTTTAGGTCACGAGAGACTAAGATATCAGGCAGCGATTCCGCAAAGGCATGGAAGTCCTGCGTCTTCGGATGAAATACACGAGCGAAATCCGAGATGTGAACACCGCTCTTTCTCTCCTGAATGGAAATCGTCTTGATGTTGTCTATTGTGATCTTTGGGAATTTAGACATAGGAGTCTCTTAAGGATCAGGAATGAGATGTCTCACCGTGTCGTTTAACATTTGCAGGCAAGAACTCTTGCGTCAGTCTCTCTTCGCCGGAATCGAACCACTGATGCCTTCGTATTCTCGCAGCTCTCCATCTACTGAACCAATCACAATTTGAGTGCTGACTTTGATGGGCATTTTCTTTTCATCGTCAGTTAACCAGATGGTGATTCTTCCCTCGCTCTTGAACAAGCCGCCTTCCGTAACCATAGGCTCAACGAGGATGCAGTCAAACGTGCCAGCATCCACTTCAATCGTTTGACGACCGAGGAACTTGACATCGAGCTTATAAGTTGAATCGTTGTAGAAATTCTGTAGATGGATGCGTTCGCCGGGGCGGGCATCATTGAAGTTCTGTGTTCGCACATAGTAGAACGCAGAAACGATGTCATATACATAAGGAGGTACGCCGTACTCACCTTCGCTGGTGGAAACGCGATGTGAGGCTTGGTCAAAGAACGCCATGAAGTCCCTATGGTAACCGCCCTCACGAATATGTTGCTCGAATTGCCACGGAAAAATGCCCTCCGCATCAACGTAGGTTTCGTACCGGTCTTCGACCTTGTATATCCACGACAATGCTTTCGCCGACTTCACCTGAAATTTCACCAAGAAACATTTCCGACCGTTGACATATCTAAATTCCGGAATCTCCAAGACCGCTTCGCCTGCATGAATAAAGCCATAGCTGATATCAAACACTAGCCGTTCACCAACAGAAAAGGCACGATTGTCAACCTTTCTGAAATCTGACTCCTGATAGCCAGCCGAAGAGAAGGAAGTCCAGAGTAAACAGGCGAGGATCGCGTTGACAATAGGAAGAATCATCTGCTATCTTGCTCATAGTGAAGTGTCGAACAGGCGCCGCGCATCGAGTTGTTCCCTTTGGACAATGAGAGTCTTTCTTGCACGCCGCGAAAGACCTCGTCAACTGTAATCAAATCCATGCAGTCATAGTATTCACACTTTTCATTGATGCACGCTTTGCATTCCATCGGAACTTCTGGCACAAAGATCGCCTTGTCCTCCGTATAGGGTCCCCACCGTCGTGGGCTGCAGGCGATGATAGGAGGGTACAATCCAATGACAGGCGTTCCTACAGTAGCCGCGATGTGGATAGGACCAGTGGAGTTTGAAACAAAGAACGATGCTGATTGAATCAGCGCTGCTAACTCCTTTAGTCGCAATTCATCCACCAAAGGATACGCATTATGGCTGATCTGTCGAGTTACCTCATTCACGAGGGCATGTTCACCCTTCCCACCTGTAACAATCACCTTGGCATCCGTTTCCGTCACCAAACGCTCGCCAAGTTCCCCGAACAGCTTCGGCTTCCAATTCCGTGCCAAGCCTCCGCTTCCAGGATGCAGAATCACGACAACATCGTCCTCGTCCATGCCGAGACGCCGTCTTACGGCTCTGACCACCTGGTACGCTTCGCGAGGAATATCAAAAGAGAATTCAACGTCACTTGCATCGCAGCCAATCGCTCTTGTCAGATCCAGGTTGTACTCAACCTCGTGCCGCTTGGAATCTTTCCGATGCTCGTAGATTCTCTTGTTAAAGAGCAGAGAATACCAGCGATAGCCCGTGCCGACACGGACCGGTATTCCTGCAAGGAACATCAAAAGCGCCACGCGCAGCGAGGGATGACCGACTATTGCAGCGTCAAAATTCCCGTTTCTGATCGCGGCAAGCAATTTCCAAAAGCTCACTGCAACGTCATAAGGGATGATACCATCAAGATCTGGATGACCCTGCACAAGTTCCGCAGTATATGGCGTGACTAACATACAAATGCGCGCCGCAGGGAAAGATCGCTTCAGCACTGGTAAGAGCGGAAGCGCTAGGATAACATCACCCAGCCTATCGGTTCGAACCACGAGTATGCTACCTATCTTTGTCACATCCATGACATTGACCACTTACCGTCGTCGCTAATATAAAACAATGCAGTCTAAATTGCAAGACAAAAATCACTCCTAAGAAAAGCAAAAAGCCAGTTGCCTGGCTGCAAATGAACCAACTGGCTCTTGAGTTTCTTTGTTCACCAAAGTGCTTCCCAGTTACCGTTATCGTTCCCTCTCGGTCAGCATCTGTTTTATCATGCGGGCATCTGCGTCATCTGGTCGCAGTTGCAGGAATCTGCTCAAGAAGAAGCGCGCTCTTTCAACATCATCTAAGTAGTAGTATGATATGCCACAGTATTTGTAGGACTCCGCGACGCCCGGATCAAGTCGCACCACCTGTTCAAAGTATTCCGCCGCGAGACGATACTCCATCCTCCGAAAATACAGGTTTCCGAGATTGAAATAGGCATCCCACACTTGTGGATTCGCTGAAATTGCTTTGCGATATGCGGCGATAGCGCTGTCAAGTTAGAGCCTTCCTGTCGTAAATGTTCCCAAGCCGCACGCAAGCATCCCTATAGTATGCTGACGTGCGTTCATCCGAAAGCTCCACCACCTTCACATAGAACGTTTCAGCCAATGAATCTTGCCGGAGATTTTCGTAATACATGTCACCAGCAAGTTTCTGAATGTAGGCATCATTTGGATACTCCTTGGCAAATCTCTCTCCAAGCGCGGCGGCTGTCCGAAATTCCTTGCCCGCCGTATAATATCTTTTCAGCAGATCACCAACAGCCATCACAATGCTGTTGCGCGACCACAATCTGCTATCAACCAATGTCTCGAACCGACGAGCGCCCCTTTGCTGATCCGCATTTGTCAAGACGAACGAAAGGCTGTGAAGCAATGTGATGCCTGTGTATGCAACTAGCGCAGCCATAACTCGAGTTCTCTTCTGCCCGTATCGTATCCACAGGAAACCGTTGAGCAATAAGAATGGGAGACTGTATGATGCCAGCAGATCCCAATCTCGACTCGCGCCGATCTCACAGTTGACAACGACAAGAAACAAGAATGCGCAGAGGCTGGATGCTATGAGGAAGATCAGAATGGAGTCTTTCCATTTGATTTCTCGGGCAAACAGCAACATGCCTATGACAATCAGAAGTATAGTGAACGGGGCAATCAGCATCTGCTGGTTGAAGATATCGAGTAGGTGTTCCCACGAGATAAGAGTGTATCGTTGCCACTCACTGGAAAGCTCAGCCATCGGCAGCATGTGGCTCCCAGAGAGACTTCTCCTCTGAAGAAATGTGTCCACAAAGATGTTGAGCGGATAACCGATCACGACAAATATCATCGCAGCCACCGCAGTAACGGCAACCAGCTGGATAAGGACCTTCAGGATGCTTTTATCTCTCAGGTAAAGAAGCAGCAGTGTCGGTAAAAGCACGATAGTGCCGAAGTGGAGAGTGAACATCACCCCCAACATGACCGCCGGAAGAAGCCAATGTCCTTTTCCCTGTAAATGCCGAACTGAAAGAAATATATACACCATAAGCGCGAGGAGAAGCAATGCGTAGTCCTCCACGTAGCCAAAGAATAATTGGATGCTTCCTGCGGACAGGACAAGCAGTATCATGACGAACTTCTGCAGAGGGATTTTGAAAAGCAAATCAGTCAAATGCTTGAGGACGAAGAGAAAGGCGATGCCTGCAAGACAATTCAATATTTGGAAGGATAGTACAGACTTCTCTATCCCCAACGGAAGCAGGATCTTCTGATGGAAGAACCAGAAGATGAACGCTGTCAGCGGTTCCGCGACAAGTTTCCCCTTGATAGTCGGCAGAGTGATGAACTCGCTGTTAAGGTATCCATCCCCAAGAAGATAGATCTTTTCGCGCAGAAGCCAGAAGAGCACACATGCACCAACGCCGATGAGCGCCGCTACAAGGTACTTGTTCATCTTGGAGCATCTGACGATCAACGTCTGCAATGCAGCCAGAAGTCTGCGCGAAACCGCAGGCATGAGCAACAAAACAGCAAGCGCTGTCCACGCAACACCGAAAGGGATATCGAAGAATCCGAGAAAATGAAAACCCCAGTTCAACGCCGACGGATGAAATCCAGCATGGACGTGTAGAAGAACAACTACGGAAGTCAGTCCATACACAATCCACACCGACACAGCCTCCCGACTCTCTGGTACTTGTTGAGCCATTTCCATGGGAGCAAGAACACTTGCAGTTTTGTGCCCAATAATCGCGGCAGAAACACATAGGCGACGTCATTCTCTCCAAACACTTTCGCATATCAGACCGCCTAGATCTACCGATCTGACAGGTCAAGCAATCGCCACGCAGCCAGCACTTAGCCGCGCCAAATGTCAATGCGACGGTCTCTGAGAATCCTTTCTTCTCTCTCGTAGATGGCGAAACACCCACAGCATAGCCGCCAGAAGGACAACGCACCCGACAACGATGTTTTCATATTTCCCGATATCGCCGACAATGATTTCTGCCGTTTTCCCAAACAAATACCCTATTAGTCCAAACGAGATCGCCCAGATAGCTGCAGCAATGATGTTCAAGATTGTGAAGCGGAGAGCGCCCATGTCTGCTAAACCGCACATCATCACAAGGGGGGTGCGAACGCCGTACATGTAGCGCGCCACAAGCACAATCAGTGAACCGTATTTATCAACCAGCTTTCGAGCTTTGGGAAAGTTTCGAGAAAGCATTACAGACTTTTTGACGAGGTACGAGCCTTTCCACTTTGCGAGATGGAAGAAGAATTGATCGCCAAATGTCGAACCGATGAATGCAGTGAGAATCGCCAGTTCAAGATTGAGATACCCTTGATGAGCAGCAAAACCTCCCAATAACAAAATGGTCTCACCTTCCAACAGAGTCACGATGAAGATGACAACGTAGCCATATTCTTTGATCAGTTGTTCCATTTGCACAGAAGCTTCAATCTAATCGTTTATGCCAAATACGCTTTCGACAGTGGATACAAGAACAGTGTGCCTCCAATTCTTGTCCTGCTGCAGACCAAGGTCACACGCGAAGCACAATCCAGAAGTAGGAGATGAAACTTGTGAGTCGACTCTGACAAATCAACGAGGAGAGAGAAGCATGATGTTCATTTGATCACTGTTCACCCATTGCTTTCCTGATTTCATCCTCAGACATCCCGAAGTAGTGTCCTATCTCATGGAACAAGACTTCATAAATCTTGGCTTCCATCTCCTGCTCGTCGCTGCAGAGCGACTCGATGTTTCCTTGATACAGCGTTATTCTGTCTGGCAGAGTAGGCGTAGTCCCGTACCAAGTACCTCGATGGGAAAGCGGAACGCCGCTGTAAAGACCCAACAAGACTCCATCTCGTCCAATCCTTGATTTTTCCAGATCAAACCTCGTTGGAAGATCCTCCACAATGATCTCAACGTTCTCGATTCTCGACCTGAACATCACGGGAAGACTATTGTATGCCTTAGCAACGATGTTCTCGAATCTCTCTCTGTCCATAGCGCACTCCTCATCCAACCAACACACCGTTGACTTCATCATACTGAAGTTCACCGTGATAGACCACTCTGGCGCTTCCCTCAAGACATAGGTCTCTTACCTGTTCGCCTTCGAAGCGAAATCCAACCACAAGGTACTCACCGCTACGTGTAAGGACTTTGATCGGTGGTGAGACTCTCTTCTGCACGCTGGAAATGATAGCACTAGCAATAGCACCAGTTCCACAAGCCAACGTTTCATCCTCCACACCTCTTTCATAGGATCTCATCTTGACTGTACCATCAGGCAACACCTGGACGAAGTTCACATTCGTTCCTTCCGGCAAGAAGTCCGGATGCTCTCGGATCGCCTTCCCGAGGGTAAGGATATCTACTCTCTCCACATCATTAACTCTGTTTGGCTTCTCAATATCCTCGATATTGATAACGACATGAGGCGAGCCGGTATCAGCGAAGCAAGCGTTGAGAACTTGCTTCCAACTTGCTACTTCGACTGGAATCGGGAAATTGAGCTTATATTGTCGCGGCTCGGGCATTGCGAGCCGTATCAAAGAGTCGCTGATCACCTCGGCTGCATAGATCTTGTCGAGTGCCTCGAAGGACATTTTCACCTTCGCTATTCCGTTGAGGAAAGCAAAACGTGCAATGCACCTGGCAGCATTGCCGCACATGCCACCGTAACTTCCGTCAGCGTTGTAGTACTTCATTCGAAACTCGGCATTGTCGCTAGGCTCCAGTAGCACCAAGCCATCTGCACCGATAGCAACTCGACGTCGTGTGACAACGCGCACAAAGCTGGGAACATCCGCTTTCAATTTGAAGTCCCGGTTGTCTATCACCACAAAGTCGTTGCCTGCACCACTCATCTTTGTAAAGGAAATATGCAGCATAATACTGATCTCCAAGCAAATATATCCAGAATCTTGAAGGGTTGCAACAAAAAAGCCGTAACAGATCTTACATCTCTTACGGCTTGTCGTCAAACACCTACTAGCAACTTCCCCCTAATTCATGTGGAGGCGGAGTCTCTTTCCTCTTTCACTTCGAAGCGTAACCTCAACCTTATCCACGTCAATGTGCACTTCCTTCCCACAGTAAGGACATACTTTGATAGAGAGACGGTCGAAACTCATCGCATTTCCACACTCCGGGCAGGTGGTGATGATCAACCCAAACACCTTAGCCCGTTGTTTTATTGCAACCATAACTTCACCCCTTTGTTAATGTGTGTTCCCCGACTACAAGCGCACAGAACAGCGAGGCTTCATCGGTCGTGGAGATGGCGGGACATGGGTTCCACAGATTTCTCAGTGGCATGGACTATCTCTTCATCCAATTCGACACAGGTGGAATTGGATGCCTGGCGTATTATAAGAGCCGCAGATTTACTGGCGACCACACGACAGCCTTGCTACAGCTTCCAGACTGCGCTGTCCCGTGAGTAACTTGGTCACCACTAGTGCCTCTTATCATTCCAGTCTCTGCACCCCCCTGTGTGACAGAAATCCGTTCTGCGATCGCGCTCGACAAGCGTCATGTCCTTATCTTCCCGAGTAAGGCGATCATGAAGACTGCTATTACACACGGGGACTCAGGATTGCCGTAGGACGCCGAAGGCGCCCTTTAGGTTCCCCTGATAAAAGCCAGGTTTTGCATCCTGAATTGCTTCAGGAGTTGACCTACCGATCGAACCCGCGTCCGAAGAGAAGATTCTCAAAACATCCTCCATACAAGTCTGCCTTTTGAATTCACCTACCGCAAATCGGCAGACGGATCTAGCAGCAGGCTATCCCAGAAGTTCCGAGCTTGTCGGATTCGCCAACATCCCCTGAGCAAGGATGCAGGCTATCCCGTCGAAAGCGACGCCCCTACAGGATCAGACGGGCAAGATCCTGCAAGAACGGGCTGTCAACCTAAGTTAGGCAGCCAATGCGTAGTTATAGTCCGCATTTGCGTTTTTTCCCGCCTTTTTATCGTGCTGGCGGAGAACACGGTATGCAGTTCTGAGCTTCCTCATCCTCGTCGAAACCAATGCATCCCCAACATCCTCCAATTTGAAAGAACAAATCGGGATATTCCCTGGTTCCGCAATAAATATACGATTTATTTGGCGAAAAATCAAGTCAATAATGGGGAGATGTAATCTTTACCTAATGGGATTTGCTGAGAGTTGCAGCGGTTCTGGAAGGTTTCTGATCGGATATGCGTCACAGCAGCAAGTGAGTGGGATATGGCTTTCCACTGTTCGTCAGCTAGACAGTTCATTTCAGTTCGTCTTATCCTTCAGAGAGCCGCATTTTACAGAGCTCAAAACCCAATCTACTCATCAGATTTCAGCTTGCCCAGGTATCTCTCCATGGTCTCGCTGATGTCAATCATTTGTTCTTCCGCACCGGGGTACTCCACCGTCTTAATTGTGGTCTGCTGAGCGATGTCACCAAGACTCTTAACCACCCCGACAATCTTATCAAGTTGTTCCTTCGTGACCCTAATCATCTCCCTTACTTTCTCCTCGTTTTCCGGGCGTGTCGTTTGGCAGAGGAGCGATATAGGAGCGACAGCATTGTAAACGTAATGCGACAACGTGATCACAACCTGTGCCAGCAAACGAAATTGCGCCAATTCCCTCTGTTGCTTGATCTGCTCCCGTTGGAAGTTGCTAAGGCGACACCATGCCTCCACCCGTGCCCGCAACTCCTCAGTCCTGAAGGGCTTCGTGATAAAGTCATCTGCACCTGATCTAAGCCCCAAAGCGATATCATCAGAGTCTCCCCCTTTTCCTGTCACAAGAATGATCGGAACACTAAATTCCTTCTTGATCTTACGTATCTCCGCCATCGCACCAAAGCCATTCAGCAGCGGCATGTCAATATCTAACATCACGATGTCGAAGTCCTCTTCACTGAATCTTTCGACAGCTTCAACACCGTTTGAGACGTCAACAATGTTGTAGCGTTTGTTCCCCAGGATGCTCTTGATCAAGAGTCGGTGCGAAGGATCATTTTCAGCCAGCAGTATTCGTGGTTTTGCCATATTGGATATTTTCGATTTTTCCGTGATCGAATCAACGGCATACCGAACCGTCCAATTGATCTCGCGGATCGATTTGTCCTTCCCGTGGGAGAAAGTCCCGTCACAACTTCTTCAGGTAGTATTTCGAGAGCTCTTTCCTCAAATATTCGAAAGCTTCTTGTGGAGTATCCGCGAACCTGAACAACTTCAGGTCTTGCTTGCTAATCGTTCTGAACTTCAGCATAGCGTCGAACTTCAGCACTTCTCTCCAATAGTCAGTTCCGTAAATGACGATGGGCATTTTTTTCTTGACCTTCCCTGTCTGCAAGAGGGTTAGAACCTCAAACAATTCATCTAATGTGCCAAAGCCTCCAGGAAAGATTACCAGTGCTTTTGCCAGATAGACAAACCAAAACTTCCGCATGAAGAAGTAGTGAAAGTCGAAACCCAGACTATTTGAGATATAGGGATTCGCCATCTGTTCAAATGGCAGACTGATGTTCATTCCCACAGTCATTCCGCCAGCAAGGGAAGCTCCTTTGTTGGCTGCTTCCATGGTTCCTGGTCCTCCACCAGAACAGATAACAAAGCGATGGATGCTATCCAGCCCCTTTGACCATTTGGTAAGCAGCGACGCCAACTTGACAGTGTCCTCATAGTACTTGGACATTCGCAAATCTACGCGCAGCTCCTTAAGCCGCCTTAAGAGCTCTGGAGAAACCTTCGAGGCAGCGGAAAGTTGCTGTTCCGCCTTCCGAAGCTCAGCCTTGACCTCCTTCTCCGGCTTCGCCCGCGCCGATCCGAAGAAGACAATCGTGTCCTTGACGCCATGTCGCCGAAAGCGACGCTGTGGTTCCAAGAATTCAGCAATTAGACGAATGACACGAGCGTCGGGGCTGTTGAGAAACTCAAGATTCTTGTATGCTTTAACTGGAGTCTGTGCTTGCTTCAACGCTGTGACCTTTCAGTTCATGAATCCAGACTGTCTCTTCTATGCGATACTTCTTCCGCCATCTACCACAAATACTTGTCCTGTGATATATTCAGCCGCCGTGGCTAGAAACACGACCACATCTGTTACATCTGATGGACTACCATACCGATGCAACGGAATCTTCTCGACTCCGAGGTGTTGAACTTCAGCGCTCTCCTCATCAGGTACGACAATCGTCCCCGGTGCGATCGCATTTACGGATATGCACGGCGCCAACTCTTTCGCTAAACACTTCGTTAGCATGATCACACCTGCCTTTGACACGCAGTAAGGAATGTGCCTTGTCCACGCCTGCATCCCGCCCAACGATGCCATGTTGATGATCCTCCCCTTCCCACGCTTCAGCATCGCTTCAGCCACCATTTGAGAACAGAGGAATGCACCTTTCAAGTTGATGTCCAACGTCGTGTCCCAAGTCTCCTCCGAAGTCTTACTGAACGCCACAGTCGTGAATACCGCCGCATTGTTGACCAACACATCTATTTGACCAAACTCATCGAGGGCGGTTCTGACCAAGGTTTTCACGTCGGATTCTCGTGCGACATCAGCCTGGATTCCAATGGAACGAACGCCGAACTGCTGAATATCAGCTACGGTTTCATCGGCATGCTCCTTTGAATGGCAGTAGTTCACCACAATGTCGAAGCCCGTTCGCGCCAAGGCAAGAGCAATCTGTCTTCCTAATCTTCGCCCGCCTCCCGTGATGAGAGCAACCAAGCTGTCATTCATTGTTGGTCTCCACGAGTCTCCACGCTTTCTTCATGGGGGATATGGGGGAACTTCCCGTGAGTCTCATGAACAGAATTCCGCACGGTCGGCTAGCGCTCCCAATTACTATGATGAAAACAACATGATAGTAGATGTCAGTTGTTCGGAAACCGATCCGCTAACATCTCTGCCAATAACTCCAAGTACTTTCTATCCACATCATCAAAGCTGTTAGATTCGTTACTGTCCACATCGAGTACTGCTAGAACCCTACCGCCCTTCAAGATTGGGACGACGATCTCTGACCGTGATCCAGGATCGCACGCAATATGTCCCGGAAAACGCAGAACATCAGGTACTACGATCGTTTCTCGTCGCTCCACCGTTGTGCCGCAAACACCTTTGCCAATCTGTATCCTGGAGCAACCCACCTTCCCCTGAAACGGACCAAGGACCAGTTGGTCATCTTTCACGAGATAGAATCCCACCCAAGAATAGTGTTTCAGACTTTGTTTTAGCGCTGCAGAAACATTCGCAAGGTTGGCAACCAGATCAGATTCCGATCTGACCAAAGCATGAATCTGTGGAAGCAGTTCTTCGTAGGTTTCCTCTTTGCTATCGTAGTGTGTTATGGAGATGATCTGCATCTCTATGATCCATTCTAGACAAGTAGTGATTTCGTTGACTCCTCCCCGATATCCACACATCCATAGGCAACATCCAGAGCTAACCCGCTTCCATAGCACCAGCTTGCCCAAAGTCCGCAAGAAAATCTTCAAAACCTGTGCCAAGCAGTATTACAGCAGGCTTCGCCGCCGTCGTGCACCACATCATCAAGAATAGGGAAATACCTGCACTATGTCAACGTGAGACGTCAACATTCAGAAAGAGTCCAAAGTGTTGGCATAGCCGAAGGAAAGTCGGAAGAACCAAACGTGTAAAACTGACGACAGGTGGAAAAAAGTCCTTCATTACCGTTGATCCCAACATGGTTCTTCCCTGCGAAAGAAATCAACCGTAGATCCGAACGAAGTCGAACGCGTATGGATCCCTGGAGGCTTTCTGCTACATGAAATCAGTGCTTCATCGCCAAGCCCCACTTCCCCCAAATGTTGCTGGCGATTCTCTCGACTTCATCCTCAGACTGTTCATACCGTCTCTCCGGCAAATTGTACTGGCAAGCCGCGACACATTCCTTCAGGAATTCGTCTTTCGGCGTCGAGTATCTCTTCGCTCTCAAAAGCTCCAGCATCTGCTCTTCGCACTGATCATAAACCTCCTGCTTTGCAGGTCCAAGCTCTAAGTACATCTCAAAATCATCCAGAGACCAGAAAATGCGAGACTTGTACTCGGTGAATGGACTCAGCGACGGTAGTTCACGCCCTCCATCAGGTTCAATGATCACAAAGGTCTCTTTGCCTGCCTCATAACCATATCGGAGTTCGTCGTTCATGCCGCTCGAAAAGACAATCCTCGGTAGATAGGCAACTACCTTGTCACTGTTGATTCCGATGAACCAATCCAAGTCTCGCACGATCGTGTGATCGCTAATTGCCTTAATATCGGCATCGGTGAAGTACGGCTTGACGACAAGACTCGAATCAATCGAGGAAGGATCGAAGACTGTGAACCATCGCTCCAGCCGTCTAATAAACTGTTTGATCTTTGGCTGTTCCTCTGCTGGCAGATGCGTCATCGGATAGCTTGCATATATGGGCGGCTTCTTCCCAAGATCGAAAATCAGAGACTTGACAAGACTCACCTGTTTCTGGGGAACAACGAAATGCCGAACACCGAGAATCTTGGACAGGAGGTTCGTCACATACACTTCGAACTCCTGCCATTTCACGATGTCAGCAACGCTGAGATGCAGGTACTTTCCAGGATGTTCCTTGAGTTGCGTATGAATACTGTCGGGACTATCAATGATAGTCACGAACATATCAGGATGAAGATTCTTCACATCATTGAATGACAGCCCCTCTTTAAGACCAGACTTGGTCAGGAAGGTCGCATGAACATCTATCACTTGAATCTTTTCTGATGCTATCCGTTGGATTCGCTCCAATGCCGCAGTTCGGAGAGCAGTCAACGTATCTTTCGGAGCGTTCAAGATGTTGCTGCTTTTCAAGCTAATGCCTCGCTCCTGAACTATCTGATTCATCATAGCGCCTACATTGTGCACCTCAACCGGGCAACAGCCATCCTGCTCAAATCTCTTTTCGAGGACTTTCAGGCGCTCACTTGCCGTGGTGCCAGAAATCCCTGTAACAAGTACTCTTCGGATATCCATGTTCTGTCGCTCCAATTGTGACTTGTTGACTTTTCACGGATCGCGTGACTCGCCCAAGAGATGTGGACAATAAGTCTCGGGTGAGAGAAATCAACCATGGCGCCAAAGGCTCCATGCGGATTTTCTTGGATATGATTTCTAAAGATGGACTTTTCGTTCACGTCTCAAGATGAATATAGGGCGATAAGACTCTTCGCCCTACATCTGTGCACCCAGAAGGAATCGAACCTTCAAACCTTGCGCTTAAGAGGCGCCTGCTCTACCAATTGAGCTATGGGTGCACGTCGCAAAACCTCGTCGGATTATCTTCCGCCTTGCGGCTGATTGCCTGATTGTCCTCCCTGCTGCTGTGGCGCTGCAGCGGGAGCTGATGGCTGTCGTTGCGCCGGCATCGTGGGCACTGCCTGTTGTGATGCACCTCCGCTACTCTGTATGACGCTCTCCTGGCTGCTCGACGACCCAGTCGGCAGGAAGAGCACGTTGATCAGGATAGCCAGGACAAGAAAGACTGCCGCCAATATCGTTGTGAGCTTGCTCAGAAAATCTGCTGTTCGTCTCACGCCGAAGACAGTCCCCACCATCCCAGCACCACCAAAGGTTCCAGCTAGCCCGCCACCTTTGCTCGATTGCATCAAGACAACAGCCATAAGCAGGATGCAGGTAATGACCTCAACCGCGTTAAGAAATGCATACATTTTTCGTATCCTTTTGAGATTATCAGAAGTCTTTGTACAAATTTATGAAAAAGAATCCACAAAAGCAAACTGTTCCAACTGCATGCACTGGCATGTTAAATCAGTTCAGACTCTATCTCCCTCACCTTCAGATTCAAGTGATATCCTCTTAATTCATCGCCGTCCTTTCGTAGTCGTCACCGAAGCCAACGCACTTCCAATCGCGCAGAGTATCCATCCTATCATCCTTCTCCAGATCGTAGTGCAAGATTCTACCCACACATTATTTTCCTGTTGCGGCAGGATGCACTAATATCCCAGCTCCTTCAACCATTCGCTTGTGATTTTACTCTTCCCTTCCTTGCCCGTGAGGGTGGGCTCCAAGAATCTCTTCACATACTTCCCGATCACATCGAATTCCAAATTGACCTTATCTCCTCCCTTCATTTTCTTGAACGTGGTATGTTGATAAGTATATGGAATGATCGAAAACGTTATCTCATTTTCCCGGAGAGGATTTATCTCAGCTACCGTCAGGCTAACACCATTCAGCGCGATGGAACCTTGAGTAATAACGTATTGGCAAAACTCTTCGGGGATCCTCACTTTGAACATCCAACTGCCCTCCCGTTCTTCATACCCAACAATCTCTCCGACGCCGTCAACATGTCCTTGCACTATATGACCTCCCAGCCTCCCACCACTTAGCATTGAACGTTCGAGGTTCACGATATCTCGCACGTTGAGATTCCCAAGAGTCGTCTTCTTCAGCGTCTCCTCCGCCGCTTCAACCTCGAACGCTCCGGGAGACACTCCGACAACTGTGAGACAAGCTCCATCAACGGAAATGCTATCGCCAGCTTTCAAATCGGAGATGACGCTCTCCGCACCGATGGCAAACCTCAAACCGCCACCACTGCTCAAGATGCGTTCTATCGTGCCAGTTTCTTCAACTATTCCAGTGAACATCTGACAAATGGACTTAAGACAAGGCAATTGGAGCCAACTCAAAACTCAGACTGTAAAGAATCGGACCGAGACAGATAATGGGTCTTGCCTATCAGAACAGAAACACATAGCCTCGAGGAATCTGTTTTGATGATCTCGCTATTTCGTCGGAAGATAGCCCTCAAACAACATATCGCTTCCTACTCGCTCAAATCGAGCTGCAGTAAACGTGATTGCTCGCTTCATATTGGCGATAGATAGATCGCCAAGTGATGGAATCCCTTCGCCTATGATTTTCGGTGCAATGAAGACCAGCATTTTGTCCACAAGCCTCGATTTCAGAAATGATGTAAATACCTGTCCTCCCCCTTCCACCAATACCGAAGTGACACCTAAGCGTGCAAGCCTCCGCAACGTTGCCTTGATTTTGAGTTTCCCGCTCGGGTTCGCAGGCATCTGTATGACTTGTATCCCTCGTTCTTCCAGTTCTTGCACCCTGCGCTGTTTCTTCTTCTGATTCGTTCGATCTGTAACCACAATTGTCCGAGCACGAAACGTGTCGGACAAAACCTTGGCTGTCAGTGGCATGGTAAGATGTCCATCTATCAGTACTCGGTAAGGATTCCGACCCTTCGCGAGATGAACTGTCAGCTCTGGATCATCCGTCCTCACAGTATTGCTCCCCACCAACACCGCATCATATTGACTCCGCAATGCGTGAACGAGCCTTCGAGATTCTTCAGATGATATCCACTTCGAATCACCTGAGACTGTAGCAATCTTTCCATCCAGCGTTTGGGCGATTTTCAGCGCCACGAAAGGGAGACCAGTCGTCACCCACTTGAAGAAGAATTCGTTGAATCTGTCACATTCCTCCTTCATGACGCCGATACTGACATCCAATCCTGCTTCAACAAGTCTCCTGATTCCTTTCCCTGCAACGAGTGGATTGCGATCGAGACTGCCGACGACAACTCGTCTGATACCTACCGAGATTATCAGTTCAGTGCACGGCGGAGTTTTCCCGTGATAACAACACGGTTCAAGGTTGACATACAGCGTGCCCCCAGCCGCGTCGCCTTGCGCATTGTTCACGGCATTGACTTCAGCATGTGTCTCACCGAAACGCTTGTGATATCCCTTCCCGATTATCCTGCCGTCGCGAACAATGATAGCGCCGACAAGCGGATTCGGACTTACATATCCTGCCCCACGGCGAGCGAGGTCAAGACATCTCTTCATGTAGCGTTCCTCTGTCAAGATATTATCCCAATATGAGAGAGAAGGAAGAAACCTCGGAGCGATCCTTAACGCTTGCGTCGGATGTTGTTACCAATGCTCCCTCAACCATGAGATGCGCTTTCTTTGCGGTCCAAATACTGAATATCCCTTCGCTTTACCAATAAAGAAACAGAGACATCCACTCCTGAGTGGATGTCTCTGTTTCAAATAATGTGCTTGAATCTACCTCTTCTTCCGTTGGCTTGGTATAGAGACTTTCTTCCGTGTTTCCCTTTTTCTTCTCCGTCCCCTCAATACCTTCGTCACTGTCTCTCCGATCAACGCGGGATTTTCACATACGACAATGCCTGCCTCTTGCATTGCTTTCATCTTTTCAGCCGCTGTTCCACGTCCGCCGGAGATGATTGCTCCAGCGTGCCCCATTCGCCGGCCCGGAGGTGCCGTACGTCCGGCTATGAAACCGATCACCGGTTTCGACATGTATCTCTTGACATAGCTTGCGGCTTCCTCTTCCGCCGTCCCTCCGATCTCACCGATCATCACAATGGCGTGTGTATCCTTGTCCTTATTAAAAAGTCTCAGTGCATCGGTGAACTGTGTCCCCGGAATCGGATCTCCACCAATCCCAATGCATGTGGACTGTCCGATGCCCAAATCTGAAAGCTGCTTCACCGCCTCATACGTAAGCGTTCCGCTCCTTGATATAACCCCAACGTGCCCAGGCTTGTGAATAGGTCCAGGCATAATCCCTATCTTTGCCTTGCCCGGCGAGATAATGCCAGGGCAGTTCGGTCCGATGAGCCGCGTCTTTTTCGATTTCAGGTACTCATAGACCACGATCATGTCTTTGGTCGGGATTCCCTCAGTGATGCACACGATGAGCCTGATGCCTGCATCTGCTGCTTCCATAATCGCGTCCGCGGCAAATGCTGACGGCACGAAGATGCACGAAGCATTTGCACCTGTCACTTCCGCAGCTTCCAGCACAGTGTTGAAAACAGGAACTCCCTCGTGCACAGCACCGCCTTTACCAGGCGTAACACCGGCAACCACCTTCGTTCCGTATTCGATCATCTGCTTAGTGTGAAACGTCCCCTCGCCCCCAGTGATTCCTTGCACCACGACGCGAGTATTCTCGCTTAGAAGTATGCTCATTGGTACTTGAAGGGCTTATGAGTTGATGCACAAGTGCGACATCTGTCGAGGCAGGCGGATTTTCCGCCAGTGGCGGATGCGCCTTCGGCGCAGAACCCACCACCTTGGCGCCGATGGCGCCACGCTTTAACCTACACCCCCTTTCAATCCCTCAACGTATCTCCCAATTCCTCATCCTTTGATCTTCTTCTCCCTCTCCATTGCTTCCACTCGCGTCCCAAACGCTTCAACTATTACCACCTCCCACGGAATGCCTACACGAGGCGAACGTGACTCACCCCGATTGTGCTCACGAAGGCGATTGGCAACATCTTCCGTACTGCCAACATAGAATCGCCTCAGAGCCTGACCCCAAATGATATATGCGTAGTACATCTGTCGGGGCGGTGGGATTTGAACCCACGACCTCTTGGTCCCGAACCAAGCGCTCTAGCCGAGCTGAGCCACGCCCCGATGACGGTTCCATCGTCAGTGAATGAAAGCCACTGCGTCCTAACTCACTCCAAAACAACATACAAAATTCGCAACATAAAATCAAGGAGTTTCTTGAGCATGAGTACTCGCTGCTTCAACAATCCGACAAACATTCTACACTTCGAATAGGATAAGCTCAGTCAATTAGGCTGAGAGCGAACGCTAATCTGTACTTGATTTTCCCATAAGAAATGGTTATATTCCATGGAGAGACAGACAACCTTGGTTGGGCCCTTAGCTTAGTTGGTTAGAGCAGCAGACTCATAATCTGCGGGTCGCAGGTTCGAGTCCTGCAGGGCCCACTCTTCCTGAGAGCATACCCGCATTTGATTCATCGCGGCAGAGAGTCAGCCCCCATCCAGACATAACACGGTCTATAAGGCATCTTCGATCTCCTCGCTGGAGATCACCCCTTCACGCACAATCACAACGTCGCCCGTCGTGACATCAACTACCGTAGATGGAACGCTGGATTTCAACATCCCACCGTCAACTATCATATCAACAGTTGAACTGATTGAATCGGCAATCTGCTGAACGGATCTCGGGTTGTCCCCGCCGGAGATATTAGCACTGGTAGAGGTGATGGGCTTTCCACAGACGCTGACCAATTCAAGACAGAACCTATTGTCCGGAATCCTGATGCCAATTTTGCCCGTACCAGCGGCGAGTCTATTACTGATATGCTCCATAGCAGGAAACAGGATGGTCAAAGGACCAGGCCAAAACCGCTCGATGAGCCGATGTGCTACCACGGGGATCGTGCTCACCAAAAGTTTCACCATCTCAAGACTATGCACGATCACCAGAAGTGGTTTCGCCTGCTCTCGTTGTTTCAATGTAAATACTCTCCCGATCGCTTCATCCTCAAAAGCGTTGACTCCAAGACCGTAGATGGTGTCTGTGGGATATACGATGACACCCCCCTGGGTGATGACATCAGCAATTCTCCTTACACTCACCGGATCAGGATGTTCCGCATCAATGTTGACGACATTCATGTGTCTATTCGTCACCAATCAACTCCTCTATCTTTGCGTACACTTGCTGTGAGGTAATGCCTACCATACAATCGAATGTCTTTATAGGACATTTGTTTCCGCCATGAATACTGCAAGGGCGGCATCGCAGTCCCTTTATTTGAACCACGGTGTCTCGTTCGCCTTGAGGAGCAAAGCCAAATTCCGGCACCGTGGGTCCGAAGATCGCAACGACCGGAGTTCGCATAGCAACTGCAAGGTGCATCGGCGCACTGTCATTTGAGACCAACACCTTGCATCTACCGATGAGTTCAGCGGACTGAAGCACCGAAAGCCTTCCTGAAGCATTGAACAAAGAAGAAGAATTCGCCCTCTGCTGGATTCTCTCACATAAGTTCACGTCCTCCGGTCCACCTACCAGTATCACTGCGAAATCGTTCTGGACAAGCAATTGAGAAAGCTCAACGAATCTCTCCTCAAGCCATCGCTTCGTGTTCCAGACGGAGCCGGGCGCAATCGCAACGCAACCGGACATCTCCCGAACATTCCATTCGCTCAGCAGCTGATCTACCACGTGCTTGTCATCATCAGCTGGATATAGATTCGGTAGTTCCTTCCCATCAGACCCTGCACCAAGAGGTGTCAAGAGACTCAGGTCTCGTTCAATCTCATGAAGAGTACGTTTGTATCTCACGGTCATTGAGAAGAGAAATGCACCTTCGCTTGAATTGAATCCGATTCGCATGGGAATGTTTCCAAGCCGAGCAACTATGGCGCTCTGCAAGGAGCGATGTGGAACCAAGGCAAGATCATATAGCCTCGACCTGATGAGGCGGACAACTCTCATCATGCCCCTGATGCCTTTATCCGTACCACGCTTGTCATAGACGATCACATCCCGGATGGCAGGATGTGTCTTGAGAATTTCTGCGGTTCGCGGTATGGCGACGACATCAATGGTCGCTTCCTGAAAAAACCTCTTGCACACCTGGATGAGCGGCAAGGTCAGAACCACATCACCAATGAATGCCGTTTGAATGATCAATATGTTCTCAGATGTGCGCGGCATCTATGGTTTGGTCTCATCACTTCTGACTTCCTGAGGTGCATGTTTCCATTTACGATGCTGCCAGAGCCAATGATCTGGATACTGCCGCACGTATTTTTCCAGAATAGCCACATGGCGTCGTGTCAACTCCAACGCATTTGGTTGAGTGTATTCAGCGATGCCAGTCTTATCCACCTCTTCAATGGCTATTTCGTACGTACCATCTTTCTGGCGAATCATAAAACCCATCTGGAGTGGCGCTCCTGACCTCAGGCTAAACAAAGCTGGACCGAGATGTGTGGAAGCTGGTCGTCCGAAAAGCTCGACAAACGGGCCTTCTGCCCCCGCACTTTGGTCGGCAACCATTGCGACGACTCTCTTCTCGTACAATGCCCTGAGTATTTCACGGACTGAGACTGCCACATCAACAACTTGATTTCCGTACAAACAGCGATACTTATTGATCAGATCTCCTACGTACCTGTTACGCAGCCCTTGGACAATGATCGTGAATGGGCGGCCGAAGATCCTTGCTCCAGCCATTGCGAGCAGCTCCCAATTGCCAAAATGGGCGGATAGCACGATCAATCCTTTCTGCTCATTGTAGGCTCGGTGCGCCAGTTCAATATTTCTTACCCTCACTGTCTTGTTGATCTTCTTGTCGCTGAACCTCGGAAACCACAGGAGTTCCACAACAGCAATGAAGAGGTTCCTGTAAGCGCCGTAAGCAATCCTGTTGATCTCTGCGTCTTCTTTCTCAGGAAATGCGTGCCTGAGATTGTCAATCGTGACGGACTTCCGTATGTGGATGAGATGGTAGGCAATGTATGCGAGCATCACAGCGAAACGCTGCGCGGCTCTAAGAGGCATCAGACGAACGAAACATCCAAGGAGAAGGAAAAGGTAGTATTCCGACTTATCACGCATAGAGTCAAGGTCACATGTGATCGGAAGGAGACGCTTGGAGGAAGGCAACCATGTGTGTCAACGCAGAATAGGTGCACCGAACGTTGCCAGTCGCCTCAGTTGGTCTTTATGCGGCTTTCCCAATCATCGTCTCTAAGCTCATTGCGATGGGTTGAATGCACGAGAATGTAATCCGAGAAACCGCTTCTATCCACGAACACAAAAAGAACACCTCCTTCGAGACCATGGTAGTACCAAATCTCATAAGGTCGGGTATCAGTTTCACTGGGATGCCGCTCAATCTCGTCAGGCTGACCGTACACAATTAGTACGCGCCCTCGATCTGTTTTCCACCCCTCCCTCATCCCAGTACGGAAATTCTGCTTGGCGTATTCGACTCGCCCCAAATACTCTTGCTTAACCTCATTGACGGGGGTGAGCGGGGTCTGATCACGCCGTTTCCAAAAGTCAAACAGGAATTTCCGCTTTGCCTCCAGAGTCTTCAGTGTCTCATACTGACTCATCTCCCCGTCTGTCGAAATATATCGCGCCTCTGCAAACACCCTATCCACCTCGCTTTCTGGCATAATCGCATACTCACTAGACATCACATCCCCCGTACCTGCCGGGGATGTAGCTTCTGCGGCTATCGTTGGATTATATACAAAGAACTTCTTTCGCACGGAAATGCTATCGCGAGTAACAGGGTCAATAATCGAGAAGACCATGGAGTACGTCCCTCCGCTCAAGTTCGAGACGTTCACCGTACCCACCTCCACGCTCGATTCGTTCACCCGCTTCTTAGGTGCCTTCTCCTGGCTGCGCACTACCCGGTCTGCAGCATCAAGCATGACATACTTGACCAGATACTCGTTACTCCCTGTGTTCTTCAGTAGGTTGTACACTTCGGTGTAGTAGTAAAGAATCGGAAGCCCCAAACCGTAAACCGCGGTTGGATTCGGGACCACCTCCAACGTGTTCTTATAGAAGATGTTTTCTTTGTCCGGTGGAATTTGACGAATGGAGCTGCACAGCTCGATATCGCTGATCGAGCATCTGTATGTCGGGAATGCCGCGACATGCAGCGGTCTGACTGCGGTGTCAGCCTTCGTTGAATCGTTCAGATCTCTGGAGATCATTCGAAGACTGTAATCACCTGGTTTCATCACAAAGCCGCAGACTCCAACGAAAACCTTGCTATGCTCCGTCCCCACTGTGTCATCAACATAGCACGGGACCCTCCACATACTGCTCACCACAGGCGAATCCACACGACTGATTGAGGCATGCATGATAATGTCAGCGCGATATCTGTTATCAGCCTTCACGTACGTCAAGCCAGATCGAGCGACGGAATAGTAAAGCTCAAGATATACGGACGACGAATCATAGCGAAAGCGATTGTAATCAATCCTTACGGTCAGTCCGCTTCCAGCAGCAGACACTGGTGCAAAGAGGACCAGTGTGGGCAGCAGTCTGAACAGTGTGTCCCTGAGCCAACTTCGGACGCTCAGGAGAACATCTGGTCTTGAAGTATTCATTCTCATTCCTTCTCATTGATTTAGCACGATAGTCTTTCGCCGCGCCTCCATGTAAATCACGCGTGGATAATAAGCAATTATTGATTCAAATGCAAGCGCCATCGAAGTGTGGGCTAAGGCATATTCTCGATCCGCGCTTCTTCTTCGTCGGATCTAAGGCGCAGAACGAATCACCGGTTTGTCGAAGGATTCTGGAGAACACCCGCCAATATCTCGTCTTTGATCTTGAGTAAGTGCTCTAGAGCTGCCGTGCGCTCATTGGGAATTACGCCATCCAAAATCGCATCCTTGACACTGTTCTTCAGTCTTCCAACCAACGGGCCAGGTTCTAAGCCAAACATCGCCATAATCTCGTCTCCTCGCACCGGCGGTTGGAACTCTCGGATTTGATCTCGCTCCTCCACTTCCCTCATCTTCTGAACGACCAGTTCATAGTTCTGTGCAAAGCGCTCGACCTTCCTTGGATCCTTTGAAGTGATATCGGCGCGGCAAAGGAGGATGAGATCATCCACTGCGTCACCTGCTTCGAACAACAACCGGCGGACCGCTGAATCGGTAACGCCTTCATCTACCAATACCATTGGTCGCAGATGCAAACGTATCAATCTCGCGACGTACTGCAAATGCTCCATTGGCAGTCGCAAGCGTTGAAAAACGCTCTTCATCATCCTTGCACCCATTTCCTCGTGACCGTGAAAGGTCCATCCGACACCCTCACGAAAAGCCCGCGTGCGAGGCTTGGCGACGTCATGTACCAGCGCAGCAAACCGCAACCAGACGTTCTCTGTCACCTCCGCAATATTATCCACCACCTTCATTGTGTGTAAGAAAACATCTTTGTGATGATAGTCCTGCCGTTGTTCAACTCCAACCAAATCAGAAATTTCTGGGAACACCACTTTCATCATCTCGGTCCTTTGCATTATCTTGAATCCCACGGAAGGTTTCGAGCTTGCGAGAATCTTCAGGAACTCATCGGTCAAACGCTCCTGCGAGACAATACTCAGACGATCCTTCATCTTCTCAAGAGCATGATAGGTCGTATCCTCAATGGTGAAGCCGAACCAAGCCGCAAACCGTGCAGCGCGCATCATGCGCAGCGGATCGTCTTCGAAGGTCTTTTCTGGATCCAAGGGTGTTCGGATGACCCCTCGCTCCAAATCACCCCGACCATCGAAGGGATCAACGATTCTGCCGAAGCTGGCTCGATTGAGTGAAGCAGCAATAGCATTGATCGTGAAGTCACGGCGTCCGAGGTCATCTAACAGTGAGCCTCGTTGCACATCCGGCTTCCGAGAATCCGTTTGATAGCTCTCCTTCCGCGTTCCCACAAATTCGATTTTCTCGATTTCAGATGAATCAATCGGCAACATCGCTGTTCTGAACCGTTCATAGGCGACGACTTTGCTCCTACCGAAGTGCTTCGCCACGAGCTTGGCGAACGCAATGCCATCACCTATCACTGCGACGTCAATGTCCTTACACTTACGACCAAGCAATTGGTCACGCACATAACCGCCGACAGCGTAGGCTTCGATGCTTTGCCCATCAGCGATGGAGCCGATCTTGCGAAGGACTTCTTCCGTCAATGGTATTTCATCAACTTGGAAGCTCATCCGATATCTGTCGAGAGCTTAGTCCGGGATCTGTATTTTCAGTTCACAGGTTCAGTCGCTGTTCCTGAATTCTTTCCATGATCTCATGTGCAATCTCCAAGGCTTTCTTTCCATCCTCTCCACTAACGACGGGAACTGTGTTGTCTTGAATCGCCTTGGCGAACAGCTCGAGTTCATACCTGAGTGCATTGACCTCTTTCACCTCAGGCTGCTCATAGATGATCTTGCGTCTCGCCGCACCTTTGTCAATCTGACCAAGCATCATGGTGACAGGCGTTGACGCGTCCTCCTTTTCATCAACGAGTCGGAAGACCTCCAACAGCCCTTGCTGGAAATCAATTGAGATATAAGCATCACGCTGGAAAAGGCGCATTTTCCGCATCTTCTTCTGCGAGATACGGCTCGCGGTGACATTGGCAACACAACCATTTTGGAATTGAATTCTTGCATTAGCAATATCCACGGTGTCTGAAACCACTGCAACCCCGTTAGCATCAATCCGGGCAATGGGGCTTTTCACCAGACTCAAGATCACATCAATATCATGAATCATTAGATCAAGTACGACAGCGACATCTGTCCCGCGAGGACGAAACTGGTCGAGCCGATGTGACTCAATGAACATCGGGTTAGCGAGGTAATTCTCCAACGACAGGATCGCGGGGTTGAATCGTTCGATGTGTCCGACCTGAATCTTGCATCTTCCTTCCTCAGCAATCATGATTAGCTTTGAAGCTTCATCAATAGTCTCTGTCATCGGCTTTTCAATGAAGGTGTGAATGCCACGCATCAACGCTTCTTTCGCAATTCCGAAGTGTGTGACCGTGGGGGTCGCGACGCTGATCGCTTGGACATGCTGGAGCAAATCTTCATAGGTCCCAAATGCCGTGACCTTGAATTGCTTCGCGATGCTCTCACACCGTGCTCTGTCAACGTCAAACACGCCGACAAAATTCGCTGCATCAATTTCGCTGTACATCTTGGCGTGGAGCATTCCTAGATGTCCAACGCCAACGACTCCGACGTTGACTTTCTCTTTCATGGTTTCTCCAACGGACAGGAGTTAAGATATTTTGCGAGACGTTTGGAAACTCACTTCGGGATTGCAGATTACGGATTACAGATTTGAGATTTCAGTTCGGCGCAGCAAACACACTCTGTAGCCTGCGGTTTGAAGTCTGCAATCTGCAATCCACGATCGCTCATTTCCCATCCCCAGTCACTGTCCGACCATTAGAACTTCCACGCGCGAAGCCAATGATTCGGTCAAATCCACCAAACCGAGGATCGCTGTAGTAGATCACCGCAGAGTACTTGTCCTCCGTTCGCCAATCATTCCCTTCGAGTTCGAGCCAGTCCTGGTCAATCACTCTACCGTGCTGGCTATCCCACATTCCGGTGACGTACTGGTAATCATAGATACCACGCCGGATCCATTTGTACCCGTAGTATAGCTGCAGAGTGTCGTCGTAGCGGAGCCTGTCGTCCAAAGTGGGATGCCAGCCATTGAACGCACCGACGACAAAGATATCTCGATTCAATCGCGTCGGAAGATCTAGCCGAAACATCACTTCAAGGTAGTCCGACTCAAGCCCGGTAACCTGGTTCACGATACCGCCTCCATCCATATCAGGATCACCTTGATGCAAATAACGAGACAAATCGTTTCCCTGCACTAACTTCACCAATTGGCTTCTGGGATACAAAGTGATATCACTGAGATCCAAACGCCGGTACTCGTTTCCAGGGAAGATATTGCTGATAATGAATTTCTTCTTCAGCGAGTTGATCCCTTCCACGAACGTGTACGGATCTCTATCACTCAAGTCAATGCGATATGGATCAGAGAACCGCCAGTTCTGATAGACATCAGCCGTCGTCACATACTCTCGATACAACGTCTCCGAGATATTTACCGAGACAGCAACTTTGTGAATCATATAGTATGGAAAGGATGCTTCGGTGAGATAGTCGTTTGTCACTCCCATCGAAACTTCTGCCAGCGGTTCAACGACCACGAAACGACCTTCCGCGTAGATTTCTTTTGTCTCCGCATCCAGAATCTGGAAGATCCAGTTCCCTGAAAAGCCGAATCGTACGATATCCTGTTCGCCGGGGAACTGGTTGCTGTAGTGATATTTGTAGTGCTCGATGCCGTTCGGCGCGGGAGTGAAATTCAGTAACGAGCTTTGATTGTGCGTGAAGTCCACCAAGAATATGTTATCGTCAATCCTCCAATCTCGATTGCAGTGCCAGAACTTGATTCTCAAGTTCGGCGGAGGTGAAACATCAACATCAAAATCAATCGTGATGACATTGTTCGCAGTTTTCCGTTGACCTTCTGCCACGCTGTCAACTCTGAAAATGATAGGCGGCTGCAACTCATCCGTGCCTCCGTAGACTCTCAATCCGCGTATGAACGGAAATGGTGTCTTTTGAGCCAGAGGCTCAAAAGCCTTTGGCTTACTTGAATTGTCATGGCCGGCAGAGTGTCCAACAGTAACTGCCAAAAGCATCACAAACAGTATCAAGGCTCTGCCTTCCAGAAGCCGAATATGTTTTGCAGTCCTTGCCATCGTATTTCCCGTGATCCGGTCAAGATTGAATACGTTCATCCAACCACAGGCGAAGTTCCTCTACCGTGTGGCAGACAGAATCAACTTGCATCTGCAGCAACTGCTCCTTCGCATACGAGTCCCAGGCGGCAGCGATTATCAACACTCCCGCATCTGTAGCAGCTATTACATCAGCTACGGCGTCACCCACCATCACGACATTGTGCGGATCAAGCGAGTACTGACGAAGGAATCTGTGAATCCCTTCTGACGACGGTTTGTGATTAGATACATCGTCACCTGACACAACCATGTCAAAATACTGCTTGATGCCAACCTCTTCCAAGGTTATCTCCGTGGTCTTGCTGCCCTTCCCTGTGAACAGACCAACGACTATCTTTCTCTGTTTCAAGAATTCAAAAATCTCACGGATGCCGGGATAGAGACCCGCCATCGCTCGATGATTCTCTCTGTAGAACCGATAATAATCCTCCATCGCCTCCGGTAGTGCTTCTTTCTCAACAAACTGTGCTACCCCCACTTCCTCAGTCGGTCCCCATAATGCAACGATTTCTTGCTTAGTGAACGTCCTCTTGACGTACTTCTGGGCGACATACTCGAACGTGGCGAATATAAGCTCGTTCGTGTAAGTCAGCGTTCCATCCAAATCAAACAGGACACCAGATATTGTTTGCATAAGTCTATTGCTAAGTTAGGGAAAATCCTCAAAAAAGTCAAGGCAAGTTTTGCTCTCCAAATCTTCAGGAAGACTGCTTGCCTTTTTCAGAAACATGTCTTATATTTCCTGGTGCAGATCGAGATACGGGGATCACTGGAAATGTTGCTCTACTGCAAGTCCTGAAATGAGACTGAGGAAAGGGATGTTATGATCAAGGCTGCGCTCTTCGATCTGGATGGAGTGATAGTGGACACGCTACACTACCATTACCTTGCCTGGAAGAAGATCTTTGAAGAACGAGGAGGAACGGTCTCCGAGCACACGGTTTTGTTGCATGAGGGAAGAAACTCGCGCGAGATTCTTCCGATACTCATGAGAGAAGCGGGGATTGACATTCCCGTTGAAGAACATCAGTTCCTCATCGAAAGAAAGCGTGAGTACTACCGTTCAATTACGCAGGTGACGTTTTTCCCAAAGGCACTGGAAGTTGTGAAGCTGATGAAGAACAAGGGTCTAAAGTGTGCGTTGGTTACCGCTTGCGCGAGGAAGAACATGGAGACAGCGCTTGAACCGGAACAACAAGCTCTGTTTGATGTCGTCGTCACCGGAGACGATGTCCCCAGAGCCAAACCACATCCTGACCCATATCGAGCAGCGCAGGAGCAACTCGGCTTGAAACCGGAGGAGTGTCTCGTTATCGAGAATGCGCCACTTGGAATTCAGTCTGCTAAGGCAGCAGGAATTCCCTGTGTGGCAGTTGCGACGACACTCGGAAAAGAATATATCTCTGACGCTGATTACATCGTTGACAAAATCGAAGATATCTCTGACTTGCCCGTGCTGAGGTAGGAGTATCCTCAGGTTGGTTGTTGGTCGTTGATTGTTGGTTATTAGCTGCCAGTCGAGAGTAGGTTACTATTCTTTTTCTTTGCTGAAGTGTTTGCTGGATTTTCTTCATCGTATGTCCAGCGCTGTGGATTTTCGGAGATGTAGCGACGAATGCTATTCAGCGATTTTTCATTGCGGATAACATGCTCGTAATAATTGCGTTGCCAAACAGGCATTTCCGGGATTTTCTTTAGATGATTTATTTTGCGTGTCGAAACCGATTTGAAATTTTGGACAATTGCCCCTAACGAACCAGGATATGTGCCGTGTGGTGGATACGATGATTGTAGGGGCGAAGCATTTGCCCGCTTGGTGTTTGAAACCGTGCTCCGATTTTCGTCCGCAGATGCTTCGCCCCTATTGATAATACCATGGATGTGGTTGGGCATCACCACAAACGCATCCAATGCAATATCAGGAAAATGGTTTGGCAATCCGACCCATACCGATTTGACAATCTCGCCAACATTGTTCAACTGCATCACTCCATCAACGATCTCACCAAACAAACATTGCCGGTTTCTTGTACAGATGGTAACGAAATATGCACCCGCCTGTGAATAATTGTATCCTCGCAGGCGAATCGAATGATGGTGATGTTTGTGAGGGCCAAATTTCATTTTTCACCTTATTCCTGATCATATTGACCAGGGCGGTACGTAATGTCATATCGTTTGTACTAGGGGCAAAGCATTTGCGAATCAGGATCGGAGCGTATTTTTGGACAACAAGTGGGCAAATGCTTTGCCCCTACTTGGGTTCAATCATCATCACCTTCCCGTCCATTGTCGTCACAACAATATGATGAGCATCAATGGGTGCAACTGTGTTTACCAATGCAACACCGGTCCGATATTGCCACTTCACCGTATGAGCCTCCACATCAACCGCGACAACGAAGCCATTCTTTGTTCCAAAGAATACGACACCATCTTTATCTATCGGCATTGAAGGATCAATATCGTATCCATAGCCACAGGATTTGGACCAAAGAAGTTGCGGCGTGGACGAAGAGGAAGAAAACGCGAGGAGTGTATCAGTTATACACCGAGCAAAAACACGACTTCCGTCTTCAGAAATGCCAATAGCCTCCCGGACTTGATGAAGATTCGTTCGCCACACGGTCTTGCCGGTTTCAGCATCAATAGCGGTCATGAATCTGTCAGGAGCAACGATAAAGACCTTGTTGTCCGAAGCAACGGGCCAACATGCAGCAGGAGAATACAGAACACCCGGTTTGTCATTTGACCACTTCCACGCAAACGAACCATCCTTGATGTTCAGCGCGTACAAGTAGGTATCCCATGCACCGAAGATAACCTTGTCTTCATAAACAAGCGGTTTCGTTTCAACAAACGCCTCTACCCCACTGAATTCCCATATCATCTTTCCTGTATCAAGATTGATTGCACGAAACTTCCCATCGCTTCCACCGATGTACACCACACCGCCTTCAATTCTTGGCGCAGCCACAACAGGAGCCTGAGTAGTCAATCTCCAAAGCGATTTTCCATCAGTGACATCAAGACAATACACATTCCCATCCGACGAACCAAAGACGACCTTTCCGTTTGCCACATCAGGAGTGGAATACACAGTCTTACCTGTTTTGAAACTCCAGCGATTCGTTCCATCTTTCAATGTCAGACAATGGACCATTCCACTGCTGTTGCCAACGATCACGTAATCTTCTCCAACTGCTGGTGCTGAAGCAATTGTGTATCCTGTTTCATAAGTCCACCCGACTTTCACATTGGGATATTTCTGATTGATAGAAAAGTCCGGTCGCTTGTATTTTGTCGAATCAGCAAGATAATTTCTCCGTTCAAGCGAAACCTTGTGCCATGCTGGTTTTGTCTCTCTCCCTGTTATCCGCTCAAAAAAGAAAATGCTGTCCGGCTGAATATCAGCAATTGTGTGTCCACCAGCACTTTCTGTAACACGAAGAGACGACCTTCCCATTACACCGGGTATTCCTTCAAAACTATATGCCCTGTTCGCATGCCCATGACCAACGAGAATAACTTTCGTGTTGTAATGCTTTGCTCTATCGAGGAGTTCATACCAGTTGTCCAGTGAAGGATCAAGTGGATAGTGTGTCACAAAAACTAACGGTTGATTCTTGTCCTGTAGGTGTGTCAACACAGAATCCAACCAGCGCAAATCCTCTGGAGCGAAGTGCCCGTCAGCCATGCGCATTGGTGGACCCGAATTCAACCCAATGAAACGATAGCCAGCATATTCAACTACGAACTTGTCATCCCCCCAGAGTTTTGAAAATCTCGTGCATCCCGACTCCGACCACTTTGTATCGTGGTTGCCGGGAATAATGTAGTAAGGTTTCTTCAGACTGTCGAGAATTGCCTTTGCACGTTCCAGATCTGAGCTTTTACCCGTTTCCGTGATGTCACCCGAGACAATAGTAAACGCGATGCCTTCCAGCGAGTTGATGTCATGTATCGCCAGACCCAAATCGCTTGCGCCCGTCGCGGCACCGACATGTGTATCACTCAACCAAGCAAACCGAATATGCGGCGCTTGTGCAAATGAGAGTGAGGCAACAAAGACAAAAACCAGTGTAGCAAGGAATCGGAAAATTGTTTTCACGATGTCAGATCGAAGCTCCCAGTGGTATTCGTAATCATCCAACACGACTGCCCGGCGACAGCCACAGACCCAGTCCGTATGTAATCGCTGCCTCAAGCACACCTACTGCCGTCATCTCCATGCCACTTGCTAACCAACTTCGTCCCGTTACGATCGTTTTGGCTGCGCCGACAACGAAGTGGGCTATGGTGCTAATAATCATACTTGCAACCACAGCCGGCATCCCCTGGGTAAAGAAGAAGGGAATGATGGGAATGAAGGCACCGAGTGCAGTTGAAAGCGTTGCAGATGAAGCTGCCAAGAGTGGATTCGGGAACGCGGCTTCTGAGAGACCGAGTTCTTCGTGAGCAAGTGTCTTCAGAAGTTGTTCAGGCTGTTCAGCGAGCCTATTGGCAAGAAGAGTAGCTTCTTCTTTCGTGAATCCCTTGAGCTGATAGAAGAGTTCGAGTTCTTCGCGTTCTTCCTCGGGATTCTGCTCAATCTCCTTTCGTTCTCGCTCGAGTTCTGCCTCGTACACTTCTGGTTCTGACTTTGTAGCAAGGTAGGCCACCGGAACCCATCGAAAGAGCACTTGCAAGCACGCCGGCAAGTCCGCTGATTAGCACTACGTTGCTGCCACCCGTATAACCTGCTACACCGGATACGATACCGAAAACTGCACCGAGTCCGTCGTTCACACCGTAGATGGCTTGACCGAGCCAGCCTCCAGCAGAACCATGCCATCGTTCCCTTCTTAAGATTGTCTGAAGACGCGTTTGTGCACTTTCCGGTTGTGTCGCCATGGATTGCAGCACTCTCGCGTGAGTCTTCTCCTCCTTCTCAATTCCTCGAAGCATTTCACTATCAGCAGGGCTGTCCGCGAGTTCTGCACGCTGTTCTTGATATGCTGCACTATCACGATCTTCCATCGCCTCAATTCGTTTGACGGCTGAGTGGGTGCCCGTTCTGACTAAGAACCACCGCCGTATGCGTACAATGATACCTTCCACTTCTTCAGGTGGGGCACTACCAAGCCCTTTCAGACGTCGAGCCAGTTTCTCTGCATGGTGGTTTTCAGCCTCCGCAAGTCGAATCAACACCTGACGCCGTTGCTCATTCGGTTCGCGTTTCGCCAAGAGACGATACGTCCTGGCGCCCGATACCTCACGACGGTAGCTCTCCTGAAGATTCTTGATGAGTCGGTCTTGAGTTGGCATAGGATGTTACAAGTAGGGACAGAACAATGTTCAGTCCCTACGTTTCCTTAATTACCTCCAACCGTCAGCGGCTGCTCTGCGCTTTTATCAAGCATCGCTTGAAGCTTCTTAATGATATCCAACGCTTCACTCTTCTCTCGTTTCCAGATGTTGCGCCCGTAGATGAACCCGAAGCATCCAGCTTCGACATCAGCCTTGGCGTTGTCCATCAAATCTTCAGTGCTCTTTTCTGCACCACCACTGAAGAGAATGGGGATTCCCTGAGCAATCTTTACAACGCGCTTTGCCCGCTCGATCTTCTGATCATGTGCTGGCAACGTCTGCAGCCATTTTTCGACTTCACGGTAGTACTTCGGCACTTTCTCGTTCGTGAGAAAATCCGGTTTGGCAGCCACTGGCAAATTGGATTTGATCACGGTCGCACCAATTTCCATTGCTAGACGAGCTGCCGACTCGAGAGCATAACTCGTATCTCGACCTCCCTTTTCTTCAATAGCTTCGCCTCGAGGATATGCCCACACGATGAGTGGGACACCGTATCGCTCACACTCTTTCCGCACTGCGGCGAGTTGCGGGAGATCCACATCTTGTCGTGGGGAACCGTAATACATAGTGTATCCGACAGCTACAGCACCCAACCGAACCGCGTCCTCCACCCAGGAAGTATGAACGCTGAGAGCTTGCTTCTCCGATGGAATCGAGGTCTTCCCATTCAGCTTCACGATCAAAGGGATGCGCCCCTCCGCCTTTGACCAGTGGCGGGTCGAGATTCCATAATGAAAGACGACTGCGTTGCTGCCGCTATCAAGACCAAGCTCGACGATGTAATCAGGATTGGCTGAGTCGGACTTTGCCTCCTGATGCCGACCGTCGTGCTCGATGAATTGGTCATAAGGTAGGATGAATGTCGTGCCACTCGGTCGAACGAATTGTCGAACTCTTGCGATTTCGCCGGTTGAGAAACTGACGTGCCGAAAGAATCGTAGTTGATCCATTATTCCTCCAAAATGTGATTCCTGAGATTAAGATATATGTTATGCCAGATGACTTAAGACGTTCAATTCGTCATGGATTCTTCATAATATTAGAAATTTCTTGTTGAAATGCAAATGTCGCTGGACTTGCATGTGCTTTGTGAGCGTCGAGTTTGAGGTCGGCACTTGAACTCGCAACGCGGGACACTGCAGAATGACGCCACGCTGAGCGCAACGAAGGATTGGCACGTAGACAGAGTGAAGTCGAAGAATGACGACGAGTTTCACCAGCACCACAGGTTAATAGAGGGGAAGCAACCACACTGAGCTTGTCGAAGCGTGATGTGCAGGGAACTAACTGCATAATATCGAGGGACTGCCACCCACCATGGTTCGACAAGCTCACCATGTAACCTACGCATTGGCCTCACCATCTATCTTACGCATCCGTCTCACCATCTATCTTACGCATCCGTCTCACCATCCATCTTACGCATCGGTCTCACCATCTATGTTGCGCACGGGTGTGCTTGCATCTACCGCGGATGCAGATTATCGCCTTACTTGAATGACAGCTGAGCGTGAGAAATTGCTTGAATCTCATCTCCAAAATTGGTATCTTCTTCGGGCAGACTTGTGGAGTTCGTCTTTCTCCGAAAATGATGCAATCATTCAGATGGCAATTCTAGGTATCTATCCATACGATTTCAGCGTTGACTTTCAGGATTCATTTCTTCATTCCAAGCTCGATGCGACAGGAATCCCTCTCCAGTATATGAAGGGGCTTGGATATCGTTACTACTGGATTACGATATCACGATATGCGCTCGCACAACATGCGCTGTTCATCAAGACGAACGATGAACGAAGTCGAGACAGTTTTCTCCATGTCTGCCGTTGGCTCGTCGAACATGCCGAAACGTGCCAACATCAAGGTATGGTCTGGTATCATGACTTCGGACAACCGTTCTACAAGCTGACTGCTCCGTGGCTTTCCGGGATGGCACAATCTCGATGCATCTCGGTGTTTCTCCGCGCATGGGAACTGATAAACGATGAACGATTTCTTGATTATGCACTCAAAGCGTTCATCCCCTTTTCGTACACCGTACCTGAAGGAGGTGTGACAGCACGATTTCCAGATGGGACGCTTGGTTTCGAGGAATGGGGAACTTCAACACCCTCACTCAGCCTAAACGGATTCATGGCTTGTATCGTCGGTATAGAAGAGCTTTCTCAAATAACCCACGATGAGACCGCGGGGCGTTTGCTCGACTACTCACTCGAAGGATTAAACAACAATCTGGAATTGTACGACACAGGCTATTGGACACGTTACGATCTCTGGAAGCCAATGCGGTTGGCATCACCGAACTACCACCAAGTCCATCTCGATTGGCTTGGGATCTTCTCACAGCGATGGCATACACCTTTGTACGACACGGTCGCCGCACGGTGGAAACGCTATCAGTCGAACCTCCGGTCGCATGCACGGTGGCTTGTCCATAAGGTACGAGAGAAACTGCTCATCAGGAATGTCTTCTACACAGACCTGCCATCTCCAAGCCACGTGGAGCATCTATGAAGTCTAAAGATCTCTCGGCTTACTACGACGAAGTATATCTCAAGACCGGAATCGAGTGGGCATATTCTGAGAAACTCACCGAACGGTTTTTCTCTAAGCTCTTTGATTACTTCAAGATTCCCAAAGGGTCTCGAATGCTCGATGTTGGATGCGGCACGGGATTTCACGATATGATTCTACAGAAATTGGGGCACGCGGTGACAGGCGTGGACATTAGCCGGGTGGGTGTTGCCTTGGGAAAGAAGCATTTTCCGAGACTCTCACTTGCTGTTGCAGATGCTTACCAACTCCCTTTCCGAGCTGAAACATTCGACGTCGTATTCCTTTATGGATGCAGTTTGTTGAACACGGATTCAATCCAGGAAGTTCAGGGTCTCATCGCCTCGGTTCTCCGCTATGTCGCTCCGAAGGGAACATTGCTTCTGATAGAACACACTAATCTTTCGGGAACTGTTGACAACGCGTCGAGACGTTCTAACAGAGCATGGGAGGCGTTAAGGCAGTACGTCGTTGATACACACTACACATCCTGTGTGTTCCTCACGCACTTCCGCGCTGTCGCATACTTTGGCAGATTGGCACTCAGCCCTTTCGTTTCAGGAATCCTGCGATTATGGCGCCGACGGCAGTGGATGGCAATTCACCAGATTCGACGGACTTTGTCATGAAGTCAGAAGAGAGGAAAACATGACACCGCACGAGCGATGGATGGAGTGCGCTTTGAAAGAAGCGGAGAAAGCATTGAGACAGAACGAAGTGCCGATTGGTGCAGTGGTCGTCTATGGAGACACCGTGATTGGCAAGGGTCATAACCAGACCGAGACTCTGCAAGATCCTACTGCTCACGCCGAGATGATCGCGATCACAGCGGCGGCATCGTATCTTCACTCCCGCCGCTTGGAAGGATGCACACTGTATGTAACGTTAGAACCCTGTCCAATGTGTGCTGGAGCGATTGTGCTGGCGCGGATTCCCACATTAGTCTTCGGGGCTTACGACCCGAAAGCCGGAGCGTGTTCAACACTTTACAACATCGTTGAAGATGGAAGGTTAAATCACCAGGTGCATACGATTGGAGGAGTGCTGGATGAAAAATGCGCTAAAATACTGAAGGTCTTCTTCAACACAGTTAGGAAAGACGGTGAACACTGAAGAGCATCAGAATGCTACGGAATCACCTGAGCAACCATAGGCACAGTTGTTGGTATTTCAGCTAACGTTCAGTGGCCACGCCGTGCCCGCCTCAATGCCTTTACCTTTTTGGCAAGAATGAGGCGGGCATGGAACGAACCCTTTTGTCGCGCCCAACTGAACTTCAACATTGCCTCACCAGATGATGTGAGTGGCGTGGCCACATTTGTTATGTGCCGCGCAAGTAGCCACATCTGCTACTACATCTTCAGGATTGAACGTCCAACAATGATTCGATCAGCCATGTTTCAAGGCGCTGTTGAAAGCTCTTGAAGTCCGAGTAGAGGAGCACTCGAATGGTACTAAGATCAAAAGGAACGTCTTGCATGCTGTGACCGATTATGAGAACTGGTTTGCCAAGAGCGTGAGCTATCCCAAGCTCGTAGAAAACATTTGGGTTCCTTCCTGTTACGTCCGCAATCACTAGTCGTGCACGAACAATTTGACTCAAGATATGAGAGAGAATGTTGGAAGAGCGATACTCCTCATCTCCCCGAGAACACTTGAGGCGCAATTGTTCGCTAACCTGTCGGATGGAGTCATAAATTTCTTGAGAATCGGGGTGAAAAGGAGCTAGAACAAATACCGACCTCTCATCTATGGGGTCATCCGTGTTGATCCCAAGTTCCTTGAAGAAGTTAACTTTCTTCTTACTTTGTTCTTTGAGAGGGCCCTTGTATGCCTTTTGAGCATCGATCAGTAAGTGGTTCAATTCCCTGAAACGAGATTCGCTATACATTAACTGCTGGTTGAGCTCGGCAATCTGTTTTTCAATCGACAGTCTGAATTGGTCATTCTTGTATGATTCAAAATCCTTCCCTTTTCTGTAGAGGCGCAATGCTAGGAACAACGCTACTGTCGCAACCACCATTACTGTCGGAATGGTATAGAGGAGGATTTGAAACAACGATTGGCTTGTATCCATTTCTATTTCCTCAGTAATAGTGATACGCTATAAACAAGCATCAATACAGCGATTGTGTAGTTGACGATTACAAGGGCTGATGATATAAGAATGTCCCTTGATCCCGCAGTGTTCGGAGACAATTTCCATATCAGGATAGCCACGACTAAAAGAAGCAAGAACACCACTGCGACAGCAAACGACGAGTTTGCATGTCCTGACGTCGAGATTATGATTGTTGCTACAAATGACAACGCTAAGAATCCAACGTCAACGGGGGATTGCAGGAAGTTCTGCCAAAGGCGTAGCGGACCCACCTTTTCGCCGAGGTACAATTTCAGTAGGAATTTCAAGAGGACAAGCACAAGCGGAACCAACCAAATGGCATTGCCCGCAAAAAACGTGTCTACTCTTTGGGCGAAGGTTACCTGGACTGAATCCATCTAAAACGAAGCCTCCTCTGATTTTGTCTTATCGTACGTTACTTGCGTGGCACATAAGGTGCGCACAAACAATGCAGTGCTTTTGCGACCTATCAGAGGACAAATTTCCAGCGAGCAAGAGCATTGAGCCACCACAACTATTTCTTATCAACTAATGGAGTGTCATTGTTTGTGCTGTTAGCTGGAGTGGTTTTTGTAACCACGATCTCTTTCTGTTGGCGTTCGAGTTCTTGTTGTTTGCGAAACGCCTCTTCAAGTGAACGAACTTGTTTGACAACATCGTGGAAATGAGAAACATCTTGAGCATAAAGCAGTCCGGGCAGCGGCTCTCCGGTAACACGGTTTGCCCTGTATGCGGAAACAATACCAACAATTTGGAGTCCATCAGTTTCATCGAGATGCAAGACAGGACCACCGCTAACCCCGTGAATAGAAACCCCGTCAATCAGATAAGCAGCGCGGAACTCCTGCCTTGCGCTAATATTGCCAGAGAAGAAACAAAGCGTGTTGGGTTCGATAGCGGGAAATCCAAGCCAACCGACCTCGTTCCCGATACTAAGCGGTTTGTCGAGTGGGAGCAACTCTATGACCTTTTCTGGGAATGGCAAACCCGCTTGCGGTACAAGTATGATGGCAGAATCAGTTCTCCAATCGGGGAAGATGATTCGATGCGGAGCTTCCTTCAAGAAAAGGATTTGCTTTGAGAGATGATGAGTAATTCTGATCGGTTGTTGCCACTGGTTGGCGTGATCAATAACGTGAAGAGCGGTGGCGATACCACACACGGTCTTATCCGTGTTATAGAGACAAAGAAAACCAGTGCCGCTGCCCGACGGAGTTTCAATGCTAACAATGTAGGGCGAAATTCCCTCGATGACTTGGTTCCAATTCATAGATGTCGTCTGATATTTTATGAGGGCGCAAAAACCATTTTCAGCTAACTAGTGTAACAACGCAAGTCCGTTGCGTACGTCCTCCCACTGCGACAAGACAGACCCAGCTTGTCCCGCTGGAACGGGAGGGCGTCTATTTCGTCTGTCTTCGCTTCTTTCTGTCCAGAAGTACCTCAAAGGAAAGTAATGAGAATTTATGAATATGTCAAATGCTTTTCTCGAGAAATGTGACAAACTCAAGCGCTTCAGAGCAGTCCGATTGCGAATCGGACTCTACGATTTCTTTTCGATTTCCCTTGAATTGACCCGATTGCGCAAAGCAGGGTTGAAAGCTCTTGCGTGTCGGTCTATTTCCGCCTCACAGCACTAGCGAGCTTCGGAGATGGTTTATGGGATTTTGAGTTGACGACCTTTGCCTTGCCTAGTGACAAGCACAAATTTCGTAGTTGTGCTACACGCTTAAGACGCAGAGTTATGCTTTGAGCAGACATGTCAACTTTCATTACCGCTCTCCTTAAGGCGCTCTATGTCGTCGAGATCCTGACCACTACCCCTGAGAGATTTAAGCGCTATCAAACCTTCGCGCGATACTACTCGAACTTTTCCATTTTCCCATTCGACTTCTGTGCGTGTCTCCCAGACCGACATCACCTGAGGCGTGACCAGTAATAAATCAAGCATTAGCACGTCCCCAGAAGCCCGGTCAATCTTGGATATTCGGCGGATCTCTATTGCTCCGCCCGCAAATTTCATCGGTTGTGCCTCGAGCGTGTAGCCCAATTCGTGCGCAACAGTTGTGATTTCTCCCAACGATTCAGCAGGAATTAGCAAATCAATATCTACCGTAGCGCGCACTATCCCATACACAGCCATCGCCAATCCACCACACAAAGCGTAATCTGTATCACGCTCAGACAGCTTGCCTGCCAACACCCTAAATTCTTCGTATAGATCAAACATGACTTCAACTACCTCTGCAATTATGGTTCGACAGGCCTGCCCTCAGTCCATCGAAGGGCTCACCATGAATTGTAGCTTATCCCGTTTGAGCCGCTAAGCTACGCCTAACAGGGAGTGGCGCACATCGTTCATCTTCCTCCTTCGTTTTCAACAGTCGCTTTCAGTCGCTCCGTTCTATCTGCCAGTTTCAACTGCTCAATCAATTCATCTAAATTCCCGGAAATGATTTCAGAGAGGTTGTAGAGGGCAAGTCCAATTCTGTGATCGGTGATGCGGTTCTGAGGAAAATTGTAGGTACGGATTTTGTCGCTTCTATCACCACTTCGTACCATAGAGCGTCGCTGGGCAACAACCTCAGCGGTCTTTTCTTCAAGCGCCTTTTCGTACAATCGAGCACGCAGCACTTTCATCGCTTTCATCTTGTTCTTCAGTTGAGACCGTTCATCTTGACACTGCACGACGATCCCCGTGGGAATGTGCGTAATCCGAATCGCAGTCTCGACCTTGTTGACATTTTGTCCGCCATGACCACCGGCTCTATAGACATCTATCCGCAGATCATTAGCATCTATGTTCACTTCGACTTCCTCTGCTTCTGGTAGAACCGCGACAGAGGCAGCCGAGGTATGAATTCTGCCGCTTGCTTCGGTTACGGGAACACGCTGAACACGATGAACACCGCTCTCATATTTCATCGCCCCATACACGCCCTTTCCGCTCAAACCAAAGACGATTTCTTTGAATCCGCCGATACCTGTGTCGCTGTAATCTATTATCTCTGAACTCCACCCTTTTCGTTCGGCATAGCGAGTGTACATTCAAAAAGATCAGCGGCGAAGAGAGCTGCTTCCCCACCACCGGTGCCTGCACGAATTTCTACGATGACGTTCTTACTATCATTCGGGTCCTGGGGAACCAAGAGAATCTTTAGTTGTTCTTCCAATGCCTTACGTTTTGCTTCTAACTCTTCCAACTCCGCCTGCGCAAGTTCCCTGAGTTCAGCATCGCCCGCCGTTTGGGCGATCTCCTTGTTCCCCTCGATGTCCTTCTCCAGTCGCTTGTATCGCCCGTAGGCTTCAACAATCTCATAAAGATCGCTGTGTTCCTTCCTCAGGACACGGTAAGTCTCCTGATCTGAAATGACCGCCGGTTCACTGAGCAGACCCGTAACCTGGTCATATCGCTCTTTGATTTTTTCTAGCCTGTCAAACATGTACCTCCTGCGCTTCTATTAACAATCTCAGTAATTTGCGACGCACTATGGAAGTGCATCGCGAATATATGGTTATTGCTCGACTGGCGCTAAGCTGCGGCTGTAGAAAGTTCGAATTCTATCTATCTTCACGCGCGCTTCAATATCTCATTTGATGATTTTCACCTCCTTCGCCCGGCATGTACCGCTACACTTTCCGCCGTCAGCTTGAGCAACTGATTAGACAACGCCACAATCTATTCCTTATAGATACACCAACACCGTGAATTTCAGCGTCTCAATAGGAGGAACATTTGGTTCCCACCCCCGATGCTCGATCATTTCTACTATACTCTTTCCAGAACGCATTGTACGAAAATAGAAGGTTTCTATCGTAACACCACCAACTTGATTCCAATTACCACTTTTTGGCCTGTAACTCGTACTATCAATTCGTACAACATCAGTATCACTTATTGAATAATCCCACTGATAACCAGCATCGGCCTGTAAATCCAACTCAAGAACAAATCTCTGGTTAGAAGCATAACTCACGTTCCTTCCATTTATCAATGAATCAAGCTTTGGCTCACTCGGCGATGATGATTCTGAACAACTGGTGAATAGCAGGACGATCAACAACGCATAGAAATTGTGTGTTTTCATAATATCCTCCTTCATTTCCGGCGTTCCCTAATGTGTTATCCGAGCATCAACTGTTCTTGCGGCAGATACTTGGACGGCGTCTTCTATTCCTAACGCGCGGCGCAGTGCGACCAAGGCTACTTCTAACTGTCTCTCGTCCGGCTCCTTCGTGGTGATCTTTTGGAGCCAAAGCCCCGGTGCGACAACGATCTTTCCAAACCTCGTGCTGCTCTTCTTTGCCGACAACTTGATGAACTCGTAAGCGATGCCACCGATTATTGGAATGAATGGAAGATGGAAGAGCAGTCTCATGCTCAGGTTAATCTTGCCCAGTATCACGATAAGTCCCGTATCTAACAGGCTGAAAACGAGCACAGCGACGAACATAACGATCAGGACAAAACTCGTTCCGCAACGCGGATGCAGGGTTACGTACTTCTTCGCACTGAGAACAGTCAGTTCATCATTGAATTCAAAGGCAAACACCGACTTATGCTCGGCACCATGATACTGAAAAAGCCGCCTGACATCCTTCATCAACGAGATGCCGATTAGATACGCGAGAAGAATCACAATCCTTATTACTCCGGCGATGAGGTTGAATGCAAGCGCTTCCCGCTCCACGTTGAACACCTTCGTTGTGACAAACAGAGGCGTCACAAAGAAAATGGCAATTCCGAGAGCAAGAGCGACGACTATGGTCAGAGCGAAGGTAAACTGAGACGTCCAAGTTTTCTGTTTTGATTTCTGCTGACCATCGCCACCCGCTTGCTTGATTTCCTCCCCGCGTTTCAAATCATCCATTGCCACTTCAGCCGAGTAGTTCAGCGTCTTAATCCCTAGAACCAACATCTCGATCAAACCGACGCCGCCTCGAAGAATGGGAACATTCAGCCATCTGTGTTTCTCCGTCAGCGAGCGGAATGCTTCTTTCTTGACGAGGATTTCGCCGTTTGATCTTCGCACGGCAGTAGCAACAGCTCCCTGCGCACGCATCATCACACCCTCAATGACGGCTTGTCCGCCAACCTGCATCGGCTTACTAGTATCGTAACGTTGATTCAAATTGAAGTCCTTTCATTTTAGGATTGGAGATTCGGCACATCGCGGAATCCTTGATGCGATTTCCCCCTCACCCCTTCACTTCGTTCAGGGCAGGCTCTAATCCTCTCCCTCAAGGGAGAGGGAACTCACCCCGCAATGACAAACCTGCGATCTACTGAGAGTACGGATGACCGATTAGAGTCATGGCTCTCATCTGCAATCCCTAATCCTACTTCAGCAGTATAAGTTTCTTTGTCTCCACAAAACTCTTTCCCTCTCCACCCACGGGCGTGGCAACGATCTGATATAGATAGACACCGGTGGCAACTCTCACACCTTCCTTGTCGGTTCCATCCCAAGCAACCTTGTAGCTACCTGCTGATTGACGACCACCCACCAACGATTTCACTTCTCTTCCCAACATATCGTACACTCTTAGACTGACGTCACTGGGAACTTGCAGTCTGTAACTTACCACCGTGAGCGGGTTGAAGGGATTCGGATAATTCTGGGATAGTTCAAACCTGTCAGGAGCAACGTCCTCGAACGTCTCTACACCTGTAACTGTTCGATAAGCGAATACTGCACGAAACATTGCGTTCCATCCCGCCAAGGATACCGTGCCAACCTGCAGATTCGACATAGCCACCCACCGAGAGCTTCCTCCCACTCCATAGATATAGGTAAGGTTCTGTGAAGTAGTGTTACTCATCCCGATGGAGGTTACATATTGGTCATCTTCAGACAGTCCTATGAAGATTTGGTCCGGCAGATCCGTCAGTTGTTGCGCGTATGCCATCAAATCCACTTCCAGGAACTCCCCCGTGTAGTCTGAACGATGTGAGGTAACCAAGACCGGAGAGATAATGTCTGTACCTGGCGTCGTCTCGTTCTGAGCATTCCACACATGAAGAAGAAAGCGTTTGGGAGCTTCAGACGGAGTTGTGGAACCGGCAAACTCTTGATCAAACCCGACCATAAACTTCGCGGCAGCTAACCTGTTCTGTGCCTTGGCAGCTCGGAATCCTACTGCCCACATTAGATCTGTGTCGCCTGCCAAGAAATCCGCGTCGTCGTAGAAGGGTTTTGGCGAACCATCGTCATAGGCAATCTCGTCGAAGGTCTCTCGTTGTATCCCGGACGAAGTATATGAGAAACTCCCGGAACTTCCACCAGATTGATTGGCATTCATAACAACGAACATGATTACAGGATGGTAACCAGAGACTGCAAACTGACTGCCCAGTGGAACACTAACAACATACTTGCCCCCAGCAGCGTCAACTTGCATCGCCTTGACAACGGTTCCTGACGAGGCAGAAAAGGTTATCTTCAATGACTCTGCCGATAAGAATAAGATGTACTTTGCGGCGAGGTTTTCAATTGATTCATTAGTTACAGATTGATTCGGATCCGAATATGTGTGTGTCGCCGATGCACGAGCATCAAATGCATATTTGTATCCAAATGCGTCGCCCACAGTCTTATCGTTGAGATAGTTTGCTACCCCCCAGTTACCGAACACATTACCGAACCTGAGCGACGAGCCTACAGCCGTAAGACCCGAATCAATTCCCGCAATCCCGTGGGCGGCACTCTGAACAATCTTTCTTGACACAGTATCGCCACCTTGCTCGCACAAATAAAGCGACCAGAGCTGAGCGCGCTCGTAGTCTGCGGACTGCTTGGACCAATTAAACAATGACACGTTGGTATTCCGCAAGTAATCTGACAGATCCATCAAGCCATATCCACAGATGATTTCCGCGTACATCGAAAAGCCTTCGTTCACAAACGTCTGTTCTGTTGGATCATAGTTGTAATGAATCAGATGCTGATATTCATGAGCCATAGTCAGCAACGCGTCGCGGACGTCACTTATCTCGTTGTAGTAGATGCCGGGATAGGAATCTATATATAACATATCGCGCTTATTGCTTCCTGGGCTGGTGACTTGCTGATCATTTGAAGAGAAGGTGCCAGCTATGTAATTGTAGTTCGAAGGAGGGCTGAAAGAATCTTTGATATCACACACCAGAAACGTCACCTTACCATTGCCCGCTCCTTTGATGCCGTTGACGCCTATATTGGGTGCATTTCCGAAGAACTGGTTGTCAAGTTTGACAATACCTTTCGTCGGATCTCTCGAGATACTTGGCGTTGAAATCTCCAGTCCGTTCAACAGCGCTTGGACGTCATCGTTGGAGACATTGCCTTTGGCGAGTTCTACCGAATCAACCCATATCTCCACCAAGGCTCCTGAAGCGCGTAGTTCAGCGGTTATGAGGTCGAAGCTGTAGCTCACATAGTTGTAGCTGAAGAACTTGCGCTTCTCGCCTATGACATAGGGTGTCTCATGAGTTCCTGCTTTCTCGAGCCGCGCCTTCAGCATCTCAGCATACACTTCGGGTTTGGAGAGACGAGTTTTCTCAACAGCTTTCTTCATGACTTCAGGATCACTAACTTCAGGCGTACCACAAAGCCAATGCGGCTTTGCCTTTGCCTCAGAAGAGAGTCGCGTGGGTTGCTGTTGCACCTTCAGTGTGTGTTGTGCAAATCCCTGATTAATAAACGCGACTCCCAAACCAACGATAGCTATCCAAAGGAAATGCAAACGTATTGTCTTCATCTTCTTGCCCGCAGATTGGAGGACTTCATTTCATCGTTAATCCATTGCCTCAGAGGGGCAACAAGGAGATGCTGCCTTCGTCCAGATATCCTGACTATTGAACTATCCTATAGTGTTGAATGACGATCACTTTCTCCCCAAGTATCAGCTTGCCAGAGTCCGGCTTGCACACTAGTTCGACCTTCGTTCCCTGCAACCTCCACAACTCATCATAAACTTCTTTTGGCTGTGGCGCTATGATATAGACCCTGCCACTGTCGACTTCTATTGCCAGTCTCGCAAACGGCTCATTACCGGTTACATATACGGTTCCCACGAGTTTGACGAGATTGCTGTCCACGGGGACATCACCGACCGAACTCTTGTTATCCCCGATGCGATGACATCCAGCTCCTGCAGATAAAGATGACCAGATAATGAGGAGTTGCAGAGTGTGAAATCGAGCTTCATGCATTCTTCTTCTCGTCTTCTGTGATTTCTTCCCGCCTCTCTCTCGGCTCACTGACCGCCACCAATTCCCTCGCATCCATATCTAAGATCTCTGCTTCGTGCGATTTACCGAGAAATTCATACGTGCCAATATCCCTCTCAACCGACTGATCTCACTCCCCTCATAGAATTTCAAAAGATACAGCAATATAATAAACAGAACGACAAGTAGCAACTTCAACAGAAGTTGAAATACCAAGACCTCAGTCAGTGGCACAAACGAAAAAAGCGCGTAGGTAATTCCCAGACAGAAGATGATCTTAAATACCCGTCTGAATTCGTATCGCACGAAATACAGTCGCTGAACTATGACATATTCGAGGACAGCCATCACAGCGTAGCTGAGCAGAGTTGCATACGCGGCGCCAAGGATCCCAAGCCTAGGAATAAGTGCGTAGTTCGCCGCGATGTTGACAACAGCTCCTGCCCCCGTATAGTATGGGACGTAGTACGGCTTCTTCAGGATGTAGATACCGGCACTGAGATTAGTGCCAATGCCTGTGAACATATACGCCAACAGCACGACTGGGACAATGTTCAAGCCGCTCCAGTATGGTGGTGGGATGACATAGTGTCCCCAAATCCTGATCTTGACCAAGTCGCCAATGAAGAATGATACGATAAGAAATACGATAGAAGTGAACAGAAGAAAGTATGTCATCACACGAGCAAAGAGTTCTTTGGCATTCGACTGTTGAGCAGTCTGAAAGAAAAAAGGTTGCCACGCATAACTGAACATTGAAACGACGAGCATCATGAAGATTCCAAGTTTGTAGTTTGCTTGATAAATGCCGACCGTCTGGCTGTCTGTTAGCGCTTGAAGAATGGGACGATCTATCACCTGCATCACCATCGCAGCCAAACCTGCAGGAATGGTCGGCAAACCGAATTTCAGCAAGCCTCGCCATAGGGGCTTGAGGAAATTAGACGTGAAGTTCTTAAATGTGATAGGCAGCAACAACACAAATGTTAGCACAGATGATAGCAGCCCACTGACAAAGATTCCTTCAATCCCCATCTTGTAGATTGCGAGAAGGACGACATTCAGAATGATATTGACCGTGATGTTGATGAGTTTAATTCCAGCAAACGTTTTCGCCTGGTGATTGAGTCGCAGGGCTGCAAACGGAATGACGCACACGGAATCGAAAAACAATATCCACGCAACGTATTTGATCACGTCAATGTGTTGAGTTGGAATGCTGACAAAACCAAATGACGCGATGCTACGTGCACACAAGTGGATCACGAGGGAAAAGAACAGCGAAGTGAGGGAGATAGAAATCAGAGGAGTGCTGAAGTTCTGTTTGCGGTCTCCTGCCTCCAACGTTGATGCGTACTTGAAATAGGCTGTGTCCAGTCCATAAACGTAGACAACGTTGAGAAACGCAATAAGCGAATACACGTTCGCTTGAATGCCAAACTCACCCGTCGCAAGAACATTCGTATAGAATGGCACAAGGAGGAAATTCAGAAACCTCCCGACGATGGTGCTGATGCCGTAAATCGCTGTTTCGGTTGTGAGCCGCTTGATGCTAGTGAACGTGCCCATCGTTGGCTACCTATAGAAACGAGAAACGGGACAAGCATGTCCCGCTCGAGCGTCTGCGCCGGATGATGGCGTTCGGACCGCAGTCATTCTATATCTCCACTTCCAACGAAATGTCCAGTGCTTTCACGGAATGCGTCAGTGCGCCGATGGAAATGAAATCTACACCAGTCTCCGCGATTTGACGTACATTGTCAAGTGTCACCCTGCCAGATGCTTCGCTCTTAGCCCTGCCCTGAATTATTTGAACAGCGTACCTCGTACTATCTAGATCGAAATTGTCCAACATGATAATCTCAATCCCACCGCAGTCTAATGCTTCCTTCACCTCGCCCAAATTCCTTGTCTCGACCTCGATCTTCAGTTGCAGGTTCCTTTCCGCCAAGTACTTCTTGCACCGATCAATTGCCAACCGGATACCGCCGCTGGCAGCAATGTGATTATCCTTAATGAGTACCATCGAATCCAACCCGAGGCGATGATTCATCCCACCACCCAGTCTGACCGCCCACTTGTCGAGGGCACGCAACCCTGGAACCGTCTTACGAGTGTCTAAGATTCTCACCTTTCCCTGGCCAACGTTCGCAACCGCTTCAACATATCTCGCTGTGGTTGTGGCAATCCCACTCATCCGCTGAAGGAAGTTCAGCGCAACACGCTCAGCAGTGAGGATACTGCGCAGATGTCCGGCGACGACACCAATGACCTCGCCCGCACTTACTTTGCCTCCATCTTGAACGCGGGTCGAGAAATTCAACCCTTCGTCTATCCGGGCAAACACAAGCTCCACTACCTCCAGCCCAGCAACAATCCCCTGCTCTTTGGCAACGAATCTGCCAGCACCGCGGATGCTGCTCGGAACAGTTGCCAATGTCGTAATGTCACCGGCACCGGTATCCTCGGCTAACGCTTCCTCCACAATCCGGACAATATGCGGATCGTCAAGAAGTCTGCTCTTCATCATCAACCAGCATGATGGGGATATCGTCTTTCACTTCGTAGACCTTGCCACATTTCGTGCAAGTCAATTTGTTGTTCTCAGCGTCATAATCCAAGTCGCCCTTGCACTTAGGACAGCAGAGAATATCGAGCAAATCCTTGCTCAGCATAGATGATCTCCTCTTATCTTAATTTCAAAGTCCTCTTCGGTGTTGTTCCCATTCCTCTTAAATCCGAAGCCCTCCCTTTCTAATGATTTCTAAGAACTGCTCTGGTGCTCGCGTAGGCCGTCCGGTCTCAGCACTCACGAAACTGTGGACAGTGTAGCCTTCAGCGAGCAACTCCGTCTCGCCATCACGATAAACTTCATAGTCCAATCTTAGTTTTACGGCAGGTGCCTCTCGCAATATGGCAACAACTTCTATCATATCATCATAGCGAACTGGCTTGAGAAATCTCACATGCGCTTCGATCACAGGAAGAACGTATCCCAACTGTTCGAACTCTGCGTACGATAAGCCAAGCGACCTGATCATTTCAGCCCTGCCGCTCTCAAAATAGTCAAAGTACTTTCCGTGATAAACGGTTTTCATCTGGTCAGTGTCTGCGTAGCGAACACGGATTTTTGTCGAATGTCTAATCATCGTTCTCACTTTGCAGTTCTTTCAACTCAGTGACGAGTGCATTGCAGACAACCATAAAATCATATTTCTCCAGCTCAGCAAATTCCTCCCTCATAGTATCTTGCGGAGAAAACCTGAGACATTCCCCCTCGCTTTTCACGGAGATCTTCGTGTACATCCGGTTCATCGTCGTTTGTTCTTCACACCACGCTCCTCCCTTGTTTCTGATCATCATTTAACCAATCGTTCAACCTAAGGCTTCAGCACAAAATTGATCCACCATCTCACATCCTGGAGTTCCGTCCCGGTGTATGTATCAGCCCACTGCGGCGAGGCAAGTAAACTGATTCTTAGAAGTGGTGACGGAGATATTGTTAACCCCAGCATAACACTTGTCTTCACATCGCTCACTTTCTCGGTGGGCTGTGTATATCTCTCACCGAAATTCGTCTTTAGACTGCTTCCGTTCGGGTTTGAATTGAATCGGTACTTGAAGATGGCTGTAGTCACATCTGAGATTTCCCAATTTGAGATGTTTCTGTTTATTCCAAAGAGGAGACTTACCGCGTCGGAAACTTTCCAATTGAGGAACACCGGTATCTGAAGGCTTGAGTAGCTTGTGCTGAAATCCCAGAGCAAATGCTTGTCCGCTCTTGTAGTGTCAAAATAGGTGCTCCGATAATTGTTGCTCGTGTAGTTGTAATAGGAATGTGAATTGTTAAGAACATGCTCATCAGTGTTCAGCGATCCATCTCGCATCTCGACATAGAAACCGATATCAACAGTTGCCTTTTCGCTGATCTTCCAGTTTAGCGCAACCATGCCGCGGTGAGCCGTCTCGAGCTTTGTCCCGCTGCCGCTGCGGATGTCGGAGAATGAATAGTCCGAAAGGCTGTTAGAAAAAGTCGTGTCGTATGTCCAGCGAGATCCACTATATGAAGTATCGTATATTGTTGAGTTCAATGCGACGTCAATGTTCGATCGGCTGAAGCTGTAGTAGAATCTGAGCGTCTTGTTTTCACTTATGACATTGCTGAAGTTGACGCCGGCATAGAAGGTTCTCCCATCATGGTCCCAATTCTCGGTCGAAGTGCCGTTTTGCTCGTAGTAGCTCCAATTTGAACCTGTTCCTATCGTTCCCGATTTATACAGTGATGAGTGGTCAGCATTCATATCTTGCTTTGCTCTGCCCAACAGGCAACCGATCACCGCACCGATGGTGGAATTCTCGTCGATCTCGTAGCTGACGCCTCCCGCCGCATCCCAGTGGTTGTAATCCTGTGATCTCGATTCAAGATAATTGTAGTCAGAGCTACTGTTGGAATAATAGGTGCTCTCCCAAAAATTCTTGTTCCCGTATGCTCCACTCTTGCTAAATAGGGTTCTATTGAGTTTGATCCCGACTTTGAAGTTATCGGACAGGTCATATCCCGAATAGAGCGTGATCGTATTCGCCGAGGTGTGCATGTTATCTTGTCCCAGGTACTTGTCAGTGATTGGGATATCTGCAACATCACTTGCCACCTTCGCTCCGGTGTAGTCATACCCCACAAATGACTTATAGATGTCCGTTGGTATCGAATAGTATTTCTCAGTGAGGTAAATGGCTTGATAACTTAAGCCGATGAACAATTTTGGAAGGGATTTCATGAACGGTCTTGTCAAAATCGCGCCTGAGAGAACCGGCTCGATTTCTTTTCGCTGCTGCGTATAGTAGAATGGATAATAGAACGACACGGAGCGGTAGTCAGCATAAGCAATTATGGGGTAATAGTGCACCGGTTCCTTAATCTCACTGATGCTTCTGAGGTCAGCATAAATGTAGATGCCTCCGCTTGAATCGTAATAGAGGTTTGCCGGGTTGATTTTCAAATTCAGGATAGGATCATCAACAAGTCCCGGTGCAACGTTCTTGAAACTGCTTAATCCGTAAGGGATAATCTCATTTGTTCTGAAAAATAAGTCACTTTGTTCAAATGATTTCTCCAGAACCCTCTCGCCATAGTATTGTGCCTTGAGCGAGCCGTCGAAAAGGAGAATAAGTGTGGCTGCTAGGATGATCTTCGTCTTCATATTGCCTCCCGTTCTAAGTTGGTTTAACAACTGTTTCCTTCTCCTCACCCGATCCTGTGTTACTCGCACGCCGTTGGGTAAGCAGACATATTTGTCTCATGTCGTTGACGAAGAAAAAGCACAGGTGGCTGAGAACGAATTACTCTTCCCACGATCCCATCTTGCTGAACTTCTCGACACGTTTCTCGATCAGCTTATCGGGTTTGATATCTTTAAGCTGGCTAAGCTCCTCAAGCAAGATGCTTTTGAGAATTGCCGCCGCTTGCTCATGATTGCGGTGTGCGCCCCCCAGAGGTTCAGGAACGATGCGATCTATCACCCCTTGCTCTAGCAAGTCTGGCGCTGTGAGTTTCAATGCTTCCGCAGCCTGCTCTTTGAAATCCCAACTGCGCCAAAGAATACTTGAACATGATTCCGGGGATATCACGGAATACCAGGTATTTTCTAACATCAAGACTCTATCACCTACACCGATCCCAAGTGCGCCTCCTGAGGCTCCTTCACCGATGATCACAACGATGATCGGCACGGGCAGGCGAGACATCTCAAACAGGTTCCTTGCAATAGCTTCTCCTTGTCCACGCTCTTCAGCTTCAATACCGGGATATGCACCGGGCGTATCAAGCAGAGTGATGACGGGCTTGTTGAATTTCGCTGCTAGCTTCATCAATCGAAGTGCCTTGCGGTAGCCTTCAGGATTTGGCATTCCGAAATTACGGTAGAGATTCGACTTCGTGTCCCGGCCCTTCTGATGACCAATAATCATCACGGTCTGCCCTTTGCCACCAGCACCTTCTGCAACGAGTCTCGCAAATCCGCCCACGATCGCCTTATCATCCTTGTAACATCTATCGCCGTGCAGTTCAATGAAATCCGATGTCATCAAATAGAGATAATCCAACGTATAGGGCCGGTCTGGATGCCGAGCGAGCTGCACCCTCTGCCATCGGGTGAGGCTGGAATAGACAATCTCTCGCAGTTGTTGCACCTTCTGCTCCAACCTACTGATCTCCTCAGCGATATCAAGGTTATCCGAGTACCTCCTCATCTCTTCGATTTTCTGTTCGAGTTCGAGAACAGGTTTTTCAAAATCTAGAATTGTCTTCGCCATCGTAAAATGCCTTCCTTTCTGGTCATGTTATGGTCGCAGAGAGCAGCATCGTGAGCACTCCAGCTCAACGGAGCTTCGACGTCCCTTTGAACATGAGTGACAAGGATTTCAGTAGAATCTCTACATCAAGCAGCAGGGATTGATTCTTCGCATAGTAAATGTTGTACTTCTCGATTTCCTCTGGTGACAGATCGTTCCGAGCCTGGATCTGCACCAGCCCCGTCAATCCAACTTTCCCCAGATACGATCGGCCGTTCCCCCCCGAGGAGGTAACTATAGCGCCAGGAGATCTTCCAACAATACTCAGATTGCCTTTGAGCACCTGAGGTAGAAGAAGCATGCCGTTGGCGAAAGCCGACAGTGAGCGCCCACTCATCACATACCGTAAATATACAAAAGGATAAACAGAAATCAAAAGGAAAAGTGAAAAGAATAGGTCAAAGAACCTTTTGACCACGCGATGCGAGAGCCGATCCAGGTTGTAGTCAATCTCAACCAAGGGGATGTCATCAAGTTGGTCAATGCTCGTTTTTCCTATGATCACTTCAAGGCTGCTGGGAACGAGACGGAAATTGACTGCTCGTTCTCGACTTCGACTAATGACGGACAGGATATCCATATAGGTAAGAGCATCCGTCGAGAAAATCACTTCGCTTACACGGTTCTCACGGATGACCTTTCCAACGTTATCCACGCTACCGAGGATTCTCACACCCGAGATTTCTTCACCTAATCGCTGGCGATTGACATCAATGAACCCAACAACTTCATATCCATCGGCAACTCGTGCACGGAGTCTGCGCAGTACCCCTTGACCGGATTCTCCCGTCCCAACAATGAGCGTCTTCCGACCGAACAGACTCTTTCTTCCACCGAACCGTCCCCGTCCAAGAAGTCTCAGCATCAGCCGCCATCCCGGCAACAACATCGCGTTGATAGCGCTGGAAATCAAGACCACGGCGCGACTGAAGGCGTATGCCTTGAAAAAATACGTAAGGGAAGAGACTGGAAAGAATCCGATGATAACCGAAATGAACGTACGAGAGACGGAAGACTTTCTATAAGTGTACACACCTGCAAAGTAAAGGGTGAGAACAAAGACGCATGCTGGTACAATAAACACTGTAGGATAGGCATATTGAGGAAAATGAAAGATCTGACCGAGCCACAAATACTCTCCCAGCAGAATGGCACAATTAATCAGGATCCAATCTACCACAGCAACGATCAACACCCTCAGTGCTTTTGCCACGAATGCCATTCCAGTGCGAAAGACAATTCCAATCCTCAGCAGGAGTTGGACGAGGAACGATTTTGAGAAGTGTTTCCACACAAAGAGATGCATGGCTTGATAGAATGTCCTTATCTCGTCTATGTCACTGCGTTTCGTACTCTCTCCCTTGTAGTGGATAATCTGTGTCGAAGCCACGTAGTAGGTCTTCCAGCCAGCCTGTTGAACTCGATAGCACCAATCCAAGTCCTCCCCGTACATGAAGAAGTCTTCATCCAATTCGCCAACTTGTTCATAGACCTCGCGCCGAAACATCATAAATGAACCGCTCAGGGCGTCAACCTCATAGCTTTCGTCAGGACTCAAGTAGGTCAGGTTGTATCGCCCGAACATCCTTGTATGTGGAAACAACGCACTGAGTCCCATCATCTTGCTGAACGCAATCCACGGAGTAGGGAAACTGCGGCGACAGGTGAGTTGCAGCGTCCCGTCAGGATTGAGAATCTTGCATCCTGCCATTCCAACATCCGGATTTCTCTCAAAGAAGTCAATCGTCACCTTGAACGTATCCTCTTGGACCACGGTATCAGGATTGATGAGCAGGACATATCTCCCTCTACTCTGCCTGAGAGCAATATTGTTTGCTTTCGCAAAACCGAGATTCTCCTTGTTCACGATGAGATGCACATCAGGGAAATTCGCTCGCACTAATTCCACGCTTCCATCGTCGGAGGCGTTGTCCACAACAAAGATCTCCCCCTCGATTCCAGATTTGTTCGCGGTCAGAAAGGAGATTGCCTTCTGGATCGCCACGAGAGCGTTTTCAAGAAACTCCCTGACGTTATAGTTAACAATAATTACGGATAGCTCTATCATCGCTGTCACAGTCTGCCGAAGATACTTCTGAAGCGGAGCTTCCACACCATAAAGACCGCTTCATATACGATTTTCTTTGACATCTTGGAAACACCAACGCGACGATCTACGAAGACAATAGGCATTTCAGCAACCCGAAATCTCTTCTTCCACACCTTGAAGTCAATTTCGATCTGGAACGCGTAGCCATTCGAATGGATGTTGTCTAGATCAATGTGTTTAAGAATCTCGACACGATAACATTTGAAACCACCAGTCGCGTCTTTGACAGGCATTCCCGTCACGATACGTGTATAGACGTTGGCAAAGTAACTAAGCAGTAACCGCTTCATTGGCCAATTCACGACGGCGACACCATCGGTGTAGCGTGAACCAATTACCAGATCATAGTTCCGGATTTTCTTCAGAAAGTTCGGTATCTCCTTCGGGTCGTGAGAGAAGTCAGCGTCCATCTCAAAAACGTAGTCAAATCCCTGTTCGATCGCAAACTTGAACCCTCTAACGTACGCCGTGCCAAGTCCCATTTTCCGCTCGCGACGGACGAGATGAATACGATCGTTGGAAGCCATCATCTCAGCAACAAGGTCTCCTGTGCCATCAGGCGAATTGTCATCCACCACCAAGACATCCACACTGGAATCCGTTGCCAGGATTTCCGGGATGATTTGGGGAATATTATCAGCCTCGTTGTATGTTGGTATTACAACTAATGCTCGGCTCATATGCCTCCAACCTTTCTAGAGGATTCTACGTTCTATCGTGAACTGCTTTCGAGTGTTGCCATTTACCTCAGATATTGTCTTCCACATGCTCTGCCCTTTCCCTCCCGTCAATGTCCTCTGCCCGACAAGACGGAATAGATCGTGTTCAGCAGGATCTTCATGTCCATCCGAATAGAAATATTCTCGATGTAGAACAAATCATACTGCAACTTCGCTTTGACATCCTCCACCGACTCATCATATTTGTGCTTAACCTGAGCCCATCCGGTGATGCCAGGACGCACTTTGAGTCGGCGAGTATAGAGCGGAATCTGTTCTGAGAGCTGCTTCACGAAATACGGCCGCTCAGGCCGAGGACCAACAAGACTCATATCACCCCCCAGTACATTGATGAACTGCGGGACTTCGTCAATGTGCAGTTTGCGGATGACTTTCCCGACTATCGTAACACGCGGATCGTTTTTCCCCGCCCATTGGGGACCCGAATACTTCTCCGCATCTTTCCACATCAACCTGAACTTGTACATCGTGAAAATCTTGCCATCCTTTCCAACACGCTCTTGTTTGTAGAAGACGGGGCCATGTGAATTCAGCTTAATGGCAATGGCAGCGAGAATCCAAATTGGCAGCCCGACAAGCAGAATCAATAATGACACACCAATATCCAGTAACCTTTTCACGCTCTTTTCCCACTCAGGCATGAGTTCGGGCATGATCTCAATGAGCGGAAAACCATATATCTGGTTTGTTCTTGCCTGTCCACTAACGATCTCGTACATATCCGGCATAATCTTGAGACCAACTTGTTCTGTATCGCATTGAGCAATCACTTCAAACAGTCTATCGTGCTCGTGTGAATCCAGCGCAATGAGCACATCTTTGACATCCCGCTCCTCGACAATGGCTCGAAGGTTCTTGAGATTCCCCAACACAGGTGTTCCTTTGTAATCTCCGTCTGTGTTCTCCTCATTGATGCCCACAAGCCCGACAACTCTGTGTCCAAGCGCAGGAAATTGCACCACAAGATCATACAGCTCACCGCTCTTCCCAGTTGAACCGACGATGAGTGTGTTCCGAAGACCAATGCCAGCTTCCAATAACTTCCGTTGGATGCTTCGCACAACCGCTCTCCCTACTCCTGCACAGGCAACTATTGTGAACCAATAGAGCAAGAAGGTCAGCCGAGAAATCATCCGAGACTCGGTCACGAGCACATCAATGAACACAACGAAGAAAAGCCCTAATGCTCCGAACGTGACGGTTTTGAACACTGCGACAAACTCATCGAACCGTGACTTCGCATACCAGGAACGATACATGCCGAAGAAGAAGAAGATCAAAAGCCAATACAGATAAACGGCAATCATCGGCAGCCATAGATCTGGCTCTGTATCGTGAGAGATCAAACCGCTCCTGATACGGAGGTAGTAGAAGACTATCCACCCAAGGTTGATCGCAAGAAAATCAACCAAGAGGAGGCTAATTTTTTCCTTGCGTTTTGACATGAGCTATCTACAGTCAACTGAGGTTCGAGTGCATATTCAGCTGCTCGAACAAGGAGTAATATTGCGCTGCCGCTTTGCGCAGAGTGAAATGTTGCTCAAGAAAGCGTCTCCCATTTGCGCCCATCTCTCGGCATAGCTCTGGAGATTCCTTCAATTGGACAAGCGCACCAACCATCGTATCAATGCGCGCTTGCGCACTAATGCGATCCTGTGGGATCACGATGCCGCAATCAGCTTCGCGGATTATGTGAGCTGTATCGGAGTCATCATCCACAATCGCTATTATCGGTCTTCCACTCGCCATGATAGTATAAAGCTTGCTGGGCATGGCCAATCCATTCAAGCCCTTCTCAATGGTGATGAGTGAAACGTCTGCAGCGGTCAGTGAAAAGGGAAGTTCTTCCCAGGGCCGATATGGCATAAAACGCACATTCGATAGATTGCGTTCGCGCACCAAGTGCATCAACCGCAGCTTCTGACCACCTTCACCGATGAACAGAAACAGGAAGTTCATCCCCTGCAGCCGCCCAGCTGCCCCAATGACGGTCTCGAAATCGTACGATAAGCCGATGTTGCCTGAATGGAGCATCACGAACTTGTCCACTAATCCGTGCTTGAGAGCGAAAGGGCTTCTCAGCCTTCGCTATTGGACGAATGAAAGTCTCGTCCGCCCAATTATGAATAACCACAACATGATCCGAAGCGGCAAACCCGCCTATCGCCATTTTTCGAACCAAGTTCTCGCCCATCGTCTCGCTCAACGTGACAACCTTCGCAGCACGTTTGAGCATTAATTGGTTCACCACATTCCAGCACCCTGTAATCAAGCTTGAGGGGCGCAGATAGCCCAGTGCAACTGCAATATCAGGAAATATATCGTGCACCAACGCCACATACGGTTGCCCTCGCAGAACGCTCAGCACATACCCCACAAGAGGAAGCACCGCCGGATTTGAGACAATAAGCAGTGGAATATCTCCTTCGCGAAACAGCAAACGTACGAGCACTGAGAAGAAAAACGAGACAGTGTTGGCCACTTTACCCAGAAGGCTGTTCTTGCTAAATCGGGTGCGGAAACAGCGGGTAATCTGAAGACCGCGGTAGCTTTCAAACTGTCTCGCGTCACGCTTTGCAGCATAGCTTGGCTTGGATGTAAGCACGGCAACATGACATCCGCGATCACGCAGTGCAATCGCAAGCTCCGTCAATAGCTGTCCCGTGGAGGCAATATCCGGATAGAAATACTCCGTAAGGATTATGAGCCTGACCGGCTTTGACATCACCTTTTCCCTTGGCATCGGTTCATCTTATCAAGAATTCTACGATCAGTATGTTGGATTCATAGCACTCTTGAGCCCACACGCAATAGAACGAAACTCATTGAGAAAAAGAGCAGCGGATGCAGAATTCTGATCTTACGATCAAGAAGAATTGTGGCACATGATTGAGCATCGCTGAACACCAGAACAATGTCTGTCTCTCAGAAACGCCTTTATGCGAAGAGCGATGCAAGAAGACATCTTTCCGCGTAGCAAGACGAAGCAATCCGCGGCTCTGAGAAGAAGATGCTTCGTATGCAGCGAGACACGCCGTGGGCACGTTTGGAAAACCGTTGAAAAATGAACTGTCTGTCGTTCCTATCTCCCGATACTTTGTCAATCCATTTGCCCAATCAACTTCCTGCAATCCGAGAAAAGAATCATCGATTCCGCGACCCAAGCACTTTCAAATACTGATCTTCAAGTTGTTCCGCAATTCCTTCCCAGCCATAGAGACGCTCGACTAATTCACGCCCCCTTCTTCCAATCTTCTTGCGAAGAGGTTCGTTTTCAAACAATTCAAGAATATGCCGAGCAAACTCCCCTTCATCATCAGCAATGAGAAGATGTTCACGATTAGTCACGGCAATCCCCTCGCATCCCGTCGCGGTGGAAACAACAGCCTCTTCCATCGCCAACGCTTCAAGGATCTTGATGCGCATCCCGCCACCAATTCTGAGGGGGACAACACAGACCTGACACCGTGCGATGTAGTCTCTGACATCCCTGACAAATCCTATGACAACAGCATTATCCGTGCGAAGAGAGCGAACATTCGGCGGGGGAGACTTCCCAACCACATACAATTTCACGGTTGGACATCGCTCTTCGACACGGGGGAAAATCTGTTTATAGAACCACCAAAAACTATCAACATTTGGCAGCCAGTCTAATGACCCGAACCAGAGAATAGAGAATTGTTCTTTCGAAACACCGGAGCGCGGCGAAAAGTACGAAACGTCAACCCCGGCAGGGACAACACAGGTTTGAACCGTGGGATTCAATCCTCGAATCCTTTCTTCATCTTCAGAAGTCACCATCAAGCACTTGTCAAAAAGGGCGCACATTGCCGGCTCATACCTGTAAAGCCTTCTATACTGCAGTTGCGCATACCATTTAAACAAAGGATTTCGCTGTTCCTGAGAGAGTCGCTTCATGATCATCATCTCAACGTTGTGTTCACGTAAGAGAATAGGAAGTCCGAACCGTTCTTTCACAAACTGTCCGTAGTCTGCCATGTGAAGATGGTCAATGTGCACAATGTCGAACCGCTGTGTGGTCAACAACTCTTCCAGTTTGCGTTCAACCTGCCGACCGTGATATTTGGAAATCGTGTATGGAACAGGCGAAAACAGATTCCCCACTGCCCCAAGCACTGAATTACTGGTGTTCTTATAAACACATTCAAGCCTACAGTAACGCCGGAGTTCTGAAAGATCACCATGATACCTATCCTTTGAAAGTGCTACCAGAGTAATATTGTGCCCCCGTAACGCAAGATGCTTTGTGATGTTGAATATTCCGATTTTTCCACCATCATCAAGTGGATACGGAATCTTTGTGGTCAGTTGTAGAATGTTCATAGAACGCATCTCTTGAGAGTCACTATCGTGCCGACGATGTCCTGACGATGAAAACCTGTGGTTCTGTCTAGCGTAGCTCTCACTTAGTCAGAATCATTCTCTTCGTGTCCATGAATTCGTCTGCTTGGATTCGATAGAAATACGTACCGCTGGATAGTTTGCCGGCACCGAAAGGTACCAGATAATGCCCTGCCGATTGTTCTTTATCAATAAGCGTGGTAACCAATCGCCCTAGTAAATCATACATCTGCAATTTGACATGACTTGTCTTTGGGAGTGAGTATTCAAAGCGAGTGTACGAGTTAAATGGATTCGGATAGTTTTGATAAAGAGCAAAATGAGTCAACTGTGGCTCAAAATTGTTTGTTCCATCCACGGCTTTCACCGCAATCAGAAGCCAGTCCATACTATCAGGGGGAATCGCTATTAGATCACCCCGAGCACCCATTCGTTTGCTAGAATCACCTGTTGAGGGATTAATCCAGAAATACTTTATGCTATCTGCCCATGTATTGGAACTGATGCTTGCCCATTGTGTGCGCATCGGAAAGTAAGCAACAAGGTATTCATCGCTTGCAGCAACAGGAAGATAATTTTCAACGGATTCATACCCGAGCAAAAGATCCTGACGCGGGACAAGCTCATACCAACGTAATTTCATCATAGCGTCTTTCAATATTGCCATCTGGCTTGACCCAGGTAATTTCCATGCCTTGTCAACCGTATATCGGGGCTGATGTGATCCGGGCAATTCAGCGGTGTTCCACTGCCACACACCATTTGCACCATACGTTATTCCAACAAGCGGTCCTGAGAGCATAGCCTCATAACTTGCCTGACGAACATGTTCCGGTCGGATACGGAACGTTTCTACCCGCGTTGTATCTCCCGGTGCCCAGAGATTGTTATAAATATCCTCATAACACGCCTCCCCATCTAACACAGGTTTCGGAGGTAAGAGTTTACAGCCTGCCAAACCAGCTTGCCAGGTGTAATCTTCCTGCAACATGGGAAGATTGATACATATGAAAGTCGAGCCAATCGGTATTATTATCGAAATAGTCAAACGAAGCTCCGTAACCATGCGCATGAAGTGTCACAAGTTGGCGATTACCATTTGCTGCCCTTAGTGTGTGAGCAAATTCCGACCAGAATGCTTTCTGTTGCGGTGTATCATACCAGTTATCGCCAGCAACAATCCACATCACATTATATCCTGCATACCGTGCACCGGCGTAACGAGCAAGAAGAAGGGACTGTTCGTTTGTAAGGAAGAAAGGAATGTACTTCGGATCGAAATGAAGTTCATTCATCCACGCCCAGAGAGGAGCAAGGACAACAACGATTCCACTGTCGTTTGCCGTTTTCACAATCCAATCGAGATAATCAAAATACCGCGGATTGAGCAATGAAAAATCGTTATTCAGGAAAAATGTGTTCCCCTGGCTGTTTCTCACACCGAATTCTTCAATACGTTGATGCGACATCACTACTATCTGAAGCGCGGAAAATCCCTTTCGCTTTCTATCCGAAATATACTGCATGGCTTCATCTTGGTGTGACTTCCAAGTTATTTCCCACGCTGTATTACCTAAATAGAACCATGGCTCTCCATCACCGTATGTCAAATAGTGGCCATTGCTCGAAACCTTAGGCCATCCCTTCGCAAGAAGAGGATTTGTACCGGTGTATCTTACGACAGTAATCTTTCCATGCACTCCATGAAGCCCTGCGTTGCTTGTATCGCTGCAGGATGTTCGATATATCCACGTCCCTTCGACTGACAGTGCAGAACGCACTCGATACGTTAACCCGCCGTCCCAGAAACCTGCAACTTTCATAACATATCCATCCGGACCAGTGAATTCACATTCCAAGGAAACATCTCTGTGCGGGTTCATGTAATCGCGAGTAGACTGCAGGGTGATCTCGATTGCGCAGTCGGTCTCAACCTGATGGGATTGAGCAAAAACAACCTCACGAATGAGGAAGGTGCTCATCGCTAAGAGAATCACATGGGCAAAAAGATAAAAAGCGGTCATTTGCGGCATGTTCATGGATTTCAGATATCAAGAGTTTCTAGGCCGTGCAAACAGATTTATCTTATCGTAACCGGAAATCATCTCTGGCGTATGCTTTTCAGGGTTGTACGGCACAAGGTCGCTATTCCATTCAAACTGAATGAAAGCCCGATATTGCGGCAACTGCAGCAATTCCATAAGCTCCCGGACGGCACTTACGCTATCCTTGAACAGGAGACAGTGAATCTCAATATCGAGCTTTGGAAGAGTCCGCATCACCCCTTGCGCTCCTTTCAAGACCTCAAGTTCATAGCCTTCAACATCTATTTTCAAAAACGTTGGTTTTTCTGAACGGAATACCTCATCAAGAGAGACCATCGGGATTTCAATTGCATTCCCATCATCGCCTTCGCTGACGACCGCGTTTGACTGAGGTGTGAATTTGACTGTTCCTTTCTTCCTGCCGATGGCTTCATTTCGAACTTCAAAGTTTTCTAGATTATTGAGTTGGATATTTTTTCGAATAATCTCCACATTTTGAGGCAGACCCTCAAAGCCGATGACTCTTCCTGAAGCACCCACCCATTTTGAACAGAGCACGCCAACAAACCCATGATGACAACCACAGTCAGCTACAATATCTCCCTCGCTGAGATTTTCTTTGATCCACTTGAGTTCTGGCACGTACTCTATCTGTGGAGCATACCACTCCTCTCCCACGACATCTCCGATGAAAAATGGGAATATCTCACCATTGATTTGTCTTTCTATGACATACGGCCTGAAAACGGCTCGCCTATACGTTCTCCATATTATTCTACAGGCTTTTTGAATTACTGCTGTTAGGCCCCTTCTCCGAAACGTCACAACCGTTTTCCTGAGTAAGATGCATGCTTTCATTTGTGTATTCTTGTACCTTTGATCCGGCTGCAATTTGCGTTGTGGCTCGATCTCTAGGAGCAAAGCCCGAAAAATCCTTCGGACTTCGCCTCCATGTAATGGCTATTCAATCCATCAGGCTCAGCAAGTAGTGCCAAGACTTCTTCAACAGCGTTCCATTCAGCAGAAGAACTCCACCAAAGAAATAGACGAACACTCGCACCACAACCGCCGCGTACTGCAAGAAGGCCATCACCAGGAATTGATATCCCGAGAAGTGCTTCTTGTAGAACTGCAGCTTCCCACGATGGATCTTGCCAAACATTTGTGCCCTATTCTCAACTGAACTCTGACCGCCGAGATGGATCACGGAAGCATGGGGGAAAAACAACACATTGTATCCCTGCCGCTTTGCTCTGAGGCACAAGTCCGTCTCCTCAGAATACAGAAAAAAGTCTTCATCGAATCCCCCAACATATTGGAACACTGCTCTTTTGATCATCATGAAGGAACCTGCCACCATATCAACCTCTGCCACCTTGTTGTAGCTGAAACAGGTCATATGGTATCGCCCGATAACCTTATTCTTCGGGAAGAGTTTATATAGGAACAAGGTTTCGAAAAAACAATTGGCAATACTGGGAAAACTTCTACATGATGGTTGCAGCGATCCATCGAGATTCAGGAGTTTGCATCCGACAATGTCTGCTTCTGGGTGTTGCTCCATGAAATGAACTGTCTTTTGAATCGCCCGATCTAAGACAATTGTATCAGGATTCAACAGTAGAACATATTCGTCTTTTGCAGTCTTGATCGCCTGATTATTTGCCGCACCAAAACCGACATTCCGAGAATTTTGAATCACAGCGACCTGTGGGAAGCGGCTTCTGACGATCTGTACAGATCCATCATCAGATGCATTATCAACGACAGTCACCTCGACCGAAAGCTCGTCCTTGATCGTGTCAAAGACCGAGTCTAAACAATTTTGAAGAACACCCCTAGTGTTGTAGCTTACAATGACGACTGATAAGTTCATGCTTGCATCTGTTTGGCTGCGTTCCGTAGAGACAGCATTACTCTGACGGAGTGATACAGATTCGCAATTTCACTTTTATTCCCAAGAGCTTCTTTCACATACTGTTTCGGTATGGGCTTGCGTCTTTTGAGAATGCCCGGAAGACCCCATAAGGTTTTGCCAAGTGCTGCAAATACCTGAAACGGGTTAGTGTGTTGGATCATCAACTGTATCATATCAAACGGCATTCGTACCAGACTTCTACCAAATGCAATGTGAATCGGGAAATACTTCCAGTAATACCAAATAATATTCCGAAAGGAGAGGAGACGAGTTCTCCCTTTGGAACGGGCGACTGGAGACGATTTATGAAACGCCACGATATCAGGAAAATAGCGTACCTCGTATCCTGCACCAATGATTCGTGTACAAAGATCAACTTCGTTCATATACAAAAAAAAATCCTCCGGATAGTAGCCAACCTGCTCCAACACTCTTCTCTTGATTGCAGCACCAGCCCCGATATACAAATGGGCAGGATATCCATCAGGCTTGGGGGAGTTTTTGTCAACCGGATGATAATACCACTCATAGATAATACGCTGGGGAACATAGGCAATTTCACACGCAACAACCGCAAGCTGCGGACTACCATGCTGAAACCTCTGGACGATTTTCTCAACACCCGTCGGTTCCAGGTAGGAATCGTTGTCTGAGACGACGATGATCTCCCCCTTTGCAGATCGCATGCCCACGTTGTATGCTTTCACACCCGTGTTGTGATCGAGCGTTATTATCCTCACGGATGGGAATTCACGCTTCAGCATCTCGACTGTATCATCAGACGAGCCATTATCTATTACAAGGATCTCGATGTTATGATACGACTGATGCTGATAGTGCGTCAAGGTCTCACGAAGAACATCCTTGCGATTCCACGTAGCAATGACAATGCTCACCATGCAATTTTCAAACGGCTGTGCAGATAGCAGCGTCATTTGTTCTCCGGACTAATATGCAATTGCCTGGGCAGCACGTAAACACAACACCATACAATGACTCAAAAAACTGTCTGCATTCTTCAAACGGCATCATTGGTTTAGGGAGACCGCCTTACCAGCGACCGCATGATGACAAGCTCATCTTTTGAGAAGAATTGAGAGAGAAAGACTGCGACGATGTAAAAGCCGACAACTACTAGAACTGCTATTATCTTGTGAGCATACATCATGGTGCCGTACGAAATTCCTATCGCAAACAAGGTAATCACCAGGATTTTTGCTGTGATGCCGAGCAGGGAGAGGTTAAGAAATCGCCGGATAAGCAGGTAGAACAGCATGAACCCGACGATATCCGACACAAAGCGTGCACTGCTCGTCCCAACAATTCCCCACGCAGGTATGGTCATGTAGTTCAACAAGATATTCAAACAAACCATTATGAACATTACAAACGTTACCGAGCGCTGCTTGCCTGCGGAAATCATCAGGCTCACGGAAAAGAAATTGAAGAATTGGAAGAGTTTGCTTGCCATTAATATCTGAAATGGCACTAACGAACTCTGATATTTGGAATCATACAACAGCGTGAGGATATCATCTCCAATCAGGAACGTGGCGATCGCCCCGCAACTGCCGATAACAAGCAGCGCTTTGATGGTAACGGTAACAACTTTATTCCTCGATACCGTTTTCCGTTCCGCAATGTAGCGGGAGATTAATGGGAATGTAGCAGAACTAAACGCCATTGGAATAATGTTCAACGGCTCAGCCAAACGGTTCACCGCTGCGTACGATGCTACCTCCACACTACCACGAAGATACTGTATCAGAGTGATGTCAATGCGAGCATAGAATCCACCGAACAATTGATACACCATCACAGGCAGGGATTCCTTCAACAACCACAGCGATGCAGCTTTTTCAAGTCTAAGCTTTGGTCTGACATACTTCAAGGCTGCAATCACAATGAATACCAATCCCGGTACTCCACTGAGGACATAGGCAACTGATACGGCTGATAGAGAACCGCCGAAGGACATTGCCATGACAACAAAGAGCGGCACTGCTGCCCCATCCACAATGCGGAGGATCAATGGTACCGCCATCTCAAGTCGGGCATGAAAGATCGCCTCAAACGCCTCTCGAAACGTCTGCAATCTCGGCGCAAATAACATCCCTCCTGCTAGCAGGCAAACTATCAACAGAATTCTGACATCATACCTGATGAGAACGGCTGAGAGATTGATGAGAATGAACCCAAGGATACCAGACAGAAACTTTAGAATAACGCCGTTGCCGATAATGACGTCTGCCCGGCTAATGGTTGTGGAGACTTCGCGAATGATAATTTGTTGTGTGCATATATCAAGAAGAACCGAGAACAGCCCAATAAAAGCAAGTGCGAAATTGAAAATGCCGAAGTCTTCCTGGCTGAGATGCCGTGCCAGATACACAAGAACGAAGAGGCTTCCTAATAAGTTAAGGGCGTAGCCACTGAACATTAACCCGACATTTTTTACTATCCGTTTCGATACACCTGCAATTTCAGTCATTAAATTCAGCAGCGATTAACATTCGTTTGGGAATCTCTTGCATGTCGCTCTGAAGACGACCCCCAAAATCAAAGCATTCCAATTTGTTGACTTCTGAACTATTTCACTCTTGTTCTCAAGATGGGAACCGTCGGCAGACCTTTTCTTATTTGGGCCTTTCCGTTTCCCCAGAGCATTGCAGCCCACGTAGAGCATTACACAGACATGGCGTTTATGAGAAACCTGCTTCCTGCAACCTCTCTCTGTGTCCGACTGTCAAGAAGAAGTAATTTTCAGTTTGGTTCGTCAAGTACCATGATTTGAATTTTGCTCCCTTATGCAGCTTTCTCCCGTCGAACCACCATGCTTCATAACCTTCTTCGTGGAGAATCTTGAAAAGGTCATAGGCATCGGAATTGGTATCACCCGGATATCCCCAAACCTCAAGAAACCAAGCAGGCTTTGAATCTTCGATAATCTTTACAGCTCCCTGAATACATCGAAGTTCATGCCCTTCTACATCGCATTTGATGAAAGAAATCTTATGAGATAATTCAGACAGTAGAGAATCAAGTGTTCTGGATCCTATCTTGAATCTCCTTAAAGAACTGTCATCGTTTCCATTTACGATTTTCGATTGATAGAAATTTTCGCCTCCGGATTCGTAGAGAGGAACTGCCATAGTAACAACACCATTTGCATCGGACATCGCGTAGTTCATCACCTCAACATTTGTCAATTTAAGCTTCTTCACATTAGAACACAGAGCCGAGAAAGAGAAAGGAATAGGCTCAATGCTGTATACACGTCCATGGACACCAACCAATTGTGACAGGTATTTCGTGTAGTTGCCAATACTTGCTCCAATATCAACCACATAATCACCTGAAGCAGCCAGATGTTTAATGACTCCGAATCCCTCTATTCTATCTTCTGGATATGATCTCAACATGCACCCATAATAAATCCTTTTTATACGCTGCGATGTCGCATCTGGTAGCAGACTGGTGATAATTCTTCGAGAAAGAGTCTTTATGGTTTCTACCACTTCTATTTCCTCAATCGGTGGTTTTCATGAATAACTGTATGGACAGTCCGAGCGTTGCCAAGCTCGTTCATTTCAGCAACGATTAGGGATCATCTGGTGATGCCATTGACAGAGAACACACAACTATTGTGTAGCTTCCACAGGAGAATTATGCCGCAGTACGTAAATAATCCCCCAACCCAAAGTGATAATCAGCACTGAATCCTTTGCATAAAATTGGGGCGATGAAAATGATATGAACAGCATTGCAATCAAGATACCGACAATTCCCAATGCCAAAGAAGCCAGAGGGAACGCGGATTTCTTTCGCATGAGCTGAATTCCTTCTTTGATCATCAACGCATAGGCTCCAAAGAAAGTGAAAAAACCAATCAGACCAAGTTTGAACCAGATATATAGAAAAGCATTATGGCTATAATCTGTCACCGAGTGAAACTCCTTAAAAAGATTGAAGGAAGGAAACGTTGCCCCCAAACCGTAGCCCAATATCGGATTAGATTTGATCTTCGAGAAGATCGCTTCGACTTCAATCACTCTATTCAAGGTGGATATGCCTCGGCCGGCACTACCGACGGAAAGCATGCGATACTCTACCGCCCGCAGTATGGAGTCTCCCAAATCACCGAATAGGAGAAAAACCACTACTGTGAACAACAGCAAGAATATGGCGGCATACATCAGAAGCCGTCGCTTCACAGTCCATGGCACAAACATGAATATCACCGACAATCCTATGATTGTGCCAAGCCAATAGCCTCGTGAAAATGTCACAATAAGAGCGGTGAGAAAGAACAGGATAAGAAGCGTCAGGATGAATCGTAGTCTCCGCGATTCTATGTGGAAAATCACCGCAGATCCAACAACAATGCTCGTGAAGAATAGAGGTTCATTAGCAGTTCTCCTGCCTCCTGTAATTTCCCAAAAGTACGTGGCAACTGCAACTGACGTTTTGTATTGAATCAAATTGTTAACTGCAATGAACAGAGCCAAAACTAGAAACGCCCAGACGATCAGCAGAAGATCTCGTTTGCTGCGAATCGCTTCTCGCAATGGGAAATATAAGAGATAGGTCATGAAAACAATCAACTCGCGGAACCATTTTATAACTGAGAATTCATTCAGCAATGTGAGGACTACGGACAGCACACAAACGGTAGTGAAAGTCAGTAGGAGAAGATCAAACTTCGTCCTGACAATCTTCTCCCCCCGGATAATGATCTTGTCATAGAACCATATCGCCAGAGGTGCATAGAAGTAGATCGCAAAAAGCACTTCCAGAGGAGAGATGCCTTCGCTCTTTTGATAAAGATACACTGTATGAAGAAGGATAACAGAGACAACCCATAACAGTGGATAACGGAGCGAATAATAGAAATAGATGCAGCCCAGAAGGAGAAGCGGAAGATATGTCGCATATTGGTCGTAATACAAAAATGCTACAGCAATCACAAACCCCTCGGCCACCACAAAAGAAGCCGTCATCATTTGACCATTGGAAAGTCCAAAACGCCGCCTGAAGCTTGAACGAAAACTTTTGGAAAGCGCTTGGGGGCGCTGGAATCGAGCAGCACTGTTGAAAGTCTCGCTCATGTGGCTTCACTTCATTCTACCGAACAGGTTTGAATCAACGTTTGCGGGAAAAAATGGACGCCAGTTGAGCGTACTGTTCTGGGTGCGTTTCCCTTACCTTGTGCATCTTTTCCCTGAACGCAACATAGATAACGGAGAGCAGCAAGCTTGACACTGCCGCTGCCAATATTATCAGCATCCGCTTAGGGCGCGCCTTTCGTTCGGGAGGCACTGCTTTATCCAGCACGACGACCGACGGAGTATCCTTCTGTTCCTGGAATTTCACCTGTTCATACAGCGGCTTTAGGAGCTCATAGATTTTATTCTGAATCACATACTCGCGGTACAGTCGCAGAGAGGCAGTGCCTAACTCAGGAATATCCTTGATTTTCTTGTTCAATTCACTGAGTTCAATGCGAACATTCTGCAGTGCTTGGTTGTCCGCGCCGACCATTCGTTCCAAAATGCCCGCTTCTATTTCCTTCTTAGTTTTTTCTCCGTATAGACTTGCTACGGCAGAAACGGAAGCCTGGGTTTCCTGTGGCAGTACAATCAAACCGTGTTTCTCCTGAAATGTTTGCAGACTGTCTTCGGCCTTCTTCAAATCAGCTTCGTTCTGCACAAGCCGTTTCTCGATGAATTCACGATTGGCTCGCGCTTCCTGAGTACCAAGTTCTGTACTGATTTGGTTCAATACCGTGACATAATAATTAGCCATATCCGCGGCACGCTGCGGATCGGTATCAAGCACCTCAATAACCAGACTTCCATTCTCAGCAATTTGAGATTCAGTATTATTCTCAATCGTTTCTCGCGTTTTTTCTAACGAGGTGATATCATATACTTGCATCAGGTTGAACTTCGCAATGACAGAATCCTTCGCCCTGCGGCTGCTGAGAATCGCTAGGTAGTTCAACAAACCTCGTTGTGCTCCTCCCACACCAGCCAATCCTTTCACTGGAGCCAATTCCCTCAGAAGAGTCGTCACTCCACCTAAACCACCGAGCAAACTCTCCTCCTTTGGTGGAAGAACGGAAGCGGTTCCTTTGTACCACTTTGGCAGTAAGAAACTAATCACTCCGGCGATCAAGGTGATCACAAACACATTCATGATAACAAACTTGCGCCACTTCCACAAGATTTCGGCGTAGTCAAACCAACCAACGCCGTTCTTTTGAACCTGAAAATCCTTCTTGGCATCATTCATGATTTTATCATCCATAGAATTTTGCTCATGAAAAGACAAGTCAATCCTTGATATGTGCCATCAGAACCTCCCTCACCGCTTCAACAACATCTCCCACATCCTGATCCGTCAGTTTTGCTGACAGTGGGATGGAAACTGTTCGCTCAGAAATGAATGTGGCGTTTGGGAAATCATCCCGTCCATAGCCAAATCGTTTCTGGTAGTATGGCTGCAAATGCAGCGAAACGTAATGCACTCCCGTCCCAATCTTCCTCTTGTGCAATTCGTACATAAATTGATCTCGAGTAATAGCCAGATGATCAATATCAAGCAGCAGTGTGTATAGGTGGAGGGAGTGTCGTGTGTTCGGCTCGAACGGCGCAGGAAGAAACACCGGAAGATCTTTGAACGCATCGTTGTAGTGCCTCCAGATTTCCAAACGGCGCCGGGAATATTGCTCAATCCGCTTCAACTGATGGATGCCAATGGCAGCTTGCAGATCCATCATATTGTACTTGTATCCCGGATAAACGATCTGATAGTGTTGGTATCCATCATCGGAAAATCGCTTCCAAGCATCCTTCGTCATCCCGTGCAGAGCATAGGCTTTGATCGTGTTAGCGTATCGCTCGTCATTAGTCGTGACCATGCCACCTTCGCCAGTAACGATATTCTTTGTCGAGTAGAAGCTGAAGGATGCCATCGCGCCGATGTTTCCGACTTTCACACCATGATATTCTGTCTCGATAGCGTGCGCTGCATCACTGATAACCAGAAGATCGTACTTCCTTGCCAGTTCTTCGATCGCATCCATGTTGCACGGTCTTCCAGCAAAATGCACAGGAAACAAGGCCTTGGTTCTTTCCGTGATTTTCTTTTCGATCTCCTTCGGATCAATGTTCATCGTCGCACGGTTAACGTCAACGAAAACAGGACTAGCTCCCGTATGAAGAATTGCATTCCCCGTCGCAGCAAATGTCATAGGTGTCGTGATAACTTCATCGCCTGGACCAACACCCGCCGCAATCAGTGAGAGGTGAAGTCCAGCTGTGCAGGAGTTGACGGCGACAGCGAATTTCGAACCGATGTATTCTCGAAACATCTCCTCAAACCTGGCAACCCTCGGTCCTGTGCCTAACCATGCGGATCTCATCGTGGCAACAACTTCTTCAATCTCCTCGGTCTCGATGAGGGGGTTCCCAAAAATGAGATAGGTGTCTCTCATGGACGTTACTTCTGAGTGTATAACACCACAACCGCAACGCTGACGACAACACTCAGAACACTTGCAGCTTGGCTCAGTATCGTCATATAGAACGAAAGATCTCGCTCCGGCTTCCTTGGCACCCACACGTAGTCTCCCGGCTCAATTTCGGCATTTCCAGGACTCATCCACTGTTGCGTCTTGAATTTCACGATTTTCGTATCACTGGGGCGAGCCTCTTCAGCATACCCACCACAGAGTCGAATGTAGAATTCATGGTTCTTGCCTTTGACGTACGGTACATAACCCGGATTCACAACCTGTCCATATACGTATATCGTTTGTCGAACGGACGGAACGTTGATGACATCGCCATCGCGCAATGTGATATCTTGTGATGTATCTCCTTCGACAAACAGTTTCTTAAAATCTACAGTGAACAACCCGCGTAACAACCTAATATTCGTTTCTATGCCGTAATAAGCGGTGTCTTCTCTTGATAGACTCCCCAGCCGATAGCTCAAGAGTTTTTCCATATTGGCGTCTGCCAGAGAAACATCACCTCTTATGAGTTGCGCACCTGGCAGAAAAGCATACTCAGTGAAACCGCCTGCTGCTTTCAACGCTTCGGACAATTTCGTATTGTCTTTGCTGATCGGATAGGTACCTGGATGCAGGATTTCGCCTTGGACACGCACTATGTAATCTCCCCGCTGCAGAGCCTTCTCACCAACAAGAATTCTATCTCCACGTTCAAGGGGAATATCTTTCTCATTTCCCTCCATAATTGCCTTCATATCCACCTTGATGATCTTCTCAAGCCTACCATCATCGCTGAGCCTTGAAATCTTGATGTTGTCAAGATCAACGAGGTCCATAAAACCACCAGCGATTTTCACCAAACCATAGACGCTATCCTCCACCGTGTATTCATAGACACCGGGCTGGTTGACCGCACCATAGATGCTGATGAAGTTCTTGGTAATGTCCTTGCGGGGGACGAAGATCATGTCTCCGTCAAGCACGAACGGATTGTATTTCTCTTCACCTGTAGCAGAATATCTCAGCAAGTCAATTCTCATTGACGTCCCGTCTCGACGATGTAGAATAATATTCCTCGATGAGATGTTCTCTAGAATTTGTGAAGCCTGGTTTCGCTCTGTGTTCTTCTGATACTGTTCCAACGCTGTTCTCTGCTCAGTAAAAGTCGGTGTATGGGTGACAATGGGCGATGGCTCAACAATCACAGTACTTGAGGGCATTGTTATCCGGTTCGCCTCGATCACGACTCTGTCAACTCGCTCCACAGGGAGTGCAATGTATGAACCTGGATTAAGGACACTGCCAGTAACTCTCACGAGAAATTTGCGAGGGCTGAGTAGCGTAACTGAGATGTCACCCTTCAGATACTTCTTTCTAATGGCATCTAAGGTAGCACTCCGTGCCTTCCCTAAAGTAAGCCCACTGACTTTCACTTCTCCGACAGTTGGAATGACCAAACTCCCCTCTGGTGTAACATTGAGCCGAAAACTGACATTCTGCAGACTCCAGACATTGACGGCAAACATGTCCGACGGACCAACAATGTACTTCGTCTGGTCAATGACGCTTTCCATTGGAATCGCCGGGACCTCTGCCGTGGCACCCGACACTTTGCCGAGAAGATCCATCACGGACGTTCGCTCAGCGTCTTTCTTCTCCTGGGCACGAACGGAGCCACCGATGAGAATGCACAGCAACAGAAATATTGTTCGTTTCAGCATGAGTGCAAAACACCTCCTATGTGCTATTTGCTAGGATCTTCGCGATTCTTTCCGCCGCTTTTCCGTCCCAAAGAGTCGGGACGCATCCAACTTTCGCCTTGCCATCGAACACCTCCATGCTCTTCTGTACAACTTTCTCCACATCAAGACCTACCAATTGATTCATACCCAGCTCAAGCGTGATCGGCCGCTCGGTGTTCTCTCGAAGCGTTAAACATGGAACACCGAGATACGTCGTTTCCTCTTGAATACCGCCGGAATCGGTCAGCAGCAAAGCAGCATTGTCCATCAACCGGAGGAAGTCCAAATAGCCAATCGGTTCAGTCAAGATGAGATTCTTGATGCTCAAAGCTCGCTCGTTGAGCCCGAACTCTTTGAGCATCTTTCGTGTACGAGGATGCACGGGAAACACAATTGTGGTACGCTGACCGATCGCCTCAAAAATCCGCAGGATCTTCTCCACGTTCTGTTTAGCATCAACGTTGCTGGGACGATGAAGTGTGACGAGCGTGTATTGACGCGGTGAGAGGTGGAGTTCATCGAGTATGGTGGATGCTCTTGCCTTTTCGCGGAACAGAATGAGAGAATCAATCATCACATCACCAACAAGAAAGATCTTACTGCTGTTCACTCCTTCACGGAGCAAGTTATGAACGCCGCTCTGCTCAGTGACAAACAGAAAGCTCGAGATTGAATCAGTCAGTTGCCTGTTAATTTCCTCCGGCATTGTTCGGTCGAAACTTCGCAGCCCAGCTTCCACATGAGCTACAGGAATCAAGAGTTTTGCACACACCAAGCTACATGCCAACGTCGAATTCACGTCGCCGACCACGATTGCCAAATCTGGCTTTTCCTCCAACACCACTCTTTCAAACTTGATCATAATGTTCGCAGTCTGCACAGCATGCGAACCGGACCCTACACCGAGGTAAACATCGGGCTTCGGCAATTCTAGATCATCGAAGAAGATTTTGGACATCTTCTTATCATAGTGCTGCCCCGTGTGCAGAATGCGATGTCGGATGTTGCTATACTTCAGAAACTCGCGGTGGAGCGGTGCCACCTTCATAAAGTTTGGACGCGCACCGACCACGCTGATAATTTTCGTCAATAAAGTCCCTTCTCAAGATTCTAAATTCATATTTCGAGTAGGGGCATATCGCGCGATACGCCCCCTACCCCCCAGGATAGAATTATTTCGCAGCAGGTCTGTTATTTTTCACTTCCCATCCCCCAACACGTAGATCTTCTCCTTCCCGCTCTTGACATTCCTCGTCGCATTGCGCGTATCAATGATGCACTTAGCATTTTTCACAATCATGTCATAGTCATAGTCAGAATGATCAGTGGTGATGACGACGATGTCAGCATTCCGAAGAAGTTTGGATGTCAACACCACTGCCTGATAGGATTTGCCACAGACTTTGACATGCGGGACATAGGGATCGTTGTAAGAAATGTTCTTCGCACCTTCTTGCAGAAGCAACTCCATTGCCTTCAACGCGGGAGAATGCCGTGTATCATCAACATTCTTCTTGAACGCCACACCGAGAATGAGAATTCTCGCACTTTGATATGTTATGTTCTGATTTGCCAAAGCACGCATCACCATGCCGCGTACATAATACGGCATCGCTTCATTTGTCTCAGCCGCGAGTGTAATGAACTTCGTCTGGAAATCGTATTCCCGCGCCTGCCAGGCAAGATAGTATGGATCAATCAAGATACAATGTCCACCGATGCCGGGTCCCGGATAAAACGGCATGAAACCGAACGGCTTCGTTGCTGCTGCATCTATGACCTCCCAGACATTGATTCCGCCCATGCGGTCGCAGAGACGCGCCAGTTCGTTGACGAGGGCAATGTTCACACTGCGGAAGATGTTCTCCAACAGTTTCTCCATTTCCGCAACTTTTGGACTGGAGACAGGAATGACCTTCTCAACGATTTGCTCTGTCACCAACTGTGTCAATTCCGTGCACTTCTTCGTAACACCTCCAACCACAATAGGTGTGTTAGAAGTGGTAAATTGCTTGTTGCCTGGGTCAATGCGTTCAGGTGAGAAGGCAAGGTAAAAATCTTTACCAGCTCGAAGACCTGTTCTTTCTAAGATCGGTTGGACATGCCCTTCGGTCGTATTCGGAAAAGTCGTGCTTTTGAGAATCACCAATTGTTCTCTTCTTAAGCCTTTAGCGATCCCCTCAGCGGCAGCGATGATATAGGATACATCGGGGTCCTTGTTGGGTGTAAATGGTGTTGGGACACAAATATAGATAACATCCAACGTGCTGACACTCTCATAGTCATCAACCGCTTTGAGCATTCCGTCCTTTACAACCTTGCGCAGTTGTTCCCCATCTACATCACCAATGTAGTTCCTTCCTTGGTTGATCGCATCAACTTTTTCCCTGCTAACATCAATACCAAGAGTCTGAAATCCCTTATGGGCAAACTCGACAGCAAGGGGAAGTCCAACATATCCCAGTCCAACGATTCCGACATTAGCAGTTTTCTTCAGAATCTTCTCTTTTAGATTCACGGAAGTCTCAAAAGGAATTATGGATCTTTAAGGATGTTTGCTAAAAATGAATTCCCCAGGCGTCAGGTCATTGGCGAAAGGTCCTTTACAACGGCTGACCATCCCTATACCATTTCTTCAAGGCCCTTTGCGATCTGCTGAGCTAGACTTCGGACACAATCTCCACTTCGCCAAGAGGGTTTCACCCCCTTACTCGGTTCGCTCTCGCTGTGTTGAAGCGAGTCAAACATGAAGCTCAACTCACAGCCCTTCGCGTCTGATCCACTCAAGCTAATCTGGGAAAAAGCCAGCGAATATTCCTGCCTGGATCAACAATCCGTTCAGCCTGACGCCGCTCGGCACACCAACTAAATCGCTGTTATCATCAACTCTCCAGTCTCCAGAGGTATTACCAATATAGCCGGCACCGATGCGGAAGCCAATGAAACCCGTTATTCCGTACTCGAAGTAGACGTACGGATTGTACACGAAGAAACCAGTGGACAGGGTCTGCTTGTAGTTTTTCAGCGGAGTGCCTATTCCCACGCCGCTCCATACGTCCCCCCATTGCCTTGCTGTCCCATCGGATTGCAGGATCGTCAAGGTTATGCCTCCTCCCCCCAGCATTGTTCCGCCTATGATGCTCGCACGATCAAAGATCCGAAGTGCATATTCGAGCGTAACACCACCGAAACTAGCGGAATATTCGACTTTCGTTGGCTGTCCAGAGATGACACCATCTGTCTTAATGCTGCCGCCTGCACCGTATCCACCGATGCGGACGTTAGGAATAAAGATGATATATGCATATCCGCCACCAGCCGATGTGTAGAATCCGCCGGTTGAGAATGTGGGCAGTTTTACTGAGTTTAGCTTCTGGTTAATATCATCCAGGTTTGGCATTATCCACATCGGCATGTACCCTCCTGCACCGCCAATTCTTAGCGGAGGTTTGCTAGGTCGCTCCTCTTGCGCCAATGCAAAAGATATTGTGAGAACAAAGAGAAGTATAGTGATAGCAACTCTTTTCATTGCCTCTCCTATATTAATGTCTGGATAGCTCAGTGCAGAATGACCTGGAAAAATTTACAAAATCCACCGCTAAAAGTCAACAACTTTATTTTTGCCCCCTCCTGAGCGACGACCGCTCTTTGAGGGCATTCACACTGACTGTGTGAACGCCGGACTTGCAGAGAAGTATTCATCCTGGACAAGAAAGCCGCACCGTGTTGGCTCTTATGGACGGCAATAAATAAGTCATCCCAATAAACAAAATGCTGAGCACTTCGCCCAGCATCTCACCCGTGAATCGCAACACGATCGAATCCTAAATAAGTCCATGCGCCTTTAGTTCTCGCTGGAGGATTGGTTCGATTCGCCGACGCAAATCCTCATTTGCATACGCAATCCACGCCACATCTGCGGCGACATTCATTGGTCCATCCAGAATATTCCCGTGCACGTCGGTGAGGATCACGCCGGCCTCCTGTGCAATCAACATCGAAGCAAGATCATACGGATGACAGGACATCCCTGGGAGTTCCTTCCCAACACCGACGGCTTTGAGTGCCGCTCGTATGTCGCCGTTGAACCTATCATGTCCAACCGACAGTTCATAGAGCTGACCTCCAGTCGAGATGTACTGATCGTCAAACACCTTGACCTTTCCTTCGACACGATCGCCAGTCATCGCTTTGGCGATGCCTTCCTCGATCGAAGCGATGACCTCCTTCCCGCCGGGAAAGAACTTGCTGAGCATTGCAAATCCGTGCTCGATACCAGTGGCAAGACTCGGCTTCGGCGTAAAGGCGCGCTTCTCCCTCGTGAAAACGTTCACACGTTCTGCATGAACTCCTTTCCCACGAATTGCCCACAGCCTATCAGCCAAGTACTGCTTGGTCGTAGGAATCTCAGTCTGGACGGCAATGCAGATATCGGATAACCTGCCTTCTCCACCTCGATTAGATGCAACACCACTAAGAATCCAGGCACTCCGCTTATCATACATAATCCCTCGTGTGCCGTCAATGGGGTCAACGATTATGCGCATCTCAGCATCCTCCTCCGTCATGCCTTTCGGAAACACAACCTTCCCACCGTTGGCGAGTCCCTCGCACAGAAGCACAAGCGGTATCTCGTCAGACCACGACTCAAAGAATTGCGCCAAGATTTCCTCGACTCCAGTATCCACAGCGTAGAGCGTATCACCTTCAGCATCTTGCGTTACATCACACAGTTGATCCGTGCTCATCGTTGCCAGTTGCTCAATCACGCTCTGTTGGATCTGCTGGTGCAGGTCGAAGATTTTCTCGACAAAATATTCTGGATTGCTATAGAATGTGTCAGGCATTCGTATTCCTTACGGAGTGGCAGGTAACACTCATTTCGGATTGCCGATAGTTCGACCACCCTCACCACATGTTCTAGACTTCGAGTGGCACATATCGCGAGACAGGGACTCTGGTCGAGTATAGCGATTGACAAACAGCAATTCGCTGCCCACCTGCATCCATTCGCTCAAGACATATTAGCGGTAGAATATGGAGATCATACCGGCACCAATCACCACTAACCCTGTTCCAGCATAATAGATCGCTACCCTCTTATTCCGCAGGCGATGAAGTAGTGGCAAGATGATATCACTCACCTCTACTCCGAAATTGAATAGAAAGAAACTCCCAACCGCGGCGATACTTCCTTGCACAAAAACATAATGAGCGATCTTCCAAATCCCACCCTGTATCCACCACGGATTCTGTACCACATAGGATGCAGTCAGGGCAAACACTGGGAAGCTTGTCCAGATAGTCAAGGAACCAAGAATTCCGTTACCGAAAGCCCGAGACTGTGTCCTGTGGGAAAAGACTGAGTAGACGAAGTCAAAGGCGACGGCAAGAAGTCCAATGGCTAGAATTTGACAGCCGTAGAACGGAACATTCAGGAACTTAAAGAATGACGCAACAATGCCGACCGCTGTTGAAGCACCGAGCCTATCGAAATCTGATCGCGCGATAGTAAGGATCAGAATACCCAGACAGGACAAAATCGGTGCTCGCAAAGTTGAACCTGGAATACCGATAACCTTGTCAGCCAAAACTTCTAGAATACCCCACAGTGAACCGAAGAGAACTGCGTTGATCAAATGTTTTCTGTTAAGCATGTGTTGCTCTCCGAATTGCCTGGACGTGATTTCGGATTGCGGATTGGCGATTTCGGATCTTCCCGCGATCCGTATCCTCTCAATCGAAACTCCGCAATCCAGGCTCTGAGCTATAGACTAACAATTCAGACACCACAAGTCGAGGGTCAATGCGCCGTCAGCCTCTCTGCCTCCCTTATCAAGATTTCTTTCTGAGACGGCCGCCACTGAGTTTTCTTCTTCAAGAGTTCAGCTACACCTAACCACAACCTGTCTCGCTCGATTAGCGTGTCCGATGCCCTTTCATACTCCGTCACCAACACTTCAGAAAAATGGTATTTTGCGGGAGTGAACATGGGATCAGTGTCAATGCGAGAATTCTCACGGTCTCCACCGCTGGACGAAACACCTGTCATCGCTTCAGCCACCCGCAACCATCTGAAAGATCGTCACTTCATCACCATCGTTCAGGACAACCGTCTTATCCACCCTTGAGCCATTGATCCCCGCAAACGCAATCTTGTCTGTGGGGATCTGTGTCCTGGCAATCAACTGTCCCACGGTTGTCCCCTCTTTTAGGTCCGTCTCCGTGTCGGACTTGCCATTGTTATGACGCCTTAGATCACCGTGGAAAATGACTTTGACTTTCATACAGCATCGAGATATCTTCTGTGGCGCAAGTATGCGACCTGCGCCTAAGAGGTCGCATACAATCAGTTCTTCAGAATCGTGTCTAACTCCAATCTCTTGATGGTTTGCTCGGTTGGAATTCCTTGATCATTCCATCCCATCAACTGATAGTACTCTGATCGCATCTCATCAAGCTCCACAACATGACCCTTTGCCGGTCCTGCAGGCAATGGCTCAGCCAACGACCGCTTTGGCAGCGTGTTGTCCTTGACAGTAAAACCTTCTCTGGTGTTGAACAGCCGGGCAAGAGTCGTGATCCGCTCACCGACCTTCTCAACTTCTCTCGGATTCTTATATCCAAATCCTGTGCAAGGATTGATCATCTGAAAGATCTCCTTCAGCGTGATTCCAAACTTTACGAAGTAACACAGGACGCAGGCATCCACCACAGCAACGTCCAACTGATTTGTCTTAAACAGGGCTGCCTTCCCTTCAACTGTCAGAGGGTCTGCACCACCCATCAACTCCGAGAGAGGCGAGCCGTGCAGATGACACGCCCCTCGCTCCGAAATCGCATAGCTCAAGCCAATGCCTTTTGCAGCACTCGGCAGATAACCCGGCATTTCTAATCCCTTGACGTGCATCGCGAAATCTTCGCTCCCAGGAAAATGCTTGCTCACCTCTCGGACACCCCGTTCAAGCAACCTGCCAATTCCCTCGCCCTTGCACATCTTCTCCGTTAATTGCATCAAGGCATCTCCACTTCCCCATCGCGCTTCAATCCCGTCCAACCCTCTTGCCGTCACCATCCCGCGCTGGTACAACTCCATGACAAAAGCGATAATTCCTCCAACGCTAATCGTATCAATGCCGTAGTCGTCGCAGAGATGGTTTGCTTGAAGGATTGCCTCATGATCGGAGATCCCGCAGTTTGAGCCAATGGCGAAAATCGTCTCGTATTCAGGTCCATCAATACGCAAACCTGTTTTCTTGGACTGCGCAATCTTCGTGCAAGTGATGTTGCATCCGTAGCAGGCTTCCGACTCTTTCCAGTATCCTTCCTTCCACCAGGTTTCACCCCAAAGCTCCTTGTGTCCCTCAAACTGACCCGACTGGAAGTTCCTCGTGGGTAATCCACCACCAACATTGATGAGTTCAACGATGTTCGCTGTGCCGTCAACGCTCAGTCGCTTGATCTGCGAGCTCATCCTCAACATTCGATGAGCGATCCACACCATCTCCCCGAAGAGTCTCGGCTCAGCAACCTGGACAGGTCTGCTTCCACGCGCGATCACGCCTTTCAGCATCTTCGAACCCATTACTGCACCACCACCGCCACGAGCCATCGTTCTAGTCTCGCAGAAGATTCCAGAGATCTTGGATTTTCTCTCGCCAGCCTGTCCGATAACAGCAGTCTTGAAGTCCTTGCCATACTTGGCGTGCAGTTCCTCCGTCGTTTGCATAGTGCCTTTGCCCCAAAACTGCTCAGCATCTTCTAACCGAACTTCATCGTCATCAATCACAAGGATTTTCGGTGATGACACCGCACCTCTAATCACAATTGCATCGTATCCAGCATGCTTCATGACAGGTCCAAAGAATCCGCCGCAGTATGAATCAAGGAAAGTCCCAGTCGCCGGACTCTTCGTCACGAGACATAACCTTCCCGCGGTGGGAGCATTCGTCCCAGTCAACGGACCGACGGTGAAGATAAGCACGTTATCAGGCGAGAGCGCATCAGTTTTGGGTTTCAGTTCGTTGTACAGAATCGTCCCACCAAGACCTTTGCCGCCAAGAATCAATCGCATCGCGCCTTCATCCAGTGGGTCAGTCCTGAATTCTCCGTGGGTCAAATCCACACGAAGAATTCTGTTCATATAGCCGCGATGCTCAAGGGACATCAGATTAGTCTCCTGTTGATACTGCACAGGTGTCGTGCATTCATAGTAACAGTAGCTTAACCTTGGAACAGGGCGACGGGACTTGTCGCCAACAAAGATTCGTAGCCAAGATAATATGTTATTAGCACATTGTCAATAGTGCGTCATGGTTGGATTATACGATTCTTCAGAATAATCGCCCCAGACTTGCACCATTTCACACACTCTGGAATCCCTCCGCACATATCGCAGAAGATTGGCTCACCTTCTTCGTCTGCCCACATGAGAGCAAAAGGACATGCTTCGATGCACTTGCCGCAGCTATCGCATTCTGCTTTGTTCAGTTCCAAATAGCCTTTGGAGCCGATGAACAGAGCGCCTCGTTCACACACCCTAAAACATTCTCCACACATAGTGCAGACGACAACTCGATGCAATGGCCGTTTTTCACCAATTGGCTTCGATTGGATTCTCAACCTTGCTCCATCTGTACCGAATTGTCCTAGATGATGCTGCTGACCGCACGCCAACTCACAAAGAAGACATCCGGTACAGTTTCTTGAAACACCTCGCAAACTCGGTATTCCAACCGGTTTCCCACCTACGTAGTCTCTTGCATCTTGCCCGAGAATCTCTTCGATAGTCCTTCCTCTATGTACAAGAGCGCAGATGTCCTGCACCATCTTGCGTGGGTCCTTTGCCTTCGTCACATTCCGGCCGAACACAGTGCCACTTGCCCCCGCCTGAAGCGCCTCGTCAACAAGCTCTAGCGCATCTTGGGGAACATCGGACTTCGCACCGCCCAGTACAAGCACAGGTACTTTCGCCTCGCTTACCAGCTTCCTGAATGTGTGGACGTCACCTGTGTACGGTATCTTCAGCACATCAGCACCAATTTCCACAGCGATGCGGGCAGATGCAATAAGAATCTCGGCGATGTTCACGCCCGTCACCATTCCGCCGACCGCCATCGGCTCGATTATTAGAGGCAAGCCGATTTTGCGGCATTCTTTTGCAAAGTCCGCCGCTTGCTCGATGTTCAATGCCTCGAACTCGTCGCTATAGCCGATGAAATAGTAGATCGTTATTCCAGAAGCACCGACAAGCAGCGCATCTTTGGCTTGGGAAGTCGCCACCTTTTTGAAGTGAAGCACGGGCAGGACGTTGCTGATATTCGAACCGCCAAGTCGGGGCAGGTTCATCCAGTCCGCACGAATCAGCACTGCTGGCGTGTCCTTTCCGCGAAGCATCGAGCCTAACCGCTGTGCTGTTCCAAAGCTCATCAAGATCGCATCGGCACCCCCAACAACAACTTCTCCGAGAATGTGTTTCAGGTTCAGCACGTTGGGTGTAACGTCCGACATCCATCCGTGATCAGCCGCAACACAGACTGCACGACCATCTCTCGGATTGAAGATGCGGTTGAGACGAATCATTTTTCCTGAAGACAACATAGCAATCTAGACTGGGGAGAGTTCTATGATGGTGAACAAGCTGAATCACGAATGTGGAAGTGCAAAGGTTGATAGTGAGTTCTCACTGTGCGTCATTCGCAATTCGAGATCCGACATTCGACATTTCATGGATTATTTCAAATACACCTGCAATCTTCACAAGATAATCCTTCTCCACGGCTGCTGCCTCTGTCAACATTATTCCCGCGAAACCTGAACCGAGCAGCCAACGCACTTTCTCCGCTGCGAGTGTGACATCCAGTCGGACAAGCACTGGAACCATTGCCCACTTGGCAATAACTTGAAGCGTCTCCGTTTCACACTCAGGAATGACAATCACATCTGCTCCTGCCTCCATCATGAACGAGACCCCGAGCTTGATGACATCTTCGAAATTCACATTGCTGACTTTTCCACCAATCGGTCGAATGTCAACGGCTACAGGAAGCCCCAGTGGATAACACTCTCGGCACAGCCGTGAGATGGAGCGGATGTTGCTCGCTTCGAATTCTTCGTCAAAACCGAGAAACAGGGTGGCGACAGCAGCTGATCCGCCAAGATGAAGTACGTCAGGTCCGTTCGAGATCTCGACGCGCTTCACGTTTGTGACAGGCAAAAAGGACTCCCGATCACGATAGGCGTTGGTCCAGTCCACGCGGACAATTGGCGAAGCACGCTTCTTCCCACCAAGCAAATCCGCCAGATGCTCAGCCTGTCCAGGATTGACGACGATGCCATCACAGAACTCATTCACCCCACTTATCGTCTTTCGCAAGTCTTCAAGGTTCAGGACTGCACCGACGGAGGAAGGAAGCGCGGTATCTATCCAGAGCGCATGCTGATCTCTTGAGTCAATCACATCGCTCAGGCGAAGTGATTTGCCGATGTGTGTTTCCATAGCCACCCTACTAGGTTATGCTAGTCCTTAATGACTGTGTCGCGGATGATGTTGGGATCGTCGAAATAACTATCCGCATTGTCATCGTGAGTAGAGACCTCTTCGATCACTGCTCCAGCCTTGGAAGTGAACGTATGTCGTACACCTCGGCTAAGAGTATATTGTTCACCGGGGTGGAGGACAATCTTCTCCTTCTGCGTCGTCAGCTCCACAATTCCTTCGTGGGTAATGAACGTTTCTTTCTTCAGTTTGTGAAAGTGCCATGGGCAGGTCTGACCAGGCAGCAACGTCAACCACTTAGCACAATATTCCGGTTCGTTGACTTTCACAATACAGCCCAGACCAATCTCTCGATATTTACCTAAGCCGAAATCTGCAATTTCGATTTGGATATTGTCAGGTATCGGAATACCTGCTGACCGAAGCATCTGCCGAACTGCAGCCTGTTCAGCCTGATACTCTACCTTTCGCATCATGGTTGTCGCCTTTCATGGTGGTGGTTACACAAAGTGTACTGAAAAAGATAGTTGGAGATTTCACAGTTATCAGACGAGACCTGTCAATTGAAACGCAGTGCTGAGAATGACAGTCTCGATCCACGCCCATCTGAAAGATACAAAAGAAATTTGAACGATTCAACAGAAAACTGCATCCAGTTGGCGATAGGAAGAAAGACACCGAATACCAAGAAGATTTGATATGCGAAACGAGGCGTTCCAAATATGAATGCGCCTTATCCCCTTCGATGGAACAATCAAACCGTTCATTTGGGAGGCTGGCTTTCAACGCGGGAGGACCATCACGAACCGTCAGCAGCAGTGCGAACGCAAAGACAGTAGCTGGCAGTAAAGTCACTCATTTCTTCCATTTGGACAGACAAAAAATGCTGTCGAGGATATCCCCGGCAGCATCAAAGCCTTCGTAGACCGTATCCTGTTAACACGCCACACCGAGAACAACACCATAGACGGCATGTGCCAACAGGTTTCCCAACCACACAGTCTTTCCGAACTTAACCGCAAATAGACCGCCTTTGTACACAATAGGAACGTACAGAATCATGGAAACTGCCCAGAGAATCAGAGCGTAGATCAATCCCCGAAGCCATCCCGCCGACGCTGGCATCAATGGCATGAAGTACCAAGCATAGACAACTGCGAGCGTGATACCCACCAGGAAATGGGATGCTAATCCGATCAGCCAGCCAACGTCTGCTGAAGCTCCCTGTGGAGCCAGTTTCATCTGATGCCATCCGGCGTAGTCAAGTCTGGGCAGTTTGATTCCCTCTTCCCAGATGGCAAACCACGTCATGAGCAGAGTTGCGAAAAAACCTGCCTTCGCAATGTGTAGCAGTGGGATCAACATGATGGTAATCCTCCTCCGTTTGAGGTTGATGAGAATTATGTACTAATTCTCCCCTGTGATCGTAACTACCTAAATATACACTTTATAGCAATCGGAGTCAAGAGGTTTCAGCTTGGATGAAAATCCCTCGCACGCACGATCAGTGATCATCAATGACAAGCACGAACGCACTTCTTACAGGCGCAGGCATCTCGGAATTTCTCCCTTTGACGGATTTCCAAATAATCTCATTAAGCTCAATATCAGGGTTGGCATCTTCCCTGCTGAAGTTCATTGCCTCAGACTCTTGCGATCCATAAGCATCGGCAAGGTTCTTCTCGTTGAGGTCGTGAGTTGCTTCTCTATAGACATAGGTTGTGAAATTGGGCTTCATTGTGAACGAGTTGTACATCGGTATGGCTGCTGCATCAAACTGGGTCATAGCTGGTAAACCGAGAATCAGTTCCATCGTCCTCAACATGCTCGAGGTGGAGTACATTTCGCTGTCCACAGAGTGACGTCTGGCGTAAGGACTTATCACCAACGCAACTGTGCGGTGGGCATCAACGTGGTCGGGACCGTTCTGTGCATCGTCTTCAATGACGAAGATTGCTGACTCCTTCCAATACTTGCTTCTCGTAATGCGCTCGACCACCATACCAAGAGCAAGGTCGTTCTGTGCGACGTATGCCTTCGGCGTCAACTTGCCTTTGTGAGTGCCCCATGTGTGGTCGTTGGGGAGCTTGATGATCTCTAGCTGAGGTAGGTTTCCGTTCATGTTGAGGTCTGTCGAACCATTCCGTTCAAACTCGTCAAACTCTCGTATCCACTCCTTCGCTCTATCCACGTCAGAATAATCTAAATCCCAGCCGCGATAGCGTTCATCAATGTGACCTTTCAACGTCTCCACTAACGCCGTGCTCGGTTCGTCAGGGGTGTTGCCGCCTTGCACAAACTCTCCGTAGCTTCGGTAGGTTACACCGCCTCGCTTGCACAGATCCCAAATGTATCCTTCGCTGGGATAGACGATAGCTTTTCCTCCTTCATAGACATAATCGCCGCCTCGTCCACTATACTGCGTGGGCCAGGTCTTTTCCACATAGTCCGTTGCGTATGCGCCCATTGACCAGTTGTGCCCGTCAGCGCTGACCTCCGCGTTGTGGTAGAAGTTGTCGAGCAAGACGAATTCTCTCGCCAGGGCATGGTGATTCGGTGTGATCTTCTCATCGAACAAGCACAGCTCCGGGTCGCCATTTCCTTCCTTCATGTCGCCAAAGACTTGATCATAAGTTCTGTTTTCTTTGATGATGTAAAACACATACCGTATAGGTGACTTCTCTCCAACCTTCAGAGGAATGGGATTTTCCTCTGTCCAACCGGGAGCGTCCTTCTTCGCATCGTCATAGGGTGAATTGCGATAGACCTGCTGCGAATAGGCTGCCAGTTGTTTTGCACCGGGGATGTCAATCAGAGACAGCGTCCCTTTGAAAAGAGAACGTATGGACTCACGATTGGGATTCGCTCGTGAAGAGCCACCTTTCCCATTTGCCACAACGATTTGATTTGTCTTGTTGAGAATCCTCACGCATGTTGGATACCAGCCGACAGGGATGAAGCCAAGGGATTTGCTTCCGCCCTCCTCTAAAATATTGAACACTGCAACATAGTTGTTGTCAGCGTTAGCGACAAAGAGCCGAGTCCCGTCACTGTTGATGGTGACTGCATTCGGTGTGCTTCCAGGAGGCGCATTCGGATAGAGTGCGGTCGAGATCTCTTCGGTCACTTTCTGCTTTTCGATATCAATAACGGCAACTGTGTTGAAATTCGCATTGGCAACGAAAAGCCTCTTTCCATCGGGGGATTCGACCATATCATTCGGATGGTCGCCGACACGGACAATCTTCACCAGTTCCAGGCGCTTTCCATCAACGAAGGCAACGCTCGATCTCCCCCAAATAGAAACATATATATACTCTTGCTTCTTTGAGACAAGACAGGTGTAAGCAGGATATTCCAAATCAATTCGCTTGATGATGGCGCGGGATTTTATGTCCACAACGAATAGATAGTTGCTTTCTCTGCAAGCAACAAAGAGCCTCTCATGCTGTGTGTCCACATCAAATCCAGCAACGGCAAGATTTCTCTCCTGGTGCCTTGCATCGTACGGTTCACCAAGAACTATCGAATCGGCAAGCGTCGCTGCTCCATCTGCGAAATCATATATCCAGATGCGATTGTCGTATCCTCCTGAGACAAGGAAACGTCTTCCGTCGGCAAAGAACTTGATTCCCAACCATGATTTCTTCAAAGGTATGGTCTGCACGACCTTGTGCGCCTGCGCGTCAACAATGGAAATACTCTGCCGTCCGTTACCGTTGTTAGTTGTGATGACATATTTCTCATCAGGGCTAATATCCATGCCCAGTGGTAGTTCATCCAAGCTGTCAATCTCAGTTCCGGCAGGGGAAAGCATCCAACCGTTCGGCAGACGAACAGTGCCGTCAGGAAGTCTGCCAGGGAGCAATACTGATTTGCTACCACCACAACCACCAAGTAGTGCAGAAACAGCGACAGAAACTAACAGCATAGCAGTTCTCTTCATTCTATCCTCCTGACTTGTGAAGGGAAGTGTATCGCGGCGAGACATCCCGCCCGCTATCGTTCCAAAGAATGTACCTCTTTCATCTCCTTTTTCCTCCAATACACATACCCCGGAATCCCAACCACCACCAGCAAAAGCCCCGTCAGCGAATTGATGAGAGGCGTTCTGCCGTTCGCGAAGTTGGCGATGTCACTGTAGATTGTGAAAACCACGAAGACAATCGCAAAGATTACGAACAGGACCGGCACAATAGGATATCCCCAGACTCGGTATGGTCGCTCAACATCAGCCATCTTCTTTCTGAGAATGAATACGCCCACTGCTCCCAACGCGTAGAAATTCCAAGCGACAAAAACGAGCATGTCGGTCAGTTGGTCGAACGTACCGCTGAGCACGAGCAACGATGTCCACACGGCTTGAATGAAGAGCGATGCACCCGGGGTTCTATAGACAGCATGCACGCGCGCAGTCCTCCGAAAGAACATCTTCTCCTTTGCCATTGCATAGAAGACCCGCGCAGTGGAGAGGATCGAACCATTCAACGTGCCAAAGGTGGATATCATCACCGCCGCAGCTATGAACGAACCTCCATACTTACCAAGAAACGCCTCCGCAACATCTGCTGCAACCAGCTTCGACTTCGCCATGGTTTCAACTGGCAGGATGTAGAGATAGGCTAAGTTCGTAACAACATAGACGAAGATGACGATTGCAGTGCCAAGAAACATCGCACGAGGAAGATTCCGCTGTGGATTCCTGATCTCCCCTGCTACCCAGGTGATATTGTTCCATCCGTCGTATGCCCAGAACGCACCTGACATAGCGACGAACACTGCTGCGAGCAAGCCGCCAGGACTTTGGAAATGTGAAAACGATGTTGGTGACGTGAAGTGAGAGACGCTTCCATTGCCAACCGTGAATCCGAGCAGCACCAAACCTGCAATGGCTGCAAGCTTAAGCACCGTAAAAACATTCTGGACGATGCCGCCGAACCGGACTCCGAAATAATTGACAGTCGTCAGAAGAAGAATCGTGAGTATGGCGATGCTCTTCGTTCCAAAATCTGCTAACGGAAAAATGTGCCCGATGAACGGAATCGCAATCCCAAGTCTTTCTATCGTTTCACCGAAATGGGGATACTGCACGAAGTAGCCGAGATACTCGGAGAACACATAGGCAATCGAAGCAAGCGACGCTGTCTGAATGACCGCAAACGTTGCCCAACCGTACAGATACCCGATGAATCTGCCATACATCCTGTTGAAGAAGACATACTGCCCCCCTGCGACAGGCATCATGCCTGCAATCTCTGCATTCGTCAATGCGCCGAACAGCGTCATCATCCCTGCAATAACCCACACGGCTATGAGAAGCTCAGGGGATCCCAACTGCGCGGACATCACGGCGGGCTTCTTAAAGATGCCGGAGCCAATCATTGAGCCAATCACAATCGTAACTGCTGTAACGAGACCAAGGCGTCTCACAAGTTCGATAGTGGATGACTGTGCCGGAATTCTTCTGGGCTGTTCCATATCCGAGCTGTCATGCGACAGGTTAGGACCTTGTTTTTCCCTTGGCTCTCGTCTTCTTCCCTTCTCCTGTCCTCTTTTCACGCCGACCTCGCGTCAGCTCTAATGCGAAGCGCAAATCTTGGACGAAGTGAATATTCCTATGGTGTTTGACGATCTCAACAACGGTGAACAACATAAAACAGAAACTTGTGATCAGTCTGGAGTTACTTCCGACAACGGGGAATTCAGGAAGAAACCAAATATGCGTTGGATAGACAAACTGGATGAGCCACAGTGTGAACATCACAGCGGCGTTCCCCCGTGTGAACCTTCGTTTCAGCAGTACAGCACATCCGTAGAAGGTCATGACTATGGAGAGCAGAATCTCCTCTTGATGGTGTACATCGAGCGGGACAACCTTCAGTGCACCAGCTGAAAGTGAATAGACCAATGGAATCATGGTAATGAGCAGCGTCCACTGATTGACCTTCGATGATATCATATTCAGCAGAGCCATCGGCGCCAGGCGAACGGTTCTCGACCAGTAGAATGCATTGACCTTCTCAGGGAATTCTGAGAGGAAAGGCGCAACCCACTGCACAAACACAAATGAGGAGACGCCAAGTGTAGCGGCGACGTGTTCCATACTGAATAAGAATGGTTGCGCGACGGAGTACATCACTGCACCACCGATGAGAAACAAGCCACCGATCTTCATGTTTCGTTCCATCCGATTAGGCGTATCCACCACGTAGCGCGGCAGCGCAATCAAGTCCTCTTTTCGTCCTTCTTCCTCTGGCGGCAGTTTCTGCAGCAACCACATATACACCACAAACAGAAGTCCTAGAAAAATTCCATCAGTGATAGTAATCTCTTGTTTTATCAAGACAAAGATGAAGTATGCACTGCTGAGAAACAAGGCTAACACTTCGAAGACATTTTCTTGGCGGAGTTCAATATATCGGACTCCTTTACCTGTCCTGATTTTGCTGTAGATATCCGTCGTGAAGAAAATCAGCGTCCATCCCACGCCCATCAAAAGACGGTTTGACCCAGTCATGTTTGCCAACATCAAGTTCACGTACTTGGGATCTTTGCCCGCATCCCAAGCGATCACTGCCTCGACCATGAATTCTGGCAACACCTGCAGCAAGGCAATAATCGCGACAGCGAGTCCTTGACTGATGATGAACTGTGCGGCTTCCGCTCCCCAGCTGATCAGCAGTGCAGAAACGATGACGGAACTGAAACAAAGAATGGCTATGAGAGAGGGGGAAGCAGAATGCCGAACAACGAGGATGGCTGTGACACAAAAGAGAAACAGAATCCAGTAAGTGATTTCAATCCTATAGTTGCGCATGCTGCAACGGAAGAAGATATTTCAGTTGCTCAAGTTTACCGTCTGACGAAATCATTCTTGAAAACTGATCATTATAGCGCACCTTCCAGGACACGATTCTCTGCTAAGAGCAGATGAGCCTGTGGCCCTGAACCGTCTCCTGCGGAACAAAGATGATTCGCTATGATTGGTTGACTCAGGTCACTCAAGTAATTGGCACAAGAATCTAACCAAAATCACCTTCAGATGCAAGAACAAAATCGCCAACAAAAGCAAAATGGCGACCCCTTGTATGGATCGCCATTCCAAACCTCCCAAACTTCCCGAAGGTTCCAAACCTTCAGGAGGTTCTGCCACAGTTTTCAAATAAACAGCGGAGCAAGCACCAGCGTAATCGTACTGAGAAGTTTGATAACGACATGTAGCGATGGACCGGCAGTATCCTTGAACGGATCGCCAACAGTATCACCCACCACTGCTGCCTTATGCGCCTCGCTACGCTTACCGCCATACATTCCCGTCTCGATATACTTCTTTGCGTTGTCCCATGCACCTCCACCGTTGTTCAGCAATGTCGCCATCAAGACCCCAGCAACAGTCCCGATCATCAGAAACGCTGCAACCGCCTCAGCACCGACCCCAAAGAATCGGAAGATCACACCGACGGCGATCGGCATGCCAACTGCAAGCAACCCCGGCAGTACCATCGCTCGCAGCGCACCTTTCGTGACGATATCAACACTCCGAGCGTAGTCAGGCTTCTCTGTGCCCTGCAGAATTCCGGGCTTTTCTCTGAATTGCGCTCGAACATCATTGATCACAAGGTAGGCAGCTTTGCCTACAGCTCTGATGGCAAATGCAGAGAAGACGAAAATCAGCATCGCGCCAAGAAGTCCACCGACGAAGACTTCGGGTTTCGCAATATTGACCGCTTCGAGGGGCTTGCCGTAGTTCCTGACTTCGTCAAGATATGCTGAGAAAAGCAGGAATGCTGCCAGCGCCGCGGACCCAATCGCATAGCCTTTCGTCAACGCCTTCGTCGTGTTGCCCACCGCGTCTAAACGATCCGTCTTCTTACGTATCTCCTCGGGTTGGTGACTCATTTCAATGATGCCGCCGGCATTGTCCGTGATGGGTCCGAACGTATCCATCGCAAGAATATACGCGGCAGTGCCAAGCATGCCCATGGTAGCTACCGCGGTCCCAAACAGCCCCGCTTTGGGGACACCGCTTGATATGCCAAGATAGTAGGATCCAATGATGGCTACTGAAATAACAAGCACGGGCAGCCCGGTGCACTCCAACGCCACTGAGAATCCGGTGATGATGTTCGTTGCAGGTCCGGTCTGTGATGCCTCAGCGATGGACTTCACAGGACGATACTTGTATTCGGTATAGTACTGCGTGATATAAACCAACGCGATACTCGTCACAATGCCAACGACACCGCAGAAGAAGAAACTCAACCAAGCATTCGGCGCAGCATCGCTCCTTAGAAGCCAGTAAGAGCCGCCAAGGAATCCGATCATTACAAGAACACTTGTCACAAAGTATCCTTTGTTCAGCGCCTGCATTGGGTCACCATCTTCTTTAGTCCGCACCACCATCACTCCGACAATCGAGGAAATGAGTCCGAAGGCACGAACCACCAACGGGAAAACGATGCCCCCGAGTCCAAAGACGCCATAAAGCCCAACTCCGAGGATCATCGCACCGATGTTCTCTGCAGCAGTGGACTCGAACAGATCAGCGCCACGACCGGCGCAATCACCAACGTTGTCGCCAACCAGATCCGCAATGACCGCGGGATTGCGGGGATCATCCTCAGGGATACCCGCTTCCACTTTGCCCACCAAATCTGCGCCAACGTCCGCTGCCTTTGTATAAATACCACCGCCTAACTGCGCAAAGAGCGCAACAAAGGATGCACCAAAGCCATACCCGACAATAAGATATGGAATTTGCTTCGTATATGCTTCCGATCCGCCACCGAGCGCTTTCATGATCGTGAACAACCCGCCAACGCCGAGCAAGCTCATCGCCACAACGAAGAGACCAGAGACTGCACCCCCGCGCAAGGCAATCTGCAGCGCTCCATTCAGGCTCGAGCGTGAAGCAGAGGCAGCGCGAATATTGGAACGAATGGAAACGAACATGCCGACGTAGCCTGCAACGCCAGAACACAGAGCACCAAAGAGAAAGGAGAGTGTAGTATAGATAGCAAGCTGTGGTGCCGTTAAGCCAAGCTCCACATCGTGAGCGTTCAGTTGTCGCACGACAAGATATAGGAAGAAAATAATCGCCGCTAACAGGATGCTCAGTGAACCGATGGTACGGTATTGCCTCCGCAGGAACGCCTGAGCGCCTTCCCGGATTGCATTTGAAATGCTCTGCATCTCCAGCGTGCCGGTATCCTTCTTCAAGATGTTGAATGTCAAATAGAGAGCAAACAACAACGCGAAGACACTGATTGAAAGTACTAGTGCAAGTTCCATAGTATGCTTTCTGCGACTGAGTGATGGATATTGTTGTTTAGAGAAAAAGCGCACCGAGCATTGTCAGTGTGCTTTCGAGAAAATTTGTTCGTGAGACTGAGTGAGGGCAAGCAAAGGGTCGTCAAGGACGAGGGCGAGATCATTTTCCAGAGCCAAGGGAATTGGGCACGGCCGCAAAGAAGAGTCTGCATGCTGAGTCAAGCACAAGTGCTCTCTGACGGGACACAAGCTTTCCAGATCGGGCGGACGTTGTCACGGACAGTCAAGTTTCTCCTTGCCGTTCTTAGCATTACTATTCCTTGGATCTATTTTCAGCACTTTGTTGAATTCATTGCACGCTTCCTGCTTCAAATGGTCGTAGGCTTTTCGATCTCCTGTTTCTTTCACCTTCTTGAAATAAAGATACATTAGCGATTGCCCTAGCCATGTATGCAAGTCAGCTTGAGATGGAAGGTCAGGACTGTATTGTATCGCTTTCCGCAACGTCTCGATGGGCTTTTCCCACTCATTGCTCGTCGTCGCATCTAACAATTGAACCATACCGATGAAACCACACGCTTCGCCGATTTCCTTTCGATGGTTATTCGGATCGTTCTCTTGGGCAAGCCTGAGAACACGCTCGTATTCGGTCCGAAGCTGTGCATAGTTCTTCAAAGGGATATAACATCTCGCGAGCCATATGTGATATGGCAGTGAGTCTTTGATGGCAACAGCTTTCTGCAAAGTCACACGCGCACTATCAAACTCCTCCATTCTGTAGTAGGCTGTTCCCATATAGTAGTATGACTCATCAGCACTTGCGGAATCTATCTCGATCCTCTTTCTAAATATGTCAATAGCTCTGCTAGCCTTGCCCCGTGCACTCAGCAGCGCAAAGACATTTACATATACTTCACTCAGCGTTGATCTCAGCCGAATGGCACTTTCATAGGCATTAATCGCTCTTGTGGTATCTCTCGCCGAATGGGAAGCAAGACCCCATTTCTCGTATTCGCCAACATTGAGCGTATCCAATGCCACAAGTCTGGAGTACGCGGTATCCGCTTTGCCGTAATCCTTTGTGAAGAAATAGCAATCTGGCAGCGTTCGCCATGCTTCTTTCTGGATGTACTGAACCGTGTCTAGCCGGATAGCTTCAAGAAGTTCTGGGATAGCCTCTTTGTATTTCTTGCACCTCGCAAGTGCCTTGCCATACTCCAGTCGTCCTCTTGCATCCTTAGGCTTCAACTCAGTGAATTTCTTGAGGAACGGAAGTGCATCTGCATATTTCTCGCTGAAATAAAGCAAATGACCCGCATCCCACCACGGACCAGGGTTCGTTGAGTCGAGTCGAGTGATAGTCCGGAACTCATTCAGAGCCTCTCTTCCCATTCTCTGTCTGTGGTATAATCTCGCCAACTTCTGATGAGGGATCAGCAAGGTGCTGTCCAATTCTACGGCTTTCTTGTATTGCTCAATCGCAAATGCCGGGACGCCCTGCTTAAGGTAAGCATCGCCGAGACCAACATAGACCCACGGATCCTTGGGATTCAGCTCTCGCGCCCGTGTCAAGGTGACAATCGCTTTGTCAATGGAATCAGCGTCGAGAAAGCAAACGCCGAGTGCATATATGCACTCGAAGTTCTTGGGCTCGTATTTCAAGGTACGCGAATATTGGATAACGGCATCCGGATAACGCTTCCACTGAGAAAATATGTCGCCAAGCCGCTTGTACGCTGCGGCGTATTCATCATCATGCTTCAGAGCATTACTGAAACTCATTTCTGCGGTATCCAGCACACCTTTCAGATAGTACGCCTCACCAAGATAGAAGTGTGCCTTAGCCGACTTCGGCGTCCTATCCAATGCCTGCAGTAACTGTCTGACGGCAAGATCATAATCCTTCTTCTGCAGAGATTTCATCCCCAACTCAAGGTAGTCCTGTGCCTGTACCTTTGCTGTCAGCACGACAGTAGAAAGAGCAAAGAGTAAGAGAGCACCAGATATGGTTCTTACGTAGTTCATTTATTCATTCCCTCGTGACGTCAGTTTAATTGGTTGTTGGGGATTTCCAGGAACTAACCCTGCATTGAGAATAATCTTCTGCCCATCATTTCCCATCACAAAGGTTGTAAAACCCGCACCAACTGTGAGTAATCCTTCTTCAGAAAAAATATAGATCGCCCGACTCAGTGGATAATAGCCACCGTCTCTGAAATGGCGATAGACGTTGGCTTGATACGGATAGAAGAAAGTCTTCACCGCTCCTGTGCTGTCTTCCTGACCAACCTCCAGTACTTTCACTCGTTGCTCATTCTCTCGAACCGGAGACAGCCAATTCAGCCCAATAAATCCAACAGCATTCGGACGCGTCGAAACAAACTGAATCATGTGTGTGCTCGACGTACACGGATACGCTTCTGAAGCATATCCTCCACCCTGCAAGACTACGTCCTTGAAGAATTCATCCGTACCTGAGTTCGGATTGAACCGTGCGACCTGTATGGATCCAAGCCTCGCACGCGGTTCAACCTTCCTCCATTCCGTCACCTGCCCCGAAAAGACCTGGGCGAGTTGGCTCGTCGTCAACTGAGTGATGGAATTCTTCGGATGAACGATGATGGTAACAGCGTCCAGAGCTATGCGGAACTTGCCAACATCGAGCTTGTACTTGGCGATGATGCCCTTTTCCTCTTCGTTGAATTCTCTGGCACTAACAACGACTTTCACATCGCCGTTGAGCAATTTCACAATTGCCTCTCGGGAGGTCGCGATCTGCAAGTCCACATGCGCCTCTGAATAGAACTGCTGGAACTGCTCAACCTCCTGCGTAATCACCGGGGCAACGGATTCGGCACAGATGACTGTCACGCTGCCCTTCGTTGGCGTGTCCTCGCTCTGTTTTCTGCACTGCACCATACACAAAAGAGCGATCACCAGAAAGCATATCATGCGCCCGAAGGTCATTTCAGAAAATCCCGTCCCGTCTTCTGCTTACCTGAACCCGAACAAATCGGAAAATACCATAGAGGACTACGACCGATCCCAACATTATCCTGAACTCAGGTGCGAGTGTCGTTGGGATAACAAGCCCTGCGATAATCAAGATGCCGCTTATCAAGAATATGACAGCTACAGTGTACCCGAAATAGCTGAAGAATTTCACAGGATCCATCGCGCTATCCTGTTCACTTCAGTTTGAACTTGTATGGTATCACCACCCAGCAAGTCACAGGTCCGTTATTCATCACAGCAGGCGTAAACAACGAATGCATCGCTGCATCAGTGGCAGATTCATTGAACACCTCTGCATCACTCTTCCAAACAACTGCCTTCTTCGGTCTTCCTTCTTTGTCCACAAGAATCTTCACATAGACTGTCCCCTCGATGCCAGCACGCTGTGCGAGTTCTGGATACTTTGGCGTCGGCTGCTGAATTGGATACGGCTGTTTCTCCACAGGCATGAACGCGTTGATATCTGGCTCATCCTCTCTGACCTCCACCTTTATGTCCTGTTGGATTTGCACATTGCCGCCAGTTGCCCCGCTGGAGACCGGGCTGGAGATCTTGCTCAGCTCCTGTTGCGTAGCAATAGTCTGTTCAGGAGAGACCTGTGCATCCGGGACCGGGACCGGGATACCCACCGAGGGCTTTGCGACCGGGGCAGTCACCGCAACCTGCGGTGCAGCTTCGCTCGCGATAGATGGTGGAGGACCTAGCTCACTGTACTTCATCACTCGAACTACAGGGACGTTGTCTTCATCGGTCTCCTGCAGCTTCACAGCAAGGAAGTAAGACCCTATTCCTAAGAAATGGAATGCTATCGCAATGAGCATTCCAATCGCAAAGTAGCGAGGATAGTTCCTCTTGAGTTCAAGAGCACCGTATTTCTTACTCCCGTTTTGCTCCGTGGCTTTTGCCATGATAATCACACCTCCTTGGCTTCTAGATTATAAAAGCTACTCAGTTGTATTCATGCTTTGACTTTCGCAACTTCTTCCTTATCCTGTGGAAGCATCGGTGCAAGGCTGAACCTTATGACATTTGACACCTGGAGCTCATCCATCACATCAACCATCTGCTTGTACTTTGCTTTCCGATCAACCTTGACCAGCGTGATGAGTTTGGGATTTGATTGGCTCCGCTCCACAAGGAGACCATGCAAGTCCTTGAACTCGATTTTCTTGGGCGGTTCAACGCCGATGTTCCAGAATATGCTGCCATCATCCATCATACGCAAGGTCAGGAGATTTGATTCCGCAACCTCCACCTTGGACTCACCAGGCGGAAGATTGATCTCCATCGTCTGTGGCTTGCTCATAGTTGTTGTCAACATGAAGAATGTCAACAGAAGGAAAGCCACATCTACCATGGGCGTCATGTCAATACGGATACCAAGTCTTCGTTTCTTCTTATGTTTCTTTTTTCCGCGCTTCGCCGCACGGGGTTCAGCAGTGTCAACGGCTGCCATGTGATTTACCTCCCAATATTGAACTCATAAACTTGTTATTTTGTTTCCCTGTCAGTTTTCAACTCTGTGACAAGATTGAATCTCGTGATTTGCGTTTTCTGCAAAATATCCATCACATCCGACACCATTCCATATTCCGCGTCCTGGTCGCCCCTAATCACAGTACGAAGTTTTGGATTAGCAATACAAGCCTGGATCAAATAGTTTGGCAAGTCTTTGATGGAGATCGGTACAGAGGGCTTCAGCCGGTATTCTTCGCCAAATAATCGTGCCATCAATGGTTGCTGGTCAACACTCAGACGGATACCCCAACTCCCAGCCTTGTCCTTTCCAATCGAAACAGTCATAACGTCCGATTCAGGCAATTTGAACGGTGCATGCGAACTGGGCAACACAATTTGCACTTCTTCCGGTGGTCGGAATTGCGTCGTCAACATGAAGAACGTCAGAAGCAAGAACGCAACGTCCACCATCGGTGTCATATCAATCTTGACGCCGACTCTTGTTTTCTTAAACTTTGGCATATGGATATACCTCGGTTCTTAGTTACTTCCGTTCAGATAGGATTTGAACAACATTGAAACTGGCTTCGTCAATCATATAGGTGAAACTGTCCACTTTATTCACAAAGTAGTTGTAGGCAACAATACCAATAATGGCTGCGATAAGTCCACCTGCCGTGTTAACCAGTGCCTCAGAAATACCGATGGAAAGATTAACGGCATCAGGCGCACCTTGGCGTGCAAGCGCCTGGAACGCACGGATCATACCAATCACGGTTCCCAGTAGTCCAACCATTGTTGCAATAGATGCGATTGTTGAGAGTGCAATAAGGTTCTTCTCTAAGAGTGGCACTTCCAGCATCATAGCCTCGTCAATGGCCCGTTGCACCTCAGCCATCCGTTTTTCGGCTTCGACCTTGCTTTGCGTTACGGCCGTTTTTGTACCGCTCCAACGCTGTTCGTATAATGTTTGCAAGTGAACCACGCTGGAAACTGCATGAGTTGATAGCACCATCAACATCACCTCTCTGAAGACTCTGTTCAACATTCAGCAAGAAATTTGGCATCGGCCCCTTGCCACGCGCCTTCCAAAGGGTAAACATCCGCTCAACGATAAAGGTGACATCCATAATCGTCAAGGTCAGCAACAACACCACCAACGGACCACCCTGATATAGGTGATGCAGTAGTGATTTTTCCTCCGCCGCGCCAAAAATGCCGAAAAAGACAATGGAAGAAAATTGCAGGGCAAAAAACATCAGAACAATGATGAAAGTAGTTTGAGCCCTCAAAAGTCGAACCAAAACTAGTATGAACCAAACGACACAAATGAGTACCCCAAGGTAGAGCCCATAATTATCTGGGACTCTTGTTATCCAAATAATTCCGCCCACTATGCACACAAGCATGTCAACAATTCCAATAATAGCTAGTACTGTTTCCCAGACTACGCCTGTTCCCATACTCTTGGTTTTTGGTTTTTCCGACTGATGGGGATTGACTTCATTTTGAACGTTGGTGTTCATAGTGCTTATGCTCCTTGATTAACCGTTTGACATAATTGATATGTTGCTTCAGTATGTTAGACCGCGAAACTTGCGATGGCTTCCATCTGATTGTCGTACACCTCAAAGACCAATGTCAGTTTCGTGATGACAAAGATGTTTTCAATCTTGCTGCCGATATTGCAGAGTTTGATCTTTCCTCCACGCCTTGTGTAGTTGGCGTGTGTTGAGACCAACAAACCCAAGGCCGTGCTGTTCAGGTATAGTACCTTGCCGAGATCAACGATAAGACGTTTGTTCCCTTCTTCGACTAGCTTATGAATGGTTTGTTGAAGCTCCTCAGTCTCTTCACCCCCAACCAGTCGTCCTCTGGGTTCCAGGACGACGATGTCTCCCTGACTAAGCCTAGTAACTCTTATTTTTCCCATATTCCGACCCTCTGTTTCGTGTTTGATGGTCAGTGAGTTAACATGCTATGAGCTGAACACCTCTTGAAGCACTTGATGCACTTCAACCGTAGTAAACGGTTTCTCCAGATACCGTTTGACGCCAAAAGATGAGGCGTTCTGAATATTCTCCATCTCGCTGAACGTGCTCATCATGACAATACTGAGCGAAGGATTCAACTGCTTTGAATGAAGCAGGAACTGGATGTAATCAACATCCGGCAAGCTGAGATCCAAGAACATCACATCGAACTTCTGTGAACGGAGCTCTTTCAATCCTTCCTTACCGTTGTTAGCGACCACAACTTGATGACCCTCACCATGCAGGTACTCCGCCATCAGGAATCGGATGTTTTTCTCGTTATCAACAACTAAGATTCTCTTTCCGGCCATGCTGAGACTTCTCCATCCAAATTGGTTGACACAGAATCTACGTACTCAATTCAATCAACAGCAATTCAGATGCCGGAGAGAAGAATCCCGAACAGCACCCTCTTAACTGGCAACGTGTCAAGCAATTGCAGGATTGACTTCAAACTTTAACAGGTCGTGGATCGTGAGGATGGGATTGAATCCTGCACGAAACTGAGACCCTTGAGGAGGCTCCGACAGGATTAAGGCTTACAGAAAGAACAACTTATGGTGCCTTGCAACATGCAATCTAGAAAAAAACTTTCAAAAAAGCAACAAAAATCGAACTTGATCGGCGGAAGAAGAGCAGCATTGTTCAGGATAGGAGTTCTGTCTCACCATCCTATGAGAGTGGATGAAAACTCAGCCATTGGCTCGAAGGGGGTCCTTGCGGAAAGACAATCTGACTCTGTCGGAGATCTCCGCCCCAGTCTTCGGCCGCCTTTGCATGTGCCGGCAGGACAGTTGTCCTCAACCATACCCCATTCTCCCTACAATCGTCTACAGATTGTATTTCTTTCGCTTTCTCCACAGCGTCGCCGGATCAATCTTCAGTATTCGCGCCGCTTCATCCAGGTCCTTTGCTATCTGCAACACCTTTCTTATGTGATCCCGCTCTTGCTCTTCAAGCGACTGGTATCTGACCAGCGAAGACTCTGACTTTCGCAATTCGTCAGGCAAATGGAAAGATTCAATCCTCCCTCCTTGCGACAAGAGGATTGCACGCTCGATGGCATTCTCAAGCTCACGGACATTTCCGGGCAAAGCGTGGCTAGTGAACAGACGATATGCCTCAGTGCTCACCTCAGGTGATTGATCTTGGCTGAATTTCTGAAGAAAGTACTTTATCAGAAGCGGAATATCCTCGGGGCGTTCACGCAATGGCGACAGCTTCATCTTGATAGCATTCAGGCGATAATATAGATCATCCCGCATGAGTCCACTCTTCAGCGCTTCTTCCAGATTTCTGTTCGTTGCCGCGATGACCCTGACGTCCACCTTGATGGTACGACTGTCCCCCACGCGTTCAAACTCACGGCTCTGAAGAAACCGAAGCAGTTTGACTTGAACGTTGGAGGTTACCTCAGCGATCTCATCAAGAAAGACGGTCCCGCCGTGAGCAAGTTCGAATCTTCCCTGACGATCCTTGAGAGCTCCGGTAAATGCACCTTTGATGTGACCAAAAAGTTCGCTCTCGAGAAGATTCTCAGGAAGTGCTGCGCACGTTACTTTAAGAAATGACTTGTCCCGGCGTGCGCTCTGATTGTGAATGAACTGCGCAAACAGCTCTTTGCCTGTGCCACTTTCACCTTCAATCAATACACTGAGGTTGCTGTCAGCAACTTGCCGAGCCAGGTTCAACATCGCGAGCATTTGGGGATTCCGCGTGATAATCGTTTCAGGACCTCTGATCTCCTCTAGCTGATGCCGAAGTTGGCGAACCTGATTCTGCAAAGTGTGATGCTCGTACACTTTGTCAATGAAGTGCTGAAGCTCACTAAGCCCAAAGGGTTTCTGAAGATAATCGTACGCTCCCTTTTTGATTGCCTCGACAGCAGTATCAATAGAACCGTGAGCGGTAATGATAACAACGGTGGTGTCTGGCGCCTTCTTCTTAATCTCTTCCAAGAGTTGGATGCCGTTGAAGGGATACATCTTTAGATCCAGAAACGCAATATCAAAATCCCGTTCGGCGATTTTCTCCATCGCTACCGAGGGATCTGACAACGCCAAGACCTCGAAGCCCATAGATTCAAAACAGATAGAGATTGTCTTGAGAATGTGAGCTTCATCATCAACCAGCAGAATGCTACCTTTCTGTGGCATACTCTTTCTTCTGAATCCTCCGAGTATCTTTCGATCTTGTTCGAATCGGCAAGCTGAACGTAAACGTGCTGCCTTTTCCTACCTCACTTTCGGCCCAGATTTCTCCACCATAAGTTTCCACAATTTCCTTCGCGATGGCAAGTCCTAAGCCTACACTGCCAGGGGTTGAAGTCGCAAGCGAGTCCTTCAATTGCACAAATTTGTCAAAGACCTTGTCCAAGTTTTTCTTGGGAATGCCCTTGCCTGTGTCGCCGACAGAAACAAGTATCTGATTGGTGTCGGCTTCAGCAGTGATAGTCACCCTGCCGCCGGGATCAGTGTATCGCAGGGCATTATTCACCAGATTGGAAACAACCCATGAGAGCTGTTGCGAATCACCTATGAAGTCAGGAAGATTGGGCTGCAGCTTCAGAATCAAACTCACGTTCTTTTCCTGAAACGGAAGTTGCAGAGGTCTGACGGCAAAGTCAATCAGATATGCCATATTTAGCACCTCCTCTCTTAGCTGGATTCTGCCGGACTCAAACTTCGAAAGCTCCAGAAGCTCCTTTACCATTTTTGTAAGACGTTTGCAGTCCTCCCCTGCAGAGCGCACAATATCTCGTTGTCGTTCGCTGAGGGGACCCAGTAGTTCCTGGTCCAGAATGTCAATGCCCATGTTGATGGAAGTCAGCGGCGTCCTAAACTCGTGGGAGACGGTTGCCATGAAATCAGATTTCATCTGGTCAAGCTCCCTGAAGGGAGTGATGTCCTGGAAGATGGTTACAACCCCCAATAACTGCTCAGTCTCACTCTTCATCGAAGTCAATTTTGGATGAAAATAGTGCTTCTTCCCGTCGAGTTCGTAGGAGAAATAAGGATATGTGTCAACGCTCACCCGTTTCCCCGTCTCCGCAACCGTTTGAAGCAGCGAGTAGATCCGGTCATCACGGACAACCTCACGAAATGGTCTTCCCAACACTTGGATCTGTTCAGCATCGAACAGCTCTTGGGCACCTCTATTGATAAGCACAATCTTGTGGTCTTGGTCTGTAACAATAATTGGATCTGCGATGCTCTCGACGATGCTCTCGGATTTTTTCTTCTCCGCAATGATGCGGTCAATATTCATCTCCTCATAGCGACGCAGGCGTTCGGTCATCTTGTTGAACTCATGACTCAGTTCGCCAATTTCGTCGTTACTCAGGACATTGATCTTCAAATCAAGATTTCCTTCACCAATCTGTCTAACAGTCTCTGTCAATTTCTCCGCTGGTTCAAGAATGTATTTCGTGTACCGCCAACTGGCGAATACGCTTAGCCCAATGGCGAGCACCGAGGCAAACAGCACAGCATAGGTTGCTCGGTTTGACTTCTCATGAGCCTCGAGATTTCGATCATTCATGGCTCTTTGGATCACGTCACGCAACCGATGACATTTGTCCTTCATGTCATCAAACAGCGGCTGATTGACGTTAAAGTAGAACGCCTGCGCCGCCACAGGGTCAACCTTCATCGAAGCCACTAACGAATCAGCCGAACCAGGACCAACCTTCATCAAAGCTGCCAACGAATCAGCGAAAGCCAAATATTTCTTGTATTCCAGATGCATGCTGTCCAAGATTGCACGTTCGGTTATGGAGGCTGCTTTCTCGAAAGCCTGATCCCACGAAAAAAGGAACTGCTCCATATTTCTCCGAAATTCCTCGCGCCCACCAGTGACACGACCTAAGATGTGCAACTGCGCACTGTTCTGTCGCTCCAGTGCTTCAATCATGTTCTCCACGGCGACAAAGCTCTGGTAGTTCTGGCTGAGGATGTCACTGATGGATTTATCCAATTGCCCAAAGTTCCAAATCGCCCAAACCGCGACGATCAGATTCACAGCGACGAGGACGAAGTAACTCGCGGCAATTTTCGATCTGAGACTTTGAAACATAGGCTATCCCTCCTTGTGCATGGGGATAACATCCTAGAGTGTCTATCTTTACAGAAATGTAAGAAACCCTAAAGACAATGTCAACCTATTCTACTGCACAGGCGATGTGAACTCTGCTTTGGTGGATGATAGATTTGCTCACTCACCACTGCGGGAGGCAATCTGAAAACGTCTTAGGCATCTTGGACGAAGGTATAGGTTCCCGGGATGGAAAATGAACCGGCGAGATGTAGCGCTGTTCTGTGCTCTTAACTCTTCGTCATTAGAACCTTGGAGTGGAGCAGAGGGGAGTCGAACCCCCGACCTCTAGAGTGCGATTCTAGCGCTCTCCCAACTGAGCTACTGCCCCAATCTAATCCTTACTCGTATTGGAATATCCCAAGCAAGCGTCCAGAAATCAGCAGACCATCACCACTACCAATCTACTTAGTTCTCACTGAAAAAGTTAGAAGCAGATGAAACCAAATTCAAAGAAAGTCCGCCTAATACACGAACATTCATCAGAGAGACAAAACAATGCGTGGTCGTATAACCCAACAACTTAGCTTTGGTGATGGCTTCATCGATCCATCGCTTTTCACGCTAAGGGTCGAACTCCGTCAAGTTGTCCAGTTGCTGAATGATCGAACACTGCTCAAACCCTTTGACAGATACTCGTACAGACCGAGCAAAAGCTCGCAGGGACACCTCCATCCCAGAGTGGATTGTCTCTTCCATCGAGAACTAGTTATGTTACGCTGGACAACTTGTCACACTAAATCCGAAAGAGGCGAAGCATCTTCCGAATAAGGCTCTTAGTCCACCAGAATCATTATCATACCATCATATTTGTTGAAGTTCTTGGGCAAAACACACAGTGTATCAACTTTTGTGTTCATCTCTATCGGTCCGGTCATCTCGATCATTATTTCTGTACCCCCAGAGATAACATAACTACCACGCTCCGCCGTAAAATAGATTTTACTACCATCGGAATTTATTGCTGCAGCCCCGCCAAGTGTACGATATCCCCGCGTGAGTGTGTCATTCAGTTTATTGCCTTGAATAACTCTGAATGCCTTGTTCGCATTAAGATCATAGTAATTGATTCCTCCTCCATCTACATCTGTCCAGTATTTGACATGAGCAGCTCCAGTCTTGGTACACGAAATATTATCGCTCCAATAGCCATCTATAACTTCAGCCGCAAGAGTTACGGTGTTGAGCTTCGTCAACTTCCCATACGGATTCTGACCATTGCCTTGACCAAAGACCAGCCAATTGCCGTCAGGCGATGCGTATCTTACAGCATATGGATAATATGCCGACGAAGTCGCAGCATAAATTCTTTCGTAGCCGCCTGCACTCCCAACAAGGTATTTCATTAGGTAACAATTATCTTGGTGATACGCACCTGCATCATATCCGTAACCATAAGCCACTCCATAGACATATTTGCCGTCAGGTGATACAGCGAAATGATTCAAGAGATTTGCGTCGTCAGGATCAGTCCCCTTGTCCTGTTGGTTATTCACGAACGGCATCAACCATCCACTTGGTGTCACCGTGTTAGTCACGGGATCCCAGATAGCAAATTGACTCTGCGAATAATGAACTTCACTGGTCGGATCAGTTAGCTGTACAGCATAGACAACTTTGCCGTCAGGAAGAATCTTCGGGCACCAACCAATAGCATTCCAAATCCATGTCTCTTTCCCTGGCACTTTTGCTGGACGAGGCGCGTACCGAACGTCGGCAGGATTCTTGATATCCAGCCACGCAATTGCATACTTGTCGTCGTTTATTGTCGGACGAACATCTCCGGCAACATACATCGCGATTTTCCCACCCCTATAGTCCAAATATGCGGCACTTAAGGATTGAGGAACTATATCTGTAAGTTTAGTCATTGAATACGTGCCGTTGGACATGGAGACTGTCGCCAGCGATGCTATGTTACTTGCGTCCCTGTATCCCATCAAGAAAGTCACGCTTGGTCCGCTTCTACCGCAGCCAATAAAGAACATTGATAGAAGCACAAGCGGGAGTAATATTTGAATTATTCTGTTCATTGTTCTTCTCCAAAAGTTTCAAGAATAGTTAGTTATCTGGGACATCTGAAATATTATTTTCAGAAAGATATTTTCTTAAGAGCATCAAACCGTTCGTGATGTATTATATTTGTAAAGACAGTCACACAACACGTTCGCCATCATCACGAAAGGATAACTATGAAACCAGCGAAACGCACAAATGGCGCTGCTGGCGCCATGGTGCAAGGCACTCACAAGATAGATAATGCAGACTTATTCACATCAGCAGCAAGTGAGCATTATCAGAAACACATTAAGACGCACAACAAACAAACGCTGAGTTTCATTGATAAGAACATTGATTGGAAGAGACTCTTACAACCAATCGAACGCGTTCTTTCACAAGAGAGATCAGGTCTTTCATCAGCCGGTCGTCCAACGCATGATCTTTTGGTGATCGTAAAATGCTTTTTATTGCAGAGCATCTACAATCTTTCCGACCCGAGATTAGAAGAAGAAATCGCTGACAGACGAAGCTTTCAACTCTTTCTTGGTCTTTCCAGCGGTGACGCGATTCCAGATGAAACATCGATCTGCCGGTATCGTGAACTCTTTGCACGGCTTGGATTGGATAAAGTACTCTTTTCTTCCTTTACAAAGCAAATGAAAGAACGTGGACTCATCGTCGGCAAAGGCACCATTGTTGATGCAACACTGAAAGAAGCACAGGCAACGCCCAAAAGTCACCGTGATGCTAACGCCAAGTTCACCAAACGCAGAGGAAAGACTCATTATGGACATAAAGGACATATTGGGATGGATGCCGATACTGATGTCATCCATGCGGTAGAGTTCACTACTGCCAATGTGCACGATTCAGAGAAATTCGACGATTTACTGCTGGGCACAGAGAAGCGTATCCATGCAGACAAAGGATATGCCAACAAGGAACGCCGGAAACAATTGCAGAAGCATGGTATTGCTTCTAAGATTATGCACAAAGCATACAGGAACCATCCATTGACAAAGAGACAAAGAGAACAGAATAAGGTCTTTGCCAAAACACGCAACGCCGTTGAGAAACCGTTTGCCTTTATGAAAATGGTGTTGAATTACACCAGATGCAGATACTATGACTTCAAACGCAATCGGTTCCAGTTTTCGATGGCTGCTGTTGTCTATTTAGCCAGAGGCTAATCAGCCTTCGGCTGAAATATCAGAAGACTCATTACTCTCACACCCAAGCTAGCACATTGACAGGAGAATTTTTCTCCGCGAGATTCACCAGAGTCTCGGTGAGTTTCTCAGATGATGAAATGATCATGTCAAAGAACATTTTACAGCCAAACTAACTTGAAGATTTCCTCTCTCACTCTCAAATCAAACGTTGAGAAGGATTTTTCAGATGTCTCTCTTAAGTAGTTCTCACTGAAAAAGTCAGAAGCAGATGAGACCAAATTCAGAGAAAGTACGTCTAATATCCGAACATTCATCGGAGAGACAAAACAATGCGTGGTCGTACAAGCCAACAACTTAGCTTTGGCGATGGCTTCATCAATCCATCGCTTTTCACACTAGAGGATGAACTCCGTCAGGTCGATCAGCTGCTGAATGATCGAACACTGCTCAAACCCTTTGAAGATGTGTTCGATACAACACTGGGGCGTCCCGGCACTCCTGTCGAGATCTATCTTCATATGCTCTACCTGAAGTTTCGATGGGGACTCTCCTACGAAGAAGTCGAGCGCGAAGTGCGAGAACGTATTCCGTGGCGGTTCTTCTGCCATCTGTCCTTGCAGGATGCCGTGCCTGATGCCACGACCTTGATCAAGTTAAACCAACGCTTTGGAAACGAACGCATTTCCAAGTTGAACAAGCTGTTGGTAACGCAATTGGTCGAAGACCGTTCCATCAAGCTGCGTCGGATTCGCATTGATTCGACTACCCTCGAGGCATCCATCACCTATCCGACTGATCTTGGACTGATGCACCAAGTGGTCAAGACCTTAACCCGCACAGCAGGCAACCTGGCACAGCGTGTCACGAATCACGTCCGAGCAACCAAACGCGCATTGGCACAGATGGGCGTTTCGTTGAAATCCAAGAGCAAGAACACCCAGGAACGACTACGCAAAAGTCTGCACAGGACAGCTTGCCTAGCGCAGGAAACGGTTACACGGGGCCAGATGGTATTGCGGCAAATAAAACGCCAGCGTGCCACAGCACCAGACGAACCACAACCTCATGACAGCCTTCTGGAACGGTTCAAGCAGCAGATTGCCGTGGGCTGAACAGATACTCGCACAGACCGAGCCAAAGCTCACAGGAACCACCTCCATCCCAGAGCGGATTGTCTCTTTCTATGACCCAGAAGCACGACCGATCTGCAAAGGCAAGCTTGCCAAGCCAACGGAGTTCGGACGCACGATGCAAGTGGTCCAAGACTCGTCCGGCATTATCGTGGACTATAACATTACCCTTGGCAATCCGAGTGACAAAGAACAAATCGTGTCAAAGGTGAAGCGTTTCAAGAAACAGTTCGGTCGAGCGCCGACTGAAGTAGCAGCCGGCAAAGGTTACTACAGCCAAGAGAATCTGTTGCACTTGAAACAGCTTGGTATTGAGCATGTAGGTATCGCCAAAGTTGGCACGTTGACAGGCAAAGACCGTCGGCGTCAGAAATCTCATTGGTTCAAGCGTCTCTTCTGTTTCCGTTGTGGGATCGAAGCCTGTATCAGTATGCTCAAACGCTGCTTTGGACTTGGACAGATTCTCGCACGAGGCTCAGCCAGTATAGCCGTTTGGACTGGATTCAGGATCTTCAGTTATAATCTCTGGCAGATGACCTGATACTGAGCGATGCAAGAGAGTCAACTTCATGCCTTGCAAAGAACGCATAATGAAAGAGCGCGGCAATACCTCATGACTGCTAATGATACTCCACTTTTTCATCGAGAACTACTTACACCAATATACGAATATTTCTCCTGGAAGTCAAACCCTCGCTCTTGAAAAAGTCGTTCCTTCACTGAGCACCAGCAAGCGAGATTTATCTTGACAAACAGGCTAAAAATTCTTATTTTTGTTATGGTTGGATGTTCATTGGCGTTTCCAATCAGAGTATGTCCCAAGCATGCCCCTCTAAACGAACGCGGGACAACCTGTCATTCTGGATTTGGAACTAGTTTGGAGAGAAGACTTCTCGACATCCACTTGAACTGATAAAAAAACCACTCTTCACATATGTTCAGAAAGAGAGCTATGTCGGAGAAGGACGCCTCGGAATCACCTACTAACAGCAAGGACGGTGCAGCGCAGGCTACAGTTGAAGGCGTTGAACCGTCAGAGACTACAGGGACAGAAGTGGTTGAATCTGCGGAACTGTCCGAACTTGAATTGCTGAAAGCGAAAGTGGGCGAGTTGGAACAGCTTGCTGCAACCTGCAAGGATCAGTTACTTCGCAAAGCAGCGGAGTTTGAAAACTACAAACGGAGATCCGAGAATGAGGTAGCAAATTTCATTCGATTTGCTAACCAAAACCTGATCGAATCTCTCTTGCCCGTACTGGACGACTTCGGTCGTTCGTTGATGTCAGGAAAGGAACAGAAGGATTTCGACGGATTCTACAAGGGTGTGGAGTTGATTTGCTCAAAGCTCAACAAGATCCTTGAATCTCAAGGGCTGAAAGCCATCGAGGCCGTTGGTAAGCCATTCGATGTTGCTTATCACGATGCGTTGATGGTGACGACCAAGGATGGGGTAGAACCACACACCGTCATTGAGGAAGTGGAAAAAGGATATGTCGTGCACGACAAGGTCATCCGACATGCAAAGGTGATTATCGCAGGTGACGAGGCGGAGAAGACTGTGAGCGATGAAGACAAGGACGCCACAAAACCAGAGTGATGAGTTCGGCAACTCCTAGCTGATGTATGGCAAAACGAGATTACTATGAGATCCTTGGTGTTCCGAGGACTGCCTCCCAAGAGGAGGTTAAGAAAGCTTATCGCCAGATGGCTCTGAAGTTCCACCCTGATAGGAATCCAGGAAACAAAGAAGCGGAGGAGAATTTCAAGGAGGCAGCAGCAGCCTATGAAGTGCTTGGCGACGAGGAGAAGCGCAAGCGCTACGACCAATTTGGTCACGAGGGAATTCGGATGGGCGCAGATGTTCATGATTTTTCGAACATCGGCGACATCTTCAGCATGTTCAGCGATATTTTTGGTGGAGGATTCGGCGGAAGTGTGTTCGAGGACTTCTTCGGAAGAGGTTCTCAGACGCGTACCCGCCGAACGGGCGTCGGCATTCCCGGTTCCGACCTCAAAGTCCACTTGCGGTTGACGCTTGAAGAGATTGCGACCGGGGTTGAAAAGAAACTGAAGATCAAGAAATGGAAGACATGTGAGGTCTGCGGTGGAAGCGGATCAAAATCTGCAGGTGGATTCACCACTTGCCCTGTATGCAAGGGCAATGGTGAAATCCGGCACGTATCGCGCTCTGCATTTGGACAATTTGTCAACATCACAACATGCCACAACTGCAACGGTGAAGGGAGGGTGATCAAGGAACGTTGCCCAGCCTGCAATGGTGAAGGTCGCGTGCAAGGTGAGACAACAATCAAGGTGAACGTGCCGGCTGGCGTCTCTGATGGAAATTATATTACCCTACGCGGTCAGGGAAACGCGGGACAGCGTGGTGGACCTCCGGGTGATATAACTGTTGCAGTCGAAGAAGAACCGCATGAAGTCTTCGTGCGAAATGGTGATGACATTGTGTACGAGCTTCTCATCAGTTTTCCGGATGCAGTATTTGGCGCTGATGTCGAAGTCCCTACCCTGACCGGCAAAGCACGCTTGAAGATTGATCCGGGAACTCCGTCAGGAAGAGTGCTTCGCATGCGTGACAAAGGCATACCGCATCTCAACGTGTACGGTAAAGGTGATCAGCTGGTGCGCGTAAACGTCTGGATACCATCGAGAGTCTCCGCACGGGAGAAGGAACTACTCAGAGAGCTTGCCAAGGGCGAAAACATCAGTCCCAAAGAGCGAGAGACGAAGAAATCATAGCGTATGAGATTCCCTTGCCCGATTTGCTTCACGGTCTCTGCGTCCTTGCGGCTCCCTGGTTACAACGAATGACAGCAGTGTAGTTTCGTCGCTGCCCAAGGAGGAATGTCTTTTCCGTCTTCGACACAATGAAATGTACTCTTGTCCCAGTGTCGCTTTAGAGTTCGCAGTGGGTCCTGGAATTGAATGAAACCAGCGATTGTGAAAAAGATTGTTGACAAGATCAGCACTTCACTTGGATTCACGAAGAATGAGACGGTGATGGTCCTTTTTCTTGTCCTCACCTTTGTTGTGGGAGCAGGCATAAGGCTATACGAGGCGTACATTGCGCCGTCACCCAACGAACAGAGAAAGAGCACGTTCGATTACTCTGAAGCTGATAGTGAATTCTATACCAGGTCAGCAGCTCTTCCAGGGATCCTCGGTGCTGATAGCAGCTTAGTTGCTTCATTCCAACCGGGACGTCTCAACCTTAATACCGCAACAAAGGAAGACCTGATGATGCTTCCCGGCATCGGTGAAGCGTTTGCCGAGAGGATTATCCTTTATCGTCAGGATCATGGCGCCTTTCGACGTATTGAAGACTTGAGAAAGGTGAAGGGTATCGGTGGGGGAAAATTCCGAACGATCAAACCGTACATAACGGTGAAATAATCATCCTCCGAATCAAATATGCTGTCTGACAGATGTCACCTAGGCATTGAGCTTGCCGATGGCGTGATAAGGCTCGTTGAAATCAACCATTCCGGCAAAGGCAATGCACTTTCGTTGCTTGACGAGATCGCAACCGATATCAGTTTTGAAAGCGTGGAGCTTAACACCTACATTCGAGAAAGTACGTTTGCTGACGGGGTCACTGAACTTCTATCAACGCATCTCGGACGTGATCACATAAGAGCAAGACAAGTCGCAGTCGCGCTGAGCAGCGCCCAAGCATTTATCGTGCATCTGCCCGTGGACGCCCACCTTTCCAAGAGTGAACTGTACGAGCATTTGCGCTGGGAGCTTTCGAACTATTATCCCGATGAATCCCCTGACACCTTCGCTCTTGCAACCTACTTCATGCGGCGCCTGAACGGCTCGAGAGAAATGTTGGTTGTTGCTGTTCGCAGGGAGATCATTGATTTCCTCAAAACTGTTTTTTCACGATGCGATCTTCCGATTGATATTATTGATATAGATCACTTCGCTGCTGAACATGCACTGAGAGCGACCTACGCCGATATCGCCACTATGGACGTCGCGCTATTTGGTCTCAAATCCCATCATCTGGATGTCAGTGTCATATCCAAAGGGAAATTCCTTTTGTTTCGACACGATCGGTTTGAGAATGGCACTGATGCTCAGTACTTCGTCACGCGTCAGATAGCAACAATCCAGGAAAAGCTCAGCGCAGTAGCATTAGACAATGTCTTTCTATATGGCCCTGAGGTGACCAGCGAATTGTGCGTGGCATTGACCGAGATGTTGAACCTTCCGGTCGAGAGGATGAATCCCTTCAGAGGTCTGACAATTTCTCGGGAGCTTCAGGACAACGAGGCGCTGACGATGTCGTTCCACAGATTTGCTCCCAGCGCCGGATTGGCACTACGAACGGAGTAGTCTTCTCCCAATGAGAATTATCACAGGCATATATGGAGGAAGAATCTTGTTCACAGGAAATGAGAGATCGTTGAGACCTACGACAGATCGAGTGAAGGAAACCATCTTCAATATCTTGATGAATAGGATAGAGTTGGCTGGCAGGGATGTTTTGGATTTGTATGCTGGCAGTGGGAACTTGGGACTTGAGGCGCTTAGTCGAGGTGCAGAGCGTGTCGTCTTCGTAGACCAGTCTCCTCGAGCAGTGCGGACTATCCACCGCAACATCAGATTACTCGGTTGCGAAGACAACTGTACGGTGCTCGAAGCTGATGTCCTCAAGTTCCTAGGCACTACGCGTGAGGGGTACGATGTGATCTTTGCCGACCCGCCTTACGACATTCAATCGCTCAATGAGATGATCACAGAGATTTTCTCACGACGGCTGCTGCGGGAGGAGGGCATTGTTGCTGTTGAACACCGCGCTGATGCAAGTATCATCCCAGACGGTCTATTCGTGGCTGAGGCGCAAAGAGAATTTGGCGAGACAGCCGTGACATTCCTTCGACATGCTCCCAATGCGGAAAACCTATGAAGACAGCAATCTACCCGGGGACATTTGACCCGATTACCAATGGTCACCTAGATATCCTTGAACGAGCTTTGGAGATATTTGATCGAGTGGTTATCACAGTCGCAAGAAACACGACAAAGTATCCTCTTTTCACCGATGACGAACGAGTGGAAATGCTGAAGGAAGTAGTGAAGGGATATCCAAACGTTGAGGTGGATAGTTTTGAAGGCTTGGTGGTGGAATATGCAAAGTCGAAAGGCGCCGTTGCTCTGGTGAGAGGACTGCGTGCAGTATCGGACTTCGAGTACGAATTTCAGATGGCGTTGATGAATCGAAAGATTGCCGAAGAGATCACGACGGTATTTCTAATGCCTCATGAGAAGTACACATATCTCAACTCTACCATTGTTCGTGAGATTGCGAGCTTGCACGGTGATGTTAGTCAGTTCGTGCCGGAGTTTGTGAGAAGGAAACTGGAGAAGAGGTTTGGAAAGTGACATGTGGTCGAAAAATTCAGCGTTGACCCTGCTTTAGAAAGTCGCCAAAGCCGTCAAGGATTGTTTGTGGAAGCTGAATCACTGAGACACTTACACTGCTTGGAGCGCAGGTTTGCCACAAGATGAGAAAATTCTGATCATTGACGATGATCCCGCCAGCCTCTATGCGAAAGTCCTGGATCTTACTGCTCAAGGTTACAGCGTTGTCCAGGCATCCACCGGAGAGCAGGGGATTCGCCTCGCAGAGGAGACTTCGCCCGATCTAATCCTCCTCGATTATCAGGTGCCATTCCTCAACGGCTTCGAGACATTGAAGCAGCTTTACGCGAACTATCACACGAGGGCTATTCCTGTGATATTTGTTACAGGCGCCTACGACGATCCTGAATACATAGAACAAGCACTTTCCCTCGGCGCCGACGAGTATCTGACGAAACCTATTAGCACGAAGGAACTACTCGCGCACATAAAATCCATTTTGAAAATCGGCAGAGCAAGAAAGGAGCTTGAACAAGTTAAGTCCGATTTCATTTACCTGCTGATTCAAGATATCAAGAATCTTGTTGCAGCCACAAAAGGCTCCATTCAGTTTGCCTTCATGTCAGAACTGGGGAAGTTGGATGACACACAGAGGGAAATGCTCTCGATCGCAGAGAATGCGATAGATCAACAGTTGCAGTTGACAAACGAACTGATTGATCTGGCAAGCCTGGAGGCAGGAACGATCAAGCTCACGAAAGAATCATGCGATATCGCTGCCTTGCTGAACGATGTGCTCGATCAAATGCACGCCTCAGCAGGCGGAAAGGGACTCAAGTTGCACACACAGATTGCGAGCGAGATTCCCCCCCTTCTTCTTGATAAAAGAAAGATCCATCAGGTGCTGTTGACGTTCTTGACCAACGCCATCAACTTCACACCTGAAAGCGGCACGGTTGCCGTGGGAGCAATGCAAGAGCAGGTGGTTAACGAGTATGGAAAGGTGTTGGGCAATCTTGTTCATGTTTCTGTAACTGACGCGGGTCCCGTTCTGACGAAAGAGGAAATCGCTGTCGTCCTTGACCGTTACGAGCAGGCAAGGCTGGGCCAGACCTCCCGCTACAGAGGTTTGGGACTAACAATATGTAAGAACATTATTTTAGCACACAACGGAAATATCTGGGTTGAATCTGGCGAAGGAAAAGGGGCGACATTCCATTTCACTATCCCGCTTTGAGTGCTGCTTGATTCTTTGCGGAAACTTTCTATCTTCAGATGGTGTTTGACCTGATGAATAGCCAGTTGTTACGATCACCAGGAGAAGTTCAACTATGCCGATATATGAGTACAAGTGCAGAAAATGCGGCTACGAATTCGAAGAGCTTCAGAGTATTGCTTCAGCACTGTTGACCACCTGTCCGAAATGTGGCAGCAAGAGCATTTTCCGTCTGATTAGTGGAGGGAGCGGATTGATCTTCAAAGGAAGTGGGTTCTACGCTACAGACTACAGGAAGAGCGGAGGTGATGGTTCCAATGGAGAGGGCAGGGAGAAAAAGGAATCAACCCCAGCGGAAAAGGGAACGACCTCTCCTGATGATTCATGAACAAGCCATTTTCAAGTTGTGGTGTGCTCGCAGACCCACCAACTCACCTCAAGACTGTCGCAGACTCCCGATGCCCTATTCTCAATAGGGCATTTACGTTATTGGAACTACCGAATTTCAACACACTTTGCCCGACAGTCGTCCTCGAGCAGTATCAACCACTGGACTGGTCGTATCTGTCCAGCCTAAACTTCTCCCCAAGATACAGTCTGCGCACGACGGCATCACCTGCTAGTTCCTCCGCCGTGCCTGAGGTCAAGATTGAACCTTCAATCAGAATGTATGATCTGTCTGTAATTGAAAGCGTCTCATGAACGTTGTGGTCGGTGACCAACACACCGATGCCGCGGTTCTTCAGGTTGGCAACAATATTCATGATGTCCTCGACGGCAATCGGATCAATACCAGCGAAGGGTTCATCGAGCAGAATGAATCTCGGTTCAGTTGCTAAAGCCCGTGCGATTTCCGTCCTTCGTCTCTCGCCCCCCGATAGCATGTATCCTTTGCTCTTTGCTACATGCTTGATACCTAGATCCTCGATCAAGCTCTCGCATTTCTCCTTCCGTTCGCGCGGAGACAGGCTCATCATCTGTAGGACTGCTGTAATGTTATCTTCAACTGAGAGCTTCCTGAACACCGAAGCTTCTTGCGAGAGATACCCGATTCCAAGTCGTGCCCGCACGTACATAGGCATCCTAGTCATTTCCACATCATCAAGGAACACCCTGCCGTCGTTAGGTTTGATCATTCCCGTGATCATATAGAACGTCGTGGTCTTTCCGGCACCATTTGGACCTAGCAACCCGACAATCTCTCCCTGCTTAACCGAGACACTGACGTTCTTCACGACATACCGGTTCTTGTATCGCTTATACAGCGACTCAGAACGCAGGACTTTCTGATCGTCCGTTGGCTGAGAATTATTTTCAAGCATGGTCACCACTGACTCTTCAGAAGTCTAATCCGCCACGCACTTCCAAAGCGTGCGGCACATCTTTGTTCACCAACTTCTTCTCCTTCCTTGGTCGCTCTTCAATCCAATTGAACTCCGGCAAGTTATACTCCTTTTCTCTTCCACGAACCATCTTCTCTGGATAATATTGCGCTTCCACACCACCGATAGCCTTGCTGCAATCAACTCTTCCGTCAACGAAGAAGATCACAATTGTGTCCGCACTCGTGCGGTTCATACCATTTGGCTTCCCCTTGTCATAGACATAGTACAGATTGATGGCATTCTTGTCAGCACGGATGCGATGGATCTTGTCATTCTTAAAAAGCAATGTGAGGTCCTGTCCCATCAGTTGATCAAAACGAGTTCTGCGGAGTGAGTCGCTCCTTGAGGCAGCAAACGCATTCCCTTTCACAAACAACTCGCTCAGTCTCCGATTAGCCAACTGCACAGCAATAGAGTCCCCGGTAACCTGAGTATCGCCGTGCCACAGCACTGGCTTTGTCCTAAGCACAATCAGACTATCCATTGTGTAATATGTAACTTCACCAGCGCGTGATGCGAGTTCACTCCTCACAATCTCCACGCTGTCAGTGGCAACCAATCGTCTCCCCATCCTGATGGTGTCCGAGTGAACCGTATCTCTGCGGATAACACTGTAAGTTGAATCCTGATAAACCTCCATCACACGACTGGTCACAACCAGTGTATCAATCTTGACGGATTGTGTTCTTGCTCCTGTTGCCGTATCAGTCTTGCTCGTCACGGTTGAATCTAATTGCACCAGCTTCGGATTCTTCGTAATCATGGTGTAGCGGCGCGTGTCGTAGTGTTCCAGAGAATCGCCATATACGGTCGCATTGCCTTCCCGCAGCAGCACTTTCACGTTTCCGACGGCGACTGTTCTGCCTTCGCTTCGGTAATACGTCAGCCTGTCAGCAAATATAGTCGTTGCTGAATCAATCACAACCACTCTCCCCCGAAAGAACGCTATCTTGCCATCTGTCCTGTAAGTGCCGCTATCGGATGTCAAGGTTACCCTGCCGTCGGTCAGCCGGACACCCTGTGTGAACTCAGCCACACGTTTTTCGGTGTAGTAAGAACCTTGCCTTGCTACCAACGTGAGCGTATCCTGGATAACTCTGAGGTTTCCAATTCCTTCGATTCTCTTGTCTGTATAATATTGAATCGCCTTCTCACACGTGATCAGCACATTCCCCTGCATGATCCGTACGTGCCCAATCGCTTCGCGCACACTCTGTCCGTTGATGATCTTGCCAACCAAACTATCCGCTGTCAGAGTGACAATGCTTTCCTCTTGGGCGATGACTGTGTGCGGCAGAATGATCACTAAGGAAAGAATCACGAAGATAGTGACGATTCCAAGACCGGGAGCCTTGGTCATGACTTGTCTCGTTCGAAGCATCAGCAATACGTATCCTGTATTATGGAGATTCCGAATCGTAGGTCTCTAGTTTCATCCCGCTTCGTGGGATTAAGCTCGAAAGTCTAAAAAACCGAAACCTTAAACTCGAGACTTTGAACTCGAAATCCGAAATCACAAATCCGCAATCCGTCATCACTTCTTCACCTTCGTCTCCCCTGTGACTCTGTGGATCGTATAGTTCTTCAAGCTCTGGTCGGACTCAAAACCGTATCCTTGAAGCGACTCGCTTGGAGAAGTGATCTTAACGAACTCATCACCATGTACCTTCCGTGTGGAACTTGTCCACAGCAGCTTCTCGGTTTCAACGACGGTGCCGCTATCGGAGATAACCACGACGTGCTCATACGCCTCCATATCATGAGTCCTATCATCTACTTTCGCGCGCTTGGACGTCAGCACCGATGTGTGCTGTTCCTGCTGGTCATAGAAATCCACCTTCACACCGTCGTCAAGAAGTGTATATTGTTTATCGGTATACACGGCGATGTGTCCAGCTTTCAAAACCGCCTTCACTTTGCCGGAATCAGTAAACGTCACGGTAGAGTTCCAGCTTTCCTGGGAAGCCGTGGTCTGTACGTCACTCAGCACCGAGGGCTTGATTTTCTCCTCACAGCCCAACCAAAAAAGCAATACCATGATGCAGCATGCAATGATTGTTTTCATACCAGGAGGCTCTTCAACACCAGGTCGTTTTGAAATCTCTCCATACGGAGACAATGTTGTCAGTCCAGCGTCTTCAAGTCTGGTCATCGGCTCAAGATTCGATCTGCGGTTCTGAAGGACCAGTGAACTCCCTCACTCATGTGACACATAAGCTTTCAGCAAGAGATGGCTTCCCGGTAGGCCAAATCTCTTCCAAATCGGGCGTGTGTCTGTAATATCGGTAGTAATGCAAAACACTGTCAGCAGTTCTTGGATGTTTCAGACGGTTCTCGATGGTCTCAACATACTTCGGGTCTATTTCCATCCCTACTGAATTCCTTTCTGTCTGGTAAGAGACTACCAACGTGGTACCTGTCCCAGCAAACGGATCCAATACGGTATCACCTGGCAAGGAGGATGCTAGTATAATTCTGAGCAAGAGAGCCACGGGTGATTGCTGTGTATGAACCCTGTCGCCTTTGATATCTCTGATCGCTTCATCTCCAGCGAAATATCCAGAGGTGAGTTCTCTAATGTCATCCCATACATCCGGAAGATAGATCCCATTGACTCTCTCATATCTATATCCAGGCGGAATGGGCAAGTCTATTCGCAGCTTGTTGAAAACTCTCGGTTTCTCTCCCTTGGTAGCAAACGCAATGATTTGGTACTGCTTTGAAAATCTAAACTCGGATGGCACAGCAGACGTCTTCTTCTTCCATATAATCAAGTTCTGAAAACACCACCCCGCTTCTCGAAGTGCCCCTAGCACTTGTTCCGTATTCTTTTCTCTTTGCATAAAATAAACCGCGCCACCCTCGACTGTCACTCTGCGGATTCTTGACAGAATATCTTCGAGCCAACCCCAATATTGTTCCTCCGGTTGAGTGTCGTTGAAGTACCTATACTCCTTTCCCTGATTAAAGGGCGGATCAACAAAGGTGAGATGAATGGTGGTCTCTTCACTCTCACTCAACCACTCAAGACAATCTTCTTGTAGTATTTTGTACCATGCGGCCATACTTTCGCTCTACCCTCGTCCTCCCTGTCTTCAGGTAAGGGCTTTCAGTTGAACACGGCTCCAACCTTCAAACATCCGCGTTCCTCCCCAATCCTGCTTTCACCAAATCGTGCAGATGTACGATCCCTATTGGACGTCGCTCATCATCAACGATAACCAGCTGCGTGATGTTGAAGGTCTCCATTTCGTCCAATGCCAACACTGCGAGCACATCCTGCTTGATCGTCTTCGGTGTTTTCGTCATCACATCTTCAGCAGCAAGATCGCTTATCTTGCTCGTGCGCTGCAACAGCCGACGTAGGTCACCATCAGTAATGATCCCAGCCAACCGGTTCTGGCCATCTACGACACATGTTGCGCCAAGCCGTTTCGACGTCATCTCAAGGATTGCATCCTTGAGAGATGTGTTCTTCTTGACAATTGGAACTCCCTCGCCCTTGACCATCATCTCCTCCACCTTGAGGAGAAGTCGCTTGCCAAGATTTCCACCCGGATGTAGCCGTGCAAAATCGTCTTCGCTGAAATCGCGCTTCTCCAAGAGAGCAATCGCCAATGCATCTCCCATCACCATCGCCGCCGTAGTGGAAGACGTCGGAGCAAGATCATAGGGACACGCCTCTTCTTCAACACCAATATCAAGCACCACATCGGAATGTCTTGCGAGTCTCGATGAAGTGTTCCCAACGATCGCAATCACTGGAACACCGATTCGCTTAAACATCGGGATAAGCTGATTCACTTCCTCCGTATCGCCGCTCTTCGAGACGCATATCACCACATCCTCTTTGCGTACCATACCGAGGTCACCATGCACAGCGTCGGAAGGATGGAGGAAGAGTGCCGGCGTCCCGGTGGAGTTCATCGTTGCAACGATTTTCCTCGCTATGACACCAGACTTTCCCATACCCGTGACGATTGCTCGTCCTTTGCACTGATACACCAAATTAACCGCCTGAGCAAAATCGCTGTTGATTTTCTGCTCGAGTCCAGCGACCGCGCGCGCTTCGATCTGAACGACCTCTTTACCTTTTTCAATGGCGGAATGATCAGACATCTTGGTCAGTCTCTTGGAATGAGAAATGGTTTTGAATCCTATGGATCTGAGCTAAAGATTGGGAGAAGATGTTAGCCATAAGAAGGCAGAGCGAGCATACTGAATGGCACATTGCGGTGATCCCACCGCTTTGGCAGGAACGCACAATCACGCTACTGACTTTCATCGCGCTGCCAATATCAAATCAATTACCTCGCGCACTGCACCATTGCCACCGCTCGCTTTCGTGACATAGTGCACGACCCGCTTGACCTCACGCCGGGCGCTGGTAGGCGCTGCGCTGAATCCAACTTCGCTCAAGAGCGGAATGTCGAACATATCGTCACCGATGTAGGCAATCTCCCCATCACGCAGGGAATATGCCTCCTTGAGTTCCTTGTAAGGAGTCATCTTGTCAACAGAGCCTTGATACAAGTCAACAATGCCAAGCTCCTTTGCTCTTCGCTCAACTGCTTCCGAACTCCTCCCCGTAATGATGCCCACTCGAATTCCGGATTCTATCGCTTTTGTAATGCCGTATCCATCGTGTGCGTTGAATATCTTAAGCTCCGCCCCGTTCGATGTATAGATGATGCTGCCATCGGTCAACACACCGTCCACATCCAGTAATAGCATCTTTATGTTCTTGAGTCTATCAGCAAGTTGCTTTTTCATGAGAGCACGTTTTGGAAGATAATGGACCACGGATTTAACTGATGCAACTGGTTTTCACGGATCATCATCCGTGCTCATCTGTTTAATCCGTCAAATCTGTGGTCTGTTTTGACCGCCTCTTCGCTAGAATTCTAATCACACATGACTTCTCACACTTTGAATCTCTTCACCATCTTGTCAATCTCGACCACCTGTCTAACCAAGTCCTCCAGCGAATCCAGAGCAAGCTGACAGCCAGGATCGCTTAGCGCCTCCTTCGGATTCGGATGAGTTTCGATAAAAAGCGCATCCACACCTGCTGCCACGCCTGCGCGCGCAATCGGGAAAATGAATTCGGATTTGCCACCGCTGCGAGCCGTTCCAGAATCTCTCTCATTACCCGGCAATTGGACAGAGTGGGTAGCATCAAGCACAACTGGATAACCAAGCCCCCGCATGATGGCGAGGGAGCGCATGTCAACCACAAGATCATGATATCCGAACGTCGTTCCTCGTTCTGTGAGAAGAATCCTATCATTCCCCGCCGCTCGAACTTTCTCCGCCTGATATTTCATATCTTCAGGCGCCATGAACTGTCCCTTCTTGATATTGACAACCTTTCCTGTCTTGCCAACTGCTTGAAGCAGTTCCGTTTGCCGACAGAGAAACGCAGGGATCTGTAGAATATCCGCGACTTCCGCAGCAACAGCAGCCTCTTGCTCGGTATGAACATCAGTGAGAATTGGAACATCCAGTTTCTGTTTGACTTCAGCCAGTATGCACAGAGCCTCTTCCATTCCAATTCCGATGAAGGATTCTCCGCTCGTTCGGTTCGCCTTCTTATAGGAGCTCTTGAAAACAAACGGGATATGATGCTTCTCCGCGATAGCCTTAGCCTTCTCAGCCGTTCGCATGGTCATGTCATAATTCTCAACCACGCAAGGACCGGCAATCAACACCAACGGAGCGCCGTTACCGACAGCAATATCTCCAATTTGAACAGGATTCATCGCGTTTCAGAGACCGTGGATGGAGCTTAACAGATGTTGATGCAGTTCTCAGGTTTCCTACCCTGGTGTGGCTTCCAAAACCAAAGACAAAATAACAAAAAAAAACCAAACTGTCAAAGAGAAAAAACAGCAAGCCCCGATTCTCGTTGGAGCTTGCCATTTGCGTATTAGACATTCGCTTGCACTAGCCCTGCCGATCAGATCACATAATCTGCATCTGCATCTGTCAGAACTCGTTCACCCCATCAGCACCAGCATTGAGATTGAAAAGTCAAAGCATCTACACCGCTACTTCGACGTCTGCAACATCAAAGAACCAGGCTCTCCTATAACCATCCGTGTTCTTGATACCACTGCACCGTTTTCTGAATCCCTTCTTCAATCGGAATCATTTGACGATAGCCAAGTTCGTTCCTTGCTTTCGTGCAGTCGCAAGTCCATGCTTCCTGAACAATGTCTCTTCCTTTTTCGAGATTGAACACGGAGGCTTTCTTGCTGAGCAGACCGATCAACCCTGAGATGGCAGCAGCAAAGTAGACAATCGGTACAGGCACTTTCACTCGGAGCGCCTTCTTCTTCATGACCTTTGCTGCCATATCTCCAATTTCCCTCCACGTATAGATCTTATCGTTAGCAAAAAAATAAGTCTGACCAGCGGTGTGTTCATTCTCAGCCGCCAGAATGATTCCGTTCACGAAGTCGGTCACATAAATGAGACTAATTTTCTTTTCAGAAAATCCAATCTGAGGTCTGATTCCTCTCTTAACCGTCTGAAAGAACGTCAAGATGCCGGTATCTCGTGGACCATACACTGCTGGCGGGCGAACGATCGTAATGGGCAATTTGCCGAAACGCTCCACACACTCCTTCTCCGCTGCCATCTTACTTCTACCATAGGTCGTTATAGGTCGGAAGGGAGTCATCTCATCTACTATTCTGCCATCAAGGCTGGGACCCACAGCCGCTAGACTGCTCACATAGAGAAACCTCTTCAGTGATGGTCTTGCTCGGACGCAGACATCCAGCAGCGTTCGTGTCGCAATCTGATTCCCTCGGTAGTATCCTGCCTTTGTCTTTGACGCAGTGACACCAGCGATGTGGTACACGAAATCCACATCCTTTGTGGCATCCTCCAACACCCTTTCATTGAACAAATCACCATAGACCAGTTCAACATCCAAATTCTCCAGCCATTCGAGTTTGCTCGTCTTTCTGACGAGACACCTCACGCGGTACCTTCTCGCAAGAAGCTCATCTACGAGATGACTACCTATGAATCCTGTGCTTCCTGTAACGAATGCCCTGTAAGTACGTTCAGACATAGAATAGGGGTGAAGTGTCTCGGGAGATATTTTTTGATTGACTTTTATATTCTTATGAATTATATTAAAAAAAAACGAGATAGTCAATTCCGCATAGCTAGCATGCTTGCACATTCCAACCCACGTCAATTCTATTGGGACGGCAGCCCCTAATATGCGCAACCTATTTAGTCCACGCATGAAGCCAATCAGGAGGTCTATCATTGGATTTATTCGATAAGTGCAGAGCTTTCACCCGCGCCGACGAGATCAAGGCATCTGGCTATTATCCCTATTTCCATCCGATCGAGAGCAACGAGGGTCCTGTAGTGCAGATTGAAGGACGGAAAATCATCATGGCAGGCTCGAATAACTATTTAGGTCTTACGGCACATCCCAAAGTCAAGGAAGCGGCAATCGAGGCGGTGCGAAAATATGGCACAGGATGCTCAGGCTCACGATTCTTAACAGGGACACTTGATCTTCATATCGAGCTCGAAGAGAAGCTTGCTGAGTTCATAGGCAAGGAGGCAGCGTTGCTTTACAGCACCGGTTATCAGACAGCGCAAGGTGTCATCGGAACACTGGTGCAACGCGGAGACTATGTGCTTTCCGATCGAGATAATCACGCTTCCATCGTTGCTGGGAATTTGATGGCAAAGGGAGCATTCGCTGAATTTGTGCGTTACAAACACAACAATATTGCGGATCTTGAACGGTGTCTCTCCGAGATTCCTCGAGAAGCGGGCAAACTCGTTGTCTCTGATGGTGTGTTCTCCACAACTGGAGAGATTGTTGATCTTCCTCGGCTTGTCGAAGTTGCGAAGAAGTACAATGCCCGTGTGCTTATTGACGACGCACACGCCATTGGGGTCATCGGTAAAGGGGGGCGAGGCACGGCAAGCCATTTTGGGCTCGAGAACGACGTGGATCTGACGTATGGGACATTCTCAAAGACGTTCGCTTCACTCGGAGGATTCGTCGCCAGTGACGCGCATGTTATCAACTACCTCAAGCACCATTCACCCGCACTGATATTTAGCGCGAGTCCCACGCCTGCATCTGTTGCGACAGTTCTTGCCACACTTGAGATTCTGAAATCAGAACCGTGGCATGTTGACAAACTGATTCGGAATGCCAACAAAATGCGCAATGGCTTCAAGTCCCTGGGATTCGACGTAGTGGACGGTCAAACAGCTATCGTTCCTGTGATCGTGGGGGATGATATGAAAGCGTTTATTTTCTGGAAGGAATTGTTTGAGAACGGTGTGTTCGTCAATGTGTTCATTTCTCCCGGCGTGCCGCAAGGAATGCAGATGATGCGCACGAGCTACATGTCCACTCACGAGGATGAACATCTCGACCGCATCTTGGAGCTGTTTGAGAAGTCCGGTAAGAGGCTTGGCATCATCTAGATAAGGCGTTGTCTCCGATACCGTCTGACGCAAGCGGATGGCTTCTGTTTGTTAGCAACGCTCGCTCGCCGAACCAGCAACTTTTTATGACAACTGTGAAACTCCTATGAGCAATATCACCATTCGATCAGCCAGCACTCCGAAGGAGAAGATGGCTTTCATCAGACTGCTCTGGAAGATTTACGAAGGAGATCCATATTGGGTCCCACCGCTCATTATGGAGAGAAAGAAAGTGATTGATACCGAGCACAATCCCTTTTACAAACACTCTGAGTTGGAACTCTTCACGGCTGAGAAAGGCGGCGAATTGGTCGGACGGATCGCTGCCATTGTCAATCACAGTCATAACAAGGAACATAAAGAAAACATCGGCTTTTTTGGTTTCTTCGAATGCATCAACGACCAGGAAGTTGCCAACGCCCTGTTCGATTCTGCAAGGGGCTGGCTGAAAACAAAAGGTGTGTCCGCGATGCGCGGACCAGCCAATCCGTCCGTGAATGACGACTGGGGATTACTCATCGAAGGATTCTACGCGAGTCCCGTCGTGATGATGCCTTACAACCCACGCTACTACATTTCCTTGTACGAGAATTACGGCTTGAAAAAAGCGAAGGATATGTACGCTTATCTCGTGAATCAATATACTGTGCTAAGCGATAAGATGATTCGCGTCGCAGAAGCAGTGAAAGGTAGAGAGGGACTCACGTTCCGAACCATCAATATGAGAGATTTCGGCAACGAAGTCAGGAGGATCCAGGAGATCTATAACAAAGCGTGGATGTACAACTGGGGCGCTGTTCCGATGACGGACGAGGAATTCAGCTATCTGGCTGACGATCTCAAGCAAGTGGTGGTGCCTGAACTTGTAATCATCGCAGAAGCAAAAGGGAAACCCGTTGGATTTGCTCTCTCTCTGCCTGACCTGAATTTCGTGCTGAAGAAGATTGGCAACGGAAGGCTTCTGCCGTTTGGTTTATTTAAGTTGCTATGGTACCGACGGAAGATCAACCTCGTTCGCATTATGGTCTTGGGAGTGATACGCGAGCATCAAAAACGAGGCATTGATGGCGTGCTGTATTATGAGACGGCTAGGCGTGGGATGGCAATGGGATATGAATACGGCGATGCATCCTGGGTGTTGGAAGACAACGTGATGATGAATCGTAGCGCCGAACTCATGAACGCTCAACGATACAAAACTTACAGGATCTATGAGAAGAACTTGTAGAGGCAATTCACCAATCTTGTAGGGGCGATTCGCGAATCGCCCCTACGAGCGAAACACATCTTGATCACAGGAACTGCAAAAGGAAAATCCTATGCCCTTGAAGAGAGTTGACAAAATCTGGATGAATGGCAAATTCGTTAACTGGGACGACGCAAAGATACATATCCTATCCCATGTTATCCACTACGGGACGTGTTGGTTTGAAGGGATCCGAAGTTATGAGACTAAGAAGGGAGCGGCGGTCTTTCGTCTCGATGCTCACCTGAAGCGGCTAGTGGAATCAGCCAGAATCTACAGAGTGGAGATCCCCTACTCGCTTGAGCAATTGACAAGTGCGGCGCTAGAGACTATCCGCATCAACAAGCTGAAATCTTGCTATATCCGACCGTTAGTATATCGCGGATACGGTGAAATGGGTCTCAATCCCCTCGGGTGTCCGGTTGAGACAGCCATCGCTGTTTGGGAGTGGGGGAAGTATCTGGGGCAGGAATCTATAGAACAAGGGATTGATGTGTGCGTCTCCTCGTGGAACCGCGCTGCTCCGAATACGTTTCCGACAATGGCGAAAGTTGGCGCGAACTACATGAACTCGCAGCTCATCAAGCTTGAAGCTTTAGCGAATGGATACGCGGAGGGAATTGCTTTGGACACTTTCGGATATATCAGTGAGGGGAGCGGTGAGAACATTTTCATCGTCAAGAGCGGCATCATCTACACGACGCCTCTCATCTCTGCCATTCTTCAGGGAATTACTCGAGATACGGTGATGATCCTAGCTGGCGAACTTGGATATGAAGTGCGTGAAATGCAGATCCCTCGTGAAATGCTTTACATCGCCGACGAAATCTTCTTCACAGGTACAGCCACGGAGATTGTGCCTATCCGTACTGTTGACAGACTGACGGTAGGCTCTGGTAAGCGTGGTGATATTACGCACAGTCTTCAGCGAGCGTTTTACAGCGTAGTCGAGAATGGGATTGATACACACAATTGGCTCACGTTTGTGTATTTAGAGAGTTCGTAGCGAAGACAGAACACCGTTCTGTCTCGACTTGAGTCGTTTCTGAGGAAGAACTGTCCTATGATCCAACTCAAAAAAATCCTCGTGCCGATTGATTTCTCGGAATACTCCAAAGACGCTCTCCGGTACGCCATCATGTTCGCCGAAGGATTCGGGGCTGAGCTAGTCCTCATCTATGTTGTTGAACCGATGGTGTATCCAGCCGATTTCAGTTTCGGGCAGGTGAGCATTCCAAACATGGAGATCGAGCTTACGAAGATGGGGAACGAACAATTGGAGAAGCTCATCACTGATGAGGTTGCCAGCAGAGTCAGAGCAAAAAAGATCGTCCGGACGGGGAAAGCGTTTGTTGAAATCATCAAGACGGCGCGAGAGGAAAACATTGACTTGATCGTCATCTCGACACGCGGTCAGAGCGGGGTCGAACACATCTTGTTTGGCAGCACAGCGGAGAAGGTTTCGCGGAAAGCACCATGCCCGGTCCTGACCGTTCGCTCGGCAGAGCATAAGTTTGTGATGCCTTGAGGTTGATGGAAGATAGATCAGAAGCTTGATCTTGAAATGATGGGGAAGCAGAGAGTCCAGTAGGAGTAGTCAGGTATCCATTAGATTTCGATCTTGAGGTCGAGCACGTGAGCATGATTTGCAGGAACAAGCCTCTGATAGCCGAGCTCGAAAGAAGATCATCGTGCAGGGCTTAGGTGAGGCTGTGTTGTCATGGTCAATCTCAGCGGCGTCTTCAGACATCTTCGGTTTGCCCCCTCTTTCGCAGAAACAATTTGCGATCCCTTCCTCCTTCTGAGATCTCTACATAAACCAACTCACATCCCCCGACCCTTCACGGACAACCACAGGTGTATCTTCTGTCAGATCTATCACGCTGGAGGGAGTGCCCCCTAATCTGCCCCCGTCAATAATGATGTCCACAAGTCTGCTAAGATGTTTTTCGATGTGTTCTGGATTGTTCAAGACATTGCCCTCTATGTCAGTGACGCTCGTGCTGACAACTGGATGACCAAGCTCCTGGACAATCATCAGACAAGTCTTGTTATTTGGGACACGAATTCCGACGGTCTTCCGTTTGCTCCATAGCTTCTTGGGTACTTCACGAGAAGCAGGAAGAATGAAGGTGTAGGGACCCGGCAAGTGGTGCCTTAGTGCACGGTAGGCATACTTCGACACCTGCGCGTAAGTGCTAATCTCCTTCAAATCGGGAATGACGAAACTGAATGGCTTGCCTGGGTCTTGACGCTTGATGCGATGTATACGCTCGATGGCATCCTTGGCATAGATGCTGCAACCAAGACCGTACACGGTATCAGTCGGATACACGACAACCGCGCCATTCTTCAGTGCTTCAACCACTCGTGTGACATGACGCTGTTGTGGATTTTGTGGGTGTATGTGTAAGATGAGAGCCATTATCAAGTCCTTGTATGCCTGTATCAATAATATGATCTGCAAAGAGTTGGTAATCGCACACTTGGTGTCTCAGCTTCAACATGCGTAATCTTCTGAACTGCCACGCGAGATTGATAATGGCTCGAACGCTCACCCTGTCCCGCCGTGCGGCGGGACATCCCTCTCCCGCTGGCGGGAGAGGGAATAAGGGTGAGGGTGATTCCCGGAAACGCGTTCTCCAAGAATATTGCAGGATGCCCGAAAGACTATCAATCTCGCCGGGTCTGGTTCTGCTCTTGAGCAACTCACTTGCTTCGGTTCATCACGAAGTCCACTAGAGTCTTGAGGGAAGCTTTGCTGAGTGAATCAGGGAATGGCTTAAGATTCTCTTGCGCCAATGAGGAATAGTACTCCGCTTTCCGCGTAGCGTACTCAACGCCACCATATTCAGATACAAACTCAACCACAGCAGCAATATCCTCCTTCTTCGCGCCGTTTTTAATGATTTTCAGCACGTGGTGTGCTTCACGTTTCGGTGAGTGGGCGAAAGAATAGATTAGCGGCAGCGTTAGCTTTTTGTCCTTCATATCCAATCCAATCGGCTTTCCTATAGCGCGTGTGGAGCCGACGAAATCAAACAAGTCATCTCGAATCTGAAATGCAATGCCAAGGTGTTCTCCAAACTCGCGCATCAAGCGCTTCCGTTCTGCGTCTTGCGTTGCGCTCACTGCACCCAGCTCGCAACAGGTCGCGATCAGCGATGCGGTCTTATCCGAGATGATCTTGAAGTAGGTGCGTTCATCAATATCTAATTTGCGTGATTTCTGAATTTGAAGTAGTTCTCCCTCACTCATTCTACGTACGGCGTTCGAGGTGATGCGCAGGAATTCGTAGTCATCCCTTCCTACTGAGAGGAGTAACCCTCGTGCTAAGAGGTAGTCTCCCATCAGTACCGCGACTTTATTCTTCCAGATAGCATTGATTGAGGCAAGCCCACGGCGAGTGTTGGCGTTGTCCACGACATCGTCGTGAATAAGTGTTGCGGTATGCAAGAGTTCCACCAGTGTGGCTGCTCGGTAAGTGCTGTCGTTGATTCCACCACACACGTTTGCCGAAAGGAGCACCAAAATGGGTCTGATCTTCTTTCCTTTCTGCCTCACGACGTAACGTGCAACCGTATCCACTAAGCCTATCTGCGAGCGCATGGAGGATTTGAAAATCTGGCGAAAGATCTCCAGCTCCTCACGAATAGGCAAGCTAATCGTTCTTAGATTCAAAGTGGTAGCCTTTCTGTTTCATTCTATTTGTTCATATCTCTCTTTTTCTTTTGGGCAAACTTCGAAAACCCAAACGCTGATTTCATACAGTCCAACCAGCGGGATTGCCAAGATCACTTGGCTCATCGGATCAGTGCCGGGCGTGAGAATTGCCGCCCCGATAAAAATGATTACGATTGCATGCCGGCGATAGCGCCGCATGAATTTTGGAGTAAGAATACCAAGTTTTGACAGGAAGAATGACACCATCGGCAGCTCAAAAACCACACCAGCACCAAGCATCACACTCACAATGACGTTGAAATAGTAGTCAACGGCGAAGTTATTCTCGACACTCGCCGGACCGAAGCTTGCCGCGAACTTCAGCGCTAGCGGCAGCATCACGAAGTAGGAGAATACAATTCCGGCAAAGAAGCAGAGCGTCGTGAAGGCAACAATGGCGGAGATGTATTTTCGTTCATGTGGATATAGCCCCGGCTCAATGAACTTCCAGAGTTGGTAGAAGATGTTTGGAAGGCTAGCGACAATTCCACCGGCGATTGCCACCTGCATGTAGAGTATCAACATGCCGAACGGCCTCAGGTTTTGCAGATGCATGCCGCTTACCTTCGCTGGACGCAACAGCACATTATCTACCAGCCAGTCGCCGAATACCAGACAAAGGATAGTTCCGATGACGATTCCTATCGCCGCCTTGATGATTCTCCACCGAAGCTCCTCCAAATGGTCTAGAAACGACATCTGAGAGCCAGCCACCGCATCGTCATCTGCTTCGTTTGTGTCGCCGTCTGAGTTTCCTTTCGTTCTGGTCGCGTCTTCAGCTTTGCTCATAATCTCGTGGTTAGCTGGGCTATCCAGATGCTCGTGTCGTTTGGGACCGTGAATTACGCGTTCTCAAACACGCTCAACTCCTGATACAACGGAAACATCTTGCACATGTCCCTCACCTCATTGCGGACTTCGGTGTAGGTTGCTTCTCTACCGACATTTCGGATGACTCTGTCAATAAGCTCACCGATGATTTCCATATCCGCCTCCTTCATGCCGCGGGTAGTTATGGCTGGCGTACCGATTCTGATGCCGCTTGTTATCATTGGAGGCTTGTCGTCGAATGGCACGGCGTTCTTGTTGACCGTGATGCCCGCTTGCTCAAGCGCCTTCTCAGCATCCTTGCCTGTCACGCCTTTGTTTCTCAAATCCACCAGCATAAGGTGGTTGTCCGTCCCACCTGAGATGAGATGATAACCAAGACTCACCAGTGCACCTGCGAGTGCCTTGGCGTTCCTGATAATCTGTTCCGCGTAAATCTTAAAACTTGGCTGAAGCGCTTCTCCGAACGCAACAGCCTTCGCAGCGATCACGTGCATCAGTGGACCGCCCTGAACGCCGGGCATCACGGTACCGTCAATCAATTCTGAAGTCATCTTCATCCTTCCCGTTTTCGGGGCTGTGATGCCAAAAGGATTCTCCCTGTCTTTGCCAACGAGAATCAGTCCACCTCTGGGTCCTCTGAGCGTCTTGTGTGTGGTTGATGTAACGACGTCGCAGTATGGGAGTGGGTCGTTGAGCAACTTCATGGCAATAAGTCCAGCGGGATGAGCGATATCTCCCATGAGAAAGGCACCCACGGAATCGGCAATTATTCTGAACTGTCTATAGTCAACATCGCGAGCATAGGCACTTGCACCGAGAACGATCATTCTCGGTTTTTCCCGCTCTGCGATATCCTCGACTTGGTTGAGATCAATTCTCCCGGTCTCCTTGTCCACACCGTAGGAAACAACGCGATAGAGTTGTCCAGAGAAGTTCACTGGTGAGCCATGCGTGAGATGCCCACCGTGCGACAAGTTCATCCCCATTATCGTGTCACCCGGTTTGACGAACGTGAAATAGGCTGCCATGTTCGCTTGTGAGCCTGAGTGAGGTTGAACGTTCGCATACTCGGCGCCGAACAGTTTCTTGACACGATCACGCGCCAAGTTCTCTGCCACGTCAACGAACTCGCATCCACCGTAGTATCGTTTGCCGGGATAGCCTTCAGCATATTTGTTCGTCATCACTGATCCCATAGCCTCAAGCACCGCAAGGCTCACAAAGTTCTCCGAGGCGATAAGCTCCAGCCCATCGTGCTGACGGTTGACTTCTTTAATAACTGCGTTGAAAACTTCAGGGTCTATGTCTCGCAAGTGTTCCAATGTAAATCTCCCAATTTCGTTGTTTGTAGTGTCGAGTCAATTCGACACTACGAACGGACAACTATAGATTCGTCAGAGCATGTATCTTCTCCACCCGCCGCCGGTGTCTTCCACCCTCGAACTCTGTTGTCAGCCAAGTCTTGATCATCCCCTCAACTGTGTTCCAGTCCGTAAGACGCTCAGCAATGCAGAGAGCATTGAGGTCGTTATGTTGGCGCGAACTGCGTGCCATTTCAACCGATGTACATAGTGCCGCGCGTACACCTTTGGATTTGTTGGCAACGATCTCCATCCCGATGCCGCTGCCGCATGTTAGGATTGCTCTATCGCACTCTCCTTTGGAAACTGCTTCTGCTGCAAGGTGTCCGTAGTCTGGATAATCGTCGGAGCGTTCAAAGGAGTGGGCGCCGAAATCCTTGTAGGAGAGACCGAGTGAATCGAGAAGTTGCTTGATTTTCTGCTTGTAGGTAAAGCCAGCGTGGTCGCTTGCGAGTGCTATCATGCTATCATTCCAACTGTGTTCGTTGTACGTGCGTTCAAACGTCGAATCACGAATGGCAAATGTCGAATTTCCTGATTCGTAATTCGTCATTCGGCATTTTCAGTTGAACGCTCTCGCACTGTCAGTCTTCCCTCTTCACGAACCAGAATTCACCGGCGTTGATAGAAACCGAGAGACGAACAATATTGTCCTTCTGTAGGAGGTTCTCAGTCTTGCCCCTGACACCATACTCTAATGCGACATCAATCCGTGTATCTAGAAAGAGAGGCAGCCCAAATCCTGCGGTTACGAATAGCTCATTCACAGGTTCATTTCTCACTTGATAGTAGGACGAGTTATAGTACGCACCGAGGCGATATGCTATCCTCCTCAGCAACGGCAGGGATGGCTCTTTCTCCGGAAGCATCTCACCGCCGAAGCTGATTCTATAGCTATTCCGAATGTCAGGTGACTTGACGCCGTAGGATTCAAACGAGCTCCAATCTTGGGCGTAGTAGTCCAAACCCAGGAGGTATTTCTCTTTGATGAGATACGACAACCCAACACCATAGGCGATTGGAATGGTCAAGGTCCCTTCTTCTGCCTCCGTCGTATCATATCCAGAGATGTAGCGGTACACCATATCACGTCTGGCTGAAGGTCTGCATGACGTTGACAATGTGAAACCGATGTTAAGATTGTTCAGTGCGTTGGAGCCTGTGAGCTTGCCCAGTCCTGTGTAGATCAAACCGAACGTGAAGTTTCCTCCGCTGAAAGATGTCGTACGAGTGTTCTCATTACTGTAAAATGCTGAATCGGTGAAAGTCATATCCCATGCATTGGAGATATTGCCAAAGATATAATTGAACATAGCACCAACGTGAAAGTCTTCAAACGGTGTTGCAGAAAGACCGAGCCATCCTGTTGAGAGTCCTCCTGTGCCGCCATACATCAACTGATAATCGTGGCCGCCTTGATTCCCTGTTGTTCGCACTTTATAGCCGACACTGCTGTAAGGATTGAAGCCGATGGCGAACGAAATCCCACTAGACTTGGAAAGGGGCATTGCAAGAAGAAAACCGCTGAAATCCCCCGACCCAAAATAGGCTGAGTTCAAACCATCGCTTGTTGAGATTCCTTCATACAAGAAACTCCCCACAATTCGCGTGTTCGCCAATCTTGTCCATGAGGCTGGATTGATGTGGCTGATGTCCGTCGGACTCAAGAGAGCAAGTGTGATTCCTCCCATTCCTTGCGATCTCGTGCTGGGAATGTATCGGATATCGCCTAGACCGATACGGGAGTATCCTGAGCCACCTTTGCCTGCGTACAGGGATGATGTCGCCACAGCGAAGACAGCCAGTACAGATAGCATGGTCGATTGTTTCATAAGCACCTTTCACATTTTCAGTAAGAATGGCAATGATCCCTACCTCTTATAAGCCGCCTTAGACGGCAGCGTTGTGTAAGTCACCTTGAGCCGCGGTCGTGTGGAATCCGCAACAGTGGGAGCAACAATCGTATAGAGGTTGAGATCATAAGCCTCGCTATGCGGTCTAAATAACAGCCCATTGTTGGCAGTCCCATTGACCCATCGCTGCACCGCACGAGTAACTACTGTACCCGTAAACGTATAGACATCCTTCCCACTATCAAGTCTCTTCCCGATGGCGTAAGATGATTCCATGCTGTCGGGGGATGCGTCCTTCAGGAACTGCACGATCAGCGAGTCTGTATACTGCGTACTTAATCGTGAAGCTGAACGATTCAGCGTGAGTTCCACAGCGGCGTTGTTCACGAAAACCCGCTGAGGGATTTTGGAGACATCAAACTTCAGTTGAGCCCTATAAGCCACACCAGATTGGAGGAAAAGGAGTTGCGGATCGGAGGGAAGAACGACATCCGCAATAAATGCGCTTTCTCCATAGCTGAGTGTCAGCGTATCTGAATAACCGTCTTTGGTGTAGGCGATTTCAAGTTTGGGAAGTGAATCTGACTCAAAGGAACCGAACGCTCTTACCGCAGTATTTGTCTTGGCGATAAGAATGATACCTCGTATCAGCGGCTGCGTCGTTGTGTCCACAGCGTTCCGCAGCCATTCCCCTACCAACGCCGTGTCCAGAGCAAAGGTAATGGCTGTCGTGTCGTTCACAGTGCCGCTGAAAGTCCCCACTGGCGCGGCATCATAGCTTGCTGCCGTAATGCTGTCCCAAGTGACACCTCCTGATGTCCAAGGCTGTGTGATCTTGAAGGCGGAAAACGACAGTATTCCGGAGGAATCGCCAAGCGTATAGTGCCTGGGATGCAGTGTCACCGTTGCAGATGACACTGTCGCGCTGCCAAGTGTATCAGGTATGCTGTAGAATTTCATCAGCGCGCGTGCTTCATATCCTTGATACTTTCCGATCAACAAGACAGACGACCACCCTGCATTTATGTGCCGTTTGAACGCTGAACCAGTTACGACAGCGCTGTCACTCAGACTGTTGAAAGATTTCACGCTTACGAAGTCCCCGCCTTGCAGTTGACCAATGCCAACCGCATTGGGCTCATCGCTGCAGTGCAGAAGTGTGAAAGAAACAATAAGAATCAGAGTTAAAGCAAATATGAAAGGCTTTTGATTCTGCATCGAAGATTCCGCTCTCTTAATAGTTTCGATTTATTACTGATGTTCCCCAACGTTGCCAGGAAGCTCCGCTCCTGAGCAACCCTTCATCGTTCTTCGGGAGCGAAGCTCCCGAAGAACGATGGGTTTAGCCACAACTATTTCTTCACCAATTTCTCATAAAGGTTGACATATTTCTTTGCTGATACCGTCCAGGAGAAATCTTGTGCCATGCCGTTCTCCATGATCTTCCCCCATGTTCTTTGATTCTGATAAGTCGTGACGGCGCGATTAAGCGCTTTGAGGAGATCCTTGCTTTCATACGGCAAGAATACAAATCCATTTCCTTTTCCCGTCGCTGGATCGAACTCCTGAATGGTATCGGCTAAACCTCCAGTAGCACGCACAATAGGCACCGTGCCATATTTCAAGCTATACATTTGATTCAAGCCGCAGGGTTCATAACGAGATGGCATCAAGAACATATCACTGCCAGCTTCAATCAAGTGAGCTAGTTCGTCGTTGAATCCAAGAAAGATCCCTACCTTCTGTGGATACTGTTTCTGAATCTGCTCGAACAAGTCGTGATACTTTCTCTCTCCTGTGCCAAGCACGACCAACTGGATGTCAAGGTGCAGTATCTCGCCAATGATCTCACTGATCAAATCGAAACCCTTCTGGTCAGCAAGCCGTGAAATAATACCGATGACCGGCACACGCTGTTTATGAGTCAGGTTGAACCGCGCTAAAAGAGCTTTCTTGTTCTCGACCTTCTTCGGTAGACTATGAACATCGTATTGCCGCGGGATGATGGTATCAGCGGCTGGATTCCATATACTGTAGTCAGCGCCGTTCAAGATTCCGTACAGATCTCCTTTACGCCTTTCGAGCAATCCATTCATTCGGTAACCGTAGTCATCTAGTGT
>CAWHAG010000004.1:0-584719 GCA_963827285.1 Ignavibacteriota bacterium
GTGTTATGTACTGGTTAGATTACGTGTATTCTGCTATGGGCAATTTCATATTTAACGGAGGTATTCCATGAGTGACAGTTTTATGAGTTCGCCGCGCCTGTTGTTCACATCAGTATCTCTTACCGAGGGCCATCCAGATAAGCTGTGTGACCAGGTTAGCGACGGAGTGTTGGATACTTGCCTGGAGCAGGACTCGTCTTCTCATGTAGCCTGCGAGGCCGCCGCCAAGACCCGGCTCGTCATGCTCCTTGGCGAGATCACCACAAAGGCTTACATCAATTTCGACCAGCTTGTGCGCAAGGTCGTCAACGAGATTGGTTATGACAGCAACACGAAGGGCTTCGATGGCAATACGTGCGCCGTTCAGGTGGCGATTTGCCAGCAGTCCCCCGACATCGCCATGGGCGTGAACAATTCTTTGGAAGCAAAAAGGCGGGGCGATCGAGGATGAGCTGGACGCCATCAGCACCGGCACTCAGGGAATGATGTTCGGTTATGCCTGCAACGAGACCCCCACCCTTAATGCCCATGCCGATTTACCTGGCGCACAAGCTCGCACGCCAGCTTGGCTGGGGGGCGTGAGAAGCGCGCCCCTGCCCTGGCTGCGCCCGGATGGTAAGAGCCAGGTCACCATTTGAATATAAATTTGGTGTTGCCCGGTGCGCATGGACACCGTCTTGATTGAGCGCTCAGCATGCCCCCGAAATCAGCCATGCTGGAGTTTCCGCGAATCGCTGATTGAACATGTCATCCTGCCCGTGCTGCCACCCGACATGGTAGACGACCAGCTGAAGGTCTATGTTAACCCCACCGGCCGTTTCGTGATCGGCGGCCCGATGGGTGATTCTGGCGTAACCGGGCGCAAGATTATTGTCGACACTTATGGAGGCATGGGCCGTCATGGCGGCAGTATGCACGATTTAGACCAGGGTATGTTTAGCGGCATTGGTCCTTTTTCGCTGGATGTAGGCGAGAGTATGACAATCGTTTTCGTGAGAGATACGCCGGTTATCGTCTTGAGGGTGTCCAGCGTTCGCAGAGAACGGGAAGGTGGGCTTATCGAAAGGAATCGAAGGCTTCACCCAGCGCTTATGTACTGCCTCTTGTCATACCCTACGCTCCCGATGTGAAGGTTGAGATTACTCCTGCGGGCAGCGTGAAGGTCCGTTGGGATGCTCGTGCTGAAAGGGACGCCGATTTCGCGGGGTACAAGTTGTGGCGAGCGACGAACGCGCCGCCAAACTTTAAGTACATTGAGACTGGTATGCGCATTGTTGACCGTTATCAGGAGCAAATGACTCCGGGTGCGACCGATCCTCAGTTCATCAAACCCCTGAATCCGAAATTTGACGCTTTCGCTGATATTGCTGCGATTTCGACTAAGGGCGAGGGTCAGGGGCAAGAATGGGGTCCGTACCAACTCATTTCGGTAGTTCCGAAAGCCGGACTTGCAGGCGTCACTGAGCAAAGCGCAACGTACAAATACGCATACGAAGACAAGAAAGTGGTATTTGGCTTCGACTACTGGTACTATGTTTCTGCCTACAAAGAAGGGAATTATGCAGGGCCAGGTGGCGAAACTACGAACCGGATAGAATCATCGAACCTCAACCGCAACGGCAGAAGCGGGATCTGGTTGGGTACATACTCCTACGCGGACAACAATACCTTCTTCCCAGGTAACGCGAGCTTCGTCGGGGACCCCGTGGCAGGCAAGAAAAACATAGGTGCCCGATTCACAGTCAGAAGCGGAACATCAGCTTTGGCAGATTTGAACAGCGGAGCGATAAAGCCGAATGTGACGCCTAATCCGTACAAGAGGGCAGCATCTTTTGACAATATCCAGAGTTCAACAGACCACAAGATCAAGTTCTTCAATCTTCCTGCACGTGGACAAATTACGATCTTGGATGTGTCAGGTCAGATAATAGACCAGTTTACGTTTGACAACCAGACAGGAGTATCTGACTACACGTGGGACATGTTCTCGAAGGATGGTGTCGAAGTTGCCAATGGTCTCTATATATGGGTGCTCGAATCGGGGGATGGTGTGAGCGGTTCGAGTAAGAAATTTACTTATGTTGGCAAATTCGCGATTCTGCGGTAGCCATAAAACTGAATCATTTGAATTGCCATAACTTTTCCAATTATTAATGAGGTCGAATATGAAATTCAGCAAGATAGTTCTTGTGCTAATCGTTGCAGCCGTCTTGATAGCGCCGCTCTCATACGGACAGCGTCAGGCTGGTGCAACGAGCGCTGCATTTCTGAAGGTCGGTGTTGGGGCTAGGCAAGTGGGTATGGGATCCGCCGCTACCGCGATCTCCGGAGATGTCAACATGATGTTCTGGAATCCAGCGGGTATAGCACTAAAGACGGAGCGGCTGCAGGCGTCGTTTTCTTACAATAAGTGGCTTGCAGACATGGATCACAATTCGGCTGCCGTGTCCTATAACCTGGAAGGTATTGGAACCATCGGTGCCGGGTTCGTGACTCTGGGACAAAGCGGAATCCCAGCACAGCGGGATCCATTTACTGATCCTTTGACGAGCACAACATTCGACTACCGAGATCTGGCAGTGCAGGTCAGCTTCGCACGATATATAATGGACAATCTTTCGCTGGGTGCAAGCGTTCGATACATCAGTGAGAAGATTGACGACCAGAGCGCGGCTGCCATCGCCTTCGATGTGGGTTCGATTTATCACATAGGTTTGCTGGACTGGAAAGTGGGAGCGCGGCTGAGCAACATCGGTTCAGACATCAAGTACTACAGCTTCTCGACGCCGGTTCCCATCATGTTCAGCATGGGTACTGCGATGACGCCGGTGAAGGATGAGTACAACTCTCTTACGATGATAGCAGATCTCGTGAAGCCGCAGGACAACATCCCACAGTTCAATGTCGGATTGGAATACTCTGTGCTTGACATGTTGTTCATCCGTGGCGGCTATAAATTCAACTATTCTGGATCGAAGGATGATGGGCGTATCACGAGGAATCCGACGAATACAACCATTGAAGGCGGGTCAGTCGGGGGCGGTGTAAAACTGACGTTCTCCGACTATGTCGTCTCCGTGGATTATACGTTCACGCAGATGGATATTCTGGATAACGTGCATCGGATTACGATTCAGGGTAGTTGGAAATAGGCTTCGCTGCGAACCGTGTGATTGTAGTGTTAAGTAAGAAGAAGGTCCCATCAGTAACAGATTGTGGAAAGCAGAGGACAGGTGTCCGCCGGTGAACCGCTGGCTGAGGCAGTAAGAAGAGGCTGCCTTGCACGGATGTAATGATGCCACTCGGCTGAGAGCAGGATAGGAACGATTGGCTTCAGCCAACGGTTCGCTTGGAGATTGATGGTTTGCCATCATACTGCTTGCCATTCCAAGGGACCCCCGAGTTTTCTTGATTGTTCAAAGTCACTATGTTTCGAATTTCAGAATAAGGAGGTGATGCCGCTGAAAACCAGCCAGAACGATGATACATCGTCTCAAGTGCAAAACCATTCGAATCAAAATCTTACACACATGACTTGATATTGTCATTGCCGAAGGCGGGATCCTTGCGGGTTTCCGAATCCGCAGGGCTGTGCAAACCCTGCGTCTGGGGTGAATCAAAGAGAGCGAACCTCTGATTCTCTTCTGACGCTGATGACGCTGAGCGTGGTGCCAGCACTTGCGCACGCTCAACGCAGCGCAGTCGGGCAGGCGGCGGGCAGTGGTCCGGAGCCAAAGCGTTGCAGGTGTCGGCACTGAGTTGAACGGCGTTGGTTGATGCTTAGTGCCACGGAGCAGGATCAAGCGAGCCCTTGGATTTTGGTCCCGGTCTCGCTGGACGGATTCGTCTCGGAGTCCATCCCAGGAAAGAGGGACTCGTTGCAGTGAGACAAAGAATCCCGCTTACGGGATAAGAATGAAACGTGACGGTACCAAGATGACAGTCTGTTCAATTCACTGGATCTTACCTTTTATGCAAGGAGGAAAGTATGAAACACTTTTCGACAAAGTTTCTTGGACTGGTTCTGCTGCTGTTGGTGCCGCTTCTTGCCTTTGCAGGCAACGGCAAGCTCGCAGGAACAGTCAAGGATGACGCGGGCAAACCGGTACCCGCTGCAAACGTGCTGGTGCGGGAGACTAGACTTGGCAACAACGCGGATATGAATGGCAATTACTTTGTCTTGAACATCCCACCAGGCACGTATGATGTCGCGGTATCGGCTGTGGGCTACGAAAGGCGAATCTATCGGGGCGTTGTCATAAGTTCTGACAGAACCACCGATATGAACTTTGTGCTGAGGGAGAGCGCAGTGCAGGTTGAGGCTGTTGTGGTCGAGGCTGAGCGTAAACTTGTGGAGAAGACTCAGACTTCCACGCGCACCGTGGTGACAGCAGATGAGATAGGAGCGCTGCCCGTCACTAACATATATGAGCTCTCTCAGAACGCTGCGAGCAGCTACGATGGATTTGTCCGAGGCGGTCAGCGCTACGAGACAAAGACAATCGTTGATGGGGTTGATTTAACTGATGTCTTCTATGCACCGGCAGCCGACAACATCAGTCCCGGTCAGGGTTACATCAACTCAAACAGGCAGAACGAACGGGAAAATACCGTTCTTGACGTCAGTCCTCGATTAGTCAGCGAGCTAACCGTCAACACTGGAGCGTTGGGTGCAGAATACAAAACTGCAACAGCGGGTGTGGTCAATGTGAATCTGAAGGAAGCTCGAGGACCAATCTCCGTCAGGTTTGACGGACTGATGACCGCGGGCAAACTCACACACTTCGGTCCAGGTATCTACGCCGATGCCAGCTCATATCTCGGAGAGCGAGACACCCTGCGCGCGCAGGCATTGCGGTCAAGTCCGGTTGATTCCGCAAAGATTAGAAAAGCCAACCGATACACTTGGAATCCCGACAAATATAATTACGGGGACAAACCGGAAATGAACATGGAGCTGTCCGCGGGTGGTAACCTGACGAAGGACTTGAATTTCCTTCTGACAGGTAGCTACATTAACCAATACGGACGCTTTCCTAATCAGTTCAGCCGATCGGTGAATATTGGACTGAAATCAAATTACCAATTGAACGATAACTCCAGGATCACGGCTTTCGGCCTTCTCGAGGACAGAGGAAAGCTCTTTGGCTGGAAGAACAGCAGATACTCTGACGTAATGCGCTTCTTCCTAGAAGGTGTCCCCGTCTATGATGGCTTAAGCTGGATCGGCAGTCTAAAGTGGACAAACTTCCTTTCACCAGAGACCTTCTTCGAGGTACAGATTAGCCATACTGACCAGGAGAATAGACAAGGATATGTGGATGGAAACGGAGACGGGATTATTCAAGTCGGAGAGAATGGTGACTTCATCACTTTCGGTGATTCAGCAACTATATACAAGTATGCAAGTGATTTCGTCAAAGACGGCTACCGAACCAAGTTTTTCAGTCTGGGATATACCGACGATCAAAGTCAGGTGGCTTTTGGTAGCAATGCGGGCGGCGCCGCATGGAAGCTCTCGCGTCCCGTTCCGTTCTATGAGGATATCAGGTCCTACGACAACACGATAAAAGTGGATTTTACCAGTCAGGTGACGACGAATCACCAATTGCGTGCCGGCGCCGAGATTGTTTTACGGAATATCCAGCTCACCCGAAATTCCTCGAATGAGGAGAATTACTGGCTTGACGTAGATTTTCCAATAAGACGCGAGGCTTACACGTACAATCCCTATGATATTGGCGTTTATGCTCAAGATAGAATGGAATTTGGGGGGCTGATCGTCAATCTCGGTCTGCGGCTGGATGGCTTCAACCGTGACATAGCTCAGTTCCGCAACTGGTTTGATGCTTACCATACTGATTCCACGACAACTCCCGGTGGAACAACGTCGTACACGACGCAAAAATTAGCTACGCTGCAAGGGGAAAAATTAGGGACGGATTGGAATCTGTCGCCTCGTATTGGCGTTTCACATCCAATCTCAGACGACGCAGCGATGTATTTTTCGTTCTCACGTGCGACACAGCTGCAGCCTTATTCGACGCTATATGCCAATCATGAGTCTATCAACGGAATCACTGCCACCTATACGTCTATACCCGATGTCGCGATGAAACCTCTTCGTTCAACCAACTATGAGCTTGGCTTGCAGTGGTCTTTTGCTCCAACGTGGGGTGTTGATGTGAACGCATACTATAGGGATATTGATGATTACGGTATGATTGGGGGTGGCATTTTGGCGACATCGCGCGTCGCAACTACGATTTCTCCTGGCGCGTCGGCGACGTATTACTACTACACAAGTTGGGGCTATGCTGATGCCCGTGGAGTCGAGGTTACGTTTAAGAAGCTTCCGTCAAAGTTATTCAACTTCGTGGCTCTTTCGGGACAACTGAGCTATACATTCGCGTTCATCAAAGGCTCAGCTTACGCTGGCGGAAATCGCTTGGACTACACCACTACTCGTGACAGTGCTGCCCTTGGAGGTGACTTACCGCGAAATGACCTTGCGACTCTCAACACCTACGAGGCAGATCTGGGAGGTGCAAACACCACGATGACTGCGGGATTCGATAGAACACATCGTATGAACATGTCCATTGTTGCGGACTTCCCATACGAGGTTCGTTTAGGGCTTACGGGGCTGGTTGCTAGCGGGTTTTTCTATCGGGAGACACTCGGCGATCCCCGTGCTCGATCTCTGGCGACAGGACCGACGCGCAAAGTATTCAACCTGCATCTTGAGAAAGCATTCACATTTGCCGAGAAGGCTCGCGTGGCGCTGTACGCCGACGTGAAAAACGTATTTGACTCCGCGAACATTCTGGCTTATGATAACTCGATTAGCGGTCAGGTCGTCTGGGAACAGATGGGCGATCCCACTGGTTTGGTCAAGCGAGTTATTACAGCTGATGGCAGCTATGTATATGAGAATCCGCGGACAATCTACGTAGGAATTCAGTTGCAGTACTAGAGGTTCGGTTGAAATGCTTCACAGGTGGGACGACATTATTCGTCTTCTCTGAAAGGTTTTCAACTTTGTTTCTAACATGAACTGCAGTCAAAGGAGATATATCTATGAGAATTTTCCAACATGCAAAGATCACTCTCTGGCTCTGTATGCTGATGATTGTTGGGTTTGCTGTCGTCTTTTCTCAGACCGATCCCAGTACTCAACGCATCCGGCAGTTGGAGTCCGAGGGTCCAAATATTACTTTCGGATCGCTCGCCACTGTGCCCGGCGAGGGTTACATGGTGGCAGGTGAATACTGGATGGCAGTTCGCCCACCGAACTCCAGTTCACCAAACGAGGCGACGCAGAACAAACACTACATCTGCATCCTGGGATGCGGCGCAAGCGGTGCTGCATGGCGTGAGCCTACAAGCTTGTGGCCTGGCCCGTGGTATAGCACAAACATGTGGCGTAACGGGACGCGATGGTTCATGGGCGTATATGATAATGACACCACATTCAATCCCGCAAAGATTGGGGCTAATACAAATCCAAATCATATGCAGATTCTTGGAGCGAATGCCAAAGATATCGGCAACAACTATTCACTCGCGTTTTACTCGAACAAGGCACCTGGGGCGGATCCGAACCATAAAACTGCGCGAGATTACACCAATGCCACGCGTTGGGTTGACCCTGTCACAGGTGCTGATGAGGTTGGTGCTGCTGGCAGCATGAAAAGGGCGATGATGGTGTATGACTATGGTTTTCCGACCACAATTGGAGTGGATGTGAAATGGAAAGTGCGCCAGTACACGATGAATTGGAATAATACGAACGATTTCATTGTGTGCGAAATCACTCTGAAGAATACTGGGGTGGTGGACATAGATGGCGATGGGAACATAGACAAGACGAACCACAAGATCCAAGGTCTGGCCATCGGTATGTGGGACCTGCCCGGAATTTCGGTGCGCCTTGGTACAAGTGGAACTCGTGCCAGTAACGACTTTGGTGCGGGGAGATATTACGGCTATGTTGCCGACAATGACCCCAAGACAGGTTTGCCGACAGACGCCTACGTTGTTGATCCTGGTCCGAACCCACTCAACATTCAAGCCGATGGGACTATCCCAGCGGGGAAGAGAGACATGGGAATAAATGCTTACGGTCTAAGGAACTATACGGATGTCTGGAATGGCTGGCGTTGGTTGGGTGCGAAGCAAGGGGATGGCAAGTACTCCAATCCAGATAAGAAGACCATCTTCGGAAGCCATTCGGTTGGAGAGGGTGCAAATCGGGGGGTGTACACCAGCACGGTGGATGCCGATAAGTTCTTCTCAGATTTGCTTAACCCACGCAACTTCTTCGTGGATGCTACGGCAACATGGCGTAATCAGGTGGGTAGAATCAACGATCCCAACATACAGGATCGGACATTCAATCCTAACTATTTCGCGTCCGGGACAGGCGAAGATATCACCACTTGGGTGCCGAAAGCTTCACCAGGCATACCTGATGGCGACAGGAAGCTGACAGGCTTCGCGAAGTTTCCGGCTTACGAAGATGGATGGAAAAAGGGCTTCACCGACCATGAGGACTTCAACGGCGAAATGTTCTACGGGCTTGGACCATTCAGCTTGGATGTCAACGAGACGATTACCATTGTATTTGTGGACGTTGGCGGTTATCGTCTGCAAGGTGTGCAAGGTGCGATGAGGGAAGCGGAATGGGCTTGGTCGAAGGACTGGAACATTTTCCCCGAGCTTCCGCCAGCGCCGGATATCAAGGTCGAGAACACACCTGCAGGTACGGTTCTGCTCCGTTGGACAGATTCCCCTAATGCAGATGGCTATAAGGTATGGAAAGCTTCTCAATATAAGAAGCTCAGATACCAGGACCTTGGCATACGCATAGTAGACAGGTATCAGGAACAACAGACCGTTGGCGCAGACATAACAGGACTTCTCCAGCCGATAAATCCGAATTTCGATGCATGGTCCTATATCGCGACTGAGCAAGGGTATCAGCCTGACGCTTGGGGGACATACGATTTGGTTGCGGTGATCCCGAAGTCTGAATTGTCGAAATATTCCAACACTTCACTATCTGGTTTCCAGTATGCATACGAAGACAAGAATGCCGTGTTAGGCTTCCGCTACTGGTACTATGTGGCTGCGTATAAAGATGGTTCATTCAGCGGACCCGCGGGTACCTCGACGAGCCGCATCGAAACAGCCAACTTCACTCGTAACGGCGCCGATGGATTCTGGAAGGGAACGTATCCTTATGCGACAGTTGCTCCGGAGTTCCCAGCCGCGACAGATGTGGAAGGACTGCGTCGAATCGGTGCAGCATTTGTCGCGCAGCCTCCGTTAGCGAAGACGGCTGACTTGACATCCGGTGCCATAAAGGTTGGTGTACGACCCAATCCTTACAAGCGAGCAGCCTACTTCGACAACCGTCAGGATTATGCGGATCATAAGGTCGCTTTCTATAATCTGCCTGACAACTGCAAGATCACGATCGTTGATGTAGCAGGACAGCTAATAAAGGTTCTTGACGTCAAGAGCGGAACAAATGGACTCTACTTCTGGGACATGTTCTCGAAGGACGGTATCGAGGTCGCCAGCGGCTTATATATGTATCTCGTTGAGTGGGCTGGCGGCAGCACCAAGGGATATTTCTCGATTCTCAGATAGGCTGCAGTCAGTGCTAACAGGCTTCGAAAAAAGGATAATTTCACTCCTACAAACTTAGAGAGGGAACAAAATGAACCGAAAAACATCCATTGCATTTGGCCTAATTGCGCTGATACTGATGGTCATGCTCGCGGCACCGACGGCGGCAAACGCTCAGCAGATCCGCAAAGCTGGTTTGAACGCTGGGGTTTTCCTCAAGGTCGGCGTAGGTGCTCGCGCGATCGGCTTAGGATCGGCGACTACATCTCTGGCCAATGATGTGAACCAAATCTTCTGGAATCCGGCGGGAATTGCCCTTGAGAATGAGGAGCTTCAGGCATCGTTTTCATACAACCGCTGGCTTGGGGATCTCAAACACAACGCAGGTGCGGTCTCGTACAAACTGAAGGACATTGGTACTTTTGGCATCGGCGTCATCGTCTTCGGTGTCTCGGATATTCCTGCTGACAGAGATATCTACGATGCACCCGACCTCAAGCCATTCCAAATTGATCAGTCAACCAGCGCCACATATAACTACCGTGACATTTCCGTTGGGCTTAGCTATGCCCGATATTTCTTCGATCGGCTTGCTCTTGGCGCTACTGTGAAGCTCGTCACGGAGACAATTGATGATCAGACTGTGTCAGCGATTGCAGTTGACTTCGGCTCCATATATAAGATTGGCTTTGCTGACTGGCAGATTGGCGCACGGCTGCAAAATCTCGGGTCGGATTTCAAGTATTATGACATCGCTTATAACCTGCCCTTGACATTCAGCATCGGTACATCCATCAAACCTGTTCAGGATAAGGAAAAGATGAACTACCTTATGATCAGCGTTGATGGTGTCAAGATGCAAGATGGACCGCAGTACGTCTTTGCCGGCGCTGAATTTGCGTTTCAGAACCTGATTTTCATGCGTGCAGGCTGGAAGTTCAACTACTCAGGCACGGCGACAGTTGGGACAAGCACTCGCCCGGAAACCAGTTCGACGCTTGAAGGTCTTTCAGTCGGCGCAGGTGTGAATGCCACCGTTGAAGAATACAACGTGAAAGTGGACTATGCATTCACGAAGATGGATGCGTTTAACGATGTTCATCGTGTCACGGTGCACTTTGGAATGAAGTAGCGTTGGTCTGTCACAACATTGTTGGATGAAAGGCGACGGTCGTGTCATGGATCTCATCGAGAAGCGATCGTCGCCTTTCTGTGATTAGGAGTATTTACGATCTGGGGGATTCGTGTTCCGTCCACACAGGCGCCGCGTACCATACTGCGGGCCTTCTAATTGGTCCTGAGAAAGGTCAATCTCAATAACTCACACGATACTTTAGGCCTTCCTATTGTGCCTCAGGAGAGCTCGGCATCCCGGATTGAATCTCATTCGCTGTGTCTGTCTAGTCGTGGGGCGATGATTTGTTGGATTGTGGGAGACAGGCAAGTTGAGAATCTAGATATTCTTCAAAAGGAGTTCCGCGACATTCAGGAACATGGGTTTGCTGGTGTACTGTTCATCCTCCGTGCCTCTCGCTACGAAATCCACGATCCTGTCGTGACATCCGCAGTCGCACACGCCTCGAGACTATCGCGCAACGCCAGACTGAAATTCTGGGTGTTAGCCGATCCACGCCTCTCTTCACGACATCTTATCAAGACAACTGGTGATGCGGTTGATAATCTCATAACGACACCCGAGCGACACACATTTTTTGATGGCACGAATCCCAGCGCGTGCATCGTGAAAGATTGTGCCTACAGTATTCGCGTCGAGTGGCTGCCACGGCGTCGCTCTCACATGTTCACGGATGTCTCGTTGCACTTTGATCCTGTGGCCCTTGAGAGGGTCTTCCTCTTTCGGCTGCTCAAGAATCGTGTGATAACCAAGAGCGTGAAGGATATCACTCGAGATGCTCGCTTTTTTGTGAATTTCAACGAGAACTATGTAGAGGCTTTCGGTTTCCTTCCAAAGCGATATGAAGGATGGAGCGTTGTCGCATTCCCAAGATTCCGAACGAATGTTCAGGATTATGCCAGTCGAGCAAACAATGCGAGATTTGCCCGGCTACTTGACACATACAAGTCGAAAGGGATTGCCCTAGACGGACTGGGATGGGATGAGCCGGGATACTATGCTGAATTCGGAAGATTCCCTGTTAGTGAGCATATCTATCGCCGGTTTCGACAGAAGTATGGCTATGATCTGAGGAGCAAACTGTATGCTGTTCTTCTTGAAACTGATGACAACTTGCATATCAAGGTTCGCTGTGACTACTACTCCCTCTTGATGGATTGTGTTTTCGGCGCTCAGCGACGACTTTGGAACCATGGGAGGAAGGTCTTTGGTCCAATTGATATGGGCACACATCAGACGTGGCACGGCGAGAGCGCGGGGACCGAAGACATGGTGCACGGCTTATTTGATGTGTGGCGAGGATTGAAGTCAATCTCCGGAGGTTGGTCGGATGAAGGAGCTGGGGAACGGCTTGTTGACCCAACCGAGCGAGACTACGCAAACTACATTGCCAACATGATCCTAGCGAAAAGTCTTGCGAAGTTCAGTGAGACGGGGATCGCCTATTACAATCTCTGGGGCGTGGACTTCGACGGCTCGAATCCGAAGTATCCGCCTGAAATAATGGATTACTGGGTCGAGTTGATGGGCGTTTTTTCGATCAAGTGGCTTGCCCATGCCTACGGATGGACCGGAGTGTTGGGTGAGGACGCGGGATTCGGACCAGGATATCCCAAGCATGCAACTTGGGATAGATTCATCGCACTCAACAAGAAGATTGACAGAATCGAGAAGTTCACGAAGCTTAGACTGCCGGAGGCAAACATCGCGGTCGTATATCCGATTGAGAGCCTGATGGCAATCGGAAACTTGAGTGGTAATCAGGTTGCACAGAAAATCTTTGAGTTGGTGTATCAGCTAACTGAGAAAGGTTACGCTGTGGATATGATTTCCCCAGGTCTTCTCGCTCGCGGCAAGTGCTTGGATGACACATTGCATTTTTACTCGGGCAGGGGGAGTCCCCATCGGGGAGTTGGCTATGAATACTTGATCATGCCTTATTCGCCAGTGCTGCCTCCCAGTACAGTCAAGGTCGTGAAGGACTTGCTTCAGAAGAAATTTCCAGTTATCTTTGGCAAAGAGACCCCAGAGTATGATACACAAGGCAAAGCACTCTCGCTGACAGTCCAGGAACACTTTGGGCTGGGTTCTAATGCTGTTGATGCCATAGTCAGATCTGGCATCAGAAAGCTGTTTCAGGCGCCTGAGGGTGCGTATTGCACACTGAGGCGCGATGGCGGTGACCTGGTATTTGCCATGTGTCCTCTCAGATTTCGCGGGACGTACGAAGGGAACATACAGATGGATGATTTCACGATTGACGTGCGGCAGAGCAAAGGCATCCGATTGATCCGTGCAAATCAGCAGGGTGCCGTATTGGAAACGATAGAACTGCGTTAGTCCATCCAACTTCTTTCTGGTGGAGTTCATAATGGAGCGCAGAGCTTTTGTCAGATCAGTCAGCATGGCGATGTTCGGAGCTGCGGTTGCCAGCGAAGGTCGTGCGAAAGCCTTAGACTTCGGGCGTCGCAATGCTTTGGAAGTTCCAGCATCCGAGATTGATCCGCATGATGAGGAGTTTTGGTCTCTTGTCCGAGAACAATTTCCTCTGACCCGCGACCGCGCCTATTTCAACACTGGCGGACTTGGGGCCTCTCCGTACAGGGTGATTGACGCGGTCAAACAAAAGATGGATGAGCTTGAAGCGGTCTCAGAGACTGGACGCAGTCAAGAGCTTTGGAGCACCATCAAAGAGAAAGCTGCACAGATGTTCGGTGCTGAACCGTCCGAGATCGCCTTCACACGGAATGCGACGGAAGGAATGAACATTGTGGCAAATGGTTTGCCGCTCAGACAGGGAGATGAAGTTGTTTTGACGACGCACGAGCATGTTGGCGGTACATTGTGCTGGTTGAATAGGCAGAGACGCGATGGCATCATCGTGAAGACGTTTGAACCTGACACAGCAAGAGCAGAAGGAAACCTGGAACAGATTGAAAGAGTAATCACATCTAAGACGCGGGCAATCAGTATCAGCCATGTTACTTGCACCACCGGCCAGAGACTTCCTGTGAAAGAGATCTGCGGATTGGCACACGACAGAGGGCTGTGGGTTGTATTGGATGGTGCTCAGACTATCGGTGTGTTTCCGGTCAATGTCAAGGATTACGGTTGCGATGCCTACGCGACGAGTGGACACAAATGGCTTCTTGGTCCCAAAGGTACTGGTCTGTTGTACGTGAGCAGAGACATGCTTGATGTGATTCGACCCATTGAAGTTGGTGCGTATTCGAACAATGAATATGATCTCGTCAAAGGAACAATGTCCTATGAACCTACGGCGCAGCGTTATGAGTACGGGACTGTAAATGTACCCTTGATTGCCGGCGTTGGTGCGGCGATCGAGTTTCTCAAGTGTATTGAAATGGAAAACGTCTGGGCGCGAGATCAGGCACTTTCCACTTATCTCGTACGAGGTTTGGCAGAGATCAAGAATGTGGAAGTGTTGACGCCAATGGAGCAAGATGAGAGGGGGGCGATGGTTACCTTCAAGATGAAGAACATCGAGCTGGCAAAACTCCAGAGCTTCTTGGCGGAGAAATATCAACTCCGAACGAGAGGTGTGGGCGAGGCAAGTCTCAGTGGACTCAGAGTCTCAACACACATCTACAACAACTTCGAGGAGGTGGAGAGAGTGATTGCAGGGGTCAAAGAGGCGGCGAAGTTGTGATGCACAGAAGAAATTTCAGACTTCGGATTACTGTAATCTGCAATCTTCCGCAGTTTTTCCATCAAACTTCATCATTCTGATAAGAACTATGAGACTGTTCGGCATTATCCTTTGCATCGCGTTCGTTGGATCCGGTGTGGCATACTCCCAGCAGACGGAGAAGAAGATCATTTCGACTGAAGATGCGCCGAAGGCGATTGGACCTTACAGTCAAGCGGTGTTTGTGGGGAACATGCTTTTCGCCTCGGGACAACTGGGGCTTGACCCGAAAACAGGGAAGTTTGTCAGTGATAGCATCGAGGTGCAAACGCGGCAGGTACTTGTGAATCTTGGAGCAGTCCTTAGAGCTGAAGGGATGGATTATGGTAATGTGGTTCAGTGCAGCGTGTTTCTGAAAGACATGGATGACTTTCAGAAGATGAACGTGGTATATGGTGAATTCTTCAAAGTGAATCCGCCGGCGCGGGCAACCGTGGAGGTGGCTCGACTGCCGAGAGATGCACGTGTGGAAATCTCGCTTATTGCAGTCAAGTAGAGTCCGATTCTTGAACGGACTGCTGACACTGTCAAGGTGAATCAGAAACCGGCTAGGACGGACGGTAGCGCTATCACCGTTACGATGTGCAAGCTCGATATCGTAGCAATACGAATCATTCACAGGAACTAACTCACTATGAAAATCGGCATACTAAGTGACGAAATCGCACTCGACTTCTCTGAAGCCGTTCGATATGGAACGAGTTGGGATGTGTATCTTTATGAGATCCGATGTACTCCGTCCGGTCGTATCCCTTATATCTCGGAAGCTGAAGTTGAGGATATCCTGAGATGCAAACAAGATTCCGACATCACGATTGCCGCCATCACCCCAGGGATTCTTAAGGTTCCTTTGAAAGATAAAGACTCGCTGAAACGAGAAATCGAACAGACGCTGCCTGCCTCTTTTCGGATGGCTGAGCGACTCGGAACGGACAAGGTCATCGTTTTTGGTTTTCAACACTACAACGGTGAACCAGATTCAGACTTCCAGCAAGTGATTGATATCTTAGGCAGAGTTGCTATGATGGCTGAGAAGGAAGGCTTTCTGATTGCTCTTGAGAATGAACCCGGCTTCTGGGCAGACACCGGCGTGAACACGGCGAAAATTCTTTCAGCCGTTGGCTCGAAGCACTTGAAAGCGAACTGGGATCCTGGGAATGCCGTCGGCACCGGCGAAGCGCCGTATCCGGAGGGCTACAGCGCTCTCAAGCCATACATCTGCAACGTACACGCAAAGGATAGTCCGGCGAATTCGCTTGTTGAATGTGTTCCTATTGGAGAAGGCATGGTAGATTGGCAAGGGCAGTTGCGAGCATTGGTGCAAGATGATCTCGTGTCGCATATCACGATAGAGACGCACTGTCTGCCGCTGTTGGAGAAGTCGAGACAAAATGTTGAGACAGTGAAAAAGATGTTGAACGAGATTCTCGCTCTCTGAAGGATCTTAAATGCAGTCTGCGATTCTCAAAGTTTGGTGGATCACTGTTGTTCATCGGGCAAGGCGGGATTCGTAGCGTTGGAATTTCCCGAGAATACACGATTCAGAATCCAGAGGTCAGAATACATGTTCTTCGTTCTGCATTCTGGGTTCTGACTCCTGGCTTCTGAATTCGTTGAGAGTGACCGGTATCACCGGATGAATCATAAGTAGACAAACCCAAATCTATCCAGTGGACATCAAGGAACACTTCTACAAGGTCGAGATTCCACCTCATCCTGACTCACAGACGAATGCTCTGGGGTGTGAGTATTTCTTTCTGGGGAATGGACTCATCCAGGTTGCCGTGCAGGTGAGCAAGGAACCCTCAGCAGGCACTCCGCTTGGATTGATCATCATGAGTCCCGAGAGATTCGGAAAGAAAGCAGACGCCTTTACATTTCATCCGGAGTTTGGACTCGAGAAAACGATGCTGCGTCTAAGGATTGGTGAAAAAGTGTACTTCCCGACGCATGAGACGATCAAAGCTGTATGGGAATATCCAATGAGCGTTCCGACTGCGGTGGCAACCTGGGAAGCGGGTCCACTCGCAGTCCGAGAAGAGTTCTTTTGCCCGACTTTTCAAGGTGCGTGGTTAGCGAGAGTCGTGAAAGTTGAAAATCGTTCCAACCAACTGGTCAGCGCGGAGCTTCAGGCTATCCTTGAACCGAATTCGAAGTTGCTTCACCATCGGGTTCGTGAATCGTCAATGGTTTTGTATGAAGGAATCGGATTCTTTGGGATGATACCTGGACCTGGACAGAGCGTCAATGCTGAGTTTGGGGGAAGCGAGATGAAGTTTGTGTTGAATATCAAACCGGGTGAGAGCGTCAGCGTGCGTCTGCACTACTATCTTACTCTAACACAGAAGTTGGATGAAGTTCTCTTCACGCTCGTTGAACCATTCGCCGACGATAGTGAGCGAGAGTGGCAGCCTGCAACGCAGATAAGGACAAACCATCCAGGATTGGATCATCTCTTCAATGTCTCGAAAGCTGGGCTTCGAGCTGCCGTTTCTGCCTCAGGGAGAATGGATGGAAGTATATGGCAATACAATCGGGAATGGGTTAGAGACAAGGCAATGGTTGCCGTCGGTCAGATATTGGCGGGACACGCATTGGTCGCTCGAACGATGCTTGAAGACCTGCTTGTTCGTTTTGTCAGTGCACATGGCGACACCATTGATTCCAGTGAATGGCGCAGCCCCGCCGATGTGGAACTCGATCAGAATGGGGAATTGCTCTTCGCACTTTGGACCCACTGGATGTGGACGGGAGACTTCACCCTAATAAAAGAGTATTGGCGAAAGATTGAAGCTGTTGCAGACTTTCCTCTCCAAGATGTCTTTTGGGATAATGACTCTCGACTGCTGAGGAATACACGCGAATACTGGGAACGGCACGCAGCATATGGAGTACAGGAAGGATATGAACTAGCATATCAGACTTTCGTTGTCTTGGGACTTGAGAAAGCATCGCAGATGGCGACCGAGATGGGAAAACCGCAATTGGCAGAGAAATGGCTCTCAGCATCTGAAGCGATCAAGCGTGCAATGCTGACGCATCCGAAATTTAGGATGATTGAAGATGATCATTTCATAAAGCGCAGACTGGCGTCGGGCGAGGTGCAGCGAGCATTCGTTCCGCCGGATCGCTCAATTCTACCACACGGTGTTCCGCTTGCAGAAGAACATGTGTCCTATGTGGAGCCGGATACATCAGAAGCTCTTCCGATTGCGTTTGGTCTTGTGCCAGCAAATAGCGCTGTCGCAAAGGCGACACTAGAGCAAGTGGAGGTGCTTTGGAATCAGCGGTGGAAGGGAGGAGGCTACGGTAGATACAATGTCACTTCAGAACCTGATTCACCGGGTCCTTGGCCCTTTGCAACTCTCTTCGTCGCGCGGGCGTATCTGGAGGTCGGGGACAAAGAGAAAGTGTGGCGTGCATTGTACTGGCTCCTGAATGCTCAAGGGGGAGGATCGGGTTCATGGTTCGAGTTCTATGGTCCAAGGCCGACACCTCCTTTCCCTCAGGTTGGTGTTGTCCCCTGGACTTGGGCAGAAGTCGTGATATTCTTTGTGAATCATTTGCTCGGCGTGCATCCTGAGGTGGATAGAATCACAATACGACCTCAACTGCTCACAGGTTTGAACGAGGTCGCCGCTCGTCTCAATGTCCGCAGGAAATACATCAACCTCTCAGTATCGAAGTTTAGCGATATGCTGGAAGCTACCGGGACGCCCAAGCCATACTAAACGGAAGAGAAGTACTCGATTTCGTGGACGGTGCCATTCAGATTCCTTATCCGCAAGAGGAAACAGACTTGCGAATCATTTTGTGATTCGGAAGAGAAGTGTAAACTTAACTATCTTGGCTTGTTCTGTGCTTTTCATCTTCAAAAAACATCACATGACATGGGACATCCATCATGCCAACAAACATTTCATCACATGGTGATTTAGTTCGTCTTCGTTCATGCAAAAGCAGACGGGTTTCCAGCTATGACAAAACAGGCGGCAATGCGGACTACTGGCGATTTGAAGCCGGTGAAAAGAAGGTCATTGCCGAAATCAAAGGAGCAGGCATCATTCGTCACATCTGGATGACGATTGGCTGCAAGGCTGAGCACTATCCTCGCAAGATTCTTCTTCGAATGTTTTGGGACGGGGAGAAAAATCCGAGCGTGGAAGCGCCCATCGGTGATTTCTTCGGCATGGGCCACGGCATTCTGAGGAACTTCGTCTCTGCACCGTTGATGATGAGCCCGCAAGATGGCAAAGGGATGAACTGCTATTTCCCAATGCCTTTTGAGCGGCGGTCAAGAATTGAGATCGAGAACGAATGCGAGACCGACATGGTCTTATATTTCTACGTTGACTATGAGGAGTATCGAACGATGGAGAAAGGCCTCGCTAGGTTTCACGCGCAGTGGCGGCGGGAGAATCCAACAAAGGGCATAGTTCCGCGAGGGGTCGAGCATGAGAGGGAGCTTTGGGCGGAGCCGAATCTCGATGGCAAAGAAAACTATGTGATTCTTGAGGCGAAGGGGAGAGGACACTATGTCGGCTGTCATCTTGATATTGATTGCTTCGAGCGAGGACTGAACGATTGGTATGGTGAGGGTGATGATATGATCTTCATTGATGGAGAAGGATGGCCCCCAAGTTTGCATGGCACCGGGACAGAAGACTACGTCTCTATGGCTTACGGTCCATCTCAAGAATACAATTCCCCCTATCACGGACTCACACTCTATAGCGGAACGGATGATTGGAAATGGAAAGGGAAGAATTCTGTCTATCGGTACCATATCCAAGATCCCGTTCATTTCAAGAAGTCGATCAAAGTGACAATTGAGCATGGTCATGCGAATGCGCTGACGAACGATTACTCCAGCACAGCCTACTGGTATCAGCGGGAACCGCATCTTCCGTTTCCTAAGATGCTTCCTGTCAGCAAGCGGTTGCCAAGGCATTGAGCCTGGTCGTGACAAAATACATCTGTGCCTTCGAGAAGGACGAGGCAGGCAGGGACTCTGCGGCAAGATTGTGAATGACTCCTAATGTCCAAGTACTTCACATACAAGACAGTTGACGAGCTTCGGGCTGACATTGAGCGACTCGGTGTCGAGATTCCGCTTGAAGAACATCTTGAGCATGTCTGGCGTTCAGTGCGCATCGGTCATCTTACAATGGGGAATTCCCTTGCGATTCATCCGATGGAGGGTTGCGACGCCACACCCGACGGAAGGCCCGACGAACTGACGTTCAGACGGTGGAGGCGGTTTGCACAGGGAGGCGCGAAACTGATCTGGGGCGAGGCGACTGCGGTCGTTGAGGAGGGAAGGGCAAACACGCGGCAGCTTTGGTTGAACGAGGCAAACGAGAAGGATTTTGAGTTGCTAGTTGAACGCACGCGAAAAGCTCATCGAGAGGAATTTGGCAAAGATAATGATCTTCTCATTGGGCTGCAGCTTACACATTCCGGACGGTGGTGCTATCGGAAACCGATGATCATACAGCACAATCCGGCGCTGGACAAGATCACATACTTGGACAAGAAGAAGGGCGTGTTGATGCCGGAAGACTATCCGGTGATCAGCGATGACTATCTTGAACGGCTTGAGGATGCCTATGTCAAGGCGGCGAAGAGAGCATTCAAGATTGGGTTTCAGTTTGTTGATATCAAGATGTGCCACGGTTATCTTCTGAACGAACTTCTTGGCGCGAGATTGCGAACGGGCAAATACGGAGGTGGTTTTCAGAATCGAACCAGACTTGTCAGCAATGTGATTCGCAAGATTCGAGCCGAGGTTGGTGAGCCTCTTGTGCTGGCTTCACGCATCAGTGGGTACGACGGCATTCCGTTTCATGCAGATTCAGAGACCGGCAAAGGTATCCCCTGGGAGTGTGAGACGCCTTACGTGTTTGGATTTGGCATTGATCAGCTTCATCTGGAGAGAGAGAATCTAGAAGAGCCTAAACGTTTGATTGGGCTTCTGCACCAACTGGGCGTCCAGATGGTGAGTGTGACGATGGGAAGTCCATACCACAGCCCACACATTGGACGACCATTTGAGAAGCCTCCGGTTGATGCGTATGAACCACCAGAGCATCCACTCATCGGTGTGGATAGGCACTTTCGGGTTACGACAGAGCTTCAGCGAGCATATCCAGAAATGGTCGTGGTTGGAGCAGGATATAGCTGGCTTCGGGAGTATCTTTTGAGTGCAGCGGAAGCCAATCTTCGACTGAAGCGAGTAAGTGTTGTCGGTCTTGGACGAGGAGCTATTGCATATCCAGACTTTGTGAAAGACGCCGTGAAAACGGGCAGGCTGTCGCAGAAGAAAGTGTGTCTTTCTGTGAGTTACTGCACAACCTTGATGCGGCTCAAGCACAACAAGCTGGGTCAGTTCGCGACTGGGTGTGTCCCGCGAGACTCAGTGTACGCAGAGATCTACAAAGAATCCTTGCGCACAGGAAATCCATAGGGATAGATCTCGTCTTCGATGCTTCTCGTCTGAACGCAAGTGAGAAACTTGATGGGGTAAACATGACTTCAAGAGAACGGGTGCTGATGACTCTTCAACACAAAGAGCCGGATAAGGTCCCGATCAACTTCGGCGGGATGCGTTCCACTGGTATCATGGCGATAGCCTACAACCACTTGAAGGAATTTCTTGGTATCACGCGGGGCGAAACTCGTGTCTACGATGCGATGCAGCAACTCGCCGAACCGGAAAAGGAGATTCTCGATCTGTTCGAAGTTGACGTCGTTGATTTGAGCAACTCATTCGGTGAGCACAGCGAGGGCTGGAGGGAGTGGACTCTGCCTGATGGTTCCAGTGGCAGACTGCCGAGGCATCTTCATCCCCATCGCGAAAATGCTGACTGGACTTTCGAACAAGACAGTCGGAAATACAGAATGCCGGAGGGTTGCCTGTATTTCGAGTTCTATCAACCCATTTTGGAACACGCCTTATCATGGAAAGACCTTGACAGCGTTCCGTGGAACTACTTTACCGATGAGGAGTTGAAGCGTCTAGGGCAGAAGGCGAAACATCTCTACGAATGTACCAACTACGCCATCATGGGTGGATTTGGCGGCAACATTCTGGAAGGTGGACAGGAACTCAGAGGATGGAGCAATTTCATGTTGGACCTAGTGGAGAATCGCAGTTTCGCTGAGGACCTGATGGACAAGCTCGTCGAGGTCTATCTCGTTAATCTCAAAGGTTATCTGCAGGCGGTTGGCGATTACATCCAACTCATTCAGATGGGAGATGACTTGGGAACGCAAGATGGACCGCAGCTTTCACCCGATATGTATCGTGAGTTGATAAAGCCAAGGCATAAGACCATCTATCAGTATGTCAAGCAGCATTCCAAGGTGGATGTCTTCTTGCACACGTGCGGTTCCGTCTATCGGTTGATTTCAGATTTCATTGATGAGGGTGTTGATGTTTTGAATCCCGTACAGACTTCAGCGGCGCAGATGGATCCAAGAAGACTGAAATCGGAATACGGCGATAAGATAACATTCTGGGGTGGAGGATGCGATACTCAGTCTGTGCTTCCAAGAGCAACACCAGATGAGATTGCAGCCCACGTCAAGGAGCGGGTGGAGATCTTTGCACCAGGTGGCGGATTCGTCTTCACACAAATTCACAATGTGCAAGCCGACGTGCCGCCAGAAAATGTTGTCGCGATGTTCGAAGCGGTGAAGAAGTATCGAGAGTACCCCGTGAGGCATTCTTCCGTTTCTCATTGATTCAAGATACGCTCTAACGACCTCTGAACAATAATCGTGTTCTGTCATGGCAAAACGCAAAATTGCACTAGTTACTGGAGCTAGCCGCGGCATCGGTCGCGGCATTGCGATCTCCGTCGCAGAAGCTGGCTACGATGTGGTGGTCAACTACGTTCGAAGCGAAGCGGCTGCCGAAGCTGTTGCGAGGTCGGTGCTGAAAATGGGAAGGAGAACTCTCACGATAAGAGCCGACATCAGCAATCAGGATGAGCGTAATCGAATGGTGGATGATGTCGTCGAGCAATTCGGACGCATTGATTTGCTGGTCAACAACGCAGGCATGGCGCCAACGGTAAGGGAAGATATTCTCGTTGCCTCCGAGAAGAGTTTTGACGAGATGATCAATGTGAATCTCAAGGGTCCCTACTTTCTCACACAGCGCGTGGCAAACCTTATGATCGCACAGGTGAAGAAGCGGACATCTGTAACACCCATCATTGTGAACATTTCCTCTGTCTCATCGTACACTTCCTCGACAACACGAGGAGACTACTGCGCTGCAAAGGCAGGGGTTAGCATGATGACGAGACTCTTCGCTGACAGGCTGTCCGAGTTTGGCATTCAGGTTTTTGAGGTCTGCCCGGGGATCGTGGATACTGACATGACCGAGGTCGTGCACGACAAATATGAGAAGATCATTCCTGACCGAGTCCCCTTGAAACGCTGGGGGAGACCTGAAGATGTCGGGAAAGCCGTTGCGGCGATTGTCTTGGGCTATTTCCCGTATTCGACAGGTGAAGTGATCAATGTGGACGGAGGATTTCACTTGTACCGGCTTTGAACGACGAAGTGAGATACTGCAGACCGTCGGAGAATTCGTCTATGGTCAAGAGATCAGAAATAATGATTGCGGATACCACAATACCTATCTACTCCGTGAATACGTTGATCGTCGGCAGCGGAGCGGCATCACTCAACTGCGCTGATCATCTCTACACGTATGGCGTGAGAGATCTGCTGATTGCCACTGAGCGCTTTGGCGGAGGTGCCTCCAATCTCTCTGGCTCAGACAAGCAAACATACTATAAACTCTCGCTCGCTGCGCCTGAACCCGACAGCGTCTATGAGATGGCGAACACGCTGTTCAACGGAGGGGCGATGCACGGCGATATCGCACTTATCGAGGCAACGCTCTCGGCTCAGGAATTCTATCATCTTGTCGCGATCGGTGTTGATTTCCCTCACAATGTCTATGGCGGATTCACAGGATACAGGACTGACCATGATCCACGCCAAAGAGCGACCTCAGCCGGACCGAGAACCTCTAACCAGATGGTGAAGTGTCTGGCTGAGCAGATGCAGACGAAAGGAATCCCAATTCTCGATCATCACGAGGTGGTTGCGTTGCTCACTCAAGACACCGGCGGAGAGAGAAGGGTTCTTGGTGCGTTGGCGATCAACGAGCAAGAAGCGGAGAGCGACAATCTTGGGCTTGTGCTATTTAACTGTGAGAACATTATCTGGGGCGTCGGCGGTCCCGGAGGAATTTATGGGACATCGGTGTATCCGGAAGGACAGATAGGAAGCATCGGTGTTGCCCTTGAAATCGGAACGATTGCCCAGAACCTGACCGAATCGCAGTATGGACTTTCATCCATCAAGTTTCGCTGGAATGTCTCAGGTACGTACCAGCAAGTCATTCCGAACTACTTCAGCACCAACCAGAATGGAGCTGATCACCAGAACTTTCTAAACAAGTACTTCCCAACAATGGGGAAACTTGCCTCCGACATTTTTCTTAAAGGCTACCAATGGCCCTTCGATGCGCGGAAGGTAATGGACTACGGTTCCTCGCTCATTGACATCTTGGTTCATCGAGAGCGGGTGATGTTCGGTCGCCGAGTGTTTATGGATTTCACACAGAATCCTCAACCGGGAGACGGATTAGGTGAATTTCGATTTGAAGACTTGGAGCCTGAGGCGTACAAGTATCTTGAGAACTCTGGTGTGTTGTTTGGTACCCCAATCCAGCGACTTGAGAAAATGAATCCGCTTGCGATCGAACTATACAAGAGTCAGAACATTGATATCGTCAAAGAACCACTTGAGGTTGCTGTGTGCTCACAGCATAACAATGGTGGACTGAAGGGAAATATCTGGTGGGAATCGAACATCAGGCATCTGTTCCCGGTTGGCGAGGTCAACGGTACGCACGGTGTCTATCGTCCTGGAGGGGCATCATTGAACTCCGGGCAAGTCGGCGGGTTGCGTGCTGCGCAGTACATCAGAAGCCAGATACAATCATGGCATTCCTGATGTTGATAGGTTTGTCGAGGTCGTTCGGCAGCAAGTCGAGAAGAAGGTGTACCACTGCAAGGATTTGTCAGAACGGAATGATTCTCATCCCAGAACGGTAGAGGATGTACGGTCTGAAATCCAGACACGGATGACCCATGTTGGTTCACACATCCGGGAACTCGGGAAGACTGTGGAGGGATTGAAGAAGGGATACGAGCTGTGGGAACAGATGAAGAATGGTTTAACTGTTCGAAGGGAAGCGGAGATTCTAGAAGCATTGCAGAACGAGACGCTGTGCCTGACGCATCTTACCTATCTTGAGGCAATTCGTGAATACCTCGAAGCTGGTGGTGGCAGTCGTGGCTCGTATCTGGTGATGGATGCGAGTGGAATCCCCGTCTGCGATCTGCTTGGTGATGAATGGCGATTCAAGCCTGAGAATCCTGAGTTCAGAAACAAGATCTGTGAACAGCAACTGCAACAGGACGGAACGTTCAGGCTGCAGTGGGTGCCAGTGCGTCCAGTTCCACAGGATGACTTCTGGTTTGAGAACGTCTGGAGGGAATATAGGGAAGAAAAGATTTTTGACCAACAGTCTCAAGATTGAGAACACACGATCTCTGTATCTATGCGGTGCGAAAAGACGTTTCGCACTGCCGAATCAACGATTTGGCGGACCTTTCTATTTTCGGTATATTGAATCTATATGACCACACTCTTCAATAACCGCTACTCAAAGTCCGATCTTCTCAAGCGGGTTGGCGACATTTCCCAAATCGCTGGAGTGAGGTTCTTTGAACTGAAAGATGGATTGGAAAACGGTGTCCGTGTGCTCGACTTTCGCACAGGGACAGGATTGCGTTTCAACGTGTTGGTGGATAGAGCAATGGATGTCTCTTCGGCTGAATACCGTGGTGCATCGCTTGCATGGCGTTCAGCCAATGGTGATGTCAGTCCATTCCACTATCACCCTGAAGGGCGGGAGTGGCTGCGTACATTTGAAGGCGGACTGATCACCACCTGCGGTTTGACCTATCTTGGAGCCCCCTGCGTTGACGATGGCGTTAATCTCGGTCTGCACGGAAGAATCTCTACAATTCCTGCTGAGCAGATTGCCTACGGTGGCAGATGGGAAGGGGATCTGTACGTGATGTATGCTGAAGGAACTATGAAGGAAGCCGTTCCCTTTGCAGAGTACCTTGCACTGACCAGACGCATCACAGCGAGACTCGGCGAGTCGTGTCTCTTCATTCATGATGTTGTTGAAAATCGCGGTTTCGATGCTGCACCGTTCATGATTCTCTATCACTGCAACCTCGGTTTTCCGATCGTGGACGCAGGGTCAGAGCTGCTCTCGCGCAGCGCAAGCATCATACCGAGGGATGAAGACGCCAAGCTTGGGATCGGCAAATACAATCAATTCGAAAGTCCATCCACCAGTACAGAGAGCAGGTTTTCTTCCATGACATGGTACCTGATTCCAACGGCGATGTGTGGATTGCGATCGTGAACCGAGCTTTCAGCGATGGACGCGGCATAGGCGTTTATGTCAAATATAGAAAATCCGAATTGCCCAGATACATCGAGTGGAAACAGATGGGTGAAGGCACCTACGCGGTTGGCGTGGAGCCAGCGAACTGTTTGGTGGAAGGACGTGCCAAAGAAAGAGAACGAGGGACGCTTCAGTTTATCCAGCCGGGAGAGAAGAAGGAATTCCATTTGGAGATTGGAGTCCTGGATGGGGCAAAGGATATAGAGGAGTTTGAAAGGAAACTGAAGTGAGATGTCGGACCTATGATTTAGCCTATGAGTTCCACACTTTCTGATTCGAGTTCAATTATCTTCAAGGAGGAACGATGGCTAGTGTAGCAGATCACGTCGGTTTTCGCATCAGTCAGGAGTTCATTCAAGAACAGAGCAAACGGCTGATCAAGCAGTTGCAGACAGATTACGGCCATCTTGGTGAGCAACTGGCTCGGCAAGGAATTGATATTGAACGCATCACTGAGCAAGTGCAAGTGTTCAGCGTCGCTCTTCCATCGTGGGGTGCAGGCACCGGGGGTACTCGGTTTGCGCGATTTCCGATCAAGGGAGAGCCCAGAAATGTCTATGACAAACTTGTTGACTGCGCTACGATTCATCAACTCACCCAGGCAACGCCGAGAGTTTCGCTCCACATACCTTGGGATAAACCCGATGACCCCAAAGAACTTTTCGAGTTTGCTTCATCGCTTGGTATCGGTTTCGATGCGATGAACTCAAATACGTTCCAAGACCAGCCCGGACAATCTCTTAGCTACAAGTTCGGCAGTCTGGCTCATGCCGATGATGCCGTTCGACGCCAAGCGATTGAACACAATATAGAATGTATTGAAATAGGTAAAGCGCTGGGATCGAAGGCGCTTTCGGTCTGGATTGGCGACGGAGGGAATTTCCCGGGGCAGGTCCATTTTCGGAAAGCTCTTGAGCGATACATTGCTAGTCTGCAGCGAATATACGCCCACGTACCGGATGATTGGCGTCTGTTCATCGAGCACAAACTGTATAAGCCGGCGTTCTATTCCACTGTCTTGAATGACTGGGGGACTTCGTACTATGTCACGAGTGTTCTGGGTCCAAAGGCTTTTTCTCTCGTAGATCTTGGTCACCATGCGCCGAATACGAATATCGAAATGATTGTTGCGAGGTTGATTCAATTCGGGAAGCTCGGAGGCTTCCATTTCAACGACAGCGAATATGGTGATGACGATCTGGATGCAGGATCCATCAAGCCGTTCCAACTCTTCCTGGTATTCAACGAACTTGTTGATGCAAGATATGAAGCGGTCTCCAATTTCGATCCTGCCTATATGATTGACCAAAGCCATAATGTTACCGATCCAATTGAATCGTTGATTTCCACTGTAGAAGAAATTCAGCGGGCGTACTGTCAGGCATTGCTTGTTGATCGAAAGGATTTGCATGAATATCAGGAAACGAACGACGCGTTGATGGCGCTACGAACGCTGAAGACCGCCTTCAATACAGATGTGAATCCAATTATCGCTACGGCTCGTTATCGGAACGGTGCAGCGATTGAGCCGATACAGATTTTCCGAGCAAGCACGTATCGCAAGGAAAAGGGAAAGGAGAGACCAGAAGTGGTATCAGGACAAGCTGGAATTGTGTGATTTCGTGTGTTGGTTAAATGGTGTGTTGGTTGCTTTGTTTTGAGAATGACAGACTGTGCGCTGTGCGTTGATTTGCGGACAAACATACAGGGAGTATCGGATGAGCAACAAAGTCAAAGTCGGACTTGTTGGGGTAAGCAATCATGGTGTGACGATACGGAATGCGATCAAGCATTGCCAGAACCTCGAATTGGCTGCTTGCTACGATGCGTACCGTTTTGAATCTGAGAAGGTCAAGGAAGAGTTTGGTTGTCGTATCGCCCGTGACTTTGAGGATCTCGTTTCTGGTGATGATGTGGATGCTGTCGTATTGGTAACTCCCAACTACTTGCATCCAGTGCAGACGAGGATAGCAGTTGAGCACCGAAAACATGTTTTCGTCGAGAAGCCGATAGCCAACACGGTACGTGAGGCAACAGAGATGGTTCATCGAGCGCGGGAGAAAGGTGTGAAGCTGCAAGTGGGTCACAACACCCGTAAGAAGCGAGTATTCCGTAAAGCGAAGAAGATTTTGGAAGAGAATCGTCTAGACAAGCTTGTGGCTGTGGAAGCGAACATGTCGTTCCCGACGGGCATCAGGCAGGTGCTACCTCAGTGGAAGTTCGACAAGAACACTTGTCCTCTGCTTCCGATGATGCAATTGGGAATTCACTTTATTGATACATTGCAGTATCTTATCAGTCCGATCAAGCGGGTCAGTTGCTTCCAGACACATCGGGCAATGGCAGGGAATGTCAGTGATGCTACGTCAGCAATACTGGAACTTGAGTCTGGGGTTGTCGGTACACTCAGTTCGCACTATGTGATTCCGGATATCTACGAGGTGAAAGTCTTCGGAACGAGAGGTATTCTCTCTTGCTATGGCGAATTGTTCAGACTGGAAACCTACTCGACGCAGTGGGAGAAAACCGTCGAGCAAGAGGACTATTCTGGTGAAGGCGCAGAGAGTTACTATCTGGAGATGAAGGAATTTGGCGACTGCATCCTAGGTGATGTTGAACCCGAGACGAATGGCGAGGTCGGGTTGCAGGCGTTGGCTGTTGTGGAAGCGATGTTGGTCTCAGCGGAGGAGGGAAAAGCTATCGAGGTAATGAGTGTGTTGAAGAATTAAGCACAGATTTGACGGATATGACAGGTTTTCACAGATTGTGTTGTCCGTACATACCTGTTTAATCCGCCTGATGCGTGTCCTATTGTGTACTGCCTTACTCTGTTGACGATATGGATGAACGAGAGCTTCAGCATTTATTGGAACTAAAAGAGCAGGGGAAGAACTTTCCCAAGATAAACAACGCAGGCACAATGACCGGGCGTGAACGATGGGTAAGATGCATGCACTTTCAGAGTGTGGATAGGATTCCCAACGAAGAATTCGGCTACTGGGATGACACTTTTGTCGCTTGGCATCAGCAAGGGCTTCCTAAATTCGTTGACGACAACGATAAGGCGGATGTCTATTTCGGTTTCGGTAGACGGGACACGGCTCCTGTGAATGTTGGGCTGCATCCCACTTTCGGATATCAAGTTCTCGAAGAAGATGAGCAATACAAGATCGTCATTGATGGTGATGGGGTGAAGAGTAGGATAATGAAAAGTGGTGATTCTTCAATTCCGCAGTATATTGAGTTTCCAATAAAGACCAGAGACGATTTTGAGCGGTTTAGAGAACGGCTGAATCCTACTGCTCCAGATCGCTATCCCGATAATTGGAATGAGATGGTTGAGAACTGGAGGCACCGAGATTATCCCTTAGGAATCAACTTGGGGAGTCTCTTCGGATGGATTCGAGATTGGATGGGATTTGAGGGAGTAAGTCTCGCATGTTACGATGATCCACAACTGATTCATGAAATGATGGAATGCATCACTGACTTGGTTGTTGCGACCATCGAAAGATCCTTGAAGGATGTCCAATTCGATTTCGGTTCGATCTGGGAGGACATGGCATTTAACCAGGGACCGATCATTTCGCCAGAGATGTTCAGGGAGTTCATGGTGCCTCGGTACAAGCGCATCAGCAATGTTCTAAAACAACATGGTTGCGACGTTGTCTATGTGGACTGCGATGGAAACATGAATGAGCTTGTCGGTCTGTGGATTCAAGGTGGTGTACGGGGGATGTTTCCGATAGAGGTCGCTGCGGGTGCCGACCCCCAAAGATGGCGGGAAAAGTATGGCGAGCAGGTGTTGCTCTTTGGAGGCGTGAACAAAAGAGAGCTGGCAAAAGGGAAGAAAGAGATCGTTGCTGAAGTGAAGCGGGTAGAGAGGCTTGTCCGCCAAGGTGGGTACATTCCGTTTGTTGACCATCGCGTGCCGCCGGACGTGTCTTATCAGAACTATCTGTATTACTTAGAGGTGAAGAAGGATGTGTTTGGGATCTAAGAAATCAGAACCCCAGAAACAAGAAGCAAGAAGTCAGTATAAGGATTTCTTGCCTCCTGTTTCTTATCGCTGATTTCAGCAATTGGAAATGTGCACTGTTAATCGAAGCGACTAACTATGACCGAGTCTGAACAACACTATCAGCAGGCGCTAAGGCTCATTCCCTGGGGTACGCAGACAAATGCTAAGCGCCCTATCGAAGATTATGCTGGCGTGATGCCCTACTACATAGAACGAGCAAAAGGCTGTCGGTTGTGGGATATTGATAGTAGGGAGTTGATTGACTATCGGCTTTCACTCGGTCCCATCATACTTGGCTACTGCTATCCCGAGGTTGATGAAGCGGTCCGTAAGCAAATGGAGAAAGGCGTTCTTTTCAGCATGGCTAGCCCGATTGAACTCGAACTCGCACAGCTTCTTCATGATTATGTCCCTAGTGCTGAGATGGTGCGGTTCATGAAGACGGGTGAGGATGCCAACTCCTGTGCTGTTCGGATTGCTCGTGCTTACACCGGGCGAGATATGATCATTACCTGTGGCTATCACGGATATCCTGATTGGTTCGCAACAGCTGCAGGATTGGGAGGCGGCGTTCCCGACATGATGAGGGATTGCGTGCGTGAACTCACGTGGGGCGATATGGGGCAAGCTGAAACAATCATTCGGCAGTATGGAGAGAAGATCGCCTGTGTCCTCACCGTACCTTATGACTTCGGTGAAAACACAAGCGGGGATTTCATTCGCCTTCTCAGAAGACTGACGGAGGAACATGGCAGTCTCCTGATCTTTGACGAAATCCTGACGGGATTTCGTCTCGCACTTGGCGGTGCACAGGAATACTTCGGTGTTGTTCCAGACCTTACCTCCTTTGCGAAGGCACTTGCCAACGGCTATCCGATTTCGTCCTACACAGGCAGGCAGAAGTACATGCAGAAGCTGAATGATTTTGTCGTGTTGACCACGTATGCTGGTGAGACTCTCTCAATCGCAGCCGCAATTGCGACGCTGAGAATCATGCGAAACGAGCACGTGCACCAGCACATTTGGAAGATGGGGGCAAGATTGATGCAGGGTCTCGACACGATTGCGTCGCAACTTGACATTGAAGCAAGATGTGTTGGACTGCCACCAGGATCTCATCTGAAATTCGATTCGCCAGATCGGTTGAAGAACGAACGACTCGATTTCATCTTTAAGCGGGAGCTGTATCGTGAAGGTATCTTCGCCAACGTCTTCTGGTTCGTATCCTACTCACACAAGGAGAAAGATATTGACGAGACTCTGGATAAGGCTCGGAAAGCATTAGCGCGAACGTTGGAGATAGTGGCGAAGGAAGGTACGAGAGATTCAACACGTCACTAGTAGCGCAGTGAAGCAGTTTGTCTCTATTGTTATTCTGGGAGATGCATGAAGAATATCATCTATCTCGATTGCTACGTCACGGTTGGTCGGCGAGGACCAAAGGATGAGCGGGCAGCTTGGAGAACAGAGAGACTTATAGAAGAAATGGAACACTGCGGCGTTCACGGTGCGTTGGTTACTCACGCGCTGTCGAAGGAGTATGATCCCACGTTTGGCAACAGGGCATTGATGAGCGAGCTGAAAAGGAGTCCGCGTCTTCTAGGTGCTTGGGCAGTCATGCCCCATCAATGCGGGGATATCGCGATCCCGAAAGATCTCGTTCACCAAATGCTCGATAGCGGTATCCGTGCTGCAAGAATGTTTCCGAAACTTCATCACTACGGCTTTGATGAGATGACTTGCGGCGAGCTTTTTTCTGAGCTTGAAAGAAACGAAATTCCTCTCTTTGTCGAGTGCGGGCTTTATGAGAACTATGCACAGGCCTCTTTCAAGGAGATTGATGCGCTGTGCTCTGCTCATCCGGGATTACGAATTGTCATGCTTGCGACCCGCTGGGAGTCTCCACGACAGATGATTCCACTCATGCAGAAGCACAAGAACATCCACATAGAGTTCTCATCGTTCCAGGCGAATCGTGGTGTAGAATGGTTCACAGAACTGTTCGGCGCAGAGCGATTGCTTTTCGGAACAGAATTTCCAGAGAAAAGTCCTGGTGCGGCTAAGGCGTTCGTTGACTATGCGGAGATCACCGACGCACAAAGACAACTCATCTCTGGTGGGAATCTCGCTCGGCTCCTAAGACTCGACACATTGCCTGAGCCGTATTCCGAACAGCCGAGTGAAGATAAGATACTTACACTTGCAAAGGAGGGCAGGCAACTCAGAGATGTTCTCATTATTGACTCTCACGCGCACATGAGCCACGATGGTGGTGAAGGCGTTGGTTTCATGCCGCAGCCGAAGTGTGACGCGAAAGGCATTGTCGAACGGAATGCGTTGATTGGTATTGACAAGACCTGTATCAGTTCCTGGGTCGGAATCTGGTCTGATTATGATCTAGGGAATCAGATCGTCTATGATGCTATAAGACAATTTCCTGACAAGCTCATTGGGTATGCGAGTCTCGATCCCAATTACGTCGAAGATTGGGGCATCGAACTGAAGAGATGCTACAGGGAGTTCGGGTTCAAAGGGATGAAACCGTATTATCCCAGGACTCTGGTCCCATACAATAGCCCAAAGTTAGACAAATGGTATCGCTACGGGAATGCGCATCGTTTGTTTTCGCTGATGCACCCATCGGATAAATTCGCTCAAGAAATTGATGAAGTCAGCAAGAAGTATCCGAACATCACTTTTCTCTTAGCGCATTCAGGTATCTCCTTCAAAGTTGCTCGCGAGCACTGTGAGCTTGCGAAGAAGCGGAAGAACGTATTCTTGGAGATTACGTTTACCGCCGTTACTTACGGCTCAATCGAATTCATGGTTGAGCAAGTTGGTGCGGGCAAGGTTCTATTCGGTACCGATCAGCCGATGCGTGATCCGATCCCGCAGTTCGGCTGGGTAGCCTACTCGCATCTTTCGGAGAAGGAGAAGAGAAAGATACTTGGCGAGAATATGAGGAAGATTCTTGCTCGGTGTTTGCCGTACAGCGGAAGAAGGCAAGTGGGGAGTTCTGTGAGGTAAGGAAGCAGGCAGGGACAGAACAGTGTTCTGTCCCTACCTGAATCAGAAATCCAAAATCAGTGATCCTAACCGGAGAACATATGACGTGGAAATTAGAGGAAACAACATATAAAACCGTGAAGGACACGAAGTACGAAGTCGCTGTTCTGCCAGTTGGTTCAACCGAGCCGCACAATTATCACATCCCGTACGGATCGGATACGTTTCACAGCAGCAATATTGCTGAACGGATCTGCAGGAAATCAGTGGAAATGGGAGCGAAGGTAATACTGCTGCCCACGATACCTTACGGTGTGGTTACGAACCTGATGAAGTTTCCACTTGCGATAAATGTCCACCAGGAGACAGTGAATCGCATGATCAAAGACATTATGTATTCGTTGGAGCAACACGGCATTCTGAAGCTCGTGATCTTCAATGGGCATGGTGGCAATGATTTCAAACCTTTGCTCAGGGAAGTGTACGGGTCAACGAAATCCTTCGTCTGTGCTATAGACTATTGGAAGGTTGGACAAGATGTGTACAAAGACATTTTCGAAAATCCAGATGACCACGCTGGCGAAATGGAGACAAGTGTGGGCATGGCTTTGTTTGGACACCTTATCCATTTCTCCGACGCGGGCGACGGAATGACGAAACCCACACGGTTTGAGGCGATCAACAAAGGATGGGTGATGATCACGCGCCCTTGGCATCTGCTCACGGAGAGTTCAGGTGCAGGTGATCCGCGCAAGGCTTCAGCGGAGAAGGGGGAGAAGTACGTTGATGTCGTTGTACATCGTATCAGCAGATTCATAAAAGAACTGTCGGATGCGAAGATGGATGATAGGTTTCCGTTTTGACTTCTTCAGATTGCTTTAAGTGACCTCATGACACAAGAAATCTACAACGGAGAATTCGAAGCACGCCGTGAGGCGTTGATTGCATTTACTGAGGCACATCCTTCGATGGGTTTGTCTGCAGCAGCCGCTCAGTTCGCTGCGAAGAAAGACGTTTCCAAAGCCATCAAGCTGTTTGAAGAGATGCTGGAACATCCGTTTGGAGACATGTTCTTTGTGTATGCACTGATGGGAACGTATCTCTACAATCGAGACAAGCTACCTGACGGAGTGAAGGCGAAAGTCCGAGAGACTTGGAGAACCTACACGCCATACCGAGGCGATACTGAAAATCACTGGCTGCTGTATTATACCGCTCTCTACCTTGCCGCGCAGACCTGGCCTCACGAGGACGGCTCGACGTGGTTCAACGGCAAGAGTTCGCAGGAGAACTTTGAAGAAGCCGAAGGGTGGATTGACCGCTGGGTGGAGATCACCACTACGATCGGTCAGGGTGAGTTTGATTCACCGACGTATCATGCGGTCTTTCTCGCTCCAATGTTACTGCTCTATGATTTTGCCTCAGATCCAACAATGAGGAAGAAGGCTGAGATGATGCTCGACTATCTGTTCGCTGATTTTGCCGTTGAGTATCTTCAGGGCATTTATTGCGGCGCGCATAGCCGAGACTATCCGATAAACGTTGTCGAACCTAAGACTTCACCGATGTCCATCTGGGGTTATCTGTACTTTGGTCAGACAGAATTTCCAGGGAAAAGTCGGGACTTCGGTATGCCGCTGATGGCGACGTTCAGCACCTATCGGTTGCCGCAGATCATTTACAGTATTGCAACAGACCGAAATAATTCCTATATTCATACTGAGACGAAACGAGTGCGCAACATCGTGCGGCTAGGTCCCGAACGTAATCCTCCTGTGTACAAATACACCTACATGACGAAAGAGTATTGTCTTGGTTCAATGCAAGGGGGTATTCTACAGCCGATTCAGGAACATACGTGGGATGTGACTTATATTTCCAGTAGCCCTTACAATCGGATCTTCACGGTTCATCCATATACATCGGGTCGTGAGCTTGGAATGTTCTTTCCCGAAGAGATGAAACTAATGGTAGAGACGGTGTCGAAGGCGCATACTTACTACGGCGACGAAAACAAATGGTCAAGCAGCTCACCGTTTGAGCAAACTTTTCAGCACAAGAGTGCGATCATTGTCCTCTGCAACATCGAGTCTGGAACAACATGGGAACACATTGACGGCTTTTTCCCCAAAGACCTTGAAGATAGGATTGAGGATCCATCGGGCTGGATTTTCTGTTTGGGAGGAAATGCTTATATTGCCTACTATCCTCTGAGACCGTACAGATGGATTGAAGAGGATATTTGCTATCGCCTTCGAAGTCCGGATCTGAAGAATGGTTGCGTTGTTGAGGTCGCTTCTGCAGATGAGTACTCCGCAGTGGGGGGATTCGAGGGATTCTGCCGAAGGATAAGGTCGAATAGACTCGATGTGCGAAATTTTAACGAGACCTTGGCAGTAAGCTACACGACATCGGCTGGAGATAAGATGATGTTCACGTATGATGGTGAACGATTGCTGAATGGCAAGGCTGTCAACTTCAAAGACTACAAGTTATTTAACGGTCCGTTCCTTAAGGGAGAGGTGGGAATCAGGAAACTCACAATCACGTACCGTGATCAGGTGAGGGTCCTGGATTTTGATAAGGCGGCTATTCTCGAACCAAAGAATCAGAAATAATAGGGGTCAGTATGATCAGATTGCAGCAACATTTCTTAAGAGTCCTCTTCACGCCCTTTCTCTCTGTGATTTCGATCCACGGCGCTTCGGCACAAGAGCCGACAGTCTATGCCGCGGTTCCAGGATACAGAAAGTTCGTAGTAGGCGCCCCAAATCCTCAGTCGGGCATTTTCTACAGCACCACACGGAACCTGGGCTGGCAGCACACTGGCTGGAAGAATGGACGTGTTTTTTCCCTGGCGATTGATCCTGCTTCCGGTGGAAGAACCATCTGGGCTGCTTGCGGAAACGGTGCAATGAAGACCACCGACGGTGGAAAGACATGGAAGATCACGACAAATTGGGAAGTCACAGAGGTGTTGCAGGTTTGCGTTGATCCGACCAATTCAAAGATCGTGTACATTGGAACAGCGTACGGCGTTTTCAGAACAGCCGATGGAGGAAAGTCGTGGAGCAAGAAAGCTGAAGGATTGAGAGAACCGAGTGATACGTTCACTTCTGCTTTGCTAATAGATGATGTTCAGCCTAAGGTGCTTTTTGCTGGCACGGAGAATGGTCTCTATGTCAGTAGAGATGCCGCTGAGTCGTGGCAACCTGTCGGAGCAGCCGCATTGAAAGGAAAAGGCATAAGGAGAATCGTGCGAAGCCCGTTGAATCAAAACATGATGGTGGTTGGTACCGAAGATGACGGTGTATTCAAATCGTCTGACAGAGGAGAGACCTGGCGACAGATTAACACGGGATTGGACCACCTGACCGTGTTTGCGTTGGCTTTTGATCCTAAGGATGACAAGATCATGTACGCGGGTGGATACGGTGGCGGCGTCTATAAGACGACGGATGGTGGAGAATCGTGGCAGAACAGCAGCGCGGGTTTCGACATTCTAGATATTCACTCGCTTGCTGTTGATCCTACGGACACTAACGTGATCTTTGCCGGAACGACAGGTGGTGGGATGTTCCGGAGCGTTGACGAGGGACAGACGTGGCAGCACGCTGGATTGGAGAATGCTCAGGTATGGAATATAGTTATACGATAATCAACAACTTCAATAGACTAACCAGGATGTACAATCATTTCACGAAAATGAAGAGTCATATTCTAGATCCTTTTGGGCTGGGTCGCTTGCGATGCAGGACATGCATCAGTGCCATGCAGCGCATATGGTGCCTGTTATTACTGATAAGTACTCTCTTCTCATGTGAGCTGGCATACAGCACCTCGAGAGAGTTTGATCGGAACTTCGCTGTTCGTCGTCAACAACTCATCACCTATTTTGATACGATGACGGTGAACCCGAATTTTGCTGCCATTGCAGCAAAGTATGCCACAAAGAAAGACGTTGGAACTGCCAACAAGTTTCTCGCACGACTGGTGAGTGAACCCAGAGGCGAGATGTTTTACACCTATCCTCTGATGGCGGCGTACTTGTATGGAAAGGACAGAATACCGGCTGCACTGCGGCAGAAGGTAAGAAACCTCTGGACGACATACACTCCCTACCGAGGTGACACCGAGAACCATTGGGTAATGTATTATGTCGCTCTTTACTTGGCTGCACAGACCTGGCCTAACCAAAGTGGTTCAAAGTGGTTCAACGGGAAAAGCTCCAAAGAGAATCTGGATGACGCAAAGGGATGGTTGAATTATTGGATGAAAACGACAACAACCATTGGGCAGGGAGAATTCGATTCACCCAGCTACTCCGGGTTTTATCTCTCTTCCTTGTTCGTCTTGTATCAGTTCGCCAGAGACCCGGTGATGAAACGGAAAGCCCAGATGATGATTGATTATCTCTTGGCAGATTATGCGGTAGATCACTTGAACGGGATGTATTGCGGTGGTCACAGCCGGGACTACCAAGAAACAGTTGTTGATCCAAAGCACACTGGTTCGACTGGATTCGGCTGGCTCTTCTTTGGACAGACTGATTTCTATCCTCGATATGAAGCCCTGTTTGCTGCGATAAGTTCCTATCGCTTGCCCGAGGTGATTTATTGTATTGCGACAGATCGTACCAAGCCGTACGTCAACCTTGAGCAAAAGCGCGTTCGTAACATCATTCGATTTGGATCAGAAAGAAATCCTCCGGTGTACAAATATAGCTATATGACAAAGGATTTCTGTCTGGGCTCACTGCAAGGTGGAATTCTGCAGCCAATACAGCAGCATACGTGGGATGTGACGTTTGCATCCGACAAGCCCCATTGCACTCTCTTCACGCTTCACCCCTACTATTCTGGTCGTGAACTCGCAATGTTCTTTCCTGAGGAGGGGCAAAAGCTGGGCGTGGCAGAGGTGGCTTCGACCAAGACCAGCTACAGCAAGGAGGATAAGTGGATAAGTAGTTCTCCCTATGAGCAAACCTTCCAGTACAAGAACGCCATCATCGTTTTGTACAACATTGATCCCAGCGAGCAGAACAAACATATTGATGGCTTCTTCCCGAAGGACTTGGATGAGCGGAAAGAAGATATGTCGGGATGGATCTTCTGTCGCGGAGGCAGAACGTTCATCGCATATTATCCGTTGAAATCATATCAGTGGAAGGAAGAGGATATATGCTTCCGGCTAAAGAGCAACGGTCTTAAGAATGGATGCGTAGTCGAAGTGGCTTCGGCAGATGAGTATCCTTCCTTTGAAGCATTTCAAAGCAAGATGAAGGTTAGCAGGATTGACTTCGATGAATCTGGCAAAGGATTGGTGGTCAGCTATGTCAGAACTCCGGGTGATACGATGCGCTTTTCTTATGACGGAAAGAGAATGGTGAATGGGCAGGAGATTGTGCTGGGCAACCACAAGTTATTCGATAGTCCGTTTCTGCAAGCAGATGTCGGAAGCGAAAGAATAACAATGATATATGGAAACAAGGAAAGGGTACTGGATTTCAGGAAAGCTACTATCCGAGAGAGGACCACGAAGAAGAAATAGCTGCTTCACGAACGAGTCGTCCCACAAACAGGCATGAATAGTTCTCGCTGGGACACTTACTGGAGTCATGCTGAATGAGCGCCTTTGGCGCCATGGCGCTGAGCTCCACTTGGTTCAGCATCTATTCTCCAAACCCTGAAACGAGTTCAGGGGGACTTCTTCATTGACAATTGAATATTCTCGGAGGTACGTTAATGCGCATAAGAATTGCTTTTGCATCCTTGCTGATTGCAGTGCTAGTGTTCGCGGGTTCGGTCCAGTTGCAGGCTCTAGGACATGAGAAATGGGGAGTGGACTCAGCGGGTTCACAGCCAACCTACGCTGTCAAGATTGATTTCAACCAAAGGGTGAAGATGCGTGACGGTGTAGAACTTTCAGCCGACGTCTACCGCCCCGATGCAGCAGGTCGGTTTCCAGTGATACTCTCGCGCACACCATATAACAAGAACGGGAGTGGTACGCTTAACCAAGGTCGGTACTTTGCGTTGCGCGGATTCGTATATGTTGCGATGGATGTTCGAGGGCGAGGAGATTCCGACGGTAAGTTCGTTGCGTATCGTAATGATGGGATTGACGGTTATGATGCCATTGAATGGTGCGCGCAGCAGTCTTGGTCAACGGGAAAGGTCGGAACGATTGGAGGTTCATACAACGGACGCATTCAATGGCTCACGGCCATTCATCAGCCGCCGCACTTGGCAGCAATGATCGCACTGGTCACCCCCTCAGATCCATTTGTCGAATGGCCAACAGGTGTGCCTCTTCCGATGGACATAAGTTGGTATCACTACACATCTGGTCATGTTCTGCAGAACATGGATGCGGTTGACTGGACGAAAGTACACAAGCACCTCCCACTGTACACGATGGATGAATCGGCGAACAGACTTAATCTATACTGGAAGGAAATGGTGGATCATGCGAGACTCGATGACTGGTGGGAGCCACTCCGATACCAGAACAAGTATGATCGAGTGAACGTACCAGTGTTGCATGTTTCAGGTTGGTACGATGATGAACAGATGGGCACTCCACTCAACTTCATCGGTATGACAACGAAGGGTCCCTCGGAGCAGGCTCGTCGCAGCCAGAAGCTGCTCATGGGACCATGGCCCCATGCCGTCAATTCGACATCGAGACTCGGCGAAGTTGATTTCGGATCAACGGCAGTGATTGACTTGAACGGCTACCAGCTCCGGTGGTTTGACTACTGGCTGAAAGGGATTGACAATGGTGTTATGCGAGAACAGCCTGTACGGATCTTCGTGATGGGAGATAACTCGTGGACCAATGAGAGTGAATGGCCGATAGCCCGTACCAAATGGACGAAATATTTTTTCCACAGCAAGGGTCGCGCGAACAGCCTTTTCGGAGATGGCACGCTTTCGACTGAGGAACCGGCTGCCGAGCCGACTGATAACTACAGCTATGATCCAGCACGGCCTGTACCGTTCATAACGGAACCATCGTTCGCTCAGATTGGCGGTCCTGATGACTATCGCGCCGTCGAGCGTCGCGACGACATCCTCGTGTACAGCAGCGAGCCGCTGGGGGAAGACATTGAGATCTGTGGTCCGATCCGCGTTCAGCTCTACGCCGCTTCTTCAGCTCGTGATACGGACTTCATGGCGAAACTGATAGATGTGTGGCCCAATGGTTATGCCCAGAGACTGATAGATGGAATGGTACGCGCACGGTTCCGCGACGGAATGGAGAAACCTTCTCTAACCGAACCTGGACGCGTGTATACCTACAATATTGACTGCTGGAACACCTGCCAAACGTTCAAGAAAGGACACCGGATCAGGATCGAAATCTCCTCCAGTGCTTTCCCGAAATACGACCGCAATCTGAACACAGGTGAGGCGCTGGGGAAAACAACCGAGATGCAAACGGCCGAGCAAAAGATATTCCACGACCGCGAGCATCCTTCTCACGTCGTGCTGCCGATTGTGCCACGAAAACAGTAATTGCACAAGGAAAGTATGAGAATTGCTTCTTTGAAGATTGCTGACGAAAATGCGATCGGCATTTTCGTCGGTGAGCAAGTGATTGACTATACACGGGCGCTGCAGTCCTACTGTCTTGTTGCTCAGAAAGGAGTCACTGCTCCGATACGAAAACTGGACGACCTGTTCGAGCTTGGTCGCTTTGAGCGGGAAGACTTTATGAGCGTGATGGACCTTGTCGAGCGCCATCATCTTCAGTCGCATTTCGCAGTTGGGGAGGGCTATCACATTCAGGCTCCAATTCACCGACCGGGCAAAATTGTTGCTCTTGGGAGAAACTATGCTCTTCATGCCAAAGAAGGGAAGAATCCTGTTCCTGGTGAACCAATCATCTTTGCTAAAGCAAGTTCCTCAGTCATTGGTCACGGGGACGAAATCTTGATTCCAAAAGGTGTTGGGCGGGTGGAACATGAAATCGAACTCGGTGTCGTAGTCGGCAAGAGAGCAAAGAAGATTCCCAGAGAGGAGGCTTACGATTGTGTGGCTGGCTACACGATTGTCCTTGATATCACAGAGCGGGAAATGCAGAAAGCCGATATCGAGAAGAAGAATCCATGGTTCCGCTCCAAGAGTTTTGACACGTTTTCACCGATGGGACCGTGGATTGTAACCGCAGACGAGATACAGCCGCCTGTGCATCTTGACATCGAACTCTCTGTAAACGGTCAGATTCGTCAGAAGTCGAACACCAGCAATATGATTTTTGACATTCCGACTATTATCGAGTTCATTACACAATACATTACGCTTGAGCCAGGGGATGTGATCGCCACAGGAACGCCGGAAGGTGTGGGTCCAATCAAAGATGGCGATACCATCACAGGGAAGATTGAAAAGATTGGAGAGTTGGTGAACACCGTCCGAGAGATCTGAAGACGGGGGAAGTCCTTGGGAGTCATAGCTTACGACGATGAGGAATTGACAATCAGCAGTTATCAATCCAAAATATAGATATCAAGATAAACATTCAGGAGATCATTGGCATGAAACGAAACGTCTCTCGATACGCTATTGCCGCCTCGCTGGTAGTGATTCTCTCGGTTCTGTTTTATGGCTGCATCAACTACGAGCAGCGGACAAAGCTCAACTACGACGGCTCCGGGACAATGCAGATTCACTACTGGGCAAAAGAATCGGATGTCCAGTGGCTCGGATCCAGCAACTTTGGCTTCGACGAGGGGAAGATTCGCGAGCAATACAAGTCAGATAACATTACTATCAAGGGCATCAAGATCGAGACGAAGGATAGTCTGAAGCATGCTTTCGTTGATCTGGCTTTCAAAGACTTCAACAAAATAGATGAGGCGAAGGGATTTGAGAAAAACCTCTGCAAGTTTGAGGAGAAAGATGGAAACAAAGTTCTCAGTGTCGTGTTGAAGTCGGATTCCAGTAGCACTGGTATGGGCATGGAGCAGTACAAGCTCACGTATGTTTTCGAGATGCCCGGTGATGTGATATCCAGTAACGCCACAAAGGTCGAGGGGAACGTTCTGACATGGGAGTATAGGCTTTCCGATTTGACGAAGGATATTCACTTGACAGCTGTCGTGAGAGGCGGCTCGAAGAGTCCTGTACTGTTGGTCAGCCTTGCGGTCGCTGCGGTCATCATGCTATTTGTGGTTTTTGCCGTGGCTACGAGAAAGAAGCCTTCTTCACCCCAGCCGCAGACGCAGCAGAATGCCTGAGTTGTTTATCCACCGCCCCGACCGTGGCTCTGGGCGATCCTCAGCACATTACTCCGCAGTCTCAGGATTCGCATCATGAAAAACGTTCTATTGTTGATCATCTCATTCCTTGTAGCTACCATGTCAACATCAACATCCCTTCAGGCGCAGGGGAAAAAAGAGATTCACGTCATCCCTGAACCTCGCTCAGTCAAGTGGAGAGGGGATCAGTTCACCATTACGCGGTCCACCGTTATTGTTCTGGGTACAGGCAGCGGTGATGAGGAGCAATTCGCAGCTAATCAACTGATTGACCAGTTGAGAGAATACGGGGGCTTTCGGCTGAAGATCGCAAGAGAAGGCAAGCTGGAAGCTAGAACAAATTTCATCTTCTTGGGCAGTCCCGAACGAAGCCCGCTTGCAAAACGGCTTGGTACGCAACGCCAGCTATCACTTTCTGATCAGATGAAAGACGAAGGCTACGTACTTGACGTGAACAAACAGGGCGTTGCAGTTCTCGCATCGAGTTCGCGAGGCTTGTATTACGGTTGTATGACGTTCAACCAGATTGTGAAGCCCGTCGGGAAGGCTTTGAATGTCCCAGGCGTGAGGATTGAAGATTATCCGCTTCTCAAGATGAGAGGCGTTACCGATGATATCAGTCGGGGACAGGTTTCGACTCTCGATAACTTTGAGAAGATCGTTCGCTTTCTCAGTCGCTACAAAATGAACTTGTACATGCCGTATCTCGAAGACATGTTCACATTCAAGAAGCATCCTTTGATTGGGAAAGGTCGAGGAGCGCTCACCGCAGAGGAGGTGAAGGAACTAGATGAGTACGGAAAGAAGTATCACGTCGAGATTGTTCCGATTTTTGAGACTTTAGGCCACTGTGAGAATATCCTGATAAAACCTGAATATATCAAGTATGCTGAGATGCCCGGCGCAACTTGCCTGAACCCATCGGATGAGGCGACCTATCAGTTGCTCGACGATCTGTTGTCGGACCTGTGTGCGGCGTTCAGTTCACCATATTTTCACATGGCGGCGGATGAGACGTGGGATGTCGGACTAGGAGCAAGTAAAGAACGTGTGCAGAAGTTGGGGGTAGCGGAAGTACATGCTGAACATTACAAGCGCGTCTATGATATTCTGAAGAAATGCGGAAAACGCGTGATGATGTACGGTGACATCATCTTGAACAATCCGACCATTCTGGATCAGATTCCGAAAGACGTCGTCATAATGGATTGGCAATATTGGGGACAAGATCATTATTCCAGCGTCGAGACTTTCAAGAAGTCAGGATTCTCGTTCGTTGTCTCTCCTGCCGTCTGGAACTTCGGACGGGTATTTCCCAACTATCTAAACTCTGTCGTCAACATTCAGAACTTGGCAAGAGATGGTTACAACAATGGCGCGCTTGGACTGTTGACATCGAACTGGGGTGACAACGGCGGCGAGAACCTGCGTGAGTTTCTTTGGTATGGCTACGCATGGACAGGGGAGTGTGGGTGGTCGCCGACCACGGCAGATAATCTCACTTTCAACCAGAAGTTCTTCCCTAATTTTTTCGGCACCACGCGAAATGAGCTTGAGATCATTTACGCAATCCTGTCCGACATAAGCAACCAGGTCCAATTTGATGAGCTGTGGCGCCATCCTTTCCTGCCGCCTGTTCCGGAATCTCTGCCACCGTGGCTCTGGAAGATTCAGAGTCTTGAAACTGAGATGCCGATCGTGCTGAAACTCCTTGAAGACGCTGCGCCGCATGTCACACGAAACTCTGATCACCTGCAGTATCTTGCGTTTGCTGCTAAAGAAGGAATGTGGTTTGCAAGGAAAATGAAGTGCGCCGAGCAGATCAGGAGACTGAGACAGAGTACTCTACCACCGGAGGCGAAGGAGACTACCAGAGGGAAAGTGATCGAGATGGCAAACGAAGTGGTGAAGGAGTTGAAAGGACTGAAAGAAGAATTCCGCAGGATCTGGCTTCTGACAAATCTCGAGGCAAACCTCCATCTCCTGATGGCTCGCTACGATAGGCAGATCGCATACTGGGAGGAAAAGATCGAGCAGCTGAGGGACGATGGTCTGTGGGTTGATCCGATCATCGAAAGTGTTTGGATTTACCATCCTGATGCTCAGCCGGGTGAAAAGAAAGGTCTGCAGGTGGCACGTGCTTTCTTCCGGAAGACATTTGAAGTGCCGGAGAACAGACAGAGCGCATTGCTTCAACTCATTGGCAACACACATGCGAAAGTGTATGTCAATGGAACATTTCTTGGTGAGGTGTATGCTCGTCCCACACTTTCACTCACAGTGGAAAATGAACGTGTCAAACTGTTTGACATGAAATCGCTGCTGACTTCTGGCAAGAACTCAGTTGCTGTAGAGGTACTGAACTACGACAAGAACCAATCGGCAGGTGTGAATGTCTATGCCGAGATAACTGGGGGCAACGTGATGCAGAAGGTGTTGACCGATTCCACTTGGTTAGTGAGTTCAAGGGAGGAGCCTAATTGGATGGCTAAGGACTTCGACGATTCGAAATGGAGCCAAGCCATCGTCCGTCCAGGACAGACGATTGTGGGACCAAACTTCACTTCGGGACGGAAATCGTGGATCGAGTAGGGACAGAGTTTCGATCAGAGCAAATGCCATAATCTGTAGTCTGCGAGGCAGAGCAGCTATGCGAGTGAAGGCAGAAGTCACGGGTCAGAACAAAGAAGGAACCGAAAATCACGGAAACTTGCTTTACTTTGGTCTTGCGGCGCCGAAAGCCCCATGACTACTGAATTCTGAATGTCTGCAATCTAGAAAACACTTAATAGTGCCCTTGACGTATAGGAATTGAATAAAGAAGTGGTCTAATGCCGCATAGAAGAATCCTCTTTGATCAACTCTCTAAGCTCACGACGGAGCAGCGGAATCCCGCCAGCATGGAGATTGATGCCAAATCAATTCCTGAGATTCTGAATATCATCAACAACGAAGATAAGGAAGTTCCGCTCGCTGTGGGGAAGGAAATCCCTTACATTACCAAAGCGGTGGAACTTGTGGTTGAAACGTTCAAGAAAGGTGGACAATTGATTTACGTCGGTGCAGGGACAAGTGGCAGGCTTGGCATCTTAGATGCTTCGGAATGTCCCCCGACGTTCGGAACGCCGCCTGAGGTGGTACAAGGTATCATCGCTGGTGGACCTCAAGCACTGTTTCGTTCGCAGGAAGGTGCAGAGGATAAGGAAGAAGGTGGTGCAGAGGCGATGGTGGAAAAGAATGTGAACGCAAAAGATATTGTGTGTGGCATTGCCGCAAGCCGACGAACGCCGTTTGTCGTTGGTGCAATCAAAAAGGCACATGAGCTGGGTGCGAAGACTCTATACGTCACAACCAATCCGCGTTCCGAATTCAATCTCAGCGTTGATGTTGCGATATGTCCAGAAGTCGGACCTGAAGTTATTATGGGATCCACCCGAATGAAATCAGGCACAGCGCAGAAACTTGTGCTCAATATGATTACCACAGCCTCGATGATTCGTCTTGGCAAGGTGTACGAGAACATGATGATTGACCTCCAGATGACTAGCCAGAAACTCGTCGAGCGATCAAAGCGAGTGACAATGATTGTCACCGGCGCGGACTACGAGACAGCAGAGAGAGTCTTGAAAGAAGCAAAGGGGCACGTGAAGACTGCTATCGTGATGATAAAAGCAAATGTCGGCTTCGAGGAGGCGAAGGAACGATTGGGAAAGGCGGACGGGTTTGTGAGAGCAGCGATTGAGGGGGAGGTGTTGATCAAATGACCGGTTGATCTGCACAATCGCTGATTCGTCGGCGGAAGACTTCGGCACGCCAGAAGGGAAGTCGCAGTTCACGGTGCAAATCTCAAGAGACGACATCAGATTTCTTCCGCAGCACGCTTACACGCCATATGTACAAGGCTGGCCATGAGAGCCTTATCGAGTACTGAGTGTTGGACCGGCTTCAATGCCGCGTTCGAGAATGCAGAGCGCTTCTACAAGGACGCCCTTTGTCTCAAGAGAAGGAGGCACTTGCTTTCGGCGGCGTTACTTGCTATATACGCATTTGATGAGTTGGGAAAGGCTAGTTTGATTGCGCGAGCGGCTTTACGGGTAGATCGAAGCGATCTTACTTGGCAGAAATTTCACAAGGAGTTCCGCCGCCACGAGCCTAAGATCAGAGAGGCACAGGGGCTGTTGAGCCTTTTTCAGGTGGGGTGGTTACTCGGTGACCCGCGTTCCCAAGAGATCGTGACTGATCTGTCTCAGCGAGTGCTCAAACTCAGAGCAGCCGTAGCATACGTGGAGTTGCACAACAACAAGTTCTCACGACCTTCGAAAGCACTCAACAAGGACTGCAAGAAGGTGATCGAAAAGGTCGGACTGACCTTGGATATCTTTCTCCGTAACCGCGCTCGAATTCGTGCAATGTTCAACGAAACTCCAGCTAGTTAGATTGCTAAGGATGTCTTTCCGCATCCAGATTGTTCCTAAGACACGCTTTGTGCCAAATGCTTTTGCGCATATGCCTCTCGCACTCTGCAGGCACGGGAGACTGCGTGCCAAAAGGCAGTGAATTAATGAGACTCAGCCGCAATGGAAGCACGACAGGTGGAAAACGGTAATTTGACTGTGCGGGCAGGTCTGTCGTTCATTCAGAAGCTGCTCGCCGACTATCATCCACGCGATTTTGCCGTGAGGTTTTGGGATGGCACGCAGTGGGATGCTGAACCAGGACAGCCAATTCGATTCACCCTGGTTCTTGAACATCCCGGTGCCCTGCGTAGCATGTTCTCGAAGCGGAACGAACTCGCGCCAAGCGAAGCATACATCTACGATGATTTCGACATCGAAGGTGATATCGAGGGCGTTTTTCCCCTAGCAGACTATCTTACAAGGCGACGCTGGGGTGTAGCCCAATCACTGCGCCATATGTGGCGTCTGCTTAGGCTACCTTCTGACAACCGACCGCGTACAGGTCGTCAGGCGGCGCATATGAGCGGCACTCGTCATTCGATCGAGCGTGATCGGTCAGCTGTGACTTATCACTACGATGTGCCCAATGACTTTTACATGCTGTGGCTGGATCGTCAGATGGTGTATTCATGTGCCTACTTTGCCACACCCGAGGACGATCTTGACACGGCTCAGAGGCGTAAGTTGGACTATATCTGCTGCAAGCTGCGTCTGCGTCCCGGCGAGCGCCTGCTTGACATCGGATGTGGATGGGGTGGGTTAGTAATATACGCTGCGCAGCACTACGGCGTTCAGGCGGTCGGGATCACCCTCAGCCGACAGCAAGCTGAGTTGGCCAAAGAGCGCATCCGCCAGTCCGGTTTGTCTGATCGCTGTCGTGTAGAAGTGCGTGACTACCGTGAGATGGACGAGCTGGAAGGATACGATAAATTAGTGAGCGTCGGGATGTTTGAGCACGTTGGGGAATCAAAGTTGTCGGAGTACTTCGCACGGGCTTGGCGTCTGCTGCATCCGGGTGGCGTGTTCCTTAACCATGGTATCGCGTCCAATGCTACCGATCCTGTGCAACGCGCACCATCATTCAGCGATCGCTATGTTTTCCCTGACGGGGAACTGGTGCCGATCAGCGCTACGTTGCACGTGGCTGAGACGTGTGGCTTCGAGGTGCGTGACGTGGAGAGCTTGCGCGAGCACTATGCTCTAACGCTGCGTCACTGGGTACGCCGTTTGGAACAGCATCACGACGATGCCCGACGCGCGGCTGATGAGGTGACGTACCGCATTTGGCGTTTGTTTATGTCTGGATCAGCTTACGGATTTCGGATTGGTCGGCTCAATGTATATCAGGCGCTGCTTATCAAGCCTAGCCAGGGTAAGAGCAGCTTGCCCCTGACGCGGGCAGATTGGTACTCCTGAGAAGTTAGTGACTATTCCATCTTGGATCGAGGAGGTTTAGGCGCCAGTATTCGTGATGATAAGCAGACGTAGGATTTGTTAGCAGGGCAGTCATGATTCATTGCATCTTCCAGGAATAGGAGTTACAGAATGAATTTCACTTCCAGGCATTTCAGAATCGCTGTGGTGACCATCATCCTCTTTGGCTTAGGATGCGATTCAGAGGAAGATCGTTGGAAAGATGCAGAGTCCGTGAAAACGGTGTCAGCTTATCAAGAATATCTCAGGAGTTATCCTCAAGGCAAGTTTGCCTCGGAAGCTCGATCAAACCTGGCCAAATTAACCAACGGTGCAACCGTCGTGATTGACTTTCCCGACACTCTGGAGAGCGAGAGTTCATACCACAATATTGGTGGTCCCGTGTGGGTTTTTACTGTCAAGTTTCTTGAGGTTGGTGGTATCGGCGCGCACATCACTGGGAAGAAGATGCAGATATTTGCCAGGGACGGGACCGCTTGGGGGGATCACGGCTTCGAATCAATATATGCCTCTGGACAGAGAGTCACGATAGAACTCGGACCCTATGGCACGGACTCGCACACAAGTTGGGTGAACAGCCCGTCTTGCCAGCTTTGTGGAGCCAGAATGGTTCTGGACTACATCGGTCAGGATGCGAATGGCAAATCAGTTGATGTTGGCACGAGTTTCATTATGAAGAAATAGAAAGCTGTATCGAAAAGAGCCGGACCTGTTGTTGAGGTATACCGCTGCGGTTCAACACTGCGGTAGGATGCGCACGATTCTGTCTCAGTAATCATTTTCCGCAAAGCATGGTCATGAACAAGAAATACACAGGTATCGTTGTTTCCACCACACACTGGGATCGTGCATGGTACTGGACGTTCCAACAATTCAGAATTCGGCTGGTGCAACTCATTGACGATCTGATTGAAATTCTGAGCACAAATCCCGCATTTACATCTTTCACTCTTGACGGGCAGACTGCGCCACTTGAAGATTATCTTGAAATCAAACCTGAACGGCGCCGTGAACTTGAACGGCTCATCAGAGAACGAAGGTTGATTATCGGTCCTTGGTACGTTCTCCCTGATCCTTTTCTGGTCAGCGGCGAGGCGTTGATCCGAAACCTGATGCTCGGTCACAAGATTGGAGAGCAGTTTGGTGGAGTGATGAAAGAAGGTTATGTGCCAGATCCCTTCAGTCAGATTGACCAGATGCCACAGATTCTTCAGGGCTTCAATCTCTGCTCGTTCCTCTTCATGCGGGGGATGGGAAAGGAGTTTGATGATATCGGTGCGGAGTTTCTCTGGGAAGCGCCAGACGGCTCGCGCATTTTCACCATATATCTTAAAGAAGGATACTTCAACGCTGGTGGCCTCGGATTCGCTGTACCGTTTGCGGATCATCGAGGCGAAAAACCAGATTTCGATCTTGCAGTCGAAACCATGCGGAAGGCGGCTGAGGCGTTGAAGCCACATAGCAAGACTGGATATCTCTTGTTCTTCAACGGCACCGACCACGCTTCTGCCCAACCTGAACTTCCTGAAATGCTATCATACATGAACCAACGATTGCCTCACGTTCATTTTCAGCAGGGAACGATCTCTGATTACGTTGACGCTGCGTTGAAGGGACATCTTGGCTTGAAGATTCACAAGGGGGAATTCACTGGATACATTCATCACATGATTGGTCGTAGCGTCTACTCAGCACGCATGTATTTGAAGCAGGCGAACTATCAGGTGCAGACGATGCTGGAGAAGTACGCTGAACCGTTCACAGCCTATGCCTGGCTTGAGGGAAAACGAGACTACGCACCGTTTGTCTGGCAAGCTTGGAAACTGCTCTTGCAGAATCATCCACATGATGACATCTGCGGCACTTCGACGGATGGAGTGCATCAAGATATGGTAAGCCGGTTCAAGCAGTCTCTAGAGATCGGAATGTACGTGAAAGACAAAGCGTTCGTTGAATTCGCTCAGAACATCAATACTGGAGCGAAACCTGGCAAACCGATCGTGGTGTATAATCCATTAAACTGGGAACGCACTGAGGTTGTGAGAATGGAAATCCTGTTTGAACCAGGAGATCCATTAGCTTGGAGCTTCGGCGTCGTTGATGCCGATGGAAACAACGTGCCATACGATGTGCTCCGTCGAAAGGATTCATATTCTGTGGAGCTTCTCGACTGCAAGCATTACGACGGCGTTGAAATCCAGTTCCTTGCCAGGATTCCAGGCTGTGGCTACGCCACCTACTACGTTGTCCCGAAACAGAACAAGGGCAGGAAGGGAATACTACGGAGGCGCTCGAGGCCGATTCGGGCAACCAAGCGTTCGCTGGCGAATGAGTTCTTCCGAGTGACTGTAAAGAGTAACGGTTCATTGCGGATTCTCGACAAGATAACGAAGAAGGTGTACGATGGCTGCAACTTGTTAGAAGACATGGAAGATGACGGCGATGAATATACTTACTCATACATCGAGAAGTCTAAGACCTTCACAAGCCAACGTGCCTTGGTCCGCACGTTTCTTGTATCCAAAGGATCTCTGAGCGCGACGTTGAGGGTGGATGTCAGATTCCGAATTCCAGCGTCACTGCATGAGAGCCGTAAGAAGAGAAGCGAGAAGCGAGCTACCTGTCCTATTACTTCGTACATTACTTTGTATGCCGGCGTCGCGCGCATTGATATTCGCACGGAGCTGGAGAACAAAGCGAAGGACCATCGTCTGCGCGTCTGGTTTCCAACAGGATTTGTGACGGACAAGAATTGTGCTGATGGGCATTTCGATGTCATGGAAAGACAGAATTATTTTCCTGAAAAGCCAATCGAGAGGGGGAAATCCGAGTACTACTGCACGAACCATCAAGGACACTTCGTATCCGTGAGTGACGGCGAACACGGCTTGACCATAGCAATCAGAGGATTGCCCGAATATGAAATCGTCAACAGCAAGGGAACGGCGACAATTGCTCTCACGCTGTTACGGTGTATTGGCTGGCTGAACAAGAGCAATCTGATGACACGCGATCGGATGGCTGGACCCGACATCGCCACTCCCGATGCACAATGTCTCGGGAAGCATACATTCGAGTATTCGATTGTTCCTCACCGTGGTTCCTGGAAAGAATCCAAGGTATATAAGAATGCTCATAACTTCAGCACGCCCGTCGTGGGGTATGATGTCAAGAAAGCGGGTGGAACGTTGCCTGACATTCTGAGTCTCGTCGTCCTGGAGCCTGATGAACTGGTTCTGAGTGCGGTCAAGAAGAGTGAGGACGGAAACGGCTTGATTGTGCGATTCTACAACATTATGGATTATGAGGTGAAAGGAAAACTGTGTGCCTACAAAAAATTCAGAGCAGCAAGCTGGGTGAATCTGAATGAGGAGATGGTTCAGGCATTGCCAATAGACGAAGATGGTTCTCTCCATCTTATCGTAGGAAAGCACAAGATTGTGACGGTGAGGTTGGTGTTTTGAGATATGGGGCAGATCACATGACAAACGGAAGTTCCAAGACGTTCGATGCCATCATCCGCGGCAACCTGGTTGCCGATGTCATCGGACGACCTATCAATTTGAAGAAAGCAATACGGTCAGGAACTCTCACGTTCGTGGATGGTATTCAGCTCTTCACGGGAGGGCTTGGGGGTGCGCGAGTGTGTGACATCTTAGATCGTTCAGAGGCCCTGTCGCCAGCACGGTGCTCGCGCCTGGCTCCTACAGTATGATGCCGAACCTGAACCTGATATTTTGCCTGATGTCAAGAACATACTCAAGGGGAAAGAAGGTGCAAAGATTTTGATTGATGCCGCAGGCTCTGTTGGACCGCAACCGGACAATATGGGCCTTTTGTTTGCAAATCATTGGTTTCTTTGTCCCAAGCTGCGAGGTGGCAAGAGCGCTCACTGGCTACACGGAGTCGAAGGACATGGTGAAGCTATTTCGCGCTCGTGGAGCAAAGGGGATCATTGGAATCAAGCTGGGCGCAAAGAGATGTCACTTGACAAGCAAAGGTGAATCGGTGGCGGCTCCCGCCTGCAGAGTTGAGAGAGTCGTTGACAAAACAGGGCCAGGCGATGCGTTGTCGTCCGGAGTGATCACAGGCTTCGACCATGGCATGGAGCTGACGGGGGGAATGCGGAGTGTGCCAACATGGCCGGTGTGTGGTGAGTTCAGACAGTTGGGTCGTCAACGGGGGCGAGAAGTTAAGAGCAAACGACGAAGGGAATTGCCGACAAGAAGCATGATACATCCATGGCTATTTGGCTTCGGAGCCGGATTTTGTTGTTGATGGCTTATGTGGTGGATGAGATACTTGGTTGACATGCCGTGCTTGCAGAAGGCTATGAGGGTATGATCAATCTTACGAGCGTCTCTGACGAGTACAGCGCAACAGACATTTCATAGATCGAAATGCAAGAATTAAAGCAACATTGAAAGTATGAGATTTTCGTTCCACTGGTGTCTTTTCCAACTGTGTGGGACTGAATTTCGAGAGTTCGTTCATCATTTTGCTCCTTGATTTCTGTTATTTGAGCATGCTCGAGCGAGCCTGTCGCAGTTTGAAGGAACGGAGCACATCGTGCGTCGCGGGGGGGGACGGGGGGGCGGGGCTGTTCGGCATCGCGTTGAAGAGAGCTTCTGCAGAATTCAAGAGAAAATATCATTTCAGAGAGATGCACAAGCTTGTTCTGTTCGATATAGATGGAACATTGCTGAACTCAGGCAAAGCGCCCCGTCAGGCAATTGGCGATGCTCTGGAGATCGTGTTCGGATCGAGAGGGGCCCTCGATGGATGGCGACTTGCAGGAAAGACCGACAGACAGATCATATACGAGGTTATGACAGAAGCCGGATTTGACGGTGAGACCGTTTTGGCCAGAATGGGTGAAGTCGCTGGCTCGTATGTGAGAATCATCCGTGAGGCCTTGAAGCCAGAGGACATTCGTCTTATGCCTGGCGTTCTGCCGCTGCTTGGAGAGCTCAGATTAGCACAGGGAGCTGTGTTGGGACTTCTGACAGGAAACCTTCAAGAGTCCGCCAGGATTAAGCTTGCGAACGCCAATTTGCTTCATTTCTTTATGCAGGACGGGGACCTGCTGGGCGGATTCGGGAGTGATGCCATCCAGCGCAGAGAAGTTGCCGAGATTGCCATCGGGCGCGCTCAACTGACGACTTGCTTTCCATATAGGGAGAAAGAGATTGTAGTGGTTGGAGACAGCATACACGATGTACAGTGTGCAAGGCATCTGAAGGTGAAGACTATCGCTGTTGCCACAGGAGGTTCCTCAATGGAAGAACTCTTAGAGGAACAACCGGACTGTGTCTTTCGAGATTTCACAGACTACCGCGAGGTAGCTCAGTCAATTCTGGGCTGAACACGTAGTCTGCCTTGAAGAGCAGCTCAGCAGGAATTCTCCTGAAGGCTTGCATCGTTCACATGAAAACATGGACTCTGCTTGAAAAAGGAACGAATTGAACGATTATCGAAAGGCGGGTATCTGGTTTTCGCTTTTGATCGAGATTGCAGTCCTTGTTGCTTTCACTTCGTTGCTTTCGTGCAGCGGCGGCAGCATAAGCTTCGAGTCTTCCTACCTGAACTACTCGAATATTTCCCAAGCTCTGAATGTGCTGTCCTTCATCGCGATCATGGCGGCGGGTCATGCAGTCGTCATCATGTCAGACGGAATCGATCCGACGGCCGGCTCAGTGCTGGGACTCTGTGAAGTCGTGACACCGCTTCTGTTGAAGCCTTGATTATCAGCGCCTTTGGGTGTTGCTGGGGGCTGCTGGTCTGATTCTTCAGCAGTGGTCATCGGTAGAATCAGTCTGTCAGATGTACGCGCAACGATTCTCGGTGCAGTGCATGATTCTGTCTTGATGATCATCTTGAGAAACGGTTTAGTTCTTCTGAACGTCTCAGCACATTGGTAGCAGGTGGCATTTGGTGCAGTGATCATTGTTACCGTGATTCTCAAGAGGGGGCGATAAGATGGGAGCCAGATGATGCGTCATGTCAACCGGGGGCTGAAAGGAGTACTATTCATGAGAATCGGAACAACACTGCTGTTGCTGACTTGTATTGTGGTCATGGTTGCCGAGGGTACCTCTGCCCAGCAAGACACGACTGTCCAACAGAAGCTCCTAAGGATTGTGCTGAAGGACGGATCTGAGGTGATCGGGAACGTTTCTGGTGAAGACTCTACCTTCATAAGTTTCACGACCCTGTCAGGTATCCCCGTGGCGATCCCCAGAGGGCAGGTCAAGACGATGCAGGTCCTTTCGGGTGGAATCGTAGCTGGAGAGTATCGCCGTGTTGATCCGAACCAAACGAGATTGTTCTTTGCCCCCACTGGCCGGGTGCTCAAGGGGGGAGAAGGATATTTCTCTGCCTATGAGATCTTCTTCCCCTTCTTGGCTATAGGGGTCACGGATTTTCTTAGTTTGGCTGGCGGAATCTCTCTTGTACCTGGTGCCAGCAGCCAGCTGTTCTACCTAGCCCCAAGAGTGAGATTTGCGCGGTTGGGGAATCTTCATCTGTCGGGAGGCATCTTGTATATCAACCTCACTGGAGAGGGTGAAGAGGGGGTAGGAATTGCATACGGCGTTGGGACGTTCGGAACATCAAATGAGGCGCTGACGGTCGGATTGGGTTGGGGTTTTGCGCAAGGTGAACTTCAAAACAAACCTATTCTGATGATAGGAGGAGAACTGCGGGCATCAAATACAGTCAAGTTCATTTCAGAGAATTGGATTCCACCAAATTCGGATGTCGTTTGGCTTTCCATCGGAGTTAGGTTCTTTGGGGAGAACTTGGCGGCTGATATAGCCTTAGTTCATCCGGCTGGATCTAAGATCACCGGTTTTCCATTTATTCCATGGCTTGGCTTCGCCTACAACTTTGGCGCAACAGATTAGTCTGGTGCTGCTTCGATTCTATTCTCAGCAATTTCCGGCTGAGGTCCATAGGGCGCGGATACCAACATCAGACCAATATCCGAAAGAATTGACGTGGAGAAAGGATCACAAGGCCTGCCCCCCGTGTCAGAATCATGGATGTCCAGCCTTGCTGTGATGTCAGCAGATGGGTGAGTGTGATGCAGGCATTGACAAAGGCGCATCATGAGCTGGATGGGGAATGATCGCGGATTGGGCGCTTTTGAGTCCGTCGCCTGCTCCACTCGCATTCAAGAAGCCGGGTGAGCTAATAGTCATTGCGCTCGATTCACTTCCTGGAGAGCGGGACTATGTCCGACGGGGATACGCTCAGACACTTGTCGGCCAGACGCACTTTGGTTAGGGAAACGAAAGTGTTAGAATCTTGAAGAGCGTCAAAGAAGGCGAGAAGAATTATCAAGTTGTCGTTGATTCTGGTGTTGACCTTGTGACAAAAGATGGTGTAGAGGAGTATGCGAGAAATTGGGAGAGGTGGACGAAGAAGCAGAGACAGAGCGTTGCTCTATTCGTACTGCCGATGTTAGCTGTTGGTGAGACCTAGGCAAATCTGAAATCAATCATGTCACAGCGATCAACAACGCAATCGGCGCTCGCGGTTGTCGCGGGCCAGCTGGAAGAGAGATTGCGGACTTCGAAAGGCAAGCCTGGCCGCTTTGAGATTCCAAGTCTGTGGATAGACGGCAAGGCATCATCCCGCGAAGCGGGACGGAAAGTGAAAGTGAATCCTTATCAGTTCGCGCTAGACAAGGTGCGAGAGATTCTGGATTCAGGATGTCGCAAGCGTGTGAGAGGAATCGGGACCTCAAGAAGATGTCAACATACAGGCGGGGAGTGGAGTATGGATGCGGTGGTCTACAATGTTTTTGTTCGCACCACAACTGCTTTCGACCACAACTGCAACGGGAAGCTAGACCTTCCTGTGAACGACTGTGGTTTCAGAGAGACCGGCACTTTCCTCAAATCCATCGCACTTCTGCCATATATCAAGGGGCTCGGGGCGAATACCGTGCATCTTCTACCCACAACCGCCATTGGTCGTGATGGCAGCAAAGGAACAGTCGGCTCTCCATACGCAATTAGAAATCCTTACGAACTTGATGAGAATCAGTGCGAACCGAGCTTGGGACTCGATGTGAAGACAGAGTTCAAGGCATTTGTCGAGGCGGCGCATCTTCTCGGCCTGCGTGTCGTCGTCGAGTTTGTTTTCCGTACATCTGCAAAGGATGGGGATTGGATTAAAGAGCATCCCGACTGGTACTACTGGATCAAGGATTCAGTGGAAGATCGCCTGGTGGGCAGCTTCAACGAGCTGCAGTACGGTTCACCGATCTTTACAGAGGAAGAACTTGCTCGTATTCATCGGAAGGTGGATGGGAATGATTTCGGTGATTTGCCTTCTCCTCATCCAGAATATAAAACAATGTTCACCGAGACTCCTGCTGTCGTCGAGAAGATGAACGGGAGATATGTCGGTACGCTCAGAGATGGCACGAGGGTTCGAATCCCGGGAGCGTTCGCTGACTGGCCGCCAGATGACACTCAGCCACCGTGGAATGACGTGACATACCTGAAACTCTATGACCATCCTGAGTTCAACTACATCGGCTACAACACTGTCCGGATGTATGACTCGCAGCTCGCAAAGCCTGAACATGTCAACAGGCCGCTGTGGCAGAAGATCATTGATATCATTCCGTATTATCAGAGGGAGTTCGGCATCAATGGCGTGATGATTGATATGGGACATGCCTTGCCGCCAACTCTGTTACAGGCGATCGAGGAAGAAGCTCGCCGCCACAATCCTGATTTTGCTTTTTGGGAAGAGAATTTCTCCTTGACAATCCAGAGTCGAGAGCAGGGTTACAACGCGGCTATTGGCTACTGCTGGTCTGACCAGCATCATCCGGACAAATTCAGAAGGTTGTTGATGCGGTTGTCCACTGAAGGAGTACCTATTCCCTTCTTTGCTACACCTGAGAGTCACAATACACCTCGGGCTGCGGCTCGAAAAGGTGGCACCACCTACTCGAAATTATCCTGGGCTATCAACAATTTCCTGCCGGCAATTCCATTTGTCCACTCAGGATTCGAACTCGGAGAAGAGTATCCTATCAATACAGGGCTGGACTTCACTGTTGACGAGTTGGAACGTTTGCCATCAGATCAGCTTCCGCTCTTCAGCGAGTACGCCTACAACTGGCTGAACAAGAACCAGTTCGTTCATTGGGTAGCAAAGGTATCTCGTCTGCGGGCGGCATACCAGAAAATCGTCACCGATCAATCACCGAAAACGTTTCAGCTGCTTGAGACGGGTAATACGAATATCATTGCCTTTGTGCGTGTAGCAGGACACAAAGGGCGAAAAGAGAGTATCTGTGTCGTGGCAAACATGAATTGCATGGATGCTGAAAGAACCGTGCTAACTGTGCCAACGCGGAAGAGAATCATTGTAGACAAGTTATCAAGTGCCAGGTGGAAGGTGCAAAGTGCTAAGTGCAAAATCGAGTTGAAAGCTGGGCAGTGTGTAGTAGCTCAGTTGTAAGGTATTTTACGGACTCAAGTTGGCCGCTTGAACAGAACAATTGCGAATTTCGAATGACGAATTTCGAATTATTCGGCATTCGTAGTTCAGCATTCGTAGTTCGACACTTCTTGAGAATCTGTGCCTATGGAACAACAGCAGAACACTCCTCAACGGGAACTAAGACCTACCCGCCTGCTCTTCATTGACTTGCTGCGTGGTTGGGGAGTGGTGTTGATGGTGGAAGCACATGTTTTCCACGGATTATTTGATTCTTCGTCAAGGGGGACTCTTTTTTTCAAAGCTCTTGATATGTTGAACGGGTTCGTCGCTCCGGCGTTTCTGTTTGCGTCTGGGCTTGCATTCGCTGTGACGAGCGAGCGAAAGTTTCCCGACTATCTCGCCTTTAGGATGCCGCTGTTCCGTCAGATTGGACGGCTACTTTTCATTCTTGCTATTGCCTATGCGCTGCATCTACCATTCTACTCTTTTCGGAAACTTGTGCACGAAGCAAGTCCGGACGAGTGGATATCGTTCTTACGTGTGGACATCTTGCACTGTATTGTGGTGAGCCTGTTGATCCTGATTGTTCTCTTGCTCATTGTTCGGAGACAGAGACGCTTGTTTTGGGCTATCGTTGGATTGGCAGGCGTCGTTGTGCTCACCACCCCACTCGTGTGGGACGTGAAGTTTTCAGCAGTTCTTCCGCTCCCGGTTGCGGACTACTTGAACCCGGAAAAATCATCTCCCTTTCCGCTCTTCCCGTGGGCAGGATTTCTATGGTCTGGTGCTGTCGTGGGATTTCTCTATCTTTCCTTTCGACGGCAAGGGAAAGAGAACTTGTTTGTCACTCGACTGCTGATTGTTGCTGCCGTCCTCATTTTAGGTGGACTTCTTTTTAACAGTTTGCCGATACAAGTCTATCCGCACTACGACTTCTGGCATACAAGTCCCAACTGGTTTGGGATCCGGCTGGGAGTGGTGATGCTTTCTTGTGGCAGCTTGTGGCTTCTCGAACACTATGCCCGTTACAAATCGCGGATAGTAGCAAAGTCTGGACAGGAGTCGCTTTTTGTGTATGTGGCACATCTGCCCGTCGTTTACGGTTCAGTTGCGAGCAGAGACCTGAATCTGGCAGAAAGATTTGGTCAAACGCTATCGGCTCCGCAGTGCTTCGGCGTGCTTTTTGTCCTTTTGGCTGCAATGTATCTTCTTGCGGCAGCCTGGAGTCATTTGAAGAGGGAATACAAACCTTGCAGTAAGTTGATAACGTTGGTTGCCGTCGGTGTGTTCCTATATTTCTTTTTCACTAGGGAATACTAGCCGATTTGGATCCTGGATCTCGCGTCGCAAAATAAGAACGCTGGGAGAGCTTTCAACGTAAAGACATATTGAAGGAGAGCAAAAATGTACAAGCGCATCATCTTTCTCATCATCTGCTTGACCGCCATCTCATCAATGCTGACGACGTCACACGGGCAGATGTCAAGACCGGAGATGCTACAGTATATGAAGGTAGCGGCAGCAAAAGGGCTGCAAGATCTCGATAGCATCATTGTGCAGTGGCGAAAATCCATTGATCTCAAGAATATCTTTGGCTATACTCCACCCTACTATGTCGTATCGCTCTCTGATGTGCTTTCATTTCTCTATCTGGAAACGGGAGACCAGCAGTATGCGCAGGAAGCAGCAAAACTGTTGGCAAGTTTCGGAGAATACAAGAAGGACTATCCGCCAGATTTTGTCAAGACTCGTTCGGACTATCGCTATGGTCTGCCAGCGATTCCAGATTATCTTTTCAACTTTCCAAGATATGTCAGTGCCTATGGTCGGGTGAGCAAAAGCCGTGTGCTTACCAGGGAGCAAAGGAAAGCAATCGAGCAGAACATTGCTGAAAGCTGCAACTACACGATGCTGTTGCCAGAGTGGGGACCGATGAACCGTGCAATAGCCCGCGCACATGGATTTGCTCTTGCGGCAAAGGTTATGCCTGACCATCCCGACTCACCAAAGTGGATGATGATGGCAAAGTTTATCGGCGATGATAGCTGGAGACGATGGGAAGAAGAAGACGCGGAAAACTATCACGCAATATGGTTGTATCACTTGATAGGTTACGCTGATGCAATTGGCGACAGTTCAATTTTCAAGTCTCCTATCTTCCATTACTATTTCGATTACTTCGTTCACTTGCTTTCACCAATGGGAACAATCCCGGATTTCGGCGACGCTTGGTGGGCATCGGCGAACTATCTTTATTATATTTGCGTTGAAAGAGGTGCTGCAGCGTACAAGGATCCTTATCTGAAATGGGGCGCCAAACGCATCTGGGGACAACTGGGCTATCAGCCTGACACCACAAGACCAAGCCTTGGTATTGCGCAAATCTATGTTGATATACTTCGCTGGGCAGATTTGAGTCTCGTTCCCATTAAACCAGATTGGCTGAGCGAAGAAGTGATGGATGATGCAATCGGGAAGAAGATTGTGTTTCGCAATGGATGGGATAAGACGAGCACGTATCTCAATCTCAATTATCGCGATGAGGGTGACTGGGGCATTACACCTAGAGACTATCTCCGCTACACAATTCCTGTGGAGGAAGAGAAGATGCATCACGGGCATGCCGACGAGAACAGCGTCGTACTCTTGATGAGCGGGGGTTCGGTTCTGTTGCACGATGCAGGTTATCGAGATTACTTGCCGAGCGGTCCCTATGGGCAATATCGGCAAGACTACTATCACAACCGTGTGGTTGCCAGGAAGAACAAACCCTGGCAGTTTCAGTCAGTGTTGGATTTCTGCAAGAACTCCGGTGCGTACAGACAGACGCAAACAGAGAAGATTGATTTTCTCAATCTGAAGCATGTGGATATGAGTCGCACACGTGTAACGGACGAAAAGCTTGGCTATCAATCTGACCGCTTGGTCGCATATCTAAAGGAAAGAGATTGCTTCGTTGTGTTCGACATCGTGAAAGTCCTGATGGACGATTGGTTCACCTTCACCGATTTCTGGCACACACGTAAGATTCTCAGTAGGGGGGAACGATGGTTTGATACAGAGATAGACTCCATTGGCGGTTACGCTCCGCCCACAAATAGATCCTTGCTCATCTTCTTCCTTCAGTCAGACAATGGGCGAAAAGACAGTGTGGAGAACGTCCGGCGCCATGCTCGGAATGAGAAAGCCATATATCAGTCGGTTAGTGCATACTTCAAAGCAGGAGATATCATCACCTTCACAACGATTCTTGTTCCACACGCTAAAGGGAGCGACATCTCGAAACTGCTGGTTGATATCAAGTCCGTGGATGTTGATAGATACCGGAGGGGAGTCGGGGTCCAGTTCGAAGACGGTGGGAAGACTGTTTATGTTTGCGCGAAGACGGACTACTATTCGGACGTTCTGACTGAGAACATTCGCCCGCGCTATGACTATGAATCCGGACGAGTCAGATATGGCGATTTTGAAACAGATGGGATGTTTCTGTATGCAGAGGTTTCTGATGGGAAGGTTGACTATTCAGCGACCAACATGGCGAAAGTGTTGTATGATGGAAGAGCGATCTTCGAGGCGCCTTACTATTACTTTGGATTGCAGCCTGATTACAGCAAGCCAATTGATGGCGTCCCAAAATGGAGAGCTTGGGAAGATGTGGTAATGATGAAGTAGTCAACGTACCGAAGGCAATTGAAATTGTCTGGAGTCATCTATCTCAGTGATATCCAACGATGACATTCATAACTGGGCAGTCAGATTGAAAGAGATTGCCAAAGAATCGTTCGACCGTGATGGGCGGCTGGTGCCGTTCGTCTCCGCGCTATTTGAACAGAGTGATGAAGCTACAACAGCGGTGTTGGATATTTCAAGCCTGATGACATCCGACGAGCAGAAGGATGTTGCCGAATTGGCTGTGAGAAAATTCGCCGAGACGCACGCTGTCTATGCTGTCGTGATGGTTGCTGAAGCGTGGGCGGTGTTGGGTGAATCAGCGGAGGAGTGTGTATCGGGTACGGTGCGCGCGAGTCAACATCCACAGCGGAAGGAGGTAGTTCTCGTTCGGCTGGAATCTCACAGCACAAGGATTCTCTGGCTCATCGAGATTGTCCGCGAAGGAGAAAAACCGTTGTGTGGAAATGAGACAGAACAGCGGGAGACTGACGAGGCAAAAATACTGGGACGCTTTGCTAACTTTCTGACGCCGATTAACTGAAACGTCTGGAGGACCGAATCATGAAATGGCAAGTCTATTATATTACACTCTCACTTCTTGTGCTGGTAGTGTGTTGTGTGGGAGTCGAAGCATCTAAATCGGCAGTATCAGATTCATCGCACAAACAGAACAACCATAGGAGCCAACCATATATGAATCTCCGACAACTTTTCAAGAATCCCGATACCAAATACCGTCCTGTGCCGTTCTGGTCATGGAATGATCGGTTGGAGGACAGCGAACTCATCCGGCAAATTCGAGAGATGAGGAAACAGGGACTTGGAGGCTATTTCATGCATGCCCGTGTCGGTCTCAAGACTCCTTATCTTTCCGAGGATTGGATGCACCGGACTAGAGCCTGCATTCTCGAAGGGAAGAGACTGGGAATGGGAGCTTGGCTTTATGACGAAGACAAATGGCCCAGTGGCTTTGCTGGGGGCATCGTTCCCAAGATGGGGACGCAATTCAGGCAGAAAGCATTGGTCTGTTCAGTGGACAAGGAATTGCTGGACAATGTGGTGCTGCTGAAGAAAATCCAGCAAGACGGCAAGACATTGTATTTCTATTGTTGGACTGCTCCGCTTGGAGAGCCATGGTTCAACAACACGAACTACGTAGATCTTATGAATCCTGAGGTCGTAAAAGCATTTCTAAATTCAACTCACGAGGAGTACTACAAGCGGTTCGGCAAATACTTCGGGAGTACCGTGCCCGGTGTCTTTACGGACGAACCTTGTTTTCTGATGTGGAATACAACGCCTCACCCTAGCGTACCTTGGACTCCAGAGTTTCCTCGAAAGTTCAAGGAAAGATATGGTTACGATGTTCTTGACAACGTACAATCACTCTTCTATAACGTTGGAAGATTTGAACAAGTCCGATACGACTTCTGGCGACTGGCATCTGAAATGTTCTTGGAAGCTTTTGGAAAGCAGATTTTCGATTGGTGCGAGAAGCACCATCTCGTCTTCACAGGACACTATATGGCGGAGGATAACCTTCCATACCAGATGGAGTGGCAGGGAGGCGCAATGCCGTACTACGAATACATGGACTACCCAGGCATTGACCATCTCTCGCGAAATATCCACGATGCTCTGACAGTCAAACAAGTTTCCAGTGTTGCTGATCAACTTGGCAAGGAGCGGGCGCTGTCAGAAACCTACGGTTGTTCAGGATGGAATCTGACATTTGAGGGACAGAAGTGGATTTCCGAATGGCAGATTGCCCTTGGGATAAATCTGATCAATCCACATCTCTCGCTCTACTCATCCCGAGGAGAGCGAAAGAGAGACTATCCACCATCGCTTCATTATCAGCAGCCATGGTGGAACCAGTATCGGATCATCAATGACCATTTGAGCCGGTTGTGTGCTGTGCTATCTCAAGGGGAGCGGGTCTGTGATATTCTCCTGGTTCATCCGATGGAGAGTGCATGGGTGACTTTCAGACCTGAGGACGAATCTGAAACGAAGCGTCTAAGTGATTCCCTCGTGCAACTCGTTGAGAACCTTCTCAGCTGGCAGAGGGATTTCCACTTGGGCGATGAGAGCATCATGGGACGTCACGGTCGTGTAGCTGACGGCAAGCTCTGGATTGGTCGTTCCTTCTACTCTCTTGTCCTAATTCCTCCGAGCGTCACATTGCGGCAAAGCACCGTCAATCTCATGCGTGAATTCATTCAAGCCGGCGGCAAAGTCTTGTTTGTCAGCCAGACGCCGACACTCGTGGAAGGCAGGAAGAGCCAAGAGTTGGCGAGCATCACGGGTGAAGTAGTTCAAGTTGCTCAACTCAAAGCTGCGCTTGGTGCAATTCTTCCTGCCAATGTTGAAATTCGAGGAGCAAACTCCGAGAGCATCTATTACCATCGGCGGAAGATCGGAAAGAGCGATGTGCTCTTCTTGGTCAATATCTCACAAGAGAAGGATGTCGCTGGCGAGGTGCTGGTGCGAGCTGAAATGGGCAAATGGGAAGAATGGAATCCGACGAACGGAAAGATAACTCCGATCTCTTCATCTTATGAGAACGGTGTTCACAGGATTGCACTTTCTTTTGCTCCCACAGAGTCACATCTGTTGGTCTTAACGAGATATGCAAAAGCCACCGCAGCGGGGAAAGGTGGCGCCAAAGGCGCCATTCAGAAAGACACACTCTCTCTGGACAGCGATTGGGAAACTAAGGCACTCAGTCCAAATGCGCTTACACTTGATTTCTGTCGCTATCGCTTGGCAAATGGAGAATGGAGTGGCGTCGAGCCCATTTACAGGGCGCATCAGTTCGCGATGAGGAACAAGGGAAAGGAGATCGAGCTGGACTTCATGCTCAAAGTTGAAAGTCTTCCAAGCGAGCGCGAGCAACTATATTTGGTGATGGAGCGACCGAAGGAGTTCAACATCACCTTGAATGGCAAGAAACTTCCATCAAAGGATGTGGGATGGTGGACGGATATCAGTTTCAGGAGAATCCCTATCACCGGCAGGCTGAAGCAAGGTGAGAACCATATTGTCCTGCGGACATCGGTGAAGGAAGACACAGAGTTGGAGAGTATCTATCTGGTTGGTACATTTGGCGTCAGGAATGTAGGAAATAAAGAATTTGCTCTAGTGAAGTTGGAGAAGAAAGTGGCTATCGGTGATTTGGCTTTTGCTGGATATCCATTCTTCTCAGGACGTGTGAGGTACAAGAAAGCTTTCGTCCTTGAAAAGCGAACTAAACACGTGATGTTTGAGCTAGAGAAACTGGATGCGGTTGTATTGAATCTAACGGTGAATGGAGAGAAAGCGGGTACGCTCACCTGGCGTCCTCTGTGCTTGGACGTTACTCGGTTTGTCAAGAAGGGAAGGAACACAATTGAAATTGAGTTGGTCTCCAGTTGTCGCAATCTTCTGGGCCCACATCATCACAAGGCAGGAGAATTGTTGAGCGTCCATCCAGGTAGTTGGTCGGATAAGAAGAACTGGACGGACGAGTATCACTTTGTCCCATTTGGACTCACAACAGCGCCGAAGGTGGTTCTGATGGGTCCAAGGTGAAACCAGAGATCCGACGGCAAGATCCGCGAGATGTGCGAAGGTATGTTGTCAACCTCATTCAGAGAACGGATGACGATCGTCGCTTCCATCGGCGTCTGGTTCTCACTTTGTTTTCCTCCTGATAGACCATACGAACTACGCAGTATCAGCCAGGAATATCTCCGTAGGACAAAGCCCACAATATGAACCAACTGAAGTACGTCAACGCTGTTGATTACATCATCATCGTCATGTACATGGGGCTGGTGGTGTTCACCAGCCTCTATCTTGCGCGCTTCATCAAGAGAACAGACGACTATTTCAGAGCGGGTGGAAAGATGCCCTGGTTCATTGCAGGCATCTCGAACTTCACGTCAGGTTTCTCGGCATTCATGTTTGTTGCAGCGGCTGGATTTACCTACAAGTATGGTCTGCCTGCACTCGTTATTTTCACGTCTGCCTTTTGGGCGTACTGGCTTGGCTACTTCATCTACGGCGTACGATGGCGGCGAGCGCGTCTCTCATCGCCGATGGAATTTCTCACGCGCAGATTCTCTCCAGGCACGACCTACTACTACACTGTGATATCTGTCATCCCGCAGATCATTGGATTGGGGATGGCGATCTACATCTTGTGTATTTTCATCTCAACGGCTTTGGGCCTGAATGTTGCGAAATTCAGCGTCTTTGGCATTGAGGTTGCAGGCTTTCAAATCGCCATACTGATCGTAGGTCTGGTCATAATTTTCGATACGATCTTTGGCGGGCTTTGGGCAGCAGTTGTGTCGGATATGATTAAGTTTCTCATAATCTTCCTGATGGCGTTAATAATCTTCCCGGTCGCGTTCATCTATCTCGGCGGGGATGGAGGATTCATCGGCGGTGTTCAGAAGTTGCTCTATAATTCCCCCGAAGGATATTTCAAATTCCATACGGAGTTTCAGACGCCGTTCTTTTTTGCCGCGTACTTCATTCAAGTTCTCATGGGGTACAACATTGCATGGCAGCTCGGACAGCGTTATTACAGTGTGCCCGATGAACGCGACACGAAGAAGATGGCTGTGCTCAGTAGTTTTCTCAGTCTGCTCGGTCCTCTCTTGTGGATTGTGCCAGCGATGGTGTCGAGACAGGTGTTTCCAAATATCCGAGAACTTTGGCCCCAGATTGCGGACCCGACTGAGGCATCCTTTGTCAGCTTAGCAATGGTTGTGTTGCCACATGGGATGATTGGGGTTGTTGTTGCAGCAATTCTTGCAGCAACCATTGGTGCATCGAACGATACGTTTGGCTGGCTCGCAGCAGTCTTTGCGAAGGATATCTTTGTGCCGGTCAAGAAGCGCATCACCGGACGAGCACCGACCGACCGTGTGCAGTTGATTGTAGGAAAGCTGACAATTCTGTCTGTCGGCGTAGTGTCCATGGCTGTTGCCTTCTATGTCCCGCGCTTCGGCGGGGCGTTCCAGTTTGGACTGGATGTCAATTCGTTCTATGTTCCCGCCATGTCTGCGCCAGTTTTTCTAGGATTTCTGTATTTGAGGACACCTTGGTGGTCTGCGATAGCTTCTTCCCTTGGTGGAATCATTGTCGTCATCCTAATCAATATAGTCGTTCCACTGGAGACGCACAAGTTCGAAGTGAACACGCTTGTCGGAGTGGCAACAGTGTGCTTAATATTCTTCATCTCTCGATTCTTTCCAAGTCAAAGGTCTGAAGATAGGACACGGCTGGAAGCATTTCAGCGAGACCTCGCAACGCCGGCATACGCTGAGCATCGTGTTTTCGATCCGAGTGGATTTGCCGTGTATGGACTCATCGGGAGACTGGCAATCGTGATCGGTGGCGTCCTTCTGATCATGGCATTTGTTGCTGACTCGTCTTCACAAGGTCAGATAATCAATCTGACAGCAGGGGGGATGATGTTGATCACGGGCGGGTGTCTTGTGTATTTTCTTCAGTATCGGAAAAAGGGACAATAAGGCAGGGACAGAACATTGTTCTTTCTCTGCAAATCTAAACGAGGAATTCCTATGCACCAGACCCTCATGATTCTATCAATGCTTTTGTTATGCTCTTCAGCCATTGCGTTTGCCCAATTGACTTTCTCCGACAGCTCCCGTATCAAAGACCCGACATGGCTTGAACGCAGGGTGAAATATCTCACTGATGATGAACTCTTCAGCTCGATGAATGTTGACGCAGCAGAGCTTGCTGAGTTGAGAGAGATTATCAAGGAGAAGAAGGAGTATTGGAAGGCGTACGAAGCTTGGCGGAGATACTGCGACGCGAAACCGCAGCCGAGGTTTCTGACGATGGATTTCGTCGAACCTTATGACAGTGTCCTCGCCTACTATCAAAATCATTCAGAGGAGAAAGAAAGCATACTTGTCTCGGCTGAGAAAATTCTGAAGCACGATATTCGGGGATGGGGAGAATTGAGCTTTCAGTTTGGCCCCATTGTGGATTTCAACACTGACTACGGGAAGTCGGGGAAATATGGATTTCACTACTGGTCTTTTGGACAGCATCTCAATATAGCATATCTTCTTACCAAAGATACGAAATATCTCCAGGCGTTCGACGAACTATTCGATCAATGGTATGAACAGCGCTACCGCGTCGTTGGCGGCTGGATGCAGGAAGCGGGGTTGGATGTGATCTTCTATGAACTTGGGTTGATGCGGAACAGGATCTTTCTTGAGCATTACTTCTTTGCCTATCCTGAACGAAATTGGCAGACACACGAGCGAATGCTGAAGACGATGCTTGGCTCAGCTCGTTGGCTGTATGAGCTTGAGAGATGGGAAGGATATCGTTCAGGCAATTGGCAAGCCGTTGGTTCATATGCACTCGTGCTCATCGGCTTGGCGTTTCCTGAGTTCAAGGAATCTCAGAGCTGGGTTGACATGGGTTTGCAGAGGCTGGGGGAGCACTTAGAGAAAGACTTCTTCGCAGACGGCGGGCACTTTGAACGGTCGCCATACATGTACACAATGCTGACCTACTCACAGTTTCGGAATATGTATGATCTGCTGAGGTTGTACAATGTTTATCCTGATGTGAGGGAGCAGTATCTACAATCGCTGGGCAAGACAATTGATTGGTGGATAACAATGCTGACACCTCAAGGAGAGATCTCAGCCATCAACGATGCACATCGAGGGAGAATCCCGGCAAAAGTCCTTCTGGATGGTGCTGAACTTTTTGGATTGAAAGAGGTTTATGGAGTACTGAGGAATCTCTATGGGATGTCATTCAAAGATGCCCCATTACCATCGTACACTTCACGTAATCTTTCCGCCTCGGGTTTTGCTGTCATGCGGAGCGATTGGACGCCGAACGCTCTCTATATGAACGTCAATTATGGCGGATGGGGAGGTGGACATACCCATAACGACTTACTCGATTTCGAAATCTGCGCTTACGGCAAACCGCTTGCGATAGATGCAGGCATCGGACTTACTTATGATGACCCCATACACGAATCGTGGTATCGAACATCGAAGGCACATAATATGGTGGTGGTCAACGATGCGAACATGGATAGGCAGGGCATCAGTGCTGAAAATGTTGTCTGGAGTTCACAGCCAAGCGCCGACTACTTCGCTGGTGAGCACCGGGGCTATACAAAGTTCGGTGTGCATCATCGAAGGCACATTGCATTCATCAAGTCATTCTACTGGGTAGTGTTAGACAATCTGAAATCTGCGAGGGAAGGAGAAACACTCTCGTGGTATTTCCATTCTCCAACTCGCCTGCAGAAAACACCAAATGGATTTCAGAGCCAAGAACCTGTAGGAATTCTCATCATGCCTGCGGAAGAAGGATTAGCCACTCGAGTTGGTAAAGGCTTCGCGTCATACAGTCCTGAGTTTCAGTTCGGGAAGAATCGTGAGATTGACTGGATCGCGTTTGACCAGAAGAGTCATGTAGGTGAACAGGAGTTTGCAGTGCTTCTGTATCCCTTCGTGGTGAGCTCCGTCGAACCATACCAGAACCAAGCACCAACTGCGAAGACCCAAGAGATCAATGTCAAGTTCCGAAGCGTCACAGCGAACCACTATGTAGTTGAGACGAAGACTTTTGCTGACCATCTCTACTTCTTGAACCAACCTTATGATGATGGTGAGGTAGCAACCGATGCTCTCTTTCTCTTGGTTCGATACAGGGAAGGGAAGCTTGAGTGCTACAGCCTCACACAGGGAAGTTATCTTCACCTGAAAGGGAAGATGATTTTCTCTGCAGCGAGCAAAATGGACTCGGAGGGTAGGATGGACTAATCAAACACCGGCTTCGCTATGGTGAGGCGGAAAGTGAATGCAAATCCACATTCCATGATCATATTACACTACGCATGACGATAATCAAGTTTTCTAAGCCGGGTGAAATGAACCTGGCAGGATATTTCTTGAAGAACATTCTCGAGCGGAGTATCATTCAAGAGAATAAACACTGCATTCAGATCACCAATGCAAATGTGCTTATCACAGTCAGTTCGATGAAAATCACAGTTCGCTTCAAAGGGGAAGAGATAGAGATTCTGCAGGGCGAAGTGCCACCAATCCACGCTTCCGTCAAAGGGGGTATGACGGCATTTCTCCAAGCGTATGCACGAAAGAAATATCTTGTTCCAATCCTGGCTGGGAGACTGAGGGTAGGGGGGAATGTTCTTAAGCTCATTCCATTGTTGAGGTCATTAAAAGCATAAGGCTGACTTTGCTGAAGATGAGCGAAGCATCAGAGAGGACCTATATGCCTAAGACGGAATTAGAAAGAATCATTGCCGAGTTGACAGAGCATCTTGGCAAGGGGAAAGTATTCACAGACGAGCTGACGCTGCAGGAATATTCTGAAGATATGACGGAAATTCCCGGTGCATTGCCTGATGTGGTTGTGAAAGCAGTGGTGGTGGAGGAGATTCAGTATGTCTTGCGGATTGCCAATCAGCACCGCATTCCTGTTGTCCCTCGTGTGGCGAACACAAATCTGGGAGGATTGGCAATTCCTGAACACGGTGGCATTGTGCTTGATCTTTCTGGTATGAACCGCATCCTGGAGGTGAACGGGGAAGATATGTATATGGTCATCGAGCCGGGAGTTACGTGGGCTGATGTGCGAAGACACTTAGATCATCACTATCCAACTTTGCGATTTGGATACTCGCTTTCTCCACCAGAAACCTCCGTCCTTTGCAACTGTCTGTTGGATGGCTTAACCAACATATCATTGAAATATGGCTCGGTGTCTCATTGGATTAACGGTGCGGAGGCTGTTCTACCGACAGGAGAAGTTGTCCGTACAGGGTCGAGCGTTTTCAGCAAATTTTGGTGCACCAACTCACCTGTGCCGAACTTGACGGGGCTTTTTATCAATTTTCAGGGCACTACGGGGATCGTCACAAAACTTGCTGTCCAACTTTTTCCGAAGCCCAAATTCCGTAAGCGAATGTTTATCCTCGCCTACGATGTGGACAAAACATTCTCATTCATCAAGCGGCTTGCGAGGGAAGACCTCTGTGATGATTGTGGTGGGCTCTCCTGGCCCGTTGGGAAAATGCTCTTCGGTGAGGCTCAGCCGTTGTATCACGATCCTGATGAACCGCTCTTCTTTGTTTACCTCGATGTCTCTCATAATTTCGAAAATATCTTCCGAGCAAAGTTAGAAGCGATACAGAGTCTTCTTCAAGAATATCGTAAAGATGGATCACAGTTTGAAGACCCATTCGATGTTACTGACATTGTCGCCCTGGAGCCTGCATTTCAGAAGTTTGCCGATTTTCCCACGAGGTTAGACTTCCTTCTTGGTCGTGGGGGCTTAACATGGATTGGCACTTATGGGCCCACATCGCAGTGGGAAATTGGTGTGAAGCGGGGAATGGATATTATGATGAAGCACGGTTTCCCGCCGACAGTTGTCACCCGACCGATGATGGGCGGGCACTTTGGGGTTCTTCGCTTCATCACAGTTTTTGACAAACGCAACCCCGAAGAAGTTCAACGTGTAACAGCGTTGAATACCGAACTCTGCGATATGGTAGTTGACAAAGGCTTTATTCCCTATAAGACGCCTGTGTGGGTTCTCAAACGGCATCGAGATAAAATCAACGCCAACTTTCTCGCATTGCTGAAGAAAATCAAAGCGACAATAGACCCGAACAATATCATGAATCCGGGCAAATGGCTTCTATGAGTCTCCCGCTGTTTGAACGTTTCCCTGCGATTGAAAGGAAACTATACAGAGTTGCGCTCGGTACGTTTCCAACAGCCGTTCAGAAACTCGAACAGTTGGGTGCGAATCTTCACTGTGATAGCCTCTGGATAAAGCGAGATGACCTCAGCGGTGAATTGTTCGGTGGAAATAAAGTGCGCGCTCTGGAATTTGCATTAGGGAAGGCGTTGGCTGAAGGGAAAAAGGGAGTCGTCGCTTATGGAGTGACTGGTTCGCATTGGGTGACAGCGTGCACAATCTACGCAAAACAGAATGGACTTTGGGTATATGCTCTTCTCTTGTCTCGACCTCTCGATGAACAAAGAGAAGGAAATTTCAAGGCTGTAAATGCTCTTGCAGATAAAGTAGTCATTGCAAAGAACCCCTTTGCTGTTCCGATACATCTGGCAAGTTTGCGTTTGAAAAACTCGACACTATCTGTGATGCCAGCGGGTGGAACATCACCACTGACAATTCTCGGTTATGTTAATGCTGCTCTTGAACTTAAGCACCAGATTGATGGTGGGCTTCTTCCCTCGCCTGATATTATTTTCTGTCCATTGGGAACAGGAGGGACACTTGCTGGTTTGTTCGTTGGCTTGAAACTCGTTGGGCTAAGAACGAAACTCATCGGAGTGCGGACAACAGATTTGGTCATTTCCAATAAGTTGTTGACGCTGTGGCTTGCAGGACGAACAGAGTCACTCCTTCGGCGACTTTCAGGAAGTGAAGGGTTTCCAACTCTTTCTCGGTGCGAGATAAGCATCACACACAGATTCATTGGTGATGGTTATGGAATTCCTTCACCTGAAGGGACAGCCGCGGTGCATCTGATGAGTGACCTCGAAGGGATCACACTTGACGCAACTTACACCGGCAAAACAATGGCGGCGTTGATGGACTTTGTGAAGATTCAGAATGTGAAAGATAAGACTATTCTGTATTGGCATACGCTCAACTCGCGGCGTCTGACTTCTGCAGGTTTGCTGTTGAGTCAAGGACAGGCAAAGACTTGAGTCTGCGTAGTTACGCTTCGGCGAAGGGAGATAGTTATTTCAGGCAAATTCATCCCGCACAGCGGGACAAATATCAAAAGGCAAAATGATCCCGACTTGAGGGATGTTGAATGACTGACTTTCTAACAGAGAGAGGTAGAACCTTGAGAACAGTAAGAATAGGCATCATCGGTTCTGGCTTTATGGGAAAGACCTTCTGTGAAGCCTTTACAAAATATGTGCAAGGTGCGAGACTCGTTGCCATCACAGGTGGTACACGGGCGGAAGGACTTGCAAAGGAATACAATGTGAATTATGAACCGAGCATTGAACGGTTACTCGGTCGTGATGATATTGATGCTGTGGGCGTTGCAACACCGCAGGATGTTCACGCTCCACAGGCAATTGCTGCAGCAAAGGCAGGCAAGCATGTCCTCCTGGAGAAGCCAATGGCGACGACTGTTGAAGACTGCAGAGCAATCAACCAAGCCTGTGACGAGGCGAAAGTCAATTTGATGTTGTCCTTCACTCAGCGCTATCGTCTCTGCAACATCAAGGCGAAGGAAATCATTGACAGTGGAAAGATAGGGAAGATCAAGCTGATACAGGAGACGATGATTAACACAGATGGTGTGAATATTTATCCTGCTTGGCAGCGAAAAGCTGTGAATCGAGGAACATTGCTTGGATACGGCGTTCACAATATTGACCGTGTGCGATGGTTCACCGGATGTGAAGTCGAGTGGGTTGCAGGACATTATGTTGTTCCGCAGGACAGGGCTGAAGCTGAGTTCAGCGCCAATGTGTTCATGGGTTTGCAGAATGGTATCCTGCAACGCTCCTCTGCGAGAATGAATGTCCAGTGCCTGGTGTTCCGAGGCAAGGCTTCCATGCTCTGGTGATTGGCGGGAAAGGAATTCTTGATGTTGACGCCTACGGTGAACTGAAAGCTGCCATCAACGGAAAGTGGGAACTTGTCTATCAACAGGAACCGATTGATTGGAAGAAAGAAGGAAAGTTTGCTCCTGCAAGAATGAGATCATACCAGGCGCAATGCCAAGAGTTCATTAATAGCATCGTTGAAAAGCGTCAGCCAGCTGTCACAGGTGTTGACGGTGTGCGTGCAGTCGAAGTAGCGTTGGCAGCGTATCAGTCAGCGCAAGCAAAGCGTTCGATCACCTTACGATGATGTCTCAGGCTTGATAAAGTTGCACAAGCCAGCCCAAGTCACAAATTGTGTTTGCACGTCAATGAACGCAGTCCATAATTGACGGAGATCTGTCCACGATCTCGTGCTGTACGGACGAACAGAGAATTGTCTGGGCGGGTATGAGAGAAGTTCTGGCGAGTCACGGCTGTGGTGTGAGACACTTCAGGCAGACGATTCTTAACTCGCATCTGCACGAATGACCAACACGATCTGATGAAAGGAAGAGGCTTTCTCAATTCCGATCTCTGCTCAGATGCGCGACGAAAAGCCCGGTGCTCAACAATATCACCGGGCTTTGATAGTACCCCACTCAATGATGCGGCGGCATCGGAAGTATCGCTCAGCGTCTGCCTTTCTTGGGACGCTTTGCGGTTTTCTTCTTCGCGGGCTTTCTTGCTTTCACTTTCTTCACTCGTTTCTTGCCCCTTTTTTTTGCAGGTCGCTTCTTAACGGCAGCCTTTGCGGCGGGCGGAGCTACCACTGTCGGTTGAGTAATCCCTGTCTCGACTTCGCCGGGAATCTTGGTCTCCGCCGGCGGTGATATGGGTGGTGCCTGCACGATCATTTCACTCGCTGGTTTCTCTTGCTCTGAAGGCTTCTCTTGCTGCATAGACGTGGTCTCCTCTGTTGTTGCGGGATTGTTGTGATGTTGTATTATCCCCCTGCGGTGCAAAGATAAGACATTCAGTCCAAAAAGTCAATCAAAATCTTTTGCGGCTGAAAGAGAATGCCGTACGCGTCTCGATGACGGCCAACCGTGAGTATGAGTGACAGAGAGCGGGGGAAGCCGCATTGTTGCTCTTGCCAACTTGTCTAAAGAAGTGGGCGCAGCAACCCTCCCTTCAGATCCCCGCATGCAAATCGGGTAGTGAGGGATAGACTGCTTCCGACCTGAGCTCGGAAATAGCTTGCATTTCTTCCGAAATTGTCGTATATTTGGCTGGTCTTTGAAAAAGACCAGGTCCTGCTTCCAAGACATGTTGGGGCTGTAGCTCAGGGGCAGAGCATCTGCCTTTTAAGCAGAGGGTCGGTGGTTCGAGCCCACCCAGCCTCACTTGTCGTCTTGAATCGCTGATGCGAGTAACATCGCACGTTTGTCCCACCGTCAGCTGATGCCGGACTCCCCCCAACAAGACGTCACACCGCCTTCAATGTTAGCCATTGAGCGCCCTGCCGCACGTTGCTAAGCTGCGGGATGGACGAGCCGAGAGTTCAGCAGTATCACGAAGATGATAGGGACTCACAATCAGTTGCTGAGGCGTGATGTTGACCCCATGTTGATCCGATGGAGCGCTTGATTCTTGTTGAACTTTTCGTTATTATAGGTCGCTGGATTTCGTACTATTTTCGGTGTTTCGCGCTGTGTCCGACTCCCCTGTGGTTCTGGATCCGAAAGCGTGAGCGTTTTCCATCAATGCAGTCCGTAACCTTGGTTTGGAAAGCGAAGTCTGCGGTACTCCTCAATGTTCGACGCAGGATTCCTTTCCAAGCGATCAAGGAGCGCCTGGTCCTCAACCTTTTAGGACTGAACGACGACGAAACGCGCATGCAGAATCACGAAAAGGAAAGACTGAGATGAAGTGCTTCAAAGGACTTCTGATATCCCTTCTACTCGCGATATCCCTTTATACCACACAAGCCCAACCACATAACCCGAAAGCAAGTCCCTCTGCGACTGTCACGACCAGTGAAGTCCGTTTCAGTATTCTGACTTCTCAACTCGTACGTATGGAATGGAACAGAACCAATGCGTTTGAAGACAGAGCTTCATTGGTCTTCATCAATCGCAACCTACCGGTACCTGAATATAAGGTGAGTGATGAGGGTGGCTGGTTAATCATCGCGACCAGCAGACTTATTCTCCGTTACAAGAAAGGCTCCGGAAGGTTCGCAGCGGATAATCTGTCCATCTCATTCAAACTGAATGAACAACTTGAGTCATGGCATCCTGGACTCGAGGATACCCTGAATCTCAAAGGAACGGCAAGAACACTTGATGGCACCAACGGGGAGAAGGATGTCAGACTTGAACAAGGTCTTATTTCCAGAAGCGGATGGTCGCTGATTGAGGATTCTCACACTCCTCTCTTCGATGGATCAGAATGGAACTGGGTGATGCAGCGACCCGGAGACGAACGGCAGGATTGGTATTTCTTCGCATACGGACATGACTACAAGAAGGCATTATTCGACTTCACACAGGTTGCTGGAAGAATCCCCATCCCTCCCAAGTTTGCCTTTGGCTATTGGTGGTCACGTTACTGGACGTACTCTGATGATGAACTGAGACATCTTCTTGCAGACATGAGGCGCTATGATGTGCCGATTGATGTTCTGATCATTGACATGGACTGGCATCAGACCTATGGTCTGAGCGTGCACAATACCAAGCGAGATCCGTTCGGACAAGCAGTGGGATGGACCGGCTACACATGGAACAGAGACCTTTTTCCTGATCCTGAGAGATTCCTCCGATGGACCAAAGAGGAAAACTTGAAGACAGCTCTTAACCTGCATCCTGCTTCCGGTATCGCACCGATGGAAGAGAAGTACGGAGAGTTTGCAAAGGCATTAGGCTTCGATACATCCGGACATCGGTACATCCCGTTCGCAATCGAGAACAAGAAGTGGGCAGAAGCATATTTTGATGTGATTGTACGGCCGCTAGAGAAGCAAGGAATTGATTTCTGGTGGTTAGACTGGCAAGCATGGCTGGAAAACAAGAACATCAAGGGATTGAGTAACACGTGGTGGTTGAACTACACATTCTTCACTAACATGGAACGTAGAGGTGAGAGGCGACCGTTGCTCTTTCATCGTTGGGGCGGATTGGGCAACCACAGATACCAGATCGGCTTTTCAGGCGATTCATGGAGCACATGGGAAGCGCTCTCGTATCAGCCATACTTCACTGCGACTGCTGCGAATGTCGGATATGGATATTGGAGTCACGACATCGGTGGACATGTGGGGAACGATCCCGATCCCGAACTGTATCTACGTTGGATCCAATTCGGAATCTTCAGCCCTATTCTTAGGACGCACTCCACAAAGTCTAGTGCCATAGAACGTCGAATCTGGAAGTACACTGAGCATTTCGAAATGATGCGTGAGGCGTTTCAGTTGCGTTACGCGCTCGCGCCATATCTATACACTGCTGCGAGGAAGGCGTATGATTCAGGGATCTCGGTTTGTCGCCCAATGTACTATGGTTATCCTGAGAAGCAGGAAGCCTACGGCTTCAAAGGGCAGTACATGTTTGGTGATGATATGCTCGTCGCGCCCATTGCTCAGAAGGCTTCAGTGGAAAGCGGACTCTCGACAAAGAAGATCTGGCTCCCAAAAGGGGAGTGGTATGAATGGTTCAGCGGCACATTGCTGAAGGGCGACAGTGTGTTTGAGAGAAAGTTCGCACTTCACGAGATGCCATTATTTGTGAAGGCTGGAACGATCGTTCCGATGTATCCAAAGGTATCCAATCTTCAGCGTCAAATTGATACGTTGGTACTGATGGTGATTCCAGGTGGCAGCAGCGAGACACAGGTGTATGAGGATGACGGATTGTCGTCGGGATACCAGCATGGCGAGTACACGTTCACAAGAGTGACAAAAGATGAGTTGACTGATGGCATGGTCAAGGTGACGGTGTTTCCAAGAGCAGGCTATTTCAAGGACATGTCGAAAGCGCGGGGGTACGAGTTGCGGCTGCCATGCACTTTTCCACCTGAGGATGTAATGGTGAATGGAGGGAGGTATTTGTATGCACCTCAAGCGAAGGTGGGAACATGGACGTATCATGGAGCTGAGCTGACCACACGCATCTTCACACCAACATTTGCGTGCAGCGATACAGTAGAGGTTTTGATTCGATATTCAGATCAGGTGAAGGGGAAACAGAAACTGTTGGATGGCAAGATGGGTCTGCTCGGAAGATTGCCCGGGATTGTTCAGATGATGAAAGACGAAGTGAACCGCCACGATCAGATTGCCAACGCTCCCGCATTGGTTCTGAAAGCAGCGAGTCTGGCGACTAGAATCGAATATCAGCCTGAAAAGACGCTTGAATATCTCCAAGGGTATGAGAGCAGTTTCAGGGATATGCTGAGAGAAATCGTGAATTATCCAAGAGGAGATGAACGTTTTCTGGAAACTATCATCAATCAGTTTCCATCTGTGTCTCAGATTTTGTCAAAGCCGATTATCAAGTTGGATGCAGAAGTGTCTGAGGAGCCAACAAAGGTCGAAATGCTTGTCAGTGATTCAGACACAGTCATTCGTTATACTCTTGATGGTTCTTCGCCAAACGAGAGTTCTCCGCTTTATGTCGGTCCATTCCATCTCGGGAAGAGCGCAAGGGTGAAGGCGAGGGCTTTCAAACCCGGGTACCTCACAAGCTTTCCGGCGGCAGCTACATTCGAGTTGCTCTTTGCCAAGTCAGTTGCCTATGAGTTCCCTTGCAGCGGAAGATTCAGTGGTGGAAGTCCCAATGCCTTGATTGACGCAAAGTTCGGGACAGCTTTGGACCATCGTAAAGATTGGGTTGGTTTTGAGGGGGATGATATGATCGCGACCATCGCGCTACTGAAACCGCGAAACATCTCAACCATTACGACACGATTTCTTCAAGATCAGAATAGCTGGATCTTCCTGCCGACGCATATCAGCTATGAGGTGTCTACTGATGGTGTCCACTATCAGAACGCTTTCGAGAAGGACACAAAGGACGAAGCGCTTGCGAAGTCAAATGACTCGGAGGTCATATGGTACAGCGCTGCTGTTAGGACAGGGAACGTGTCATTTATCCGGATTAGGGCAAAGAACGTTGCCGTGTGTCCGAGTTGGCACGGGGGGGCCGGAAAAAAAGCATGGCTGTTCTCAGATGAAGTCGTAGTTGAGTGAATGAGCAGGGCTTGTCTCTAGTGTTAAGGATCACTGTAATCACATCCTGCGATTCATTCTTCAAATGTCCATTTAGATCAGATTTCTGTATGCTAATACGTTGGAGAACCAGATCATGACCGAACGGGTGAGCAGGTTACGTGAACAGAGCTTAAATGCCGTGCCGTGCATTTCGCACGAACGCGCTATGCTGGTGACTGAGTTCTATAGGAACGCCGGATCTCATTCAGCTCCCATGCGCCGAGCACTTGCCTTCAAGGTGATTATGGAGACCAAGACAATCTGCATCAACGAAGGTGAACTGATTGTTGGGGAGCGGGGTCCATCCCCGAAGGCGACTCCGACATATCCGGAGCTATGTTGCCATAGCCTGGCAGATCTCGACATCCTGAACAGTCGAGGGAAGGTTTCGTTCGAGGTGAGCGATGATACGCGGCGATTGTATCAAGACACAGTGATCCCATACTGGCGGGGAAAGACAATTCGCGAGAAGATCTTTGAGGAAATGACAGATGAATGGAAGGCAGCATACGCAAGCGGCATCTTCACAGAATTCATGGAGCAACGAGCGCCGGGTCACACGGTGTTAGACGACAAGATCTATCGGAAGGGCATGTTGGATTTCAAGAATGACATTACCAGGAGTCTGAATGCGCTAGACCATCTCAATGATCCCGAAGCGTACGACAAGCAGAAAGAGCTGAAAGCGGTGAGCGTATGTGCCGATGTGATCATCGGTTTCGCTCATCGGCATGCAGAGAAGCTGCATGAGCAGGCTCTTGGGGAACAAGATGCGCAGCGGCGAGGAGAGCTTGAACAGATGGAACAGATCTGTCGCTATGTGCCTGCTCACGCGCCCAGAACATTCTGGGAGGCGCTGCAATACTACTGGTTCGTTCACCTCGGCGTGATTACGGAGTTGAATCCCTGGGATGCATTCAATCCGGGTAGATTAGACCAGCACCTGTATCGCTTTTACAAAAGGGAAATTGATGAGGGTACGTTAACACGAGAGAAGGCGAAGGAGCTGCTTGAGTGTCTGTGGGTGAAGTTCAATAATCATCCAGCCCCGCCAAAGGTAGGTGTGACGGCTGAAGAGAGTTCCACCTTTACTGATTTTGCCAACATCAACACTGGTGGGTTGAAAGCCGATGGCAGCGATGGTGTCAACGAGCTGAGCTATCTCGTGCTTGAAGTGGTTGATGAAATGCGACTTGTCCAGCCGAGTTCTAACATCCAATTGAGCCAGAGAAGCTCAGATGAATTCTTGAAGACGGCATGTCGGATTGTGAGAAAAGGATGGGGACAGCCTTCGATGTTTAACGCCGATATGGTGGTGGAAGAACTCCTGCGCCAGGGAAAGTCAATCGAGGACGCGCGGAGCGGGGGGACGAGTGGTTGTGTGGAGACCGGTGCATTTGGCAAAGAGAGCTATATACTTACTGGATATCTCAACCTTCCGAAGATTCTTGAAATCACCCTGCACAACGGAATTGATCACCGCACCGGAAAGAAAATCGGCGTCGAGACAGGACATGCGGAGGATTTATCCTCCTTTGATGAACTGATGGGTGCACTCCGGCATCAGTTGAAGAATTTCATTGACATCAAGGTACGCGGGAACAACGTAATCGAGCGGCTTTACGCTGAATACATGCCCACGCCGTTCCTCTCCATTTTGATCAGCGATTGCATTGCAAAGGGGAAGGATTATCAGAACGGTGGTGCCCGTTACAACACAAACTACATCCAAGGTGTGGGCTTAGGAACTGTGACGGACAGTCTTTCCGCGATCAAATGCCACGTCTTTGAGGACAGGAATCTCAAGTTTGCCGAGCTTTGCCAGATACTGGATGCCGACTTTGAGGGGCACGAGGCGAAGAGGATGATGCTCCTTAACAGGACTCCAAGATACGGTAATGACGACGACTATGCAGACAACATCATGAGGTCTGTGTTCGAAATCCTTCTGGAGCGAGGTGGACGGACGCATGAATACAAAGGGCGGAGTCTATCGAATCAACATGCTGCCGACGACTTGCCACATCTATTTCGGTTCTGTCACGGGGGCAACTCCAGATGGGAGAAAGGCATGGATGCCGCTCTCAGAAGGAATCTCGCCCGTGCAGGGAGCAGATCGTCGAGGACCAACTGCTGTGTTGAACTCAGCGGCGAAGATGGACCATGTGCGCACCGGAGGGACGCTTCTGAATCAGAAATTCACTCCACATCTGCTGGAAGGGGCAAAAGGTATTGACAGTTTGGCGAATCTCATCCGCGGATACTTCAGATTAGGTGGACATCATATTCAGTTCAACGTGATTGACGCGGAAACCTTACGAGATGCGCAAAGAAATCCAGAGAACTATCGAGACCTCATCGTGCGTGTGGCGGGTTACAGCGATTATTTCTGCGACCTCAGCAAAACGCTGCAGGATGAGATAATTAGCCGGACCGAGCACAAGTCCTTCTAGAACGATCAGTGACTAGCAGGTTCCATGTTGGCGATTCACAGGTATCTGCCCATTCACTTCATGACATGAGAAAACCATGAAAATGAAGAAAACATGGCGAGAGAAATTAGCGGACAGCAAAGGGTTGCCCAAAGTCGAGCCTATAACGGAGAAGATGAGCAAGCGGTGGGGGACAGGTACGGTCGCAATTCCTGCTCCGACTGAAGTGGACGAGATCATGAGGCGAGTTCCCAGAAGGAAACTGATAACCATCAATGAGATTCGCAATGCGATTGCGAGAAAACATGGAGCAACGATCGGCTGTCCCATTACGACAGGCATCTTTGCGTGGATCGCAGCACATGCGGCAGAGGAGGAGGCTCAAGAAGGGAAGAAAAGGATTACTCCATATTGGAGGACGTTGAAATCGGGGGGAGAGTTGAACGAAAAGTATCCAGGCGGGATCAAGCATCTCAAAGCGCGTCTGGAATCCGAGGGACACGAAGTCATAAGTAGGGGGAAGAAATTCGTCGTGAAAGATTTCGAGAAATCGCTATTCAGAATCTGATTTGCTGATTGACAGCAGCCACAACAGACATCCTGATGGACAGGGTCGAGCTTCATTTCCATACTTAGCGGATCACGTCGGCATTCATGAGTCGGAAGGACAGGGAATGGTTGGAGAGATCTGAGGTATCCACCGTGGATGAAGAAGAGGAGAGGACTTGTAGATGAGCGCAGTAGAGAACGATTCGGCTTGAGCTGGGATCGTTCCAGCGGATGATCCGCAGTTCCTGATGAAGGTCCACTGGACAGCTGAATGTGAACAGAATAGCCTTCTGCGAAATCTGTCCGTTACGGTTCGGACGTCTGCCAATGACGCATCAACATTTGACTGCTATTCGACAGGTAATCTGTCGGACACGAGCCTTCTTCCACAGTTTAGCTGTCAAAAAAAGAGCGGACCTGATCGGTTCTATCGTGCTTTCACATATCCTCTACGGTTCTCTCTCCCGATGTAGCTTCTTCTGCTGAATCCATTTGAAACCCTCTGGGGTGATGATAGCTACATCTATGTCTCCACCAACTCCCTTGACACCACTTTGGTTGAATCTCTGCGCATCCATAGTAGTCCTCACAATGAAGACGGCAAAATCCATCGCATCCTGCAGAGACATGTGCTCGTAATCAATGACGTATGGCAGCGAATCCAACACTCCTTTCATCTTCTGAATACAGCTATCCTTCAGGAGTTCAGTTAGTCTTGCATCGTATCCTTTGATAAGTCTGTGCCAAACGTCTCGTTGCCCAAGCACAAAAGAACCAAGGGATCTGGACGAATCTAAATGGCTGGTGGGGTGCGCAAACCTCAGCTTGAAGATTTCCCTGCTTTTCATTTCATCATATCCAAACACAAGCACCTCCAGGAGGTCTTGTTCAAGACTATGATTGTCCCTACGATAGATCTGTCCCAGAAACTCATCCAAGTCCCCAGCGACCTGTCTGGGTGAGACAACGGTCGTATCATTTATGTTCTTCCTGAGTTTGTAATCACTAATGATGCTTCCTATGTATGTTTCTCTTCCACTCTCGTCGGATAGAAAGGCAACCCCAGAAAATGCCACACCGACAAATCTTCCGATCCTTACGATCTTCTGGCATGTGTCTGAAACGGTCTGGATTCCACGTGGACCTGACTGAGTCAACCTGCTATCGGCAGCAATGACGAAGCCATGATGCGTGGATACCAGAACATTTATGGTGGCATTTGCTGTGGAGTAAACAATGAGGATGGACGACACAAATAAGAATATCTTTCGCATTCTGCTTCTCCTTCCTTTTGTTCAGGGGCAAATAGGTTACTTGGTGTAAGAACCAAAGAGCAATAGTCCTATGCCGTCAGGTGCTGCGACAAGACAATGTCCAGAACAGAATTCTGATCTTAATCTGACCTGTTGCATCCTAGCAACAAATCACTGATCTCTGCAACAAAGAATTCCCATCTACTTCACCGTCATTTGCGATTGCGCGTGCATTCATTGCGAAATATATGAAAGCGCCTATTAAATATCAAGGAAAAAGGTTGTATCACATAGATTGCGAACACCTCGATCCCATAAGTCGTTCACATGGGAAGTTTCTTGCCAACACATCCTACCTTCCACATTTTTCCGTTTGCTTCTTTCCGAAAATTGTGTATATTCTGTTCGAGTGATCAGAGGGTGTTCGTCGTAGAGTGCAATTCTCAATCGGACCGCCACTGCCGTGTCCGATTGTGAATCGGATTTTGCTTTATTGGTCCGATTGCGAATCGGACTCTACATGATTGGTCTGATTGCAGATCGGACCAGACTTCCATCACTGTTTTTCAAATGCCGCAATCCGAAATCTGTAATCCGAAATCCAATCTATGCCTGACAAGACGTTTGAGCCTTTCATTCCCGCTGAGACGGACCTCAGGGAGCTATCCTTCAAATCAGTCTTCTTCGGTCTGATACTTGCAGCCATACTTGGCGCCGCCAACGCCTACATAGGACTGAAAGCGGGATTGACGATTTCGGCAACCTTTCCCGCCGCAGTGATTGCGATTGCCGTTCTTCGCGGCTTCAAGGGGACTGTGCTCGAAGAGAACATTCTCCGAACGACAGCGACTGTCGGGGAGTCGCTCGTGGCGGGGGCAATCTTCACGCTTCCTGCTTTTCTGATCACTGGGATCTGGAGCAGCATTGACTACTGGCAAAGCACGTTGTTCATGCTGGTAGGTGGATTGTTGGGAGTGCTCTTCATCATCATACTCAGGCGGACGTTGGTTGAGGAGGCGGACTTGCCATATCCTGAAAGCGTTGCCTGCTCGGAGATTGTGAAGGCGGGGCAGAAGGGCGCCTCAGGTGCATCGTATGTGTTTGGCGCGATGGGACTCGGTGCCTTGATCGAATTCTTCAAGAATTCTCGCGGACTCCAGATAGTCAGTGAGAACATTTCAGGATTCTTTCGCCTGCCGGATTCCATTGTGAGGATTGTAGGAAAGGAGTCAACCTACACAAGTGGAATGTTCTTGACTTCTCCCTCGACGTCACCGGCTCTGATGGCTGTCGGCTACATCATCGGTCCTCGACTCGCCGCGATTGCCTGGACAGGTGGTGCATTCGCATGGCTCTTCTTGGTTCCACTCTGCGTGTTCTTGAATGGTCGCCTTGATCTAAGCACTGACGTGTCGCAAGTTTTTGACGATGTGTGGCGGGGGCAAGTTCGACTCATCGCCATCGGTGCGATGATAGTCGGCGCTTTTCATACTCTTTGGGGTCTCCGAACATCTCTTCTGGATGGAATACGACGCGCATTCAGCGAACAGTTCGGAAAAACGCGAACGACGGCAAACGGAATTGAGCCGGCAGTTCCGCAGCTTCCGACTGAGAATCGTCTGCGAAAGGATATTCCATTCGGTCTGGTCTTGGTAGGAATTGTTCTGCTTATGATTCCTATCATTGTCATCTACCTTGGTTTCACAGGGAGTGTTGTCACGTCCGTCGTCGTGGCAGTCGTGATGATCCCAACAGGATTTCTCTTTGCAGCGGTTGCGGCATATCTGATTGGTGTGATGGGAAGCTCTAACAATCCTGTCTCTGGACTGACGCTTCCCGCGCTTGTACTCGCAGCGATCTTGATGGTGATATTTGGTCAGACTGGACAGGGTGGTATCGCGGCTACACTCGGTGTGGCAGCAGTGGTTTGCTGTGCGCTGGGAACTGCAGGACTCAATCAAGATTTGAAGATCGGACAGATCCTTGGCGGCACGCCCTGGAAAATGGAAGCGTCAAACCTTCTCAGCGTGATTACTACCTCCCTGGTGCTTGCCTTCCCCATTATCATTCTCCACGCTGGCACGCCTGGCGGCATCGGAGGCTCCCAACTGCCAGCACCACAAGCTGGGCTGATGGCTGCGCTTGCTCAGGGAATCATCGGCGGCAAGATGGCTTGGCCCCTTCTTCTGTTCGGCGCGGCATTCGCGATCGGACTGATTCTCATCAAGTCCCCTTCACCGACACTTATTGCTGTCGGCATGTACTTGCCGTTTGAGACGACCTCTGCGATATTCATTGGGGGAGTCATCAAGTATGTCGTGGACAAAGCTCTGGAGCGTCGGCGGTTGCCAAAGGTCGAAAAGGAGAGAAGTGAAAACAGGGGTATTCTTCTCGCGTCCGGACTGGTTGCAGGCGAGGCGATTACTGGTGTGGTGTTGGCAGGATTGTTTCTGGCAGATGTCAGTCTTCCGAAGATCAGTGACAGCGCGCTGCTTGGACTACTGATATTTCCGATCGTGATGTGGGTGCTTATAGGAATCCCGCTAAGGAAATCCAAAGATCAGAATTGAAAAATCAAAATGATTGGCTATTCACGCTCGTGCAGATTTGAATTCCACTCTGGAATTTTGATATTTGAGTTTTGACTTTTGATCACTGTCTTACAGGAGATCAACTAAATGGCAAAAAAGAGAACGATGGTGAAGCAAAGACCGAAGACAAGAGAAGGAAGTAAGGCAGAGTTACGGAAGGCGGCAATGACGGCCGTTCGAGACTGTCTCGGGGCAAAACCAGGCGAGACTGTTCTGGTGCTTACTGACATCAACAAGAGAAGAATTGGATACGCGCTTTGGGAGGTCGCGAAAGAACTGGGGACAGAGGCAATGATCGTGGAGATGCTCCCGAGGAAATCCAATGGTGAAGAACCTCCTTCACCAATCGCCGAACTGATGGGATCGGTGAACGTCTGTCTCTGTCCAACGACAAAATCCGTCACGCACACAAACGCTCGCCGTGCAGCGAGCACGAAGGGCGCAAGGATTGCCACATTGCCAGGCATCACAGAGGATATGATGATTCGATGTCTGAGGGCGGACTACCATCGTGTTGCGGAACTAAGCCGCAAGTTGGCAGATGTTCTGACAGAGGGGAAGGTTGTTCATGTGACGACCCCAAGAGGAACGGATATTGCGCTCCCCGTAGAAGGCAGAATGGCGAAAGCCGATACAGGACTTTTCCACAATGCTGGTGATTATGGGAATCTTCCGGCGGGCGAGGCATTTCTGGCACCTCTCGAGGGTAAGTCGAACGGCACGATTGTGATTGATGGTGCGATGGCAGGGTTGGGTATCCTCAGGAAAGCCAACATCAGAGTTGTTGTGAGGGATGGCTATGTCGAAGAAGTGAGCGGAGGTAAGGAAGCGGAGCAGCTGACTCAGTTGCTGGATCAGCATGGGAGACTCGCTCGGAATGTTGCAGAATTCGGCATTGGGACAAACTACAAGGCGAAACTAACGGGAGTGATTCTGGAAGACGAGAAAGTGTTGGGGACGATTCACATTGCCTTCGGCGATAATGTGTCAATGGGTGGGAAAGTGCGTGTCGCTAGCCATCTTGACGGGCTTATCAGAAATCCGACCGTTGAAGTGGATGGAAGACTCATAATGAAGCAAGGGAAGATTCTGATCTGATAGTTGAATGCTAACAGTTATGCTGATAACTGCTATGCTACTTCGCACTCGAGGAGGTACGATACACTCTCCAACGTTGTGAAGGAGCTCTGCTCCCCTACAGGCGATAACTGAACTTGGCTGCGCAAATAGCATCTGCTGCCCATCCCACCAGCGGGATTCATGACGATGGCTGCGCGACATCGCATGCAAGAGGAAATTTCTGACCATACTTCGCGGGAGAATAGCGAAAAAACTTCTTTGCGGTGGTAGTTCTTACCATCACTGCGTTCCTGACCTTGAGGATTCTTAGAGAAACCGCGACAATACTAGAAGCGACTGGGTTGGCATAGTTGTTGAAGGTTTCTCATGAGGAATCGTTTCTCTTCGACATAACCATTGATAGCCGACAGTATGATAGCCAGATCCATGAGACTTTTGAAGCTGCTTTACCAGTACTGGATCAAGCTTGGCAAGATACTAGGCTTCATCACAACGACAATCATCCTAATCGTCACCTATATCGTGATGATCGGTCCGGTATCACTTCTTCTGCGAGCCTTGGGAAAGGACTTGCTCGACAAACGCATGGCAGACGGTATCACCTTCTGGAATCCCAGATCATCGGCGGAAACGTCGCTGGAGATGAGTCGTCATCAGTTCTGAGCGTGGAGACGCTGTGTATATTCTAGGTATCTCGTGCTTTTACCACGATTCTGCCGCTGCCATTCTCAAGGATGGACAACTGATTGCGGCGGCGCATGAGGAACGGTTCACACGGAAGAAGCACGACTTCCGATTCCCGATCCATGCGATCAGATACTGTCTCTCTGAAGCTGGCATCGCGGCGAAGGATTTGGACTATGTCGGATTTTATGACAAACCGTTTGTCAAGTTTGAGAGAATCCTCTACACATATCTGGCGACATTTCCCCGCAGTCTCCCTTCGTTTCTGAAAGCTGTGCCGCTCTGGATAAAAGAGAAACTTTGGATTCCTCAGATTATCAAGAAAGAACTTGTCTATGACGGACCAGTTCTTTTCGCGGAGCACCATATGTCCCATGCCGCAAGTGCTTTTCTTGTTTCCCCGTTTCACGAAGCGGCGATTTTGACCATTGATGGCGTCGGTGAATGGGACACAGCAACGTATGGGGTGGGTCGAGGGAATCAGATCGAACTGTGGAAGAGCATCAAGTTTCCACATTCGCTGGGATTGCTTTACTCGGCATTCACATATTATCTCGGTTTCAAGGTCAACAGTGCTGAGTACAAGGTAATGGGGCTTGCACCGTATGGCAAGCCAGCCTACTACGACCGTATTATGAGCGAACTCATCGCCGTCAAGGAGGATGGAAGCTTCAAACTGAACATGAAGTACTTCGCCTACGACTACGGTCTGACGATGACAAACGGGAAGTTCAATGAATTCTTCGGTGAACCGCCTCGAGAACCTGAATCAAAACTCAAGCAATTCCACAAAGACGTAGCAGCTTCGATTCAGAAGGTCACGGGCGAAATCATGGTTCGGATGGCTAAGCGTCTCTATCAAGAAACGAAATTGAAGAATCTCTGTATGGCTGGTGGTGTGGCATTGAACTGTGTGGCAAACAGCAAGGTGCTCCACGAGACGCCGTTCGAACATCTTTTCATCCAGCCGGCTGCAGGTGATGCTGGCGGTGCAGTTGGCATCGCATATTACATCTACAACACCATTCTGGGTAATCCTCGCAACTTCGTTTGGCAGCATGCTTTTCTTGGACCTCAGTTTTCCGATGATGAGATAGAGGAATATTTGAAACGGCGAGGTATTGAATACCTCAAACTGGACAGGCAAGCGCTGTTGGAGGAGACAGCGCGACTGATTGCTGAGCAGAACATCATCGGATGGTGTCAGGGAAGGATGGAGTTTGGTCCGCGGGCGCTTGGCAGTCGAAGCATCATCGCTGACCCGCGGAATCCTGAGAATCAATCAAAGGTGAACCTCGCAATCAAGTTCCGGGAGAGTTTTCGTCCGTTCGCACCGACGGTGTTGGTGGAACGTTCTTCTGAATACTTTGATCTTGATTGTCCCAGCCCTTATATGCTGCTCGTAGCGCAGGTGCGTGAGAACAAGAGAGAGATCCCGTCAGTTACACATGTTGACGGTTCAGCCCGTCTCCAAACTATCGCGCGTCAGGATAATCCGCTCTATTACGACCTGATCAAGCAATTCGAGAGATTGACGGGCTGCCCAGTGATCATTAACACTTCGTTCAATGTTCGAGGTGAACCGATCATTTGCACGCCGCATGATGCGTTCACGTGTTTTATGAGGACGAAGATGGATTATCTCGTTATGGGAAGCTTCATCCTCGATAAGCGGCAAATGAAACCCATGGTGGAGGATGAGGATTGGAAGAAAGTGTTTGAGCTAGACTAAAAGGGAGCGACGCAATGAGATTTCTTTCGAACTTCTTCAGCAAGTTTGCGATCTTCAGTGAGCTGTGGTCGTTCATGCGAATACGTAAGAAGTGGTGGCTTGGACCGATTGTATTGTTTCTTCTGATCCTGGGATTGCTGATTGTGCTCACTGAAGGCTCAGCCATAGCACCGTTTATCTATACGTTGTTCTGATCTCAGCACCACTGAAGGCTGTGCATCCGGTGGAGAACGCCAAATCAGCAAGAGATGGATTGTGATTGGACAAGGTGATGTCTTCATTCAAAGTTGTTTCTGATTATGAACCGAGCGGTGACCAACCGCAGGCAATAGAGGAACTGGCAGATGGTGTTCGTCGCGGCGAGAAGTTCCAGACGTTGCTTGGTGTTACTGGGAGCGGCAAAACGTACACGATCTCCAAAGTGGTCGAGAAGATTGGGAAACCGACACTGGTGATGTCGCACAATAAGACGCTTGCCGCGCAACTGTACGCAGAATTCAAAGGATTCTTCCCCCACAACTCGGTGGAGTTCTTCATAAGTTATTACGATTACTATCAGCCGGAGGCGTACATACCGCAGACAGACACGTACATTGAGAAGGACTTTGCCGTGAATGATGAGATTGACCGCCTGCGTCTGCGTGCGACGAGCGCGCTGCTCGATGGTCGGCAGGATGTCATCATCGTCGCATCGGTGAGCTGTATCTACGGAATTGGATCGCCGGGAGAGTACGCCCGGCAAATTGTGATGGTCAAGAAAGGGGATCGGCTTGAGAGAGATGCGCTCCTCCATAGGCTGACTGACATTCACTACAATCGAAACGATTTTGAGTTGATTCGCGGCACCTTTCGTGTTCGCGGTGATGTGGTGGAGATCATTCCTGCCTACGAAGATGAGGAGGGTATTCGCATCGAGTTCTTTGGTGATGAAGTGAAGAATGTCTCCGTCATCAATCGGTTGGACGGAAGAGTGCTTGAGCAAACAGATAGCGCTGTCATCTATCCCGCCAAGCACTTTGTCACAACGGCACCAGAACTCGAACGAGCGATTCATGACATCGAAGCCGAGTTGGAAGAACAGCTCCAGGTCTTTCGGCAGCAGGGAAGACTTCTTGAAGCACAGCGCTTGGAACAACGTACGCGGTTTGATCTGGAAATGATGCGGGAAATTGGCTACTGTTCCGGGATCGAAAACTATTCAAGGCATTTGGCGGGCAGGAAACCGGGTGAACGTCCTGCCTGTCTCTTTGACTATTTTCCGAGAGATTATCTTCTCATCATTGATGAATCGCATCAGACGATTCCGCAAATTCGCGGAATGTATAATGGTGATCGAGCTCGGAAACTGACGCTCGTTGAACATGGCTTCCGCTTGCCATGTGCACTTGATAATCGTCCATTGAAGTTCGAAGAGTTTGAAACGCTTGCTAAACAAGTGATATTCATGAGTGCAACGCCGGGAGATTACGAGTTGGAGAAGTGCAGAGGCGCTGTGGTCGAGCAGATCATCCGTCCAACTGGATTAGTTGATCCGGAAATCCAAATTCGTCCTGTCAAGCACCAGATTGATGATCTGATCGCGGAAATTCGCGAGCGGGCTGGGCATAAGGAGCGAACACTTGTGACGACGCTCACGAAACGGATGGCGGAGGATCTGACGGACTATCTTGAAAACATCGGCATTAAGGTGCGCTACATTCATTCTGAGATTGATGCTTTGGAGCGTGTGGAGATTCTGAGGGATTTGCGGCTCGGCGATTTCGACGTACTTGTCGGAGTGAATCTCCTGCGTGAAGGACTGGATTTGCCAGAGGTATCCCTCGTGGCGATTCTTGATGCAGACAAAGAAGGATTTCTCCGGTCAGAAAAATCACTAATGCAAACTGCTGGAAGGACGGCGCGCAACGTCAATGGCAAGGTGCTGATGTATGCCGATGCCGTCACTGGTTCGATGCGGCGAATGATTGACGAGACCAATCGCCGAAGAGCACTTCAGAGTGAGTACAATGAGAGGCATAATATTAGACCGAGAACGATCTACAAGACCGTGGAGGAGATTATCGCCTCTACTGCAGTGGCTGATGTGAAAACGAAGCGCGATGAGCGCCGCGGAAAGGCACGGATCTCTCTGGTTGCGGAACCTGTTCTCAAGTACCTTACGTCCGATCAGCGGCAAGAGCTGGTTGAACAACTTCGACAGGAGATGATGCAAGCGGCAAGAGATCTGGAATTTGAACGAGCGGCGGAGCTGAGAGACGAAATCCAGCGCCTTAGTCAGACCAAATAGAATCAAGAAGGCGAAAACAGTCTAACAAAGAACCGAGCGTCGTTCTGATGAACCGCGCTGCCAAACGTCATCGCAGCGTTGTAGCAGCAAGGCGCATTTTGCGTGCCTTCTGCTAAGGGGCAGTTGTGGTTCCGAGAGCGCATGAATCAGATTCTAAACATGTACTACTCTTAACATAGCAACTTGTGATATGAACTTTCAGTATCCACTACTATGGAAAACCGGAAAATTGCCTCCGCTCTCATTGTTGATGACTCTGAATACATTAGAAATTTGCTTGGGGTCATCCTGAAGAAAGAAAATATCAACGTCCATTATGCCGAGAATGGAGCAGCGGGGATGGAGAAATTCCTTTCGGTCAAGCCGGACCTCGTCTTCGCTGACATCATCATGCCCGGAATCAGTGGGCTAGAGATGCTCAAGGAGATCAAGCGGGCAAATAGGAATGCGGTGGTGATTGTGTTGACATCTCTGTCAGCGCAAACACATGTCACGGATGCCCTTGAAGCTGGTGCCGACTACTATGTTCTAAAACCTTTCACTCCAGATAAGATTCGAGAAGTCCTACAGAAATTTCTGTGATCATCATATCATCAAGTTACCAATGTCAGCGAGGCTTTCCATGATTTGTTCACCTTGTGGTAGCGAGAATGCTCATAACAGACTCTATTGCTGGAACTGTGGTGCGAGACTGGGCGCCCCTTGTCCATCCTGTGGCTTCAACAACGCTGATACCGACAAGTTCTGCGGCGCTTGTGGCATAGCCCTGTCGGTAGTAGCCGGTGGTAGCAGCAAACCGTTGAAAGGAGAAGCGCAGACGAAGAGAAGATCCGTTGCATCCGGCGTACCAGCACCAATTCGCCACCGCTTTTCAGAAGCGGAAATCACCGAGCTTATGGGCACACGCCAGTCGGCAACCGGTACAGCAGCGAGTAAACTACTTAGTCAGGATGACTTGGATAAACTGTTTGTGCATGGCAAGACGTCAACCGATTCTCATGTGGGGACTGAAGAGGTTTCTTCCTTAGATAGGAAGCCGCAACCAGCCCCTTCGTCGGAGACCCCATCGCCGCAGCAGGAAGTCCAAGCGAAGCGAAAAGCTGCATCGAGATCCAGATCGAAGTCAAAATCGAAACCGAAGACTGAATCAAGCGCTAAGAGCGCGGAATCGTCAAATGCTGCATCGGATGCAAAACCGTAGCCAGCATCCGTTCTCCTGAATGAGTATCTATCCACAATCAGAACAAGATTGATTCGAGGACTAACTTCAATGATCAAAACCTCCGACGATTGGAGATCCACGACGCTCCCAGAGGACATGCTGTTGGAGCAGAAACTATTGCAATTGAAGATTCTTGACCGAGTACGGCTGAACAAGTTCCTTCAGATCGTGAAAGAGAGAGAGGAAAGTGACAGAAGCATCTCTCAGGGGCTTGTGGAATATGCCGGTGTGGATGAGGCGGAGTTAGCTGAGGTTATCAGTACCACGTTTCGTATCCCAGTTGCCCCGATAACGCATGAGGTGAAGACGGAAATGGCTGACATCGTTTCCGGGGATATCATTTCCAAATATAGGGTCTTTCCTCTTTTCCTCACCGGCGACGAACTGACAGTTGCCTTCATTGATCCACCTTATAAAGCTTTGCTGGAGTTGCTGAGACAGGAGACTGGCTACAAGATTGTCCCAATCGTGACGACGGTCTCTGATTTCTTCACAGCCCTCAAGATCCAACGGCGGCGTATTGAGAAGATGCAGAAGATCGTCACTGAGTTGGATATCAGCATCTTTGATACACAGAAGGGTGGAGATAGACGTGTCCAACGCTTGGAGGAGTCGGGGCAAATGCCTTCCGTTACGACGTTGGTGGATGAGCTTCTCAGCCGTGGCGTACAGATGAAAGCAAGTGACATTCACATTGAGCCAACTGCCGCTGATGTGCGAGTCCGGCTGCGCATTGACGGTGTTCTTCGTAGAGTTGTGGCTTTTCCCCAACGACTCCATTTGCCGATTGTGTCGGTGGTCAAGGCGAAAGGGAATATGGATCTATTCGAGAAGACAATTCCTCTCGACGGGCGGACTTCTCTAACGTTCGCCGACAGGCAGTACGACGTGCGGATCAACACGCTGCCCACAATTTATGGGGAGAAGGTGGTCATGCGAATTCTCGACAAGAGCAGTTTGTTACTGAACTTGCATGAGTTAGGATTCACTCCCGAGAACCTGAGGAAGTTTAACCTCCTATTGCACGAGCCGGATGGCATTATCTTGGTCACAGGTCCGACAGGAAGTGGCAAAAGCACAACACTCTATTCTGCCCTCAGTGAAATCAAATCAATGGGTAAGAACATTGTCACGATTGAGAATCCCGTTGAGTATAAACTGGAACTGATCAATCAGGTCCAGGTGAATCCTGACCGCGATTTGAATTTTGCCAATGTGTTAAGAGCAATCTTGCGTCAAGATCCTGATATAATTCTCGTGGGCGAAATTCGTGACAGCGAAACAGGCGTCATTGCCACGGAAGCTGCCTTAACGGGTCACCTCGTTCTCAGCACGTTACACACGAATGACTCGATTGGTGCGATTCCGAGGTTATTGAACATCGGTATTCCGAACTATTGGCTGGCTCCGTCGCTTGTAGGCATTGTCGCCCAGCGACTCGTAAGGAAGATATGTGACGACTGTAAGGACAAATACCGTCCAAAGCCAGAGTTGCTGCGGGATCTGGGGCTTGACCTGCTGGATCAAGATAATATCACCTTCTTCAGAGGTGTCGGTTGCAGAGTGTGTGATGGTGAAGGCTATCGCGGTAGAACGGCGATATACGAAATTCTCATAGTTGATGAGGATGTGAGGGATTTGATCTATGTGGGAGCGACGTCTAGCCAAATTCGTCAAGTTGCGATGGGGAAGGGATTCCGCGACATGAGGTTCGATGGTCTGAAGAAAGTTCTCGCGGGGGAAACAACAATAGATGAAGTCGTCCGTGTAACCCGGGGCGCAGTGGACTAACTGTCCATTTGCATACTGCAGCGATGGTGACAGCTTCGGGGGTGATGGAGGAGTTTGTTGTCCTATGAGGATCCTATCGAAAGTCATCCAACCATTCGTTGATTTTGTCTTCCCGCCCGTTTGTCTCTCGTGTGCAAACAAGCTCATCAACGATGAGCAATTCACATGTAAACCTTGCTGGCAGAGCATTCGAAGACCTGCTTCCGTGGGGGAGTTGGAACGAGAGTTGATGTCGGCGTTCTCGGTTGAACGACATATCTCGAGGGCATCGGCTTGCTTCTATTTCGAAGGGGGCGGCGCTTTGCAGAGCCTGATTCACGTACTGAAGTATGATGGCAGAAGATCCGTTGGCTTGATGCTCGGCAGATATGTAGGGGAGTTTATCGCCAGCGATGGTGATTTTTGTTCAGCAGACATTCTGGTTCCTGTACCACTGCATAGAGCAAAACGGCGAGGACGTGGGTACAATCAAAGTGATTACATTTGTCGTGGGATAGCCGAGGTAACCGGCATTCCATTTCGAACTGATCTTCTGAAGAGAAAGAAAGATACGCTGTCGCAGACGCAGCTCACCCGAGAAGAGCGGAAGCAGAATGTCGCTGGTGCATTTGTGGTCAGTCAGCGATGTCCGGGGTTGATCAAGGGAAGAACTGTCATTCTTGTGGATGATGTGATCACGACTGGTGCCACGATGGATGAGTGTGCAAAGGAGCTTCTTAAGAACGGTGCCGGAAGTGTGTATGCGGTTGCGGTCGCTGCTGCAATGTAGCGAAACGTTGTCTGCTTAGAAGCTCCTTCACACGGCTTGCATTTCAGATTTGTGCTGCAGCGGTCTCATCGTTGTCCGCCTTTCAACGAATCTCATCATCCCAAGTCATGTCTTGCCCACGCGGTTCTGACGCGTAGATTGCACTCAAGTTTGTCCTATCTCAGCCCCAATCCTTCCGACATTTCCCTTGACTTTCTTCAAGAAAGATGTAACTTATGGAGGTGAAATGAAACACTCAGTGTTCAAAGCGTTCATTGTGAAAAGGTTCTTGACGATAGGCAGAAAAGGTGTGATCGTTCTTGCTCTGGCGCTGTCAGCAGTCTCAGCCGCTGACAAGCGAGCCTTTCCGATTGCGGGGAAAAACTTCACGATCTCCTACAATCCAAGGTCCAAGAGTGTATTCAAGAAATCGGAATCACTCAGACTCGTGTACGCCTTTGATTTCTGGGGTGCACACACGGAAAGCGCTTCTACATTTTGGAATGACGTTGAAGACACATCAAATCCGCGAAGAGCTGTAGCAGCAATGACCAAGAAGGGAAGCGTGTGGGTGGCGACTGTTGCGATCCCAAAGGAAGCCCAGCTCGTTTCTTATTACGTTACTGATGGCAAGACCGTTGACAGTAACAACAAGCGAACCTATCTTGTACCGATATGCGGTGATGACGGGAAACCCGTTCGTGGGGCATATTTCCGTATGATCGAATTCCTTCGACTGACCGGAGGTTCGGCCGAGGAGCAGATGAAAGCGGCGAAGAAGGAAATCGAGTTCCATCCTGACAACTACCTCGCCTATTATCCATACTGGCGGCTGTGGTATGGCGGGTCCAAGAGGAGCAAAGCCGTGAAAGATTCGATCATGCAGACGGTTGAAACCATGCTTGGACAGGATCCGGGAGATTATGACTTGATGAATGTGGCGGCTAGTACGTACTTCTATATCGTGGGGGAATACGATAAAGCTTTGGAGATGAAGAACAAGATCCCGCCGGAAAGACTATCGCCGACAGCAGCCGCCATCTATGATGTGAAGAAGGCCGAAGAGGAAGCGAAGGCACGTCGAGAGGAAGCAGAGAAGAAGCGGCAAGCCCTTCTCAACAATCCTGCTCCAAGTTTTCGATTGAAAAGCTTGAAGGGGGATAGCGTTAGCCTTTCAGACTTCAAGGGGAATGTTGTTCTTGTTAGCTTCTGGACAACTTGGGCAGGTCCGTCGCGACTACTCATGCCGCGTCTTCAGTTTCTCTGCGATGCAAACAGAGGGAATCGCTTCACGCTTCTTGCCCTCACTCTCGACCAGAAGAAAGAAGATGTCTTACCCTTTGTAGCGGCGCGTGAGTCAACATTTCCCGTGTTGTATGCCAATGAGCAAGTTGCCAATGAGTATGGCGTCGTCGGTCTTCCGACCACCTTCATCTTAGACAAGCGTGGCAATGTGCGCCACGTACATGTAGGATTCGTGCTTGGACGGGAGCAAGACTGGCTACAAGAAATCACTGAACTTCTCAAGGAACCATAGACTTAGAAAGAGAGAACCTCTGTCAGCACTAATCAATATTCTTTTCGTTGGTGATGTTCTCGGCGCTGCCGGGCTTTCGATATTAACCAATCTGCTCAAAAGCTTTTTAGAGAAGTACCACATTGACCTCTGTGTAGCTAACGGTGAGAATCTGTCAGCGGGGAAAGGAATCACCGAAGAAGATGCGAAGAAATTGTTTGCCCTGGGCGTGCATGTGATTACTACTGGAAATCACTTGTGGGAGAAATATCAAATTCGTTCCTACATCGGTCAAGAGAAGAATCTTCTAAGACCCTTGAACTATCCACGGGAGAACCCAGGCTACGGATATGTCGTGTATGATTTGGGTGCCAAAGGGAGGGTGGGCATCATCAACCTGCAGGGAAGATCCTTTATGTATCCGATTGACTGCCCTTTCAAGACAGCGGATTCGGCGATAAGTCGGATCCAGCAGGAGACGAAGGTCATTCTCGTTGATATGCACGCAGAGGCAACGGCTGAGAAGATGTCGCTTGGATGGTATCTGGATGGACGGGTCACAGCCGTTGTGGGAACACACACGCACATTCCCACTGCTGACGCGAGGATCCTTCCCAATGGTACCGCCTACATCACGGACGTGGGAATGACTGGTCCGTATGATTCCGTGATCGGGATGAAGAAAGAGCAGGCTATCAAGCGAGCTATTTACCAGACACCGTTCAAGTACGAACAAGGCACAGACAGTGTCAAGTTCTGTGCGGTGTTCATTTCAGCGAATTCGGGCACTGGGAAGGCGGAGAAGATCGAGCGAATTGTGTTTCCGGAATTCTAGTACCGGACTGGGGACCGCACTTCCAAACTTGAAGTCACCGATGAGAGATTCTTTGTGGTTGGGGCACGGATCGCCAACGCAAGTATCATCAGCTATAGGATGTAGCCTTGTCGGCAAAGATCATTGATGGCAAGAAGATCGCCGAAGACATCAGAAGTGAAGTCAAGCTGGCGGCAGCGCGACTCAGGACTGAGAAAGGCATCACACCGGGGCTTGCATTTGTCCTCGCGGGAGAGAACCCTGCGTCGCAGGTGTATGTCCGCATGAAAGCCATAGCATGTGGAGACATGGGCTTCTTCTCTGTGACGGAGGAAATGCCTGCGGATACTTCAGAAGAGACCCTGCTGAAGATCATACGCAGATTTAACGACGATGGTCGTATCCATGGAATCCTGGTGCAGCTGCCGCTTCCTAAGCATATCAGCGAAGAGAGAGCAGTTGAGTTCATCAGTCCCAGGAAAGACGTTGATGGGTTGCATCCGATGAGTGTTGGGAAGATGATGACGGGTCAGCCGACATATCTTCCGTGCACACCTGCAGGGATTCAGCAACTGCTCATCAGGAGCGGCATTGATCCCGGTGGAAAGCACGTTGTCGTTATAGGGAGGAGCAATCTCGTCGGGAAGCCCATTGCCAATATTCTGTTCCAGAAAAAAGTAGGAGCAAATGCCGTTGTGACGGTATGCCACACGGGCGTGAATGACATCGTCAGATTCACCAAGCAAGCTGACATTCTTATAACCGCTATGGGGAAGGCAGAAGCGATTACGGGTGACATGATCAGGCAAGGTGCAGTGGTGATTGATGTTGGTATCAATCGTGTCGAAGATCCATCTGCAAAGAATGGCTATCGCCTTGTTGGGGATGTGGATTTTGAATCGGCAAAGGACGTGGCAGGCGCCATCACACCTGTTCCGGGCGGTGTCGGTCCAATGACTATTGCGATGCTAATGATGAACACACTGAAGGCAGCACGAGGAGATGTCTATGACGCAGAGGATTTGTGGGTGCACTGAAAGCTTGTAAGTCTGTTCCAAGACATGTTTGAACCCACCTCACTTGTTGTGTCACTGTTCCGACCTAATCTGATCGGGTATTATGAAGAATGCCAACGACAGGGAATTTCTCCAGAAGTTCGATGCCATGCGGGGCCTCGTTTAATTGATGCGTAAGATCAGCACCGGCGTTGTGAAGAACCTCATGATTCCCTTGTTGCCAGAGGAAACTATTGGAAACATCATGCACTTTTCCTTGGCAAGCAACAAAAGCAGGCGAGCCATTTCTACCATCGTATTTCTTCAGCTCTTCTAGCGTGAAGCTTCTGTTCGGCATGAATGCTGTTGTCTCTTCTGTTTCCCATCTATGAACCCATTTTCTCACCTACAGCTTGTAGGCGAGAAAAACGGGTTTGTGTATGGAGCGATTAGGGGTGTAAGAACTTCGACACATGAGGTGAATTGCGCTCCGTTCCAGTCCCTGACCGACGGAAATGTCCTGAAGGACCTTCACCCAGAAACTCCGCGAACCACGCCTCGTGTTCAATTTCCTCGTGCAAGATAGCCAGTGATAAATCATACGTGCGATGATCCTTGCCAGCCGTCATATTGCAGATTTGGGTGTACCCGCGGACTGCACAGCGTTCTGCATCTACCAGGACCTTCAACATAGCTTTGACGTCAGTGGGATCTTTTGGCAGCATCGCCGGAGAACAAGCAGACATATCGTGGAACGTTTTCATATCGCTTGGCAACTTTCCGCCAAGCTCGTAGATGCGGGGGATCAGCGCTTCGAAATGATTCCGGTCCTCGATGCGAGCATCTTCGGCAATTTCCTTCAGTCCTTCCCCTTCAAGTCCAATTAAGTTCACACGAAGGATGGTGTAATAGTAGAAGGTGGTGAGTTCCGCGGCGGCATTGCGAACTAGCAGTTCTACCAGTTGATCAACGTTGATTCCCGCCTTTTGAACCATTTCACGAGCAACTTGTGCCATAAGTATTTCTCCCTGACATTGTTTGTGGACGTGTGAATTTGTGAATTATGATCATATTTAAGAAGAATATTCTTAGCAAGCGATATTTATCATATAGTAATTCTTCTCCATTCGCTCTCAAAAAAAGAGCCCTCATGATCCGTTGAATTTGTGTCATACGCTCTCTGCCCGACATTCGCTGCAAATTCCTTCCACCTCAACTCGACACGCAAGAACATGATAGCCCTTTGCTAGTCGTTTCGGAATCTGAAGATTGTCAAGCGTGCTATCACAAAAATCTTCGATTTTGTGGCAGTGGATACAGACTAAGTGATGGTGGCAGGCGCGATTGGAATCGTAGCGAACCTTATCTTCGGCTGTTCTGACGGGCGCAAGAACACCAATGGCCACAAATGTCTCCAATGTCTTATACACTGTGCCCAGCGAAATCGTGGGATAGTGATGCTTGATGCGTCTAAAGATCGAATCGGCATCAAGATGTTCATTCGTACGTATTAGTTCGCTGTAAATCGCAAGGCGCTGGTGTGTCACCCTGAGACCTTTTTCATGGCAAGTTTGATGGAATATATCAATCCGTTTATCGTGTGCCACTTCAATTGCTCACTGTTTCTTAACTGAGAAGTATTATCAAGTAGAAATATAAACATAAATCTGCCGAATGTCAAGGACTTTTTGATTGTTTGAGTTGCCTAGTGTTGAAAGGTGAAGAATCTGATTTGAAAACCAGCTTTGTCATGTTCTTTCTCCGCAAAGAATGCGATCAGTGAGAGTCGTTGAATCTCTGCAAAGTCTTGACAAATCTTGACAATTACGCAGAAATTTGGTATATTCGGATCGAGTATGATGGGGGATCTGTTGTTGATCTTCACTGTGTTGGCTCCACCTCTGTCTTTGTGATACATTCAGGATGAAACTTGGTGACATCAGCACTTCCTGCGGGTCAAGAGGACGACACGATATTTAGGAAGACGTTGGCGGAGAACGGTATTCGTGTCGTTTCTGAGCAGATTCCCCACGTAAGATCCATTTCAATCGGCGTGTGGATTGATGTCGGGTCTCGTGACGAAACGGTGGAGAACAACGGTATTTCACATTTTCTTGAACACATGGTGTTCAAGGGGACAGAGCACCGAAAAGCCTACCAGATTGCACAAAGCCTTGAGTCCGTCGGCGGCTATCTCAATGCTTTCACGAGCAAGGAACACACCTGCTATTATGTCCGCGTGCTGGACGAACACCTTGAGCGCGCTATTGATGTCTTGTCGGATATTATCCAGCACCCACTTTTAGATGAGAAAGAGATAGAGAAGGAAAAGCTTGTGGTATTGGAGGAACTGAAGAACGAGGAAGACGAGCCCGACGAGCTGGTTCATGACTATCTTGATCGCGCGCTTTTTTCACCCCACCCGCTTAGCTTCACTGTGCTTGGCACGAAAGAAAACGTCTATCGCTTTAGCCAGCAAGACATGAGAATCCACCTCGAACAGTACTACACTCCGAACCGAATGGTGATCGCTGCAACAGGACACCTTGAACATCCACAGTTACTCCGGTTAGTTCAGAAATACTTTCAATATCGAACGAACGGAGCGAACGGGACAAGTCGGCAGAAGATGGGCAAGAAGAGACATCAGTCGAAGATCGAGGAGGTGTCCAGGCCAATAAGCCAAGCACACGTCTGCTTAGGAACGAAAACGTTCGGGGTGAAGAATAGACAACGTTATCCTCTTCTTGTTCTCAATGCCCTGCTTGGTGACGGGATGAGTTCACGACTATATCAGAACATTCGAGAGAAATATGGCATCGCCTATTCGATTTACTCATTTGCGAATTTGATGAGCGATATCGGCTTGTTTGGGGTTTATGTCGGGACGGACAAGGCGCACATCGCCAATTCGATTGAGCTAATTGATAGGGAACTTAAGAAGCTAAAACGAAAACCTGTTGGTAACGCTGAGTTGCGGAGAACAAAAGAGCAGCTCAAGGGGGGATGATGCTGAAGTTGGAGAGTATGTCGAACCGAATGATGCGCCTGGGGCGGGGTGAGTTGTATTACCATTCCTACGCGACTCTAGACAGCATTATCAGACGGATTGAGAATGTTACGGCGGAAGAGATTAGTGAAATAGCAAACCATCTGTTCAAGGAGAGCAATTTCTCCACCGTCATCTTCAAGCCCACAGACTGATCTCTGAACGGTTGGTCGGCTGTGGAACTGTAAGCATAGACTTGTAGGCATTCACGTTTTCCTTCAGACAGCAAACGAGAGGTCCTTGCTATGATTATCGGAGTTCCAAAGGAGATTAAGGCGAATGAGAATCGGGTAGCTCTGTTACCCGTTGGCGTTTCCACGCTGAAGCAATCTGGACATACTGTGTTGGTTCAAGCAAACGCAGGCTTAGGCAGCGGGTTTGATGACGAGAGCTACCGCAAGGCTGGAGCTGAGATTATCAGTTCTCCGAAAGAGATATACGGACCCGCGGATATGATAATGAAGGTTAAGGAACCAATCGCCATCGAGTATAATCTTGTCCGTGAAGGTCAGATCGTATTCACGTATTTTCACTTCGCTGCGAGCAAAGAACTTGCTGAAGCAATGATGAAAGCGAAGATTGTAGCGGTTGCTTATGAGACAGTGCAGAAGGCTGACGGTTCGCTTCCCCTTCTTATTCCGATGAGCGAGGTCGCGGGAAGAATGGCACCGCAGGAGGGAGCGAAATACCTCGAGGCGGACGATGGGAGGTCGAGGCGTTCTACTTGGCGGCGTTCCCGGTGTAGAACCTGCCGATGTCGTCATCATTGGTGGCGGCATTGTAGGCACGAATGCAGCAAAGATTGCAGCAGGACTTGGTGCGCGAGTGACAATTCTCGACAATAATCTGTATCGCCTACGGTATTTGGATGATGTTATGCCGAGGAATGTCGTGACGATGATGTCAAATCCGTATAACATCCGCAAGGCTGTCACGAAAGCTGACATTGTCATTGGGGCAGTTCTCATTCCAGGTGCGAAAGCGCCCAAGCTTGTCACCAGAGATATGTTGAAGGACATGAAGCAAGGAGCGGTTGTGGTAGATGTCTCCGTTGACCAAGGAGGATGCATTGAGACCTGTCACCCAACGACACACGAGAATCCGACTTATGTTGTTGACGGCGTCGTGCACTACTGTGTTGCCAATATGCCAGGTGCAGTACCTTTCACTTCGACGATTGCACTTACAAATGCGACTCTTCCGTACGGAGTGGAGCTTGCTAACAAGGGTTATGAGCGAGCCACCAAGACAAATAGCGAAGTTAAACTTGGTGTAAATATGATTGATGGCAAGATTACGTACCGAGGTGTTGCTGAGGCGTTCGGATTTGAATACACGTCGGTGGATGAAATTATAAGATGAATTTGAATGTAGGGACAGAACAATGTTCTGTCCCTACGGATCATATTCTTGCAGTAGAAAGCAACCACAAATGCCCAAGATAACAATAGATGGTAAACAGTTCGAAGTTGAGAATAACCTCACCATTCTCCAAGCGGCAATAGAGAACGGCATCACGATTCCATACTTCTGCTGGCATCCAGCACTGTCAGTTGCGGGCAACTGCAGGATATGTCTGGTCGAAGTGGAGGAAATGCCGAAATTGGTGATCGCTTGTTCGACGCTTGTGACCGATGGTATGGTGGTGTACACGCAATCGCCCAAAGTCGTCGCTGCGCGAGCAGCCGTGATGGAGTTTCTACTGATCAACCATCCTCTCGATTGTCCCATTTGCGATGAGGCGGGACAGTGCAAGCTTCAGGATTACGCCTATAAGTATAGTGCGGGATACAGCAGATTTGGGGAAGACAAGACGGAGAAGAGCAAGCGTGTCTTGCTAAGTCCCAACGTTGTCTTCGATGCCGAGCGTTGCATCTCCTGCTCGCGCTGTATCCGTTTCTGCCAGGAAGTTGCTAAGCAGCCACAGCTCACCTTTGTGCGACGGAGCGACCGTGTGACAATCACGACATTTCCTGGTGAGCAACTTGACAACCCATACTCGATGAACACGATTGATGTTTGTCCTGTGGGTGCGCTCACAAGTCGTGATTTTCGCTTCAAAGCTCGTGTGTGGGAAATGTCTGCAACCGAGAGCATCTGTCCTAGTTGCAGTCGTGGATGCAACATATTGATCTGGGCTCTGAGACAATGAGGTGCTGCGTCTTACGCCGCGAGAGAATCTAGAGGTCAATGAGTACTGGATGTGTGATCAGGGGAGACTCAACCATAAGTTCATCAACGCGGCTGACAGAATGAAAGCTCCGATGGTGCGGCGGGAGGGCGAACTTGTCGAGGTGGGGTGGGAAGAGGCAATCTCCCGGGTTGCTTCTGGTCTAAGAGCGTTCACACCGGACGAGATTGCTGCCATCGGTTCGGCGTACTCAACCAACGAAGATAACTACGTCTTCCAGAAGTTCGTCATACAAGTTCTTGGTGCGCGGTACATTGATTTCATTCGTCATACCAAGGAAGTTGATGAGGATGATATCTTGATTCGGGCTGACAAAACGCCGAATAGGTCAGGGGCTGAGGCAGTCGGTGTTAAGCCTCAGGATGATAGCTTTGGTCTCGAAGGCATCCTGCGTGGCATCAGGGACGGAAAGATCAGAGCGCTTTATGTGATGGATGATGACGTCACGACAATTCCAGGATTTGCCGAGATCATAGGCAAATTGGATTTTCTCGCAGTGCATGCCTGGAGTATGAACGGCACGGTGAAGTCCGCCAACGTTGTTCTTCCGAGTGCTACCTATGCTGAGAAGGATGGTACGTTTACGAATTTTCAGGGAAGAGTGCAGCGGATTCGACCTGCGATTCTGACCTTGGACAACGAACGGCACATGCGAGGATTCAGCGCGAGCCGTTTGGACAAGTTCGGTTCATCATTTGATCGGTGGAATCGTGGAGCAAGGCGTGATGCACGGCCGAGTTGGAGGATTCTGACGCAGGTGGCAGCGCTCTTCGGTGCGAAGTACAGTTATGAGATAGCAGAGGATGTGTTCAATGAAATCGCTGGGACGGTGGACAAGTTCAAAGGCTTGACCTATCAGAAAATCGGAGCCAAGGGTGAAAGGTATCTTCATGGTTTAGACGATGCGTACGATTATGCTGTATATGAGGCAGATAGGAGTGTGTTTAATGACTAGAGCCAAAGTTGCAGCGATATCGTGATTGATCCGGGGTTTTCGACAGACATCTCCAGATTCTCCCATGGACATTCTAATTGCAGTCATTAAAGTACTCCTCGTTCAACTGATTCTTCTTGCGGCTGTTGCGTATCTCGTTCTCGTTGAACGTAGGGTGAGTGCGTTTATTCAAAATCGCATCGGACCGAATCGGGTCGGATGGCAAGGCTTGCTTCAGCCTATTGCGGATGTTACGAAGCTGCTTCTGAAGGAGGAGATCATCCCAAGGGCAGCGAATAGAACCATTCACACCCTTGCGCCGATTATATCTATTACCATCGCGATGGTAACGTTCGCTGTTATCCCATTCGGCGATAGGATCACGCTCTTTGGTCGTGAGATCAAGTTGATGGTTGCTGATGTCAACATAGGGATTCTATACATCTTCGCGTTAACGTCGCTTGGTGTCTACGGCGTCACCTTCAGCGGTTGGTCATCGAATAGCAAATATTCTCTCCTTGGTGGATTGCGATCGTCGGCACAGATGATCAGCTATGAGATCTCGATGGGACTCTCCATCATCGGTGTTCTGATGATCACGGGTTCGCTCCAACTGGACGCTATTGTGCAGCATCAGTACGGCTGGATGTGGAACATTATCCTGCAACCGTTAGGCTTCATCGTGTTTGTCGTGGCGTGCTTTGCTGAGACTAATCGTCTGCCGTTCGATTTGCCAGAGGCGGAGCCGGAACTCGTCGGCGGATATCATACCGAATACAGTGGATTGAAGTGGGGTCTGTTCATGTTGTCAGAGTATGCGAACATGATTACGGCGAGTGCAGTCATCACGACGTTGTACCTGGGTGGTTGGCAATTTCCGTACTTGCAGACATTTGGATTGCCGGATATCGCGGTGAGCATTATCCAGATCTTGACGTTCTGTGCAAAGGTTTTGCTTATGGTATTCTTCTTCATGTGGGTGCGATGGACAATACCGCGTTTCCGCTACGACCAGCTGATGAATCTGGGATGGAGAGTCATGCTTCCTCTCGCGCTTGTGAATATCATCGCGACGGGTGTTGTGATGCTCTTTCTGAGGCATGGCAATGTGCCATAAGCTCGGGACTTATCTCAACGGCTTTCATCTAGCATAATGAGGATTGCTCCAGTATAATGGATATCAACCGTTCGCGCAAAGTCAAGCTCACGTTTCTGGAGAAGTTGTATATCCCTGAGATTCTCAAGGGACTCGTGATTACTTTTCGGCAGTTGTTTCAGCCGAAGTTCACTCGTCAGTATCCTGAGGAACGCTGGATACCGCCAAGATCCTTTCGTGGCCGTCCCGTATTGGTCGTGGATGAAAACGGCGTCGAGCGGTGTGTGGCATGTGGCTTATGTGCGCGCGTCTGTCCAGCACTTGCCATTGAGGTTCAGGCAGCCGAAACTGAACTTGAGAAAGAGCGGTATCCGATGATGTTTGAGATCAACATGCTGCGCTGTATTTTCTGCGGATTCTGTGAGGAAGTCTGTCCTGAAGAAGCAATAGTGATGAGCAATGAGTACGAGCTGGTATTTTCCAAATCGGAGGATGCCATTTATGGAAAAGAGAAACTTTTGGTGCCAGCGGTTAAGCTCATGGATAGATTGGAGTTTCTGAGAGCGATGAGGTAGAAGGAGCTTTCCGCACCTATGTTCCACCGATTGAAGGAGGTTCATGGACACTCGCTACACATTGATTGTCCTTGTTCTTTGTTTTCTGCTTCCGGGTTGCCTTTCGACGATCTTTACTTTCACTTCGCCGACTGAAGTGACTGTCGGTGAACCGTTCAATGTTGTCATCACGGGGTCACTGTCTGGCAAAGGTGCATCAGCCAGTGGTATCGTGATGCAAATTCCTAAGGAGTGGAAAGTCAGCAGCGCTGTATATCACAGTAACTATGGTGATGGTAGATTGATGCGAAGCAGGCATACCGAGTCGTTGTACGAGGCTGAAGCCGGCTATTACGTCTTTGCTGCTTATGATACAGCTTCGCGATCTGAGACAGAAAGTGGTACGGCGCAAGCGATCGTCACCATTGTTCCCAAAACCGTAGGATCATTCACTCTCAAACTTGTCTCAGGCGGTACAGACAGTTCGACCTCACTGGAGAATTGGCGTTCGCATGACCCCAAGCTAGTGTATGATTTTGCTAGCGTGGAAGATAGCAGGCATGTTGCGATTGTTGGAGTCACTGAACCTAAGTACAGCGGTACGAACGCCATCACGCTTGATGGTCAGGAGGACTACCTTGCGATTCCTCACTTGCCAAGTATGCCATTTTCCTCCAAAGGTGATTTTACAGTCGAATGCTGGCTGAAAACAACCGCAACGGGCACCGTGGTTTTCAGCAGCCGTGATGAGAGCAATACTGCGTTCTATGCGGTCGAGCTATCTATCAACAAATACGGTGCGCCGACGATGATCGCTAGCGATGGTGCCATAACGAAGTCCGTTACAGGTGACGTTTTTGTTGCTGATGGGTCGTGGCACCATGTTGCCGTCACTGACAATGGGCGATCGTCCTTGCTGAGATTGTACGTGGACGGTATCTTTGCTGATAGCATCTCAGCTCCGTCGGAGGCGAGCCGGAGTTCCGAGTCGTTCATTGTGGGTTCACGAGCGGGAAGAGAATCCTTTTTTGCGGGGCAAATTGATGAGCTGAGGATCTGGAACATCGAGAGGACGGAGAGAGAACTCCAGGCGTTAATGAACACGATCCTTACAACTAAGGACAAAGGATTGGTTGCACTCTATCATTTTGACGAGCATGCATGGAGTTCCGGAAAGCTAGCAAAGAATGCCCTGGGTGACGAGAGGCTGAATGCCGTGCTGCATGGCAAGCCGGCATTTGTGGCTTCGACAGCTCCTGTTTTCTTGGAATTGGTCTTCTTCACAGCCAACATAGTGGGCAACACGATCGAACTGCAATGGGCGACTTCAAGCGAAACCAACCTGAAAGGCTTCTTGCTTGAGAAGCGCATTGAAGGTGGGACATTTCAGGAACTTGGATTTCAGTCTGCATTGAAATCGAGTGAAAAGCAGAGAGTTTATTCGTTCACCGATGCTGTGAATCCTGAAAATCCTGGAGTGTATTACTATCGTCTCAGACAACTCAATAACGATGGCTCAGTTCGATATTCAGACGAGATCAAGGTGGGCACAGGCTTGGTGAAAGATTTCATCCTCGAACAGAACTACCCTAACCCTTTCAATTCGAAGACAACCCTTTCGTACACCCTCCTCGCTGACACATATGTGTTGCTGAGAGTCTTTGACCTTGTTGGACAGGAGATTGCGATGCTGGTGAACAGAAAGCAATCTGCAGGGAGGTACTCAGTCGATTTCGACGGAACAGGTCTCACCAGTGGTATCTATGTCTTCAAATTGCAGACCGAGCATTTTTCCGAGACCCGCAAGATGGTGCTAGCAAAGTGAATTAGATTACCAGCGGTGGCCGCGGGACCTGAACAGTGCTCGCGGGAACGGGTCTCGAAGGATCACTGACAGTCCTTGCTTCAATTTCAACTCACATCTCCACAATCTGAGTTACTCTCTAGTAGCAGACCGCACTCATAAGTCATGGGACAGTACTCGCCAAAATTTTCATGCAAGGAAAATCCGGGACCTGCAGTTGTGATTTTCGACCATGAAAACAAAATCGGTGAAGTTGTCAACGGCAGACTCAAAAACGCTGTGCTAAAGCCTGGCGGACCGATTGTGATTGACAGTGATGTCGGCCTCCGGATGTTCTGGATGCAGTATGCTGATCACCAGAAACCCGGTAGGAGTGCGGACATCATCAAGAAGCTCTCTGTTGATGACACGGACCCCACCCGATTGATTCTGCAGATCACCACGACCAACGTTGACGAATCCATCGAGAGTCGCTACGGTCTCACCCTGAGTTATTACGAAGAGCTGGAATCATACTACTATCACTTCAAGGCACTGCTTACTGTGCTCCCTAAGAAGACTTGGCTGGTGACATTTAACCCATCTAATGGTGAGTTGGAATACTGCAACTTCTGGCCGAAGGGTGTATTCGAGAAAGACAAACTGTGGCAAGTGTGCTGCTACGAGGCATCAACGGGCGAGATGCTTCAAGTCCCGCATCACCATCTCAACAGTGCTGACAAGATCCTTCGTCCCTTCAAGGAAGGGGGACGGCTTGTGTATCTTATTGAGGATGACAATCCTGTTGTGCAACTGCTTGGTGACACAGCGAAAGGAGCGGAGCAGGATGGACCTTGCACCGCTGCCGGACTCTGCGCTTACATGTACGATGTTCATTTCGCATATCGTCTGTGCCATTCGCAACAAGATGTTCTCCTGCCAGCAGGATGGACTCACCGCGCAGAATTTGCTCTCTATCGCGTTGGGAGGAAGGAGGGAGAACGCCTTCTCGAGAAGAGCACTTGCCTTTCTTCACCGGAGATAGATGCTGTGCCTATCTTCGTCGAAGGTCTCAACACTTTTTCCAGGACTTTGTGTGATGTTCAAGGGGACCCGCTTGGAGTTTGGCCCTGGTCAATCGAGTATGGTGACAGTCGGGATGCCCCGCATGCAGAACAACTCGAGGGAATCACATTTGTGTTGGACAGGGCGTTAGGATATTCAGATTCTTCTTCTCTCAGGATTCACTCAAAGAAGCACTGCTCTGCTCGATGGGCAGCGACGACAATCGGTCCGGCGTTCTTTGGGAAGGACTTCGAGGTGGGCAAACGATACCTTCTCTCTGCCTATGTGAAGACCAACAATGTGGAAGGGGAAGGTGTGGCGATTGGTATCCGACTTCACCGAGAGAATCCTGAGCAGCAAGATGACATTGCCGGTCTCGAGGCGAAGGACTTTGAGACCTACTATTCTTCGAATCGCCTTGTGGGAACGAATGACTGGACAAGACTTGAAATCGTCACCCCGGCGACCGCACCGAAGCCCGACAGAGTTCATCTGCTGTTAGAGCAAAAAGGCAGGGGGACCACGTGGTTTGATGATGTTGAGTACAGAGAGGAGTAGGGTAATTCATACGTTTTGTGTCTTGCGTGCTCTCGCTTTCAAGCGAAGGGTATATTTTGTATTTGAGATAAAATGAACGTCGAAGTCAAAAAGTTTATTGTTGCACTGGCGTTCTTCATGCCTTTGCTTACTCTTTCCTGCGGTGGGGGTAGAGAGAAGGAGAATCAGCCCTATGTCTCATTCATGTGCGATAACAGCGCTACGACATTGGCAATCCTCCAAAAGGAGATAGTTGAATTCGAGAAGGAATACGGCATCAAGGTCACGCTGCTTCCTTTCACAGGTCAGGAGAAGCTGTATGCGATGATGGCTGCAGGGACACCACCTGATGTGTTCTACACGAACAACGTAATGCGCGACCAACTTGCTGCCGAAGGCAAGATTATTGATTTCCGCAATATCGCAGGAAGCGATTCGTTTGCCAAAGTAATGCGTCGCGAAGCTGTTGAACAAGGGACCTCGCTCGATGGCGGCTGGTATCAGTTGGTGAACTCGACCTTCACGTACGGCATCTACTACAACAAGAAGTTCTTCGACGAGGTGGGCTTAAGATATCCTGATTCTCTCTGGACATGGGACGATCTAGTGACGATCGCGCAGAGACTCACAAAGAGCAGCAATGGCAGACCAGACAGGTATGGAGTCAATATTCCGTATTTCTTCGTTGATGCGTTCGAGAGAATGAATCATGCTGAATTCCCGAAGCCAGGTTTGGTTGCCGTTGCCCCCAACGAATCCATTGAGACATTTCGGTGGTACCGAGATTTGACTGAGAAACATCACGTGATGCCCACACCCCTCTGGATCGAATCGCTTGGTATGGAGACATTTCAATTGCTGGAGACCGGACGTGTAGCAATGATGATTGAAATGGTCCCGCTTCTTAGCATGTATCAATTCTTGACCATCGAATGGGACGTTGCTCCGCTTCCTCGAAGGGACGGGAAGTCGCCACTCTATTTTCGAGGCGGGAGCGGAGGCTTCTCGATTAGCGCGGCATCAAAGTACCCAGATGCGGCTTGGAAGTTCCTCACGTGGTGGGTGTCGAGAAGCGAAATCAACTTTCCGAATCCGATGATGAGAAATGTGGATTTCGTCGGAGCGTGGGAGCAGAAGGTGCCATATCTAGAGCGGACACACTTTGCAGATGTGTGGAAGCTATCGGAAGAGCACAGCGGAGGCGACTGGCGAAGCTTCGTCAGGTATTCATCGTGGACCTACAACGTGTTCGAAGAGCAACTCAATCCGAAGTACGAGCAGATGCTGAAAGGATCCATTGCCATCGAAGAATATGTCAATGCCATTCCTGAAGTCAATAGAAAGGTGCTTGAGGAGTTGAACAGAGTGTTGTCAAATCCCGATATCAAGACACAGTTCAAGGTACGCATCACTGAAGAATTGAAGAATGTGGAAGAATTGGTGAAGAAGTGATGGGTGCCAGAGCTTTAGATTCAAATCAAACCGTACGACGTACTGAGTGCGGCGATAGAGGCTCTACGAATCTACCAATTGTGCAATCCGATTCGCAATCAAATCCGGGAAAAGAAATGGCATGAACCGGCAGGCACTACGTAGCATCTCATCTGCTCTCTCGCATGCAGACGCTCTAATCAAGAAACACACACATCATTTCGCTTTCCAGCATCCGAGCATCGAACTGGACTTCTGGTTTCTATCTCAAAGGAAGGGAATCCTGCTTCTGTGGAAAGTGGCAAAACTTGGAGAACCGTATCCAGGTGGATCTTTCTCGCTCTTAGATCCAACGATCGAGTGTGTTCATCAAGGGACGAACGACACCATCGCTGTGCCACTTCTAGTGAAGACTTCTCATAGTCACCGTAGCAGGATGACCGGAAGAAAGGGATACTACAGAGTGCGAGGGCTTCGGCTGCCGAGAATTCCATTGACAGCGCACTTCGGGTTGAAGAGAGGCGAGTACAAAATTCGTCTCAGGTTCGGACTCCAAGATGTGAAAGGATTGATGTGCTACACTCCTGCCTATGACGCAAATACAACCGAGTTCGAAGTCTCGCTTTGGCTCTATCGCAGTCAAGAATGACCTTCTTCAGAGTGACGATCAACCCATAAACGAATTGCATTATGCGGTCGTTGATCACAAGAAGATCGGGAGGCAACCTTTGCCAAAACTGCATATTGATGCGCGGCTACCATGCAACGTTCGCCGGATGGCAACAGATGATCTCAATCCTGAACATTACTTCAAGAAGCACCTTCTTGTTCCTGCGCGGAAAATCAATCAACTTGGATACAGAGCCTTCTATCCAACATCGGGAGAGAGCAGCAACAATCTGTGGAGCGGAGGACGCTCGCTGCAGGGACAAAGAATCTTAGGCGAATACTGCGGCTCCCTTGCGCTGGCATATAGACTCACAGGCAAGCCGGAGTACTATTATGCTTCCCGAATTGCATACGAGATTCTTGAACGCAACATTTGGAGGACACGATGGGGATGGGCATGGGGGATCGAAACGTTTCGTGAGGGAGAGAATCTGCTGGAGCTTGGACTCTGTGCACAGGGAGTGTACGAATTCTATAAGATCACCGGAGACAAACGGCTACTTCACAGCGTCCACAGGATCCTGGATTCGTGGCCCTATAACGGCAAGCATCATATCCCGTTCGTCGAAGTGCATCAAGATGGGAAGGAGATACACCCAAGCTATCCGTTCAACATGATCGCTGTTGGCTGCGCGGCGATCTGGTTGATATCCAAGGCTCTTAACAACAAGAGACTTCAGCGCATCGTGAAGGAAACCGTTCACCACTTCCTTCTGCCAATGATGGAGCCAGACGGACATTGGCAGTATGCGTTTCACTATGAGGAGAAGGAGAAACGTCCTGAGCCAGCAGGTCATCACTATGACATGCTGACGAAACGGAATCTTGCTCGACTGCTCGAGTTTCCCGAATGGCGAGAAGACAGTGCGTTCATGGACGCGATGATCAGGGGCGTTGAGTTTAGTCTAGGAACCTGTTCCGTGGAATTTGCGGATGAGTTCGTCTGGTCGAGCCATTACACTGACCGCAAGGGGCCGCATTTTTCCATCAACCATGCCGGTCTCATGGTGAGCGTGCTTGCCTTGATGGCGAAGTATGCAGATAGGAAGTACATGCAGCCACTTGAACAGACACTGCGCTACCTCTACGAGGAAAGAGACAGAGACGATCTGCCGCACGGCTCAGATTGGCAGAGCGGATGGATGCACTCTCACGTTCTCGTTCCTCTCTTGAATGTGAGAGAGTCTGGATTTTGCGTAGTAGGAGAGAGTGCTCATAGGTTGCAGGTGGAGTTGCAGGAGAGAACTTGCTTGCCAACATGACAAGTAGTAACGGAGGACAACAACGATGACTGAGAGACTCTGTGCATATTTGATGACACTACTTCTGGTTTTGTTGTGTGGCTGCGACTTTCCGACTTCGGATAATCCCGAAACGCAATCAGGAAAGTGGGAGGTGGTACGTGGGTCTCAGGGAGACTCGTTCTACCGCGGCCTATTTTCCGTTGATCAACATGATGGATGGATCGTCGGTGATGCGGGCAGAATTCTTCACACTAACGATGGTGGAGATACCTGGGAATCCCAACGAAGTGGAACCCAAAGCTCTCTCTATTCTATCGTCTTTGTAGATAGACTCACAGGATGGGCATCAGGAGGAAGCAACACGATCATCCACACGACGAATGGAGGGATTTCATGGACATCACAGGGGCCCCCAAGCGATACAGCAAAAGGCTATCTGTCCATCTTTTTTGTTGACAAGCAGACTGGATGGGCGGTTAGTAACTATGGGGACATAGTTAGCACGAGAGATGCGGGAACGACATGGAGCTATCAAAAGAGCGGCGTGTGGTGGGCACTGACATCCGTGTATTTTCTTGACCACGTGAATGGATGGGCAGTAGCAACGAATCGAATCGTGCTTAGTACACATGACGGAGGGAATAATTGGTTCCCTCGTGAGATAGCAGATACTTCACCCGCTATGTTTACTGATGTCTACTTTGCTGACGAAAAGAATGGCTGGATTGCAACGAGTACAGTGGCATGCTGCAGCTGCACAATGCCAACAGGCACACCTATTCTATCCACAAGCGATGGTGGAAGCACATGGAGATGTCGAGCTGTTCTTCCGGTGGAAGACGTCAGGTCACTTTATCTCACAAACAAGAATATCGGATGGGCAGTGGGAATGAACCAGATTTTCTGTACAGGTGATGGGGGGAGGACGTGGCTTTCACAGTACAAGATTGGTGACGATTATTTGGTTGGCGTTTCCTTTGTAGATTCCTACCACGGCTGGGTCTTGGGCTTCAGAGGCACTGTGTTGAGATACAGTGGATCCGAGTAGGAATGGTTCCCTGCTTGTCAGGATCGCCGGGTGCGTTTTGATGTCGCGGAGTTCAGTAGGGTCGCGCTTATGCGCAATAGGTGAAGGCTGGTTAGGCCAGCGGCGCAATTCCCATCCCGCTCCTCTAGATGACCCTCTCATACTCGTTTATATCCAACTCCCACACCTTCACACCGCAGAATCTTGCGCCTTCCGGACAGATCGGTGTCGCACTAGCCATATCACGAATGCCGCAAGGAGGAAGTAGAAACCTGCCAATTCTTGGATTGATCTCTCGGATCTGCTGAGCTTCGTCTAGTGACGCACGCCAGATCTCTTCCTGAGCGAGATAGCAAAGCCGCATCTCAAGCTTATGGTGGAGGTTCAGCAAGTCTGACGACTCTGTGAAACGGATTGCAGTCGCGTTAGGGAGAAGATACACGGCAAACTCACCGCTGACGCCGAGGCTCTTCAACCTCCTGATATTTGACCAGACTTTCTCCACAGCGCCTTCATAGACTCTGTTGACTCTCTCGTCTTGTCTCACAAGTTCAGGGACAATATAATCAGGCTCTTCGGTGAAGTGAGCGTGAAGACACGGGCGAGATGCTGGTGTCATCCGGTGTCTCTGGTTTTGAGAGTCTGCAGAATGGCTAAGTCTCTTTCTGAAAGTGTAGGAAGGATGGTAGAGTGTCCTCGCGAGTTTTGAATGTGTTGTGAGGACGAGCGATTCACCTAACAGTTTATTCCTGGCTGGATTCAGCACGAGGTCAATCGCTTCATCATCGCTCAACAAGTCTGAGCTTACACCCAATACCTGGCGCACCGATTGAGCAAGGACAGCTTCGCCGTTCACTTTGTAGTCAATCAGTCTTGAGACTCTTCCTTCGAGGCTTCTGTCAAATTCATCAACGAAGGTCTTCCTTGTCTGACGAGAAAGCTGTTCCTGATGACAGGCAAAGAACTCGAACTCTGGTGTCTGTTCAAGGTCAATGGGATCTTCTAAGATCGTTTTATATAACGGATCGACCCTGAGAAGCTCATCAATCATTTTTGAGACAACGAGTTTCTGTTCAAGAGGTGTGTCATATTGCTCGCAGAGACGATGATAGCGAAGAAGCGTGATACAGCTTACCGTGTGATACATATTGGCGAACACTGAGATCGGCAGAACATACCTCGCGACTTCCTGTGCCTTGCGCTTGATGTCTCTTGCGTACTTCTCCTTTCGTGATGCCCGTGCTGGAAATCGTTTATGGTATTCACTTTCCGTGATGGGAAGAAGCAAATCAGTAAGCTCCTTGTATGTATTCATCTGAAAGCGCACCGTCTCAAGATAGACCGCAAGACTCTCACCTTCGAGGGGAGGGACCGCAACGTTACCTTCTTTCACCTCAACGTAGCGCTGACTTATTTGCTCAGAGTTGTAGAAAGGATGGCTGTGAAGGAAGGACCAAACGAAATAGCGCGAGATGTTGGATAACTCGAACTGGAAGTAGGCGTGTGAAAACACCGTGTGATGCCCTGCATCATAAATACTCTTCGCCATGCCTTGATAATCCGCCAGATCAAACTCGGTGTCTCTAATGATGCCTTTGCTGGAGTAACACGTTCGCGCGGTCGCGATGGCGTTCTTGAAAGGAGCGGTAAACGACTTCTGTATCTTGACAATCGGCTCCGCCGAAAAAAATCTCTTCATTGATGTTGTTGATTCCTCTCCAGAGATACAAAGCCACTGCTTGCAGTGCAGCCTGCATCACCATGAACTACTTGTTGATGGTAGTGTGATATCTTCTTTGCTTAGTACCACTCCGCCTCGATGCCGATAGACCTGACTCGCTCTGCGATTTCAGTGAGTTCGTGAGCAGAGATCCTCTCCAGTGTCTCGTACGGCGGCTCCCGGTCGATGCTGTAGATCATCACCAACTCCGGATTGATTTGCCTCAATCGGTTTAACCATGCCTCAATCTCATCCGATGTCGTGTTATCCACTTGCCGACCGTTCACGCTCCCGCGCAGAAACAACGTTTGAACGTACAACTTACCTTCAAAAAGCTTCAGCATCTCAGTAATTTCATCCAGCCTCATGGAAGATTCTGGTTGGTTAATTAGCTGAAATGTCTCTTCCATGCCAGCGTCGAGTTTCATAATGGGTTTGTCAATTCCCCCAAGTGCTTCCAACACATGTCCCGTTTTGATTGTGGCAGCATCTGAGAGGAGTGCGATCTTCGCTTGCGGATAGAATCTATCTCTGAGCTCGATTGTCTTCTGGACAATCTCCTTGAACTGCGGATGGAGTGTCGGCTCCCCATTTCCTGCAAATGTGATGTGATGGATCGGCTGTCCATTTCTCGACAACTCTTGGAGAGTATTCTCCAGTTCCCGCGAGAACTCTTCGAGGGTAGGCAGCGGGTGTTTAGGGGCGTGATTATCGTTCAGTCCACATTCACAGTAGATGCAATCGAAATTGCACACTTTCCGCACAGACGGAAGCGGATTCACCCCTAAGGAGTGACCAAGACGTCTCGAATAGACAGGTCCGTACACGATGCTCTTCCACAAAACCATTTCTTCCTCCTTTCAGTTTATAATTTATCAAAATAAACTCAGATAAGCAAGTTGAAATCTGGATTCTCCCGTGCGAAGATCCGACGAATTTCGGAATAGATAATTGCTGCGGTTCGCTCAGAACAAATCTCACCGTGAAGGATTTCTGGATGCGTCACAATCCTTGATCCAATCAGGGAACTTCTCCAGCATGGGCTGTAAGAACGGCAAGGGAGTAGATTCACTCTGAACTGAGCCGGGCTTTTTCCAAATTCTTGTTGATTCTTTGGAAAATAAGTGATATATTTGCTCAAGTCCAACTTGGATATCAACGAATCTTATGGTAGATGGAATGCAACTGCAAGGCAAAACTGCGATCATCACTGGGGGAACAGGTGGAGTTGGCTCAGTTGTCGTCAGAACCTTCCTGAACGAAGGTGCACGCGTAGCTCTGACTTACACCAAAGAGACCGAGCTCAACTATATGCTCTCTGAGTATCCGGAGCTGCGTCACGACGATAGATTGCTGAGTCTGAACATTGACGTGACAATCGAAGATGATGTGAAAAGCATGATCAAACAGACTCTTGAGGCGTTTGGCAGAATTGACATCTTAGTCAATCTTGTAGGTGGTATCTCAAAGAAGGCAAATATTATTGACACTGAGGAGAAGGTTTGGGATTTCATGGTGAATCTCAACCTGAAGTCTGTGTTCCACTGCTCGAAGGCTGTACTTCGACCGATGATGGAACAGAAGAGCGGGAAGATCGTCAATATCTCTGCGATGACTGCCCTCGAACCTGTTCCCGGCAAAGGTCCGTACGCTGTTGCCAAGGCTGGGATTATCACACTTACAGAGACCATCGCTCAGGAAGTCAAGGAATACAATATTCAGGTGAATGCTATCGCGCCGAGCATCATCGCAACTGCAGCGAATATTGACGCGATGCCCAATGCGGACCATTCAAAGTGGGTTACTCCAGAGCAGATCGCTCGAACGGTAGTTTTTCTTGGATCTGAAGCTTCGGATGCGATTACCGGAACTGTCCTCAAAGTCTATGGCAAGATTTAGATCCTTCGTGAGGTCCGGCGCTGAGACCACCGTCCTGCTAATCATGGGATTATTGGTGATTTCACACAGGACGACTGCACAGTTAGGTGAGCAAAGAGAAGAGAGCACTCGTGCTGTTGAAGCTGGGTTCTTGATCAACCGTTTTCAACCAAGAAGTGATAACACAGTCCCCGATTCCCTACAAGCGAATTTCACTCAAGCTATTCCTGTCATTGGCTACCGTGACGGCAATCTTTTGATATATCTTGGCTACTTTAGCTTCAACGCTCGCAGCGTGCCGACAACAGAACTGAATCTGGTTGCCAAGTTCAGTTTCGATATTCGGCTGACAGGGAAGGGCAGGACAAATGCCCTCCTTCTCCCCATCACAATCACTACGGACTATCTACGCGTGGAAGGGGCCAATCAGATTCGCGGTGACAGATTTGATGTTGGCAGTGGAGGAATTGGTGTTGGATTGAAATGGGTATTCGGTGTAGATCGAGCAAGGTTTTCTGTAGAATATTCCAGATTGATTACGTACAGCACAGTCAGTTTCAGCACATCAATAGGTTTCTCACATATTGATTTCGCCGAAGCTACCATTGCTCTCGACGACATTCTTGGTGACTTTGGCTTGATCTTTGGTTATCGCTATCGTGACCAGAGTTGGCTGATGGACAATAAGAAGTACAACTATTTTGGAAGTTGGCATGGGGCGATGATTGGAATGATGTTCTAGATTTCGTATGAGCGAGCGTTCTGCGTATCTATCTTCGAGTTCCAGAAGCATATTCGTGGCGTTCTTAGACTACCGCCAGATTCCCCGTTTCTCTCCAATCATTCTGGAGGAATATCAGCGCGGATTTCCGACTGAGGGTATTGACTTTTCAGAGAGAAATCTGTATTTTGCACGTGCTGATGTGGAGGAACAGCAACAGACAACCTCAAACGAAAGATGTCTTACGGTAAATCCTCTTGAAGTCATGTCGAGAAGAAGGTGATGAAGAATCCCATTCTCCGGTAGGTGCCTTCTTTTGTTTTGTTGCCGGTGTGTGTTCCTACAGCAGTTGAAGGAGGGGACTGCGTTGAACGCTCACTTGAGATCAAGCTGAGGCTGGAACACGATTGGTTTGTGGCTAAGTCAGGGCGACTGAGAATTGGGGATCATGGTTCACTTCACTACATCTCAATCAGACTAATGAACGCCTTATGTCACTGAAAAATAGGATCAGCGAGGACTTGAAGGCTGCCATGAAATCGGGCGATAAAGTTTGCCTTGAGACACTGCGCATGATTCGCGCGCAGATTATCGAGATGGATAAGCGTGGACTAAACCGCGAGATGACCGAGGAGGAAGAACTCTCGGTGCTTCTTTCCGCCTCAAAGAAACGCAAGGAGGCGATTGAGGAATTCAGAAAGGGCGGAAGGCAGGATCTGGTGGACAAGGAGACCAAGGAACTTGGAATCATCAATGAGTATCTTCCGAAACCATTGACTCGTGAAGAGGCAGAAAGCGTCGTCGGTCGCATCATCTCCGAAGTGGGTGCGAGCTCAGCGAAGGATCTGGGGAAGGTAATGTCCGTCGCGATGAAAGAACTCAAAGGAAAAGTGGATGGGAAAATCGTTCAAGAAATCGTGAAGTCAAGATTAGGAGGATAGGATGAATATCCTCGACCTGATCTTGGGGATTCTGCTGCTCCTCTCGTTCATCGGTGGATATCGGGACGGACTCATTCGTCGGGTGTTTGTTCTGGCGGGAGTGATTATCGGCCTCATCTTGGCGACAAGATATACCCACGCGTTCGCCGCTGTGCTCTCAACAGTCTTCGCGCTGCCCCAGACAGTCGCATCAGTAGTCGCATTTCTCATCATCTTCATTGGGATTCTCATCATCGCAAGGATGATTGCCAAATCAATCAGCAAAGACAATGTCTTGGTCAAGTTGTGGGATAGACTTCTTGGCGGGGTGTTTGGGATGATCGAGGGTGGAATCATATTGAGTCTCTTGTTGCTGTTTCTTAATTTGGTGGGCCTGCCGCCAGAGAACCTCAAAGCGAGGTCTTTGCTGTATGATAGGGTTCTGAACTGCGCACCAACCATATTCAATGTCATTACGAAGATTGTCCCTGGCTCCAGGGATTTCTACAAGGAGATCGGCAGAAGCATAGATAGATACAACTTCTTTAAGGAGGACAAATAGGACAGCTTAGGATGGAGAACATCGGCGAGGTGCTGGAGAAACTGGAGTTTGGTAAGATGCGAGCGAGAATCGCTCGATATACCATTTCGACGCTAGGAAAAGAACTGGTTGAGGAGATCAGACCATTTGTGGATCTCGACGAAGTGGAGATCGAGTTGGAGAAGGTGAGCGAGTTCAAGAGACTCATCGAAGAGGATGATCCTTTCCCGCTTGATGGTATCAACGACATTCGAGATGCGCTACATAAGGCGGCGATCGAAGGTAACTTCATTACGCCGTCCGAACTCAGCAATGTCGCCAGTTTTCTCAAAGCGAGCCGCAACGTCAAGGCTTATTTTGTGAGAAGGACAGAGAAGTATCCGCTGCTCAGCGAGCTCGCAGGTCCGCTGTACACTGATAAGGTATTGGAATATAACATAGAGAGGGCGATTGATGAGAACGGCAATGTGAAGGATGGTGCTAGTAGAGAACTCCGAGAAATCCGTAAGGAGCTGATCTCCAAAGCTGACAGTCTAAGAAAACGACTTGAGGGAATTCTCAAAACGATTGCTGACAAAGAATACGCACAGGAAGACATTATCACGCAGCGCGATGGACGAATGGTGATTCCTGTCAAGGCTGAACACAAGCGTCATATTCCTGGTTTTATCCACAGTACATCAGCAACGGGAGCAACGGTATTCATCGAACCAGCGGAGACGCTGGAGATGAACAATGAGATCAGCACTCTGCACTTCCAGGAGCAACGGGAGATCGAGAGAATTCTCCGCGAACTCACGTCACAAATTCGTGAACAGCTCGGCAGTTTAAGAACCAATGTTAGTATCTTCGCGCAAATTGATTTCCTGCATGCTAAGGGGAAATACTCAGTTGAAGTAATAGGCGCAAAGCCGAAGATGAAGAAGAACGGAACACTGAGAATCATTGATGCCCGGCATCCTATTTTGCTTCAGAGGCATCGGCGAGATGAAGTTGTCCCTCTTACGCTTGAACTGGGTGAGGATTTCTGCACGCTGGTCATCACAGGTCCAAATGCCGGCGGCAAGAGTGTAGCGCTAAAGACCGTGGGGGTGTTGTCCCTGATGGCTCAGTCAGGTATGCATGTCCCGGCATCTGAGCAGTCGGAGTTCAGGCTGTTTGGCAAAATGTTCGTGGACATAGGAGACGATCAATCTATTGAAAACGACGTGAGCACCTTCAGCTCCCACTTGGTTAACCTGAAACGAATAGTCGAACAGGCAGACGATGCAAGTCTGGTGCTCGTTGACGAAATTGGTGCGGGAACCGACCCTACAGAGGGGGGAGCACTGGCTGCATCAGTTTTGGAATATCTGACGAAGCTAAGGGCGCTGACAATCGCAACAACACATCACGGTGTATTGAAAGCGTTCGCGCATGAGACTGAAGGGGTGGAAAACGGCGCGATGGAATTCGACCAAGAGACACTGAGACCCACTTATCGGTTCCGCGCTGGACTACCGGGCAGCAGCTATGCATTTGAGATGGCTGAGCGGTTGGGATTGCCCATGCGCATTATGCAACGGTCGAGGGAGATTGTCGGCTTGGAGGAAAACAAACTTGAAGATTTGCTGAGTGAGCTTGAGGCACGATCGCAGGAATACCAGAAGAAACTGCGAGCGCTCGATACTGAGACGGCAAATCTTGATGCTTTGATGAGATCGTATGAGGAGAAGACAAATTCTCTGAAAAAAGAAACGAAGTTGATCAAACAGCGTGCAGTTGACGAGGCGAACGATATCGTTGTAAAGGCAAACGCAACTTTGGAGAAAGCTGTAAAGGAGATCAGAGAACAGCAGGCTGCGGTAGATGTGGTCAAATCAGCAAGGCTATGCATCAGCGAATTGAAGCACGAGATTGCTGAGCTTGATCGCAGCATCAAGGATGAGGAGTTGGAAAGGGAAGAGGTGGAGTTCAAACTTGGAGACTACGTTTTGATGAAGGGTGGGACAGAACGTGGTCAAATCATCGCTGAAGCAGATGCTTCTGGAAAGATTACGGTCGCCGTCAGAAATGTGAAGGTGAAAGCAAAGCCGGCGGACTTGGTGAGAATTGAGAGTGACATGGTCACGGGATCTTCGAGCTACGTCTCGAATATGAGCATGCTCGAGGAAAGGGATATCCAGAGGGAGATTGATCTCAGGGGTATGATGGGAGACGAAGCGATCTCCGTTGTAGAAAAGTTCTTGGATGATGCATATGTGGCTGGATTGGAAAGAGTAGATATCATTCATGGGAAAGGAACTGGAGTGCTGCGGAACCGAGTATCAGAATATCTGAGAATTCACCCGCGGGTCAAGTTCTTCAGGCTTGGTGAATGGAATGAAGGTGGTTCCGGCGTCACAGTCGTCGAATTGGAAAAGTAGTTGAATGGAGGGCAAGTCATAGATGACGTAGGTACGACGCGAAATCGAGTATTCCGAGTTCAGGCGCGGGAGCGGTGAGAAGATTTCTTGAAATGCTGCAGCAGTTCATGTCCCAGCTGTTCTGAAAGAACAGATCTCCTTCTATTCCACGTGACCTCATGGAGTCGCCCCGCTGCAAAAAGATGTTGACTTTGAGGTATAAAATCTTTATCATTCAGTACGAGCTTATCAACCATCTAGTTCACCTCACCAATCACCAATCTCAAAGGAGGATGCCAGTGAAAAGACTCTTACTCAGCATCACTGCCATCTGCTTCTTGCGTTGTGTGGCACTCGCGAGTGGATTTCAACTCAATGAGCATGGAGCAAGAGCGATGGCACAGGGGGGAGCATTTGTTGCCCGAGCTTCAGATCCATCTGCCATCTTCTTCAATCCAGCAGGGATAGCATATCTCAAAGGATTGAATATCATGGCTGGCACAACGATGGTTCTTCCACTTGTCTCTTTCAGGGGACCGAGCAACTTCAACACGAACCAAGAGACAAAGATGAACAGTATCGTGTTTTTGCCGTCCAATGCCTATGTGACGTATTCGATGGAGAATGGATTGAGTTTCGGACTTGGATTCTTCAATCCCTATGGTCTAGGTGTAGAGTGGGACGAAAGCTGGGCGGGAAAAGCGATTACCACGAAATCAACTGTGCAGACCTTCTATTTCAATCCCACCGTTTCGTATAGGTTCGGGGATCCCACGGGATTCAATGGGTCAGTGGGTGTGGGCTTTGACTATGTCTTGGGTACAGTGCTTCTGAGAAAGCGGATTCCTAACTTCGATCCGCAACCCACAATTGCTCTAGAGACAAGTAAACCAGGAACGGGCACTGGATTCAGTGCAGGAATTCTCGTGAAGCCCGTCGAAGGTGTCTCTGTGGGGGTGTCCTATCGAAGTGCAACGAAGATTGATTTCAGTGGGAGTGCGAAGATTGACGGAGCTTCGGCTGCCGTTCAACCACTGTTCCCCGGCGGTGACGCCACCACCAGCATCAAACTCCCTGCAACTCTGTTTGCGGGTGTTGCAGTGAAGCCGATTGAGAACTTGGAGCTTGAGGCGGACTATCAGTTCACTGGATGGTCTTCGTATGACAAATTGGAGATTGACTTTGCCCAAGAGACATCCGCCCAGAAGGATCAGTCGTATCCCAAGAACTATGAAGATGTCTTCATGATCCGATTGGGCGCTGAATATACTATTGGCGACATGCAACTGAGGGCAGGATACATTTTTGATAAGAGCCCAGTTCCCGATGCATCCCTGGAACCTCTGCTTCCCGATGCCAACAGGAATGACCTCTCCTTTGGCCTGGGATACAAGCTGACACCGAATTGGACGATTGATGTCTCGTATATGATGGTGCTGTTCAACCAACGCACAACCGATCCTGGCGTGACGATGAACAAGTTTGATGGCACTTACAACTCCACAGCTCACTTGTTCGCCATTGACATTGGCTATCACTTCTAACTGAGCTTTCAAGTTCACTAAATCGTAAACTGTCACAAGCTTGGAGTGAATTGATCAATGAAACACAATAGGGTTTTCTACGTCGCCTTGTTTGTCCTAACGATTGCACTCACGGTCTTAAGCTGCAAGACCGATGTGCCGACTATGCCAGGGCAAATCAACACTAACACAAATGGCAATGCCAATTTCTTACGTTATGTTGCTGTTGGAAACAGCCTAACTGCTGGACTTCAGAGTTCGGCGCTATACAAAAGTGCACAGCAATATTCGTTTCCAAATCTAATCGCTACGCAAGCCGGAGTTACTGACTTTCAACAACCCATCATTTCAGATCCCGGAATCGGTGGCAGAATGAGGCTCACGAGTTTCAGCCCCGTGACTATAGTCTCTGACGCTTCGACTGGAACGCCTGAGAACTCCGCTCTGCCACGGCCATACAACAATCTGGGCATTCCATCTGCCTTTCTATGGATTCCCAACGCCCAGGGTTTAGCACTGTCTGACTTTTTCGACGAAACGGATTTTGCCTCAAAGGCTGCAGCGCCACGCAGCAATCCTTTTTTCCAGATTGTCTTGAGAAGTGCAACGTTCGGAAAAAGCATTTGGGGACAGGTCAAAGCTTTGCAGCCGACTTTCATAACGTTCTGGCTCGGGAGTTATGATGCTCTCGCGTATGCTGGCTCCGGAGGAACGACAACGTTGGTACCGGAGGTGCTGTTCAGAGCTATATATGCACGAATACTCGATAGCCTTAAGTCCACAGGTGCCCAAATCGTAGCTGCAAATATTCCTGATGTCACTGTGATACCGCTCGTCACAACGGTTCCTTGGTTCGCTGTTGATGCAAACCAACAGCCTATCAAGGATCAGACCGGAAATCTTATTCCTCTGACTGGGCAGACAAAAGCAGCTCTAACGGGACGAGCGCTGAAGGCCGGTGATTTCGTCACACTGAAAGCACAGGATCTGCTCAAAACAGGATATGGATTTCCGGCATCTTTCACGCAGCTCGGACTACCCAATGCTGGAAAACCGTTACCTGACGCAGTGGTGCTCGATGCTGATGAAGTTGCAACTGGGAAAGCTGCTATCGGCAGTTACAATCAAGCCATTCAGGAAATCGCTACTGCGAGAAGTATTCCTGTTGTCGATATAAACTCCGTTCTCCTTAATATCAAAGCCAACGGATTGACTATCGGAGGCGAGACATACAGGACGGACTTCATTTCTGGAGGTCTGTTTAGTCTCGATGGAGCACATCCTTCTTCTAAAGGGAACGCGGTGGTGGCAAACGAGTTCATCAAGGTGATAAACAGAGCATTCGGCGCCAACATAGCATATGTAAACACTGCGACGGTGCCAGGGCTGTCTGTTCCTTGACCATCCGCGCGCTTCCTGTTTCTCTGTCATGTTGTCTCACGGGGAAAAATGCAACGCCACGCTCCAGATTTTCCGCGGCTACATTTTCAGCGGCGAGACGTGATGGAGCTTTCGCGTAATGGTGTTCTCACGCAGATCAGAGCGCATACAGACAACAGAAGTTCTCAAGGGCAGGTGTGCTGCATCGGAATGTGTTTAGACACCAGGTCTAATTTCAAGTCACGCAATGCAAAAAGAGCCAACAGTTAATGTGGAATTGGCGGTGCAACACGGGCTTACTGAGGAGGAGTACGAGAGAATTCTGCTGATCCTCGGCCGAACGCCGACCTACACTGAACTTGGCATATTCAGCGTCATGTGGAGTGAGCATTGCAGCTACAAGAACTCGATTGCGGTGCTCAAGACTCTTCCTCGGGGTGGTCGCCATCTCCTCGTCAGCGCCGGAGAAGAAAACGCTGGCTTGGTGGACATCGGCGATGGTTTGGCAGTCGCTTTCAAAATCGAGAGCCACAACCATCCCTCTGCAGTGGAACCATATCAAGGTGCAGCAACAGGCGTCGGCGGGATTATGCGTGACATATTCACAATGGGAGCAAGGCCAATTGCTTCGCTTGATTCGTTGAGGTTTGGATCGCCGCATAATGGGCGCGTTAGATACTTGCTTGATGGTGTTGTTAAGGGTATAGGTGACTATGGGAATTGCTTCGGTGTTCCCACCGTCGCAGGTGAGGTGTATTTCGACGATTCATATCAAGGCAACCCTATTGTCAACGCCATGTCGGTAGGGGTTGTGAGGCACGATCGTGTGATGAGAGGGGTAGCCAAGGGGGAGGGGAATCCTGTGATGATTGTTGGTTCGTTCACAGGTAGGGATGGCATACACGGTGCGACGTTTGCATCTGAGGAGATTTCAGAACGGTCAGAGGCGAAGCGACCATCGGTGCAAGTTGGCGATCCGTTTACCGAGAAGCTCTTGCTTGAGGCAACACTTGAAGCCGCGAGCTCTCATTGCATCGTTGGCATACAAGACATGGGTGCCGCCGGAATTACTTGTTCAACATCTGAGATGAGCGCTCGCGGTGAGAGCGGCATGGAGATTGACCTTGATAAGGTGCCCGTTCGTGTAGGGGATATGAATGCATACGAGATCATGTTGTCTGAATCTCAGGAAAGAATGCTCGTAGTTGCTGCGGCAGGGTACGAGGACGAGGTAAAAGCTATTTTCGGGAAGTGGGATCTCAGCGCTGAAGTTATTGGGAGGGTCACAGATGACGGGATGCTGCGTGTGAAGCAAGGGACTCACACCGTGGCAGAAATCCCAGCCGAAAGTCTGGTCTTGGGTGGGGGTGCTCCGGTTTACTATCGTGAAAGCAAAGAACCAAACTACTTGAAGAGGCTTCGGGACTTCGATATCTATTCTATTCCGGAACCTGAAGACTACTCCGAGACTTTGCTTCGGCTCCTCTCGGCACCAAATATCGCCAGCAAGGAATGGATATTTGAGCAGTACGACAACATGGTTAGGACCAGCACGGTTGTGATGCCGGGAGGAGATGCTGCAGTCGTTTGGATCAAAGGTACGGACAAGGCGTTGGCAATGAAGACCGATTGCAACGCGCGGTATGTTTATCTCAATCCCCGTAGAGGTGCAGAAATCGCTGTAGCTGAGGTTGCTAGAAATGTTGTGTGCACGGGAGGAAGACCTATCGCTATCACGAATTGCCTGAACTTTGGAAATCCATACAAGCCTGAAGTTTTTTGGCAGTTCAAGGAGGCGGTTGCAGGAATGGGAGAAGCATGTCGAGTGCTTGAAACTCCGGTAACGGGCGGCAACGTGAGTTTCTACAACGAAGATCCCTCCGGTGCGGTCTATCCCACGCCTGTCATTGGAATGATCGGGCTTGTGGAGAGACTTAGATACGTTACAACTGTCTGCTTCAAGAAGGGGGGGGATATTATTGCGCTTCTGGGACCATTGCCTGGTGATGCGGGAATCGGTGGAAGTGAATATCTCAGTCATATCCACGGGATAGTTGCTGGTGATGCCCCCGAGCTCAATCTCGCGGTGGAGAGGAGTATCCAAGAGGCATGTCTTGAGGCGATTGAATCAGGCACTGTGAGCTCTGCTCACGACATTTCCGATGGTGGCATGGGTGTGGCCCTTGCGGAATGTTGCATCCAGAATGATGGAATGCTTGGTGCGTCAATTCGCTTCGAGAATGTCGGGACTCGGACGGATTTCCTTCTCTTCGGTGAATCTCAGTCAAGAATCATTCTTTCGATTTCACCAAAGAATGTGGGCAGGTTGCAGGATATCGCGAGTGGGCACGGTGTGCCAGTGAACTTCATCGGCGAAGTAGGGGGGGACAGGTTGAAGATTGACGACTGGGTGGATGTTGGTGTTTCCGAGATGAGGGATAGCTACAAAAGGACGCTGGGAGAGTTCTTCGAAAATGAAACCCTGCAATGAGTGATTTGGTTGTTAGCTATCCAGAAACTTCTTTCCAGCTTGCATTCGGTCTTGAGGAAGCCCTACTCTGAATCGGGAAGAAGATTCTCGAGGTTTCCTTGGTGCGCGACTGGAAAAACAGAGAATGGAGTGCTCCCCTGCATAGTATCATCGAAGATGGTGATCCAACTCCTGCAAGCGTGTTTCGTGTTCGCTGAAGCAATCTGAATTCCTTTGGCAGAGTGATCATCTTGGAGGGCACGACGGAGACAAGATGATCGGTATGGCTTTGGTCGTTCTAGCATTCGCGTTAAACCATTGTACGCAGCTTTGCACTCTTCACATTTAGGCTTGGGACTTTGAAACTACGTTTGGCTATGAGGGTTCTGTTGCTTTGAGACTATACCGAAAGATATGTCGCCTCCTTTATTGGAACAGTGTGAGAAATGGGCAGACATCGCACTTTTTTCCAGCACTTCTTATTACATGTTCTGTGCTGCTGATGCTATGGTTGGCGCTTTTCTATGATCCTCGTGAAGCCCATCAATGCCCGATACATTTTCACGTCCGTATTCTCAGAAAGTCGTGCGAGAATTTGGCTTTACCCCCTAGGCCTTTTGCGGATTCCGTAAGCCACAACCGGCAAACGCTACCTGCAATAGTTGAGGATTTGTTGATCCAGCATTCCCTGTCGTACCTTATCCACAGGAAGCTTGTGATTTAGCCCTTCTGCAATCCTCCCGTGCTTCTTTGTCCCAATTTCTGTGTGCAGACGAGTGCTACACCAGCGCATTGGCATGTTGGGGGCCTTGAGCGCCCATCTATCCATGGATTTCAAGTTGACCACCTTGCAGAGTAATTCGTCAGAACCAGTCGAAGAACGCACGTTACAGGCGGCGATTCGAATTGTTGCCTGCGGAAGAATGCCTGATTTGCTGTAAGCCGTTGAGATATACTATCTGATAGTTTTATGTGCCCAAAACGTCGGCTGCGACGCTGAAAGTGAAAGGAGCAATACGTTATGAATGAAGACATCTTTGATAAGCTCGTTGATCAACAAGGGAGTGGACAAATCACCCGGAAATCAAAGAGAGATCGTGTGCTTGGAGATCAGTGGGTCAACTGGAGCGGTGACCTTGCACGATATGAGTGGAACATCCACGAGGGAAGGAGGCTTTTCCTCATCTTGTCGACAGTTGTGCTTGTGGTGATTTGTTCTGTCATCATCGGACTCTGGTATCTCATTTATCCGCGAGTTGTGGAATTTGGGTCCGCTGTCACCCTTGCAGTGAACCTGGTCGCCGGCGGCTTCGTTGTTCTATCGTTTCTCTGGTTTGGCTTGATGTGTCTTTCAGCGATAACTGAAAGGAACTTTCTGAAGGTCTTAGGAAACAAGGTGAATCTCGTGATGGCTTTTTTCCCTCTCACGAAGAAGATTGCAGCCAAGCTTGGCATTTCGATGGATCGGCTGGGTCATTCGTTCATAAAGGTCTATAACGCACTTACAAGAATACGGGCAACGATCGTCTCTCGTGAAAGACTTCTAATACTTCTGCCCCGATGTCTGACGAAGCCTACATTCGAGGCAGTGAAAGCTATTGGCGAGAAGTACGGGTGCAAAATCCTTGTCGCTCCGGGCGGTGACGTTGCACGCGAAATGATCCGTGAGAACCAGCCTGTCGCGGTGATAGGTGTGGCCTGCGAACGTGATCTTGTGAGCGGAATCCAGGATGTGGCGTCTCGCATCTTGCTAATCGGAATTCCTAACATACGTTCGCAAGGTCCGTGCAAGAACACGACCGTTGACACGCATGAACTGGAGCAGTTGATCAAGTTTCTCCTTGGCATGAATTAGCTGAGACTCCAGATAAGGCTCCCACCCGAGATGGATAGTCCATGAGTTTCAAACTACATCCTGAGTCTGTGGATTATTCTCTTGAGGTCAAGATTCGCAAGAAGCTCAGGCGGTTTTCTTCAAGTGCGGGATGAAGCGATGTAGCGTCAATCACGTTTGTCTGAAACATTCGCCGAGTTCTTTTGCGACCCTCTGCACATGATCTCTACCTCAGACAAGACGGTTGGTGAGAGCGCGGACTCAAGTGAGCACTCAGGTTCGTTATGGGTGAGATGCAGATTTAGGTCTCTTCGTCTCTCGCCTTCCAGCAGATGCGAATAACTCAACCCCCTTCAACTATCACATTGGTCAAATCGTACGAGCATTGGCACCTCCGACTCACATATCAACATCACCCTGTGACCATATATCTGTTGGCTTGGATGTGGGCTTTACTACCATCAAGGCAGTTGTGATGAATTCGCTCACAGATAGGATACTTTGGGGTTTATATGAACGACATGAGGCAAGGCAAGCAGAAAAGGTTTGCGAGTTACTGAAGAGAATCGAGGAGGCATTTCCTCTCACGAGACACAGATTGACGATCTTCGTTACGGGTAGCGGTGGAAGACGAATCGCAGAATATTTGGGAGCAAGATTCTTCCAAGAAGTGAGCGCTGTGTCGCTAGCTGTGGAGAGGCTGTTTCCTGATGCCGGGTCAGTGATCGAACTTGGTGGACAGGATGCAAAGATCATCATCTGGATCCAAGACAACCGGACGGGGAGAAGAAGGAAATTCCTTAGCATGAATGACAAGTGTGCGGGAGGTACAGGAGCTGTGATTGATAGAATTAGTGCGAAGCTGCAGCTATCTTTGGCTGAACTAGCAGGGCTTAGCTATGAAGGTGTAACGCTACATCCTGTAGCTGGAAAATGCGGCGTTTTTGCTGAGACCGACATCAACGGTCTCCAGAAGCAAGGTGTTACTCCACAAGAACTGATGGCATCTCTGTTTGAGGCGATCGTTCAGCAGAATTTAAGTGTTCTTACGCGCGGGAACACGCTGCGGCCCAAGGTCCTCTTGCTTGGCGGACCCAACACGTTTGTGCCGGCGATGCAGCAGGCATGGCGACGAAACATTGCACAGATGTGGAGGGATCGGAACGTGCCTTTTCCTGAGGACGGCGACATTGGCGAGCTTATTGTTGTTCCAGACAATGCCCAGTACTACGCAGCGGTTGGATCAGTGCTTCTCGGAAGAGTTGAGGAAAAGGGGTGCGGAAGCTACTTGGGGGTAGCGGCTCTAGAAAAGCACATTGAGACCGATAGGAAGATACTAAGGGAGGCACGAGTTGAGTCGGGATTGGTCAAAGATGAGGATGAACTGATGGAATTCAGGAGGAAGTTTCGGAGAAAACAGTTTGAGCCACCGATATTCATGCCCGGCCAGGTTGTTGAGGCATATCTGGGTCTCGATGGTGGGTCAACCTCGACAAAGGGAGTCCTGCTTGATGGAGAGGGCAAGGTGCTGGCAAAAGCATATCAACTTTCGAAAGGTAATCCGCTGAAAGATGTCAAAGAAATTGTCAAGAGTCTACGGAACCAGGTAGAAACCACCGGAGCCAGGCTTGAGGTGAAGGGCGTGGGAACAACCGGTTATGCAAAAGATATGTTGAAAGAATGCATAGGCGCTGATGTCGCGTTGGTCGAAACTGTTGCACATACGCAGTCGGCACTGCACTACTACAAAAACGTGGATGTCATCGTTGATCTCGGTGGACAAGACATTAAGGTTATCGTGCTGAAGGCTGGAAAAGTTAAGGACTTCAAGCTTAACGCCCAATGTTCTGCAGGAAACGGCTACTATCTTCAAAGCACAGCTCAAAGGTTTGGATTCGATGTATCCCAATATGATGAGATTGCATTTCAGGCGAAGAAAGCCCCCGCGTTCAACTTTGGCTGTGCAATCTTCTTGGAATCTGACATAGTGAGTTTCCAACAAATCGGATGGGACAGGAGCGAGATTATGGCCGGGTTGGCAAGAGTGATCCCAAAAGAACATTTGGCTGTACGTCGTTCAAGAGCCGAATCTTGCAAAGTTCGGGAAGAGATTTGTCCTTCTGGGGTGGGACCCAACATAACCTCGCTGTAGTGAAAGCACAGTACGATTTCATTAGGTCAAAGATCCACGATGCCACTGTATTTGTCCACGAGCATTGCGGAGAGAGCGGTGCAATTGGAGCAGCACTTGAGGCAATGCGAGTTATGCGGACACGGTGTTACTCCTCGCACGGACAGGTGAGATATCGTTCCTCCAGATTCGTTGGTCTATCTGCTTTGCAGAACTTGGAGCTTAGGTTCACGAGGGATGAATCCACGCGTTGTGGATTCTGTAGGAACCGGTGCATGAGAACTTTCGTTGACGCAAGATTATCAGATGATGAGACGAGAAGATACATAGTTGCTACGTGTGAAAGGGGAACGGTAGAGAGTGTCAGTGATATGAAGACTGTCAGCGATGAGCTCTCAAAGGTGAAGGCTTAGAATCCAAATCTCGCAGAGATCGCAGCAAGGGAGGCGTTCAGAGGTTACAGATCGCCAGAGTTGAAGTGCTCGAAGCGGTATCAGGTTATTGAGAAGTTTGATCGGAAGCTAAAGGCATTGTGCCTGAAGGATAAAGGAGAAAAGAGGATACATGCTGGAAAGATTAATTCCCTTGTCAACTATCTAACGTTGGGAAGGTTCAAGGCAGCAGAAGAGCTAGAATGTTATCGGAGAGCCCTGAGAATCGGGATACCGCGAGTTCTGAATATGTACTCGGTTGCTCCATTCTTCACAGCCTACCTCGAGTGCGTTGGCATAGAAACTCACAATATTGTGTATTCGGACTACACTGATGAGAGAATGTGGAAGGAAGGATCACGACGCGGATCCATTGACCCCTGTTTCCCCAGCAAGGCAGCGATTGCCCATATACATAATTTGATTTTCAAGATGAGGGATTCTGGTAGCGTTGATATGATCCTGTTCCCAATTCTCTGCAGTCTCGGATCTGAACTTGTCAATGCAGTTGCCCATTGTGTCTGTCCTACTTCGTCTGCTACGCCTGAGGTATGCCGAGCCGCTTTCACGCATGAAGGGAATGTCTTCGCCCAAAATGGCATTCGATATTACGATCCCGTCTTTCACATGGCTGAACCGAAGCTCTTCGAGTTGGAGCTGTATGCATTCTTCAAACGCGTTTTGGGAGTTGCTAAGACAGAAAACAAGTCTGCGATGGAGGAAGGTAACAGAGCATTGGATTCTTTCGCGTCTGCTCAACGGCGTCAAGCAAGAAGGATCTTGGATCAACTTGAAGCGGAGAATCGTATTGGTGTTGTTGCACTAGGAAGACCATACCACAGCGATCCTGGTTTGAACCACAGCATCTTGAGCGCAATTCAAAAACTTGGCTATCCTGTCTTTACGATTCCATCTTTGCCCATTGACAACGATGTTCTGTACAGACTCTTCCGAGATGAAATGGAAGATGGAGGATTGAGAAATGCTATGGACATTACGGATGTCTGGAAGAACTGTTACAGCGAGAACAGTAGCATGAAGGTGTGGGGAGCGAAGTATGTTGCTCGACATCCCAATTTGGTCGCGATTGACCTGTCGAATTTTCGTTGTGGACACGATGCTCCCATTTATTCTGTTGTTGAATCAATCTTGGGATCAACCGCTACACCATACTTCACCTTTCATGATATTGACGAAAACAAGTCTACGAGTTCTATCAGAATTAGGTTGGAAACGATCCATTACTTCCTGAAAAGATATCAGGAGGAATTGATGGAAGCCCGGGTCGCCAAAAAGGAAATCGTGAAAGACATCTGCCCGCCAAAGGGGAAATTGAAGCATTGGTCATCAGGCCACGGCGTTAAACGTCTTTATGAAGCGCTAGTAGCAAAGCCTTTTCCAACACTGTAACTTGCGAAATCTTTTTTTGAGGAATTCTTGAACTCCAATCTTCCAAGATTGACACAGCTTTCTACAGAACCTGTTTACAGCATGCACTTGGCTCACCCAAACAGCAAAGCCTGCTACAAGAATCGCTCTGACGGTTCGCACGCGCTTCCGCGCGATAGACATCAGCCGTTTGTGAGACCGTACAAGCGACCATGTGGCGGTGATTTGAGAACTGCGATTAGGAGGTGCGTACACTTCAAGAGACCGAAGGAGAGAGCATTTGTATCCTCAGAGAGACCACACACGACGATTCTTTTCGGCGGTCTCACGTTTGCACACGAGCACATCTTGAAAGGAGCAGTGCTCGGATTGGGTTATAGGGTGGAGCATCTCCCGTGTCCGGACAACGAAGCTCTCAGATTGGGAAAGGAATACTGCAACCGCGGACAGTGCAACCCAACCTACTACACCGTAGGTAACCTGATCCGATATCTGCAGAAGCTTGAATATGCTGGGATGTCGGCAGACGAAATCGTGGAGAAATACGTTTTTCTGACAGCGGGTTCGTGCGGACCTTGTCGGTTCGGGATGTATGAGGCGGAATATAGGCAAGCATTGTCCGCTGCAGGTTTCGGAGGCTTCCGAGTTCTGGTGTTTCAGCAGTCGGGTGGAATGAACCAAGCTGATGAGAAGGAAGGTGTTCGATTGAAGACTAAGTTCTTTGTGGCGGTATTGAAAGCTCTCTTGGTGGGTGATCTACTGAATGAGATAGGGCGCAAGATTCGACCATACGAAATAAGAAAAGGTCACACGGTGGAAGTAATGTCTCAAGCGCTAAAAACGGCGTCTGATGCTCTCCGAAATCGCACATCGCTTCTTGTGGCGCTTCGTCGAATCAGAAAGCTCTTTGGTCAAATCGAAGTTGGTTTTTCAGGATTGAAACCCAGAGTCAAGATAATTGGTGAGTTTTGGGCCCAGACAACTGAGGGGGATGGCAGTTATCACTTGGCTCAGTGGTTGGAAGAGGAAGGAGCAGAGACTGTGGTTGAACCTGTCAGCGTGTGGATCCAGTACCTGATGTGGTCTGCCGGACGAGCGGCTGCAGACAGAGCCAAGATACAATGTGGGCGATGGTGGCTTGTCGCTCGATTGGTTCTCGCGAGAACCATCTTTGGGATAGTCCACGAAATATACAGAGCAGCGCTCGGATTTAAGCCTGACCGACCGTCAAGCATGCACATGTTAGCACGCTGTGCAGATCCATACTTCAACACGCGGTTGACAGGAGGTGAAGGACACTTAGAGGTCGGCAAGACCATCGTGAGCAGACTTCAGAAGAAAGCTGACATGGTTGTCTCGCTGAAGCCCTTCGGATGCATGCCGAGCACCCAAAGTGACGGTGTGCAGATGAAAGCAGTTGCAGACTACGGTTGCATTTTCTTGCCTGTGGAGACTTCGGGAGACAGCGACGTTAATGTCAAAAGCCGCGTGCAAATGATGTTGTACGAAGCAAAGCAAAAGGCTTCTCAAGAGCTCAAAGAGGTTGAGGTGGAACACGGTCTCGCTACGGAGCAGGTGGGAACGGATTCTGGGGAAGTTTCCGAGACTCAGGGATCCATTTCAGCAGCTGGCTGGTGTGAGGCAGTGAGCAGAGCTACGAACTTCGTAAGGCATGTCAAAAGACACATTGGCCTTTTTTCAGGGGTTACATAGAGATCAGTGGAACGCGTGAGTGATTTGGGCTTGTAGGTTCGAGGAGCGGTGAAGAGACGCCTACTAGAGTCTAAAGGCGGAGCACATAAATGGGTGAGAGGTTTTGGTGTGCTGTTCAGGCTGGAGAATGTTGAGGGGCGCGAGTGCAATGAGGGGAGGCTTGTTTTCTTGAGTTGACATAAGGTTTCTTATGGGAGGCGATTATCCTTCCTAGTACGACCCATAACCGCTAATGCTTTGTGCATGAGCTGGATCTCCACCCGCTCAGCATCTTGGCTAAGGATTTCGCCATCAGTGTGGACTATCAGCTTATCCTGAGAGACAACTTGAAACCTATCAGTCTTGAACATCCTGACTTCTCGATACTTTGTATGTTTGCCTCTCAAGGCACTTGGGAAGACTTGAAGGACACGAGGAATACTGACCTCACTGACAGCGCATATGTCAAACACACCATCGTCTACTTTAGCATTGGGTGTAAGATAGAATCCCCCGCCAGCACATGTGCCGTTTCCTACGGCTACCAGAAAATACTTGCCGTTGAGAGACAGGTTGTTGAAATTCATTTGCATGCAAGGAGTCTTGAACTTAACCAAAGTGCGGAAGACCGCCGTAAGATAGAGCGGCAATCCCCTTAGATGTTTCATCTTTGTGCTCTCGTGGGCAACCGCGGCATCAAAGCCGATGCCCACCCCGTTCACAAAGTAACGCGCTTCCTGTGGCTGGGTGGATTGCCCAGTCCGTTCGTAGGTGCAGATTTGGCCGATGTCAATCAGTTGGCTCTCAGCGCTTGTGAGAGTATCAATCGCGTTTTCCAGATCGAGTGGGATTTCGAACATTTTCACAAAATCATTCCCAGAGCCAATTGGAACAACTCCCAATGCTTTGCCAGAGTTGATGATACCATTGGCAACCTCGTTTACAGTTCCATCTCCACCAACAGCAACAATAACGTCAAAATCCTTAGATGCCCTTTTCGCGATCAGAGTTGCCTCTTTGTGATATCTTGTCACTTCGATTGAGGATGAGATATTCCTCCTCGAGAGGATTCCTACTAGATCCGGAATGATCTTCTCCCCTCTTCTCCTTCCTGCAACTGGATTAACGATGAAGCAGAATCTTGTCATTTTGTTTTGCAGTATTGTCAGACCAGCCTATCCAAGCTGGACGATGTCGCGCTAGCTCCGAATGCGATCTCGGCGTTGCTAGACCGTCTTCCTCCGCCGAGCAAGCCGAACGCCTAGCGATTGTTGGGATGCGAACGGCGACCACCTGCTTCTGGAATCTGACACCTGTTGTGATTCCGAAAAACCTTCCCCATCATCCTGTGGCGGAAAGATAGATCGACAACATTGTCAGATATGTCGCCTGGTTGTTTGTCCTGTGACAAGGGAGTTCAACTGAGAAAGGCAGAAGGCAGTGCTAGATCTCTCATTGTCACCAGACCCGGTCTGGCAGCAATGACTTTCGGGATTGCATTAACTAGCATAGCAACGGTAGCTGTGTCACCCATGATTCCAGGGTCAATGATCAAGTTCACTGGCGGAGCGCCAGTTATTGATATGGAATCATGTGGACTATCCGCACCGACATACATTCTTAAATGAAGCGTGAGCACCTCGTCACCTTTGATGATCCCTCGAACAATATGGTTGATCCCTGCCACTTGTCCTGCTTTGACTTTCAAGTATTTGGTCTGGCAGTCCCTTTGGGCCACGATAGGTTCAAGGCCCTCCTTGGTCTCATCGAACTTCCAGCCGAGTCCTTGAGCAACAAGCATAAGAGATTCCAGTAATCCAATATGGCCAAATGCTCCTGAGTCTGCTCTTTCACGAAATTCTTCAAGGGTGATGCCTGCTCCGACTTTTCTCTGCAACGGCAGCCGACGCGTTCCCGCATCAACGACACGCTCGACATGTATCTTTCTTACCTCGGTACAGACTGCCGTCATCATGAGGACAAGGCTATCCATTACGAACCCAGGATTCACGCCGGTTCCCAGAACCGTTACCTTGTGTTCCTTGGCAAGCTTATCGAGTCTATCAGCGAGCTTCGAGTTTCGTAGCGAAGGTAGCAACAGTTCTTCGGATGAAGAAATGACATGCAGACCTGCCTCAATCCCTTTCTGCAACTCTGGAAACACTCTTCTCAGAAAGGATGTCGTCGTATGAAGCATGATGTCCGCTTTCGTTCCTGCAAGAGCACGACCTAGGCTTCTGGACACACTGATACCAAGCTTCTCACCTATACGCAGCACTTCCCCTACATCCCTACCAGCCTTCTCAGGATCAATGTCGACCGCTCCAACAAGTCTGAGACTGCTTCTCTTAAGAACGACCCTGGCCGTCTCAATACCTATTGGACCAAGGCCATACTGAATGACTCTGATGACTTCGCCCGTCAAGTTACTTTTCTTCAAAGATGTTTTCTCCAAGAATGACGAAACGTTGACTACGTGAACCTGATGTGATCTGTCAGGCTGTCTACATAGCACCGCGTTCACCACGCTTCACCGAGCGTATCGCTTCAACAAACATTTTCGTAATGACTCTGGGTCGCGTAATCGCGGTTCCTACGACAACCGCGTACGCACCACTTTCCAGCGCCTTGATTGCGTCGCTAGGTGTCCAAATCCTTCCTTCAGCAATGACGGGAACGTCTAAAGATGAACTAAGTTCTGCGATCAAATCGTAATCCGGGAGCATCGCATCCTTATCTGCCGTGTAAGGCGTATGTCCCGAGAGGGTTGTGGCAACCATGTCAGCGCCAAGTTCGGCTGCTTTGATTCCCTCTTTGAAAGTTGACACATCAGCGAGCAGTGGGATGTCGAACCTCTTTCTGAGCTCATACAAAAAATCAAATCCTGACAATCTGTTCGGCCTGATTCTGTCCGTCACGTCCAGCGCGACAACATCTGCGCCGGCCTTTACGATTCTCTCAACATCTCCAAAGTCAGGCGTGACTAAGACCCATTCGTCCGCATACCGCCCCTTGATAAGTCCAATAATTGGCAATTTCACTCGTTCACGCACCGCTTTGATTTTCTCATATCCTTCACAGCGAATCCCTACGGCGCCTCCCATCTCAGCAGCATGTGCAAATGCCGCGATGTATTCCGGGCTATCGAATGGATCATCGTCCTCAGCTTGGCATGAAACAATTAAACCATTTTTTAGGCCTGAGATCATCTAGTATCCTTGAAAGGTTTGAAAGAAGATGGCTTAGACTCTCTGATGTTACCACACCTGTGTCGCTCTCAAAGACCTGATGGCCTTTTCTCTGATCAAGCATCATCGAGTCCAAGATGTTGGTGCTAATTCCCGCCTCTGTCTCATTCACACGGCAGATGCCCCCCTCCCTGTTGCTCTCAGATGTACACTGCTGATCTCGCGAGGCTCGTTTTCAAAATCTTCAGGGAAACTCGTCCAATCCGTCCTCTCGGGAAGCGATTTGCCGCCGTTGAGTGATAGCGGTGTCAACACTTGCGCAGGAGTGAAACCAAGGTCTGGGGGCACACCGTCAAACAGACCTATTCCAACTCCTGCGCTCATGCTCTGCTTGCGGGGTATCACACTTACTGGTCGGCTCATGGAACATCAGCTTCAGCTGAAGCAACAAAGAGATAACCAGCCGCGACCAGTTACCCCGACGACAGTGATCTAGACCCATGGGCGAAGTCACAGAAACATCTAAACCAATACACTAGATCCTGCTAGCAATGCTCCACCGAAGGCTGGACATCATAATGATCACCTGAAGCGAGCCACACGGTCATCGCGCTTCGAGCTACAGAACAAAAGCATGAATCGTCAGGAGCGCCAAGATTGAAAAGAACATCAAGGTTGTGAGAACTGAGCCGATGGATCTGGATACTGAGAAACGGTTGATGACTCTGATTCCGATCGTAAGCAAAGCGAGAGACCACAGCAGCGCAAAAGCGTCAAGTAAGATCAGGATCACATACGGAGCAGGACTGATGACCATGGGTGAAGGGTTATCAGAGAACATGAATATCCCAAACACAATCAGTTTGACAGGCAGCACAGAGGCAAGGGTCATCACGATGGGGATGCAGGAATACGCAACAATGGCAACAGTGTTCTTTGCTCCAGCGCTGCCTCGAAAGATCGCCGTGGCGATGAAATGGATGCTAATGCTAAAGAGATACAGAACGATAATCCCACACAGTGGACCCACGGATGCAGCCACTGCCAACAAATATACGAGGCTCTCAAACTGATCACCGAGATTGAAGACCCACATCGCCGTGAAGCTGAATACTATCCCGCAGAGTCCCCAAAGGAACAAGGTGTAGTTCTTGTGTTCAGCTACTGCCACACGCTTCATTGCACTGCCCGGTGACTCGATGATGTGCCAAAACATATCGAAGAAGTCGAGATTCGGAACCCTTGCTTGCACATATGCTCTGCAGCGCTCGCAGATGACAGCAAGGTCATCATTCTCGAATTGGCAAATGGAACATGTCCTCATACGTTCGGCTGTGGACAAAAAGAGCGTGTCAAGAGGCCAGAGGCAATTCGGGTTTCGATCCTACTGAGAGAACTCTACTCTACTCCATTAGCCAGCTGTTAGACACTTGGCTGGTATTGCTTCTGCAGAAAACGATCTAGTATGCTTGCTCGTCCGTAATATATGAAAGCAATATTAAAAGTCAAGTTCTTTTTTGCGCTGTCACCGACCAAATCGCAGTGCACTGCATTCAGCTTTAGGACCGAACAAAGAATCGGTGTGAGAGAGAAAGCAACGTGCGGGGGAGGGATCCGAATGCCGCTGTCTCATCTGAGATTCTGCAGGAACCGAGATCAGCAGAATGCCCCGTTACCGACAACTGAAATCCGGAAGGTGTTGTGGGCTGCTGCCAAGGCTCAAGGTTTGTTACTGAAGAATCCCATCTCCATCGAGATTTTCTCTTGCTCGAACAACACCCTGAGCAATGAATTTCCTTGAGAAAAATCCGGGATCACTAGGTCGGCTCCTGCCTTGATGAGTCGGGAGCGCTTCGCTGGATTCAAACCGTATCGGCGGACCTCATCAGAGGCGACTCCTACAGCAACACCCCCACATTTCTTTGTCTCACGAAGTTCAACAGGGCCATCTCCAAAACAAACCACCTGCGAACCGCTCAGCCTGTTCTCTCGAATAATGCTCTCAAGAACAATCCTTTTCGTGTTCTTCGTGACGTCTCCAAGCGAACCGTAGATGCGCCCCTCGAAAAACTTGGCATAGCCCAAGCTCTCAGCTTCGCAGATCACATCGCTCCGATCTGTGCCGCTTGCAAGGTAAAGCCGCACACCTCGCTGATGGAGCGCCTCCAAGAACTTCATTGCACCTTTGATCATGTAGTCAGAAACACCGAGCTCTCCACGCTTCAGTTTCTCTAAACGAAAATTCACTTGTTCCATGAGAGAGGCGTTGTAGATCTGCTTGTATCCATATGCGTCGAGTATCTTGCGTTCTTGCACAAACCCAAGCTCTCGGACCATCTCTGCAAGCGTGTGCATCTGCTGGATGGTCTCAATACCGGTAGATTGATCAATGTAGTCCCTCACACGCTTTAGAACTCGTTGATACTGCTCCTCACCCACCAAATGATATGCATCCCCCAGGATTGACCTCACCATGACCGGTTCCATAATAGCTTCCCAACCCTGGCGGAGTGAAGAAATGGTACCATCATGATCGAAGATGGCGTGTTCGATGCGTCCCAATTCCACGTCAGGATTTGCGATTTCAATTTCGGTATGTCGAAGAAACTCCGACCATCGGATATCGTCAGCAAGCTCAGGTCTGTAGATGTAGTCCGCGTTCGCTGTCAAGTCAAGTATTTCCTGTGGAGTAGCTGTTCCTGTCTGCTGGAGCTTCTGCACCGTGACAGCCGATGCGAGGTTTCCAAGTATGCCCGCCTCCTCCAAGGTTGCGCCAGCAGCGAGGGCAGATGCAATCGCTGAGACGGTCGTGTCGCCAGCTCCAACGGGATCGATCTTCCTCAGTATCTGGATGCCGGGTATCTCGGTACAGCTCTTACCATCTGACAGAAGAATACCACGACCACTTCGAGTGATGAACAGCGCTTTTTGAGGCAGATGGATAATCTCGTGAGCGTAGCGCTTCAGATCTTCAACCGGTATGAATTCATTAAGTTCTTTGACGTCACCACAGATGCGTGCAGCCTCGCACGCATTCATCTTGCAGATCATGTTTCGGAATTCGTGGCTTCTGTTTCGGGAATCCAATAGGAAGAACTTCTCTGGATTTGTAGCAGCCAGCCTGTTTAATGATTCAACGATGCCCTTTGAATATATTCCTCTTGGAAGTTGCTGATTGACGATGAGCGCATCCAGCTCAGGAAGAACATCAATCACCGCCGAGATCAACTTCTCCTCCGTCTCTTCTCCAATCATGTTGAAGCGTCCGAAATCCATCCGATTCTGTTCGTCAGTTCCAAGGTAGGGCTTTGCGTAAACCGGTGTGTCCCATCCGATGGGTTGTGTAATCATTCCTCTGATATTGACCCGACGCTGTCGCAGATGCATCAACATCTCTCGGCCGAAGATATCATCGTTGATGACGCCAAATGCATAGACTGTTCCCACGCCAAGATCTGCGAGATTGCTGGCTACGTTGCCTGCACCGCCGAGACTGTAACGCTGTCTTAGGACCGCGCTTGTTGGCTTGCCTGTCTCGAGTGACTTCTCTGGTGGACTAGTATCGAGTACCCAGTATGCATCGAGGCAGAAATCCCCTATGACTCCAATTCTTGTATGTCCGATGAGTTCAAGTACTTCTTGTATTTTCAGTTCATCCATAATTCTACCTGGTCCTTGAAGAAACAGTAGCTAGTCAAATAGGCCGTGTCTGGCTTTTGACTTTCCATCAGCATGTACATACCTCAGCCAGAGACTCTCCGCGCCTCCTGCCTTGCACATTGGCCTGGACTTGAGTAGGCAGCTCGTGATTCCGGACAACTCTTTGGTTCATGCGTTAACAGACAAGACAACATCTGTCTTAGGAACTTCAAGAACTGTCCATCTCCCGCATTCTTGTCATGCACCGCCAGCGCAGCGATCAATACGAATGCCGCTCTTTTGACAAACTCATCTCTTATTGTGCTCCATTCAAATGCCTTGCCGTATGTGACTCCCGTCCAGCAAAAGAGGTTGTTGCAGCACTGATCGCAGAGACATCCCAGGAGTCAGAGTCTCTTGCCCAACTTTCCATTTGTTTCTTAGTTACCATCTCCAGAACATCAATCATGCTTGCGAGTATGCGAGCTTCGCGAACTCCTGATACCCAAAGCTTCTGTGCTAGGTCGTGACTCCTGCCTATCTTGTTAGCCGTCTTTCTTAAGCTGGAAATGGATACTCCAAGGACCTTCTTCCCTGTGATCCCAAATCGTGCCATGCGCGATACAGCCTCGGGATTCGATAGCGACCTCAGTTGTCCGACGATTTCTTCAGAATCGGAAAGCAATTAGCATCTCCCGCATCTAACATCCTTCTTTGACTCTTCTATGCATGTTCTTCGCGCGCTTTACCTACCAATTCTCTGTTTCAACCCATTTCGACCACACGGGATTCTTACTCCAATTGCCATGTCTTCCTTCCAAGCAAAACTTGAGCCGCTGTCGGATTCAGAATGCAAAAACTCAAATCCTGGCCAACATCAACTGGGATGAAGAATCATTTGAACTATGCCGATCCATTTGGGCCTGCACTGAGATAATCTAGGAGGCTGGCACAGACGAAGCACGGGCAACATAGAAATTCCATAGCACACAGTCCTCGTGTGATGGCTGGTTCCTGGCAAGGTACGCGACTGTGTCAATGTTTTCGTCCTTATCTTCCGCGACTGCTTAGCTCGAACACAGGAAAAAGAGACGGCATACCATCCAGCTATGGTCTTCAATTCTTAAGATCCTTAGGATCCTCTGCGGTTTCACTCAGTCTCATAATCAATCAGTGCATATACGTCGTACTTCGACAACTTCTCTCTCCCCTTCAAGAATGAAAGCTCGATCAGGAAGCATATACCGACAATATTGCCACCAAGTCTCTCAACGAGTCGGCAAGTTGCCTGGACAGTCCCGCCAGTTGCGAGCAGGTCATCGAGTACCAGTATCCGCTCCCCCGGCGTGATTCCGTCTCTGTGGATTTCCACCGCGTCAGTCCCGTACTCGAGTTGGTAGCTTTCTTGCAGGGTCTCAGCTGGAAGTTTGCCGGGTTTGCGGACGGGAACGAATCCTGCTCCAAGTCTATAAGCGAGTGTTGCTCCAAAGATAAATCCTCTCGATTCGACACTCACCACCTTGTCAATCTTCTCATTCTCATACTTTTCGTAAAACAAATCAATCGTTCGCCTGAAAGCCTCTCTGTCCTTGAGCAATGTTGTGATATCTCTAAAGACGATTCCCTTCTTGGGAAAGTCCGGAATGCTCCGGACGGTCTCTTTTAGGTCTGAGTTCATAGTTGTATTTCTCCAAAGAGATTTGCGTTTCCTTGTACGTAGAAAGCTCTTGATGCCTTTCCTGAAATCGTTTGTCGTTCGACTGTGGACGTTCATGTTGACGGCATACTCGATTGCGGAATCCAGGTTCATTTCTCCAATCCTTGGAAGCATCTCCTTGCACAATTCCATTGCTGCCAGCGAATTGTCCTCCGAGAGTTCGTTTGCCAAGCGTAATCCCTCTGCCCCTAGGTCATTGTGCGCGACGGTACACGTGATCAGTCCAATGTGATGAGCTTCCTGTCCGCCGATTAGATTTCCTCTCAGCATCAATTCCCTCGCTTTACCCTCTCCAATGCGCTTGGCAAGGAATACCATAACAATCGCTGGAATGAATCCAATTCTAACTTCAGGATATCCGAACTTCGAGGTCTCCCGATCCGCAATGATGAAGTCACAAACGGTCGCCAGTCCGCAACCACCTGCAAGTGCTGGCCCATTCACCAGCCCGATAACGGGCTTTGAACAACGATAGATCTGCCTGAACAGCCGCATCAATTTCTGCGAGTCCTCTAGATTCTGCATGACATCGAACTGTGACATCCGATGGAGGTACTCAAGATCCGCACCAGCACAAAATGCTGAACCTGTCCCTGTGAGAACAATCACTCGCACTGCACTATTCTTCTCAGCTTGAGCAAATGCGTCAGAAAGTTCACTCACCATTACATTGTCGAGTGCATTGCGTTTCTCCGGACGGTTGAGCGTGACGAAGGCGATATGATTCTCGACCCGATATAGGATGCGTTCAAGATGCATTCTGCAATTCCTCGACAGAATTTACACAATTTTGCTGAATTAAGCAAGCATGAGACAAGCTTGGGAAGGAAAACGTGTCTTGGCAGGGTGGTTCACATGTAAAAGCCCTCCCACGTACTTGGAGGGCTTGTGCGGATTAAGGATGAGCATTGGATCAGCCGGAGACCTCACACACCTATCCTACGCCGCAACGGTCATACAGATTCTGTTCCAAGCACAGCCGAATGAGATGGGGCTTCGAGAGGTTTCTCCTCTTTCTTGAGAATAGGGAACGCTTCATATCTGTGCTTCGGCTGGAACGGAAAACCTCCTGCCTCGCCAAACTCTTCTGCCATGTGGTAACCGCGTTCGCCGTGTTCAACTAAGTCTAATCCCTCTTCTTCGTATGCAGGTTGAATTCGAATGCCCATCACAAGATCAAGGAATTTTAGAACGCCGAATGTCACGACAGATGCAATCGCTATCGTTGCACCCACGCTTGCAAGTTGAACCACAGTTGCGAAGGATTGCCATAGAGCAGGCCATCATTACCAGCGGGGTTCACTCATAATCGCTCCAAAAATCCCACCGACGCCGTGCACGGAGAAGGCATCAAGTGAATCGTCGAAATTCAATTTCACGCGCAGGTTCAGTGCGGCGTAGCAAGCGCCTGCAGCACCTGCCCCGATGACGATTGCACTAACCGGAGTGACAAATCCACAGGCAGGGGTGATGGCGACAAGTCCTGTAACTGCTCCGGTTATGATGCCAATGCCCGTTGGCTTTCCTTTGATGAAAAGATCGAGCAATGTCCATGCAACAACACCCGCCGCCGTCGCCGTGTTCGTTGCCACGAACGCAACGGTTGCTATTACACCTGAGCCAATTGCACTGCCAGCATTGAATCCGAACCATCCGTACCAAAGCAAGCCCGCGCCGAGAATGGACAGCGGCAGATTATGCGGCGGCATCGGTTTGTGTGGGAACCCCCTGCGTGCACCAAGTATCAGTGCAGCAACCAGTGCGGAAACTCCGGCATTGATATGGACTACTGTGCCGCCAGCAAAATCAAGTGTACCCAACGCCCGCAGCCAACCGCCACTCCCCCAAACCCAATGTGCTACAACATCATACGCGAGTGTTCCCCAGAGCAAAATGAAAACAATGTACGCTTTGAATTTCGTTCGCTCAACGATAGAACCCGAAATGAGCGCGGGGGTAATGATCGCGAACATCGCCTGGAAAATGATGAACGCCTGATGCGGCACTGTTGCACCGTAGTCAGCATTCCGCCGTGATCCAACCCCTTCAAGCCCAGCCGACTCAGTCCACCGACAACACTGTTTCCCGGACTAAGGACAATGCTGTAGCCCCACAGCACCCACTGCACGGCAATAATGCCAAGCGCAATGAAACTCATCATCGTCGTACTGATGACGTTCTTGCCACGTACCAATCCGCCGTAGAAGAATGCCAGACCCGGCGTCATCAACAGCACCAAGGCAGAGCAAACAAGCATGAATGCAGTATCGCCCGTGTCAATCCTAGCAGCGTTATCGGCTAACGACACAGCGGGCAGCAGCAGAAAGCATAAGACAACGAGAAACAGTTTGAATTTCGTGGACTTAAAATCACTACGTTCCTAAATACTGATTAATATGATACACGACTCTCACACGGACTTCATACAAAGATATGGTCAAATGGCGTCTTCCTCGACTTCCGCAGTGCGAACCCGGATGACCTGCTCGACTGGGAAGATGAAAATTTTCCCATCACCCACTTGTCCAGTTTTGGCGTTGGTTATAATCGTCTTGACGACTTTGTCAAGCATCCCATCGCCAACAATGACTTCGATCTTTACCTTGGGAAGGAAGTCAATGTTATATTCGGAACCACGGTAGAGTTCCGTGTGCCCCTTCTGTCTGCCGTAGCCCTTTACTTCGCTGATAGTCATCCCCTTAACTCCAATTTCTTCCAGCGCTTCTCGAATGTCATCAAGTTTCGACGGTCGAATGATAGCCTCGATTTTCCTCATTCGCAGTTCCTGATAAACCTACAATTTGGATAGCCTAGCCTCAGGCTGTCACTACTGGTTCAGACATCGTAGTACAGCAAGAACTCATAAGGATGCGGGCGAAGTTGCGTCAATTTGACTTCGTTCTGCATTTTGTAGTTAGTCCATGTCTGAATCACATCCTCGGTGAACACGTCTCCCCTAAGCAAGAAATCGGGGTCGCGTTCCAATGCCTCCAGGGCATCTTCGAGTGACTTCGGTGTGGAGGGCACATCACGTAGTTCCTCCGGACTCATATCATAGATGTCCTTATCAAGCGGTTCACCTGGGTCAATCTTGTTGATTATGCCGTCAATTCCCGCCATCATCATCGCACTGAAAGCAAGATACGGATTGCAGGATGGATCAGGGCAGCGGAACTCGATGCGTTTTGCTTTTGGACTGGGTGAATACATCGGGATGCGCACTGCGGCACTCCGGTTTCGCTGCGAATATGCAAGATTAACTGGTGCCTCAAACCCTGGGACCAATCGTCTGTACGAATTAGTCGTGGGAGCCACAAACGCACATAGTGCTGCGGCGTGCTTCAGTAATCCACCTGTGTAATATAAAGCGGTTTCACTCAAGCCTGCATAACCGTTGCCATAAAACAATGACCTACCACTCTTCCACAATGACTGATGAACGTGCATACCACTCCCGTTGTCGCCAAAGATAGGTTTTGGCATAAAGGTAACCGTCTTATTGTGCTTCCTTGCTACGTTCTTCACTATATACTTGTACAGAAGTAGATTGTCAGACGCTTCTACAAGTGGTGCATATCTAATATCAATTTCACATTGACCGCCGGAAGCGACCTCATGATGCTGTGCTTCGATCTGCAGACCGCACCCAATCATCATTAACATCATCTCGCTTCTAATGTCCTGCAAGGAATCAGTCGGTGGGACTGGAAAGTATCCCTCCTTGTAGCGAGGTTTATAACCAAGATTAGGCCTCTCATCCTTGCCGCTGTTCCACTGTCCTTCAACTGAATCAATATGATAATAAGATTCTTGGTGGTTCGAGTCGAATCTGACATCATCAAATATGAAGAATTCCGCCTCAGGTCCGAAATAAGCGACATCAGCGATACCCGTGGATTTCAAATATGCTTCCGCTTTCTGTGCTATGTTTCGCGGACAGCGCTCGTACTTCTCCCTTGTGATAGGATCGTATACATCAGTTATTAGACTCAACGTGGGCACTTCCATAAAGGGATCAATGAAAGCAGTTGACGGATCTGGGATGATAATCATATCTGACTCGTTAATTGATTTCCAGCCACGGATACTTGAGCCGTCGAAACCGAAGCCGTTTTCAAACGAATCGTCTGTCAGTTCAGATGCAGGTACGGAAAAGTGTTGCCACTGTCCAGGAAAATCCATAAACTTGAAATCAATTACCTTGATTCCTCTCTCTTTGATCTGTCTGGACACATCTTCAATGCTGCTTTTTTCAAACATGAGATTCTCCATTAGTTGATTTTGGCGTCAAACTATTTTGGTACGACTTGGTCCCGGTTGGGCGGGGCTAGGCTAGAGTAGAACAACAGCAATGAGTCCCGGTTCAGCCGAGATATTTCTTTTAGAGTTCCTGGCCGTTGCGCTTGATGAATGTTCAGTTGTTTATGCTTTCAAAGGTGTCTTATCAACTTTGATTTGGGTAGTCTCTTTCGGACTTGAGAGCACCACGCTTGTCTTTGTCCCCAGCACACCGGGCAATGATTGAATCTGCGAGAGTAGCTGTTCCAGCGTCGAGGTGTTGAACGTTTTCACTTTGAGAATATATGTTCCTTCACCGGTAATCGCATGACACTCAAGTATCTCGTCAATCTCACTGATATGTTGGATGAATTGAGGGTAGTGTTTGGACGAATCCACATTAACGATCACGAATGCGACGATATCTCTACCCAAGATCTTCGTATCGAGAAGTGCACAGTAGCCTTTGATAATCCCTCGTTCTTCCAGCTTTCTTAGCCGCTCACTCACAGAAGGCATCGAAAGACCAACTGCCGCGGCCAGATCGTTTCGACGAGTTCTTCCGTTCCTCTGAAGAATCTCCAAGATCTTGACGTCTATGTCATCAAGTTTCTCATGGTGCATAGGTGCGACTTCGACCGAAAGGATAAAATCTGTCCCTCATTTTCTTAGGCATTCATCGGCTTCTGCCTCCAAATATAATGAAAGTCTTCACAATTGTCAAGCATTTTTTTAGTAAATTTTGTGCTCCCTCTTTTCCTTGATGCCTGACTCAGCACACGGCATATCGGCTATTGGATATGCATGTGCTCCCAACCTGATTCTGCATTGCCCTGCTGTGCTACTCAAGCGCACCGAGAGTAGTTTTTACCAAATTCCATTTACCTTTCGACTAAACCACGTTCCGCTCACTTCGGCATATCAGGGACTAAGCTGTCCACAGATGGGCACAATAATGGCGGACAGAGGGTTGAACAGCAGAGCTCAATCACTTGGAGGAAGGGGATCAACCATTCATAGAGGGAGGAAGGCTTCTCTCAAAAAGAAACTCTCCTCATTCTCTCGACCAGAAAGATAACAAGAACATCTCATACTTCCAGCGAGAAAATGAACAATCTTCAAACTAGTAAAACATAATATACGAGGAGAACTGGGCATGAAGAAAACCGTCAGGTTTGTCTATGGGATTCATTTTACTGCTAGGAGACTTGGTGGTTCTCACGATGATGCTCGCGGGATGCGACGAGATACCCACGCAGGCAGCAGCGATGTCGAACGATGATATGAATGCATCATCCTCTCCTACGTTGGTTCGAGAGCAGAACACGAGCCACCACGTATCACATGGAAAGAAGGCGAGAGAAAAGAGCACTAGGGCGAGGAATCCTCGACGTGTTAATAGTATTGTGAGCAGCGGTAGCTCATATCAGGTCCAATCAGGGGGCCGCCTGTCAGAAACTGGGAAAAAGCAACTGGGGGGATGCCAAGAGATATATGGAGATCTTCACGCTGAGTCAAGATATCTTAAAGAATCCACACAGAGTTGCTGCAGGGCTGAGACTAACGCTGCCTCGAAACAGCCCGCAGGATTGTCACAATGAGAACAAAGCTGATCTTGCCACTCGCAGCCAGAAACGTACCAACAGTGATACTCTGCACGAAGTCCGCAAAGGAGACTGCCCATCAAAGATTGCCAAAATGGATTTGCAGGATGCGAAGCGATACAAGGAGATCTTTGACCTCAAACAAGATAAGTCGAAGAATCCGGACAAAATCTGTCTTGGACAACTCTTGAGACTCCCCGAAAAGCATCAGATCGGACTCGCCCATCGCAGAGGATAGTTCAGCATTTCTCTTTGAATTCTTTCAACACCGATACAATATCGCTTGCGTGAAAAACAGAAGTTGCTGCAACGAGCACATCAGCACCAGCGGCAACGATCCTGTCAGCGTTCTCAAGCGTGACCCCACCATCAACTTCCACCAGTACATCAAGCTTCCCTTTTTCTATCATCTGTGAGATCGTCTGCACCTTCAGCAACGTGCTTGGGATAAACTGCTGTCCTGCGAATCCGGGATTCACGGACATGACAAGTACCAAATCAATTTCGCTGAGAATCTGCTCCAACATCAGAACCGAAGTGGCAGGATTGATCGCCACACCAGCCTTAGCGCCAAGCTCTTTGATGCGACGTACGGTCCGATTGAGGTGGACGCATGCTTCCTGATGTACCGTAACTACATTGGCACCAGCTTTCACGAACTGTTCAATATAGACATCGGGTTGGCTCACCATAAGGTGGGCATCGAGCGGAAGAGTAGTGCATCGTCTAATGGCTTGGACGACAACTGGTCCAAAGGTCAGGTTAGGAACGAAGTGTCCATCCATGATATCCAGATGGATCCAATCGGCGCCGCCAAGTTCAAGCTGTTTGATCTGCTCACCGAGATGAGCGAAGTCAGCAGCCAAGATAGAAGGAGCAAGTCTCACCATATCAGTTCTCGAGAATCTTAGTAGTGGATTTCTTTTCACGCGGCTGCACCACGAAAACATCTATTTCCTTGTCTTGGCTCACCAAATCTCCAGCTCTCGGATACTGAGCTACCACCGTCTTGGGAAGCAACTCACCACTTGGTTGGTAGTTCACCTTTCCTATTTTCAGACCACTTCGCGCAAGAATTGTTTCGGTATCTATCAAACTCTTGCCGACTACGTCGGGTACAAGGACTCTGCCTACACCCTTGCCCTGACTCACCGCAAGGGATACACGCGTTCCTTCCGGAACCTTGGTTCCGCCTTCCACACTCTGTGCGATGATCGTGCCCTCAGGGAAGTCATTGGAAGCTTCATAGAGAGTGTCGCCCAACGTCAGTCCGCGTTGCTCCAAAGCAATCTTGGCATCTCGAAACGAACGACCTCGCAGACTGGGAATATCCACTAACTGCTCTCCTCCACTGACTGTGAGATACACCCTCCTTCCTTCCCTCACCTTGTGTCGTGGCGACGGGTTCTGTGCGATCACTGTGCCCTGAGAATACTTTTTGTCAAACCTGGTGTCTCCTTGCCTTGGCTTTAGACCCACAGCACTCAACTTCTTGGTTGCTTCCTCATACTTCATACCAACGACACTTGGAACCTCCAGTGTTCCGGCACGGTTCACGTACCAGGGCATGATCAATCTGTCACAGAGTATCAGAACGACAAACAGGATCCCAGCAGTGACATAGACCTTTTTTGGCCAAATTTGATGTGAGAACCTCTTTGGCATTCATCGTTAGAGTGTGTTTGTGGATCAATCATGCATTTGCTTAGCGCTGACACAGAAGAATATATGAAAATTAATCCTAATGCACAAGTGGTTTCTGGATTGTGCGAATCCCGGAGCTAGCCGAGTTGATACCACAAAGCGAGAGCATCGTCAGCTTTGCGCGGCAAAAAGGACAATCTATGACAATCCGTCTCAGCAATGTTAATGCAGTACCGGCTTCGCGTCTGAACATCTCGGTCATGCACGCTGGCTGGATGCTCGCTGACAACTACAAGCCACGAAGAACAACAACCCGAGAACATAGACACAGAATAGGAGGATGATTTCGCTTGCCATGGAGCCGATGCACAAGAGAATGATGAAGGGCTCGTGCAAGAAGATTCGAATTGTGTGAACCTTTCCCCTGTTGATGGATTTGCGTATCAAAAGTATTCGGCTGTGTCAGAATTCTCTTGATACTGAATCAGGGATTTCTTATCTTTTTTGCTAAGGAGAAGCTAAGCGAGGAAATCCTGCAGGATTGCTGCCTGGTTCTCTGTTCACGGCTTTGGTCTAACAGATTGCCCGGCTTCATGGCGCAGAACCGGATTCAGTGGTCATTCTTCTTTTCAAGTCTCCATGCCGACTCCGACATTTTTCACCATTTTCTTCTTCAGCGTCGCTGCCGTTGTAGCACTTATGCACTTTTATCTGTGCCGGAGACTGACGTCGTATGTTAGGATGAAAAGATGGTATCATCGCAACATCCGAACGCTAATATGTGTGCTCTTCGTTGCTGGAGAAGTTCCATTTGTTATCATGTTCTTCCTGCGATATATCAGAATGCTTCATCTGCCGGAGTTCATTTTCGGTGCAATCTTCTATCCGTTCGGTATCTGGCAGACGGCGCTTTTATTCATCTTCTTCGCGCTCATGACCGGCAAATTGGTTAAACTGATAACTAAACTGGCTCTCTTCGCTGCCAGGCAATTTCCGAAGACAAACCATCTTCTCGAAACCATGAAACACAAAGAATCATTCCGAACGTTCGATGCCTCAAGACGACAATTCGTAAGAACTGCGGTCTGTGGTGTGTCAGCCTACGCGTTCATGGGTTCAATACACGGCGTTCTCAGCCGCAACGAGTTCGATATCGTTCAAACCACAATTAAGATAGATCAGATCCCGGAGCGGCTGAAAGGACTGACGATCGGCTTGATTAGTGACATTCATGGTGGTGTGTTTATGAGCAAAGAGAATATTGATGAATACGTCCAGGCGCTCAATGGGCTGTGTGCTGACGTAGTATTTGTGCCCGGCGATTTCATCACGAGCATATCCGATGAGGTCTATCCCGTCGCGGAATCGCTTGCAAATCTCAAGGCTAAGTACGGTGTCTTTGGATGCCTTGGCAATCATGACTTCTTTTCTCGGTCCGCAGAAATCGTGGCAAGGGAATTGGAACGAATAGGAGTGAAGATGTTGAGAAACGAACACAGGACGATAGAAATCAACGAGGAACGAATCTATCTCATTGGCATTGATGACTTGGGAAATGGTGCCAATGTGGACTCAGCGATGCAAGGGGTGCAAGTTGGCACACGGAAGATTCTTCTTTGCCACAAGCCATATTTCTTTCCGCAAGCTGCTAGATTAGAGATTGATGTCATGTTCTCCGGACACACGCATGGTGGACAACTCGTGTTTGCGAAAGTCAGTGACATGTTGATTACACCGGCGTCCCTTGCCTCACAATACATCGCTGGGCACTATCGTATTGGACGCTCCTCGATGTACGTCTCACGAGGCATCGGCACAGTAGGACTACCAGTTCGGCTGAACTGCCCTCCGGAAGTCACGAAGATCACATTGATCTAGGCTGCGTGGGCTGGTCGGGGAGGTCGCGGGAAGTACTTGGGCTTGAAGGCCATTTCAGAGTATTGGACCAGAACGGAATTTCCTGAGCCTTCTCTTGATTCTCATTTATTTTTTGGATATATTCGCTGTGGATAACTGATGTTGTTCAGCGTGCAAACAGGCATTATGAAGTATCAAGACATCATTCATGCAGCACAGAAGGCGAAGCAGCGAGCCTTTGCGCCGTACTCAAGATTCGAAGTCGGTGCGGCACTCAAGACGAAAGGTGGAAGGATCTATGACGGCTGCAATATCGAGATTAGCGCCTATTCTCTGACGCTCTGTGCTGAACGTACCGCGATCTTCAAGGCATTCTCCGAAGGAGAGCGAGAATTTGTCGCACTTGCCGTTGTGACGAATGATCGTGGTTACTGTCCCCCCTGCGGCTCATGCCGACAGGTGCTGATGGATCTAGCTGGCAACATTGACATCGTGATGGCGAACGACAAGGGAGACTATGAAGTGATGAAGCTGCTTGATCTGCTTCCTCATCCATTTGGTCCCAACTATCTGAAGAGAATATCCAAGAAAGATCGGCGATAGTCATAGCCGTGGTGCTTAGTATGCTTGGCTTCACGTTTTTCACTTCTGGTTCTTGCACTCTAGTCAATATCTGTGAAGCTCCTTCCTACAACTCTGTAACGTATAATTCAATCACATGGAAGTAACAACTCTACACAATATGCCCAGAAGCACTGGCTGGATCGAGGTGATCGTCGGCTGCATGTTCAGCGGCAAGACGGAAGAACTCATCCGCCGGATCCGCAGGGCAGAAATAGCGAAACAAACCGTCGCGATCTTCAAGCCGCGGATTGACAAGCGGTACAGTTCTGATCATATTGTCTCTCACAGCGACGCCAAAATGCTTTCCACGGTTGTAAATGACGCGGACGAGATTCTTGACCTTGCTAAAGACGCACAGGTGGTTGGCATTGATGAGGGACAGTTCTTCAAGGTGAATCTGGTGGATGTGTGCGAGGAACTTGCCAACCAAGGCAAGCGTGTGATTGTCGCTGGACTTGACCAGGACTTCCGCGGCAAACCGTTTGAGCCGATGCCTCAGCTCCTCGCCATAGGAGAATATGTCACGAAGACTCTCGCGATCTGTGTGGTCTGCGGTAATCCGGCGGATCGCACACAGCGAAAGACAAAAGCTGTCGAGCGAGTTGTGGTTGGTGCGACTGACATCTATGAGGCGCGATGTCGGAAGTGCTTTGAGGCTCCTGAGGAGTAGCTGACGACAAAGAATCTGGGTTATGTCTAGGCAGATCAGCCTCAGCATGGCGATTTCGACCATGCGGTTGAGGTGAGCATCCAAGCCTTCAAGTATTGACCATTAATCCTCATTGGAGATCCACCTTGAACAAGACTTTCCTTTTGTCCTACCGGTGCTACTAGTGCATTTGAGCTGTGGGAAAAAAGCTGATCAGCAGCAGAGCTACACTGGCAATTTGAAAGCTGGCTTGGTGTTCGACGTAGGCGGCAGAGGGGACAAATCATTCAACGATGCGGCTTACAAAGGCCTGGAATTAGCAAAGTCAAAACTCGGCGTGGACTTTGAGTACGTTGAACCCGGCGAAGGTGCTGACAGAGAATCCGCCCTTCGGATCCTCGCGAGCAAACCGGAGATTTCGCTCATCTTCGGCATCGGATTCATTTTCACCGACGATATCACGAAAATGGCGAAGGAATTTCCGAACAAGAAATTCGCTTGCGTTGATTACTCTTTTGATTCCGCAAAGCCAATACCCCCGAATCTTGTAGGGCTTGCTTTTAGAGAAGAGGAAGGCTCCTTCCTCGTCGGCGCACTGGCAGCACTTTGCACTAAGACTAGCAAGATTGGCTTTGTCGGTGGGATGGATTCTCCCCTGATCAGGAAGTTTGAGGTGGGCTATGCTGCTGGAGCGAAGTACGCCAATCCCAACGTCCAGGTGCTTGTCGCTTATGCCGGTGTGACTGGCGATGCATTCAAGAATCCGGGGAAAGGAAAAGAACTGGCATTGGGTCAGTATGCCCAGGGCGCCGACATCATCTATCATGCTTCTGGAGTAACTGGACTTGGCGTGTTCGAGGCTGCTCGAGAGAAGAACAAACTTGTCATCGGTGTAGATATGGATCAGTACAAGGAAGCACCTGGGCACATTTTAACCAGCATGACTAAGGTTGTGGATGTCGCCGTTTATGAAACTGTTGTGGCTGCAGAAGAAGGACACTTTGAAGGGGGAAGGATTGTATCATTCGGTCTTAAGTCTGGCGGTGTCAATTACGTCTATGATGAGAACAATAGAAATTTGATCTTAGAAAGCGCACATCAGAAGGTTGAAGAAATACGGAAGAAGATCATTGCTGGTGAAATCAGCGTTCCGACCGTTCGTCAGTTGCCGTAGGGACGCTCTGTTATGTTCGCAGTCGAAATGATAGACATCACCAAGCGCTTTGCGCGGGTGAAAGCGAACGATGCGGTGACCTTCCGTGTTCAGCAAGGGAAAATATACGGTCTGGTAGGCGAAAACGGAGCGGGGAAATCCACCCTGATGAGAGTCCTGTATGGACTCTACCAGCCCGACCACGGTGAGATTCGGATCAATGAACAGCCAGTTGATATAGATGAGCCACGCAAAGCGATTCTCCACGGCATCGGGATGGTGCACCAGCACTTCATGCTCATCCCCCCTCTCACGGTTGCCGAGAATGTGGTGCTTGGGCAAGAGCCTGACGCCACATTTGGCAGACTCGACATCAAACATGCCGAAGAGACAGTAAGCCAGCTCTCGGCAAAGTTCGGACTTGCAGTCAACGCCAAAGCGAGAGTGGAGACGCTTTCTGTCGGTCTGCAGCAGAGAATCGAGATTTTGAAACTCCTCTATCGTGGTGCAGACGTTCTGATACTTGATGAACCAACCGCTGTACTTACACCGCAAGAAACTGACGACCTCTTTCTCATCCTCCGCAGTCTCTCACATCAGGGTAAGACCATAATTCTAATCACGCATAAGCTGAACGAAGTGATGGCGGTGAGTGATAGAGTCTCCGTGATGTGTCGTGGCAGGATGATTGGAGAGGTGGAGACAAGCAAGACAACTAAGGAAGAAATTGCCCGGATGATGGTCGGTCGTGAAGTCTTGGTGCAGGTGAAGAAAGCACCCTGCCAGAGAAGCAGCCCTGTTCTAGAGGTAGAGAACTTGTGCGCACTTACGGACAAAGGACTACCAGCACTAAGGAATGTCTCTTTTACGATCTTCGCTGGTGAGATCCTTGGTGTCGCCGGTGTTGAAGGCAACGGACAGACGGAGCTTGTTGAAGTGCTAACCGGGCTGCGAAGAGCAACAAGAGGACATATCAAGGTCGCGGGAAAAGACATCACGGGCTTGTCACCGAAGGGAATTTTCGATTCCAGAGTATCACACATTCCAGAGGATAGGTTGAAGCGCGGGTTGGTTGCTGACTACTCCATTGCCGATAACCTTGTACTCGGCAGACTCCACGAGCCAACCTTTTCAAGTTCTCTTTCGATTCATCGGAAAGCTGTGGAGAGCAATGCCGACACGTTGATTCAGGAGTTCGACATTCGCTCTGCCGAGAGAAATCAGCCGGTGCGTGCACTGTCGGGTGGGAATCAACAGAAGGTCATCATCGCGCGCGAACTCTCTCGGAATGCTGCGCTTCTCATCGCGAGTCAACCAACGCGTGGAGTGGATATCGGAGCAATCGAATTCATACACCAGCATATCATTGCTGAACGAGATGCGGGCAAGGCTATCCTTCTCGTGTCTGCCGATCTCTCTGAAGTGATGTCTCTTTCCGATCGCATTGCTGTGATGTATGAAGGACAGATCATTGACATACTTGATGCAGAGACGACTAACGAGAGAGCACTGGGATTGATGATGACAGGAGCCAATAGGGATGAATCATGACTGGTCGTGTCTTGAGACCGCGCACTATCCCTGATTTAATCCTTGCATAGCATCTGGGGGAGGCATAACTTACTCTGTTGTTGTCAGAGACATGAACTTCCAACGCACATTCGTTTCGGAATTTCTTGTACCGTTTGCGGCGGTCATCCTATCTTTTATTGTCGGCGCGGTTTTCATTCTGATTATCGGCGTAGATCCGATCGTTGTTTATGGCAAGCTTCTCAGCGAAACACTTGGTAGCACCTATGGCATCGGACAGGTGCTTTTCAAAGCGACTCCCCTCATTTTCACCGGGCTTTCTGTCGCTCTTTGTTTTCGTGCCGGATTGTTCAATATCGGCGCTGAGGGACAATTGCAGATCGGGACGTTCCTCACAGCCTTAGCAGGATTCGCGCTTCCAGATCTCCCCAGTGCAATCTCAATTCCAGTCTGCCTGCTTGCAGGAATGCTCGGTGGGGCGGTTTGGGGCTTTATCCCCGGCATCCTGAAGGCAAAGTTCGGTGCGCACGAAGTAATCAACACAATCATGATGAACTTCATCGCACTTGCACTGGTCGGCTACCTAGTCAGTAATGTATATAACGTGCCAGCTACAATGCACACACCTGAGATTGCTGAGTCGGCACGCATCTCGCGTCTCGATGCGTTTCTGGGAGACTTCCAAGGCTCGCCAGTTAATCTTAGCCTCTTCATCGCGCTTTTGGCGTGTTTGTTCGTCTATTACCTTCTCTGGAGGACGCGGTATGGTTATGATCTTCGCGCCGTCGGTTTCAATCCGAAAGCTGCTGAGTACGGAGGGATCAGTGTTCAGAGGACTATCATCCTCGCAATGACGATCGGTGGCGCTCTGTCAGGACTTGTGGGTTCAAACTTCGTACTGGGATACAAGCATTACTATGAAACAGGATTCTCCAGCGGCTTGGGATTCATCGGGATTGCCGTAGCTCTACTTGGCAAGAATCATCCCGTAGGAATCATCTTCGCAGCTGTTCTCTTCGGTATCTTGGATTATGGCGGATTGGTCATTAATACAATGGTGCCAAAAGAACTTGTGAATATTCTGCAGGGGATCGTTATCATCTTCGTTGTAGTCTCGAGCAAAGTGTTTCGGAATTGGCTAACTCGGTCACTTAAGAAGCTGGCGGCGACAAATGTTTGAATCCATCATAAGCATCGCGTTCGTTGCGCAGACGATTCGCATCTCTGTCCCCTACATTCTGGCTTCTCTTGGTGGGACGTTTTCTGAACGAGGAGGCGTTGTGAACATCGCGCTTGAGGGAATTCTGCTCAACGGTGCGTTCTGTGCAACGGTGGGAACATATTATACGGGAGATCCATGGTTTGGTGTATTATGCGGAATGATCGGGGGCGTTCTTACGGCGTTAGTTCACGCCATCGTGACGGTTACCTTCAAGGCGGACCAAATCGTGACTGGCATCGCGTTGAATCTCTGTGCTGTTGGCGCTACGAAGTTCGTTCTCAAACTGCTGTTTGGCAGTTCAAGCAATTCTGAACGGATCGTCGGATTGCCAACGCTCTCCTTTCCCATTCTTTCAGATATTCCGATCATCGGAACGATCATTAGTCATCCAATCATTCTTGCGACTCTCATCTTGGTCATAGCAAGTCAGTACACGCTGTTCAGGACAGTATTCGGTTTGAGGTTGCGTGCTGTAGGCGAGAATCCTGAAGCCGCCGACACTCTTGGCATCCGGATCAACAGGATGCGCTACGCGGGGGTTCTCTTGAGTGGTGCATTAGCTGGACTCGGTGGTGCATGGCTTGCAATGGATCAGCACAGCTTCACAGATGGGATGTCTGCAGGGAGAGGATTCATCGCATTGGCGGCGATGATTGTCGGCAAGTGGAATCCCCTTGGTGCAACCTTGGCGTGTCTCTTGTTTGGGTTTGCGGAGAGTCTGCAGATTCAACTTCAGGGAAGCGGTGTCCCCACACAATTCATCCAGATGATTCCGTATCTCCTAACGATCATCGTTCTTGCTGGATTCATTGGTCGCTCGATCCCGCCAGCCGCTGATGGTGTGCCATACGAGAAAGAACAATCCTGATGAATCCTGCTCAAGTATTTCACTCTCTGCACAAGAAGGCTGCCGGACGCACCCCCCCCTTCCAGTAGTGTCTGCGTGCAGGCATTGTCCCAAAAAAGGCACTTGACATAGAGTTGAGAATTTAGTATCTTATATATGGATATTCGATTACAGGTATATCAGATCTTTCAATGAAAAAAGAACTCGGTCTGTTCAAGGCATTATCAGATGAAACGAGGCTGCGGATAATGGCGCTGTTGTCGAAAAGGAATCTGTGTGTCTGCCAGCTTGAGTGGACATTGGGATTGAGTCAAGCGAAGGTGTCTCGGCATTTGACCGTGCTAAAAAACGCCGGACTTGTCAGAGATCGTCGCGAAGGTCTGTGGGTCTTCTATTCCCTCTCCGAACCTGGAAATGAACTTGAAAGGTTCATCCATAAGTATCTGAGGAAATACTTTTCGCAAAGACATGAGATATCTAAAAGAGATATGGACAGCTTGAAGGAATGTGAGGCTAAACCGTTGGAGCAGTTACGTACAATCAGAGGCAAGTCACGCGGGGGAAGGAGGGTATTTGCCACTGAGAAACGGATCTCGCAGCCAGAGACGAAAATAGGACATCATAGACGATGATCGAAGAAATACTTGTGGCGGGACTTCTTGCGCTAAGGGACTACGTCGGCACGCATGTATTGACGTGTCTAGTCCCTGCATTTCTTCTCGCTGGCGCAATGGTGACCTTTATCAGGCGAGAGGCGATCTTAGATTATTTGGGTGAGAAAGCAAACAAGATCAAGTCGTTTTCTCTGGCAGGTGTCTCAAGTTTCTTCGTGGCTGCATGTTCCTGTACAGTCATCCCCGTATCAAGCGGGCTGTACTATAGTGGTGCGGGAGTCGGTGTTGCGTTCATCATTCTGTGGGTTGCGCCAGCAGCGAATATCCTTGCTCTTATTTACACGGGGAATATTCTTGGCGGTGGAATGGTTGTCGCGAGAATAATAGCAGCTCTCCTCATGGCTTTCATTGTTGGTGGCGTCATGAGCTTCATCTTTGGCAAAGAAAGAGAGGAAGTAACGAGTTCAAAAGAAGAACATGGGAATAGAAAAATAATTGCAGGGCAGGATTTGATTCTCTTACTCCTGATACTCTTATCCCTTCTTTTGCCCAACTATCTCATAAGAACGGGTTCTTACTTCTACAAGGTTATTGTTTGGGGCGTCATCACTGTAATAGCAGCGATCTATGCAGTGAGAGTATTGCCAACCGAGAAGATAAGAGAATGGCTGAGAGAAACCTGGTGGTTCGTCAGGGTGATCTTTCCATTGCTTCTGGTTGGCGTGTTTATCGTTGGCATAATCGGCAAGATACTGCCTGAGGATTGGATTAGGAACTGGCTTGGAGGGAATGGAATTGGTGCTTCCTTCCTTGCCACGATGATTGGAGCCATCAGCTACTTTGCCACAATGACCGAAGCGCCCTTTGTAGATACGCTTATGAAATTGGGTATGGGCAAAGGACCCGCGCTTGCTCTTCTTCTGACTGGTCCAGGGCTAAGTTTGCCTAACTGGCTCGCAATAGCAAAAGTGTTCGATGCTAAGAAGGCATTTGTCTACGTATCTACAATTGTTGTCCTCGGAACGTTAGTTGGCTGGTTTTTTGGAAACTTCATATTTTGATGGAGGAAAGACATGAGTATTAAACGATTAGCTTCCGTTTCGCTCTTGATCTTCGTTTTGTTCAGTATCGTTTTTCTACTGTACAAGGAATTTAGCCAAAGGGATTCTGAGAAACCAAGCGGTATCGCAGAAACACAGATTGCCGATACATCGCAGAAGTCCCTACCTCCCAAGAAGGATACAACTACTGGAAAAGACCTTGTTGTCAGCACTCAAAAAACAGATCCAGCTAAAACGATCTTGAAAGGAGAGAAGAAGTCTTCTGCGAAATCTCCACCTGTAACCAAAAGAACAGAAGAGAAATCAACTTCTCCACAACCCGCACAGCAGGTTCTGAAGTCAAAGGTGGTTGCCTATTACTTTCATGGGACTCGTAGATGTCCGACCTGCCTGACAATCGAAAGATATTCTCGAGAGGCTGTGGAGCAATATTTCGCCAAAGACGTTCAAGAAGGAAGATTGGAATTCAGGTCTTTGAATACTGATGAGCCTGAGAACCGACACTACATCGAGGACTATCAGATAGCTTTCCAGTCTTTGATCCTAACACTTCTCAAAGACGATATTCAGACAAAATGGAAGAATTTGCCGGAGGTCTGGTTGCGTGTGCGAGATAAAGAGAAATTCTTCGAATATGTGAAAGATGAGGTAGAGAAGTTCTTGCGGGAGGAAGGCTGATGGATCTGGCTCTACCGATTGTCTCAGCCTTTTGGTTTGGAATATTGACTTCTATCAGCCCTTGTCCGTTAGCTACGAACATTGCTGCCATATCATTTGTTGGATATCGCATCAGCAGCAAACCTGCCGTGCTGTTGTCGGGAATTCTCTACACAATTGGCAGGTGCATAACATATTCTGCGCTTGGTTTCTTGATTACGGAAGCAGTGGTTAATGTCCCGCTACTCTCGGACCTTATGCAGCGATATATCAATAAAGTACTAGGAATACTATTAATTCTGGTAGGTATGTTCTTGCTCGATTTATTGAAGGTACACTTGCCAAGTCTATCACCTTCCGAAAAGGTCCAGAGGAAACTTGATGAGGCTGGAATCCTGGGTTCTCTGTTCTTAGGCGTGTTGTTCGCTCTGGCGTTTTGTCCAGTTTCCGCAGCTTTGTTTTTCGGAAGTCTGATTCCACTGGCGATAACGGCAAAGTCGAGCGTCGTGTTGCCCTCAACCTATGGTGTGGGAACCGGTTTACCAGTCCTGGTTTTTGCCGTGTTGATTGCGCTGGGGGCAGGACAGTTCAACGCGATTTATCGCAGAGTAACTCAAGTAGAATATTACGGAAAAAAGATTACCGGGGTAGTTTTTGTCTTGGTCGGGATATACTATGTGCTAGCTTACATATTTGGAATACTCTAGTAGAGAAACATCTAAAAGAGGAAAACCATGAAGATACAAATTGCAGGACCTGGTTGCCCAAGATGTCAGGCGACTGAGAAGAACGTATTCAATGCCTGCGCCGCTTTGGATTTAGCCGCTGACATCTCGCATGTCTATGATGTGAGAGAATTCGCAAATCTTGGTGTGAGAATGACACCAGCAGTAATTGTGGATGGTAAGGTCGCAATATCAGGGAGAGTTCCAACGGTAGAAGAGTTGAAGAAAATCCTCTCTCAACGTACGGCATCCTGATCTACGCGCGGAAGAAAGAAAATGCAGAGCAGAATCAAAAGTGTTAATGAGAAGAGAAGAATTCTATTTATCTGCACCCATAATTCGGCTCGGTCTCAGATGGCAGAAGGACTATTGCGGGCTTTTTACGGTGACCGTTATGAAGCATACAGTGCTGGAACAGAACCGTCGCGAGTGGATCCACACGCCGTCAGGGTTATGCAAGAGATTGGCATTGATATTTCATCGCATCGTTCCAAGAGCATTGATGAATTTTGTGAGATCACATTCGACTACGTGGTTACGGTCTGCGACCATGCGAAAGAAACTTGCCCTTTCTTTCCGGGAGGAAACCAGTACCTGCACAAAAACTTTACAGACCCATCGGAATCTAAGGGGACTGAAGCTGAAATACTCGCAGTCTTTAGGCATGCGAGAGACGATATTAGGGACTGGATCGAGAAGACGTTTGGCACAGCCGATGCTATGCGAAGTCAGTCTCGAACCCTATAATGGAGATCAACAAATGGTAAATACGCAGAAGAGAAAGCTTTCCGCACTGGACAAGTTCTTAACACTATGGATATTCCTCGCGATGTTCACCGGAGTCTTCTCCGGTTACTTATTCCCATCTATCGTGAATTTTTGGAATTCATTTCAGTCTGGAACGACAAATGTCCCGATTGCAATCGGGCTTATCCTGATGATGTATCCTCCGCTCGCAAAAGTAAAATACGAAGAACTTGGCGACGTATTTAAGAATGTAAAAGTGCTTTCACTCTCGCTCGTTCAGAATTGGCTGATTGGTCCCGTATTGATGTTTGTGCTGGCAATAATCTTTTTACAAGACTATCCGGAATATATGGCTGGTTTGATTATGATTGGTCTGGCGCGATGCATCGCGATGGTGATCGTCTGGAATGAACTTGCCAAAGGCGATACGGAATATGCCGCCGGTTTGGTCGCATTTAATTCGATATTTCAAGTACTCTTCTATTCAGTTTACGCTTATGTCTTCCTAACAGTATTTCCTTCTTGGCTGGGATTACGGACATTTACAGTAAATATAACAATCGGACAAATTGCCGAAAGCGTTTTCATTTATCTCGGTATTCCATTCTTTGCCGGTATGATAACACGCTTTGTTATGTTGAAACTAAAAAGTAAAGAATGGTATGAGAAAAGATTCATTCCCAAAATCAGTCCGATTACTTTAATTGCACTTCTTTTTACGATTGTAGTAATGTTCTCGCTAAAAGGTGAATACATTGTAAAAATCCCGCTGGATGTAATTCGAATTGCAATGCCGTTAGTTATTTACTTTGTGGTAATGTTTTTCGTTTCCTTTTATATGGGGAAGAAAATTGGTGCGGATTATTCCAAGACCGCAACTCTCTCATTCACGGCGGCAAGCAACAATTTTGAATTAGCCATCGCAGTTGCCATTGCAGTGTTTGGAATTAACTCCGGAGAAGCATTTGCCACCGTCATAGGTCCGCTTATTGAGGTCCCTGTCCTCATAATCCTTGTGAACGTAGCTTTGAGACTGAGGAAAAGACTCTTCGGACAACAGACGCTTACCGTGAAATCTGTCGAAGGGATAATTGAAAGATGATACGTTACGAAACGGACAAATATACTGACGCTTTTCAATACATAGCAGCTCGAACAAAGAGTCGTCCGCGCGTTGCCGTAATTCTAGGCTCAGGACTTGGTTGGTTTGCTGATGAGCTTACAGGCGGAGTTGTTATTCAGGCTAAGGAGATTCCGGGTTATCCTGTTTCTACAGTTGAGGGACACGCTGGCAGATTAGTGTTCGGGAGTCTCGGTGGAATCGAGTTGCTCGTGTTTCAAGGTCGCATCCATTTCTATGAGGGATACGCGATTTACGAAGTTGTCTATCCTGTGATGATTGCAGACGGACTGGGGGTCAAAACACTCATTGTGACGAATGATTCAGGTGGTATCAACCCACACTTCCGTCCTGGCGATCTAATGTTGATTACTGATCACATCAATCTCACTTTTGAAGATCCAAGAATTGGGAACCCCCATATATCACATCAATTTCATCGTCGCCTTCCCACCTACGATGAAAGCTTACTAGAGATTGCAGAGCAGACCGCGATGGAGGCAAGTATCGCTTTGCGACGCGGTGTGTACGGCTGGACAAAAGGTCCAAGTTACGAGACGTCAGCAGAAATCGAAATGTTTCGACGGCTTGGTGCCGATGTTGTAGGGATGTCCACGGTGCCCGAGGTGATCATGGCGCACCATCTAGGGATGAAGATCATCGGAATATCGCTCATCACCAATCCAGCCACAGGGATCAGTCCCGCCAAGCTATCTCACACCGAGGTCACGGAGGTCGCTGCCGCCGCGAAACACAGATTATCGTTTCTGTTGAAGGGAATCATTTCGAGGCTTGGGTAGCAGCCCAAACCCCTGGGGGAACTCGGAGACCGCTTCCACACACATTGCCTGCTCTTTTGCCGTTAAAAACGGCAGCAGATGTCAAGCTCAGAATCCGCTGCCCCAATAAGCTTTGGGGACAAACAGAGAGTCCGCAGACATAGCACCAAACACACCGTAGCCACCTGAGATGTTTGTGAAATCCGGTGCATCTAGACGTATCGAGTACGGATCACCGAAACTGTGCGCAACCTGATAGTAGTTGTAAAAGTTCGGATCGAAGCTGTAGACGATGATCTTCGCTCCTAGGACCACGTTGTCCCCCTCAGACGAGATCTCAGCAAGAACTCTGTTAAAGGCAGGGATCGAATAATCGAGACCCGAGACACGATCCACAACGGGATACACCGGTATCACACTGTCACCACCTGCTGACACAAAGCGGATAGGCACCTCCTTCCTCAGATATGACACCTGACCTTCCACACTTCTCATATATTCAATAAACAGTTTGAACAGATATCCCCTTGCTCCTGAAGCCCCTGCAGCATGTATTCGAATGCAGTCGCAGCTCTTTTCGTGGTCTGGATCTATGAATACCGCGGCACCATCGTTTATGACGAAGCTTGCAGATTTCGGAGCCGTGGTTGTGGCAACAAGTGTACTGTCCTTGATTCTGACCTGCAGCCCATATGTTGTTCCAGGTTCAAGGGAAAGGCTGTCTGTGTAGTAGCCAACAATGTCTGAGGTATATCTGCCATACGAATCTCGTTTCACAACCGTGTCTTTGAACACCACATGTTTGTTACCGGCGTCAATCGTAATGATAGCGTCGCTCACCTGCGTGTCAACAGTGTTACTCAGAGGATCCAGTCCCTCCACATCGTACGTCCGATAAACACGTGCGAACTGCATCTTCTGCAACGGGTTCAAGATACAAAATACGACAAGTCTCTCTTGGTACACGTCCTTCGGTGAGAACGAATTCTCACAGTGAACGGCGAGAAGCGTGAAGAGCAGGCAGAGAATGAGCCGGCGTGTGTTCAGGACTGTGCTGGTCTTATTTTGCATCACATTGTCTGAATATCGTTCCATAGTCTTCGTGAGCCTCTGTATGACTACTTCGTCCTCAGAATTCGAAATCCAAGATTCAGCGTGGGCATGAACGGCAACATATTTACTTGTTCGCCCGTCGTTCGATTGAAGTAGAAGATATTCTTTCGATTGTAAGCATTGACTACACTTGCCTCGCATGAGACTTTGAATTGACCAATGAAAAAGACCTTAACTATGCTCAGATCCAACCGATGGTATGACGGAAGCCTTCCCTCATTCTTGCTTCCTAGGATGGTATACGGTTTTCCGGTTTCCTGAACATAGCTACCGTCAAGAAAACCGTCCAAACTCAAGCGGTCATAAAATCCCATAATCTTGGTGAAAGGCAGTCCTGAACCGAATTCCCAGTGGGCATTGATTTCCCAACCTGCGGGTAGACGATAGCCAGCAACGAAATTCACACTGTGGGTTCTGTCGTAGCGGGGAGGATATGTGTAGTTGTTCGTTGTCTTCGATGAAGAACCGAATCCATACGAGAAGCCATCCGTAGTATGATTCCGTGGCTGCTTTGAGAAAAACCTCAACGCCGTATGCCTTTCCGGTTCCTAAGACATAGTCGGGATCATGGCGGTCAACCTTGTCACGATTGTAGCTCATCAAGTTGTTGAACCGTTTGTAGTATCCAAGCACGCTGAAATCAACGAAATCCCAGAGTGTTCCGTCGAGACCGAGGACATAATGATAGGCTTCCTCCGGAGATTTGACCGGTATCCATGCTTCAAACAGCGAGACAATATCATCCTCATTTCCGACCGTTGCCATCCGTTGATGATATCGCCCCCACGAGCCCTTGAGAGCAAATTGCGGATGGAATTGGAATTTGAAACTGATCCGAGGTTCGAACGCATATTCGGATTCATCAAGGAGAGAGATGTAGTTCATGCGTGTGCCCAGCTCCACCGCGAACCTTGGGATCGTCCATTTGTATTTCGCCCATATCGCGGTCTCAATCGAGCTTCCGCTGGTGTTCGCCGCAAATCCCGCATTGTTGACGAGGCTGTATGACATCTCAGGCAGGTGATACATGAAGCCGAGCTGAACTTCGTCACGATTGTCAGTGAAGTAGGTGATGGACGAATTAAAGTACGCATCCTCGACTGACGTGCTTTGTGGTGCGGTGGAGCTTAATCGAGGGTCCACCGAAGCAGAGAAGAAGCTTCTTGAAAAATCCCCCTGAGCGAGAAAGCGGTCGCTGAGAAGTTGAGAGACGCTGACGCCAAGTGCACTATTCCGCCAATGGTAGTTTGGCTCAGCGATCTGAGAATTCTCGACATTGTCATCGCTCAGTAGACAGTGAACAGCAATCCGGGTATCCTCGCCCCATCCCGCGTTCACCTTGGCGATGACATCGTAAAAACCTAAAGGTAGATCTCTGTTGACAAACTTCTTCAGGACGGCATCAAAAAGACTCTTGCAAGCCGCAACCATCCATGAACCATCCCAAACGCCCAACGGACCTTCAAGGAGTGCTTTAGCTGTCAAGAATCCTCCTGCAAGCTTTCCTGCAAGACGATTTCTGTTCCCATCCCGGCTTGTAATGTTTATCACTGAAGAAAGTCGCGTCCCGTATTCTGCGCCAAATCCTCCCGTCAGGAAATCTACCGATTTGATTGCGTCAGCATCAAATATGCTGAACAAGCCAAGTGCGTGGAACGGATTGTAGATCATCATTCCATCCAAAAGAACGAGATTCTGATCTCCACCGCCGCCTCTTACATAGAATTGACTGCTTACATCGCTGGTGGAGATAACACCGGGAAAGACCTTCAGCACGCGAAACAAGTCAGACTCAACGGTCGCGGGTACAAGTCTGATTTCCTCAGGAGTAAGTGTCTGAACGCTTATGTTCGTCTCGTTCTCAAGTTTCTTCCTCTCTGCCGTTCTTACGATTGGCTGAAGCTCAACCGGCTCTGGAGGAAGCCGGAAGTTGCACGAAGTTGCTTCAGTGCTTCTCACGATTACTTGTTTCGATTGAGACTTGTATCCCACAGAGCTGACTCTCACCCGATAGACACCATAACCCACACCAGTAATGATGTAGAAGCCTTGAACGTTTGTAATGGCACCGAGACGCGTGTCTTCGACAACGACAGTCGCGAAAGGCAGGGTCTCCCCTGTCGCACTATCAGCAACGACACCTTTGATAATCCCTCGCTGTTCCTGTGCATAAGCCGCACCACACAAGGTGATGGACAGCACAATGAAATAAGTCAGAACGGATTTCGTTTTTATGTTGGTCACCGCTTCTGATTGTTGCCAAACAAACTTCTTGAACGACAATATAGAAGAAAAAATAACTATGTCAATAACGAAAGCTCTGCTGTAAGATCAAAATGCCACGCGCTTCCAATGTGCATGGCACTTTCACTCAGTCACAGCCCTTCCTCTGCAAGAACATAAGCTAGAATTGCGAGTGCGGCGGCACCAAGTCCAAGTTCGCGTTCGTTGACCGTATCAATCGTGTCATTGTCAGAATGATGGTAATCAAAGTATCTTTGACTATCTACGCTCAGTCCGATACAGGGGACACCTTTTCGAGCCAGTTCCGAGATGTCTGCGCCTCCTCCACCCTTCTGGATACGGTCGGCATCAATGGGTTCAAGTAAATAAGCCCATCGGGCGATCTTAGCCAGTATCGTAGAATCAGCTTCCACACCGAAACCGCGAGGTGCAAATCCTCCCATGTCAGATTCAATTGCCGCGATATGTTTCTCTGCCGGACGTTCTTTTGCTGCGTAGGCTTTTCCTCCGCGTAAACCATTCTCTTCGTTCATAAACAGAACAGCCCGAATCGTCCGCTTTGGTTTGATACCATGTTGTTTCAGCAATCTCAACGCTTCGACTGCATGAACACATCCAGCACCATCATCATGTGTACCTTGCCCTTTGTCCCAGCTATCGAGATGTCCTCCAATAAGTACGATCTCATTTGGTTTCTCTGACCCGACAAGTTCACCGATTACGTTCGCGGATTCGACATCGGGCAGTGTCTGACAGGTTAGTTTCAAATGAACTTTGATATTTTTTTCTCTCGCAAGAAGTTCACTCAGCAGGTTCGCTCCAACGGTGCTGATTGCTGCGGCAGGTATTTTGGGAATAGTGTCAACATAGTGCATTGAACCAGTGTGAGGAACGTCATCCAATCTTGTTGTCATGGATCGCACCAGCGTTGCTACACCTCCCACCTTCGCTGCTTCAATTGCTCCCCGACTGCGTTGATCTACAGCGCCTCCGTATGCTTCAAATGTGTTCATCTTGCTGCGATCCATCGGACGATTGAAGAAGATGATTTTGCCTTTGGCTTTCTCGCCAAGTCCTTGCAGTTCATCGAATGACTTCACCTCCACCACTTCCGCCGTAATCCCTTCCTTCGGAGTTGCAATACTGCCTCCAAATGCACAAACTCTCAGCGGCAAATCTGCAGGTGGGTGTTCCTTGATGATAGCAGCTTCTTCCACAGGACCACGCACCCAATGCGGTACCATGACTGGTTCGAGGCGAACATTCTCAAGACTCAACTCTTCCATTTTTTTCTTAGCCCATGCGACAGCCTGTTCTGCCTGCGGTGAACCGCTGAGACGATGTCCTATTCTTGTGGACAACTCATACAACAAATCATATGCTTTACCGGAACCCAGTCCCGTCATGATGATTTTTCTTGCAAGCAACTCATAAGGTCGAGTTTTTCCAGTATCAGCGGTCTGAGAAAATAGAGGTAATGCAAATGTGGCAAAGAACAAGACGCTTGTGAACACTTTGTGTAATGCTTGCATGAATGGATTGTCCTTTCCTGATTTGAATTGAGGCTGCATTCCACTGCTGTTTCCTCAGGAGACTGATTCGCAACTCCTCGCTAGTGTTACAGTGATTCCGAGTTAATCCACCCGAAACGCTTCCTCTATGAGTCTGCCCATTTCTTCGGTAGATACCACGGTGCATTCGCTTGAAGCAATGTCGGCAGTTCGATAGCCTTGCGACAAAACGTTCTCGGCAGCTTGAAAGATTTTTCTCGACAGTGCCGGCTTCTGCAACGAATGTTCTGCTAACATCGCAACAGAGAGAATGCTTGCAATAGGATTTGCGACACCTTTGCCTGCGATATCGGGTGCGCTACCATGAACAGGTTCGTAAAGCGCATGCCTCTCGCCGAGACTTGCAGACGGAAGCATCCCAATTGAACCCGTGAGCATCGCTGCTTCATCGCTCAAGATGTCTCCGAACATATTTTCCGTCAGTATGACATCAAATTGCTTCGGATTACGAACGAGCTGCATTGCGGCGTTGTCCACGTAGATATGCTCCAGTTGAATGCCAGTATAGGCCCTGTGTACGTCTGTGACAACTTCTCGCCAGAGCATCGAGGTGTGGAGTATGTTGGCTTTGTCCACCGAAGTGACCTTCTTGCGCCGCACGGCAGCAACCTTGAATGCAGTCTCCGCAATTCGCTGGATTTCTCGCTCGTTGTATGTCATTGTGTTGATGCCGCGACGCACGCCATTTTCGTTCACGATTTCAGCAGGCTTGCCGAAATAAATTCCACCCGTTAGTTCACGAACTACAAGTATGTCAATCCCTCGAACAACCTCGGGGTTAAGCGAGGAAGCAGATACAAGAGGTTCGAACATAATGGCGGGTCTGAGGTTAGCGTATAGCTCGAGTGATTTCCTCAGTCCAAGCAGCGCCCGTTCAGGTCTTAGTTCGTACGGAAGGGAATCCCACTTTGGTCCGCCGACAGCTCCAAGCAAAATGGTGTTACTTGTAAGTACCTTGTTCAATGTTTCCTGCGGAAGGGGCACTCCAAAGGAGTCTACTGCGATGCCACCAGCTTTCAACTCGATAAAAGAAAATTCCTCGTTGAGAAAGCGCGACACTTTCTTCAGAATGCGCACAGCCTGCGAAGTAACTTCGGGTCCAATCCCATCGCCACCGATTACAGCTATCTTGAACATTACCGTATCTCCATTGGCTTTATCATTCCGATTTTTCGAGCATAGGCGAACAATCCACCCGCTTCGATGATGTCCGCTGCATCTCCGAGGGACCGGAGTTCGAAAGCGTCTCCTGTAGAAAGTCTCCTGATGACTTTCTGTTGTATGTCAATCTCGACTTCCTCTCCAGTGACAAATCGCTCGAAGATAGTTTCGACGGACTCGAACGGAATGACATAGGCGCCATCAACCGAATTGCGATAGAATATCCTTGCATAGGACTGAGCTACCACAGCGGCGATGCCTGCCACCTGCAGTGCGAGAGGTGCATGCTCACGAGAAGATCCACAGCCGAAATTCTTCCCCGCGACAATGATTTTGAACTCTGATTCGAATTCTCCATCTTCAATGAATTTGATTCTACCAGTTGGCAGTCCCGACTTTTCCTCGGGAACTCCGCTCATCGCGTACCTGCCGTAAAGTCTTTGCTCGTCAGGAGAGTGGGTGTTGAAGACGAGGAACTTTGCGGGGATTATCTGGTCCGTGTCAATGTTATCGCCAACCACGTAAACCTTTCCACGAATTTTGTCCTTCATTTTCCCTTCCTACTTTGGGTCAGTTACAAGTTGTCCGGTAGAGTGGAGAAATTGTATAACATGCTTCGAAAGCGCTTACAGCGCAGTGGCAATTCTGTTCTGGTTATTTGTCACGATGCAGAGATTGTTCTCACAGGAATCTTCTCGGGTCAGTTATTCTCCCTGTAACAGCGGAGGCAGCGACAGTCAGTGGTGAGGCGAGGAAAACCTGCGCTTGCTTGGAACCCATCCTTCCAGGGAAATTGCGGTTGGTTGTTGAGATACAGACTTCTGCGCCATTTAGTCGCCCGAAAGTGTCTTCAGGTCCACCAAGGCACGCGGCACAACTTGGATCGCCAATCTTGCAACCAGCGTCCTGAAAAATTCGATAGAGCGATTTCCCATCAACTTGCATTGTCAACAATCCACGTGAGATGTTCGATGTTGCCGGTACCATGTATGTGTCAACGGCAACTTCTTTGCCATACAAGATTCTGGCGGCAGCAACGAAGTCCGCAAGTTTGCCACCGGTGCACGAGCCGATATAAGCACGGTCGAGTATGATATCGGAGAGATTGGCAGCGGCTTCGACATTTTCTGGTGAATGAGGCTTCGCTACGAGTGGTGGTATGTCGCTGACATTGTAAATTTTCTCAAATACGAAACTCGCATCCTCATCGTTGTAAACGGGCGTGAAAGGTTTGTTCGTCCGCTTCTTAACATAGTCGAATGTCTTGTCATCGGGCGCGATAATCCCATTTTTTCCTCCGGCTTCGATGACCATGTTGCAGAGAGTCATTCTTTCATTGATGTTCAAGTGGTACACTGCATCTCCCGTGAACTCCATAGTCCGATATGAAGCGCCATCAACTCCGATGTCGCCAATAACCCTCAGGATTATATCTTTAGCCATCAAGTATTCAGGAGGTTCACCTTCGAAAACGAATCTCACTGTTGCAGGAACTTTCACCCAGATCTTTCCAGTCCCCAGTATGAATGCGGCATCGGTATTGCCGATGCCGGTGGCGAACTCACCGAAGGCACCGGCAGTGCAAGTGTGCGAGTCTGCCCCAAAGAGGACTTCCCCCGGTCGTGTGAAGCCTTCTTCAGCCAGTGCGATATGACACACACCCTTGTAGCGTGAAGTGCCGACATCATAGAAGTTCTGAATAGATTGCTCGGCTGCGAACGTTCTTAAGACAACGATGTTTCTCTTGGCGCGTTCGTCTGATGTGAAAATATAGTGGTCTGGTATCAGGATCAGCTTTGCAGGATCCCACACCTTAGCGTTGCCGCCAAACTCTTGTTTGAAAATGGAAATCGCCCCTGGCCCCGTGACATCATTCGTCATCAAGACATCTACATCAACCCAAACGTTTTCGCCAGGTATCACCTTGCCCCTTCCGGAGTGCTGAGCAAGAATCTTTTCAGTAATGGTCATTCCCATTCTTTCTTGGTCCTTATTGGGATTTCCGAGAAACGCGTTAAGGCAATTGTGCGACGACAGGTGTCGTCGCACTCCATATTGTTGCACTCCATATTGTCACTTCGGCAATCCATCACAGTCCCTTTTTTTTGAACGAGCGGCGAGCGCCCGATTTGCTGCTCGCAGGTAAGCCTCGACACTTCCTGTTACGATGTCTGTGCTGGCAGCCCGCCCGGTGAAAATCACATTATCAAATATTACTTTGACAAACACTTCACCAACTGCGTCACCACCCCACGTCACCGATGTGATCGTGTAGTCAACAAGCTGCCCATGCAGGTTGAGAATCCTTTCGAGCGCCCTATAGGCGGCATCAACGGGTCCATCGCCGGTGGCAGAATCGCAGTGAATCTGCTCCCCTTCGCTCAGCTCGACAAGAGCCGTGGATTTGATGCCCTTGCCTGTCATAACCTGCAAGTTACTGAGGGTGAAACTTCTTTCCTCGCTGTCAGTCTCGTCCTGCAGAATCGCGACAAGATCTTCGTCAAAAATCTCTTTCTTCTTGTCCGCAAGCCTCGTGAATTCAGAATAGACTCGTTCAAGTTCCTCTTTTGAAAGTGAGTAGCCCAGTTCCTCGAATCTCTGTTTAAGTACGTGTCTGCCAGAGTGTTTTCCGAGCACGAGCGTGGAGTGTTTGATTCCTACGGACTGCGGCGTCATGATTTCATACGTCATAGGACTTTTGATAATTCCGTCCTGATGAATGCCAGCTTCGTGTGAGAATGCATTCGCTCCGACAATAGCCTTATTTCGCTGTACTATCATGCCAGTGAGCGTTGAGAGAAGCCGACTCGACTTGTAAATCTCTTCGGTATTCACCTCCGTGTAGAATGGGAAAATGTCTTTGCGTGTACGCAATGCCATAACGAATTCTTCAAGTGAAGCATTTCCAGCTCGTTCTCCAATCCCGTTTACAGTGCATTCGACCTGTCTTGCACCGTTTATCACCGCAGCGATGGAGTTCGCGACAGCGAGACCGAGGTCGTTGTGGCAGTGAACACTTATGATCGCTTTGTCAATATTCTTCACTCGCTCGCGAATTGTCTTTATCAAGCTTCCGAACTCGAAGGGCATTGTGTAGCCAACTGTGTCAGGAATGTTCACTACTGTCGCACCAGCTTCAATGACTCTCTCGATTACGCCACAGAGGTAATCAACATCGCTTCTACCGGCGTCCTCACAACTGAATTCAACATCTTGCGTCAGTTGCTTTGCGTGTGAGACTGCCTCGATTGACTGGTGGAGAACTTCATCACGTGTCTTTTTGAGTTTGTGTTTTAGGTGTATGTCGCTTGTGGCGATGAATGTATGTATTCTCGGCTTTGCAGCATGTTGAATTGCCTCGAACGCACGGTCAATATCTAACCTAGTGGCTCGTGCCAGCGCTGCTACGGTGCAACCTCTTATCACATTGGAGACTTGCTTCACGGCTTCGAAGTCGCCATCGGAAGCGATAGGGAAACCAGCTTCGATGACATCCACGTTGAGCGCTTCAAGCTGCCGAGCCATTTTCAATTTCTCGCGGGTGTCCATGCTGTAGCCGGGTGACTGCTCACCATCACGCAATGTCGTATCGAAAATATGGACCTTCTCTTTCATCTTTCCTCCGACCGAATGTTTTACTTTGCACAGTCATAGGTTTGATGGCGCCAACGGAGCCACGCTGTAGCTTCTGAAGAAGATAGCACACGGATGAAACTGATCCAGCGGATTAGAAACGAATAAAGAAATCCGTGCACATCCGTCATATCCTCTAAATCCGTGTTCCATTCCTCTCTTAGCAGATCCTACTTGCTGTTCAGCATGTCGCTTAGTTCTTTGGAGCGCTGTGTTGCTGTTGCCACTGCATTTATCAACATTGTGCGGAGACCGTGGGTTTCGAGTTCATGCACGGCCGCAATCGCCGTTCCGCCGGGTGTTGTCACCTCGTCCTTCAAGATTGCTGGATGCTTACGGGTCTCCATCACGAGTTTCGCCGCACCATAGACCGTCTGTGCTGCAAGCCGAAGAGCAATGGCTCTTGGAATGCCCATCTTCACACCCCCATCGGTCATTGCCTCAATTACCATATAGATGTAAGCTGGGCCGCTGCCGCTAAGACCTGTAACAGCATCCATCAGATTTTCGGGCAGAACCTCTACGTTGCCGATTGCCGAGAAGATCGTTGAAGCGAACTGGAGATGCTCATCAGTTGCGTGCGCACCTCTAGCTAAGGCTGTCGCACCTTCGTCAACGAGGACGGGTGTGTTGGGCATTGTTCGAATGATCGGATTATCCTTCCCAATCTTCTTGCTGATGAGCTGTGTTGTTACACCTGCCATCACCGAGATGATGAGTTGGTGCGGCTCGATGACATCGGCGATTTCCTCCAACACATCATTTGCCCCCTGCGGCTTGACGGCCAAGATGATGATGTCCACAGCGTGCACGCCCTCGCGATTGTTTGTCGTCACAGCAATGCCCCACCTGACTCTTAGCTCGTGCAGCGCGTCCTCGCTTCTTCGAGTTGCCACGATGTTCTCAGGTTTTGTCAATTTTCCTCGTATCATTCCACCAATAAGTGCCTCGCCAATGTTCCCCGCACCTATGATGGCGATCTTCTTATTCTTGAGCAAGTTTCCTCCTTCTTAGGACTGAATCGAGAATCATAAGAGTTATGCGTGATTGGGCAATGTGATTTACGATTGATGATCGGCAATCGGAGATCGCGCAGTGGACCCGCAACAAATGTCGCTTCACGGCATCCCGCACGGCAGGACAAGAAAAGCATTCACCACGGATTTACACGAAATAGGCACGGAACACACGGATTGATGACGCTGAAGCGGGACAAGTATTCTCTTTCCGCATCCTGTTCATCCCCTTTCCGCGCTAATCCGTGGTTAATCCCGCTTTGCGCGATCTGCAAACATTTCACTTGCAAAAGACTAAGCTCTAATGGCGCCATCGGCGCCACAACTGTCTTCCAGGATTAGATTTTCTCTTTGCCTACCCGCCACATTTCTGAAGAGATAGTACCAGATACTATCCGTCAGCGCCTGCCAACTTGCCTCAATTATGTTCTCTGAAACGCCTACTGTCCCCCACACTTCTTCCCCCCCACTTGATTCAACAAGCACGCGTACCTTCGCCTCCGTTGCACGTTGACTGTTGATCACACGGACTTTGTAATCCGTTAGTTTCATTTGCTTGACATCAGGATAAGATCTTTCCAACGCTTTACGGAGAGCATTATCCAACGCGTTCACAGGGCCATCACCATCTGCAGCCGTGTGTTCAAGATGGCCATTGACCCACAGACGAATCGTTGCCTCTGAACGCTGTTCACCATCAACGTCCTTCTCGATTATCACACGAAACCCCTCAAGCCTGAAGAAGTTGTTCGACTCTCCTTTTGTAGAGCGCACCAGGAGTTCAAACGATGCTTCTGCCCCTTCGAACTGATAACCGTCGTGTTCCATCTGTTTGAGTTTTCTAATTATCCTTTTTGTGAGTTCCTTGTCACCTTTCAGATCAATGCCGAGTTCACCCGCTTTGTAAACAACGTTACTCTGCCCGGACAGATCTGAGACCAGGACACGCCGACGATTACCGACAAGCACAGGGTCAATGTGTTCGTAGGTTCTCGAGTCTTTCATCACGGCACTTACGTGCACGCCACCTTTGTGAGCAAAGGCGCTCTTGCCGACATAGGGGTCATTATCGGCTGGATTCATGTTTGCCAGTTCATAGACATAGCGGGAGAGATTGACCAAATGTCTTAGGTTTTCATCCGGCACGCATGCATAGGCCAGTTTAAGTTGCAGATTTGGGATAATCATAACGAGGTTTGCATTTCCGCACCGCTCACCAAATCCGTTGATTGTCCCCTGAACGTGAACGCATCCTGCCTGCACCGCCGCAATAGAGTTTGATACCGCCATCCCGCAGTCGTTATGTGCGTGTATGCCAAGCGCCGCTGAGACATGTTCCTGCACCTCCTTGATGATCCCAACAAGTTCCAATGTCAGCGTTCCGCCGTTTGTATCGCAGAGGACGAGCACATCTGCACCTGCTTCTTTCGCTACTTGTAGTGTCTTGAGAGCATAATCCCTGTTGTCTTTGAATCCATCGAAGAAGTGCTCAGCGTCGAAAATCACCTCCTTGTCCTGCAATTTCAGATAGTGTACTGAATCGGTAATGAGTCTCAGATTCTCCTCAGGTGTGATGTTCAACGCCTTCTTCGCATGCAGCAGCCATGTTTTTCCGAAAACCGAGACCGCTGGCGTTTTCGCCTGAACCAGAGCCTGCATGTTCTCATCCGTTTCAACCGTCTTGCCAGCACGGCAAGTTGAGCCGAAGCTGACAAGTTTAGCATGGTTGAAGGTGTGCTTAGCTGCCTCCCCAAAGAAGAGCATATCCTTCGGATTTGAGCTAGGCCAACCACCTTCAATGTAGTGAATTCCGAACTCGTCAAGTCTCTTTGCGATCAGCAGCTTGTCCAACACCGAGAACGATACCTTTTCCCCCTGCGAACCGTCACGCAGAGTTGTGTCCAGTAGTTGAATTTGCTGGGACATTCGATACCTCCTTACAAAGCCCACAATGGATTCTGCATTGAAAAGACATGACCGGCGAAATGGATGCAGAGCACAAGGATACCGCTCAGCACATCCAAATGTTTGAGCCAACTTACTTCACAGCAACAGGAACATTGCACAAAGCCCAGAAAAACCATGTGATAGCAAATGCCTTCACTTTCATACTCCAGCCGCCTCTTTCTCCAGGTGGAATGCCTTATGCAGTAACTTCACTGCCTCTTCCACTCTGTCTTCGTCAACCACACAGGAGATTTTTATCTCAGATGTGGAAATCATCTCGATGTTGATACCAGCACCTGCAAGTGCTCTGAACATTTTTGCCGCAACAATTGAATGACTGCGCATTCCCACACCGACAAGCGAGATCTTCGCAATCCTCTCATCCCCGATTAAATCCCTCGCACCAACCTCGCTCGCTGTCCGCTTCAACATAGCCATTGCTTTCCTGTAATCGGATTTGGGAACAGTGAATGTGATATCGGCAGAGCCGTCAATCCCTGTGTTCTGGATAATCATGTCCACCGTGATGCCCGCATCAGCAACAGGTGAGATAATCTTTGCGGCAACGCCTGGCTTATCAGGCACACCGAGCATTGATACCTTCGCCTCATCCTTGTTGTATGCAATGCCAGTGATTTTGAGACTTTCCATAGTCTGCAGATCCTTCCTGCTTGTCACGATTGTTCCTTTCTCATTTGTCAAACTACTTCTGACATGAATTGGTATGTTGTATTTTGCTGCGAACTCGACCGAGCGAGTCTGGAGCACTTTTGCACCGAGACTTGCTATCTCAAGCATCTCCTCGTAACTGATGGTTTTGAGCTTTCGTGCTTCCGGGGCGATATTCGGGTCAGTGGTATAAACGCCATCAACATCAGTGTAAATCTCACAGAGGAGTTCAACGTCTGGATCAGCCTGCTTAATTGCTGCAGCGATGGCAACAGCCGTTGTATCTGATCCGCCTCGACCAAGCGTTGTGATGTTGCCGTGTTCATCAACTCCCTGAAAGCCGGCAACGACAGCAATACTTCCATCAGCCAGCACTTTGCGGAGTTTCTTCGCGTCAATGGACTTGATGCGGGCTTTCGTGAAGGCGCTGTCCGTAACTATCTGAACCTGATGGTTCTGAAGCGAATTCGCCTTATGACCTTTTGATATCAGCGTCATTGCAAGGAGAGCTGTCGTAACCTGTTCACCTGTAGAGACAAGCACGTCGAGTTCACGCTCATCCGGGGTGTTGCAAACCTGATGTGCAAGGTTAATCAGACGATTAGTCTCGCCTGCCATCGCTGATACGATGACAACGACATCGTTACCCCGATTTTTCGTCTCAACTATCCGCTGAGCAACATTTCCGATGCGTTCTACGTTCGCAACCGATGATCCACCGAATTTTTGAACAATGAGCATATCGTCTAATCTTCGAAGTTTTTCAAATCCCCATTATCTCTGTGACTGCTTCCAGCTTCGCCGGGACTGGCTTTGGCAGTTCAATGCCGAGCTGCGCGCTGTCAGGATCTTTGAGTCCGCTTCCTGTAAGTGTGCAGACGATAACATCACCCCTTGCGAAGAATCCCTTCTTGTTATACTTGATGATTCCAGCAACGCCTGCCGCCGATGCAGGCTCAGCAAAAACGCCATCAAGTCGAGCCATCAAGCGATAGGCTTCAAGAATCTCCTCATCCGTGACCATGTCAATCACCCCACCAGACTCATCTCTTGCCGCTTCCGCCTGTTTCCAACTTGCTGGATTGCCGATCCGAATTGCCGTGGCAAATGTCTCTGGCTTCTCGATAGGGTGACCGAGCACAATCGGTGCAGCACCTGCAGCTTGAAAGCCGAGCATTTTCGGTCTTCGTTCCTTCTCAGGAATCCACTCCCTGTATCCTTTCCAGTATGCCGTGATGTTGCCTGCGTTGCCAACAGGCAGCACCTGATACGTCGGTGGCTGACCCAACTGTTCGCATATTTCGAATGCCGCTGTCTTCTGTCCCTCGATGCGATACGGATTAATCGAATTGACAATCGTGATGGGATATCTCTCGCCGATTTCCCGCACGATGTTGAGTGAATCGTCGAAGTTGCCATCAATCTCAATCAGCTGTGCGCCGAAAATGATAGATTGTGAGAATTTGCCGATGGCGATTTTCCCCCTCGGCACAATCACGAAGCACTTGAGCTGAGCACGAGCCGCATAAGCCGCCGCAGAGGCCGCCGTGTTGCCAGTTGATGCACACATCACTGCCTTGGCACCATCTTCCACCGCCTTTGTCACGGCAACAGTCATTCCTCTGTCTTTGAAAGAACCCGTCGGATTTGCACCTTCATACTTGTAGTAAATTCTGACGTCGGGATTCAAAGCGTTCCTGAGATTCACTGACTCAATCAGCGGCGTGTTCCCCTCGTTCAGCGTGATGATGATTCTCGCCGTCTCGCTGATGGGAAGATGATGGCGATATTTATTGACAAGCCCGTTACAGTTCATTCTGCAAGAATAGAAAAGTGTGCCCTGCCAGTCGGAAGCATGTTTGTAGTGTCGAACTAATTCGGCACTCCAAACGGTCTTTTACCTCACTGTCTTCGCTTTAATAAACGGCATCATTGCACGCAACTTTGCTCCAACCTTCTCAACGATGTGCCCTCTCATTTTGTCACGCATTTTGAGAAAGTTTTTCTGATGGTTCTTCTCGGTCTCCTCAATCCACTCCATCGCAAACTTACCTGTCTGGATCTCCTTCAGAATCCTTTTCATTTCCTTGCGTGCTTCCTTGCCGATGATTCTTGACCCTCGTGTGTAACCGCCATACTCCGCTGTGTCGCTCACGGAGTAGTTCATCCACGAGAGTCCACCTTCATAGTACAAATCCACGATGAGCTTGAGTTCATGCAAGCACTCGAAGTAAGCGAGTTCGGCCGGATAGCCCGCTTCAACCAGCGTCTCAAATCCCGCCTTGATAAGTTCTTCTGAGCCTCCACACAGAACCGTCTGTTCACCAAACAAATCTGTTTCAGTCTCGTCCTTGAAGGTCGTCCTGAGGACACCTGCACGAGTTCCGCCAATTCCTTTTGCATACGATAAGGCGATGTCGAATGCTCTCTTAGAATAGTTTTGATACATAGCCACAAGGCAAGGTGTCCCTCCCCCTTCAGTGAACACTCTTCGTACAAGGTGTCCCGGCGCTTTTGGAGCAACCATGATCACGTCAACATACTTGGGCGGAATGATTTGCTTATAGTGGACATTGAATCCGTGAGCGAACGCCAGCGCATTGCCTTCCTGAAGGTTGGGAGCGATTTCTTCGTAGTAAAGATTCCTCTGTGCCATATCAGGCACAAGTATCATCACCAGATCGGCTTGGGCAGCAGCTTCAGCCGGCGTTGTTACTGTTAGCCCTTCGGCTCTGGCTTTCTCGATGGAACTGCTTCCCGGACTCAAACCAACGCAGACGCTCACGCCACTGTCACGTAGGTTCAGCGCGTGGGCGTGACCCTGACTACCGTATCCAATGATGGCAACCTTTTTGCTTTGGACAAGATTTAGATCTGCATCGCTGTCGTAATAGGCCTTCATCATTTCTCCTTGAAAAAGTTTTGATAGTTCCATCAAGAGGTTGTCCAAAAAGACCACCATCGTCACCCCGAACTTGTTTCGGGGTCTGCAAAACAACCCAAAACAGATGCTGAAACAAGTTCAGCATGACAACGGTAGTGCATTCGTTCACTCTTTTTAGACAGCCTCTCACCGTTGTCCGTATTTGAAACTTTCCTGGACTCTAAACCTCTCCCTGAAATTCACGCTTTAGCGCTACCTGTCCAGTTCGTGCAATCTCCTTGATGCCAAAAGGCTTCAGCATGTTGATAATGGCCGTAACCTTTTGCTCACTTCCAGTCGCTTCAACCGTCAGTGTCTTAGAGCTAATGTCCACGATCTTCGCTCTAAAAATCTCGGCCATCTGCATAATTTCAGAACGTGTTTCAGGATTGCTCATGACTTTGATGAGCACTAACTCCCGCTCGACGAAACTGTCGTAGGTCAGGTCAACAACTTTGATTGTGTCAATCAGTTTGTTAAGTTGTTTGATAATCTGCTCGATGATTGCGTCCTCGCCATGCGTGACGATCGTCATACGTGAGACTGTAGGATCGTCGGTTGGACCAACACTCAAGCTGTCAATGTTGAATCCTCGACCTGCAAATAATCCAGCAATTCGGTTGAATGCACCGAATTTGTTTTCAACCAAGAGTGAGATAGTGTGTTTCATTTCTTGAGTCGTTTTGTTAGGCTTAGTTGGATTGGGGGTAATCTTTTTTTCCTTTCTGGACAGCAACATGCTTCTGGATCCATATAATCCCGTCTCAACGAAACATCACTCTTTCGTGGATGCATAGATGCTATCAGTGAAGACGCTTGTACCTTTCTCCAAAATCATAAAAGATCGAGGATGGACGAAGCCCTCATCCTCAGATACAGGTGCATCATCGGGGAAGTCCATCATTTCAGCGACAGTTCCACCTGATGGAACCATTGGATAAACATTGTCTTCCTTAACAACTTGAAACTCGATGAGCACGGGCTTATCGTTGATCTCGAGTGCGTGTCTCAACTTTGGCTCAACCTCCTCCGTCAGGGTTGCGCGCAAACCAATCGCACCATAGGCCTCGGCTATTCTTACGAAATCAGGATTGCTCCAATCCAAATCAACGTGAGAGTACCTTCTTCGCCAGAAGAGTTCCTGCCACTGCCGAACCATGCCCAAGAAGCCGTTATTCAGAATGATGATCTTGATAGGAAGATTATGAGCCACGGCTGTGGCAAGCTCTTGGATGTTCATCTGAATTCCGCCGTCGCCGTTGATCGAGATGACAGGGATTTCTTTTCCCTTGACAGCAAACGCCGCTCCAATTGACGCAGGAAATGAGAAACCCATCGTGCCGAGACCTCCAGAAGTGATATGACCTCTTGGATGCATGTACTTGAAGAACTGTGCCGCCCACATCTGATTCTGTCCGACATCGGTCACTACCACAGCGTTGCCTTGAGTCAGTTCGCCTATCTTCTGAACGACATATTGCGAGCGAATTCGGCTGCCAATTCTGTAGCGAAGTGGATGCTGCCTTTTCCACTCAGCAATCGTCTTGAGCCAGTCATCTGTATCAAGCCGATGAACCAGTGGGATGAGTTTCTGCAAGACATTCTTGACATCGCCGACGATCGGAACATCAACTCTCACGTTCTTGCTGATCGCCGACGGATCAATATCAACATGGATTACCTTCGCCTCCGGTGCAAACTCCTCGACCTTCCCTGTCACTCTATCACAGAACCTCGCACCGATTGCAGCGAGCACATCGCAATGGCTAATGGCGACATTTGAATACCAAGTGCCGTGCATGCCGAGCATTCCAAGGGATAGCTCATCGTTCTCGGGATAGGAACCCAACCCCTGGAGGGTCGTCGTCACAGGGGCGTGTATCTTCCTTGCCAACCTCCTCAATTCTTCTGACGCGTTCGAGCTGATGACACCGCCGCCGACGTACAGCACAGGACGCTTTGCCCTGTTGAGAAGCTCGGCTGCCTTTTCAATCTGCTTGAGGTGTCCCTGATATACAGGTTTGTATCCCTTTATGTCTACTTTCTTCGGATAGTCGAACACAATCTCGCTTGCCATGACGTCTTTCGGCAAATCTACAAGAACTGGCCCAGGTCGCCCAGTGGTAGCAATGTAGAATGCTTCCTTGATGATACGAGCAAGTTCAGCCACATCTTTCACGAGGTAATTGTGCTTCGTGATCGGGCGAGTGATGCCCACGATGTCAGCTTCCTGAAACGCGTCGTTACCAATGAGTTTGCACTGCACCTGTCCTGTGAAGACCACGATCGGAACGGAATCCATGTTCGCATCGGCGATCCCCGTGACAGTGTTGGTTGCACCTGGTCCCGAAGTGACAAGGACAACGCCAGGCTTTCCGCTCGCCCTCGCATATCCTTCTGCGGCATGTACCGCACCTTGTTCGTGACGGGTCAGAATGTGCTTGATGTGTGAGATGTCATGCAAAGCATCATAGATTCCGATCACTGCTCCTCCTGGATAGCCGAACACGTACTCCACGTTTTCCTCGATGAGGCATCTGACAAATATCTCAGCTCCAGTCATCGTCTCCCCTCTTCGGTTCGGATTTGATGAGGTCATATCATTCTCCTTTCACTTCTGAGTAGTTCTTGATACATGAAGCCTCCGGCCTCACTAGGACAGTTTTCTCATCACTGCCCCGGTGTTCGCTGACGTAACAAATTCTATATATCGCCTTAAGTATCCATGCTTGATTCTCGGTTCAAAAGGTGGAATCTTGGCAAGCCTTCGCATAATCTCATCGTCAGGAAGTTCGACATCAAGTCTGCGATTGGGAATGTCAATTGCGATAATGTCACCGTTTCTGACTGCGGCAATCGGACCCCTTTCTGCAGCCTCCGGAGAAACATGCCCAATGCACGCGCCACGAGTACCACCTGAAAATCTTCCGTCCGTAATCAAAGCAACACTGTTTCCGAGCCCCATTCCGATAATGCTCGATGTCGGTGAAAGCATTTCCTGCATTCCCGGTCCACCCTTAGGTCCCTCGTAGCGAATCACAACGACGTCTCCCGGTCGCACTTTGCCATCAAGTATGCCCTCACTTGCTTCTTCCTGTGACTCGAATACATTTGCTGGACCACGATGAACCATCAATTCGGATTCAATGGCCCCGCTCTTCACGACTGCACCAAGCGGAGCCAGGTTTCCGAACAGGACTGCAAGTCCACCTTCCTCACTGAACGGGTTATCAACACTTCGGATTACGACCGGGTCTCTGATCTCAGCATCGGCGATGTTTTCGCCAAGAGTTTTCCCTGTTACAGTAATGCAGTTGAGGTTCAGCGTGTCCCGCTTGCTTATTTCGTAGAGAATTGCACTCACGCCACCTGCTCTGTCAACATCTTCAATGTGGACATCAGGGGTCGCAGGACTAACCTTACAGATGTAGGGCACGCGCCCGGCAAGATCGTTCAATCGTTCAAGCGGATATTCAATGCCGGCCTCATTGGCGATTGCGAGTGTGTGAAGCACCGTATTAGTCGAACCTCCCATAGCCATATCAAGTGCAAAAGCGTTTTCAATTGACTCAACTGAGACGATATCCCGAGGCTTCAAGTCCATCCCAACAAGTCTCATAATCTGCTTGCCAGCCTCTTGCGCGAGCTCCTTTCTGCGGGGATCAATCGCGAGTACTGTTCCATTACCCGGGAGTGCGAGTCCAAGCGCTTCGCAAAGACAGTTCATCGAGTTTGCTGTGAACATCCCGGAACATGAACCGCATGTGGGACAAGCGTAGTCTTCGATCTCCTTCAGCTCTGCCTCAGTAATCTTCCCAGCCTTGTATGCACCTACGCTTTCGAAGACGGTTATTAGATCTACTGCCCTTCCTTCTGGGGTTCTTCCCGTCATCATGGGCCCACCGCTAATGAAGATGGTCGGTACGTTGACCCGTACAGCGGCCATCAGCATACCAGGCACTATCTTGTCGCAGTTCGGAATGCAGACAAGCCCATCGAACCAGTGTGCAGAAACCATCGTTTCAACACTATCAGCGATAATCTCTCGACTCGGCAGAGAGTACTTCATTCCGATATGTCCCATTGCAATGCCATCGTCAACACCGATCGTGTTGAATTCGAATGGCACGCCGCCAGCCTCCCGAATTGCCCGCTTCACAATCTTGCCGAACTCCTGCAAATGGACATGACCTGGGATGATGTCAGTGTAGGAATTGGCAACCGCGATGAATGGCTTATCAAAGTCTTCATCCTCAAGCCCACAGGCTTTGAGCAATGCCCGATGAGGCGAACGTTCAAATCCGCGTTTGATCTTATCTGAGCGCATCGTCTGCTTCGTTTCTGTGAATCTTGAATAGAATATTCCGTTACAGGCTGACCTTGGAGATCAGCCCTGAATGTTTAACCTGTATTTGACTCTTGGATTCTATGCGAGGCGTGAAAGGGATGATCTCTGGCCGAGTCTCACAATAACGTGAGAGTAACTACAATCCCGCTAGGTAACGTAATCGGCGGGATCGTAGTGAGGAGCGTAAAGCTCCCCAGAAGAAGTATGCCAGCTATTATCCCTGAGGAAAAGAGGGCAGCAAAGCGCAGCACGTCTTCAGTGAGGCAATACGAGAGCGTACGCTCCGACTGAAGCTCATGCCCTGAAAACGATATGTGATTCTCTGAGGTCAATGCTGACTTGCCGTATTGAGATGCCCATAATGTCGCACCTCTAAATATAAGAGAATAATTCTATTTGTCAAGGGAAATCTTCCAATTCTTTGGGAAACGGCACACACGCCGTGGCAATCTGTGGATAGATGGCAAACTGGGTAAAGCAGACGTAACAGTGAGGTGCAAGCGATACTTCCCGAATGCCCAATACCCCTTGCTTCTCTGGAAATTATCTCGTATATTTTGTGCAAAGCCTTGTTCTTCTATCAACCGTTGACTATCGGCACTTGCATGAACTGGATTGATTTCCGAGACATTCCCTTAGCTTCAGCAGGGACTTCGAACCTATTCCTCGACTACATCTATGATTTTGAGAAGGTTGCCCAATACTACGCGGCAGACTTCAGAAGCGAGGATGGGTTGAAAACGATGATGGAAAAGGTGAGACACAGGTGTATCGAACGACAGACCGTAGCTGAAGTTCTTTACGAGCAGAACAAAGCGTTCGGCTGTGGTGAGAAGACTCTCTCCAACATTGAATTGCTCAGACAGGAAGACACTTTTGCGGTCGTCACTGGTCAGCAGGTGGGGCTTTTTGCGGGACCAATGTACACGCTGTACAAAGCAATCACCGCGGCCAAGCTGGCGCAGGAATTCGGCGTTCGCTACCCAGAGTGCAGATTCGTTCCTATGTTCTGGTTGGAGGGTGAAGATCACGATTTCGATGAGGCGAACAACATTCACTTGATCACGAGAGACAACAAACTGCTTAAGATGGAATATCTCGTTGATGGCAGACCGACAGAGCACAATCTGGGCGCAGTTGGAGAATTGGTTATCGGTCCTTACATGGATATCATGTACAGCCAGATCAATGAGATCTTGCCGGCATCGGAATTCAGGGATGAGGTGCTCAGTTTGGCTAAGTCTTTCTATAAGCCGGGGATGACTTTCGCTGACGCATTTGCTCGCTTTCTCGGATTCTTCTTCGAGGATGCGGGACTCGTCTTTATCAATTCAAACCATCCGAGACTCAAGCGTCTACTGTTGCCAGTATTTCATAAGGAAATCACAGAATACTCCAAGATTTCAGAACTGCTGGTTTCGACAAGTGCAGAACTGGAAATCAACTATCACGCACAGGCGAAGGTGAAGCCTATCAACCTTTTCATGTTTCACAAGGGAGGTCGCTATCTCATAGAGCCGACAGAGGACGGGTTCTCACTCAGGAGCACTCGCTTCAAGTGTTTAAGGGAAGAGTTTATGAAGATGTTGATGGACACGCCGGAGCAGTTCAGTCCCAACGTAATTCTCAGGCCAATTTGTCAAGACACGCTCTTGCCCACAATTGTATATGTTGGAGGTCCCTCGGAAGTTGCGTACTTCGCACAGATGAAACCGGTGTATGAATATCACCATCTGCCCATGCCCATTGTCTATCCCCGAGCGAGTGCTACCGTTCTCGAAGCAAAGCTCGCTCATGTTCTAGACAAATATCAGCTTCAGATAAAGGATTTCTTTATTGATTTTGAAATAGTGTCACGCAAGGTGGCTGAGAAATTATCGGAGATAAAGATCGAAGACATTTTCGATGGGATCGGCGTTAAGTTCGCCGAGATGACAAGCGAATTGCACGAGAGCATCAACCTGCTTGACCCAACCTTGGCAGGTGCCTTAGCAACCTGCAGAGCCAAGATAGAATATCAGATGAATCACTTGAAGGAGAAAATGATCAGTGCCCAGAAGCGCAAGAACGAGATTGCCATAAACCAGATTGACAAGGTTGCTGCAAACGTCTATCCAAACTTGATGCTTCAGGAACGTCAGCTTAATGTGCTCTACTTCATGAACAAATACGGATTGGATTTCGTGAGATGGTTACAAAATGAAATTAGGATTGACAGCTTTGGACATCAGGTGCTGAACCTTTGACGGATGTCAATCATCAAACGCTGAGAGTCTTCAGTCTGGATGGAACGTCCTCTACTCTGAGGACTAACTACCGCCCCAGGACTTGATGCTGCTGGATGGCCTTCCGCATTTTCGCTCGCAATGTCCTAACGTTCTCCCAATTCTTGCTCCCTGCTTCTTCCTCAATTTGATTTCCTAGGTCGTACAACTCGTCAAATCCCAGCGTGCCTGCAGTACCTTTCATGCGATGGCCAAAAGTTCTCACCTGTACCGCGTCCCTGCGACGGATGAATTCTTCGAGGTTATTCACTTCCTTCAACAGGTCATCCAGGTAGTGACTTGCCAACTCCCGTATGTAATTCTCTTCTTCAACGGTCATTGAAAATCCCTCTTAGTTGTTCGATTCTTGCACTGTAATGGGAATCGTAAACGTGAACTTACTCCCGACATCTAGCTCGCTCTCCGCCTTGACGCTTCCACCATGCGCGTCCACAATCATCTTAACAATCAAGAGTCCAAGCCCTGTCCCGCGATAGCGAACCCTTGCAGCGCTTTGGGTTTGTATGTATGGCTGGAAGAGATACCTCATCTCCTCCCTCCGAATGCCAACGCCGTTGTCCTGTACCGAAACAGCGACAAATCCGTCTGAGACTGCCGTGGAGACTGTTATTCTTCCGTCTTGTGGAGTGAACTTGACTGCGTTCGAAAGGAGATTGATAGCCACCTGCTCAATCTTCTGTGCATCAATGAGTAGTTGAGGAGCCTCCTTCGCGTACAGCTTAATGATCGGGATATTCTTCTTTTCCGCCAGTACAGAGATGCTCTTGATGGCAGCGTCAAGGGGAAGCTCGATGCTGTGGAAAAACTTGTTCATCTGAAATCTTCCTGCTTCGATCTTCGCATAGTCCAGAAAATCATTGATAAGCTCGAGCATCTTTTCTCCGCTGTCAAATATGATTTCCAGAAAATTCCTTTGCTGCTTATCGGCCGCACCACCTTTTTCTGCTAGCAGCAACTCGGTGAATCCCAAAATGCTTGTGAGCGGTGATCGCAAGTCGTGGATCAACATTGATGTGAAATTGGTCTTCAGCTGCTCGAGTTCTTCTCGCTGTTGCTTTGCTCTCAGAAGCGAACGGACTTTGGCAATCAGGATTGTTTCATCCACAGGCTTCGTGAGAAAATCATCCACACCAGATTCCAATGCTTTCACTTTGTCTGAAATCTCGCCCAACGCGGTGATCATGATAATTGGAACAAACCGTGTTTTCTCGTGTGAACGCAACTCCTTGCAGACATCGAAACCGTCTATTCCAGGCATCATGGCATCAAGCAAGATAAGGTCAGGTACATCCGCCTTCGCTGTCTCAATCGCCTCCTTTCCATCACGAGCTTCCAGCACATCATAGCCACCTTTCTTGACGTAGTGTTTCAGCAAAGACACAACATGGGCAGTATCATCCACAATGAGTATTTTTGAGGGTCTAGGATCTGTCATGTTGTGACCGTCGAAAGCATGATGGCTGTTTATCCGAATCGGGATCTTGAGAAATAGACTTTGTGCCGCTTCAGTTAAGTTCAAAATTGATGCCAGGACGTCCTGCTGACAGAAGGCAAGGTCCAACCGTGAGGAACGAAGGCAAATCACAGAAATCCGCCATTGGAATTCGAGTAGCCTATCACGCCACCGATAAACATTACTTCGTTCCCATCACAAATTGTAGTTTTTTCCGCCTTCGGCATGACGCTTTTTCCGCATTCTCTCAAGGAAAGCAGGTCGTTCCGAGCTGAGCCACTCAAGTTCAGTCTAAAGGTCTCAGTTGAGATCCAATTTCCGGAAGAGACCGATGGCGACAACTATCTTCACGCGTGTGAAACTGACGAATGCACTTTTCTCAAAGTCGCGAGGTTGTCCAAAAAGACCACAACTGTCACCCCGAACTTGTTTCGGGATCTGAAAACAGCCTAAAACAGATGCTGAAACAAGTTCAGCATGACAACGGTGGTGCGTCCGTTTACCTTTTGGACGGCCTCCAGCTCTGCCGTGGCTCCAATAGCATGTCACAGTCGAGACGCGATCGTGGTGCACGATCTCCTCATGTGGAGTCCTCTCAGCAGACCACAGAGAATAGTCGAGACCACTGGCTGCACAAGAATGTGTTTAGCGCCAAATATAATGTATCAAGAAAACGCTAATTCTGCAAGGCATTTTTGGATTGACTTCTGCGCTGCAAATGACTATATTTGGTGTGGAAGACCTGTAAAATCCAGCGGGAACGGATTTTGGTTCTCGCTATCGAACGTAATTCAAAGACTGCGAATCGGTTTCTTGCTTGTTGGGAAAGAATTCGTTACATTGTCAAGGCAAGCGGTATCTCGGAGAGGTGCGATAATTGGCAGTCGGCATGATTGGAAGTCATGTGCCCTCGCAAGGGGGTTGCGGGTTCAAGTCCCGCCCTCTCCGCTAGTGACGTCCGTCGCGATCTACTGGCTGGAGTGAACGACAAGAATCCTGCGCTATCATGCAACAGCTCCTGCAGCGAGCGGCTTCACTCCGTGATCCCTGATGCATAGGAGAACACCTATGAGATATGCAATTTCAATGATTGCTTGGATATTGTCGGTCCCGCTTGTGGATCAGACTTTGCACTCGCAGACTCATGTTGTCTGTGTGATCAAGATTGATGGTACTATCAATCCGGCAGCAGCCGACTACATCCACGAGGGCGTCCAGCAAGCCTACGAGAATAATGCAGAGTGTCTCGTCATCGAACTGAACACCCCCGGAGGACTGCTGAAGTCAACACGTGTTATCATCAGCGATATTCTAGCATCTAGCGTTCCGGTTGTCGTCTATGTCTATCCGGGCGGCGGACAAGCTGCCTCGGCTGGGGTATTTGTCACGTTGGCTGCGAATATCGCAGCGATGGGACCAGGAACGAACATTGGCGCTGCTCATCCTGTGATGATGACTGAGGGCGGTCAGCCAAATCGCAAAGACAGCTTAGATATCATGATGGAAAAAGCGACTAACGACGCTGCCGCGTTCATAAGAAGCATCGCTGAAAAGCGGCATCGGAATATCGAGTGGGCAGAAAAAGCTGTGCGGCAGAGCGTATCCATCACGGAGACCGAAGCTTTGAAAGAGAATGTCATTGATCTGATAGCTCGGAATATGGATAGCCTGCTCGTTCAGCTTGATGGACGTGAAGTGGAAACCGCTGCCGGCAAGAAAATATTGCACACAAAAGATGCTGAAGTCCGAGTCAGTGAGATGAGCGTGACCCAGAAGCTTCTTGACATCATCAGTGATCCGAACATCGCCTATATTCTTATGATGATTGGCATCTACGGATTGCTGGCTGAATTGTACAATCCCGGCTCGATTCTTCCGGGCATCGTCGGCGTTATCTCACTTGTTCTCGCATTCTATTCATTGCACTCACTTCCTATCAACTACGCGGGGCTGGCTCTGATCATCTTCGCGGTCATCTTGTTCGTTGCCGAGATTAAGGTCGTGAGTCATGGACTCCTTACCGCAGGAGGAATTATTTCGTTCCTAATTGGATCTCTTATGCTCATTAATCCCACAGCCTCATTCGAGTTTGCAAAGATCTCACTCAGCGTGATTATCACCGCCACGGTCTTGACAGCGCTGTTCTTCATCTTTGCAATTGGAAAGGGCATCATGGCGCAGCGACGAAAGCCGACAACTGGAAGCGAAGGATTGATCGGCACGGTCGGTGTTGCTATATCCGTACTCAATCCGACGGGTCAAGTGATGGTTCATGGCGAAATCTGGCAAGTAGAAAGTGAGGGCAAGAAGATCCCCAGTGGAGCGAAGGTGAAGGTGATCGGAATTGAGGATTTGAAACTCAGAGTGAAAAGCATCTAGGACCGGCTATTAGAAGGCAAGATCCTCTATAGCGTGATTTCCTTTGCGGCTATTATCACCGCACCGGTCTTTCATACAACTATCCCAAAAAGGAGGAACCATTATGAGTCCAGTATCTACAACCGTTATCTTTATCATTGTCTTCTTTGCCATCATCATACTCTCGAGCGCGGTTAAGATTTTACGTGAGTATGAGCGCGGGGTTATATTTAGGTTGGGCAGACTTGTTAGCGCAAAAGGACCTGGCTTGATCTTGCTCATTCCAATTGTTGACAGAATGGTGAAGGTCAGTCTAAGAGTGATTGCGCTGGAAGTCCCGTCTCAGGATGTCATCACGCGAGATAATGTATCTATCAAAGTAAGTGCTGTAGTGTACTTCCGGGTCATAGATGCATCAAGGGCGATCGTCGAGGTGGAAAACTATCTCTATGCCACCTCGCAGCTCTCGCAAACCACACTTCGAAGTATGCTTGGACAATCCGAACTAGACGAGCTGCTCGCCGAGCGTGAAAAGATCAATAGGCGTCTGCAGGAGACGATTGATACACACACTGGGCCTTGGGGAATCAAGGTCGCTCTTGTCGAAGTTAAGAACGTTGATCTACCTGCAGAAATGCAGCGAGCCATTGCACGGCAAGCTGAAGCTGAGCGCGAGCGTCGGTCAAAGGTTATCCACGCGGAGGGCGAATTCCAGGCGTCACAGCGTTTGGCTGATGCAGCAAAAGTCATCAGTACCTCCCCCATTGCGTTGCAACTGCGATTCTTGCAGACCTTGACTGAAGTGGCAGCAGAGAAGAATTCAACGCTGATCTTCCCGGTTCCAATTGATTTGTTTAGACCATTCTTTGACCTGATGGATAAGGCGCTGAAGAAGAAGTAGTTTCGTGCCAGCCTAAGGTAAGGTGCAGCGGTATGAATGAGCTGTTGTATGGACATAGCGCGGATGAAGGTATCGTTGCTGTGCATCAAGCCGATGAGAGCACCGTCACAGTCTATCGCAGATTGAAAATGGTGGCGCCTTTGGCGCCGACACAGAACGATGCCCTCAATTGTGAGATTGTTGAGTTCTACCCGTTCTTTCATCTTTCCAGCGAGAGATACATTCAGGGATTCGAGACAGCGTCAGGCAAGATGCACTGGGTGAGAAAGCTTGCGGGGAACAATTATTATCAGTATCTCTGTGCGTTCTCACGATGGGCAGATATGTGGGATGGAGTTCGTTTTGCAATAGACCGATATAATGAGACGCAGAACAAGAAGATCCAAGAATACACCGAAGCTGATATTCTTCTCCTCCGTGCTGATCCTGTTGTTCAATACCTTCTCCAAAGCGGCAGAACACTGTTCAAAGGGATGCAGTTTGATGACGTGCATCGAATGCAGCTTCAAGTTGAGACGTATTCGAGACAGGGATACCAGTTTGGCAATCCTGAACGAAGCGAAGATAGAGTCATCATAATCGCAGCCTCTGACAACCGTGGGTGGGAACAGCTCATTAGCGGCAAGGCTAAGTCCGAAGGAAAGATGCTGGAGGAACTGATCAGGATCATCAACGAGCGTGACCCTGATGTGATTGAAGGACACAATATCTTCTCTGGACTATCCTACGTTCTCAAGCGGTGCGAGCTGCACAAGATAGACTTTGCCGTCGGTCGCGATGGTTCGATACCGCATCACTACACTGTTCGCACATCGTTTGCCGAGCGGGACGTTGAATACGTCAACTTTGAGGTGAACGGTCGGCATGTCATTGACACGTGGCTCTTGTTGCAGAGCTACGATGTGCCGAAGCGGAGTTTGCCAACCTATGATCTGCAGGCAGCAGCTCAGCACTTCGGACTTGTCTCGCAAGAACGAATCTACACCAGAGGTGAAAAGGTCGCGTGGTACTGGGACAATGACCCTGAGGTCTTGATTCGCCAAGCTCGTGATGATACTGCGCAGATACGTCAGCTTAGCGAATATCTCTCGATGAGCACGTTCTATCTCACACAGATGTTGCCGTTCAATTACGGACAAGCGGCACGAATCGGCGCAGCGACCAAGATCGAGTCTTTTCTTCTCCGTGAATACATACACCTAAAACACTCTCTCCCTCACCCTGAGGAAGGAACACAAACTACCGGAGGCTATACAGATATATTCCACACAGGTGTCTTTGGTACCGTAGTACACGCCGATGTGGAATCTCTCTATCCTTCGATCATGATCGAGCAGGCAATCTCGCCTAAGACCGATGAACTGGGGATATTCACCGCACTGCTGAAAGGACTTACCAGTCTGCGTCTGGAAGCAAAGACCAGGATGAAAGAAGAGGTTGATCCAGACCAGAAAGCACGCTACGATGCGACACAGTCTTCTTTCAAGATTCTCATCAACGCTTTCTACGGATACCTCGGCTACAGTCGCGGACTTTTCAACGATTATGAACAGGCAGACAGGGTCACGCAGACGGGTCAGGAAATCCTGCGGCAGATGATTGATGAGATTCAGTCAGAAGGGTGCACTGTTCTCGAGGTGGACACCGATGGTATTCTCTTTGTGCCGCCGAAGGATACTATTGGAGAAGAAGCAGAAAGAGAATTTGTCGAGAGATTATCTAACAGAATGCCGGAGGGTATCAACATTGGCTTTGACGGGCGATACAAGAAGATGCTTAGCTACAAGAAGAAGAACTATGCCCTGCTGGGCTATGACAACAAAGTGAAGCTGAAGGGTTCATCGTTGATTTCACGCAGCATGGAGCGATTTGGTCGAAATTATGTTCAAGAGTGTATTGACTGTCTGTTGAACAACAACATTGGTGGGCTGCACAGACTGTACGTGAATCTCCACAAGGACATCCGGGAACACAAACTCACCGCAAGAGACTTCGCCAGAACAGAGTCGTTGAAGGATTCCATTGAAGAGTACGACCGGGATGTGACCAATGGTAACAGAAACAGGAGTGCAAGTTACGAGGCAGCAAAAGCTTCTGGGCGACAATACCGCATCGGAGACCGAGTATCGTACTACATCACTGGCACGGATGCCAGCATCAGAAGCTTCGAGCACTCCAAGCTTGCTGAGGAATGGGACCCCAACTTCCCCGACGAGAACGTAGGCTACTATCTCAAGCGTTTGAATGAATTTTCAGAAAAGTTTGAGATCTTCTTCACACCGCAGGATTTTCACCGTATCTTTTCCGTTGAGGATTTGTTCGGATTCTCTGCGGAGGGAATCCAGAGCATTGTGACTGAGGTGAAGGCCGAGGAGGAGGTTAAGGATGAGAAGATGGAAGGCGGGGAAATGGAACGAACTCTGTAAGGAGTGATAACTTGGAATTTCGAATGACGAACTACGAATGACGAATTGTTCGGAATTCGACATTCGTAACTGGAAAGTTGTTGCTTTTGAATTAAGAATTCTGTACGCTAAGGTCACAGTTGAGCAATATCGCCTGTGTGAAGCAAGTTCGTAATGTAAAAGCTAAGTAACCGCCATCTCGCTTCAGCCGGGCAGGGATGGCGTGTACCGTGCCATCTTGAGGCGGATAGTACGCCATAACTCGTTTTTACACGGGTCATTTGAAAACGGCGGAACGGAGTGTTGATCCGACATGCTCTCAGAATGGGTTCCCGGCTCACGTTTCACTATCTTTAGACTAACCCGATGGTGCCCATGAGCAAAATCGAGAATCTAAGCAGGTATGTATCTCAAGCAATCGCCTATTACTGGCGAACGCGTCTGACGCAATCTCAGAAACAAGCCAAGACGGGTAAAGCGGATCAAGGCGCACGGAGCGCGGTGACCGGCGGCGCTCAAATGGATGGCTTCATCAGCCTAATCAGCGATCTTATAATCGAAGCTGGAGCGGATGAGTCCAACATTTTCTACAGTAAACATCTCGAGTTACCGGGTTTTTTCCGCCCCACCAAGGAATGGGATCTCCTTATGGTGATGGATGACCAGCTTATCCTTGCGTTGGAAGCCAAATCTCAGGTCGGTCCATCATTCGGCAACAACTTCAATAACCGAACCGAAGAAGCAATGGGCAGTGCCCTCGATCTGTGGACGGCATACAGAGAGGGCGCTTACAACAAAACCGTCAAGCCTTGGCTTGGGTACGTTTTCCTGTTGGAGGATTGTCCCGAATCTCGAAAGCCAGTCAAAGTGCAAGAGCCACATTTCAAGGTGTTTCCGGAATTTGTCAACGCTTCATATGCGAAGCGATACGAGCTTTTCTGCAGGAAGCTCGTTCGCGAATGTCACTACAATGTAGCGGCTTTCCTTTTGTCTGACAAGACTAGCGGCGTGAAAGGGCGATATGCTGAACGAGCGGAAGATCTCACCTTTGACATTTTTGCGAGATCACTTGTTTCTCAAGTAACAGCCTTTGGAGTATCGAAGAAACGATGACACCACAAGAAGACGGACAACACGAGATTACAACCCATCGTCTAATCCAAGGCGACGCGAGGCACGTCCCTTTCCTCAAGGATAAATCAGTCCATCTTGTCATCACGTCTCCACCATATTGGACGCTCAAGAGATACAACGAGAACCCGAACCAACTCGGGCACGTCGCTGAATATGAAGCCTTCCTGGAGGAACTATCCAAGGTCTGGAAGGAAATGCATCGCATACTCGTGCCGGGAGGTCGCTTGGTGTGCGTCGTAGGCGATGTGTGCCTTTCCCGCCGTGCGCATGGCCGCCACGTAGTTGTTCCTTTGCATTCGGACATCGCTGTCATCTGCCGCAAGATCGGATTTGACAACCTCAATCCTATCATCTGGCACAAGATTGCCAATGCCAGTTACGAGATAAACAATGGCTCAAAGTTTCTTGGAAAGCCATATGAGCCAAACGCCATAATAAAGAATGATATCGAATTCATCTTGATGGAGCGGAAACCGGGCGGTTACCGTCAACCCACTGAGCGACAACGCAAACTGAGTATGATTTCCAAGGAAGAGTACAACAAGTGGTTCCAGCAGTTCTGGAATTTGAGCGGTGCATCTACGAAGAAGCATCCTGCTCCATTTCCCTTAGAGCTTGCGTACAGACTTGTCAGGATGTTCTCATTTTGGGGGGACACGGTAGTGGATCCGTTTTGCGGGACGGGCACGACGATGGTTGCAGCCATGAAGGCAGGGCGCAGTAGTATCGGAATTGAAATCGATCCCGACTATTGCGAGATGGCTGAAGAACGTCTTCGCAAGGAAAACTCCGACATGTTCTTGTCCGCCAATCTGGAATTCATCTATGTCGCTGAAGAGATTCAACGCGAACTTGCCGTGAGTGACAGAGGAGAGAAATATGTCGCTCGCAAGAAGAAAGTCTCCAAGCAACGGGACTAGCAATTTTTTCCACCGTGCTGCCGCACAAGATAACGAAGACAAGGTGCAACGCTCACTTTCTTGGTAAGATACTGTATTGTGCCCGTTCAATGTTGTCTGCTGCATTCTGGTATTGAGTTTTCATAGGACGCAAGTGGCAGTACGTGTAACCGCATACATTAGCCGCAAGGGGCATAGAAGATCAATAAATAGTCAGCACCGCTTAGCCACACCACTGAAAGGGACACTGTGAATCCACCAATTTCGATTCGGCATGCTGAACTAGCAGACTTAGATGCCATCACTGAAATCTACAATGAGGCGATTCTGACTACGACCGCTACCTTCGACACTGATCCCAAGAGCTCGTCAGAGCAATTACAGTGGTTCCAGTCTCACGACGAGCGGCATCCTATCTTGGTCGCTGTGCTTGACGGAAAGGTGGTTGGATGGGCTTCGCTGAGTAAGTGGTCTGGGCGCTGTGCCTACAGCGACACCGCCGAGACCTCTTTCTACGTCAAGTCCGAGTTCCGAGGCAAGGGTATCGGAAGAAAGCTGAAAGCAGCGATTATTGAGGAGGCACGGCGTTTGCGATTCCATACGCTTATCGCACGAGTGGCGGATGGGGGCAATGAGAGCTTTCACCTCAATGAGAGTTTTGGTTTCGTTCATGTCGGAACGCTGAAAGAAGTCGGATTCAAATTCGGCAGACGCTTGGACGTGCATGTTCTGCAGAAAATGTTGGAAAGGAGCTGATCTGTGAAAGCTCAGACATTTGATGCAGTGAAATTCATGCGGGACACAGTCGCGCAAGCGAGAGGAGTCGAACAAGAAATCCCTTTTGAGTTGGTAGGAAGCCGAGAAATCCTAAGAAAGTTCTTGCTTTTGAAAATAGAATATTGTATATTCCGTTTGCAATTCAGCAACACCGTTTGTGTTCCACAAGTTTGTTGCGTTTAAAGATCCAAAAGTTTTTAAGCAAGACAACTTAGTCGCCCTGCGGGGCGATCTTTCGTAGCGAATCAAATGTGTGTTGAATGTCCTAAACCATTAAGGAGAGATTGAAAGTCTATGGAAACGGGAACCGTGAAGTGGTTCAACGGAGCGAAAGGCTACGGCTTCATCCAGCGTCAGAACGGCACGGATGTGTTTGTGCACTTCTCTGCCATTGGGGGTGAAGGCTACAAAACGCTCTCGGCAGGCGACAAAGTTGAATTCGAAGTGGAAGAAGGTCCCAAGGGTCTACAGGCGATCAACGTGACCAAAGTGTAAGCTTTGAACGGGAGCTAGAAGCCCTCATCTGCTGATTGTGGATGAGGGCTTTCCTGTTTCAAGACGCGCCGATATGAGATCTCGATAACTCTACGCCGCAGACGGCGATTCAAATCGTCGCCTGCGATAACCGCAGGTAAGGCTATGCTATTCTTTCTGGAACGTCAGCAGCTCTCTGCAATCTGAGAGAAGAAACTTCATTCCTTTTAGTTCAGCAATTCCGTACATCTTCGTCGCCCGCCCAGTTCGATGCGGAAGATAAATCTTTCCAATCTCCCTGAAATGATTTTCCCTGAACAGAGTCGAAACTTCGAGCGGTAAGTCGAGAAAACCTGCCACAGAAAGATAAGGTTCCATCACGATCGAAACCCGTCCCGCGTTCTTCAGAATCCGAAAGGATTCCCGGATGATTCCTCGAAACTTCAACGTGAAATCCGCCTTGAAGATCTGGGACATGTCGTCTTCCGCTTCCGCTGCAGACGCGTGTACGACAAAATCTGCAGGTGGGTCCAAGAACACGTAGTCCGTGGTATCAGATTGTTCCGGAATGCCAGTGAGCAGAATGTTGTTGCGAGTGATGCGCTCATCAGACGGATCAATGTCATACATCTGGCACTTTCTATCGTTGAAGTACGGAAGCTGGTGCACAATATCACCTAGAGTACCACTGCCGGCGAATGGATCAACGACGTAATCGCCCGGTTTGGTGTAGTAGAAGAGCGCGTTAGCAATAATCTGTCCGGCAAGTCTACCCTTGTAACCGCTCTTCCCAAAGCGAGGGTCTGGTTCATCAAACGACCAGATGTTGTTGATGCGCAAATCGAATCCGTACTTCGTCCGTTCATCCTCTCGCTTGGCAAGCAACTCATCGTGGATCTTCTTTCGCAACTCTGAAATCGTCCACTTGTTCTTTAGGGCAAGTCGTTCATACTCCTTTCGCTTGTCACCATCAGCTACCTTCGTTGCAAGATCGAAATAGAACAACTCAGGAAGCGGATGCTTCTTAACATCAGGATAATGAGTGAAAAACTGTTCGCACTGTTTCAGCATTGTCAGTGGAAACTTGATGCCGGGATGTGAAGTGATCATCTTCAGCAGCTCGTCATCTTCCATGCCTTGCTTCTGGGCAACCGGCAGTACCTTCTCAATTAGAAATTGTCCCACATCCCAGTAATTCTCCGTGGTGAACGAATTCAATTGTTCGATCAATCGGGAGAGCGATGCACTACGTCGAATGGACTTCATGGATTCCTCCTTTAAGTCTTGTTTGTAAGACAATTGTTCCTCGCCTTCTTAGAAGCGAGGCACCTTAATATCAATTCAAGGCAGACATTAGAAACCGAAGTTCCTTCAATTCCAGCTCACGATTTCCTTCCAACACCAAAGCCAGTCGTCTTGCACCTCTGACACACAAACGACCCTCATATCACTATGGTATCAACTGCTTGATCTTCTCTTTGACAGCATCTTTGATGATGTCTGCCTTATCTTCGATTTCGCTTTGTTTCTCATCTGGTATCATTCTCAAAGGCACAACGCATCTGAATTCAGCCGCATTTACGATAACACCGTAGAGGCTTCCGCTTGGGAGGTATTGATACTTCTCTGTCAAGCTTTCGAAACCGCTCGCGCTGACATACTCAATCTCGTTTGCGCTTGGAAGCATCTTGCCAGCCCACTCAGCAAATTTGGCTTTGTCTGCATCAGCGAGATTCAGCACCCGTCTGTTCGCTGTTGTGTCATTGTAGAAGGCTCGCCAATTCTTCTGCGATTTGTAGCCTGTCACTTTCTCAAAGTACTCAAATTGCTCGTTGGTCACAGCGAGACTATCAATCAGGAAAATCTCTGACTTGAATGATTCACCACTGGAAAGGTCACACTTTCCTGCCGGAATGATGATCATGTTCTTCAGACCATCTTCACCAAACAGCAGCAGCCGCAATTTCACTTCAGCGGTTCTTCGTGTAGCTTCGAGTTTAGCTGCGACATCATCATAACCTTTATCCTCATTGTATAATGCGAAGAACGCGTTCAATGCTGAAAGACCGTCCCCCCTCTCCGTCGCGACCTGACCCGCAATGAAGAGATTCTTCATGTATAGCTCTCGTTCGGATCGTTCTGCGTCAGAGGTCAGCCTGGATCGGTTGATCGTCAGCTCATTTGTCCGGATCTTGATATCGGAGGCAAGCAGCGTAAACGCATCCTGAAAGAACGATGACAACTCCTTTGCAGCGTTTCGGTGTTCTTCCTGCAATTGCGTCAAATCGCTCGGCTCAACCACTCCCGTTGTTTCTTCGTACAGATCAAATGATGAAATGGATTGAGATGGCTCCTTTCCCTTCTGAAGGACTTGCCAACGCCGCTTTGAGTCAAGCACCACGGTCTGGTCTGCCATCTTTCGATAGTAGCCTGAGACCTCGTCGCCGAGGTTGTGGACCTTGCTCGTAGTGATCACATATACGTCAGTAGATCTCCTCTGTCTGACAAAATACACCTTCTGCGTCGGCAGTTTGTCGTAAATCGTCCCGTCAACTTTCACGGCTTGAGATGCTTGGATCTGAACCTTCGCTATTCGCTCTTCAAGGTCACGCAGCCTACTGAGCTTGGTCACATAATTATCCTTGGTCATCTTCAGTTGGCTGCTGAATGCACTCTGAACGCCGATCATCGTGTCGAGAATGGCGATTTTCGCTGAGTCATCTTGGACCGACGTTATCCGCTCAGTGCAGTCCAATACGAGCTTGAGTTTCGCTATCTGATCACCAACAAATCTCAGATCGCTTTGGATCTCTGCAATTCTGCTGCGCATATCTCTCGTGTCGGGAAAATCGAACTTGGCGTTCTCAAGCCGGTAATTCACCTGTGCATATGTATGGCAACCCAGATAGGCACAGATGAAGAGTACCGAAGAACTCCTTCTTAAGAGTTGGCGCTTACTCTGCATGATCCCTCCGTAATGAATGGTGAGTAGCTCGCAGAGAAATATCCTAACGCACAAATCACGCATTTCCAGGGACAAAATCAGCAACGCACTTGTGGAACTGTCTGATGCACGATGGTGTCAAAGGTTCCAACTGCAGTGGACACAGTAGCCGAAGAAACCGTCCCGTCAAGCTCTATTTCAAGGATCTCTTGAACACTCCTAATCTGATCAAAACGTAAAACACAATCACAGCCAGAAGGACCACCCAAATACTTCTGAAGAAGAATCCGAGCATCTTGAAGAACAGCCAAATCAAAAAGATCAAGAAGGCAATGATCAGAACATCTCTAAGGATCTTCTGTTGATTCGCGGTCATATTGCTGACACTTCTTGTTTAGAACATTGGCATTCTGTAGGTGCGCTGAACTTGTACCAAGCCTGAGCCTCTCTCACTCCGCAAGATGCCTGCCAATGTTGGCACGGATTAGTCGAGCGTACAACATCAGCTTAATAACGAGGGACTGAATTATCGCCCAAGTGTCAGTCCCACCGACGAGGTTCCACACCGCAGAAAGCTCCGTAATCAATCAGCTCGTGAACTGTCGGATGCTCTCCGCAAATGGGACACTGTGGATTCTTGTGCAGTTTGAGCTCTCGAAACCTCATCTTGAGTGCATCAAAGAGCAGCAGCCGTCCGATGAGCGAGTCACCTTGACCAATGATCAGTTTAAGCGTCTCAGCGGCTTGAATCGTGCCGACAATACCAGGTAACACACCAAAGACGCCTCCCTCAGCGCAACTGGGGATAAGTCCTGGTGCAGGAGGCTCTGGGATACAAACAGCGATAGCAGGGTCCTTCCTGCGCGTAGAAAACAGATGCTTGTCCTTCAAACCGAAAAGCGCTTCCGTAGACATCGGGCTTCCCAAGCAGGACGCAAGCATCATTCACGAGATATCGAGTTGGGAAATTGTCCGTCCCATCAACAATGACGTCGTAGTCTTCGAAAATCTCCGAGGCATTCTCTGATGTCAACCGCGTCTCATACGTCTTCACCTCGATATTCGGATTGATGCCAAGCAGTCGTTCCTTTGCTGACGCAAGTTTCGGTTGTCCTATATCTTGCGTAGAATGGAGAATCTGCCGCTGCAAATTCGGCAAGTCCACAACTTCAAAATCCACAATGCCAATTCGACCGACACCTGCAGCCGCCAGATACATACCTGATGGCGAGCCAAGTCCGCCTGCACCGATGATCAACACACGGGCTGCTTTGAGCTTCTTCTGTCCGTCCATTCCTACTTCCGGCATGATGAGATGCCGGCTGTAGCGACGTATCTCTTCTTTTGAAAGGGTCACATCGTTCAAGGTACTCACGTTTCTCTATCCTCCGGCGATGGACGGAACACTACTTACACCTTCGTCGCCTCATACCCCGTCTATCTCGATAACATACTTCATGTGAATAAATCACTGATTTGTCCAAAGGTACAAGATAACACCAATCAAGTATGATGCACTCATAACAATTCCTAGTAAAGCCAGCCGTTTCCCCTTGTACCTTCGCGGGTGAGAGTTGATCCTTCTGAATCCAACGACCCCAAACAGTACCGAAAGGGCTGCTGGGATTAATGCCAGCACAACGTACGCCACTTCCGTAAGGCTTTCCTTGACGGGATCCACCTGTTGATGTGCATGTGTCTGTCCCCACAGGAGAAAACTGAAAGACGCAAATAACGTGATAACGCCAAACAACAGAGAAAGCCACACAGCAGATGGTCTCCTTCTGTGACGAACAATCCTGATTCTTTCTCCATCATGATGATCAATCTCCTCCTCCCATGCCTTCTCTTCCTGTCTCATTTTCTCTTTCCTGAACTAAGGATAGTCTTCTGTTGCATCGTACGGTAGAAAGATCGCACTTCCCGGCATACGTTCTACCTGATCACGTTGCTCCGCCCCTTGTGTTCATCAAGCATCAACGGTCCCATCCATGGCCTCTAAATGCTCTTCTAGCTGAGTGAGCCCGAACGGCAACGAAAGATTTCATTCAAAGAGCTACGGTCCAGACCGTTCGCGGTATCTCATGTAGAGATTCCGTGCAGCAAGATAGCAAGAATTCGGACTCATGAAATGTGAAAACTCAAATGTGATGTTCTTTGCAGCGTACTTGGCAGAAATAGCCAGCTTCGTCTCGAGTTCTCGAAAATCTATTGGCGGAAACTTGAGTGGGAAGTCCCGAGAAAAGGTCTCGACGTTGTTCCACATTGTTATTCCAAAGTCATCGCAGAACGCCTTCGCCTGTGACATATACGCTTCAAGCTGGTTCAATGGTGCTGTGCCATCTTGAAAGGCACAGCAGTCTATTGACTTGATTCCGTCGAGCATCTTGCGCCAATCTTCTGCAAACTCTTCTGGTGTGAGAGCATCACTTGCATCTACGGTTCTTGGCGTCGGGTAATACGGTGATATGAGAACAGGTTTGTCAGGAGTGACGTCCTTGCAGTATCCGCTCAAGTACTGATAAATCTCTCTCATGTTGTTCCAATTCCGGCATGCCTCATGCGAGAGATACCATCCCGCAAACGACGGATACTCGCCGTACCTGTCCCACGCCTCTTTGATAAATCGCTTGTTGATCTCAAACTCTGGCTTCCAGTCCCATCCTTTTCCCAGTGTTCCCGAATCATACGTACCAAAATACAGGTTCATCTTTCGCCCAGCGGCTTCCTCCAGGAAGAACTTCGCAAGGTCATGGTCAACGCTGATGCCGAGCGCTTCCGATGAGAAGATACATTTGTCCTTCAAGCCTGCGCGGATGATGACGACCGTGTCAATACCAATCGCCTGCATGGCACCGAAGTCTTTCCGCCACTCCTCCTCACCCCAGTTGTTTGGAGGGATGTCCCAGGTGATCTTGTCCAAAAAAGTTCCGGTGATCTTAAGCTCTGGCTGTGTCATTGTCTTTTTCAGCTTCGAGTCTCAAGTTTTCAGTTTCGTGTTTTGAGTTTCGCGTTTGAACCTTAAACCCAAAACTCGAAACGAAGGAGTAGCTGCCAATTGTTGAAATTCGACCTTCCCGATCACGCGCCTATATTCATGATGAGGTAGTAAAGCAAGATGATCAACAAGACGAATGAGCAACAAACGATGAATCCCCAGGTATCCCACTTCGTTGGCTTCCAAAACTCCCAGTTTGTCCCAGGGAACACTTTGTCGCGCTCAACAATCTCCGGATGGTCAATTGCCATCTGGACCCTGCGGGCATCTTCCTCTTGATCCCGAATGGCTGGAGTATGGATTGCGCCGTAGAACTCACGCAAGGTTTTCTCCGAATTCTTCCTGGTCAAGAAACTTACACCGAAGAGCAGAATGAAGGGAAAGATGATGTCAAACAGAAAAGATGCAGTGGCAACTTGCGCTTTGGACATTTGCGTGAAGTCCAGACCTAATTGCGAGATCAAGTATACCTGGGCACGGAACATCCCTTGTCCAACGAGGGGCGAACTGGGATCCTGAGGATCCTTTCGAACGACCTGTTCGTAGAAGATGCCTGCAGGCGGAGCAGTGAGCGTCTTCTGAATCGGTTGTCCCAGGTATTGCGCTCGCCCTGCCTCGACATCCGACTGCATGGCTTTTGTCTCGATAATCTCAGTGCGCGTTCTTGTCTGCACTGTCAACGCCGGGCTTTCGCGCAGACTCTGGATTTCGGGAACGACATTTGGGACCATGATAGTGATTGTGATTGAAAGAATCATCTGTATCACGACCGCTTTTGTCGTCAGGCGCCGCCAGAAATACACGAGCCAAATCGAAGGACCAAGGACGGTCCCGATAGAGAGAATATACTTGAATACCACAAACACGTCATTGACTTTGAAGGCGAAGTAGATGCTTCCTCCAAGCACAGCGAAAATGACGATTCTTCCCGATAGCACTTGGATTGATTCGCTGGTCTTGGGCTTCAGGGGGAGAAGAATATTCTTTGTGAATGCCGCACCCCACTCCAGACTCTGTGCACTTATAGTGGACATGTTCGCGGCGAAGATTGAAGCGATCATCATCCCAACAAAACCTGCTCCCAACAATTCGCGGGTTATGTATCCCCAGATGTACGTTGGATCCGACACCAGTCCGGGAAACAGACCTACGGCGATCAAGCCCACGAGTGCCCAGCCAATCATCATAAACCGCTTGGTCAATGAGCCGGTCACAAAACCAATGCGGGCCAACTTGTTGTCCCTTGCTGAACCTCCGACTGTGAAACTGCGCGGAGCATTGACAATCAGATTGACCGTGACCATTGCTGCGACGAAATACCAGGTGTATTCACTTGTGACTGCTGAGCCGAAAAGCTCAAACATGTAGTCGGGTACCTTCGCATGAAGCCCAGTAAATCCTCCCAACGCGCTCAGTCCCACAGGTATCAACGCGACGGAGAGAAAAACGATCATGAGTCCCTGAATCACGTCGGTGATCGCAGCGGCAAACATACCACCCAAGATAGTATATGCCCCGACTACTCCAGCGTAGATTATGAAAAACAGCCACAGATCAAGATAAGAAACGTAGGAATGCAGCTCCCCCCTGTTCATTCTATCGCGCAGAGTGCTTACCCGATCTTTCTCAAATTGGCTCAGCGATTGGACGCTCTGCTTCTTTTCAAGGCTCTGTAGTTCATAGAACTCCTGAACGCTTTGCCGTTCCGCCGCCGTATACTCCCCTTCAGGTTTGATCATCATCGCCTGAATAGTCTTACCAGTCAGCAGGTAGCCAAACGCATTTCCGTAGATAGCGCTAATAAGCATGTACCCGGCAAACAGTCCGGCGAGGAACTTGCTCTCGAACCGGTGGAGATAGATGTCCCCCGCTGCCATGTAGCGTGCGCGCCTCTGCAAAAGGGCGGTGAACCACTGGAAAGGTGTATGGAACAACACAAGATTCTGAAACCAGATCCCCTGCAAGCCTTGCCGGTATATCTCCCGTGCAACACCCGCTGCCTGATCGGCACTGGTCATGTTTCCGAAATTCAAGAATGCTATTAGGACCTTGCCGAAACTCCTGCCGCCTTGGTAAAAGTCTTTTGTGTTCTTGATCTTCCTCTGTGCCCACTTCCCTATCCACACCATGCTGGCGAAATAGGCAAGGATGACCAACCAGTCATAGAGATGCAGTCCTAAGAAATGCACGATGATTCCTCAATTACTGTAATAATGGTCTAGAGTACATCTTGATGAGACAGAGAACTACGTCGAGACTACGCGTAAGATTCACTCTCAGCAGCCAAGTTTAGCCTTCAATCCTTCCAGCAGTTTCTCATGTGCCCCACCGAACTTTCCGTTGCTCATAAGAACGACGATGTCTCCCGGCAGGAGCCTGTCAAGTAGCATTTTCACCATCTCATCCACGTCCGGAATTGAACAAGCCTGTTTCCCTTGCGCCTTCAGATCTGCGATAAGTCTCTCCGGTGAAAGCCGTTGTTCTGGCTTAAAACGCTCAGGGCGATTGACAGCCCCTATAATGACATAGTTAGCCGCATCAAAGCAATGAGCCAACTGCTCCTGGAAAACACTTCGAGTGGTAGTGTTTGTGCGCGGTTCAAAGAGCGCCCAGACGTTCTTCAGGGGATACCGAGTCCTGACCGCTTCCAACGTTGCCTTTACCGCTGTGGGATGGTGGGCGAAGTCATCAATCACTGTGATCCCATCCACCTCCCCCCTAATTTCCAACCGTCGTTTCACGTTCCTAAATGTCGAGAACGCCGCCTGAATGGTTTTTGGGGATATCCCTAGCAGCGTCGCTGAAGCTATGGCTGCCAGTCCATTCTTAGCGTTGTGACTTCCGTAAAGCGGCAGGGAGAACTCCCCCACCGAATGCTCATGACGGAACACGCGAAACCGGACACCCTTTGAACAATGCTGCACATCCCTTGCTATCCAGCTACATTCCTGATTGAAGCCGAAGGTCTCAAGCCTGCAATGCGCGTTGGCGAGAAGTTCGCTTACGTTCGGATCGTCGCCGCCTGCCACCAAATAGCCATTGGTGGGAATCAGATTGATCAAACGCTTGAACGACAACTTGATAGATTCTAAATCAGGGAAGATATCTGCGTGATCAAATTCGATGTTGTTAATAACAACAAGGTCGGGGAGATAGTGCACGAACTTGGAGCGCTTATCGAAGAAAGCAGAATCGTATTCATCACCTTCGGTGATGAAGTACTTGCCGGCGCCAACGCGGCATCCCGTCCCGAAGTTTTCCGCAATGCCACCGAGAAGGAATCCAGGATTCCATCCGGCTTGTTCAAACACCCACGCTAGCAGAGAAGTCGTCGTAGTCTTGCCGTGAGTACCAGACACAACAACTGAGTATTTGCCACGAATGAGTAACTCCTTCACCAGTTCGGGCAGGGAGACATATCTCAACTTGCTGTTTAGAACCGCCTCTACTTCTGGATTCCCTCGGGTCATCGCATTGCCAATCACCACCAAATCTGGCGGTGGATTTAGATTCGCCGGATTGTACCTCCGCGTGATTTGGATCCCCTTTCCCTCTAAAAAACTATCCATCGGTGGATAGACGTTTTCATCCGAGCCGGTTACAACGTAGCCAAGGTCACGCAAAACCACCGAGACCGATGCCATTGCCGTTCCACAAATACCGATGAAATGGATGTGACGTGATTGGTTCATGAGTTCTTCAATAGCGACTCGATGTCCATGGCTCCGGGATCACGCTAATCTGCGTACGGTCCTGCCCCGATAAAAGTCGTTTCTCAGACTCAGTTTCACTCATATCATTCCAGCAGGCGTTTTTTCTCTAGCAGCAGTCTCTTGAGCTGCACCTCGACACGTTGTCGGCTTTCTTCGTCACATGAGAATGAGATGGAACCTTCTGGACTGAGTCTCAACAGCACATCCGCTCCCTCCACTCGAACCTTGGTACCGATCATTCCAATGTTATCCTTGAAGCGTTTAAACAGTTTCATACCTGCTGATGTCTCGAGAACCTTTGGCGCGAAGGTGCCTCGAAGGTTCTGCTCAAACTCGAATTCCTTGATTCGCATCATAGTCAGGGAGTATGGGATGGCTCGTTTTTGCAAGAGATCCAAGAATCTATGAATATCAATGGAGAAAGGCGAGAAACCTATGCCCTCGCTAATGTCGAAAAGGAAACTCTCCACAATCCTCAGTTTGCTCCTTGATGAATAGACCTCGAGGGTGGCATAGCTGTAATCCAGCCCGAACGGGATCACATCATACTGCTCATCTGGCACCCGGATGACGGACAGCTTATCAACATCGAAACTTCGCAGAAGCACAGGTATCTTTGTGACGAGAACCCCCGTGATGTAATTGCCGCGATCATCAAAGTTATATACTCCATTTTCTTTCCCTTCCCGGAAGCGATGCTTCTGAAGAGCCGTAACGAGTTTCTTGAAGTTCTGAGGAAGACATGACATTGTCTTGAAGGTTATCGTTCGAGTGATGTTTGCCATTAAGTTCTCCAGCAATGATTTTGTTTGGCTTGTATATTGAGAATTGTTTTCACCAATGGTGAGGCATGAGATGAACTGTTCACTGACAGGTAGATGATACTAAAAGTGTTTGAGAAAGTCAAGTCATTCGCACCGGTCTGTTAGGAAATTCGCGAGACCGTCCAAAAGGGTCTGCTGACAACTTGAAGATGACGCTCCAGCTTCTGAGCAGAGAAGCTCGACTTCTTCGCGGCGGATCTCACTCTACGCTTTCAATCCCGTCACAGTAACACCTTCAACAAAATACCTTTGGCTGAAGAAGAACACAACAAGCGGCGGTATCGCCATCAGCACGGAGCCAGCCATGATGTAATCCCAGCGTGTAGAGTACTCGCCGTACGTGCGGAAAAGCTGCAAGCCGAGTGCGAGGGGGTACATGTCTGTCCGGTGAAGATAAATCAAGGGTGTGAAGAAGTCGTTCCACGACCACATGAAGATGAAAATGGACATCGCCACCAACGCCGGTTTTGAAAGAGGCAGGATGATCCTGTAGAATATCTGAAGAGACGTGGCGCCGTCTATACGAGCGGATTCATCATACTCGAGCGGGATCGTCATAAAGAATTGTCGCATCATGAAAATGTAGAACGGAACTCCAAAGAACGAGGGAACTATCAAGGGAAGAAAAGTATCTACCCAACCGACCTTGGCAAATAGGATGAACAGCGGAATCATCGTCACCTGTCCAGGCAGCATCATGGTCGAGAGCATCAAAATAAACAGAGAGTTCCGTCTTCGGGCTTTCAGCCTTGCAAAACCGTAGGCAACCAAGGAGCATGAAAACAGCAGAGGCAGGAGCCTTCCCACCGTCAGCACAATCGTGTTGCGAAAGAATGTCGCAAAGGGCAGCGACTGCCATGTCTCAACATAGTTGGCGATACGCGGCGGCTTCGGTATGAACACCGGCGGAACCTGGAACATTTCCGATTCGTTCATCAGTGAGCTAGAGATCATCCAGACGAACGGAATCAGCATGACGATGGATGAGGCTATCAATATGAAGTAAATGACCACACGACTGATTTTTCGTCCAGTTTTCTGCGATTTCGTCATTGTGCAACCTTACCAAAGATTTTCAGAAGCAGTTCTCATGTTTCAGCACCACTTTCTTCAGCTATCTCACTCCCTCATAATACACCCACAGTGAAGATGACCGCAAGATAAGCGCCGTTGCTGCCATTATGATGACGAACAGCACCCACGCCATCGCTGAGGCATAGCCCATATTCAGAAATTCAAAGGCATTTCGATATATGTAGAGGACATAGAATAGCGTCGAGTAGTTCGGCTTGCCATCGGTAAGCAGATATCCCTGCGTGAACACCTGGAACGTGCCAATGACACCCATCACAAAGTTGAAGAAGATGACAGGTGAAAGCATGGGCAGCGTCACAGTCTTGAATTTTTTCCAGGCACCCGCGCCGTCAATCTCTGCAGCCTCATACAGAGTGCGAGGGATACCCTGCAAGCCCGCCAAGAAGATAATCATGCTTGTTCCGAAGATACCCCAAAGGCTCATCAGAATAATGGCAGGCAGAGCAAGCGATTCGCTCGTCAGCCATTCTTGGGGTGTTATGCCCACAACTTTGACGAAGAAGTTGAGTAATCCCTGAGGATAGAAGATCCACAGCCAGAGCATCGAACTCGCGACCACCGGCAGCACAGTTGGAAGGTAAAATATCGTTCGGAATAACGGCAGTCCCATGACTTTCTGGTTCAGGAGAATGGCGACCAGCAGGGACAGAGTCAACTGGATTGGCACAAGAACTAAAGTGTAGGTGAACGTAACCCTCAGAGATTTCCAGTAGAGTGGGTCGCTGGTGAACATCTCCTTATAGTTGTCAACACCTACCCAAGTAGGAGGAGAGATGATATCCCAGTGAGTGAAGCTAATGATAATGGAAGCTAACATCGGACCCAGGACAAACAGGACAAAACCTATTGTCCATGGTGACGTGAAAGCATAGAATGCTCTGGCTTCTCTTCGTTCTGTTTTGGTGAGTCTATACTTCATAGAGCGAGCCATCTCCTTGCGAAATCTTATTGTAGCTCTCAATGCAGAACCAGATTGCAGTGCTGCTACACAAGCGAGTCACCGATTCACTTGACATTCATTCCGCTTTGTGAAGTGCGTTCTGGCTTCTGACATCTCGGTTCTAATAACCTGCCTCACCTGCTACCATCCTCTTGTGAGAACACGCTTGATCTCAGGCTCTGCGTCCTTAAACGCCTGGCTTGCTGGTTTTCTGCCTAACCGAATGGACTCCCACACAGTTCTGAACATAATGTCTTGAGCTTTCTTTGGCAACACAGGCGAAATTGAAAACGGTGTTCGCAACGCGTTCGATGCCAACTCGTAGAAGACATCGAAATGAGGCGGAGCAATCGTTGTGTCGAGCCATTTCTCTTTGTGCTCTACCAATGACTTGAGCATAGGAATATCGAAACCGAGGCGTGACCATATTATCCGTGCGTCCTCAGTCCAAAGATAACTCTGCCACTGATATGTCTCCCAAGGATGTTTCGACTTCGACCAGATACCCATTATACTCCCATAGCCGGTCATCCCTCTTCCACCTGGTTCCATCGGAGGCGGAGCAACATCGTACGGATCCTCCATCCCTTTCAACCGACCTACCATCCATGGACCTGAATCCATCATTGATACGTTTCCTCGTTTGAATTCCATCCACGAAGACACAACACCCGATTGCTCCTCCGCGATTACTGGCGGAGAAACGCCGTGGACCAGCGACAAATCAGCTAATCTCTGCAACGCCTCGTACACTTTTGGATCGTCAAAGTTGCATGTCAACGGATCCCCGGTGAACGAACTTCCGCCGTTTGCAGCGATATATTCCCAAATCACATAGTCAGCGTAAATCCTGTAAGCCCATCGGGTGACTCTTCCATCGTTGTCTCTCTTCACGAGCTTCTTGCAACATGAGACAAATGTATTCCAATTCCATCTCCCCTCAGCGGCACATTCATTTGGAGTCTTGAGTCCGGCTTCTTTGAAATGCTTAACGTTGTAGAATAGTGCCATCGGACCTGAAGTTGAAGTGATGTCATAGAAATGTCCATACACCTTGCCGAGTTGCCAGACGCTATCAACAAAAGCGTTTGGATTGAAACTGGAATCTCGAGCTAGGAAATCATCAATAGGACGAAGCACCCCCTTTGGTATCATATCAGCAATCATAACATTTATCACGTCGGGAGCGATATTTGCGGCAAGCAGAGTCAGGATTTTCTCGTAATATTTCAGGGGAACAAGCTGCAGATTCACTTTGATATTCGGATGCTTGCTTTCAAAATCACTTATCAAGGTTTCCCACGCCTTCCGTTCAGCAACACCTCCCCAGACGGCGAAGGTGACTACTGTTGTTCCCTTGGGAGGCTCTTTCGGTGCGTACAGGAAAAATGCCCAGAAGGATGAACCGAGGATGATGAGACAAATGACAACTTGCAGAAAAGGTTTTAGATATCTCTTCATATTGTGGACTCAATCGCCTGGCTGAACGGTTCACGAGGAATAACTTGCACAAAGATAAAGCGATTTCTTGACAAAGTCAACAAAACATGTCTTCCTTATCAGATTGTACTTGCGGCGACTCTTGGTCTTTACATCGGAAAATGAGGTCGAGTAGATAGGCTCCGGGCGAACTGGAATTTGCTCGCTCGGTGTGGTGGGAAGTCAGATGTTCAGGTGGGCGACGCATCTCGAGTCTCACGAACAAAGTGCGGGATCTGGGCGGGTATCTCCAGAGACAGTTCCACAATACCTTGGCACTTGCCGTCTCGATACCATGGCGCCTGATAGACCAGCTTTCTTATGGAATCTTTCTCGATTGTGTACACGTTCACTTGCTGCGCCTCGATGAGTTACCTGAGCTTCGTACGTGCTGGTTCGGGATGACAGTCTAGCACGTTGGTGCCGACGAGCTTCTCGCCACCTTGGTCGTTGAAGGTTCTTGCCGCCTCTTCGTTCATCTCCAATATGATGCCCTGCTGATCACAAACTGTGATGGCTCCGAGAAATTCCTTTACCCACGATTGATTTGCCATGTTCGCCTCGCTAGCTTCCTCATGAATTCAAGCAGTTGACACTTCCCAATCCAAAGAATCCAGATTCACTTTGGACGCTCGACCGGATCATTCAACACAGACTCCAATCCATTCTTGATTTAGACGTGGCAGCGGTTAATATGGTTTGAGATTCTCTCTTGACAGGAAACTCTGCTTGCTCATTGTCAGCCCTTACCTAACGTGGACGCCTTCTCAAGGATTCCGGGGATTGATTCATCCATGATGTCTTTTACATCTTCATACCGAAAGGTTCTGTTTTCAAACGACCTCTTCTCGATTCCTCTGATGAATCTCTCCACAAATTCGTTGAAGTACGAACCATAAATGTGATAGCTATCTGCCTGATGTACATATCGTCCAAGCTTCACATTCTTGCCTGAGAGTTCGGAAATCCTGGCGGCTATCTTTTTTTGAAGCTGAATCAATGCGAACATGTTCATGAACGCTGCCTTGTAGGCATCGTTTGAGCGAAATCTGACATTGGTATTTAGATACCAAGCATCATTGTCCCCCCGCAGCAGTCTGCACCAAATGCTTTGCAGACAAGCGGGGTCATAGCAGAGATTGTCTTCCCAAACTTTCCAAGTCACAGCTTGTGCACGTCTCGTGTGAGGAGTCTTCGCCAATCTCGAAGCTAGCAGCTCAACCTGATCATACGTCTGATCCAAGCTCGGTGTCGAATAAGCGAACAACCTCTGGTGATACGTATATTCCCATCGTGTGTCGTTCGTTTCACCAGCAGACTTGCGAACACAATGATCTTTGATTCCATCCAAGACCTCCATAACATATTCCTGGAGGTCTTCCAAACCTCCTGGGAAGTCCCTATGAATCATCGGCTCTGCCAACGGATTCCTGACCACGATTGTCATTGAACAGTCTTTACTCGGAGGGTCATTCGGCTTGTCATATTCAGTCTTGATATCACATCCTTCATCATAGACTTTGACCAGGGATCGTTCCCAAGCTTCAGCCAAGCTTTCGCCTTCAACCATGAGGACAGGAATGTTTCCGTTCATCTGAATGTCTCCTTATGTCCAGGACTACTCGGCTTAAGACGCCTAACGACGAGTATCCAGCCGCGTGACTCATCATACTCTGCAGCCTACCCTCTTCGCTTATCACGGATTCAGCTATCAGGGTCCTTTCTTTATCTCACTGAAGATCACCTCGACTAATCCTCCTTCATCTTCTTTGAATTCACTCTTCATTTGTCCCAAGCTCCTGCCAGATTCCATGAGAGCTCTGACTTTCTCTTGCATCTCCTTTATATGCTCAATATGGTTGCTTATGCCGCTTCGATCCGTGATTTCACTGTGACCGCTACAGAACTTCTCAGCGTCTAACGTTGCGAGCATTTTTACAAGGGTCTTGACATGCTCAAAGGAATTGCCACCTTTGTAGGAATGGATGAGCTGAGGTCGTGTTAAGAAGATTTGATCGCCCAGAAGAGCTGTCTTCTCTTCAGGGAAATAGACGACAGCGTCTCCAGTGGTATGACCGACACCAAAATACCATAACTCTACCTTCTTTGAACCAAGATAAATATCCATCCTATCGCGAAATGTCAATGAAGGAACAAAGCGCGTTAGTTCGGGATTGTTCCATTCCGATGGAGTTCCGTCTCTCATTGAATGGAAAAACTCTTTCCTGCAGTTTTCGTGAGCGACAATCGCTACAGTCTCAGGGAAATATTGGTTTCCTCTAACATGATCAGCGTCACTATGAGTATTCACGAGATACCTCATCGGCTTATCAGTCAGCTTCTTGACTTCTTCAATCGTCTGATCCACCGACGCTTTGTCCATCTTGGCATCAACCAAGAGAACTCCGTTGTCACCGATGTATGCTCCTCCCCTTGCACCGCGTGCTTCTAGAACTTCATAAAGCCTGTCAGACAACTTCTTGAGTTTGACGGGCAGAACTTCTTGCTGTTGAACGAAAGAAAAAGATGCAAAGAGAATCAGAAACAGGATCAAGATTAATCCGATTCTCCTTCTCATTTCAAACCTCCTTAGATTCGTTGATAGCCTAAACTTGTCCTCAACTCGCAGTTCCTCATTTGATTTCATCGGGGATTTTCGGCTGTGCTTGTTCGTAATGCTTTGGGCAGAGCCAGCGAAAATCACCTGTGTAGCTGGGGACGTGCTTCAGGCAGACTTTGGCGTGGTGCCGATCGAGTCTGCGATCCGTTGCATCACGACAAATACGCAGTTGGCGATGCGGCTATGAGCCGTCGAGTTTCGTTTCGTGCGTAGCTGCTATTTGCTCGAGATTCCGGAAGTGTGCCCTCAACCCTTTCCAGTCTGCTTTCTCGTAGACGACTTGTAGTACAGGGTTAAGGGGGTTCCGGTAGAGCAAGACGAATTCAAGTTCTTTCAGTCGCGCCAAACAACGAGGTACCGACGTCAACTGATTGTCCCTGAGGTCAAGTAACCTCAGGTTTGTGAGATTGCAGATCGATTCTCGCAGCGCGGTCAGCCTGTTGTGTGCGAGGTAAAGACCCTGTAGACTGGCAAGTCTACCGATAGACCCGGGCAGTTCTGTCAGTTCGTTATGGCTGAGATCGAGCCACTGCAGGTTGGTGAGGATGCCAATTTCATCAGGCAGTTCGCTTATACCCGTGCCAGACAAATCAAGTTCGGGCCAGTTTTCCCGCGCGGTTAGCTCAATGCGTACCAGCAGTTCTTCGCGAGTCATATCCACAACGCCTCCGTGTTATAAAAGAAGGTTGTCGTCACAGATTCCGTTTCCAAAAATCAAGCGTGACGTTGTTGAGATGAGTCCTCCCCACCGGATCGCCTACACCATGTTTCCGCATTGGGTAGATCATCAATTCGAAGAGCTTGTTAGCTTTGATCAGCTCGTTCACAAAGCGCCACGTGTTCTGGATATGAACGTTGTCATCGTGTGTGCCGTGTACCATCAGTAGCTTTCCGTGTAGGTCTTTGGCGTACTGTAAGAGCGAGCAGCGCTTGTAGCCCTCGAGGTCTTCCTTCTCGGTCTTCATCAAAGCTTCGCCCCACTTGGTGTCATAGAATCGGAAGTCCGTCACCCCGGCTCCGGCAATCCCAGCTTTGAACTCCTTCGAACGCGTCATAGCGAGGATTGTGTTCGTGCCGCCTCCGCTCCACCCCGTAATGCCAAACCGCTCAGGATCAACGTACGGTTGCTGCTTCATCCACCGAACGGCATCCACGAGATCGTTAAGCTCCACCTCACCAGGTGAATTTCGCACAACCAAGTTCTCGAGCTTCTTGCTGATTGCGGTCGCAGCTCGATTGTCAATCGTCATATAGATGTAACCGTTATTCAGCAGCACGTTCTCCCAAATTGCGCCGTATGAGAAGGAGTTAGACACCTGTGGCGCAGACGGTCCACCATAGACGGAGACGATGACAGGATACTTCTTGTTCGCGTCAAGGTGTTCCGGTTTGGTTACGGACGCCGGCAGAATGAATCCATCCCTTGCGGGGACGTGAATCAGTTCGGCGTACTGGACGTTGTACTTCTTCAATCCTGCAGGATCAAATTCCGCGAGCGTCAGTTTTTTTGAACCGCTTGACTCGTAGAGACCAAGTGAAGGAGGTGTGGAGATGTTGGAGTACCGGTCGAAGTAATACCGGGTGTCGGGACACATAGAAATCGAATGCGTTCCCTCTTTATCAGTCAGCCGCTTCATCTTGCTGCCGTCCATTTTGATCCGGTAGAGGTGCTTTTCGAGCGGCGATTTTTCAAGAGCAGTGAAGTAGATCCAGCCGTTCTCCTCATCAATTCCAGCTACTGACTTGTGAATCCAGAACGGACCGCCAGAAGATCGAATTGCCCATTCACCTTTCGTAATTTGATTGACGAGTTTCCCATCCATCGTGAAACGATAAAGGTGATCAAATCCATCACGCTCCGACGACATGATGAAGTGTTTTCCATCCTTCAGGAAATATAGGTCTTCTGAAATATTGATCCATCCTTCATCCGTATCTTTCAGAATATGTTGAGCCGTCCCCGACCTGCGATTGACAAAGTAAAGATCCATTTCAGTTTGAAGGCGATTATTGGTGCGCACGCACACGCGCTCGTTGTCGGGCAACCAGTCAACACGCATGATATATTCGTACGCGCTGGTGTCAATGTTTGCCCACACCATCTTGGTCGAACCCAACTCCACAATACCCACCCGAACTACGGGATTCTTCTCCCCCACCTTTGGATACCGCTGCGTGGTTACGGTGGGAGTCCATGGTTCGATGTTGACGTAGTGCTGGAGGCTTACGTTTGATTCATCCGTCCGCAGGTATGCAATTGATTTCGAATCTTTGGACCACCAGTATCCGACATCGTCACGACCAAAGATCTCTTCCCAATACACCCAGGAAAGCGTACCGTTGAGAATCATCTCGCTTCCATCGTTGGTAAGACGTGATTCCTTTCTGTTCCCAATGTCGTACGCATAGAGATCATGAGCGCGCACAAAGGCGAGTCTGCTTCCGTCGGGTGAGAGCCTGACGCATTCTTCTTGCTCTTCCGTTTCGGTAATGCGAATGAACGTGGCTGCCGGAATCTCGAGCACGAAAACATCGCCATCAACGAGGTAGAGGGCGCACTTTCCCGATCCAGTGAATGCGCTGGGAACAGGAGAAAGGCGTGGAGCTTTCCCTTCAGGAAACAGCTTCTTGAAGTTCTCGTCAGCCTTCTGTTGATCGAGCATCGGGGTGCGCTTTCCCGTCGCAGGATCGAGACGTTCGAGAACCCTCTCGGATATCGGCTTACGAGTATCGTAGATAATAGCCGTGTTGTTGTCCAGCCACCATGTCCGAGGCACCGAGAATGCTTGCCTGAGGGACGGATCGTTCATGTTCTCAAGTGTGAGCTTCAGGCTGTCCTGCGCAATGAGAACGTCCGTGCTGAGAAGAAGAAGCGCAGCAATGAAGAAGAGGAAACAGAAAAATGGTTTTGGTTTCATGGGATGTTCATCCTTGATTTTGTTGTTGAGAGTGGGCACAGGATCAGGTCCGTCGTGTACAGGCGGTCCGGGACCAAAAGAAAGAATAGAAATTGTGGCAAAGCAGAAGCTAAGAGAGACATTCCATTACAGCCATCAAATAGCACCAGCCCGACACGGCAAAGCGAAGCGATGGCGAAGGAGATCAGCCACGTACAGAGCTTGAGAATCGAACACGGTCGAATTCTACATTCTTCCTTTCAGAAAGTCATCAATATCTTTTCGTATAGTCTCGATCGAAGGATCGAGCCACCCGAATCTCTCAAAGAACCAGACAACGATCCCAAGACAGTGCTGAGCACTGTCTCTAATGAGAGCCTCACTTTCGATTGCCCATGTTCTCCCCAGAACATCTTCGCTAGCAGCACAATATTGAAACCAAGCCCGCTCCCATCCTGTCGTAAGCACAAATCCCTTTATTTTGTTCAGCTGAATGATGATCTCGACTTGTCCTTTGTATATCTCGGCTTGGCATAACCTGGCTGCAAATTCAATTATTTCTGTTATCCGATAGATCGAGTTAATGATGGAGATAAAACCCGGAACCTTGTTCCAGTTGATTCCCCGGATGTAAGACAAATGGGAAGCGGTTTCGGCTTGAAGTTTTTCCCTCAATCCCTCCTCGGTACTTTCCCTTACGCTAAACAGGTGGAGGAACTGCCTACTCTGGTAAAATCTCCAGTATTCGTAGTGTCCCATAAACTGCGACCAAGAACCTGCCCAATTCTTCCCATATTCACGCTCATTCTCCCGACTACCTAAATGCGGATAATCCCAACCCCGTAACCTCACCCGGTTTTTTTCTATTATGCGCAAGCATTCGCCAAGAGAGGGAACTGCTTCGTCAACGTATTCTTGTGGGCGGAAATTTACTCGCCAATGTGGGTAGACCAAGACGGGAATAGGTAGCTTGATATTCGGGGAAGTCATAAACCTTCCAGCTCGTGATCGAAAAGCTGACTCTTAGTTTTCGAAGGAATAAAACCAATTCGATGGGACGTTTCAATCATTCTTCTAGCTCGCTTTTCCGCAGCCAGTTCAAGCAGATCATGCATTTCTTGAGCGCTGGTCACCTTCTTAGTTTGTGCTTTCCCAGGTGGCCGAATGTAAATCTCACCCTCAAACAGCGGCCTTACATTATCTGGACTGTTCTTTTTACAGACGTACGGGGTGTGTTCAAATTCATTTGCTTTGAGAGCGAGAAAATCTTTATCGTTTCGATATTTGACAAGGACAATTTCAATTTCCATCGGGGGAGATGAGTAGCTGTTGAGGGTGTCAGCAATGTTGTCAATGTCGTACGTGCTCAGGTGTTCTGGTCTAATCCCGGTCAACTCCCATTCATTCCCTCGTTCCGAAGCCCCGATAACAATAATACCGCCGTCGCGAAGGTTTCCCATCGCCATCAAAGTCCGTATCAAACGCCATTTCAGAGAATCCCAAACCTCGGACTCCTTAAATTCGATTGCCTGTGATTCTCGGCAACGGTCCAATGCGCTGTATACCGACTCATGGAGCCGGCGATACCCAGGCATATCTGATGTAGGAATAGCACCCATTGCCAAGAACGCCTTTGCTGATGTCAACTGTTTCTACGATCGTTTTTTCCAGAGTAAGAGGCAAGATGCTTAACCGTGCAATTCAGCCCCCTCGAGAGCGGTGGGCTGGTGACTTTGTATAGATCCGAGCAAGGTTCCGTTGGCAACCGATTAGCAATATAAGCAAAGCCTCCTGAAGAGTCAAGTGTTCTGCTACGCGAGCGAATTCTTCTCGACGTTGCAGCTCTATTCAAATGTCACGTTCGTAGTCCACGTGTCGCGAATCCTCTTTGGCGAAGGGGAAACAGATGGATGAAGCATGTCGCATCCATCTCCATCATCAGTTGCTATTAGCTTTCCTCCGGCTGGGAAATCGGCACTGTGTTGAAAACATCTTCCTCTCCTCCCCTCTCAACCACCGTATCCCCCTTCCAATGCTCATCATCTCGATTCGGAAAATCAGTCGTATAGTGTAAGCCTCTACTCTCTTTGCGGAACAGTGCGGAACCGATTATCAAGTGAGCTACCACGCACAGATTCCGTAGCTCCACCGACCCTTCTGTCACTTTAGTCTTTTTGTAAAACTCCTCCACTTCACGACGGATCAAGTCAATCCTTCGCTGTGCTCGCTCCAATCTGAGCGTTGAGCGTACGATGCCGACATAGTCCCACATCAAATCTTGGATCTCCCGCTTGTTATGAGATACGAGCACCCATTCCTCAGCGTTGAAAGTGCCACTGTCATCCCACTTGGGAATCTCCGGAAAAGCGAAACCATTTTCCTTGGCAAAAGCAGTCGAGTCCTTTGCTGACCTGTCCGAGAAAACGAGCGCCTCGAGCAAGGAATTGCTCGCAAGACGATTCGCACCGTGCACGCCGGTCATACTCACCTCGCCGGAAGCGTAGAGACCCACGACGGAAGTACGCCCTTGAATATCAGTCACTATTCCTCCGCAAGAATAATGCGCAGCGGGTACGACGGGAATAGGCTCTTCGGTGATATCAATCTTGTGTTCGAGGCAGCGCTCGTAAATAAAGGGAAAGCGTTCTCTGACCTTTTCACCATCGAGGTGCGTAACATCGAGATACACACAGTCGTCACCTCTCCGCTTCAGTTCACTATCAATTGCCCGAGCAACGATGTCTCGAGAGGCGAGTGATCCACGCTTGTCGTATTTCTCCATGAAAGCGGTGCCATCCTTCGTCTTCAGGATGCCCCCGAAGCCACGCACTGCTTCAGAAATCAGAAACGCTGACTCATCGGTCCGAGAATTAGGACGGTACAGAGCGGTTGGATGAAACTGCACAAACTCCATGTTAGCGATCTTCGCACCTGCACGATATGCCATGGCGACACCATCGCCCGTTGCAATACCTGGATTTGTTGTATGACGATACACCTGCCCCAGTCCGCCCGTGCAAAGCATCGTCACCTTGGCGAGAAATCGCCTAACAACACTGCTGTGCGTATCTGACACATACGCACCCCAGCAATGTGTCCCCGTGGTGTGCTGCCTCTCAGATCCGAGCAGATGGTGCTCTGTAATCAAATCAATCGCAGCGTGATGTTCATAGATAGCGATGTTCGGATTCCGAGCGATAGCCTCCAAGAGCGCACGTTCGACCTCCCGCCCTGTCAAGTCGAGGGAATGGACAATCCGATTTCGAGAATGACCACCTTCGCGCCCGAGATCAAACCGGTCGCCCCGCATGGTGAATTGCGTACCGATATACATCAATTCCTTCACCTGGATCGGTCCTTCCCGTACCAACGCCTCCACGGCATCACGATGGCAGAGTCCAGATCCTGCATTGAGCGTATCTGCAACGTGCAATTCAAATGCATCATCAGGCGACAGCACGGAGGCGATGCCGCCCTGAGCATAGTTAGTATTTGATTCGGCTCGCTGTTTCTTGGTAATGATCGCCACCGTGCCGACTTTCGCCACCTTCAATGCGTATGAAAGTCCAGCGATACCGCTGCCGATGATGAGGAAGTCAGTCTTGACGGTCATAGAAAGTTGCTCTATGATGAGATTCGCGTGTCTCTGCGCTGCTCATAATCTCAACAGGCCCAGACGACAATCTGTTGTCCAGATGGCAGGAAGAGTCTGCTTGCTGCACCCACCAAAGAAACAAAAGGCATTTTCTTGTGAGAAAATGCCCGCAACGCACTTTGAGCGAAAATTGCGGAGGATTCCATCGAAGATTGTGCAACGGTGTTGAAAAGTTTGAGATCATGACCCGGCAACGCGATCTTTGAAGATCTTTCTCAACACTTCCAGCAGACTATCTGCTTCACGATGTGTGATGATGAACGGCGGCAAAAAACGCAGAACAACGTTGTTCGTACAGTTTATCAGCATGTGATTCTCGAGTGCCTTAAGCACAAACGGACTCCCATCTTGAGTCAGTTCAATGCCCAACATCAAACCTAGTCCACGTACATCGGCAATCAGGTCGGAGAATTCCTGCTTCAGTTCGAGGAGCTTCTGCTTCAAATACGCACCGACCACTCCTGCATTTTCCATCAGACCGTTCTCCATGATTTCATCGAGAACAACAATGCCAGCGGCACAAGCAACTGGGTTGCCGCCGAACGTTGTGCCATGTGCACCAAAAGCGAAGACATCGGCGACTTTCCTGTTACCGAGAATAGCCCCGACCGGCAACCCACCACCAAGCGGCTTCGCAACCAACGCAACATCTGGCTTCACCCCATAATGTTCATACGCGAAAAACTCCCCTGTACGCCCAGCGCCGGACTGGATCTCGTCGGCGACGATGAGGAAATCATGCTTCTCCCTCAGCACGAAGAGTTCATCCACAAACTCTCGCGAGATAACATTGATGCCTCCTTCACCTTGAATGAACTCAAGAAACAGCGCCGACGTTTTCTCGTTGACCTTCTTCCTCAGATTCTCAGTGTTGTTGAATTCCACATGATAGACATTCGGCAGAAAAGGCTCGTAGCCATCGCGATACTTTGGTCGTTCTGTAAGAGACAGCGAACCCATCGAACGTCCATGGAACGAATTTGTGAGCGCGAGAATATCTGTCTTACCTTTCGGATTTCCCCACTTGCGTACCAGCTTGATGGCACCCTCCGTCGCTTCCGTTCCGCTGTTAGTGAGAAAGGCTTTGTCGTAACCAGAATACTTCAACAACCTCTCTGTAAACTCAAGCTGGGAATCCATCACAAAGAGATTGGAAAGGTGAATGTATCGCCCGATCTGCCGTTCGATTGCCTGCTTGATCTTGGGGTTGTTGTAGCCGAGAGCGTTTACGCCAAGTCCTGCAAACATGTCGAGATAGCGCTCGCCGCTCTTACTCATTAGATACATCCCTTCACCACATTCAACCTCAACCGCAAGTCGTTTGTAGGTTTGGAAAAAGAGCTTAGCTTCGAGATCGAACTTGTTCATTTCAAAAAACCACTGTAATTTGAATCTGATTGAGTTGTGATCTCTATGTGCCTCGAACCTGGATTTTTCGTGTCCGCACAAACGGCGACGTCAGCACCTTATGACTCTGGTGGTTAGATTGACTCCGGCGTGGCGGGACATTGTACGAGCTTTCGAGCAAGGAGTAAAGGAACTTGACCTTTTCTGCCAGTTCCTCTTTCGTCCCATTGTTTCCGGTAACAAATTCAGCCCGTTTGACTTTCTCTTCCGCGGGCATTTGCGATGCGATGCGGCTTTCGACCTCTTCCCTTGAACATCCATCCCTCTTCATCACCCGTCTGATGCGCACATCTTCGTCGGCATTCACAACGATGACATAGTGCAAGTTCTTCTCCATTCCAGTCTCATAGATCAACGCCGCTTCCACGATGAGGAACCTCGCCTTGCCAAGCGCACTGAGATGTTCGATTTCTCTATCAATGATTACAAACACTTTGGGATGGATGATCCGGTTTAGTTTGCTCCTCAATCTCTCGTCAGCGAAAACAATGCCTGCCATCTTCTTGCGGTTGAGAATGCCTTTCCGATCAAAAACATCAGCACCAAACACCTTCTTGATTTCCCTTTTCACATCTCTGTCATTTTCTGTGATCTCTTTCGCAATGTGATCAGCATAGAGAACCGGGACACCGAGTTGCTCAAAGATCTTACATACTTCCGACTTCCCAGAGCCAATGCTACCGGTTACTCCGACCTTCAGAACAGATTGATTCTTCCGCATGGACAGCCGATCTGAAAAGCATGGACAGGATAATTACCGTATGCACTCTTCAATGCTGACATGGACTCGGCGTTCGCTATTTCGCATAAGAGATTGCTCTCACTTCTCGAATCACCGTGACTTTGATTTGCCCCGGATATTCCATCTCCTGTTGAATCTTTGCCGCGATATCATGAGCAAGCTGGTCAGCCATGATATCATCAATTTTGTCGTGCTCGACCACCACCCTCACTTCGCGTCCTGCTTGGATTGCATACGTTTTCGCGACGCCGTCAAAAGATTTCGCCAAATTCTCCAGCTTCTCCAAGCGCTTCACATAACCTTCCAGCGATTCTCGGCGTGCCCCCGGACGGGCACCGCTCACTGCATCCGCTGCCTGAACCAGGACAGCGATGGGCGTCTCCATTGCGATGTCTTCATGATGAGAGCCGATAGCACTTACTACGACAGGGTGCTCGTTGTACTCCTTTGCGATCTCATAGCCCAGCATGGCGTGGGGGCCTTCGACGTTTCTATCAATCGTCTTGCCAATGTCGTGCAGCAGTCCGGCACGCTTAGCGAGATTCGCATCCAGTCCAAGCTCCGAAGCCATTATGCCGCATAGGTACGCCACTTCAATGCTGTGTTGAAGCAAGTTCTGTCCATAGCTCGAGCGATATTTCATTTTGCCGATCAGCCGTACCATTTCGGGATGGACACCAAGAATGCCGAGTTCCAGCAGCACATTCTCCCCGACATGAACCATTTCCTCCTCAAGTTCCTTTCGAGCCTTGTCAACGGTCTCCTCGATACGGGCGGGATGTATTCTGCCATCCGCGATCAATCGTTCAAGTGCCACGCGAGCAACCTCTCTTCGGAACGGATCAAAACCAGATAGGATGACTGCTTCCGGAGTGTCATCAACGATCACATCCACACCTGTGGCAGCTTCGAAGGCTCGAATGTTCCGTCCCTCACGTCCAATTATGCGTCCCTTCATTTCATCGTTTGTGATATTGAGAACGCTGACCGTGGTCTCCACAGAATGGTCCGCAGCAGTCCGTTGTATTGCCTGCACGATGATTCGGAGGGCCTCTTTCTTTGCTTCGTCCTTTACTTGGTCACGAATTTCCTTAAGCGTCTGCGCCGCCTGCTGTCTAGCCTCGCTCACCATATTCTCCATCAACAAACGTTTTGCCTCCTCTCGAGACATCGCCGACACCCGTTCCAGCTTGACGTTTTCTTCCTCCACTAGTCGGTTCAGTTCAAGCTGCTTCTCACCATAGCTCTTCAACTTGACATCTAATTCCCGTTCTGAAGCCTGAAGCGTCCGTTCCTTCTTGTTCAAGAGTTCGACTTTTCGGTCAATATTCTCTTCACGTGTAGATAGCTGCTTCTCATAGGCTTGAAGCTTGTTCCTTTTGGAACTGATCTCCGCATCGAATTCCTGTTTCTTCTTGTACCATTCATCTTTGACTTCAAGAAGTTTCTCTCGTTTTATGGTATTAGCATCTTTCTCTGCCTCCTGAACGATTCTTCTAGCTCGTTCCTCAGCACTCAGAAGCCTGTTTTGACCCGCGCGAGAACTGAGGTGCCATCCGACCCACAGGGCCAGTCCACAAAGCAGTACCACCATGGGCACCAACACATATGTCGCCATTTCATTTTACTCCAATCAGATAATTTCGTTTTGGATTCAGGTATGGTTAGATGAAAGTCAAAAAACAACGGATGGATGATCGCATCACCAAATAAAAAACCGCACGCAGACAGTCATAGGAAAAGGTTATTGAAAGAACCCTTTCAAGTACAGTGGGTACCTGCCTGAACGCTTTTTACTTCCACTGAACCAACCCGTCTGATATTGAATCAAACAGGTCAGTTTCTTCTGCTGCATGCAGGAGACGAGGCCTGTAATCTACGCCCACGAGCCAGGTTCCCTAGTGATCTCACTGTAGGTTCTTTAAATATGTTTGACTATGACTGCTGGTGCGGTTAACTTGCTGCTCCGCCCCAACGTATCAACAGCTACGACGATCTGTGAAAAGATTACTCGATACTTCTTCTCCAACTGTTGGTTACTTGTTTAGACACTCATCAAGATAGTTCGCTACTTTCATCAATTCCTTTTCAATTTCAGACACTGAGGCGCGTTGCGTTTCTCTTTCCTTGAACAGGTCCTGTGTGATGTTCAAAGCGCTCAAGACGGCAACGGTCAGTGGTGGTTGATCTTGAATTCTACCATGGATAGCGTTCATCATTTCGTCAACGTGGATTGCAGCTCGACGAGTGCTATCTTCATCTTCTCCCTTCAACGGATATTCGGAACCATAAATCTTGACTCTGATGCTTTTCGTGGCCATTGCAAGATGAAGCAAGTGTGAGTTGATATTGCACAGTTTCGTCAGAGAATCGAAGATCGGATGCTTTCTCGATAGTCAAACATATCGGTGCTATTTCTGCTTACTTAAGCCAAATGTGAATTGAGTTTTGTCAGCAATTCCTTGATTCTCAGTCGTAAGACCTCCTTCTCGTCATTTGATAGTGAACTCTCTAAACTTGCGTGTGCCGACGCATATCGGTCCTCCACAGATGCTAGCTCCATATCTTTCGTCTCAATCTCAGTGCGTACCTTCCGAACCTCTCTCTCCAGCTCCACAATTCTCATCTGCAGATCTCTATTGTCTGCTCGCAGACTGGAGATGAGCTCAGAAACCTTCCGTGCTCTGATCCACAACTCCTTGAGGGCGATCTCGAGATGTCCCGACCGCCTCACTTCCTTCGGGTCAACCTCTGCATCGAGTTGACTCAAGTGCATGATCTCCTCTGAATGGTTGTACGGTTAGCTTCTCAAGACAGCATTGTGTTTCTTGCCCATGTCAGCAACGATCCGTTTCACCACCTCATCCGCCTCCTTTTCCGTTAGGGTCCTCTCTCGTGACATGAATTCGAGTGAGAAGGCAACGCTCTTCTTGCCAGCAGCTATTCGTTCGCCTACATAGATATCAAACAATCTAACCTGCCTCAGAAGTTCGCCTCCGCTTCTCCTCACATCCTCTTCCAACGTGCCAACACGGGTACAACGATCAATGACAAGAGCCAAGTCTCTGCTCACCGATGGAAACTTTGGCAGGACCTCGCACTTCTTCTGAGGTCCGAGATTGTCAATCAGAAGCATCATGCTCAGCTCACATAGAAACACGTTCCCTTCGATGTCGAACTTCCTCAGAACCTCAGCGGCTACCTGCTGAAGCGAGCCGGCATAAGTGTTATTAATCTCAATGCCTACAGCATGGTCATTTAAAGTTTCACCGTTATCATAATAAATAAATTTGTAATTGTCAAGTGAAATCTTTGAAAAAAAGGTCTCCGTATCCCCTTTCAGGTCATAGAAGTCGAACTGTCTTTCTGTGACATCCCAAGCTTGAGGCTCGGCATTACCCGTCAGTCCGAAGATCAACCATTCTTCCTCAAGAATGTTGTCAACGAGTTTCTTCCTTTGAGGATCACTGTCAATTGAAAAAACGTTTCCAATCTCAAAGAACTTGAGATTTCTGGTCCCGTGATTCTGGTTGTGCCGAATGACGTCGAGAGCTCCCGGTACCAGACTTGCTCTCATGGAGGTCATGTCCTTGCTGACGGGATTCAACACCTCGACGACCTTGTCAGAAAATAGAATCGCCCAGCGCTTGTCCTGCATGCTGTTTGTAACGACTTCGGTGTAACCGCTTCCTAAGAACCATGTGCGGATTTCCTCGTGAACATCTGGACGATACGCATCGGTCGCCATGGCGACAGTCGTCTTCATCTTATCTTCAATGTTGCTGTACCCGTGGACGCGGGCGACCTCTTCAATCAAGTCAATCTCCCGCTCCAGGTCCGGACGGAATGTGGGTACGGCAAACCGCAGAAGGTCCCCGACATCGTCAATAAGCTCAATTTCCAATGAAGACAACATGCTGATGATCTGCTCTCCACTCAAGCTTGTCCCCAATACGCTGTTTGCCCTACTGATCCGAAGCGTCACTTCACTTCTCTCGACCTTTCGTGGATAGATATCAATGATACCGCTCAACACTTCGCCTTCAGCGAGTTCTGCCATCAACTTTGCAGCACGATTCAGGGCGTAGATAGTCCCATTCACGTCTGCACCGCGCTCGAAGCGATAGGATGAGTCCGTACTCACACCGAGATGTTTCGAAGTTCTCCTTATGCTGCGGGGATTGAAATAGGCACTTTCCAGAAGCACGTTGCGCGTCGCCTCCGTGATCTCTGTATGCAGTCCACCCATCACACCGGCAATGGCGATACCCTGTTCGGCATCGCAGATCAGGAGCGTATCGTTTCGCAAAGTATGCTTCTTGGAGTCGAGTGTGACAAACAACTCCCCTTCCTCTGCGCACCGAACAATAATCTGATGCCCCGCCAACATATCATAGTCAAAAGCGTGGAGAGGATGACCCGTCTCCATCAGTACATAATTCGTCATGTCAACCACGTTGTTGATCGGTCGCAAGCCTACCGCTCTCAACGCATTCTGCATCCAGCGAGGCGACGGGCCAATACGCAAATTGCGGATTACCCGCGCAGTGTATCTCGGACAACTCTCAGCGTCAAGGATCTCTACTGACGCATATCTGTGCACTGGCTCAGGTGCCTCCTTGACTTCCACCTCTGGCCGATGAACCTTCCGTCCAGCAATCACCCCGACCTCCCTCGCAACTCCGATATGACTCAAGCAATCCGGCCGGTTCGGTGTGACACTAACTTCATAGATGACATCATCCAAGCCGAAATACACTGCGAGCGGTATCCCGACTTGCGCATCGTGGTCAAGCACCATGATTCCGTCCCTGTCGCTGCCAATACCAAGTTCATATTCAGAACAAATCATTCCGCTTGATTCAACACCACGGATTCTGACTTTCGTCAATAGAAGCGATTTCCGCTCCGAGTCATGTTGGTCACGTGGGATGGTTGCGCCCACCAGACCGACAGGGACTTTCTGTCCTGCTGATACGTTCGGTGCGCCGCATATGATCTGCAGCTGCTGCTGTCCGATATTCACTCTGCAGACGGTGAGTTTGTCTGCGTTGGGATGTTTGCCACATTCAAGCACTTCGCCAACAACTAAACCCTCGAATTTGTTGCCGAGGTCCTCGACGCCTTCCACCTCAAGCCCGAGCATCGTGAGTCTTCCAGCAAGATCATCCGGAGTCAGATTGAACTCAACGTACTTCTTCAGCCAATTATTTGAGACTCTCATTTTTCACATTCCAGAATGAAGTTGTAGCTCAAAATCAGAACTGCTGCAGCAGTCTCATATCATTTTCGAACAAGAGCCTGATATCATCTATGCCATACCGCAATTGCGCAGTGCGTTCAATGCCCATGCCAAATGCATAGCCAGTGAATCTTTCAGCGTCATAGTTGACATACTTATAGACGTTCGGGTCCACCATTCCGCATCCGAGAACCTCAAGCCAGCCACTCTGCTTACACAAGCGGCAGCCTTTTCCATCGCAGATGAAACAACTGATGTCCATCTCTGCGCTCGGTTCGGTAAAAGGAAAGAAGCTCGGGCGAAACCTGTACCTGATGTCGCTTCCATAAAACTGCTTTGCAAATGAGACCAGCGTTCCTTTAAGCTCGCTGAACGTAACTCCTTCATCAACATACAGTCCTTCCATTTGGTGAAAGACACAGAAACTTCGTGCACTGATCGCCTCGTTTCTGTAGCAGCGTCCGGGGATTATGACACGCACCGGAGGCCGCTGCACTTCCATCACACGAATCTGCACCGGGGAAGTATGTGTGCGGAGTAGCACCTTTTCCGATATGAAGAACGTATCTTGCATATCGCGCGCTGGATGATCAGGTGGGAAGTTCAGTGCTTCGAAGTTGTAGTAGTCAGTTTCCGCCTCGGGACCAGTGGCGACATCAAATCCCATCCGAATGAATATGCGCTTCATCTGATCGAGGGTCTCCATGATCGGATGCGTCGCTCCCACGTAACGCCGCCGACCAGGGATTGTCAAGTCTATGAACACATCCGCCTTGGATGCCTTAGCTTCCAGCACTCGGCTCTTTTCGTCCAACTTCGTTTGGGCAAAGTCGCGGAGTTCGTTGAGGGCTTTACCTAGCATAGGCTTCTCTTCCGGCGGCACTTCACGGAGTTTCTCAAACAACTGCGCAATTCTTCCCTTGCGAGCCAGATATGCAATGCGGACCTTCTCAAGCTCATCTGAAGTCCGGGTGAGATCGAGATCAGCAAGGAGCTCGGTCCTCAGTTGATGGATCTTTGCAAGCATCTGCATTTCCCTTATAGTATCCTCGCAAAAAAAATCCCATCCTCGCTACCGTCTCCAAAGTAAGAGCATTCGAGATGCTAGAATAGCCCTGAGGCTTAACGTGGCATCCCCCTAGGGATCCACAACGGAGACTAAGTCCGTGACGGATGGGAAAACGTTATGAACGAGAAGCTGCCGCGTCCGGGAGGGCAAACTTCACAACATGACTGAATGCTTCTGGTTGACTCACTGCCAAATCGGCCAAGATCTTTCGATCGATGCCGATCTCTTTCTTGTTCAATGCAGCCATCAGTTGGGAATAGGTAGTTCCGTTTATCCGGGCGGCAGCGTTGATGCGGGCTATCCAGAGCTGTCTGGATTCTCGCTTCTTAGTTCTACGGTGCCTGTATGCATGCTGCAGCGCTTTTTCAACATGATGTTTCGCAACTGTATAGACTTTGCTTCGTGCACCCCAATATCCTCTCGCCTGATGCATCACTCGTTTCCGCCTGCGGTGCGAAGCAACTCTGTTCTGGGATCTTGGCATTACGTCTCTCCTTGAATCAAGAATCAGATATCAATTAATCTTGCACTAAGATGCTGATGCGTCGGGCGTCTGCCTTTGACACCAACGTCGCTTTACGCAGACGTCGTTTTCGCTTACTGGATTTCGAAGTCAGAATGTGGCTGCGGAAAGCTCTTCGCCGTTTCAGCTTTCCTGTAGCTGTGCGATGAAAAGTCTTAGCAGCACCACGATGGCTTTTCATTTTGGGCATAATGCTCTTTACCTCATCTTGTGCTTCGATTTCGGGCTAACGAGGTTGCTGTCCCGCCGCCGGTTTCGTTTCAACTTTCTTCTTGGACTTGTCAGGAGCAAAAAACATCACCATATGTCTTCCTTCCATGTGCGCCTGTTGGTCAATCTTCGCGACATCCGCGAGCACTTCTGTCAATCGGTTCAGAATGTCTCTCCCAAACTCCTGATAAGCGATCTCCCGACCCTTGAAAACCACGGCGACCTTGAGTTTATGTCCACTCTCTATGAATTCTCTCGCATGTCGAGCCTTGAAGGCAAAATCGTGATCATCGGTGTTGGGATGCAAACGTATCTCCTTGACCTGCACGACCTGCTGATGCTTTCGTTGGATCTTCTCTCGCTTCTGCAGCTCATATCGGTACTTGCCGTAATCAATGATCTTGCAGACGGGAGGACTTGCGTTCGGAACAATTTCGACTAGATCGAGTCCACGCTGTGCTGCAATCTCCATTGCCTGCCTTGGACTCATGATGCCGAGTTGCTTTCCGCCGGAATCTACCACGCGGATCTGTGGAATTTGGATCTCCTCATTAACTCGTGTTCTTTTCTCCTTGATGGTGTGTCTCCTATGACATCAGAGTTTACGAACAACCTCATCCTTCACGTGCTCAATAAACTGAGGCAGCGGGATTCTGCCCTTGTCTCCCTCTTTGTGCTTCCGGACTGCGACAGATTCGCTCGCCTGTTCCTTCTCACCAAGGACTAGCATATAAGGAACTTTCTTGGTTTCCCATTCTCGGATCTTGTAGCTCACTTTCTCGTTTCTCGTATCCACTTCCACTCGAATGCTCTCCTGCTTGAGATCCTCACACACCTTCTGCGCATAAGGGTGATGGGCTTCTGTGATCGGCAGTATGACAACCTGCACAGGAGCAAGCCATGTAGGGAAATCACCAGCGAAGTGCTCTATGAGGACGCCCACAAATCGCTCCATCGAGCCAAAGGGCGCACGATGGATTACGACAGGTCGGTGTCTCTGCCCGTCACTCCCGACATACTCCAAATCAAACCGTTCGGGCATCACGTAGTCCACCTGAACAGTTCCCAACTGCCATCTGCGTCCAAGGACGTCCTTGACGATAAAATCTATCTTGGGTCCATAGAAGGCAGCCTCGCCAATGGCAATGGAGTAGTCGAGTTTCATTTCATCAGCCACTTCATGGATATCACGCTGTGCTTGTTCCCAGAGTTCAATTGCCCCACCGAATTTCTCCTCACTGTCATCTCGGAATGAGAGCCTTGTGATGAAATCGCTGAATCCCATCGTCCGGAACACTGTCTGTATAAGATCAACTACGCCGCACAATTCGGCTCTCAGTTGATCCTGTCGGACGAACATGTGTGAATCATCTATCGTGAAGCAACGAACGCGAGTAAGTCCAGTCAACTCGCCTGACTGTTCATAGCGATAGACGGTCCCAAACTCTGCCAGCCGAATGGGCAGATCACGATAGCTGCGAAGTTTCGATGCATAGATTTGGAAATGATGAGGACAGTTCATCGGCTTGAGAAGGTATGCTTCGTTCTCCACCTGAATCGGTGCAAACTGGCTGTCCTTGTAGTATGGGTAGTGTCCGCTTGTCTTGTAAAGCTCCAGATTTCCAATATGCGGCGTCATAACTGGGAGATAACCTCGTTTGCGCTGTTCGTCACGGAGGAACTGTTCTAACGTCTCGCGCAGGACAGTCCCTCTTGGCAGCCAGAGTGGCAATCCGACGCCAACCTTTGGTGTAATCAGGAATAGCTCAAGCTCTTGACCCAGTCTGCGATGGTCACGCTTCTTTGCTTCTTCCAACCTGTGCAGGTAGTCCTCGATTCCCTCCATTGTTGGATAGGAAATCCCGTACACTCGCTGCAATTGCTTGTTTGAACTGTCTCCTCGCCAATACGAGCCGGACACATTGAGCAGCTTGAAATGCTTCAGTTTCCCCGTTGACGGCACGTGTGGTCCTCGACACAAGTCAGTGAAGCCACCCTCTTTGTAGATGCTTACAGATTCAGTCTTCTCATCCATGTCGTTCAAGATTTCGACTTTGTAGATGTCGCCTTTCTCCTTGAAGAACTGTATCGCTTCGTCTCTCGAAATCTCCTCACGAACGAAGGTTTCATTCCGTTGAGCGATCTCCCTCATCCTTGCCTCAACTCTATCCAGGTCCTCTGAAGCAAGTTGCCTATCCAGATCAACATCATAATAGAAACCCTCTTCAATCGCAGGACCAACACCGAACTTCGCACCTGGGAATAGCTCTCGGATGGCGTGCGCCATAAGATGTGCACTGCTGTGCCAGAAGACTTCCTTCCCCTCTGGATCGCCAAAAGTCAAGAGCTTCAAGCGGCAGTCCTCCTGAATCGGTTGTGTTAAGTCCACCACAACACCATCAACCAACGCCGCAAGCGCTTCGGCGGACAGATTCCTATCCAACTCCCGCGCGACCTGTGATGGCGTGACGCCCTTGTCATATTCCTTCGTGCTCCCGTCAGGGAAGGCGATTCTAATCCTACTCATCAATCACTTACGACGATGTTACTCAGACAGACGTGAAAGGCGACGTACCCTCCAATGTACACACAATATCCCGTGGGCAATACAGGACTCGAACCTGTGACCTCTTCCATGTCAAGGAAGCGCGCTAACCAAACTGCGCCAATTGCCCATTGATGACAGTGCCGAGGGCGGGACTTGAACCCGCACGAACTGTTGTCAGCTCAAAGGATTTTAAGTCCTTCGCGTCTTCCAGTTCCGCCACCCCGGCTATTCGAAAAGAGTTCGTAGCGACGACTCTCGTCGTCTCATCTCTATTCTTCCTTCTTGTCTCTCCACCTCGGAGGTCCCCCAAGTGGTGGACACCACCATCCCCACGCCCGACTACGCGTGAAGATAATAGATAATCCCCAGGCTATTAGGAGCGATGGCCAGATAACATCCCAAGCACCACCGGGTAACACATCCAAGTTCTTCAGAAGGAACGCTACGCCAATGACAATCAAAAAAATCGCCCAGAACATTTCATAGTCTCCTCTGTCAGAGTGCCATTTATGATGCCTTGAGGCGCGGGTGGGACTCAAACCCACGCATAGTGGTTTTGCAGACCACCGCCTTAGTCACTTGGCTACCGCGCCACAACAAAAACCCCGCCACCTTGGAGGGATAGGGGGCGGCGGGGTTATCCTAAGTAAGAGGGGGTGTTTGGTGAATCCCGATATTGCATCGAGATGAGCGGGAAACGGGGCTCGAACCCGCGACATCAACCTTGGCAAGGTTGCGCTCTACCAACTGAGCTATTCCCGCAAAATGATCCCGGTGCTCTATGCCACGTGCGACATTCCCGCCATTGGCGGGACGCTCTGCGAACTGAATCATTCCGGCAAGATGATTCCGCTGCTCTGTGTCAGTCGCGACATACCCGCCATTGGCGGGACGCTCCACCGACTGAGTTATTCCAGCGTTCGTCCTTGAAGAATATAACAAATAATTCCGCTTTTCGCAAGTCCTTTTTGACAACGGACAGCGGTAGTTCTGTGAGGCTCTTGTGAATACTCCTGCGTTCGTCAACTCAAATCAAATATAGTGGTTCACGCGATAAAAGTCAAGTTCTTTCTGGAACAGGCGCCGCTGCGAACTCAGAAGCCACGTGCTTGAAGCTCGCAGCAAAAGCGAATACGCATCACGCGAAAGCATGCCTTCGGCCGCAGAAGTCTATCGCTTGAAATCGCTGTAAGAGACCTTGACACAATCTTTTTGTTTCACTCCAAACGCTTTCATCAAATGCTCCAGCAAGCGTTTTGCCTGACCCTCTCCCTTTTCCATCATCACCTCAAATTCCAGGAAGTGCCCGAGGTGATCAACTGTGTCAATGTGGATCCTCGCGTTTTCAAACATGTAGAGCCTTCGCCTCTTTGACACAACGGCTGCTACGCCGATAGATCTCGATAACATCGCCTTAAGCTTTCCCACATCTCCGGTCAGCACAGGAAAAACCTCGTACTCTGACCACCGCCGTATGTTTTTCTCAGACCGAACATAGTGGATTAGTTCAGCTTTCTCATGGTCAATTTCTCGCAATTTCAGTCTTCCACGCTCCGCGCGAAAGTACGTGTCAACCTGTCTGGCGATCCCCCGATATTCTGCGCCTATCGCTTGCGCTGTCTCTTCCGTCGCGACCAAATCGTCAACCCGCGACTTGATTTCGAGATTCCGTGGCAAAGTCATCTCCTTATTTGGAGGATCTGGTACTGGAGTGTGCCAGCGGGGACAGCAATCGTTACGGTGTCGCCGATTGATCTCCCGAGCAAGCCTCTTCCAATCGGCGAAGTCACTGAGATCTTGTGTGCCTCGAAGTCTGATTCCTCCGGCGAGACCAGCTTGTATTCGACCTCCATGCCGTTTGCTAGGTCCTTGAGCCTCACAGTCGAGAGTATGTACACTTTGTCATTCGGCAAATCCTTTTCAGTAATGATTCTAGCACGCGCGAGCGTCTGCTCAAGCCTGCCGATTCTGATCTCGAGCAATTCCTGTTCCTGTTTTGCAGTGTCATATTCTGAATTCTCCGTCAGGTCTCCATGTCCACGGGCTTCTGCGATCTTCTGCGCGATTTCGGAGCGACCCTTAGTCTTCAGCCCCTTTAGTTCCTGTTCAAGTTGGAGTAATCGCGCGCGCGTTAGATAGACAACACTATTCTCTGCCATACTCTCTTACCCCGTTTTATTGGTTTTCAACTTGGAGGTTATGCCAGTGCTCACCCGATGTCGCGTCAGCCGGTTTTCTAAATGGAGCATAGTCTGTATTGACTTCTCCCCCAGCCGTGTCTATTGGTCGGCGTTCCCACAAGCAGAGGAAATCCGCCTCTGACATCCTGTATTCTGATTCTGCACGGGCACACTGTGCGCAATCGCTCTAAATCACAACACATCCTGCCCTTAGAAGGCAGCATGGAAGACATCCCCCTGGGAATATCTCGTCACAGATTGCCTTAAGGCTCGGAGATGACATATCGGGGTGCGCAGAAAACGATTCTGCCACAACGATGTTCCCTTTGAACAATCACAACTCAGAGTACCTGGAGATTCGCTCCTGTGAAGATCCTGATTCCAAGATACCTAGGATTTGGCCGAAGAGCCCCTGATCCCCAGCTAATGGGGTCGTCCAAAAAGAAATCCCGCTGTGCGGGATCATTCTGAAGGAGCCCTTCACTTCGGTCAGGATAAATTCCGCGTCTGAAGTGAGCGCCCGTGGTACCACTCAGAATGACATTACGGGGGAGTTTTTGGACAGTCCCCAGGAAAGGACTGAGGGTGAAAAACCGATTCTCGATTAACTCTCCACATCCGACAAACAACAGACCTGCACTACGTGTCTGTGCTGTCAAACAACAATACGATGTCCCAATTTATCTCTCTTAGTTTTCAGATACTTTTCATTCACCTCATTTGGCGGCACCTGAATGGGAACAACTTCAACGATCTCCAAGCAGTATCCCTGCAGGCCAACAACTTTCATTGGATTGTTGGTCATAAGACGTATCTTTTCCAGACCGAGATCAGCAAGGATTTGGGCTCCGATGCCGTAATGCCGCAAGTCCGGCGGGAAACCCAGCTCTTCGTTTGCTTCAACGGTGTCTTTGCCTTGTTCCTGCAGGACATACGCTCTGAGTTTGTTATGCAAGCCAATGCCTCGTCCCTCCTGACCGCGCAAGTAAAGCACGACGCCGCGTCCTTCTCGTTCAATCATCTCCAGAGAAGCGGACAGTTGCTCGCCACAGTCGCATCTCTTCGAACCGAAAATGTCGCCGGTCAGACACTCGGAATGGACTCGCACCAACACAGGATCACTGGTCGCGACAGCGCCTTTGATCAAAGCGATATGTTGCTCACCGTTCATAATGTCTTCGTATAACTGCAGCCGAAAATCGCCAAACCTGCTTGGAAGACTCACTTCCTGAGTTATCTTGCGAACGAGTTTCTCACGCTGCAGCCGATATTCGATCAAGTTCTTGACGGTGATGATCTTCAGATCAAACTCCGCTGCGATCTGGAGCAGTTCAGGCACGCGAGCCATGGTCCCATCGTCGCTCATGATCTCACATAGAACACCAGCTGGATAGAGATCCGCCAACGTCGCCAAGTCAACTGCGGCTTCCGTGTGTCCAGCTCGCCGCAGTACTCCACCGTCAACAGCACGCAATGGGAAGATGTGTCCCGGCTTCGCTAGATCATTCGGCTTGGTGGACGAGTCAATGAGAGCTTGAACTGTCGCAGCGCGGTCTGCCGCCGAAATCCCGGTGGTGGTTCCTTTCTTCGTGTCAACACTTATAGTAAAAGGAGTCCCATACAGCGCCGTATTGTGTTCCACCATCATATCCAGTCCCAGCTCCAGTGTACGCTGCGACGTGAGCGGTGCGCAGATGATCCCCCGCCCGTATTTCGCCATGAAGTTGATCATCTCTGGTGTCACTTTCTCAGCCGCAGCGATGAAATCCCCCTCATTCTCCCTGCTTTCATCATCAACCACAATCACCGCTTTGCCATTGCGAATATCCTCAATGGCTTCTGCAATTACGTTGAACCGTCCCATAACAATTCTGCTATTCGGAGAATTAAATCAAAAGTGCAAGCAGTCGCTCGTGGCAATGCTTGCACTTTGTCTCTTCAACGAGTCGAAGAGCATCCCTTACGGTGTGGTAGTTCCACCTTCTCTAGGGATACTTGTAACTGAACCTCTTTCAAGTTTGACTTTTGTATTCTCGGCAATCTGCACTAATACCGTCTTATCTTCAAGACCGACAATGGTCCCGTGGATACCTCCAGACGTGACAACCTTATCTCCTTTCTTCAAAGCACTGAGCATCTTCTGCCGTTCTTTCTGTCGCTTCTGCTGTGGACGTAGGATCATGAAATAGAAGATGAAGAAGATCAGCGCGAACATGATTAGCGTGGTGTACAAGCTGCCACCACCGCCGTTCTGACTTGGCGCCATCGCTAGCATTGAATGGTAAATCAAATCAGCCTCCAGCAAATGAGTTTGTGAATGACTCCTGCCTATCACTTTGGCAGGAATGATCTATAAACTTTCCGGCGTCTGAATTCTCAGTTTTTTGAGAGCTTCCTGTTTCCATTCCGAAAATCCGTCGCGAAGGATCGCCCTTCGTGCTTCGCCCATCAAATAGAGATAGAAATGCAGGTTGTGAAGGGACGTAAGCTGAAGCGGTAGAATCTCATCCACCAGAAACAAATGCCTCAAGTAGGCACGCGTGAAGCTTCGACACGTGTAGCATTCGCACTCTTCATCAATTGGGCGGAAGTCCTCCTTGTACACTGCATTCTTGATACTCATCGAACCACTCTTCGTGAACGCCATCGCATTGCGACCGTTTCGCGTCGGAAGCACGCAGTCAAACATATCCATCCCTCGTTCGATGCATTCCAACAAGTTCTCAGGCGTTCCCACGCCCATCAAGTACCGCGGTTTGTCCTCAGGCAATATGTCCGAGCACAGCTTCGTGATGTCGTACATAATTTCAGTGGGTTCGCCAACGGCAAGACCACCGATGGCATAGCCATCAAAACTCATGGACGCCAAAGATCGCGAACTATGCTCTCGAACCTCCGGATAAGTACTTCCTTGGACAATTCCGAAGAGCGCTTGCGCGCAACCATGCGGTGGCTCCGATTTTTCATATTCACTCCGACAACGCTCTGCCCATCTTAGTGTGCGTTCATTCGACTCCCTGGCATACTCAAGCTCGCATGGATACGCAGTGCATTCATCGAACACCATCACGATATCTGCGCCGATGATGCGCTCTATCTGGATAACACGCTCGGGTGTGAAAAAGTGACGCGAGCCGTCAATGTGCGACTGAAATCTGACGCCCTCCTCACTCACCTTGCTCAGACTAGCCAGACTAAAAACTTGAAAGCCGCCACTATCAGTTAGTATCGGCTTTTTCCAACCCATGAACTTATGCAAACCTCCCGCTCGCGCGATGATCTCCGTCCCCGGTCGCAAGTAGAGATGATATGTATTAGCCAGGACGATCTGTGTCCCGATTTCTTCCAATTCCCTCTGCTCTACGGCTTTCACCGAGCCTTGCGTTCCGACAGGCATAAAAATTGGGGTCTCAACAACCCCATGTTCTGTCGCAATCAATCCGGCACGCGCTGCACTTCGAATGTCTGTATGAACAAGATCGAACTTCAACCTGAAGTAATGATAAGGATTTTTTCTCTGAAAGTCAAATTAGTGCCAGGCATTGCACACACTGGTGAAGGAAACTCCTCAGAAGAGGTCTTTCCTTAGTGACGATTCCGATTCTTCTTCAACACGATAGTAAGCATAAAACCAACCGTGAAGAGTGCTCCGCCCATGACATCAGCAAGCGCATCATAGATGTCTAGAGTTCTACCTGGAATGAATCCTTGATGAAATTCATCCAACACACCATAAAGCGCAACAAACAGAAATGCTAATCCCACACTCCGATATTTCAGGAAGCGGCTCTTCGATTGAAACCAGAGTGCTCGGTGGACCAGCCAACAAAGTACAAAGAAAAGACCTGTGTGGACGAACTTGTCAGCATTCCATATCTTGATCTCTGGAAAGGCGCTTCCTGGAAGCGAAGAAAGAACGAAAACAAAAGCCGTCCATACTACGGCGGGCAACTGATAGCGAACAAAGCTCGTCATCAAAAGCGAACTATCCCAAGTTTCTATTGAACTCGATTATGGTGCTCGCGAAACCCCTTCTCAAGCAACACTCCGCATATTGATCCAACTCATGAGCAACGACGTGCTCGTAAGCTTTCCAGCGCCGCCGGCAGATGACGCATGATGTCCATTGCCATAAGGCTCATTTCACCCAAATGCTCTTTCGCTATGTCGCCTGCTAAGCCGTGAAGATAGACACCTGCAATCGCCGCGTCAAGCGTGCTGAGCTTCTGCGCCATCAGCCCAACAACCGCGCCCGCCAGTATGTCTCCCGCTCCGGCAGTTGCCATACCTGGGTTTCCTGTCGAGTTGATATACACATTTCCGTTGGGATGAGCGACAACCGTTGGTGCACCTTTCAAGATAAGCACCACTTTGAATTCCTTAGCGACGTGTCGCGCGACTTCAACCCGATCCTGTTCGATTTCCTTTGCGCTCCGTCTGATGAGACGGGAAAGCTCCCCGTAGTGTGGAGTCAGAATAATGTTGGCTTTGCTTTTCTTAAGTACACTGAGATCCTCAGCTAAAGCATTAAGCCCGTCAGCATCAATGACTGTAGGTCTGTCAAGCTTTGGGATTAGTTCACGAACGAGCTCTTGTGTTTCGCTGTTTCGCGAGAGTCCCGGACCAATCAGCAGCACATCTGCCCAGTTAATGTGTTCGTTGATTGCAGGCAATGCATCCATGCTGAGTGAACCACCCGGAGAATCTGCAAGCGGCGCTGTCATAACCTCTGTAACCTTCTCCTCCAAGATCGGATTCAAACTTGCCGGAATGCCCAGAACCACCGCACCGGCACCAACACGCATCGCCGACTCGGAACACATCGCTGCGGCACCGGTCAGTCCTCGAGAGCCAGCCAACACGAAGATCTTTCCACAGGAGTGCTTGTGTGCGTCCAACGGGCGCTTTGGTAACCTTGTGGCGATGTCCTCTGCCTCAAGCCAGTAAGTCTTTATCTTCTCAGTGTTCAGAACGAACTTGGGTGTGCTGATGTCTGCAACATATAATGATCCAGTGTGTTCACGCCCCTTGCCCATCAGCAATCCTCTTTTTCTGAGAGCCATGGTCACAGTAATATCCGCCTTGACCGCGATGTTGCCGACCTGTCCCGTATCGCTATTCACGCCCGAAGGGATGTCCACAGCAACAACCTTGATACCGGAACCGTTGATCCATTTGATGATGTCTCTGACGACACCTTCCACATCGCCTTTCATCCCAGTGCCAAGGAGTGCGTCAATGATCAAATCTGGCTTGCCCAGTCTCTGCAACTGCCTCTTGGCTGGAATCTCACGGAGTTCAAGCACCGTCGAGCTCTCCTTCTCATTCGCCATTTTCTTAATGATGTCAAGGTTGATCTTGGCATCGCCTCTCACCTCTTCCATTCTACCGGCGACAAGAACATGGACATTCGCGCCGCGATTGTGCAGATGCCGAGCAACAGCCAAGCCATCACCGCCATTGTTCCCCTTCCCGCAGAATATGAAGATCTTCTTGCCTTCAACTGAGCCGCATTCATTCTGAATTGCATCCACAACGCCGCGGCTTGCGTTCTCCATCAACAGAATGCCGGGAATTCCGATCTGCTGAATCGCGGTCTGATCACATGACCGCACCTCGTCTGAAGTAGCGACTTTCTGCATAGTTCGTCAAGCTCACTATGAATTGTTCTTCCTTAGAACAGTCTCTCAGTAATCTCGATGACGTACGAAGGTAGAATTCCAAGTGCGATCACCGCTAGCGAGGAGATCGCCAGAGCCGTCATTCCTGTCTTTGAAGTCTCGACATTTGACACGTCCTCTGGCTCCTTGAAGTACATGGACACTACGACACCGATATAGAAATAGACAGACACAACACTCGCAAGCACGCCGACAATCGCAAGCCACGTCATGCCAGCATTGATCGCAGCTACAAAGATGTAATACTTACCAAAGAATCCTGCGAGCGGCGGAATTCCTGCAAGACTAAACAGGAAGAGCGACATCATCGCTGCAAGAAGCGGTTTTCTGAAGCCCAGTCCGGCGTAGTCGGCAATCTGCAAATTCTTTTCTTCCTGCCGCTCAATAACAGAGACAACACCGAATGCTCCAATCTGCATGAAGGTGTAGGCAAGAAGATAGTACAGAATTCCACTTTGTCCAAGGCTGTTAGCGGCTGCCAAGCCAATCAGCATGTAGCCGGCATGGGCAATACTAGAGTAAGCAAGCATCCGCTTTATATTCGTCTGAGAAATGGCAACGACATTCCCGACGATCATGGATGCCACGGAGAGAATCGCAATCACGTCTCGGATCTTCTCTCCGCCAGAGCTGAATGCATACATGAATGCCAATACGAAAGCACCGAACGCTGCCGATTTTCCTCCAGTGGACATAAACGCTGAGACCGTCGTAGGCGCCCCTTCATATACATCAGGCACCCACATGTGAAAGGGGAACGCGGCAACTTTGAAAGAGAAGCCGACAATCAGGAAACCAACTCCAATCCAAAACATCGTTAGCTGACTCAAGTAAGGGAGTGCGGCGTAGATCCTGCTCAGGTTTGTCGTACCAGATGTCCCATATATGAGTGCAATGCCGTAAAGGAAGAATCCCGTCGTAAAAGCTCCGAGCAGAAAATACTTCAGTGCTGATTCATTAGATTTCAGCCGCTTCCTCATGAAGCCAGCAAGTATGTAAAGGCAGATGGACATCAACTCCAAGCCTAAGAAGACTACAATCAGATCTAACCCTGACGCTAGTAACATCATGCCAAGCGTTGCAAAGAGTATAAGCGTGTAATACTCGCCTAGGGCGATGTTCTCCTTCTCAAGATAGGTCTTCGACAGCAACGTCGTGAGCAGCGCAGCGAAACACAGGACAATATCAAGGAAGCTCGCATAGCCACCCGTCATGATCATTCCGCCGAAAGCAGTACCCCTCAAGGGAAACGTATAAGCTGCACAGCCGATAGTTATCATAATGCCCAGCAGACCAGCCACAAACGCAACATCAGCTCGCCTCTTGAGCACTGCATCCAACACCAGGAGGATGAGCGCAAATACTGTCACGACGAGGACCGGAAGGACACCGACCAAGTCGGAGTAGTCAAATGATATCATAAGGATTTCAGATTGCGCAATTCGAATGTCAAATTGTGTAGCACAATTCACAACACTATGATGGATCTATCAATCGCTCCTTCATCTCGTCTTTTCATCTGCTGCTTTCGAGGAGACAGTAATGGACGCCGGAGATCTCACAGACTCTATTCGCTCAACCGTCTGCTTCACAGACGCAGCGGAGCGACTTAGAAATGTTGATGGATAGACGCCAATCCAAAATATGAAAAGCACAATTGGGACAAGCACAGCGATCTCACGCTTCGAGAGATCGAGCAGTTTCTGGTTTTCAGGTTTATCGAGAGTACCAAACATTACCCGTTTGTACATCCACAGAATATAGCACGCAGCGAACACGACACCAGTTGCCCCAGCAATGGCAAAAGCATAGCTGTGCAATACATCAGACTTGAAAGAACCGAGCAGGATCAGGAACTCACCAACGAATCCGTTCAACCCAGGAAGTCCGATTGACGACAGTGACACAATCATGAAGAACGTCGCAAACACAGGCATCTGGCGAGCGAGTCCGCCGAAATCTGCAATCATGCGGGTGTGACGGCGGTCGTAAATCATTCCGACGATAAGGAACAGCGCCCCGGTGGAAAGTCCGTGGTTGACCATCTGGATGATGCTCCCCTGCAGACTTTCTTCGGTCATGGCGAAGATGCCAAGCACAACAAAGCCCAAGTGACTGACGGATGAATAAGCAACGAGCTTCTTCAGATCAGGCTGAACCATCGAGACGAGAGCGCCGTAGATAATGCCTATCACTGCGAGCACAGCAACGTAGGGTGCGAATTGCAGGGAGGCGAATGGAAAAAGCGGCAGACAGAATCGAACCAGACCATAGGTACCCATCTTCAGTAGAACGCCCGCAAGAATGACGCTTCCCGCCGTTGGAGCTTCCACATGGGCGTCAGGAAGCCAAGTATGAAGCGGGAAGAGCGGAACCTTGATCGCGAAGCTGAGCGCAAACGCAAGGAACATCCAGCTTTGAATGTGAAGTGGAATTGTGGGAGCGATGCTGTAGAGCTGAAGTAAATCTGTTGTGAACTGTCCGTTCGGCTGAGTCGAAGCATAGTAGCCAAGCCAGATAATAGCCACGAGCATCAGCAGACTGCCCACCATCGTATAGATGACGAACTTGATGGCGGCATAGATCCGTGCAGGTCCCCCCCACACACCGATGATGAAATACATCGGTATCAAAACCAGTTCCCAGAACACATAGAACAGGAACAAGTCTAGAGAACAGAAGACGCCGACCATGCCAACTTCGAGGAGGAGCATCATTATCACATATTCTTTGAGGCGTCTCTGGATAGACTGCCATGAGGAAAGAAGAGCAATCGGAGTCAGCAGCGTCGTGAGCATTACCAAGAGGAGCGATATACCGTCAACCCCAACGAAGTAACTCACATTCAGGTTCTTGATCCACTGCACATGCTCGGTCAGTTGCATGTTAGGATTGCTGGGATCGAAGATCAGATACAGGTAAAGTGAAAGCAGAAAGGTGATGATTGACGTCAGCAGACCAATCGTTTTGATTGCTCTTTCGCTTTCTCTATCCTGAAAGAGGATAATGAGGATTCCAACGAGCGGAAAGAAGATTGTGACTGAGACGATGTGAGAGTCCAGCATTACCGCGGGTTACCTCCTGCTAGTAGGAGAACATGAATTAACGATATGAATTCCATCATGCAGACATCTTTGAATGATCCTGATAGCCGACAATCCATAACAGCTATTTGGTAGCATAGCGCTACTTGAATATCAGCCACCCCAAAATGAAAATGACACCGACTATCACCATCACTGCGTAGCCCTGCACGAGACCCGTCTGTCCTCGGCGCATAAGACCGCTAACTGCGCCGACAACCCACGCTATGCCATTGACGACACCGTCAATGATTCGAACGTCAAACCATCGCCACAGTACTCTGTCTGATCCTTTGACGGTTGGTGTGACAAAGACAGCAACATAGACTTCATCAACATAGTACTTGTTGAAGAGCAGGCTGTATATTCCGCGCAGCGAAGCGGCAACCGTTCTCGCGATCTCAATGCGTTTGACGTAGATATAGAGCGCCAGGGCGATTCCTGACAAGGCAACAAGCACGGAGATAATCATCAGCGTTTGTTCAGTTGATTCAGCGTAGTGAGTGACAACCGCAAGCTTTGCAGTCGCCCTTTCAAACACTGGGTCGAGCCAATGCTCGATAGCGTTTCCACCACCAAGGCTTGGAGGAATGCCGACCAATCCTCCAAACACTGAGAGTGCAGCGAGTATGACGAGCGGGATCGTCATGGTCTTCGGGGCTTCGTGTGGATGAACTCCACCTTCCCATCTTTGTCCTCCTTGGAATGCCAACGAGCCAAGTCTAAACATATAAAATGCAGTAAGCCCGGCGCCAAGCACACCGAACAACCATAACACAACTGAACCTTGAGAGAACACCTTCCAGAGAATCTCGTCTTTGCTAAAGAATCCTGCTGTGCCCGGGAATCCAGCAATGGCAAGGGAAGCGATCAGGAATGTCCAGTACGTGATCGGAAGTCTGGTCCTCAGTCCGCCCATCCTCTGAATGTTCTCCTCGCCATTCATCGCATGGATCACCGCACCTGCTCCGAGAAAGAGACACGCCTTGAAAAAAGCGTGTGTCATCAAGTGGAAAATTCCCGAGGCAAATGCGCCAACACTAAGTCCCAAGAACATGTATCCAAGTTGACTGATGGTGGAGTACGCCAAGATTTTTTTAATCCCATTTTGAACTAATCCAATCGTCGCGGAGAATAATGCTGTGAAGATTGCGATTATCGAGATGATCTCCATCGTCATAGGTGCTAGTGCAAAGAGCACAGAAGCACGAGCGACGAGATACACACCAGCCGTGACCATCGTCGCAGCGTGAATAAGCGCTGAGACGGGAGTTGGTCCAGCCATGGCATCTGGCAGCCAGACGTGGAGTGGGAGCTGTGCTGACTTCCCTGTGCAGCCAACGAACAAGAGCAGTGTAATCCAGAACATCGTTGTATTGCCGACGTCCAGACTTTCTGCTCTTGCGAAAACAGTCTCGAAACTCAAGCTCCCAAAGGTCACGAAGATCAGGAACATTCCGATGAGAAAACCGAAATCGCCGATACGGTTGACGATGAATGCCTTCATCGCTGCGTCGCTGGTCGTGCTTTTCTCAAACTTCCTATCATACCAGAAGCCGATCAGAAGATAAGAGCACAAACCAACCCCTTCCCATCCAACAAACAGCAAAAGGAAATTGTCCGACAGGACAAGCGTGAGCATCGCGAAGATGAAGAGATTCAGATAGGCGAAGTATCGTGCAAAGCCTCTCTCGCCGCGCATGTATCCAATGGAATAGACATGAATGACAAAACCTACTCCAGTCACAATCAGTGTCATCAGGATGGAGAGTTGGTCAACTTGAAATGCAACGTGGATATCTAGCGCTCCCGCTGCGATCCATTGAAATAGCTCAACAATATGCTTCCGTTCCCCCGCTGGCGCAGAAAGCATTCCCCAAAAGATAAGCCCCGCCGCGGCGAACGAAAGTCCGATGGCACCACTGCCGATAATTCCGATGACATTTTCTCTTCTGATTTTCGGACCGAGCAATCCGTTGATGACAAATCCAATCAGTGGGAAGAGTACTATGAGTCCAACGAGTTGATACATGGCAGATTAGGATCTCTGAGTTTGGGCGAACCGTGGGGCGACAAGGATTGTCGCACTACAAACGCTCATTTACCACTTCAGAATGTTCACTTCATCAATGTTCACGGTCTGCTTGTTTCTGAAAAGCGCAATGATAATGGCAAGCCCAACCGCTGCCTCAGCCGCTGCGACAGTGATAACGAAAAACACTAGCATCTGTCCAGTTGCGTCACCAAGGAACGATGAGAAAGCGATAAACGTCAGGTTCACAGCATTAAGCATGAGTTCAATACACATGAACACGATGATAGCGTTGCGGCGAACAAGGACACCCACAACTCCAATGCTGAAAAGGACCGCGCTGAGCGCCAGATAGTAGTTCAATGGAACCATAGTCACTTTGAATCTCGGACTGTAGACCGGAGGCAACAGCTCCCAGGCTTTGAACCGGAGAGCCTCCGTATTATTTCACTCTAACCTCTTCTTTGCCAAGACAATGGCGCCAATCATCGCCGCAAGAAGAAGCATTGAGGTTATTTCAAAAGGAAAGATGAATTTGGTGAAGAGCTGGCTTCCGATGTATTCGACTGTGCCGATCTTTCCAGCATCAGGCGACTGCGCCAGCAGATTTCCACTCGGGTACAAGCTGACAACGTAGATCACTTCCAGGAACATCGCAGCCGCAAGGACGAAAGCGATAATCTTCTTGTAGTTGATCCGTTCAGCAAGTCTCTGCTCATCACTCAGATTCAACAGCATGATCACGAACACAAACAGAACCATGATAGCGCCGGCATACACAAGAATCTGTATGATCGCCAGAAACTGAGCTTTGAGCATCAGGTATATCCCAGCGAGCATGAAGAAGTTGGCTATCAAATACAACGCACTCATCACGGGATTTCGTCTGGTAATCATAAGCAGTGCGGAGATGATTGCCACTGCAGCCAAAACAAAGAAGGATATGCGATCCAACGTCATAGCTGTTGAGAAAAAGGGAGTTCTAAGAGATAGCGTAAGTTAGCGATTTATCCTTCAGCACTGACGGTTCTAGAGAAAGTAGAAATACAGACCACATTGGGGCAGCGGGAGAATGTCACCATCAGAGAAATACGTTAGCGCCCCCGCCAGGGTGAAATGAAATCCCCCTGAGACATTCCACTCGACTCCCGCACCTGCTCCAAAACGGAATGGTGCTTTCATGTCGTTCCTGCTCGACGTCCCTGCGTAGTAGTAGCCCGTACCTACCAAACCGTAGAACCGAGTTTGGGCGTTCACCAAGTCAAACTGCAACTCCAAACCAATGTCGTAGGATAAGTTGCTCTCAATCTTGATTATGCCGCCCGTGATTTGGTATGAGAATCGCTCAGGCAAATGATGCCTGAAGCTGAATCCTGCACCGGAAAGTAGTCCCACTCCAACACCCAGACCGAAAACAGGCCGATCCCATCCCTTGGCGCGACTTTGAGGACTCACATTCACTTGTGCACGTGAAGACTCCACTGCGAGGACGAAACATACGCAAACCGCCAGCAGCAAACAACCGATTCTCTTCATAGATCATGTGATTGCACTATGGAGTGAGACGATAGATCATTCTTGGAAATGGAACAGTCTCACGAATGTGGTCAAGCCCACAGATCCAAGACACGGTCCGCTCCAAGCCGAGTCCAAAACCAGCGTGTGGAACGGATCCGTAGCGTCTAAGATCCAAGTACCACTCAAATGACTCTTGGGGCAACCTCTGCTCTTTGATGCGCTGCACCAGTGTATCATAGTCATCTTCACGTTGACTGCCACCGATGATTTCCCCATAACCTTCTGGAGCAAGCACGTCAACAGCGAGTGCTAGGTCGGGCCGTCCCGAGTCACGTTTCATATAGAACGCCTTCACAGCCGCGGGATAGTGATGCACCATTATAGGACGATCAAACTGCTCCGAGATGATCGTCTCATCAGTCCCGCCGAAATCATTTCCCCATTGAAAATCTACACCCCGTTTCTTCAGGAGCTCCACAGCATCATCGTAGTGGATGCGAGGCAATGGCTTCTTGACGTTTTCAAGATACTTTGTGTCCCGCTCGAGCGTCTTCAGTTCTTCTTGTTTATGCTTCAAGGTAGATGAGACAATGTACTCCAGGAACTCCTCTGCGAGTTCCATGTCGTCATACAGATCTGCAAAGGCGACCTCGGGTTCAATCATCCAGAACTCTGTGAGATGCCGACGAGTCTTCGATTTCTCGGCACGAAATGTGGGACCGAAGGTGTAGACCTTGCCAAACGCCATCGCCCCTGCTTCAGCATATAACTGACCTGACTGAGTCAAATATGCTTTTCCGAGGTCGAAGTATTCCGTCTCAAATAGTGTTGATGTTCCTTCGCAAGCGGCAGGGGTAAAGATAGGCGCATCTATCAGCACGAAGCCGCGATTATCGAAGAACTCTCGGATGGCTTTCACCAAGTGATGCCGAACCCGCAAAATTGCGTGCTGACGCCGTGATCTCAGCCATAAATGGCGGCGATCCATCAGAAACTCCACGCCATGTTCCTTCGGGGTGATGGGATAGTCTTTAGCAGCGTGAAGAACTTGAAGATCAGACACTTCGATCTCGTATCCACCTGGTGCCCGCCCCTCTTTGCGCACTTTGCCCGTGACAACCAGTGATGATTCTTGCGTGACCTCCTCATAAGTTCGGAACAGTTCGTCTGATACCCCTCCCTTCAGCAGGACACACTGAGCAATCCCCGTCCCATCCCGAATGAGAAGAAAGTGAATCTTCCCACTCGAACGCTTGTTGTACAACCATCCTTTGACGGTTACTGTCTCGCCAGCATAGTTCGATAGAGTTTCAATGTAGGTCTGTTTCATCACATCTTCTGCAGATTCCGTTTATCGGAACAGATCTTTCCCCAAGAGAACAGTATCCTTGTCCACATGCAAATCAGGCATCATGAGTGCAATACACGATAAGTTGCAAGTACAGCCAGCTCAATGAGTTTCTCCTCCTCGCTGCCAGCTCGAATCTTCAGGTCATAAGTTCTACAAATGCTTTCAAACTGATGCAGATAAGTTCGCACCGTATTCCTATCAGCATTGTAGATCCATGTTGCGACTTTGTCAACGATCAGAGGCGAGTATCTGTGGACGAATTTCCAGGCATCCCGAAGATGATAGCGATGTGCTCCATCATACTGAAACACGCCTTTCAGATCCTCGACATATTCGGCCAGCTCATCCTCCTTTATCACTTCCTCGAAGTCAATGCCATAGAACGCCGCGACGGTCTGCTCAACCTTCTCAACCGGGCGATCACGCTTGCGGGCAGGATTCAATACCTCTTCGTGGCGTAGCCTTTCCATCGTACTATCCACGTAGTTCAACTTGTCCATCGCTGGCGTCTTGGAATAGATGGTCTTCCAGTTTGATCTTGGTGTCAACCATACGGCAAATGTCTCTGCCCAGTCCTCGTCTGGATGTTTCTGAGCATAGTGGTCCGGCAAATGTCGAACATGCCGCTTGCTCCAGGGATTGTGGGCAAAATAACTCCCTCGTGGGTACTTCTTCTTGAAGTTGCCAAAAACTCTTCTCCAATCGTTTTCCCTGTGCAGCCGATAGGCGTAGTTCATCGCATGTCCAACCTCATGGCGAAGTTCCATGAGGATCTCTTCCTCGCTTTCCACGCCTTCATACGCATTTTCATCCTCAATCTCCATCAGCGTAGGTAAAGCGAACCAGAACGGCAGTTCAATCGAAATGCTCTTGTCCACACATCCCCACTCCAAGCCAAGATAGTACTCTGGACGAAAACGGATGTGCTTCCGACCAAGCTCGTGCCCGACCCGCTTGATGCATTCATCCAGCAGACCTTCGATTTTGATAGGAAGGTCGCAGATGCGCGTCTCAAGCAGCTTAAGTTTCTCAACTTGGCTTCTCAATCGCTTTGTCACAGTAGGTTAAGCCCTCTTGGGAGTCTGGATACGTGTTCCTGCCTGAGGTTATATCCTTTTCGCTGCGTGGGTTGCCGGCGCCTTCAACCGTGAAAGTCATTGCCGACTGTTTGGAAAATAAGAAAAAATGCTGATAGAATCAAGCACTTTTGTCCACAACGAATTCTTCGTCTATCATTCCTCTGCTTGTGTGCTAAGACCGCAACGTGGGGCACACGTGCAAACCTAACTTACGATTTGAGAGCGTCAATTGCGCGGTCTGTCCAGGAGCATGAGACTGTGTCGAAAGCATGCTTGGCAGTCGCGCATCTTGCTCTCATTCACTCAAATCGAGTTCACGAGAGGATTTGATCATATCTACGGCAATGCGATAGACCTTGTCAACCGTAATAGAGTTAACGTTCTCGCATCTGCCGAGAATATACTTATTTCTTCTTCCAACGGGCGCCCACTGCAAGGGATCAGTGGGACCAAAGAGCGAAAGCACAGGCGTGTTCATCGCCGCTGCCACGTGCATGATACCTGTGTCGTTCGTGACGAAGAGACTGAGCTTGCTAATTACCGCTGCGACCTCTCGAATCGGTTTGAGAACAACATATTGACAGGATAACTCCTCTATCATAGCAGCAACCAGTAAATCATCCACCGGTCCCTGACTCACAAGGATCAAAGCATTGAACTTCTGTGCTAACTTATCGGCCAGTTGAGCAAATCGTTCCGCACTCCACCGATTTGACTCTTTCCCAGCTCCCGGGTGAATTCCTATCACCGTCATTTTATCACCTATGTTCTTCTCAATGAATTCGTCAGCGAACTTCCTCTCCTCATCTGTCAAGCGAATCACGGGACTCAAATCACCCGTGTCAATGCTAAAGGGGCGCACTATGTCAAGATTACGTTCCGTCTGATGTTTCAAAGACTGATTTCGCCAATCTAAATCTACTCGTACATTGAATAGGAATCCTGAAGGATTCTTCCTCCCGTCAATGCTGTTCGCCCCGATTCTGATTCTTGCGCCTGAGAGGTATGCTATTGCATCGCTGGTAACAGACACGGCAACAGTTGAGGGAACGATTGCCAAATCATATTCCCTCTCTCGCAGCTTCTTGCAGAATCTCCAAAATCCTTTCGGCGACCTAAAATAGCTGACCTTGTCGTAGCTAATTATCTCATCTAGATAGGGATTGTTGAGAACCACGTCATGGTTCACCGGACTGGCAACCAGAGTGATGTGAGCATCACGGAACCTTTGACGCAGTGCACGAAATACGGGAACAGCGCATAGCATATCACCAAGTTGGTTGTGCTGGCGAACGATAAGGATGCTCCTTACATTCTCGAGTGAGATCGTGTGGATATCATCTTTGCGAAAGAACACGCTGATGCATTTGAAGAGGAAGAGCTTGAAGTTGCGTTCAATACTGTTGATGAAGGGTGTGTTTAGACAGGTGCGGATTCTTCCCACAGTTTGCTCCCATCATTTGCTATATGAACTGGACTGGAAACACAAGACGCTCTGCTGCTAATGGGCATTCTGCTTCTCTTCGATGTCTTCAAAATCAGCGTCTCGTATGCAATTCTGTGGGATGTCCACAGTTCTCGTCCGGTGCGGATCCGTCCCCTTCTTGCCAGACACGGGTGGCTGATCAAAGCGCTTTCTTCCCAACGACACGATTACTGTTTGTATCAGCTTCACAGCAAAATAGATCAGCAAGCCCCAAAGTATCAGTCGCAGTAACATTGCCATCTCATCTGTGTTTCGACAAAGGAGTGTAGTACTCTACCGCTGAGTGCACAGGTCGAAGAATCGCGCTGACCAACTCATCGAAATCTTCTTTGTGGTTGACAAAGTCTATCTCCGTAGAGTTCACGATCAGCAATGGTGCACGCTTGTAGCGAAAGAAGAAGTAGTTGTACGCTTCGTTCAGATCTCGAATATACTCTTCGGAAATATGTTTCTCAATCTTTCGGTTCCTCTTTCTGATGTTCATCATCAAGCGCTCAGAACTTGACTGCAGATAGACGACCAAATCAGGCGTGCGAACATTGCGTTCGATTTGACTGACGATCGTCTCATACATTCTCAATTCATCATTCTGGAGATTCAGGTAGGCGAAGATCTTGTCCTTATCAAATATGTGATCGGTCACCAAATACTGATGAAAGAGATCCTCTTGCACCAACGTCTGCTGCTGTTTATAGCGGCTCAGCAGAAAATAGATTTGCGTTTGAAACGCATAGTGTTCAGGATCTTCGTAGAACTTTGGAAGGAAAGGATTGTCTTCAAATTGCTCTAATACGATTCTCGCCCCCAATCGTTCCCCGAGCATTGATGCCAGACTTGTCTTCCCAACGCCGATCACACCTTCAACGGCAATGTAGCGGATTTCAGAGGTTGTCTGTCGCAAAAAAGCTCCACGTTACGATAAACGATGATTGGTTTTCTCCACGTCGCTGCTGTCAGTACATCGCTGCAACAGCTCAGCAATAGTTCTGTTGTATGTGGGGTGAACCACCGCAGGTGCGATTTCGCTCAAGGGGATCAATACAAATCGCCGGCGTTCAAGTTCAGGATGTGGAATGATGAGCAAGCTCGTCTTGAAGACTATCTGACCGTATAATAGGATATCAATATCAATCTCTCGAGGTCCCCACCGCTCTCGACTGCTCCTTCCAAGTGCACCTTCAATGCGTTTCAGCGCCGACAACAAGCCAACTGGCTCAAGCTGTGTCTCCAGTTCAAGGACAAGATTGAGAAACCTGCTCTGTTCTCTGTGTCCTACAGGCTCTGTCTCATATATCGAAGATACGCTCGTGCACTTGGACAGCTGGATCTTCCGTATTGCATCGAGCGCAAGCTTCAGATAGTCGAGTCTATCCCCCACATTTGAGCCTAATCCCAGGAAGACCTGAGCCATGCTACTGCCTTGTTTCAGCGATTTCTACTTCCACATAATCTACGACACCTTTGACTGGTGCACTCGGCTTCCGAACTCGCACAACTATCTTCTCAACTTGCGCAAATGCATCAAGAATCCCTTTGGCTATCCTGGAAGCTAATGACTCAAGGAGCCGGAAGTTCTTCGAGACTACTATCTGTCTGATGCAATCATAAACCTGCTCGTAATCCACCGTTTGCTTCAGGTTGTCATGGTCTGCAGCGTTTCCAAAGTCCACATGCAGATCAACATCCACCTCGAACTTTCCGCCTATCCTTTGCTCGTCGGAGGCAACTCCGTGAAACGCATAGAAGACGGCGTTTCGCAGCCTAATGACATGATGCTTTTGCACTCGCCGATCTCTTCCAAAGTTGAGGAGAATATATCAAATTAAAACGTGATTGTCAAGTAGGCGGGTTGATTCATGGATCGCCCCTACTACCTCAGCACATCAATTGCTTTTGTGATTCGCCGAAGCACAGTCTCCTTCCCTAACACTGCCATCAATTCAAACAGACCTGGTCCAATGCTCACCCCTGTCAAGGCAAGTCTAAGTGGATGTATGAGTCTTCCTGCATCTACCTTCAGCTCTGATGCAGCCTCACGGATTGTTTTCTCGACTGCTTGATCAGTCCACTCTTGGAGTCCCGAAAACCGGACGGAGAGATCCTTCAAATGACTCGCAGTATCTGCTTTCCAGTTCTTCTTCACGTATCCCTCATCGTATTTCTCCGGGTCTGTGAAGAAATATGGACTGAACGTGACAAAGTCATCGAGGACCGTTACCCGTTCTTTCATAAGCTGAACGACTCGATATAGGTACTCGTCTTGCGGAATAGGATATCCTTCACGCTGAATAATTGACTTTAACGGGCTGCCAAGCTCGGTTTTGGGTTTCATCCGGATATGTTGCTCGTTGAGCCACTTCAATTTCTCAATGTTGAACACAGAACCCGACTTGCCAACTCGCTCGAGCGAAAACTCCTTAGTCAACTGCTCCATTGAAAAGACATCTTGGTCGTCTATCGGTCCCCATCCCAAGAGGGCGACAAAGTTGATCAATGCCTCTGGCAAGTATCCCTTTGCACGATAGTCCTCGACGGCGATATCACCCTGGCGCTTGCTGAGCTTACTTCTGTCTAGATTCAACAGCAGAGGGAGATGAGCAAACGTCGGCAGCAGCTCCCAATCGAAGTACTCGTATAGAAGCACATGCTTCGGGGTGCTCGACAACCACTCCTCACCGCGAATCACGTGTGTGACATTCATTAGGTGATCATCAACCACATTTGCCAAATGATATGTCGGATAACCGTCGGATTTGATTAACACCTGATCATCAAGCAGTTCACTCTTGAACTCCACTCGTCCTCGAATAACGTCGTCCACCACAACAGTGGCATCATCCGGAATCTTCATTCTCACAACGGTGCGAACCTGCTTCTGCAGATTTTCCTCGATGTCTTTCCTTGTCAGACGAAGACACTTTCTATCATACTTTGGCGGGATGCCCCGCTTCTGCTGGACCATGCGCATTTCATCGAGCCGCTCTGGTGTGCAGAAACAGTAGTAGGCTTTGCCTTGCTCCAAAAGCTGGCTGACATGCTTTTGATAAATATCAAGCCTCTCTGATTGCACATAAGGACCATAGCCCCCATCTTTTCCGGGTCCTTCATCATAATCCAAGCCAGCCCATCTGAGCGTCGCGATCAAGTTCTCGACTGCTCCCTCGACGTAGCGACTTCTATCCGTGTCCTCAATTCTGAGAATAAACACGCCGCCACTTCTTTTCGCGAAAAGATAATTGTACAGGGCTGTCCGCAGTCCGCCGATATGAAGATAGCCAGTGGGACTTGGAGCAAACCGCACTCTGATGTTGATGTTCATAAATGTTGATGATCGTCCTGTTGGTACTTGTGCCGTGTAAAATAAGTTCGCCGAGCATTATGATGGGGTAGATATCAGAAAGATCAAATCCCGCAAGGCGGGATGATCTCCACGCGCGGTCGGAGAATTTTCTTTACACGCCACTTGTTTCTTAGTACAAAAAAAACCCGCTTTGGCGGGACGCTTACTGAACCTGTCCGAGAACCTCTACAATCTGTCATGTTGAGCGAAGCGAAATAAGCGCCTGTGGCGCCATGCCGTGAAGCGGCACATCTGGGAGTGGCTTTCTTGAATCAGATTCTTCACTTCGTTCAGAATGACAATTGCCTTTTCTGAGTTCTCGGACAGACTCTACTACCATAACGCATGTTTGTGCGGCGGCGCAGCTTCCACAGTGTTCATTAGGAGCACAGACGTTCGGGTTCTCCGATCATGAAATTGACGGCAGGGCTGCGCCGTCCGCACCAAACAAAGTTAGGGATTTATGGTCCTCAGACGTTCCTCCAAAGTTGCCTGCATTTGCAATAATCCTTCCTTGTTTGGCAAATACAGAAGGCAGCGATGATGACGGAGATCAAAAGGAACATCATTGGTTGACTGTGAAATAGGAATTACTGGTTGACCAAGCGTATGAGCTATGCCTGTTTCATACATTACGTTGGAATTCCGGCCAGAAAAATCTACCACCACAATACAGCTACGATAAAGCAGATTGAAGATATCCTGGATTACTGCGCTCTCTTCCCAAATATTGTCTGCACGAAGACAGCGTAGGCCGACTTTCTTACAAACTTTTCTTATGGACTCATAAACTGGTGTAAAGCTTGCGTCGAACGGCATCATTACCGAAACGAGATCAGTCTCTGGCTGTTGAGAAGGGACGTTGAATACTTGAGGAGAAACAACCAACTGCCGAACCTGACCATTAGTTGAAGAAGTCAGTATGGGGCGGTTTATACAATTGATTTGAACCTTGGTAATCAATCCCGCCTCAAGAAGAACAGAAAACAAGTTGACATCTTTTGCTGCCCCAGTGGGTCCGATTGAATTCCCACTCATTAATGTCTAAAATGAGTCTTATTTCCTGAATTGCACTTGATGGAATGGGTGGAAATGCTCTTTCCACTTCATATTCAATGACTACAGATTTGATGCGACGTCTGATTTTCTTTATCCATCCTATCCGCGCATTATCTCCTGCACCAATTTCATACAAAAATAAGGATGGGAATCCAGTCAAGTCAGTTACTGCTTTTTCACTAAATGACTTGTATTTTTCACTTATTGATTTAACAGTATACTCTTGAACTGCCCTGTCAAGATCATATTCATACGCAGGTTTGTCCCACGCGCCATCTTCGGCAGTTACAAGCAAATTATACATTCAGAAACCTCTCCAAGAGTAAAATCAGTTTTTCCATTATCCGTTTCCTAACGGCAAGCGTCACCTGCCTGAACCCTGCCGTTACCGAAGGCGAGAGACCTCACCGCAGCAAACACTTTGAAACGAGTACCTGACCTCAATTCGTCACGGGGGTTCACGTCAGGTGCACGCAGTGTTAGGCCGCATTTCTACTATAATCGTCTCTGTCCCATTTTCTCATAATCGAGCCAGTTTTCTAGAGACCTGCACCATATTTGTGCCGTGTTTTCATCCCACGGCAACTCGTTCCATTTGACTCGTTCGACATAGCGAACATTGACTACATCTTTTGGATCAATATGCCGACCTACGCTCCAGAATGATTCGATTGTTTGACGACGACAACGTGGGCTGTGCGCTGGAAAACCGAAAACCAATACACGTTGAATTTGTACGAGCTTTTCCTTAAAATGTGTAAGGACACGCTCAAGTACACGATTCGTACTAAGATATGTGCCACGCTTGAGAATGTCATCGTTGGGCACAATTGACTCAATGATTAGTTGATTTACTCGCATTGTCTGACATGGTAGCAGTGATTCTTCTCTGGCGGGCATTTCGCGCTTCTCAAATCCAAGTGCACCTAGCTTAGGCCGATGTAAATCATGTAGCTCTACATTTGGTCGGAATCGTTTGTAGAACGTGTTGTCATTGAGTAGTGGATTTAAGTAGATTGCAAGCCGCATAGCGTTCAGGCTTGCGTAATCAAAAATGGTGTTTTCGTCCTTTTCGTCAGATTCGTACCCGACCTCGTGCAGAACGTTGCGAAGAGTAAGAGCTAGTTCACGTACCCCAGCAGTTTCGCCTCTCTTTAGCAAACGGATGAAACCGTCAGCATCGAGAATGTCGTCTTCATCGAACAGGGGTGGTGGCGCGACAAACGGGTCCGGTCCCACGTATTCGGTGCCAAGGGCGTCAACAATTTCCCATTGTGCTGCTAGCAGTAAATGGTCGGTAGCGTTCAAGTTCTTAGAAACCCATTTGCGAATATCAGCAGCGATATCCCGATTGTATGAGCCTGGCTTCCCATCGGGACACAAGCTATAAGAGAACCCGAGCAATAGAGTGTATTGCGATTCCATATAGTCAAAAACTCCAGGTAAGTGGCCTCAGTATTTTCGGCCTAACGACCTGCGCATAACCGGCTCAAAGCGGGCTAAAATGGCTGTGTGCTGGTGAAAACGTCGCCCCGCGTTGCGTCCGCGTTGATGGGCTTGTTAGGCGCCATTCTTACTCGACAAAATGTTGCTTTAACTTTGGCTCTAGTTTATTCATAAGTCGCAGCACCTGCTTTGGATTCCGTTCATCAATATACTTAATCAGGCGTCGAGAAAGAATCGGGAAGAGCCGCGTGTCTCTCAATTTTAGAGCTTCCTCTCGGAGCAACTGCCACGGATACTCCTCAACAGCTCGCCTGTGATATTCTCCGGAATACTTTATTTCTCTGGTCTCGGCTAACTTTTCAAAGTTACGTCTCTCGCGCTGAATACGTTCGTATGTCCCGCGGCATCCCTTCTCCTCACGTTGGAGTTGGAGTTCCGTCTTTCTTTCACGTCGCTTCTCGTTCACAAACAGGGCAATGACGACCGCGAAGGCTACGGCGGCGCTTATAGCTGGCTCGAAATCGGGTTCGTATCGATACCAAACCAGCGATCCGACAAACGCTCCCACACAGAGAACAGTTAGGAAGAATCTCAGCATATGGATCATGTTTCATGGCGCCTAACGCCCCGCATAACCCGCTGGCGGCCCCAATAGCCTTGGGCCTAAAGACTCGGCGGCAGGCCGCCAGCCGGGTTGATGCGGTTGTTGGACGGCATTTATTATATGGGAGTGCCGCCCATCGGCAGGCGGCTTCGCTAATTCCTATTTTCTCCAAATATCAACCTATTTCCCAATGAAAATAAAATCGCCTCCAATTTCATCACCAGTATACTGGATGCTACCATACACCGGATTTTGCTCGGAGAGATTATTAGAGATGAATTCATCACATAGATTCACATATAGCTTCTCCGCATACAGAGGACGACCTAGATTACTCTTTAGACTATTTATTAAATACTCTAAAAATATGCTCCGATCTGGAACAGCCTGAGTTGCAGAGCCACTAGTAATTGCTTTTCGACTCGGCGTTCTATATTTCTCCTGAATAGTTTTTGCGTCAATAGAAGTCCCTCTACTTTTGAGAATCGCCCCACTGAAACAGGCGTCCGAGATAAGTAATGTATGCTGAGTCTTTATTCCCCGAATAAAATCCCTGATATCGCCATTTGATATCCAGTTTGCAGGATTATCACAGGCAGCATCTCGAGGAAGCCAATATCCCTGTTCGCGCTCAGCATTCCAACATCCATGACCTGCATAAAAAATAAACAGGTTGTCTTTAAGCGTTAGCTTTTTCCCTAGGCTAAACAGTTCCAATATGATTTCTTGACGAGATGGATTCCTGAGTATCTTTATATTGCTCTGATTGAAGACATAATATTGATTCAGGATTCCATTCAGCTTTTCAGCGTCTTTAACTGGATAACTTAATTTCTGAATACCACTCATTTCATATTCTTGAACCGCGATTAGTAGAGCATGGTAAATTCCATACCGAGTTGAATTCACTTCATCAATTCCCAATTTCCGAAGTACTGCTTCTATGTAATCAGTTTCACCTCCTTTGTTCAATATAGTTACCTTCGATCTCTCTGAGCATCGTTTCCATCTCGTTACCGGGCCCGATTAGGCTTCTAAGCTGTTCTGCAACTTGCTCGAATGAGTAAGCGGAAAGAAGAACCGACTTTGTGATTGATTGTCTTGCCAACCTAAAAACCTCGATACCTCCGTATTCTGAAGTGGCATCCAATCTCATGTCAATGATTGCACAATCAAAACTTGAATCTGACACAAATCTGCGAGCTTCCTCTACTGAAGATGCCGTAGAAACTTCATGCCCCATTGTCTCAAGTGCACTACTCAAATCCCTGCGAATATGCTCCTCGTCATCTACGATGAGTATTTTCATTTTGCGCCTCCATAGACAGGAAGTATCATCTCAAAACAGGCACCCATTCCAGCCTTTTTGACAAGTCTGATTGCCCCACCATGAGCCTCTATATTCTCTTTGATGGTGGCTAAACCTAATCCCGTTCTAGCTGGATCTGTGGAATGAAATGGCTCGAATACAGGGAAGTTGTGTGGAAAGCCTGGGCCATCATCTTCAATCCTGATCAGTACCGCCTCTGCTTGCCCTTTTTCATTTTTCAACACACTTGTACCTACATATATATTAGCACTTCCTTTTCTTTCTTTTGTAACTCGGATTGCATTCTTCAGGAGCTCCTTGATGCTTTCTGGAAAACGCGCCGCATCTATTTCAATGTCTGGGACGTTGGGGTCCAGATCTTTGCTGATCCTAATACCCTCGGGAGGTTCTGCAATCCATATTTCATCTTCAAGTATCTTGTTAACATTGGAAATGCTCTTTTTGAGTTCTATCGGTCTCCCGTACTCTCTAAACTCACTAACCAAACGTTTGATGTTGGCGGTAGCCTCAGCAAGTTCGCTTTCAATGCTTACCAAGTTTTCTCCCGTAACATTTTCAGCTTGTGATAGCCTTTTCATCTTCCATTTAATCCCGTCATACCGAGTAAGAAGGTTGTGTATTCGATGTCCCGCCATCGCGGAAATAGTTTTTAGTTGGTTCTCAATACGAAACTGCAACTTAGTTTTTTCTATTGTCAGAGCAATTACATTGGCAATGATTCTAAATATCGTCGCATCTTCACTCGTAAAGGAATCCCCATCCATTTTGTTCTCAACCTTTATTACCCCAAGAATTTGCCCCTTTATTCGCAGAGGTAAGGCTAACAGGTTACGAAATTCACTGCTTCCGCTGGGCCATTGCACACGGTCAAAATCTCCTTTCCAGATTCTTCGTCCGCCTATTTCGAGATGTTCAAGTTCTTCCCGACTCTTGATGTTGTATTCTCCTCCAAACTGAGCGACAGAACCAGTAAATCCTTCGCCAATTTCATACCTTGCAACGCCAACTATCTTGCTGGCAAATCCAGATCCGGCTACGCATTTCAGTATTCCAGGTTCTTTTTCTTTATCCTCCAAGAAAATTGAACACACCTCCACATGCAATATTTTCACCATCGTATTAATCATTTGGTCAAGAAGAGCTTTCATATCATATCGCCCCACTACTGCACCAACAATATCAGCTAAAGCGTTGGAAACTCGTTTGGATTGCTCTTCCGCTTTGCGGTGAAGGCTTTCATTTTCAAGAGCTAACGTAATTACATTTGCAATTGTTTTAAAAATGAGCAAGTCGTCGTCAGTAAAATACTCTCCGTAATCTGGAATCTTGTTTTCAGCTTTGATTACACCTAGTGTTTGGTTTTTGCTTACCAGAGGTAAAGCGATGAGGTTGCGAAATTCACTGCTTCCGCTGGGCCATTGCACACGGTCAAAATCTCCTTTCCAGACTCTTTGTCCGCCTATTTCGAGATGTTCAAGTTCTTCCCTACTCTTAATATTATATTCGCCTCTAAATTGAGCTATAGAGCCAGTCAAACCTTGCCCAATTTTATAAGATGCAATGTCAACTATTTTGCTTGCAAATCCAGATCCGGCTACGCATTTTAGAATACCTGGCGCTTTCTCTTTATCCTCAAGAAAGATCGAACAAACTTCGGCATGCAAAGTCTGCATAGTAGTATGAATAATTTGATTGAGAAGCTGTTGTGAAACGATGCTATCCTTCATTGCATGTCCTCCTTACAATGGAATTACAGATTATCATCGTCAATATTCTCTATTAGCCGTCCAACATAGTTTATATAGTCATTCATGTGCTCATCGTTGTGTCCACATTTAGAAACAAATTTCTACATATAGAAACATTTTTCAGATGTTTCCATATGTAGAAAGAAAAAGTCTCTTCACGTAGAAACATTTCACGGAGACTTTTCAACATCTATTAGAAACTTCTTGCACTACCACTCGATCTTCTAAGCCCAAAGAGATGACTTTGCTATACGGTAGTTCCCGTGTTTACAGAAGCCTATGGTAGAGCGTATATGCTCGTTGTCTTATTCTTTACCGTGATTCTGCTGAGAATTTCCACGAGGCTTTATTGCCTGACGCAGACTTCATTGCGATGTGAGTACAACACAGAGTAACCTATCATTGCTTGCGGAGAGGCAGGGATTCGAACCCTGGATACAGGTTTAAGCCCGTATAACCGCTTAGCAGGCGGTTGCCTTCAGCCAACTCGGCCACCTCTCCAGTTGGTTGATGTATGATGCTGACTCGATTCTTATCTTCGGATGGTTTTCTTTCCAGTTGAATATAAGAAACTCAGGTGCAAAAAGCAACTGGAAAACTGCCACGTGCTTGACACATGACCTCTCTGCATCTACTTCAGGTTCCGCAAACGTGTTCGCTGAAAGTCAAAGAAATCTCCCTTCTGCCAGTATTGAATTCCCAATTCCTTCTTCGGTGTCATGCCCAAGATCAAAACGGAATTCTGATCAGCCATCCAGAGAAAGACTCCTTCGGCTAGCGCCGCCGGACCGCCAAATCTTTTCGTGAGTGTTTCCTTCCATCTGTTTGACAGGGTCTCCACCTTTTTCTTTCCTCTCACAAGAAATGCGACATCCAAGCGCACAAGCTTGTCTTGCTTCGTGAAATGAAATGAGATCAACACGGTATCGCGGTCCAAAGTATCGAAGTACCCAATCGTTTTCATTCCTTCAAAAGTTCCAGAAACATCAAACTGTTTGTCTAAGAACACCTTCCTGACTTTCTGCTCTGACACCTCCCACCTGATCTTGCTGAAGACACCGATAAGCTTCTCCAACCCGTCTTTCATTTCAGAGGGATGACTAAACCCTGGAATAATCAGCATTACGGCTAAGAGGATTGAGTACATTGTTCCTCAGTTATGTGTCTTTGTTGAGTATCTTAGATATAGCGGTTAACAGGACTCTTCAGGACTGCCATCAGACCACATCTGTTCGATAGAAGGGTCGCCTTGGTCCTCGTGTCCGATTCATAATCGAACTCATCGTGTCTTGCTAACGCAACTTGATCCTTGTGATCAACGTTTCCTATTCTCCTCCACCCACTTTCTGATGTAGTCGGCAATTGCAGTCATTGATGTACCCGGTGTGAAGAGTTCCCCCACACCCATTTCCTTCAGCGCCGCTATATCCTTTTCTGGGATAATGCCACCGCCAGTGAGCAACACGTCAGTCAATCCCTTTTCTTTCATCAGTTGCAGCACCTTTGGGAATACCGACATGTGCGCGCCACTCAATAGACTGATGCCGATAACATCCACGTCCTCCTGCAATGCTGCTTCCACAATCATTTCAGGTGTCTGCCTAAGACCCAAGTAGATCACTTCCATACCGGCATCGCGCAATGCAGCGGCAATGACTTTCGCACCTCGGTCGTGACCATCGAGTCCTGCTTTGGCGATAAGAACGCGAATTCTTTGCTCCATGATGCTGCTCTAGATAACGGTCCTACGATTCTTTCTCAACCTGGAAATCCAACGCCTCAGCTTGCGGCAAAAGACGCTTCTGATATTTCATGAGCACCAGTGCTCCGATCACAACAGCAAACCACAACGTGGCTACTCTGATAGTAAGCGTCGAAGCAACAGCGATGTGCTTAGGTATCTTCGCCAAAATCAAAAGCCCGGTGAGACTCCCCTCTGTCACGCCAAGACCCCCAGGCAAGAATGAAGCTGCCCCCAAGATCGTTGAAAATGCATAGATGAACGTTGCTGTCAACACTCGGAGGTGGATGTCAAACACTTCAAGCACGATGAAAAAGCCGAAGCATTCCATAACCCAGCCCACCAGACTCATCCCTGTCGCGACCACAAGAGTTTTGAACTGGATAAGCGTATAGATGCTGTTGTACGCTTGCTGAAGCTTCTCAATATGTCTTCCCAGCAACTTGATGTGGCTCAGAAGAGAAATTGCCTTCGTCGAGAGTTGTCGAGAACTCATCAAAAGAATCAGTACTGCAAAGCCCGCTGCAAATCCTAACACGATGGTCTTTCCGTATCCGATAACATACGCACCTGCGACCGCGAGCATGATCAGGGCGATGAAGTCCGTGAGTCGCTCAGCAACAACAATCGGGGCAGATTGGCTTATAGGCGTCTTGTTGAATTGCTTCAAGAGATATGATTTCAGCACCTCACCCATCTTTCCTGGGGTGGCAGACATCACAAAGCCAGAGAAGAAAATCGCCAAGCTCTCTCTCTTCGGAAGCTCAATCCTCAGACAGTTGACATAGTAGTCCCATTTCGCAAAACGAATCGCGTAGTTGGAAAGCGACAGCGCGAGGATGATTGGGAGATACAACCAGTTGAAATGCTTGAAAGCACCGACAAGGCTGTCAAAGTCCGCAAGGACACTCAGAGCGATGAATATCAGTGCTCCCAGTGCTATCGAGATGATGATCTTTCCCTTTATTCTCTCAAGCATACAATTTCCAACGCGAACGCGATCTAGGGAGGATTATCCGCCATCCAACAATCTCTTTAGGGCAGTGTAAAACCTGGTCAATGGAAAACCGACCACTGTATAATAGCACCCACAGATTCTCTCTACGAACACCGCACCGAAATCATCTTGAATTCCATAAGCACCAGCTTTGTCGAGCGGCGATCCGGAGGCGATGTACTTATCTATCTCGTCCTCTTCCAGTGTGCGGAATTTCACGCTCGTCACCTCAAACTCGGAGACCGCTTTCTGAGACGGCTTCTCGATCAACGTGAATCCTGTGTAGACCTTGTGTTCACGTCCACTCAGGGTTCGCAGCATTTGCTTCGCCTCTGCACCGTTAGTCGGCTTTCCGAGTGTCCTGCCATCGAGTACCACGACCGTGTCTGCTCCGACAACGATTCCATCATCAACGGCTCCTGCGACGACGCTCGCCTTCTCATATGAAAGCTTGAGGACGTGCTCTTCTGGCGCCAGAGCATCATCAACAGTCTCGTCCACATCGCTCGCGACGCAATCAAACTCCAATCCAATCTGTCGAAGAAGTGCTGCCCTGCGAGGTGAGCGTGATGCTAGTATGATTCTTTTGTGCGGAGCCATCTTAAGATAACCGATGAGCCTTGCTAACACTCAAACGAGTTGTCGTTCCACAGCACGCAATCAGTGACTGCGACTGGAAATGCACACCCCCTTTCTCAGTATGCCTTCACTATCTGCGCCCCGTGATAGTAGTGTGTCAGGATCTCTTCAAACTCGTAGCCGGTTCGTGACATGCCAATCGCACCCCACTGACACATTCCTACTCCATGCCCGTTTCCTTTGCCTGACGCTATGATCGAAGTTATTGACTTGTTCTTGTCGCGTCTGAGTTCAAGCTCAAACCAACTACTGCGCAGAATCCGTTTGCCATCAGGCGGTCGGCGTAACACCCATCGGACTTTATCGCTGTAGATAGTGAACTCACGTTTCTCTTTCTTATTGCCCATCGTGATCTTCAGCTCGCCAATCCGACCGGAATCAAGCCTCTTCGTCACCTCGATATCAAGTAGCTGCATATTTGGACCCACGGCAGCTCGCGAATATTCGGGATTCGCAGTGGAAAGGTCCTTCCTGATGATAGCTTCCAGTTGTCTCCTTGTCCATTTTTCCTGCCATCGAAAATCGGGAGCCGCGCGACAGAACTCCTCTCCGTCCTCATCATCTACTGACTGCAGATAGGGTATGCGTGTTCTTCCTTGCCATACATTTTCGACGCTTTCCGTCTTACCCCCACAACTTGAATGATAGAAACAATCCGCCACCTCGTCATCGTACGTTACAACAAGTCCCTTGGTATCGTCAACTGCACGGTTGGTGGTTTGAGTCTCAGCAGAATATCCAGTGTAGATCTGATCCCTCGTATCTGCGTACACATCGAACGCGGAAGCTCCGCTCGTCTTTATCCGCGCCAAGACATGACTCCGGGCAGCTACCGCCTGAGCCTTCACTGCCTCGAACTCTTCCTGAGTCCGCTTCCTTCCGATTTCATTGGAAAGCGTCCCTTTGACGTAGGTCTCAATGTCCGTGTAATTCACCACTGAGAGCTTTCCACCAGTCGTTACAATGATTTTAAGATTGTCCCTGTACGTTGAACCATTCAGCTCAAATCTTGTTTCCGCCTCTCGAGGGACAAGTGCAATATCATTCAGCCTGCCTACCGCATTTCCATTCACTCGTACTATCGCGGACTGTGACCCTGTTGGCAGAACGGAAATCACCGCATCGGCACCTCCATCGTCTATCTCGATTCCTTCTGTAGAGATCGCAAACTTGTCTAATGCTCGAATCACAACTCCGTCACAGTTTTCAACAAGGCACACCCTCACTTCCGGAACTCCTCGAAACATCCGTTCCCTGCCGGCATACTTATTGGAAGCAGCACACCCCCCTATCAAACAAAGAACAACCACCACCCATATCTTGGGATAGATTCTCATAAGCTCACAATATGAAAAAAGGCGACATCCGCCTTCGGCGAACACCGCCTTGTATTATTGAATGCGCTCTGCACGCGAGATATCAAGAGCAAATCATCGGAACATCGCCTTGATGCTTCCCCACGTTCTCTTCACGCTCGATACATTGTGTGACACCGACACCGCATTGGAATAAGATGGCGCGACATTCGGATCTCTGTCCACTATCTTTATCCGATACACGTAGAGATTGGCAGTGGACTTGTACGCCGACTTGTCCACGTAGGTATAATAGGAATTGCTGCCTTTCGGTTCTACCGAGCCAACAGCAATGAAACTGTCTGTGAAACCAGTGCTCCGTTCGACATCGAATTGCCTGACGTTTAACTCGTCGCCTGTCTTCCACTCTATCGAGATATTATCACCATCACTTCTCGCCGTCAAACGTTCAATGAAAGCCCCCGCAAAAGCAAGTCCGACGCAGATGAGAAGAATGGCCAACAATGTGAGTGATTTCTTCATGAGGATTCCTTAAGGTGTCGCCTAAATATAAGACTTCCAAGCGAAAAAGTCAAGCACTTTTTTCTTGCGCTTACTGAAAAGTGACGCCGTGGGGGATCCCCTGTCTACCCGCCTCTCCCGTTCTTGCCATTCGGTTCGAAATTCATCACTTCTTGAACAACTGTATTGACAATCTCTTCCTCTTTCATCCGACGAATGACCTCACCTTTCCGGTAGAGAATGCTGATACCTTTCCCACAGGCTACCCCTATATCCGCTTCGCTTGCTTCACCTGGACCGTTCACGGCGCAGCCGAGGATCGCAACCTTAACCGGTTTCTTGACCTTACCAAGAGCTTCCTCGAGCTGCCGAGCAATGCTGAACAAGTCAACTTCTAACCGACCGCACGTGGGACAGGCGATCAACTCCACATTCCGAGTTGCGAGACCAAGAGAGCGAAGGATTTCTTTCCCGACTTCAACTTCCGCTGCAGGCTCGTCAGTCAATGAAACTCTGATGGTGTCCCCAATTCCTTCTGCGAGAAGTGTTCCGATGCCGACGGCGGACTTAATCGTTCCTCTTTTTGCCAATCCAGTCTCTGTGACGCCCAGATGGAGCGGGTAGTCTGTTCGTTCCGCCACCAGACGATAGGCGTCAATCATCAACCTTACGTCAGTGGATTTCACCGAGATGACAATGTCGCTGAATCCAAATCCCTCACAGATTTCCACATGGCGCATGGCACTTTCAAACAACGCCTCCGCCTTTGGATATCCATGCTTCTTCAGTATATCTTCCTCAAGAAGCCCGAGTTGACGCCGATGCGGATGGGGATGCCTCGCTCCTTGGCTGCACCTAGCACCTGATGGATTCTCCGTCTTGAACCGATATTGCCCGGATTGATTCGAACCTTGGCGACACCTGCCTTGATCGCCTGAAGGGCAAAGACATGGTTGAAATGAATATCCGCAACTACTGGAATCTTCACCTGCTTGACGATGTCGCCGATCGCCTCTGCGGCTTCTCTGTCATTGACTGCCACGCGAATGATGTCGCATCCTGCTTCTTCTGCCTGGTGTATTTGGGCGACGGTTGCCTGAACATCACTTGTTCGCGTCTTGGTCATGGATTGCACCGAGATCGGTGCATCTCCACCAACTGGTACGTTGCCGACATTCACTTGTCGAGACTTCCGGCGAGCAAAGGATCTTCCTCTCGCTGTATTTGGCTCAAGTTCAATCCCATTCATAGCAGTCACGAGACTTCCTTCGGATCCGATCTGTAGGCAGGACAACCGGACTTCTGAATTCAGGCAAGCTCCAAACTCCACACCTTACGATTTGTCAAACGAGCAGCGTGGAAACGAACGATCTCAACTTGAGTGCAAGTCTATGGCTGCCTTCAGAGGTTAAGAGCAGTCGTCCGTAGTCTCTAGATCTAGTTGAGCTTCTTACTTGCTTCAAACAGAATCTTCTTTTCTTCCTCTGTCAAGTTTTGATATCCTGACTTGCTGATCTTGTCCAAGATCGCATCAACGGTTCTCTGCATGACATCCTCCTCTGTGTCCTTCTCTTTGCCTGTCTTGATATCATAGAACTTCGCTTCAGCAATCGGCTGCTTCTTCTGCGCGTAGGAATCATAATAATATCTGTCTGGCTTGCCCCTCGCCTTGAGTTTCTCCATCCATCGGTGCAGAGGCAATCGGCGTTCGTCAACTAGAAGATAAACGTACCCTACAAGTGCGCCACCCAGATGGGCGAAGTGAGCGAGACCATCCGGAGTCCCTGAGATACCATTGAAGAGCTCTAATGCAGTGTAACCTAGCACGAAGTATTTCGCTTTGACAGGGACAAAGAAGTAAATGAAAATCAGTCTGTCAGGGAACATAAGACCAAAGGCAATGAGCACTCCATAGATTGCCCCTGAAGCTCCGACGGTTGGAGACGGTGGACCAAACAACGGTCCGATCAACATGTGGGCTATGCCTCCACCAAGGCCGGACAGAACATAGTACGTCAGGAACTTCTTTGAGCCCCACACATTCTCCAGCTCCATGCCAAACATCCACAGGGCAAACATGTTGAAGAATAGATGCCAGAGTCCGGCGTGCATGAACATATAGGTCAACAGTTGCCACACCTTGAATCCATGACCGATTGGATGCAAGGCAAGAAAATACTGGATCCACGCTCCAACTGGTTCGCCGCGATACATCAAGCTCCCGCCAACAAGCCAAAGAAAGAGAAACACCGAGGCGTTGATGATCAACAGGTTCTTTATCACCGGCGGGAAGAACTGGAATCCACCGAAGAAACTTGGACAATAGTAATTGCCATAGTTGCTATTACGCATCACAATCTCTCGCTATCATTGTCAATCTTACACATCTTCACAACACTCTGCACACAGCGATCGTTCCGCCACGATGGTGGAAAGGTGATGTCCGAAGGGACATCGAGACCAGAGATGGAAAACCAGGTTTGCACGAGCAGGCGCGACATGTTCATCCGCATAATGCTACTTATCGGTCAGTGCGGCAACTCCAGGAAGACTCCTCCCTTCGAGAAACTCAAGAGATGCACCACCACCTGTTGACACGTGCGAAACGGACTTCTCCAAGCCGGCCTTTGCAATTGCCGCAGCCGAATCCCCGCCTCCCACGATTGTGACAGCACCTCGTTTGGTCGCTTCAGCCAGAACCTGTGCGACAGCATTCGTGCCCTTAGCAAAGTTATCAAACTCGAAGACTCCCAACGGACCATTCCATACTATGGTGCGTGCCTTCTTGATCTCATCGGAAAATAGCTTCGTTGTTTCAGGACCGATATCCATACCTTGCCAACCCGCCTTGATGTCGTCTTTCCTTACGACTTCCTTCTTTGCATTGTTGTCAAACGCGTCAGCGATGACGCAGTCCACCGGCAGGAGCAGCCTGAGCTGTTTCGTCTTGGCGTCCGCCAGAATCTGCTTCGCCAGCTCAACCTTGTCTTCTTCAAGCAGTGAATTCCCAATCTCCAAACCTTGCGCCTTGAAGAAGGTGTATGCCATGCCGCCTCCAATTATCAAGATATCCACCTTACTCATCAAGTTCTGAATCACGTCAATCTTACCAGAGATCTTTGCGCCCCCAAGTATCGCGAGGTAGGGACGCTTCGGATTCCCCACAGCCATTCCAAGATAGTTGATTTCCTTCTGCATTAAGTAACCAGCGACGCATGGCTTGAGAAAGCGTGTGATTCCTTCGGTTGATGCATGCGCTCGGTGGGCGCTTCCAAAAGCATCGTTCACATATACGTCACCAAGCGACGCCAGCTCCTTTGCGAACTGCACGTCGTTCTCTTCTTCTTCCTTGTGGAAGCGAAGGTTTTCCAGCATGAGACACTCACCATCCTTCAAGTCGTTCACCATCGTCTTCACTTCCACACCAATGCAGTCAGGTGCGAGTCTCACAGGCTTCCCAAGCATCCGAGCGAGGACATCAGCGGCGGGCTTGAGGCTGAACTCCGGTTTCGGTTTTCCCTTGGGACGGCCAAGATGGCTCATCAGAATCGCTCTCCCACCATCGCTCAGGATCTTCTTGATCGTGGGCAACGACTCACGGATCCGAGTATCATCTGTAACATTTGCTTTTTCATCCAGCGGAACGTTGAAATCTACTCGGACCAACACTCTCTTGCTCTTCAGACTTACGTCATCAATCGTCATTTTGTTCATTGTTGTTGATTCCTTGACCTTTGCTGTTTCTTAGATATCTGAAAGTTGAATGGCGGCAGGATCATCCAGGCATTGATGGCTATCCCGTTCCTTCTCGCAGGTGTATATTTCCATTGCATGACTGCCTCGATGACCGACTGGTTGAACTCCTCTGCAGTGCTTTTCAAGACAACCACCCGTCGTACCGAGCCGCCTGTGTCAACCAATGCCTGGACGGTGACCGATCCTTCGAGTCTTCGCTTTGCCGCCTCTTTAGGATACTTCGGCTGCACTATATGCAAAGGGGTGAGATCCGCTGAAGTGTCAATCACTGCCCCAGTCGGAAGTCCCTGTAGGATTCCGTCAGGAATCCGCAATGAATCCAAGCGTGCCTTGTTCTGAGCAACGCACGTCTCGACAGCCAGAAGGGCACATAGGGCAACAATCAACACTGCACTGATCGTTCTGCACATCGGCGTCCATTCGGTCTGGAAAAGAAACGGCTGCCATTCAAGTGAGCGAGCCACTGTAAAACGATATCTCAAGCGATTTTCTTGATTAGGTCAACGACACGGCATGAGTATCCCCATTCATTGTCATACCAACCCACAACTTTGATCATCGTTCCGCCGTCCTTCGGCATCGTCATCGTCAAATCAGGATCAAAGATGCAGGAATGGGGGTTCCCGACTACATCTCCGGAGACAATTGGATCTTCGCAATATTGTAGAATGCCTTTCATGGGACCTTCAGCGGCTTTCTTGAAAGCGGCATTCACTTCCTGCACCGACGCAGACTTCTCCAGTTCTGCTACGAAGTCAGTGACAGAACCATCAGTAACAGGAACCCGAAGCGCAAATCCGTCAAGCTTTCCGCTCAACGCGGGAATGACTTTGCCGACCGTCCGAGCTGCGCCCGTCGTCGTTGGGATAATGTTCGCCGCTGCAGCGCGTGCACGCCGTAAGTCCTTGTGTGGCAGGTCAAGCAACCGCTGGTCATTCGTATAAGCATGGACAGTTGTCATCAAACCTTTTTTCACGCCAAAGTTCTTGTGCAGCACATGAACCATCGGGGCAAGGCAATTCGTAGTGCAAGACGCATTGGAAATGATCTGCTCTTTGCCAGTAAGAATGTCGTCATTGACCCCAAGGACAACCGTCGCATCAATCTTCTTGTCCTTTTCGTCCGCTGGCACAGTCAGAATGACCTTCTTAGCGCCCGCCTTTATGTGGCTCTCCAGTTGATCGCGCTTGCGGAAGATGCCAGTAGATTCCACGACGATATCTGCACCCAATTCTCCCCACGGAAGCTTGGCTGGATCTTTCTCTGCGAAGATCTTCAACCTTTCTCCGTTCACAATCAAGTCATTGCCATCCACCTCTACCCTACCGTCGAAAACTCCATGAACCGAATCGTATTTCAAAAGATGCCCCAGGGTTTTCGCATCCGTGATATCGTTGACCGCAACGAAATCAAAATCGGCGCCATCCTGGAGAGCATATCTGAATACAAGTCGTCCGATTCTGCCAAATCCATTGATTCCTACTTTCACTGCCATTAGATTTAGTCCTCCATTGTTATGATTTTGTGTTCGGTGGAAAAGTCAAGAGATTCTCTTCTAGCTCGTTGATAATTTAGCAAGAATATGAACAAAAGTCAACTATCATTTTCCTTGACAATTTGATTTTTTTTACTATATTCCCAATGGCTGATCTTTTCATATCCTGTGACGGTGAATATCCAATCTGTCTCTATCTGAAAAGGAACCGAAGGTGAAATACACTTGAACCCCCTTCTACTGTCTTTCGCATTTACTGGTAATTGTTGCTCTGCTGATCTATTCTCTTATCTCCGCTTCGGGAAAGACGCAGTTCAGAAGAATCAAGGTTGCGCTATGAAATCGGAAATCAGATGAGGTATTGACAATGGCTGTAGACAAAAGAACTGGAAGAATAACGCGCGTCATAGGACCTATCGTTGAAGTGGATTTCTCTTCAGCGGAAGGACAGGATAATGTCCCTGACATCTACAATGCGCTCCATGTGAAGAATGAAGATGGATCGCTGGCAATCACACTTGAGGTCCAAGCGCACCTGGGAAATGACATAGTCAGAGCTATCGCACTCGACAGCGTTGAAGGACTCTACAAAGGAATGCTCGTTGACGACACCGGGGGACCGATGAGATTTCCTGTTAGCGAGAAGGTGCTTGGAAGGCTTTTCAATGTTCTGGGAGAACCTATTGATGGCGGAGCTCCATTACCTACCGAGCATGTGACGAGGGAACGCATTGTGAGAGAGCCACCTGAGTTCGATCAACTTTATTCCGATTTGGAAGTCATGAGAACCGGGATCAAGGTTATTGATCTGATGGCGCCCTTCCCACAAGGAGGAAAGATTGGATTGTTCGGGGGTGCGGGTGTCGGTAAGACTGTGCTGATGAAGGAGCTGATATCCACGTTTTTTAATTGGTATAAGGCTTACACGGTCTACGGTGGTGTTGGAGAGCGCACACGGGAAGGCAATGATCTGTGGATTGAATTGCAGCAAGGAAGTAAAGATGTGTTGAATAATGTGGTGCTTGTCTTTGGTCAGATGAATGAGCCTCCTGGCAATCGTTTTCGATCTGGCATGGCGGCGGTCACCTTGGCGGAGTATTTTCGTGAGCTTGGCAAATGTCCGGTGTGCTCGAAGAGACTTTCCTATCTGCTCACGGACTGTCCGCATTGTGGTAGCCGACTTGTGTGGGAAGCGCCAGCCTCGAAAGAGCAGCGAAACAATGTCTTGCTGTTTATGGACAATGTTTTTCGCTATGTTCAAGCAGGCGCAGAGCTGTCTACGCTTTTGGGCAGGATGCCGAGTGCGGTAGGTTATCAGCCAACACTCGAGATGGAGCTGGGTGATATGGAAGAGCGTATGTCCTCTACTAAACGTGGATCTATCACATCAATTCAAGCCGTGTATGTTCCAGCTGATGATCTCACCGATCCTGCTCCTGCCGCAATATTCAGCCACCTTGACTCTAAGGTTGTACTCAGTAGAGATATCGTCGAGAAGGGTATCTACCCCGCCGTTGATCCGCTGAAGTCAGACTCTCGAATATTGGAAAGGTCTGGTATCACCGATGAAGACATAAAGAGAGCTCGCACCAGGGATCAAGATAAGCTAGACGAGGGAGAGGTGAGGTGGATCGAAGAGATGATTATCAAGATCGGAGGCTGTCACCTCGTCGTTGCCAATGAAGTGAAGCGGATACTGACGAGAAACATCGAGATTGAGAGTACCGTGAAGCTCCTGGGAGTAGATGAGTTGCAGGAGACCGAACGGGATACATACGAGCGTGCCCAACGGATGCTCAGATTCTTCTCACAACCCTTCATGAAATCTGCAGGACAATATGCTGAAGGCGGAGGCAAGAGGGTTGACATCTGGGATACTGTCTTCGGATTTATGTGTCTCGCTTATGACGAAGAGATAACAAGACCAACATACAGACATGATGAATTCATGTACAAGGGGAAGATTGACGAGGTTGGGGAATACGGCAGAACCGTCCGGTCACCTGATGACAAGATTAACAAATTGAAAAAGCTGAGAGAGAGAATCAGCAAACAAACTTAGGTTATGGTTGATGAGTGAACTGACGCTGACAATCATTGCCCTTGATTCCAAGGATACCGTCCCCCAGAATGCGAGGAGTGTAACTGCATGTGGTGCAGGGGGCTACCTACAAGTACTGCCTGATCATGCCCCGTTATTGATGCGTGTCCTTCCAGGGGTGATCGAAGTGGATGTGGGGAAAGGACAAAAACCGCGACGTTACAGAACTGAGAAAGGCGGTTATCTTCGGTCGCACAGCAACCGTGTCTCCTTGGTTCTTGAAGACATTGGGCCTGCTGGCACCGCAGACATGATAGAATTTGACCGATCCCTGGATCGAGTTAAGGAGGAGTGGAATGCAGGTTTTCTGACGAATGAAGGTTGAACTCTATTGGAAGATACGTGATCGAACAAATTGTCAAAATCCTTGTGCCTGTCATAAGCGCGATCCTGGCGGCAGTGTGCGCTGTCTATTTTGTTCAGAAGATACTGTCTGCCCAGAGAGAATATGAAAAGAACCTAGAAGAGTCCAGAAAGGGATTGGACGAGATCGTAAGAGATGGGTCAGCGTTTGTGAAATAGAAACTCTGCAGGCTATCTTGACTTTGTCATTTCCAGTCGCAACCGGCACTGTAATTTAACTGTAGCTGCCGTTGCCCAATACAGCAGGAGAACTTTCGATGCATGAGACGACAACCATTTTGACGCTTTTCGCATTGGCAGCAGCTTGGGCGGTCTTTGCGGTCGCATTTCCATATGCCTGGATAATCACCAGCAAAATCAGCCGTCTTGAACGCGACCGAAAACAAGACCTGGAAAGCCGCGACATGATAAGCAAAGCTATTTTGGAGCTGCTCGCTGAAGGACACAAAAGAAGTGACGAGAGAATCCAGAAATTCACCGAAGCGTTCGCACGAAATCCAAGAGCATTTGAGACCAACCCGGACAATTACCCGGCCAAGATATCTGCGATCCAGAACAGTATGCGCGAATCCGATGAGGCTTTCCAGCAGGATTTGAAGAACCGCTTCGACGAACTTTTTGACAAGATGGACGAGCGATACCAGAATCAGCTTAGCGATATCAACGCCAGCGTCAGACCAGCAATTTTCTTGATTGGACTTCTGGGTGTGCTCGCCGTATTCATAAGCGGTTATTTCGTACTCTTTCGATAGGCAAATCCGAAGGATCAGCGGGGGCATTTGCTGCCAGCGATCAACTGACTGCAACAAAGAGAATTACAGTATGGCAACAAGCAAGTTGGGACGTGATTATGCCAGAGCACTGCTATCCTTGAACGAGCATCACGTGCAGCAGGTGTACAGGGATTTCAAAGTGATAGCCGGTCTCTGGTCCAGACTGTGGAGCGATTTTGTTCGACTTCTTGACAGTCCATCAATTGAGAGGCGACGCAAGGTGTCTTTTCTAAACACTCTGGAGGAACACTTCAGCCCTCCAACGATGGCACTGTTGAACCTCTTGGTCAGCCAAGGTAAAATCAGATCTCTGAAGAGCATAGTCCAGCAGTTTCGACGACTGTACAAGCCCATTCATATCTATGTCACCAGTCCCCTGCCTATGGCTGAATGGGATCACAGGAGATTTGAAGCGATCATTCGACAGGACATTCGGAAAGCTGGACTGGAGGAATCGAGAATCGAATTTCATTACAAAACAGAAAGCGTGGAATGTGCATCTTGGACAAAGAAATCATCAAGAATCTCATTCACCGGCAAATTGAATTCTTGGAACGAGCATAATATCTACTAACGAGGAAGAGAGATGGCTAATTCAAGATCAAAGATCGAAGAGATCCAGAGACAGCTTGAATCTGAACTTAACCGTCTGCTGGAAGCCAATCGGAAACTAACGACGAGAGAGGGGGTGGTCACGGAGTTCGCTGACGGCGTGGCTCGCGTTTCCGGACTCTCAGACATGAAAATGAAAGTCGGGGACACACTCACATTAGTCGAATCCACTATTCGGGCAAAGATGGAGGACGAGGACGAGCCTGAAATCATCGCGGTTGTGGTTGATCTTGACGAAGATGATATTGGCTGTATCGTTTTTGGAGAAGAGCGATTTGTGAAGGCAGGAGACACTGTCACTGTCGGTGAACGTCCTTTTGTTAAACGAAACAAGACCTTTGCTATGGGTGAGGCAGTGTCTGCAAGCAGTTCTTTATCCATGCCTGTGGGTGAAGGAATGCTTGGTCGTGTCCTCGATCCTTTGGGTCGTCCTCTTGACGACCCTGACAGAAAGCCGGAGGAAGTGTTGAACCTTCCGCTGGAGCGAAAAGCTGTTGGTGTGATTTACAGGGAAAAGATCGCAGAATCCTTGCACACGGGAATATCTGCCGTGGATTCGATGATTCCAATCGGTCGAGGTCAGCGCATGTTGGTGATCGGAGACCGCGGGACAGGCAAGACCGCTTTGGCCGTTGACGCCATAATCCACCAGAACCAACTGAACCACTTCTTAAATGGATATGAGACCGAATTCCGCAAGTACCATCCAGACACGGTCTACTGCATCTATGTGGCAATCGGTCATAAGGCTTCTGAGGTCAATCAGATAAAGGTCATGCTGGAGGAGCAACATGCTCTCCAATATACAGCGGTTGTTGCAGCGATGGCAAATGACCCTGCTTCGCTTCTGTACATTGCCCCGTTTGCGGGGTGTACACTGGGCGAATATTTTCGGGACACGGGCAGACACGCACTTGTGGTTTATGATGATCTCACTCGCCACGCGGCTGCTTACAGACAGGTTTCTCTGTTGTTAAGACGACCTCCAGGACGGGAAGCGTATCCCGGGGACATCTTCTATCTCCATTCCAGGCTCCTTGAGCGCTCTTGCAAAGTCAGTCAAAAAGGAGTGGACGAGGAATTGAGGGCTGCAGGATCATTAAGGGATGGTTTGAATCCGGAACTCAAGAATCTTCTGAAGCCGTACTACGACAAGAATCTTCAGAGTTTGTTGCACGGCGGGGGCAGCCTGACGGCGATTCCGATCGTCGAGACGAAACAGTCGGATTACGCGGCATACATTCCCACCAACATCATTTCCATAACTGATGGCCAGATATACCTCGAACCGAAACTGTTCAACGAAGGTGTTCGCCCAGCGATCAATGTCGGCTTGTCGGTATCTCGTGTTGGCAGGGATGCGCAGACCGAACCTATGAAAAACGTATCCGGGAACTTGCGAGTGAACCTTGCCAATCTTCGTGAGAAGGAGAAATATGCGAAATTTGGATTTGAAGATGAACAGACGCTCAAAGAGCTTAAGCAAGGTCGCTGCCTTGTACAACTCTTCAAACAGGGAACATATCCTAAGGATCCGGAGGAGCAGCAATTGAGAAATCCCGGTGCACAAGTGGCAAGCATCTTTCTCGGAACAAAGGGTTATCTCGTCGAATTCCATGACAATGCAGCCAAAGTTCATGAATTTGTCAGACGGTTCTGGAAGAATCTTGACCAAAACACTAAGAGCAAGTTGGAGCAGAAAAGAGATGCTTTGGATGATACGACAATGGCTGCCCTTCATCAGTGCGCAAAGCGTGTACTGAATGAGTTGTCCAAAACGTGACACAGGATCAATCTAAGGATGATCGTAGCCGCCATCCTTCAGACTATATCGAGAAATGTCAACTATATATCAACTTAGAAGTGAGTTAGCCAACATCGAGACTCACCAAGAGTTGGCTGACATCATGAAAGTAGATGCGTCCAGGAAGTTTCCGACTGCCCGCAAGAGTTGGGATGTTTGGCGGGGCTATGAAAGAGAGTTGGAAGGTATGTTGGACGTTATGATGGAATGTGCTGTTCACGAGAAGGACCAACCTGTGCCGGTCCTTGATGAGAGCCTGCGGGGCATTCAAACTGATGAAGGGAGATCCTCCTTTCTTGGCGCTGCTGTCCTTGAGCGATTTCCGAGTCTCCGCGAAAGACTGCGTGCTCTTGAAACCTCCGGAACCGATTGGCTATTCTCTGATGACGCTGCACACGGCTACGAGATGTGTATAGTCGTTGTCATTGGCTCAAACAAAGGCTACTGCGGCGGATTCAACCGGAATGTCAGACAGGAATTCGATTCTGTGATTAGGGACATTCCGAAGAACACGGTGAAGTTGATTTGCATCGGACGGAAATGCAGGGCATACTTTCGAAAAGATGAAGGACTCTTCAAGAAATTGATTCCGAAGGATTTTCCAGAGGAGTCCAGAACCGAAAAGACTCATTGGACCGAGAAATCTTCCCTCGCCTCTTGGATTCTAAATGATTCGATGCCATCGGTCGTCGGTTCGGGCGGACATTTCTATCCGCTGACAGTTGTCTATAACAGACTCTCGGAAACTCAAGATAGACAGTTCAAGGTAGGACCCGTCTCAGAACAGATTCTGCCTCTCGTTGCCAAGGCACTGGAGAATAGAGCGCAGAACTCCAGCTACAGGACGATCCAGAACCCAAGGTATCTCTTCGAGCCTGAGATTCCTTATTTGAGAGCTTTGCTTTCTGCAGATCTTCTCTACGGTCGTATGATGCGGATACTGTGCGAATCAGAAGCGTCTGAACAGTATTCAAGGATGAAGGCGATGAGCGAAGCGTCTGAAAACATTGGTAACGAAATCGAGTTGTTGAAAAGAACCATTAACAAGACCCGTCAGGCATCCATCACGAGAGAATTAATCGAAATCATTAGCGGAGCTGAGGCATTTAAGAAGGCTGCCGAAGCTTAGGATAGCTCTCTGGTTTTTTTTGAAAGGTCGCAGGCGATTTGCATTACGAGATCGCCTGTTTTTTTCTTAGGACGACTGGGCAAACCCACTTGAGGAGGTTAATTTTCGAAGCTCTTTGCTGTAGATTTATTAATGAATGTAGCGGAATGAGTCTCATCCCCCTTTGGCTTTCAGCGATCTGGATTTATCAATATGGACTTCACAACACTTGAACATAGAATCCTCTCCTCGGCTCCTTGCCAACTACTCTTGAAATCCATTCGTGATGGGGATGTAGACATAAGGGTGAGACGCTTGTCTGGTTCGCTTCTCAGCATCGTTCTCGCCGCTCTCTGTAGGGAAGCCCATACGCGAATGCTGTACATTTCCGCTGAGAAGGAACAGGCTGAAACGGTGAGAGATGATTTGGAATTCCTTCTTGGCAGCGAGCAAGTGACCTTCTTTTCAAACGACTTCACACAGGTTGAGACGCTGCAACGTCTCGCCGCTGCGGATGATGCACCCGTGGTTGTGTCATACGGGGAAGCAGTGCTTCAGAGCGTCCCTTCCCCCGAGGTTTTCGAGCAGAAGCTAATTGAGCTTCATGTCAGCGGCACGTACAGGTTCGACGATCTCAAGAAGATGTTGGCGGAGAATGGTTTTGAACGGAAAGATTTCATCGAAGGACACGGCGACTTTGCGGTTCGCGGGGGCATCGTGGACGTTTTTCCATACATTGGCAACAATCCAGTTCGCATCGAATTCTTTGGCGATACTGTAGATTCCATTCGAGAGTTCGATGTCTTGAGCCAGCGTTCGATGAAAGAATTGAACGGTGTGAAGATCGCGCCGAACCTGCTTGGAGGAGATCGGTCTCAGGAATATGCTTCTTCTCAGTCCAGAGCTTTCACAGAAAGTATATCGGACTCCAAGAGAGATAAATCCCTAGCCCTCATCTTTAATTATCTTGCACAGGACACTATTATCTTCCTCGATGAGCCTGAAGTTATCAGGCGCGAACTTGCCGAGCGCGAAACCGCATTCTGGAATGCCGATCTTCTGTTTGAACGATCAAGGAACTACCGAACCATCACCTGCCGTGCGCTGGATTCGATAGCCACTCATGTTGATTTCAATGCGTACCCACAACCCGCTTTCAACAGCAGCACAAGGGCATTGTCTGACAATGCCACCAAGCTATCAGGCGAGGGCTATTCTGTAGCCATTGTATGTGGTGCACAGGATCAAGCACAGCGTCTCAAGGAGTTGCTTGAGGAAATGTCGCTTGATCAATCTTCATCGCCGGGTTATCACATATTGGTCGGATCACTCCACCACGGATTCGTTTTCCCGGAAGCAAAGCTCGCTTTGTACACCGACCATGAAATCTTCGGACGCTACAAACGAGCGGGAACACGTGGGGTCAAACGATTCAAGGGCTTTTCGTTGAGAGAACTCCAAGCCGTTCGGCGTGGTGACTACGTGGTACACGTGGATTATGGCATCGGCAGATTTGCGGGATTGGAGAAAATCAACATTCGCGGGACGGAACAGGAATGTGTCAAATTGATCTACCAAGATGACGATGCGCTTTTCGTCAACCTGAACTACGTCAATCGCCTTCAGAAGTATTCTTCCAAAGAGGGTCACATTCCGACGCTGAGCAAGTTGGGGACGCAGGAGTGGGAAAGGCTGAAGGCGAAGGCAAAGAGGAGAATCAAGGACATTGCTCGCGACCTTATCAAGCTTTATGCACGGAGAAAATACGAGAAAGGATTTGCCTTTACAGAAGATAGCCACTGGCAGAAAGAGCTTGAAGCTTCGTTCATATACGAAGATACTCTCGATCAGGCTACTGCGACCCGCGAAGTGAAACAAGACATGGAAAGTGAGAATCCGATGGATAGACTGGTTTGCGGCGATGTTGGATACGGTAAAACAGAAGTCGCTATCCGCGCAGCTTTCAAAGCTGCAATGGATAGCAAGCAGGTCGCTGTCCTTGCACCGACGACGATTCTGGCGCAACAGCACTACAACACGTTTCGAGACAGGCTATCCCCCTATGCAGTGAACATCGCAGTTCTTTCGCGATTCAAACCGCTGAGCGAACGCAAGGAAGTCCTTAAGAGACTGACAGACGGAAACGTTGACGTCATCATCGGGACCCATCGCCTTCTCTCGAATGACGTCGCTTTCAAAGACTTGGGTCTGCTAATCATTGATGAAGAGCACCGCTTTGGTGTTGCCCAAAAGGAGAAGCTGAAGCGGTTCAAAGCTACTGTGGATACGCTGACGCTGACCGCAACACCAATTCCACGTACACTGCATTTCTCGCTGATGGGCGCAAGGGACTTATCCATCATCGAGACGCCGCCTAAGAACCGCAAACCGATCTTCACAGAGATTGCGGAGTTCGACACCAATTTGATCCATGAGGGAATTATGAAGGAGATTGAGCGCGGCGGTCAGGTATACTTCGTTCACGATAGAGTGACGACGATAGATTCGATGGCGGCCAAGATTCAGAAGCACGTCCCGAGCGCCAAGATCCGTGTAGCCCACGGACAGATGAAATCGTCTCAACTCGAGCAAGTAATGATGCAGTTCATGGAGCGCAAGGCAGACGTTCTGGTGTGCACGAAGATCATCGGCTCAGGTTTGGACTTGCCCAACGTCAACACCATCATCATTGATCGCGCGGACAGGTTTGGACTTGCGGAGTTATATCAACTTCGCGGCAGGGTAGGCAGATCAAACCAGCAAGCGTACGCATATCTCCTAACGGCACCTATAACGTCGCTGAGCAAGCAAGCGCTAAGGCGTCTCCAAGCGCTTGAGGAATTTACAGAACTTGGATCTGGTTTCAATCTGGCAATGCGTGACATGGAAATCCGGGGGGCGGGAAACATGCTTGGCGCAGAGCAAACGGGATTCATCTACTCCATGGGATTTGAGTTGTATTGCAGAATCTTGGATGAGGCAGTCGGGGAATTGAAATCCTCTGAATTCAGTTCAGTGTTCGGCAAAGAGAGCCTAAGTCGGGAGAGGAAGCCTGAGACTCTTGTCGAGATAGATAGCGATGCCTACATCCCTGAGTACTACGTGGAGACCGATTCTGAACGGTTCGACGTTTACCAGAGGCTGTATAAAAGCGATAGCGAAAAAGATGTAGATGAGATTCGGGAAGAACTGACAGACAGATTTGGTCAGTTGCCCGAAGAAGTGCGTAATCTCTTGTCCGCTGTCGAGTTGCGCGTCCTTGGTACACAGCTCGGCTTCAGCAGAGTTGCACTCAGGAACTCAACGCTGATCTGTGAAGTCCCTGCTCCAGAGCAGTCGTATCGCGACTCTAAGTTTGAGTCGCTGCTGAGCAGACTCTCGACCTGGAAGGACGATCTGCAGGTGCAGCCGACAGGCAAGAGATTGAAGGTGATCATTGACCTTCCTCACCTTGATGTTGAGTACGTTCAACAGGCAAAGGATGTGCTGCAGAGGCTACGCTAGGATTTACATCCACGCTGTCAATACAGCATCAGCCACTAGCGAGTGATAATCTTTGTTGGTCTCACCTATCTTTCCGCGCTGACTTGCCTCCGATCCACTCACTTCTCCATTCCTGCATCTCGAGTAAACGGATCTTAACTCACAAACCCAAATCCGGCGCGATCTCCTTCATTGCGTTGATGACAAACTGAATATGCTCATCCGTGTTCACGCCGAGTTCTTCAATTCCCTGTTTGATGTCATCCCGGCTAACTGAGCGAGCAAAGGCTTTATCCTTCATTTTCTTCTTGACAGAACTCACCTCCAGATCCGCGATCTTGTTCGGTCTGACTAGTGCACAGGCGATTATGAAACCGCTGAGTTCATCGCACGCATAGAGACACTTTGCCATTAGCGTGTCCCGTGGGACATCGGTGTACGAAGCGTGACCGAGAACCGCCTTCCGTATCTCCTCAGAATATCCTCTCTCCTTCAGGATCTCAGAACCTCTCAGTGGATGATCGGGGGCAATGGGATACACCTCATAATCAAAGTCATGTATCAGACCGACGATTCCCCATAGCTCCTCGTCCTCACCATACTTTCGAGCGTATGCGCGCATCGCCGCCTCAACTGCGAGCGCGTGATTGATGAGACTCTCGGTTTTCGTGAATTCAGTCAAGAGTTGAAATGCTTCTTGTCTTGTCGGCATAATGGTTTCCTCAGATTAGTTCTCAGATGTGATGGTCAAACCTGGGCACAAGTCCCATAGTCTTCTTAGAATTGATTTCTACCTATGCTTTCCGTCCGTCATTGAGCAATCTTGATACCTCTGCAGCATCTCTCGTGTTCACCACATCCTCCTTGATGAGCCATCCCTTTCTCGCTGTTCCGACGCCGTAGAAAACGTCTTTGATGTCATCGGCACGGTGAGCATCAGGATTGATAGCAATCTTAACTCCCTTTTCTTTAGCATACCGCATCCAGCGCCAGTCAATGTCGAGACGATAGGGATGTGCATTCAGCTCTATGATAACTCTCCTCTCTGCTATAGCATCAATCACCTTCTTCATGTTCACAGGATAGCCCTCCCGACCGAGCAGCAATCTACCTGTCGGATGACCGAGCATCGTCACATGCTTATGACTGATCGCTTTGACGATACGGTTCGTCGCCTCCTCTTCTGTCATCTTGAACTTGCTGTGCACAGAGACAACGACGTAATCAAACGAAGAGAGCACTTTGTCGCTGTAATCAAGATTGCCATCCGGAAGTATGTCGCACTCGATGCCTTTCAGAATTTTGAAATCCTTTGGCGCTAAAGCGCCATTCAGTTCGTTAATTTTTCTATGCTGATGTTTGATTTTCTCCTCGCTTAAACCATTAGCATAGAAGGCTGACTTGCTATGATCGGCGATGCCAAGATATTCGAAGCCGAGTCTCCTCGCCGCCGTTGCCATCTCTTCAATCGTATTGACGCCATCGCTGTAATTCGTATGGCAGTGGAACGTTCCTTTGATATCGCGCTCTTCCACCAGCTCCGGTATCTTCCGTTTTGCAGCAAGCTCGATTTCGCCATTGCCTTCGCGCAACTCCGGAGGAATGTACTGCAATCCAAGATGCCCGAAAATCTCCTGTTCTGATTTGCAGAGAAGAAGTTTGCCATTCTTGAAGATCCCGTGCTCACTGATCTCCATCTTTCGCTCTATTCCCCATCTCTTCACGTCTTCAAGATATTTCTTGCTTCCAGTGACGTAGTGCAACGCGTATGGAAACTGCTCATCATCCACAAGCGTCAATTCAGCGTGGATGCCTGATCTGAGTATCACATGTACGGCAGCGGCAGTGCTGGACACCACTTCCTCGACATCCGCTAGCGACGGGAATACACGAACGACTTTGTCTCTGTCGCTTTCTCGAGTACTGACAAGAAGATCAATATCCTTGACGATCTCATTCCTCCGTCTGAGACTGCCAACAACGCTGACGCGCATTACAGCTTTCAGATCGCGCATCTGGTTCACAAGGCTCTCAGCATGTTCGGAGGCGAAACTGTAGAGAAACATGTCAGCAGTCTTCTTGAAGTGTTCAATGGCTTTGAGGATTTTCTCCTGTGACTTCTGTCCAAAGCCTTCAAGTTCGATGAGCCTGTTCTCTATGCAGGCATACTCCAGCTCAGGAATACTGGAAATCCCGAGTTTCTCGTATAAAGCTTTCACCTTCTTGGGACCCAGCCCCGGCAACTGAAGAATAGCTAAGAGTCCGTCCGGAAACGACTGTCTTAGTTCATCAAGGTAGGCACTCTTCCCCGTTGTGACTATCTCAGTAATTTTCCTGCTCAGAGCCTCACCGATGCCCTTGACCATTGACAACTGTCCGCTATCAACAAGCGTTTTCAGATCTTGCTGTAGTCCACTGATCACGCGAGCGACATTGTGATACGCACTACACTTGAAAGGGTTTTCACCCTTCAGTTCCATCAACGTGCCAATCTCGTCGAGGATGCTTGCCACTTGCTTCCTGTCCATAGCTGTCTCCTCATAGATTCAAGCGTTGAATCGTCTGTTGCTATGTTTGCCTGCTCAACTTGTCTGCTATGTCGAAGTAGGTACGGATATTTTCCAGTGGAATATTGTGTGGAAGGTCGCCGCCGGCGCGAATGAAGTGACCAGCAGCAGGACGAGCCTCATCTAAGCAGCGCCGCACTTCTCTCACCACGTCTTCTTGCCTTCCAAAAGTGAGAATTGAAGTGTTCACGTTGCCCATGAGAAAAACCCGCCCACCGAATCGGCGGGCGATGTCACCAAGGTTCATACAAGGATTAATCATCAAGCCGTCAAATCCTAGGGCGACTAGATCGGGAAGAACTGGAGTATAGTCGCCATCAGAAACAAAGGCAATCTTCAGGCTCAGCTTCGTCCTCAGCGGCTCCATCAGACTTTCATACAGAGGGAACAGATACTTCCGATACCATTCTGGTTGGAAGACAAGCCCGCTCTCCATCGCAATGTCATCATGCACCAGTATCAAATCCATATCCTCTGCAGCCCACGCCTTCAAGTTGCGTCGTGAGACATCAGCGAATCCCTCCAAGACGGACTGAAAAACCTTTGGTTCACTCGCAGCGGCGGTCAGAAACAGCTCCCAACCGAAGACCATTATCGGAAACTGAAACAGGGTCGTGTAGTAGACTCCAGTCACGATGGCTGAATCGTCAAGGAGTTCCTGAGCAGCGCGTCGTTCCTCAATCTTCTGCTGATTGTACTCAGGTGTGACCAACTCTTCGCCCTGCTCGTTTGTGACAGGATCGTATCTCAGCACACCCTCGATATCATGGAACAAATACTCCTCACGCCAACTGCTGCCTGAGAGTCCCCATTCGGTATATATCTTCCCGCTGCATTCCTTGCGGCTCAACTCGCCGACAGCAAGACGTACAGATTGGCGCGGCAAATCGACAACCCAGTCAGTGTCAAGCGCTCTGTAGGCATCTACATAAGCTTGAACGGGATTGCTCCATGGATCGTATCCAATCAGTTCTTGCATGAACTGAGGGTGATCCAGAATCTCCATGTGGGCAACTCGGTCAGTCGGTTGCAGATGGATTGTTTTCAATGCTCGTGAGTAGCTCATTTTGCAGTGTCATCACAAAGATATCTGAAAACCTCGTCTTGGTTCATAGTTCCACCTCTGCATCCTTGGTGGCGCCGATCTATCCCTGCTTGATGATTCTATCTACAACATACTGCCGGAGTTCAGGCGACAGGCTTGCAAAATATGCGCTGAAACCAGTGACCCGCACTATCAGATCGGGATAGAGAGACGGATCTTTGTGTGCTTCCAGCACCTTGGCTGTGTCCAACACGTTCATGTTGATTTGCGTCCCACCGAGATCGAAGTGCGTCTTGATCAGATTAGCTACGATCTCCATACCGTCTCCTTCTCTGACAATGCCTGGATCCATGTCAATCTGCATGGGACATGAGTTACCGTAGCCTGACTGCACGTTGGCAACAGCTACTGCCAGAGCTGTTGGAGCAGCGTCCTTACGAAACCCAGGACATGGATTGGCGCCATGAGAGACAGGTGCGTACGCACGGCGACCGTTGGGCGTTGCACCTACATCCTTTCCAAACTGGATCGCTTGAGCCCAAGAAAAAAGCCCGGGGATCATGTTGTAGCCTGCAGGTGTAGGCTTCTCCTTGACCAACTTGGTGAAGAGTTGAGACACTCGGACTGCCCACTCATCAGCTCTGGAGCCTCCGCTGCCGAAGCGAGGGACACTGCTCATCATGAACCTTGCGCGTTCTCCGGTCGGTCCAGCCCAATCTGTATCCAGAAAGTGCATCATCTCCTCCCAAGTCATCCGTTTCTCTTTCTCGACTCTTTGTTCGATGGCTGCAAAGGAGTCAGCCACGGTTGCGAGAGCAACCCCGTCAACACACATGTTGTAGTACTCAATCCCACCGTGAGAAGCGTCGAGTCCCTTTTCAATCGGTCCGTGGCAAGTGAGATCAAGTGCCAACTCCGGAAAGACCTCGTGCATGTGCTCAAGATGATAATCAAGACCCTCAGCTGTCACATGCACAGCGCGCCTCAGATGCATCTCAAAGCTCTTCCACAATTCATCCACGCTTGGATGGATGGCGGGATCCCTCATCATCTCACGCAACGCAATCTCAAAAACCACAGCAAAATTGATCTTCACGCAGTCATTGACCGCATATTCTCTACCTGGGATTGCAGACCAGTGGCATCCAGAGTAAGCGCGCTGTCGAGCAAGCTCAACCGGATAACCGTTGCGGGCAAATCCTTCCGCAGTTCTCTCGATACCCAAGAACTTTGGGATGCCCGTTCTATCTTCAAACATGATTTCAACCCCGCGGCGCAGCAAACCAGGATCAACACTGTCGCCCACACACACACCCACATTCGCCGGAATCCGGAGTTGATGAGCCGCTTCCAACACCAAGTAGGAAACGCGGTTCGTCAGATCCTTGCCTGTCTCGTCAGGTCCCCCGAGTTGAATGTAGGCCGGAGCCCTTAGGAGAATGCAAGCAATGTGGAAGATCGCCTCCTGATCAGTTAGAATGCCAGCTCTGATATCCTGCTCATAATACGGATTCAGAAAAACATCGAGTCTTCCAAGGGAGCCGCTCAAGTTGTAGATCAAACCGACAAGGTGTTGGGACAGAATCCATTGGCAAGCCTCGCGAAACGTACGAGGCGCTTCCGAAATCAGCCATTGGTTCATCTCAGCGATTTGGCTGAGGTTTGCACGCAACTGTGGATGCGTTTCAGTCTTAGTCATCTCCCGTGCCGCGTCGACGTGACGACCGATCCAGTTCTGAATACCGAGGACAACATTCTCAAGCCCGTCGTAGAAGTCTGTACCGTGCGGTGCATTGACTTGGCGATAATGGCCAATCTTCTTGAGAATCCCTACCCATCCCAGGTCAAGTCCGATCTTCAGGTCTTGGCAGAAATGCTGGATTGCACCGATCCCCGATTGGATTTTGTACTTTTCCAGCTCAGGTCTGATGTGGTCGTAATCAAAGTCCGGATTCCAGTGAGGTTGCCGGTAGGAAAAGAAGTTCACCATGTAGCCACCAGCCAGCGAACTCATGGGATCAATGTACGTAGGATGCTGCTCCATCAATGCCCTGAAATTCTCTCCCACGACCTTTGGACCGAAGAAACCGCCACTCTGATGGTTGCTCTTGATTTGAAATCCTTTCAGTAGGCAATCTGCTATCGGTACTCCGGATGGTCCCATTAGCTGAACGAACTCCCTTCGATCTGGAGGGGGTAGAATAAGACCCCAGTCGTCGTAGTCCATCGAGCCTATGTACTTTTGCTTCTCTTGTGTCTGCTCTAGTTTCGTCGCTCTTAGCCAATCAAGACGCTGTTGATAACTGAGTACTTCAAAATCTGTTCGAACCTTCATCAAGTTCTCTCCATGTCATTGTGAATCTATTCTCAAGTTTGGCTCGCATCAAATCGCATCTGATTCGACCATGCTGTTCCTGATCTGGAATTGAAGTGCTCACGCACATCGAGCTATCTTTCTTCCACGGTGACACCGCAAGCTCTAGCAGCTGCCGTCAATTCCTCCACTCGTTCTCGGCTCAGACACTGTAGCTGACTGCCGCGATAGTCCGATCCCAAGCTCTTATACTTGTCCGACGCCAGCCGGTGGAAAGGTAACAAATCGAGCGAAATGAACCTGACGCTCTCGTATCCCCTGTCATCGGTCTTAGATCTCAACTCATTCAACTCTTGGACAAACTGTGCAATCATCGCAATCTCCTCTACAGAATCATTCACAGTGGGGACCACAGGAACGCGAACGATCATCGGCTTGTCCGTGAGTGCAAGCCTTCGTGTGTTTTCCAGAATCCGATCGTTGTCAACACCGGTGACTTCACGATGCTCGATTGGATCCAGATGCTTGATGTCCACCATGACCAAGTCGGTCAGCGGCAGGACTTCAGCAAGATCCTCCCAGCGGCAATGCGCGGCTGTTTCGATTGCGGTGTGCAATCCCTCCTTCTTGCAACGCTCGAGAGTTGCCAACGTGAATTCGCGCTGAACCATTGGCTCACCACCTGACAGTGTCACGCCCCCACCCGATGTCGTATAGAAGGCACGATCTCTCAGTACTTCTTCAATGACCTCGTCAACCGTCATCCACTTTCCCACAGTGACCAAAGCTCCAGCGTAGCATGTCTCGACGCATTTACCGCATACAGCGCACAACTTGCGCAGATAGACACGCTTATCATCCTGCAACACTTGTGCCCCTTCAGGGCAGACCGCGACACATTCGCCGCAGGCAATACAGCGTTCCGGGAAGAACTGATTCTCCGGCTTGAGTCGCAATCCTTCAGGATTGTGGCACCAGAAACAACGGAGCGGACATCCTTTAAGAAAGACAGTTGTGCGGATTCCCGGACCGTCGTGTATCGAGAATCGTTGAATGTTGAAGACTACGCCTGTCGCACTCACTTAGAGATTTCCTTCCGAAGAAACTGTAAAGGTTCTAGTTTGAAGCAATCACGTACCGCCGGTGATGTTCAAAGAGACTTAACACACTCTGCGACCAGATTCCCCCATTACGGAGACTCTGCTATTTGCCTCGCAGTAGTCACGAAAGCAATGAGATTCTCGGGTGGGGTGCCTGGCAGGACAGCATCCGCTGTTGAAAAGATGTGCGCATAGCCCCCCACCGCTTCGGCGATCCTCCGTGTCTCACGGCTGATTTGCTCCGGCGTGCCGTCACGCAGAAGTCCCAGGCTGAGGTTCCCCTTGGTACAAATGGTCGGATCGAGGCAGCGGCGCGACTCCGCCAAATCGTTATCTCCTTCTGGAGGAGGAGCAATCGTTTCTATCACATCAGCGCCCAGCCGATTGAATGTGCCATCAACGATGAGCTTACGGGTCTGGCTGCAACTGTGGTACCAGAAAAGACCTCCGCGTTCATGAGTCCAAGCCGAAAACCCCTGAACGTATGGCAAATCCATCACCTCGAATAGAGACGGCGACGTCATTTCGAGACCGTAGGACGAATCGCTCATGAAGTCAATTCCTTCCTGCATAGCAATCTCCATGACGACAAGCGAAGCCCTATAAATGGCTTCCATGCTTCGCCGATAAGTATCCTGGTAGTCGTGCCAATGTAAGAAAATGTTCTGCTGGTTAATTTGGTAGCCCAACCAGGATGCATGTGGATGTCCAATGACTATGACGCCATCCTCGCCCACACGCCCACGCCATTCACGGAAGTACCTGCGTAACTCAGTCTCGCGTTTACCGATTTCCTCACACACGATAACCAGCATCTCGTGATCCGCTTCGGTCTTGACCGGAAAACCTGAGTCATTACCCCACAATCCTTCGATCTTAGGCACCGCTCTTATCCACGGGCCCTTTGAAGTATCAATAAATGACACCTCACATTTCTCATCGGACTTGTTTTCGTCCACTTCCCATGGGAAGATCAGTGTAGTGCACTCTGTCAAGAACACAGGCTCGTAGTCGAGAGCGTGTGACAATACAATCTCGTTGCTAACAGTATCTTCTGTCGCTGGCAGCCCAAGGCAACGGAGAGTCTGCTTAACAACCTCCACATCCGGCAAGAAAGGCGAGACAATTGGACGAGCCCCTTTGGGTGATCGCACATACGACAGAAATCTTTGTCGCGCTGATGTATCCATATCTCCGGTGATGATCAAGAGCCGAGCTGGGTTCTAAGCTTTTTGTAAGAAAGATCGAACGACTCTGTCGGTACCTTGCCCTTCACATGAGAATGCTTGCTGTCCACAACGCAATAAAGAACTGTGCTGCAGTCAATACCATGCCCATGAGTCCGCCGACGACTACCTGTGGGATGGTGTGAGACTTCAGCGTCACGCGCGCCCAAGCCACAAGGACAACAAGCGCGAAGAATGGCAAGATAGACTTGCCGCAGACAAGTATCAACGCGGTCATTGCACCAGCGATGCCCATCGTGTGAGCGCTCACTTTCCAGAACCTGTTGACCAGCGTGAGGACGGATGTGTTTGCTGCATAGCACCACATCAATGCTTGAACAAAGATTGATGCATCCAGCACGTTCAACAGCAACAAGCCAAGCGAGTAGATTCCCACGCTGACTAAGTATGGTCTGGTTCGCTGCTCCTTGACTGGGACATCGTAGGCTGTGATCTTCTCTCTGCTTCGCAGATAACCAATGAAGCCGAGCGGAGCTACGGCGCCAAATACGACTGAAACCGCGATGATGAGCAGTTGCTTCTCGTGCTGGAAGTTCAAGCTGAACAGAGCAAATGCAGCCGCAGCAGGAACAGGCGGAATTAAGACATAGGAAACGAGTGCAGCAAACTTCTGTCGAAGCAATTCGCGCTTGATGAATCAGTGATACTTGGTTACTGTGTGTGCTCCTGACTTTGGCAAAACCATAAGATTCTGCCACGATCGGAGGAACTGAGATACCAGAAGCCAGAAGTCACAAGCCAGAAGCCAGCAGAACTTCAGCGTGCACTGTTTCAGCAAAACTTCTCAACTTTGCCGCCACATCCTCATAACTCACCATCTGCATCAACTCTGCACGGAGTCTCGCAACGTGAGGGGCATCCCGTAGATAACCTGAGTAGTGCTTCCTCATCTCCAGAACTCCTCGTCTCTCGCCTTTCGCCTTAACGGACATCTCAAGATGCTGGAGACACAGGTCAACTCGTTCTTCGATGCTCGCTTCAGGAAGTTGTTCTCCAGTCTGGAGGTAATGCTTTGCCTGCTGGAAGATCCAGGGATTGCAGAGCGCACCACGACCGATCATCACCGCATCGCAGCCAGTGGTGCTGAAAACATATTTCACAGCCTGCGGAGAGTTGATGTCACCGTTGGCGATCACTGGAATGGAGACTCGCTCCTTGACCCGTGCAATCCAACTCCAATCCGCGACACCGGTATATGCTTGCGCTCGTGTACGGCAGTGAATCGTGAGAGCTTGGACGCCAACATTCTCGCACATCTTGGCAACCTCTAGAATGTTGATACCTGCTTCATCCCAACCCAGCCGAGTCTTCAGTGTAACTGGAAGATTGACCGCGTTGACAACTGAAGAAGCAATCCTTTCCATAAGCGGCAAGTCTCTGAGAAGGGCCGCACCGGCGTTGCGTGCCACGACGTCCCTCACCCAACAGCCGCAGTTGATGTCAATCAAGTCAGGTTGTGCTGCTTCAGCAATCTTCGCTGCCTCAACCATCACATCCGGATCGCCTCCAAAGATTTGTATGCCAAGCGGGCGCTCTTCATCATGCACTTCGAGCTTTCCCAGACTTTTCGCGGAATCATGAACCAGACCGTCGGAACTTACGAACTCCGTATAGACAATATCTGCTCCAAGTCGCTTGCATATCAGTCGAAATGGAAAGTCAGTGATATCTTCCATCGGCGCAAGCAAGATGCCTTGGTTTATTTCGATTTTTCCCAGACGCATAAGCAGTTGTTCAAACTCCCGCATACATCATGCGGATTGTCTTAGGATGTTTTCCAAAATAACTTCCTTTACTGCCAACACATTTTCTGGTGCCGTCGTGTACGGGATCACGCCTGTACCCATGATAAAGCGAGGATATTCCCTGCCCTGATTTAGCAATGTCCTCGCAGCGTCTCCGATAGCTTCTCGTGTGCCGGATGCGACAAGTGCTGGATCAACGTTCCCTCGCAAGAGAATCCCTCTGGGCGTTACTGCCTCCACGAATCTGCGGAGGTTTACTGAGTAATCTGCCAAAAGGTTATTCGCGCCTGTCTCCAGCAGTGAATTCAGGATGCTAGTGGTATCACCACCGACAATATAAGGAATCAATCGAACATGAGAACGCTTGAGACATTCGAGCAATTCCTGAACGGAGGGAAGCACTAGCTCATGATACATTCCTGGAGAAACGAGCGGTGGTGCCCCATTGGAATCGAAGACGATAACCTGCAGTCCGTTCTCAAGAAATGCAAGAGCGTACTGCTTGACTACCTCTGTGCAGAACTGGAGGACAGCCTTAGCATCCTCTGGTTGCTCAATACACATTGTCAGCAGGCGCTCCGTCCCCATCAAGCCGCAAGCTACAGAGAACGGTCCGCTCATCGCCCCTCTGACATAGATCTCATCTCGAAGCTCGCGCGCAATCCTCCCGCCGACTTCCAACATCACGGGCATCCTACCATCTTCAAAAGGATTAGGAATTCTCAAGTCACCGAGTTCAGCGCCTTCAGCAAGGATATGCCGCTTGATCGCTGGAATATCACAACTGTCATCGAAATATTGAACCTCACATCCGATGGCCTCAGCCTCGATGTCATAGACATCAATGCCGATAGTCAGCAAATCAGGTTGATAGATCTCGTATTCTTTCAACACAGCCTTGGCAAACAGGTCGGTGTTGCGGGCGACTTCACTCGGAGTTTTGCCAATGAGGGAAGCCTTGTGCTCATAGACTGCAGGCACAAAGGGAATTCGATCTGGACGTCTGCCTTCAAGCAGACAATCTATTCGCTGTTTTGGTGTCATCAAATGTCATCTGACAAACCCAGCACAGCGCCCGTCGTTCTTCCGACTCTGCGGCACATCGGAATACATGGCAACCTACGTTTACAGAAGGTGCTTGGAACAGGTTTTGATATGGACGCTATGATACAGTGATATCCCCAAACACGTGTGATAAATGGATGCTCAGTCGCTTCTCCGCTTGATCATACCCTTCAGATTGATAGACCATGTTTTGGATGAATCCTTCCTGCCTTCTGTCGAACACTCTCTGATCGCCGAAGACGCCACTCCCTTTAACGTGAACTGCCATTCCTTTCGGCACAATGGCTTTCATGTCACCAAACACTGTGCTCATTTGAAGAGTTCGTTCGCCAGAGGGAAAGTCCATCTGAGTCATGTCCACATGCACGTCCCCAAACACGGTGTTGACCTGTCCGCCTTGAAAGTCCTTCGTATCAATCACGATGCGCACATCCCCGAACACGTTGGAATGAAACACCTTTGACGATGTGGTGTGAAGGTCTTTGTCTCCAATTGCGCGCGTCGCAAATCCACTCGATAGTTCTATATGAGACGTCCTTCTGACAATGAGCGCTACGCCAACAAGGATGAGAATAATGGGCCAATACGTGTGGACTACGTCGCTTGCATCAACCAGATCCATGTTGTCAAGAAGAAACAGAAGCCCCAGCAGAATGAAAATCGTTCCCCACAACAGGGCACTGATGTTAATTCGTCCTGAAGAATTTGATTCCATGGTTTGCTCCTCCGAATGGGGACAATGGATGTCTATGTTTCCCAATAGCTGGGATTCCTGCTTCAACGCAGCGTCAATATATCAATTTTTCTTTTGAAAAACAAGGACAGCCCAAATCGTGTTCCGCTATCGGCAACCTGCAATTCTCGAATTCCCCTTCCCTTCTAAACACAAAAGGGCATCTACCTAAGATAGATGCCCTTTGCCACGAAGAGTTTAGGTAATCTCAATAACCATGCAGACCTGTCACAGCGCCAGTGATCAAGATCGGCGTGATAATCAGCCCAATGATTGCGCCCAGTACGAAGTAGGCAACCAGCATGACGATCAGAGAGACAATGAAATAGCCGGTCACTTGCTGCTGTGGCGTGCCCATCATTTTCGGAAGCCCCAAGTAGAGCAGGTACAGACCGTACAGACCAAATAGCGCTCCAATCCAGCCAATCACAGGAATTATCTGCAGAATCCCACCAACCCAAATCGGCGTGAACGAATAGGCGATCAACTGCACTGCTTTCACCATGTTCTTTGTTGATCCAAAATTGGGTGCTAAGGCAGCAACCACGAACGCAGCGATATACACTGAGAGCACAGAGGTAAGATAGCTAATCAAAGCATATCCGATTCCCCACGTTATGGATGCGAAATGATGTCCGAAAAACGTGCTACCAATCAGACCCCATCCGATAAACGATGCAACAGCAGGAATCAATGCCATAATGAGAACGTACCCAGTAAATATCCCAGCAACTGTTGCTTGTTCACCTGCAACTACATCCCACTCTGCCTTGGGCTTCATAATGATGTTTTGTGCACGCTGAACGATGTTCATAAGATCCTCCATAGATTTTTGGTGTAAGACTACGTGGATTAAGAGTTCGAGGCATCAAGCTAGCTTATCATGGATCTGGGAATCCTGCAATGGAGAACTCCTTTGACTCAACTCAGAACGCGCTTCCGAACTCATCGTGATGGTTTCTGGATTTCATCAACCAGATTTGATCCTCTGTCAACAAAACTACTCCAGCGTGCTTACCGTGTCTCGTCTTCTTCTGTTCACAGATCTGAGTTGATCTCTCTACCTCACAGTTAAAGCGATGATGATGGCGTTGCAGGACCCTGAAACGACACATCCTCGTTGATTCTCCGTCCAACTGTTCCGATTCATGCGAGTTGGTCTACTTGACCGCTGACTACCTTCAAAGATAACAAATATTTTCGAAAAAGTCCACATCAAAATGAAAAATTTAGGCGTCGAATTGTCTTTTCCATGCATGAGTTGGCAGAATGCCATAGATAAATGCTCCACTTCTTACCCAGCATATACAGTTGCCATAGATCGCGGCTACTTGCACGAAGAAAAGATGCCATGGCAAATTGACCTGTCTTGCCTATGCTCTTCTCTAAGTATTTTAATTCATCAAGTCTTGCTTTTATCTCTGGATCTGGTGCAATCTTGAAGCCGGCCTCGCGCATTAGCAGAATTCCCTTTGCTCTTGTCGTAAGCTCAAGGTGCATACGCAGCAAACACAACATATCGGCGACGACTTCGCCAGGAAATCTGCTCTTAAGAGACTGTAGATATCAACCTATTTTCGTCTCCGAAACGTCGCCCGTCACTATCGTGCTCAACAGCTCCACATCCATATCGAACCCCACTCCAAGCCAGTGCCTCGTAGCTTTCTCACTCTGATTAAAGACAATGATGACGATCGAAGGAAGGATTGGCAAAAGACACAGTGTCGAGATTTCTGGCGGCAGGATGAAGTGATTGAAGAAAGAATGAATCACAACGGCTATACAAATGCCGGGCAAGAAAGCGTTGATTGTGTCCGAGACTTTCCGGTCAGTCATAGCTCTTGAAACGATTCCCAGTATCGCAGCTGTTCCGCCGTGCATGACGGCAGTTCCAAAACCTCGAACAATCCAAAGCAGTAGATTGGGATCTGAAAGGGATTGCAGATAATATATGTTTTCGACAAAGGCAAATCCTGCGTTCTTTTGGTTATATTGATCCTGAACACATTCATCCTGAGAAATCCTGGAAGTGCCTTAGTATGATAGCAAGTCTATAGTTCGGGTCCAGCTCCATCAACGCCTCGCGGATATTCTGGCTCAGTTCCACATCGCCATACCTTTCCTCAGGCGTCTTCCCTCCGGAGACAAAATCGTGACTCAACGCTTCATTGCGCTTTCTCTGATTGAGACGATTTACTGCTTCATTTACTGCTATCCGATAAAGCCAGCTAAAGAACTTGTACTTAGGATTGAACGTCCGAAGATTCTCATACCCTTTGATAAAAGCCACCTGGGTAGTGTCTTCAGCATCGTCGTGGTCGCCGAGCATTCTCAACGCCACGTTAAATATCATCTTTTGATATTTATCAACTATCGCTTCAAAGGCTTTTGCATTACCCTCCAGGCATTGCCTCACAAGGACCAAATCATCACATTCTGCCATAAATACAATTGAAAAGCTGAAAAGTTGGTTTTGATCTGCAAGACTTTTTGACTTCTATTCCTGATTCCAAACTGTGCTACTCAAGCTGATCATCATTCAATATCAAAGATCATGTCAAAGCCAGCATATTGAAAAATATCCCTTATGTGCTTATTCATGTTTATCAATTTAAGACTATTCCCCGATTCGCTCAATCGTTTTTGAGTCATGAGCAGAACCCCTAATCCTGCACTAGATATATATTCCAAAGCCTCAAAATTTACAGCAGTGGCCTTCGTAATTACAATAAACACACTTTCCGCTTTATCAACCTGTGAAGCATCAAATCTTCCAGAAAGAAGGATTTCACCGTTCTCTCCTATTCTTATGTCCAACATATTACTTCTCCAAATTTTTAACTAACGTGATTTTACTCCGTCCATTGCTGTATTCGTAATTGATAGCATCAACCATCTTCTTTAGAAGATGAATCCCCAAGCCCCCAACCTTCCGTTCTTCTAAGCGTTGATGAGTATTAACCTCTTGCACTTTAGTGATATCAAAAGGTTCCTCATCAAAATCAATGAAATCAATTATCACTCTATTCTCATCCTTGCGAAGGCTTACTGAGATATCACTTGCGCTTTCGGAGTTGTACTTGACCATATTCGTAAATAACTCCTCAGAAGCAAGGCTTATCGAAAAAGTGATTGAATCATCAATGTTGTTCACAGTGACGAATTCACGAATAAGATCAAAAACCGCGCCCAAGGATTGTATTTCTCTTTTAAAGGTTCGTTCCATAACTCGAAACTCTAAACTCGGGACTCGAAACTATCGTATAACCTTCACCGCAATCATTGCAACATCATCGCTCTGTGGAGCTTTGTTTGTGAATTCCTGAAGTTTGTTTTTTACATGTTCGATTATTTCGCTGGCTTGTTTTGAAGCCACTTCTTCAACTGCCTGAATCAACCTGGCTTCTCCAAACATTTCCACATGATTACTAAACGCTTCAGTGACTCCATCTGTGTAAATCAAAAATAGATCGCTGGGTTCAAAGGTCATTTCCTTCACTGAGTAAGCGGAAAAGCCTGAGAGGTTTAACGCAGGACCCTGCAATTTGATCAACTGGCAGGATCTGGATTGACTGCCATAAATCAGTAAAGGACAATGTCCAGCATTAGAAAATTGTAGGACTCTTTCCTTGAAATCAAATACTAGGAACATCATCGTGATGAAAATCCCTTTCGGGATCAACTGTGCAAGGATGAAATTGACATCGTGGAGAGCTTGATCTGCCGAGCGAAATTTCTGTGTAATCGAATGCAAGATACCTTTAACCATTGTCATCAACATGGCGGCCGATGGACCGTGTCCCGAAACATCGGCGATGACAATTCCAATCTTGTCTTCCCCCAAGATGAAATAATCATAATAATCGCCGCCCACAGCTTCGGCAGGATTGAAGTAACTTGAGATTTCAATGCCGGGAATTTGAGGTTCTTTCTTGGGCAACAAGCTTATTTGGATTTTGCGGGCAAGTGCAAGTTCCTGTTCCAAGCGCTTTCTCTCGATGGTATCTTTTTGAAGCTGTGAGTTGGTGATAAGCTGTCCGGACTGAGCGGCGATGATCGAGAGCAACCTTAAGTCATCCGTATTGAAAGGCTCATTGGTTTTCTTATTTGTCATCATGAGTATCCCGATGATTTTCGCCCTAAACCAGATCGGTACACACATTACGGAGTGGATATCCTTTCTTTCCTGGTCTGTGGTCTGAAGACGTTTGTCCATTGCCAAGTTTTCGACCATTAACGCCTGACGATTCTTCAGAACCCAGCCCGTGATATGGGTGCCTACATGGTAGGTACTCTTAAGCTTGCTGTTGTTCACTTGTCGGATAAGGGTTTTTAAAGGACTTTCCTCTTGCCCAGTAACGAGCAAAATGGAACCTTGTTCCGCCTTTACGGCTTTTACCGACTTCTCAACAATGACGTCCAACATTTGATGCACTTCCAACACGGTGGTCGCGGCAATGGCAAGGTCGTTCAAGACGGCTAATTCCTCCACAGCAGATTTCAAGCGCCGAATTTCACTTTCAAGTTGACTCACTCTCTGGTTATCCATTTAATCTCCTCCTCTTACAATGGAAAAAGCAAATGTGGAGTCTATGGGCACTGCATTCTCAGGGTTCTTCCTTCCAAAGGTAAAGAAAAATTTCAGAAATCTCAATACCGCCCTCGCCAAGTTTCTCGAGGATCCTGTAGTGAGAGACAGTGTGACCAATGAGAGAAGCCATAGCAATCACTCTCCTTTTGCAAGTAACGCCTGAAATCTCGGATTCTTCCTTAGCGGGTCATAGATCGGATCAAGGCGAAGAATAGGTGCTGTGATATATTTTGGAGCACGAGGCGACAAGAGAAATTCCAGTTTGTCAAGAGCAGCGTCGTATTTCCCAACCATTACATAGACCTGGGTCAAGGATATGAGTGGATTTAAACCAAACATCGCATCCATAGAGATCCGCAGTTGCTCAACCGCGAGTTCTGCCTCCCGGACAGCGTCCTCTGTACGCCCAAGACCGGCGTTGACGATTCCAAGAGAGCTATGAAGCCGGTAGTCATCAGGTCTCTTCTTGATTTCGGATTCCAGGAACACCCGGGCAGTATCGAATGACGCTCGGGATCGCGCTGAATCGCCCATAAACCTGTACACCATTCCTCTTAGTTGAGAAACTGGAGTGATCCACTGCTGCTCCACAGATGTGCTCACAGGCGCATGGGCTAAACGGTCTAATGCCACCTGAAAGTTGCGTTCATAGATTTCGAGCCACGTCAAGTCTATCCAAGCTTCAGTCTGCGTTGGCAAGCGATCGAGTTCAGTTCGGCTCTTCCTAGTGTCACCGAGCCAGCAGAGATACATCCGAGCTTTCCACCTGTAGGTCTCTTCCTGGTCAGGTATAAGAGAAATTGAACGGTTTTGGTACACTTCAGCGTCAGCAAACCTGCCAAGCATCCACAACGTATTGCCGATTTCAAGCGGTAGTTCCGCTGTTTGTGGATCGAGTTCGAACGCCTTCTTCAGCCGCTCTGCTGCTGCCTCAAACTTCCCTTGCCGTCTCCAGATGTAGGCAATAGCTGAAAGAACGCCACTGTTGTTCGGCAATTTTTTTTCGGCAACGGCGAATGCCTTGAGCGCCCGATCATAGTCGCGGTACCCCCAATAGTAGTAGTAACCAAGCGTGATGTATGCCTCCGGCAATTCACTTTGGAGCGCAAAGGCTCTGTCAAGACATTCTTTCGCTTGTAAAAGGCGTTCTTTTGTATGATCGAAACCGTACCAGAAGTACTTTAGATGAACATAGGAGAGCTTTGCATAGGCTAGCCCGAACGCTGAATCGAGTTGGACTGCGCGGTGAAACATCTCAATGGATGTCTCAATGCTCGCGCGTTCGTACCTGTGAATAAAAGACAGAGCTTGCAGGTAGACTTGATACGCCTCGACGTTACTTGTAGGAATCGCCTCGATGACGTTTTTCTCACCTTCACCAAGCACAATATCGAGAGATTTCACAACCCGCGTGGCAATTTCAGTTTGGATGGCGAAGATGTCATCCAGCGTTCGATCCATGTTGTCTGCCCAGAGGTGCACGTCGCCTGAAACCTTGATAAGCTGTGGAGTGATGCGGATCCTCTGGCTTCCTCCTGTCTTCACCCATCGAATCGTTCCCTCAAGGATGTAATCTACGCCGAGTTCTCTTGCTACAACAGGGAGCGTTTTTGAGGTCTTCTTGTATTGAATGGAGCTGGTCCTTGAGATCACTCCAAGTTTGCTGATCGAACTGAGGCGTGAGGTAATCTCTTCGGTAAGTCCGTCAGCGAAGGATTCATCTTCTGCGGCTCCGAGGTTCTCAAAGGGAAGGACTGCGATCATCTTCAAACGGGAGACCGGTCTCTCTTCGCGAGGCACGAGAAAATACGCGAGGAGAGCTAGAGCAATTAAACCAGCGGTAGCACCGTACCAGAACAGCTTCTTGCTTCTTCGGGTTGGTACGGCAGGGCGCTGACCTGGTGCGCGAATCTCAGCTATACCTTTTAAACATGCTCGCAGATCAACCAGGAGCTCATCCATATGTTGGTAACGTTCAGGTGGATCCTTGGAAAGGCATTTCTGAACAACCCTTTCCAGCTCCAGCGGTACACCAGTCCTCAGACTAGTGATTGGATGTGCCTCCTCATTCATAATAGAATACATGACCGACTGTTCGTACTCACCCTCAAAAGGCCGTTTCCCGGTTATCATCTCATAGATGATAACGCCAAGTGACCAAATATCCGTTCGGTTATCAACCTTCTCACCGCGCGCTTGTTCAGGCGACATGTAAGCAACTGTCCCCAGCGTTGTTCCGGTCTTTGTCTGCAGCGGTTGTCGACCGAGCTTCGCAATGCCGAAGTCAAGTATTTTCACCTCACCTCGGTCCGTCACCATTATATTCGCCGGCTTGACGTCACGATGCACGATGCCCACCTCATGTGCACGTGACAAACCTTGAGCAATCTGCACAACAATGTCCGAGGCCTGATCAATGGGCAGCGGTCCACGCTCGATTTTCCTCTTCAGCGTTTCACCTTCGTAGCACGTCATGACTATAAAAAGCTGACCGTCATCGCTCTCACCGATATCGTGGACATCGCAGATGTTAGGATGATCTAAGGCTGAGGCCGCTTGCGCTTCGTGAATGAATCGTTCCTTAGCTTCTTCATCGCAGGTTAGTTCGGGAGGGAGGAACTTAAGGGCTACGGTGCGTTTGAGCTTGGTGTCCTCGGCTTTGTACACGACACCCATCCCGCCCTCACCGAGTTTCTCAAGGATCTTGTAATGGGAAATTGTTGTGCCGATCATCATTGTCTTGTCTCCTCTTTTCTCTCGACGATGTTGCACTACTGGAGCAGACATACATTCCTTCATCATCTAGGAGCGCTGCTCCTTCGTATCATTTCCGAATACATGGTACTCCCCTTTCGCAACGTACGCTCTTGAGTCTTGAAATCAACATGGTACAAGCCGAATCTCTTTTCAAATCCATACGCCCATTCAAAGTTGTCCAGCAACGACCAATAGAAATATCCCTTGATGTTGAAGCCATCCGCAATTGCCTTGTTCACAACAAGAAGATGATCTTCGATGAATTTAGAACGCTTTGTATCACTCTCGTCAGCGATGCCATTTTCTGTGATGTAAATGGGTTTAGATGTGTAGGACTGAACCATATTCAGAGCGCGATATAGTCCTTCGGGATAGATCTCCCACCCCATATCGGTAAGTTCCTTCAAAGGCTTCTGGTGAACATCCACCACTTGCTCGCTGCCCCAAGGATTGAACCTCTTGAAGAGTCGGGCGTAGTAGTTTAAGCCGACAAAGTCAAAAGCATCCTTGATATGACCGCGATATTCTTCCTTTGCGATTCCAGGAAAATCCAAACCAAAATATCCTTCTTTCAGGTAGCGAAGTTGCGACTCATTGAAGTTCTTGTTCATCAAGTGTGCGATCAGAACATCCCAAAGGTTCCATCGTGAAGGTGCATCAAAAAGAAAGATACTCGCTGCCAGACCTACCTGCGCCTGGGGCTGGACTGTCTTGATGACTGGATAGGCTTCAGTGTGGGCACGCAAGATGTTCCGAAAAACTATGGCTGCCTTCCGAGGCTCCTTCAACGCTGGAGGAAATTCTCCCGTAAAATATCCATTGCTGGCATACGCCGATGGTTCGTTGATCGTGCACCACAGCTTAACGTTATGACCTATGCGCTTGACAACGCGCTCGACAAATCTCGCGAAGATTTGGGGAGAATCCTCCTGCAAAAATGCACCTTGTTCCTCAAACCAGATTGGATTGGTGAAATGGTGAAGCGTGACCATCGGCTCGATCCCGTTGGCTGTCAGTTCATCAACCACCTGTTCATAATGAACGAGCGCATCTTCATCGAATGATCCTTCCCTGACTTCAATCTTGCTCCACTCCACGGAAAAGCGATAAGCGTTGAGAGAAATCGCCTTCATAAGTTGAATGTCTTCCTTGTAGCGATTCCAGTGGTCACACGAAAGACCAGCTTTCTGCCCATGCAGAATACGAGGCTTCCCATCTCTGTCAACAGCGGATTCAAATAGAAACCAGTTGTTGTTGGTGCAATTGCCTTCCACTTGGTGAGCTGATGTCGAGCTGCCCCATAAGAAACTCTTGTCGAAGTGCAAAGGCATGCTTTTCAGATTGCCAAAATCGAATTGCAGGTTTGCGCCAGGATCTCTGAACCAGATCAGACCGGCGAAATACAACGCGACAATCGCGAGGACTATTCCCCCAAGGATCATCTGCGGCTCCTATGGGAAAGGCGGAATAAACGTACGATACGATTTGTCAAAGTCAACCTCCCTTTTGAACTCACTTCCTCATCTTCTCAAACTCATCGCCAGGTTTCCATCGAGGCATTTGATCCTGATTTGCGATCTTGAGTCCCACCATGAAGGCAAGCTGTGCATCCTCGACAGCTCCGCTTAGATCCCACGACGGGAGATACTCGTCGCTTGGCTGATGGTAGTGTTTCTCAATCCATTCCTCCTCCTGCTTCTTCCCCCAATCTTTGGGTTTGCCTATGTAATCAATACCAGCATCAATGGAAATTGCCGGCACCCCAACCTTGGCAAAACTGAACTGATCTGACCGATAGAAAGACCCTTGATCAGGAAACTGATCAGGAAGCACCACGCGGTGCTGTTGCTGAGCGACATCTTCAACCACTTCATCAAGAGACGTCTTGCCATACCCAATAATTGTCAGGTCACGCGTGCGACCACGTGTGTTCATGGCGTCGAGATTGATGTCAGCCGCAATTCTCTCCCGCTTGAAGGTGGGATGCTCTGCAAAGTATTGAGAACCTAGAAGTCCGGATTCTTCAGCAGCAAGGCCGATAATCAAGATGGAGCGCTTGGGCTTCTGAGGAAGCTGGGTGAACGCCTGTGCGATGCTGATGATCGCCGCCACCCCGGTTGCGTTGTCAACAGCCCCATTGTAAATTGAGTCGCCATTCACAGCCTTGCCAATTCCAAGGTGATCGTGGTGAGCGGTGTATATCACGACTTCGTCCTTCTTCTGAGGATCAGTACCTGGCAGAAGCCCTAGTACGTTTGCCGTCCCGAGATTTCGCAGCTTGCTCTTGATAGTGATAGACACCTTCACGCCCAAAGGAACGGGGTGGAACGTCGGACTCTGAGCCGATTGCCAGAGTGTGTCGAGATTCCTGTTCACCATACTCAGCACACGTCTTGTAGCATCCTCGGTCGTCCAAGCCTTGACTCTGAGCTGCGAACCTACCTTTGCCGGTAACTCGAACTGCTCTCTTGACCAGGAACTCTGTACCACTTGCCAAGGATAAGCGGCAGAAGGTGTGGTGTGAATGATGATTGCACCTGCTGCTCCTTTGCGCGCAGCCATTTCATATTTATAGTCCCAGCGACCGTAATAGAGTCGAGTCCTTCCACCGAAAAAGTTGGGATCTCCAGTGTCAGGATCATTGTTCATGATGAGCAGAATCTTTCCTGTGACATCCGTGTCTTTGAAGTCATCCCAGTTGTACTCCGGAGCTTCAATCCCGTAGCCTACAAAAACCAGCTCTGCCTCGTCCACCGACACCTCCGGTACCTGCATTCCCGGATCTGCAATGAAGTCTTCGTAGTATCTCAGGTCCAATTGCTGATTGCCCTTCTTGAAGCTAAGGACAGTGGCGGTGTCCGCTTCGATACCTACTACTGGAATCATCTGCAGATAGCTGCCGTTTTCGCCACCCGGCGTAAGTCCCATCGCCGCAAACTGAGCTTCAATATATTTGATCGCTATCTCTCCACCTCTGGTGCCAATACCTCTGCCATCCAGCAAATCATCTGCAAGGAATTTGATGTGAGCAGCCATTTTCTGGGTGTCAATACTCCCCAGAGCCTTCCGTACAGATTGGGTTTCTTGCCGCTGAGCTGATATTTCCCAAGGGAAAATCAGCATGATGAAAAAAAGAATTAGAAATTGCCTCATTGTTTCTCCAGTATCTTACAATACAATATGGTTTGACCAATCATTTCTTCTCCATCTCCTCAACGCGCCTACGCATCTCATCTACTGTTGCTTTCACCTGCGCCATCATCTGTCTGAAACGCTCATCACCGCGGATATTCTCAAACCATGGGTCTCTTTGTGCCATCTGGTAGTCTCTCCATCCTGCGTCGATCGCCTTCTGAAGCCAGGAGTAGGCCTCCTCCTTCTTGCCTTCGATCGAGCGTATTCCTGCAAGATTGTACCGTGCAGCATAATATACATCTCCCTCAATAACCTGTTTCTCTTGCAGGTTGGCTGCCCTTGCAAGTAACTTTTCGGCTTCCTTCCGCTCCCCATCTTTCAAAAGGATCTGCCCAAGCCCTATGCCGCTCACGGCGTAAGGATCTGTGTCAAAAGATGTGTTGACCCGGATGGCACTCTGGTAATACTGTTTCGCCAGTGCAAAGTCCCCCGTAAAGCCGGCAATCAGCCCAGCATAGTCGAAGACTCGCGAGTTTTCGGGGTTGGAGCTAATCGCCGCTTTCACTTGATCCTTTGCCTGCTGGTCCTTTCCCTCGAGTACATAAAGAAAGGCAATGTAATAGCTACCTTCTGCGTCGCCAGGTTGGAACTCCAATCCTTTCTTGAGAGATACATCTGCTTTTTCCAGGTCACCCCACTGTTGATATAGCTCTCCCATAGATATGTGAGCCCGGCCAAATGTTGGGGAAATCATGACTGTTTTTTTGATCCATACGAATGCTTTGTCCAGTTCGCCCATGTTGAGATATGTTATGCCAACATTGCCTACAGCGGCATGGTAGTTTGGATTGAGTTCAACCGCCTTCAGGTAAGCCACAAGTGCCTTTTCAATGAGCCCCTTGTAGAAGTAACCTATGCCGAGCGCTTTGTATCCTTCTGCGGAATTCCCGTCCAGATCGATCGCTCTCTTGCTTACGGCAATACTGGAATCCAACCATCTGACATCGGCGCTGTACATCACGGATCTCTGTGCGTAGGCGTCTCCCAGTCCGGCCCACGCAAGAGCGTACTTCCCGTCGAGTTCAATTGCCTTCTTGAACAGCTCGATAGCCGTTTCATTATCTTCTTTCTTGTAGCGGTAGTAGTAGTCTCGTCCTCTCAGGTAGTAGCCATAAGCGTCTAAGTTGTCAGTCGGCTTCTTCTCTATCCGTTCCTTCTCTTCAGGAGATAGTTTCGCCCTTAGAGCAGAAGCAATCTTCTCCGCTACGTCGCTCTGAATAGCGAAGATATCTTTCATTTCTCTATCGTATGTGTCAGCCCAAAGATGCTTGTCTGTCTGTGCGTCTATTAGCTGGCTGACAATCCTGATGCGATTCCCCGCACGTCTGACGCTGCCCTCAAGTATAACACCGGCACCAAGTTCCTTTCCTATTTCCTTCAGTAGCTTCTTTGTCCCCTTATATTGCATAACGCTCGTTCTTGAAATGACATTAAGATCACCGATTTTTGATAACTGCGTCAGGATATCTTCCATGATCCCATCACTGAAGTATTCGTCCTCCTGGCTTCCACTCAGATTGTTGAACGGAAGCACCGCTATCGTCTTGCTGTTCGATGACGTTGTTGACTTTGGATAGAAAAGGAAAATGCCTATGAGTGCAAGTACAATGATGCCAGCGGCGACAATCCATGGTAGTCTCGACTGCTTGACCACAGTCTTGACCGTGCCGGACAGCTCCTGTTGCATCTTTCTGAATTCGGCAGCAATCTCGTCCGCACTCCGGTACCGATTTGACTTTTCTTTCTCCAAGCAATGGCTAATGATCTGCTCAAGTGCAGGCGGAGCATCTGACCTCAGGGATTTAACCGGCTGGGGTTTTTCGTTGAGTATCGAATAGCTAAGGGCGGCTTCGTAGTCACCCGTGAATGGCAAATGCGACGTTGTGATCTCATACAGCACTACACCAAGCGAGAATATATCAGACCGATTGTCCGCCTCCTCTCCGCGTATCTGCTCGGGTGACATATATGCTGCCGTTCCAAGCGTGCTTCCCGTCTTTGTGATTTGCACGCCGCCTCGGAGTTTCGCCAGACCGAAATCTGTGAGCTTCACTTTCCCCTCTTCCGTCAGCATCATGTTCTCAGTCTTGACGTCTCGGTGGACGATCTGATGCTTGTGAGCATGCGCCAGTCCCTCAGCAATCTGAATCCCGTAATCAATGACTTCAGCAATTGAAAACTCCTTGTCCTCAGATTTCAGTTGTTTTAGTCTGGATTTCAGTGTCCCGCCGGGGATGTATTCAAGAACGAGGAACCTTTGGCCGTTGACCTCGTCGAAGTCATGTACGATGGCAATATTCGGATGGTTCAGGGCAGAGATCGCTTTGGCTTCCTGCTGGAACCGCGCGATTTCTTCCTGAGAAGCGGCGAGGTTTGGAGGCAGAAGCTTCAGCGCGACAAAACGATCCAGCTTCAGGTCGTGGGCTTTGTAGACCACGCCCATGCCACCTTCGCCCAACTTTTCAAGAATCCTGTAATGTGAAATTGTTTGTCCGATCATCTTTGATTCCTTCTAACCGAACTCATCCCCCGGCTCCTTCTTTTGAAAAAGAGAAGGCGAGCGTAGGTCCCTCTCTTCCGAAGAGCGAGATTTTCCGCCACAGGCGGATGCGCCTCCGGCGCAAGGGTGAGTCCGAAATGTGAAACTGTTTGTCCGATCATCTTTGATTCCTCCTCACCGAACTCATCCCCCGGCCCTCCCGCCGGACAGCAGCGGGATCTCGTGCTCCAAGAAGCAGCGCTCTACTTCTCTTCTTGAACGGAAGGGAAGCCTTCATCCCTCTCTTCGCTGAAGAGAGAGACCACAGGGTGAGTTCATCTGCTGAGAATACGTGACTGAGCATTCAGACGAATGCAAGTCACTTTCCTTTCATGAATTCGATATACTCCGGCTCGCTGCGGATGCTCTCAAGATCTGGATCCCGCTTAATCCATTCGTAAAACTCAAATCCGGATGTAACGGCATTCTTCAGTGTCTCGAGTGCTAAGTTCTTCTCGCCAAGTCGGGCGTAGAAACAAGCGGCATTGTACATCATCAGGGGATCGCCGGGACTTAACTCAAGTGCTCTTGCCGCTTCAATCTTCGCTTCATCCAGCTTCCCCGCTTGTGTTAGGGTGATGGCAGAGAACATATGGGCACGTGCATCATCTGGATGGCGTGAGAGGTACCCTGGGAAGAACTGGACCAGAGTTCGCACCCCTACGTCATATTTCTCTTTTTCTCCTAATCGCTCGTAGACGGCAAGCAAGTCCGAATAGGCTGAGTAGAAATCAGGATTCAGGGCAACGACCTTTTTGAAGAGGTCCACGGCCTCCCTGTCCCGGTCGGTGGTGTGATAGATGCGACCAAGGATCCAATAGGCTGTAAAGTTGTTTGGGTCAAGGTCGATCGCCTTTTGGGTTGCCGTCAACGCCTCTTCGAGCATTTTCTTGTTGAAGTAGGCAAGTCCAAGGGCTGCATACGCTTCAGAGGACGTTGAGTCGTACATCAGGGCCTTGAGACTTGACTCGATCGCCTCTTCAACCCAGGCTTCTTTTCTATCAAACCTCTGATAAAGAGTACCATAGGCTTCTCCCAGACCTGCGTACGCGGCTGCATAACGTGGATCAAGCTCGATCGCCCTCTCGAAGAGCTGAATGGCGAATTGAACACTGTTCTTTGTGGATTGATAAAGAAAATCTCTTGCCCGAAGGGTACAGTCAAACGCTTCTGCGTTCAGGGTGGAGCGCTTTGTAAGCCCGACTCTCTCTGTCGGCGTGAGTTCGACTCTTAACGCCTCGACGATCTTTCGCGAGACCTCTTCCTGCATGTCGAAGACGTCTGCAAGCTTTCCTTTATAGGTTTCTGCCCAGAGGTGAGCATCACTCTCCACATCAATGAGCTGTGCCGTGATGCGAAGGTTATCCTGGAATTTTCTTACACTACCCTCGAGGATGTAGCGCACACCAAGTTCCCGACCAATCGTCTTCATGTCCTTCTTCGTGCCTTTGTATTGCATAGAGCTTGTTCGAGAAATCACCCGAATCTCCTTCAGCTTCGAGAGATTTGCGATCAATTCTTCTGTCAACCCATCACTGAAGTACTCGTTCTCTTTTTCTGGACTGATGTTCTCGAAGGGAAGGGCGGCGATTGTCTTTGTTTTTGCAGAGTGTTCTGGCTTTTCCATCTCTTTCCGAATCTGCTGAAGGGAGTTTAACACTTCCTCCATACTCTTATGTCTTGATGCAAGCTCCTTCTCAAGCAATTTCATTACCACAGCATCCAGCTGGCGCGGAATTTTCGGCTGGAGAGAACTCGGGAGAACAGGCTGTTCGTTCACAATCAAGTACATGAGTGCTGCTTCATAGTCTGCTTTGAACGGAAGCTGGCCGGTCAGCATCTCGTAAAGAATCACTCCCAACGACCAGATGTCCGTCCTAGCATCAACCTCTTCACCTCGTGCTTGCTGGGGTGACATGTACGCGGCAGTGCCAAGTGTTGATCCAGTCTTCGTCAGTTTCGTTGCACCTTTGACTTTCGCAAGCCCAAAGTCCATGATCTTCGCCTGGCCTTTGGGCGTGAGCATGATGTTTTCGCTCTTGATGTCTCGATGGACAATTCCTTTCTCGTGTGCCGCCGCAAGTCCACCACAAGCTTGGATTGCTATATCGAGTACTTTCTGTATTGAAAGCGTTTCCTCTGCTGCGACCTGCTTCAGCGTCTTCCCCTCAACATACTCCATGGCAATGAACACTTGCCCATCGGTGCTCTCGCCAATTTCGTAGACCACGGTGATGTTGGGATGGGTGAGTGCAGAGGCGGCACGAGCTTCATGGTAGAAGCGTTCTTTCTCGATTGGATCCCTGGTGAGATTGTGCGGGAGGAACTTCAGCGCAACGTCGCGGTCGAGCTTCGTATCATGCGCTTTGTACACAACACCCATCCCACCTTCACCGAGTTTCTCGAGAATCTTGTAGTGTGAAATTGTCTGGTCGATCATAGATTCTGCCTCGTTCGAATAGTCTGTTTACCTTCTTGTTTCAACCAACAATTAAATGCATCCGTACCTTCGAACAGCGAATATTCTTTATCCCATGTCCATTGTTGCGGGTTAGTGCTAATATATTCACGGATCCTGTACACTGATTTTTCGTTACGGATAATATGTTCGTAATAATTGCGTTGCCAGATCGGTATGCCTGGCGTATTTCGCATCTCATTGATGCATTTGGTTGATTGATATTTGAAAAATGCGATGATATTCCCCAACGTGATTTTCTTGTAGGGGCGAGGTGACCTCGCCCCTACGACATCGTCAACAATAATGATAATTCCATGTACATGGTTCGGCATCAGCACAAACGCATCCAACAGAATATTCCTGTAATGCGCAGGTAATTCCTTCCAACAGGACCGAATAATCGTTCCACATTCGTTCTCGTTCATTATTCCATCAATTATTTCTCCAAACAAATTTGCCCGTTCTCTTGCACAAACCGTCACAAAATAACTGCCCTGCAACGAATAATCGTATTCACGGAGACGAATAGACTTCCGACCTTGTGAATTCGTTTGTCCGATCATATCATCATTCACCTAAAGACGTTCTCGATCATCACCAGCTTGCTGTTGTAGCGGGCGTCGGTATAGACGATCTCCTTCCCATCGTAACTTATGTCAAAAGTTGAATGCTCGAAATCTGGATTCAATCCCGGAAATACTCGACGAATGATCTCTTCCTTTCCTGAAGGGATAGAGATTCGACGAAGCTCGCCAGCATTCCTCACGCAGTAAGCGAATCTCCCACTCTTGTCGAAATCACCATACACAAATCCTTGAACAAGTTTCTTCGGCGATGGCAGACTGGGATCTTTCACACCGGGTGCTGTACAAATCCATACACCTCGTCGCCCGGACCGAATATCATAGTAGCCGATGTATTTACCTCCCTGCAGTGGACATGCATATGTTGAATCTTCAAAGAATTTCTTGGGCTCTCCAACTTCGATGCTATTCAGCCAGTTGCTTCTTGTTGAATCAAATCTGTAACTGATAAAAGTCTTTTCATCAACCCAACCCATTGGGCAGCCCTTGTAAAGAAGTTTAGGCATGCCTGGACTCTTGGCGTCTATCAGGTATATTTTCATGGAATCTTGCGGCTCGCCAAGTGGGTATCCACCATAAATGATCCACCGACCATCGGGAGATGGAAGAGGATTGCCGATCCATTCTTCACCAGATGTCAGTTCTTTCCGATTTTTACCATCCCGATCAACTGAGCAAACCACATTTCCTTTAAAACCGAGTGGTCGATTGAGCGCAAAAACTATTTCTTTTCCATCGGGTGAAAATGCAACTCTCCAGAGAAATACGTCATCGTATGTAATCTGGTGTGGATTGCTCCCATCAGTACCTGCAATCCAGATGTGGCTGACTTCTTGCTGCTGCTGACACAACAGTTTCGATCCATCACGGGATATATCTACCCCGTAATCGGGACCAGCGCCTTTGGTTATCTGAGTTGCAGATCCACCCGATGCCGGTACCATCCAGAGATTCCAGTTGCCGCTCCTGTCCGATGCATAGATAATCTGGTCGTTGGATGCCCAACAGACATCGAAGATCATCTTCTTGTCGAACGTTACCTGCCGTTCCTTGCCGGCGGAAAGCTCGTAAATGAAGATTTCTCTCCGTTGCTCTGAGAAAACCCTTTTCCAACAAATAGATTGTCCATCTGGCGACCAAGCAAATTTTGTCGGTCTATTCGAAACACTATCGACTAATTCTCGGCGGTTATCACTCCCATTCGGTTTAACGGTCCAGAACTCCGCCTTCCCGGATTGATTTTTTTGATCCTTTCCGCGCACATACCCAATTCGCTGACCGTCGGGTCGCCAACGTGGGAAGACACCTGCATCCACAATCTTCTTACTCGAACCACCAATTGAGGAAACAATAGCAATTTCCATTTGTCTCGTTGAATAGTTATATCTATCATACACGATCTGGCTCCCATCGGGTGAGATGTCGGCGACGTTCATCCCCATGCTTGAATCTGACGTGATGCGTCGTGACTCTCCCGATGTTGTATTCGAATAGTAAACATCCCATTTGTTATTCGCATCATAAGCCGGAAAGGCTGCCCAGTTTCCATCCCTCGACAGTCCCGCTGTTCCAACTTCATTGAACGGAATAGGCAAAACACGGAACGTCATGTCTGGATTGATGGTAATATGCGATGGTTGCTTCCGAAGGAATAGATACACGACAGCGATGATAACGAGCAGAGCAACGATACCGATTCCAGCCCAAACAATTTTCTTCAATGGTTTTTTACTGACTACCTTTTCTGGGGTAGCTGCTTCCGGCACCGCTTGCCCTCGTGCGCCAGCAGGTACCTCGATTGTTGATCCACGCGAGACTTTTGAGGTCTTCTTCAGCAGGCGACGCAGCTCGATCACCATGTCACCTGCAGATTGGTAGCGATCATTCGGATCTTTTTCCAAAGCACGCTGGATGATGTTCGCAAGGAGGGGTGATACATCGGATTTGTGCCGCTCGATCGGCTCTGGCTCTTCATTGACAATCGAGTACATCATCGCCGCTTCGTGCTCACCTCGGAACGGCAAGTGTCCCGTCAGCATCTCATACAGCACCACACCAAAGGAGAATATATCTGACCTTGCATCTACGTCTCCACCTTGAATCTGTTCCGGCGCCATGTAGGCAAGCGTTCCCACGGTGCTGGAGGTTCTTGTAAGCTTCAGCGAACCTTTCAGCTTCGCCAATCCGAAATCCATGACCTTGATCTGGTTCTTGACATTGACCATGATGTTGTCGGTCTTAACATCTCTGTGGACAACACCTTTGCTGTGTGCTTCCTGCAATGCCTCACCGATCTGTACCGCATACGTGATGGCATCTTGCATCTTCTGAACAGGAATGATCTGTCTCAGTGTCTTCCCCTCCACGTATTCCATCACGATGAACTGTTGTCCCTCGTATTCAGCGATGTCGTGGACAGTGCAAATGTTGGGATGGTTGAGCGTGGCAGCGGCTTGGGCTTCCTGCAAGAGGCGAGCACGCTCCGGCTCATGCAGCTCCAATCCACGGGGGAGGAATTTCAAAGCTACGATGCGTTTGAGTCTCGTATCCTCTGCCTTATAGACCACACCCATCCCGCCGTCGCCAAGCTTTTCGAGAATTTTGTAATGTGAAATTATTTGTCCGATCATTAGAATCTCCGTCGTTACTCTGTTCGCTCATCGCTCAATCATTCCTTCTCCATCTCCTCGACTCGCTTCCGCATCTCATCCACGTTCGACTTCACGTTCGCCATCATCTGCTTGAACTTATCCTCGCTGCGAAGATTTTCCAGAAGCGGATCTGTCATAGCCTCCCGGTAGCTCCTCCAGCCAGCGTCGATGGCCTTCTGCAGCCACTTGTATGCTTCTGCTTTGTTGCCTTGGATAGCATAGATTTCTGCTAAATCATAGGGGATGCCGTGACGCTCATTGCCTTGCTCTAACTCCTTCTCATCAAGTTTAAGGCTTCGTCCAAACATCTTTCGTGCTTCATCCTGCCTTCCGGTTTTCCAGTACACATAGCCCAGCCCGGTCGTGTATCCAAAAACGGAATCAATAGCAATCGTTTTCGCGAAGTATTCTTCGGCGCGCGAATAGTCGCCCAACATGAGTTCTGCATAGCCAATACCGGCAAGACGTCGGATGTCCTTCGAATCAGAAGAAAGAATCTTCTTGGCTTGTTCGATGAATAGCTGATACTTCCCTTGCAGTGCGGACACATAGGCCAGATACACCTGTGCAGGGACAAGATCCGGTTGGAGAGCGAGCGCCTTATTGAAGTACTCCACCGCTCTTGCATCATCACCGAGGTTCAGGTAGACGGTTCCAACACCGACATAATTGTACGCGATCATTGGATCCAACGCCAGACTATTCTTCTGCCACCGGAACCCTTCATCAAATTTCCCGAGGAACTGATTCATGTAACCGATATTTCCTACGGCTGGGTGGTAATTGGGGTTGATTTCGACCGCCTTACGGTAGGCCTCGAGACTCCGTCTCATCCATCCTTTCCCCCCATAAGCAAGTCCGAGCGCTTTGTACCCTTCGGCGAGAGTCGGGTCTATGGAGATTGCCTTGCTGCTCACCGCAATCGCTGAATCAGTCCATGCACTTGGGAAACCAAACCTATTCACTCGCTGCGCGTAGGCATCGCCCAAGCCGGCATATGCGAGAGCATAGTTTGGATCCAGCTCGAGAGCCTTCTTGAAAAGCTCGATAGCATTCTCCATGTCCTGTTTACCGTAACGATAGTAGTACTCACGACCTTTGAGGTAGTAGGCGTACGCATCCAGGTTCTCCGTCGGTTTCTTCGCGACCCGTTCTCTTTCTTGCGGAGAGAGCTTCGCCTTGAGAGCCGATGCGATCTGCTGAGCCACGTCGCTCTGGATGGCGAAGATCTCTGTCAGCTCTTTATCGTAGGTCTGGGCCCAGAGGTGTTCGTCGTTCGCTGCGTCAATCAACTGAGCGACGATTCGCACGTGATTGTCCGCGCGACGTACGCTCCCTTCGAGCACGGTGGAAACATTGAGCTCCCTGGCAATATCGCGAAGGTTCTTGCCGGTATTCTTGTACTGCATGACCGATGTCCGCGAAATGACCTTCAACGCTCCGATATTCGAAAGCTGGGCAATGATATCGTCGGTGATGCCGTCGCTGAAGAATTCATCCTCCTTGTTGCCGCTCATGTTGGTGAACGGAAGAACGGCAACTGACTTTCGGTCGGCAGCGAGGGTCTTCTTGAGCCCGATCTCGAAGTTGAAGGGATTGAGGATGGCGATAAGAACAACCGCTGTCACGATGAGTGCCGCCGGGATAAGATATCTCAAGAGATTTCTTTTTGGTTTCGCAACGGCAGGTTCTCCCGGAGTGGCTGGTGGTTGCGCCGCCGGAGCTCCCAGGGAACCAGTTCTCACATACTCCAGAGCCTTTCGTTCCCTTCTCAGGTCAGCCAGCATATCATCAGCATGTTGGTATCGTTCCTCGCGATCCTTTGCCAGAGCTTTGCTGACGATTCGCTGGAGATCATCTCCCGCTTTCTCGTTGAAGCGAGCTATGGGGGGAGGTTCCTCGTTGACGATCGAGTACATCAATGCTGCATGATACTCACCCCTGAACGGCAGTTTGCTCGTCAGGAGCTCGTACAGAACAACACCAAATGAGAAGATATCTGAACGATGATCAACCTCTTCCCCCTCCGCCTGTTCCGGTGACATGTACGCAGCAGTTCCGACCGTAGAGCCTGTCTTGGTCAACTTTGCTGCACCTTTCATCTTCGCAAGCCCGAAGTCCATGATCTTGGCTTGACCCTTCGGTGTCAGCATGATGTTGTCGCTCTTGATATCGCGGTGCACGATGCCTTTCTCATGCGCAGCGGAGAGTCCGTCGCATACCTGGACAGCGATGTCGAGTACCTTCTTGATAGAAGGTGATTCTTCTGTCACGATCAGCTTCAACGTCTTCCCCTCCACATACTCCATCGCGATGAACACTTGCCCATCGGTGCTCTCGCCAATCTCGTGGATGACGGTGATGTTGGGATGGGTGATTGCTGAAGCAGCACGAGCTTCGTGGTAGAAGCGTTCTTTCTCTGTAGGGTCGCTCGTGAGGTAGTGCGGTAGGAACTTCAGTGCAACGGTGCGATCAAGTGTGGTATCATGGGCTTTGTACACTACACCCATGCCCCCCTCACCGAGCTTCTCAAGGATTTTGTAATGGGATATTGTTTGACCAATCATTTGTCTAATCTCATCTTTTTTAGAAGCGTGATAAACCTCTCCTCGTTCTTGATGCTATCGAACGGATATACGTTTAAGAAAACAAGCTCCGCGCTATGCTCCTCGTATGCCTTCTCAAGCCAATCGAGTGTGGCTTCTTTTTCTCCTATGCGGTAATAAGTTTGGGCGAATAGGATAGGATCAACGTACCGTGTTTTGGAGTTCCTTTTGAAAACTTCGATGCGCCACAAGTCAAGGCCTTTCATACCCGACTGGACGTAGTATGATTTCATTCTAGCAATTTCATCACTGCTGGCACCTAATAAGGTGCTAATCTTCACAGATTCCTCAAACGCTTCCTTGTTCATGCCTTTCGCTACGTAGCTCCACAAGATTGAAATGTGTGCCGGATAGAAATCTGGTGCCAGCTCCAGTATCTCAAGACACAATTGGATGCATTTTTCATGGTCTCCAGCGAAAGAGTATGACCTTGCGAGTTCCACACCGATTATTGGAGACAGAGGGTCAAGCTCTTTTGCACGCTGGGTCTCAGCCATCGCCTCTTTGAATCTTTGCTGGCTCGTCAAGAACTCGGAGTACCATTGGTGCGCTGTTGGGTAGTTTGGGCTCAGTTCGATTGCCCGCTTGAATGCTTTGTCCGCCGACTCCCAGTCCCAGTCATACTCGTACATTACCATAGCGAGTGACGTCTGGGCTTCTCCAAGCGATCCATCAATTGCCAGAGCCTTCTGTGCAGCAGCCTTCGCTTTCGGATAGGCCTCTTCGGCCGCAGGAAACGCCAGTCACCCATCACAATATATGCATCCGCAATGCCCGCATACGCTAGTGCATACGAAGGATCCTTTTCGATTGCCTTCTCGAAACACTCCAGACTTTTCTTGAGACCTTCTTCAGATCGTTTGTTCCAGTAGTATCTCCCCTTGAGATAGAGTTGGAATGCTTCGTTGTCGTTCGTTAGGCCTTTGGATAGCTGCTTATCCGCCTGTCCACCGAGTGTTCCCTCTAGTCTCTTTGAGACTTCTCTGACAATATCTTGCTGGATGTTGAGAAGGTCACCACTCTTTCTGCTAAATTGTTCGCCCCACAACTGTGACTGTCGAACCGCGTCAACAAGTTCAACTTGGATTGAAAGATTATCGCCGCGCTGGACGAGCTTGCCTGTGAGAATTGCGCGCACGTTTAGTTTCTGCGCTACTTCTTGATGGTCTATCTCCTTGCCTTTGTATCTGAACACAGTACTCCGTGGGACAACCCGAAGACTTGGATGTTGGGAGAGACTGTTGATTATGCTTTCCGTAATTCCGTCACTCAGATACTCGACGTCAGGGTCAACAGCTACATTGACGAATGGCATGACAGCTAAGGAATCAATCTTTTCTGCTTTCTGGAGGAAGATGAAGTAGGCACCCGCTGCAAGAGCTATGGCGACGACAGCAATAATCCATTTCCAGTTTCTGGCCGCCAATCCAATTCTGGATGGGGAAGCTACTTGTCCAGCTTTCTCATCAATCGCAGGTCTCACCACCCTTGTCGTCTCCTTCTTGAGTCTCTTAAGATCTATTACCATCTCGGCTACGGACTGGTAGCGATCATCCGGATTCTTCTCAAGCGCACGATTAACGACATGCAGGAATTCAGGGGATATCTCTGGACAATATTTCTGGATCGGCTCGGGCTCCTCATTCACGATTGAGTACATCATCGCAGCTTCGTGCTCTCCGCGGAAGGGCAGTGATCCAGCGAGCATCTCATAAATTACGACCCCGAAAGAGAAAATGTCAGACCTTGAATCAACCTCACCGCCTCGAATCTGCTCGGGAGACATGTAAGCAAGTGTGCCTATTGTGCTCGACGTGCGGGTGATTTTGAGCGATCCTTTCAACTTCGCCAGTCCAAAGTCCATCACCTTGATCTGGTTCTTCGTGTTGATCATGATGTTTTCCGGCTTCACATCACGATGCACGATGCCCTTGCTGTGTGCTTCATGAAGCGCTTCACCGATCTGAATGGCGTAGGAAACGACGTCATTTACCGGTGCGGGGAAGATGACTTTGTCCTCACCTGTGATCTTCTCTCGCAGCGTCACACCATCCACATATTCCATGACGATAAATTGCCGGCCCTCGCTTTCGGCAATGTCGTATATGATGCAGACATTTGGGTGTGTGACAGCAGATGCGGCTTTGGCTTCCTGCAGAAAGCGCGCTCTGTCATCTGCGGTGACAGAGACCTTTTCGGGAAGGAATTTCAGGGCAACGACTCGGTCGAGCTTCAGGTCTTGGGCTTTGTAGACGACACCCATGCCGCCTTCACCCAACTTCTCAAGAATTCCATAGTGAGATATTGTCTGTCCAATCATGGGGAATCCTTCTACTGATAATCATCAAGTACTGTCCAGTCTGATAGATGAAACAAGACTCTACTGTTTAGACGATCATTACATTGTTGCGTTATGTTGTACCGGAAGCCCTGAACGATTTACCAGCGACTATAGTGTAAAATTCTGATTGAGCATCTTCACTCGTTACGACCTTCTTAGCTGTTTCCTTTTCAAGTCCCATTTTCCATTGAAACAATTCTAGAAACGTATCCTTTGACGTATCAAGCAGTTCGTTAAACAATTCACTGCTTTCATAGTTGATCGCATCTTCCTTACTGTTCCAAATGGTGACTGAAAGGGCTTCAGTCTCTTCTTGCATGCTTTTCGTCATGAATGCGTATCGACACCCTTTCACACCACGGAGCGCCGGCAGAATCTTTTCTTCATAGATCTTCCCGAATTCTTCCATCTTCCCCGCTTTGATTTTCAAGGAGAGGATTCGCACGTGCATTAACGAAAGCTCGCTCTCAGAAACGATTTTCGAATCTGATTGTACAAAGGACGTATACGCTTTCAAAACAGGTTCATCGGGTACAGGTTGATATTCCAATTGTAATTCTTTCGACAATTGGATTTTCCATTCTGATGAGTCGGATAGATACGGTTTGACTTCATCCAAAAGTTTCTGAAATAATCCACTCTGTTCATACGCCTCCGCATGTATTTGGGAATCCCACAGTGTCATTGAGATACCTTCATCTATGTGGGATTCATTTTGTATCAGGCACGAGCAGAGACAGCCCGGCATTTTTCTGAGCTGTGGAATGATTTTTTCGTCATATACCTGCTGAATCTTCAACGATAAGCCCGGTTTAGATTTTGCTTGTACGAGTCTCATGTACATATCAGCTTTTCCTTTTTGTCACCTGTTATGCTTACTGGCACTATTGTTGAAAATGATCATTCCCTATGTCTTGCCAATCATCCCTCATTCAAACACATTCTCTACTAGCACAAGTCTCGCTTCGAGCCGTTCCTTTAAAAAGACCAATTGCTCATGGTCAAAACTCATTTGAATATTACCACCATATGGATTTATGCCGTTCAAAATATCCGGCAGTCGTTCCCTCTTTCCTTCAGGGAGGGAAACTCGCCACACCTCTCCATTTGGCTGTCGATACATGATGTACCGGAGACTGACACTCGGAAAAGATGAGGTCATATACTCCGCAGATAGAATCTGCTTCGGCGGTGCGCCTTCTCCGGTCCCTACACTCTTCAACCACCACCCTTCCCGACCTTTCCTAAAATCCTTTACAGCAATGTACTTACCATCGCGAAGCGAAAACTCATGGGTGGAATCTTCACCGACTCCTGTTGGTTCACTGCTATGGACAGAGTACCACGCGGTGGGTGTATTTGGCTGAGGAAAAACAGAGACAAACTTCTCTGCGTCTATCCAGCGTACAGCGAGCCCTTTGCCAACGAGTCTTGGTCTTTCTGGATTATCCGCCTCTATAAGATAGATGCGAGAAGAGTCAAGAGGCTCATCAATTCGGCTCGATGCGTAGGTCATGTATTTGCCATCAGGAGACCACGCTGCATAATAGTATTCAGCGTCCCCAGCGGTCAACTGAGTTCGGTTTGTTCCATCGCTCTGCATTATAAAAATTTGACTGCCGGGCCGCAATATGTCAGAAGACCCCATATTAAAGGAAATTCGCTTCTTATCAGGCGAGAACGACGGCATTTCCATGTATTGATTGTCGAATGTCAACTGTCGCGCATTGCCGCCATTGATGTCGGCGGTCCACAGGTGATTGATGGTTCGTTTTTCCATGTACAATAGTCGCTTTCCGTCAGCAGAGATTTTCACACCAAGGTCGGGTCCGGTACCTTTTGTTACTTGAACCGCTTCTCCCCCGCTAGCTGGGATCATCCACACGTTTGTGTTGCCGCTTTTGTTCGTTGTAAAAAATATTTGGTTATTCGATGCCCAGGTGACCTCATCGATCCCTCTCTTGTATGAAGTCAACTGGCGTTCCTTTCCTGATTTCAGATCGCGGATAAAGATCTCTCCATATCCAGGAAACTCTCTCAGCCAGGCGATGGAGTTTCCATCCGGGGACCAATCAAAACTAAAGCTTCCCCAGATATAGCCCAGACTATCAACGAATTCGAGACGATTCTGGCTACCGTCACGCTTTGCTGTCCAGAATTCGAATTTTCCGGACTGGCTTGGGACACCTGAGCGTCCAAGGTGACTGTAACCAATAAGTTGACCATCCGGTCGCCATTTGCCATAACATCCCGGTTCTGCAACCTTCCGTCCCACGCCGCCCGCCGATGAAACGATATATACACCCCGCATTTTCCCCGGTGGATAGCCACTATAGAGAACCTCACTCATATCTGGAGAGATATCTGCATCCCAGATCTCCCGAAGTGGTTCCGCCGTCAATCGTCGGGGGTTGCCTTGCGCAACGTTCATAAAGTAGACTGACCATTCATTCTTAGCATCGCACGCACCGAACGCAATCCAGCTACCGTCACGGGATAAATCTGGATAGTTGATTTGCGTAAATGGAATCTCCAGCGTGCGAAACGACATGTTGGGATTCAAACGCGGAGGATGAGGCGGTAAGGCGATGAAGAAAATAACTGCCGCAATCACAATCAGAGCGCTACTCAGTCCAATCCACCAAACAACGCTTCGAGATCTTGCTCGCTTACTTACCGTTGGCGTTGGTTGTTCTTCAGATACAATTTTATGTTCTGCTTCTCGAGTAGGTGTTATTTGAAGACGAGAAACCCGCGAGGTTTCTTTCTTCGCCCTTCGCAGATCAATTACCATATCGTGCACCGTCTGATATCGTTCTTCAGGATCTTTTTCCAGCGCACGATTCATAATGTGAAGAAACTCGGAAGAGAGGTCTGATCGATACTTCTGAATCGGCTCAGCTTCTTCGTTGACGATGGAATACATCATCGCCGCCTCGTGCTCTCCGCGGAACGGCAAGTGTCCCGTCAGCATCTCATACAGCACCACACCAAAGGAGAATATATCTGACCTTGCATCTACGTCTCCTCCTTGTATCTGTTCAGGAGCCATATACGCCAGGGTTCCCACAGTGCTTGAAGTCTTGGTTAACCTGAGCGAACCTTTCAGCTTCGCCAATCCGAAATCCATGACCTTGATCTGGTTCTTGACATTGACCATGATGTTGTCGGTCTTGACATCTCTGTGGACAACACCTTTGCTGTGTGCTTCCTGCAATGCCTCACCGATCTGTATCGCATAGGCGATGGCATCCTGCATCTTTTGGACAGGAATGATCTGTCTGAGTGTTTTCCCGTCCACAAATTCCATCACAATGAACTGTTGTCCCTCGTATTCAGCGATGTCGTGGACAGTGCAAATGTTGGGATGATTGAGCGTGGCAGCGGCTTGAGCTTCCTGGAGGAAGCGGGCACGTTCCGGTTCATGCACCTCCAATCCGCGAGGGAGGAATTTCAAAGCCACGACCCGTTTGAGTCTGGTGTCTTCGGCTTTGTAGACCACACCCATCCCACCTTCGCCGAGTTTTCCGAGGATGCGATAATGAGATATAGTCTGTCCAATCATAGGTATTTCTTCAGATGTTTAATGATCCAATGAGTCTCAGATTTGCCTTCTCAACCGCGCCAACCGTGCACGCGCATCCTTTGGCTGGGGCAGGTCAGCATCCGCATTTTTCCAGATGGAAAGGAACTTCTCGTATTGCACGATGGCTTTCTCCCTCAACCCCTTTCTTTCATACAGCTTCGCCAGCTCATAGCGATGAAGAGGATCTATCAGCCTTCTGTCCTGGCTTGCCGGGTCGAATGTTGTGATCCGTTCATATTCCTTGATCGCCGCATCAATATCCCTCTTCTGCACGTACGCTTTCGCCAGCACGTCGCGAGGAAGTGTAATGGTCGCAATGCGTACGACTCCGCCCGAGATCTCCTGTGATGGCATTTCAACCTGACTTGTCAGGTGACGGATCGCTTCATCGGTTTTCCCCTGCACAAGCAGCAGTTCACCATAAACCTGAAACTCATAAAACCCCAGCCAGGTTTTCAAGAAGTTGTTCAGCTTCGGCAGCGTAGACAGGGCAACAGTGACCGCCGCCTCCGCCGGTTTGGTCTGGCCCTCCTTCAAATAAAGCCTTGCCTGCGCGAGGCCACAAAACGCGTGAGTGTAATCGGGCGAATACGCGTGCTTGAACAGGGTCTCCCAATCGGCAAGGATCTTTCTTGCTCGCTCGAAATGCCCTTGATCTCCCAGAATGCGGGCATCCATCCATAATGCGAATGCCTCCCACTCTGGATTCTTCGCTGCGCGAGCTACCTCAGCCGTTGTGGCGGTGCTGCGCAAGCACTGCGATATTCTTCCGGTCCAGTATTCGTACATCGCACGACAGAAAGGCACTTGAAACCTGGGAGCCTCATTCTGCCCCTGAGGAGGGACCTTGTTGATCCAATTGATGGCATCATCATACTCTTCTTTCAAGGCATAAACATAAGAGATCCCGAAACCAGAACTGAAATCAGGCCGGATGTCCAACGCTTCCCTAAACTTCGCAATCGCGTCGTCAAGTCTCCCCATGAAATAGAACATCTCACCCATCGAATCGTATGGATTTGCGTCGGCGGGATATGCCGCAGCGTATCGTTCGAACGCTTCGAGGGCTTGTTGGTACTCTCCTCTTCGCGCATAGGCGTACCCAAGATTGTTGAGCGCTACACCATACGACGGATCAAGCGCCAACGCCTGTTTCAATCTGGCAATGGTGTCCTCTCTGGCATAGAACGAAAGTCGAAAGAAGATCTCTTTCTCCTTTGGGAATTCCTCTGCGATTTGCCTCAGCAGTCGGTACGCTTTTTCGGGGTCCGACTGCACCGATGAAGCGTACTGGGCCTCGATAAACAACGATTCTTTTCTGGTTACCCTATTATGGAGACTGAATGCTCGTTCACACGCGCTCCTCTGGAGCTGCCGCTCACCTAGAGAACCATACGTCCGTGCCAGCCTGTAGTAGGCCATGGCGAAGGTGGAGTCGAGAGCGACGGCTCTTTCCAGAGATCGGCGTGCATCGACGTAATAGAAGTTGTCATAGTCCTGGACGCCTCTGAGATAGAGGTTGTATGCCTGCAATGAAGATGTGGTGACATCCGCGATCATCTTCTGCTCTGTCGCGATCTTTGTTTCAGGCAATCCAATGCCAGTCGCAATCTGCTTGCCGAGCTCGTCAATCTGTACCTTCAGAATGCTTCCGACCCCCTCGCCCTTTGAACTCGCGCTTTTCAGAAGCGCCTTGCTCTCCACATCCAGTACCTTCACATCAGTCGCGAACATATCCCCCATTTTCACAAAGCTTCCTGTGACCAACGCCCTCACACTATCCCGCTTGCACAACTCGAAGCCAAGGTCCGTGTTGATCACCTGGGCGTCCGGCTTTCCCATCTGCTTCAGCAAATCCCTCATCCGCTCCCACGTGGTGACTCTCAGGGCAGTGGATTGCTCAAGGCTTGTGATGAGAAGGTTTGGGATGGCGGTGCGGAGATAATCGAACTGCGGATCACCTGTCTGGTTCTCGAACGAGATGACGGCGATCGGAGTGCGCTCCGTTCGGAAGAGCAGCCCACGGATCGAAGGCCAGATAACAAAATAGGCGAGCGCTAGGACGAGCAACGATGCAACTGCAACAGCGGCAGGGCGAGTCCATCTTCGTCTGAGCATGCCCACTGAAGGCTTTTCAGGTATGTGAGGCAGACCTTCAAGAGACACCGGTTGCGCAGTGGGCCGCACAACCCGCGTGGTTTCCTTCTTGAGCCTTCGAAGGTCGATCACCATCTCCGCTACATTCTGATACCGGTCATTCGGATCTTTTTCCAGCGCACGATTTAACACGTGCAGCAGCTCCGATGGCGCATCCAACAGATACTTCTGCAAAGACTCCGGCTCTTCGTTCACAATCGAGTACATCATCGCCGCCTCATGTTCTCCTCGGAATGGCAAATGTCCTGTCAGCATCTCATACAGAACAACACCGAAGGAGAAGATATCTGACCGTGCATCAACCTCTCCTCCTTGTATCTGCTCAGGCGCCATATACGCCAGCGTCCCCACAGTGCTAGAGGTTCGTGTGAGCTTCAGCGATCCTTTCATCTTCGCCAGCCCAAAATCCATCACCTTGATCTGGTTCTTGGTATTGACCATGATGTTGTCTGTCTTGACATCTCTGTGGACAACGCCTTTGCTGTGGGCTTCCTGGAGCGCCTCACCAATCTGTATTGCGTAGGTGATGGCATCCTGCATCTTCTGAGCAGGGATGATTTGCCTTAGTGTCTTCCCATCTACGAATTCCATCACGATGAACTGCTGTTCTTCGTATTCAGCGATGTCGTGGACAGTGCAAATGTTGGGATGGTTGAGCGTGGCAGCGGCTCGCGCTTCTTGTAGGAAGCGGGCACGCTCCGGCTCATGCACCTCCAATCCACGGGGGAGGAATTTCAAAGCCACGATGCGTTTGAGTTTGGTGTCCTCCGCCTTGAAAACAACCCCCATTCCACCCTCGCCCAACTTTTCCAGGATTCTGTAGTGAGATACTGTTTCACCGATCATAGCGTTCTCCCGCAAGTGTGGTTGAAAATCAAGAAAATCGTAAAAACAGTTCTGTCGCGATGCGTTGACTCTTGTGTGACTGATGCATTGGGCTGCTCCTGAGCCTAGTTCTGCCAACCGGCTGGCAGTAGAATGATTTTCTGTATGGCGCTTGTGACCAGTCGGTTTTGAAATTCCAGTCGCAACCCACATGCTGCAACGATATCCACTTTGATAGCACTGCCACCCCAAGTGCAACCTGCTATTCCCAACTTCATCGGAGAGAGACCTTTCTTGTCGAACCAGCCCCCGGAAACAGAATACATTCCGCTCCCCAGAACTTGTATGTCGTAAACGGAGTTGCGCGTTTTCACAAACAGGCGGTCTCCAGGGACGAGTTCAGTTTTGCGTATCTGACGCAAGAGTCGTGAGTGTTTAACGATGTCTGAGAGAGTATAACCAGTGTACACCACTCCCATGCCGCCTTCGCCTGACTTTTCTAGAATCCTGCAATGTGAAATCGTTTGACCTAACATGCTTGATTCCTCCTCATTGAACTCCTCCCCCGACCCCTTCTCTCTGAGAAGAAAGGGGGAGACCACCTCCCTCTCTTAGCTGGAGAGAGGGACCACGGGGTGAGTTTGTAGCATGATATTGTTTGCCCTATCATTTCGTCTCTCTCACTTGAACGGATTCTCAATCATCACTAACTTGCCATTGACACGGGCATCTGTATAGACAATCTCCTTCCCATCGTAGCTTATGTCAAAAGACGAAAAGGGAGATGTGCCCAATCCCGGAAACGCCGCGTGGATCACCTCCTCTTTTCCAAAGGGAATAGAGACCCGACGAAGCTCTCCTGCGGTCTTCACATAGTAGAAGAACCTCCCATCTCTGTCGAATTCACTTGCGGCAATCGAGGATGGAAGCTTCATTGGTGATGGGAGTTTGGAATCTTTCACACCCGGTGCCGCGCAGACCCACTTACCTCCCCGCCCATGACGCAGATCGTAGTAGCCGATGTATTTTCCTCCCTGGAGAGAACGTGCATACGTCGAGTCCTCAAAGAATTTTCTGGGTTCTCCTCCTTCGATGCTGTAGAGCCACGTGCTCGGTTTAGAAAGATCGTCAATGAGAAACGTCTTTTCATCCACCCAACCACCCACCCAGCCTTTGCCGACAAGTCTTGGGGAGATGGCATTTTCAGCATCAATCAAATACGCCTTGTTGGAATCGCTCGGTTCATCGAGTGCATATCTCTGGTAAATGATCCACCGACCATCTGGAGATGGATCATGCCATTCGATCCATTCTTCACCTGAGGTCAGTTGTTTCCGATTCCTGCCGTCTCGATCAATTGAGCAAAGAGAAGATCCCCCCTTCATGGCTTCCGGTTGGGCGAAATCAAACAGCAGCGCTTTCGCATTGGGGGTAAAGGAAACATGCCAAACTTGTGCGTCGTCGAAGGTAATCTGGCGTGAACTACTCCCGTCGATACTGGCGATCCAGATGTGGCTGATGTCTTGCGCTTGAAGATACAATAGCTTTGACCCATCGCGTGACATCATCGCTGAGCCGTCAAAGCCGGTGCCTTTGGTTATCTGCGTTACGGAACCGCCCAATGCCGGCACTATCCAGATATTGTAATTGCCGCTTTTGTTTGAAGCAAAAAGGATCTGATCGTTGGTAGCCCATTCGACATCATGGACATTTTTCTTATCGAAGGTCACCTGCCGTGCTTTCTTGGTCGAAAGCTCATAGATAACTGCTTCTCTCCATTGCTCGGAGAAATATTTGATCCAGCAAATGGATTGCCCATCGGGTGACCATGAAAACCTTCTTGCCTCACCCGATGTACTATCTATTAGTTCGCAGCGACTCCCTGAACCATTCGGTTTGACGGTCCAGAATTCTGCCTGCCCAGCCTGGCCATAGAGCGTCCCACGTACGTACCCAATTCGTTGACCATCTGGTCGCCAATGTGGGAAGAAGACCCCACCTTTCACACCTTCCGCAATCTTCTTGCTCGAACCACCAACGGAGGAAACGATGGCGATTTCCATTCGATCCGCTACACCGTTGTATCGATCGTAGACAATCTGACTCCCGTCAGGGGAAATGTCAACTCCATTGATCCACCCGGCCGAATCCGAGGTGATGCGCCGCGATTCTCCCGATGTGGTATTCATGAAATACACATCCCACTTGCTGTTGGCATCGGCGGCAGGAAATGCCGCCCAGTTTCCGTCCCGCGACAGCCCCGGTGACATGACTTGTGTGAATGGAATAGGCAAGACACGAAACGTCATATCTGGATTGATAGTAATATGCGATGGTTGCTTCGGAAGGAATAGATACACGACAACGATAATAGCGATCAAAGCAACAACACCGATTCCAGCCAAAGTTATTTTCTTGAACGGTTTTTTAGTTACGATCGGTTCTGAAGTAACAGCCCCTGGAACCGCTTGCCCTGGTACGGCAGTAGGCATCTGTGCTGTTAATCCACGAGAAACTTTTGTGGTCTTCTTTTGAACACGGCGCAGCTCGATCACCATGTCACCAGCAGATTGGTAACGATCGCTCGAATCTTTTTCCAAAGCACGCTGGATGATGTTTGCAAGTAGTGGTGATATATCGGGTTTGTGCCGCTCGATTGACTCCGGCTCTTCGTTGACAATCGAGTACATCATCGCCGCCTCGTGCTCTCCGCGGAACGGCAGGTGTCCCGCCAACATTTCATACAGAACTACTCCAAAGGAGAAGATGTCTGACCGCGCATCAACTTCTCCGCCTTGAATCTGTTCCGGCGCCATGTACGCAAGCGTCCCCACTGTGCTCGAGGTCCTCGTCAGCTTCAGTGAGCCTTTCAACTTCGCTAAGCCGAAGTCCATCACCTTGATCTGGTTCTTGGCATTGACCATGATGTTATCGGTCTTGACATCTCTGTGGACAACACCTTTGCTGTGTGCTTCTTGAAGCGCTTCAGCAATCTGGATAGCATAAGTGATCGCATCCTGCATCTTCTGAACAGGGATGATCTGTCTTAGTGTTTTCCCGTCCACAAATTCCATCACAATGAACTGTTGACCTTCGTGTTCGGCGATATCGTGAATGACACAGACGTTCGGATGCATCACGGCAGAGGCGGCTCTTGCTTCTTGCAGGAAGCGGGCTTTGTCCTCTTCCCTGACAATGATTCCGTGTGGGAGAAACTTGAGAGCCACAAGGCGATCCAACTTCGTGTCATGCCCTTTATACACCACACCCATGCCGCCTTCGCCAAGTTTCTCGAGGATTTTGTAGTGAGATATTGTCTGACCGATCATGAAGTCCTCCTAACCTATCTAGCTCGCTTTGCTGTCTGTCACTTGATTATCAAGTTGCCTGTGCAAAGCCTGATTCAATCAATTATTTGAACATGTTTTCTATCATGACCAATTTGGATCTCTCTTGATAATCAGTATATAGCAATTCTTTCCCATCGTAACTCAGCGTCGGGTAGGAACGGAACGTGAGACCCTGAAAGGATCCCTTCACACGGACCTCTTTTCCTGAGGGTAGTTCTATGCTCCAGAGTTCATTGTTTTTATTGATATAGAAGAGCCGCTTTCCGTTTGGATCGACAATCCAGTAGTTGCTCTCTGTTTCCGTGAGAAGCTTTCTCGGTGTACTCTTGTATGGGTCGTTCATATAGTCTGATGAGACCATACACAAGCCTTTCTTCCCAACTCGAGAATCGAAATAGCAAATGTATTTCCCCGAAAGCATAGGCAGTGCCCAGGTTGAATCCTCGAAATATCTTTTTTGCGCACTTCCATCGGTGTATGTCAACCATCCGCTGGTTTGCCCAAATGCTATCAGCGTGTTTGGATTGGTCCAAAGCTGTGCCATTCCTTTGCCAACATGTTTCGGTGTTCCAGGATTCGACATGTCTATCAAGTACACTCTCGCACTGTCGGGGTTGGAACCGTAACCCATAGGTGCCATTGACGAGTAGGCAATCCATTTCCCGTCGGGCGACCAGCATGTCAATAAGCCTTCGTCGTCGTTTCCAAAGGTTAGTTGCTGTCGCTTGGAACCATCCCGATTCATGACATAGACGTGGCTTTCCAGTTTGATCGGATCAGGCTGCATGGTGAATGCTATCTGCTTTCCATCCGGGGATAGCGAGGCACCCAGGATATTGCTCTCCTCGAAAGTTACCTGATGAGCACTCTCTCTTTCCAGGTCGGCGATCCAAATATGATCTATTGGTTGGTGTTGAAGGTAGAGCAGCCTGCTCGCATCTGAGGAAATCTGGATCCCAATATCCGGGCCGCTTCCTTTTGTTATCTGTACGCTTTCACCTCCCTTTGCCGGAATCATCCAGAGATTTGTGTTGCCCCCTTTGTTGGAAGAGAAGATTATGAAACCATTGTGCGTCCAGCAAACCTCATCGATGTTTTTCCTATCAAAGGTCAACTGTTGTTCTTCTCCCGTTTCTAGTGCATGGACGATTACTTCCTGATATCCTGGTGGAAAAGATCGTATCCAGGCGATTGATTTCCCGTCTGGAGACCAAGAAAAGGAGACACGACCTGTTGTTGTACTGATAGTATCCGTGAATTCTCGACGGTTGTCGGATCCATCCAGATTCAGAGTCCAGAATTCCAGCTTCCCGGTCTTCGAGGGCATGGTGCTTCCGCGGCCTAATATGTATCCCACTCGTTGTCCATCGGGTCGCCAGTAAGGAATGCATCCGGGTCTTGCGATCCTTTTACTTACCCCCCCTGTTGTAGATACGATACGCAGTTCGAACATGCCCGTTGGGAGATCTAAGGGATTGTACACGATCTGACTGCCGTCGGGAGAGATGACCGCTCGTGCAATCATTGCGCTTGAATCCCAGGTGATACGCCGGGGTTCGCCAGCGGTTATATTCATGAAGTACACATCCCATTTTCCCTTCTCATCTGCAGCGGGAAATACAGCCCACTTCCCATCCTCTGACAATCCTGGATAATATATCTGTGTGAATGGAGTAGCAAGAACGCGGAATGTCATATTGGGATTCAGTTCTCGCGGATGACCGGACAGGAGGAAGTAGAGCACGATGAGCACAAGCAGGACGACTGCAAACCCTATACCTAACCACAATTTCTTGTTTGAAACCTTCACGATTTTCCGCGTCTCTGCCGCTTGAGCAGTTTCAGTTGTTATTGGAGTTGACGACGTCAATGGCGGTTCAGTCAGTGGTTTTCGGGAAACTTTCGACGTTTCTTTCTTCGCTCTACGCAGCTCGATCACCACATCGTGTACAGTCTGATAACGATCCTCTGGATCCTTCTCCAGCGACCGGTTAATAATATGTGACAACTCGGACGGTAGTTCTGGTTAATATCTCTGTATCGGCTCAGGTTCTTCATTCACAATCGAATACACCATTGCCGCCTCGTGCTCACCTCGAAACGGCAACTGACCCGTTAGCATCTCGTATAGTACTACTCCAAATGAGAATATGTCTGAGCGAGTATCAACCTCTCCTCCCTGTATCTGCTCAGGAGCCATATACGCCAATGTTCCCACCGTGCTAGAAGTTTTTGTAAGTTTCAATGAACCTTTCAGCTTCGCCAATCCAAAATCCATCACCTTCACTTGGTTCTTGGAGGTAACCATGATATTGTCGGTCTTGACGTCACGATGGACAACACCCTTGCTGTGGGCTTCCTCAAGCGCCTCACCGATTTGTATCGCATAGTTGATCGCATCCTGGACCTTCTGGATTGGCACTCTTTCACGCATCGTCTTACCCTCAACGTATTCCATCACGATGAACTGCTGACCTTCGTGTTCTGCGATGTCGTGAATGACACAGACGTTCGGATGCATCACTGCAGAGGCAGCTCTTGCTTCCTGGAGGAAGCGGGCTTTGTCCTCTTCGCTGACAAGCATTCCGTGCGGAAGAAACTTGAGGGCGACAAGGCGATCCAACTTCGTGTCATGGGCTTTGTACACAACGCCCATGCCGCCCTCGCCGAGTTTCTCGAGGATTCTGTAGTATGATATTGTCTGTCCGATCATTATATGTCTCCAATCAAAGTCTGCCCGAATCGTAAAAGAGGTTGCTCGAATGGATCTTCTATCGTCACCAATTCCAGTTTTGTCTGGATCCTTCGTGCGTTGACAATGGACCTCCTGTCATTGCCGACGCACACCCACGTAAAGGCAAGCTCTAGAAATGCGCTGTTCATCTGCTCCCTGGCAACAAACGCGGAAATCCAGTCTTCCCGTTCTTTGATCAGCGAGGCTGGTGGATCGCTGAACCTGAATGCGTCAACCGGCGCTCCGATCTATCTTAAAGGCGCTCTAACTGAAGCGCGGGTAATCGTGCGCTTACTCACTTGAACAGGTCCTCAATCAACATTAACCTCATTCGACCTTGAGTCATTGTAAGAAGATATTCCTTCCCATCGTAACTGCGGTCGACCCCGGTGCCATTTGGTGGCCATTTCCTGATAAAGGTTCGCTTTCCACTTGGCAAAGACATTCTCCACCACTCGTCCGGTCCCTGCAAAAAGTCAACGACCTTTCCATCGTAGGACACACGATAGCCGGGGATTTCGGATATCAGCTTCGTCGGTTGCTGCTGTTTCCTCTGACGCTCCTCTGTAAGAATCCACAAGCCACGGCGATCGTACCTATGGTCATCGATGAAGAAGTAGTTCCCCGCAGGAGTATTGAAAGGTATCGTGTATGTCGAATCCTCGTAGCAGGGCTTGAAATCGGAGCCTGTAATCGAGCTTCGCCAATACTGTGTTTCTCTCGCAATAAGGAACTCTGTTGCATTCAGCCACCAGATGTAATAGCCCTTTCCCATCACTCGCCGGTTCTCCGGGTTCTTTACTTCGAGAAGACAAATTCTAGTCGAATCAGTGGGTTCCTGTAGGGTTCTCCATCCAAATGCGATCCATTTCGCATCTGGTGACCAGAAAGGCAGTTGTATATATTCGTCGCCTGAGGTCAATTGTTGTCGAGATCCGGTTGCACGGTCCATCACAAAGAGATGGCGTTCATTTTTGTGATAGTCGGGGTCTCCCATAACCATCGCAATCAATTTGCGATCCGGTGAAATCGCTGCATCAAGGATCCTTTCATCGGCAAAAGTAATTTGCTTCAAGTCAGATCCATCGGGGTTAATAGTCCAAAGTTGGCTCACGCCCTGACCCTGAGTGTAGACAAACCTCCTTCCATCCTCCGAGATCAAGCCACTCAGGTCCGTTCCCGGGCCTCTCGTAATCTGAACCGGCTCTCCGCCTTCAGGAGAAATCATCCACAGGTTTGTTGGTCCACCTCTCGAGGAGGAAAAAATAATCATATTTTGGGGTGTCCAGACAATATCCGAGATCGGCTTGCCATCGGAGGTCAGTTGGCGTTCCTTCCCGGTCCCCAATTCGTGCGTGATAAGCTCTTGGGTTTGATCAGGAAATGTTCTACTCCACGCGATTGATTTCCCATCTGGTGACCAGCATACAGCCGCAACCGCGCCGGTTGCAAGAGCACTCGTGCTATCTCTCAATTCAAGACGCTTGTCACTTCCATCCGGTTTCATCGTCCAGAATTCTGACTTTCCTGACTCGCTCGGTGCCACGCCTCCGCGATAGTAGCCTACGCGTTTCCCGTCGGGTCGCCAGATTGGATTGGTGCCCACTTCCGCAATTTTTCGAGAGATGCCTCCATTGAATGACACGATGGCGATTTCGCGATGTCGAGAGTCTTGCCCCCTGAGCGTTCGGCTATAGACAATCTGGCTGCCGTCCGGTGATATTACAGACGCTCCTATGAATCCAGCAGAATCCTTTGTAACACGCCGCAGCTCCCCACCTGACACATGAATTACGTAGATATCGGCGAGTCCTTGATCATAACCTGCAAAGGCAATCCAATTGCCATCAGAAGATAGAGAAGGGTTCTTACCTGGCCCAAGAGGAACAGGAAAAGCACGAAGGGTTGCGTTGGGATTGAACTTCGGCGGTCTTTGCAGGAGAATGACCAGAGCGACTGCAATCAGTGCCAGCACGACAACACAGGCTCCTATCCAGGCGACCTTCTTCTTCGTGGAACTTGGGCGGGGCTCAGCCGCAAGTCTTTCCGCGGAAGCCGTTTCAGCGAATGCCGCGCGGTGAACCTTTGATGTCTCCTTCTTCAGGCGTCGCAGGTCTATGACCATGTCGTGCACAGTTTGGTAACGATCCTCCGCGTCCTTCTCCAAAGCACGACTCAGAATGTGCACCAACTCTGATGAAATGTCTGGAAGATACTTCTGAATCGGCAGCGGTTCTTCATTCACAATCGAATAGACCATTGCTGCTTCATGCTCGCCTCGAAAAGGCATATGCCCCGTTAGCATCTCATACAGCACCACACCAAAGGAGAAAATATCTGACCGAGCATCTACCTCTCCTCCCTGTATCTGCTCAGGAGCCATGTACGCAAGTGTTCCTACAGTGCTTGAAGTCCTCGTCAGCTTCAGGGATCCCTTCAGCTTCGCCAGTCCGAAATCCATTACCTTGATCTGGTTCTTGGTATTGACCATGATGTTATCCGTCTTAACATCTCTGTGGACAACGCCTTTCGAGTGTGCTTCCTGAAGCGCTTCGCCAATCTGGATGGCATAGGTGATGGCATCCTGGATCTTCTGGACAGGGATCATTTGCCTCAGTGTCTTCCCATCAACGAATTCCATCACGATGAACTGCTGACCTTCGTGTTCTGCGATGTCGTAGATGACACAGACATTGGGGTGCATCACAGCGGAGGCAGCTCTGGCTTCTTGCAGGAAACGGGCTTTGTCTTCCTCGCTGACAAGGATTCCATGTGGGAGAAACTTGAGGGCGACGAGGCGACCCAGTTTCGTGTCATGGGCTTTGTACACAACGCCCATGCCGCCTTCGCCAAGTTTTTCGAGAATTTGGTAGTGAGAAATTGTCTGACCGATCATGGTAGATCCTCAATCATATTTACTCGAATACATTTTCAATAAGCACAAGCTTCGCATCGAGTCGTGACTTCAAGAATAAGAGCTGTTGATCATCGAAACTCAATTGAACATTTCCAAAATATGGATTTATGCCATGAAGGATCTCAGGGAGTCGCTCCCGTTTGCCTTCCGGAATGGAGACTCGCCACACCTCCTTGTTTGCCTGCCGATACAAGATATACCTGAAGCTAACGCTGGGCCAGGAAGACCACAAGTACTCTGAAGATAGTATCTGCTTTCCCGTCACAGTCTGTCCTTTCTCTGAGGTCTTCAACCACCATCCTTCATTACCCTTCCTCATGTCACGAACCAAAACATACTTTCCATCATGGAGAGGTAGTTGCCACGTGGAATCCTCACCGACTTTCATTGGTTCGCTCTTGTTGACAGAGTACAAGATTGAATTTGTGCTGGTTTCCCAGGGAATAACAACAAACTTCTCGGCATCCACCCAGAACGCCCACCACCCTTTCCCTATGACTCTTGGGTTCGCCGGATTCGATGCTTCGATGAGATAGACACGGGTGGAATCTACACGCTCATCCCTTCGGAACGAACCGTATATCAGATACTTGCCATCGGGAGACCAGGAGGCGGTGTAGTCATAAGCATCTCCGAGTATCAATTGAGTTCTGTCAGTGCCATCGCTCTGCATGATGTAGACATGAAGAGATGGCTGCAGCGGATCGCCAGTTTGCATTAGGAACGAAATTTTCTTCTTATCCGGCGAAAGTGCTGGCATACCCACACCTTGATTATCGAACGTCAACTGACGGGCATTGCTGCCATCAATGTTGGCAGTCCATAAGTGCCTGATCTGCCGTTGTTCAAGAAATAACAATCGCTTTCCGTCTGTAGATACTCGGACACCAACATCGGGTCCACTCCCTTTTGTAATTTGAACAGCTTCACCTCCGTTTGCCGGCACCATCCAGACATTTGTATTCCCGCTTTTGCTAGAGGTGAAGAATATTTGATTGTTTGATGCCCAATTAATGTCAGCGATTGGTTTCTTGTCGTTAGTCAGTTGCCGTTCCTTTCCTGTCTTCAATTCACGAATAAAGATATCGCCGGTATAGTCGGGAGATCCTCTCAACCAAGCGATGGAGTTTCCGTCCGGTGACCAGTCAAAACAGTAACTCCCCCAGATATAGCAGAGACTATCAACAAATTCGAGGCGATTCTCACGGCCATCGGGTCTAAGGGTCCAGAACTCGACTTTTCCTGATTTACTCTGACTTTCCGGCCACCATCCACCAGCGGAGCGAATGTAACCAATACGCTGACCATCGGGGCGCCACCTGCTCAAGAATCCAGGCTCAGTGATTTTTCGACTCGCACCGCCTAGGGACGAAACCACATAGATGCCGTATGATCTTTTCTCTGAAAGCCCATCAAACAGTACCTCGCTACCATCAGGAGAGATTTCGATATAACCGAAGTCCTTAAAATGTTCTGTGAGCAACCGTTGAGGATTACCTTTGGCAACATTCATAAAATAGATTGACCATTCACGGTTTGCATCGGGGGCGGTGAACGAAACCCAGTTGCCATCCCGTGAAAAGCCAAGCGAGCCGATTTCCGAAAAAGGAACCTCAAGCGTGCGAAAGGACGTATTTGGATTCAAACGCGGAGGATGAGATGGCAGAGCGATGAAGAAAATGATTGCCGCGACCAAGATGAGAACACCGCATAGCCCGGCCCAGAAGACAACTCTTGGAGACTTTATTCGCTTCGCTACGACTGGCGTTGGTTGTCCTTCATAGTCAGTCGCAGGTCCCTTATCCATGGTCGGTGGAACGATAGAAGCGCGAGACACCCGTGAGGTTTCCTTCTTCGCCCGACGAAGATCAATCACCATCTCTTGTACGGTCTGGTACCGTTCTCCCGGCTCTTTCTCTAACGCGCGGCTCAGGATGTGGGCAAGTTCAGATGAGACTTCCGGCAGATGCTTCTGTATCGGAACCGGATCCTCATTCACAATCGAGTAGACCATCGCTGCCTCATGTTCACCTCGGAAAGGCAACTGACCCGTTAGCATCTCATATAGTACCACTCCAAATGAGAATATGTCTGAGCGAGCATCAACCTCTCCTCCCTGTATTTGCTCAGGTGCCATATACGCCAATGTTCCTACAGTGCTTGAAGTCCTTGTTAGCTTGAGCGATCCTTTCAACTTCGCCAGTCCGAAGTCCATGACCTTGACTTGGTTCTTGGAATTGACCATGATGTTGTCTGTCTTGACATCTCTGTGCACAACACCTTTGCTGTGCGCTTCCTCGAGTGCCTCACCGATTTGTATCGCATAGCTGATTGCATCCTGTACCTTCTGAACAGGAATGATCTGTCTGAGTGTTTTCCCGTCCACGAATTCCATCACGATGAACTGCTGATCTTCGCGTTCTGCGATGTCGTAGATAACACAGACATTGGGATGCATGACGGCGGAGGCGGCTCTAGCTTCCTGTAGAAACCGAGCCTTGTCCTCTTCCCTGACGATGATTCCGTGTGGGAGAAACTTAAGAGCCACGAGGCGATCTAGCTTCGTGTCATGGGCTTTGTATACGACGCCCATGCCTCCCTCGCCAAGCTTCTCTAGGATTTTATACTGAGATATTGTCTGTCCGATCATGATATGTCTCCATTCAAAGTCTGCCCGAATCGTAAAATAAGTTGCTCGGATGGATCTTCTATCGTCACCAATTTCGATTTTGTCTGGATCCTTCCTGCGTTAACAATGGACCTCCTGTCATTGCCGACGCACACCCACGTAAAGGCAAGCTCGAGAAATGCGCTGTTCATCTGCTCCCTGGCAACAAACGGTGAAATCCAATCTTCCTGTTCTTGGATCAGCAAGGCTCGTCGATCGCTGAATTGGAATGCGTCAACCGGCGCTCCGATCTATCTTAAGAACACTCTAACTGAAGCGCGGGTAATCGTGCCCTTGCTCACTTGAACAGATCCTCCATCAACATTATCCTTCTTCGGTCTTGACTCATCATAAGAAGATATTCCTTCCCATCATAACTGCGATCGGTCCCGGTGAGGTTTCGTGGCAGTTGCTTGACAAAGGTCTGCCTTCCACTCGGTAAAGACATTCTCCACCACTCACCCGGTTCTCGCCGAAAGTCGACAAACATTCCGTCGTATGACACAGAATAGCCGAGGATCCCGGATATCAGTTTCGTCGGTTGTTGCAGTTTCCGCTGGCGCTCCTTCGTAAGAATCCACAAGCCTCGTCGATCATACCTACGGTCATCAATAAAAAAGTAGTTCCCCGCAGACGTGTTGAAAGGTATTGTGTATGTTGAATCCACGTAGACAGGCTCGGGGACCGCGCCCGTGATTGAGGTCCGCCAAAACTGCATTTGTTTCGCAATAAGAAACTCCATAGCATTCAGCCATCGAACATAGAAGCCATTTCCTATCATTCGCCTGTTCTCTGGGTTCACTGCTTCAAGAAGATAGATTTTCGATGAATCCGCAGGTTCCTGAAGCGATCTCCATCCAAACGCAATCCACCTCCCGTCCGGTGACCAGGATGGCCAGAATATATATTCGCTGCCCGAGGTCAATTGCTGTCGAGATCCGGTTGCACGGTCCATCACAAAGAGATGGCATTCGTCCTTGAGATAGTCGGGGTCTCCAACAACCATTGCAATGGATTTGCGATCCGGTGAGAATATTGCCGCAAGGATTCTTTCATCGGCAATAGTTATTTGCTTCAAGTCAGATCCGTCGGGGTTGATCGTCCAGAGTTGGCTCACCCCCTGAGCCTGAGAGTAAATAAACCTCCTTCCATCCTCTGAGATCGATCCGCATTCGTCCGTTCCCGGACCTCTCGTAATCTGAATCGGCTCTCCGCCTTCAGGGGAGATCATCCACAAGTTTGTTGGTCCGCCTCTCGACGAGGAGAAAATAATCATATTTTGGGGCGTCCAGAGGATATCCGGGACCGATTTGCCATCAAATGTCAGTTGGCGTTCCTTGCCGGTCTCCAATTCGCGAGTGATAAGCTCTACGGTCCGATTCGGAAATACTCTACTCCACGCGATCGATTTTCCATCTGGTGACCAGGATACAGCCACGTTCGTATTGGTTGTGAGAACACTTGTGCTATCTCTCAATTCAAGGCGCTTATCACTTCCATCCGGTTTCATCGTCCAGAATTCAGGCCTTCCTGACTCGCTCTGTGCCCCGAATCCGCGATAGTAGCCTATCCGTTTCCCGTCTGGCCGCCAGATTGGGCGGGTCCCAACTTCTGCAATTCTTCGAGAGACCCCTCCATTTGATGATACGACTGCAATTTCGCGATGCCTTTCGCCCCTGAATCTTCGGCTATAGGCAATCTGGCTCCCGTCCGGTGATATTGCACACGATCCTATGAACTCAGCAGAATCCTTTGTAACGCGCCGCAGCTCCCCACCTGATACATGCATGATGTAGATATCGGCGAATCCTTTTTCATCATGACCTGCAAAGGCAATCCAGTTTCCATCAGAAGATAGGGAAGGGTTTTTATCTGGGCGAAGAGGAGCAGCGAGAGCACGAAGTGTTGCGTTGGGATTGAATTTTGCGGCTCTTTGCGTAAGAATGGCCAGAGCGGCCACAATCACTGCCAGCACGAGAACACAGGCTCCTATCAAGGCGACCTTTTTCCTTGAGGGACTTGGCGGGGGATTGACCGCAAGTTTTTCCCCGGATGCCGCTTGAGCAGAGCTCGAGCGATAAATCTTTGACGTTTCCTTCTTCCCCCGGCGCAGATCAATCACCATTTCATGCACCGTCTGATATCGATCCTCCGGATCTTTCTCCAACGCACGATTCAGGATATGCACCAATTCAGATGACACCTCTGGCACGTCCTTTTGGATCGGTGTCGGCTCTTCGTTCACAATCGAATACACCATGGCTGCTTCATGCTCTCCTCGGAATGGCAAATGTCCCGTCAGCATCTCGTACAGAACTACACCAAAGGAGAATATATCTGACCGTGCATCAACCTCTCCACCTTGAATCTGTTCTGGCGCCATGTACGCGAGCGTCCCCACCGTGCTCGAAGTCTTCGTCAGTCTGAGCGACCCCTTCAGCTTTGCCAATCCAAAGTCCATCACCTTGACTTGGTTCTTGGTATTGACCATGATGTTGTCGGTCTTAACATCTCTGTGGACAACGCCTTTGCTGTGTGCTTCCTGAAGTGCCTCAGCAATCTGGATCGCGTAGCCAATCGCATCCGAAATCTTCTGGATCGGCACCTGTTCCCTCAACGTCTTGCCATCCACGAATTCCATCACGATGAACTGCTGGTCACCTTCCTCTTCGATAGCGTAGATAGTGCAGACGTTTGGATGATTCAGAGCTGATGCAGCTTGCGCTTCCTGCAGAAACCTTGCCCGCTCTGGCTCATGCCCCTCTAAGCCATGTGGTAGAAACTTTACTGCAACGGTGCGTCTGAGTTTGGTGTCTTCGGCTTTGTACACCACGCCCATCCCGCCCTCACCGAGCTTCTCCAAAATCTTGTAGTGTGATATTGTTTGTCCGATCATGACAATCCATCCCTGTAAAGTACCAGCTTCAACAAACCATTCAGCGCAATGATACTGTGATAGTCATCTAATAGCATTTCTTAATCCGACCAATCGGCGAATTTACTTAAATAGGTTTTCAATTAAGACAAGCTTTGCATTAAGGCGGCTGTCGTTATAGACGATCTCTTTACCGTCGCTGCTTATACTGAACAGCCTGTACAGACCCGGGAAAGTCCCTTGAATGCGTTCGTCTTTTCCCTCCGGGAGTGAAATCCTCCTTAGGATATCTCTCTCCGCCGAATAATAGAAGAACTTCCTGTCCGGCGTTAGATTGGGTGGGTAAGCACGCGTTAACAATCTTTTTCGTTTGGCTCCTTCAATCACCTGATTGTTTTTTGTCGCAACGATATACCAGCCTTCTCTTCCAATGTGGTGATCGATAAGAAGGACATTTTTCCCGTCGAGTATAGGCCACAGAGTGACTGAATCTTTATAGGTTATGGATGTCGATTGTCCGTCGAATGTCACTATCGAACCCGTGCCCCTGAACGGATTAGCTATTACGAGGGTCGTCGTATCAATCCATCTTGAAAATATTCCTCTCCCCATTGGGCGGGGAATGCCGGGGTCTGCCTGATCCACGATGTAGGTTATTGCTGAATCCAAGGATTTCCCGCTTCTAATTCCATAGTAGGCGATCCACCTTCCGTTCGGCGACCAGGTGGGCCACTCGGCAAGTTCATCACCGGTAGTAATCACTCGGCGATTGTTGCCGTCCCGATCACACACGTAGATATGGCGTGTGGATTTCAGAGGATCGTTATCCGACATGCCGAACGCAATTTGCTTTCCGTCTGGAGAAAACGAGGGCCAGGTTATATTTCGCTCATCAGTTGTTAGCTGCCGCGTTGCATGACCGTCGGTCGCGCCCCTCCACAAATAGCCTGACTGTTGGCTCTGAAGATACAAGAGCTTCTTTCCATCAGCCGAGATGCTCATGCCGATATCTGGACCGCTACCTTTTGTTATCTGAACGTTCTGTCCTCCCGAAGCCGGAACCATCCATAGATTTGTATTGCCGCTTCTGTTCGATGAAAATATTATCTGATCGTTACAGGTCCAGCACACCTCATCAATGTTTCTCTTGTCGTACGTGAGTTGTGTTTCCTTACCGGTCTCCAGATCACCCCGCATTATTTCTTGATAACCCTCAGGGAATGATCGCAGCCAGACAATGGAATTGCCCTCGGGCGACCAATCGAAATCAATACGGTCAACGGTGCCGGTTAGGGTGTCAAGGATTTCCCTCCGTCGGTCACTTCCATCCGATTTCACGCTCCAGATTGAAAATTCTTTTCTTGTTCCAGCAGTATATCCAATCCGTTCGCCGTCACGTCGCCATTTTGCGCCTTGACAGTTTTCTGCAATTCTTTTACTTCTCCCTCCGATTGAAGGAATAACATACGCATCGTACCCACCTCTCTTCGCATTATAGCGATCATAAACAATTATGCCTCCATCCGGGGAGATGTCCGCTGTACTGCCATAAGGATTCGCACTAGAATCGAATGTCACCCGGCGCGGTTCTCCCACAGTGACATTCATGTAATAGATATCCCATTTCCCGTTTGCATCAGCAGCCGGAAACGCAATCCAGTTGCCGTCTGCCGAAAGACCGGGGTATGAAATCTGGGAAAAAGAAAGTTGTAGCGTCTGAAATTTCATATCAGGATTCAGTTCCACTGTGCGTGTCCGGAAAACCGCAAAATATAATGCAGTGGCGATAAGGAGCACCGCCGTCCCGATCACCGACAGGAGGATTCTTTTCTGTGTCCAATAACGCTGGTCAGCGGCTCCTTCAGGAAGCTCTCTTGCGGCTTCGGTCCCTGGCATTGCCGTCCGAAGAACAGCTGTGCGGACCACTTTTGTGGACTGTTTTAATACTTTTCTCAGTTCGCTGACCATATCTGCAACAGATTGATAACGGTCCTCCACGTCCTTTTCGAGCGCTCGGTGAATGATGCGGTCCAACTCCGGCGAAAGATCCGCACGGTATCTTAGAACTGATTCAGGATCCTCGTTCATTATAGAATACATCATCGCCGCTTCGTGCTCACCTTGGAAGGGCAGGCGTCCCGTCAGAATCTCATACAGCACAACACCGAAGGAGAAAATATCCGATCGTGCATCAACCTCTCCCCCTTGAATCTGTTCCGGCGCCATGTAGGCGAGCGTCCCCACAGTGCTGGAGGTTCTTGTAAGCTTGAGTGAGCCTTTCAACTTTGCTAACCCAAAATCCATCACCTTGATCTGGTTCTTCGTATTGACCATGATGTTGTCGGTCTTAACATCTCTGTGGACAACGCCTTTGCTGTGTGCTTCCTGAAGTGCCTCAGCAATCTGGATCGCGTAGCCAATCGCATCCGAAATCTTCTGGATCGGCACCTGTTCCCTCAACGTCTTGCCATCCACGAATTCCATCACGATGAACTGCTGGTCACCTTCCTCTTCGATAGCGTAGATAGTGCAGACGTTCGGATGATTCAGGGCTGATGCAGCTTGCGCTTCCTGCAGAAACCTTGCCCGCTCTGGCTCATGCCCCTCTAAGCCATGTGGGAGAAACTTTACTGCAACGGTGCGTCTGAGTTTGGTGTCTTCGGCTTTGTACACTACGCCCATCCCGCCCTCACCGAGCTTCTCCAGGATCATGTAGTGGGAGATGGTTTGACCGATCATTTTGTCACCCTGTTGTTCAATTGAAGATTTAGGAGTACGTGAAGCGGAAATCAGTCATACGTCTTAATCTCTACGCTCTATTTCCTCCAACCCCATCTTTTTCACGAGCGCATGGAACCGCGGGTCCGCACGGAGACCATCCAATTTTGTATCAAAACCGCGTGGTACAGATACCCAGATAAGCAGGAACTGATCGTGTTCCTCATAAGCCCTCTCCAGCCACTCAAAGGCGTGATCCCATTCACCAAGACCTATGTATGCGATCGCAAATAATCCTGGTTGTATATATTTTGTCTTTAGATCGGCGAGAATCTCTCTTGCTTTCATCGCATTCCCTGAGCGCGCATAATCATGGGCGACAAAGGCGAGCGTAGGGTAATCACCGAGTGCAATCGCCTTCTGATACTGTGCAATTGCCTCTTCATAATTTCCCCTCCACGTATAGAAATTACCAAGGATACGATATCCAAAAACAAAGTTGCTGTCAATACTCAGCGCCTCCTTGACTTGCGTCATCGCGCTATCATACTGGTGCTTATAAAATAGAGTATATGCTAATATTACTTTTGTCATGGGCCAAAGCGGATCGACCTCCACCGCCCGTTTTGCTTCGCTCACCGCTTCATCATACCTCTTTATCAAGCTAAGGTAAAAGGCATAATAAGCGTGTCCCGCTGCAGAGTTTTGATTCAGCCCGACGGCTCGTCTGTAGTTCTCTTCGGCGCTCTGCCAGTTCCATTCGGCAAACTCTATATCACCGATTATGGCGTATGCTTCTGCCAGATTTTCATCAATACTCAATGCCTTCATCGCCCATGTTCTTATTTTGGGAAAAGCATCTTTTGCCGACATCACCCCTAAGCTCCATAACATATCGTATCCCTCTTCCAATCCCTCATAAGCCAACGCATAGTTCGAATCTTTGGCTATTGCCTGCTCAAAAAAAGAAATTCCTTTCCTCACGTCAGCTTCACTGAACTTGTTGATGAAGAACCGTCCCTTGAGATACGCTTCGTGCGCCTCAGGATTGACAGGGCGTGAACTTGCCAATTGCTTCTTCTCCTCTGGCGTGACCGTAATCTTAATCTCATTAGCGATTGCCTGAGCCACTTCACTCTGCAGTTCCAATATATTTGCTAAATTTCTGGTGAATGGTTTTGCCCATAAATGTTCTTCAGGCTCTGCCTTCACCAATTGCGCATTGATGCGCACCACGTCCTGTACCCGTTGCACCGAACCTTCGACAATTGCCTTCACCTTGAGTTCTCGGGCAATTTCTGGCAACGTTTTATGCGCATTCTTGTATTGCATGACTGACGTTCTCGAGATCACGCGCAGCGCTTTGATCCTGGACAACTCGGCAATCAGCGCCTCGGTCATCCCATCGGAGAAATACTCCTGTTCAGGATCCGCCGAAAGATTTTGGAAAGGCAGGACGGCGATGGAATCAATTACCTCGTCGTGTCTGGTCGGGAAATAAAGCCACATCAACACTCCAACGATCATGATGAGCACAGCAGTTGCATACAACATCATGCGTTTGGTCTTTCTCTGTCTCTCCGACTTTGAGCTCTTCGGTTCGAGACTTGCACGCAATGACTGCAAATCCCCCAGCATTTCACTCGCCTGCTGATACCGTTCATTCGGGTTCTTAGCCATGGCTTTCTGCACAACCTTCTCCAGCTCCTTCGGTACACCACTTCGTGTGATCGAAACAGGCTTCGGTTCTTCGTTGAGGATGGAATATACCAGTGCCTGCTCATACTCACTCTTGAACGGACGCTCACCTGTGATCATTTCGTAGAGAACAACTCCCAATGACCAGATGTCTGTGCGATGGTCTACCGACTCACCACGTGCCTGCTCAGGCGACAGGTAGGCTGCAGTCCCCATCGTCGAACCTGTCTTTGTGACTACAGTTTGACCAACAAGCTTGGCCAGACCGAAATCCAGAATCTTCACCACATCATCCTCTGTAATCATGATATTGGCAGGTTTGATGTCACGATGCACAATCCCTTTCTCATGTGCCTTCGACAATCCGCCTGCGACCTGAACTGCAATGTCAACTGCTTCCTCCAGCTTCATCGGTTCACGTGCTATCCTCTCCTTCAATGGTTCCCCTTCATAGCAATCCATGACGATGAAGAGTCGTCCGTCAGCCGTCTCATTGATGTCATGTATTGTGCAGATGTTATTGTGCTGGAGGGCTGAGGCTGCCTGTGCCTCGTGAATGAAGCGCTCTTTGGCTTCGGGATTGCGCGTCAGTTCTGGCGGGAGGAACTTAAGTGCGACAATGCGGTTAAGCTTGGTGTCCTCGGCTTTGTGGACGACGCCCATGCCACCTTCACCGAGCTTTTCGACGATCCGATAATGTGAAACAATGCTACCGATCATCATTTGTTCAATCCTACCTCCCAATTGACAACGAGAGTGATTGGAAAAGAATTCTGTGGTACTATATCCTGGCTGAACACGAAGAGATTGTTCTTAAGAGAGGAATCATAATCCTGCACGAAAACAGGCGCGTTGAATATTGGATGAATACCAGTTACTTCAATCGTCAATCCGCTGAAACGTAAACGCTGGGCTGGCGATGGATGTTCTAGTCGTATTTCATGATTACGCTCGATCATCTGTCATGCAGTTGTGCGAAGTGGGACGAAGCGATCCCTCACGAAGCGAATTTCTACTTCGCGGAGTTTGCCCCGCTGAAAAGTGGATCTTCACTGCCAGCTCCTTTCGCCTGATGTTATTCTCACCGTTCCGTTCACGCTTTTGAGCATGTGATAGGAAATGCTCCCTCAACACCTGCCAACGTCTCTCGATGATGTCTTTCGAAACTCTCAACCGTCTCCCACATCTCTCCGTCATTGCCGAACTGAATGAGGACGCGCGTTTCTATCCATCTTCAGGTGTAAAATTCTGCTGAAAAACAGTTTTACTCGATCTCGATGCAAATCAACTTCCAGTCCATCAAGAGCCGCTTCGTAACCTGCAAGATACTGCTTCGCTTCGGCTATCCCGAGTGGCTCAACAGCTTTCTCTGCAAGTCTGAGATGTTGGCGAATTTCGCCTAGAATATCTTTCGGCCCTGTGTTGAAGAAAAGGCTCTTTGCAATAAGTGCAATAGGGTCACGCCGGATCAAGTTCTTCGCTGCACCGTGCAGAAGAACAATCGCAGCATAATTGAAACGCTTTCGTTCGAGATCTTCGACAACATCCTCGAAATCATCAAGAATTTGGCCCGCTTTTGCCAACTCGTCGGCGAACCTTGTGATGTGAACGAAATCTTTCATTCGGTCAGCTCTAACACACACTGCAGCCGACCCAACTTTGAAGATGGAAGAGACTTCAGCATATTTTCCTAAGAGGTTCTCGCACTTTGTATGTACGGTTCGCTGAAGCCTGTCAGCTTGAATGATTCCTCGGGTGCTCCTCCGCAAACAGTCATGATATATGTCCCAGAAGGGAGATGTGCCTGAGAAGTATTTTAAGAATAGACTCTCAGCTTCGAATAGAAATTGATCGGACGCATAGATCAGAGAAGGGAAGTCCGCTTGCCCATCGAACACATCATCTTGAATCCGAAGAAACAGGAACAGACAATATTGACCCCACATGACGTCCGAGATGAATCGCTGCGTGATGTTCCGTGATCCCGCATCTCTGCGGTATTTCCTTGCCAGCCATTGCGGCAGTGGGATCCAATAAGGGGAGCGAGCTTCACTCGTGGCTGTTCTCTTGCGAGCGAAAACCCTTCGGCGGAGATCACGCAGATACCGCCGAAGGTCCCTCGCCATAGAGTCTGGCCATGAGTAAATGCACTTGTCCAGACGATCCTTCCACAAAGATTTTCTTGATGACATGAGAGCCCTCCCTTGTTAGAATCTCTCTCAAGTAGGATAGCACTGCCTGTGTCTTCCTTCAGAGCATGGTTGGAAAGCAAATTTGTGACGCTAAGGTGCTCTGTGCAGCGTTCCTTCTGATAGGGCTGAATTAGAGAACAGCACAACATCTGCAAACACCCTCTTAAAGGATGTCTGAAAGGCGGTAAGAAGTAAGACCTCACTATCCCCCATCCTTCTTCCTCTCCGAATTTGGAGAGGAAGAAGGGTGCCTAACCCTACAAGGCTGGATTAGGCAGGGGAAGGAGAAGGCTTTTCAGACACGCGCCAAGAACCACCTTTTTGCTTCCAGTGCTCCGGGAGTCTGGGTTCTTATGGACAGGTGCCCCAAGGACAGGGTTTACCGAGGAGCGCGCTTTCCACAGTTGGCCTTGGCTTATGGATGCACTTCATAGCATCCTTCAGCCATTTGAGCATATCCGCGTCTTTCAGATACTCTTCCAACTTTTCCAGACAAACGTGGGGGAGTTCGAACTGACGCTCCACGAGTGCCTTTCCAGGATCGAGCAGGAGTTTGTTAAAGAATTTCTCGTCTGCGGCACAGGCTAGGAAGAGGTCACCAATTGTGACATGTCTGTGGCTAGGTAGAGAAATAGCCTTGCGTGATTCCTTTGCTTTCATAACCATCTCCTTGCTAGCGTGTTGAAGTTTCGGCTAACGTTGAAGAGCTTTCAATCGCTGCCGTGTGGTTTGTGCAATATCACTCGTTGAATCGAGTGCAAGAAATGACCTATAGTGAATGATAGCATCACCCACGTTCCCGTTCTCTTCACAGATTTTTCCCAGCATTACGCGGGCGTTACTCCAGGTGGAATCCAAACGGAGTGCCGTAGAATACTCACTCACAGCTTCGTGTGGCTCGCCACGCTTATAGAGAAGCTCCCCTAATTTATCATGATATTCTGGAACAGTGGAATCTACTGCAAGAGCCTTCGCGAGCATCTCTACCGCGCGGTCGTTCAAGTCAACATCGGCAAAGCAGCCTGCCAATTCGTAGTACATAAGTCCAGCCTTATGACGGCCGAGTTCTTTTGAGCGGTTCATGAACAGCGTTTCAAATCGCTTGGCTCCGCTCGTGTCATTTTCGAGGAGGTGAAGGGCAGCGAGCATGCCATAAACTTCATAGTAAACAGGCGGAGGTGCATCACTCAACAACGCCATCGCCTTGCCAAAGTCATGCTCCTTAATGTAGCACTGACCAGCGAGTGAATACAATGGAGGATAGGGCCATCTGCTTTTGATAAGAGGTAGAAGTGCTTCGAGGGCGCCATCGAAGTCACCCAAGTCATACTGAACACAAGCGAGGTTGTAAAGGAGAATGCTGTTACCTGGTGCAAACTCAAGAGCCTTTTTTAGATAGCGAGATTGCCCATGGTTATCTTTCGAGAGATAAGCATCTGCCCATGAAATCATAGCCTGTTCAAAATTATTCGTGGAGGCCGCTATTCTACACAAGTATCGGTAGTGATGCTTCGCTTCCTCCCGCCTGCCGTGCGCAAGCAAAGTCGGAATCAGCCAGACTCGAGGAGATACAAATGTCGAATCAAGTTCAATAGCGTGCTCGAGGGACTTGGTGGCATCCTGAAGATGATAGATCTGATCACTCGCTTGCATGAATGCCTTCACAGCTTCCATGTTTGGTGAGCGACGCGATATCCACGGCGTTAAATCCCTATTTGACTGAAGGACTTCTACGTAGAGAAAATCGAGAATCTGTTTGGAGATCTTGGCAACTGCTTGCTGCAAATCTCCCTCGCTGCCCACCGCTGCCTTAGATGTATATCGGACTTCTTGATCCGAAGGTTCGACAACATCTGCCTGAATTTCATAGCCGATCTGAGAATTGAAGATGCTCAGATCTATGAAGTAATCAATCTGCTCCTGCTTGAGCAATTGGCAAAGCTGGGGACCGCGCGGCGGATTTGGACGACCGAAGGAGCTTTCCAGAAGACCGTTCAGACTGTGGGGATCAACCACCCCAATCTTCTCAACACCTAAGAGTTCACCGACAAAAAGCGTCTGCACAAGCAGGGGCCATTCGGCGATATCCGCTCTGTTCGCTGGATTCTGAAAAGGAAGAATCCCCAACCTTAGCTTCGGTGTTTCTAGCTTTGATGCTTCGGGCATTTCCGGCTTCAGAATATGAGACAGAACAAACCAAATTAGAACAGCCAAGAGCACAAATCCTGAAAGTACGATAGCCGAGTACCTAACCCGTGGAGGCTGGGACCAAAGTTGCCGGAGTGACTTCACACGCGCGTGCTTCTCGCCAAGTAGTTCAATTACCTCTGTCGCTGACTTAGGTCTTGCTGCCCTGTCTTTTTCCAGGCACTTGTTCACTAGGTCATCGAGTTTCTGGGGAACGTCAGTCCTCAGTGATGAGACTGGTGGTGGAGATTCATGCAGGATACCATAGATCATCGCTTGTTCATACTCGCTCTTGAAAGGCAGTTGGCCAGTTAGCATCTCATACAACACAACACCCAACGACCAGATGTCTGTGCGTTCATTAATTTCCGCACCGCGTGCCTGCTCTGGCGACACGTATGCTACTGTGCCAACAGTCGTGCCGGTTTTCGTCAATTTCGTCTGTCCAGACAGTTTCGCTAACCCGAAGTCCACGATCTTCACCACTCCTTCATTCGTAACGATGACGTTCGCAGGTTTGATATCGCGATGCACAATCCCTTTCTCGTGTGCCTTCTGTAATCCTTGCGCGATTTGAATGGCAATATCAATTGCTTCTTCAATCTTCACAGGACCTCGCTCGATTCTCTTCTTCAATGTCTCACCCTCGTAACAAGCCATTGCGATAAACAATTGACTTTCGTCGGTCTCTCCAATCTCGTAGATGGTGGAGATGTTGGGATGATCTAAGGCAGAGGCTGCTCGTGCCTCGTGAATGAAGCGCTCTTTGGCTTCTTCATCGCGCGTCAGTTCTAGCGGGAGGAACTTGAGTGCAACGATGCGTTTGAGCTTAGTGTCCTCGGCTTTATAGACGACGCCCATGCCACCCTCACCAAGTCTCTCGAGGATTCTGTAATGAGAAATGGTTTGTCCGATCATCGTTTATCCACGGTGGATACACATCATGCCTACGGCTTACTGGTGCTCTACGCCGCTTCGTGCTTGCGTTCTCGCAACCTGAAGCTTGCGAGTACCATTTGATCCTTTGACCAATGTAACTGCCTATTCCCAGCCTTCTTTCGCCAGGGCTGAATGTAACTCATTTGGGTTGTGGCGGCAGTGATATTCGATTCTGCTGGAATCAGCATGAGCGCGATCATAATCCCAACCTTGTGACATAAGGTTTCGCTCGTGGAGCTCATGAAGCAGCACATAGGGACGTTCGGTCTCCTGCAGATCGTTGTCAATCCAAACCTCGTTCTGCGGAACGAATTCGTACACGTAGTCGTGTCCGCCTTCGGTGAAATCAATGTCAAAAACGCTGCGTACAAGACGACCATCCACAATCCACACGCTCACCGCTGATTCAAGTTTCTTCCACAGTCGCACATGGACTTTCTTTGGATCGGGAAGGTTCCCCCCTTTCGTCAACTTTCTCACATCACCTGCCTTTTTGCGTTCTGCCATCTCTTTTCTGTCAGCCGATTCGAGCGCATCGTCGTACGGAACACCCTTTTCCATCAGACGATGTTCAACCAGCAGATGATCAATAAAGAACTTCTGTTCATCATCTTGCGCTTCTTCATCAAGCCAGAATTCATCCTTGGGGATACGCTGGAAGCTGTAGTGCTGGCCATAATTGGTGAACTCTTCATCAATATGGGTGCGCACATATGTACCATCTACAACCCAAACACTAATCCGACCTCGCTCTCCTATCTTTTGCAGATAGGGCGGTTTGAGTGCTTCAGGCATGTTGGCCTCTCCTTTGATTAGCTGAGAACTTACGTTGTGAAGCTGCACTCCGCTACTTTCAGTACTACAAGAGTGCGATCATCCGATTGCTCTTGTCCTTGACAGAACCGGTTGACTTCCACGAGGATTCGGCAAAGGATTTCGTCCGCACTCAAGAGATACTGTACCTCAATATCGAACACATCCGTTCCTCTCCAAACATCTCTCGATCGCCACGTTCCGCTTCGGTAATCCCATCTGTACAGTTGTTGCTCCAACTCCATCTTCTTCTTCTCTTCTTCATACGGCCGGGCATTTCCGATCACTTGGGCCGATTGTGCTGCAATGATGGACAGAAGCCGCTGATCGTCAGTGGTGAATCCATCCTTGCCTTTCTTGCTGTACACAGCCAATACCCCTTCCAACTCCGACTTGACTCTCAAAGGAACACACAGGACAGATGTGATCGAAGAATCCCACTTGACACCACGAAGGCGATGATCTTGGTCGAGATTGTTGGAGGAGAAGGGCTTCCGGTTTCGGAGGACCCAGCCTAGCAGGCTCTGATCGAGGCGGAAGTGGTTGTGTGCTCTTGAGCTTGCCATAGTCCGAACTAGCGTCTTCATTGGCTCTTCCGCGTGTTCGTTAACGAGGGTGATGGCAGCTTGCTCTGCGTCCACCGTGCGCAGCGAGCGACGGATGACTGTCTCCATGATCGAATCAATCTCTGCCGATGATCCGATCGCGCGGGCAGGATCGTTGAGCATGGAAAGCTCTTCGGCAGGGCGTTTGAGCCGACGGTTCTCTTCTTGCAGCGTCTGGAGTGTAGAATCGTGAACCTGTGGTGCTGAGATCAGGGCGGTTGTCTCCTGTGAGATCAGCGCGCCGGACGGATTTACCGTGGTACGCTCGAGCTGATATGACTAGACTGGTTTGCCCTAATGCGACGAGATGTTTTTTCAACCTAAGTTAAGGAAAATCCCTCATAATGTCAATACTGTGGGCAAGCTATCCGCAGCGTGTGTTCACCTCGAGCAAAGACATCAGCTTCAGCCGTTAACGTTCTTTCGTTCCACGTTAGCTCCCTCTCACAACCATCAGAAAGGAGGCGAGGCTTAGACGGTGCTGAGAATATGGCTGTTACAGTTCCAAAACCTTTCATCCTGAGTCCAACCGAATCTTGAGCAGATTGGATTTCGATCAGCTCCCCACCTCGCAGTTCGCGCAGGATCAACTCCTGTTGCTGTCTCGTACCGTAATACACTTCAAGTGTATGTCTACCGGCTCGATAGCATCTGCGTGGGAGTTTGTATGTTCCTTCAACTTCCTTGCCGTCAACGACAATCCTCTCGACTTTGCTTCCCTCTCCTGTGATCTTGATATTCCACAGCGCTCGCCTGAAATGAAGCCCCTGTAGCTCGATGGGAAAAGGCAATCTACACGGCAGATAAGTCAATCCGCCGATATCGCTTTCAATTCCTACGATACCTTCTATGATGGCTTTATACCAACCGGTTGCGCAATTCAGATTCCACGGGGAACCGTGGTGCAACCACCTTCTTTCTGGATGAATATCCCCAGGTTTCAGTGAAACGAACTCAGGACAGTATCCAAATCTGCGGTAACAATCTTGCACCAGTGCGAGCCAACGCAGCAATCCATTGCTGTCGCCTGCACGGCGCAGCAGTTTGACAGCGTAGATATCCCAGTGCGGATACCAGGAGCTGGTGGAGATTTCTGAACCTGCATGTCTGTCCCACTGCGGCAAGAGGGCAAGTCCATGTTCTACAAGAAAATTCTTCGCCACAAAATCTGCCATTGTTTTCATTCTTTCACCCAGAAGGGAAAAACCAAGAGCGGAATGAAGAAACATCAGCGAGAACAGAGGGTAGGTTTCTTGCCGCCTACAGCTATCCGTATCAATCGAATCAGCGAGGAATGCAACGTCCTCGTCAAAGAATGCCTTGCAGAAACTCGACTGGATGCGCTGGTGAAGAGTCCTTGCCTGCTTGGCAATACGCGCATCGTCAAGAAGCACTGCGATCTCCTCGACCATTCGGCAGGTGCAATACCATGTTCCGATTTCCATTGCTACGTAACTCCGTTCATTCCTGCCAAGTCTTCTGGGAAAATCTGGATACATGCCAAGTGTCTTGTAGAAGCCCTTTGCGTCGCTCTGTGCGGCAAGTTTTGTGAATATGATCTTGATCGTGGGATAGAAGCGTTCGATAACTTCCTTGTCGCCTGAACTCGCATATAGATTCATCACCAAAGATACATAGAGGAAATCAATACATCCAAATCCGACCACCTGCAATGGTTTGAAGTCGCGGTCATAACGATGAGGGGTGCTGCCATCCGAAGCACGATGCGTTGAGAAGAAAGCAGCCATCTTTCGGAGGAATGATGAATCGCCCCATTTGGAAATCTCATTGCCTGTTGCTAAATTGTCCCATCCCCACACCCAATAGTATGAACTTGGGCAGGCCCGTGTAACACCTTTCTCTGGAATCTTCGCCGACTCTACAATCTGAGGTGTCACTCGAAAAAGCTCCTCGATTTCTGGATATGGTTCCAATCGAAGTCTGGGCGCATTGCGTTGAAGCTTCTCATATCGTTTCCGTTGTGAAGCACTCATGATTCGATGCTCGCTGCAAGCAATTCGATGGTTGCGCTCCGCCTCGCCCTCTGTGTCTCCAAAAGCGACCACGAACGGGATAGGGGCCGTGCTGTTCGCTACCGTCCTCTTCGCTGAAGAGAATTCAATCCATCCCTCTCGCTCCTCAACTGAAGTGAAGTGATGTCCCCCAATGACGGCACAAATCGTCGCATCAAACAACAGCAGGTTGCTATGCTCGTATCTTGATTTGAGTTGACCAGTCCCCTTCTTGAAGATTCTTCGCTGCCATTCTTCATTCACAAGATATGTCCCCATCTTTTCAGTCCATTCCTTCACCGTGACTTTGTTCGTAGCACGAAACAGAACCGTCCCATCTTCTCGGATATGAGGTTGTTCCCATTTTCTGTTACCATGCACTTCCGTTGATAGAGACGCTTCGTTCAGCCTTACCTTGAAGGAAACCGTGCGGAGCTTCGGTTCTTTCTTCTTGACACCAACGCGGAAAGCTAGCATCTTCCTGTAGAGCACCATTTCGAGTACACACTCGTATCCGCTGACTGTGAAACTGTTCTTGAATCCAAATGGATAGACTTGAATGAAATCAAATGTAATAGGATATTCTTGGCATGAGCCGTCCTCCTCGACGACAACGGAAAAAAGCAAGATTCCATCATCGCTCTGGAAGATTTTGGCGTTACGGCTTACAGGCTGCTTACCGTGATAATCAATCTGATTGATTCCACCAGTACGTTGTGATGCGAAAGCAGACACTCGGTTGTCACTGAACCAATAGCCTTGGTCGAGAAGAGGAAAAAACGTTTTGAAGATTCGCATAAGGTATCAATCACAAATGGAAATTGTCTTCGAAGTGTGGAATGGTCCACAAGGTAACTTAGGAGTTTTTGGTATGAATGTCAAGCAGAAACCGCGACGAGACGGATGAGAATTCACTTAGGAATTTTTCCTTGACTTTTCAGTCACTGTTGCCTATATTGATCTCGAAAACATGCGAAGTGGCTTTTGGCAGCCAAGAATCGCATCATGGCTTCTGCTTGAGTATTGCGTTCTCACATCGAGCAGTGTTTCTCGTTGCAGGACATCTCGTCTTTGTCTAGCAGCAGAGACGTCTGCTTTGCCGTGCGGGCTGACAAACGAAGCTTCTGATTTCCTCTGTCCGATACGCCGCGAGAGAGACGTTTTCTGAGATAAATCGGCATTTGCTCTGGTGTACAACCCGCTATTGTGGGAGTGGATAGAGCGTCGAAGTATAAGGATAAGCAAAGATCCCAAAACATATGATACAGTCATCTCTGCAAATTGGAGACCAAGTTATTGTCGAGCGAAAGCATCTCCAGCACCTGCTTGAGGTCTTGGGCGTGAAGGGTTACACGGTGGTGGGACCGACCGTCCGTGATGGAGCGATCGTGTACGACGAGCTTACCTCTGACGCTGACTTGCCTACCGGGTGGACGGACGAGCAAGACGGAGGCATGTATCGTCTCAAGAAGCGCGCAGACAAGGCGCTTTTCGCCTATAACGTCGGTCCGCAGTCTTGGAAGAAATTCCTGCATCCAGCGAGACTACGATTGTGGCAGGCGAAGCGCGACGGTAGCAGTATTCAGTTCGTTATGGAAAACCAGGTGCCGACCAAGTATGCGTTTCTCGGCGTCCGCCCGTGCGAACTGCATGCGATCACTATCCAAGATAAGGTCTTCATCAGCGAGAAATTCGTAGATATGTTTTATCAATCTCGCCGCAAGAATGCGTTCATCATAGCCGTTAATTGCGGACAAGCCGGCGGAACTTGTTTCTGTGCCTCAATGAACACCGGACCGAGAGCGACGGTCGGTTTTGATCTCGCTTTGACAGAGATCCTGGACGCCAATCGGCACTACTTCGTGGTCCAAGTCGGTACAGAACTTGGTGCTGAGGTCGCGCACGAAATTCCACATTCGGTGGCAAGTGCTGAGCAGTCGCAGATAGTTGACGAAATCGCAACAAGAACTGCCAGTGACATGGGCCGCACGCTTGACACCACAGACATAAAGAGCTTGCTCTATCGCGGTTGTGAACATCCGCGATGGGGCTTTGTTGCCGCACGTTGTCTAACATGTGCCAACTGCACGATGGTTTGTCCGACATGTTTTTGCACTACTGTTGAAGATGTCACTGACCTGCGCGGTGAATATTCCGAGCGCTGGCGAAAGTGGGATTCATGCTTCAATGTGGATTTCTCCTACATTCACGGTGGCAGTGTCCGTGCATCAGCGAAAGCTCGCTATCGCCAGTGGATGACGCACAAACTCGCAACTTGGATTGACCAGTTCGGCACTTCAGGCTGTGTTGGCTGCGGAAGATGTATCACCTGGTGCCCTGTCGCAATTGACATCACTGAAGAAGTGCGGGCGATTCGTGAAAGCGAAGCGACTGCCAAAGCCGCCATTTCAACTTAAAGGAGCAAAACGATGGAAACACTTGAACCCATCCTTGCAGCACATAGTTTCTTGAAAGGCCTTGAACCGCACTACATTCAGCTTGTTGTTGGGTGTGCATCCAACGTGCGATTCAATCCCGATCAGTTCATTTTCCGTGAAGGCGAAGAAGCCGATCAATTCTATGTCATTCGACATGGCAAAGTGGCTGTGGAAGTATTCACTCCTGAACGCGGTCCTCTTATCATTGATACGTTGGGAGAAGGTGACATCTTGGGGTGGTCTTGGCTTCTTCCACCGTACCAGTGGCATTTCGATGCTCGCGCAATCGAACTCACGCGAGCTATTGCTCTCGATGGGAAATGCCTGCGCACAAAGTGCGAACAGGACCACGACTTAGGCTATGAATTGCTGAAGCGATTTGCCCATGTCATTGAGGAACGGTTTGAAGCAACGAGATTACAGCTTCTGGACATCTATGGAATCTCTTCTTGAAAACCAAATAGGTACGAGTGACGCTACCCAGGATCCGATGGTTCCGTTGCTGTTTCGCGTTCATCGCGTGCAGCAAGAAACGCATGATACATTCAGTCTCGAATTGAAATCTACCAACGGTGTTGGAGGACTGTCTTTCGCTGCCGGCCAGTTCAATATGCTCTACGTGTTCGGGACAGCTGAAGTCCCGATCTCGATCAGTGGTGATCCCAACGAGGCGAAAACGCTTATCCACACGATGCGGTCAGTGGGAATGGTAACCAAAGCCATGCAGCGACTGAAACGCCGAGATATGTTAGGAGTACGCGGCCCATTTGGCACTCATTGGCCAGTGGAGGAAGCAGCTGGAAGCGATGTGGTAATTGTGGCGGGAGGAATTGGGTTAGCACCGCTCCGACCAGCACTGTATTATATCCTGTCTCACCGGCAAGACTACGGTAAGGTTGCGGTGCTGTACGGTGCCCGCACACCTGCGGATATTCTCTACCGTCGCGAGCTGGAACAGTGGCGCTCGCGCTTCGATCTCGAAGTGTTTGTCACCGTTGACCGAGCCATGACCGGATGGCGTGGTAACGTGGGCGTGGTCACCACGCTGATATCCAAGGTGACGTTTGACCCATTCAGTACAGTGGCAATGGTCTGCGGTCCCGAAGTGATGATGCGCTTCACGATATTGGAACTCCAGAAACGAGGGATAGGAATAGACAGCATCTACGTTTCGATGGAACGCAACATGAAATGCGGAATCGGGATGTGCGGACACTGCCAGTACGGTCCGACCTTCATCTGCAAGGACGGACCCGTGTTTCGCTACGACCGTATCAAGGGACTGTTCGGGAAGCGAGAGATTTGATATGACAAGAAAGAGAAAACCAAAACTTGCTGTCTGGAAATTCGCCTCGTGTGATGGTTGCCAGTTGAGTCTCCTCGACTGTGAAGATGACCTCCTTGCAGTTGCTGGGGAAGTGGAGATCGCGAACTTCCCTGAGGCATCAAGCGCTATTCTCAAGGGTCCCTACGACCTCTCCCTGGTCGAAGGCTCGATCACAACGCCACACGACGCTGAACGTATCCACAAGATTCGGCGCATCTCAAAAATCCTCGTAACAATAGGAGCGTGCGCAACGGCCGGCGGAATACAGGCGCTTCGCAACTTCAAGGATGTCAAAGAGTTCGTTGCCATCGTGTACGCTACGCCGGAATACATCGAGACACTCAATAAATCAACAGCCATTGCAGACCACGTTCGCGTTGATTTTGAGCTGCGGGGCTGTCCCATCAGCAAGTATCAGCTCATTGATGTTATCAGTGCATTTCTCAATGAACGTAAGCCGAACACGCCGCCGCATAGTGTCTGTACGGAGTGCAAGCGGCGGCAGACTGTCTGTGTTATGGTCGCCCATGGTACGCCTTGCCTTGGACCGGTGACGCAAGCTGGTTGCGGAGCGATCTGCCCTTCGTATCAACGTGGTTGCTACGGCTGCTTCGGTCCGAAAGAGACTCCTAACACGACTTCGCTGAGCGCATGGTGTAACAGACTGGGTATGAATGATCAAGACCTCATGCGAGCATTCCGCGGATTCAATGCATATGCTGAGGCTTTTCGGAAAGAGAGTGAAGCGCATGAAAAGTAGCAGGATCAAAGTTGATTATCTTGCCCGCGTTGAAGGAGAAGGCTCACTCTATGTGAGGATGAAAGACCACAAGGTTGTGGATCTCAAGTTCAAGATTTTCGAGCCTCCGCGCTTATTCGAAGCGTTCCTGCGAGGCCGCAGCTTTCTGGAAGCGCCTGATATCACAGCCCGGATTTGCGGTATCTGCCCCATCGCCTACCAAATGAGCGCTGTTCATGCGATGGAAAACGCTCTCGGTCTCAAGGTTGATGGTCAACTGCGGGCGTTGCGCCGACTCATCTATTGTGGAGAGTGGATCGAGAGTCACGCGTTGCACATCTACATGTTGCATGCGCCTGACTTTCTCGGCTACGACGACGTAATCCAGATGGCGAAAGATCACCTCGCGATTGTCGAGCGAGCCCTCCGGTTGAAGAAGATTGGCAATGAGATCGTGACACTCATAGGCGGAAGAGAGATTCATCCAGTCAATGTGAAGGTCGGGGGTTTTTATCGGCTACCCACAAAAAAGGAGCTTGGATCTCTGGTGGAAAGACTTGAGTGGGCACGGGATGCTGCCCTTGAGACTGTCCGTTGGACTTCAACACTGCCGTTTCCGGAGTTCGACCAAGACTATGAGTTCGTCGCTCTGCGCCATCCCGATGAATACCCCTTCAATGAAGGGCGACTCGTCTCGAACAAGGGTTTGGACATCGCAGTGCATGAATTCGATAATCACTTCCATGAGGAGCATGTCAAACATTCGAATGCTCTTCATTCAACACTGAATGGACGGGGTGCCTACTTTGTGGGCCCATTGGCAAGATATAACCTGAACTTTGATAGACTTTCGGCGCTAGCACAGGAAGCCGCGCGCAGTGCTGGACTGGCAACAGAGTGTCATAATCCTTTCAAGAGCATCGTCGTACGCGCTGTAGAAATCTTACATGCTTGCGATGAAGCTCTTCGCATCGTCAGCGGATACGAGATGCCTGATAGACCAGTGCTGGAGATAGAGCCGCAGGCTGGCACAGGTTTCGGCTGTACTGAAGCGCCACGCGGTATCCTTTATCATCGTTACCAAATAGATGGCAACGGGATCATTCTCGATGCGAAGATTGTTCCACCGACGTCTCAGAATCAGAAATCCATCGAGAGCGACCTGCGGAGCTTTGTCCAACAGCGTATTGATCTGCCAAAGGAAAAACTCACGTTGCAGTGCGAACAGGCAATACGCAACTATGACCCATGTATTTCTTGCGCGACGCATTTCTTGAAGCTCGATGTTGAGGAAGAATGAAATCACGGCCACGGTAACATGTTCAAGGAAGCCAAGCACCGTTATCATCGGGATCGGCAGTCAGTATCGCGGCGATGACGCGATTGGACTTATCGTAGCTCAACGCTTGAAGGCAAGTGGCCCCCACCATGTCACGGTGTTAGAACTAAATGGCGATGGCGTAGATCTGATGGAAGCATGGAGAGACGCAGAAGAGGTTATTCTGGTTGATGCCATCAGCTCTGGCTCCTCGCCTGGAAGAATTTCGAGACTGGACGTGACCGAGCGGTCATTGCCGAAAGAGATATCTTGCCGTTCATCTCACTCGTTCGGTGTTGCCGAGGCTGTAGAACTCGCTCGTGTACTTAAACGGCTCCCTGCCAAGCTCATCATATACGGCGTTGAAGGAAAATCATTTGAAATAGGTATGAGTCTTTCTCACGAAGTGGCGCAGGCTGCAGAAAGACTTGCCGGTATGATTATCGAAGAAGCTGAACGTGATGAGGTAGGTCGTTACGCGGAGGATCGCGCACAACCTACCTCTCCCCCATGTATGTATTAAACTATGCTGCGAGAGCTTCTTCTGCCACCTTTGTAAGTTCAGATGGTGTGAACGGTTTAGGTATGAAGTCGAAGGCACCAAGTTTCGTCGCCTCAATGGCAGTCTCAATCGAAGCGTAGCCAGTCACCATGACAACGGGGATGTCAGGATACTGCGCTCTGATTGACCTCAGCACTTCCATCCCGGACCGCTTGGGCATCTTCAGATCCAGAAGGATCAAATCGTACCTATTGAGCTTCATCTTCTGTAGCGCTGCATCAACATCGAACGCCTCCTCCACGGCACAACTCTGCTTCGACAAGATTCTGCGGACGCTGTGACATACAATAGGTTCGTCATCCACGACAAGCACCGAGTGCTTCGCAGAAGCATCTCTCCCCCAAAGTGCAGCAATAGGGATGTCTGATCGGCCGAGGCAGTTGACGTAATCCGCTCCTGTCACACGTTCTACTTCCGCAATGCTGAATGGCATATCAACGTCAATGATCTCTTTCGTAAGTGGCATGACACGCGCAATGGACTTCGCTCGTGCCTTCTCCTTCTTCTCGAGTGGGCACCCGCCCGTACACTCTCTTCCTTCAAGCACCAACCTGCGGCAGTCACGTTTGCCGGCATGGCAGTACGTTTTCTGAGCGAGCTTTTCTGCAAGTGGCACATCTGAACGAGTCAGCGCCTCCACGTATTCGGCTGAAGTAGACCTGGCGACTTCCCTTTCGCTGAACGGCATGTCAATGTCAATAATGTCATCCGGGGTCTTCTCTGGAGTCAACCGTGCAGATGGCTTTTCATCGTCATTAGCTTTCCCCTTCCTGTTCGCAAGCGCCGTCTTCGTCACTTCGGTCAGCTCATCAGGGGTGAACGGCTTGGGCAGATAGCCGGCGGCCCCAAGCTTCGTTGCCTTTACGGCCGACTCGATGGAAGCATACCCGGTGATCATGACGACCTGAAGTTCGGGGTAGTGGTCACGGATGATCTGCAACAACTCCATTCCGTTCGTCTTTGGCATCATGAGGTCAGTGATGACGAGGTCGAATGCTGTCTCGTTAATTTTCTGCACCGCCTCGTGAACAGTCAGTGCGTCAGCAACGGTGTACCCTCTACGACCCAGAATCTTCTTCACGCTCTTGCAGACGCTTTCTTCATCATCCACCACCAGTATTTTCTCTGTAATCATTGTAGTCTCCTCTTGTTCTATTGTCATCGTATTTATTAAGTCTTCACTGTATAAGGAGACAACATCCATGCCAGTGGCTGCCGCTGACTGGATGAGTAACCGGAACTGACTGCACGACAATGGATTACCAGGACAAAGACAGGGAAGATCGGATTACTGTGGAAGACTTGATTGTGTGATGGAAACAATATAGCAGTTGCCCAAAACACTGCAACTGAGGCTAGAATTTGCTTTCAGAGGGTAGATAAGAAGAATATGCAGGTGCATAAGAACTTATGCAGACGAGGGATGTTTCTTTATGCCGTACCTTTTCATCAATGCCTGGAAATTCGAACGCTGCATGTTCACATCCCGCGCGGCTTTGGAAATGTTCCAGCCGTTTCTCATCAACGACTCCTCTACGAACAACTTTTCAATTTCCTGCACCGACGATTCACGAATCTGCTTCTTCAACTGTTTCAGTTCTTCACTGGTCTTAGGAAGGGCTGATCTAACGGAGGATTCAGTACGGAACAGTGCTGCCGAAACTTGGAAAGGCTCGATCTTCTGCCCATCAACAAGAATGACGAGACGCTCCACCACATGCTCAAGCTCCCGGACGTTCCCCGGCCAGTGGTAGTTCATCAGCATTTCCATCACTTCCGATTCAACGACGGGCATATCTCGCTTATTCTCAGAGCAGTACTTCTTCAAGAAATGTAGAACAAGATCTGGTATGTCTTCTTTCCTCTCGCGCAGAGAGGGAAGCCTCACCGGAAATACGTCAAGACGGTAGTATAGATCTTCTCTGAACTTTCCAGCGTTCACAAGCTGCTTAAGGTTTTGATTTGTTGCAAAGATCAATCGGACGTCAACCTTCTTCACCGTTGTGCTTCCAACTGGGAGAAACTCTTTCTCTTGCAGTACTCGAAGCAGTCGAGATTGGGTCTCGAGGGTGAGGTTGCCGATTTCATCGAGGAAGATTGTCCCACGGTTTGCAACTTCGAACACTCCAGGCTTATCAACCGTTGCGCCAGTGAACGATCCTTTCACGTGCCCGAACAGTTCACTCTCGAGGAGCGCGCTTGAGAGTGTGGAGATATCAATTGCAAAGAACTTCTCCCCTCGACGCTTGCTCTGGTTGTGAATTGCCTTCGCCGTTAAGTCCTTCCCCGTTCCACTCTCGCCTATTATCAGCACGGTGCAGTCAGTTGGTGCCACTTTTTGGATGAGCTTGTAGACTTCACGTATCTTCTGGCTTCGTCCTATCAAGCCTTCAAAGCCGGCTTCATCGCTGTAGGCATACTCTTCTGATGTTATCTGGATCAATCGTCGCTTCTCGAGCGCACGATCGAGTACCGCAATCAACTCATTCGCTGTGAAAGGTTTCGGAAGGAAGTCGAAAGCGCCTGATCTCATTGTTTCCACTGCAGAAGCGATTGTTGCGTATCCAGTAATGACCACTACGACGGTGTTCGGATATTTCTGCCTAATGGTTTGAAGCACCTCCATACCACCCACGTCCATCATCTTAAGGTCAGTGAAGACCACATCAAACGTCTCCGACTCCAAGAGTGCAAGTGCTTGCTTGCCGGATGTCGCATACATAACGGAATGACCAGCGCGGCGAAACGTCTTCTCGCAGCTTCTGCAAATGACTAATTCATCATCAACGACCAGGATTCTTGATTCCATTGTCACTTCTCGTCAGTTTCGGTACTTCTGGTGGGCAACTCTATCGTAAATGTCGAGCCTTTTCCCATGGCGCTCTCGACACTTATTGTCCCTCCGTGTTGTTCGACAATGCCATAGCTTATGGAAAGACCCAAGCCGGTGCCATGCTCCTTCGTGGTAAAGAAAGGATCGAATATTCGTTCTCTATTGGCTTCAGGGATTCCGGGACCAGTATCCGTAAGGCTGATCTTGATGAAATCACCGTCGCTCGAAACAGTTGATCTAATAACCAACGTTCCTGCCTTTGTCATTGCCTCTGCAGCATTAAGGATGATGTTGATAAACACCTGTTGGATTTGATCGGTGTCGGCAAGAATCTCAGGGATTCCAGCATCCAGTTTTTTCTCGATCTCGATATTGCGGAACGAGGTCTGATTTCTGACAAGGAGTATGATGTTTTCGATCAAAGCATTTATGTTGGCGAGTTTCTTCTGAGGCTTGGTTTGTCTGGCAAAATCCAGCAGGCGTTTCACTATCTCACGGCACCGAATCGTCTCTTTTACGATAATATCCACATCCTCCCAACGTGGATCCTCCTTGTCCAGATCTTCCAGCAATAGACTGCTGTTAGTGAGTATGCCCGTGAGAGGATTGTTGATTTCGTGAGCCACACCGGCCGCAAGCTTTCCGAGCGATGCAAGCTTTTCTGAACGAAACAATTGGGAGTGAATCCTTCTAATCTCTTCTGTGCGTTCTTGCACTTTCTTCTCCAGGGTACTTCCCCACTCCTCTAGTTCATGTTTCTCTTTTTCTAGCTCTTTTGCCATTCGATCGAGAGATGAAGCAAGGTGTTCAATTTCGCGCGGCGCCTTGACCACAAATTCGTATTTGAAATTACCCTCCGCAATTTTCTCCGCAATCTGTTCCAGCTTCTGAAGTGGTTGTGAGATTCTTTTCGACTGTTTAACTGCAACGAGAATTATCAGCACTATTCCAACAAGAGCAATTCCAAGGAACGTTATCAACGTGTTCCGAAGTATATCGTCGAAGGGCTGTTTCAACACGCCGACATAGAGAATGCCGATAATATTTTGATCAATATCGCGTATCGGCTCGTATGCAGCGATATACCACGCATTGACGACAAAAGCCTCACCAACAAAACGTCTCCCCTCTTTGAGAACTGCATCATACACTTCCTCCGAAACAAGCGTAGCAATTGCTCGCGTTCCATCGGCATTTCTTACGTTGGTTGACACGCGGAGATCATTCTGAAATATTGTTGCGGTTCCAATTTCCTGTCCTTTGTAGATTTCTTTTTCGTGAACTACTTCTTTGATCTTATCAACAATTTCATAATTGCGGTTCAAGAGTACTCCGCCCAAAAGAACTCCCAGAAAATCTCCTTTGTCGTCAAAAATGGGGACGGCCGCTTTTAGCATCATGCCAGAAGTCTCTTGCTTGTCTTCTTTCAACCTAGTTTTTGGGGTTACCGTGAATTCCATAAATGCTTGCCCAGCAAGCTCGGCAGATTCGTTCAGAAGTTGATTTCGCGACACAATATCGGTACCGGCGACCAACTGTCTTGTCTTGATGGCACGAGCGACAAACCTATCTCCAAGGAGATTATCACCAAAGACATCCTGGTTGCGGCCCCGACAAATGACGTTCCCGTCTTTATTGACAATGGTCAACACGTCAAGTCTTTCACGACGCAGGGTTTTTGATAGATCATTCTGCAGGAATGCTCTATCGCCGTCAACTAATGCACCAACTATCAAGCTTCGTACGGCAGTCAGACGAGTAATGCTTTCGATGTGTGAGATCTTATTCCGATAGATTTCCCGAGCTGAGTTGAGATCTGATAGAGTCTTTGTTTCCGCACGGGTGATGATCTGATTCTGAATCAGCATCATTCCAACGACACACGTGATGCCCGCAGGGACAAGAATGGCGATGGTGAAGTAGAGTATGAGCTGGGATTGAATACTCTTGACAGAGATCTTCTTCATGTCAGGCCGAAAGGGTTTAGTGATGATTCGCAGATAAGATGCGAAATAAATACCAAAGAAGCAAACAGAGCGCAAGTTCTGAAGTCTTTCGACTTCTCAGTTCTTCGATAATGAAACACCCTCTCAAGAACCGGTCCAATATATCTGCGTTTCCCAGAGTTTCTCAATTTTTCCCTTGACATTTTCAAAAAAAAATGTAACTTTGTCATGGGCGTATGGATGAAGGATCAGGATCGTTGAGGAAGCGATCTGTGTCAAACAAGTGCAAGCAGCGCAGAGTCTTCCTTGGGTAAATAGCAACGGATTTCAAAGCGAACTGAGTTGGATATTCGTTTTATTCTTTCTGAGCGAGATTATGATATCCCCGCGTTCTGACCTTGTTAGGTACGGGGTTCGAAGTCATACTGGAATGGCAATCAGCGGGATTACGAACAGAATTCCGAATAGATACATTCCTTTCGTGCAAATCCCAAGCGCAGTGCCTTCGGTACAACGTTCGGGATTTTTCCTTTATTGGCGGTAAGGCGATGCGAAACTCCACGTCCCCAGAGCCACTCAAACGATACGTGCGCGCGGTTTCAGTGGAGAATGAAACGCTGCACATCCGTTCACTTCCTCCTGATGCTGTTCGTTGATGGTGCTGCACCTGCGGTATGGATTGTTGTGACGAAGAGGCTTTTCTGCATTTGGTGAAGAATCACCAACGCAAGTTTGTGATGCAGCTCCGCGACGTGAATCGGTCCAATGACTTCCGGGATGCCGGAGGCGATAAGATACCCCTTGTCCTCTCTTTGCCAAGAGGGGGAGACCACGCTTCTCCCTTACGTAGTGGGGGATTTGTGTGCAAGTCCCCTCCCTCCCAGAGAAGGGATTCGGGGATGTGAAAAACGCTGACGAGCGCGTCATTGGACGGGCGAACTGGCAATCGGACTCGGACAGAAGTGCAAAAGCGACACACAGCGCAGGGGGTCTTTGATAGAACCGGCAAATATGGGAGGTTGCGTTACCCTGTGTATCCGGCGGAAAAGATGAAAGCTTAATGATGCGATTCAGTTTTGCAAATAAGAGTGGTTCTACGATCTCGATAGCCACCAAGCTGATCTTAGGCTTTCTACTGATTATAGTTATCACCAGTGCTGTTTTCATCGTGGTGGGTATTCAGTTAATTGGTGACCGCATAGTATCAGAGGCACAGGAGAGGGTACGCACGGACCTCAACTCCGCTCGAGAGATTTATTTGAACTACTTGGGTAAGATTTCCGATGAGATTCGCTTCGTATCAGACCGTACTTTCGTGAGGGATGGCTCGGTATATAGAGATAGGACCAAGCTCGCCGAGAAGCTCGTGGTAACAAGGGAAAGGGAGAAACTCGATGTTTTGGTAATCACGGACCAAGTGGGCACCGTTCTTTTGCGAACCACCAATCCTGACCTTTTCGGCGATAACCGAAGTCATGATGAGATAGTGAGGTGGGTTCTGCAAAAGAGGGAGCCTGTGGCGTCAACATCCATCATATCTGCTGACGATCTCCGAAAGGAATCCCCGCGTCTTGCCGAGAAAGCATATTTCAAGTTCATTTACACTCCCAAGGCGAGAGTCAGGGAAGAACAGGAGGAGACATCGGGCTTGATGCTGAAAGCAGCGGCTCCGATATTTGACTTTGATAACAAGTTTGTTGGCGTGGCATACGGAGGAGTTCTCCTAAACAGGAATTTCCAAATTGTTGACAAGATAAAGCAAACCGTTTTTCAGAACGTGGTGTACAAGGGGAAGGATATCGGCACTGCAACAATCTTTCTGGACGATCTGCGGGTCTCCACAAACGTGAAGAACGAAGATGGCTCAAGGGCGATCGGAACACGCGCTGCGGAGGACGTATATAACCTGGTGGTGAAAGAAGGGAAGCCCTGGGTCGGGCGAGCTTATGTAGTGAACAACTGGTACATTACGGCATACGAACCAATCAGGGACATAAACAACAAAATAATAGGAATCCTGTATGTTGGCATATTAGAAGAAAAATATGTTGATATTAAGAGTCGAACCACCCTCGTATTCTTGGCAATCACGCTCATGGGCGCGCTTGTTTCAATGGCGTTGTCCTACTTCATTGCCCGAAAGATTTCTGGGTCCGTCAAAAAGCTGGCGATTGCCTCTAGGGAAATAGCTCATGGCAACCTGGATGCGAAAGTAGAGATCAAATCTAACGATGAACTGCGGGAATTAGCAGACACTTTTAATCTCATGGCTTCTGCCTTGAAGAAGAGGGATGAGCAGTTGAAAGACTTTGCAAGAAAAAAAATCATGGAATCCGAACGGTTAGCTATTGTCGGACAGTTAGCTGCTGATGTGGCTCACGAGATTAATAATCCGCTCCAGGGAATCGTCGCTTATTCTCACCTGCTCTTAGAAAAAATGCCCAGCGAAGATTCAAAGAGGGAATCCATTCAGAAGATTGTGACCCAAGCTAACCGATGCACAGAGATCATCCGAGGACTGTTGGACTTCTCTCGGCAGAGAAAGCCTCAGAAGAGATCATCTGATGTTAATTCTATTTTGCAGGAGTGTGTTTCCTTGGTAGAAAACCAGGCTCTGTTCCACAATATTCAAGTCACAAAAGATTTCAAAGAAAATCTGCCGCGGATCGTCATAGACCCTTCGCAGATGCAACAAGTCTTCATGAACATAATTATCAATGCAGCCGAAGCGATGGATGGGAATGGACAACTGACTCTGGCAACCAGATTAGAACCTGTCGAAGAATGCATCGAGGTGGAATTTACGGACACCGGCCACGGAATCAGCGAGGATAATTCGGAGAGGATTTTTGATCCCTTTTTTACAACGAAGGAGGTGGGACACGGAACAGGGTTAGGATTGGCGATTAGTTATGGGATCGTCAAGGAGCACAAAGGCACGATTTCAGTTGAGAGTGAAGTCGGTAAGGGCACGACATTCGTCGTCAGATTACCGGTGACAGCAGAGGAGGGAGCGTAGAAAGTGGAGAACAAGTACAAGATACTGATCATTGACGACGAGGAGGTTGTTTTGGATTCTTGCACCGAAATCTTGGCGGGCAGTGACTATCAGATAGCAATCGCAATGGATGGGACTGCTGGGTTGAAGCTTGCACAGGAGTTCGTACCAGACCTTGTTTTTGTTGACCTCAAGATGCCAGGGATGTCAGGATTCGACGTGCTGGAAAAGATCTCTGCTTCTGATCCCACGGTAGTGACCATCGTCATTACCGGGTATGCGACAGTGAGTTCAGCCGTGGAAGCCATGAAGAAAGGGGCTTACGATTTTCTTCCAAAACCCTTCACTCCCGATGAGCTTCGGATAATCGCACAGAGGGGACTTGAAAAAAGAAAATTAGTGTTAGAAACCATTGCACTCAGAAGAGAGAAGGAAATGCTGAGAGAACATTTTGCTGCCATCGTTTCCCATGAACTGAAGGCTCCTCTGAGTGCTGTCCAGCAGAATCTCTTTGCGCTAACAGCGGCGTTATCTAGCGTACTAACGGAAGGTCAGAAAAGCCTGTTTGAACGCATGAAGTCCCGCATTGACGATCTTCTGAAACTCATTCATACGTGGCTTAGAGTAATCTCTGCGGACATTGGAAAAATCCAGGAAAGCTTCAAACCAACTTCCTTGACATCTGCGATATCCAAGGCGATCGAGAGTGTTCAGCCCCATGCAACGCGCAAAGATATTGAAATACTTACATCGGTCGAGGAACCAATAGGGCTTGTTCATGGAGACGAGGGAACCTTAGTAGAAGCGTTAGTAAATATCGTTGGCAACGCCGTCAAATATTCCCGTGTAGGAAGTCAAGTCATTGTTAAGGTTAAAGAGAAAGAGGACGACGTTTTGATCTCTGTAACAGACACTGGCGTGGGGATATCCAAAGAAGATCTGCCTTTCATTCTTAATGATTTCTATACCGGTAAGTCCGGCCACATGGTCGAGAGAGGCAGTGGACTAGGATTGGCCATAACTCGGCGCATTATCGAGGCTCACAATGGTTCAATCTCAGTAGAAAGCGAACTGGACAAAGGCAGCACTTTTTTGATTCGTTTGCCAGCTCTGAAAAGTGATTCAGACAGCCAACCCATTCTAGATAGTGAAGCCTCTGCAAATTCTCAAAAAGGAGACAGTTGATGAGTCAGCAAAAAACATTATTGATAATTGATGACGATCCAGATTTTGTCGAGGGTCTGAAATCAATTCTTGAAACTGCTAATTATGCTGTTGATGCGGCTTACAATCCCAGAGACGGCTTTCAAGCTCTACAAACCAAGCGCTACGACCTACTATTACTCGACATCATGATGGGTCGAGGTGCGGAAGGCATTATGTTAGCACGGAAGCTCAACAAGGATCCCAAACTGAGGGAGACTCCGGTGTTGATCATAACCGGCTTGAGAGAACAAATCGCGTTTCTCTTCCCCGGTCAGGCAGTGCATCCTCACCTTCTCCCCGTAGATGAACTGGTTGAGAAGCCGGTTGAACCGGCGATGCTCCTGGAAAAAGTTGGTGCTTTGCTGAAATCTGCTGAAGCGCGAAAGGCCAAATAGGAGATAATGGTATGACAGTCAAGCCCACATTCAGCAAGGAGATTTCCAACCTGTTGTACGCTATGGAAGGGAATCCGATCAATAGCTGCATCCAGTGCGGGACTTGCTCTGGTACTTGCCCAGCTGCTGGGTTCATGGATCATACGCCCCGGCGGATCATTGCGATGATCAATGCGGGTCTGAAAGATCAAGTGCTAGCCAGCAATACTTTCTGGTATTGCGCGTCTTGTTACTACTGTACGGTCAGATGTCCAAGGGGCATTGATATCGCGGAACTGATGTACGCGCTCAAGCGTTATTCGATTTGGAAGCACCAGCACAAGGAGGGATTAGTGGGACCTGTGTTCTCCGAGACTTTCGTGAAGACAATTCTGAAAAGTGGAAGGTCCTATGAACCCGTATTGGCCACCTCCTATCTTTTCACCTTCGGTGTTCAGGAGTTCCTGCAGGAAGCACAGACTGCCACCAGCCTTATGTTGAAAGGGAGGTTACCAATGCTACGACCAAGGATCAAAAGGCTCGAAAACTTCAGACGGATGGTACGGAGAATTATCCCGATGGGAGAGCGCTAATGAAGAAATATGCGTATTTCCCGGGTTGCTCTCTTGAGAAAATGGCGCTGAGTTATCACCTTTCCACCATCGAGACAACACGCCAACTGGGAGTGGAACTGAAAGAACTGGAAGATTGGAACTGCTGCGGCGCCACTGCCTACTTCCATGTTGACGAATTGCTCGCAAATACACTCTGTGCGCGAAACCTGGCGATCGCCGAAAGAGAACAACTGGATCTCGTGGCACCGTGCAGCGGCTGCTACAAGAATATGTACTTCGCAAGCGCACACCTTAAGAGCGATCCAGACTTGGCAGAACACATCAACTACGCCTTGGAAGAGGATAACCTGCGGTTCACCGGCAACGTCTCAGTACGGCACTTGATTGAAGTGTTCGTTCATGACATTGGGTTGCAAGAGCTGAAGGCAAGTGCGACTCATCCATTGGACGGTCTTCGCGTAGCTCCCTACTATGGATGTCAGATACTGAGACCGAGGAAAGACCATGAGGATGTCGAGCAGCCGCGATTTTTTGAGGACCTGTTATCCGCCATAGGCGCTGTGCCCGTGGAATTCCCTCCCAGACTCCGATGTTGTGGCGGCGCACTGATTCTCACGAGTCGCCGGGCAGCCCTCAGCATGGTGCGGAATCTGCTTCAAAGTGCTGTTGACTGCGGCGCGGCGGTGATCGCTACGGCTTGTCCCCTGTGCCAGGTCAATCTGGAATGTTATCAGAAACAGGTCAACCAAGAATTCGGCACGGAGTTGTCCGTTCCGGTGATGTATTTCACACAAGTTGTAGGATTGGCTATGGGAATTTCTCCAAAGCGCTTGGGAATTGGAAGTGAGTTGGTCTCCACCGGCCCGATACTGTCTTATGCTGACAAGTAAGCTGGTGGTGTGTCTATTAGATTCCATTATGTGATGCGAATTCACCCTTTTTCGCTGTGCAGTTAGGTAATGGTTCAGTCCAAATTGCAGTCCAAGTCGTCAAGTGGTAAGAAGGAAAAAAACTTATGAACATTGTCGTTTTTCTAAAAATGGTACCTGATGTCGTGGAGGAGTTGCTAATAGGAGAAGATGGTAAATCTCTTGATACCCAATGGCTCAGGATGAAACTGAGCGATCCTGATGAACACGCGCTGGAAGAGGCTGTCATATTGAAAGAAAAATATGGAGGAACTGTTACGGCGCTAGCGATGGAAGCTCCTGAGGTGGAGGAGATTCTTTTCACCGCCTTCGCAAAGGGTGCTGACGGAGCTGTCAAACTGCCTGGTGACTGGACTGGCATCCAGGCGCCCGCTGTTGCCAAACTGTATGCTTCCTTCTTTTCGTTGGGAAACCGTCAACCTACGTCCGAGACTCTGATACTTCTCGGTTCTCAAGCGATAGATGATTTAGAAGGAGAAGTGGCTCCTTATTTGGCAGAACTCCTCGGACTTCCTTACGTCGGTGTTGTGACAGGGATCAAGCTAGATGAGGAAAAGAAAAAGGCGATAGTGATGAAGGAATTTGCTGCAGGTCTTCGTGGCGAATTCGAATTGCCCTTGCCCGCTGTGCTGGGGATTCAGGCAGCAGAAAAGCCCCCGAGGTATGTTCCCGTTGCAAAAGTTCGATCCATCATGAAATCTGCTCGGATTGAAACTGTAGATGTATCGCCACCTGAAATTGTCTCCGGCTTGTCCGTTGATAGATTGTTCATTCCTGAGGCAGCAGGCAAAGCAGAGATGTTGGAGGGAGCGCCGGAAGAGGTCTCCGCTCGAATCATCGAAATACTCGCGGAACGCGGACTCATAGGGAGATGAAAACTATGCAAGAACCCATTCTCGTTTTGGCTGAACACCTCAGAGGTGAAATTGCAGATATAACGTATGAAATGCTGGGCGTCGGTCGAAAACTTGCCGATGATTTGAAGGCTCCACTTTGTTCAGTTGTTTTTGGCAAAGACGTTGTACCTCTCGCATCGCACTTGGGTGTTGCTGATTCAGTGTTCGTCCTAGATCATCCTCAACTGGATATGCCTTCGCCAGATGTGGTGGCGGCTCTACTCAGAACACTCATAGAACAGAAGCAAGCTTCTTTAGTCCTTATCGGTGGAACAAATGTTTCCACTGGGATAGGGCCGACACTCTCTTTTCGCCTTGATCTTCCCTTTGTCAATTTCTGCATAAACATCCGGGTGGAAAATGGCTCGGTGATTCTCACAAGCCAGCTTTTTGGAGGAAAGATTCTTTCTGATGTTCGCTTGCAGGGGAATCGCGGGGTCGTCAGTGTTTACCCCGGTTCTTTTCCTCCTGATGCAGGCAAGAGCGAGAGAAAGCCTTCTGTGGAAACCGTAGATCTTCCCATCGAAGAGACGAAGGTTATCTTCAAGCAATACGTTGAGCCGGAAGCTGGAGACATAGATATAGCAAAGCAGGATATTCTCGTTTCAGTAGGTCGAGGGATTGCCAATGTAGATAACATTGCGATGGCTGAGGAGCTTGCCAGTGTTCTGGGGGGTGCGGTATGCGCCTCGCGGCCAGTGATAGATCAAGGATGGCTGCCCTTGAGCCGCCAAGTCGGAAAATCAGGGATGACGGTCAAACCAAAGCTCTATCTGTCCTTGGGCATCAGTGGAGCGCCTGAGCATGTGGAAGGGATGAGAGATTCTGGGCTTATCGTCTCAATCAACACAGATTCCAATGCCCCGATTTTTGGTGTATCACATTATGGGGTGTGTGCAGACCTTTTCGACATATTGCCAACCCTCATCGAGCAGGTCAAGACTCAAAAAGGAGTGGCGTAACTGAAATGGATCCGTTAGCAATAAAGATTGTCGGAATCCCGGGCTCCATCCTTTTTTGGATCGCAACGCTTCTCGCTTTTGGACTGTTCGGAAAACGGATAGTCGCCTTTGTCAGGCTTCTACTTCGCGCACGTCCGGAGAACCGATTCGACCATCTCGGAAAGCGAGTTCTTTACTTTGTCACTTATGTATTCGCCCAAAAACGTCTATTCCACGAGTACGTTATCGGATTTGCGCACTTTGTAATCTTCTGGGGATTCGTGCTCTTCGCGGTGACGTTTGGGTGGAATCTTCTGAAATGGTTGTTCCCTTTTCTCCCTATCCCCTATGCAGACGAGGTCGGACTCATCCGGATATTCTTTGTGGTTTTCTCTGTGCTGGTTCTTGTCGGCATCGCTGTCGCAGCGATACGCCGTGCCTTCTTTCCGCCACCTCATCTCCAGAAAACGTGGGATGCCGTCATGATCCTCACGTTGATTTCTTTGGTGGTCTTGACTTCCCTTTTCGGAATGGGATTCCGTGCTGTGGCTGTAGGAGCGATGGAAGCAAGTCTCAATCCTGTTGATAATCTTCTCTCATCAATATTTTCAGGTGTACCGCCTTCCTCAGCGCACGGATCCTATCTTCTGCTGCTCTGGCTTCATCAGTTTGTGGTACTTGGATTTCTTGCGTATTTGCCCTACTCAAAGCACTTGCATCTCCTGGCTTCACCGTTCAGTGTTTTCTTTGCCAACATAGACCGAGCTGGCAGTCTCGATGTCTCTGGCTCGACCGAAGAAACAACGTCAGGCGCCTCGAGATGGGATGAGTTCACGTGGAGGGAGTTGTTCAATAGCTTCGCCTGCGCTGAATGTGGACAATGCGACCGCGCTTGTCCCGCTTTGAATTCGGGCTACAAGCTCTCACCAAGGATGATTGTTCATCATCTTAAAGAACACCTGATAGAGGCAGGTCTGAGAAACAAAGGTGACGAAGGAGCCGAAGGCGACGGACTGCGTGCTTTGATTGGAGGGATTGTGTCAGAGGCGGAACTATGGGCTTGCACCACTTGCTTTTCTTGCATGGAGCGTTGTCCTGTGCTCAATGAGCATATTCCTCTGATTGTAAATATGCGTCGCCACCTGGTAGCCCAGGGATCCGTAGACCGAACCCTCCAGGATGTCCTCACGCGAATGAGCCGCTATGGGAATTCCTACGGACAGTCGGATCGCATGCGCGCCAAATGGACACAGGGATTGGAGTTCAAGATCAAAGATGCCCGAAAAGAACCTGTGGAGTATCTCTGGTTTGTAGGAGACTGCGCCTCGTATGATTCTCGGATCCAGGAAACCACGAGGATGACGGCAAGAATTTTTCAGAAGGCAGGATTGGATTTCGGAATACTTTTCGAAGGAGAAAGAAATTCTGGTAATGATGTCCGACGAATTGGGGAAGAAGGACTGTTTGAGATCCTCAAAGAAAAGAATCTTCAGGTAATCGAAAAGGCGCAGTTTAAAAAGATCGTCACAACAGATCCACATACATACAACGCACTTAAGAATGAATATGGCTTGAACGGAAGAACGGATGGCAAAGAAAACATATCTCCTAATGGAACGTATCAAGTTAGACATTACACTGAGGTCTTGGATGACTTGATTCGAAACGGAAGACTAAGAATCAATAGGAAGCTTGATCAAATAGTGACCTACCATGATCCTTGCTACATGGGGAGATACAATGGGATCTACGATGCTCCACGAAGGATCCTTAAGGCAATGGGGACAAGATTGCTGGAAATGCCAAGAAACCGGTCAAAGAGTTATTGTTGCGGCGCCGGAGGAGGAAGAATCTGGATGGAAGATCAACCCGGAGTCAAGGAGCGCCCGTCCGAGAATCGGATACGGGAAGCTGTTTCGCTTCGAGGAGTCCAAACACTTGTCGTCTCCTGTCCGAAAGACACCGTCATGTTCCAAGACGCTCTGAAGACAACTGGAAATGAGGGCAAGCTGGCTGTTAAGGACATATCAGATCTTCTCTATGAAGCCATAGAGTAAATAAGAAAGGAACCATGAAGAATGCCAATCACAGCGGAACCGATTGCTGATATTTGTGATCTCACCTTGGAGAATCTATCTACAACACCGGAGGGAAGGAGAGTTTTGACTTGCATCCAGTGTGGAATGTGCGCTGGAACCTGTCCATACGGCGAGTACATGGATTATCCGCCAAGGCGCATCATCGCCCTCCTCCGCATCGGAGCGCTCGAAGACGTCTTTCAGTCCGATAGCCTTCTCAATTGTGTTGCGTGTTATTCCTGTATGGTGCAATGCCCAAGAGGCATTCGTTTGACCGAGGTACTGCTTCCCTTGGTCAAAGAGGAGGTGTTCGCCAAACTTCCTCAAGTCCCTGCGGAATTGCAGACGGCACTTCAGAACACGCTTCGCTACGGAAATCCTCAAGGGCTGTCACCGAGAAAACGAGCCGACTGGACAAAAACCGCGGGTGTTCCTATCCGTATTCTTCCCCAGGATCCCAAACCGGTGGATGTGCTTTGGTTTGTTGAATGCTATACTTCTTATCATCCAAGAGGACAAGACAACAGTCGCGCAGCAGCAAAACTCTTTCATGCGCTCGGTGTGGACTTTGCTATACTTGGCAATGATGAGCAGTGCGCAGGAGAATGTGCACGACTGGTAGGGGAAGCCGGATTGTTTGATACACTACGGGAGAGGAATATGAAGGTATTCCGTAAATACAAATTTAACCAAATTGTGACCGGTGGTGCCCATGCCTACGATGCTTTCAAGTTTATCTATCCCTGCCATGGCTTCAACTATCCTCTAGAACATACTACGACATTCTTTGCAAAGAGACTGGATGCGTTGAAGCCCAAGTTGACCAAGAAGCTGAACTACGTCGTTACGTACCATGATTCATGCTGTCTGGGTCGTCACAATGGAGTTTATGAGGAGCCACGAAGTCTCCTGCGAGCAGTTCGGGGGATCAAACTGATAGAAATGGCTCATAGCCATGTGAACTCTCTTTGTTGCGGTGGAGGGGGCGGTGGCATGTGGTTGGACACTTATTACAAATCCAAAGGTATGGAACGGCTTTCGGAGCGGCGCATAAAGGAAGCAATCTCAACCGGTGCTGATGTTCTTGCGGTTTCTTGCCCGTATGAGATTTCCCGGTTTGAGGACGCTGTTAAAGTCATGGGTTGCGAAAACAAAATGGTGGTGCGAGACATAGTTGAACTCTTAGCAGAATCTTTAGGAGAACAATAACATGGAACATAAGAACGGACAAGTTCGGGTCGGAGTGTACATCTGCCATTGCGGCGTGAACATAGCTGCGACGGTGAACATTGCTGAAGTCCGGGACTTCATTGCAAAACAGCCAAATGTTGTCATTGCCAGAGATTACAAGTTCATGTGTTCCGATCCCGGGCAAGATCTGATCAAACAAGACATTAAGACGATGGGTGTAAATAGGGTCGTTGTTGCGGCTTGCTCACCTCTCATGCACGAACTAACGTTCAGGCTAGCTGCTGAATCGGCTGGGCTGAATCGGTACCTTGTCCAGATCGCCAACATACGTGAGCATTGCTCATGGGTACACGATGACGTAGAGCAAGCGACAAAGAAAGCAACTGCCTTGGTGAATGCCGCCGTAAAACGCGTAGCTCTGCATCAACCGCTGGAGATAACTTATTCCCCGATGAACAAGGCTACTCTGATTGTCGGAGGAGGCATTGCCGGGATCCAGGCAGCTCTGGAAATCGCAAACGCTGGTTACCACGTCTATCTCGTTGAACGCGAGCCAACAGTTGGCGGGAAAATGGGAATGTTCGACAAGACCTTTCCAACACTCGACTGTGCAGCGTGTATTCTAACGCCCAAAATGGTGTCGGTTGGTCATCGAAAGGATATTACTCTGCTGACATGTTCGGAAATCGAAAGCGTATCTGGATATATTGGAAACTTTAAAATCCGTGTTCGAAAGAAAGCACGATATGTTGATGCAGAGAAATGCACTGGATGCGGACAGTGCTGGGGCAATTGTCCCGCTACACGAATACCATCAGGACGTGCAATCATGATCGGTGATCAGTTAATCAACGAAATATCATCACGTCCGAAGGAATGAAGGAAACGATACGATGACTCTGTCAGAGATTTGCGATGTCCTGTCGTGTGAGGCTTTCACAGGAAAAGAACAGTTGGGTACAAGTGTTCATTACGGATGTGCCTCAGATTTGATGAGTGATGTCTTGGCATTTTCACAGCCTGGTGCGATACTTCTTACGGGTTTGGTAAATACGCAGACCATCCAAACCGCTTTCATTGCAGAGAATACAGCTATCATATTTGTGAGAGGGAAAAAGCCAGATGATGACGTGATTGCCCTGGCAAAGGAAAAGAAGATTCCCCTTTTGGGAACCCCATTTTCGATGTTCGAGGCGTGTGGAATACTGTACAAGAAAGGACTTGTTCCTACAATGGAAAGCCTGGCAAGCAAAGCTGTAAATGGATAGAGCTTTCTCACAGTCGTTTGTGATCCAAGGGGGTGATTTTTACGGCGCTGGAAAAGCGTCCACGGAAATTAAGATGGTTTTGAAACAGCTTGGCATCAACTCCTCCATAATCAGAAGGGTTGCCATAGCTGCATACGAAGCCGAGATGAATGTGGTCATGTATGCACGACGCGCGACTTTGGATTTCGAAGTTACGCCAGAGCACATTAGGATTGTTGTTGATGATGAGGGGCAAGGAATCCCCGACATAGAACTTGCGATGAAAGAAGGCTATTCGACAGCGACGGATGAAATGCGTGAAATGGGTTTCGGTGCTGGTATGGGACTGCCGAACATAAAGAAAAACTCTGATGACTTTGGGATTGAATCAGTAGTTGGCAAAGGAACAAAGTTAGAAATTACGATAGCTATAGATTAAAGGTTATGGAAAGCTAAAGAGGCATTGCGCAGCGCGAGAGACAAGTCATGCAAAATGAATTTCGATCCATAAGAATTGACAAGGAGAAATGCCACGGTCGTATGGCATGCCTTCGCATTTGCCCTACACAGGCAATCAGAGTTCGCGGCGGGAGAGCATCTCTTCTGAGAGATCGCTGCATTGATTGTGGGGAATGCGTGCGTGTATGTCCGAACCGTGCTATTGTTCCGCTGACAAGCTCCTTTAGTGATTTTTCGAAATTCAAGCATACCATCGCCCTTCCGTCTCCGGTATTCTATTCCCAATTTGGTAAGGACGTGTTGCCGTCAACTATCCTTAATGGGTTGAAGAAGGTGGGATTCGATGACACCTACGATGTTGCCTGTGCTTCTGAAGCTGTTAGCATTGCAATTCAAGAATATCTTGATTCAAACGAGGGTCCGAGACCTCTTATTTCGCCATTCTGTCCAGCGATCGTGCGGCTTATTCAAGTGAGATATCCAAATCTTCTTGACAATCTCATACCCATCGAATCGCCGATGGAAATTGCTGCTCGCGAGGTGAAGCATCTGAAAATGAAGGAGTTGGGCTTGAAAGCAAATGAAATAGGTACCATCTATCTTACACCTTGCCCACAAAGATGGTGGCAATTAAGTATCCACCAAGAAAGAAGCACTCATTCATAGATGGGGCTATCGCTATTACTGAAATCTATCCGACATTGCTTCGGGTTTTGTCGCACTCGAACAACGATGACAAGAAGACAGAAATCCGTGGACTTGGTCTAGGATGGCCTATTCTGGGTGGACAAGTATCATCTCTGAAAGCGGAAGACTGCATCGCAATTGGCGGTCTGAATGACGTTGTTAGGATATTCGAAGAATATTGAAAACGGAAGACTCAAGGACATCCAGTACATCGAGTGTCATTCTTGTCCCACAGCATGCGTAGGTGGGTCATTGACGATTGAAAATCCCTACATCGCACGCGGCAGAGTGCTTAGAATGGTTGAGAGATTTGGCTCGAAACCGTGTCAGGAAAGAGAAAGAATCAGAGAACTCTATCAGAAGAATTTCTTTTCTCTCCCAGGCAAGATTCCCCCAAGTCCCGTCGAGCCATTGGACGACGACGTTTCGAAGGCGATTCAGAAGATGCGTCAGAAGCAGCAGATATGTGAGATGCTTCCGAGAATAGACTGCGGTGCTTGCGGTGCTCCAACTTGTTTGACTCTTGCAGAAGACGTCGTTAAAGGTAATGCTGTTGTTGACGATTGCGTGTTCATTGCAATGAAGAAGTTCGAATCAAGATCAAGTGACCTACTCGAGACAGTGCACAAGCACAGTCGGAAAGTACACAATGTTACGGAGTCAAGTGAATCATGAACACAAAAGAGATTGTCGAGAGACTTGGCTTATCAGTTCGGTGCGGCGAGAATAGACTAGACCAAGAGATCACGGGCGGCTATGCAAGCGATCTGTTAAGCGATGTGATAGCGAACAGCAAACAGGGAAACGTGTGGGTCACATTGCAGGTGCATGTCAACGTAGTGGCAGTCGCTGTGTTGAAAGAATTGGCTGCAATAATAATTGTTCAGGGTCGAGAGCCTGCAGAAGACACGATCATGAAGGCAAGAGAACAAAATATCCCGATTTTGGTGAGCAGACTTTCAACGTTTGAAATGGTGGGAAAGTTGTACCAACTAGGAATCGGAAGCATTGGATAATGCTAAGAGTATTTCGGGCAGATTTGCACATACACACATGCCTTTCTCCTTGTGCCGATTTGAAGATGTCGCCCAGAAACATCGTTAGCAAGGTCCTTCAAGATAAGATTGACATTGCGGCCATTTGCGATCATAACTCGGCCGAAAATGTTGCGGCGGCGATGACGGTTGCTAGCGGAAGAAATGTGACTGTGCTGCCCGGCATGGAAGTCTGTACGAGAGAAGAAATTCATGTTCTTGCGATCTTTGGAAACCTAGAATCAGCCTTGGATCTCCAGTCGCTGATATACCATCATCTTCCCGGTGAAAACAATCCTGAGGTGTTTGGTTTGCAGGTCGTGGCAGATGAGTTCGATGAGGTTGTCGAATTTCAGAAAAGATTGTTGATAGGTGCCGTTGACCTTCCGGTAGAAGAAGTTGTGAATGAAATTCATCGTTTGAACGGACTTGCTATAGCGTCACACATTGATAGAGAGAGCTACAGTATCATAGGACAATTAGGCTTTATTCCTGACGAACTCAAACTCGATGCACTGGAGATTTCACAAAACATCAGCGTTGAAGAAGCGAGAAACAGGTTTGGCGAATATCAGAGGTATCAACTCATCCAGAACTCTGATGCACACTTCGTAGACGATGTCGGAAAAAGGTCAACCAGATTTCTGATGGAAGAGCCTTCGTTCAACGAGTTGGCAAAAGCATTGAGAAATGAAAACGGCAGAAAGGTGCATGACTACAACTAGCCTGACGGTTCGTTGTTCCCAGTCTAAATGGAAGATTTATCATTACATATCCTGGACGTAGCGGAGAACTCAGTTGCAGCTGGCGCAAGAAGAATCGAGATAGCCATTACTGAGGATGTTTCTAGAGACTTATTGACGATAGAAATTGTGGATGATGGAAAAGGAATGGGTTCGGATGAAGTGGAGAAGGCAGCCGATCCTTTCTACACGAGTCGCACGACACGCAGAGTTGGATTGGGATTGGCCTTGCTTGACGAGGCAGCCAGAATGGCAAATGGCGAACTAAGCGTGCAGTCAGCAGTCGGACACGGTACAAAGGTTACTGCATCTTTTCAACGGAGTCACGTTGACAGAAAGCCGATGGGCAGCATGGCTGAAACTCTGGTTTCCCTATTCATGATGTACCCTGAGACAGAAATCGAATATAGGCATAGGAAAAATGGCAAGGAGTTTTCATTTGATACAAAAGAATTGAAAAGGCAGTTAGGAGTTGACACTTTGCGCGACAGTAAATTGCTGAACGAGTTGAAGGAAATCATCAACGGTAAATTGAAAGAACTACTATAAGGAGAGTACAATGGAAATGCAGGTTGTGAATAAGATATTGGAAAAACATCCTAAAGACCCTAGCTCAGTCATACAGGTATTGCTTGATGTACAAAACGAATTGTACTATTTACCAAAGGATGTTCTTCTTCATGTTTCGAGTTCACTGAATGTACCTTTAAGCAGGACTTATAATCTCGCAACATTCTACAAGGCATTCAGTCTTAAGCCGAAGGGCAAACACCCAATTTCAGTCTGTACAGGAACCGCTTGCCATGTTCAGGGTGCCGTCAAGATACTAGACCAGATACAGCGCGAGCTACGTATCAAAGAGGGAGAGACTACACCGGACATGAAGTTTAGTGTTGACAGTGTCAGATGTCTTGGATGTTGTGGATTGGCGCCGGTGGTGACTGTAGGCAAGAACCTGCATGGCAAAGTACCGTTGGCCAAGGTGTCAAAGATTTTGAATCAATATAAGTAAGGAGGAAGTGGATATGCCTAGAATATCAATTGATGACCTCGCCAAGATAAGGGAGAAGACCCGTAATATGACGACGTTGCGCGAAGGCGCTGGACGGGTAAGAATGAATGTCCATATGGGAACTTGTGGAATTGCAGCAGGTGCTAGAGATATATTGGCCGCAGTGATGAAGGAAATCGAAGCACGGGGTCTGACCGATGTGATTGTCATGAATTCCGGATGTGCTGGCCTTTGCAGCCGGGAGCCGATGATGACAGTCGAGATCGTGGACGAGCCAGCACCTGTGAAATATGTGCACTTGACAGCTGACAAGGTGAAGAAAATATTCGATTCCCATGTTATGAAAGGTCAAGTGGTGAAGGACTACGCTCTCGCCGTTGGAAGCGAGACGACCCTCTAACGGTCTCTGCTCATAACTGTCGTGATCCGATAGCTTGAACAATTTTGGAAAAACGGGAGTCAACAGGCTAGCGAGTACAACAGTCTTCATTAATCAGAATGGAGAAATGATATGGCTTACAGAACATATTTGATGGTATGTGCGGGAACAGGATGTGTTGCAAACGAGTCAATGAAAATAAAAGAAGCATTAGAGAGAGAGATTGCCAAGAGGGGACTGCAGAATGAAGTCAGCGTTGTGACCACGGGATGCAACGGCTTCTGTGCAGCAGGACCTCTGATGGTTGTTCACCCAGGTGGCATATTCTATCAGCTCCTGAAGGTAGGTGATATCCCTCATTTGGTCGAGGAGCATTTCATAAAAGGACGACCAGTCAAGAAATTGATGTACACACTTCCCGAAGAGAAGGCTCCCATACCGAAGATGTCGGATATTCCGTTCTTTAAGGATCAGACACTTGTGGTATTGCGCAACAGAGGACTTATTGATCCTGAAAGGATTGATGAATACATAGCACGCGGAGGATATGAAGGATTGGCGAAAGCGTTGACTCAGATGACTCCGGATGAAGTGCTAAAAGAAGTCAAAGCTTCGGGCCTGCGCGGACGAGGAGGTGGAGGTTTCCCGACGGGGATTAAATGGGAAACCTGCAAAAGAGCGCATGGAGAGCCGAAGTATATAATCTGTAATTCGGATGAAGGCGACCCTGGCGCTTTTATGGACCGCAGCACTGTTGAGTCCGATCCGCACGCAGTTCTTGAAGGGATGTGTATTGGTGCATACGCGATTGGCTCACCCCATGGATATGTTTATATAAGGAATGAATATCCATTAGCTTTGGAGAGACTTCATATTGCGATCAATCAAGCTCGTGAGTATGGATTGCTCGGCAAAAATATCTTTGAGACAGGATTTGATTTTGATGTTAAGGTCGTGCGTGGTGCGGGTGCCTTTGTCTGCGGTGAATCAACTGCTCTCATGGCTTCGATAGAAGGCAAGCCTGGGGAACCGAGAGCAAAATACGTTCACACGGTCGAACGCGGTGTCTGGGACAAACCATCTTGTTTGAATAATGTTGAAACATGGGCAAACGTTCCACAAATAATTCTGAAAGGTGCGAAGTGGTTTGCGAGTACTGGAACGGGGACTGGAGATATCGGAGCTGATCCCTGGGGAGGGAGCAAAGGGACGAAGATATTCTCACTCGCTGGCAAAGTTAACAATACGGGCCTTATCGAAGTTCCGATGGGAACGACGCTTCGCAAGATCATATTTGATATCGGTGGCGGAATTAAGGATGGTAAGAAATTCAAAGCGGTGCAGACAGGTGGACCATCCGGAGGTTTCATTCCTGAGAGTCTGATTGATCTGCCAGTGGATTACGAAGAACTGACTAAGGTCGGTTCGATGATGGGTTCAGGAGGTATGATTGTGACGGATGAAAACAACTGCATGGTTGATATGGCTAAGTACTTTCTTAGTTTCACGCAGATAGAGTCCTGCGGCAAATGTATCCCGTGTCGTGAAGGAACCAAGAGAATGTTAGACATTCTGGAGAAAATAACCGTCGGAGAGGGTACCGAAGAAGATCTTGTCCTGTTAGATGAGCTTAGCCAGATGGTTGCGGAATCATCTCTCTGCGCACTTGGGGGTTCCGCTCCAAATCCCGTCCTAACCACACTTAAGTACTTCCGTGAAGAATACGAAGTACATGTAAGACAGAAGAAGTGTCCCGCTCATGTCTGTCGCAGTCTGATTAAGTATTTCATAGATCCGAACATCTGCGTAGAAAAGGGGCACGGCTGTGATGTCTGCAGGAAAAACTGTCCCAATGGGGCAGTTGTGGGCGAAACCAAGAAAGTTCATTATATAGATTTGATGAAGTGTGACAAGTGCGGCGTCTGTTACGACGTCTGCAATTTTGATGCAATCTACATAGAATAAGATGAAGGGACAACAAAATGGTTACTGTAGACATAGACAGAACAAGAATTGAGGTCTTAGAAGACACCACGATCCTTAAGGCTGCAGAGAAAGCAGGCATATGGATACCTACGATGTGTCACAGTGATTTGTTTGAACCTTATGGTGTGTGCCGCTTATGCAGCGTGGAAGTGGTACGAGGTAGGCGCAGTCGAATCGTGACTGCCTGTAATTACCCGGTTAGGGAAGGGATCACTATCAACACAAATTCCGAGAAGGTGAAGTGGATTCGGAAGATAATAATGGAGCTAATGCTCTCTCGTTGGCCCAACGTGAAAGTTGTCCGAGAGATGGCAGAGATGCTCGGCGTTGAGAAACCTCGTTTCATCAGTCTTGAAAGGGACGAAGCAGAAAATGCTTGCATACTGTGTGGTATGTGCGTCAACATTTGCAGAGATGTGGTAGGAGCAAATGTCCTCGGTTTTGCAAACAACGGAATCAAGAGAGAGGTTGTGCTTCCTTTTGGTGAGCAATCTGAGACATGTATAGTTTGCGGAGCTTGTGCACAGGTTTGTCCCACAGGACATATTAAGATGGTCGTTGAGGACTACAAGGGCAGGAAACCTGAGTTCACCTTGGGACCGAGAACGGCGATCTACGTCCCAACCATGCAAGCAGTACCTCGTGTTCCAGTGATTGACACCAATTCCTGCATCCATTTCAAGACCGGAGCATGTGAAACTTGTGCCAAGGTTTGTGAGCCAAATGCGATCAATTACGAAATGCAGGATGAAATTGTGGAACTCGACGTTGGACAGATTCTGGTTGCCACCGGCTTCGACATTTTCGATGCCTCCAAGATGGCTCAGTATGGATACGGAATATTCGACAATGTACACAGCTCGCTGGAATTTGAAATGATGTTGAATTCAACTGGTCCGACAGGTGGCAAGGTATTGACCAAGGACGGCAAAGAGCCGCGTGCACTTGCGATAATCCACTGCATTGGTTCCCGAGATACAAATCATCATCCATACTGCTCTCGCGTTTGCTGCATGTACGCCTTGAAGTATGCACATCTCGTTCATGATCGAACGAGTGCAACAATCTACCAATTCTATATTGACATGCGTGCTTTTGGCAAGGGCTACGAGGAGTTTTATGTACGTATTCTCGAGGAAGGAGTTAAGGCTATTCGCGGAAAGGTCGCAGAAGTAGTCGAAACAAATCCCTCGCAGAAAAATCAGGGCACTCTTTTGGTTCGATGCGAGGATACTCTAGCTGGAAAACTGCTTGAAGTTCCCGTTGATATGGTGGTTCTCTGCAACGCCATCGAGCCTAGAAATGATGCCGATACGATAAGACGTATCTTAGCTATCAGCAAGAGTCCCGACGGCTTCTTCCTCGAGCGGCATCCAAAGCTTGACCCGACATCAACAATGAGCGACGGCATCTACATTGCCGGTTGCGCTCAAGGGCCAAAGGATATCCCTGACACTGTTGCTCAAGCAGGGTCCGCCGCTGCACGCATCCTCTCCTTCATTTCGAAGGGAGAGGTCGAAATTGATCCTGTGCGTGCATGGATAGATGAAACATATTGCAGTGGTTGCCGCATCTGCAATAACCTCTGCCCATATACCGCAATTGATTTCATTGAAGAGAAGAAAGTCTCCAGAGTCAACGATGTGCTCTGCAAAGGCTGCGGTACTTGTGTTGCAGCTTGTCCAGCATCTGCAATCATGGGCAAGGGTTCTCAGATGCTCAAATCGTGGCAGAGTTGGAAGGACTCATGGCAATCTAGATTCTGAACCACAGGCAGGTCTTGTTATTGAGAAATTCACATTGGACATTGAACCGGAGTATTAATCATGCCATTCGAACCAAAAATCATAGGCTTTCTCTGCAACTGGTGTTCTTACACCGGTGCAGACCTTGCAGGTGTCTCACGTCTCAAATCACCGCCGAACATTCGGATCATCAGAACTATGTGCAGCGGACGAGTTGATCCGACCTTTATCATGAAGGCATTCGAGCTTGGTGCCGATGGCGTGCTGATTGGCGGTTGTCATCCCGGTGATTGTCACTACTCGGAGGGAAACTACAAAACGCTCCGTCGTGTCGCGCTATTGAAATCAGTACTGAAATCATTCGGGATTGACGAGCGAAGAGTCCGTTTAGAATGGATCTCGGCTTCAGAAGGCGATAGGTACACACATGTGACCAAGGAATTCACTGAGACAATTCGTTCACTTGGTCCACTAAACTGGAACGGAAAACAACAGTTGGAGAAGCTCCAAGAACAAGAAGCAGTTGTCTAGCTTGATGTTGTCACATTTCATTTTTCGCTCGTTTCTTGTGTCTTTGCGAGGGACGAAGTCCTGAAGCAATCCGTCAGAATGCAAAGGATTGCTTCGCTTCGCTCGCAATGACAGCCTAATGTGACAATATCAAGTTTGAGGTTAGGTGGCAAACTAATGAAGAAATAGTGCTTCAACGCTCTATCTCTCGGTCCTCCATACAAGTTGATACAATCGGACTTACTAATAGAAAATAGAGGAACTCGTTATGGCAAAACCAAAGTTAGCACTGTATTGGGCAGCCAGTTGCGGCGGCTGCGAGATTGCGGTTCTGGATATCGAAGATAAGATTCTACAAGTCGCTGATGCTTTTGATCTTGTCTTCTGGCCCGTAGCACTGGATTTCAAATATTCCGATGTGGAGGCGATGGCGGATAAGAGTATTGATCTCTGTCTCTTCAACGGAGCGATTCGCAATTCGGAAAACGAACACCTGGCGAAACTCCTCCGGGAAAAGTCGAAAGTCCTTGTTGCCTTCGGCTCATGTGCTCAGGAAGGATGTATTCCAGGATTGGCAAATCTAACAAACAGGGAAGGCATTTTCAAATACGTTTTTAGCGAATCGCCATCAACAGTAAATCCCAATTCTGTGTTTCCGCAACCTCATACGACAATGCCCGAAGGCGAGATTGAGATACCTGTGTTCTGGGACACTGTGAAGACGTTGGATCAGGTCGTTCCCGTAGAATATTACATTCCCGGATGCCCACCCCAGGCTCATCAAATCTGGGCGGTGATGGAGCTAATCATCCAAGGCAAACCGCTTCCACCACCAGGTTCGATTGTCGGTGCAGGAGATAAGACTTGTTGCGATGAGTGTCCACGCACGCGGAAGGAGAAGAAGATCAAGCACTTCTATCGCATACACGAAGTCCAAGTTGATCCTAATGAATGTCTCCTCGACCAGGGCATCATCTGTATGGGTCCAGCAACGCGAAGTGGCTGTGGTGCACTTTGCGTAAAAGCGAACATCTCTTGTCGAGGCTGCTACGGACCGGCGCCCAACTCGATTGATCAAGGAGCAAAGATGATCAGTGCCTTGAGCTCCGTGGTTGATTCACAAGATCCTGGCGAAGTTCAGCGAATCCTTGACGAAATCGCTGATCCCATTGGGACGTTCTATCGCTTCAGTTTGGCCCATTCGCTGCTTCGCCGAGTACAGGTGAGGAGCAACGGAGGGTCACAGTAGAGTCCAATTCGTAATCGGACCCAACATCGTCTGATTACGAATCGAACGCTCGAATTCGCAATCGCATATCTGAATCAGGTTTATCTTACAGAAGAATTATTGTTGACCAAAGGAGAACTCTCTAATGAAGCAGATCAAGATAGATCCCATCACCCGACTTGAAGGGCATGGAAAGATAGATATCTTCCTGAACGATGACGGTGAAGTGGCAAACACCTATTTCCAGATCCCGGAACTGCGAGGCTTTGAGAAGTTCTGTCAAGGCAGACCCGTTGAGGAAATGCCTCGTATTACCACGCGCCTGTGCGGCGTATGTCCCGAGGCACACCACATGGCATCTGCCAAAGCCTGCGATGCTGTGTATCATGTCGAGATCCCCAGTGCGGCGAAGAAGCTGCGCCAACTGCTATACTCCGTATTCTTTGCAGGTGACCACACAACCCATTTCTACATCCTCGCTGGTCCTGACTTTGTCGTTGGACCGACTGCGCCACCAGCAGTGCGTAACATCCTTGGCGTGATCCAGAAGGTCGGGCTTGATGCAGGAAAGAAGGTGATTCAGATGCGTGCGCATCAGCAGGAAATTATGCAAATGCTCGGCGGAAAGAAGATACATCAGGTGACATCCGTCCCGGGTGGTGTAACAAAAGGACTAACTGAAGAAGAACGGAAACGAGTTGAAGAACTTGCCACATGGATGGTGGAGTTTGGCAAGTTTACGATCCAGGTCTTCAACGATATCGTCCTGAAGAACAAGGAGTATGTGGACTTGATTCTGGGTGACGTTTACGCACACAAGACCTACTACATGGGCTTAGTGGACGACAACAACAGGGTGAATTTCTACGATGGCAAAGTCCGTGTTGTTGATCCTGATGGCAAAGAGTTCGTCAAATACGCACCGAAAGATTATCTCGACAACGTTGCAGAACATGTCGAGCCGTGGACGTATCTGAAATTTCCATTTCTGAAGAAGGTCGGATGGAAAGGATTCGTTGATGGAAAGGATAGCGGCGTGTATTGTGCTACGCCACTATCGAGGTTGAATGCGGCTGATGGCATGGCAACGCCTCTCGCTCAAGAGGAGTATGAAAGAATGTATGCAACTCTAGGTGGAAAGCCGGTGCATCAGAGGTTAGCAACGCACTGGGCACGAATCATCGAGCTTCTGTCTGCGGCGGAGCAGGCATTGGAACTATCACGAGACCCTGAGATTACCAGTCCCAATATCCGGACTATCCCGACCGAGAAGCCAACAGAAGGCGTAGGGATTGTCGAAGCCCCGCGTGGTACGCTGACGCATCACTACGTAACTGATGAACGTGGGATTTTGCAGAAAGCAAATCTGATCGTCGGCACAACGAACAACTGCGCTGCGATCTCGATGTCAATCAAGAAAGCCGCGCAAGGACTTATCAAGAAGGGCACCGAGGTCACAGAAGGAATCCTGAACATGATTGAGATGGCGTTCCGTGCGTACGACCCTTGCTTCGGATGCGCGACACATACACTGCCTGGTCAGATGCCTTTAGTGGTCCGCATCCATGATAGTTCTGGAAAGATTCTTCAAGAAATCAGACGGTGAGCGATACCAACCGAAAGATTCTGCTACTTGGTCTTGGCAATGACATTCTGGCCGATGACGGGGTCGGCATTGTCGCCGCCCGACTCCTCAAGGAGGAGTTCGAGCATGATGTTGATGTCGCTGAAGCCTCAGTGAGTGGATTCGCACTGCTCGAAATTCTAGAAGGCTATGAAAAAGCACTTCTTCTAGACGCTGTCGCGACAGGCAGGTACTCACCCGGAACGATTCTGGAGTTCTCAAGAGACGACTTTCAGAAAGTGATCGCCCCCTCACCCCACCTTGCAGGCCTACCTGAGTTTTTTCGCTTGGCGGAGACGACAGGGATCCCCCTTCCGAAAGACATACGAATACTCGCTATGGAGGTAGAGGATCCTTACTATTTCCGGGAAACACTGAGTCCTGTGGTAGAGAAAGCACTTCCTGCCTTCGTTGAAAGGGGTAGGCGGGTATTGATAGAGTGGTTGTCTGAGAAAATGGAGAGTGAGTGAATTCCCAGTCGTACACAGAGAGGCTTCTCACACGTTCTACAGAATCCTGCAGTTCACAACCGCTGTTCGCTCAACGCGCCTCCTGCATTTTCTGCTTCACATTCTCCATGAGTTTCTTCGTCAGATCCATCCGCTCTTCAAGCCGCCCCTTAACATCTTCATCAAGATCGTTATGGGAAAGCACGTTCTCGCATTCTCTCAGTGCCGTATCATACTCACCTAGCTGGAAGCTCATCTTGCCAATCAGATAGTGCAGAACCACCTCGCTGTAGTGATTGCTGGTTTTCTCTGACGTCACGGAGCGAAGCAGTTCTTGATAGACTTCACGTGCCGCTTCCGGATTTCCATTTTCATAAGCTCGTGCTAATCCCCACAGAAAGAACCGTGAAGTGGGATAGGTTTCTAATGCCTCCTTCGAGTAGGTTATCGCTTCATCATAGCGACCAGCATCAATCAAGATCCAGATAAGCGAGTGGAGCGCCTGAAACTTGTTGTATGTCCCCTTCTCTATCGTCAGTTTGATGAATCGGATTCCCTCCTCGCGATCATCGCCAAGAAACAGAAGCCAGTTGAACAGCTCAGTCTTTCTGCTTCTCCAGTATCTGAATGTGCCGAGACCGAGATAAGCGTCATAAAACGTTGAATCAACCTCGATGCATCGTTCGAATTCTTTCTTGGCTTTGTAACCGTAGTTCGCACCGCGAATCCAATTACCGATCCGAACATGGTAGTTGGCATAGTATCCGAAAGCGCTACCGAGAAAATAGTATCCCCATGTATCTCTATCGTTCTTTTCCAACATCTTGCGCGAGAGTTCAATTGCCTTGTCCAACAAAGGTTCAACCCTCTCTTCCTCCATCCTAGTTTCAAAATCCATACTTCTAGCTTCCAGGATCGCTGCCTCATAAAGATATCCGATGGGTGAGTCCGGCTGAAGCTGGATGATCTCATCACACCTAGCATATCCGTCATCATATTGCTGCTTCAGTCCCAAATCACATCCTTCCACCAGCAACTTATGTACGCGTTCATCGGCGATACGTTGAGCAAAACCGTGAGCAACCGGAAAACATATAAGCACCAACATCAAAAACCATCGTGACCTGGTTTCTTTCCAGCGTGTCATATAGGCATCTTAAGAATAATGATGTCGTGCTACATCTGCATCAACGGACTCGATTCATGATACTGAATGATCCGCCATCTCCCTTCTGTCTTTCGCAGAAGATATGTGCTGCGGCTGTTCTCGACACTGATAGGAAAACCATTCTTCATCCGTCCTTTGAACGTCGAGTTGAGAAACACGGCAGCGAAACTGTCATCAAGGATTCTGACTTTGATATTATAGGGACTCCACTGCATCTCTTGGAAATCTTCCACGGTCTTGGTGAAGTACATCCTGATGTCGTCCCACGTGAAGAATGCCTCCCTGCGTTCCGCTGCAACATAAACCAGCCCGTCGTAATCCTTGTCCCAACAGTTCTTTAGACTGTCAGTGCTACCGCGATTCCAGGCACCATGATACATTTCCACGAATGCCTGGATATCAGCGATATCTTTGCTGAAGTCCATCTTCGGTCCTTCTTTCGCACATTGCAGAAGAATGAGACCAGCTGCAATGCCGACAAGTGAAACCTTTTTCATTTGAGTGTCCTCAGCTATAAGTGAAGTATGTGTACATTAGATCAGAGGCATGTGGCTACAGGATACCAGAGAGATGCAGGCATGCCACGATATCCGCCTTATAGATGATCGCTACACATGATATCATCCAGAGAGCAATGTTGATGATCATTGGCGGGTCGGTGGTCACGATGTAGGTTGGACTCTCACCGAGATTCTTCTTGTACATGAGATATAGATATCGGAAGATGCCAAAGATCACAAACACGGTGGTGTAAATCAAGTTCTCCGTATGGAAAATCTCCTTCGTGCGCTCCGACACGGTGTACAACGCGTACGAAATCACGGTCCCTGATGTCACGACAGTAATCATTTGGTCAATGAACTCAACATTGTATTCGGTGAGTACTTTTCGTCCTGATCCCGAACCGCTGTTCTGCATCACTATGATTTCGCCGCGGCGTTTGGCAAACCCGAGAAAAAGCGAAATGAAGATTGTGCACAGGATCATCCAACTGGAAACAGGAACGCTAATCGCATAGGCGCCTCCCAGGACTCTCAGCATGAATCCCGCGGCAATGACGAAGACATCGAGAATGATTATCTCCTTGAGCTTCCACGAATAAGCGATGTTGATGGCAAAGTATATGAGCAGAATAGCCCTGAACTGCCACGGTAGGTTCATCACAAGTGCGATAACCAGCACAATAAGCAGGAAAGAGAACGCCAGAGCTTGAAGTGGCTTCACTTTCCCTGATGCTATCGGGCGATTGCGCTTTTCTGGATGCCGCCGATCCGCCTCGACGTCCAGAATATCATTCAGAATATAGACTGAACCGGAAACCAGACAGAACGCGACGAACGCTAGGAGGACTGTGCGGACATAATCCATCTCGAACAGATGCTTCGAGAATACTAACGCCGCAAGAATGAAGAAGTTCTTTGTCCACTGCTTCGGACGAAGCAGCCTAAAGAGTTCGATGATCATCAGCATGTGAATCCAGAGTCTGAAAGGGTTATCCTTGTCACTTAATCATTGCGAAGGTTCAGGACCTTCGCGAGGTTAACTCAGTACACTACTGCTTCCTCATATACGCCGAACACTTCCTTGAGCGTGCTCGAGATTTCACCCACACTAACATAGGTACGAGCACAGTCCAATATCCGGGGCATTAGGTTCGTTCCATCTTCTGCAGCCTGTCGAAGCTCAGCAAGCCTTCGCGTCACAGCTTGTTGGTCCCGGTTCGCTCGCACTTGCGCCAAACGTTCCTTCTGTTTCACTTCTACCGTCGGTGCTACTTGCAGTAAGGGGATCTCCAGTTGCTCGCCCTCTTCGACGAACTCGTTAACACCGACGATGATCTTCTCTTCTGCGTCAAGTTCTCGTTGATAGCGGTACGCCGCGTTCGCGATCTCCCTTTGGAAGTATCCTTGCTCGATGGCACGTATCACACCGCCTAATGCCTCAATGCGTTCGAAATATTTCTCTGCTTCCTCCTCCATCCTGTTTGTCAACGCCTCGACAAAGTAGCTTCCTGCGAGCGGATCAACGGTGTTAGCCACACCGATTTCATGTGCAATGATCTGCTGAGTGCGCAATGCGATCTTCACTGCTTTCTCTGTTGGAAGGGAGAGCGTCTCATCCATCGAATTGGTATGGAGACTTTGTGTGCCACCCAGCACAGCAGCTAATGCCTCGTAGGCTGTGCGAACGATGTTGTTCTCCGGTTGCTGTGCTGTGAGCGAACACCCCGCTGTCTGTGTATGAAACCGGAGTGTCCAAGTCCGCGGGTCTCTTGCACCGTATTTGTATCGCATCCGCTTCGCCCAGATGCGGCGTGCTGCACGGTACTTCGCTATCTCCTCGAAGAAGTCGAGATGAGCATTAAAGAAGAACGACAAGCGAGGGCCGAATTCGTCAATATCCAAGCCCGCCTTCATTCCAGCTTCGACGTACGCGAAGCCGTCGGCAAGCGTGAATGCAAGCTCCTGCACCGCTGTCGAACCCGCCTCACGAATGTGGTACCCCGAAATCGAAATTGGATTCCACTCTGGGACCTCCTTTGTGCAGTAAGCGAACATATCTGTGATAATACGCATCGAGGCTTCTGGCGGATAAATCCATTCCTTCTGCGCAATGTATTCCTTTAAGATGTCGTTTTGCGTTGTGCCGCGAAGCTTCACAAAAGGCACTCCTTGTTTCTCAGCAACTGCGAGATAATATGCAAAGACTACGGCTGCGGGCGCGTTGATGGTCATTGACGTGGAGATTTCGTCGAGAGGGATACCACTGAACAGAATCTCCATATCGGCAAGTGAACTGACAGCAACGCCACAGATGCCAACCTCACCCTGCGAGAGCGGGTCATCACAGTCGCACCCCATCAAGGTCGGCAGGTCAAAAGCAACGGACAAACCGGTCTGTCCACGCTGAAGGAGATACTTGAAACGTTGGTTTGAATCCTCAGGTGTACCAAAGCCGGCGAACTGCCGCATCGTCCACAGCCTGCCACGATACATGTTGTAACGGATTCCTCGTGTGTACGGGAACTCACCAGGGAATCCGATGTCAGCCAGATAATTGATCTCCTCAATGTCATCCGGTGTGTAGAGCATCTCAATAGGTTCGCCACTTACCGTGGTGAATCTCACCTTCCTGGCGCTCACACATGCGGATTTCTCAGTCCAATCCTGTTTCCTTCGTTTGACCTCACTATAATCAATCGTACTCATAGTCGTCAACCTCAAGAACCATTCTCTAGATAGTTCAACTGGCACTTTCTTTTTCATGCGATGCTTCCGGCACATAGCCAACCACTTCAACTTCGACATTCTTCAACGATTTTTCATCCAACATGTAGATTTCATCAAAACCTTCGCTGGGGATAGACTTCAGTGCCTCTTCAAGTGTATTGTATTGCCTGTGAATCACTTCTTCACCCACCTTTCGTCTTCGCAGCTTATCATGCTTGATGCACACTTTCATCGAGACATTGAACACCATCAGTACAGCCCTCGCATTGTGCCTCTTGGCAATCTTGAGCAACGCCAATCGAGCAGGACAGTACAACGTTGTTGCGTCTGCCACCGTTATCCTTCCGCCAACCAGCCGTTTTTCGATAATGAAGTAGAACAGTTCGAAAGCATCCTTGGAGACAAACTGGTTGCCAGCACTATCGGAAATCATCGCACGGCAGTAGTCGGTGGAGACAATTTGCGTCCGCCTAAAAAACTTCTTTGCGAACGTGGACTTGCCACTGGCAGCAATACCGCACAGTATCACCAGCGTGCGTGGAATAACTCTTATCTTCATTGCAAGATCATTATTCCGATTACGTTCTTCCGAATCGTTTATCCAACTCCTCAATCGAGATCTTGGTCACAATCGGCCGCCCATGCGGGCATACATAGGGCATGCTCGTCGCAAACAGTTGGTCAATGAGCGAGCTCATCTCGCCGATGTTGAGTCTGTCTCCAGCCTTGATGGCGGCTTTACACGCATACGACTTGGCAAGGTTATCGCTCACCTCCAGCCTTTCTTCCTGTTCGTACTCCTTGTACTGATCAATGATCTCCTGCAGGATCGTGTGCTCGTTCCCTACCCTCACGTCCGACGGCACGCCTTCTATTACGACTGTGTTCTTGCCAAACAATTTGATGTCGAAACCAAGTTTCTCTAAATGCGGCAGCAGCTCTTTCACAAGTGCATAGTCCCCAGCCGATAGCTCGGCAGTGTGTGGAAAAAGCAGTTGTTGCGAAAACGGAAGATTTGTATTCAGGCTTGCTAATGCTTTCTCATAGAGAATCCGCTCATGGGCAACATGCTGGTCAATGATCAACAAGCCCGTGCGAATCTGAGAGAGAATGTACTTGTTGTGCACTTGCCAGATCGCTTTCCCTTCGGCTACGTCTGTGCGCTCAGGTTCGTGATGGAACTCCTGTGGCTGTCGCTCTCCCAGCGGTATCTCAGTCACAGGTGATGATTCGAATGATTGATCAGTTGAAGACGTACCCGTCTCCATAGCGCCAAAGAGTCTCTCGAATTTTGCAGTGGTGTCACCTCTTGGGACAGAAGTTCCCCTTCGAAAGGAGAGTCGTTCCTGCCGTTCAAGTTGCTGATCGTGACGCTGATCAACATTGAATCCTCTTTCCCATCCCGGTCGTTGTGGAGTGAAGAAACGAGACGCAACTTCCTTACCATCCACCTCCTCCCGCATAGTCAGTGATGGTGTCAAATCGTGCTTGGAAAGTGCACGCTTAACAACGGAGCCGATGAAGCTATAGATGTTTCGCTCATCATCAAACTTGACTTCCAGCTTCGATGGATGAACGTTGACATCCACTCGTCTTGGGTCAACGGTGAGAAACAGTAGGAAGAGTGGATAGTCCCCCCTGTCAATCAAACGCTCGTAGGCATTGAATACTGAATGGTTGATGGCACGATTGATGATATAACGCCCATTCAGAAACAGATACTGCTCACCCCTGGTCTTGCGTGAGGTAAGTGGCTTGCCGATGTAGCCGCTCAGACTCAGGGCGTCAGTTTCCTCGCGGAGTTTGAGCAAGGATTCAAAGCGCCTCTGCCCCATCAGCTCTTTCACTCGTGTGTCCAGGTCACTCGGTCTGAGATCGAGCATTCTCTCGTCGTCGCTAATCAACACAACGGCAAGTTGAGGATTTGAAATGGCGACTCGCTGAACCGTGTTGAAGATATGCCTGAACTCAGTGTTGTTGCTCTTGAGGAAATTCCGTCGCCCTGGCGTGTTATAGAAAAGGTTCTTCACCGACACGGATGTGCCGTTCTCCATACCAGCCTTCGCTGTCTCTTTTACTTCTCCCGCTTCAACTTTGACGACTGTCCCTGTATCGTCTTCAGCTTGCTTACTCTTCAGTTCCACCTGAGCAACCGCAGCGACGGATGCCAACGCCTCGCCTCGAAATCCAAGCGTCTGGATGTTCTCAAGATCGTCATACGCAAAGATCTTGCTCGTCGCGTGACGCTGGAATGCCATGACCGCATCTTGCTCACTCATTCCACAACCATCGTCAACAACCTGGATCAGAACCTTGCCGGCATCTTTCACGACTACGGTAATGCTCTTAGCACCCGCATCAATTGAATTCTCGATCAGTTCTTTGACGACAGACTCAGGTCGCTGCACAACTTCGCCAGCAGCGATCTTGCTCGCGATGTGTTCCGGGAGTATTTTGATGAGATCAGGCATAGTCTCTCAATAGTGTGTGCCTAAAGCGTCTGGCATGAAATATCTCAGAAATCAAAACGTCAGGATCAAGGACGACACCCCGAAATTCAGCAGCGGAAGTACGCATGAAGCCATAAGTTTCACCTTCACTTGTCTACTTTCATTCGTCACAAGACCTCTACTGTTTGACCTTTACCCCAAGTCCCGCTCCATCTCCCAGCATCAATTTCCCTTTTGCTACTTTCACTCCATCGAACGGGTCGTTGTTAATCAAGAGATTTCCATCCAAATCCGCATAGTCAATGAGCGGCGAGAGATGTGCCGCCGCCGTGATGCCAACGGAACTCTCAATCATACAACCCGTCATTATCTTCATTCCCATCGCCCTTGCGGTGTGAATCATCCGCATTGCTTGGCGGAGTCCACCACATTTCATCAATTTGATGTTGATGCCGTCGAAAGCATCCTTGAGTTTCGGAATATCTTCAAGATGTAGCACACTTTCATCAGCAATGATGGGCATCTTGACACGCTCACGCAGCCAAGCGATGTCTGCAAGTTGACTTGCCGGCATCGGTTGCTCAATGAATTCCACACCTTCACTCTCAAGCCACAGGATTCTTTCAAGTGCAAGTTCCTTCGACTTCCATGCCTCGTTTGCATCAACACGCAGAGGCTTATTCGTCACCTGTCGGACAGCCGCTATGATCTCTTCATCATTCCCCAAACCCACCTTGATTTTGAGAACTGGATACTCGTCAGCTTCGCGGACCTTCTGTTGCATCACGTCCGGTTTGTCAATACCGATTGAGAACGTCGTAATTGGTGTTTTGCTCTTATCCAAGCCCCAGAGTTTGTACAACGGCACACCGAGCCTCTTGCCAATCCAATCGTGAAGTGCAATATCCACCGACGCTTTCGCTGCATTGTTGCCAGGGGCGATACCATCAACATGCGCCAAGATGTCCTCGACTAAGAACGGATCATCAAACCGCTTGAGGTCCACCTTACTGAGAAACTTCAACACAGTCTCTGGCGTCTCTCCATAGCGGGCAGAAGTTGTAAGCGCCGCTTCACCGAAGCCTGTGATACCATCGTACTGCAATTCAGTCAGCACAACGGTTACTGTACTGACCGACCCCCGGGCAATTGTCCAGGTGTGTTTCAGTTGCAGGTCGAACGATTTGTACGTTAATGTGATTCCAGATGATGCTGTGTTCATCCCTTTGTTCTCTGCGAAAGTATGCATGATAGGAAATCTTGCTCCAAGTCCCCCTGCGCTTAGGAGAGCGCAACTCTTCATGAACTGACGACGACTGGATCTCATTCTTGAATACATGGTTGTTCCTTCGTTCTGGCGATTCACGTGAAGTCTGGAAAATGAAAACTAGCATCGCTGCATCAGGTCTCAAAGAGCGCTTGCACGAATGCCTTCCTGTCGAACGTCTGCAAGTCATCTATCCTCTCCCCCACACCGATATACTTCACCGGGATATTCAGTTCTTTACCAACTGCAATCACGATCCCTCCCTTCGCTGTGCCATCGAGTTTTGTGAGAACAAGTCCGGTCACACCGACAGCACGCGTGAACTGCTTCGCCTGCTGTATCGCATTCTGCCCCGTGGTTGCATCGAGGACAAGAAGGACTTCGTGAGGAGCATCAGGCAGGAGCTTCTGCATAACCCTCTTGATCTTCTTGAGTTCCTCCATCAAGTTCACCTTTGTATGAAGTCTCCCTGCTGTATCAACGATCACGACATCAGCCTGCCGGGCGATAGCTGCTTTGACACTGTCAAACGCCACAGCACCAGGATCAGCACCATGTCCTTGCTGTATCATGTTCACGCCAGCTCGCTCTGCCCAGATTTCGAGCTGTTCGTTTGCAGCCGCGCGAAACGTATCCGCCGCACCGATCAAGACTTGCTTCCCAGCAGTTCTATAGTCGTATGCGAGTTTGCCAACGGTTGTCGTCTTGCCTGTACCGTTCACGCCGACAACCATTATGACATACGGTTTCTTGTCCGGCGGCAGATCAAATGGATTCTGGTCTATCACCCCAATCTCGCCATCTAAAGCCAACAGTCTTACGATTTCCTCCTTCAGCAGCCTATCGAGTTGGTCTGGATTTTCACACCGTTCCTTCTTCACCCTGTCCTTGACATTTTGCATGATTTTCATCGTGGTCTCAACGCCGACATCACCCGTCAGGAGAATTTCTTCTATCTCATCAAGCAGTTCATCGTCAATCTTGCTCCTCCCCTTGATGACACGATTTACTCTCCCAATGATGTTACCACGAGTCCGTGCCAGACCTTCTTTCAGTCGTTCAAATTTCAATTTGTCGAATAAGCTCATTACCGGCTCAAAGGCTATGGATTCCAAACTCGGACACGACACTCACACTCATATATTCTCTGCTCCTCTACTCACCACCTCCACGAACCTCCACCCATACCACACCAACGACACTGCCATCATTACTACACTGAGCCAAACAAAAAGTTGTTTGAAGAAGTCCAACTGTTCCAAGTTCAATGTCGCAAAGAGAACGGCAACAGCGATGATTGTCACAGTAATCTTCCCTGCCATGTTGGACTGCAAGACGACTTCCTTCGTTCTAGTGAGATAAGTTCCGCCAAGAAAGATGAGCACATCTCTTGCAAGCACGACAATGACAAACCACAATGGTAGATTACCCAGCATTGATAAGACTACGACGGCTACCCCAACACAGATTTTATCAGCCAATGGGTCGAGCAGTTTGCCCAACTCAGTAATCTGCTTCAAACGCCGGGCGAGGTATCCATCCAATGCGTCAGTGAACGCAGCAATCACCATCAATCCAAGTGCCCAGTATCGGGTATCTGGAGTTTGATCGAGAAGCAGAATGACTATCGGAATCAACAGAATTACCCTGCTAACACTCAAGATATTAGAAATTGTCCAAAATCGCAAGTTCATTCTTTAACCTTTTAAGATAGTCGGGGACAGTCCAATTACGAACTGGACTCTACCTCACCACAGCTACTTTCCCCATTTTCTCCTCAACATGATCCCCGCGGCTGTTCGTGCCGCTAACGCGGTAGATGTAAATCCCAGAGCCTACCCTGTTGCCATTATCATCATCCACGAGCCACTCCACACCACCGTTGCCGTCAGTCTCCCTCAAAGTTCTCACGTAATTTCCCGATATGGTCCATATTGTGATTATTGCCTCCTGCGTCAGATTGGCAAATGTGATGTGATCAGTTCCACCACTCTTCCTGAAAGGATTCGGATAGGCAAACACCTCCGACAAGTCGGGCTTGTTCAGAATGATTCCTCCTGTGCTTCCAGCACCGCTTGCAGTCATCACATCGCTTGCACTTTTCACACCACTGACGGAGACGATATACTCTTTTCCCAATGCACCGATTGGAACTCTGCCACCAACGGTGAGATGAACAAGGTTCGTCGCATTTGCATCAACTACTGCTGAAACCACCTGAATACCCGGTTCGATTCTGTAATGAGATGGTTCGCTGCCTGTAGCAACATCCACAGCATCACTGAACTCCAGGTCAATGCTCCTACTGCCAACCAGGCGCAAACCTACCAAGTAGAATGCTTTCCCCAACAAAAGTGCAACGCCGAACGATACCTGACGACTTGTATCTACTGGAGTGCCGAACCTGTCTCTCAGATTTCTCACTTTCAGAAAATGACTTCCGCTTGGCAAATCGTCTCGAAATACAAGAAGCATTTCTTTATCGGAAGCAATCGCAACAGAAGTCGGGCTGCCCTGATCTGAACCTGTATTATCGCTAACGACAAATGAAGATGGATTCGGTGGCGTGTCTCCCACGTATTGGCTAAACTTCACCTTCACCTCGCCATTTTTCAAATAGTCCGCACTTATCAAGTGGCTTTTCGGATGGACGAAAACAACAACTGAATCAGTCCAACGACTCTGTGAAGGTCGCTTCGTTGTATCTATCGTGGCAACAGCATACTGGAAATACCTGTTGTTCCGAACATTCTTGTCGAGATAAAAAGCGTCTCTCGTCGCGTCAATTTTGAGAGAAGCAGATGATTGCGATTCTTTCGACGACACAAGATAGCCCATCGCGTTGAATACCGGATTCCACGAAAGCTGAACGAGATTCGAATCGAGGGCAACTGCCTCGAAATTCGTTGGTGTGGCTGATCCGGAAAATCCTATCTCTTTCTCGAAGAACAGTATCCTCTTGCCATCGTTGAGTCCAAATTCGTTCACGCCGTTGCCATCAAAGTCCCCGACGATAGTAGCGTTTGTCCGAGCATTCCGATAGTACCAAATCGCCTCAAAGGTCTGCGTACTCTCATTGAAACTGAACACATAATAGTCTGGATATAAGCTGATGAAGAACTCATCTTTTCCATCGTTGTCAATGTCACCCGAGGAGATGCCGCTGTCGCAGTAGAATTCATCCTTGACACCAAAGAATGTCTGCTCCCAGATTTTCGCGAACTTGTTATCCCCTGTTGCCTTGAACATCTTGAAAGTCCAATATGGCGCATCATACTCGTTATCGGTATTGAGTCCCAGACTTGTATGGTAGCCAACGATGAACTCTGGCTTACCGTCGCCATCGTAATCGCCGTGAGTAATGAAGTCGCTCCCCGAAACTCCATCGTTCTCATCGCTCCATGTATGGACATAAGAATTCCCGCCGTTGAATTCATAGACGTAGAAATCCGCATCGGCATCGCCAACGAGAATTTCTTTCTTCCCATCGCCCTCGAAGTCTGCTATTTCAGAATGTGGCGGACCAAACTGGTTCTGCGATTCTCCCGGACCAGGCTGCGTTGGATCTGGCATGAACGCAACTTGCGAGTAATTATTGCCCCCTGTATTCTTCCAGACCATATACTCTTCATCATTGCGGGCGATGAGTTCCAGCCTGCCATCGCCGTCAATATCATTCATCTGACTCGCCCAGAAATTGCCTTTCACTGTGTCAGCAAAGACAATCGTCGCAAAAGGTGAACCGTTTGGGACAGCCTGTTCAAAAAGAAACGACTTCCCATCCGATTGGGAAAAGACCTCCAACTTTCCATCTCCATCTGAATCACCGAAATCCTTTGGTATCTGTATGCGATTCACGGAATCCACCTGCACGAAATCTCCGTTCCGGAATTCAAACAGTTTCATCTTGTCATAATTGAATCCATCAACATATTGACTGAGCAGGACTTGCTTGCTGCCATTCCGATTGAAGTCCGCAACTTTGTTCAAGAGATACGATGATGGAAGCGTGTAGTTCTTCAGCACAAAATTGTTCTGTCTCGGAGCAACTTTGCTGCTTCTTGTGAAAGTGAAATTCTTGCCATTGTTGTCGAAGCGTGTCGTCACTAAGGCGGTGCTCTTGATTTCAAGGTAATACTCATACTGGACATCAGGCAATGTGTTTTCTGAGGTCAACAGAACGTAATGATTTCTTACCACCCCGTTTAACCTCAATTCCTGAAAACTTCCAGTTGTGCCTTTCGGTCGAAAATAAATCTTCCCCTCAGAAAGAGACTTAGTTCGGAATGTTATCAAAACACCGTATTTGTCTTGATCCAAAACATCCATCTGCTGAAAATTCGTTACAACAGGAGATGCTTTGTCCATGAAGACACGGATTTTATCTTCAATCGTTTTTCCACTCCTTTCTGTAACGACTAACCTTAGTATATACGATGTATCCGCTAAACCTTGAGTGTTCCAAACAGCAATCGTGTCTGAAATAACCTGACGTGGTGTTAGCGGTTGAATCTCAAACCATTGTGACGGATTCTGTCCAACACCGTAATACAACGAGTAACTCTGAAGAAACAGTGAAGCGGCTAAGCCAAGAACCACGACTGAGTTCTGAGCTATCCCAGCGTCTGTCATCGGCGATTCAATCCGTACCTTTGGAGCGTAAATCAGCTTCAGAGCTTTGTAGGCGTTCAAACGTCCGGCACCGAAACGATGACTCCATCCTTCGCCGCCCACACCATCCGCAGAGCTTACAAGTATGCCGCGGACCTCTTCGCTCGTGTATGCCGGATTGTGCGAGACTATCAAGGCAGCGACAGCGCTAACGTGAGGAGCAGCGAACGAGGTTCCACTGTACTCTCGATATCCCCCACCAAGAGTTGTTGTTGCGATGCTCTCTCCCGGAGCTACCAGATCCAACAGTTCACCATACGTGGTGAAGAATGTAAGGAAATCTTCTTTCGTCGTAGCACCGACAGAGATCACGCCACTATAGTTTGATGGATAGTGCTGATCATCGCCACCCACATTACCGCTCGATGCCACGAGCACAACATTCTTATCATAGGCATATTGAATCATGTCACGCATGATCGGAGAAATGACGACATCTCCGAAACTCATGTTGATGACTCTCACGCCATTATCAGCCGCGTACACTATGGCAGAGGCGATGTTCGCGTCCTCGCCAAGACCAGTCTCATCGAACGCACGAAGAACAACCAACTTGCAGCCGAGTGCAATACCGGCGACTCCGATTCCATTGTTCGCCCTAGCCGCAATCACACCAGCCACAGCAGTACCGTGACCGTTCCAATCCACCGGATTGTTCGTGTGATTCACGAAATCCCAACCGATAATGTCGTCCACAAACCCGTTGCCATCGTCATCCTTGCCATTGAAAGCAGTCGAGTCAAACACACCCCTGCGTTGTACGTCCTCACCCGGATTCACCCAGATATTGTCTTTCAAGTCAGGATGAAGGAAGTCAATGCCTGTGTCTATCACGCCGACAAGTATGTTGGGTGAACCTTTCTCGATGTCCCAAGCCTTCTCCATCTCAATCTTCTGCAAAGCCCACTGACTTGTATAGGCGGAGTCGTTGGGAACGAAATCAAGCGTGTACAGATTGTTCGGTTGCGCATAAAAGACATTTGTATCTGCGGAATAGGCGGCAAGCGCAGCGTCGAGATCAATACCACGAGGAACCTCAAGTGTGAAGACTCTGTCGAGGCCGCTTGATCTAAATCTCTGAACGGAAACTTGATTCCCTTTGTGCAACTGCGCAACGCGTGAGAAGTCAAACAGCCGGGTGACTTTCTGAACTTTGAACTGATTGTTCAACAACGCGACGGACGGAAGAAAGCTCCAGTCTCCCGACGCAAATGTGCTAAGCGTATGCTCGCTGACGGATGACTTCAGCTTGACGATGATTTCATTCTCAACGCGCCGCTGAGCGAAGAGAAGAGTCAGCATCGAAGAACACAGAAAGATGACAAGCGAGAGGCACCGCAGAAACGCAGAGAATACGAGACATCTATGGTGGCAAAGTCGTCGCGGTGAGTACATAAGTTCAATTTGAAAATCCAATATCGGATGATTTCCAGGTGCCGTAGTTCCACCCCCCTCGAAAAGGAGTTGGAGAGACTTTTCTCACGCGAACAATGCAATGCTCTGAACGTGCATTTGAGCATCAAGCTGATCGGACTATTCGCACGCGCCTCTCATACCTCATGTTCTTCCTTCGTCACCCCAATCTCAACAGGCACAGGATAGGTGCCACTGAAGCAGGCAGTGCAGTAGCCTTTTCTCTCACCAGCCGGTACGGACTCCAGCATCTTCTCTATGGATAGATACATCAACGTATCAGCGCCGAGTTCCTGCTGGATTCTCCCAACGTCGCCACTGCAACGGACCGCGATCAATTCCTCCCGACTCGGAAAGTCCATTCCATAGTAGCAGGGATTCTTGATAGGCGGCGATGTTACCCGGAAATGAACCTCGGCTGGCTCAGCCTCTCGGACGAGTTTCACAAGCTGCTTCGAGGTCGTTCCTCGCACAATTGAGTCATCCACAATCACAACCTTCCTCCCTTTGAGAACACCCTTCACTGTGTTGTATTTCGTCCTCACAGCCATCTCACGACCATTCTGCTCAGGTTGAATGAATGTCCGACCTACATAGTGATTACGGATGAGACCGATTTCATACTTCGCGGGATAACCAAGTTTGTTGCTCTGGCTGACATACCCAACTGTTGCGGTGTTACTGGAATCAGGAACACTGATGACATAGACGTGCTCACCATCCTCCCCAATGACTGGATGTTCTTCAGCCAAACGCTTGCCAAGTCTGCGGCGGACTTTGTCCACATTCTCACCGAAGATTTTGCTATCGGGTCGAGAGAAGTAGATGAACTCGAAAATGCAATGAGCATACTTTGGAACTTGATGCTCAAGCCAATAGGATCTGAAGGCACCTGTCTCTAATGTCTCTCCATCAATCACGAGAATTTCACCCGGAGCAATGTCTCGGATATATTCAGCACCGATGATGTCGAACGCACAAGTTTCAGATGCAACGACGTATGAGTTGTTCTTCCTGCCAAGTGCCAATGGTCTGAACCCGTATGCGTCACGTGCAGCCACCAGACTGGTGTCCGTCAAAATCACAAGCGAAAAAGCACCTTCCACGTCGTTCAATGCGTCTTGAATCTGCTCGATTTGTGTATCCTTCCGACTCTTCGCGATGAGGTGGAGAACAACCTCGCTGTCTGTTGTCGTTTGGAAGATCGTGCCTTCATCCTCTAACCTTGCCCGTATCGCCCTCGTGTTGGTCAAGTTGCCATTGTGAGCAAGCGCGAGATTGCCATCTCGATAATGCACCATGAACGGCTGGATGTTTGCTGGCTTCTGGGAGGAGCCAGTGGTCGAGTAACGATTATGACCAATGGCTGAAGTGCCTTTCAGGACTTCTGTCAGAATCTTTTCATTCTTGAACACATCGGTCACCAATCCATTCCCTCTGTGCATGTTGAATCGTTTCGCCTTATGAAGCTCCTCCAGTTCGAGCGAAACGATTCCCGCTGCCTCCTGTCCTCGATGCTGAAGAGCATGAAGACCAAAGTATGTAAGCGTTGATGCCTGCGGATGTCCAAAGATACCAAACACACCGCAGAAGCATCTTGGCTTGTCTATTTCAAACACGGTTAGTCTCTCTCACTTGCGCTGAATTCATTGTCTCCAAACATGATTGCAGGTCGTGTACGAGTCTCAAGACCATCCGCCTCAGCAATCCGCAATCCGTAATCTGTTCTACTCCCCGCTTCCAACTCCCACACGAATATGATTTGAGAAAATCCAAGCCTTGCCATCCAGATATGCTTCCACTCGATACGCACCTTTAGAAGCAATCTCCCAGGTGGCAGTGCGCTCGTCTAACTCATCGTACAATCTGCCGTTTCGTATTAGGCGAATCGTCGCTTTCTCTGGAATCAACGTGTGGAAAACGATCTTTCCACTGTCCTTTGGCAGACTGATATATTCACCCATCTGGATCGTATGATGATCACATTCTCCAAAGAAACGAAACCCCTTCGGGTTACCGTGATAGGAATTGGCAACAAAGCACTGCCCTACTGCAAGGGCGTGGTAGATCCTCTGCTTGTCTCTTTCGAAATCTCTCTTTGACCTCCTGTGAATTTCTTCAGAGAGAAGAACATGAGTGTGAATGGACTTGAACAAAACCTTGTAGTGAAAGATCTCAACATCGAAAAAGCCGAGCAGATTCTGCTTGAAGGCATGGGCATCCAAGCCGCCGATGCCAACGACCCTTCGTTTCTCGTTCAACTCGTCCCATTTCTTCAACGTGCTCTTGGGCGGGGCAACAATCGAGCGGAGCGGATGTATGAACCGCTGATACTTGTTCTGTTCAGTCAGACCTTCCTTCCACTCCGACATGTGGTTCCAGATCTCAATGCCCGTAAACTCTTGCGAGTCCCAAGCTGTCCAAGGATAGGCTGGATGGTCACGGATCCCCTGGCGCTTCTCATCAGGATGGGCGATGAATCCGATGCCCCCTCGCTCCTTCACCCTCTGCACGTACTCGCGTGCGCAACTCCTGACACCGACCGTCCGATTGACATTGAAAGCAAGATAGTGATTGAAGTTTTGCTTATCATTTATCTCATAGCCGATCAAGACCATCACGTCATCGTACCAACCTTCAGCGCCATCCCGCTTCGGCTTCAGGGTGTGGTGGTCTGTCATCATTATGAAGTCGAGACCGACTTCGCTGGCATACCGCGCAATATCAGGAATCTTGCCTGAGCCGTCAGAATATTCAGAGTGGATGTGAACGGCACCAACGTACTCGTGCACTATGAGTCCCCTTTCTGTGAAGAACCGAGCAGTCCTTAACTTCTTCCAACCGAAAATAAGAAATTTCTGCGACTAATACAAGATAAAAAAGCGAACTGTCCCTATATCGGAACGGTTCGCCCTTATGCTCAGCGCGCGCTTGAGATGAAACCCGTCCTCTCTCTGCGGCCCTGACATCTGCTTCGGCGTCTTACTGAAGCCTCGCTCCTGTTAATCTCTCCAAAGCTTCAAGATACTTAGCGCTCGTTGTCTGGATCACTTTGGGTGGAAGGTTCGGCGCAGGCGGCTTTTGGTTGAAGTTGATCGAAATCAAATAATCACGCACATACTGCTTGTCAAAACTCTCTTGACTGCGACCTGGCTGATATTTGTCTCTGGGCCAAAACCTCGACGAGTCCGGTGTCAGCAACTCATCAATCAAGATCAGACTCCCGTCCCCTGCATTTTCTCCGATGATTCCGAACTCCATCTTTGTATCTGCGATGATGATGCCACTTTCGTATGCGATGTCTCGAGCTTGTATGTAAATCGCAAGACTGATATCCCGCACTTGCTCGGCAATATCCTTTCCGAGCAGTTTCACCACTTCATCGAAACCGATGTTTTCATCGTGTACACCGATTTCTGCCTTGCTCGATGGGGTGAAAATGGACAGCGGGAGCTTTGAGGACTCGATCAATCCGCTGGGCAGCTCTATGCCACAGACTGTTCCGTTCTCCTGATATTCCAGCCAACCTGAGCCTGACAAATAGCCACGCACAATACACTCAATCGGAAGCGGTCTTGTTCTTTTGACAAGCATGCTTCTTCCAGCGAGCACATGTTGGTAGGGCTGGCATTCTTCGGGATACTCGTTAACATCCGTCGAGACGACGTGGTTCGGGATGATATCCTCCGTCAGATCGAACCAATACTTTGAGATTTGCGTGAGCACCTTGCCCTTGAACGGAATTCCCTGCCGCATCACAACATCAAACGCTGAAAGTCTGTCCGTTGCGACGATGAGCAGATACTCCTCGTACCCGCCAATCTCATAGATATCTCGCACCTTGCCGCGCTTTATCAGCTTCAGGCTGGGGAAGTTGGTCTCTGTAATGACTTGTTCTGTCATGTTAGTCAGCAGAGTCCTGCAAAGACTTGGGATTTCGGATTTCAGACATCAGGGGGCTATGTGTGATTGGAATTTGGGGAAAAGGCAACCAAAGTGGAACGCGGAAAGGTTCATGCTCTTATCCACCTAACAATTTCATTCAAGTTCGGTCGCTTACCATAGACCAAGATACCAACTCGAAACACTTTGCCCGCCATCCATACAGCCAGGAGCGCTGAGCCTCCAAGAAGAACTGTTGTCGCAACTATCTCCCACATCGGCGGCATTTGAATAGCAAGACGCATCGTCATGAAGGTGGGCGTCAAGAGCGGGATATAGGTCAGAACCTTGATGAGCGTGGAATCAGGATTCTGCATAGCAACAAATGCCAATGCGATGGGCAGCACTAATATCATAGACACATAACTCGTGAACTGCTGCGCTTCCTGTTCTGTTGAGGCAAGAGAGCCGATGCCTACAAAAATTGCAGCATAAAGCAGATAACCGAGAATGAAATAGACCAACACAAATAGGAAATTCTCTATCGCAATGAAATGGGTTCCCGCTGCAGCGACACCCACTGCCCCCATGATTCCCCAGACAAGCACCTGTGTCAGTCCGAGTCCACTCAGTCCGAGAATCTTCCCTGCCATCAACTCAGTGGGTGAGCAGGATGAGATCAGTACCTCGATAATGCGATTTGACTTTTCTTCCACCAGACTGCGAATAAGAAATTGCCCCGTAGTGAGAATTAGAAACATCAACAAGATGATGAAGATATAGGATGTGAAAAACGTCTCAAGGAAACCTATCCCTTTCTCTTCGCCCTTCTTCGTAACTTTGACTGTCGTCATCTCTACCGATTTGCTAAGTTCTTGAATATGTTTCCAATCCAGACCTTCAGCTCTCAACTTTCGCTCAGTTATGGTACCGCTGATGGTGCTCCTGAATCTTTCGATGTCGAAGAAATTGCTGACATTACGCGCTCGATATTCACATGCCCGTGCTGTCTCGATATCCCTCCCTATCACAACATACCCGTCAATTTTCTCGTCCAGGACCATCTGGTCACCTATCTTTTTAAGATCGCTTAAGTCGCTGCCTCCAGTAATCCTCTGCAGTAGGTAGCTCGGTTGACCATCAGGCAACTTATAGGTGCCTGTCAACTTTTGATTGACGGGTGTGAAGAGTGAGTCTGTCAGGTCAATGATCCCACAGGTTTTGCTTTTTGTCTCCGGCTGCTTCATCAGAAAAGTCGGAAGAAATGCCATAGCAAAGATGAAGACCGGCATTAGAACGAGACCTATCAAGAATGATTTCTTTGTCACCTTCTCCACGTATTCCCATTTTGCTACTGCGAGTATCTTTTTCATTTCGCACCCCCTTGTCCATCGGGTTCCTGACTGACGATGTCAATGAAGATGGAATTGAGCGATGGCTTAACAAGCTCGAACTTCCTCACATCTAATTTCCGTACCACCGCCATCAGAAGGTCATTCATCTTCTGCCCATCACCAAGTTCCAATTCCGCATAGTTCTCATAAACATCCGCTTTTCTTATCGAAGGCAATTGTTTTAGGAACGAACCATCGCCATCATATTCCATGTGCACGGAGTTTCTTCCGTAGCGCCGCTTGATGTCGCGCAGGGCACCGTAGAGAACAACCTCCCCGCGATTGATAAGGCAGATATTATCGCACAGCTTCTCAACCTGCTCCATTTGATGCGTTGAAAAGACGATAGCCTTCCCTTCTTTTCGCAGATCCTGCAGAATATCTTTGAGGAGAATTTGATTTACCGGGTCAAGTCCAGCGAACGGCTTATCCAAAATCAGCATCTCCGGATCATGTAGCACCGAAATGATAAACTGTACCTTCTGCTGATTTCCCTTAGAAAGTTCCTCGACCTTCCTATCAGCATACTCCTTGAGTTCAAACCGTTCTAGCCATTCCATCGCCTTTCGTCTTGCCTCCTTTGCAACGACACCTTTCAATCCAGCAAAATAGACGATCGTGTCCAACAGTTTGTTCTTCCGATATAAGCCTCGTTCCTCCGGCAGATAGCCAACGATGTTCTTCGTCTCCTCACTGAACGGCTGACCATAGAACAAAACCTTCCCACTGTCGGGTTCGATGATGTCCAGTATCATTCGAATCGTTGTGGTCTTTCCTGCACCATTCGGACCCAAGAGTCCGAATATCTCTCCCTTCTGCACTTCGAAGGAGACACCGCCAACTGCAACGACGGTGGCGTATTCCTTTCGTAAGTTGGAAACGGTGAGCATGTAGTTTTCCTGAGAATGTCGTGATGTGGGGGAATCGCCGATTCACCCAACTGTTGGAGAACATTGAGAGTTATGCACACCTCTCGGTTCGCTCTGGCACTGCGAAACTCGACCAAAATAGTTACGGCAGAGTCTTCTTGAATTGCTGATATCTCTGTGAGAAAAGATTGCTCTCCCCTGCTGCTGGGCTACCCATTTCCTGAATCCGTCTGTTGACAGCCTCCACCCTATCTTGCGGCAAAGGATGTGTTGAAAGCAGCCGCTCCAACGTGCCACCTCGTTTTCCTTGTTGATCTTGCTGGACAAGGATTTTGTCGAAGAAATACCGCATGCCGCCCGGATAGTATTCAGTACTGCGAAGATATTTCATCGAGTATTCATCCGCCTCATCTTCATCCTCCCGACTGTTGTTCAGGAAAACGCCTGTGAGAACCAGATTAGTAATAACACCAGCCACTGCCTTTTGACTTTCTGAGGATCCCTTCCCCAAGATTACGTCGAGCGCCACTGAGGCGCCGACCTGAGCCACCAAAGCACCTGTCATACGCCGGGAGGAATGCCGCTTCTCCGCATGGGCAATCTCGTGCGCGACCACTCCAGCAAGTGTCGCTTCGTTGTCAGCGAACTTCAGCAGCCCCGTGTAGACATAAATGTATCCACCCGGCGTACAGAACGCATTAACGGTCTTGTCATCATTGACAATCTGGAACTGGTACGCATACACATTGCGCTTCGTGATCTCCGCTGAAGCAAGCACTTTCTTCCCTACCTGTTCCACGTAGCTCCGAACGTCTTCTCGTCCTTTCAGAAGAGGATACTCGCTGGGGTGGGCATTGATCTCCTGAACCACTTGCAGACCGAGATTCACATCATAGCTATCCGGAAAAAGATTGACATCCAGACTTCGACAACTCAAGAGAAGCACCAATCCAAAGAGAATGGTGAGCATACCAAGTTTGTAACGATTGAGCATAGAGACCTCCGTGAGTTAGTAAATGACTCATGTTGACCGCTTCAACAAAATAGAATCATGCAATGGCACCAATTAAGCGGACTTAGCCGATACGATTACGAATTATCCCGCAAAGCGGGACGAATTACGAATTATTCGACATTCGACATTCGTAATTCGACATTGTTCTACATCATCTTTCAGAACTAACAGTCAACTCGAGTAAATGATTTCTTCCAAGAATAGACCTTGCGGCGGGGCAGACATACCAGCAGCGCTTCTGTCTTTTGCCTCCAGAATCTTGGTGAAATCATCGAGTGTGAGATATCCTCGCCCTACGTCCACCATCGTACCCACAAGTGCTCGCACCATACCGTGCAAGAACCGATTTGCTCCGATTTCAAATACCAGCATTGCATCGCGTTCAATCCATCGGGCAAAGTTCACTGTGCATGTATGATGTTTGACGTCGGATTTGGCAGCGCAGAACGAAGCAAAGTCGTGGGTGCCAATGATGCCATCCGCACACTGACGCATGAAGTCTATGACGAGTTCATACTTAACAAACCAGCAAAATCTCCGATTAAGTGCAGTTGGATGTTTCGAAATGTGGTACCCATAGATTCGTTCTCTGGCACTATAGCGGGCATGAAAATTATCATCAACTTCATCTGCAGCGTGAACAGCGATGTCCCGCGGAAGAAGACCCTGCAACCCACCTTGGATCGCATTGAGACCCAGAATACTCTGCGTGCGAAAGTTCGCGACTTGTCCGCGAGCATGCACGCCAGCATCCGTCCGTCCTGCACCAATGACGCTCACCTTCTCCTGCAAAATCTGTCCAAGTGCTTTCTCAATCTCTTCCTGAACAGTCCTTCCATACGCCTGAATTTGCCAACCTACGAAGTCTGTGCCGTCATATTCAATCATCAGTTTGATGTTTCGCATACTAGCGCGGGTTGCGAGTGAAGGCTAAGTCTCAGGACATTTGAGGACGAATGTCCTGCTAGAAACTCTTCTGCAAGGTAATTGCTATCCCATCAGGACATGTCAAGCTGCCGAGCACACTTGCTCGAATCTCGAAACTCGATGTCCGTGTTTCAAGAGCGCTGTTGTATTTGGATGTAAGACGTGCGGCGTTGATGGCACTGATGATGTGATTGACAATCACAGCGGCTATCACAAAGCGTGAATTGTTGAACACATTGTCGGCAGAGACTCGCAGATCGCGGAATCGCGCGCGGTCGGCATCGTTGTCCCACTGCCAAGAGTACGACGGATCATCATAGACTTTGCCGAGGTCTCTGTCACGAAGCTTCTTGTCGTTGTAGTCGTACGCGTTTAGGAAATTGCTGACGTTGACATAGAACTGGTCGTCTTTGCCTGCAGGATTGATGCCCGCGTGCATGACAGCAAAGGAACGAGCATCGTCCTGGAGCCAGGTCCCGTAGAACTGAAAACCGGCGTAGGCTAACCAGAGGGCGGCTTCCGCAATAAGAGAATATCTGCCAATATCGAATCGTTCGGAGTAAAGCTCGCCCATGCCTGGCAACACGAGAGAATATACTACCGCAAGAAAGGTGGACTTCTTCTCCTGCCTAATCTCGTTCATCGGATTTGGAACGACAGATTTGGAAATCTCGAATGGAGATTCCAGATTGCAGATTGCGGATGCAAGATTTCTGCCATCCGCGGCTGTGTTGAATAACGATCTCGCTGAGACATCTACGTTAGAATTCAAGACCATACGACTGCAAGTGAGCAGCGAATGCCTGACCTGAGCATTTGAATGTCGGCTCGAATCCTCGCCAGCCAGACCCAATCGCGGAACAGATAGAACAACCATCGAGAGTAGAATTGCAGCTTTGAATTTCATGACGATGCCAGATTCGTTGGATGATGCATTGTCCCTCAACGAAAAGTAGCACAATTTTCCCTATTTGTCAAGTCTTAAATTACCCCACCGTGACTGTTCCATGCTCAAACGCGAACCTGCAGCGATCTGCACATGACACTGTTTCTCATTCTCGCTCCATGACTTCTCCCACAGCGACATTGTCTGCTATGCCCATTAGTTTCACGTCTGCAATCTCATTCACAAGATGTTGATCATACTCCACACTAACACGCACATAGTTATCCGTAAAGCCGAACATCCTTCCCTCCTTCTTCTCGCGTTCCAGGAGCACTGGCAACGTCTTTCCCAGGATCTCAGAATAGAATTGATATTTCTTCTTTGCCCCAAGCATCCTGAGTCTTTCACTTCTTTCATGCCTGATCTTCGGATCTACACTTCCGGGAAGATTCAGCGCGCCCGTATCTAGCCGCTCAGAATACGAGAAGACATGCAGATAGGCTATAGGCAATTCCCGGATAAACCGGTAGGTCTCTTCAAAGTATGCATTGGTCTCTCCCGGAAAACCGACGATGACATCAACACCAATGCCGCAATCAGGAATGAGTTCTTTGATGGTGTGAATCAGTCTGTAATAATGCTCAACCGTGTATCGCCTCTGCATCAAACGCAGAATCTCGTTGTGCCCGCTCTGAAGGGGAATATGAAAATGATGGCAGACTTTCTCTGATTGTGCAATATACTCAATCATATCTCGCTTTAGGAGATTCGGTTCGATGGAACTGATGCGTACGCGGCATATCCCATCAATCTTGTCAAGCTCCTTTAGCAGAACAAAGATGCTCGTAACGTACTTCTTTCCATAATCTCCTACGTTGACACCTGTCAGCACAATTTCCTTGTAGCCTTGCCTGACTAGCTCCGTCGCTTGCGCAACAGTGACCTCAAGCGGCTCGCTGCGACTTGCACCACGAGCAAAAGGAATGACACAGAAGGAACAAGTATAGTCACAACCGTCCTGCACTTTCAGAAACGCACGCGTGCGACCATCAGTATCGAAGGAGCTTGCAGGACCAAAGCTTTCGATCTCGCTGATTGGAGAGACAAAGATGGACGGATGATTGTTCTTGATAAATCCATCAGCGTAATCAAAGATCTTGAACTTCTCGTTCGTACCAAGCACGAGATCCACACCAGGGATTCTCGCGATTTCTTCAGGCTTGAGTTGCGCATAACACCCTGTGACGACAACGAACGCATTGGGCGACATTCGCAGCGCCCCCCGAATGATCTGTCGGCATTCTTTGTCAGTGCGCTGTGTGACGGAGCAAGTGTTAATGACACAAATCTCAGTCTGCTCATGGAAGCCAACTATTTGAAATCCTCTTTCGACGAACTGTCGTTCGACGGTCGAGGTCTCGGCAAAATTGAGTTTACAGCCTAGAGTGTGGAATGAAACCGTTTTCATCGCTGTCGTCTCTGCCCTTAACGAAAAAGAGTTGATCCACCTGAGGCAAATCAACTCTTCGCTTTCTTTCCCAAAAAGCCTCTGCTATTCTTGCTTCGTCTCTTCCTGAACCGATGGCTGCTCATCGCTGACCAGTTGCGGGGACTCTGATTGACCAACTGTCGGCTGAACTGTCGGTTGCTCGCCGCTATCCACCACCGGAGACTCTGGCTCGTCAAGTGCCGAACGAACTGCCGGTTGCTCACCGCTATCCAGCGTTGGAGAACCTGCTTCATCAACTGCTGACTGAGTCGGCGCTTCATCTACCAACGGTTTCGCCTCCTCCGGCTCTGCAGCCAGTGGTGTAGAATCCGATGTCTCTTCAGGAACAGGTGTCAGCACAGCAATCTCTGGAGCGGGCACCGCTGTTTCTGGTTCACTCACAGGCTTTGCTGATTCTGGTTCACGGACGGCAGATTCCGGGGCTTTCACTTTCGCCTGACCACGTACTCTCTTTCCTTTTCCTTTCACTGGCACTTGTCGCTCCTTCCTGCCCTCACCCCTGGCGGCGGGTGCCTTTTTCGCAGCGACTTCACCCAGAGTCGGAGGGGCAGCCTGATGCTTTGCCATGTATTCTTCCACCACCTTCTCCTCTTTTCCTTTCAGATACTCAACTACCGAGAGAACTATCTTCTTGCCTTCCTTATCGAACTCGATAGCTTTCAACGGCAGAACATCGTCAACCTCGAACATCTCAGCCATGTTTTTTACTGGGCTTTGAGAGAGCTGCGAAGTCGGAACGAATCCATCAACGCCGAGAGGTAATTCAACAATAAGCCCTTTTTCAATCAAGCGCACGACTTTGCCCTCTGTCTCCGTACCAGCCTTGTATGTTTCAGCGAATCCATCCCATGGATTCTCCGTGACTTGCTTATGACCAAGCGAAATCCTTCGCTGCTCGATGTCAATACCGAGAATCACGACTTCGATCTTGTCCCCCTTCTTCACCACCTCACTGGGATGCCGAATCTTCTTGGTCCAAGACAGATCCGAGATATGCACCAAGCCGTCAACGCCAGACTCCAATTCAACGAATACACCGAAATTCGTCAAGTTCCGCACAGCGCCTGTATGTTGCGATCCAACAGGATACTTCACCAGCAGGCTCTGCCAGGGATCAGGCTCAAGCTGTTTGATACCAAGCGAGATCTTCTTTTCATTCTTATCAATGGTCAGAATCACTGCCTCCACCATCTGCCCCATTGCCACAACCTGGGACGGATGCTTGATGTGTTGCGTCCAACTCATTTCAGAAATATGGATGAGTCCCTCGATTCCTTTTTCAATCTCGATGAACGCACCATAGTCCGTTAAGCTCACTACTTTGCCCGTCACTTTCAGGCTAACATGATATTTCTCCTCGATGTTCTCCCATGGATGCGGCTGAAGTTGTTTCAAGCCCAAGGATATGCGTGTTTTCTGTACATCAAAATCCAGAACAACGACATTGATTGTCTGATCAAGTTTAGCTATCTCGGAGGGATGGCTGACTCTTCCCCACGACAAATCGGTGATGTGAACCAGTCCATCCACACCTCCTAAGTCAACGAATACGCCGAAATCTACAATGGCCTTGACCGTACCCTCAAGAATCTGACCCTTCTCCAAGCCCTCGAGAATTTGCCGTCGTTGATCGGCAATCAGTTCTTCAACAAGTATCTTGTGGCTGACAACCACATTCTCTTGCGGTTCATTGATCTTGACGACCCGAAAATCCATCGTCTGACCAAGATATTGGTCAAAGTCACGAACCGATCTGATATCAATCTGTGAACCGGGAAGGAACGCATCAATGCCCATCAAGTCCACTACGATTCCACCTTTGATTCTGCGGAGACAGCGTCCCTGGAGCACCTCACCCGTTGTAAAGGCTCGACTGACTCTCTCCCAAATCCTTATGAAGTCTGCGCGCTTCCGAGAAAGCTGCAACCGTCCATCCTTGTCTTCGATAGCCTCCAAGAAAACATCAACCTCATCTCCAACTCTCAAATCTTCTGTGCTCATGAATTCGTTGCGGGGAATCATGCCTTCAGATTTAAAGCCGATGTCCACAGCGACATCGGAGTCGTTGATCGCAACGATCTTCCCTCTGACAATTTCTCCCTCATGAATCTTGCTAATGGTTTTCTCATAGAGCTGAACAAGATGCCGATATTCCTCGTCGGAATAACGTTTCTCTTCTTCAAGACCTTCGGTCTTGACAGCGCGCACTGGTGATGCTACTGAGTCTACAACAGGACTTTCTATACTCACCGTTTGGATTTCTGTTGTTTCATTGCCTACCTGCGCCTGCACATTCTGATCTTCCAGCATTCTTCCTCCTAGAGTTCATAAATGCCCTGTCTCCAGACAACGTGACCCAAGCCATCAGATCGCCACGTTGATGTCGAAGAGAGGGAGTGAATTATGATATTGGTTAGTAGCTTAGTGAACTATGATGACTTGTCTTGACAGTCTAAGTCTATGGGCAGAGTCATGAGAACAGTGCATGATCACATCAGGTGTTGGAACGCTCTGAGTTCTCTGCCTTGCCGGATTCCTCAATCTCGATTTTGATTTTCCCCATCAACCAATGGGGCGTGGAAGTGGACCCACTTATGCCGACAGTCTCTGCATTCTCGAACCATTCACGCCTGAGTTCAGTTACGTTCTCGACGAAGTACGTCCGCGGATTGGCGTCTCGCGCGATTTCGTAAAGCACTTTGCCGTTGGAGCTGTTCCGACCTGCGACGAAAACAACGACGTCGTTCGCCTGAGCAAAGGCTCGGAGCTTCTTCTCCCGACCGGAAACCTGCCCACAAATCGTATCCTTTGCAAAGAATTGTATCGCTTCTTCCTCCATCGTTGTGACAACAAGCTCCTTCACTCTCGCTGCAAGCACTTCCTTCAGTTTATAGAATGTCGGCTTGTCCATCGTCGTCTGCGAGAAGAGGACGGTCTTTCTTGAAACGTCTATCGAATCCGCCTCATCTGCAGACCTGATCACTATCGCCTCATTGTTGCACACACCTCGAAGGCCAATCACCTCAGCGTGCTCTTTCTTTCCAAAGATGACGATTTGATATCCCAGATCAAAGAACCTCTTGATGCGCTCCTGGACTTTGGCGACAACCGGACAAGTAGCATCTATCAGTTCGACGCCATATCGCTCCGCCAGTGCGTAGGTTGAAGGTGGTTCACCGTGAGCGCGGACAAGCACCTTTGCGCCATCCTTGACGTTCTTCAAGTCCTCAAGCTTGATGGAGACAAGCCCCTCCCGCTTCAGCCGCTCAACCTCAACGGGATTGTGAATGACATCCCCCAGAGAATACAACTTCCGTGACCTTTCTAGCTCCCTCCCGGCAAATTGAATAGCACGTACAACACCCCAACAGAATCCTGAACTCTGATCAACGGTCACTTTCATCCTGTTTGACAATTCCTTTCTGCAACAGCGGCAATGTATCACTCGTGCCTGGCTAATATCATTTAGCATCAGGCAAATATGAGCATATCAAGTCCGCCGGAACAACTTTCGAGCTTCCCTTAGCACAAACTCGACTTGTCCTTCAATCGTCAGATTGGTTGTGTCCAATTCAATCGCGTTGACGGCTTTCTTCATCGGGCTTAGAGCGCGAGAAGAATCCCGTTTGTCTCGTTCCTGAATGTCCTGCATCAACACGTTCAAGTCTGGCGCTCTGCCGCCACCTTTCTGTAAGAGTTCCCGCTGTCTTCTTTTCGCTCGCTCTTCTACGTCAGCCACCATGTAGATTTTGAGATCGGCATCTGGGAATACAACCGTTCCAATGTCCCTCCCGTCCACCACAATTCCACCCGACTCCCCCATTTTTCGCTGCTCCCGTACAAGTACCTCGCGCACTTTCGGGATAGCACTCACCGCACTCGCTGCATCTGAGACTTCAGGCTTTCTTATCTTCTCTGTCACATCGCGACCGTCAAGAAAGACTCTCAAACCTTCCTTGCTTCGCACCAGTCGAACCTCAGTTGTCTCGACCAACTGAGATATGCTCTCCGCAGCGTCGAGGTCGTATCCGCGCTCTAACACCTTCAGGGCAACAGCACGGTACATCGCCCCTGTATCCACGTAGAGAAAACCAAGCTGCTCAGCAACAAGTCGTGCTGTAGTGCTCTTTCCAGAGGCAGCCGGACCGTCTATCGCTATGATAATCCTCCTCAAAGGAACAGCGTGTTTTTCGTTCAATAGTGATGCTTTCCGAGGTTTTCGTCCGCACTAAATATAACGATTTTTCACGACTGAAGCAACTTTTTCGTTGCTTCTGTGGTTGCCAACGTGTATATTGTCACATATTTGAGGATCGCCGACCACTCCCGGCACCTCATCATTTGAAAGCTAAGAATCTTGAATCCGAATGGTTCCTTCGAGGAGATTTCGGATCAAGCCTGATATGCTTACCACATAGCTTCTTTCGACAAGAACACCTGTGCGAAAACTCAGTCACGGTGAAATAGCAGGATTTCGGACACCAATCGAGCAGATCGAAGGGAAAACCCGCGTTCCCATCTACGCACTGCTCGACAATGTCCGAAGCCTATACAACGTCGGCTCGATATTCCGAACGTCCGATGGCGCATTCATCGAGAAGCTGTACCTTTGCGGGTTCACACCTCATCCACCACGCAGAGAGATTGAAAAGACAGCGCTTGGCTCAACCCAGAGCGTTCCGTGGGAATATCACAGGAATCCAATAGAAGTCATTCACTTACTCAGGGAACGTCACATCAAGATCGTTGTGCTGGAACTGACCGATGAGAGTAGTCCGTACTATGACGTTCAGCCGAGCGACTTTCCACTCTGTCTTGTGGTCGGGAATGAAATCACGGGAATCAGGAAAGAGATTATTGAGCTAGCAGATATGGCGATTGAGATTCCAATGTACGGGATGAAGCAGTCGCTGAATGTTGCTGTCGCCTACGGAATCGCTGTGTTTGGATTACTCAGAATACTTCAGCAAGGCACAATCTAGACAGGAATGCCACGCACCGCTTGGATGCGTGGCACCTGAGTTGAAGGCGAACGTGATGAATCAATTCTTGACAGTGAGACTTGTTGACAAGAGTAGGTAGTCCGGTCACTCCAACGAGCGATTCGCAGGAGCGAGGTTACCTCACCCCTACGGGTGAATCTTGAAACAGGGCGACGATCTCATTCTCACTTCTGCAATGTTAGTTTCCTCGTTCCTGAAAATTCTCCAGCCGCTAAGCGACAGAAATACACGCCGCTCGGCATGCCAGCTAAATTGAAGCGTTGTAGGCTATCCCGAAAACTGCACGCTTCCTTTGTGCATCCAGGAGTCTGATCCTTCGGATGAGAGCAAAGCACGACAGTGCTCTTCCCTCGAAAATCTGAGAGGCTTATGGCTGTGCCCTTTGCTGATTTCAAACTAAAGTCAGGGGCTTTATCACCTTCTTTCAAAACATTGTTTCCATTGCTGCACGCGAGAAGCAGAGACAGTCCAAGCGCGGAGATCAAAGCCAGATACTCTACGAACATGTTTTCCTCCTTTCTGAGGAAGTTATGGAGAAATATGGATTTTCAGTGACCAAGACACACCCAGCCGTCCTTTTCAGCCGATTCATACATTGCAAGCGCGGTCGCTAACGTGCGGCGACCTTCCTCACCCGTTACTCTCGGATTGCGATTGTTCTTAATGGCATCTATGAAATCCTCAAAAAGGCATTTGTGCTCGTGGTGAAGTAATGCTGCTGCACCACCTGCCCCTGTAGTGCCAACGACACCACCAATCTTACGAATGTCCTCATCACCAGGTTTCTGTTCCCTGAATTTCCATTCCTCAACCCTATCACCTTTCATTACAGCGAGCCCATCCTTGCCATTGATTTCGATGCGGATATCGCTCCCCGGATAGAATGCCGTCGAGGCTTCGAGTACACCTTCGGCGCCGTTTCTAAACCTGAATATCGCTATGACGGTATCTTCCAGGTCCACTTTGGGATGAGCAACGTTGCTCATCTTTGAATACAGGTGTTCGATATCTCCCATGAGATGATGGAGAAGATCAATGTAGTGAAACGCATGCTGTATCGTAACACCAGCACCTTCCGATTTGTATTTCCGCCATGCATCAGAGAAGTAGTAATCTTCCGAGCGAAACCATTTCATATGTGCTGATGCATGCAACAGTTTGCCAAATCTTCCTTCGTCAACTGCTCGCTTGATTGCCTCAACGGCTTTCCTGAACCGGCACTGAAGTATGACACCAAATTTGACTTCATTGTTCCTGCAAGCCTCAATCATTTCGTCTGTCTTTTCCAAAGTCATCTCTGGCGGCTTTTCTACGAGAACATGCTTCCTGGCCTCAGCCGCTCGAATCACAAAATCTGCATGACAGGCATTCGGCGTGAGAACATTAATGATATCTATTTCAGGATTTCTCAGCATGTCCTGAAAACTTTCTGCTCGACAACCGTGCTCAACTGCGAATTTCTCTGCTTTTGATGCCACGACATCAAAACAGGAAACGAGTTTCATGCCCTTCGATTCTTTGATGGCTCTTCCGTGAAACTGAGAGACCAATCCTGCCCCAACCAGCCCAAAACCAAATGCTTTGCTTTCCATAAAGCACTCCTCAGTGTGGCAGAGTTACCTGATGAGATTGTCCAAGAGACAATACTGTAGCGTCTGACTCGCAATCGGATGCGGCTCAGCATGGTATCAACAGTGCTTTCAATCCTTTCTGATTTTCAACGTCCTCAAACACACGTTCCCAATTGGTCAGTGGTTCTCTGTGTGTGATAAGTTTATCCACTCGTATCGCCTTCCGTGCAAGCAGACTAATCGCCCTGTCCCAACTGGTATAACTTGTTGAAAGACAGAAATAGACATCGCACACTTTGAAGATTGCGTTATTCCACGGAAAATTGATTTGGGCTTGAGCAGTCATGCCGATAACGCACAGCCGTCCTTTCTTTCTCAACATCGCCACAGCTGACTGAATAGCCTCTTCAGAGCCAGAAGCTTCCACAACCAAATCAGCCCCTCTGTCGCCGGTGAGATCCAGGATTCTTCTTTCCGCATCTTCCTTTACAATATTGATGATGTAATCAATGCGGAGTTCTTCAGCGACTTTCAAACGAAGGTTTTCGTCAGCCGGAGTACCAACAATGGCAACCTTCCTTGCACCTCCCGCCCTTGCTGCCTGTGCGGCAAGAAGGCCAATCGGACCAGGACCCAAGACAACTACGAAATCTTCAGGTTCCACCTTTGCTCGTTCAAGAACATCGTGAACCACATTGGCTGTGGGTTCGACTATTGCGGCCTCATCGAAACTCAGCTCATCGGGAATCCTATGGAGCAGTTGCTCTGGAACCTTGAGATAGTTTGTGAAAGCGCCATCAATCCCCCATCCCGGTGAACGCTTTTGAGGACAAATCTGAATATTTCCAGTGCGGCAGAGATAGCACACACCGCATGCCTTCGTGTGTGGCTCACCAACGACACGGTCGCCAACTTTGAAATGCTTCACTTCCGCTCCGACTTCAACAATGACGCCGCTATATTCATGCCCGAGAATCACAGGTGGCCAATAGGGAAACTTGTCGTGCTTGATATGGATGTCAGTTCCACACACACCGGCTGCTTTCACCTCCACCAAGACTTCATTCACTTCTATCTTCGGTATGGGCGCTTCTCGCAATTCGAGAAAGCCTTCGCCTTTCTGGGTCTTATATAATGCAAGCATGGCTCGTCTCGCTTTCAAATATCAACTCGCGGGGGACGATCTGAATCGTTCCGTACGAAGCATCGTCCGATTATGAATCGGACTCTACAGAGTGTCGGCAATGCGCTAGCAACAATACTTCAGCACAAACTCACATAGCATCTCCGTTGCATCTATGATCTCCTGAAACACAATCTGCTCTTCGTTGGAGTGAGCAAACCTGAGCGAACCTGGACCGAAAACAATTGTAGGAATCTTGAGTTGATTGCTGTAAAGCCACGCGTCACACGAGGCTGTCATCGCCGTGATTCTCCCTTCGTAGCCGTGAGACTGGACTACCTCTTTCATTGTTGTGACCAACGGATGGTTCAGTGGTATGATGTTGCCATCTGAGTTCAACATGGGGAAGCGAATTTCATGATGAGTTTTTAACCACTCATCTCCCTTGGTTTTCAGCGCTCCACGTAAACCCTCTTGAATTTGGAAACGATTCTTGTTGGGCAGAAAACCAAACACTCCTCTGAAGACTGCTTTTGAAGCTGCAGTCGCAGGCCAATCGCCAGCAGTTAACTGTCCGAAGGTAATCGGCATTGGATTGACAAACTGGTCGAACAGCGGATCGCCTCTTGATTCAGCCAGCACCTGGTCGTGGTACTCCTCCATAATCTGCATTGCCTGATAAGCCTTCTTGATCGCACTGATGGTGTCTCCTGCTCTTCCGCTGTGTCCCGCTTTGCCATAGACTGTAACCTCGAACCACACCGCTCCCCGAACTTCAGGGATAATCGCAAGTTCCGACGGCTCAAGCACAATGGCAGCATCAGCATTGACGCCTCTTCGAATCATCGCAAGCGTGCCGTTACCTCCGCATTCCTCCTCGAAGACAAAATCAAAAATGAGATTGCCTCTTAGATGGATGTTCTTTTCTTTGAGTAGCAACATCAATCCAAAGAGCGTTGCAACCTGTCCCTTTGCATCGCACGCACCTCTACCGTAGACGATATCGCTGTCCATTCGAGGATTGAACAGATCTGTGTGTCCTGCTGAAGGCGGCACCACGTCAACATGTGTGTTAAAGACCACTGACTTACCACCACCTGTCCCCCGAATCGTGCACCGGAGATTGGGAGTCTCCCTGTATGTGTGTCCATCGAGAGGAAAAGCATAGTCCGGATCATTCATCAACGAATCATCTACAAAAAACAGTTCGCACCCATCCACCAGATCCTTGAACTGTTCAGCGAGAAAGCGGTTCACCTCGCCTTCATTGCCCCGAGTGGAGGGAATGCGAATCAGTTGAAACAGAAGATCTCTTACCTGCGTCTTGATAGCGTTGCTTGTTCCCATGAAGTGTTTCTCACCCTCAGCAGTTCGTTGTCATATTGCCGCGCCACACGACATGCTCTCAGGGGTTTGTATCACCTGTAGTCTCGTTATCTCGCTCCCTAAGTTTTTCACGTCCTCCTTTATGCCCTTTCTATATGCAAAGTTCATCGCCGCATATAGCAGTGGGTGCGACAAGGCACCAGTCAACCTTTTCGCAATCGAGCTTATCTTGTAGAATTCCTTTCTTACCCACAGATGTCCCTCCATTAGCTCTTGAGGCGTCATGCTTTTTGGTTTGAACACGACTGTCGTGTGGTCATAGTATTTCCAATTTTCAGTGAGCAATCTTCCTTCTTTTTTAAACCTGTCATAAATCTTTGTACCAGGATAGGGTGTCAGGATATTAAATGAAACCGTCGCGATTTTGTTTCTCATCAAGAATTCTAGAGTATCTTCAAATACAGATTTATCTTCCTCATCAAATCCAAACACCATGGAAGCATGGAAGACGATTCCATACTCCTGCACTTTTTTGATTGCATCTTCGTTCGCTGAGAGTTGTTTGATGGACTTTCTCATCCGCTTCAGTGCGCTTGTCGAAACGGTTTCTAACCCGAAGAACAAAGCTACACAGCCGCTCTGAGATGCAAGTTTCATCAGTTCAGTATCCTTCATAAACGACATAGATGCCTGCCCAACCCAACGTATCTTCAGCGGCTCAAGGGCCTTGAAGAGTTCTTTCGCGTATTTCGGCTTGCCAATGATGTTGTCATCAAGAAATAGGAATATCTTCCCATTGGATGCTTGAATATCGCTGACGACTTTCTCTACGGGGAGCGACCGAAGTTTTCTTCCGAAGAATTGCGGCACGCAGCAGAACTCGCAATCGTACGGGCAACCTCTGGTCGTAACAATCGGCATCACATTGAATATTCCATTTGATTTTGGTGTGAGTTCTCGGCGAGGCAGAGGATAAGGAGACACGTCAGGCTGACGCGATTCATAAAACCTTTGCAGATTCCCATGCTCAAAATCCTCGAGGAGTGTTCCCCAAGTGTCCTCTGCTTCGCCGATCACGACGGCATCAGCGTACTGAATTGCTTCTTGGGGAAGGACTGTAGGATGAACGCCGCCCATCACGACGGTTCTCCCCCTCTTTTTGAATTCCGCTGCCATCCGATATGCTCTTGGAGCATTTGAGGTCATTGTACTGATGCCAACGATATCGCATTCCTCGTCAAGATTGACCTCCTCGAGTTCCTCTTCAACAATCTTTACATCGTAGTGTGATGGTGTGAGGGATGCAATAATATTAAGTGCAATCTGCGGTATTCGAAGAGCATGCGGATAGCGGAGATGCTCATCCCGACAGGGAGAAACTAATAGAAGTTTCATGCTTGGTCCTTTCTACCTGAATGACGAATTATTCTTTTCTATATACCTTCCTTCCCTTTCCATCTCCCCTAACACCTTCTCCATAATCTCCAACCCTTCATTCGCTTCTTCCTCCTTAATCACCAGCGGCGGAGCGATTCTCACCACATTTCCATAGATACCTACTCGACCGAGCATTACTCCTCGCCTTATGCTACGACTGATGAACTCCATCGTTATCTTCTCTGATGGCTCTTTTGTCTTCTTGTCTACGACGAACTCAAGTCCCATGACCAATCCTCTACCCCGAACATCGCCAAGATAAGAAGATTTCTCAGCCATCACCTGAAATCTCTTTTTCATGAGTGCGCCGATCTTTCTTGAGTTTTCGACAAGGTCCTCTTCTTCCATGATTTCCAAAATCGCCAGACCAGCAGCGCAGGAAATTGGATTGCCGCCTGTCGTACTCGACATTTCGCCCGCCGCAAGCACTGCCATGAGTCTTGATTCCGCCATCAGTGCTGCTGTTGGCATACCAGAGCCAATCCCTTTTCCAAGACAGAGTAGATTCGGGCGATTTCCTTCCCACTCGAATGCAAACATCGAGCCTGTACGCCCAAATGAAGATTGCACTTCATCGAAGATTAAGAGGATGTCCTTATGCTTGCACCATTCCTCCAATGCTTTCAGGTAACCTTCTGGGGGAAAGACAAATCCCGCTGCGCCTTGATAAGGCTCAATAATAAGAGCCGCGACGTCGCCGGTAGATTGGGCATTGAGAGCGATATCTATGAATTCGAGACAATACATACCGCATGTCTCCGGCTGCATTTTGAACGGACAGCGATAGCAGTATGGATACGGAACGTGGATCACACCTGGCATCACCGGACCGAACTTTTTCCTCGAACCTGTCTTGCCGCACATACTCATCGCGCCGTAAGTGCGACCGTGAAATGCGCCATAGAAAGAGATGATTTCATGTCTTCCAGTGTATCGCTTTGCCACACGCTGGGCAGCCTCGGTCGCTTCGCTTCCCGTTGTAACCAAAAAAGCCTTGTCCAGATTAGAAGGCATTAGCTCCACCAGTTTCTGCGAAAATCTAACACGAGCAGGCGTAGGAAAGTCGTAGCAGTTCATGAGATTCGCCACAGCCTCTTGAATTGCCCTAACATGTTTGGGATGACAGTGTCCGACATTAGTCACCAGAACACCTGATGTCATGTCAATGTAGGTGTTGCCATCAACATCAGTGACTTTCACACCCTCGGCCTTCTGCCAAACGAGCGGCGCTTGCTGTGTCATGCACTTAGGTTCGTACTTGTCAGAGAGTTCTAGTAGCTCCTCTGACTTTGGACCCGGGATTTCAGTTCTTACATTTGCGATCATGCTTACCTCTGTATGATTAACCACGGATGGCGCGGATGCAACGGATTTGCACCGACTCATCTGTGCGTATCCATTTAGTCCGTATCATCGCTTGTCCATTTAATAGATACTTCCGGATTCACCACGAACCTTGGGGGCTGATGATTAAGATACCGTTTGATGTCCTCCATAATCTTGTATCGAATTGACCACCCTGACTCTTCCGAGTACCAACTGATGTGCGGTGTGAGAATAGCGTTCTCCATGTGAAAGAGTGGAAAATCAGGAGCAGGAGGCTCTTTCCCGGTATAGACATCAATGCCAGCACCGGCGATTTCTCTGTTCTGCAATGCTCTTATGAGATCATCAGTGTTGATGATTCCACCTCTTGCAGTGTTGATCAAGATGGCGCTCTTCTTCATCAACTGAAACTCCTTGTAAGAGAACATGCTCCTCGTCTCATCATCCAACAAGCAGTGAATCGAAACGACATCCGATTCCTTCAAGATAGTGTGCAGTTCTTCGTGGATAACACCGAGTTCAGCGAGACGCTCTTCCGTCAAGTATGGATCACAGATGCGAACAACCATCCCCATTCCTCGCATCATCTGAAGCACGGTGCTACCGATTCTTCCGCACCCCACGATACCGAGTGTCTTCCCTTTGAGTTGATAGACAGGATACATGTCGGCAAAGTCCCACTCACCTCGTTTGGCAGATTCGGATAGCACTCTCTTCTGAATGGATAGCTTCCTTGCAGCAGCAAAGATGAGCATTACCGCCTGCTCCGCTACTTCCTCGACACAGTAATCGGGAATATTGGCAAGAGGAATACCGAGACGACTGCAAGTGGGGACGTCCACATTGTCGTAGCCGATGCCATGCCTGATGATGAGTCGGCAATTTTGCAATGATGTCAACACCTCTTCATCCATCGGCACCATATTGACGACAATGATCTCAGCATCTCTGATCTTTTCAATGATCTCCTCTTTCGGTCTGTGCTTTAACTGGTAGTGAGAAAACTCAATTTGCGGAAATTGCTTGAGTTCCTGTTCTTCCCACGCCAAGTCTGGTTCAATATAGTCAGTGACTACAATTTTGATTTTGCGCACTTTGTCTCCGATGATTGTAGCGCGATCCTGCAGAAGAGGGATCGCACAGGCGAATCACCGATTCGCCCTACATCTATTGCTATAGAAAAATCACCTTTCGTTCCTCTTACCGACCGATTGATCGCATCTGCTACTTTCAGAGCCTCCACACCGTCTTGAAGTGTGATAGGTGGTTCCTTCTTGGCGATGATACAGCCAGCTATATCACTGATATAGTCTAATCCCAAAACACCCGCATAGCCTTCGACCTTCGTTTGCGCAAATCTTATGGTTCTGTTGGGAGCATCACTCAGACCAGGGTGATCACTGCAGATAAATATCTCATCTTCCGCTCCTTCAAACGCCGGATTCCAGGTGACTGAACCTAACGTTCCTCGGATGTTGATATGCAGATCTCTGCCATAAGGGAACGACGGCGGAGAAGAATAGCCGACGTTTAATGTAGCAGTGACTCCGTTGTGGTAACGGATGATAGCAGCAGAGTTTTCTTCGATTTCTGTGTTAGGCGTAAAGGAGGAATACTCACCAAACACCCACTCTACTTTAGCACCGTCCATGAGCCAACGGAACAAATCAATCCAGTGGATTCCCAAGTTCCACATTGCCCCACCGCCTGCATCTTTCCGGGAAAGCATCCATGACGCTCCAGCATCAATATACCGCTGGACACGTCCGGCGATGCAGCGACCCTCCAATGCTTGTATCTTTCCAAGATGTCCTTGCTTGATGATACGTTTGATTTCGGTCGCCGCTGCATGATACCGCCAGATGTACGGGGTAGAAGCAACAACATCATATTGTTCTGATGTTCTTAGAATCTGCTCACCGCCAGCCAACGTCGCCGCCATCGGTTTCTCGACAATGAAATGTTTCCCATGAGAAGCGGCGAACTCTGCAATCTCCGGACACAGGATATGTGGTGCAAAAATGATCACCAAATCCACATCGCCATGATTAATGAGTTCTTGATAACTCAAGTATGACTTGATCCCTCGAGGAAGCCGCGGCATTCTCTGCTTCAGCAGTTGTTCATCAGGCTCACTTACAGCAGCCAGAACGGTTTTGTCACTTGCTTGAATATGTGGAACGTACGACATCGGGTGAAGATGCGCAAGTCCGATGATGCCTACTCTGAGCTCGCTCATGAACGTGCTGCCATCTCCTTGACTTTTAGATATCGGTGGTATGCTTCTTCCCACTGCTGAACTTGTTTCGGCTCAAACGATTTGACATCGAATGAGTCCCGAACAACCTTCCTTCCTTCTTTGACAGAAGCGATATGACCTGTGGCTTTTGCCTGCATGACAATGTTTCCGATGGCAGTGGCTTCCACTGGACCAGCGATCACAGGAATTGCTAAAGCATTGGCAGTAAACTGATTGAGGAGCTCATTCCTGGAACCGCCACCTACAATGTGAAGAATCCCGATCGGCTTCTTGCGAATCTTGTTGATCATCTCAAGAACTTCCCGGTACCGGAAGGCGAGGCTCTCCAGTATGCATCTCACCATCACCGGCTTATCCTGGACAGCTGGCTGACCTGTGCTTCTCAGGAAATCGTTGATGGCATTGGGCATATGTTCTGGGTTGAAAAATGCTTCTTGTTCCGGATCGAGAAATCCTGAAAAGGGCTTCGCGGTCCGGGCAAGATCAGTCAAGTCTTGATAGGAAAGGTCTTCTCCTTCTTTCTGCCAAGCACGTCGGCACTCCTGAAGCAGCCACAGTCCAGTTATGTTTTTTAGAAGGCGGAAGGTTCCTTCCACACCACCTTCGTTCGTGAAATTGAGATTCAGAGTCTCATCAGTAATAACGGGAGATTGGACCTCAATACCCATCAGCGACCAAGTGCCTGAACTGAGATAAGCCCATTCGTTTCGCTCGGCAGGCACAGCGACCACAGCAGAACCTGTATCGTGACAGGCAGGCGCAATGACCGGAGTTCGTTTGATCCCGGTCTCCTCGGCAATCCGAGGAAGAAGCCCGCCGACGACGGAGCCGGGTTCTACGATCTCTGGCATGATAGAGAGCGGGAGATCAAGGCATTGGAAAATCTTCTCAGCCCAGGTCTTCTCAGTCGGATCATACAATTGTGATGTCGTCGCAATCGTGAACTCTCCAACCTGCCTTCCAGTGAATAAATAGTTGAGAAGATCGGGCATCATCAGAAAGCTTGCCGCCACTTCAAGAAGAGGAGACTTCTCGAGCATCATCGAGTACAGTTGGAAGACGGAATTGAGCTTCATGAGTTGGATTCCCGTCAGCCTGTAGATCTCTTCACGAGAGATCTTCTCAAAGGCTTTCTCCATGATTCCATCAGTGCGCTTGTCTCGGTAGGCGTAGGGTAAGCCGAGAAGGGAGCCATTTCTGTCGAGCAGGGCAAAATCCACACCCCAGGTATCAATCCCTATACCATCCAACTGTCCGGCGTAACGCTGCCCACAGAGGGAAAGAGTCTGCATCATGTTCTCGAAGAGGTTGAGGATATTCCAGTGAAGATGGTCAAACACCGCAACCATCTTGTTGGAGAACCTGTGGATTTCCTCTAAGGACAATCTTCCACCGTCAAACCTCCCGAGAACTCCTCTGCCGGTCTCTGCGCCAATGTCGAAGGCTAAGAAGTGAGATGGGTTCATGCCTGTATTGCCAAGAATGCTCTATCCTGGAGCGTTGATCTCACGGTTGTATGGCTGATGTGTTGGTCACAGATTCGGCATTACAGATTGACTCGCAGAAGAGGTCAAGCCGCTGGGGATAGCCTGGTGTCATTATTCAACACCACTGCCAAAAACAATTCCGAATCCCAGAGAAAAATCAGGTCCGTTGAAGTTCTTCCGCGCTCCAATCGGATTCGCGAAATCTGTCATCAAATTGTAACCAACATTAACACCAAGTGTGAATGTTCGACCAACCAAGAAATCAATGCCACCTCCAATTCTAGCACCGAGCACCGTTTCTGAATGAGCTTCCTGGGAAATCCCCAACCACCCCTCATTGTTCTTGCCCTCAAACCCTATGAAAGGTCCGACTGCGCCTGACAAATATGACCTAACGCGACTATCAGGAGAAGGTGCTGGCAAGTAGTATTTCAGCCCAAGCAGTATTGGCACAACAATGCTGGCTCGCTGGGAGACTCCAGAGTAGTCAACTGATGAACTTGCTTCTCCGACGAACATTCCCATGCTAAGGTGAATCGCAAGATCCTCCTGCAGCCAATAGCCATAAGAGAGTGCCCCCGAAAGCCCGCCACTCTTAGCAGTTGTCCTGACACCGCTGACCGAAATGCTCTGGCTCACACTTGATTGAGACCAGAACGCGCTGCCCACACTCAGTTCGATGCAAGAACGACCGTTGAGACCATCGCCGGCATAGGAATATGTCGCAAAGAGTGTTACCAAGATTAGCGAGCAAAGATAACCTGTGAATCTAATCATGCTAAGTCCCTCCTTTTGAAAAGAGATTTAGTGGTTGATTTTTCATTGATATATCCAGAAAAGAAATCGATTGTACTCCAGCCTGTGCACTCATACTTGCTGAGTGATGCTGATATCTGGCAACACTTCTCGAATCTCAACATCCCTCTTCTCCTCCGCCGATTTGACCGCCGCTTCAGCAATCGCAAGACCATACAGCAACTCTCTCGCGTCCGTGTCAGGCTTCTTACCTTGTTTGACAACCTGGGCAACTCGGATAGCAGATTCACGTAATGTGTCTCCGGAGTCTCCTCGGTTCCAAAGTCAACTCTTTCCAGTCGGCTGTAGCGACCTTGCCGAATGAACAGCCCCTCCCTGTCATCACGTACCAAGCTACCCTCGGTGCCGTGCACTTGAATCCAAAACGGGTCGGAGCCAGCGGCGTAACTTGAACCTAAATATCCTAGCACCCCGTTTTCAAATTCGATGATCGTGGTTGTCACATCTGGAATGTCCGCTTGAACATAGAGCCTGTTGAAGAAAGAACGCACTCTCTTCGGGCGTCCGATAAGATAGCACAGAGTATTCGCTTGATAAATGCCAAGTTGTATGAGTGCACCGCCAGGACACCATTCATGCCGCCATCGCCAATTCTCCGGCTTGAGGAAGAGTCCACTTGGAGAGGAGCCATTGGCTTCCACATGGACGATGTTTCCGATGATGCCTGAGTCAATCATCTCTTTCATCTTCGCCTGCCAACCACTCCAGCGTGACGGGGGATGATCAAGGAATAGGAGAACACCATTCTCTTGACAGATATTGATCATTGCCAGTCCGTCGCATACTGCGTTGGCGATGGGCTTCGTCACAAAGACGTGCTTCTTATTCTTCGCGGCGAGTTCGGTCTGTTCTCGATGCGTGTGGTTTGGACTTGCGAGAAACAGTGCCCCCACTTGCCTGTTATTTACCGTATCTTCCAACGAGAAAAAGGTCTGACAGGAAAACTGCTGAGCGAATTTCCCTCGTGCCTGAGCATCAGGATCGTAACCACCAACGAGCGCGACATTGGGACATTCCACAATCCTTTGGGCAATGAACTGTCCGAAGCCACCGAGACCGATGACGGCAAGCTTCAGTCTGAGATTCTCGGCTTCGCCATTGACGGGCTTATACACTTCGCTTGCTGGAGTCACAGAATTGTTGAGAGAAGATTTTGACCCTTCCATCAAAAGTATGTAAGCTTCTCCGCATCCAATCCCAGAATCTCACCTGCAATCTTCTTGAGGACATCCAACTTCCCAACATACACGGACAGTGTGATCGTATGTGATTCTCTCTCACCCGGTTTCAGCGCTTTCGCTGCTCCATGACACTCCATCTCTGCAAAACCTCCCATTTTACTATCATCGTTATACATCTGGATCGCATCACCATACTCGCTCGGCTTGCCCCACGGATGGTCTAAATACACTCCGTTGGGATCAACGTCGAACTCCTTGATGAACAGTTTTCCATTGCCATCTGTTCCCGGCGAGAGATACGCGATAAACCTGCCACAGGCAAAGGGTGCAAAACCAATCTTTCCGCGGAACTTTCCATCAATCTTGACGGTCACTGCATTCTCAGACTGCCACATTCTTTCCCCAGCGGGAAAATCGTTGAACGAACCTCCATAGTTCCTGAAGGGTGGATTCTTTTGCCCCTTCTCTCGATGGATCGGAATAATCATCGTACCGCTTGGATTGATTTGGATCAGACTCCAAAGACCAATGTACGGTTGGTCTTTGCCGAACGTTGCCTTGGATAAGTTCTCCAACTCGTGCGTGCATTTCAAACCCGCATAACTGACAGCATTTGAAAACGACTTGGGCAGCAGTTCGGGTTTGTCCAGCACGGAAATTGTTCTGGTGATCTTCACATTATACGATTGTCCTTTCCTGTTCTCAACGGAGAATGAGTTAGAGCAAACAGCCGTGCCTGCTTCCGATTTCTCAGCTCGTAGCTGCCTGGATCCATTTGCGTTGCCACAGACCACACATCATTCTTGTCGAGAAAGAAAGCGTCTTCTGGAGCAATCCACGTTCTCGCTCCGCCGAGGTTCCAGTCACGCGTTGTTGCCGTCCAAAACGAATCTGCCGATATCTTGCTATTCACCCAAAGCAAATTCTCTCCATCCAGCCCGTTCACCGACATCCCGATCACTCTCGCTCCATATTCCGGTGTAACAACTAGCACGGCCCTGTTTGTATCACCCAATGTGATACAACTGGTTCTTTTCTTAAGTTGATCAACAACTTCTCGCAATGTTCCTGACATCTTTTGTGTCTCTCCTTTTGTTGAGTTTCCTTTGGCTTCTGACAGCTCACGACGCCCATCGTGAGTGCCATCGCAGTTGTAATGGTAAATGTGATCATGAGTTTCGTCTTTTCTTTCAATGATGTAACTCCTTTGTTAGTGATAGTTGTGACCGTAGAGCGAGATTTATCTCGCCGAGCAGCGACTTAAAAGTCGCTCTTCTATCTATCCAGAGATTACCGAAGCAATGTCATCTTCCTCGTCTCCACGAATATCGAACCCTGATCGCTAACAACCGACAAGCGATAGAAATATACGCCGCTTGGCAATCCTGCCAAGCGGGATGCAACTCCACCAGATGCGGATCCGCCTCCGGCAGAAAAATCAACTGCATAATTGCCAGCAGGTTTTTCTTCATCAACAAGTGTGGTCACTTCTCTCCCGAGAATATCATACACTTTCAAACTAACATTACCTGATTTTGCAGTTTGGTATTCGATTTTTGCGTTCGAATTGAACGGATTGGGATAGTTCTGCTCCAGCAAGAATCCGTTCGGCGGACTCGCTGCCACCACCACCGTCGGCATATCTGTCATCCCTATGAAGTATCTCGGCGTGTATCCGGTCAACTGAGAGAACGTATATGTCCGATAGGTAACTCGCCAATCCGCACCCGATGATTCGACAACATCTACTGTGCCACTGGGATTGCTCTGAACGCACATCCGAACATGACCAACCTTGTGGATTGCATCCCCCTTCTTGAGCTGCTCCCAGGAACTGTAGGCAACGGTGACTGATGGCATTGCTGAGGTTGGGCAGTGGTACTCTAGCTTCCAACACCGAGAGACGAATCCTGAGCAATCTACGCCGACACAATACAGACTTCCGTAGTCCTTCGAGGTGTAGATGTCGCCAGCATATTTCCCCTTCGACAGCTCCGCATCGAACTCCTGCAGCGTGTTGAAGCCCCCCCACTTATAGGGGATCTTCGTGTTTTCGCCGATGACGATCCATCCGGGGGAACAAATCTGCATGCCATCAGGAGCTGTGACTGTGCCGTGCGTGAGATTGTTGTCGTGGCATACCCAGGTATGCTTCACATAGGTATCAGCGATTTGCAGCGCCTCGTCCCTGGTGACGGAAGTGATCTGCGGGATTCCTGAAACCATGTCACCATGGAAGCCTTCCCTCTGAAGACAATTGTAGTGAAGTTCATATTGATACTCGCCGGGACACTCGGCGACATGCACCGTGTGATCAGATGTGTTTCCCCGCAGCGAGTCTGTCCTCCATCGTACAACCTCGATGCCACTCTCCCGTGATAACAGATGATATACTTCACCCCCCGCTCCAATCCGAATATCAGTGAATGCATACGAGTGATATATCCGAGGCAGCCGAATCACGCTCAACAACTCACCGGAAAAGGAATATTCCCTAATCTCTCTATGCACCTTCAATGGGATCTTCTGGACAAAGCGTTCGACATCGAGATAGACATTGCCAGATGAGTCGCTTCCGAGAAACCGAAGGCTTGCTAGATCATCTTGCTCGAACGCGATTGCAAACGACGAAGCCAAATGTCCACGGTCATCTGAAAGAGAGACACTTCCGAGTGCTCGATTCTTCTTTTCTGTGTAACAACCGTATCCGGTTGTATTCAAGTATCCCAGCCGCCTAGTGACCAGCGTTGAGAGACGGCGAACACTTGAGGGACCTGGCGCAATTTCACAGCTTTCCCCACTGCTCATATAGAGAATCAAGCCTGAACGACCTTTCCGAATCCCCGTCACCACCGGCCCATCATCGTCGAACCGAATCTCTGTTTTCAGGATTGCGCGTTCATCGAATTCGGTGACAGCATTCCCACCTGACAGAACATAGATGTGCTGATTGTCTGACACCGCAATATCCTGAGCAAACTGAGGAACCGGGATAGTTGATCTCAGGTCACCACCGTTTTCATAGATTTTCACCAAACGGTGTTCTGTGTCCAGAAGAAAGATTCGGCCCCCATTCACATCGAAACTCTGTGGTCCGTAGTTGCCGTCAATTTCGCATCTGATGCCGACATCTGATATCTGATTCCCCCAAGGGACTGAGATGAGCTTCTCAAACCTGTACTGTGCACTTGCTTCTTGGACACAGAGAGTGCAGGAGATGACAGCGAAAAGTACCCTTGTTCTCATATGCATCAGTTGGACAGAGTCTCAGGTTGGCACTCGGAATGAATATAGGAAATTCTGCTGAGGAAATCAAATGCAATTTGTGTGCTCATGTCTGCGGCATAAAAGGGACTTTTCGAGGGCGAACCACACGGAACAAGCGCGAATAACAGCACTCCTTTTTCATCATCACTCACCCACTCTCACCTTCATCACATAGATCATTCCATCCTCCGTGCTGAAAACGATTGTCCCGTTCGACGATGCACTGGGATATAGTGCGATCTTGTTCAAGTCAGGAGTTAGATTTACCTTCGATGAGCCATCGCTCTTTGCGAGACAGATACTACCTGCCAGAAGTCTGTGACCATCGTCCTCTGTGACCATATAGACGAGATAGCTGTCGTTCAGCCATCGAGGTCGTTCACCTTTCGCATCGAGTTCTATCATATTGCTTCCATCCGCGCTCATGACGTAGAGGCTTGGTCTGCCTACAACTTCGATGGCTATCTTATCACCAGTCGGAGACCACACACTACTCAGGATTTCTCGTCCGCCAGGGGATTTCAATACTCGCTTCGCACCAAGATCCTCCAATACAATCCCTCGCGCAGTCCTGTAACGAACATTCGGCTTAGATAGTTTCGTGAGTTTGAGATCTTTACCAGAACTGCTTTTCTGAACCGCGCTCGACTTGATTCCCTGCTTGGTGGAGAAGTAGACAACATTGCTCGACCACTGCGGCAAACCTATGGCTGCGCTCTTTTCGAGTGGCATCACGAGAATGCTAGTGCCGTCCTGAACGTCAATCACCTCAACCGTCGTCATCTTGTGAATGCTATCAGGCTCGAGCTGATTGATGCGTGCCGCGATATACTTCCCATCAGGTGACCACTCAAATCCCCAGCCAGCTCCCGCATGTTCACACAGTGTTCGGACATTAGTGCCATCAACATTCATCAAGCAAATCCCCTTATATCTCTCCTGAGAACATGCGATCAGGTTGCCGTCCGGTGAGATGAGCGGCGTTGAGTAGTATGCTGAAACGGTTATCGGATGCGGCGCCTCAACGATTTCCACTTGCTGTGCAACCGCTGACATCCATGGCAGGCAACAAAACAAAAGAAGCATAATTGTTCGCATGGCGCTTTCCCTTCCAGAGTTTGTGAAGATTATGCGAAGCCCGCAAGAACCCATTAGATGACCGATTTGTGATAGACTTTTGGTCTTGTCTCTTGCGTTACTGTTTGTGGGTCAGCTCGACGACTTGGAAATACATACTACGTCCTTCATCTTACGAGTGTCATTTTTTTCGTTCCAGTGAACTCGCTTCCCCCAAGTGCATTCTGAACCACAAGACGATAGCTGTAGATTCCGCTCGACACTTGTCTACCAGAGTCGTCGCTACCATCCCACACCACTCTGTAGGCACCCGGAAAGAGATCTTCGTTGACAAGCGACTTCACCTCACGACCAAGCACATCAAACACCTTGAGGATCACGAATCCGGCATCGCGGACTCGAAACTCGATGCTTGTTGCAGGATTGAACGGATTCGGATAGTTTTGTGACAGTGCGTATTCCAATGGCGGCTTCCCGTTGCGATGCTCCACGGCTGCAGGGGTCCTAGGAAGCAAAGCAACATCCTGAAAGGTGAAGAAGGAACTTATCACAGTGACCCGAGCAGTTGTGTCGAAAAAACCCGGTGCTGAGACTGTTAGAGGATATGTTCCAGGTGGGATGCCCTCAAAGTAATAGAAGCCGTTTGAGACAGTTGTATCAGTTGTCCATTGACTGAATGTATTCTGATATGTGTTCGTGGTATAGGTTCGTCCGAGCAGTGTTGTTGTCGCTCCGTCAATTGGCTTACCAGTTCTTGCGTTCGTAATAATACCGCAGACCGTGTTGACTGAAGGTTGAGGGACATTGAAATATTGGAGAAAGGCAAACCAGAGTGCCTTCGCTTCAACCCGCTTCGATTCCAAATTCATATTTAGAAGATTCTGCTTTGGATTGGTATGAAACCCAGCCTCGCTCAGTTCTCCCGGCATCAACAATGGTCGAAAGACGCCAAGGTTGTATCCCCCGTTTGCACCTCCGTAAAAGGTCCAATCAAGAAAGACACCTCTGTTCTGCGTTCGGTATCCCTTGGCAATGTTGGAAGACATGATGCCCGCCATCACATCTGCTTTCCCTGCCCAGTACGCAACACCAAGTCCTTTTCCACGACTATCATCCGACAGCTGACGATTGTCGCTATACTCCCTCCTCTCCTCAACCAAAGCAAGCACATAGTTCAACGATGCGTCAGTCCATGCGTTACTGTGTATCGAGTGAAACCAACTAACGTTTCCGTTGTTGGCAATGGTCGGTCGCTGAGAAACGGACACCTGGGTGACTCGGTCACGCCGAGTCAGAATCACCGTATCAGCACCTGATGATCTCAGCAGTTCTTCCAACTGGAACGCGACATCAAGGTCTCTCCAAGCCTCAGGGTAATTATAGGCTCCCACATTCTCATTCCGGCTGTGTCCGGGGTCAATGCAAAATGACAATCCCGACAGATCTATTCTTTGCTGTGCGAAAGCGCTTGTGACCAGTATTAGAAGCATACTGCAAAAAGTAAGACAATATTTCTTCGGCATGTTCAATAAATCCTTTCCAAATGAGCACCTTTGAAATAATGCAAGAGAATTTCTTCATACTGCTTCCCTCTCACTGCCATCGCTGCCGCACCGATCTGACACAGTCCAACACCGTGTCCCCATCCAGCTCCGAGTAATCTGAACTTTGTCGGCACGCCCTGAGCATCCCGCTCGGTTGTAACGACAAATGCCGAACTGTAGAGATGCGTTTTCGAGAGTGTACGGCGGATTTCTAATTCTTTCCCGATCGTCACAGTCTTTTTCGTTCCCTCAATCCGGAGTCTTATAAGTCTTCCTGAAACACCACGCTCGAGGGGAACAAGATTCATAATCGTGCCGAAGTCAATACCAGATTTTTCCAAAATCAACTTCTCAAATTCCTCGCGCTTCTGTTCGATCTCCCAACGATAAAAGTTCTTCGTCTCCTGATCGAACGACACAAGAATCTGTGTGAGAATGTTTTCGTCAACCGTATTGCAGTACGCTGGCGGATTTCCGAGTATCCATTTCTCTGCCTCCTCTTCTGTTCCAATCGGGAAAGCAAATCCTTCTGGCTTCTTATCATTGTCCACGATTCCGACAAGATATGGCACCTGGACATCTTCCCAGACGTTCTCATAATTTTCGGAGATTCCACCACAGCATTTTGAGAATCTTGTATCACAAATCTGTCCATTCTGCATCAGCACAGTCCCGAGAGTCGCTTTGACTGCTTTCAGGACATTCTCTGAGATAACCTTTGTGATTCCTTGATATCGCTGGCAGTGATCATCGGCGCAGACATCAAACATATCGTGATCTTCACGGTCATACCAACGAATGATCTCTTCTTCCGACAACCGTACGTGGGCATCCTCCTGAGTTGATTTGCGGCGATGCTCTGGCTTTTCCAGTTGCGCTAAGAGCCAACTGCGGGAGATAATCGCATGTGCTTTCAGGAGTTCCACCGGGCAGGCAGCATTCATCTCCGAGGAAATCACACTGGTGAGATAGAGTTCGAGGGGGACTTCATTGATGACGACAATGCCCCTATTCTTTGGGACAAGCCTCAGACTCCCTTGAAAAATCTGATCTTCCTTTCTTTCCCAATGGAACTTGACTCCTATCCTCACATCTCTGAGAGTAATCTTGCATTTCTCAACAACTTCTGGGACAAGCAGAATGCCTTTTGACGTCGCCACTTGTCTGCCCGCTGCATCCTCCACAACGACAGATCCATCGTCAATGGAGGCTTGATATTCACCTGGTCGCAAAACAGTTTGCGCACCGAGCAGAAAGCCCTTCGACACGCTCAGGGCGAAGTTTCCAGAGAGATCGAACGCCACGCTCCTATCTTGTTCAATGATGCCAACGTTAATAATTGGTTCCGTCATGATTTGTGAATCCTGTACTGAGACGTGCTATGCACTTCGGAAGTGCGTAGCACGTTCACAACTCAATCTTTCAACAACACCATTCCTGAAGTCGGCGAAACTGCCATCGTATGGGAAACACTCCGGAGGACTTTCGTTCCTGCAGATTTGTTATCCACCACAACATCCCACCGTGCTTCAGGCAGTGTGAAAACTGCAGACTGTTCAGGATTGCCGTTCATCAACACCACAACATCGTTCCTGTCGTGCGAAGAGTTGTTCTGAATCTGATACCCGAGAGCAAACGGTGTCTCACAGTCCAGGAACCGAATATCGTCCTTTTCCGACCGCCTGAATGCTGGATGTGCTTTTCGGAGCGCAATGAGACCTTTGTAGTAGTTCACTAGCTCGATATTCATATCTTTGTGCCTGAAGTTCAGCCAGTTGGTCTCGTTGTCTTTTTCGTAACTGTTGTGGTCAATCTCGCCTACATTCGTATCAGGTGCATTGCTTCTGGCGATCACCTTGCTGCGGGCATACTCCTGTCCTTCGTGTATCATCACTGCCCCTTGACTCGTTAAGAGAAAGAGTGCGGCAAGTCTGTTCAGTTTCATCTGCTTGTCCGTGAGCTTAGCGTTTCTGTCAACATCTGTTATCCTCTCATTCTCAGCGACATCCCGATTGCCTATGCGGATGAAATCACCGAGCGTATAATCGTCGTGCGACTCCATGTAGTTGACCGAATGAGCAGGCTTCACGAACAACCCACCGTCAGACACCAAGCTTCCTCGCACATACCGTTTCATTGATTCGATGTTGTTCGTCCCTTGCCACTTGCCGAAGAAGAATCCAAGACCATCCTTAGGATTCTGTCCTTTCACACCGTTCCGAATCAAGTCGTTCCAGGCACCCCATCCAATCTTGGAGAAACCTGCCAACTCATATTTGCCTCCTCCCCACGCTTCAGCGATGATAATTGCTTTCGGATTGATTTTCCGAGCCTCTCGAACAATTTCCTCACAGGTTTTCCAATCAATCATTGTTGCCATGTCGAAGCGAAAGCCATCTATGTGATATTCTCTCATCCAGTACTTCACACTCTCCACAATGAGCCGACGAGCCATCGGACGCTCGGTTTTGAAATCGTTGCCACAATAGCTCTTGGATTCAAAATTCTGATCGCTGTCCAACCGGAAATAGTATTTCTTGTCGCTGTATTTAAAACAGTTTTGATCCCATTGAGAAACATGGTTGTAGACCACATCCATCAACACTGCAATGCCTTCCTTGTGAAATGCCTTCACCAAGTCTTTGAACTCACGGATCTGTCTTCCGTCAGTGCCGTTTGACTCTCCGGGTTTCATCGTGCCGCCGGTAGCGTAGTAAGATTCTGGCGCAAAGAAGTAAGAAGTCATATATCCCCAATGATTTCTGCTGTATGGATTCCAGGTATTGAAAACCGAAATGGAGGAATCTCTGAACGGAAGTTCATAATTCCCAAAGTCCTGACACGGCAGCAACTCAATAGCGTTCACGCCCAAGTCTTTGATGTAGCTGATTCCGCCTTTCTTTCCCTTCTCAATGAGTCCCTTGTAAGTGCCTCGCTTGTTCGGAGAAACGCCAGAGCTTGCGTGCGCGGTCATGTCTCTGATATGCATCTCGTAGATAATGACATCTTCCACGTCAATACGCGCGAAACTGTCTCCTTCCCAATCATAGTCGCTCGTGCTAATGATAAGCGTCTTGCCGGGATGAAGATAATGGTTCTCTGTCGCCACTGCTTTAGAATAGGGATCAGCGATTAGTCTCGATGCATCGAACATCTCAGTCTGACTTTTCGGTCCGTCAATTCGATACGCATAATACTTTCCGTAGTGTGTCCTCGGTAGGCTACACTCCCACACTCCATCGCTATCCTTCACCATATCGTATTCGTGCCCCGTCTCGTCATAATACCTATAAAATAGAACCAACCTTACCGAAGTCGCTCGTGGTGAAAAAAGGCGAAAGACAGTGTTTCCTGATTCGACATTGCACCCGAGTGGCTTTGATGAGACGAAGAGTTCAAGAACACCATCGGGTTGCAACTCCTTTCTCCCAATGCCTCTGATTTCAAGTGTATAGTCTTTGGTGACATCAAAGGGAGAAGTCACCAACGTCATAGTCTTGTCATCAATCTTGATCTCCTTCACAGTGATGCCGTTGGCACTAGCATCGTCAATGGAAACGTCTGAGAGTGTCAGTGGTCTGAGAGCTTTGTCAAATATCACCTCTACTGTGCTCAAAGATTGGATTTTCGCCGAGATGATTTTCTCCGGCGTCGTGCTTGTTTGCCCTGGGTACGAAAAGGCAAGAAAGAAGATGACAATGGTTTGTAAGAGCAGAGAGATATGTTTGTCTCGAGAAGAAGTCATGAGATTGTCCTCAGAATTTGCTGCGAAGTGGATTTTCGATCGCTGTTGAGCATGTGAATTCTCAGTCCGAAATCGCCAATCCGAAATTGGGAAAACTACTTCGCGATCATAGCCTGTATCCTTGCCACCACCATGTCAATTGCCACCTCGTTATCACCGCCTCTGGGAATGATAATATCCGCCCAATGTTTGCTTGGCTCAACAAACTGAAGATGCATTGGCTTGACCGTCCTCATATACTGTTGTATCACAGACTCCAGCGATCGTCCACGCTCCTGAATATCGCGCCTGAGTCTTCGCAATAGCCGTTCATCGGCGTCAGTATCCACGTAGATCTTGATGTCCACCAAGTCCCGCAGTTCCTTCTCGACAAAAATGAGAATACCCTCAATGATGATGATATCCTTCGGTTCAACGATTAGAGCATCCTGCTGACGTCTATGGGTGGTGAAATCGTAGATTGGTTGCCGAATTGGCTGTCGTGCTTTAAGTGTCTTTATGTGCTGAACTAGGAGAGGCGTCTCAAGTGAGTCAGGATGGTCATAATTGATTTCCGAAGGCTTCAGCTCGCCAAAGTAACTCAGGTCTCGATAATAAGAATCGTGGTCAAGAATGACGATGCCATCTCCTCCCAATCTCTCCACGATTTTTTTTGTGACCGTTGTCTTTCCAGAGGCGGTTCCTCCAGCAATGCCGATAACAAGGGGAAGCATCTATAATCTCCGCATGATTGTACGTCATTGTAAAGTCTGACCTTACCCCTCTTATTCCTCCCTCCTTGAGAAGGAGAGGGGACAGGGGTGAAGTTCCGACGAACAGACCTACCCTCTAATGCATGGTCCATGATGAGGAATCATATCAGGAGTTATGACGAGTCCGCATTCATTCTAGTCGCAACTGATTGTGCATGTCCGAGCAAGCCTTCAATCTCGGCAAGTGTCCTTGCAGTAGGTCCTACGCCCAGCAAGCCGTCCTTCGTCACTCTCAGGGTTGTCTGAAGTTTGAGGAAATCTTTGACGGACAGCCCGCCGGTGTAGCGTGCACCGAGGTTTGTGGGCAATGTGTGGTTCAGACCGCTGCTGTAATCACCAAGGGCTTCAGCAGAATACTCGCCGATGAATAGTGAGCCGTAGTTTCTCAATCGATCTACGAGGTGTTCAGGATCCTTCAGTTGCAGTTGAAGGTGTTCCGGTGCTCTTCTGTTGGCGACCTCGACCGCTTCATCCAAATCGCCGACAAGAAGTATCACGCAATTCTTCTCGATGGAGAGTCGAGCAGTCTCTCGCGTTCCAAGTCTCTGAATTGTCAATTCGATCTTCTCCTGCACCTTGTGCGCGAGTTCAAGAGATGTAGTCACCAAGATTGGCAGAGCATCTCCGTCGTGCTCTGCCTGGGCAAGGAGGTCAGCAGCCAGGTATTCTGGATTGGCGGTCTCATCTGCGATAATCATGATCTCCGTCGGACCTGCGACGAAGTCTATCCCGACGATTCCGAAAACCTCCTTCTTTGCCAGCGCAACGTATTTGTTGCCCGGTCCAACAATCTTGTCAACTTTTTTGATTGCTCTCGTTCCGTAAGCCATAGCACCGATTGCCTGAGCGCCTCCTACTCGGTACAGTTCATGAACATTAAGCATGTCGGCTGCGACGAGGATTGCCGGATGAATAAAGCCATGATGTGATGGCGGGGAGCAAACAACGATCTCGGCTACACCGGCAACCTTCGCAGGGATCGCACACATAAGAAGCGTCGAGACCAGAGGGAATCTGCCGCTGGGAACGTAGATTCCAACCCGCTCTATTGGTATGACCTTCTGCCCCGTAAATACTCCCGGGACAATCTCGAATTCAAAAGCTTCCATCTGCCTTCGCTGTCTCTCAGCGAATCTTTGGATGTTTTCTGCCGCATACTGAATGGACGACACAAGTCTTTCGCCATCAATCTTGCGATACGCGCCCTTGATCTCAGACGTGCTGACCCTCAGTTCCTCCAAAGCCACACCGTCGAATTGGAGAGTCAATCGCTTGAGAGCACTGTCGCCATTCCGTCGGACATCCTCCACAATCTCCTTCACGACGGCGATCTCCTCGATATCTTTGTATGTGAAGAAAGCTTCCTCCAAATCTGAAGCTTTGACAATCTTCATCTTCTTCTCCTTCTGGCGAGTTCAAACATTACATCATTTACCTCGATACCATTCTTTGCAAGAAGCACCGTGAGAAAGTACAAAACATCAGCCGCCTCCCACAGAAATTCGTCCTTCCCCTTTGCATCTACAAGCTCACGCGCTTCTTCCAGTATCTTCTGCCTCAGCAATTCATCGGTTAGCTTCGCGGTGTAGGAATCAGGCGTCGGGTGTTCGATTCTGTCCTTGACAACTCCATAGAGTTCGGAGAGGCTGAATTTCCTATCGCCAAAACAGGAATACAATCCAGTGTGACAAGCAACGCCCTCCTGTTCAACGGTTGCGAGCAACGCGTCTCTGTCGCAATCTGCCCTAATCCTTACGAATCTCTGAATATTTCCAGATGTCTCTCCTTTCATCCAGAGCCTATTTCTTGACCTTGAGAAATACCACATTTTGTCCGTCTGGAAGGTCTTCCTGAGCGAGTCCTTGCTGCTGTACGCGAGCGTCAGTACCTGACCTACTCGATCCTGCGTGATGGTTGGCACCAGTTGAATTCTTGTGGTGCCATGCGGCATCACTGTAACTGCCGATCTCCAGTCTAGTGATTCGATGAACGCTTCGGGAAGATTTGTTGCACGATTCGAACGTGCCATGCCAATTTGGACATCCACTCCAATTTCGGATAGTTCCTTGATTTGCTCAAGTGAGGTCACATTTCCAGCAAGAGTCAACTTGTTATCGGTCCTCCCTTTCAAATTCCGAACAAGCTCCACACACTCAGGAATAACTTCTTGATCAACAGGTCGAATTAGAAGCTCAGAGGCATATTCTTCAATCTGATCCAAAACGTTGAAGAGATTGAGTGCGGTGTTACGATTCCTGTCCCTCATCGTACCACGCTGATCCTGAACATCTGCGCTGATCACTATCTTGTCCTTGCCTATCGCTTGCACTAGTTCACTCAAGAAGCCACGATTCAGCTCACCATTCTCAAAGGCATTTGATCCTATGATGATCTTCTTTGCTCCATGTGTAGTCAACTCTTTCGCTCTTCCCACACTCCCAATTCCGCCCCCAACCCTACATTCCGCGATCGTCAAAATCTTCTTGATCGTTTTGACGTTGTCACCCCTAGCGTATTCAGCATCAAGGTCTATCACTGCCATCTCACCGTATCTGTCAAGTTCTCTTGCAAGCTCCAGCGGCTCGACCAACTCGAGAGGCTGATACTGATCCTCGACAGATTCCGCCACCCTGCCGTTCACTAGACTTATGGATGGAATTACCATCTTACACACACACCGTTCTGTTGCAGGTATTTCTTGATTTCAGCCATCGTATATTCTCCGTAGTGCAAAAGAGAGGCGAGAAGAACAGCATCCGCCTTGCCAAGGACAACGGCATCGAGTATCTGCTGCAGATTCCCAGCACCGCCGGATGCTATGACAGGTATCCCAATGCCCTCAGAAACCGTCCGAGTCAGCTCAAGATCATAACCTTCTTTCGTTCCGTCCTTGTCTATCGAATTCAAGAGGATTTCTCCTGCACCAAGCTCCTCACATCGCTTCGCCCACTCAACTGCGTCAAGCCCAGAATTATTTCGTCCGCCATGCGTATAGGCACTCCACTTGTCTCCATCGCGCTTAGCATCAATTGAAAGCACGATACACTGCGAACCAAAGATCCTTGCTCCTTCAGTAATAAGGGAAGGATCTTGAATGGCTGCCGTACATACGGCAGCTTTGTCAGCGCCAGCATTCAACACCTTTCGCACATCCTCCACGCTCCTTATGCCGCCGCCGACTGTAAGTGGGATGAAGACCTGTTTCGAGACACGCCTTACCACATCAATCATTATCTCCTTGCTTTTGTATGATGCGGCAATATCGAGGAACGTAAGCTCGTCAGCTCCTTCATTGTTATAGAGCTTCGCCAATGCGACAGGATCTCCGGCATCTTTGATGTCTTTGAACCTCACTCCTTTGACGACCTTTCCCTCGTGCACGTCCAAGCACGGTATGATTCTCGTCGCTAACATTGCTCCACCCAATTCTTAAGTAGCTTGAGTCCAGCTTCGCCGCTTTTCTCTGGATGGAACTGGACGGAATAGGTGTTGCCTTTATGAATCACGGAGGGAAATACATTACCATACTCGGTCGTTCCTACAACGATGTCATCATCTTGCGCTTCCACATAATATCCATGCAGAAAATAAAAGAAGCTTCCGTCTTTGATGTCATGCATGATTCTTGATTCTCCTTTTGCGAGGACCGTGTTCCAACCGATCTGTGGTACCTTCCGTTGGTTGAAACGGATTACTCTCCCCGTACATATGCTGAAACCTCTGCTGCCGATCGATTCCTCACTCTCTTCGAACAGAAGCTGCATCCCAAGACAGATTCCTAAGAACGGCTTATCGGAAAGGAGCCAATCCTTGACGCTTTCGTACATCCCTGTCTCCTGCAACCGATCCACCGCCGCTTGAAAAGCGCCAACCCCTGGCAGAATCATCCTTTCGACACCTGCAAAGTCATCCTGCGAAGCGATGATCTTGCATCTTACACCAAGATGCTCCATCGCTTTCTTGACCGAACGAAGGTTTCCGGCCCCGTAGTCAACGATTCCGATCATAGCAATCCCTTTGTGCTTGGTACGTCATCTCCTAATCTCTCTTCAAGTTGACAAGCCTCTCTTAGTGATTTGCCAAGTGACTTGAAGATCGCTTCGATCTTGTGGTGATCAGATCGTCCATAGTGGACCTTGATGTGAAGAGTTGCTCCAAGAGAAGATATAAAACCATGAAAGAAATCCTCCAGCGTGTCTGTCGAGAAATCCCCCACCTTCTTGTTCTTGAACTTCGCATCAAATCTGAGATAGGGTCTGCCAGATATGTCAATCGCCGTCATAACCAGCGCTTCATCCATTGGATAAAAAAAGAAGCCCGCTCTCTTCAGACCCTTCTTTTCACCCAAAGCGGTCTTGAACGCGTTGCCAAACACGATCCCCACGTCTTCCACCGTATGATGCTGGTCAACGTGAACGTCGCCCTTTATCTCAGCCTGAATGTCAAACAATCCATGTTTGGCAAAGGCTTCGAGCATGTGGCTAAAGAATCCAAGCTCAGAAGAGATCTCGCTTTTCCCAGAGCCGTCAATATTGAGCTTGACTTTGATTTGTGTTTCCTTCGTGTTCCTCTCTGTAGCAGCAACTCTCATTTCAGTACCTCAAGAATGTTATCGCGATCCTGCTTTCGATGTTCTTCGGCACTTGAACTGTGGAAGAACAGTCCTGTCTGACAGATCATCTGTCGGACAGCAGAGAAAACCCTAAGGAGATTCTTCCCGCTCCCATCATATCACCACTTTCCTGAATTCGTATTCCAAGATGTCCGTTGCACCAAGTTTCTTGAGCAAAGGAATGAGCTTCGTCGCTTCCGTTTTCTTCACAGCAATCTTCACAGCGTACCCTAGTTCGCCATAGAGCGGTGCCACTGTCGGGGCACGCATACAAGGCAGTATTTTCACAACTTCTTCAAATCTTTCTTTGGGCACGTTCATTTCTAACATTACCCTTTCGCGAGAATCCAATATGGCTTGAAACAACATCTTCATCTCATGGATCTTCTCGCCCTTCCATGGATCTTCCAGTGCCTTCTTGTTAGCAATGAAGCGTGTAGAGGATTCTAGAATCAAGGCGATCACCCGAAGATTGTGCTCTTCCAATGTCCTCCCAGTGGCAATATTGTCTATGATCATATCTGCGTCGTCAGGAGGAAAGACTTCTGTCGCGCCATAGGTCCTTAAGAACACGTAATCGTATTTCTCCTTCTCGAGAAATGTCCTCGAAATCCTTTCATATTCAGATGCAACTACGATCTTCCTTCGGTGAAGGTCTTCGGTGACGAGTGTCTCTGGTATGGCTGCGACGACCTTCACCGGATCGAACCCCAAATCTAACATCTCAAGCACATCTGCTTCAGACTCAGCGATCCAATCATAACCTGTGAATCCAACATCGTGTGCCCCGAGCTCCACAAGCTTGGAGATGTTCTGTGGCTTCATTATTTTCACCTCGATCTCGGGATCGCTCACAGTGGGTCTATAGACCCTCTCATCCATACGTAGGCTGACACCTGCATCATCTAACAACTTCACGACATTCTCGCTGATCCTGCCTTTTGGTATCACGACTCTCAGCTTTCCCATGCTTTGTCTCCGACTTTTTCAGACGTTGTTGCCTGTCGTCTGCAGCATCCATCTCCAGCTAGCCTCACTACAGTGTCCTGATGTATGCCCTTCGACGCCTGCAGACACTACAGCATGTTACCTCATCACGAAATTTCTGAGCAGCACACAGGTATATAATAACTAAAAAAAATCTTCTAATCAACCTGTAAATTCAAACGCAGACAGATGACTGACGGTCTTCGTGTACTTGATTTTTTCCGACTTATTGGTTAAATTCAGCACGACCGAGCTTACTGGTTTGGCAGTCTCCCGTTAGTCCACCGCAATCGAGGTACAACTTTTGAACAAGGACTTCACGCATACAACACTCGGAAGAACCGGGATTCCCGTACACCGGCTCGGTCTTTCAGCCACTTACCTACCAGGGAAGAAAACAATATATAGAGCCTTGGATGAAGGCATGAATGTCTTTTTCGCCTTTGGCTTTGACATGCAGATGACCGGCGCAATGAAGGACGTGCTCAGACAAAACAGAGAACGCTACGTCCTCATCACGGGGGCATACAATCTTCTTATCGGTCATCCCAATCTTCGCCGTACATTAGAAAAGAGACTTCGTCAGTTCCACACAGACTACATAGATGCCTTCCTCTTTCTCGGCGTTACAAAAGAGAAGCATTTTCCTCAGCAGGCTCGAGATGAGCTTTGTCGCCTGCGAGAAGAAGGAAGAATCCGATTCATCGGAATGTCGTGCCACGATCGGAAGTTCGCGGGCAAGCTCGCATCCGAAGGTGCTCTCGACGTTCTCATGATACGGTATAACGCCGCACATCGCGGCGCGGAGCAAGATATATTCCCACACCTAACAGCATACGATCCAGGCGTGGTGAGCTACACTGCTACACGTTGGACCTATCTCCTCAGAAGACCGAAAAACTTGCCAAGGGATGGACGTATACCTACGGCAGGAATGTGCTATCGGTTTGTCCTTTCAAATCCCAATGTCCATGTCTGCCTCACTTCACCCACCAACTTGAAACAACTTGAGGAGAACATCGCTTCGCTCCGTCAGGGACCGCTCAGCGAGGAAGAGATGGAGTTCATGCGGAGCTTCGGTGATGTTGTGCACTATCAGAAGAAATGGTTTATGTGAGAGAATAGACGCCGCAGATATTCCACCAAGAAATAGATAAGATCACTCGCTGGCGGTGCGATCACGGACCTATTTCACTTCCCTCAGTGCTTCGAGGAATTCTGACTTCAAGCTCGAGGAAGAGAAGAAGATGACGCCATCGGAGCCCAAGTCCCGACTGATCTTCAGTTGCCTAACGACTCCATCAGGCGTATTCTGATTATGTGCAGTACCTATCCCGATTCCAGCGCACAGTTGGCAGCGCCCCTTGGATATGCTGACAGCGCGACGCGTGAGTCCCTCAAAGAAACCATGATGGTTCGTGTATAGCATTGGACAGAGCATATCTACCAAACCCTCCTCAGCCCAATGTGCCCAATCCTGGCCAATAAGCACTCTGGCATTATCGGCATTGGGGAATACCGCAGCCGAGATCTTGACGGGACGTCCTGACGCTTTCAGCGCCTTTCTAAGTTCTCGTATGAACTGCGTGACCTTTCCTGCATTCCATTCGATCCATTCGTTCCAGAGGATATTTCCTGAATCCACGGCTCTGATATTCAGCGGATCTTCACCGGAATATTCCCTGAAGAGCGCTCGCGTCTGCGGATCGAAACTGAAGTAGACTTCCGTCGGTTCGCAGGGGTAGCGAATGTAATCTAGATGTATCCACTCGACCGGATACTGCTCAACGAGTTCTTTCATCAGACTGATTTCGTACTCTCGAACTTGAGGAAGAACAGGATTGACTACAGCTACGAGTTCCGACTTCCTGCTGCGGATGAGCCACTCAGGATGCTGTCGTACCTGACCGAGAATTCCTCCCTCCGTGAAGACGCAGAACCAGGGATGCACGATCATGCGTCGCTTCTGAGCCTCCTCCAAAAAGGTGCCGAAGAAATCCCAATCCCAAGCTGAATCCACGGGACCTATACGACTTCTGTAGTACACCTGTCCCGATGTTGACTTCACCAGAACCATGAGGGTGTTGATACCAGACTGAAGATATTCATCCAAAGTGGTTTGTATCTTGGGGATGGCTGCTTCTTTCTCTGATCCGAAGAACGCAGGATACACCCACACACCGCGAATTTCCGATTCAGGTCTGGATCCACTCGTCTGCGAGTAGACAGATGCAAGAAATAGCTGCCCTACGCCGAAGACAGAGTAGAAAATAGGTGAGAGAAGGGTCATTCGATTGCACAACATGAATGATTCCTCTTGAGTTAGTTTCGGGTTTAAGAACATCAAGCCTTCAACCGTGTGAAGAGGGTTTCAAGATATCTCGACTTCATTTGTTTGCTTGCCATCGCCTGTTTGATAGGCGGCAGTCTCAGGACAACGCCGAGAATTGCTGCCATCGCCCTGTGACTCATAAGCGCTTGATTGTCAAAAATTAGATTCTGCAGTTTCCCTCTTTCAATAGCCATCACCACAGCCTTGTGCACACCATTTATCGGGGTAATGACACGCTTAGCTCGTGACTTCAAACTTATGCTTTGGGGGTTGCACACACGAACACACGTTGCGCATCCGAGACATGCATCGTCATCAAGCTTTGCTTTCTTCTTCTTGGGTTTATTTGGATCGTTCGCCGAAACCAGCGTCATCGCTTCTACTGGACAAACGGCAACACATTTGCCACAGCCGTTACAGCTCTTCTCATTGATCTGCGGAATGAAATTTGTCGTATGTACTGGGTGAAGGATGCCGAACCTTCGAGCAGCAATCATCGCTTCGCAACAGCAGCCACAACAATTGCATATGAAGCTCACGCTCTCCCTAATATTCTCCCCAAATTGAACTAGCTTGTTATCATAGGCTTCTTGCAGCAGGTCTATGCCTTCAGTCACATTCACCTGATGTGCGAAGCCGTGTTTTGTCAACGAGGCAGCCGTGTTGCCAAACGTCATACAGATATTCATTGGAGCATTGCAGGCTCTGCCGATATGCTGCATCTTGTGGCGACAGTAACACAGACCGACACCTATGTGCGACGCAGTCTTTATAACCTCACTTGCTCTTTCGTAATCAAGCACATGCAGTGCGTTGTCATTTGGCAGTGCAGGCTCGTGGACAAATACTCTGCCTAGTTGTGTCTCTCCCTGCGTAAATAGTCCCTTGATGAAATCTTCTTCGACGTTTATGTACTGATAGAAAAGCTCACTCAATGCTTTCTGATCAATATCCCCTCTCACCCGCATCATTGAGAACTCAAAGAAACCTGCCATTGGCGGTGGCAACGCGTAGAGGTGCTCTCCGTCTCGTTCGACATCAATGAGTATTGCCCTACTGGCAAGTTCGTCCAGAATCTTCTGTGTTTCCGACATTCCCAACTTCCATGCCCGGCTGGCTTTTTCCACGGCGAACTGCTTAATCGGAAGAACCGACACAAGTGCAGCCTCTCTCTCGCTGAAGAGCATTTCGAGAATCTTGTACAGAAGTTCAGAAGGAAAGGCTCCCTGAGGGAATCTGTTAAGCCTTTCCACCAGTTGTCGGTATCCTTGTCGTACTGTGTGATGCGCCATTGACATCTCACCGCTGTGGCTCTTTCCGCTAGGTTGCAAGACCAGGCGTTATGACTCGTGACGGACTCTGCACCAGCTCTTCAGCTCTATTATAACTAGAAATTAGTTACTAATCAACCCTGGAATTCACAGGCATCGGAACGACTCTCCGGTGGACTCTGTTCGGTCACATTACACAAATCATTTGACTTTCAGCGTCGAATGTGTTATTTTGTTGGCAAGAGCTTTGCTTTTGTCAAAAATCATGAGGTTGAAATATGCCCCTCCAAGTTATGCTTTACAACATTGTTTATGCGATCGTTGGTGTCGTCATTGGGATGGTATTCGCGGTCGCCTCTTACAAACTGTTCGACAAGGTGACACACTTCTCGTTCGCCGAAGAGCTTGAGAGAGGAAATATCGCCGTGGGGATTGTCGTCTGTGGTCTGTTCGTCATGATTGGATTGATGATCGGACTCATCATCGGTATGGGCTTGCATTGATGCGAAGTTCCATCTACTATATTGCTGTTTTGAGCACTCTGGTTATCGCCTGCGGGCAGGAAACGAGCACGGTTGATGTCATCGGGGATACGCTCGCGATCTCTCGCGATTCAACCCGCCTTCGAATCAGAGAAGACCTGATAGACCGGGCAAGATCCACGGACAGTGAGGCAAAAGCGATTGTCAGACTGTACGGAAGAGAAATCAGAAAATACGCGAAGCAGTACGGCTTCGATTGGCGATTGATTCTGGCAGTCATAAAACAGGAGTCGAAGTTCTCTGAAGCTGTACAAAGCCACCAGGGGGCATTCGGACTTATGCAATTGATGCCTCGGACAGGAGATGAGCTTGCTGACAGACTCGGACTCGAAGAGGTTATTTCTCCACGAAACAACATCGCCGCTGGGATCTTCTACCTTTGGCAACAATATGATTCCTTTGGAGACGCGAAGGAAGATGACAGAATCAGGCTCACCTTAGCCGCATACAACTGTGGGTTGGGACATGTTCTCGATGCCCAGAAGATCGCCCAGTATTCGAGTGAGGATGTCACGAATTGGAATGCTGTCGCAAGCGCTTTGCCTCTTCTCTCGAAGCAGTACTATACGCTTCATCAGCACATCTGGGATGAAGCGAGACCTACCAACGGATACTTTCTCGGCTGGAAGCAGACGACAGAATATGTCAGCAATGTGATGGGATACTATGAAGAATATAAAACCCTGTTGCCGTAGAGCTGCCACATGCGTTTGCCTTCTTCTCTTCTTCCGACTGCCCGTGGCAGAACTGTCTGCTTCATGTATCGCTTCTGAGCGACCAACTGCTCGATTTTTGTGATGCTATCTACGGCAGTAGAATCCCTGCGGCGATTACCGTTGTCCACAACCCGTTCTTGTCGCCTTCAGCAGATTGAGTAATGTTGAACGTCCTCACGATTTTCCCGCTCATCTTGAATATCTTCTCCCGTTCATCCCACGCCGTGTCAGGATCAAACTCAACGCCTAATGTGGAAGCGAGCATTGTCGCAGCAAGGTCCTCCGCGTAGTCTCCAGCCTTCTCATCTGTCTGCCCGTATGGGTGATGTTCTGATAGATAGCCGTATTGAGTCGGATCTGCAGGTGTGGCGACCCCGAGGGATGCGGCAATCAGCCGATTTGGCTCATTAGTGGCATTGCGTGCCATCACGCAGAAAGTGATCTGTCCTGGCTGGAGCAGCTTCAATCCCTCTTCAATAGAAATACGCCTGCACCCCGGCGGATAGATGCTGGAGACAGCAACGATGTTGCACTTCTCTATCTTTGCATCCCGCAAAGCCAACTCAAATGATTGGAGGTAATCCCTGTGCCTTCCTACCCCCTTCGTAAAGAAAATCCTAGTTGGAACGTCCATCGTGGTTAATAGATGATATTTGTGATGAATTTATTGACTTCTTATGACCCTCAGGAATCTTCGCTTGCCCACCTTCAAGATGAATTCCTTCCTGTCGGGGATGATCGCGTTGACATCCGTCACCCTCTCGCCATCAATGCTCACCCCCCCCTGCTGAATCAGCCGGCGTGCTTCACTATTGGAAGATGCCAGTTTGGTTTGTGACAACAGTTGAACAACAGACATTCTACTGTCCGATGGTTTGAGATGATACTCCTCAAGCTCCTCAGGAACATCCTTATGCACAAAGATGACGTCGAACTCCTGTTCAGCTTCAAGAGCAGCTTCAGGACTGTGATAGATCGTAACGAGTTCTCGAGCAAGCCGTCGTTTCAAGTCTCGTGGATTGACACTTGGATTTTGCAGATCAGTCTTGATTTTCTCCAGCTCTTCTGCTGAGACATTCGTCGCAAGTGCGAAATAAGTTAGGACAAGCTTGTCAGGAATGGACATTGTCTTGCCGTAGATCTGATGCGGTGGCTCGCTGATGCCGATGTAGTTGTCCAAAGACTTACTCATCTTCTCCACCCCATCGGTTCCTTCCAAGATGGGTAAGATGAGCGCGACTTGCGGTTCCTGATCATACTCCTGTTGAATGTCTCTTCCAACCAGCAGATTGAACTTCTGATCCGTCCCGCCAAGCTCGACGTCAGCGTGGATGGCAACGGAGTCCATTGCCTGTGCAAGCGGATATAGAAACTCGTGGACTCCGATTGGCTCACCAGCTTCATATCGTTTCTCAAAATCATCGCGCTCAAGCATTCGAGCAACGGTGTACTTACTTGCGAGGCGGATGACCTCCTCAAAGCTCATCTTGCTGAGCCACTCGGAGTTGTAAGCCATCGTGGTCTTCTCGGCAGCAAGAATCTTGGTGGCTTGGTCAAGATAACTCTTACCGTTACGGTGTGTCTCTTCAAGCGTGAGAGCGGGACGGGTTTTGCTTCTTCCTGATGGGTCACCAATCATGCCCGTGAAATCGCCAACGATCAATATCACTTGGTGTCCCAAGTCCTGAAACTGACGCATCTTCCGCAGGACTACCGAGTGTCCAAGATGGAGATCGGGGCGGCTGGGATCACATCCCAACTTTATGTTAAGAGGCTTGTCTGTTTTGATGGAGCGTTCAATCTTCCGAACGAGATCTTCTTCAGGAATAATCTCCACTGCACCTCGTTGAATGATATCCATCTGCTCGTTGAGTAGTGGGAACAACTCTACCTATGTCCTCCTAGTAATCGTGAATTGCAACGCCTATGTCAGCGTCGTGCTGGTTCATTTGATTTCAGACGTCAAGAATTCTGAGGATTGCCCTTAGCCATCAGCGACAGTTCTCGTCTTGGTTCCTCTCCTCATCTCCCGCTCCGCTTCTCGCCTCGCAATGTCTTCTCGCTTGTCGTACAGTCGCTTACCCCGAGCAAGCGCCAGCTCGATTTTCGCGTTGCGACCTTTGAAATACAATCTGAGGGGAATCAACGTCAGTCCTTTCTCCTGAATCTTCCCGACGAGACGGCGGATTTCCTTTTTGTGCAGCAGCAGTTTGCGATCCCGCTTCGGCTCGTGATTATAGATGTTGCCCTGCTCATACGGACTGATGTGCATTCCATGCAGCCACACTTCACCGCGCTCGATGTCAGCGTAGCTGTCTTGCAAGTTTGCCTTGCCTTGCCTGATTGATTTGACTTCAGTTCCTTTCAGCACGATCCCTACCTCATACGTGTCCAGGACAGAATACTCATGTCGCGCTTTCCGATTTGAAACGACCGTGCGTTCAACCGAAGTCTCTTCTCTGATCTGTGCCATGACGTACCATCTGAAAACTGGAACAATTATAACGAATTCGCAATCAAAAATCAATAAGAAATTTCCGAGAAGAGAACTGCTCTGATCGTGGTGATGCTGCAGCATAAGCCTTAGGCGAACGCTTGCCGATCCACGCATCTGAGGAGGACACCTGTGTATTCCGGTTCGCAAAGTTCTGTGATCTTCATTGCTTGACATTTGCGAATGAATTTGTTATACTCTGATGTGAAAAGCAAGGCAGTTAGCGAATCGCTCCTACGTTGACTTCTGGGTCAGAAGGATTTGGAGACAGTGACGATCCTTCGGTCTTGATCAGGGCGAGTCCACAGAGCAACGTTGAATTCCCGAAGTCTGCGGTGTTCTCAGCCCGGCAAGCACTCTGCAATGAGGAGAGCAAAGGGTGTTACGCAGAAAACACATAACATGCCGAAGACGCCTGAGAGACAGGCTGAGATGGCTGGCAGCACAGAACTTAAGAACTGATACGCACTGGTGTCTTATGCAGCAGAAGAGCGGCATAAGGGTGATATTAAGCCGAAGGCTTATTACGCCACAGGCGCATCAGCCTCTGGCTCAGAAGAAACTATATAATCAATAATTACGCCGCACGAACATTATTAACATGCTGATTCCATCTATAGTTTACGGCGCAATTGTTGGAGCTGTTGCAGGTCTAGTATGGGCACTTGCGCTTGACATCAATTTTACTTCTGGTTTGTTAGTCGGTGCAATAAGCGGAGTAGTCGTCGGCCTTGTCCTGTTGGTATTCGGAAAAGCTGCTCAAGCTGGGAGTGCAATTACTCGTGGTGAAACTGCTTTCGTTTCTGGGTCACTCCTTGCCGCTTTTGCGCTTGCAGTTGTCGCTCTTGGTTTCGTGGTCTGGGTAATTAGAGTTGTCTTTTGGTAACAATCACGTGCGGTATAACCGGTCACTAAAGCCGACGGCGTGAGCTGGAGCATAAAATTCAGGGCTAGGGCAAATCCAAGATCTTGAAGCGAAAACTCAACCACTGTACCGCCGCGGCTTAGCTCCCAACCGTCAGACCGCTAGATTGCCGCGTCAAGCCTTGCATTGCTATCTGGGAATCTCAAGAGTTATGACAGAATATCACGGAGGAGTCCCTCCCATCAGTATCAAGGCAACGGGAACGATTCTGAATCCTTGGTATGGACTTCCTGCTCATGTAACTGTGGCAGGCCTGGGTTCACCGAGTGCATCCAACCAGCGACTTGAGATTACATCCCCTTGCCGCGTGGAATTTGAAGAACATGACCTGACGCTATTCTTTCAGAATGACGAGGTCTTGTTTATATTTGCAGGCGATTCGTTAGCACCGCGCTATCTTGTCGATCCAATCCGATATTTCCTGACCTATAAAACATTCATCAGCTACAACTTGATTGGGTCAGCCAGTAATCCATCAGACGACAGCGCATTTGATAAAGTTGACCGCATCCGGTTCAAAGTGCAGCGAATCATACGGCAAGAGACGGAAAGACGAGAAGGAGACAAGGTTATAAAAGGGTTCTACCATGTAGGCAAGGATGAGTCGCTTGAGATTGCGGTAAACAGTATTGCTCAATATCTCCGCGTGCTCAACCCCACCCTTTACTACGCGCTGGCCTTCTACTTGATTGGGTGCGACAATCCGCGTTACTTTTTGATTGAGTTCTACAAGGCAGTTGAAGTCATCACGAATGTGTTCGGCAGCGAAGATGAATTCTTGAAATCGCTCAAACCATACGGAGTCACGAAGAGGAAGTTCAAAGAATTCGGGAAGGTTTGCAACGATATGCGGTTGGCCCCCTTGGATGTTGGCCGCCATGCACCAATGCCCGGTGCGCCTTTATACTCACTTGACTTACGCAATTTGCTTGTTGAACCCCGCTCGCGGGAAGTGCTTGAGTCGGCAACGGTATTTTGCAGGCAAGTAATAGACGCATATATGGCTTTTCTAATTCAGCAGGCGGCCTAACACCGCGTGCAGGTGACGTGCCCAGAGATTTGAGTGTTGAGAAATGAAATCACAACATACGTTACGGATAGTTATCGGCGAATTAAAAAACAGTTACAGCGCGCTGGAACGTTTGCACGCAGGTTAGTTCCAGTCCGTTAGGGCGCTCCGTCTCATCTTTTGAATCATCCTTAATCATCGATCATGGAAAGGAGGCTTCTATGAACAAGCCAGTACTCATAGCGGCCATTGGGCTGATGGTGCTTGTTTGCTTTTCTTGTACAGAAGAATCGACCAATTCTGATACTCAAGCTACTCTCACCTTTTCGTACCAATCCAGCAAATGCTTACAAGGTCTTCCCAAAAGGAGCCTCTTTGATTCTGTTTTTGTGTACACTTTTACCGACACTCTAATCATGGATTTTTCGGTGGAAGCAAATTGCTGTCCAGATTCAGATCGTTTCAAGGTTTCTTGGAGTATTGCTGGCGATACGATCAACGTGTCGGTAGCTGACACCGCGCAGAACGGTTGCAGGTGTAATTGTCCTTATATGATTCATGCTGCGTTTGGCAATCTGCCGAATGATCATTACGTTGTCCGGTGCGTGATCGATAATTACTCTAGCGTTAATAATCCGATTCACTTCGTAAATGTGTATCGAAGGAACTGAAGCGCCCTAACCATGCCGTGCAGCGGATCGCGCAAACGGCGCGCTCCCGCTGATGGCCATGTTAGACCGACAAACGGTAAAACAATGAACCAGAAAGCAAGCGAAATATCAGAAAAATTCTTTCGCACGAAATATGAACATCTTGGTGAACAAGAAAAGAAAGTTACTCATCATCTCGCCGAGAGAATTCATATTTCGAGAAATGTCGTTAAAGACTTTTCTGAACAACTGACTTTCGGCCAGAGGATGGCTGATAAGGTCGCAACTTTTGGAGGCTCTTGGGTTTTCATCGCAATCTTTGCGGTTGTACTGGTTACTTGGGTTTTCCTGAATTCGTTCGTTCTGATCAAGCTTGATAAATCATTTGATCCATACCCGTACATTCTGCTAAATCTTTTTTTGTCTATGCTTGCCGCCATCCAAGCCCCAATAATCTTAATGTCTCAAAACCGACAGGCCTCCAAAGATCGACTAAGCGCGGAGCACGATTACGAAGTCAACTTAAAGGCGGAGCTTGAAGTAATGGCGCTCCATGAGAAAATAGACTTGCTCAGGGAGAAGCAATGGGGTGAACTTATTTCAATTCAACAGGAACAGCTAAGACTTCTAAGCCAATTAATTGAAGCCCTAAAGAAGAATCAATGAACGACGACCTAACAATTGTTTGAACCGGACACGAACTCGCTGCGCCTTTTGGGTTTTCAGGAGGTGGGTCTAAACCCGTCGTTTGGGAAAGTATCGGTTGAGTTCGCGCCAGTTAAACCGACGTTAGGCCGCCACTTGCGTGAAGCGAGTGTTTGGCGACATGCACACTCAACTGAATTCACGCGCCCAGTGCCAACGACTGAATGGGAGCAGGCATGCTCTACCGTTAGATTGTGCCGCGGTGACTGGAAAGCAACACGATCCAAAATCAACAGCCTAGGAGGCAAAGAAAATGACCGGCTATGTTGGACCTATCGAAAAGGCCACCGAAAAGAACAAGTACTTTCGGCAAGTGTTGTTCACCGGCAAGCACTTGCAGCTCGTGGTGATGTGTTTGCAGCCGAAGGAAGAAATCGGCAACGAGGTGCATGAACAAGTTGACCAGTTCTTCCGGATTGAGGAGGGTAGAGCCAAGTTCGTCCTTAACGATACCGAGGAACATCTGGTCGGCGCAGGGGGCGCTGTGGTCGTGCCGGCTGGCACCTACCACAACGTGATCAATACCTCTCCGACCAAGCCGCTCAAACTGTATACGGTCTATACGCCACCTCAACATCCGGATGGAACCGTGCACAAGACGAAAGCCGAAGCCGAGGCGGCGGAACACCATTGAATTAATCCAGCATGATCGCCGGACAGGCGGCCGCCGACCACACCACCATCGCGGCTCTTTGGCGATGTCGGTTGGGATCGTTGGAAGGTGGCTTCATTTCGCGTGGCGCATCGGGCGTGGGCGGCGTGCTGGAGCGTTCGCATCAAAGGACATTGCCTTCAAGACAGAAGGCGGCCTAACACCGCCTGCAGGCGACGGCGCGCCGCTTCGCTACGCGCCGCACATGACGCACCCGTTAGGCATCCATCTCCCCAAGCAATAATGGCTCGACACGTCATCATCTTTGCACTCTGCAATGAGGAAAGTAAAGGGTGTTGTGCAGAAAACACATAACATACCGAAGACGCCCGAGAAGCAGGTTGAGATAGCTGGCAGCACAGAACTTAATAACTGACACACACTGGCGTCTTAAGCCGCAGAAGAGCGGCATAAGGGTAATATTAAGCTGAACGCCTATTACGCCACAAGCGCATCAGCCTCTGGCTGAGAAGCCTCTGGCTCAGAAGAAACCATATAATCAATAGTTGGGCGGTGCATCACTAATAAGGAGTATTCAATAATGAAAAATATTCTCATCAAAATATCATTCTCAATTATTATCAGTTCTGCATGGAACCTGTGTGCGCTGGCTCAGCAGAACCTTCAGCCTAATTATGCGAAACAACTCAGATTGCAGGGAGGACTGCAGTCTAAATATCCTGCTCTAAAAGCAACCTTAGCACATGAAATAGCTAGGACTGGTGATTACCAGGGAAATGAAATAGATTTATTAATAAAATGTTTGGATGATTATACTAAAGTACGTCTTGCTAAATCATTTACAGACTCTTCAATTACATTTAGCAACATTGAAACAACTCCATATGATGAGGCAAGAAATGCTTTAGTTAAGATAGGTAAGCCAGCAGTAGACAAATTGATTTCGGCAGTGAAGTCTGATTCATCAGATTATGGAATTGGATATAAGTCTGCTGAATGTCTAGGACTAATTGGTGATAAAAAAGCATTACCTGTTTTAATTCAATCAATAAATAATGGGAAAATTGGTGGTTCAAATACGGTTGGTGGTGCAGATCAAATTCCTATAGCAGCTGCTCGAATAGGTAAAAAAGATGTAACCAATGAATTATTATTAGCATACGACAAAGCAAAAACAAGTGACCGGCTAAGTGATGGTTTAATATATGCATTAGGTTATTCTCAGGATGAACGGTGTATTCCTATTTTAAGAGATATTATTGAAGGAAATGATCGTTTTAAAAAATTCGCATGTATTCACGCATTAGGCTATTTGAAAAGTAAGAAGGCTATACCAATTCTCGTTGACAGATTAAAAGATGAAGACCTATTTTCTCGTTGGTATTCTTGTGAAGCCATTGCGGAAATAGGTGATAAAACAGCTCTACCTTATCTTAATGAATTGATCAAAACGGAGAAAGAATCAGTTGTGAGAGATGCTGCAAATGAGGCTATAAAAAGGTTAGAGAAATAGTTATATCCAGATGCACCGCCTAACCAGGCGCTCAACCTGACACCGCCCCGCGCGGCGCGAACGCGGAAAACAAAAGTCATTAGGCAGAGAGAAGTGAAATCTATAACCAGCGAGCTAAGTTCAAGTATTAGCGCAGTCCAAAACGGGCGGCGCAGGTTAGCTCCCAACCGTTATGCCTTTTAAGAAGGATCCCTAATGCTCGTTGAGGAATTAAGAAAAAGGTACCTCGAGTCCGGAGATATCGAACGCCTTCTTCAAGGAACTGAGATCAAGATACTCACGGACTTTTTAGAAAATTGGGAACACGTGCTCGAGTTCAATCGTAGGTTCTACGCCGCAGGTGAGCCGAAGACTGTACTTTGTGGCATTAACCCGGGTCGCCTAGGAGCAGGGAAGACTGGCATTCCTTTCACTGACTTCGGGTCCCTTTCAAAGCTAATTCCGAACGTTGAACGCAAAGATATGGAACGTTCTGCCCAGTTCTTCCATGAGGTGGTAGATTACTTTGGTGCGAAGAACTTCTACCGCTCGTTCTATGTAACCAACGTTTCCTGGCTTGGTTACGCAAAGGGCGCTAAAAATCTAAACTTCAACGAGTTGCCGCTTCCAGCGAAAAATGCGGCTATGACCATGTTCACTTATGACATGAACCGCATAAATCCCACGACAGTAATTTCTATGGGCAGCGTAGTTAAAGAAGCTGTCCAATCTGTTCTTGGCGCTTCTGTGCGAACAGATATAGCGCTTCCACATCCGAATTATTGTGCATTCCCAAAAAACAAAGAAAAGTGCAAACGCCAGTACATTGAGGTTTTGGAGTCTTTTGTAAAAAAGGCATAGCAAGTCGTTACACCGGACGCGCTCAAGCGCGCCGGTGAACTTCAACGTTAGGTTCACAGAAAAATGATGAATGAAGTAGAATTATCAACGGCAGACCCATCAAGGGTACGTCTGAAAGAATCCGTGTTCTTTCGCGAGAAATTTATTACTGCATGTGGCCCTCCTCTGGACTCGCACTTCGAAATGATTGTCTACTTCGATGCCTTCCTATTTACGATCGTTTCAATTGAAGAGATGGTTAGCACATGCGAACGCCAGGAACTCCAGGTATCTAATGTCTTCTTGTTCCTGAAAGCTGCCAGGAACGTTACAACACACCACTCGGTACTTGCCGCACCAAAGCAGCCTAACGGTTTTGCCTACCCGCTCCCGCGAAGAATTACGGAAGCTGTTGGCAGCGCGGAACCGTGTGCTTACGCACGGTGCGCTGTTTCAACTGATAAGTTTCGCGCGGTATTTCGACAGGCAGCAGTATCATATCCTAAAGGTCGCCCAAACTTCGAGCTGGGCGAGCGCTACTTGGACTTAATCGACCGCCGGGGCAAGCAAGAGGTCTACCTTGAAGACATAATGCAGGAAGGTATTGATGCAGTTGCTCACATCCTTGGAACCTAGCGATAGCGTCAACACGGACACGACGATACTGCACGCCGCTCCGGTCACGCTTGACGGATGGACCGAGATTCAGCATAAGATATGTAGGAGATCAGAGATGGAGAATTTATCCGACACAGTCGCATCTGGTTTTATTCGCTGCTACGAGAACCTTGCGAAGAGAGTGCGCCATTTGGCTGACTCTGTGCCAGAGGAACAATTCTGGGTAAAACCTTTCCCCTACGGGAACAGCTTCGGACATTTAGTGCTGCATGTTAATGGCAATTTGAACTACTACATTGGGACCCAAATCGCAGGGACTGGCTATGTTCGTAATCGGGAACGTGAATTCACGGAGACAGATCATCGGTCAAAGGAAGAAGTCTTGAAGGAACTTGAGAAGGCAGTCGCCATCGTAATCTCAACGATCAAGACCCAGTCAGTGGACGATTGGTCAAGAGAGTACACGGCTATTGGCGAACCGGATGCGGAAAACCGATTCAACATCTTGCTGAAATGTTCAATCCACTTCTATCATCACATCGGGCAAATGATTTATCTTGCCAAAGAGCTTGGCAGCCAACGGTAGTCGCTAGAATGCCTCATCAGCATTCATCGGACCTTACAGGGTGCAGAGAAGAGTGCGCTGGCGAAATTGGACTATGCATCTAACTAGGAAGCTTAGAGATATGATGGAAAGATGTGGAAGGTCTATGAAAGGAGGTTTTGAAGAGACTCGGTCCCCTTGCTGCTTCAGCTTACAGCGCATAGACCTGCATAGACAATGCGGCCGTCCTGATGACTAGGAGAGTGTCACTTTCTCGCAAGTGAAAGGTTTCAGCAATCCGGACTGAACTCTATCAACAAAGCAAGCGCCATTGTTTGCGCTACTTGTGGGTGCGCTTGTAGCAAATACGCCATGCAGGCTGTCATCCAGAAAGGGCTTAACCTCTAATGAGTAACCTTCACAGAGATGAAAATGGTAGATTAGGATGATGTGCGGAAATTCCTTGATATATCTGACACCAGCAACGTGCAACACTGATCCCCAATTTTGGACACGCGAAATCTTCGTTATGAGTATGAGATGGGCATCCGATGTTTGAGAGAGCGACCTATCGACCAACTACAGGGATTGGATTAGCCTTCATGCTCCTCAAAGTTCACGCGCATTACGCACGGAATGAGCTCAAATAGGAATAGTCGAGAAACTACTTCGAGGCTTTCGCGACAATGTATATGTATCGGAGCGTCTTCTTTCCAGTGTTGAACACATCGTGCTCTGTGTGTGGTGGACAGTAGAGAACCACTTTCTCGTTGACGGGCAAGGACCTCTGACCGGTTATGCGCATCTCGCCTTCTCCCTTCAGTGTGATTATCATCTCCTCATGATCTCCAGTGTTGTGTTTGCCGACTGACCGGCCAGGCTTTAGGGTGACCAGCCCAGAACGCAAAACGTAGCTCTCAGGTAAGCCACCGAGTATCTTGAAATAACCCTTTTCCCCCACCTCTAGCCTAATCATCTTCGGCACAGGTACTGAATCCGTGTCTCCCCCAAAGAGGGACGGAGGAAATAGACACAGTAGCAATGTAATCAAAGTGGTACCAGCAGCTTGAGACCTCATATTTTTTCCCTGTTGTTAGAGTCTTCTTGAGTTATCATTCTGAATCCAATAAATCAATTCCTTTCTTGGGTCGCAAGTAAACACTTCTGTGCGACACAACGTATCTTGTTAAAAGACTATGAGAGATGCCGTCTGACCTACAGGCTGCTTCATATCGAGAGCAATGGCTGTCAGGTGCATCTTATTCACATTCCGAGCTCAATTTGAGTCCTGTATGATTTCTCTCTCACTCGTGCAAGCGTCACGAGTGGGCAGAATGGATGAAGCAGGAACGCCTTTCAAGGCATGTGGAATAAGCCCTAAGAAGGACGCTCCCAGAAGTGTCCCGATAGCATAACTGATCAAACAGGGGATGACGAGCTGGCTCATTTTCTCGGGGAATAGCAAGAAGGTGTCGGCTAAGGCTACTGCCCCCACACTGCCCAAGAGGACAAAGCCTTCAATCATACTGGGTAGCATTTGCTCTCTCTCCAGGTCTTGGTGAGCAAAAACTCTGACGATGTGACTGAATGAAGCAATATTCCTATGGGCAGAGCGTATATGCTATTCCATCAAAAGTCTCATGGCTTTCTAAACCTTCCATCTGCTTTCACCTCATATACTTTATCTGCTGTTTTGGAAAGCCATCCTGTTCGCTCTACCTCTCGGCCATCAAATTCTGGTACATAAGGTTTCATATCCAATAGGGGTGTACTATCCGCAATATCCACCTCTTCGATGTAGAGCGTGCGACCTTCAACTTTTACAAGCTTAACTATAGATATTCCTACAGGGTTAGGACGTCTGGGCGACCTTGTAGCAAATACGCCATGCAGGCTGTCATCCAGAAAGGGCTTAACCTCTAATGAGTAACCTTCACAGAGATGAAAATGGTAGATTAGGATGATGTGTGAAAATCCTTCGACATCTTTGAGACCAGCAGCATACTCAGGTTTTATTTCTACCGTTCCCACGACACCCTTAGCAGCAGCTGATTGTATGGGCATCCCTTTGATATCTTTGAAAGGAGAATGAATCACACCTATCGGTTTGTATATTATCTTCTTCATGGATTCGCCATTCGCTCACACGATCTTTGATCGCAAATACAGGAAAAGAGTCATCCCGCTCTTTCGCGGAAAGAGCGGGATTCGGGTGCAGTGCAACAAGAAAGAATACGCTCTCAGGCGATGTTGCTCATTCATGTTTGTGATTACATCCTAATTCCGGTCTATCAGTGAGCGCACCGCTGAGATACAGCTCAAGTGCTTTTTGAACATCAGTTTCGTCAGTCACAAAAACTTCAATACTTGCCTGTTTCAAATCATCGTAGATCCTTCTGCCCATCCCGTGCGAAATCACAGCCCTGCAATCACCCAGAGCTGCCAAGATTGGTCCGTGTCGGTCAATTGTATGATCAGCACCTTCCAACCCCCTTGCATGTCCCGTGAAAGTATTGGCGCGATATTCGCGAGTTTTCTCGCTGCCTTCCACCTCAAAGACTACGAATCCCTTCGTTTTTCCAAAATGGGAAGACATGATCTTCCCATCGTCTGATGCAATGGCTATTTTCATGATTTGTTCTCCTTTGATTTAAGGTTGTCCTTCAATTTATTTATCCTTTTTTCAAGTTCTGCTTTTTCTTCCTATAACCGGTTCATGTCTGCTTCAAGCTCTTCCCTTGTATGTGCCGAAGGAATGCCCCAGCGACAAAGTTGTCGCGCATGAACAGTTCTACCGCTTCTGTCCCGGCAAGATGCATGGGGACCAAAACCATACCCGCAAGGTCCTATGTGGGTATGCTCTTGAGTGGCCCTTACTGCTGGTTGCCACCATCGGCCTCTATGCCAGCCTCTTCTATATCCAGACATGTTAATCACCTCCTTTCTTTCTTTGATTAGTTGATGATGGTAAGAACCCTCCCTTACCATATTAGCCCTGCAGTTGGGGCATTTTCCTTCTCGGCAGGGTATGCCTGCTCAGTGGCGTGTTTTCTCCCCACACCTGCGGCAAACACAGAATCCCCAGGCCACATGCCTTGTTCATTTTCTCCTGGAATCTTCATACATCCTCTTTTCTTTTTTGTTTTTCCTTCAAGTTTATGTGCTTTTCAATCCTGTCCACAATTTCCTCGAACGCTTTTGCGGATGACGTATCCGCATGCTCCAACACGAAAGGTTTCCCGTTGTCACCGGACTCCACTATTTGGGGATCAATCGGAATACGGCCCAAAAATGCCACGCCAAGGTCTTCACATGCTTTCTGTCCGCCACCCTTCTTGAATATATGTGTGGATTTTCCACAGTGCGGACACACGAACTCACTCATGTTTTCAATTAGCCCAATCACTGGCATATTTAGTTTTCTGGCAAAATTAATTGATTTTCTTACGCTCACCAATGCCACATCTTGCGGGGTCGTCACAATGACTGCGCCGTCAATTTGTGGCAGAAGCTGTGCCACGCTTAGCGGTTCGTCACCAGTGCCTGGTGGTAAGTCAATTATCAAATACTCGAGATTTCCCCATCGCACATCCTCCAGAAACTGACGTATGATAGTCATCTTGAGTGGCCCACGCCAGATGACGGGTGAGTCCCTATCCGACAACAAAAAGCCCATAGACATTATCTTCAGGTGCGGTGGGAGAATCACCGGCCCGATGCCCTCCTCCTTTGAGCCAAGCAGGCGCTTGTTCTCGATCCCAAGCATTTTAGGTATGGTGGGCCCATGTATATCCACGTCTAACAGACCGACTTCATAACCTTTTAGAGATAATGCCATAGCAAGATTTGAAGCCACCGTGCTTTTCCCCACACCCCCTTTCCCACTCATAACCACCAAACGGTGTTTTATCCCTTCAAGATTTTTTGCTGCTTCAGTACCAGGTTTATGCTCTGTCTGCATATTCATAGTTCCTTTACATTAGTTTTTCGCCCCCCACTTTTTGGGCTCCTGCCTCCGTCGGCAAAGCCTCTATCTTCTTCTGACCGGCTGCACAATAAAAATTGCTTCTCCTTGGGCAATAGTGTCGTTCTGCGAATCTTTTACTTCTCCTTTCGTCATGGCGTATAATTTTTTAATCTGAACGAATTCACCTATTACAGTGAGAGGCTCTCCGATCTTCGCTTCCTTCTTGAAACGAACTTTCAGCCTCGCCGTTTTTCCTTTGATGGAATGGAAAAGCAGTATGCGATTCATCGCCGCATCCAACAGGGCACTCAAGACACCACCATGGGTGATGTTGTCAAAACTCTGATGTTCCCTTTGAGGGACAAATTGGCCTATGGCTTTGTTGTTCTCCAGGCGAAACTCAACCCGTAAACCCATCGGATTATTTAAGTCACAAACATAGCAGTGGGAGTGTTTCAATACCATTACTTCATTCCTTTTTCTTATTTTCTTCTATCAGCTGATGATGATAAGAACCTTCCCTCACCATCCTGATCCCGCAATTGGGGCATTTTTCTTCCCTGCATGGGATCCCTGCTTCATGTGCTTTTTCATAGTCACATTTTGGGCAAATACAAAATCCACCTGGTCCCAAGGCCTGTTTTCTTATTTTGTCCATGGTGGACCGCCTCCTCTACGACCTCTTCCCCCTCTACTAGCATAACCTCTATCTTCTTCTGCTCGATGAATGTTAACACTTTTGCATTGAGGACACTCGGACGGTCGTGGAGCGCCATGAGCAATTTCCCAAGCATATCCACATTGTGCACATCGAAATCTTCTCTTAGACATAATCTGTAACCTCCTATTTGTGAAGTAACTTATATTTGATAGAATTTGTGGATTACCGAATTACCGGATTCGCCAATTCGTAATTCGCGGATTTCTTCCATCGTTCGTTGTGGTTCCAATATCATGGAAGTCTATACATCCATCTTACAACCAATCCCTTTAGGATTGCTACTACCAATATCAAGAATCCAAAAGTACATACAACGGCAGCACCTGTAGGAAAATCCATCGTAGCTGAGAGGAATAAACCAATCAGACTCACCAAGGTGCCTAATGCCCATCCGAGTAACAATCGCGTTTTCAATTTGTCTGACAGAAGCATCGCGCATACGGCTGGAACAATTAGATAGGAAAAGACTAACAACACACCAGCAATCTCGACTGAAGAAGTCACCACGATGCCAAAAGTTGCATAGAACAAGAAATCCCACCACCTGATAGAGAGTTTTTGTTTCTGGGCTTCTTCAGGGTTCAAAGAGATCAACAGGAACTTCTTTCTATAGACAAAATGAAACAGCCCAACGACACTGTAGAGGACTGCCATTTTTACAATCTCAGTCCACTTTACAAAGAGGATATTTCCCACAAGCATGTATTTTATGTGTTCCGCTTCAGATGGTGCTTTGTCAAGCACAAGAATGGAACTTGCTGCTGAAAACGCATACACGATCCCAATTATCGCCTCCTGGGAAACCTCTCTTTTTCTTAATCGGGTGAGGGCAAAAATTGTGGCACCAACTAATGTGAAGGCAATTGAGAAGAGATACGAGGCTGTGCTATGAAGTTCAATCCCCAAAAGAAAAGCGATCATGGCGCCTAGCGCTGCTATCTGCGCCAATGCTAGATCAACAAATATGACCTCACGCTCAATGACATGAATTCCCAAATAAGCATGAATACCTGTCAGTATAAAACAAGCTATAAATGGCAAGAGCATCAATTCAAGCATATTTCCCCTCCTTAGTTTTGAAAAGCCTCAGACAATCTACCGATGTTGTATTCAAATAAGTCTAGGTATGTCTTCACTTCTGGCAATCCGCCGACCGAAGTCGGCAACACGACCACCTTAGCTCCGGATTTTTCAGCAATTGATTCTGCCAGTTTTAAATTAAAGTACGGCTCAACCACTATCACCTTCACTTTCTCCTTTTTGATTTTTTCTACCAAAGAAACAATATGAGACGGTGTAGGAGGAATCCCTGGTTTTGGTTCGGCAAAACCAACAATTTCTAATCCGAAACGCTTAGCAAAATATGGCCAGGAATTATGATATGTAACTATCTTCGTTCCTGTATATGGCTTCATCTTCTCTTCCCATACGGCAATAGAGGAATCGAGCTTCTGCACATAGTCCCGATAGTTCTTTTTGAAATATTCCGACTCTGAAGGCAGCGCTTCACATAGCCTGTTTACAATTCTCTCTAATATCGGTTTGGCATTTTCGGGGTCAAGCCAGTAATGGGGATTGCCATAGATGTGAATATCTCCCATACTTGCATCAACTTTGCCCACGGGCACTTCCAATTTTTCGATCCTACCCGAAGCATCAAGATGTCCTGGACCGCCATACATCACTTTTGAATTTCCGGAAGCGTCCATAAGACTTTGCACCCACAGGTCTAAATCCATGCCGATTCTAACCAGCACATCAGCATTCTTGACCTGCATTACCATTGAAGGGCGTGGCTCAACAAAATGGGGGTCCTGATTTCCTCTCGACAAACTCACCACCTTAACTTTCTCTCCCCCGATAATCCTCACCAAGTCGGCCAGATCTGAAGTGGATGTTGCTACGTTCACCTTTTCACCGCCCGATGCCACAGCAGAGGAAACTGACATCATTAATGCCAGCAACAGTCTTTTCTTCATTTTGGTCACCTCGTTCACTGTAACGGATGGCTGTGTGGGCCAATACCAAAGACTATCTGTAAGAATGCCTGGTGAGATATTTGTTCAAAGCTGTAGCTGTATTGGAATCTGACATTTGTTGTTTCGGTAAGATGATTGGTGAGAATAGCCGAAAGACCGCTTGTGTGTTCCTTTTCGGGAAAGGCATTCTCCGACCAATCATAACGCAAGCCAGCATCCCAGTACTTGTTGAGCTGGTATCCGACGAAATTGTAGAAACCCCATCTCTTGAGTTCGCCCGCGGGTACGTTCCTTATCAGATGCAATACCTCGTTCTGGAATATCAACCGTTCGTAGGTAGAAGGCCAGAGCTTGTAGGTCAAGTCCAGTCCGACAACCTTTGCATCGTCCTGATGCTCCAAGTAATGTGAGCCGCGTCCGGTGACACCGCTTGCACCAATCTCCAGCTCCGAAGTCTCTCCCAACGCGAACGACGTCCAGAGACGCGTGGAATACACTTCGTCAGCCAAACCAAACTCTTGTGGTTCTTCTTCTCCTTCATAGTTATCGTGTTCGCTTGCCACCCTCCAGGCGCTCACATCAATTTGAGCGAAAAATGGTAACGGAAAAAGGTATCCTAAGGAAACCCCCTCACCAACCAATCCATGGTCACCAAAGAAGTTGGTCAGTGCTGATGGTTGGTCAACATAGGGCCTGTGATGCTGGTGAACCTTGTTTATCTTTCCAAAGTCAACATGTATCTTACCAGCTTTCAAACTCAATCCCTCAACTATCCTCAGGAAACTGACATAAGCCTCGCATATCTCCGCTTCAACATGGTCTTCGTGTCTATGCATGGCTAAAAACACATCTGCTCTCATCTCTGGATAGATATAGCCTTGAAGGGCAAGTTCTATCTCTCTCAGGATAATCTTGTTCCTATCCGGGTCATTCTTGTCGCTCGAAACCTTGCCTGGGATATCTCCGATTACACTTATGTCAGGAATATTGCTCGGCGTCCCGCGCATTCCTGGAAGCGGAGTTGCTTTGGTTGTGTCTTGAGAGAACACTGAGTTGCTTAGCAAAAAGGCCAAAATGCCAATAACTACGAGATACTTGTGCATAACGAATATCTCCGCATAAAATTGGTTTAATCCCCAGAACATTCGAGGTGCCGACATTAGCTCGAATCTTCTCGGAAGACTTAAGAGCTGGAGTAATGCTAAAAGGATTAGGAGTTGTTAAGAAATGAAAACGGGGGGGCCACGCTCGAAGAAGCAGAAGCAAGTTTCTTGGGACGGGTGAAGCGAATAACTTGATGACGTTAGCGGCTGCGCTGGTAGTGCTGCGGCTGAAAAAACAGTATTGAGAGTTGAGACAAATTGAAGAGCTTGTTGGCACAGCGCACAGTGTTTCTCTGAGCCAGCCTGTGTATGTCGTTCGCTTTTGCCGTAGTCGTGACTTTGTAACTGATGAGTTGACTGAGAGCCAGCAGAAAGAAAATGGTTGTGCCCAATCTCGACGAAGGACGCAGTGCAGAGATAAACAAGGGCTAAAAAGACGGCTACTATTTTTCTATTAATCAGACTCATTACGGGTTAAATATAGGAAAAGACGCCGTAAAAAGCAAATTTCTTTTTTGAAGAACGAACCAGCTTAGGATCCTATAACCTCAATATACATTTCCTCAAAAGATAACGATGCTTCTGACGCAATGGTATATAACTTATGCGGTTATGAGAAGTTGATGTCTTTGATTTCGATTTTGGTGAAGGCTTAGCCGAAACCTCACAACTGCTGTTCACAGGACCGAGCGAAGTGAGGGCGAGCTGTGAAGGGCTGAAGAGTTCATGGGCGAACCGAAAAATAAATATGGCTTTGTGACAATTTCTAGGAGAAGAGCTAGATTCCCTATTTAGTATATAGAAATATTGGCAAAATCTTTGAAATTATCCCCGCTGTGCCAACAGCAAAAACTATTTTGAAAACACTAATACCCAATGCTTTCTTCCAACCAAATTCCCTCCGAAGAGCTGCGATTGTAGCGACGCACGGAATGTATAGCATACTAACCAAGGCTAAGGTAAGCATTTGGACGGGTCTTAGAACTTGAGCAAAATCGGTCGTTCCCAAGAGCGCAGCTAACATCACCAAAATCAGTTCTTTTCTTAAAACACCAAAGATAAGTAAGATTCCTGTGATTGCAGGTAGTCCTAACCATTCCACCGTAATGGGACTTAGGAAATTAGCGATAGATGGTAACCATCCTGCTAACTGAACTCCCTCTATGATCACGCCTAAGACTATCACTAGGGGTCCAGCGATATAAACAAAGTCTTTCAATCTGAACCATGTCTGCAAAATTGCTGTTCCAAGATTAGGAGGTTTATAAGTGGGCATCTCCATAATGAGCTCAGTGGGTTCCGCAGGCAAAATCTTTCGAAGCTAGTTTTCCTAATCCCAAAGCCATCAGAATGACAAAAAGATACAGTCCAAATGCCCAGCTTATTCCCATAAATCTCCCTACCAATCCCATGATAATCACTGTTACCGCGCTACAAGGAATCAAGGTGGTCAAGAATCCAGTGATGAATCTCTCTCGTTGGGTTTCCATGATCCGCGAGGAAAGGCACGCCGGGACGTTACATCCAAAACCAAGTACCAAGGGAATAAAAGCCTTTCCATGAACTCCAATTCTGTGCATCACATTATCCGTCAAGAATGCGATTCGTGCCAAATACCCCCAGTCCTCCAGCAAAAACAAAAGGAAATAGAAAGGGATAATGTAAGGCAAGGCGATTTCAATCAAAGCCAAGATCGAGTGAACAGCCGACCAACCCAAAGAAGCCCAGATTGAGATTCCGAAAACTGCTTCCCAACTTGGTTGCCAACTCAATGTCATTCTTTCAAGCACCAAAGAAAACCAATCCCCAAATCCAAAAATAGCCAAGAACATCGAGGCCAAGATTACTCCCATTACTGGATAGCCCCAAATCTTATGGCAGGTTAAAAAATCCAATTTTTCTTGGAGGCTGAGCTTATCGGGCTTAGTAATCTTGATGACTTGCTTGGCTATATGAGAAGCTAAATGACATCTTTCGTCGGCAATCACGATTGAAGAATCGTGAACATGAATTCCTTCAAGCTCTAAACATAGACTTCTCGCCTTCTGCAATATCTCTGGGTTCCTATCCTTCATCAACTTTCCGGCTTCTTCATCTTTTTCCAAAAGCTTTATGGCTATCCATCTGCTAGGATAAGGGAAATCTATGTCTGCATCTCTCAAGATCTGAATTAACTCGCTAATTCGTTCCTCGACTTCTTTTCCGTACTTCAGTACTGGCTCCAGCTTTTTGCCAACTACTTCAATTCCTCGGTCCAAGACTTCTGTTAATCCCTTTCCATAAATAGCAGCGACAGAAACGACTGGGATCCTCAAAATTTCTTCAAGCTTTCCGAAGTCAATTGCTATTCCAACTCTCCTAAGTAGGTTGACCATATTCAACGCAAGAACCGTTGGTCTTTCTAGCTCCAAAATCTGCAAGGTAAAAATCAGATTTCTTTCAAGGCGTGTAGCGTCAACTACATTTATTATGAAATCTGGTTTTTGGACAGCAATGTACTCTCGGGAAATTAGCTCTTCAAGCGAGTAAGTTGACAAAGAATAAATTCCGGGCAGATCCAAGACATCAATAGTGTATCCTTTGTGATACAAAGTTCCTTCGGCTTTTTCTACAGTCTTTCCAGACCAATTGCCAATGTGCTGATGAAGACCAGTCAACTGATTAAATATGACCGATTTCCCGACGTTGGCTTGGCCAGCTAAAACAATATTCAACTTCCTTTCATTTGTCATTATGATTTCACTAAGACTTTTGAGGCCAGCCCTCTACCTAAAACCAGTCTTGAGTCTCGGGCTTCAATTTCTATTGGGCCGTGAAATGGGGCGTTCCTCAATACCTTTACCTTAGTTCCCGGAGTTACTCCGAGATCAGCCAATCTTTTGGTTGCCATTCTACCTCCGAGTATGGAAACGATGATTCCTCTTTGCCCCTCTTTCATATCAATCAAACTTGCCCTATCCGTTTCTGGTTCCATAATGAATACTAGGAATTTCTATCTTGGGGGCAAGCCCCCGAGTTTCTGCTAACATATGCCCACCACACAAAGCCGATTTGCCAACTCAAAAACGGGCGAAGCACCAAGCTGTGAGCAGAAAGGTTTAGTGAGCGCAGGAAATTCTCCTTTAAGAAAGCAAACAGCATGAAGCGGGTCGTTGGCTGCCCCGATACAAATTGTCGGTCGTACTATCCAGCCACTCTAGACGTGCGACAACATAGATGAAGCGCAATCAATGAGCATTCATATTGTTCGCTCATCCAGCGTCGCTTCTTCGCTTTGCAGCATAATACGCCATCTGACTTTCCACTGTCATTATAACGAATTCACGATCAAAAATCAACGAAAAATTCCAAATTCTTCGTGTTGACTTTTGATACCGAAATGGTTATATTTTTCCCGGCTGGCGCGGGCACTAATTATCATTCACAGGTGTTTACTAAGCATGAGCAATCTTCCCTGAGGGACTTCAAGCATGGCAGTAAACGATTTCGATCTCACTATCATCGGAGGTGGACCAGGAGGCTACGTCGCGGCGATACGTGCAGCGCAACTGGGAATGAAGGTAGCGTGTGTGGAAAGAGACAAGCTGGGAGGTATCTGCTTGAACTGGGGCTGTGTCCCAACCAAAGCGCTCCTAAGAAGCGCTGATGTCTATTCCCTGTTCAAGAGAGCCGCTGATTTTGGATTCAAGTACGACAATCCTACGTTTGATCTATCGAAGATCGTCAAGCGAAGCCGAGAGGTGGCGAATCGCCTCTCCAAAGGCGTCGAGTATCTCTTCAAGAAAAACAACATCACGAAGATCTCTGGGCACGGAAGAATCAAGAACAGAGGCGTTGTTGAAGTCTCAAGTGATGGGAAAACCTCACAGGAAGTGCCCTCCAGAAATATCATCATCGCGACGGGAGCCAGACCGCGAAGTGTCCCGAACGTACAGATTGACGGAAAGCAAGTGATCACGAGCACCGAAGCGATGATTCCAGAAAGACTTCCTGAGTCAATGGTGATCATCGGCGCAGGTGCAATCGGTGTTGAGTTTGCTTATTTCTATAGTACCTTCGGAACGAAGGTAACGCTGCTGGAAATGATGCCGCACATTTTGCCGGTCGAGGATGCAGAGATCTCAGATTTGCTGGAAAAATCGTTCGCCAAGCAGGGCATCAACGTTCTCACCGAATCAAGAGTCGAAGAACTGAAGACTGGGGCGGACGGTGTCAGGGTGAAAGTCACCGGCAAGAAAGGAGAACAAGCAGTTGAGGGTGAGATTGCTCTTATGGCTGTTGGTGTGCAAGGTAACGTAGAGAGCTTGGGCTTGGAAGAACTCGGGATTGCTGTTGAGAAAAGCTTTGTCAAGGTGGATAAGCACTACAAGACGAGTGTTGATGGCATATATGCAGTCGGTGATGTGATTGGTCCACCTTGGCTAGCTCATGTGGCATCTGCGGAAGGAATTGCTTGCGTCGAGCATCTCGCTGGTATTCCTAACGAAGGGATTAACTACAACAATATTCCAGGATGCACATACTGTCAACCGCAAGTGGCAAGCATCGGACTGACTGAAGCCAAGGCAAGAGAGCTTGGCTACGAAATCAAGATCGGAAGGTTCCCATTCAGAAGCCAATGGAAAGGCACTTGCCATCGGTGAGACAGAAGGCTTGGTGAAAATCATCTTTCATGAGAAGTATGGTGAACTGCTTGGTGCTCATCTTATTGGACCAGATGTCACAGAACTGATTGCTGAGCTTGCAGTTGCTAAGTCCTCAGAAGCAACAGCGCAGAATATCATCCATACGATCCATGCGCATCCGACGCTTTCAGAGTCAATCATGGAAGCCGCAGCAGATGCATATCAAAAGGCGATTAATATCTAGTTAACCGGTATAACTCAAGAGGTTAAACCTACTAACCATTTAGGAGAACAAGGAATCATGAAAGGCAACGATAAGATCATTGGAAAACTGAATGCCCTTCTTGCCGATGAACTAACGGCGGTCAACCAGTACATGGTGCATTCCGAGATGTCCGACAATTGGGGATATGAGCGTCTGCACAAAAGTATTGAACAACGTGCAATCCAGGAAATGAAGCATGCTGAGAAGCTGATCGCACGCACTCTCTTTCTGGAGGGACACCCGATCGTGACCAGCTTGAATAAGATCAACATTGGGGCGCAGGTCGAAGACCAGCATAAAAACGACTGGGCTGCAGAGAGTGATGCGATAAAGGCATACAACGAAGGCATACGCCTCGCCACAGAAATTGGCGACAACGGGACCCGCGACCTCCTCGAGTCTATTCTCGTTGACGAGGAAGCCCATATTGATTGGATTGAGGTACAACTCGATCAGATCAAGCAGATGGGAATCCAGAACTACCTTGTCGAGCAGACGCACTGAGCTTCCCGCCAGGTTTGTTGTGTACCAGACCACGACTAGACGAAATGGTTGAGGCGCTCGGCGTCTACGTCGGATCCACCGCACAGATCCTTTCGAAAAGCGCAGGCGGTGGTGGCTCTGCCAACCTGCGGTCTCGACAGTACTTGAACTCCTGAAACGTCCAATGCGAGTGTGGACAATCAACATAGGTCTCACCGAGTATGGTGAAGCTTGGCGCTTACAGAAGTTGATCTGGCAGTTGCGGTGTGAAGGTAGTGTCCCTGACATGCTGATTCTCACCGAACACCGCCACACCTACACTCTTGGCAAGAGCGCAGATGAGAACCATCTGCTTGCACCTGCCGACGAGCTAAGATGGAAGAACATTGGTGTTTACCATATTGATAGAGGCGGCGACATCACATATCATGGACCAGGGCAGCTTGTGGGCTATCCGATTCTGGATTTGAACAATTACTATCTCGATGTTCATCGCTATCTTCGTGACCTTGAGGAGGTTGTCATCCGAACTCTGTGTGACTTCGGTGTACGAGGAGAAAGGATTGAAGGATACACCGGTGTCTGGGTGGGAGATGAGAAAATCGCAGCCATTGGCATCAAGGTGAGCCGATGGGTGACGATGCACGGATTCGCTTTCAATGTCAATACCGACCTCTCCTACTTCGAGAGGATTATCCCATGTGGAATCTTCCACAGAGGAATCACTTCACTTGAACAGTTGCTCCGGCACCGAATGGACATAGCTGAGGTGCAGAAAAGAATCGTTGCTCACTTTGGAGATGTCTTTGGTGTCCAGATGGAATCAAAAAGTATTCACGATCTTAATCGGATTCCGGAGTTTTCGGGAAATAACATTCTTGCAGATAGTGAGGAATCTGTTTTGCTGTCTGACCTTGAGATTCCTGCCAGCTCGCTACCATGAATGAAGGATCGAACGATTGACAAAAGAGTCAACAACGCCGGAGATGCGGAATCGCCGTCCTGACTGGTTGAAGGTGAGAATTCCCGGTGGCGAGAGCTATTCTCACTTGCAGACGTTGATGAGAAGTAAACAGCTACACACGGTTTGTGAAGAAGCACTTTGTCCAAACATAGCAGAGTGTTGGAACCGCGGAACAGCGACTTTCATGATCCTGGGTAACATCTGCACACGCAGTTGCGGCTTCTGTGCGGTGAAAACAGGGAGACCAATGGAACTTGACCTTGATGAGCCTCGCCGAGTTGCAGAAGCAGTGAGGCAGATGGGCATACGTCATGCTGTTGTCACTTCGGTCAACCGGGATGAGTTGGAAGACGGAGGTACAACTATCTTCGCCGAGACTATCCGCCAAATACGGGCTCTCGCCCCTGCGTGCCGGGTGGAAGTGCTCATTCCAGATTTCAAAGGAGACGAAGACGCCCTGAAGACTGTTGTTGAGGCAAAGCCTGGTGTCCTCGGCCATAACGTCGAGACTGTGCCAAGACTCTACCGAACCGTGCGACCTCGGTCAAAGTACGAACGAAGTCTCCAACTCTTACATCGAGCAAAGAAGATGGGGATGGTTACCAAGAGTGGCTTAATGCTCGGTATCGGCGAGAGGACGCAGGAAGTGCTTGAGGTAATGCAGGATCTACGCAGGGTCGGTTGTGACATACTAACGTTAGGACAATACCTCCAGCCGACAAGGGCTCATTTGCCGGTTGACAGATTGGTTCATCCTGACGAATTCAAGATACTCGAAGAGCGTGGACTCAAGATTGGATTTCACCACGTTGAATCTGGACCCCTTGTGCGCAGTTCGTACCACGCTGAATTGCATGTGTGATCATATCCTGCGACCATTCTCAATAGGGCTCACGATAATCTACGGAGGGACACCATGGGAGACGGATTCTATGTAATAGCTGAAATCGTGCTTTTCACTTCAAGTTTCTTCCTAGTGGCACATCTGGGAATCAAATATAAGCTAAATAAGCTATCAGGTTGGCGTTTTATCCTCATCGGCGTAGCGCTGCTTGCCTTCAGCTCGGTAGTCGCCACACTCAACTACTCTGCCGGTTTCAGACAATACCTTAGTGAGGTTTCTCTCACCACATCAGCCAGCGTTCTCGTGTATGTTGCAGGGCTTGGCTGTGCTTTGGCTGGCTTCATCCTCGTCGTTCCGCACCTGCGCACCTTGATGACCGCTGAGGAGAGAGCTAAGAGAGCGCAGAGCTATTCAGAGAATCTGGAAGAAATCGTTGAACACAGGGTAAGCGACCTTGCGGCATCAAAAGAGAAGTATAGAAACCTATTTGAACATGCACGCGATGCGATGTTCTTGGTCAGTGTGAGAGGCACCTATCTTGATGTCAATGAGGCTACATGCAAAATGCTTGGATATTCCAGAGAGGAGCTGGTAGGTACCAAATTGGCACACACTTCAGCAGATGCGTTCCAGCGACTAGTTGAACTCAGAGAGAAGTCGAGCTTTCCAAGCCAAGAGGTGGTTTTTACGACCAAGAACCGTGAGAAGATCAGCACCGAACTGAGTGGCGCAGTGTTGTCATTCGGGGATAGAAAATACTATCATGGAATCGTGAGAGACATCACCGAACGGAAGAAATTGGAACAGCAGTTGCACGAGTACACAGCTAATCTTGAGCAGAAAGTACAAGAACGAACGATGGAGTTGAAGCAATCAGAGGAAAAGTGGCGCAACTTGTTTGAATATGCCAGCGATGCTATCTTCGTTGAAACTCCTGCCGGTGACATCCTGTCCGCGAATAGCAAAGCATGCGAACTGCTGCAGTACACAAGAGAAGAGCTGCTTTCATTGAAAGTTAAAGATGTCCTAGTACTGGAACTGACTGAGTCACTTCCAGAGTTGTATAAAGTGGTCAAGGAGAAAGGGAGCATTATTGTTGAAGGCAAGAACAGACGAAAAGACGGAACCGTCATTGACGTTGAGGTGAGCGCTCGTCATCTTCAGTTCGGGAGCGACGAAGTGGTGTTGGTGTTCGCGCGGGATATATCTGGGCGAAAGCGAGCCGAAGAACGGGTGCGAATGCTTGCACATATGGTGGAGAGCATCTCTGAATGCGTGAGCGTTGCCGACTTAGAAGATCGGATTGTCTTTGTCAACGACGCCTTTCTCGAAGTCTATGGATATGAGAAAGAAGAGATTTTGGGAAAGCATGTCAGCATTTTGAGACCCAGCGACTCCGAACATATTGGAAAAGAGATCTATGAGCAGACACTGAAAGGAGGTTGGCACGGTGAATTGGTGAATCAGAGAAGGGATGGATCGGAGTTTCACGTATTTCTTTCAACGTCGCTGATCAGAGATCACGATGGAAAGCTCATCGCCACCGTTGGGATCACGAGGGACATTACAGAAATGAAGGTTGCACAGAACGAAATCCTTCGGTATACAAACGCGCTTGAGGCAAAGAACAGAGAACTCGCTATCCAGACCGAGATAGCAGAAGAAGCGAATCGTGCGAAAAGCGCCTTTCTGTCCGCCATGAGCCATGACCTCAGGACACCACTCAATTCTGTGATCGGCTTCGCGGAGATTCTTATCAGCGATTTTAGCGTGTTGCCAACCGAGACTATCCTAGAGTTCGTCAAGAACATTCATCTGAATGGCAAGGACTTGTTGAACCTCATCAACACTATTCTCGACCTCTCCAAAGTTGAAGCGGGAAAAATGGAGCTGACGCTCACGCCATTCCCTCTGATGAGTGCCCTTGAAAGCATCTGTGCTATGATGAACCCGTTGGCAACGGAGAAAGGAGTAACCCTCGTGCTGGACCGCCATCCTGGAATAGAGATGGTTGTTGCCGATCAGGGAATGTTCAAGCAGATCATGTTTAACCTCTTATCCAATGCCGTGAAGTTCAGTCATTCAGGCGGTGCTGTCACTGTTACGCCGCGCCGGACAGATGAAGAGGTGGAGATTGCAGTCAAAGATGAAGGTATTGGTATCAACCAAGAACACCTGGCAAAACTCTTTCAGCCATTTCAGCAACTTGATTCTTCTTATGCAAAACGATATGAGGGTAGTGGGTTAGGACTGGCACTGACCAAGCGGCTGATCGAACTTCACGGCGGCAGCATCTACGTCAAAAGCGAACTGGGCAAAGGAAGTACATTCACGTTCAGGCTGCCGTTGCGCCATGCAACAGAAAAGGCTGACGTTCAGAATACCGAGAAACCACATTAGCTATCATAATTCAGGAGACAACTATGGTCGGCGTTGTTGGCTATGGCTTTTACCTGCCGAGTTACAGGATCAAAGTAGAAGAGATTGCCAGGGAGTGGAATGCCGATCCTGAAGCTATCAAGAGAGGACTTCTCTTGTATGAAAAGACTGTTCCTGGATTAGATGAAGACACAATTACCATCTCTGTCGAGGCAGCAAAGAATGCTTTGAAGCGTGCTCAGATAAATCCAAAGGAAATTGGAGCGGTCTATATCGGTTCGGAATCGCATCCGTATGCAGTGAAACCGAGCGGCACCGTTCTTATTGATGCACTCGGTATTGGTCCTGATGTCCATGTTGCCAGTTACGAATTCGCCTGCAAGGCAGGCACAGAGGCAATGTTTGTTGCCTACAGTCATGTGAAGGCAGGGATGATGAAATACGCCATGGGAATTGGCGCTGATACCTCGCAAGGTGCGCCGGGTGACGCCTTAGAATATTCTGCTTCTGCTGGCGGCTCGGCATTTATCATGGGCAACGTAGGTGTGGTTGCAGAAATCCTTGAGACCTTTTCATATACCTCAGATACACCCGACTTCTGGCGGCGTGAAGGGGAATTCTACCCTCGGCATTCAGGCCGATTCACCGGTGAGCCAGCTTATTTCAGGCACGTCTACAACGCAGGGAAAGCCATCTTGGAAAGGGCGAAACTTGGACCGAAAGACTTTCAGTACGCTGTCTTCCACATGCCGAACGGCAAGTTCCCACAAGAGGTTGGAAAGCGACTCGGGTTCACCAAAGAACAAATCGAGACGGGCTGGCTGGTCCCGTGGATGGGCAACACTTACTCCGGCTCTTCACCGACGGGACTGTCTGCCGTGCTCGATGAAGCGAAACCGGGCGATATGATATTCATGGTTTCCTTCGGCTCAGGTGCTGGCAGCGATGCGTTCATCTTCAGAGTGACGGATGAAATCAACAATGTCCGAGATCGAGCACCCAAGGTGAGAGAAATGTTGGACAACAAGAAGATCTATCTGACTTATGGTGAGTATGCAAAGTTCAGAAGGAAGATAATCTTCAATGAAAGATAGAAATCCTCCAACCATCCTTAAGTTAATTTCGGATTGACGATTTCGGATTTATTCATTCTCAGTTCATTCTCAGTTCATTTTCGTTTGATCCACAATCCACAATCTGAAATCGTCAATCCACAATCCGGAATTCCTAAAGGAGCACACATGCGTGATGTAGCAGTAATCGGTGTTGGGATAACGAAATTTGGTGAGGTCTGGACTAAATCCATCAGAGATATTTTTGTCGAAGCTGCAATCGCAGCAATAGATGATGCCAAGGTTGACCATATAGATTCTATGTATGTCGGCACTATGTCCAGCGGACTCTTTGTAGGACAGGAACATATCGGAGCGGTAATGGCGGATTATCTTGGCGTCAATCCCATTCCTGCAACCCGTGTGGAATCGGCGTGCGCATCCGGAGGCACTGCATTTCGACAGGCATTTCTTGAAGTTGCTTCTGGTGCAAGTGATATTGTTCTCGCCGGCGGAGTTGAGAAGATGACCGACGGTGCCGATGTCACAGCAACCCTTGCCACCGCCGCAGACCAGGAATACGAAGTCTATCACGGTGTAACTTTCCCCGGACTCTACGCCATGATCGCACGGGCGCACATGCACCGCTACGGAACGACACGAGAGCAGCTTGCGCTGGTCGCTGTAAAGAATCACAAGAACGGTGCGAAGAATCCACGAGCGCAGTTTCGTTCGGAGATCACTATTGGGACGGTTCTTGCCTCCTCACTGGTTGCTGACCCTCTGCGACTCTTGGATTGTTCTCCCGTCAGTGATGGAGCCGCAGCAGTGATTCTCTGTCCTTTGGAAATGGCAAAGCAGTTCACTAACACACCAATCAAGGTTCTTACTTCCGCCCAGGCTTCTGACACCATTGCGCTTCACAACAGAGACGACATCACAACTCTCAAGTCCGTGACACGAGCGGCTCAAGCAGCCTACAAGCTGGCAGGCTTGAAGCCGGAAGACATAGATGTGGCGGAGGTGCACGACTGCTTCACGATTGCTGAGATCGTCGTGAGTGAGGATCTGGGATTTTTCGAGAAAGGATACGGTGGATCTGCCGTTGAAAGAGGCTGGACGCTGATTGATGGGGGCAAGATTCCGATCAATCCCAGCGGTGGATTGAAAGCCAAAGGACATCCTGTTGGCGCCACTGGCATTGCTCAGATTATCGAGCTTTGCGAACAGCTGAAAGGGACCGCTGGTGGTCGTCAGGTGAAAGGTGCACATATTGGGTTAGCTCAGAACATGGGTGGTTCAGGAGCAAGTTGTGTTATCCATATTTTGCAGAATATTTGAGATTGTTTTCGGTTCGTGATGATACTTCGAATCAGCCAAAGATTCTCACGCAACAAACATAGCCACACGTTTTATCCGTGTTTTGTCTGCGTTGATCCGTGGTTCATCTGCAATACTATAAATTAGATTGGAGTAACTATGCCGAGTGCACGTTATGCGAGGGAAATTCCACAGCGCTACAGACTTGAAGCCGGGAAATGCACTGACTGCGGGAAGATCTTCTTCCCTACAAGACTCATCTGCCCGAACTGCAAGAGCAGGAAGTTCAACACCATTAGATTGCAGGACGAAGGAACGATTGTTACGTTCACCGTCATTCGTGTCGCATCGGAACAGTTCTCTATGCAGACGCCGTATGTGGTGGGAATAGTTGAACTCAATGACGGTGTGAGAATCACCACCCAGATTGTTGACTGCTCCCCTGATGAAGTCGCCATCGGCAAGTCAGTCAAGATTGTCTTCAGACGAATACAGGCTGAGGGAGAGTCGGGGATTTTGTGCTACGGATATAAGTGCAAACTGAAATAAGTGAGGGGTCTGCAACGCACCCGAATTTGAACCAAAAACGAAATTCGTCACCCTGAGCGCAGTCCCGAACGTCACCCGAATGTTAACCGTATTGCCAATCTTCGACTTCACGCTACCCACATGCTCAGCGTCGTTGCGCTCAGAGTGACGGTCGGGACGAAGTCGAAGGGTCTCGGTCCGTTACTTGACAAAGGTCTATCATAGTCCGGTTACTGCTTTTCCAGATAATCAGATGGTACTGTTGTTTCGATACCAGAGGGTCATAGAACAATGAGCGCTCCAGGAGAAATACTTGAACTGGTCGAGCGATTCAACCGTAATCTCGACGCGTATCGCTCTGGACAATACAACGAGACCCAACTCCGGCGGGAGTTTCTCGACCCATTTTTTGAAGTGTTAGGCTGGGACGTCTATAATAAGCAGGGCTATGCTGAAGCCTACAAGGATGTTGTCCATGAGGACGCCATCAAGGTTGGTGGTGCCACAAAGGCTCCAGACTACTGTTTCCGTATCGGTGGCACTCGAAAGTTCTTTGTCGAAGCGAAGAAGCCGTCGGTCAGCATCAGAGACGAAATCAGTCCTGCCTTTCAACTCCGCCGCTATGCGTGGTCAGCAAAGCTGCCTCTCAGTATCCTCAGCGACTTCGAGGAGTTTGCCGTCTATGATTGCCGTATCAAGCCGGGACACACGGATAAACCTTCCACCGCTCGGATTCTGTATCTCACGTTCACTGACTACGCTGATCGGTGGGATGAGATGGCTTCAATCTTCTCTCGTGACGCTGTCCTCAAAGGATCGTTCGATAAGTATGCTGAGACCACAAGAGGCAAGAAAGGTACAGCAGAAGTTGATGACGCGTTTCTCAAAGAGATCGAGTCCTGGCGAGATATGCTCGCCCGCAATATTGCTCTGCGTAATTCACAACTCACCCAGCGTGAACTCAACTTTGCCGTCCAGCGTACGATAGATAGGATGATCTTCCTCCGCATCTGTGAAGATCGAGGCATCGAAACATATGGTACTTTAATGGCTCTGCAAAACGGTGAGCACGTCTACAAACGCCTGTCCAAGATCTTCTATCGTGCAGACGAGCGCTACAACTCAGGTCTTTTCCATTTCCAGAAAGAAAAGGATCGTTCCGAGCCGCCTGACGAACTCACACTTAACCTCGAAATAGACGACAAGCCGCTGAAGGACATCACCAGGAGCCTCTACTATCCCGAAAGTCCTTATGAATTCTCCGTCCTCCCTGCCGACATTCTTGGTCAGGTGTATGAGCAGTTCTTGGGCAAGGTGATTCGCCTTACTGCCGGTCACCGCGCCGTAGTCGAAGACAAGCCAGAGGTGAAGAAGGCAGGTGGAGTCTATTACACTCCGACATACATTGTGGAGTACATTGTCAAGAACACTGTCGGCAAGTTGCTGGAAGGCAAGACGCCCAAGCAGGTCGCGAAGTTGAGAATCCTCGACCCTGCGTGCGGCTCCGGCTCGTTTCTCATCGGTGCATACCAATACCTGCTCGACTGGCATCGTGATTGGTACGTTGCTGATGGTCCCGAAAAACACACAAAAGAATTGTATCAGGGCACAGGAGGCGACTGGAGACTGACGACCGCCCAGCGTAAGAGCATCTTGCTCAACAACATCTACGGCGTGGACATTGACCCACAGGCTGTCGAGGTAACAAAACTGTCTCTGCTTCTGAAAGTCCTTGAAGGCGAAAACGAGCAGACATTGACAAGCCAGTTCAGACTCTTCCACGAGCGCGCTCTGCCTGACTTGGGCAACAATATCAAGTGTGGTAACTCGCTCATTGGTCCTGACTTCTACGAGAACCGCCAAATGAATTTGTTGGATGAGGAGGAACGCTACCACATAAACGTGTTCGACTGGAGCGAGCAGTTCGCAGACATCATGAGCGCAGGCGGTTTTGATGCGGTGATAGGGAATCCACCGTGGGGGGCCGAGTTCACTGAACGAGAACTGGCATACCTGCGGAATAATCACCGAAGAGTGATCGCTCGGATGATCAACTCATACATTTACTTCATTGATCAAGGTTTGCGGCTTGTAGCAGGCGGCGGGCCCCTGGGATTTATCGTTCCAAGCACAGTGCTTAATCAGGTAGATGCGAAGGCTGTTCGTGAAATCCTTCTGACTCGCGGGTTGTCTGCCTTGATAAGTCTGGGCCGGGATATTTTCGGCAGCAAGGTGCTTAACACGTCTACGATACTTATAAGCAGATGTCCGGCAGATGATGATGCCTTTGCCCTGGACGATCTTACCTCCATTCCGCCGCAGGATCGCAAAGCTGCCCTGGTTAGAACTGCTCCTACGGGATGGCACGAGTGGAGAGAATTGGTCAAGAGAGACCCACACACTACTTTTTTTGTAGGCAAGGTGAGCGATGCTGCATTACTCGACCGTATGCGACAGCGGCACGTATTGTTCGAGTCTGTGTTGCAGGAAGGAATTCAAAGAGGGATCAGCCCAGATATAGCGGCGGCACATGTGGTCTCGAAGCCTGAAGCGAAAGCTGCCAGGCTTGAAAGAGAACTGCTCCGACCAAGTGTCAGCGGGGCACAAGTCAAACGTTACCAAGAATGGAATTATGATCAGTTTATTATATATACGACGCGAGCAACAAACATTGACAAGTTTCCCAACACTGTCAAGCACCTCGGAAAATTCAAACACTTGAACACCTGCAAGGAGGTGGCAGAGGGAAAACATCCTTGGTGGGCGCTGCATCGACCGCGTGATCCAAGGATATTCGCATCTCCGAAGTTTATTGGCTTGACAACATCAAAGACTATTGATCTTATTTATGACTCCGATGCTTCCATCTATGTCACGGATGCCATGTACGTGTTTAGTGTCTTGCCAGAACACGATCCATTGGCTTGCATTGCGATACTGCAGTCAAACGCATTTCTTTTCTTCTATCGGGTGGCAAACCAGGGCGAATCGCGCGTTATCCCACAGATAAAGGCGTCCAAGCTGCACACCCTGCCATACCCAGCGTGTGAACCTACTAATGCAACGTTGGCCGATCTCAGTCGCCTCTGTAAGAACATGTTCGAACTGCAAAGACACTTGGCAGCAGCGAAGACAGACCACGACAAGACCGCCCTTCAGCGGCAGATAGACGCTACGGACAAACAGATTGATGCGTTGGTGTACGAGTTATATGGATTGACGGAGGAGGAGATAAGGATTCTGGAGGAGGGAACATAGCTGTGAAGATGCCTTAGGAACAAAATACGCGAGGGAGGTATGCCTATGAGTCTAAGAGTTTTTATCAGCTACGCCAGTGAGGACCGAGATCGGTTTGTTATTGAGTTTGCCGAGAAGTTGCGTTCTAAAGGAATAGACGCGTGGTTAGACAGGTGGGAGATCTTACCCGGAGACAGCCTCATCGATAAGATATTTGAGGAAGGAATCGGGACTGCTGAGGCTATGATCGTGGTGATCTCTAAGTACAGTGTTAACAAACGCTGGGTACGGGAAGAACTCAACGCTGGGACGATCAAGAGGATCGAGGGCCGCTTCAAACTGATTCCTGTTGTCATTGACGATTGTGAAGTCCCCGAGTGTCTGAAATCAACTGTCTGGCAGCGAGTCAAAGATTTCAATAGCTATGACTCAGAACTGCAGTCAATAGTTAACGCAGTTTACGAACATCGTGAGAAGCCGGCATTGGGTAATCCTCCGCCCTATACACAGGTAGCCACCAGTCTCATTGCCGGTCTTAATAAGTTAGATACTATCGTGCTTAAGCTGGCGTGTGAACGGCTGATTGGAACCGATGCCTTCGAAATCACAACTCACTATGTATTCGAGAAGACAAAACCGCTTGGTATCTCAGAAGGGGAAGTTTCTGAAACGCTTGATATTCTCAACAGGCGAGGGTACATTGAAGGAGAGTCTGACGACTCAGGTACGATCTTCGGGTTCTGTGTTACATTGAGGGGATTTGAATCATACGCGCGATGTTACATGCCTGGCTACGGTTCAATTGTTGAATCAGTTAAGTCTGAGATTATCAATTATGATAGGAGACAGAGCTTCGATATCGCAACGTCTCTGAACAAATCCAAAATGCTCATTGAGTACATCTTGCGTGGGCTAAAGCGTGACGGTCTGATTTCTCTGGAAAGGTTGGATTCAGGCGAGCTCTTGATTCGTGATGTATCACCTGAGCTGAAGCGAACACTGGGAAGGCCATAGCCACGAAGACGCGGCGGTTGGCGGATCGCCCCTACAATACCAATGCGCCGCTGTTTTGCACCCAAATACTACAAGGAGGTACCTATGAGACACTTGATCCAATTCATGTCGTCCTTTCTCTTCGTTGCTCTGCTAGCTTTCCTCGGCTGTCAACAGAAGGAGGATCCTCAACTCGAACTAGCGAAGGTGGACAAGGTTTTGCAGAGCTACTTCGACGGCATCGCGAAATTCGACTACGAGGCAATGCGCCAAGCGTGTTCACCAGATTATCTTCTTCTTGAGGATGGCATAGTCTGGACCGTCGAGGACCACATCAACTTCCTCAAGCCACTTCAGGGAAAAGCAAGCATCAGTTACACCTTCAGCGACGTGAAGAAGAGCATTGATGGGCCGGTCGCCTGGAGAACTCATCGCAACGTTGCTGACGCTACGATAGATGGGAAGCCAGCACATTTTGAGTGGATTGAAAGTGTGGTTTTCCATCGTCAAAATGGAGAATGGAAGATAGCTCTCCTACATTCTACCACGACCAAGCCTGCGCAAAAGTAATAGGCGCAAAAGTGCGGCGCATTACAAGCCGCACAACGACGCTCGCTTTGTCAAGACGACTGACTTGTTCAGCCCGGGGCTGTCACGGTCCACAGCAAGACAGCCTCACAAACGTAACATCAACCTCGAAGAAGAGAAAAACAAAAACATTTCGTAGGGGCGATTCGCGAATCGCCCCTACCAACGATCCCGGAATCCTCCAAACGGGCGATGCACGAATCCCCCCAACAATGGAAACGCGAATCGGCAATACGAACAATCCTCTGCACCGACCAACGGAATGTCCTTGTTGCTCAACCCCAGCCTGATTGGACGAAAGCCTATGAATTTCAGATATCGTTCTTCAATTCCCGTGTCACTCCTCTGTCTTTTCTCTGGATCTCTTGCGCTTTCTCAGACCACGCTCTTGAACGAAGCATTCGACGATGGAAATCTCGACAAGAATCCGCACTGGACTAAGTTCTATTCCGCTGAGTTCATCACGATTGACTCTACAATCTACCGCTCGGCACCGTACAGCTGCAAGATCGCTACGGTGAACACACTCGCAGCGATTGAGACTGCAACACGGATTTTCAGTTCAACACTTCCATTTGAGATTAGCGAGAATGTGTACGTTGAATCCATGGGCGACGAAGCTATCCCCCTGTTTCTCCGTGGAGATGCCACAACGCTGGTACTGTTCCTCCTTCCCAACGGGAAAGTGCAACTCGATGTATTGAAGGAGACTTCTCAGTGGGTCACAGCACAACTGGTGGTCACGAGCGGTTACGTGCTCAAGAGATGGCACTCGTTCAAAATTGCGTTCAACGGATCCGACACGACCTCTCTTTATATAGATAACGTGTACCGAGGATCCGTCAAACAGAAGCTCGTCGCTACGCCATCCACGCTTCAGATTGGAAACAGATACCTTCCACACACCAGCACCTTCTTCGTAGATGACATCCACGTAACAACCAGCAAATCGCTGCCGCAGCCAGGCAAGGTCTATCTAGTGCTTTGTTCGGATACTGGAACCTGGGATGGGCTTGGTGTTGACTCTTGGGATATCTTTCTCAGGTTTGATCTGTACACAAGTCCGAGCGGCAACGCCGCGCGCGTGATCAATCGCGACTTCCGCACTCGCATCAAGGATAGCCAGGGTCAACCACTGAGATTCACCTGGTTCATGCTGGACGGCAATATTGTCTCTCACAACACCAATTCACAGGTACGCTACCCCTGGATTTCGAATCTTGAAATGATGAAGAGGTATCACGGAGAGAATTTGAAAGCGCTGGGAGATGAGCTATCGTTCCATTATCACAACTGGATCTGGAGCGATCCTGACCACGATGGCATCTTCCACTGGAACCAGTCGTCGCAGTTCTCTCAATATCGGGAAGATTTCTTGGAAACGCTGGGACACATTATCATTGAAGGCGGAATACTTCCCACCTCATTTAGAAGCGGCTGGCATTATATGGACAATCAATGGGAGACTTGCATAGACAGCCTGATTCCGTATAGGTTCGAGAATACTTCTCCTGATCGTCATGCGGACACAACTGAACCGATTGACAACATCTACGATTGGTCGAGGGCTTCGCTCCAGTGGATTCCCTATCATCCTGATTCTGCGGATTATCAATCGGAAGGGAACCTCAGAGGATGGGAGACCCGATGCATGTACATGAAGAGCGCGACGATTGATAGAATGTTTGGAGTTTTTTCGCAGGCGTTTCAAGGAGAAGATCAGGTGGTGACGATTTGGTCTCACCTTCCGGAATCAGATTTTCCAGAGCAGATCCTGAAGGTTGATTCAGTCATCCAATTGGCAAAAGATGATTTCCCAGAGATTGAGTACACGTACACCACAGCAACTGAGGCGATGAAACGATGGAGAAGACTCCAAGATGATGGCCCACCTAAGATACGAGCGAGCGTCCAAGAAGATCACGACACTGTAAACATTTCGCTGGAATCATCGGAACCGCTCTGGCAAGCAACCCCGTTGGTCTTCGCAAAAGATAAGCAGAAAAGGATCCTCCGTCTCATTCCCCAGAGAGTGGCAGATCGGATGTGGAAAGTGACATTCGACAAGCGGATATCACAGTACGAAACCATCGGAGTTGCTGCAACCGACACAGCGGGTAATGCCTCCGTTCAGGCTTTCAATCTGCAACCGACCGGAATTGCAAATCAAGAAATGCAGAAAGCTTACAGATTCATTCTGCATCCTGTCTATCCAAATCCATTCAATGGCACTTCAATCATTGCTTACGAGATACCTGAAGCGGGAGACGTAGAACTTGCTCTATTCGACACAAAAGGTGAGTTGGTGAAGATCCTTGCCAGTGGCTATCAGACTGCCGGTTATCACTCGGTAACGTGGAATGCAAATGGATTGAGTTCCGGAACATATTTCTGCCGCCTGATATCAGGTGCACGTCGGTCAGTCGTGAAAAGTCTGCTGTTAAAATAAGACGTAAACAAACATCGCTGATTCAGGATATCCCTGCTCCGAAGGAAATCCTTGATCTCGTCGAGCGCATGCTTTCATTGCACAAGGAGCTAGCAGCCGCAAAGACAGACCACGACAAGATCGCCCTTCTACGGGACATTTACGCCACAGATAAACAGATTGATGCGTTGGTGTATGAGTTGTATGGATTGACGGAGGAGGAGATGCGGATTGTTCAGGAGAAACCGTAACATCAACCTCGGAGAAGGCAAGAGTTGGATGAAAATAATCCCGACAATCTGAACACCGACAAGAGCGGTACTGGCACAGGCACCAAAATCTTGGGTTGAATCTCTATTTCGTGAACTTCTTTTCAACCTCCATGATTTTCTCCACCCGCCTAACATGTCGTCCACCAGCGAATGAAGTCGCCAACCAAGCACGGACAATCTCCTTCGCCACTTCTGTGCCGATCACACGACTTCCAAGTGTAAGAACATTTGCATCGTTATGTTCACGGCTGTTGCGGGCAACAAACTCACTCTGACAGCAAGCAGCACGCACGCCGGGAACTTTGTTGGCAACCATAGATGAACCGACACCCGCGCCGTCTATCATGATACCTCGCCACGCTGATCCTGATGCGATCGCGTGCGCAACAGCGTAGGCAAAATCGGGATAATCACACGCCGCCTCTGAATCGGTGCCAACATCCATCATGCTGTAGCCAAGCTCCGTGATGAATGTTTTCAGAATCTCCTTATACTGGAAACCGCCGTGGTCACTGCCAATTGCTACGACTCGGTCCTTCATCACCGAGGGTACCAAAGGATCCTGGGCGAGTATCTGACTAGTGCCTGTTGACGACTGAGAAGGAGGTTCTTCCCGCAGGGGCTTTCGACTCAATGCAATCTTGAGTTCATTTGCCTTGTCACGAGCAAGTGGAGTTATAATCGAGTCTGGATCAATCTCGATGGTATGTTCCCCACTTCTGTGTGCTTCAACAACTGTTCGTTCCGTGACAACTTGACGCTTTGACATACAATCAGTTGGGATTACGGATTGTGGATTTCGGATTCAAGGAGACAGTCATTCACTGTCTTGACATCCTGAACCCCCATCCGTACAGATGTAGCCTGAACCTATAGATACTCGTTCATGTGTTTCCGTTTCAGATAATCCACCACCTCTTTCACATCTTGCGATTGTCCTCGCTTGCAGACCAACAAGGCATCGTCGGTGTTGATGATGATGACGTCTTCCATGCCGATCGTCGCAACAAGCTTGTTGGGGGAAAACACCATCGAACCTTTTGTGTTTCTCAGAATCGCCTTTCCAGAGGAGCAATTCTGGTGTTCGTCTTTTGGGGTAATCCGATAGACCTCATCCCAACTACCAATATCACTCCATCCAAAATCACCTTTGATCGCATAGACTTGCCGAGCCTTTTCCATCACGCCGTAGTCAATCGAAATGCCGCGTATCTGTCCATAGACAGTGGCAAGTACTGACTCGAAATCCTCGCTGTTCATCGCTCCCTCGATCTTCATTAAGCCATCATACAACTCAGGCAAGTGTTCTTGTATCTCTTTCAGAATCACATCCACACGCCAGATGAATATGCCACTATTCCATGCGAAGTCGCCACTTTTCAAGAACCGTTCTGCGGTAGGAAGATCAGGCTTTTCCGCGAACGTCTTAACCTTGTACACCCCCCTTTCGAAATAGGGATTGGTCCCGTCATCTTCATCAATCATCTGTACATATCCATAGCCTGTTTCAGGTCGTGTCGGCTGAATACCGACGGTGACCAATGCTGCGGAGGTGTATGCCACTTCAATGCCCAACCTGAGAATGCGCAGGAATTCATCAGCATTTTGGATGATATGGTCGGATGGTAAGACCAGCATCACTGCCTCGGGATCGAAATGGTGAACAAAGAGAGACGCCAGTCCAACACACGGAGCCGTGTTTCGACCAATTGGCTCAACGATTATGTTCTGTGACGGGATGTACGGCACCTGCTTCATTATGCCGGACTTCTGAACCTTGTGTGTCACAATGAGGATCTTATCACGCTGTACGAGTGGTTCGATGCGATGAATGACGTTCTGGATCATCGTTCCAGGACCCGCGATTTCAAGGAGCTGTTTCGGCGATTTCTCTCTGCTCCGAGGCCGAAAACCTTGCCCCGACACCACCAGCCATGATGACTGCATGAATGTTCATGTTCCTCTGTTTGCTTTGGATTCTTTCCAGAAGACTATATGAATTATGGAAATGTGCGAAGCAGGGCGAGTCGGTGAATCGCCCCTAAAGGACATTAACGCCGAGCAATCCTACAATTTGCCATTCACTATTTCTCTCGGCACACGGCTTGAGATAGCGCAGCACACTTCGTAAGGAATTGTGCCTAATTCGTCCGCAATATCCCAAGCGCTGATTTGCTCGTTTCCACTATGCCCGATGAAGACCACGTCTTCACCAACGCTTACGTCGGAATCTAATCCAACATCTACCATCACTTGATCCATACAAATCGTGCCGACCACGGGATATCGTTTCCCCTTGATCAATGCCTCCGCGTCGTTTGTGAGAAGACGACTGAAGCCATCAGCATAACCTATAGGCACGGAGACAATCTTTGTCCTGCTCTTGGTATAGTATTTCCTGCCATAGCTGATGGGAGTTCCTAGCGGCACCTCTTTCATAAACGCCACTTTCGATTTCAGTGATAATGCGGGGCAAAGCTCAAGGCTTTCGCTCGTCTCATGCGATGGATAATAGCCATATATCATGATGCCTGGACGCACCATGTCGAAATACGAATTCGGCAGATCGAGAATCGCGCCACTGTTGGCACAATGCTTCAGGGGAATGTGTATCGCTAATCCATTGACCGCCGATATCACATCACGAAACCGATCAAGCTGAAGACGTGCAAAGTCTTTGTTTCGTTCGTCGGCTGTAGCAAAATGTGTATAGAGTCCCTTTACTTCGATGAATTGCAACTGCGCCGCTTGTTGAACGAACTCCACCGCATCGTTGAACTGAACACCAATTCTCCCCATTCCTGTATCAATCTTGATGTGAGCCACTCCCCTTTTCCCGATTCCGGATGCCACACCGTTCAACGCTGAAGCAATTTCCATCGAACAGAGCGTTACCTCCAAATCGTATTTGAGGAAAAGCTCAATCTGATCGAGAAACGGGACAGCGAATACCAGTATCGGAGCAGTGATACCATTCTCTCTTAGCAATATTCCTTCCTCAACGTTCCCCACACCGAGATAGCTGGCTTCGCCGCCAAGAGCAACACGGGCAACTTCGACCATACCGTGACCGTATGCGTTCGCTTTCACCACTGCCATGATCGCCGTCCCTTCGCCCACTCGTCTTCTGATCTGCGCCAAATTATGTCGTATTGCTGAAGAGTCTACTTCTGCTCGTGTGGGACGCATTATCTCAGTTCTGTATAGCACTGAACACAAATGCAAACAAAAACACCCACATCCTGGTTGCTCGCGAACACTGTAGAGTGGGTACACGTAGTGAGAGACAGCTGCCCGCTAAACCTTACGTGCAGTCTTCAGCCTGTTCACGGCACGCATCAACGCGGCTTGCGCCCTCTCCGTGTCGAGATCAGGTCGCTTTTCTTTCAGGCGATTCGAGGCTCTCTCCTTAGCCGCCTCAGCTCTCGCTACATCAATTTCATCTGCGCGCTCAATCGTTTCAGCGAGCACAACAACCTTGTTCTCATTAACTTCAACTATCCCCCCACTCGTAGAATATCGGGTCCTGTTTCCCGGCGCGTCTTCGATTCTTATTTCACCGACGCCTATCGCTGTCAGGAACTGAGTATGGTTGTGAAGGACTTGAAAGCTCCCTTCAACTCCCGGCGCTGTGAAACTCGTAACGCTCCCACCGAAGGCAAGCTTACGAGGTGTCACAATATCCAATCTGAAACTCATGTCTGACATGAGCAATCAACCAAGAATCGTCAACCCGAGGATGCCCTTATCTTCTCCGCTTGTTCCACCGCCTCTTCAATACCCCCGACCATCCAGAACGCGCTTTCCGGAAGATCATCATATTCGCCGTCAATAATTCCTTTGAATCCTCTAATCGTGTCTTCCAGCTTCACGTACTTGCCTGCTCTGCCGGTGAACGCCTCGGCAACGAAGAACGGCTGCGAAAGGAATCGCTGAATCTTTCTGGCTCGTTGTACGGTGATCTTGTCTTCATCTGAAAGCTCATCCATCCCCAGAATACTAATAATGTCCTGCAGGTCTTTCTGTCGCTGCAAGATCTCTTTTACCTTCTTTGCTGTCTGGTAGTGTTCCTGTCCGATAATACCAGGTTCAAGAATTCGCGAAGTGGAATCGAGCGGATCAACTGCCGGATAGATGCCAATATCCACAATCTGCCTGCTCAAAACGGTCGTTGCATCAAGGTGGCTGAACACGGCAGCAGGCGCGGGATCTGTCAAATCATCCGCAGGAACATAGATCGCTTGAACAGAGGTAATAGATCCCTTCTTTGTGGAGGTTATGCGCTCCTCTAGGTCGCCGATTTCTGTTGCCAACGTCGGCTGGTATCCAACCGCACTCGGCATTCTACCAAGCAATGCGGACACTTCTGAACCTGCCTGGATGAAACGAAAGATATTATCTATGAACAGCAACACATCTTTGCCCTCTTCATCACGGAAATACTCAGCAATGCACAACGCTGCGAGACCGACCCGCTGTCGCGCTCCAGGCGGTTCATTCATCTGACCAAAGACAAGAGCAGTTTTATCCAACACACCTGAGTGCTTCATATCAAGCCACAGGTCGTTTCCTTCACGTGTTCGCTCACCGACTCCCCCGAACACAGAGTAGCCACCGTGGTGTATTGCTACGTTATGTATCAACTCCATGATGATCACGGTCTTGCCAACACCAGCGCCACCGAAGAGTCCTGTCTTCCCTCCTTTTTCATAGGGTTCAAGTAAATCAATGACCTTGATTCCGGTCTCGAACATCTCTCGCCGTGTTCGAAGCATTTCGAGAGGGGGAGCTGGACGATGAATGGGATAATACTTATCCGTCTTGATTGGACCAAGACCATCAATTGTTCCACCAACAACGTTGATGAGTCTGCCAAGTGTATTGGGCCCAACTGGCACCTTAATGCACTCTCCGGTATCATACGCTTTCATTCCGCGCACCAAACCATCCGTGGAGTCCATAGCAACTGCGCGCACCCGATCCTCACCGAGATGCTGCTGAACTTCAACGACTAGTTCTTCCTCCTCCCCAGCAAGGTTCTTGCGCGGAATCTTGACTGCATTGAAAATGGCAGGAAGGTGATCACCAGAGAATTCCAAGTCAACCACAGGTCCGATGACCTGAATAACTGCTCCTTCGTTCATTGGCTATCAAATCAATGTCATAATGTTACTGACAGTCCGCAGAAATTCGGCACCAATATAACACTTTGACGACTCAAATGCAAGGACGAAAAACGAACCGTGAGAGGAATCTCACGGTTCGTTTGGAGCCACCTGTCGGACTCGAACCGACGACCTGACACTTACGAGGCGTCTGCTCTACCAACTGAGCTAAGGTGGCAAACTCTTACAAATATACAAAAGAGTCTGGCAAAAATCAAACAGGTTCTTGCGTCTGGCTCGGACTATGGAAACTCTCATCCGATGAGTTCACGCTTCTGGACTCGGTCAGAAATGAATGTCATCACTATTCGCCGACGACATCGCGCCTACAGAATGCAAGATGTCGCGAATAGTCTGATGCGGTACTATCAAGCTTCTTGAATGTGAGCTCAGTGATGGAGTCATGTACATTCCTTCGGTGACCTGCAATAACCAGGCTCAAGTCGCATCCTTCTGCCAAGTCCAGTGCATACTTCATGAAAGATGCTGAACTGTGGAATGACAGGGTGACTGTGAAATTCCACCCGGCTAGCCAGCCATGAGTCGTCTCCCTCGTGTGTTATCAGGTTGGAGCAAACCAAGCTATGATTGGAAACTCAACGTCGTTACCGTAATCGGAAAGGAGACGACGGCTGGGAGGAAAAGCTGGAAGTTACTGGTGTGTACCTCGACATATCCCCTTCAATGCCGATACCGCTCCAAGATCGAGTAACATCATGGACAGAAGTGAGAGATAAGGGGCTGCGCTTTCGAGTCGGATCATCTTTGCACTGTCGCGACAGAGCCTGCTGCCCAGAGAGTGTCGTTACCTCCGCTGAAAGCAGTTCAGATCCTATCGAACGGGCTGACCCGGTCCGAGTTTCTTCTCCCTCTTCTTGTACAATATCGAAAGCGGGATGATGACACAGTAACCCACCACAAGAAGAATCGGAGCAAGCACAAGCGACGTGAATCCCTCTACGCCACCTGCCGCCATCAAGATAAATCCAATCACGATGACAGCGACACCGGTTGCGAGAATCACATAGTTGTCTTTCGTCAACGGTAATGCTTCTTCAACTTTCGCTTTCTTCTTCTGTAGCTTCTGTCTGCCGCGCGTTACTTGAGCCATCGTTATCTCCAAGGATTGTACGGTTACAAAAAACCCAGCGTTGGGGGAGACGCTGGGCTTGACCATAATTTTGGGACAACAGTCAGGGGAGAAACTGTTGCATTGGTCAGTACCAAATATATATAAAAAATATCAAATGTCAAGAGAAAAATTCAAAAAATTCAATTATTCTCTCTGGGTCCGCCATGACGCCTGGAATCACTCTTGACTCTCTATCCTTCCATCGGCGATCTTTGCTATCCGATGTGCAAGGCTTGAAAGTGCTGGATTATGCGTCACGATCACAAAAGTCTGACCTTTCTTCCTATTCAGCTCCAGAATCAGGCTATGCAGAGCCAAACTGTTAGCAGTATCTAGGTTCCCCGAAGGCTCGTCTGCCAGCACAACCCGCGGACTGTTCATTAGAGCACGCGCAACTGCCACCCTTTGCTGTTCCCCGCCGGAGAGTTCGCTTGGTTTGTGGTGGATCCTATGTTCCAGACCTACCTCCTGCAACAACTCAGAAGCTCGACTCCACACCTCGTGGAACCGCTTTCCGAGTATCATTGCTGGCATTGCCACATTTTCTATGGCGGTGAACTCAGGTAGGAGATGGTGAAACTGAAACACAAATCCCACTTCCCTGTTTCGGAACTTGGCAAGCTCTTCATCGTCCAACGCAAAAATATCATGGCCATTGGAAATCACCGTCCCCTTCGTGGGTCGATCCAGTCCACCCATAATGTGGAGGAGCGTGCTCTTGCCGGCGCCGGATGCACCAACGATGGCGATGATCTCGCCTCGCTGTATCGTCAGGTTTATTCCCTTTAGAACCTCCAGAGAACTCCCCTTCCCAAGCGAGAAACTCTTGTGAACATCCTGCACTTTCAATATTGACGAGTCCGTATCCACTGCTGACTGCTCCAATTGTTATCTGCCGATTACTCCCACCGAATCGCCGCCACAGGTATGAGGTTCGCCGCACGTCGTGCTGGATAGAGTGAAGCCAACGTGCATAACGCCATGGCTGCTGCACCAACGACAACAAAATCCATCCATTGCATCTCAACTGGGATCGCTGGTATTATGTACACCAATGGATCAAGTGGAAACAGTCCGAAGCGCTGCTGTAAGCAGCATAAAACAAATCCCAAAACGCTTCCGACCACAGTCCCGATCACACCGACCAATACTCCCTCAAACATGAAAATGCGAACAATGCTGCGGTTTGTCGCCCCCATTGATTTCATGACGCCAATATCACGACTCTTTTCGATGACAGCCATCGTCAATGTACCCAGAATGTTGAAACTCGCAACCGCAATGATCATACAGAGAATTATATAAGCTGTCCAACGCTCGATCTTCATCACAGAGTATAGCTGTTTGTGCAGATCGTACCAAGTCGAGACAATGTAAGGCTTCCCAAGCCGCTCCTGCAACTCCTGTTTGACACTTTCCGATTCATTGATGTCATGCAGCCGTATCTCAAACCCGCTGACCTTGTCACCCGTTCTAAAAAGCTGCTGGGCTGAATAAACCGATATGTATGCATAGTAGGCGTCGTAGTCCTTGTTGTTGGATTCAAAGATGCCAACCACACGAAATTTCTTCATCGTCGGCTGCGCAAACTGCGTCAAGACATTTTCCATTCCAGCAGAGCTGACGATGTGCATCGTATCGCCTGTGACAACGCCCAACCTATCTGACAACGTCAGCCCGATAACTATTCCACCCACCTCCGCTTTGTCGTTGAATTCAAACTTTCCGAGGATGGTCTTTTCCTTGACACCAGACACATCGCCCATCAACTTGTCATCAACACCCTTGACGAAGATCACTCGGTTAACATTATGCGAGATGATCATCGCTTTCTCACTTATGAACGGAGAGTATGCTTTCACACGAGGATCATCTTTGAACGCAGCAGCAACTGTGGCGACATCTTCAAATCCACGATTGTATTCAGTCTCGATTCTGATGTGCGGATCGAATCCGACGAGAAGAGATGTTACAAGTCCATTGAATCCGTTGAACACCGATAGCACAGTAACGAGTGCTGCCACACCGACAGTGACTCCAACGACGGAGATAATCATTATGATGGTGATGAATCCAATCCGTCTCTTTGAGAGCAGGTACCGTTTAGCTATGTATAGTTCGTATGACATCCGACGAAGACGTGATTATGACGATCCCGATATTCTGATCTGATGAATTCTAGAAACGTTGCTAACCGAACCGAATCGCATTTATCGGATTGAGCTTTGATCCTAGGAACGAGGGGACGAGCGTTGCGAGAAAGCACAACGTGACCGCGATCCCAGAGACAAGAAGGAACATGTCCATCTGCATTAGAATCGGCACGGTGTTCATATAGTAGATCCCTTCAGGCAGGGACAGGATCTTATAGTTCAGTTGCAGCCAGCAGAGACAGTATGCAAGCAGATTACCCAATGTTGTTCCGACGATACCGATGAATAGACCTTCCACCACAAAGATTCTCATGATTCCCTTCGAAGTCGCTCCCATGGACTTCAAGACTCCGATTTCCCTCGTCTTCTCCATGACGACCATCAGCAACGTCCCAATGACATTGAAGGTCGCGACGATAATGATCAGACCAAGCACTATAGGTATTGGCTTCTTCTGAAGCTCAATCCAGGTGAACAAATTCCTGTACATCTGAAAGATCGTTCTGGGATAGTACGGATATCCAAGCAAACGCTGAATCTCGGTGGCAATGGTCTGGGCTTTATCTGGATCGTCCACCATGATGTTGAATCCTGTTATGGCATTCCCATATCGGAACAACTGCTGCGCTATCGGGATGGAAGTGTAAGCGAACACGTCGTCATACTCCGACATCCCAGTTTCATAGACGCCTGTGACGCGAAATTGCATCACCCGCGGCATGTTCAACGGCGACGGCATACCGGTAATACCAAACACCGTCACTTTATCTCCGACATCCACGATCAATTTGTCTGATAACCGCTTGCCAAGCACGATGCTCGGTAGTCCTTCGCTTTCCCCAAGATAGAATCTGCCAGTGACCATTTGCCTTCGCGTTGATGAGACATCCAAATCCGAATCAATCCCCTTCACATATGCGCCATCAATCCCGTGCGCAGAACGAATCATTGCTTCTTTCCCGACATATGGCGAGATGGCAGTAATCTCCTTGACATTTGCTTTCACGATCTTCATTGCCTCTTCGTAGTTCGTGAGCGGTATGGTTTCAAATCCTTGGACCTGAATGTAAGCCATGAACCCAACCACTTTGTCCTTGATTTCCTTTTCGAATCCACCGAGGATGGAAAGAGCAATGATCAATGCCGCCGTCCCTAACATCACGCCGACAACGGCAACATACGTGATGAATGAAAGGAAACTTGCTGCTTTCTTGGATCTAATGTAGCGCTTCGCTATGAAGAATTCGTAGGACATGCTTTACATCGTAGTGGATGCAACGCCAATAGCTTGTCTCAAATATACGGAAATCCAAATTCCCAAACAAGTGGATTATTGGTTTGAATCCTCGTAGGAAGAAACAGGCTCAGTGATTTTTTCCGCCAGAGGCAATTTCTACATGGCCGGTGGGTGACAGGCTTGGGATTGGAAAGGAATTAGCAAGATTCCAAAGGATGACAGGATCTGGTATGATCTGTGCCTGTTATTCAAGTAAGATAATCGCATTCACAACCATTGATGCCAACTCACGTTGCGCGCTTCGTTCACGCGTTTGGCATTTTCAGTTATTAAAAATCATGGATGTCTTAGTTGGATTATTTATCGCTATTGGGCTTGGTGTGTTCACGCTGATGGCGGCAACTACGGGGAAAACCCATCATCATTCATAGTGAGGGCGCAAGAGTCATTCGCGCATGATGCGGTGAAACTAAGGGGGCAAACTATGAGTTCCCGGGTCTGCTGGTTCAGGAGGTCGAACTGTCCTGGTAAATCCGAGTTAACATCTCGCGCGTTTGCACACCAGGTCATCGGTTACTCAAATGTTGATATTCGTGCCTAACAATTACCGGCCTCACCTGGATTTGCGAGCAACTCCGCTCAGGTTCAGCAACCGATAGATAGCAATCACCGACAGCGAATATCCCAAGACGATTGGAATACTCTGCAAAAGAATCTCACTTCTCCAGTACAATCTCCACCCGCCTGTTCCGCCGTCTTCCCTCCTCCGTATCATTAGAAGCCACAGGGTGGGTCTTACCATATCCTTTCACTGACACTCTCCGCGAATTGCATCCAGCTTTTACAAGATAGTCTTTAACTGAACCGGCTCTATCTTCTGAAAGTGCTTGATTGTGTGCATCACTACCGACATCGTCAGTGTGACCACTGATGAGAATGCTCAGAGGGTATACCTGCAATAACTTCGCTATTCGGTCTAATGCCGGGACATACTGAGGTCTGATGAACGCCTTATCGAAATCGAACAGTACATCGTCCACCACGAATTTCTTCTCGATATCAATGAGGTTCAGTTCCTCATCGCAGAGAACCCGGGAATCACTCGCTCGCTCTATTTTGACCCGTGCTGACCGTGCGGGGACTTCGGAAGGCAGCAGGAATCTCAACGCATACAGATTTGTGATCTCGTTACCGCAATCGTTGAGAATCGCGCAAAAGTCCGAGTATATGTCAAACGCCTTCGCATCGGTTCCCCTGGCGATACTCTCAAACTCGGGGAACTGCGAAGGGGCTACGCAGTAGACCCGCACTCCGTAAGCAATGAGAAAGGGAATGATTGTCTGTGTGGCGAAGGTGGTTGTGCCATCACCGTGTTCGCCTTGCTGATGATAGAGAGCGTCCGTGATCAGAATGATAATCCTGGAAGCAGTCCTCCGAAACCTCAAAGTCGTTGCAGCCCGCAAAGCCTCCAACGCATTCTCTTTTTCGTCTCCTCCTCCAGCAACCTCCAAGCGCTGAATCCATCCAGTGAAGGTGCTCAGGTTGTCAGTCAGCTCATGTTTGGACTCGACGCTATCAGAAAACGTCACAAGTCCCAGTTGATAGTCAATCCCTTTGGTGGCCAGACCCTTGATGAAATTGCCAATATTGCTCTTCACGACTTCCACTTCTCGAATCATACTCCCGGTCTGGTCCAACACAAACACGAAATCAACCGGAACGCTGTTCCGTGCCGATATCTTCTCCAAGGAGAGAATATCTTTCCTAACACCGTCCTTGAAGAAAAGGAGATCCCTTCCCTTCAACCCAAATACAAACTCGTTTTGCCTGTTGCGCGCGTCGAAGATAATGCTGACTTCCGGGTAACGGCTGATATCAACGTGCTTGACGGTCAAAGTGATATCATCCGTCCAACCCACATGATGCCCACCACCGTCCTCCACTCCCCTCAGGTTAAATGACTGCAGATCCTGGCTGTATGCCAATGCCAGCAGGAAGACTGCGATCAGAGCACTCAATAAGATGGTGGTAAGAAGCCTTACCGTTCTCATAGGCAGCAGATGTCAAGTGGTACAAAACCTTCTCAGCTTGGCAAACTCCAAGAATCAGCGTGCTAAAGGTGATGGGGGAGTCAGAAGCTGAAGGTGAAGGCTATTCTTGGTGACAATGCCAAGTAATCACGATGCTCCCACAATCTTGGGTCACGAAAGATAACACGGGCATACTTTGCTTCCACACTCATCCATTCGAAAACCTTCAGGTAGGCTGATGCCAGGAGCGATAGATCATAGTATTGTAAAGCAATGCCATATTCTGTTCCAACTTTGTGATCGTATGAAACCTTTCCATAGAAATCGAACCGGTCAGGCTTGTCCACCGTCTCGACTGTATTGAAATCGTTTTCTAGTCGTGCGTCCCTCATCTGAGAATAACCGAATCCTGCATACACGCGCAATCCTTCCAGACCGACGCTCGAAAGATCCATGGAGTAATACAGATGGAAGTTGCCAGCGATGTAGAAGAAACTACGTGTCGTGTCGTTCTCGATAAGGTCGCCGTTTTCATCCAAGAGAGCGTTGTTGCCCCTTCTGGAGAGCGAGGCAATGGAGAATGCCCCACCGATGCTGCCGTTCGGTAAGATCTGTTTCTCGTACCTGCCGATAATGCCAGGAGCGCCATTCAACTTCCTCTGCTTGAAGGAAAGTGGACCAATGAGATTTGCCTGCGTTTGCCCGGGCTGAAACGGGATCAATACTCCCAGCTCATAGATCTGAGAGGGATCCGGTCTATAGACACCTATGATATTCCAGGAACCGCCATAGTAGAATGGATAGCCTACAAAATCTCTGCCCAACTCCACTTTGATTCCGATATCCACGCTATCGTTTCGGATCAGCGCCTCAGCGGCGAGCATCGAGATATTGATTGATGCATAATTAGTCAATCTCTGAGTAAGGACTGTTGTCCCGGTCTGGTAAGCATACTCACGCTTCTGCAGTTTCCTGTATAAGGCATCTCCCAAGATATTCTTGAGGGTTCCAGTCCCTTCTACGTCAACAATCCTGACATCATTGCTGCCCACAAGGATTTCCAGCAAATCACCGCTTCCGACAGGACTCTGGATTACCGCAACACTGTATTTCCTTTTGTCAAGGACTTCGGGGAAAAGGGAATCAGGAAAGTTGAGAGCTCGCAAGACTTCAATTTGCAGACGGTCATCCCTGATCAACCATTGCGGAAAATATTCCTTCTGTCTGAGCTTCAGTGCGTTAAGCAAAAAATCCAGCCGACCATTTTCTCGTTCGAGCTTGATAATTGCCTCTGCCAGCAACTGGCTCAAATGGGATTCTTCCCCGCTGGTAGGTTTATAGACGGCCAATTCATTCACCAACTGTTCCGTCCAGACAATATTCTCGACCTTCAACACTTGATTCTGCAGCCTCGTGATAAGTCCTTTCACGTTCTGAGTAGTCTGTGCACAGAGAGAGGCGGTTAGCAACAGGCAGAGGATCAGACAGGACAGCGAAAAATAAGATAGACGTTTTCTCATTTGGTTACTCCTTGCTGGTCGAATTCACGCAGTGTTGACTCATTTGAACCATTTACCGAAGTCAAGCCTCACACGAGGAGAGAACAGGAGGATCGGTGAGCTATCCCAGGGGTACTTGTCTCGCAGCAAAGTGGCGTATTTTCCTTCTATGCGAAATATATCCGGGACAATTTCGAGCCAAGCCCCGATGATCATAGAGCCGCCATAGTACTGTGCACTGAAACCATACTTGTTGTTTTCGTTGAGATTCATGAATTCCACTTTGACATACGGGCTGTTCACGTCTCTTTCCGTTGTGCTTACGACGGTTCCGACATCTTCCTGCTGCAGCATCCTGCCATCCCTCAAAATGCCAATCTCACTCTTTTGGATAACATGTCCGCTCTTCACGCGATGAAATCCATATCCGATCTTAATCTGGACGATGTTTTTCGCATTCGCTTCCGCGTCCTTAAAGAGAACCGGATAGTAGACTTGAAGAGCAGTAGGAATATAATAGAAGAGGCTGGAGTTGGTCAGAGATTCATATTCTTTCTCCAAACTACCGACAGTGAATGCGCCGCCAAGCGCGATCGGGAAGTCCCGGTCAAGGTTAAACCTACCTGTCAGTCCGAAGATGCCATCCAAGGCGCGGGGCTTAACACCGACGGGACCGATGATGTTCCATTCCTGGTCTTTGCCCAGTCCAGTGTGAAGGGCCACCCCCAGCTTCACCAGATTCTTGTAACCAGCCATAACATTCAACTCACCCGAAGACCAAAATGGATAGCCGAATTCCTCGTCACCAAGTCGCACATCCAAGTTCCAGTTGTACACCGCAAGCATCGCACGAAACATGGAAAGATCCAGGACAACCGAGGTGTCCATCGCACCCACTGCTCCCACAGCCGATCCGACCACTCCTCTGCGCTGCCGTTCCACTTTGACCCTGCCTGACGTGGATGCAACAGCGCCGGAAGGGGAAGCCAAAGCTACGCTGAAACCTGAGAAGTACGTCGAGTACTGCGCGATTTCCTGATCGCTCTTTACGACGAAAGGACCTCGAGAAGGTATCTGAAACATGTCTTCCGGTAATTGATGCATCTTTTCTCTGTTACCCCTATCGAGAATGTCCTGATACAATGTCGGGTCCCCATCAAGCATGAACTTCAAACCCGTCCCCACTTTGGAATACACAACCAATTCCTCTTGGCCAACCCCCCATTCTTTTTCTTCATCATCCCAGACTGGCTCTTGGATTTTCTTCAGAATCCGAAGCTCCATAATTTCATAGTCCATCTTCAGTCCTCCGCTCCTTATTGTACCCATCTTTCCAAGATAGACGCGGACAGCGGCAGTTTGAACCTGGGCCGGTGGTTGCTTGGATTTGCTCTTCGAACCGCCACCTCCACCAGTGGTTGTGGTATCCCGACGATAGCTTGGGTAACTCCGAGCAAAGAGTGTATCAACTCTCTTCAGCAACAATGGATCAGTAACCTCAATCCATCCTATGTTTCTCAAATCATATCCGGTTATCAAACGCTCAGGTCTGTCATAGTTATCCATGGTCTCAAGCGTTCGATCTTTTGCAGCCACTTCGATTTGGAAATTCTTCTCTTTGATCACCGAGTCGAGGCGTACTACCGATTGCTGCATATCACCCACTGACTGGGCGTGCAACGGCAATGCAATCAAAAGCACTGCCGCGACGGAGCCGCAGCACAAACCGATGTGTTTCAAGGACATCATGAGATTCTCCTCTATTAAGGTCTGATAGTGACTTCCTGAGTTTTGACTGTCTCCGCAGCGCGAATCTCAATTCTCACTCTGTCACCATTTTCTGGATCAACAAAGGTGGCATCTAGATTGAACTTTATCACATACTCATTTCTGGTACCCGAGGGTTCAACTGTTCTAAGAAAGTCTCTTGTTACATCTTCGCCACTGGAAGCATCAATAATTCTCACTTGCGGTGGTTGTTCAATCGGAGTCTTGCACTCGGCACACTCAAGATTGCACGCACGATAGGCGCTGAATTTCAACTCACCACTTATACCCACCCTCTTTGGCCACCTATTAAGGCCTGTGACGTTAACTCTCTTTACCTCAACAGACCATGTACACGCCATTGGCTTCAGTTGTTTAGAGCCTTCATCATAATATTGACACTCTTTGTGCTCATAGAATCCCTTGACAGTTATCTGGCCGCCGATTCCCACATTATTCGGGAGGGAAAACGTATGTCTCGGCTTGCCAGTCACATGCTGTGTCTGATCTTCAACACCATCAACATAAAGTCTTAACTCATATAAGTTTGTCTTATCCAAACCCCTTGCCTGAACGCTCACAGTGAATGGTTCATTCTGACAGACACGTTCAGGGATACCATTCTCCTCCGTCAGAACAGGCAGTACCGCCTTCATCGTGAATCTCGTTGGGAGAGAAATGCTTTTGCCCCCAGCACCTCGACTATCCTGTCCAGCCAACACGATGGTCGTATCGTATTCTCCATCTTCTCTGGGCGGTAAGACCGCCTTCCATCTCCAAACAGATTTGTCAGGGCTGCTTTCTATCTTGCCAAAGTTCGGGGTGATGGACACGACCTGTTGAGGTTCTGCACCTTCAATGCTTAATGGAACAACCACCTCATTTCCAATTGCGTACTGTTTGGGTGGATCCACAGTGGAAATCATCAGTTGTGTTGCCGGAGTTCCGTGCTGTGCTGAATCAATAACAGCGACATAGAGAGGTGCGAGAGCATTGTCCAACAACATAATGGCGTTCTTCGTCTTGAAAATCGTGTTTTCTTGAACCTGCTTGAATGCCATCTTGTATTCCCCAAACTGTACGGTATCAGGTACCATCACGGTATCTGGAATAAATTTGATTCGATTGGATTTTGCATAGAATTCCAGTTTGTAAAGTCCCGTCTGTTTCACACTCCAAGTAAGAGGGACATTGACCGAGAGTGTATCGGGCGCCTTGCCCCGCGTCGCATTCTGAGTCTCAATCGCAATCTCATTCTTGATCTTGGAGGAGATGTCTTCGAGATGTTCCGGCGATTGATCTAACAGAGTTCTGATTTGTGAATCCGGTAGTGCACTGTTTCTTACCCTGCAGAATAATACTGATTGGATCTCTACATCTGACAGTAACTCTCTCTTATCAAGACCTTTCACCTTGAGAACAAGAGCAAGACCTTGTTTTTTTGTCACCATCCCAGTTGCTTGATCAGCGGCAACATAGCACCGCACGACTTCGCTTTCGATTCCCAGTGAGGGTGGTTTCGCTAGGTACGTTAAGAGTTGTGAATTCGCTATCTGGATGGCATCTAGCTTTCCTCTCAAGTCTGCCTCCGCATCATCGCGGTCAACGATGATGATGAGAATCTCAAGCACGACTGCAAGATAGAGAACAAAATATACGCCGACTTTCATGGTTTATCCCCTATGTTCATTTCAGACGACCAACATCAACTTTCAGTCTTTTCAAAGTGTTAGCGAATTCTTTCTCAAAATTCTGTGTGAAATTCTTCTGGAAATCTTCTACACTTTTTCCTAAAGTCTTCAGACCTGCTTTCGTCTCCTCTAGGTCTGCTTTGGTTTTCTCCAGTTCCTTCCTGGTTTCCGATTCGTCAGTATGTTTCTTCTCCTCAGGTTTATAAAATATCACCATGCCCAGTAGGAATAGCAGTGTCAGTTCAAGCCACAAAGCAACGAGTATCAGGGTGGGTTCATTTTTCGGTATGATTTTGATACCACGCAGACCTATGAGAAAAATCAAAATGGCGGCTCCCCAATAAGCCATCGCTTGAACGTTGTTCTCATAATAAGCCGTGATATCACTAACCATCCACTGCGCGAACGCATGTTTCCTTTCTAGATCTTTAGGAGATCCTTCGTATTTCTTCTTCGCCTCCTCTGGGTTCTCATACCATTCCTTCAACGACATCAAGGATTCCCCAAATGTGGAATACCCTTTTGAAAAAACCCGCCCTAAGATGTTAAGCCATATCCCCTTTCCTATAAGGGCATCAAACAAGAGCGAAAAGATAGTAAAGGCAAGAAGACCGGGGATAATCCAAATGATCATATTGATCACGTAGTCTTCCCCGCCAAATTTCACTTTTACATCATACCACAACAGCCAACAAATCACAACCAGCAGAACGAACAAGATAATCGAAAACGCAAAAGGATGCACTTTCTTTCCGTCACCATGATGCAGTGTGTCGCTTTGAGCCATAGCAGTTCTCCTTCAAAATTGAATCTATCAATTCTGTGAATACCATGCAACCCTTAAGAATTCAGACGGGAAATGGCATGTGTGAATTCTTAGGCGGACTCTTCCAATATCCTAAAAAGTGTCTGGGACTACACCTGATTTATCCCTTTCCATAGGTTGTCTGCACCTATCCCACTATCCTAATCTTTTGCTGAAACCTTGTTTCAACGCTCCTTACGGCACAATTTTGATTTTCCTTGACTGCGCCTTTCCAGGAGCAGTGATCTTGACCGTCACATCATCACCATTCTCCGGATCAAGAAAAGTAGCGTCGGGTTTGAACCTGATAACGTATTCATTCTTGGTTCCTGAAGGCACTACCTCCTTAAAGAAAATGTCTGTAACATCCTGACCATCTTTATCTACCATCGTGACCTTTGGCTTCTCATCAAGAGCCGCTTTACAGTCTGCACAGTCAAGATTGCAGGCACGATATGCACTGAACTTCAATTCGCCTCCGATACCCACCCGATTTGGCCATCTATTGGTTCCGGTGATCTGAACTCGTTTGGCTGCCACTGTCCAGGTGTGTTCCATCTTCTCAAATGCCTTCGTCTCAGTATTGTAATACTGGTAGGGCTGTCCATTGTAAAGTCCTTCAACTTTCACCTCCGTGCCTATGGTGAGATCAGGAATATTGAACTCATTTCTCGGCGAACCAGAAGGAGGCTGTGGTGGACTCTCAGCATTATTGATGTATAATTTGAGTGCATATAGGTTGGTTACCTCCAAACCATTCACCTGGAAATTGACAACGAAAGGCTCTTTCTCGCAAATCTCTTCAGGAATGGGAGCTCCCGTCGTATCTGCTAACGTTGGAAGCACAGCATGAACGGTGAACGAAGTCTCAGGCGCTACGCTCTTGCTCCCGGCATATCTATTGTCCTGACCCGACAGCGTCACCGTCATGTCGTACTCATAAGTTCCCGGTTTTTCTGGCAGTGTTCCTTTCCAGAACCACTGGGACTTGTCAGGGGCTGACCCTATCTCACCAAAGCTTGCGCTGAGGGAAACTACTCGCTTGGGCTCAACACCTTGAATACCCAGGCCAAGAGTGAATTCCTGTCCTACTGCCATCCTCCCTGGCGGATTCTTAGGGATTATTTTGAATTGTCCAGCCGTCTTCAACTGCTGATATGTCCGTTCGAGAAGTACCCTTACCTGCTGCACAACATTCGGTCTCAGTTCCTTGTCTTTCTTTATGTGTTCGGCGTCTGTGTACGGCTTGACCTGATAAAGCAACGCGGAGTCCTCTGGCGAAAGAGGCATGATGTTTCTTCCGAATAAGAATCCTCCTGCGAGGCTGTCCGTAAGTGCCCTGTAGGAAGCTGAGTCTGCCGGATGAACGGTTAGAGCGATAGGATATAACTGGTCCAGAGAGTCAACATAGAGGTAGCGTATTGTCACCGCTTGTGGACAAGGTTGAACGGCCGGTCCTCGAGCAAGCATGACCAGCAAAGCTACAATAGCCAGCGTAAGGAGAAAGACAAGAAAGGGGAATCTAGGTGTTTTCATCTTAGGCTCCTTTGAGAGTAGGTACAGAACGACGTTCTGACTCCACGGAGACAGATTGGGCATCCACCGTTCCGAGATATGACACGCTCAACTGCATGAAATATAACAAAAAAAACCAAATTGTCAACAGGAAAATCCTCGTTGCGAAGTCTGATAGGAAAGCCCATCCCTAAAGGTCCTCATGCGAACACAGTATTTCGGAAGAATCCTCGTGATCATTTGGGAGTGTTCTTCGATGGAGCCGTCATGATCTGCTCAAGCAAATCCATCATGCTGGTGTTATATTTTCGGTACGAGGTAGCAGATTCTTCCTTCTGAGCCTTGGTCTTGGCATCAATATATTTCAAAATGAGAGACGCCTCTCTTTCAAGCAACTCAAAGCCACCTCGAATCTTGCCAACTCGTTTGGCATCATTCTCCCTGCCATGATTCTCTGACATGGCTCTTAATCCATTGAGATAGCCCTTGGTCGCACGGAAATAGTCGAGCGATTGCTGAACAACTCCTTTGATATCAGCAGTTCGTGAGGTATCATACGCATCGGCGGCTAATGTATTCATTGCCATCGCAGCAAAATACAGACTGTAAGTACTGACCCCAATAGCAGTTCTGCTGACTCTCACAAAGGTCGTGTCACTTGCCGTTTCTTGTTGCGCCTGAGCATGAGTGGCTATGATAATGGTGGAGCAAAGGAGAAATGGATATTTCAACCTCATATGAATGCCTCGCCAAAAGACACGTGAGATTCTACTCATTTGGAAGGTCAAAGCAAAATCACTCCCTCAAGTCTCAGCAGGAATTCCTTTGTCTTCACTCCGCCCGAATACCCTGTGAGCGATCCGTCGGAGCCAATGACACGATGGCACGGAATAACCACGGGGAGTGGATTCTTAGCGTTTGCCTGTCCAACTGCCTGATATCCTTGAGGCACTCCAACGCGCCGAGCGAGCTGCTTGTAGGTGATCGTCTCTCCGTACGGAATCTGCATCACCACACCCCAAACCTTCTTCTGGAACGGAGTACCGATGAAGTCAGTCGGACAAGTGAATCTCGTCAGTTTCCCGTTGAGATATCTGACAAGCTCATCCAACACTCTCCGATTCTTCGACCTATTTTCGGACACGTCCTCATCCTGAAAATGCCGCTTGAGCCATCGGAAGAACTCCTGCTTCGTCTCGTTGGGAACGCAAATCTTGCAGACACCAACATCTGTCGAAGCGAGATAGATCACGCCAAGCTGCTTCGCATGAAATGATGTGCAATAGGCTTTTGGCATACAACCTCTCTCGTGGGAAGTCAGAATTCAGGAGTCGCAACCCAGAATCCAAATTCCCTTGTTTCCTACCTCTGCCTTCCAACTTCTGGATTCTGATCTATCCGTCCCGATTATTGATTCTCTTCTGGATCATTTAGTTCCCCACTCGCTCTGACCTGCCGCTCCCTCAAGCGCTTCCGAACAAAATAGACAACTGCCGTAACACCCAGAAGGATGACAAGAATGTCTAGATAGCGTGAATAGTGATGAATCACGCTCCACTGTTCTCCCAACCACATCCCCGCATAAGCAAGGATAGCATTCCAGATGGTCGCACCAACGACGGTGTAGATGCTGAACCTGGCTATGTTCATCTTGCCAATTCCAGCAGGGACGGAAATCAGGTGCCTCACCACTGGAATGAAGCGGCATATGAAAATGGTCTTTTCACCATACTTGGCAAAAAAGCGTTCCGTCATCTCCAGATGACGAATGTCCAACAGAAGGTACTTGCCAAACTTGAGGACAACGGGTTTGCCACCCTTGAATCCGACGTAGTAGGAAACAAGTGAACCAACAATGCTACCGAATCCACTTGAGACGACGACCAGTGTCATATCGAGATTGCCTGTCGCAACCAAGTAGCCAGCAAATGGCATGACTGCTTCGCTGGGTACAGGAGCAACCATACTCTCGAGCGTCATCAGAACAAACACACCCCAGTAGCCACCGACAGCAATAACCTTGACGAACAACATGAACAGAGATTCAAACAAACCCATGGGCATCCAGTTCTCTAATCTGAAAACTGCTCTCTGATACCATCTCTGAAAGAAATGGGTTTGATGAGGAATTCCTCGAAGAAGCGTTTCTCCTCTCCGTTCGTGCAGATGTTCTCGTTCAAGAGGTCGGCGAGTTGATCTCTGGAGAATGGAAAGAAGGAGAAATTGCCGAGAAGGCTGGCAAGAAATCTCATCAGGAAGATAGGTAGGTGCAGCTTAGTCTTCTTCTTGCCAATTGCCTCAGCGATGATATCCAGCATCTGATTGTAGGTGAACTGTTCCGTGCCAGCGACCTGATATGTCCTTCCGATGGTCTGCGGCATTACCAAACATTTAACGATCGCTTCGGACACATTATCGAGTGCAACCGGCTGAAATCGGTATTGCCCAGTTCCGATGACCGACACAAACAACGGCAGCACCCTGCTTGAGTCCATCAACACGCTGACGAAGTTCTTCAGACCTTCATCTTCATGACCAGAGATGACTGATGGTTGAAGGACGGTCCATGCCAAACCACTTTGCATCACATACTCTTCCGCCGCAAACTTTGCCTTGAAATACTCTGTTTTGGCGTGCTTACTCGTTCCGAGTGCACTCATATGAATGAATCGCTGAACACCGTTTTCTTTTGCAGCATCTACGACATTGCTCGTGCCTCGGACAATGACTTTCTGAAATGTGATATCCTTCTTGGGGAACTCACGGATGATCGCCGGCAAGTGGATGACCGCTTCACATCCAGCAAGTTTTCCTCGAAAGCTTACAGCGTCTGTGACGTCCCCGTTCACCGCCTCAACTCTCTCTCCCGAAACAGACATCTTCTTCTCAGAACCTTTGCGAACTAGTGCACGAATTTGGTATCCTGCCTTGAGGAGGTCTCGTGCAACTTGTCTGCCTACGTATCCTGTGGCACCTGTAAGAAATACTTTCATTGACCTTCCCTATAAGTGTCGTTGGAAATGAAACAATCAAATATAGCAATCTTTTCACTGAAACACAAATAGCTCCATCGTAGGACTACAACTTCGGCACCTTCCTCTTAGAATGCGAGTTCGATCTTCGCATCTCCGCCAGAACAATGCCGCACGCTACCGCAACGTTCAAGGATTCAGCTTGCCCGCTTCGCTGAATCTTCATTCTGACATCTGCAAGTTTCTTCAACTCATCTTTTACCCCCCACGCCTCGCTCCCGAGAACCAAGACAGACTTTGCAGCATGAGCCACATCCACATGGCTGACATCTGCAGCCAAATCCGTCACATAGATCCTGAAACCCTTGGTCTTCATCATCTTCAATTCGTCCTCGAGATTCAGATTCTCCACAACCGGCAGATGGAACACGGAGCCCATGGTTGCACGGACGACCTTCGGATTGTATAGTTCAACCGAATCCCGGCTCAGCAGAATCGCACGTACTCCAAACCAATCGCAAGTTCTGATTATTGTGCCGAGGTTGCCGGGGTCCGTGAGATGATCGAGTGCCACAAGGGTCGTCGCATCCCGAGCTCTTGCCGACAAGACTTCGTCGAGACGAGACGCCCTCTTCTTTGCCACACCAACGATTCCTTGCGAGGTCACGGTGTCCGAAATCGCCTCCATCTCTCTCTGTCGAATCTCATGAAGCTCCACGTCCTTTCTTGCCAAAGAATCAAGCAGCATTCTCGCCGTCTCATCGTTGGCGAATTCGGACGTGTGTACAACGACCTCTATCACCACATCTGATTTCGCTGCCTCAGTCACAAGTCTCAGCCCTTCGACCAGAAACTTTCCCTCTGCCTCTCGATATTTCTTTTCCTTCAGCGAGCGGATGTATTTGAGTCTGTTCTTGGAAAGCATCGGAACGATTTCCTGTGCAGAGAATACGTACACGTGATTGCATGGGCGGTTACACGCTCGCTACTCCTCCGCTTTCACTTCTATCACGACAATCTTGTAAGATCTGTGAATCTCGAGTGCAGCGAACACAATTCCTAGGAGCACCGACAGCATCCCCGTCATGAATATCAGCAGTGGCAACGCTTGAAGGAAATCCGAGCTAACGAACAAGTTCAGCCCGATGAAACATGAAGTCAGAACAAACATTCCAGCCGCGACCTGCATTGCGAGTATTGCGTTTCTCACGTACCAGCTTCGTTGCATCAGTTCTCCCGTTTGCTTGGTAATGCTCATGAACCTCGCGTTTTCCACATAATCAAGTTCTCCTTTCTGCGAAAGCTGTTTCGCAAATCTTCTTCTCTCGTCATTCAACAGCCTTATCCGATTTACCATGATGGAATAGCGATTGCTTAGAGCGAGAAGAAGGAGTCCCACTGCCGATATACCCACTGCCGGCGCGAGTATCGCCTGTATCGCTTGAATAGCTGTTACGCCTGGTTGTTGCATACCAGAATTCTCCTAAAGCTACACATCTTATTGTGTGATGGTGTCTGATCTCTGCCAATAGACCTATTCGATTCAACACAAAAAGGGTGAACCGCCTCAAGGCAGTCCACCCCCATTGTCAACAAGGTCCGATTTCCGCCATCAACCCAGAACTCACTCGCGTGCGTCAGTCTTCCTCGGAGGGATCCATCCCGCACGTTTCCAACTCCGCAGTTCAATATTCACGTTGCCGATGAACACCTTCATCTTCGCCTTAATTGGTATGGCGGCACTGTCAGCGCTAAACCAACCCTTGAAGGCACCTGTCAGACCGTAGAGACCTACGAAGTTGGCGTTACCTTCGAACTTCACAACGTCAATAGGATAGTCCACTGAATCAATTTCCGCCTCGTCGTGCTCGTTCAAGAAATTGATGAAGGTACTCGCCTTGCTCCTCACAATGAGTGTGGGTATCGTCACCTCCTTCTGCTGGTGAACATTTGCACGTGCGAAGTAAAGAAGTGACAGACCATCCTGATACTCCGTTTCGAGTTGAAGGGTGTCCCGTCCTTCAACGGTGTTCAACGTTTGCACGCCACCCTCAATTATGACTCGACGACTCGGATAGTCATAATCATACTTGAGATATTTCCACTGCTCGTCCTTCAATTCACTGGCAACGAAATGCTGGGAATACACGGTCTCTGATACGTCGCTCTCATAGACGCAGTGAAGACTCACGAAAGGAATGCCGGAATAGGAATCCACGTAGGCTATTGTCTTGTAGACATAGCCTCCATTACGTTGAACCTTGTCCGCAACCTTCAGCTTCACTTGCCCAAGCTTGATAAACAGATAGCTGACCTCATAAACAAGCTCCTCTCCAACCTGAAACATCGTTTCGTTCCCTTCAAGATACATCACCTTGGCATTGGACGGTTGCTCGCGCGTGCGATCCCTTTGATCGGTAAATAGATTCGCGGCAAGAAGAAGAGCTAACGTACCGCTCAGTGCTATTCGACGTGTTCGATTCATCATTATGTGATGTGTTCAATTGTTATTTCTTTGCTTCGCTCAGTCGCGCAACCTTCTCCGACTCCGGGAACAACGTCAGTGCCTTCTGGAACTGTGTATCTGCCCCCAGTACGACCTGGAACTGTCCTTCCCACCACCAGATGTTGTAGGCAACACCGCCTTTGATCCATGTCTTTATCAAGTCAATATCCTTCTCATATTCATCCTTCTTGAATTCTACTCCTTTCTTCTTCACGAATTCAATGAACGAGGAGAGCATCTCGCCGGTTACTTCAAACTCGCTCTTGAATTTTGCGAGATCCTTTCCATACAGCTCTCGAATTCTAACGCCATTGCTTTCCATGTATTGTCGAACAAACTCGCGGAGATTTGCCAACGCCTTCATCGTGAACTGGGCATACGTTTCCGGTTTGACGATATAATCAGGTGTAACACCCCCACCCCCATAGACAGCACGGCCGATATTCAGTGTGTGATAGATCGGACGTGTGGTATCCTTCTCTGCCTTATGCTCTATATTGTCCCTCATCTGCCCGACGGTATCCCTATCCCGCTCACTCTCTAAAGCGGTTCTCTTTGTGCCAGTGTATTTGCCTCCTTCATAAGGTTTCTGAATCAGCCTGCCGCTCGGCGTGTAGTAGCGGGCGGTTGTCAGACGGAGTTCAGACCCATCGCTTAGGTCGAACGGTCGCTGAACAAGCCCCTTTCCAAATGTGGTCTCCCCCACGATGAGTCCGCGATCCCAATCCTGGATTCCCCCTGCGACAATCTCACTGGCTGAGGCAGAGTATTGATTGACAAGAACAATCAGCGGCAGTTTCTCAAACGCCCCGTTCCCGGTGGCACGATATTCCTCATAGTCAGTCTCTTGCCTTCCCTTCGTGTAGACGATCTTCTTCCCTGATTCAATGAACTCGTTCGCCATCATGAAGGCTTGATTAAGGTACCCTCCGGGATTATAGCGTAGATCCACGATCAGCTTCTTCATGCCTTGCGCTTTGAGTCTGTTGAGTGCCTCGACCAACTCTGAATGCGTAGTCTCTGAGAACCGGTTGACGTTTACATACCCAATCTCGCTGTTGACCATGAAGGCAGCTACAATGCTGTAGATCGGAATCTTGTCTCGGGTTATGTCAAACTCCAGGACACCCGGCACACCGCCGCGAATAATGGAGACCTTGACATGGGTACCTTTGGGACCTCGCAGCTTCTTCGGCACATCGTTGCGGTCAATGCCGATGCAGGATTGACCATCAATCTTGACGATCTTGTCACCTGCGAGAATCCCCAATGCTTCGCTGGGACCTCCAACGATGGGTGAAACGACAATGAGCGTGTCACTGATGACGTCGTATTCCACTCCAATCCCTTCAAAGCTCCCGCGAAAATCCTCCTTCACTTTCAGCATCTGGTTGGCAGGGATGTACACTGAATGTGGATCGAGCGTACCGAGCATCCCACTGATCGCCGCCTCCACGAGTTTCTGTGTGTCCACATCTTCCACATAGTACTTCTGTGTGATGCTCAAGACATCATTGAACTTTCTTAGCTGCTCATAAATATTATCACTGGAAATAACACTGGGAATCTGCGTCCCAATCACAACGCCTACAACAAGGAACGCAATGATCGTCGGAAACGAGAAACGTTTGGTAAACATGTTTAATCCTCTCATAGTTAGAAAGATTCTTTGCTCCTCATACGGGTCCTTTTCTGAACAGCACGTCTAATAGTCTATTCGCATCTGCACAAACAGAAGATTGTCACGAAAAGTTTTGTCTGTCATAGCATTATGAGTTGTTCTTAGCTCATATTGAAGCTCCACGAAGAATTCATTGAAGGGTTCATAAAGAAGATTGAGCCGGATACGGTTAGTCTTCTGAAGCACACCATCTAAGAAGGTGACTTCCTCGCTGTCAACGGTTCGATGTCCTTGAAGAAAATCGCCGCCCACATTCCGGAGAAGACCTCCACTAGCATCAAGGATATTGTCGCCGTGTCTCTCATATTCAAACGCCAACGTTCCTCTGAGCTTGTGGTCGTATCTGTATCCGATTTGCATTAGAGCATCGTCAGAGTTAGGTCCCAAGCGGTGCCCCATCACAAAGCCGTTGTTGGTGAAGTTGTTTTCAGCTAAATGATGAGAATAGACATACGGCTGTATGCGTGTGTAGTCAAGCGTGATGTCCACATCTTTCAATCCAAACGGTTCTACGGACAACATTCCTGTCTTATACGCTAACTCGTTTCCGTACCACGATGTGCCCAGCTTTGAAAAACTGATGTCATCAATAAGAAGCGTTGCCGAGATCTCTAGATTCTTCAGGAATCTAGCCTGGGCATCAAGAACGAGGAACGAGTTATCCCGATCTTGCAGCGAATGCTCGACCGACTTATAGAAGATGAATGGATTGAGATAGCCCAACTCCGGGAATCGCTTTGCGTACACAACCATCTCTGTCACCCCGAAGTCAAAAGCATCGCCAAACGAGACATCAACGCGATGCGAAGCCAGATACTTCGAATTGACGACTGGTTCGACTCCTCGCATTGAATCAAGAAGCACCATTCTTTTCTGACCGAGAATCCAACTGTGAAGAAAAGTATATCGCACACTTCCGATTCGCGCCTCAAGTTTGAGGAAGTCAAACGGCGGCGGATTGCTGGAGAGGATGAGTCTGTCTCCATATCCGGCACCCCAGAGCACCCTTTCCCTTCCAAGCTGAATATTCACGACATCGGCATCCAACTGCAGGTATCCCTCCGTTACATCGAAGCTAGCGGATCCCGGTTCGTTGATCTTGTAGATTTCTCTGAGCGATACATCCGTGAGAGCAAAGTCTTTGTCGCCCATGACCTGACCATTGGTTGCCTGCAAATAATAACCAAGTCTATTCTTCAAAGTCCCACGGATTCTCCCGCCCCACGTGAATAGCGAAGCACCTGTATTTCCTCGTGTGTCGCCACTGATGAGCCGGTGTTCAGCGCTGAAAAGAAAATCCATGAAGAGGGAGCTAGAGCTATCGCTCCAAGCATAAAGGTACTTCTCTTTCTCTGACAAGACATCAGCAGCTTTTTCACAAAGAGGCTGACTTGAGAGCAGCATGGCTACGCGCTCACTGCTGCGGTGCAAGTCGTATTCGAATTCGGTCAGGAAATCATCCATGGATTCTTGCTCAGTCTCTGTCATTTCGCCTCTGTGCCGATCTGCTTCGAGCAAATACTCTGCAACCTCCTTTCTCGAAAGTGGTAGCACAGCGCTGTTGTATCGTCTCACTACGTCCTTCACCCGCATCCGTTTCAGAAACTCATAGACGGGATTTGAAACAGGCACATTCTCCAACTGTGCAAGAACTGATTCCGCAACTGCGAACGACAACCATGCACACAACACAAATTTAACAAGTCTCATACAATGGACCCGGAGGATGCTGGCAAATTGAACAACGCTGTCCTATGCTGCACCAGCACTTCATCTTACCTGTTCCCAATTCTGCGCCGCCGACCGATGGAAGAATATCATCGCAACAGAATTCTTGAACCACGACCAAACAATCTTTGCATAGCCATACTTCCTGTATCTTCGAGGTGATTCATAGACAGTCAGTTCCTTCACAAACTCCGTTCTTCCGTGCTTCTGCAGTTTCATGAATAGATTGTAATCTTCACCTGCCACCAGCATTTCCGTGTATCCACCGACTGCGTCAAAAAACTCTCGCTTCACCATTTGGCACTCGCCTCTTCCCATTCCCATCCCGATGAGATTGAGCATTCGATTGTGCCAGTTGAACCATCTGAGCACGAGACGGTCTCTCAAGCACTCTTCCTCAGGAAACACAAATACGTTACACGTCACAGCAACCATCTTCTCCGATGCCAGCCTCTGAAGCATGACGCTGAAGAATCTATCAATGTCAGGAATCAGAGTATCAGCATTCGTAAAAAACAAGATCTCTCCTTCTGCGACTTTCGCACCCGCATTTCGCCCTTCAGCAATTGTCTGCTTTCGGCTCAACGCATGGAGGACGACCTTGTCAGCTTTGGCTTCGGCAATTTCCAGAGTTCTATCTCTACTGCCTCCATCGCTGACGATAACCTCGATCGAGTACTTCTCCTTCACCTCGTCAGAAAATTGAGATAGCGCCTGATCTATCAGCTTCTCTTCATTCAGAGTGGGGATGATGACGCTAATCACAACGATTCCGACGGTGGTGAAATACGATCGTTCAGGAACTTCAGCCGAGCAGAACGCAAAACAGTATCAGTGAAATGCAATCAAGAATCCGGCACCGAAGTATGATGTCCGCTGATCATAGTATTCACCATGGATGCTGGTGCCGTTGAAATACGTCAAGAACAGATCCACACCTTGCCCCTTCCAATCTCCCAACCGGACGCCTGCCTGTGTCGTATTGATCCCTGAATACTCTTCGACTTTCGCGAGCTTGAAATCATGCGCAACGTAAAACGTCACGTGTCCGCCGGCAAGAGGCTGACTCACCAGTTCAACACCTGCCTGACACGCCAGTCGCGGCAGCGACGGACGAACCCGAAAAGCATAATTCATCCCTCCATACACACGCAGACAATCAATTGCATAAGCTGCCACAGCGTCAACGAACTCCCTTCCGTACGGTCTTGGCTCGATACCATCTCTCCACTGTTGCGTTGCTGAACTGTAATGTCCATCAACAAAATGCGAACTGAGATGACAGATTCGTAAGCGAGCCGAAAACACCTGTCTTCCGCGCTCCCTCGACGATGAGTAGCTAAGATGTCCCCCTATGATCGCATCAACAGCATCTACTTGAAGAATGATACGCTCCGACTTGCTGTAGAGCAGAGCATAGGCTATGAAATCAGCACCGAGAGACAGTCGCTTGTCCCTATCCTCGGTTGACTCGACAACAAACCCCATCACATCTATTGAGTTTCCAATATCCAGACGGATGTCACTCGTACCAAGGTCCTTCACCAGACCGATTCTTCCCTCACAGACATTCGCAATGAGTGGTTGGAAGAGCAAGCCAGACGGGACAAAATACAGCCGGTCCAATATCTCTCCAGGCTGCGCTTTGTCGTCGGCTGTTGAAGCCAACTGCCCGTGCGCCACGTGATTCCACATTAGCACACTGACGGAAAACGCAACCAGAACGCATCCTGCAAGACCTTTCAACCTAGCCCTCTCCGTCCAAATTCAGAAATATAGTCCATAATAGATAGCGGTCGGCGCTACCCGGATCGCTGGAGCAGGAAAATGGATGAAATTCAGTGCACGCTTGATACTGTTCCACAGCCACCCATCACCGGGTAACTTCGTCAAATCGTAATCTAGCGAAAGGAAGAACTCCCGTTCACCCCCACCTATCCCGTTCAGTTTCTTGACACTAAATCCAACTGCAAAACCTAACCATTCGGGCCAATAAGGTTTCGCCCCTTCAGGCAAAAGGCCATGGACATTGATGGACAACCAGTATGTCTGTCCCTCGTAGTCGTCAATCATGATGTTGGGCTTATGTCCGTACGGGGATGGCCTGTCATGGGTCAGTTCGTATGTCGGAACATAACTGAGTTTGAAATTGAAGTTTCGCAAGACCGGAGCGTAATACTGTGCCACAGGATAGTAAGCACCGATCACATCACCCATGGCGTCCCCTGGACTAAATCCCCATTGAAGCCCGAAGCCATCTTCAAACTCAACATACAGTTGATACAAGGCTCCCAGAGTGGCTCCAAACCAAACAGTGTTCTTCTCACCTACCCCGACCCAATCCAGCGTGCTCGTGGCAATATGCGTCAGGATATAACCACCGTAGATATGCCCAACTTTGTCAATATGAAGCGCGTACTCCCAGTCGTTTTGAATATGAAAAGGCCCACGCAGATCTTTCCACCAGGCGTTCATCTGGTAGTAGTGGAATCCTACGACTGTCACGACGGTGCCTCCTCCAACGATTGCGAGCCGCACAGGATGGAACTCCGTCCGAGGAGGCGCGGCAAGAGAAAGACTCGGAGGCTTAACGCTGTCGGACACAGTCGTAGGCAGCGAGGTCACACTCCTTGTGCTGTCTGATGCGTCACCTCGGTTCTCCTGCGCCATAGCACACGTTTGAAGGAGCATACAGCATATCAGGGTGAGAAAGAACAACGCTCTCAGATAGTTGAACATCGCATTACTTATCATCGTGAGGAGCTAAGATACAACACGAGTGAGATGCTGACTCCGACTTCCCATGTGATGAACTTGCATGCCGCTTGATATCCATTTCGTCCTGGATTGTATGATGCCTTATCCTCATGTCTGCGGAGGTCACTAAGCTATCTTCTCTATGCTTTGGACAACGCTTGTTGTCCAGGTTCTTTCAATTCGAATTCTCCAGTTCGGCAAGAGCACCGAGCTTTGATATATCCGCTCAAATCCTGCTTCCGAAATGGAGACAGTCTCTATTGGGAACCTCCAGAAGGCTGCTGTCTGCTCCAATGCCAGAGTGATTCTGATGCCCAGCCATTCATCAACGATACTAGCTCGCTTGGTCTGTTCGACTATCCCCTTACTCCTCAGTCTTCTGTCTTCCACACTTGCGTCGTCGAAGACGTAGTATCTATCTTCCGCATCTCCAGCGAGCAGACCGTAGTTAAACTCTATACCAAACCAGAGGTTGGTGGGTTCGTTCTCCAAGTTCTCAATCGTGTATCCGATCAACAGATCTGAAGAGTCTTGTTCAAGAGAGATCGTCTTCCTGATTCTGATTCGATGACGCTTCGAACCAGTCCAAACACCTCCACTCCGTTCGAGGCTCACGAGCAACGTGTGATCATTCATCACGGTCTTGGCATCGTAGGGCTGGTTGACAAAGTCACCTTGCTCGGGGTACTTGCAACCTGCAAAATCGTCGAGCGTCGTTCCTTCACCGAGGAAATGGTCGAGCAGCGAAGCGCGACGATACCAGTCATAGCTTAGGTAATGCTCAAGACCCGCTTCCTTGACAACGTCATGTACACTCGTTACCCTCCGAGTCTCTTCACGCGTGCCCAGCTGATGCAGTTTGCTGTGATAACCCTCTTCTCGACGACTCAAAACATCAAGTAAGTTAAAAGAAATTGGCTTAAAGTCAAGTTCAAAAATTGACCCACCTTCATTAGGATTAACGTAGACATTGAGCTTCTTGGATTCAATGATCAACTCATTCCTTCCATCACAGTCAAAATCCGTCATCTCGTAATGAATCCCTCTACGTTCCTCAATCTCATCCAATTGGTTTTCTGCATCAATAAGGCTGCGATAAATCGGCGAGCGAAGATTTGTGAGATATAGACCACCGAACACGCCATGCCAATACGGGCAGTTACATTGCCCAGCCCAGACCTTGTCCAATGCGGGCGCAACATCTTTTCCCTCACGCTGAAGTCTTCTTGCCCGCTGCGAGACTCGTAGCATCTTCTTGTGCATGTTGTTGGACTCAGGATACTTCACCATGAAGTTCCGCCAGAAACCACCACGCACAAACTGTCCATACGATTCCAAGAGGTGCGCTTCCTTCAGGTGATTTTCAAGCTCCTCATACGCGCGATATGATTCGGCATTCGGAAGCGCCCAGTGCATCATCTCGGCGTAAGAAGCATCTGGCAAGTAGATTCGCCCAATGGGCTCGACAGCTTCAAGCACTTCCGTAAAGCGCGGAATCCTGATCCATTCGCGATTCTCCTCCAACGCTGTGAAGAACTCATCGAGCCAACCATTTTCGAACACGTGGGTGTAGGTCTTGGGCCACGCACCAAACTTCTCACCATCGTCTGCGAAGACGATGAGGCGCGATCCATCCTCCGTCGCGATGGAGCGAAGATACTCTATTGTCTTGTGAACAGACTGAAACGGGATGGTATATCGGAGCGTCTTGCTGATTGGAAAGACGTTCACCGTCTCACCTTGCTCTTCCGTGACATAGTAACCCAGAAGCTGCTCCTCGTGAAGCCCTGCATACTTAAAATGCGCATCGTCAACGACGACGTATTTCACACCAGCTTCCGCAATGGGCTTTGTGATATGCTGTTCCCATATTCTCTCCGCAAGCCACATCCCCACAGGGTGATAGCTCAGTTGCTGCTCAACGAATGTCGTCAATTTCCTTATCTGCCCGATCTTGTCTTCATCGGGAATAACTGAAAGAATGGGTTCATAGAACCCTCCGGTCATCATCTCCACTTGCCCATTCTGGACAAGTCCTCCCAATTGCTGAAAAAGCTCTGGATGATGTTCCATGAGCCATTCGCATAGGATGCCGGTGTAATGTTGTGCCAGCTTGACGTGTGGATGTTTTTCCAAGATGTCAAGAAACGGCCTGTAACACCTTCGGTAGGCATGTTCGAAGACTGAATCCCAATTGCCAAGAGGCTGGTGGTTGTGAATGCCAATGAGTAGATTGATTGTGTTCATAGAGCCTGGCGGACTGTTTGGTACTGCAAACTCTGATGATTTCCCGAAGCCTACAAATACAACAAAGCGGCTCCGACAAGCAGAGCCGCGCGGTACGGTGGATTAGGGCCAAGCTGCGGGGCAGACCGATTGAGTGTGGACGACCCCGAGCGTTGGCTATGAAAAACTCATTCATGCGGTGGCATTGTTTTGCACTCCGCTCAGGCCGTCAACTCGAGCCGCTGCTCAGCCCGGCTCCGCATTGATGATTTTCCACGTCATGCCTGACGAATATTTGAATCGGCGTTGTATCCTCGCTCGCCAAAGGGTTGAAGTTTCTCAAGCCAGATCTGCTCGAGCAGCGTGAGTTCATCGCTCAAATCAAAGTTCGGATCGTCTTTGACCTTCACAACTTCCAGGATTTCGAACACGAACTTATCCGGACCGTATTCATTCCATTCCTTCTGAAGCGCTTCGTTCTGATGCCGTCCGATTGTCAGCATGAACTTGTGAGCGTTCAACGGTCCTTCAAGGTTCAGGCTGCTTCTAAGCAGCACCTTCCCGTTCACGGTATTCTTCACCTGGAAGACACCGGCCGGTTTCTTCCGTTCTTTGTATTCCCTCTTGATATCCTGTCTTGATTTCACCGTCATTGTCCTGGATAGTTCTTTTCCCACTCCGGAAGCCGCTGCCGGCTAGCAGACAGATGACGCTGTCAAGTGACTCGCCACACAAAAAACTATCTCTCCAGCTTCATCTGTGGAAAGAAAAGAACATCCCGAATGGAATTCTGTCCCGTCATCAGCATCGTCAGCCGATCTATCCCGACTCCGAGTCCAGCCGTAGGGGGCATGCCATATTCCAACGCACGAAGGAAATCCTCGTCCAAAGCCATCGCCTCCTCATTCCCTCGTGCCCTCAGTTGCGCTTGTTCCTCAAGACGAGCACGCTGATCGAGTGGATCATTCAACTCACTGAAAGCGTTGCAGATCTCGTCGCCGTTAACAATTGTCTCAAACCGCTCGGTGAGTCCGGGCTTACTCCGATGCTTCTTTGCAAGTGGTGACAGCTCCACTGGATAGTCGGTAATGAACGTTGGTTGAATGAGACACGGCTGGACTCGCTCACTGAAGATCTTGTCAATCAATCCGCCGACACCTTTCAAATTGTCCGTATCGAGATGCAGTTCTTTGGCAGTCTTCAAAAGCTCCTCCTCACCTCTATTCCTCAGATCTCTTCCTGTGTATTCCTTAATGGCATCCAACATGCTGATACGTTTCCACGGAGGAGCGAAATCAATCTCGCTCCCGTTCACTTTGACTTTGTTGGTACCGTTGACCGCAAGTGCAACAGCGCTGATCATCCGTTCAACAAGTTCCATCATCCAGTTGAAGTCCTTGTAAGCGACATACAACTCAAGCATCGTGAACTCTGGGTTATGGGTCTTGTCCATTCCCTCATTGCGGAAATCCTTGGAGAACTCGTAGACACCTTCGTAGCTGCCGACGATCAATCGCTTGAGGTATAGCTCATCTGAAATCCGAAGGTAGAGGTCCACATCCAACGCATTGTGATGTGTGGTGAACGGTCGCGCGAACGCTCCGCCATAGAGAGGCTGGAGGATCGGAGTCTCGACTTCCAAGTAACCTCGTTCATCAAGGAAGCTCTGGATCGTCCTGATGATCTTCGTTCGTTTGACAAAAACTTCACGCACCTCTGGATTCACGATCAAATCTACGTAGCGCTGACGGTAGCGGAATTCCTTATCGGAAAGCGGGTCGTAGATGACTTTGTCTCCGTGCTCATCCACCTTTTCTTTGACGACAGGGAGCGGTCGAAGCGATTTGCACAGAAGCTCAAGTCGCTGAACATGGATGGTGATCTCGCCCGTCTTTGTTCTGAAGACGAATCCTTCCACTCCGACAATATCACCAATATCCATCAACCTGAATGCATCGTAGATTGAACCAAGATCATCTCTCTTCAAGTAGATCTGTATTCTTCCTCTTGAATCCTGAATATGTGCGAAGGATGCTTTACCCATCCGACGGATCGTCATTAGACGACCGGCGAGGGAAACTGTCCGAGGCGTATCGCCATCTCTGAAATTCTCAACGATATCTCTCGAATATCCAGTGACATTGAAGGCGTACGGATATGGATTGATGCCAAGCTTCTTGAGTTCTTCAAGTTCTTCTCGCCGACGGCGGATAAGCTCGGTGAGTTCCTCTCTGAATTGGATGTCCACAGGGTTCCTTTCGTAAGAGTAGGGCGAATTGGTCATTCGCCCCACATTGATCTCATTATTGAGTGTAACCGTCGTTCATCGTCCCGCTGAAAAGCCAACGACGACCAGCTTCTTCGCCTTGCCTTCAAAACCTTCACTTCCCACAACCAAATCCACGACATCAATCTGCTCTATCAACTTGTTCTTGCGTACCTCCTTTATCTCGCTTTCCACATCTCCACCTTTCATAGCAAGCAGTCTTCCCGAAGCGAGATGCAGTCTCTCTTGCTGTCTCTGATCGGATTCAATAGTGTGCTTCAGAAAAGGATGTGCCCAATGGACCAGATCTTTCAGCTTGGCTACTGCTCGGGAAATGACAAAGTCATATCGTCCACTGAACTCCTTGCGCTTCCCAAAATGCTCCGCCCGACCGCAAACGACATCAACGCCCCTGAGTTGCAGAGAGGAGACAATATCCTTCACCGCATTTGCTTTCTTGGTGATAGAATCCAGCAGCGTTATCTCAACAGTGGGCACCAAAATCTTCAGAGGTATGCCGGGCAGTCCACCTCCGGTTCCTAGATCCAAAATCCTTGAATGAACGTCGAATGATACCCTGAACAACAACGACACCGAGTGGAGGATGTGATTTTCCCAGATATTGTTCTCATCTTTGCGGGAGATGAGATTGACTCGCCTGTTCCACTCCCTCAACAATGTGACGTAATGATCAAGCTGGAATACTTGAGCGTCTGATACCAGAAGACCGTACTCCACGCACGTGTTTCTGAACCAAACATGGTTCTTCATTTGTCACGCCGGCTACTGTCTGGACAGATTCTTGAATCACACATGTCGCGAATGGCGCAGGAAGCAGGCTTTGAATTGGACATCCACGCTTCACCCTCAAGCATTATGAAAACCATCTCTGGGTTGATCGCTTCGGTGTCTTTCAGCCATTCCACAATGTCACAATCCCACTTGTTCCTTGAGTCTTCTCACCTCTTGTCTGGCTAGATATCTCCATTCTCCCCGCCTCATCCCTTGTGCCGTTAGATCAGCATAGCCCATACGATTCAATTTCTGCACTTCGTAGCCGAGTTTCTCAAACATTCGCCGCACTTCGCGATTCTTTCCTTCGTGGATGACGATTCCAGCTTCGACACTTTTGCTGCCTCCGAGAGAATAGACCTCACATTCGACAGTCACTCCGTCCTCAAGCAAGATTCCTCTCTTGAGTTTTGCTGCATCTCTCGCTGTCATCGGTTTGCTCAACGTCACCTTGTAGGCTTTCTTGATTTCATACTTAGGGTGCATCAGACGGTGGGCAAGCTCGCCATCGTTTGTCAATAAGAGCACACCCGTGGTGTCTCTATCCAGCCTGCCAACAGGATAAATTCGGTCTCTTAATTTCACTATGTCAAGGACTGTTCGTCTTCCTTTCTCATCGCTGGTAGTTGTGATGCAGTCCTTCGGTTTGTTTAGAAGAACGTAGGTGAATCTCTGCCTGCGATTCACTATCTTGTCATTGACGGTAACAGTATCTTTCTCCGGATCAACCCGTGTCCCAAGCTCCGTCACGGTCTTCCTGTTGATTTTCACAGCACCGGAAGCAATGAGTTCATCAGCCTTGCGGCGGGAAGCAATGCCAGCGTCGGAGAGAAACTTGTTCAGTCGGAGACGAGGCTCATGGTTGGTGTTGTTCGGTCTCATCACTTGTCCTTTGGACGGCAGGACTGCTAGTCTCGCTATGAGCCTCCTCAGCAGCACTCTCTATTTCGTCCTGTATTGCCAACTCGATTTGCGCAGGCTCACCAGCGGCGATCTCGACCGGTTGTGCAGATTCCTCGTCCTTCATAATCTCCTCTATCTCACGAGGCTTGGGCAGGTCAGAGAGACTCTTCAAGCCCAGACGTTTCAGAAACTTCTGCGTGGTGCCAAAGAGAAGCGGACGCCCGACGCCTTCACCTCTCCCGACCATCGTAATAAGCTCTCTCTCCAACAGGGACTTGATGACATAATCAACGTTGACGCCGCGAATATATTCCATCTCTGGTTTGCTGATAGGCTGCCTGTAGGCGATGATCGAGAGCGTCTCCAACGCTGCCTGTGACAGCCGCCTTCTCCTCTTTTCTTGAAAGAGCTTGCCGACCCACTTCGCATACGTCGGAACCGTCGCAAACTGGTAACCTCCGGCAATTTCTATGATCCGATATGCGCTTTGAGCCTGCTCGTACTCCTTGTTCAAGTCATCAATTGTCTCCTTGATCGCAACGACAGAAGCGTGATAAGCTTGAGCTTCGGCTGAGCCGTGGTCACCCAAGAGTGTCTTGATATGCTGCAACGAAATCGGCTTATCGGAGGCAAAGATTAGTGCCTCAACGATTTGTTTTAGCGTCGCCGTGCTTCCAGCGTTTATGAAGTCTTGCACGTCCTGATCAGTCTTCTGTTCAACACTCACGATGCTTTCTTCTTGAGAAAATGATGATCAACCTTTTGGAAAACTCAACGCCTGTAGATCCAGATGTCGTGATAAACGTCCGCCTGTTTGACAGAGACGGCGTGATTTTTCATCAGCTCTAAGAGCGCGATGAATGTGACAACGATCCGGATCTTCTCACCCATGTTCTGAATCAACTCAACGAATGTGTATCGTTTCCGCCTTCCGAAGAATCTAAGAATGAACTCGATCTGTTCCCTCAATCGTTACGTTGATGCGTTCGATGTCATGGTAAGTCTTCTTCGGCATGTGCTCTATTGCATGTTTGAACGCCGCAATCAGATGAAAAACCGACACATCTTTTAGCGCTCCATCTTCCCCTGTGCCAAGGTCCTTCGCATCGTCCTTGAAGTACTCGCGATAGAAGTAATTGCTTTGCTCAGCTTCCATCTGAGAAAAAGAAAACGCCAGTTCTTTATACCTCTTGTACTCAAGCAATCGGCGAACGAGTTCCGCTCGTGGATCTTCTACCTCTTCTTCCTCTCCAGGTTTGGACAAAAGCATACGAACCTTAATGTGCATCAGTGTGGAAGCCATCACGATGAATTCGCCAGCGACTTCCAGATCAAGCATTCGCATGAGCTGTGTGTATTCGAGAAATTCCTTCGTGATCTTAGCAATTGGGATATCGTAGATATCCAGCTCGTCACGCTTGATAAAAAATAATAGAAGGTCAAGAGGACCTTCAAAATTCTGTAGCTTCACTCTGTACATTCAGACTCTGATTTTCCTTCGAATTCATCAACTCTCATCTCATACCGAAGACGCGATCGGACCCAATCATGAGCGATCGCAGTATCTGACACTCCTAGCCCATCTTCATCGCTTCTCGCACCTCTGCCATTGTCTGTTGGGCAACTGCCCGTGCACGCTTCTCACCGTCATAGAGAATGTCCTTCACATCTTCCAGATGGGACTCATAGTAGGCTCGCTTCTCCTGGAGCGGTGCCAAGAACTCTATGATCCTATTTGCACAATTAATCTTGCAGTCCACACATCCGAGTGTACCACTCTCACAGCCTCGGCGGACCTCTGGAACCTCCCCTTGATCGAATCGTTGATGGTAGGTAAACACCAGACAAATGTCCGGACGTCCAGGATCACCCTTGTAGATCTTTTGTGGATCGGTGACGGCTTTCCTCATCTTCTTCCGAATCTCTTCCGGTGGATCAGACAGAAGTATTGTGTTACCGAGAGACTTGCTCATCTTGGTGTCACCGTCAAGCCCGGGCAATCGTGCGAACCTCGTGAGCTGTGGCTCTGGCTCCGGAAAGACCTCGCCATACGTCGCATTGAATTTCCGAGCGACCTCCCTGGCAATCTCGACATGCGGCACTTGATCCTCGCCGACGGGAACAAGGTTCCCCTTGTAGATCAGGATGTCTGCCGCCTGCAACACCGGATAACCCAAATGACCATAGATCATGTTTTCGATGTCCAAGTCACGAACTTGTTCCTTCAGAGTCGGATTGCGTTCCAATCGAGAAGTGGTGATGAGCATGGAGAAAATCAAATGAAGCTCCGCGTGCTCCTTGATCTGCGACTGGCGAAACATCGGGCTTTCTTTTGGATTGAGTCCAGCGGAGAGCCAATCAATCAACATGTCAATCGAGTCTTGGTAGATGTGCGATGTGTCCAAGTCTGTCGTAAGGACATGGTAATCTGCTATCAGATGATAATTCTGATACTCACCTTGGAGTCGAACCCAGTTTTCCAGAGCGCCAACATAGTGACCGAGGTGCAGCTTGCCTGTTGGTCGCATCCCGCTCAACACGACTTTCTTGTTTGACATTGTTCTCTTTTGTGTAGACATTGTTCTGCCAACGGTGCTCTATCTCTGAACATCATTCGGCAGTTATTCACGTTGTCAAAAGGCATCACCCTGCCCAACTGAACCTAGTGCATAAACAAATACGGTTTCCACCTGTCATCGAGGTTGCCGACGAAGTGACGAATGAAAGTGACATGGCTTGGACGCAAAGGCTTTCGGATCAACCGCATCCCCGCTTCGTGAGGGGTCTGGTCTCCCTTCCGGTTATTGCAGCGCACACAGGCACAGACAAGATTTTCCCAAACTTCCTCGCCTCCCCGCGCTTTCGGAATTATGTGGTCAACTGTTACCGGGAGATCGCTGCGTCCGCAGTATTGGCAACGATGCCCATCTCGCCGCAAGATATTCCTGCGTGAGAGAATTATCTTCTTGAAAGGCACGCGAACAAAAACAGAAAGCCTTACTATACTCGGGAATGGCATCACTATCGAGACAGAGCGAATGCTCTTACCATCGTGCGCTTCAACAAGTTCAGCTTTTCCCAAGTATAGAAGGACGACTGCCTTCTGGATGTTGCAAACACTTATTGGTTCATAATTGTGATTCAATATTAGCACTTTCCCGGACATCGTCCCATAGATTTTTCCTTCTGCTTCACTGAACTTAGTGTCCTCCGATGTTGAAGTTCACCGATTATTTGAAAACAGAAATGGGTCGCTCTTGCATGCGACAAACGCTCCAGTAGATAAGATCTGCTTGGGAAAATATACAACAAATTAGCGAATTTGTCAAGTTTTGAAAAGGAAGTCTCCTACATGAGTTCTGGCAGGAGAGGTTCGCGATGCCGCTTCTCCCTCAGCTTCGTTCCTGTGATAAGTCCCGCCAAGGGATCTCTTCCCTCATATATACACTCGTCGTACAGCGGACACACACCACACAGCGGATTCTGTGCCTTGCAGACGCTTCGACCGAAGCGGATGAGGTTCACGTGAAAGGAATAGGTCTTCTCAGTAGGCACAAGCGGCTTCATTTCTTCGTAGGTCTTATCAGCAGAATTCGTCTTCACAAGTCCAAGACGGTTGCAGATGCGATGAATATGCGTATCCACAGGAAACACTTTCCGCTTCAGTGCAAAAAGAAGAACACACGCGGCTGTTTTCATCCCTACTCCATCAAGCGTCAGAAGATCTGAAATGATTTCCTCATTGGATTTCTTCTTGAGGGCATTCAGGCTCAGCTCGCCATATCGCTCCTGGATAGTCTGCAGGATCTTTTTGATCCTCGCGCTTTTCTGGTTTGCGATACCGCCGACCCGAATAGCACGAGCAATCTTGCCGACAGGTGCTTCAAGCACGCGCTTCCAGGTAGGAAACTGAGTCCTGAGTCTCTCATAGGCGCGGTGACTATTGCGATCATTCGTGTTCTGCGAAAGGACCGTCGCAACCAGCATGTCTAGTGGATCTTCTTGCCGCCTCGATTGCCTCGGTGTGCCTTGGTGAGTCTCCAAGATTTGTGCAATGCAGAGAGTCTTACTAATCAATTGCCTCTGAGTCATTTCCACCAAACTGTGCCGGTTGATCCACATGGAATGTGATGATCTCTGTTCCCCCTAGATGCAGAACCTGCGGAAAGAGACCCGTCGAGATGCCCCAAGGAATCCAAGACAAGTCAGGATCTCGTATTGTCTGGACAATAAACGGTGCTGCTAGACCACTCGTCGAAAATCCAAGAAGTCAGAAGAGGAGTCTTGTGCACCACGGTCTTGACAGTCGCATAGGCGCGTTCGATGTCACTGAAGCTTACCACTGTCTCTCTCACTCTTCGTGGTTTTCGGAATGGAGCAGCATCCTACTCCTACTTCTTACCGCTAGGTGATGGCACATTCAACATCGGCGTCAGTTTCTGATCGTAAGGCGTGATCACGAAAGTTGAGTTTGGAGAGTTGACCAGTGACTTCAACGTCTGAATGTAGTTCCATTGCAGGTACATCGGCGTCAACGAGTTTGCGATGATCTTCTGAGCTGTTGCGATGCCTTCCGCCTCGACCTTCTTACGTTCGGCTTCCTTCTGCTCTTTCTGCAGGACATAGACCATCTTCTGTGCATCCTGATCAGCCGCAATCTTCTCGTCAATGGCTTCCCTGACTTTGTCTGGCAGCACCACATTTCTCAGGAGCACCTGCTCGAGCATCATTCCACGCTTTTCAAATTTCTCTTCCAGTTGTTTCGAGACGCTAGTAACGAACTCATCGCGCTTCACAGAATACAAGTCAGTGGCAATGTAACCGACTGCTCTATCTCTCAGTACGGTCCGGACCTCAGGACGAACTATCTTCTCGACATAATCCAGCCCGATGTTCTTGTACACATTCGGAGCTTCCTCTGCAACAAGATGGTACAGCACCGTGACATCGAGCTTGATGGTCAAGCCATCCCGCGACAGAGCCACGATGGCATCATCCCCCACCCTCTGTCCTTCACTGACAACGCCGCTCATCGTATAAGACTGCGTCTTGACATCCATCCTGACGACCTCAATGAGCGGATTGATAAGATGAAGTCCATTCGTCAACACACCGACCTTGACGTCACCGAACAGAACTTGGATGCCAACTTCGCCGGGATTGATGACCACAACTGATGCGAACAGAACAACGACGACTGCAAGTGCTATCGAGACACCTCTGACCAACGCAGCAATTTGAGCCGTACGGGTCCTGCCGGTACCTTTCGCCTGCTGTCCGGCTACGCTCGCAATGATCGCGACAAGAACGAATAGGATAAGCAGAGTTACCATGGTGTTTCATCCTCCATTATGAAAGTGTTGATTCCACACTGCAGGCTCTGCAGTGAGTCTTGTATAGGGAGAGAGCTGAGATATTTACAGCCGTTCCCCGTGATCTTATCATAGCCCAACCGCTGCAATCCTCGCAAGAAGTGAAGGAAGAACGAGATTAGTCACTTCGCCAAAGTATTCGCCATCAGGAATAAACTGGAGAACGCCCAAGCTTGAGGGATTCCATGGCTCAAGCTTCGACGTTGCCATGATGGTTACATCATCCGGATCTAGTGCACTATCGGCATCGTGAACCACAGCGGTGAAACCAAGCGGACGAGCGAGAGAAGTGATGCCGAATACGCGAGGGGGAATCCGAATGTCAACGCTGTAGCCGTTTGCCAATCGTTCGACAGTCACCTCCATCTCTGACAGCGCGCTCAACTGAAGATCAGATAGTTCGGATTTGCTAATGAGCTTCACCTTGGGTCTCTCCGCACTGAAATTGCCAAGTGATATCGTGAGCGCGTAGAGGGTCGAGTCAGGCTTGTCACGAAAAGTGACCCCGGAATCTTCCGGAACCTCCACCTTGTGACCTGCTCCGCAGTCGAACCAGAGCTGGACATAGTCGTTGCCATCAGGATTGACGTTGGATGTAACAACGCTGTCATCAATAACCTCCATTGAAAAACGGATAGCACTGCTATCGTAGCAAGCTCGCGAGGCAAAACTGACGTCGCTCGCACCTTTCCAATGATCCCTTCCAGCAAGAATGAATTTGTCCGTTGTATCCACAACTGCTGTCGCGTAGTCCTTGAAGATAGCCCTCCCTTTCCGATAAGCAGGATAAGCATAGTAATTAAGCTTCGCATAGCCGCTGTTGTTGACTGCATTGAAAAAATTCTCGTCGGAGAGCAAATTCCTGTAGTTGATGTAGGTCTCGTATCCAACCTGCCACTGCTTCGCGACAGATGGGAAAAGCCTTGTCGCCTCGTACCTATCTACCAAGATGAAACTTCCATTATAGTATGTGTACCCCCTGATCAGCCAGTTGTAGTCTCCGAGCTTGGTGGTCATGAAGCAAACACCATTTTCAGTTGTGAAGCCTACCTCGAGAGGAATACTGTGATAGCTCACATCCATGGTCCTGAGATCTAGAACTGAGTCACCTTGGTTGAGAAAGAAACGGACTTGAAGCTTCTTCTCTGCATAGTGCTTTGGTTTGATAGACACGGCGATGTCATACTTGCCGTCGCCAGAAAAATCGCCGACATCGTAGCCCCAGATCGCGAAATCGGTCGGCAGTTTCTTGCGCAGGTCCTTGAACAACTCGTCAGTGAACGCGATGTCAACCCTACGAACAAACTCATCGAACGTTATACTCTCATTGCTCCTCGGTGAGACCTGAGCGTGGGTAAGACAGTGGAGAAAAGAGGAGATAACAATCAGCGACAACAGGGGTCTCATGCAAAGCATCTTAGGAAGAAACGACAAGCGGCATTGGTAATAACGTATGTCTGATACCCTTGACCCCTCTCAGCCAAGGGCTAAGAAGGTCCTGGCTTACTCACCTCCGGCAGGGATAGGAGGCTTTTCCACTGGATTTCTGGGATAGTGATCTTTCAGAGCAACAGAGTCGCGGCGAGTATGAGGCACCAATCTTCCCCTATGCGGTGGCATAGTATTTGAACCTTACACTAAATGAATCTGCCGGTGTCTCATACTATCCGTCTGACCAAAAGAAAACAGTTGACTTTCAAATATTTTCTTTTAATATATGCAAAGAATTTCAGTAAATCAACAGATAATTTCTGAACATCGGAAGGAGCAGATGGGGGGCTACTCTATCATCTCTCTTCGAAAGGTTTTTGTCGTCGCCTTCTTTCTTGTAGCCACTGTCCCCGCGGCTTATGGTCAAGGAGATGGAAACGGTGGCTCTGAACACGTCGTCTACAAACTGCAGGATAGGATCAACAGCGTCCTTCAGCCAAGATATGTCCGAGGTATGGACTTCGCCATCGAGGTGATGTCGGCCGAAACGGGCGAGGTTCTCTATACTCGTCAGGGCACTCGTCCGCTTGTTCCTGCTTCCACAATGAAACTCCTCACCTCAGCAACAGCCCTGATGAAGCTTGGCATCAACTACAAGCTTGTGACGATGATCTTCTCCGACGAACTTCCTCAACGGGACGGCATCATCAGCGGCAATCTGTACATCAAGGGATTCGGCGATGCTGAGTTCAACTCGTCGAACGTTGATAGCTTGGTACAGGTGATAAAGGGAATGGGCATCAGAGTCGTCACCGGCGACATCATCGGCGATGAATCCTTTTTTGACAACTACTATGACCGGAATGAAGACGCACCTGAAGAACCGACCGGCAAACTGCCACTCCTTTCTGCCCTGACTCTGAATCGTAATTCACTGAAGATCTATGTTGAACCCGGGAAGCGAAAAGATGGCAGAGTCGAGGTTCGCACATTTCCAACAGCGCCTTCGTACTTCAGGATCGTCAATAAGGCGTTCGCCGTGACACACCGTCCGAAGAGAAGATTGTCAGTGAGTTGCACGCCGCAGAATGGTACAATGATTATCACGTTGAGCGGAGAGATGCGATTCGGTTCGTATCCGAAGATGTATACTGTCCGCGTCCACATGCCTGCACTCTACACAGCCGCAGTGCTGAGAAGCGAACTTGAACAGGCAGGGATCGAAGTGCGCGGTAAGACGAGAATGGGATTGGTGCCGAAAAGCACTCGCCTTCTCACGCGGCATGAGAATCCTTTGACCGCCATGGTTACCCACATGAACAAAATTAGCGACAACTTTCTGGCTGAAACTCTGCTGAAGACGCTTGGGGCTGAGTTGAAGGAGCAACCTGGCAGCACCGCTGGTGGCTTGAGCGTTGTCAAGAGATTCTTGAAGGAGGCAGGCGTAGATACCACCACATGCGAGTTAGCTGATGGCTCGGGGCTTTCAAGGAAGAATGAAATCAGTGGTATGGCGTTAGTCAAACTGCTTAGATATGCTTATAGCAACAAGCCGGTATTCGAGGCATTCTACAACTCACTTACGATTGCTGGCGTGGATGGTACACTCTCGGGAAGAATGATTGGCACGGAAGCAGAAAACAACGTCCATGGTAAGACAGGCACACTTGGAAGCGTCAGCTCAGTAGCAGGATATGTGACCTCACGGGACGGGGAGCTTCTGATCTTCTCCATCAACTCACAGAATTTCTATCGAGGCAAGCGTATCTACAAGTCACTTCAGGATCAAGTGCTGGTTGCGTTAGCGGCGTTCTCACGAAGAGGGATGATGTAAGCAGCAACTCTCTCGGGAGGAGAAGAGTCAGAGAATCGTCTTCTGACATTCCCCTACTGCCTTCTGATTTCCTTTTTCACGTATTTCCTGAAGAAGAACACTTGTCTGGTTTCTTCCTCCATGATAAACCGTATTCACTTCCTACAATGCAGATAGTCACGAAACAACGCCTAGCTTATCTAAGCCTCGTCCTTCTTTTTTTATCCTCTGTCGTCGCTTCATGTACTTCAACTGGCGAACTTACACAAGAGAAATCATCTGCACCTCTCGAGAAGCTGAAAGGTGACATTGACAAGGTGTTGAATGATTCCATCTTCATTGCGACTCAGACAGGTGTCAAAGTGATTTCACTGAAGACAGGTGAGACACTGTATGAACGTGAGAGTAGATTGCTCATGCATCCTGCATCTAACACGAAACTAATTACGACAGCGACAGCACTGGTCGAATTAGGCACTGACTTCAAGTTCAAGACCGTGATGTATGCCGATGGGAGGATTAGCAGCGGTATCCTGGATGGCAATCTCTATGTCAAGGGTTTTGGAAATCCTGATTTCACTTCCACAGACTTGAGCAAGATGGTTGAGCAGGTGAAAGCACGGGGCATCACAGAGATTCGAGGAAATATCCTTGGCGACAAGTCTTATTTTGACAGTCTGTACTGGGGCAACGGGTGGATGTGGGATGATGAACCATCTGCATTTGCCGCATTCATCAGTCCACTCACTATCAACGACAACTGTGTGAAAGTGTACGTGAAGCCGGGCAAGAAAGTGGGCGACACGGTCGAAGTGCGTATCGAGCCGCCAACCAGCTATGTCTCGGTTCTCAATCAAGGAACGACGGTCGCCCCAGAAAGCGCTGCAACTCTAAATGTGGACAGACGCTGGAAGGAGCGAGAAAACAAGATAGTAGTGAAAGGACAACTTCCCATCAACTCGAAAGAGCAAGAGGCTACACTCAGCGTCTGGAATGTCGAGATATATTTTCTAACGCTGCTTAAGGAAGAACTGGAGCGGCAGGAAATCAAGGTGGACGGCACATTGATGCTGGGCACCGTTCCAACCACATCGGTGCAGGTTGCACATCACGAACAGCCGATAGACTCAGTGATCATCAACCTGAACAAGATCAGCGATAATCTCTCCGCTGAGAACACGTTGAAGACCATCGCAGCAGAGAGACTCAGCACACCGGGCAGCACGCGCGCAGGCATGTGGATTGTGAACAGGTTCCTCAACAGCATTGGGATTGACACCACAAAGTATAACGTAGTAGATGGCTCTGGCGTCTCGCATTACAGCCTTGTCACACCGGAGATGTATGTCACACTTCTCAAGAATATGTACAGCAGGGACAGCACATTGTTCTATCCCTACTACGCATCGCTCCCGAGTGCAGGCGTAGATGGAACACTGAACGCAAGAATGAAAGATACAAAGGCCGAAGGGAACTTGCGCGGAAAGACGGGGACTATCAACGGTGTGAGCACGCTTTCTGGCTATGTAAATACGGCTAATGGCGAGTGGCTTGCGTTTTCGATTATGATGCAGAACTTCATCGGTTCAAGCAAACCTTACCGAGATGCGCAGGACAAGATCGGAGCAATTTTGGCGGACTTCAGTAGGAGGGCGGCTCCAGGTGCTCACGGCGGCGGCAAGCAAGTGAAGTGATTTGACAGTTTCGCACAACGTGCCAGAGGTTGACTAGCTAGCGAACGCTGTGCATAGAATTGAGTGAGTGGTGGATGCATTCCCGCGTACAACGGTGGGCTTTCGGCCGCACTCAGAAAAAAAATCCCGTTCCGCATACTTTGCGAAACGGGATACTCAACAGTGTAAACGAAGGCCGTGCCTTGCGTCAATGAGTGTTGAACCTGCAGGGGCCAGCTTATTCAACGCATCAGAACCATCTTCCGAACTTCAGCGAAGTTGCCCGCCTGCAAACGATAGAAGTAGACACCGCTGGCTAGTCCACTGGCATCAACATTCACTTCGTATTCGCCACCCACTTGGTGCTTCTCAACTAAGGTTTTTAGTTCACGTCCGAGTCCGTCATAGACTTTCAGCACGACGTCGCATTCTTGCGGAATGACGTAACGTATCACAGTTGAAGGGTTAAATGGATTGGGTTGATTCTGCATCAGAGCATACGACTTCGGAAAATCACCTTCGTTGTCAGGTGCACCCTCTTTACCAAGCCCATTTGCTCGAATAACGATGCAGTCCTTCCCTTCGATAGGCGTCCCATCCATCAGGTTGCCGGTGAGAGTTAACACCTTCACTTCACCATCACTTACTTGTCCAATCGCTGTGACGACTTCCTGCATATCGAATTTCAGTGTTAGATCGCCAAACCCATCGGGACCCTTAGTTGTGCAATCACAATCGCTTCGCCTGTTAGCAACGGGTCTGCTCACATCTTCGATACTGCTGCGAAGAGGAGACACACCAGCAAGCTTCAAAGATGCGGCATTCACATTCCTGACATCGAAAGTCGTTGTGCCGAGTATAGCAACTGGCAGAACACCTTTGCTCTTTAGGTTAACAGGATTGGGACAAGAGCCCGGCTTGATGTCCAACGCGACACTGGCTGCACATCCTTCCCGGTACAGTGCCCCAATTTCAACCTCAGTCAAAGCACGATTGTATATGCGAATATCATCTATCATTCCATTGAAAAATTCCGAATCCCCATCAGTGTCGTTTCCTATATATAGTCCGCCATTATTAGGAACAAAGTTGTATGAATACGTATGGGTCATGTCGAGGCTACCATTCACATACAGCGTTGCTGTTTTGTCATGGAATACGACGACAACGTTGTACCATGTATTCAGTGCGAACGTTGAACTGGTAAAAGCCTCTTCTTGATCAATGTGCTGGTGATAATGATTGACTATCAGAATCAACTTGTTGTACGGGTCGAGCGTTAGACAGTAGTTCGAAACGCCACCTTTAGCTGCTTTACACCAAATGCCGGCCCCGTAGGTCCATGTCATAATTCTCATCCAACAAGAGATGGATAGCGAATTGGTTCCAGTCAAGTCAAAACTGGAATTATGGGCAATACTTATTTCATCATTGGAGCCATCAAAGAAGTATGCTCGATTGTTGTTGCCACATCTGTCGTTAGTCAATGTCGCTCCAGCGACAGTCCCATTGTTCCCACTTCCACTTTCATCATTGGCATTCCCGTTGAAGGGGTAGTAGGCTACCAGTCCCTGCGTTGGAACTTGAGCAGAGGATGGTACGCTAGCAACCATCAAGAGAATCATAAGCAAAAGGAACGGAAACATAGTAATAGTAATTACGTTTTTCATTGTCTCATCTCCTTGAGTTTTGAGTCGAGCCGTGTTAATTGACTAGTTAACTAGCGAGCAGTGAGAACCTTGATAGTTAAAAGGAAATAACAGGTGATGTTTTTTCATTGACTGCTCCTTTACATTGTGAATGAATCTGTGATTTAGCTTTTTGGGAGGCAATTTCTGTTTCGTTTCAGGCAGCTTAGTAGAAACCGTGCTGCGAGAGTGAGATCCTCGCAGACTCAGCGGTTCGTTCCTGTTGTTGCCATCTTATACTACTTACATTTCCACTCTCCTGCGGAAAAATCCTTTCAAAAAAACCAAAAAGAAATCCCGTTCCGCATACTCTGCGAAACGGGATTTCTTGCAGGGCAATCAGCAAAACTGCCCCGAAATTGCCTAGAAACCCCTAGTCTCCTTTCCCATGCTCTACGCGCACAACCCCCTTCCTCCACTCCTTCCCATCCCAATACCTCACTCCCGTCTTCAACTTCTCCAGATACTCCTTATCTATCTTTGCGGTAACTTCGCCTTCCTTAGCCAGTCTTGCGTGAAGGTCTTCAAAAGCAGTTGACGTTTTGACATCGAGAACACGCATCTGCTTTGAGAAGATATATTCGAGAGTGGCGCCAGTTCCACCCGCCACATACCAAAAGCTCATAATGTCCTCATTCTCGTACCTAGTGGTCAGCATGTTCTGCACTACCCCCACGTCTTGATCTTGTTGCATATCTGTCTGTGGCAGCCGTAAGTAATACAACTCAGCGCCTGTAGCAGCGAAACCAAACCCAGAAGTGCAGGCGGATTCTATCTTCCCCTGAATCATCGAGGGTTCAAGAACAACGATGACCCCAAATCGCTTAGTCATATCTCCATTGGCATCATTTGTTCCACAGCAGACAATCTCCTTCTTACCGTCACCATCAAGGTCAAGCGAGTAGATCGAACCGAAATATCCAAAATGCCAGTATTCACCAATCAACTTCCCATCAGCGTCGAACCTCGATATAACACATGGAGAATGTATATTTACAGCCACCGATATGATCTCTCTCCTTCCTTTCCCTGAAAAATCGTCAACGAGCAAACCACCTTTTGCTTGGAAATAGTCAGCGTAAGTAACACCTAGGAAATGAACCTGTTCCCCGAGTCTGATTTCACGGAGTATCTTCTTATCGCTTCCAAAAATGCGAAGGACATCCCTCCTCTCACTCTCGGTCCCTAAGCCCTGAACGGCGGTTATGATTTCATTCTTGCCATCTCCGTCCAAATCGGCGACTTGAGAGTAAGAAATCCGCCGGTATGCTTCATCCTCGAAAAAATAGGTACCGTTCTTCACCGGAAGCTGCCACAGTTTTTCATCATTGCGGTTGTACACTTCAAACGTGTTCTGTGTTGGGTTGAGGTGTACGTACGAGGGATTCTTGTCTCGTGGAGATGAAGTGGCTAGGAGAGTCAAGGTAGCCGCAATGGCGGCAACCACTGCAAACGAACCGCCTCCCATCACGACTGGGTGGCGTCTCGCAAAACCTCGGAACCTTTGCGCAGGTGTAAGCGGTGGACAATAAAGAGCCACTCGGTCCTCGCCATACAAACGCGCGAGTGCGGAGTTCACCTTGACCAACGGCTTCTGTTCAGTCCTTTGTGGGACCTGCGGCTCCGACATCAGCTCCGTCTCGGCATCATGATAGAATGACGCAATCGCTTCGGCAAGTGTCCGGCAGCCGTGACAGCGGTTCAAATGATCCTGGATATCCTCTCTTCTGTCCTGCACCTCCTTTGCCTGGAGAACGAAGAGTTCTAATATGTGTTCTTCGATGTGTTGCATTGTTCTACTGCAGCCCGTATTCTTTCCAAACGAGTTTCAAGTATTCACGAGACAGGAGTCAGAATTCAGAATAAGAGAAATCTGTCGCTTCTGTGCGTCTAATACTTGGTCTGTCCCCGCTCGCACCGTTTTCATTCTGGCTCATGAATTCTGTATTCCAGATGCTTGTGAATACTACCTTCACGCTCTTGTGTTACACATTATACTAGTCACACTTTGCCTTTCCTGCGGAAAAAGATGACATGGAAGTTAGAATGAAACAACGACGGATTCTGCTAACGAAACACATGTCGCAGCGACCTTCAATTACTCTAACTTCTGAATTCTGGCTCCTGCCTCCCCTCCCCTATCGGAAGGACCATATCTCTCTCTGAGAATTCTGACACATCGCTTCCGCGCTAGTTTTGTCAAGTACTCCAAGATGTTTCTGTGCTTCTTCAGGTACTCTGTGTCCGTCAAGCCCGGGAGAAACGCTTGAAGCCTCTCAAAGAGAGAGCAATCCGTGGCATCTTCGCCGACAAGTCTTTCATGGAGATAATGCTCAACAACGATGAAATACTTCTCCAACGTCTCTTCATCCGCTTTTTCCCTCGCGACGTACTTGGGAAGGACTTGCTTTCTTATTTCATCGCAAATCCTCCGGATTATCGCCAGCACCTCATCCACCAAGAGCTTTCCATCAACTCCTGTCTCTTCATCCAAGATCTCACATGTCTGACTGAACAAGGACCGAAACATGGTAGCAACCGAAACGAGCGGCACAAGGCGGCTATACTCATTCTGCCGACTCAGAAACAGGCAGAGCTTGGAAAGCAAATCTGGCGTACACTCATTACCCTCGAGCATCTGCGAAAGCTGGGACTCAAGAAAGTCAAAATCAATATCGGGAAGATGTTCGAGCGTATCACATCGCTTTGGCGCAATATGCGTCTCACCAAAGCGCTCCACCTCTCTGAACCTCCCCCCGGCATACAGTGCTCCTTTGATGTTCCGCAGAATCCTAGATAGCGTTGGGTCAGCTTCGCTGTACCATCTAGGTATGCTTTGGTTGACTTTGGAAAAGACCAGACAGCGTAGATGAGCGAGCAATTCTTCATCAGAGACGCTGTCAAATGCCACACCATCGAAATAAGCTTTGAGTTGTACGAAGTTGCCGGTGTCATCCCTCTGGAAGAGTTCAGGGATACAATCATACCCAAGCTCGTGACAGTTGAGACCAAGTAGGTTGATGTTCAGTCTTCCGGTCGCGAGCTTGCTCTTAAGAAACGCTCTTGCGAGAGCGTGACATACCGCCACAGTCTCATTCAGAACAGCTTGAGTATGAGAACCAGCTATAAGCGCCGAGAGATTTTCTCGAAGATTCTTGAGAAGCGGTTTGGAAACACACATAGTCAACCCACTCACTCTAGCGAATCTTGTTAGACTATCCCCCAAATGAATTCACTCCCTCATAGTCCAAGCGAAAAGCCCGCTTGACTTCCTCAACTTCATTGAGTCAAGGCACTTAAGCCAAAGCTTCACCAGCACATGGCTGAGAGTCAAAGGCACTTTCGCGTCCGGCGTACTGGCGACGAGTTGAGGTCTTTTGAGACGTGATCTTACATTCTCTCCGGCGCCGAGATCCCGAGAATCTTGAATCCGTCTGCAAGCACGATCTTCGTAGCTTGGCACAGCGCCATACGCGCTGACGTAAGTAGACGGTCTTCCGTAACGACACGATGACGATGATAGAAGCGATGATATCCCTCCGCAACTTCAGCAAGGTATGCCGGAAGCCGATGAGGCTCAAACGTCACTGCGCTCGCTTCGACGACATCAGGAAACTCCAACAGCGTTTTGGCTAAGTCCACTTCTTCCCGCTCTTTCAGCAAGCTGAGATCAGCCTCTGCGGAGAAATCCACACCTCCCTTCTGCGCAAATCGTATGATGCTGGCGATCCGGGCATGGGCATATTGCAGGTAGTATACCGGATTCTTCTCTGACTGTTCCTTCGCCAAACTTAGATCGAATTCCAAATGAGAACCGATGCTGCGCATGATGAAGAAGAAACGCACTACATCCGGACCGACTTCGTCAATCAACTCATCAAGCGTGACAAAATCCCCTTTGCGCTTCGACATCTTCACCTGTTCGCCACCCCGCGTCAACGTGACAAACTGATGGATAAGCACCTTGATCTTCCCAGGATCATAGCCTAATGCTTTGACGCCAGCAAGCACATCGGGGTATGTGGAGATATGGTCTGCACCGAAAATGTCCACGACGAGCTCGAATCCCCGTTTGAATTTCTCGCGATGGTAGGCGATGTCGGGAAGGCGATACGTCGGTTCACCGGTACTCTTGACAATGACGCGATCCTGCTCTAGACCCATTGCCGTTCCCTTCAACCACACGGCGCCGTCTTTGTCGTAAGCCAAGTCTTTCTTTCTCAGTTCATCTACGACCTCATATATCTTGCCTGAAGTATAGAGTGAATCCTCGTTGTAGAAAACATCGAAGTGGACACCAAGCCTTGCCAAGGTCTTCTTGATCAAATCAAAAAGGCAATTCTCTGCATACTCTTTAAAGAACTTCAAGTCATCGGTTCCGCGAAGCTTCTCACCTTGCTCCTGATGGATCCTCTGTGCGATGTCCTTGATATACTCGCCTTGGTATCCTTCCTCTGGATGTGGAAAACTCGGATCAAAAATCTGCATATATCTGGCATAGACCGATTCAGCCAGGATACGTATCTGCTGACCAGCATTGTTAAAATAATACTCTCGTGTGACGTCATGCCCTGTCCACTGGAGAAGATTGGCTATCGTATCACCGATGGCAGCCTGCCTGCCATGACCTAGGTGCAACAGCCCTGTGGGATTGGCGCTGACAAACTCGACCTGCGTCTTCTTTCCACCGCCGACATTCGACCTGCCGAACAGCTCTCCCTGCTCGAGAATTTGCCTTATCCCTTTGGTGAAGAACTCATCGGCAAATCGAAAATTGATGAAACCTGGTCCAGCAGCTTCAGCCTTCACCAGACTCTGGTCAAGCGCAAGTGTGCGAATAATATCTTCAGCAATCTGATGTGGATTCCTCTTGAGGGGCTTGACTAGAAGGAGAGCGATGTTGGTCGCAATATCACCGTGCGTAGGGAGTTTCGGTTTTTCAAAAGCGATCTTCACGTCATCAACATCATAGTGCAAGTGCGCAAGTGTCTCCGAGAGCTTATGTTTAAGGTAGTCCTTCATGGATTCGGATCTCTCACGGTTCCAGACTTCTTGTTGCCTACAGGTTTCTTCCGCTTGTCTCCAACGTCTCTCCTATTCCTTGCAGCGGATTCTTCACGCTCTTCTGCTGCCGGATTGTCTTCGACGTATTCAAACTTCGCATCACCCCACAATCGTTCCAAACCATAGAAGGTTCTTGTGTCCTTATGAAATATATGTACGACCACGTCAACGTAGTCTAACAACACCCAATGCAGTGCCATGAAACCCTCAATATGCCAAGTCTGAATCCCCTTGGCTTTCATCCCCTCCATCACTGCGTCAGCTATAGCCTTGACCTGTGTGTCCGAATCACCGGAACAGATCACGAAGAAATCCGTCATCGTTGTTATCTTTCGCAAATCCATGATCGTAATACGGGTCGCCTTTTTCGTCAAGGCAAGATTTGCGATCTCTCGTGCCAATTGCTTTGCTGTCAAAGACGTGATCCTGTCATATCGTTTTTGTTACTCTGTCACTTCATCGGATTGAGTTCGTTGTAGTCTCCCCCGATCACCACCGATACGTCTAGGAAGTAGTCTGACGAGATCTGCTGCATGGCGTATTTCTCGCTGATGCCCAGCGCGTACGCTACTCTTTTCGCCGTTTCCAGATTACCGGTCCGATCAATCACCATCGAATGCTCCACATCGAAAGACTTGTAGTTGCCCATTTCCACGACATCGTAACCTCGAGCGCGAAGATAGTCGGTGAACTTCGTGGCAGCACCTGGAGAACCGCAGCCGTTCAAGACGTCAATCTGGATAACTTCTTTCTTGTGCAAACCTGTTTTTTCCACTTCAACTGGCGGATGCAGGAAAAGACGAGAGATCAATCCGTACAAAAGATAAAGCACCAGCACCGACAACCCGACAACCAGAATGTTCAAGAGGAAGGTTCTCTGGCGGTATCTGCCAGAAGGCGTTTGATGTCCCGTTGATTTCACAGCGTAATCCCCCATTTGACCCAGAAACCGATAGCTTTCAGATTCAGGCTTTTCGGCTGTGTTCAGTGGCAACAGATTTCTTTCTTGATTTTCTGACTCTCAATCAGTGACAAACAAAAATTCCGCTCAAGTCCGGCAATGTCGCCGGTCCAGGGCGGAATAGAATTTCTATGCAATGAGACTGTTTCTGCATCATGCGTCAAGCCACTGCCTTCATCTACCGAAGAACAAGCCCTCGTCATCGTAGTAGCCCCGATAGAGTGGATTGGAGTAGTAAGGGGAGTAGTATCCGCCGGGTACTTGACGAAACTGTAGATTGATCCTGAAATCCTTCGATGGCTTATAGTCGAGTTCGGCGCGATTAAGGAATAATCCGGAAAAGTCATTTTGAAATTGTTTCCCGAACGAGCTATAAGGAGAGTATGCCAAGCTCCAATCCACCCGCAACGTGAGCGGGTTCGATATCTGGTAAAGCATACTGTTGGTGTACACCCCAAGCGCAATGCCTTTGCCACCGACCGAGTAGTACGAAAGCGAGTAGCTATGACGCATTAGGAAGTTGTCAGGATTGAAGAATCCAAGGAACAAGTTGGATACGTCAGCGGGCTTCACCATTGACTCGTACACGTTCGGCTTCTCACTCGGAGTCTGGTCCCTCAGTTGACCAAGCGAAACAGACGGATACGCCAGAATGAAGGATGATAGCATCGTTCCCAGAACCAGTTTTCTCGTGCTCATGTTTCATCGCTCCTTTGTGAATAGCTGGGTTACATCTCAATTATACAGAAAAGCAAGCTCAATGTCAATACTTTTCCACCAAGTGTTTCAGGACAGTGCCTTTGCCCTCTCTTCAAGCACCTTTCGCGCCGTCTCCAGCTGCTCAACCGTGTTCACCCCCCGCACCTCGTCAAAATTCTTCGCCCTGACAGCACAAATCCGCATGTTGTGGTGTGAGAAATAGTAGAACACATCAGTGAGATAATACTCACCTTGTGAATTATCTGGTCTGACGTGCTTGAGCGCCTCAAACAGTCTTTCTTTGTTGAATAGATAGATTCCCGAGTTAATCTCAGTAACCTTTTTCTCCTCAGCCGACGCATCTTTCTCCTCGACGATCCTGTCCACAGAATCATCACTGTTTCTGAGGATGCGACCATACCCCGTAGGATAATCCAACTCGGCAGTCAAAATCGTTGCCACTGCATTGCTACTGTAGTGATGTCCAATCAGTTGCTTCATTGTCCCAACGGTAAGAAGTGGAACGTCACCAGAGAGAACTAACACATCACCTTGGAAGTTCCGTAGCGGCTCTTCCACCTGCATTACAGCATGTCCGGTGCCAAGCTGCTCACGCTGCTCAACAAACTCGACATCTTTCGAGACGCGTCCCACATGCTTTTTCACATCTTCCTTTTGATGACCGACGATGACGATCGTCCGCGAGGAATTCAGGGCAAGCGACAGTTCGACGACGAACTCTATCATTGGTCTTCCGTTGACAGTGTACAGCACTTTTGCCACCTCGGGATTGTTCATCCTCTTCCCTTTCCCCGCTGCCATAACGATTGCTGCAAAGTCTCTTCTATGCACGATGACAGTTTCCTGTAAGGGGCGCCTTTCGAAGGCCGCAGGGTAAACTGCTGACTTCAATGGGGCGCGGTGATCCGATCATACTGAACTCTCTTATCCCAGCATCTCCATCGCATGTCCTTCAACAACTTCATTCACGTTGTTTTGCTCGTCAAGAAGAACCACTCTCGGTTTGTGTGCTCTTGCCTCCTCTTCGCCAAACATCGCATAAGTGATGATGATGATTTGATCGCCGACTGCACCAAGACGAGCTGCTGGTCCATTCAGACATACTACTCGCGAGCCTCGAACGCCAACCAACGCGTAGGTCTCGAACCGCTCTCCATTGTTGACGTTGACAACCTGCACGCGCTCGTAGGGGAGGATATCTGCCGCTTCTAGAAGCTCTTCATCCAGAGTCAGACTCCCCTCGTAATAGAGCTCCGTCTTGCTGACGGTTGCACGATGGATCTTTGATTTGCACAGGATTCTTGTCACTGCCAAATGCCTTTCTATCCTTCAAGTTCGATTAGTGTGTTATCTATTAGTCGCGTCCCCCCAAATCTCACAGCTACGGCAATGAGCACCTTTTGATTGCTACGTAAGGTCACGATATTCTCCAAACTATCCGCGTCCACAACTTCAACGTAGTCCATCCTTGCTGTTTCCTTTCTGGAGATGAGCAACTTCATTTCAGCAACGATCCTTTGGGCATCACGCTCACCCGACTGGATCATTTTCTCAGCCAGCCGGAGCGACTCGTTCAAAGCAACTGCATCTCGACGTTCATTCTCTGCAAGAAAAACGTTCCTGGAACTCATTGCCAAGCCATCGGCTTCACGAACGATCGGCGCGACGATGATCTGAACGTCAAAGTCCAAATCACGCGTCATTTGCCTGATCACCAACGCCTGCTGTGCATCCTTCTGACCGAACACTGCGACATGCGGCTTGGTGATGCTGAACAGCTTCGCCACGACGGTGGAAACCCCTCGAAAATGCGTCGGACGAAACGCGCCTTCAAGCACCCCGGTTAACTTCTCCACTTCCACGTAAGTTAAGTAATCCTGTGGATACATCTCTTTGGCATCCGGATGGAAAACAATGTCACAACCGGCGGACGCGGCAAGTCGCCTGTCTTGTTCAAGATCTCGAGGATACTTCTCGAAGTCCTCGCTGGGAGCGAATTGTGTCGGATTGACAAAGATTGTCGTAATGACAACATCACTGTGTCCTCTGGCTATCCTGATCAGACTCAGGTGTCCTTCATGCAAGTAGCCCATTGTTGGCACGACGGCGATACGCTTGCCCTGCAGTCTGAGTTGCTCTGAGGTGCGCTGCATGTCAGAAATGCCAGTGATCATGAACATCTTGTTGCTCAGATCGTTTCCAGGTTTGCCGAAGTCGTCGAATGCAATCAGGTGACTCGTGCTGAGCGAATCTCTGGAACCAAGAGTCAATGAGCTTTCTTTTTTCTCCCATCTGCAAGGTATTCATCCAAGGATCTTGAAGCTTCCTTCTTCCGCTCTTCAAGAATCGCCATATCATTGAGATCTTCCGCGAATTCTCTGTCTCTCATCAGCTTTTCAACTATCGCCTTTCTCTCTTTCTGGGCAGAGCGCGAAAGGCTGTCCAGAACACCTCTGCAGTCGCCTCTATTGTACTCAGAGTCTTGACCTTCCTAAACCTTTTTCATAGAAAGCCGCCAAGCGGAGTGTCACCAAGCGCCCATACTATTCCGACAACAACTTCAACAACTCCGTCACCTTCTCCTTCATGTCTTTCCGGTGCACGACCATATCAACAAAACCGTGCTCAAGGAGAAACTCTGCCCGCTGAAATCCTTCCGGCAAATCCTTGCCAGTCGCTTGCTTGATAACACGGGGACCTGCAAAACCAATCAGCGCCTTCGGTTCTGCGATGTTGATGTCACCCAGCATGGCGTAACTTGCCGTGACGCCACCTGTGGTTGGATCAGTCATGATTGAGATGTACGGGATTCCAGCATCAGCAAGTCGAGAGAGTTTAGCACTCGTCTTCGCCATCTGCATGAGAGAAAGGGCACCCTCCATCATCCGAGCGCCACCGCTAGAGGAGATGAGAACAAGGGGCGTCCGAGTTTTGTATGCCTTGTCAATTGCTCGAGCAACCTTCTCTCCGACCACCGAACCCATGCTTCCACCGACGAAATTGAAATCCATGCAACCGACGACCACATCAATTCCGTTGATTCTTCCCGTCCCAGTTCGCACCGCATCGTAAAGTCCTGTCTTGTCAATCGTGTCTTCGATGCGATCTCTGTATCGCTTGGTGTCAACGAATCCCAGTGGATCATCCGATTTCATCTTCCTGTCCAATTCCTTGAATGATTTCTCGTCAAGCAAGATATTCAAGTACTCCTTACTGCCGATCCTAAGGTGGAAGTCGCATTTTGGACATGTGTACATACTTGCTTCGAGCTGCTTCTGATGCAGCGTCTCGCCGCATCCTTCACACCTGATCCACATCCCACTGGGAATATCCCGTTTCTGTCCCTCCGTCAAAATATTTTCCTTGGAACGCTTGAACCAAGCCATGATTCTTTTCCTTCTTTGACGCCCAGCTCGCAATTACGGATGCTGGGTCTCTAAGTGTTTTGTCAAATGTCTTGCCAACGCTTCCAATCGTCTTCTGCTACCGACCTTCCTTCGTCACCTCGATTTCTCCGTAGATATCAAGTTGATGAATGGTGTTAGCTCCGTTTGAGTATATCATGACCGGTTTGCTGACCGGTCCAACTTTCCCGTGCGAGTCAAAACTCACCTTGATTTCTCCCGATTCGCTCGGAGCGATATGACGTGAGCTCAGGATCGCCACCGTACAGCCGCAGGTGGACTCAATTCTGTCAACCACCAACGTGTCATAGCCTACATTGGTGAACTTGAAGACGTGCTCGACAACCGTCCCCTGAGCGATCTTCCCGAAATCATATCGCTCTTCTTCCAAGCGCAAGTTCGCGGCTTTCCCCGCTGATACAGAAGGCTGCTTCGTCTCAGAGCTGGAGCAACTCAGGAATATCGCAGCACCACAGATGGGAGCCAACAGCCAGTGACTAATGTTCATGGTTTCTCCATGCAAAGAATGACTTCGTCCTATCGGATATTCGTGCCAGGCTTAAGAAGCCGCACCAGGGATTCGATTTGTACAGTTGTCAGAGGTCCTCCCTTCTCCTGGCTGAAACCCGGCATCGTGCTTTCCTTTCTGCCTTGAGCAATGATCTCTCGAACCTCCTCTGTCGTGAGCTTCAGCATACTCGCCGATGTCAACTCCGAGGCTGGCTTACTATGCCTAGGCGTCCCATGACATATTGCGCAATCAGCATCAAGAAGCTCCTTCCCAAGCACATCCAATCCGTTGTTCACGTGACAGATTCTGCAATCTCCCGAAAAGATCGAAGCGAGCTTTTCTGGTGAATGCATTGCACCTTTGTGGACATTCTCTGGCTTCTCAATTTCAGCATATAGATGAAGATCCGTCAGCGGCGACTCCTTATCGTTCGAACGCACCGTAATTGTGTAGGCGATCTTCCCCTCCCTCCCTGCAGAACGGAGAACGACCTTGAGCAATCCCGTGTCTTTGGGAGGAAAACGACTCGTGTTCAGCATCGGCACAATGCAATTGCAGGAGAGAGAAAATCCCTCCACAACTAGAGTGTCATCACCCTCGTTGACGAATTTGAAGATATGAAAGACATCTTGCCCCTCGACAACCTTGCCGAGATCAAATCGGTCTTCCAGAAACCTGATCCTTGGACCCTCCCTGAACGCTGAAGCATCCCCCGCATCGTACGTCAGACCAGCGAACAGCACTGCACCAAATATCATGATGATGATTGCACCTGGCTTCTGAGACATAATCCAATCGTGTGATTATTGACCGTTTTGAGCCGATGGTGCCGCAGGAGTCGTGACGAAGTCCTTGAGATAGAACGGCTCCAGTGTTTGAACGTCAGCGACGTCATCCGATTCCAGCTTCTGCAAGCCAAGCAGCGCGACTGCTGTCGGACTACACGATGAAAACTCGGTTTCAGGAAAGACACAATCCAATCCCAGCTTCTTTATCTTCGTAGCACCATCACCGACGACAATCGTCTCACGATTCAGCAGATGAGCAACGTTCGTGATGCTGCTTACCCCGTAGTCAGTAATCCGTTTCATTTCAGACTCCTCCCATCTGTAGAGTGCATAATACACTTCATCTCGCCGAGCATCGAGCATAGGGCAAACCGTGATACTGCTATCCAGTTGGCAGAGCAAGCCAGTCCGATACGCTAGGGCATCAAGTGTCGGGACAGCAATGAGCGGCTTCTCGCTTGCGTATGCTAAGCCTTTCGCTGTGCTCAACCCGATTCTGAGCCCTGTAAAAGATCCGGGTCCTATTGATACAGCTACAACATCAAGCATCGCCACTGTGGTACGTGTATCGGAAAGAATTCGTTCGACCATTGATATCAGCTTCTCCGAATGAATGTTCCTGATGTTAAGCTCATACTGAGCAAGGCATCTGACATTGTGCGCGGACGAAGAATCCCCTTCAGCCATTGCGACCCCACAACGCGCAGTCGCTGTTTCTATACCTAAGACCCTCATACCCGCTCTATCTCGATATTCCTTTCCTTGTCCGACGTGCCTCTACGCAATGAGACATCATATCGCTCATCCGGCAGCAGCTTGTGTGCGACCTCAGCCCATTCAATCAAACAAACCCCATCCATGTCGCAGCATTCCTCAAATCCCAGATCAAAGACTTCTTCAAGCGACTCTATACGATAAAAGTCCAGATGGAAGACTTTCATCCGCCCATCGTATTCGTTGATGATAGTGAACGTTGGACTGGTCACGTACTCTCGTACATCAAGCCCCTTGCACACACCTTGCACAAAGCGCGTCTTACCACTGCCAAGTTCACCGTACAGCGCCACGACATCGCCCTTGCGAAGCCGTGCAGAGAATTGTTCGCCGAGTCTAACGGTTTCTTCTTCGTTGTGTGTGGTATACATTTGCCCCATGGTTCGACTTAGCTCACCCTGAATGCTCGTTCACAGCTTGGGTTCCATAGTGATGACGGGCAAGATCATCTCCTCCATCGAGATGCCGCCATGCTGAAAGCTATCTCGATACTGGTTCAAGTACTTGTGATAATCCGTCGGATAAACGAAGTAGTAATCCTCTTTGGCTATGATGTAGTTGATTGTCACACCACGTTTCGGAAGCTTAAAGTCCAGAGGATTTCGCACCAAGATCGCCTGTTTCTTGTCACATTTTACATTCCGACCGAACTTGTAGCGCAAGTTTGTCGAGGTCTCCCGATCCCCAAGCACTCTTGCACCTCGAAGACTTCGGATACTGCCATGGTCGGCTGTGATGATAACCTTGACCTTCTTCTGTTTTGCCAGGGTCTGAAGCATTCCAAAAAGCGAAGAGTGCGTGAACCACGACTTCGTCAATGACCTGTATGCCGGTTCATCTGGGGCGATTTCCTTTAGGATATCCGAGTCCGAGCGGCTGTGCGCCAGCATGTCAACGAAGTTGACAACGATAGCGGTCAGTTGGCTCTGTGTGTAGGAGAGAATGTTCTGTTCGACCTGCCTGCCGAAATCAGCATCAAGGATCTTGACATACTTGAGTTCGCCTTGCAGCTTCACCTTCCGCCGTTCCAGAAGCTTTTCCAGCAACTGTCGTTCGTAGCGATTGCGGCTGTTGTCGTCATCCTCGCCCTTGTCCCAGATGTCAGGATACCGCTGCTCAATTTCGCTGGGAAACAGTCCACTGAAGATGGCATTGCGAGCGTACGGCGTGGCTGTCGGCAAGATTGCATAATAGTAGTCCTTCGAAATGGTGTAGGAGTCATAGAGCAGTGGCTCCATCATTAGCCACTGGTCCAAACGCATGCAATCAATCACGAAGAAGAACACGGACTGATCGTCAGCAAGCTCTGGTATCAGAAATCTGTCCACCACGTCAACGGATAGCGGCGGGCGGTGTTCCTCGCCTCCTAGCCAATCGCGATAATGCTCCTCAATGAATTTTGAAAAGACCTGGTTGCATTCACGTTTCTGGTCGAAAAGCGTCTGCTGAAGCCCCAGTTCACGATGCTGATCCAGTTCCACCTCCCAATTGCTCAGCTTGACATAGAGGTTCTTCCACTCCTCGAAGTCCTGCGGATTCGCTATAGCCTGAGAGATTTGGTCGAACTCTTGAACATAGTCTCTCGACGCATACTCGCCAGCAATCCTCTTCCCCTCGAGGATTTTCTTGCAGGCAAGCAACACCTGACTGGGATTCACCGGCTTCGTCAAATAGTCGCTGATCTTTCCACCAATAGCTTCCTCCATCAGACTCTCTTCTTCATTCTTGGTGATCATCACAACGGGAAGATTCGGCACGATCTCCTTGATAGCTGCAAGTGTTTCCAAGCCACCCATTCCCGGCATCATCTCATCGAGAAATATTAGATCGAAAGCGCCTGCCGACCCTTGTTCACGCACCATTGCAATGGCATCTTCGCCATTGGTTGCGGTGCTAACGGAATATCCCCTCTTATCTAGGTACAGAATATAGGGACGGAGAAGTTCTATCTCATCGTCAATCCAGAGTATGCTTGCTTTTGTCTCGCTCATTGGGTCAGTCGTGTTCATGTGCTCAAATAGATGTCTACCTCGGACGGTTCTATCCTTGAAGTAGCAATAACCTCCTTCATAACGCAAATGGAAACCCGAAGGTTTCCACCACAACTCACAATAAAAATAACACTTTTTTGATAAAGAGTCAATGCCTTTCTTCAATTCGAAAACTTGACAAAGAGTAAAAGGATTGTTACATTGAAGCGAGTTTTCGATCCCACCACCTGCGAATCCGACGGATACCGGGGGTAAGGCTGTTGTATCGTCAGATCAAAAGTGGCATCTCTTTCCAAAACCATAAAAACATTGTCAAGGGATACGCTTCCATGGATTTCTGGCAAAGCATAGAACTTGACGAAGCCCTGCAAGTAGCCCTTGGTGTCGTCCTGGCTTCCTCCAACATCACGCTGAAGTATTTCCGGAAGAAGCTCGACGTCGAGAAGAAGGCTGACCACTCTCCCGTGACCATAGCCGACAAAGAATGCGAGTCATTCATTCGAAGCCAACTCCAAAAGAAATATCCGAGTCACGCCTTTCTCGGTGAGGAGCTTGGGGAACAAAAGACAGACAGCGATTTCCGCTGGATCATAGATCCCATAGACGGGACAAAGAATTTCACGCGAGGACTTCCTTTCTGGGGAACTCTAGTTGCCCTCGAACACGAGGGGGAAATCGTTCTCGGTGTCATACACCTTCCGGTGATGAATATGACCATCCATGCAGCGAAGAACAGAGGGTGCTATGATGGCAAGGAACGACTATCGGTTAGTCGCGTTGCGAGGCTGTCTGAGGCAATGCTTGTATTTGGTGACCTGAAACACTTCTTTCCGCAGCCCCAGAATGCGGGATTCATGGAATTGGATGCGAAGGTCTATTGCTCTAGAGGATGGGGTGATTGCTATGGCTATGTGCCCGTCATTGCTGGCAGCGCTGAGATTATGATTGATCCAGTCGCAAACCCCTGGGATATCGCCGCGATACTCATATGCGTTGAAGAGGCAGGAGGGCGATTCTCTGACTACAAAGGAGATCGAACAATATACGGTGGCAACGCTGTCGCCACGAATGGCACACTGCACGACGAAGTGCTGAGGATTCTTAATTCCTCGGCAGCTCCCCATTGAATCTTGGAAGGAACTCAATCCTGAAATCAATGCTCGACAGGTGTCAACATCAAATCATCGTTTTGTCAAATATGAAAGGAGATCTCTTCTATGGTAACAACGACTGGTCAAGAGATTGCGTTGGGAATGGTGGAGACAAAAGGGCTTGTCGGTTCAATTGAAGCAGCGGATGCAATGGTCAAAGCAGCAAAGGTGAGACTCATTGGCAAAGAGATCATCGGCGGTGGCTATGTGACGGTGTTTGTGCGAGGTGACACGGGTGCCGTAAAAGCCGCCACAGATGCCGGCGCCGCGGCTGCGCAGCGCGTTGGTGAGCTTGTCTCCGTTCACGTCATACCGCGCCCTCACGAGGACGTGGAGATGATACTGCCGAGGAGACCAGCTGAGGAGTAGCGGATAGAGGCGGAAGCAACGTTGGTTCGAATCTTGGCAGTCGGATCAAGCGGCTTTGGTGACGTATCACTCTGCGAGAACACATAAACCTGTTTCTCTGCCGCTTGCTGAGAGTGTATAAAGCGAAACGGATATTGAGAACAAAGGAGGGTTGATCATGACCAAGAAAGAAAAACTGGAGATGTTGCGGAAGTTATCGGAGAAAGAACTCACACAGCGTTTTCTGATACCGCTGTATGAGTCACAAGGAATGGGAGGCAAGAATGTTCGCTACTCACATAGAAAGTTGGAGTTTGGCAAGGACATAGTTTATTACAAAGAAGATGAATACGGAAACCGCATATACTCAGGTGTCCAAGTCAAGAAAATAAAAATTGCAACAAGAAACATTGATAATCTTTTCCGTCAAATTACCGAAGCTTTTGGAGAGCCTTTTACAGACTTAAGCGATGGCAAGAAAAAGGATTTAGGCAGATTCGTTGTATTAACATCAAACGAATTTTTAGAAGAAGCTAAAGATTCTCTTTGGGCGTCATTGAAGGGTGCTAAGTTAGAAAAGAACGTCACATGCATTGACGGAAATCTACTCGTTGATCTTCTCGAGAAGCATTTACCTTCTGCATTCTGGGATGAATACGATTACTTCAGTAAATACTTCCATGCATTAAGAACAGAATTTGAGACCATTAAAGACATCTCGGCAATCGGTCAGAAAGAGCCTGTCCCACTCGAACACATTTATGTTTCTCTGAAGTTGTGTGAAAAAGAAAAAAGGCGTGAGATTCCCATCGAGAAGGAGTATGAGATATCCAAAGGAGAAATACTGAGGAGAGAAAAAAAGAAACCGCCGGAAAGAGAGAGGACAACTGACGCTGATAGAGCTGTTAGAGACTACAATAAGTTAGTGATTGTGGGCGTTCCAGGCTCTGGTAAGACTACTTTGCTGCGACACATCGCTCTGAAAACCTGCAGAGAGAATCTTGAGAAGCAGGAAAGAGTCTCTGTTCCTATCCCGATAACTCTTCGGGAGCTCTTGGAGAGCAGGAAGGAACTGCGAGAATATATTGATGATGTATTCGAGAAATACCAATTCCCCAAAGCCAAAGACTTCGTTGAGAGAGATTTGAAGGAAGGAAAATGCAGGCTTCTGCTCGATGGTTTCGATGAACTGGCTACAAAAGAAAACCAGGATAAGGCTGCCGAGCATATCCTCAAATTCACTGGCAAATACGCTAAAGCACAGGTCATCGTCACCTCAAGAGTTGCAGGTTATCACGATGAACTTAGAGGTTTTGCCAAATTAGAATTGGTGGAGTTCGACGATAAACAGATCGGACAATTCATAGAGAATTGGTTTGGCAAGACCGAGCCTGAGAAAGCAAGATCAATGGCTCAGGCAATTAAGGAGAACGAGCAAATAAAAGCCATTGCCCGCAACCCCTTGATGATTGCTATCATCGCGATTATCCATGAGGAGGATAGGAGATTGCCGCAGAAAAGAGCCGCTCTGTACAACCGCTGTGTTGAGGTGTTGCTGAGCAAATGGGACGTGCAAAAAAGAATAAGGAACAGGTATCCCTCAGACAAAAAAGAGTTCATCCTTAAGAAATTAGCTTTCCACGGGCACACGAACAACAAACGAGTCCTGACTGAAAAAGAAATCATGCGAGAGATGCTTAAGTATTTCCCAAAACTACGACTGAAAAAGGAGGATGCAAAACCATTTCTCGATGAAATATGGCAGAGGAGTTACCTACTCAGACAAATCTCAATGGAAACTTATGATTTTCTTCATCTCTCGTTCCAGGAGTATTTCACCGCTTTGGAACTAAAAGACCTGGAGGATGGGATTTCTACCATTATCAAACATTTGCCAGAGCCATGGTGGGAAGAACCTGCTCTCCTTTATGCGGGGATAAGTAAAGACGCAACCACTCTCATAAAAAGAATCAAGAGAGAGGTGCCCGAGGACATATTCTACAACAACCTTATGCTGTTTGGGAAGTGTGTCGCAGACGCAGATTTAACAGAACCATCAGTAATAGAAAAGATTGTTAATGAGCTCTGGTCACTCTATGAAACCGCTGAATTCACCTCTCTCAGAGATAAAGCAATCAAGGTGCTTGCCCTCATCAAGCCAGATGATTTGATAGATTCACTAATATTTGATCTACAGAATAGAGAACGTTCCGTTAGAATAAGCGCAGCAGAAGCGCTTGGAAGGATTCGGAGCGAAAAGGCAGTTGAGCCGTTGATTAATGTACTCAAGACTGATAAACAAAGTGGTGTTCGAGGGAGCGCAGCAGAGGCGCTTGGAGTGATTGGAAGCGAAAAGGCAATTAAGCCGCTGATTAATCTACTCAAGACTGATAAACAAAGTGGTGTTCGAGGGAGCGCAGCAGAGGCGCTTGGAGTGATTGGAAGCGAAAAGGCAATTGAGCCGCTGATTAATCTACTCAAGACTGAAAAAGAAATTGATGCTGGAATTAGAGCAGCAGAGGCGCTTGGAATGATTGGAAGCGAAAGGGCAATTAAGCCGCTGATTAATGTACTCAAGACTGAAAAAGAAATTGATGCTGGAATTAGAGCAGCAGAGGCGCTTGGAATGATTGGAAGCGAAAGGGCAATTAAGCCGCTGATTAATGTACTCAAGACTGAAAAAGTAATTGATGTTCGATGGAGCGCAGCAGAGGCGCTTGGTAGGATTGGAAGCGAAAAGGCAATTGAGCCGCTGATTAATGTACTCAAGACTGAAAAAGTAATTGATGTTCGAGTGAGCGCGGCATATGCGCTTGGAAGGATTGAAAGCGAAAGGGCAATTGAGCCGCTGATTAATGTACTCAAGACTGATAAAGAAAGTTCTGTTCGAATGAGCGCAGCAGAGGCGCTTGGAATGATTGGAAGCGAAAAGGCAATAGGGCCGCTGATTAATGTATTCAAGACTGATAAAGCAAGTTATGTTCGAGTGAGCGCAGCAGAGGCGCTTGGAATGATTGGAAGCGAAAAGGCAATAGAGCCGCTGATTAATGTACTCAAGACTGAAAAAGAAAGTTTTCTTCGATGGAGAGCAGCATATGATCTTGGAATGATTGGAAGCCAAAAGGCAATTGAGCCGCTGATTAATGTACTCAAGACTGAAAAAGAAATTGATGTCCGAATGAGCGCAGCAGAGGCGCTTGGAAAGGTTGGAAGCGAGAGAGCTATCAGCGCGCTAAAGAGCGCCCTGAGGAACGAAGGTGAATGGTATGGAGAAAAAGTCAAAGACATAGCATTTGAAGCGCTTGAGAAAATCAGCAGGCGGATTAAGAAGAGAATTACTTTATAAGCAAGTTGTACTTAGAGCCTTCAGTTCCGAGTTCCGGCCAAGCCCCGCTTGGTTGCGGTGGAGCTACGCTCCCCAAGAACAAGGAAGCTCCCTCGGAACATCAGGTGGTTAGAAGATTGCTCTTCTTCTATTCTGGATTCTGGATTCTGACTCCTGAATTCTGAATTCTTACGACCTCACAGAGATCACATGAGCACACTAATCAAAGGCGGGAATATTGTAACCGCGACAGATAACTATGTCGCCGACATCTTCATTGACGACGAGAGCATCAAGATTATCGGCAAGGGCTTGTCTGTACGAGCTGATGCAGTTATTGACGCCGCAGGGAAATACGTTTTTCCTGGCGGGATTGACGTCCACACACATCTTGATATGCCACTCGGTAACATTGTATCTTCCGATGATTTCGAAACCGGTACAATCGCGGCAGCGTTTGGCGGAACGACGTGCATCATTGACTATGCCACACAGTTTCGGGGCGAAAAAATACTGACAGCCTACGAAACCTGGATGAACAAAGCGGAAGGCAAAGCGGTCATTGACTATGGCTTTCACATGATCGTCACGGACGTTTCCGATGAGACCCTTTCAGCTATGAACGAAATGATGCGCGAAGGCATCACAAGTTTCAAGCTGTTCATGGCATATCCGAATTCTCTAATGCTAGACGATGGTGCCATTCTCAAAGCATTGATGCGGAGTTCCGATTCAGGTGCTTTGATCTGTGTTCATGCTGAAAACGGAGTTGTGATTGACACGCTGATTAAGAAGGCGATAGCCGAAGGAAAGACCGGACCGAAATATCATGCTCTAACTCGCCCTCCACGTGCTGAAGGCGAAGCGACAGCTCGTGCCATTGCATTGGCAGAAATTGCTGGAGCGCCGCTCTACATTGTTCACGTGAGCTGCAACGATGCGCTGGAGAAAGTCAAGGTTGCCCACGACATGGGCTTGCCTGTGTATGCCGAAACGTGCCCACAATATCTTTTCCTGTCCTCTGAAGAATATGACCGACCCGGTTTTGAAGGAGCGAAGTTCGTGATGTCTCCGCCGCTTCGCGAGAAGTGGCATCAGGAGATGTTGTGGACGGGACTGGCAAATGGTGACGTCCACACAGTTGCGACGGACCATTGTCCCTTCATAATGAAAGAAGGCTTTCGGGGACTTCCCAAGCAGAAAGAGCTTGGTCTCGATGACTTCAGGAAGATCCCAAACGGCGCCCCAGGCATCGAGACTCGCTTGATGCTGATATACAACGGTGTTCTGATGAAGAGAATTGATATTCACCGTTTTGTTGATGTGGTTTCAACAACACCAGCAAAGATCTTTGGGCTTTTCCCAAAGAAAGGGACTATCGCAGTCGGGAGTGACGCGGACCTCGTGATTTTTGATCCGAACGCAGAGACAGTCGTCAGAAGCGAGACTCACCACATGCGGGTGGACTACAATCCCTTTGAAGGAATGAGACTGAAAGGCGTGCCGACAACAGTCATTTCACGTGGGGAGGTCATCGTCTCAAACGGCGAGTTCATTGGCAAGCCGGGACGAGGCAAATTCGTCAGGCGAAGTGCATTCAGTCTTCGGTAGGTTGATCTTGATACACCCGTGGCGTCTTATTCTCGGCTGAAATTAGTGCCAATAACCTGCCTTCAACCAAAGCGATTCCTCGGAAGGGTGTCCCCGGATCACCTCTGATCGGATAGACCAAACCACTTCCCCTTTGGCAATTCCTTTCACTCGAGGACCCTAACGCGAATTTGTTCTCTTGTCACCTTCTTCTCACACCGAATTCGGATAACTCTGATGTGTGAGGGATGCAGATCAAAGTAGTTGTCACTGAGCCACACCTCATTTCTAGAGACTTCGATACAGACAGACTTCGCAAATTTTTCGGCTCTGATCTCAAGGATATACTCTGACGGCAAAACACGACGAAGCTTCCACCGCAGTCCCTGCTTGGGAAAAGTGATATGCTTGAACTCCTCGAAGAAGAGTGTGTTTTCTGAGAGCACTTCTTTCCCAAGAACGAAGCGAGCATAGAGAAACTGGGCTAACGTGTCACTAATCTTCAGCTCGCCCCTTGTTCTTTTGAGAACGCACATCGAACTGTTTTTGGGCACAGAAATCTTTGAGGTGGTTTTGCGAAGGATCCTGCCGTCCAGATTCTCGCTCTGAACTGAGAGCATTCCTTTGATATCGCTCAAGGTATCGTTCGATATCCAGCATTCCACGACGTCTCCGCTCTCGACTAAGCTTACAAGGACGGGCGCGAAGAACCGTTTCGTGTAATAGTACAATGCCTTCGGACGGAGGTCATAATCAATGCTTGACCAACTGAAGACGGGCCAGCAGTCATCCAATTGCCAGTAGAGTGTTCCCGCCGTCCAGAACTTTCTCCTTCGCCAATGCTCCACACCACACTTCAACGCTTCTCCTTGGAGCACTTGCATCTTGTAGATTAAATCTTCATAGTCGTCCGTGACCTTGAAGTGTCCTGAAAGAAATCCATATAGACGCTCCGTGGCTCTCACCTGTTTGTTGTGGTGTTCAAGGACTTTGCTTTGAATGTGTCTATCGGAAGGCAGAGTCACACTCCTCAACGTCTCCTTATCCGGTGGCGATTCAAATCCAAACTCTGTCACGAATCGCGGCTTACTCTGCTGATATTCACGAAAATCTTCCCAGAATGCCCATACCTTCCAATGGTGGTGATTTCCAGTCCGCTCGTCATTGGGATGTCCTTCCCCAAATGGTGTTGTCCTCCAATATGGACGTGTTCCGTCAAGCCGCCTGCAAACTTCAGCAAGTTTGTCGCGGAAGATGGCAGCACCGGGCATTTCGTCAATGGGCCGTTGGGTGGAATCGTGCCAGCCCCACTCACACTCATTGTTACCGCACCAGACAGCGATGGAAGGATGTTGTCGAAGTCGCTTCACCACGCTTTCCGCTTCGTCAATCGCTTTTCCAACAAACCATTCTTCATCCGGATATGTCGCACATGCATACATGAAATCCTGCCAAACCATAATTCCAAGCTCATCGCATAGATCATAGAAGACCTCTTGCTCATAGATTCCTCCTCCCCAGACCCTCAGCATATTCATGTTGGCTTCCTTCGCCATCGTAAGCAACTGCCGATATTTCTTTTCACCTACGCGAGGAACGAAATTGTCTGCAGGAATCCAGTCCGCACCCTTGCAGAAGATCTTCTCACCGTTGATTTCAAATATGAATGATTTCCCCTCCGCATCAGGTTCTTGAAGAAGCCTTACTTGACGTATCCCAAACCGACTGCGATGAACATCAACCTTTTGATCATCAAGAAATACTGAGACGGTCAACGAATACAAAGGCTGTTCACCGTAGCCATTGGGCCACCATATTCTTGGATGAGCGATTTCGAACTCCTGAGACATGGTGGCGGCGTGTCCGCTCCACGCCTTTTCATGCTGCTCGTCGCCAAACCCAATCTGGATGCACACCTCAAGCTTCTCATTCTGATATTTCTCCAACTCGACCGCAACACTGATGACCGCTTTATCCCCATCAAGGGAAATGACCTTCGCGTATGCGCTCTCAACACGCGCAACGCTTCTTGCTTCAAGGCGAATGGGCAGCCAGATGCCTGACGTGGGAAATCGAGGTCCCCAATCCCAACCGAATGAGTACTGCGCCTTTCGAACATAGACACGGCAGGAGTCAAAGGCAGCCGAGTGTTTGCCATACTGTTCCTCCAGTGCTTGTGCGCGAAGCGTTGGCGAGTCGAAGAGAATCTCAATCACGTTCTCACCCACGACTAGTCTATCTTTCACGTCTATACGATGTGTGACAAACATGTTGTCCGTTTCAGCTACGGCAGTACCGTTGATTTTGATATTCGCATACGTGTCGAGTCCTTCAGCAACAAGCTCGACCTTGTCAGCCGAAAGGAATTCAGAATCAACCGAGAATTCACGTCTGCAAGTCCATGACACGAGGTCAATCCACTGGAGATCGAGCTCGTTCATGCGATAGTAAGGGTCTGGTATCTTCTTTAATGCTAACAAGTCAGTGTGCACAGTGCCAGGAACGGCCGCTTTCATCCATTTTTGAAGAGAACGATAACGTTTTGGAAGATGAGCCTGGTCCTGAGGAGCGTCGTTGGCTTTGAACTGCCATCTGCCTGTCAAGTCAATTGATTTCATTGGAATAGGTGATTGTGGTGGAAGCTGTTTCAGTTGATCTGATAATACTGACAAACTCAGAAAAAGTCAAGTAAAAACCCTTGATTTTGTTTTTCTCATTTCGTATGTTTGATTCACAGACAGCGAGGTTCTGAACCAAGTGGAGGTGGGTTGAGAATGATCTTCGGCGAGAGTGACGTAGGAGTTGCATGTTTGAAAAGAAGAGAACCCAAATCATATGCTTGAGCTGGCACGTGAGGCAACATTTGTCGTAGTGGATGTCGAGACCACGGGGATGAATCCGTGGAGAGATCGTATCACTGAACTGGCGATGATCAAGGTGCAGGATGGCGAAGTCACGGATGAATTCTCCACATTGGTCAATCCCCAACAGTTCATTCCACCGTACATAGCCAAGTTCACCGGCATCACCAACGAGATGGTGTTCACGGCGCCGAAGGCGAGCGAAGTTATGCCGAAGTTCCTCGAGTTCCTTGGCGATGGAGTGCTGGTTGGACACAACGTGAACTTCGATCTAAGGTTCCTCAACGCAACATTGGGACGAACCGGTCATTCAACATTATTCAACAAGACGCTTTGCACCTGCCGACTTGCACGTCGGCTACTACCACATCTCCGCAGCAAGTCTCTCGATCGCGTCGCTGAGCACCTGGGCATTGATTTTCAGCAACGACATCGTGCGCTGGCAGATGCACGCACGACTGCCCATATCCTTCTCCACTTCCTATCTCGCCTAAGTGAAGAAGGCGAGATCGAGGAATTCACTGATCTGCTGAGCCTCCAGTATAAGTCCATCTCTCAATTCAGGAAACTGCCGCGCAATGTACGAAATCTCAAGGATACGATCAGGAGCTTACCTGAGGAGCCTGGCATCTATTTTTTGCGCGACAGACATGGTGAAGTGATCTACATCGGCAAAGCGAAGAATCTGAAAGATAGGGTGAATTCGTACTTCTATTACAACATGAACTTGTCGCGGAAGGTGCAAGAGCTAGTTAGGAGCGTCCATTCCATCACGTATCAAACAACAGGTTCTGAACTCTCAGCTCTGCTGCTCGAATCGCAAGCCATCAAGAAGCATCGCCCTCAGTTCAACTCTCTTATCAAACGTTACAGACGATATCCGTTCATCAAGATAGATGTGCAATCTGAGTTACCGCGTGTGAGTTGGAGCTACGATCTTGAAGCGGATGGCGCAGAGTATTTTGGTCCGTTCAGAAATCGCGATAGTGTCGAGTCGGCGATAGAGATTATCAATCGCCTGTTCCTCCTGAGGGAGTGTGAAGACGAGCTTGATCTGGATGAGAACATCTCTCCGTGTTTCTACTATCAGATCAAACGCTGTGGAGCGCCTTGTGCAGGACTCCAAAGTGTGAAGGAGTATCGAGAAGAGGTTGATCGGGTTCGCAGGTTTGTTACAGGTGAGCATCAAGAAGCTATTGCACAGATGGAGCAAAGAATGCAGCACTGGGCAGATACATTGCGGTTTGAAGAAGCGGCAGAACTACGAGATAGAGTTCAAGATCTGAAGAGAATCCTGGCCCAGCAACAGATCATTATGAAGGCGATCAACGATCACAACCTTATCATTGTGATCCCGGCGAAGAGAACGACCGTCGAACTCTTCTTCATACGATTCGGCAGACTGAAGTATCAGATCATCATGGATCAGCGCTCCTACGACCCGGAAGAGCTGAGACATCACCTTGAGACCATCTACGGGAATGGTGAGGAGCTGCCAAGTTCATGTCGAAAAGAGGAATTGAACGAGATGAGAATTATATCGAGCTGGCTCACGCGGAACGATGATCACCGCAGTCTGATCCGTGTCGAGCCTTGCGACACGGTCGAAGATATTCTTCGGCGGGTGAGATCAACTATGGCGAGCTTCTCCCAAGGCGCAGAAGCTGTTCACTCCTGATCCTGATAGAGGACGCTAAGCGGCTTTGTCCCGAAGCCACGCCGGCAGCGTCCGGATTGCTTGCATAAGTGTTATGTGACTTTCGATTTGATGTAGTGCAACATTCTCGTTATGATCTTGACCACAACTTCATCTGGCACTCCATCCCGATGGCGTGTCTTGAGACGCATATCGCACATGTCGTTGACATAGTCAACCACAACAAACTTCCTGTCTTCCGTCAAGGCGATTTCTGTTGAAAAGAAATCGAGTTGGCAGACCTCCCGTATAATGCGGGTGATTCTTCGCAAGCGTCCAAGGCGGTACGTCTGTTTGTCCATTCCCGTTACCATGTCATAGACGTGCGTCTCATCATTCCACCAGCAAGGAATCACTCTTCCAAAAACATAGAACACTCTGAACCACGCACGGTGCTGATCCAACATCGTTGGAATGATCTTCTCCTGTAGGAGATACTTGTCGTTCTTATGATGCTGACGAGTCTCAATAACATCTTTTAGAGTTTCAGCGCCGGTAACTACGCCGACGCCTCCTCCTGTGCTTGCCGGTTTGATGATGAAGGGGCGGCCCAGATGTGCCAAGTCCGAGAGCGTGAGTTCGATCTCCCGCTTGGAGTTGTATGGAGAAATGATGATCGTGTAGGGAACATGAAGCCCTCTGGATAGGAACTCAAGGTGCATCGTTGCCTTGTCAATGGCTCTCAAAGCATCCTTGTAGTTGTTGATCGCTCGTATTCCGGATCTCTCTACAAACCGGACAAGAGGCAAAAACTCGATATTGGAGTCATATGCCCTATCCAAATAGAAATCGAAACAAAGATCACCTTTGCGCAACCGCTTCAAAGTCTCTTCGACATTATGCAGTTCCACCAGATAGGTCCTAAGTCCATTCGCCTGGAAGGTATTCTCTGCCAGATACACAAAGTCCCTGTCAAACTCACAGATCCAGGAAATAGCTAGGTTGTATCTCTCTGCCATGATAAGCCTCGACAAAATGTCCCTTACGCAACGTCGCTTGTTGAATATACGGAGAAAAGAAGTCTCGGGCAAGGACTTTTCTCGTGATCTCACCGACAGTTGGGACTGTGCGTTCAGCATTGGGCTGAACTGATGCAGGGAAACTTCTTGCTTTTGAGCGTGTTTTTTCTTATTTTCTTCGTCAGTCGGAATACATCTTGAACACGGTTAAGGGTTGAACAATTATCCATTGGAAGGTTGTTATGAAGTTGAATGCGAAAGTAGGATGTGTGTTTAATCTCGTCGCTATGGTACTGATATTTGGAGGATGTTCAGCAACGCGGGAGGCAACTGTCGAAGAATCCAAACAAGTTTCTGTTGTCCAGAGCCAGCAACAGCGAAACAAGGATGAGGCGCTGCGTCACTTCATTGACGGCTCTCTGTTTGATGCTAAGGGTGAATATGCCAGTGCGATTTTAGAGTATCAAGATGCCCTGCGCTACGATCCTGATCCTGCGATCTACCATGCTCTTGCAAAAGACTATGCTCAGGTTGGCAAATATGCCCTTGCCGCAGAAAAGGCAAGGGAGGCAATAAGACTTGATCGTGAGAATATTCGATACCGGGAAACCCTTGCTGATATCCACACGAGGGCGTTTGAGATTGACTCTGCGGTGGCACAGTACGAGCAGATCGTCCGCAAAGACTCAAACTACGTCAACGGTATCTATAACCTTGCACGGCTTTACCAGGCTCAGAGAAAACCGCTGCAGGCACTCGCTCTTTACGAGAGGGTCATAGATCGCGTCGGCAATGATTGGGATGTGTTGTTGCACTTGGTTGAACTGTACGGCTTGATGAACAACAATGAGAAAGTTGCAGAGACACTGCAGCAGATGCTGGCAATTGATCCGAGCAACAAGGAGTTGAAGAGGAGACTTGCAGAACTGCAAGTGAGAATCGGAAAGTACGATGAAGCGTTGCGACAGTACAGTGAAGTGCTGGAACTCAATCCTGATGACGCTGCTACTCGCGCCGACATCGCCAACGTGTATGTTCAGCAGAAGCAGTGGAAGAAAGCGGCTGAGCACTATCATGCCATTATCAACAACGATTCCGTGGACGTGAAGGTGAAGGTTCAAATCGCAGAGGCTTACTTTGGACAGATGCAACAGGGAACGAAGCTTGATTCTTCTCTTCTGATCCTGACCAAAGAATTGTTCGAGAAGATACGGGCGAAACATCCCAACGACTGGCATGCCTATATGTATCTGGGCGCTATCGCCGATATCAACCAACAAGATTCCATCGCAGCAGGATACTTTGAAAAGGCGACCCAACTGGAGAAGTCAAAGAGCGTGATATGGCTTCAATTGGGTAGGCTATACCTTCAGCAGAGGAGATACGATAAGGCTGCTTCATCTCTTGAGAAGGCACAGAAACTGTCACCTGACGACTTTGACGTAAATCTACTTCTTGGAGCTGCGTATAACGGATTGAACAAGTTTGAGGAAGCGGTCAAGGCTCTCGACCACGCGGGGGACATTCAGCCGAACAATGTGGCGGTCTTTCTGAGTTTGGGCGAAGCTACCTTAGGTATGCGAAACGATTCTGCAGCAGCGACGTATTTCCAAAAAGCTGCGCAGGTTGGGAAGGCTGATGCCGGTCTCTGGAGTGAGATTGGTCGCCTCTACTTGGTGCGGGATAAGTATGATAAAGCTTCAGAAGCCCTGGAGAAAGCAAGGGAACTGTCTTCTGATAATTTTGGTGTGAATATGATGCTGGGATTTGCATATAGCCGGTTGGGGGACAATGATAAAGCCGTGAAGGTGCTTGAGCAGGCGATCCGCATCAATCCGAAGAGTGTTGATGCCTTAGGACAGTTGGCGCTCGTTTATGATTCGATGCATCGCTACACACTCTCCGACAGCATGTACGAAGAAGCGTTGAAGATTGATCCACGCAATCATTTGATACTAAACAACTATGGCTACAGTCTCTCCGAGCGTGGGATTCGATTGGATCGTGCGCTGAACATGGCAAAGGAGGCGGTGAAGCAGGACTCCGCCAACAGCTCTTATCTGGACACCATCGGTTGGGTCTATTTCAAGCTGGGTGACTTTGTGGAGGCGGAGAAATATATCAGGAAAGCCGTTGGGTTGCGGGATGCAACTGGGCAAAACGGCGCGACGCTGAATGATCATCTTGGCGATGTCTATTACAGGATGGGTAACAAGGAGAAAGCCTTGGAATATTGGAACCGGGCTCTCCAAATGGATGCGAACAACAAAGGTATGATGGAAAAGATCCGGCGGGGGAGGCTGTGATGAGCAACAGGATCTGCGTGATTCTTGGAGCATCCGTTGGATTTCTTGTTCTCGCTTGTTTCTTCGAGTGGACCGAAACCTATGTCTGAAACAGGGATGCTGTCCGCTCAGGAGTTGATGCAGAGATCGAGCAGCAAACGTGTGAATACTCTTCGAGCGACTGGCAGCATTACAATTGAATCTCGAGACTTGGCTGCAACAGCGAGCTGTGAGGTGAGACTCAAACGGCCAGATTCACTTTTCGTGAAGCTTTCAGGTCCGTTCGGCATAGGAGTCGCGAAGGCTTTGGTAACACGAAATGACTTTGTCTTTTTCAATAGCTATGAAAACAAAGTCTTTACGGGTGAGACCTCTCAGAAGAACCTCCGGCTCGTTCTTCGATTCGATGCTAGTTTCGACGACGTGCTGGACGTACTCAGCGGCACGGTGAAGTTCGATCAAGAGATGGTATCACCAGAGGTCTCGATTGATGAACAGCAATATCTCCTGATATTTCGGAGAGGCGATACAACGACGCGCTACTGGATTGATCCAGAGCATTTCAACGTCTCGAAGTATCAACTCTTGAACAGCGCGGGAAGACTGATAACTGAGAAAACCTACGCGCAGTTCAAAGAATATGACGGGGTGCATTTCCCACGTTCGATTCGTGTCGTGCAGCCGATGGAAAGGCAATTGCTCTCGATGTACTACGATACTATTGAACTCAACGGACGAGATCTCGATTTTGCATTGAATATCCCCGAGGCCGCCGAGAGAATTCATTTGGAAACGTCAAGTGAAATGAAGTAGCATCAAGCGAAAAGAACCAAAAAACTGCACAGGGGAGAACAAGTTGAAGCGGCGACGCATTATCCTGTATGCACAGGTTGTTGTCCTTGCTGTATTCTGGGCAGGAGTATCTACGGCTTTGCAGCAGAAGGATGTTGATGACATCAAGACAAAGAAGAATGAGCTGGAGAAACTAAGAAAGCAAATACAGGACTACGAGAAGAAGATAGCTGAAAACGAAAAGAAAGAACAGTCAACACTCGACCTCGTTGACGATTACGATCGGCAAACAGCCCTCATCAGCTACCTGCTAACGAGACTGCGGGAAGACGAAAACCAGTTGGAACAGGAAATCCAGCGCAAGCAAAACGAAGTTAGGCAAACAGGGTCACAACTCGCGAGTTTGAGAGATGAGTATTCCCGTTATGTTGTCTCTGTATATAAGCAAGGGAAATCTCATGACCTTGAATTGTTGTTCTCCTCCAAGTCTCTTAATCAGATGTATATTCGTCTTGAGTATCTTCAACATTTTTCAGATCAGCGGGAACGGGATGTGCTGAACATCAAGATGAAGCAATCCCAGTTGGAGGAGCAGACTCGAACGCTCAACGCAAGCCTGGAAGAACAACGAGAACTTATTGCTTCAAAAATGGATGAGGAGAAGACGCTGGCTCGCAAGGTCGTTGATAGGCAACACTTGCTCACATCCATTCGGAGAGACAAGAAGAACTACAAACGCGAACTTGACCGCAAGAGCAGAGCGGCGAAGGAGCTTGAAGACATCATAGCTGATCTAGTCGAGAGGGAGAAGATTCAGAGAGAACACGAGAAGGCATTGGCACGTGAGCGAGCTGCCCGCACAGCCGTCAAACCAAAACCTTCGAGAGAATTGACATTTGCAGATCGTCGCGGAAGTCTCTCCTGGCCCGTTTCCGCTCATAGCATCGTTGCGCATTTCGGAAATCAGGTTCATCCTGTCCTCAGAACCGTGACCCTCAACTATGGCATTGACATCTCGGTTCCGGAGAGCGCTGAGATCAGAGCCGTGGCCGCTGGGGATGTGGCATTGATATCGTTTCTTCCCGGCTATGGTAACTTGATTATCCTCAGTCATCAAGATGGATATCGGACGGTTTATGCACACTTGTCAGAAATCTTGGTGAGTCAGGGCAATTCGGTGGAAGAAGGACAGTTGATCGGAAGAAGCAGCGATTCAATCTCGGGCAGCATCTTGCATTTCGAATTGTGGAAGGAGCGAGACAAGCAAGATCCCGAGGAGTGGCTGAGAAAGAGATGAACTGCTGCCGATTTTTGACGTTACCTTTTGACAGACCTGAATCGTGGGAATGTCGCCAAACAAACAAGTGTTATCATACTAAGAACGATATGGGGGTTGCCAAGCAGACTCTGGAAAGGAGTCTTCCTGGCATGGTTGTTGAGTAAATTCTATGTAGATATGATGCTCATTCAGGGGAGTTGCCGCAATAAGGGCAAAAAGCGGCAAACATCTTTACAAGGGGACGAATGGTGTCAACCATCTGCGTCAACAAGCCGACGCTTTGACACCTCTCGCTTTAACCTTCGCAGAATGAGCCAAATGGAAACAGCGTCTGCAACGGTAAGAGACTATGAGAATCCTGTCACTCGTATTTATTGCTTTGGCTACGACGGCAACAGCGCTCATCGTTGGCTCACTGAAACGCGACAACCACAAGGAGAAAGACGAATTCGCGTTGATTTTCGGCGACGTACCATATGCTGAGTCAATGGAAAAGTTGATCTCCGGTCGGTCCTGAAGTTTTGGGGGAAAAGCCCTTTGCTCAACAGCGGGGGCTCTTTGGAATTAGCTTCTGTGGCTTCCTGATGACAGGAGTGCTTCGGCGGTAATCCCGCAGCAAACACTCATCGCTGCGAGGAGCGACGAGTATCCTCACGAGCTATCGCTTTGGATGTGGGAAGAGGAATCCTCGCAGAACACTCATCTGCAAATGCCCATCAAGAAAGAATGGATGGCTTGCGGACGTTCATGATTGTCATCAGTTAGCCACATCGCTCTACTTCCAGAAGTTCCTTCCCGCATCTGGGTGCATTCTCCCTATCTTCCGAGCAGACGACCGTTCTTCTCATTAAGCTAATTTAATCCGAGATTCATCTGGGCATCATTCTTCTTTCGTAACTTTGCATTGTCAATGCCGTACGAAGAAGTAGAAGCCTGTGTCAATACAATTGCTACGGGGGAGAAACTGTCATGGTAAAATTCTTGAACAGATACGTTGAACAGACCTTAGATAAGGCCTTAGGATTTGATTTCAACTTCGACATCAGTGCTGATGACGTTTGGAAGGATTTGATGAGCTGCCCGCAGGAAAGAACGAGCGCCGGTACTGATGCACGAGGGATACATATTGTGCTGCTGGAGAACGTCGAGCAGATAGTTACGTGGCTGAAGAACATGAACGTCGGACATCACCCGCGATAGAGCTAATCGAGATCAAGAAGCACTGATTCCACGTCTCCGCAAAGCTACGTGGGCGAGATCCGCCCGCGTGACTTTGCACATCCCTACTTTGTTCAACTTACCGCACTGCACACATTCCACCCATCTGTGCAATCCAACAATTCGCTGTTCGCTATTGCTCTGTGATTATGCCACTGCAAAAGAAAAGCGGCAGAGTTGCGGGACAAGTCCGTCCAGGATGAAATGGTTTGTTGCGGAGGAAATATAAGAATGAGAACAAATGGGAAATGCCCGTTGGAGATCTGTCATTTCAATCTACGCACTCGCGATTGGCTCAGGTATTGATCAACTTGAACACAAAATCTTGACCGACAAGTGATACGCTACCAAGAATCATACACTTACCTCCGAATACACCTACGCCTCTAACCGCAATAGCAGCTATTGCTTGAAGCTCACAAGTCAAGCCCACATTGAATTGATCTCAACTGAGGCGAGACGCTCGCAGAATTCCACTCAACTTGGCGAATAGCAATCGGGCTGGCGTTCTCTCTTATGTTGAGTGTGTGATGTTCTCACCGCTTCATGAGTGATTGACCGTCGTCCTCCAGATCGAATAGACTCGCTGCACGGCGGTCGCATTGGTAAACACGGCAACAAAGAAGACCGCAATAGTGAGAGGCATAGGCGAATAACGAGGAAGCGACGTATCTGAAAACACGGTCATCACGGAGTTGAAGACGCCGACTAAGTGTTCGTGAAAGAAACACAGGAATGATCCTCCACCAAGGAAGACCACACGTTCCTGCCGACGCATCCATCCGACTTTGCACTCAAAGCCCAATCCTTCTGCTCGGGCACGGACGTAACTGACCATCAGCGACCCCCCCGTGGCAAACACAGTCGCAATCGAGGTAACATAGAATTGATGCTCGATAAAATAATACCCCATCCCAAAGAAGACGACAACCTCAGAGTACCGATCAAGGGTTGAGTCGTACAACGCCCCGAACTTCGTGACCCGGTTGGTGGCGCGCGCCACCGTGCCATCAATCACATCTACAACACCACCGAGTAGAATCAGACCGCCAGCAAGAACGAATTGACCAACTGCCAAGAGATACGCCGAGACGATGCTCAGAAACAATCCCGCAGTGGTCATCCAATTTGGATTGATATTCAGGCGTGCAAGATAATTGACTATCGGACTGATGGACCGTCGGAATAGGCGTTCCAACCATTCTGGAATGAAATGTGCAGGCAAGAAGCAACTCCTGGCTATTTGCAGCCCTCAACAACAACTACGAATTCCCCCAATATTTTCTGACTCTCAAACTTCGCAATAAGGTCGGACAATTTTCCTCGAACGATCTCTTCAAATTTCTTCGTCAGTTCCCGCCCCACAGCAGCATCTCGGTCGCCGAACATCTCGCGCAAATCACGCAGCGTCCTGAGAAGGCGATGAGGGGCTTCATAGAGAACGACAGTTCTCCTCTCGAGTCTTAGTTGCTCTAGCTTCGTCTTTCGCCCTTTCTTCGCTGGCAGGAATCCCGCGAACACAAAGCTTTCACTTGGCAACGCGCTTGAAATTAGCGCGGGAAGGAATGCTGTTGCTCCGGGAACGGGAAGAACAGGCACACCTTCCCTGATAGCTTCACACACAATCTGGTAAGCCGGATCCGAGATACCGGGCGTACCTGCGTCAGAGACCAAAGCCACTGTCTCACCATTCTTCAGGTGTTCAATGAGTTGGGGAATCCGCCGCTGCTCATTATAGCTGTGGTAGCTGAGAAGTCTTGTCCGAATATTGAAATGGTCGAGGAGACGTCCCGTCTTGCGTGTATCCTCAGCGGCAACCACGTCTGCCTCCTTCAGAACTCTCAAAGCCCGCAGCGTGATGTCCTCTAGATTCCCTATCGGTGTACTGACGATATATAATCTGCCCGTTGCCATATCACGAGAAGTCAGAGGTCAGAAGTCAGAAGCCTATTGCGTCGTTAGAATCATCAGAAGATTCTTTCTCTCTCTTTGATTCTGAATTCTCACTTCTGGATCCTGAATGCTTTGGTGTATCATCACGTTCCCCAATCTCTTGCATATCGAAAATCAACATTTACCGTGCGATATGAGATCTTTGCGACTGTCGGGGGGCGACGTTTGAACTGATTCCGCTGGATTATGTTCCGCACCTTCCTAATGAAGTCTCTCTCAAAGCCATACTCGATCATCTCCTCATCCGTCCGCCGCTCATCAATGATCAGATACAGTAGTTCATCCACCTGACGGTAGCTAAATCCGAGTTCACCTTCATCAGTCTGACCCACCCACAGATCGGCAGTCGGCTTCTTGTCAATTATATGCTGAGGAATGCCCAGCGCCTCAGCAAGTTGCCACACCTGCGTCTTGTACAAATCACCAATCGGATTGATGGCGCAGGCATCGTCGCCGTAGTGAGTCGTATAGCCGAGCATCGTCTCTGTCTTGTTCCCTGTACCTATGACTAGTCCTTTCTCCCTGGCAGACAGATCATACAGAACGATCATTCGCATCCGAGCCATTACATTCCCTCTTCGGACATTATCCAGATCAGGATACTTCTGAAAAAAAGAATCCACCATCGGCGTGATTTCTATCATCTCACTCCGAACATCTAACTTCTTCACCACAAGCTGTGCATCCGCAACGCTGTCCGGACTGCTCGTCCTATACGGCAACAGGACGCAGAGGACGTTCTCTCTCCCAAGAGCCTCAGCTGCAAGATAAGCTGATACGGCTGAATCAACCCCACCGGAGAGACCGATCACGCCCTTTTCCAAGCCAATCCTCATCGTCTCGTTCTTGATGAAATCAACGAGGAGTTTCCGCACCTGTTCAGTGTTCAGTTTCAAACGATCCATGTTCCTGCCAGCAGTCTCCATAGGACATTGCTCAAGTGAGATTCCTAGATTGCTCAGAGATTGTTTGGGAAGCGCCGCTCATTTGTCAGTCTGAGAGTGAAGTGAAGAGGAATCTGAGAAATCTCTCGGATCTTCAGATTCCTCTCTCCACATTCGGAACAACCCCCTTTGGCCCACAGACAGCTTCTGGACACGCTGCGTCAGCTGCTTGTCCTCATTTCCCCCAAAGCTCCACGAATGACGCCGATACCTTCATCCACTTCGTTCCTCGTAATATTAAGCGGTGGTCGGAACCGAACCGCTCTTTCTCCGCAGCCGAGCATGATCAAGCCTTTGGCGTAGCAATGCTTCCTCAGTTCATCTCGCTGATTGGTCGTCGGTAAGTCCGCAGCACAGAACAGTCCTCGACCACGAGCACTGCTGATAAGCTCCGGGAATTCTCCTTCCAGTTCGATCAGTTCACCGAGGAGATATTCTCCAACCAATCGCGCATTCTCCACCAGATTTTCCTCCTCGATGATTTCAAGATACTTGGTGCAACGCACCATGTCAGTGAGATTGCCGCCCCAAGTGGAGTTGAGACGACCCCGCTTGTGGAAGACATTCCCTTCCACCTCATCAACGCGAGTGCTGCAGAGGAAACCGCAGACTTGTGTCTTCTTCCCGAAGGCAATCATGTCGGGCTGAACGAAGTGCTGATGTGCCCACATCCTACCTGTTAGCCCAAGCCCCGTCTGCACTTCGTCGAATATCAGCATCATATCGTTCTCATACGCGACTGTTCTCAGTTCTTCCAAGAATTCCTTTCTGAAATGATTATCGCCGCCTTCACCTTGGATTGGCTCGATAATGATTGCAGCAATGTCGTCACCGTATGTCCTGATCTCCTCCTTGATTTGACGGATGCTGATCTGCTCCGCTTCGATCACCGCTCTGAGATTCTCCTCATTCAAAGGAAAACGCATTGATGGATTGAGGACTCTGGGCCAATCGAATTTCGGAAAGTAGTCAGTCTTTATGGGATCGGTGTTCGTCAGCGACATCGTATACCCACTTCTGCCGTGGAATGCCTGACGAAAGTGAATCACCTTCATCCGAGATTCATCTTCCAGTCGGGTGTAGAATCCCTTTGCCAGGTTCTTTCTCATCTTCCAGTCAAAAGCCGCTTTCAAGGCGTTCTCGACGCCGAGTGCCCCGCCTTCGATGAGGAAGGCGTGAGGCAAGTACTCTGGAATAGCCACTCTCGAGAAGGTGTCTACGAACTCTGCCAGCTCGACCGTGTAAGCGTCAGGATTTGTTGGCTTGTGAATCGCCACGCAGGCAATCTTCTCCAAGAATTCCGATGACGTCATCTTTGGATGGTTCATTCCAATCGGCGCAGAGGCAAAGAATGAGAAGAAGTCAAGGAACCACTTGCCGTTCCGTGCATCACGGATGTGTGCCCCGTGACTCTGTTTCAAGTCCAAGATCAAATCGAGGCCATCTGCCTGCAAATGCTTCGCTAATGTCTCGTGGACTTTGTGTGGTGTAATCTTCTGTTGTACTCGATCTCGATTCGACTCGTGCTTCGCCGTAGCCACATCAGGCACCCGCACATTGGATCCCCTGTGCATGTTCGTCATGATACTACCCCCTGTGCTTCTAGATTGTTATGGAATTGATTTCAGCCGAAGGTCAGAAAAGCCTCTGGCTGAAGTGAATAACGGTTAGGCTTTCACTTCTGCTCCATAACATCTTGAGGCACTCTGCCCGCCTTCATGATCCAGAAGATCATGACTTCGCAAAGATGCAGAGCCGATAACCACGATCGCCCTCGGATGGTGCCATGACTGCCGATCATCGGCGAAACTTGAATTGTAGTTTTGACCCGCATTTATTCTTCTATTTCTTTACATCCTCAGAACGAGAATCTTGTTCCTACTCCCACTACCACTGAGAACCCGGAGAAATCAAACTTGACTGTCTCACCCTTACTGTCACGAAGAGGACCATCCGTTGCCCCAGTTCCTTCCATATCTCCTCCGAAAGCAATATCATAACCAATCTCTGTTGAAACCACAAATACTCTGCTCAGCGAATATTCAACGCCAGCAGCAATTCTTCCTACTCGAATCAATCCCGAATACTCGGCCTGCCAAGCGGCATCTACCGTACTACCTAGCTCATCTGTGTATTGTTCCTCGCCTCTCATCGAACTATGAGCAACTCCACCGCCGACACCGACGTAACCTGTGAACGAGCGACCGAACGGATAAAGGAAGTAAGCATTCGCCATCACATCAAAGGTTGACAGATGACTGCTGAATACAATCCCATTCTCTGCACCATAGTCCTGATACCCTCCCTCGTCACGAGTATAACTTGCAGAGAGACTCACACGAGCATTCTCAGAAAGTCCATGCGAAATTTCAAAATTCCATTTCCAATTGCCACTGACGAAGTCCGCATGGTAGTGATTGATGCCCTGCTGCGCGCCTTGCGATATTGCGCGATCACGAATGAAATCATTGAAATTAGCCATTCGCATTTTCATGAAGCCGGTCGAGACCTTAATGGTGGTCTCATCGTAACTTTGGCACCAGGCAACGCGGCTTGGTAATAGAACGAGCACAACAGCAACCAGGACTTTTCTCGCTTTCAATTTTGAACCTTTCGAGGTTTTCGACATCCGACTATTAACACATTACTTGAAACTCGCAACTCAAAATGAGCGCCTTTAGCACCATGCCGCTCTGCGGCACCTGCAACTCGAAACTTCTAACTCTAACCCGCATACGTATCTATCTGAGCCTTCTGCAGTTTTCCACTGTAATCCACATAGACGGTCTTCCATTCGGTAAAGAAGTCGTACACAGTCCACCCGCCTTCGCGATGACCGTTGCCAGTTTCCTTCACGCCGCCAAATGGCATGTGAGCCTCTGCCCCTATGGTCGGACCGTTGATGTAAGTGATGCCAGCTTCGATGTCCCGGATCGCTTTGAATGCGGTATTGACATCTTGCGTGTATATGGAGGATGAGAGTCCATATTCTGTGTCGTTCAAGACGTCAATGGCTTCCTCGAGAGATTTCACCTTGAGTACACTGAGTACTGGACCAAAGATCTCCTCCTTAGCTATACGCATCTTCGGTGTAACGTTCACGAAGATTGTCGGCTCGTAGAACCAGCCTTTCTCCAGACCTTCACCGGCGGCAACTTTTCCACCGCAGAGAAGTCTCGCTCCCTCCTTCTTACCAGTCTCAACATAACTATGCACGGTGTTCCGCTGACCTTCATTGACACAAGGACCGACATCAACCCCTTTCTCGCTGCCATATCCAAGACGAAGTTGCTTTGCCCTCTTCACAAGCACCTTTATGAACTTGTTGTGGATCTTTTCGTGCAGAATGAGACGGCTGGTAGCGGTGCAGCGTTGTCCAGTTGTACCGAAGGCTCCCCAGAGCACGCCGTCAAGCGCAAGCTCAAGATTCGCATCGGGCATCACGATTTGGGCGTTCTTGCCGCCCAATTCGAGCGACACGCGCTTCAGTGTCTTGCTGGCAAGCTCAGAGATCTTCTTTCCGACAACGGTTGAACCAGTGAAGCTGATGAGGTCAATGTCGAGATGTTCGACAATTGCCATCCCGACCTCGCTACCACCACCATGTACGAGATTGACAACCCCCTTCGGGATACCAGCCTCTTCTAATATCTGTACCAGCGCTGTTGCAGTCTTCGGTGTGTCGGAGGCTGGCTTGAAGACCACGGTGTTTCCGCAGACGAGCGCCGGGAAGATCTTCCACGTCGGGATTGCCATGGGAAAGTTCCAGGGAGTAATGATGCCCGCAACACCGACCGGTACACGGAATGATAAATTGACCTTGTTCGGCAGTTCCGGTGGGGCATTATGCCCAAAGAGCCGCCGACCTTCCGACGCAGCGTAGTATGCAGTGTCAATTCCTTCTTGCACGTCTCCTTTCGTCTCAGCAAACACCTTTCCCATCTCCCTTGTCATTTCAAAAGCGATCTCATCTTTGCGAGCGACGAGCAGGTCGCCGACTCTCTTTAGAATGTCTCCCCGCTTTGGTGCAGGAACTAGTCGCCAAGATTCAAATGCCCTGCGTGCTGCTTTGACCGCCGCGTCCACATCTTCTTTACTTGACTTTGGAAATATCCCGATGACATCATCCCAGTTAGCAGGATTTCTATTTTCAAACGTCGCCCCAGACTTGGCATCAACCCATTTACCAGCGATGTAGTTCTGGAATTTTGTCGGCATAATTACGTTCTCCTCAGTCGGCTCAGCGAGATAGAAAGTTATGGAGAGTCATACACAATTAGCTCTTCAATGAAGAAAGATAAATAGGACCACAGATGACACGAATACGACCGATTTTCACGGATTATTTATCGGTGGTCATCCGTCTAATCCGTTAAATCAGTGGCCTATTTTCGTCACCACGAACTCCTTTCAATTTCATTTCAACCCCACCCTCTCGAATATTTCCTCCACACTCTTCAGACTCTTTTCAAGGTCAAACAGATTATCTATCTCGCTCTCGCTCAACGACTGCCGTACATCTGCATCTTCCTTCAATAGCTGCTTGAAATCCCTTCGTATCCGCCAAGTCTCCATCGCATTCCGCTGCACCAAGGTGTATGCTTGCTCGCGTGAAATCCCTTTCTTCGTCAGGGCAAGAAGAACAGACTCAGAGAAAATCAGACCGTTGGTGAGATCGAGGTTTCGTCTCATATTCTCTGGATAGACGAGCAACTTCTCGATGATGTTCGTGAACTCCGCCAGCATGTAGTCCACGATTATCGTGCTGTCTGGAATGATCACTCGTTCGACTGATGAGTGGGAGATATCCCTTTCGTGCCAGAGGGCAACGTTCTCCATCGCGGCGAGTGCATTTCCGCGAACGAGCCGGGCAAGTCCCGCAATCCGTTCACAGGTGATCGGATTTCGCTTATGCGGCATCGCTGAGGAACCTTTCTGTCCTTCTGAAAAGTATTCCTCAGCCTCGAGCACTTCAGTTTTCTGTAAATGCCGAATCTCCGTCGCGAACTTTTCCAAAGAGGAGGCAATAGAGAGCCAACGTCGTCATATACTCAGCGTGCCTATCTCGCTGGAGAATCTGAGTTGAGATCGGTGCAGGCTTCAGCCCTAAGCCTTTGCACACGTACTTCTCAACTTCCGGAGAAAGATGGGCAAACGTCCCGACAACACCAGAGATTTGACCGACCGAGATTCTCTCAATCGCTTTCTCCATGCGGGAAATGTTTCGCTTTGTCTCTTCGTACCAGACGGCGAGCTTCAGCCCGAATGTGATTGGCTCAGCATGAACACCGTGCGTTCGACCAATCATCACTGTGTGCTTGAACTCAACAGCACGCCTTGCCAAGACATCCTTCAACTGCTTCAAATCGCTGAGGATGATTTCACCTGCCTGCTTCATCTGCACGGCGAGCGCTGTGTCCAGCACATCGGATGATGTCATCCCCAAGTGGATGTAGCGAGATTCTTCCCCGACAAACTCGCTCACATTTGTGAGAAAGGCAACTACATCATGCTTGACTTTCTTTTCGATCTCAAGAATGCGGTTGACATCGAACTTCGCTCTCTCACGGATCTTCCGAACCGCTTCGCTGGGAACGTTGCCAAGCTGCGCTTGTGCCTCACAGGCGAGAATCTCGATCTCAAGCCAGATCCGAAACTTGTTCTCGTCCTCCCAAATCGTGCCCATCGTTGGGCGTGTGTAACGCGGGATCAATATGCACTCTCCTATATCCTCTTTTCCAGCTTCAGTGACAAGTCCAGATACTTATCATCCCGCAACACCTTCAGCTTCATCACATCGCCGGTCTTTGAAGACTGGAACATCGCTAGGACATCTTCCTCAGTAAATACCTTTTCTCCATTAATATCCAAGATCACATCACCAACTTTCAGTCCTGCTCTTTCTGCAGGACTGTTCCGTTCGACTTCCGTGACAATGATTCCTTCCGCCTTCTTTAATCCGTAGTACTGCGCGATGGATTCATCCACCGACTGTACTTTGAAACCCACACGAAAATCCCGGTCTACCTTCCCATGTTTCTTCAATTCATCAAGAATCGCTTTCACCCTGTTGATCGGAATTGCGAAGCCAACACCGACGCTTCCAGCGTTGGGTGTAAATATGACGGTGTTAATGCCGATGACCTCACCGAAGCTATTCACTAACGGACCCCCGCTGTTACCGCTGTTGATTGAAGCGTCGGTCTGTATCATATTGCGATACATTCTACGGTTGTCTTCAGATTGAATGTTGCCTACATTGGTGTTGCTGACAATGCCAAGTGTGACTGTCGGCTGATCGTTCGTTTCAAAGAGACCAAACGGGTTACCGAACGCAATCGCCCACTCGCCCACCATCACATCATCTGAGTTCCCAAGTTTGACATACGAAAAGTTCTTCCCACTGATTTTCAAGACTGCGACATCTGAGACCAGGTCACGACCGACCAGCTCAGCATTGTATTTCTCACCCTTGGTCATGGTCACGACAATTCTCACAGCGTTGCCGGCAACGTGGTCGTTCGTAAGGATATAGCCATCGCTCGAAATCAAAAAGCCTGAACCCCACGCCTGCACCTGTTGACGGTAGCGCGGGAACAACTGTCGGAAGAACGGATCGTCGCAGAAACCTACTCCATGGATCGCTGTATTCACGAACTTCAGTGACTGTGATCCCTACCACCGTAGAACGTACTAGTGCCACGGTCCGCGTGATAGCATTCTGTCGCGAATTAGAAATCTCATCCTGTGCCTGTTGACGCACCTCCTGATGGAGAGAGGCAGCATCTTGATAGGAGACGCTTCGGACATCTGCGGAAGGCGCAAACAGCCTATCCACGATGGTATCGTGTGACGCATAGCCGACCACGATTCCCATCACAAGCGCACCCCCAACTACCGGAATGAGAGAAAGAAGACCTCGATGCATGAAGCTCACCTCCTAAAGAATGATTCTTCTTGGCGAAAGAAATCCCTGGCGGCAACTCAGCCGACGGAGCAACGCGTTCAATCCATTCAACCGGAAATCAGCCTTACCTCAACAAGCTGACAAGCGGCTTGACATGTTTTATGAAAATGACTCCACAAAGCACAAAACAGAAGGCAAAGAACTCATTCAATTCAAGATGCGTGCCTCTTGCCAGAGCGAACAGCCAGTCGTGAGGAAGTAGAATCAAGAGAAACGGTGTAGCGACTGTAGCCACGATATTCCCCCAATGGACATTTCTCACAGGAATAAAAACGACCAGCCAGAGCGCTATCCATACTGCGACGACCAGTGGATTGACGAGAAGCATTCCCCCGGCTGCTGTTGCCAATCCCCGACCACCCCTGAAGCCTATCCACACAGAGTAGTTGTGTCCAGCTACGGCACCAAGCGTTGCAAGCCCCAAGTTCACAAAAGCGTCCCCGAAAAAGTACCCAACCAGCACAACTGCCAAAGCTCCCTTGAGAAGATCAACTATCAGAACCGCAATGCCAATCGTTTTCGATTTTGTGACCTCATAGCTGTTAAGCCCACCCACATTTCCTGTCCCCTCGCTCCGAATATCGAGATTGGCTTTCCATCTGACAAGGAGATAGGCAGTGGGGAAAGACCCTACAACGTAGCCGACTAGTACTATCAAGACATAGATCATGAAACTTCAGATCATCACAATGACCAGAGAATGTCCTTGTCCCCATGACAAACTAATAAAAAAAAGGAAAAGAATCAAGCCTAAATGAAGTGCTTGATTCTTCATCAGGAATTGGCTATATTTGATCAGAGAAGGAGAGGAAATGATGATGTGATTCGCGTACACCAGCCTGTGCGTTACGTACAATTGCCCGTTTTCATTGGCTTCAGATTCCACAAGCGACAGATCATGATCAACAGGTACATAAAGGAAGTAGCATCCATAACCAAACGCGGCGATGCCCGTGAGGAATCCTATTACCCTGCCCTTGCGGAATTTCTCGAACAGTTCTCCGAGACTAAGAGGCATAAGAAAGTTCACGTAACCGTTCTTCCAAAGAAGACAGAGGCTGGCAATCCAGACTTCCGAGTTTGGGATGGGAAGTATTCCCAGGTTGGCTACGTTGAGGCGAAATCCCCACAAGCCAATCTGGATGACATCGAGAGCTCAGAACAACTCAAACGCTACATTTCCACCTTCCCGAATCTGATCCTAACAAACTTCTATGAGTTCCGTTTGTATCGTAACGGTCAGCGTGTTGACAATGTTCTTCTTGCTCGTCCATACATTCCGACGAAGCTCAAGACGATTCCGCCTGCCGAGCACACTACGGAATTCTTGGCTCTGCTGGAGAAATTCTTTCAGTTTTCTCTGCCGACAAAGTTTACCGCAGAAAGTCTCGCAAGAGAACTGGCAACCAGAACTCGGTTTCTACGAGATCAGGTCATCAAGGAGGAAATCCGTGAGGCACGCAGTGAGGGAGCGAAGAAGATCCTCGGTTTCTATGAGGCATTCCAAAATCATCTCATCTCAAACCTAAAACCAGATGAGTTTGCCGATCTGTATGCTCAGACAATCACCTACGGTCTCTTCGCCGCAAGGACACGAGCGAACGACGGGTTCAACCGCAAACTCGCCTACGATTTGATTCCAAAGACTATAGGCATTCTCCGAGACATTTTTCATTTCATTTCCTTCGATCCGCCCGAACAACTACAAGCCACTGTTGACGACATAGCCGAAGTCCTCGCCGTCGCAGATGTGAGGAAAATCCTTCATCAGTATTTCAGCGAGGGCAAAGGAAGCGATCCGATCTTCCATTTCTACGAGACTTTTCTTGCGGAGTACAACCCGGAGGAACGTGAGCGCCGTGGCGTTTACTATACACCGGAGCCAGTCGTCTCATACATCGTCCACTCTCTTGATATTATCCTTAAGGAGAAGTTTGATCGTGAGGATGGTTTTGCCTCGCACTCAGTTACTGTTCTTGATCCAGCCGCCGGAACACTTACCTTTCTCGCTGAAGCTGCGAAGCTGGCGGTAAATGCGTTTGCTGGAAAGTATGGTCAAGGCGCGAAGGGCGTATTCATTGAGGACCACATTCTCCAACATTTCTTCGCGTTTGAGCTGATGATGGCTCCGTATGCCGCGGGTCATTTGAAGATTGGGTACCTGCTAGAGGAGCTTGGCCATAAGCTGAGTGGGGAAGAACGATTTCAATTCTATCTGACCAACACGTTGGAGATGGAGGAACTCGCACAGACATCGCTTCCCGGAATGGCGTCGCTTTCCGAGGAATCTCATCTTGCTGGTAAAGTAAAGAAAGACGACCCGATTCTTGTCATTCTCGGCAACCCGCCGTATTCAGGACACTCGATGAACAAGGGGGATTGGATTACCAGCGAAATTGAAAACTACAAAGTGGTGGATGGAAAACCCCTCGGGGAGAAGAATCCCAAATGGCTACAGGATGACTATGTGAAATTCATTCGCTTTGCGCAATGGAAAATCGAGCGCATGGGAGAGGGCGTCCTCGGCTTTATCACGAACCATAGCTATCTTGATAACCCGACCTTCCGTGGAATGCGACAGTCCCTGATGAACTCGTTTGATGAAATCTTCATTCTCGACCTTCACGGAAATTCTTTGAAGAAAGAGAAAGCGCCAGACGGCTCGAAAGATGAAAACGTTTTTGATATTCAACAAGGCGTGGCAATCAGCTTATTTGTGAAGCGGAGGAAAATCAGGGGGAGGAATAGTATCAAGCACGCGGAGTTGTGGGGGATGCGTGAAAAGAAGTACGCGTACCTGCAGACGCACAACTTCCAGAAGACAAAGTGGACGGAACTCCATCCCATTGCACCGTTCTATCTTTTCGTACCGAGAGATGAAAAGCGCTCGAAGAGATTCCTTTCGTATTGGAGTGTTCAAGATGTCTTTCCTGTTAACAGTGTTGGCATCGTTACAGCAAGAGATGACTTCGTAATTGATTTTGATAGGAAGAACCTGCAGCGACGAATTCGCCAGTTCATTGACGAGTCCCTTGATGATACTATCATTGAGAAGACTTACAATCTCCATGATACGGACGCGTGGAAGCTACGCGAGGCAAGAAAAGCGGTAGCGAAAGACAACAACTGGGACGAACATTTTATCAAGATTCTTTACAGACCATTTGACGTACGGGAACTCTTTTATCACGATGCAGTGATTGAACGAGGGCGAACAGAAGTAATGCGGCACATGATGGAGCCAAATTGTGTGCTTATTCTACCAAGAAGAGTCGAAACTGCCACACCATGGTCGCATGTACTGGTTGGAGGAACGATTGTAGAACATGTGGCGGTCTCGCTGAAGACTATTGACTATTGTTTACCGCTTTATCTCTACGATGAAGAGAATGCCGGTGGGCGGAGTAGCAGACGCCGAACTATCCACCAAATGATGATGATGTTTAAGCCAAGAGCTGATTACAGAGCAGGATCAAAGCAATCGTTGCTACAATTTCTCAACGATGAACAAGCCAGCATAAGACGCAGACCGAATCTAAATCCAGCCCTTGTCAATGCACTGAGGACGGCGTACAGACGCGACGTTGCGCCGGAGGACATTTTCTGCTACATCTATGCTGTTCTCTATTCGAATGCTTATCGGAAGAAGTACGCTGAGTTCTTGAAGACCGATTTCCCTCGTATCCCGTTCACAGAGAACCCCAGGTCATTCCTGAAACTTGCTGACAAAGGCGCTGAGCTTGTAGAATTACACTTGCTCAAATCAACCAAGCTTGCCAAGCCGATCGCCGACTGTGAAGGCTCAGGTGACCTGCGAGTCGTCAGAGTCTCCCACGATCCGAAGAAAGGACGAGTCTATATCAATCCCGAAAAGCATTTCTCGGGCGTCCCGTCTGATGTTTGGCAATACCATATCGGAGGTTATCAGGTTTGTGAGAAGTGGCTGAAAGACCGCAAGGGCAGGATGTTGTCGTCCGAAGAGGTTACCACCTATACAAAGATCGTTACTGCAATCGCCAAAACGATCAGCATTCAAGAATCGCTTGACGATTTGTTCAGAGAAGTCGAGTCGAATCTACTTGATGTCTCGCTATGAGGGAGAAACAAAGGGAACGCGCAGCTCCACTCAACACCTTAAACAAGGGCGATTCCTTCTCAACATTATCGCGCGGAACAGTAATCGTTTTCCAGCCGACTTCATGTTCCAGTTAACGAACGAAGGATGAAACGCTTTGAGGTTTCAAATTGAAACCTCAAGGGAGGCGATAAGATGCGAGAACTCACCCAAACAATGCATATAGCATCGCTCAAGACAAGGAACTAAGAGAAGTGATCTGGGAACAAAGGTGGCATCCCCTTCGTGAAGAGTGGGTTATTGTCGCCGCTCACCGACAGGACCGACCGTGGACTGGGGAGACGGTTCGTCAACGCAATGAAGAAATTCCGGAGTATGATCCGGGCTGCCAACTCTGTCCGGGTAACATGCGCGTAAGCGGCGTTCGCAACCTTGATTACACACAAACCTTTGTCTTTGACAACGATCTACCTTGTGTGGGTTGGAATGCCCCATCCAATTTGCAGACACCGCCGGGCATCTACAGCAATAAACCCGCGCACGGCATCGCACGGGTGGTCTGCTATAGCCCTAAGCACAACCTGACCTTGGCTGAGCTTGATGAGTCTGAGATCGAGACTTTGTTGGGAGTTTGGCAAACTCAGTACGTTGAGCTTGGCAGTCATCCTGAAGTCGCCCACGTCTTGATATTCGAAAACAAGGGAGAAGTCGTTGGTGTTTCGAATCCACATCCGCACTGTCAGATCTATGCCACTAACTTCGTCTTCAAGTATATTGAGACTGAAGCGAGAGTGAGCCAACGACATCTGACTGAGACCGGTCGGGTTCTGTTTCAGGATATCGTTGCAACTGAGTTACAGGACGGACGGCGCGTCGTTTGTGAGAATGGATCAGCAATCGCCTTTGTACCGTACTTCGCGAGGTACGCATACGAGGTGTTCGTAGCCCCAAAAGCCACTCATCCCAGCCTGTCAGGTCTCTCGACGGAGGAGATGCGTGATTTCGCTCAGATCTTGAAAGAGATCCTCGTGAAGTTCGACAATCTCTGGCACATGCCTTTCCCCTATGTTATGCCTTTGCATCAAGCTCCAACCGACGGAGGCGACTACAGCGGGTTTCACTTTCATATCGAATTTCATCCACCTTTGCGTCAGCCAAACTTGCTCAAGTACCTTGCTGGTCCGGAAATTGGCGGAGGGAACTTCCTCAGTGACACTTCGCCCGAAGAAAAGGCTGCAGAGCTGCGCGCCGTGCCAAGTATCCACTACAGGCAGAGCAGACATTAGCCAACGAGACTGATCTCAGATGCTCTCCCCCGCTCAGTCGCTTCGGGATCGGTTTTCAGTGAGATGATACCAAGATACAAAATCCATCTTCGAGGAAGTTTGTGTTCAAAATCGTTCATGGCTCTACCCACCATTTGAAGGATGTCGAAGCCTTCGTCGAGACGCTGAATTCACTTGCTAACCATTCAGAACCGAAGGCGCGCGCTCTGTTCAACACGGACTCGGAGCTGATTGTAACACGTGCGCCAGGACGCCTTGATGTTATGGGTGGTATTGCGGACTACTCTGGTTCACTCGTTCTTCAGTATCCTATTCGAGAGGCAACGTTCGTAGCGCTGCAAAGACGACCAGAACGAACACTTCAGATCGTCAGTCTGCGTGCAGACGAGAACAATCGCACCCCCTCGTTCGAGATGTCACTTACTGACTTCGAACATGGCGGTCGTCCCATTGACTATGCTACCGCCCGATCATATTTCCTGCACGAGCCGAAACATCATTGGGCTGCCTATGCGGCAGGTGCGTTCTTGGTTCTCATGCGTGAGCGCGGCGTCACTTTTCCGGAGGGTGCGAGTATTCTCATCAGCTCAGATGTCCCAGAAGGAAAAGGCGTGAGTTTGTCCGCAGCGCTTGAGGTTGCCGTGATGCAGGCAGTGATTGCAGCATTTGATATCAGACTGGAACCTCGTGAGGTCGCGTTGTTGTGCCAGCAAGTAGAGAACCTCGTTGTGGGCGCTGCTTGCGGGGTGATGGACCAAATGACAGCAGCGTTTGGAGAAACCAACCGGTTGTTGGCTCTGCTGTGCCAGCCTGCGGAACTGCAAGGTTCCATTTCCGTCCCCGAAGGTATGGCAATATGGGGGATAGACTCAGGAGTGCGTCATTCAGTCTCCGGCGCGGATTACAGTTCAGTGCGCGTAGGTGCGTTTATGGGATATAGGATGATCGCTGAGATCGCCGGCTTGACCGTCAAGCCTAACACCACTGGAAACCATGTGCTCGTGGATGACCCGTTCTGGAATGGCTACCTTGCGAATGTGACTCCATCGGAGTTCGAACAGCTCTACGCCAAGCAATTACCCGAACAGATTCGCGGAGACAAGTTCCTCGCTCTCTATGGTGGTACAACTGATCTTGCGACGCAAGTTCAACCTGACAGAGTCTATTCAGTCCGCACACCCACGGCACATCCAATCTACGAAAACCACCGCGTGCGAATTTTCGCCGACCTGCTTCGAGGTTCTCCAAGCAAACAGCAATGCGAGTTGTTGGGCGAGCTAATGTACCAATCGCACGCAAGCTACTCAGCATGTGGATTAGGTTCAACGGGGACCGACCGCTTAGTCGAACTCGTCCGGGAAGCTGATCCTAACAGTGGATTATATGGTGCGAAGATTACGGGGGGAGGATGTGGAGGAACGGTCGCCGTCCTTGGGCGTCATGACGCTGATGAGGCGATACAGAGAGTTGCTGAACAATACAGACGAGAGACTGGATACGCCCCTATCATCTTCAAGGAGTCCTCAGATGGTTCAGCGGCGTTTGGTCATTTGAAATTGAAGAAGGATTCTTCTGACAACTAAGCGAGCATAAGAAGATTGCCCAACCTCTTCCTGAGTCGCTAACGGGCCATTGAGGCCGGGAAGCACTTAGTCTGCAGGATCTTTCTCGATTGGCTCAGCACCAGACCTGAAGCGGGCCCATATAGCAGTTGCTAATGCCACGCTCTCCAGACTCACGAGGAGAGACTGGCTGAGAAATTCCACATGTTTGCGAAAACCCACAACCGAGAAGTGAGACGGTTTCTTCGTCTTACGCTTGAAAATCCAGGAAGGAAATTGGTGGATAGCGATACCGGTATTTGTATTCAGACTCTCCTGCCGTTGATTCGCTGCTTGAAGCTCAACTTCTTCCAATCTGTTTGTGTGCTTTTGTTCAGTCTGCACTGCGTTGTATTCTCAGCC
>CAWHAG010000005.1:0-360185 GCA_963827285.1 Ignavibacteriota bacterium
TGTTTCGCCTAACGTTTCGCCGCACCACGCAGGCCCGCCACAGTAACATTCTATCAAATGAGTGGCGGGCTTGAGTGAGCACAACTCATGACGCCTTTGACAAATGAGCGAACGTTAATGGTGCGGCGTGTTAGGCGAAGTGCCTGTCGTATTTTTTGTGCTTTGCGCCAACAATCAACTGGAGCTACAAGTGCAACGATCAAAAGACTGTTGAAGAGTGACAAGGCATTTCTTATCGCTTGGCCACGATGGGAACTTGATCTAATGACGTAAAGATTCTGAGTCCTTTCTGGGTCGCTATCTCCTTCTCGACATCCGCCCCGGCAGATGGGGCAATAAAGAAGAGCGCATCGCAATATTCGAGCCACTTGAAGTCTATCGCTTTGAAGTGTTCCAACGTAAAACGGGCGTCGGTCTCCCAACCGTGGAGCATGGTGTGGGGGACAAAAGGGAAATGGCCTTTGAGTGCGAGTTCTTTCCCAAGATCACGCGCACGCTCGACGTTCTTCTCGATGACTTTTTTGGGTTGATCGTCGCCATAAGGGCCGGCGACAAATATGCGCAATCCAGTCAGAGTGCGCGAGAAGTAGAAATCAACGTTGATCCAGAAATCGGCAACGAGAGCGATAATGGAGGCCACAAGCAAGAGACCTACACTGTGCCACACGAAGATGTTTAGTGCAGCAAGAAGTGTGAAGAAGATATCGTGAAGCATCCACTCTCGAAATGTTCTCGACTTGATACCATAGCCGTAAGCTAGTACTGCGAGCCATATGAGATCAACAAGGCATATTATGATGATCATCCACTGGGAGAGGGAAAGGTCGTAGTAGTTTAAAGAGTACACATAGAAGGACAAGGCCTGAATGAAAAAGCCGATCACGTCCACCGTTATCTTGGGGCGTCTAACCTCGATGTCAATGTCTTCTGACAAAACGCGGTACGCGCCGAGGAAAAATCGAGTTGCGAAAGACAAGAAGATGAAAAAGAGCAGAGAGTTCTCGATGGTTGGAAGTGAAAAGCGCTCACCCACTGTGAAGAGTGTTGTGATGGCCTTGGTTAGTGCAAGACTTATGACGAGAAAGTATAGAAGCCGCAAAGCTTGGCGGCCAGATTTCAAGTATTCGTGCATGAACTGTCTCCCTTGGTTGTTGGCGCAACAAAAAATGTTTTAGGGCATTTCGCCTAACGTGTGCAGGCACTACGCCGTTGCTTTTGCTGCTGTGAACGAGTCATTTTTCTCGCGGCAAAAACAATGGAACGAGCACTATAATGCTTTTCAAATGAGCGAGTGTCGTGGTTTGTGCTGTTAGCTGCAGATGCCCGAAATGGAAATTACTTGACTATCTCCATCTTCAGCTTCCAACCATTTGCTGCAAAGAACTCTTTGAGATTCATATGCGGTACGCCAAAAGCGTGGCAGACCGCCGGAATTTTCTTGGATGATTTCTTGCTCTCAGTACTTACGACAGTCACTTGTGAATAGTCTTCGAGCAAGGTTGAACTTTGGATTTTCTCGATGGCGAGAGCGACGACCCACGGATCAGCTTCATTGATTTCCTTCGTATAGTCAATCAAGTTGGGGAAGCGAGCCAAAATCTGACCTACAAGTTCAGTCTGACGTTGAGTTATAGGGAGAAACAGGATTCCTTCTTTGTTGCCCACCTACCTAAATCATCGGTTGGTTCAATTTCTTCGAATACAAGACGGTGGGAAAACGCACGATCATCTTCAAATAACTTCATGAGCAGATCATCCCACAATTCGGTTAGTAAGTCATAGGAGTAATACCGGTGCATCGTAATGAAAGCACTGGTATCAATACAATAGATGCGGGGAGGCTTGTTAGGCATTGGTTAGGTGCTTCAGCTTGAGGCCCAATGCATCCGAAGCAGTATTGAAGTCAATGACATTCTTGTGCGCCGAATCTAAAACAAGATTGAAAAAAGTATCACCCCTGGAAGACTGGCTCTTAACGACTGGATCAATCGGCCCTCCTTTGCGTTCAGGTATTGGCTGCGATTTAATTTCATTGAGCAGCTCAAAGAATTCAGCTCTTGAGATGAAGTTGCGCTCTAGGTTTCTGAACAAGATAACTTCCTTGCTGACCTTGAACTTGTTGGCAAAGAGCGCGAGGGTTTGCAGTGTATTTGCAGGGGGGACTTGATCGTCCGGCACTAGGAACTTGCCTGAAAACTGGTTGCACTGGAGTTCGATGGTTTGGTTCTCATCAATATCATCATGAAAACACATACCCGATTGCGATCTGAACATGTGAGCAAGCTCGTGCAGGAGTGTGAATATCCTGCTGGCGTACGCATAGTTCGAATTTAAGACAACAGCGTACGGTGGTCTGTCCGAGAAACAAAAGCCCTGGACTTCATTAGTCGGCAGTGGGAATTGAAACACGAAGATTCCGAGTTTTGCCTCGGTCGCATTGCGCCATAGTTTGAGTGCTTCACCGTGACCTTGGAGTGACTGTTGGATTTGGAGCGAAACTCCCAGTTTGTTTCTCAGCCATCCTATTGAATCTGGGGCCTGGCGGAGATCCACAAGCCACTGATACTTGCTCTGCCAATACTGCTCATCAAAGACTGTGAGCGCCAAATTGCGGTACTTTGTCGCGCGGCGGATTGCCAGAAGAGTATCTCGTGAGATGGCCTGTTCGGTGAATCGGATGTTTCGGTAATCTGTTGGTTTCTTAGTTTTCGGCGGAACAGCAGGAAGGAAGAAAACGGCAATTTGTCGTTTGCAAAGACGAGCGATATCCTTCAACTTTCCAAATGGAATGTTCTTACCGTCGGTTTCCCACTGGGCATAGCGCTGAGCATCAACCTGAAGCTGGGCTGCCATCGCTTCTGCAGGAAATCCTGCCTCTTCACGAGCCCATTTCAATAGTCGTGGATTGGTTGTTACGTTCACTGTTCCTCCAGTTGGAGAGTTTTGACGCACTTGCTCATGTTTGGGCATTTGCAGCTAACGTTTCACCGCACCATGCAGTGTCCCGCAACGCTAAGAACTATTAATTCTCTCGCGGTGCGGGATAAAGAATATACTGTTCTACGCTTTCTATAGATTACATTCGATTTCTTTGTGTCTGATTCGCCACAATGTGGAATGATGACGCACCGGCTCACACAGCGGTAACAGCGATTCAATGAAGGTTGGTCATAGTGCCGTCACCAATATACAAAACCTATGTGCGGATGTCAAGAGAAAAATGAAAATCTATTACCAGCAAGCGTGAGACATTACGTCGCACGATTGGAGGGGGGTACTCTGTTTCCATCTCACGGGCATAGAGTGGGAACCTGTCCAAGAACCTCTGCAATGACAATTGCCTTTTCTGAGTTCTTGGACAGTCTCACAAGCGGTTACAGCCGAGACGAACCCTCCTCACTCTGCTACAGCTTACTTCGAGATCTTCACCAGCACTACTCCGTGCCTGGGAACCGTAGCTTTGAACTCGTTGTCGAAAGTCCCGAGGTCCTTCTGCCGCCATAGGTCGCGCACCTTATGCTTGCCTTCTATGCCAAGGTCGCTCCACCGAGCATTGATCTCGGACTTCCAAGTTCCCCGGTTGAACAATCCCACTGCTTTCGATCCGTCTTCCATGTCCTTCGCCCACACCTCGAGGTCGCCTTCCTTGAAGACACGTCTTGCCTGTCTCGCAAGCGGATCCTGACTGACTTCCAGCACTTCATCGTTCGTCAGTAGGTTCAAAGTGAAACCGTCGAGTTGGGTCATGTCGCATCCAATGAGCAACGGTGAGGCGAGAAGACACCACAAGCTGATGTGAGTGTACTGCTCGTTCGGAGAAAGCCTCGTCGCATGAAGCTGCGGTCCCCATCCGACTTTGCCGACAACGAGCATGTCTGGATCGTTCCAATTCCCAGGCTTTGCATACTTCTCGTGACCAGCCTGGGAGAACCCGATGCCTGACATGCTTTCCCACGTATCAACGATATCTCCGGTTGTGCGCCAGGAATTCCCACCAACCTCGCCTCCCCATTCCCACACGTTTCCCCAACCATATTGACATAGACTGAACACGATATCACGTTTCACTTTGTCGAGCGCTGCCCGCATCACAAGATAGGGTTTCTTCAATTCGGGAAGACTCCTGTCCTTGGCAACTCGGTCGTACGAACACCAGTCGTATTTTAGATAATCAATGCCCCAGTTGGCATATTGCTGGGCATCGAGTTCTTCATGCTGATAAGTTGCTGTGAACCCTGCGCATGTCAAAGGACCGGGCGATGAATAGATGCCCATTTTCAATCCATTTGCATGGATGTACTCACTCAGAGCTTTCATGTCTGGAAACTTCTTGTTCGTGTTGATCATCCCCTTTTCGTTTCGAGGTTCACCCATAAGGAGCGGATCGTCCGTGTTTGGCTTGATCTCCCAACAGTCGTCAATGTTGATGTAGGTCCACCCGTGGTTGATCAGTCCAGTCTTGACCATCGCATCAGCAGCAGATCTCACTTTCTTGTCATCCACAGCGGATGCAAAGCAATTCCAACTATTCCATCCGAGAGCGGGCGTAAGGGCGATCTGATCACCAACGACAATCTTGAATTCTCGCGAGGCTGTCCCCAAGGCGTTCTTTGCTTTGAGGGTAACGACGTATGTACCCCTCTTGTTGATCACACCAGTGATTCGACCGGTTGCTTTTTCTAAAGTCAATCCATTCGGCAGACCATCAGCCGAGAATTCCATCGGACGGTCGCCGGTAGCTGGAATGGTAAAGAGAAACGCATTTCCCGGGCAAACACCGAAGACCTTCGGTCCGTTAATCCGCGGCTGCGGGGAAGTTTTCGGAGTAAGTATGACAGCCGCCGCATTCGACTCGTGCGAACGAATATACAGTTGCCGGATCCTATCCAGATCAGACGACGCGTTCACGTTGGCTACGATAGATCTCGCCTGCCCCAATTCCATGGGACTATCGAAGAGAGATGCGCTCACATACCTGTTCGCAAGCTCTGCGAGGTCGCCGGGCTTCCAGTCATTGAACCATATGCTATCCTCCCGTTCCCATTCCATTTCCTGTGTGCTCTCCACATCGGCAAAATCCCTCCGCAGAAGCGCCCAAATCACATTGACACCGACATCTTGAAGCCTGAAATAGAATGCAAAAGCACCCTCGTTATTGTTGACTTTCATAAGGAACCTGTTTTGCCCTTTCCTCAATCTCAGGTCAACCTTCTCCTGGTCAGGTTCACATCCACGGTCAACATTATCGGCGAGAACGTTCTCACCATTCAGCCATACTTTGATCCCGTCGTCGCTGCCAAGAGAGACGGGGATGACTGTATCGCTTTGAACGGTGATCGTCCGATAGAGATACGTTGCGCAGTTCGTCTCCCGCCCAAGATCAATGACAGACGCGTCTTTCCAGTCGCGTTGCTGCTTCCAGCCCAGACTTCCATTGCCATACGTCTTGTCCAGTACAATCTCTTTTTCGGGGTCGAATACTTCCGGGAACGCGCTTGTGCCGGTAGCCTTGAATGGACCGATGACATACCACGTCCCGAGAATCTTCGCCTGAAACTGCAGGTCATTCCCACGCAGTTCGAGGAGAGCTTCCCTCGATGCGCGCATCGTCTCGTGCCATGTCGCCTTCTTAATATAATAGGAAGGATCACTTCCCAGCAGTGTTCCTGCAAAAAGGAAGAGAGCAAGACCGAGGTAACCTGATTTGATTTTCATTTTTCTAAACCTCCGACGTATGAAGAAAACATGATTGAATTGACCCTAAGGACTCATTCCGAGATTGTTTTCTATGCCTTGAAGTGGTATAGATATTATCTCAAATGACGCGCATAACCTCTTCTGCCCTCACCCCTTTGGGATTGTCCAAAAAGTAAACGAATGCACCACCGTTGTCATGCTGAACTTGTTTCAGCATCTGTTCTGGGCTGTTTTCAGACCCCGAAACAAGTTCGGGGTGACAATTCTGGTCTTTTTGGACAGCCTCAACACGGGGGTGAGGGTTAATGCGTCGCCATGGCGCAACAGGCGCTCACAGTCTCTTGAATCCGACGAAGAATAGAAACGGATTGCTTCGCTGCGTTCGCAAAGACACCCTTTTAGAATGGACTCATGATTGAATTTGTTTAAGCTGAATATCCCTGGTCCAGTCTCAATAGAGAGCTGAAGGAAATCCTCCATCGGTCAGTAGAACAACATCCACGAAATCAGAATTGATTTTTGCAGACGACGGATCGCCTCCTTACCTTGCGGTCTTGGCTGGGACAATATCAACAATGCCGACATCTATGTACTGACCGCCTCCCGTTTGCCTGCAATGGACAGCGATCGTGTTTCTGCCCGGCTTCAGTGCGCTGTGTCCTTCTGCAGTCAGTGGATATTCTTCGTACTCTGTTGAATATCCGGTGAATGTGCCTGCCAGAACACCATTGATGTAGATCTCAGCATCTTCATCGTGATGAAGCCGGAACTGAAGAGAGATGAATTTCTCATCTGGGAGTGTCGCGTCACGCCGAAGCCAGATATCTGGAGTTTTCCACTCAGTTCGGACGATCGCCCCAGGCGTGGCTGCTGTTCCGAAACCCCCAAGGCCCACTTTCCATTGTGATACATCGAATTCCGGTCTGAACCAACCTTCTTCCGGCCTTTGAAGCGTGTACTGCCACTCTTGTCCTTGTTGTTCTGATGTCGGAACGATCATCTTCAGAATTGGTGAAGGAGGGATTTTCGAGAAATCGCCTTGATTAACTGCAGCTATGCGCTCCATATCAGGCTTCACGACTGCGCGGTCATACGTCAGAAGTCCGTTGCATTCAACCTCCACATCGGTAATCTGAGTGTAGACCGCCGCGCACAATCCGGGATTATCTTTGAGTTGATAGACAGTCTTCATGAATTTCTCGTAGCGCGAAGTCAACTGCTCAGCATTCGCCATCCCCTGATACCCCCAGTGTTCTTTCTTCCATGTATGACCATCCACAGCGAGACCCAAGCCGCCGAACTCTCCAAGGACTATCACGCGATCCGGTTCGGCGGGTGGTGCCTGCGGAGCAGGATAGGAATGTATGTCCTTCACATCTCCGACATTCTTATCAGTCCAGCCACTTGCGTTATTCACAAGCCGCGTCGGATCAATTCGCTTCACCCATGTGCTGAGTCGCTCCGTGTCATATTGACCCCAGCCTTCATTGAAGATCACCCACATGATGATAGAGGGATGATTGCGGCGTGTCCCAACCATCTGTGCCAGCTCCATCCCGAACTGCTTTTTTGATTCAGGGGTTTGGCTATTCCCACTTGGCATGTCCTGCCAGATAAGGAGTCCGAGTTTATCCGCCCAATAGTACCATCTCTCAGGCTCGACCTTCACGTGTTTCCGGGTCATGTTAAATCCAAGTCTCTTCGTCATCTCAATGTCAAACCTGAGGGCTTCATCACACGGAGCGGTGTAGAGTCCATCCGGCCAGAATCCTTGGTCAAGCGGACCCACCAACATAACGGACTTGCCGTTAAGAACAATGCGATTAACTCCCTGCTCGTCTTTGGCAATCTCGATTTTCCGCATGCCGAAATAACTCTTCACCTCATCCACACTCCTGCCGCTGCGAATTAGTTCAACCTTCAGATCATAGAGGAGAGGATTCGATGGGGACCAAAGCTTGAAATCACTCAGAGGAATCCGTATTTCAGCACCAGGTTTGCCAGTTGCTGCGCCGACTTCTATACCTGAATCCATTGCGATGGCTCTGATCCCTTCGTTAGCCGAATCACCTGAGACACTCACAGTAAGCCTAAGACACTTCTCGTCAAGGTCCGGCCGCATAACCAATCCAGTGATGTGATCTGCTGCCACAGGCTTAAGCCAAACTGTCTGCCAGATACCTGAACTCGGCGTGTACCAGATTCCTTCTGGCTTGCGCACCTGCTTTCCGCGCGGCTGCTCACCGGCATCCGATGGATCATAGACGCCAACAAGCAGCTCTTGAGTACCATTCTTCTTCAAGGCATCAGTGATATCAAAACAAAAGGCATCATACCCGCCTCGATGTTCGCCTATGTGTTTTCCGTTCAAATACACCGCTGCTTCCCAGTCAACCGCACCGAAGTGAAGAATCACACGCCGCTTTGCCCACTCTTTTGGAAGTGTGAACGTACGCCGATACCAAATGCGCTCCACATTTTTCATTACGCCTGACAGTGCAGATTCTATCGGAAACGGAACAAGTATTTTGCCATCGAGCGCTCTGCCAACAGGCGGATCTTCAGCGGATCTGGATTCTGCAAACTCCCAAAGACCGTTTAAATTCATCCACTCATCTCGGACCATCTGCGGACGCGGATATTCCGGATGAACGTTCAAGGGAGAGACATCGCGTGCCCATCTAGTCAAAAGTGGCGCAGTCGCTGGTATCTTCCATTCCCTATAGTCTTTCATATGATCAGCCCCACGTTTTTGAGTTGTCTGTCCATCGGAGATAGAGTAGATTAGGATGATCGGAACAAATGAAACTACGCCGACCAACTGGTTCCTACGCTTCATCATTCGTGCCTCTGGAGTCTGATGATTTCAAAGATTGAAATGCGACGCAGAGCTGAGAGTATCTCACTCCGTTTTTTCTACTCCACTTTCCACTCATAGATTCCGGCTGAGTAATCAGGCACAAGCTGAACCTCAAGTCGCAATCCGTTCGTCGCGATTGGCTTGAACGTGACTACATTGTATCGGTCTTTCTCTACACCATAGGGACCTGTGTTCTCGACAGGTTTCCACTGATCCTCATCCTTATACAGGATACGCCAAGACTTCGGAAGCCGACACTCACCAATCCCGGTATCATCAAACCAATAGACCTCCGCCTTGGAAACAGTCTCTGGCTTCTTGAAATCGTATTGTACCCACTCCGTGGTTCCTTTGCGAGGCCACCAGTGGAGAAACGGGATCGAGTGGTCAATGGACTTCTTCGGTTCGAGCTGATCGTTGATCGCATCGGCTTTTCTTCCCTCGGAGGCAGTAACCTTGCTGGTGTAGGCAATGGTTGGCGCAGGTGAGGATCTTGCGGCTGACATCTCTCGTGCCAGCCATACATTCATTTCTCCTGAACCGCGATATGCCCAAGCGTAGTATGGGATCGCAACCAGCTCCTGTTCTTTGTCAGCCACCACTTTACCGTCAAGAGTGCGACGAACTGGAACAGTTCTGCTGCGAATTACTTGGACACCGTTCAACAGATCTTTTCGAAACTCGCTTTGGAGCCGTGCATTGTCAGGTAAGACAAGGTTCCAAGTGTGACCATCCTTGTTGTCAGGCCACTCGACGCAGAAAACTATTGGTCCGCGCTCCAGCCCCACGCGTCCTTTGTCATCTTCAACTTTCTCATTCGCGATGACACGCCTGACTGGCATCGGAAAGATGACGTCAATCACGTCGCCTTTTCTCCAGACACGGCTGAGCGTGGCAAAGCCTTTCTCCACGTCGAAGTTAGCAGGTTGACCATTGATTTTGATTGTTATCTTCTCATCGCTCTTGTCCAAATACCGATACAAGTCACTCGGAACAGGACGGTTCTGTGCCCAACCGGGTATCCGAATGCTAACTGCAAACTCGCCGGGTTGTGGCGGATCAATGGTTATCTTGATGGATCCCTCCCAAGGATAAGCAGTAACTTGGGTAACCTTCACAGTTCCCTTATTCATTTCGATAGTCGCTTCGCCGCCGATGAACAGATTGATGAAAAGACTGTCTCCCTTCGAGGCATATACAAATCCGGGAATCGAAGGCACGAACCGGGCAACGTTCGGGGGACAACAGGCACACTCAAACCAGGCTGAGCGGGTAGCACCTCGGAATGATTCTAACGGATTAGGATAGAAGAAATTGTCGCCACTCATAGAAACGCCAGAGAGGAATGCATTGTAGATCACGCGTTCGAGGACGTCAATGTACTTTCCCTCGCCGTGCAGTAGGAACATACGATAGTTCCACAGTGCGTACGCAATGGACGCGCACGTCTCACAATAAGCGCTTAAGTTCGGCAGTTCGTACGGATTGCTGAATCCTTCGTTGCTACCTGTTGCACCAATACCACCCGTAACGTAAGTCTTGGTACTGATTACATCCTCCCATATGCGATCTATCACGTTGACATATGAGGTTTCACCCGTCAAGGCAGCTACATCAGCCATACCAGAATACATGTATGCCGCACGCACTGCATGACCTACAGCCTCACGCTGCTCCGACAACGGCTTATGGTCCTGTGTATATTCACCCATAAGTTCATGACCTTCGGCCTTGCCCCGCTCGTCGAGGAAGAATTTGGCTGTCTTCAGGTACTTTTCATCTCCGGTCACGCGGTAGAGCTTGCACAGGCCAATTTCGATCTCCTGATGACCAGGCACCTCCCGTCGCTTGCCGGGTCCAAATGTATCGCAGACCAAGTTCGCGTTCTTAAGCGCGACGTCGAGTAGCGTCCGCTTGCCTGTTGCAGGGTAATGGGCTGCGGCAGCCTCGTAGAGATGCCCAATGTTATACAGTTCGTGACTTCCGTCTTTTTCTCCCACCCAACGATCCTTTCCGCCAGGGGGTGAGTAATCAGACCGAATAAGCTTTCGCGCTGTGTAGAGATAGCCGTCCTTCTCCTGGGCAGCAGCGATTTTTGAGATCACATCATCCAGATACTGATCAAGCTGAGGATCTGGATAGATGGCAAGCGTGTACGAAGCACCTTCGATGACCTTGTAGACATCCGAATCATTGAAATGAATCCCGCGGAATTTTCCCGGCTTCATTCCGCCAGCGATCGCAAAGTTGTCAATGCGCCCCGTCTCTTCACACTCTTTGAAATCATGCGGTACTGTTACCGTTCGGTTCACTTCCAGACGGTGCGACCAGAAATCATCCTTGATCTGGACCTTTGTGAATGGCACCGGCTTGATAGGGTAGTCTTTCTTTCCCTGTGCCGCCTGCAAGGCTGTGAAAGCAACGCATAACATACTTAATCCCATTATCTGTTTATAGTTTTTCATGAGTTCTGCTCCTTCCTATTTCCTAAATCAGTTTCCTGTTTTGACAACTGCGCAACCATAGAGTTCACACGTCGGTTTCTTGTCCTTCGATCGGAACATGACTGCCACTCTCCTTTTACCTTCAATAAGTTCCTGTGGAATTGGATACTGCACATCCACAAACTCAGTTCCTTTGTCACCGCTCAAGCTCTGGCTCGTCATCTGCTTGCCATCAATTAGAATATCAAAGGAACAATTCTTATCTTCTCCCCAGTAGGTGCAATTCAGAAGCATCGGCTGTCCAGGATCAACATTCACGTCATAGCGGAACCACTGGGGCGATCTCACCCATTTCTTCCCGTGACTTTCGCCAGTCTCAAAGCGGTAAGCTTGGAAATTGTGTTCTCGATGTGAACATTTATCACCGACCATCACTGTATCTATAACACCGGCTGGGAGAGGCTGTCGAGATTTCTGCAAAGCCGTCCATTCAGTGTCCGAGTAGATGCTCCAATAGACTGCATATCGTTGCCCAAACAGCTTGTAGAATGGAATCAGAATCACATCTCTCGGTCTGCCGACATTCACTGTACGGAATGTCAGCGGTTTGCCTTCAACCGGTCTAATCCAAAGGTTTGGATCGCTGTTCGCCGTCACTAACGATGGAACGTCAGTCGGAGCACCATAACTGACCATACGTTCGACATCTGACCATCCTAATCCAGACTGCATCTCTGGAGTCATGGCTTCTGTGCCCATAGTACCAGCCAGAACCAGCGGTCCATACATGATTGCGGCAACCGTTGGATCGTCTGGCATTCGAGAGAGATGAAGGTTCATCCGCAGAAGAACTTCAACTCGGTCGCCATCGCGCCACGTTCGCTTCAACGTCAAATAACTTGAAGGGCTGGAGATCACATCAAGAGGCTTACCGTTGATCTTAACACTCACACCTCGCGTTACCCAATATGGGATACGTACATGCAGTGAGAAAGCTGTAGGCTCCTGAGGCTTTAAGAAAATCGTTGTGCTTTCCTGTCCTGGAAAGTTCGTCTCCTGCCGAAGTCTGATCCCCCTTTCTTCCCAGTTCAATTCCGACGCGATGAAAAGATTCACAAAGACTCCTTCATCATCGTGATAATAGATGCCGCTCCCAAACTTCGCAAATGATTCGATTCCCGTTCCGTTGCAGCAATAGTAGGAGGAGTCTGGAACGCCAAACATTTTGAACAATCCTGATTTCATAGGAACGTAATACATAATCGCTCCACCAACATCCGGATGTTGTGTCGGAAGGATACCATTGAGTAACGCTCGCTCATAGTAATCTGCAACTCGTGGATCGGCAGTCCACGAAAAAACATGCTGCGTCAACTTCAGCATATTGTAAGTGCAGCAGTTTTCGTGTGTCTCAGCGCTTAGCTGATCAGCAAGGTGATACGGTTCTTCACGCCAGTATTCGTAGTTGCTCGTCCCGCCGGTAGCGTATGAACGTGCCTGCACGATTTGATTCCAGAAAAAAGAGGCAGCCTCAAAGTAAGAACGGTCTCCGGTCAGTTCATACTCCCGCGCCGCTGCGATGGCTTTCGGAATGTGAGTATTAGCATGCAAACCCTTTAGCTCATCACGATGGTCAATCAGCGGCTCAAGAAAGGCTTTGTGGTCGAATCTCTGTGCTAACACGAGATGCTCGGGTTTCCCGGTCACAGCGTACAGATTGCAGAGCACCTCAGCCATGCCACCAAACTCAACTTTCAACATTTCCTGCATTTGTTTGTCACTCAGTCGGTCGGTGCGTTTTTTTGTCCAAGCAGCCATCTTCGTCACAACATCGAGGGCTTGCTTATCACCGCACACAGTGTAAATATCAAGTAAGCCAGCAGCGATTTTGTGCAGTGTGTACCAAGGAGCCCAAACTCTTCTACCAGTTTCAACTCGATCAATGAATTCCTCGGGAAATGCGCTGAGGTATCCATCGGACCCGAGGGCTTGTTGACACTCAGCCAACGCACTCACCACCTGCATCCCTTTCGTCCTTAGCCGCTCATCGCCTGTGCAGGCATACATGAGGGCACACGCCGACATGTAATGACCCGTGAAATGACCACGCAGTTCGCAGTTCGGAGCTTCCCATCCACCGAGTGGTTCCGCCTTCGTTGGCAAACCAGCGTTGACGCGAAAGCTATGCACAAGGCGATCAACATCAAGACCAAGGAGATACTTGTGGTCGCGCTCCATTGCCTCCCAGAAGGGTCCTGCAAGTAACCGGACCTGTCCAAGAGGGAAAGCCTTTGCTCTTGAGAGAGTCTTTGTTTCGACCTTCTCTTCCACATGCGAACCAAGAACTGGTTCAATACCAGTCGCGCGCTGAGTGTTTATGCCAAGCACCAGAAATCCGATTAAGATGAACTCCACTGAAAGTTTCAGCATTTTTTCTCCTTCGAGAAGGATACTAACTCCTGTAGAAGACAACCTCAGGTGATCCATTTGTGGCAATTAACGAAAGCTTCAATAATGTCTTGCTATATGAGGCGTTTCATGGTAACAGCATTTGCAGGTCGTAGATACATTCTTGACACGAGTCGTCTATTTATGAACCTACTCTGCCGGTTCTTCGATCCCGAAAGTCCATGCATGCACACAGGGTGGATTAACCCTTACCGAGTCTGGCAACTGAATGACAAATCCTTTTCCGCTTCTTTCCCATCTCAACGCTTGCTTGATCCCCAACATGTTCACTTTGCTACCACGCCTCGGACAAAACGATGATATGGAAATCGTTGGCGGCGGTTGCTTCTCGTTCTCACCGGCAAGGTAGATGGCATTGATGCTTCCAGAAGGTGCCATAGTAAAACAAATGTTGCCTTCCTTGTATGGTGCAACAGGACGCGTGGAGTAAATGGCACTTCCATTCACCTGCATCCAGTCACCGATCCCTTTCAAACGCTGCAACGATACGCGTGGCAATTCTCCTTCCTCACTCGGACCGATATTGAGAAGAAAATTGCCTCCTTTCGCGACGATATCAACAAGAAGATGGATGAGTTTTCCCGTCGGCTTATAGTCATCGTTCGGGGCATACGACCAGGAACTGCCCATTGTCATGCACGTCTCCCACACACAGTCGAGCGGCTTTTCTGGGACTTCCTGCTCGGGCGTTCGATAGTTTTCATAGCGACCCGGCACAGCGCGATCAACGATGATTAAACCCGGCTGATGTCTTCGAGCCATCTCGACAATGCGCGGAATGTTGACGTCCTGACCTTTGTTGTCTGGATTGACCCATCCACCGTCAAGCCAGAGGATATCCATCTTACCATAGCCAGTCATCAATTCTTCGATCTGCTCGTAAGTGAACTCGCAGAACTTTTTCCACATGTCCGGATGTTTCTCAATCCTATAGTTCACATTGCGATCAGCGTGTGCCCAATATGGATTCCAATACCACGGGCAGTGCCAGTCCGGTTTGGAAAAATATGCCCCGATACCGAAGCCCTGCTTCCGAAAAGCATCGAACATTTCCTTTGCGATGTTCGCTCGAGGATTGGAGTGAAACGGACAACCGGGATCGGTGATGCGGTAGTCGGTTTCCTTTGTATCGAACATGCAGAACCCGTCATGATGTTTCGTCGTGAACACAACGTATTTCATACCGGCATACTCTGCAGCCACCGCCCATTTGTCGGGATCAAATTTCACCGGACTGAACGTTTCCTTGAGTTGTTCATACTTTTTGCAGTACTCAACGTAGTCATCCATGTTCCGTTGGCACCACGGTTCATCTTCGCTGCAGATTGACCATGATTCCACGACTCCCCATTGGCTGTAGGGACCCCAGTGCATCAGCAAACCAAACTTCATATTTTGAAACCATTCAAGCTTCTTTAACACCAGTGGGTCGGTTTCCCTCTGTGACTGATCCTGCGTCTGAGCAAAGATTTGAGGAGTTAGAAGAACCACCAAGAGGATGCCAAGAGTTCGGATCAAACTGGGGATGTGGGTGAGCATGATAATGATCCCTTTGATATGGAAGAATAGACACCGAGTCGTATGAACAACTGTTCCCCTCTCCCGCGAAAAACGCAAAAGATGTTCTTTGACAGCTGAACTGTCAAAGAAGAGTCATGTGGCGCTTTCTATTCAAACCAGATGCGAGAGTCTTGCCGAATGTGCCATTGTTGTGTCTTACCATTCGGAAGGCGGAGAACAACCGTCGTAATAAAACCTTCTTCAGTGGCCTTCAGCATAGGTGAAGTTAACACATCGCTCTCTGTGGGTATCTCCACATCAAGGTCTTCCAGAGAAGATGCCCAGCGTTTCCACTTGTCATAGTATCGCTTTTGAGCATAATAAATCTGAATCAGCGCATTGCGTGCCGGCAGAGATTGATCGGGATAAAATTCAGTTTTTCCACCGGCTGACTTCGTGAATTGCACATAGCCCCAAAGCTCTGGTCGGTGCATGTCAACAACACCTTGCGGCGACCAAACCCAATTGTCCTCACGCTTCCCATTGACCTTCTGATACTTCCCATCCACAATCTCGGTTTCCCATTCGACGCGCGAAAAGTTCATTCGCCACTGGTCACCTTCCGCTGGCGGAGTCTCCCGGTGAGCATACTCCTTAAGTGCCGACCACGGGATGGCCATCTCAACACACCATCCTTTGTCAGTATCACTCGGATCGTTTAAAGTCCCATCAACATAGACCGCAGTCTTCAATCCTTTGATATCCCAACTATCAATGGGAGGACCTCCATCTCTATAAGGTTTCAGCAGAAGCAAATCCCAGCCGGTGTTCAAAGCATTCATCTCGAATTCATAATACTCGTGATTATCTCCATCCGGATCTATGAAGATTTCAAAATCATTGTCGTGGAAGATGATAGTGTCGCGCTTGGTAAGAGTAGCCCAAACCTGCGGTTCTTCCAGTTCTGCACCCACATAGAAATATTGGTCATCCCAGAGCATCTTAACTCGCGTGCGGAAGCGAGGTCTTGGTTTGAGCTCTCCTTCAATGTCCACGAAGTCATCCGTCCACCGCGCCATCTGCCACGCCGGCTCGCTCATCTTTCCATCAATCAGTATTGGAGATGCAGCCTGAGCACAAACATATCCCTTGGGAGACGGCATCCCGTAGCCAGTGGAATCGCCGGACTCAAGCTGCTTGGTCGCGGCGCAGAGGCAAAATAGGAGAAGGAAAGAGGGAAGTAAACACAGAGAAAAAAGACTTGATGAGATCTGATCAGGCTTCATGATTGGTTCTATCATAGGAAAGAGAATTGCCACAAAGACACTAAGTGCTACTTCAATACAAATGTTTTTGTGCCTTCGTGTCTTGGTGGCATAACTGCTGTTCGACTTTCACTCCAGTGTAAACGTCTTCTTCAGCCTGATATCACGAGACGAACTCCCGATGAGTACCTCAAATTCTCCTGATTCCGCTACCCAAGCATTTCTCTTCGCGCTGAAGAATGCGAGCGCGCTTTCATCAATATCAATCCTCACACTCTTGGATTCCCCCGGTCTAAGAAGCACTTTCGCAAATCCCTTCAGCTCCTTGACAGGTCGAGGTTCACTCGATTCAATATCTTTGATATAGAGTTGAGCAACTTCGGCGCCTTCACGACTTCCTATGTTGGCAATCTCAAAGCTTACGGCAAGTTTTTCCCCCTTGTGGATCTTATCGGCACTCAACCTCAGGTTCTTGTACTCGAACGAAGTGTACGACAATCCGAAACCAAATGGAAACAAGGGATCGATCCCGTTCTTGTCGAAGTGACGATATCCCATGAAGATCCCTTCGCTGTACTTGACGTGCTTGTCATTATCCCGATCGTAGTAACCGTTGAAGCAGGCATTGTCTTCCCATCTTTTCTCAAAGGAGACCGGCAACTTCGCGGAAGGGTTAATGACACCAAAAAGAATCTCTGCGAGCGCCGTACCGCCTTCTTGCCCCGGATACCACACGTGAAGCAAACCGGCAACTTCACCTAACCAGTTTGCGGTTGCCACATTCCCTCCTGCAGTCAACACGACAATCGTATTCGTGTTGACTTTTGCCACTTCCTGGATCAACTGCTCTTGTTCGGCTGGTAACTCAAAAGCACGATCAGCTCCTTCAGTCTCCGTCTCGGAGTTGAATCCAACACAGAGCACCGCTACATCAGCTTTAGCAGCCAACCTCACTGCCTCAAGTTCTTTCGGATCTATCTGTTTTCTCCATCCAAAAGAGACCTCTGCATTTCCAGTGCTCTCGTAATATTCAAGCCTGATGTCGTACAGAGTATTTCCTTTCAAGGGAATGGTTGCTGCTCTCATCGTAGTTGGTTGATCTCGCCAAGAGTCAATGACCAGCCGTTCATCAACATATAGTCGGAATCCGTCATCGCCGCTCACGATAAACTCGTACTTCCCGTCCGTATCCGTTCTAATCTTGCCTGTCCACCGGACGGAGAAGTTGTCCGAGGGGAGATTTCTCGCTGGAGAAGACTCTCGCCAGTTGAAGGCTATGTATCTGTCAATTCGAGTAAATGCTGGAGTACCGGAAAGCTCTGTGTTCGCGAAATACTCACCCTTCAGCCCTCTAACCATGTCGTTACCAGTTGAGGAGGTAAGAAACTGTGAACTTCGGGGTATTTCCGTTAGATCAGTTGTTACTCCCGCATTGTAATACACCTTAATGTCCTTTCCAGCAATGTCTATCATACCCTCAAGCGGACTGACTGCTCGAAATGGCTGGACACGAGAACTTCCTCCACCGCCCGTCACGGCAGGATGGGCATTAGGTCCCAACACTGCAATGGAAGAAATTCTTCTTCTCTCAAGCGGAAGCATATTTGCTTTGTTCTTCAGAAGAACAATCCCTTCGCGTGCACCCTTCAGAGCAACAAGCCTCGAATCGGGACTATACAATGGTAGCATAGTATCAGTCTGTGGACGGTCGAAAAATCCCATACGGAAAATCACATGCAGCATCCGACGAACCTTGTCGTCTATCGTTGCGACATTCACTCTGCCGTCTTTGATTGCTGGAAGCAGCGTCGTGCGATTCATGTATTCACCAGAAGGCATTTCCAGATCGAGACCTGCGTTGGCTGCAGCAACTCCATCATACGTGGAGGTCCAATCGGACATGACGATCCCGTCAAACTTCCAGTCGCCCTTCAGGATGTCTTTGATAAGATGTTCGTTTTGCGAACAGTGGATACCATTCACAAGATTGTAGGCGGTCATCACGGCACCGACGCGAGCCTCTTCGACAGCAGCTCTAAATGTGGGAAGGTAGATCTCGCGAAGCGTGCGTTCATCCATATCAGAGCTAACCGTGTGGCGACCGAACTCTTGATTATTGGCGGCGTAGTGCTTCACGGTTGCAGCAACTCCTTGACTCTGAACACCGTTGATGTAGGACACCACCATCCGACTTGCGAGATAGGGATCTTCACCAAGGTATTCAAAATTCCGTCCGCACATTGGAGCTCTGTGCATATTCACCGCGGGCGACAACATAATGTGCACACCTTTTGAGCGGGCTTCCTTTCCCACTGCGATCCCGATTTCATGCATTAGGTCCGGGTTCCACGAGGCAACTGTCCCGATAGACGCGGGAAATGCAGTCGCCTTTCCATAGTTTCGCACACCAAGCGGTCCATCCGCCATTTTGATTTTGGGGATGCCAAGCCTTTCATTCGGAAGAATGTAGAAGGCTTCGAACCCTCCGAGCATGTCTATCTTCTCTTCAAGCGTCATCCGTGAGAGAAGATCCTCAACTCTCTTTTCAACTTCGGCCGAAGGATCCTTGTACAACGGCAGTTGCTGACCAAGTATGATGGAAGTTTGCATAGAGCAAGCAATCAATAGTGAGAGGGAAAATTGAATTCTTTTCATATTCGTTTTCCTTAGTCTTTTACAAGCTAAATTGTTGCTTTGGGGGGAAGGATTTTCACTGCCCTTGTCTGACACACAGCGTAAGCATCAAATCCCGCGGAGCGGGATGCCGCTTCAACAGTAATCTTATGAATAAAAGAGCGGTAAAACGGATGAGTTCCAACGAGCAAAATTCAAAATCCTATTTATGAGTTGTCTTTTCCGCACAGCCATAGGCGACACTCAGCACGACGGTTAGGATCCCGCGAAGCAGGATCGAAAGGTGATAAGGTCGGGCTATGCACACCCCTCAATCAAGTCTGCCGATCATTTTGCGTCCTTGGCATTCTTCGTGGCACGCAATGGTGCAGGCTCCTTCCGTTGCAGATCGAAAACGATGATTTCATTCCTTCCTGCCTTCAACCACGGTGCAGGGACAAACAGTCTGTACTGAGGTCCGATCTCCCAATACCGCCCCAGATTGTGACCGTTGATCCACACGACGCCTTTCTTCCATTTGTTCATATCTAAATACGTGTCACCTGTCTGAACGAGATCGAAAGAGCCTTTGAAAAACTTCGGTTGATTTGAGGTATCTTCCTGGAAGTATCGGAGTCCTTTGAGATACTGTCTATCCATCGGTAACGTATAAACATCCCAATCCATGAGCGTGATATCGCGCAAGGTTACACGCTCCGTAATGCCTTTTCTGTCAACAAGGTGTTGTCCAAAGTTGATTCTTCCCATCGCCTCGACCAGGATATCGAGAACAGGCTGGTTGTCATCTATTGCTGGAAGCGTGATACTGTTTTCCTTTCGCATGCGATCCAGCTTGCCGACACACGTTCCGTTGAGATAGACCAGCCCATAATCGTGAAGATCGGTAATCACCAGGTTGCCGCTCTTTGGACCGATCAGTTTGGTACGGTACAGAATATATCCGTAGTTCTGCCCAAGTTCCTCCATGCTCTTCGGCTGGGGCGATTCTATCGGCTTCGGCAGGTTGTCGAACAGCGGCGCTACAGCATCCAACTTAATTTCAGGAATTTCAATAGCAGGCAACGAGTCTGGGAGTGGTGGAAGTTTAGCACCCTCTGGATGATACTTACTAAGCATGTCACGGATGATGGAATACTTTTTCGTCGGACGACCAGCCTCATCGAGCGGTGCATCATAGTCGTAACTGGTGATGTCGGGCGAATACTTTCCATCGTAGTTCGCACCTGCCATCCATCCAAAATTCGTCCCTCCATGAAACATGTAGAGGTTGAAGGACTTCCCATTCTCCAACATCCATTTGATTTCTTCCTTTTGTTTGTCAGAGTTTGAGCTTCCCCATTCTTTGTCTCCCCAATGTGTGAACCAGCCACACCAGAATTCACCACACATGTGAGGGATATTTGAGCGGAAATTGGCAAGGACTGAAAACTGATCCATCGGCGAGCCACCGAAATTCACCACCGGCAAGACATCAGGCAATGTGCCGGATTCAAGGAGATAATCTGCTCCACCATCTGAAGTGAAGAAAGGAACATCGAATCCAGCTTTCTGTAACATCGCTTTCAGCGTACGGAGATATTCCTTGTCGTTGCCGTAGCTACCATATTCATTCTCAACCTGAACCATGATGATCGGTCCGCCCTTGGTTATTTGAAGTCCCCTGAGTTCCTTTCCCAACCGCATGATATAGCTCTCAACGGCTCTCATATACCTCGGGTCCATGCAGCGGAGTTTTATGTCTTTATCCCCGAGCAACCAGGCAGGCAATCCTCCCAGGTCCCATTCAGAGCAAACGTAGGGACCCGGACGAATGATAACATTGAAACCAACCTCTTTTGCCGCGCGGATGTAAGCTGCCACATCAAGGTCGCCACTGAAGTCGAATCTACCCGACTCAGGCTCATGAAGATTCCAGAAGATGTAAGTGCAGACTGTGTTCAACCCCATCGCCTTGGCTCTAAGAAGTCGGTCTTTCCAATATTCATGTGGAATTCGGTTATAGTGCATCTCGCCTGAGAAAACGCGATAAGGCTTTCCGTTCATCAGCATCTTATCTTGTTGGATTGAGAACGTTTGAGAGATCAGTTTTGAAGAACTACTTATCATCAATATGCCAATGGCAAGAACTACATGATACAACATATTCTTCCTCATAAGCGAGACTCCACGTTCGTGATTGGGCAAAGCCTATACATATTTCCGTGCATCTCGCATCGTGTGCCATGATAACTTGAATCAGTTCGAAATCCCCGTCAGTTCTTTCAACTGACGGTACCTCCCCGCCAGCCCTCGTAAGCCAATCTCTCCAACTCGAACTACTTCTTCCGCTTGAACAAATAAGCTCCGTCAACCAATTTGGCTTCCTTCCCATCATGCACAGCCATCTTCGCACCTTCCCAGATGCCAGCACATCCGTACTCACCTTTTGTGTTCAAAGCGTAGAAGTTCACACTGAAGTTCGGTCTCCCGTCATCATCCTGCAACCTCCGCTCTTTGTTATGGTCATGAATCCGCTGGCAGGCAAGCAGGCACGCTTCTTCAGGCAACTTCCCTCGCCGCATCCATTCAACGATCATCACGCTGTTGCAGCTTATCAAATTCGCTTCTCCTCGTCCGGTGGAACCTGCTGCACCAACTTCGTTGTCCACGTACAGTCCAGCACCGATGATGGGAGAATCACCAACGCGACCAGCCAACTTGAATGCTAATCCGCTCGTAGTGGTAACGCCGGAGATATTGCCTCTCAAGTCAATGGCGTCGCAGTTGATGGTCCCATGCAAGTCGAAGAATGGTCTGAACGAATCAGGAATGGCACCGATCTCTTTGTCACTGATCGTGTGAGGCGGAAGCCAGTTGTCTCTATTGCTCAACATTTCTCTCCATTGCAACCAAATTTCCCGCGCTTCGTCAGTCAGCAAATCTTCCTCCTTGAACCCGTGTGCCTTCGCAAACCTGAGTGCACCTTCGCCGACGAGAAACACGTGGTTGGTTCGCTCCATCACCATTTGTGCGACCTTCGACGGGTTCTTGATGTTACGCAATGCACCTACTGCACCGGCACGATGCGCTGGACCGTGCATCACTGAAGAATCAAGTTCAACGACACCGTCTTCATTTGGCAAGCCGCCGTAGCCAACGCTGTGGTCTTTCGGGTCATCCTCAACAATATTCACACCCGCGATGACTGCATCTAACGCATCGGCACCTTGCTGAATCATCTGCATCGCCTTCTCGATCGCACGCAAACCGTTGGCGCTGGAAATCACGAGGGGTTTCGCTGCTGTCGCAGGTTTGGCAACGGCATCACGAAGCCCTCCGAGTTTGCTTCCGATCATAGCTCCTGCACCTGCGACCGCGGTGGATTTAAGAAAAGTGCGACGGTTGAGAAAAGAATTCATGATTCCTCCAGAGATGGTAGCGAATGGTGGGAAGACTATTTCAAAGGATGATTTTCGGTATCAAAAAGGGCTGGCAGAATACCAGCCCTTCAGCTTGGATAATTCATCTACTCGACAACGAAGCACGTCATCGTTCTCACGACCCCTTGCACAGCTTGAACCTTTGACAGCACCATATCCCCCATTTGATTGACACTGTCACCCTCCACCTGGGCAATGACATCGTACAGACCGGTCACAGCGCAGGCGGATTTGACTCCATTGATCTTGGCGATCCTTTGAGCGACAGTCTTTGATTTTCCCCCTTGAGCCTCGACTAAGACATACGCTAACATAGTGCTTGCCTCCTCTTTAGTTGTTACCCCAGAAAGTTGATTGGATTGTTCCCCTTACTGCGCAAAATAAGAAATCTTTGGGTCTAAATCAAGGAGATTCTCTCTGACTTGCCGCTTCGTCTGGTGTTCCCGACGATACTCGGAATCGGCAGCCGCGGTGGTTCTCTTGAGTGCACCACATCCGATTCAGAAAGCGCTCAACCGCACCTTGAGCCACAGCAGGCATTCAGAGCCTCAAGAAGATGTAACTTTTCCATGTTTGGTCTCGTATGTCTAGATAGACCAACAAGCTATCAGCAAGAAATCCACCACAGGAGGATCTCATGTGCACCTCTACGATTAAGCCATCTGTCGCATACCTGTTGCTGGCGGGCGTTCTGTTCCTGCTTCCGGCACTACTTCAGGCTCAAGATGAACAACCAAACCGACAAGAGGACATGAATGTCATCAGTCGTCTACAGGCTCAGATCGAGAAAGCCGTTGACGACGCCCTAAACAAGTTGGACGAAACATTCAACGAACTGCAGAAACCTCGTGCAAGAAGCGGCGCGTATTGCATCACGAAAGAGTTTAGAGACCCTGAGCGAAGGAAAGTCAATTCGGCAAAAGGAGAAATCGGGAGGATTGGAACGTCTGAAGATACTCTAAGGCGCAAACAAGAAGAATTGCAGAAAATGGTAGAGCAAGTGCAATTCCAGTTGGAGGATCTGCAGAAGCAGTTGAGAGAACAACCTGAAAAGAATCGGCAAGAGATCGAGGATCAACTCGATGAGCTTCAGGATACGCTACTGTCTTTGCAGGAGCAGATTGCGGACCTGCGCGACCAAGTTGAAGAAGTGCGTGCACAGGCAGAAGAAATGTATCTTGAGCACTACACGGATGTGATTCGCTTTACAGGAGACGTCGTCATTGAGAGTGACGATGTCATAGATGGTGATGTCGTCGTGACCTCAGGCGATATTACCATCTACGGCAGGGTAACCGGCGATGTCGTCGCCGTTGAAGGAGACGTTGTCGTCAAAGACAGTGGCTACATAGGCGGCGATGCCATTACTGTGAATGGAGAAATAACGAAGGAGGGGAACGCAACTATTGTCGGCAAAGAGATACGTAAAGGATCACAAGAGTTGGCGGTTGAGAAACACATATCTCGAGAAGCAAAGTTCACGACCAAGAAGAGATCTTGGTTCCCCACTGATCTCGATATTGACGTCGGTGTGGTTCGCTACAATCGAGTTGATGGCATCTTCTTGGGCTTGGGTTCACCGAAAAAATATCATTGGGATGGGAAGAAAAAATATTCGGTGTATGGTTTCGTCGGATACGGATTCAAATCTCAGTCGCTCAATCTGGGACATTGGCGCGGCAATCTGGGATTTGATCGGTGGTTCGGCAACGATTATCGCTTCGAGGTTGGCTTCGAGGGACATTCACTGACTGATACAAAAGATGAATGGATCATCAATCAACATGAGAACTCTGCGGCAGCGTTTCTCATTCGCGAAGACTACAGAGACTACTTTGGCAGAGAAGGATTCAGTGTTCACGCTGCACAGTATCTCACTCGCGACGCGCGTGTGCGGGTGGATTATGTCGTTGATAAGTACAGTAGTCTCACAAACAGCACTGAATGGTCGTTGTTCGGCGGGGACAAGACGTTCCGTCTCAATCCACCAATTGACGAAGGAACGATGAAGAGTGTTATCGCGAGCGCCGAGTACAGCGATCTCTATGAGACGAATCATTGGCGTAACGGATGGGTGATTTCCGCATCTGCGGAATTCGCTGGAAGAGGGATCGGTGGCAACTTCGATTTCAACAGATATTTGCTCGATGCGCGGTGGTATCAGCCGTTGTGGAGTCGCGACTGCATAAATGCTCGTGTTCGTGTGGGTTCGTCCGAACACAATCTGCCCTACCAGAAGTCATTTGAGATTGGAGGAATCGGCACTTTGCCTGCTTACAACTATAAGGAGTTCGGAGGCAATCGAATGATGCTTGGAAATGTCGAGTATGTTACGAGTCTTGGAATTTTGGACAAACTCACTTTTTGGCCGTCAGGGTTGTTCGATGGAATTCATTTCATCTTGTTCGCAGATGCCGGGTGGACAAACCTGGCGTCACCGGATCAGCGCTTCACCGAGGGATTTGACGGGATTAGACCGGAAGATATCAAGAGCGATCTCGGGGTTGCATTGGGATTCGATGATGCGAAGATACGACTCGGCGTAGCATGGCAGACTACACAGAACGCGCCACTGACCGTATTCTTTAGGGTTACAAGACCGTTCTAGTTCAAGAAGCCACGGGGGAGCTTTCCTGAGCAACAGCCGACGTCTCCTTTGGATCTTCCGAGGTTCTGTCGCGTCCAGGTGAGCAGAGCTTCATCACAGTCTTCTGACATCGCTAGTTCACACATCAAAGCCCCAACCAGATTCCATCCTGGAATCAGGATTGGGGCTATTTCTTTTTTTGTTGAATCTTAATTTCTTTTATGTTAAATTTGGTTGGTGAAATCACCTAACCCCACTTGGACGGGGCAAGCACATCATCTCAAGAATAGGAGTGAACCATGGCTGACGAAAAAGAGGGAAAACTCAAGGCTCTGAACTTGGCAATTGACCAAATCGAAAAGCAGTATGGAAAGGGCGCAGTCATGAGACTGGGTGAAGGACCAATTGCTGCGATTGATGCAATCTCCACCGGTTCCATTTCGCTCGATGCTGCCCTCGGCATTGGCGGCGTGCCTCGAGGGAGAGTCACTGAGGTATTCGGACCGGAGGCATCCGGAAAGACAACGCTCTGTTTGCACGTTATTGCCGAGGCACAACGTCGCGGTGGCGTTGCCGCTTTCATTGATGCCGAACATGCACTTGATCTCAACTATGCCAAACGTATCGGTGTGGATGTCAATAATCTGCTCTTCTCACAACCTGAGTTTGGCGAACAGGCGTTGGAGATTGTCGAGACCTTAGTTCGCAGTGGAGCTATTGATGTAGTTGTTATTGACTCCGTCGCTGCTCTTACTCCCCGTGCCGAGATTGAAGGAGAAATGGGTGAGCCTACAATGGGTGTGCAAGCGCGCTTGATGTCACAGGCACTTCGGAAATTAGCATCTGCAATCAGCAAGTCGAAAACATCTGTCATCTTTACCAACCAATTGCGGCAGAAGATCGGCGTGATGTTCGGGAATCCAGAGACGACGACTGGTGGCAACGCGTTAAAGTTCTATGCTTCCGTGCGACTCGACCTTCGCCGAAAGGAATCTATCAAAGACGGACAGGAAGTGATCGGCAATCGAGTCAGGGCAAAAGTCGTGAAGAACAAAGTTGCCCCGCCGTTTAAGGAAGTGGAGTTCGATGTTCTCTATAACGAAGGCATTTCCAAAGCGAACGACCTTATTGATCTGGCGGTCGATCAGAACGTCATCGAAAAAAGCGGTTCATGGTTTTCGTACAAAGGAGATCGGATCGGTCAAGGTCGAGATGCGGTGAAGAAAGCGATGCAAGAGGATCCGAAATTGATGGCGACCATTGAGGTAGAAGTGAAAACGAAACTCGGTCTCCCTTTGGATGGAAAGCGCGCTCAGCAGATAGAAGCGGCACAGCAGGAGAAAGGCGTGAAAGGCAAGAAGCCAGAGAGAAGCGATTCCGCGCCAACACAGTCCGCGGAGAAGGGAACGAAGAACTAGGATTCCTGAATCCTGCTCTTGAACATCGAATCGCTGGTTATCGCCGTGCGGAAGATTGTTACCATATTGTTCTTCATGTGCATTGGACAAGCTTCGGCTCAGGAATACTATCCGCTGAAGATTGGGAATCGGTGGGATTATTTTAAAACCTGTTGTTGGGAACCACCTCCTTGGTGTAGGGGTACCGGATGCACTGACACTCTCTCAATACGTGTCATCGGCGATTCGCTTTTCCCAAATGGCAAGCGGTATTTTGTTCTCAATGAGCAGGACATGTCGGGTGGAAGGTACGTCCGAGCAGATTCGAACGGGGTTTACTACTATCGAGGAAGCCATTCTGCAGATGTTGTTTTCTACAAACTCAGCGCGTCTCCCGGGGAGGAGTGGAATGTACGGCTTGGTGCTGCCTACACAGTTAGATTACTCCAAAACGACACTCTGACGATTTTCGACCGTACAACGAAGGTCCTCAATTTTCTTTTTCATCTTAGCGATGGGTCTATTGATCCTTTTATACGGCTATCGGACAAGTTCGGTCCTTATGAGTGTCAATCTGGAAGCCCTTGGTCAATGTATACGTACATGAAATTGATAGGCTGCATTCTGTCTGACACTGTATATGGGAGACTAACTGCCGTCGGCGAGACAGCACAAGTACCTAGTGATTTCCAGCTATTCCAGAATTTCCCCAATCCGTTCAACCCATCAGCGACGATTCGATATTCGCTTGCTACTGCAACTGATGTGCGTCTCACAGTCTACAACGTTCTTGGTCAAGAAGTAGCAGTTCTGGTGAGTGGAATACAGTCTGCTGGACTTCATGAGATCCGATGGAATGCTCGAGGGTTTCCAAGCGGCATATATTTCTGTCGTCTCAGGTTTGACAAGCATAATGAGACACGAAAAACGGTGTTGTTGCAGTAGTCTGGCGTGCTCATATATAACATCCACCCATGCTTATCACCAGAATTGAACGGCAGAGGAACAAACCACGTTACTCCATATATCTCGATGGGGAGCCTGCCCTTGATATTCACAGCGAGACCTTGCTCAAGTCCGGCTTGCGGCGGAACGATGTGTTAGATGAAAACACGATTCAGCGCGTCAAGCTCGAAGATCTTTTCCAGACTGCAAAGCAAAGGGCGCTTCATTTTCTCTCCTACCGTCCGCGCAGTGAAAGGGAAATCCGAGATAAACTCAAGAACGAGAAGTTTGAAGAGAACATCATCGTCAGAGTGGTTGAGAACTTGAAGCAGAATCGCCTCATCAACGATCTGGAGTTCGGCAAAATGTTCGCTCGTGACTCGATGATGCGGAAACCGCTTGGCAAAATGGTAATGAAGCAGAAGCTATTCCAGAAGGGCATTCAGAGGGATGCCATCGAGAAGATTCTCCAGGAAATCTATGACGAACAAGATGAACATGGAATCGCGCTCGCGCTTGCGGAAAAACGACTGCCCCGACTTAAGAACCTGGACGAGATCAAACAGAAGCAACGAATTTCATCCTACCTTGCGGGGCGAGGATTCAACTGGGAGACTATACACAATGTGATAGAGAGAATGTTCTAGGTGAACCGCCCCGTACCATCCCAGCCGGCAGTTCATTTCACAACAATCATCATCTTCATCGCCACACCAATATCATGACCCAAAGTGCCAAATTCATAGTCACAACCTTAATTATTCTGTTGTGTCTTCTTCCCACGCCAGTGAACGCAACGTGTGAAGCCAATTCACTCGGTGACACGGTGCGTCAGCATTTGGCGTATAATGACTCGTCTTCTCACACGCAGAACTTGATCGAGGAACATGATCGTGGCAAAACTGTCGGCAGCGAAGAACACGGCGATCCGGTTGTATCCGTCCTTCTGTACTTGACCATCATTCTCGCCGTAGCCAAACTCGGCAGTGAACTTTCTGAACGACTCAAGCAGCCTTCAGTCTTCGGGGAGCTTATCTTAGGTGTAATTCTTGGAAACATCGTTCTTCTTGCACCGAATTGGACATTCTTCGAACCGCTGCGCCTCCAACCGATCACAGAGCATTGGGCAGTCGTAATTGACTGCTTCGCTCGCATTGGAGTCATCCTGCTTCTGTTTGAAGTTGGACTTGAGTCGAACATTCGTGACATGGCTAAGGTTGGAATCTCCTCATTTCTCGTGGCAACCGCCGGCGTGATCGCTCCGTTCGTTCTAGGATACGGCGTCAGTTCGTTCTTGGTGAAGGAAGTTCCCAAGGAGATCATCAGGATCTCACCAAACTTTGATATTACCAACATCCATATATTTATCGGTGGGATACTCTGCGCAACGAGCGTTGGCATCACGGCAAGGATATTTCAGGATTTGGGGAAATTGCAGATGAAGGAGGCTCGTATCATTCTCGGTGCTGCTGTTATTGACGATGTCTTAGGACTGATCATCCTCGCAATCGTGTCGGGCATTGTCCTTGCTGCGGAAACGGGTACGTCACTGGCGGTCGGGACGCTTCTCAGGATTACTCTGATCGCCGTTGGATTTCTTATGATGGCGATTATTCTTGGCGTTACCTTCATTCCTCGCCTGATGGGGATTGCTGCCAAAATGAGGACACATGGCATAATGCTCATCTCCGCTCTGCTCTTTTGCTTCCTGCTTTCCATTCTTGCGAATATGGTGGGACTTGCAACCATCGTAGGAGCGTTCGCGGCTGGACTGATTCTGGAGGAAATCCATTTCAAGGAGTTTTATCAGCAAAGAACGCTGCGCGATCTGTTGAAACCCATCACGACAGTGTTTGTCCCCGTCTTCTTCGTTTTGATGGGCATGCGAGTTCGGCTCGAAACGTTTGCGAGAGTGGACGTGCTTGCAATTGCGGCTGGACTGACGTTGGCTGCTATCATCGGGAAGCAAGTGTGCGGGTTAGCTGTGGTCGAACGCGGCTTGGACAGGCTGAGCATCGGCATTGGCATGATACCACGCGGCGAGGTCGGACTCATCTTTGCGAGCATGGGTAGAAGCATGGGCGTTATCAATGACGCCATCTTCTCAGCAGTCGTCATCATGGTGATGGTGACGACGCTGGTAACACCTCCGTTGTTGAAGCTTTCGTTAGAGAGAAAAGGAGCATCAAAGTCGCCGAAGTGACTAGGACATAGTGAAAGAGTATCAACACCTTGCGGAGTGACGTAGAAAGAAGCGGTGTGTATCCTTGCTGAGTTGGTGCTCCCCCGTTCACTCAAACACGAAAGGCACTGATAATGCGATGAAAACCAACTAGTCAATTCATCGTATGCTTCTATCTACTTTGCACATAAATCAAACCGTCCCGCTGTTGCGGGACGGTTTCCGAGAAGGAACCAGTACAAGCAATTCTCACTTGAGATAGATCATCTTCCTCGCGGTAACGAAATCCCTGGTTTCAATTCTGTAGAAGTACACACCACTCGAAGCTGTATTTCCAGTCATGTTGGTTCCGTCCCAGGTTGCCCTGTAAGTGCCGGGCGCGTATTGATCATCAGCAAGTACCTTCACAAGCTCACCCAGAGTGTTGTACACAGCCAACCTCACGTTTGTCGCCTTAGGAAGTGAGAACTGAACTGTAGTTGATGGGTTGAATGGGTTCGGGTAATTCTGCTCAAGTGCATATGTCTGAGGCAGATTATTCGTCACCACCTCGACGCCGGTCAGCTTGCCAACCGCTTTCTGCAAGATCGCGAAAGTGTACTTGGCGTTATGCACACCGTAGCTTCCATCGTTCACTACAAAGTAATAGTCGTATACGGCGCTGAGAAGATTAGGTTTGTTCGCGATAGTAGCGGAGTCTGTCGAGACATTTCCAGTCGCATTCATCGGAAGCAGTGCAGCCAACTTCGCAAGCAGTCCTCCTACTTCTGTTTGAACGCCTTCAACTTTTCCATTGCCGTCATAGTCGAATCCTGCTTTCACATCGTCAAAATCTTCTATCCCACCGTGGCAGGACCTGCAGGCAGTCGTATTGTCAACCACAGCTCCCGTACTATCAGATCCATTCATCTTCCAGGTGTGACCACCAAGCAAGTTAGCAGACTCGCCCTCAGCTTCCCTCATATGGCATGTGACGCAGGCATCCTCTAGATACGTGTGTGTGGACAGACCGGTGAAAGAATTGTCGCCGAATTGCACAGCGTTTCGACCGAAGAGCATATCAGCTTGGGGATTACTATGCGGTCCAAAATTGCTTGCCCATTTTTTCACATAGACTTCGGCATTCCGTCTCGACTTGTGGCAGTTCATGCAAAGCTGCCCCTTACCGCCAGTCGGAATCACAAATCCATTCGTCAAGGAATCAGCATAGACCGTGCGCAGTTGATGCGGATTCTCGGAAGAATGCGGGTTGTGGCAGACACTGCAGGTCAACGGATAGAAAGCATCTGTTGCCGAACTGTAGCCGGGGCTTGCGCGATTCTCAATGAACTTAAAGAATCCCTTGCCGCTGTGACACTTCAAACAAGTGGTACTCGTGATGTTGTTCTCAATGGCAACTTCCATCTTTGCGTGGCCAGAAGGCTCCCACTGACGCACGATCATGTACTCTGTAGGTGCGTCATGGCACCGTGCGCATACACCAACATCAAGGCTGACACCAATTCGGACTTTGTTTCCCATATGATCCGCACCCGGACCGTGGCAATTCTCGCATCCGATTGTCGCCAGTGGCACCAAACCGGGGAACGGCTCCACAAGGCTGTCAGCGAATTTGGTCGAATTGGATACGATCAGATTGGGAAATTTCCATCCCACCTGCTTTGCGACATCATCAAAGCCACCATTGATGGCAGTCGGATTTGCGTCATAACCTGTCGTGTGGCAACTCATGCATGACGCCGAATAGAAACCACCTTCAAGTTTTCCATCAATCCCTTCCTCAAAGATATTCGCATGTCCTGTCCCAGACCATGGGGCGACCTCTTCCACATGGCAGCCAGCAACAAAACCACACTGCGGAAACTTTCCTGCAATACCTTGAAAACCAGCAACACCGACATACGTGCTCGCGTACAAAGTGTCGTCCATGCTAGAAGAACCATTGACGGTCAGCCGAACAATGTATCGCCCCATCGTGTCCGCAAGAAACGTCACAAACTGCGCCGACGGGTTATCAATCGTCGCATTTGATCCGCTCGGCTTCTGGACGATTGACCAAGCAAACGAGGTAACCTTTTGCTTGGCTGTGTCGGCAGAGAGATATACGATGGTCCTCTTCCCTATCACGCCCAGTCCGTTCGTCGTGGCTCGATTGGACGCTCCCGGATACTTGATGGATAGCGCATAAGGCGTCATAGCCTCAATCTTGATTCTTGCTGACAGTGTCTGTCCTAATGAAACACCAGCAACAAGCAGACACGAAAGAAAAATCGTAACCATCCTCTTCATTTGTTTCCTAGAACTCCTTTCAGGCAGAGTATATTGAATGATATTGACATCTCTTCCTTTACACGTTGAACCGAGGAATCACTGTCCACTAATTGAGATATGCACCTCCAATCCCAACTCGTTCGTTGTGGTGCCCGGAATGCGTGCGGCAGTCGCATCAGGTGCCGTCTTCACATAGCGATAGAATAGTGAGGCGGTCACCCGTGTACTCAGCACGTATTTGAAGCGAGGTTCAATTTGGGTCCTTGACTGACCCTCCAGCGGAGTCCCTTCCGCGGAGAGATTGTTGACATCATACGTGCGTCGCGACTGTTTCGAATAAGTGAACGAAAAGCTGATGTCAACATCATTTCTGAGCGAGAGACCAAAGAGCGGTATTTCGAAACCCCGGCGACCATAGCTTGCCATAAAGGATGCTTCCGTCGAGGAGGTCTCGTTGATATTCTGCGAGCCGTTGGCTAAATCGTACGCAGTCTGCGTAGAAAATCGGAAGCTTCCTCCGAAACTACCACCCCACAATTCTTTGAAGGTGATGTTCACTCCTAGCAGAGGGTTGAACCCGTAACTCACTCGCTGCGATTCAGTTACCTGGGTTCCGTCTGTTGTTATTCGATATCTGCCGGTGTACTGAGATGTGTAGGAATGCTCCAGACTGACGCGACTTGCAACGCGTTCGAGAAAGCTCAGTTTTTCCAATCCGTCCCACCTGAGGACCCAATTCGCTCGTGGCAACACATTCCCGATGATTTTCGTCAGGAACGGCAATGACTCCATGCCTTCCTGAAATGCCTGAGCCAGTTTCTCCGGGTCGGAACGTGTGTCGCTTTGATCACTCTTATATTTGTCATATAGTTTTCCCACTTGTGCAATCCCGCTGGTCGCGACGATGTTGAAGGGAAAAATATCCGGCAGAGAGAGAAACGACCTGTCAACATCTCCCTGCTCTGCTATACTCACCACCGTGGGGGCGCCAAGCGTATCCGTCTGGATCGTCTGATTCCTGCTGAAGGACCATCCGACTTTCCAGTTCAGATCTAACCGAGCACCTTCCCAGAGCGGTCGTGAAGTCCTGATATCAAACTGATTCCGCTGTGAAAACACGTCTGTCATCTGCACTTGCATGTTTGCTGGAGTCGGCGCCCGCAATCCTGGCTCGACGTTGAAGCCGAAGAACGGAAAGTACGGCCGTACGCCAAAGCCCGTGACTCTTCCGTTCGGATAACCGATCAGACCAAGTTGATAGAGCCTTGAAGGTCCATTAGCGTCGAGCGAGGACTGGAAGAACGGCACTCTTCCCCAGAGGTTCATAAATCCAGTGCCATCGCCCAGTATCCCGTTGTTCTGAGAGCTGTTGTTCTGCGTGAAATTGATGGTGATGTTGTCATAGTCAAGGAATGGAATCTTGATTGCGACCTTAAGTATCTCAGCGAGGTTGCCCAACGCGGATGACTTCGTCGTGTCTTTCGGAGTTCCTTCCTGAGGTCGCTGCCCGCTGGTATCAATCGCTTCACCCCGCTCCCGAGGTGATGGAGCTGTAGGTAGCTGTCGAGAGCTAGTTTTGAACCAGGGATCAGTGAGTTGCTTCAGCCGGAAACCTACTGACAACTGGAGAGTGCTGTTGACGCTTGCACTTCGGCCAAAATCACGCTGCTGGAAATTGTTTTGCCATGAATAAGAGGCACTGTAATTGGGAGTGATCTCAAGATATCTATCAATATCCAAGAGTGGTGGCAGTTTCGGCCGCGAGGAGATAGTGATCGTCTGATTATAGCTGCTGGGAAATCCAAAATTGATGATGCCTTCCTTGAAGAAAATATCACCAAAGATTTCGGACGAGGACCTTTGCCTTGGAAACTCGGACCCAAGAGAGGTATCCACCTCAAGGTGGACTAAGCTGCTTGCGACACTCATCGAATAGTCAGTTGCCAAGTTTAACAAGCCACCTTCGGACATTCTGTAGTTCAGAGAGAATTGTCGGTTGGCAGTGAAATTCCTCACTGGCGGCCGAATGCCAGTCTGAGTTCGCGGTTGTTCTTCAGTTCGTGAACGGGTAGCGTTGACCCCGAAATTGACTGACGACGGAGTGAAGTAGATCTTTGCGTCCTTATACGCATCGAGCAGAAAGATACCGTTGAACAAATCCTTGAATGGAACTATGTAATAGTCGGGACTGAGCGAGAGGCTGTAGTTCAGTGATGAGTTCCAGGTCCAACTGGTCCTATATACCGTGGTCGGATTTCGCTCCTTTGATGAGTTGTAGTTAAACGATAGAGAGAGCCTGTTGACGATGTCCCGTACGTACCAAGCATTGCTGGGGATATTGACCTTGACGGATGGAATCGTCCACGTATCGCTCACACGAAGGGTCTGTGATGCAGTGCGGATGCTATCACCGGTCCCTGCCGCGACCTCGTTAGCTCTGGTTGCTGCTTCATCCACCAGGACATCGGTGCCAGGTACATACTGCGGTACGTCAAAACCTTCAGTGTGTGAGTAAGTGAATGAGAGCGCTGTACCGGACCATTCTCGCGGTAAGAACCTCTGCAAGGAGAAGTTACCACCAAACCCCCAACTCACAGAAGTATTTCGACTTCCAAACCGCTGCTCCAATCCATGAAAGTTCGGGTCAATCTTGGACATATTGACTTGCACGCTCCCGAAATCCGCCAGTTTGACGCTGGCATCGAACCGGTATGCCCATCCCTTCGCATCATTGACTTTGGAAAGTCGCATTTCATCCACCCAGACTTGACCCGCGAGCCAGCGTGTCCCCTTGTTGGAAGGATTAGTCACGCCAACAGAAAGAAACCGGATGCCCGTGAGTGTCGGATTGCCAACGACTTGGTACGTCGCTCCCGGGGCTCCATTGGGAACCGGCACGCGTCTACTCGCTTTGGCATTGACCGAGTCTTTGGCCTCCTTGACGGCAGTAATTTGGCCAAAATCAATCGCGATCTCATTGCCTCTCCACCCAGGGGGGTCGCTCGCATCATACCGTAAAGGCTCCCGATATTCATAGAAATTGAGTGTGTCAACGCCGAATCGGAAGAAGAACTCACAATCATAGTTGGACGTGTCAACGTAGTTGAAACGCTCGTCACAATGAACGAACATTCTCAGCATCTTGTAGTTGAACACGTCTAACGGTCTCGCCGAGTACGTGCGATAAGCATAGCGGCTTTCACCGTCTGCCAGATTGCTGATCAGGAGAGCTAAGGATTGCTCATTAGCAAGTATAGTTTGATCCGGACGCGTCAGGTCTCGTGCACGCGGAAGATCGGGCGGACTTGAGTAGCTGGGATTGTCCTCGATATTGACAACGGACACGACAAATGAACTGTCGCTGAGAGCACCTTTTGGTTTGACTGCCAACCACTGGTTTCCACTGAGGCTAATGTCAGCAATCCTGATCCACACCTTGCCAGGAAAACCTGTGAGCCAAACGCGGACAAATTCCACAATGGAGAAATCCGGATCACCGACCTTTCTCATATATTGACTAAGCGGGATCTTGTACTGATACCATCCCTTGCTTCCACCACCGACAATTTGAGGATTACGTGCAGCACTGGTATCGAGGTTAATCTCGTACTCAAAATAGTTGTTCACTCTATCCAGCACGCCGCTGTTGTTCAAGTCCTCAGTGTCAGGAAACCTTCCTGTTTCGCTGGTACCGTTCCCCTCCGTGCCATTAATGTGAGAGAAATCAGGGCTTCCCGCACCCGCATAATAGTAGTCATCTCCGCTTGGATCATTGGCATAGTCAGGATACTGCGTGCGATACTTGTCAATCAAGTCTTTATATCGTACCTTCTCTTGGTCATCAGAAAGTCCATCCAAGCCGACATCTTCTCCCTGCCGAAGGACCCCCGTGCGCGGACCTCCGTCAACACCATCTTCCGTATCGAGCTTTCCGTTCACGATGACATCTTCGCTGATCCGTCCGAGATCAACGATCATTTTGCCATTGCCTGGATTCCCACCCTCGATCTGCAACCATATTTCCAGAAACTCATAGTTATTGTCCACCAAGTTAGTTGCATTACTCGGTATCAGCCGCATGATACCGGCCCAATTGTTGGTGAGGACGGAGAGGTCTGGTTTGTAGTTGAACTCTCCACGTGCCGTTGGGTCATAGGCAAGGCTTAGGACAGTTACGTATTCCTCGCCATATGCTGGAGTCTTGTTTGGCCAGATGTCGCGCTGCAGAACATCACCGGGGATGATGTTGTACCAAATTAGTTTTGCTTTGTTGTTAATGAGCGTGGAGTCTGGGATGTTCCCAAGCGTCGGATGAAAAGCGGGCGGACTGGCAGAATGCCACATAGCATATCCGATACCAAGCGGCGTATATAACTTGGCGCCCTCGAAGTCGTCAACGTAGGCGATGCCTTCATTGTTGTCAATTGGGATCGGGCTTTTCTTCGTATTTGGATCGGGAAGCATGTACGCTGCTTCGCCGCGCAGAGTAATGTTAGATTCTTCTCGCGACTGCTGTATCAGCGGGAGCAAGTTCAACCCATCCGTAATGAAGGGAGTCTTTATCGTTGTTGCGCCATCAATGCCCATGATGGTATTGCTAATTGGCTCTTCGCCGATACGAACCTTTTCACTCAGCGTTTGTTGGTTCAAGTTGAGAATCGAGAACCCGAACTGAGTCTGCTTGGAGAAGTTGAACTCACCTCGTGCACCGAGCAGCGTCTTAGAGGCAAACTGGAAGAGATCGTTCTGTTCATATTTGATCTGCAGATTCGCACCCGGCACCAACGCTGCCTCGTTTTTGATTGAGACCTGCCCCAGGATGTAGTCCACCGCGTAATCTACGTTGGGTGTCAATTCCGCACCATTCAACGTCACATGCACACTTCCTTCTACCAAGTTGAACCCGATGTTGTAAGTCGAGGTGACGGAACCGATGTACTTTCCTTTGATGAGAAATCTATCCCGTTGCCCATTGTTTCTTGCAGCCGTGAGAGTTGTGTCGTAGATATCAGCGAAAATAAAGGAGTCTGGATTTGCGATGTTCTTCTGTTGGAAGTAGCCGCGAATTCCCTCCCTGAATGGTTCGAGCGAGGGGAAGATGAGTTCACCACGATATTCGTCTATGGTGATACCTTGTATATAATCGAACTTGTTGTCTGGTGGGCCCGTGCCAGATTCGTCCGTTCGATCAAGACCAAATACCTGAAGAAGATTATTTCCCCCCTGAATGTTGTCCTGAGGCTCCTGTCCCGGAAGTTGATAGTAGATCTTCATATCAAATCCTTCCTTCTTGAGGCCCCTTCCCCCAACTGGATAGATGCTTCGCAGTTGCAGCCTCCAAGCGTACTGCATGGATGGAATGAGATACCGTGGCTTCACGAGTTTCAGGATCAAGATCGTATCACCAGCGATTCGAGTGCTCAAGAACTCGCCATAGGTACGTCCATCTTGGGTTCGGTACGCGACGGCAACCGCCTGTTCGTCGCGCACTTGTTGCGCCAGGGTAATGAATCCGGTAGCCTCATGAAGAAAATACTGCTCATCCTTCTTGAGCTTAATGAACTTCCCAACCTCCACTTGTCCAGTGACCGCAGGAAGATTATGCAAGGAATCGGGGTATCTTCCTCCACCAGTAAGATCTGGGAGATCAGCCTTGGCAACGACATATTGTTGGTTAGGATCATCTGGACCAATATTAGTGATCCATACCTCAATATCCGTGACCTTCAAGTTGAAATCATATTGGGGCTGCTGAGGATTGCCGTAGTAGCTCTCGTATTGCTTACGGTACACCGTGTCTAAGAAGAAGTGATTCTGGGCGTAGGCATACGCGTGTAGCTCGAACGGCGATTGCTGTTGACCGCCCGAAAACGTCTGCTCTTGCACCTGGCCTTTCTTCTGACTCGCCAAGGTCGTCAGTTTGAGAGGACCAATCTGAAACTGAGCCTTGATACCGAACAACGCCTGACTACTGCCAACAAACGATGAAGGCGTCTGCAGCGATACATTTCCTCCCTCGATGCTCTGCACAATCTCGTCTTCATAACCTGTGTATTTGATCTTCAACTGGTTCTCATACTCAAACGTCCGCTGAGTGTTCCAGTCAGCCATGATGTTCAGCTTGTCTCCAACGGTACCGTTGACCCCGATTTGCACATCCTGTTTGAAGTCCGGTTCGTTCCGCACATTTCCCAACTGAGAAATAACGGTCTGATCAGTCTTCTCATTTCGGAAGGAACCGCGAATGTCAACACCGCCGTTGATGTTGAGTCGAATTGACCGTCTATCTCCGAAGATGCTGAGAATTGGATTGGCAGGAATCGGAATCTCGATGTTGGTGATGTTCCCCAACAGGTTGGTCAACTCATCTTGCTTCTGCTTAAGCTCGTACTTGTGCGCTAAGTCCTCGAATCCTTTCCGCCACTCATAGTCCATGCGCGCCTGCAGATACTCATCGAGCGACATTGTCAACGGCACCTTGACATCTTTGTTGCCAACCGTCTCTCGAATTGTGACTCGCGTGCCTGAAGAGTCAATTCTCGCGTCGTGCACAACGTCTAACGGCAAATCCAAATAGAAAGGATGCGCCCTTGGATAAGCCAACGAGACTTGAGGGATGTCGCGCCGTTGGTACGTGAACTGTTTGAGCCGAACGGATGAATCCGGCGGAAACATGTAGAGGGAATCTAACCGTGTCAACCGCACGCGGCTTGTATCACCACCCTTTGAAGTATCGGCTTGGAAGGGCTTGGTCGGAGATCTCTCCACGTGTTCTCAGTAGATACCGTTGCATCTCCGATCGGGTTCTCTGGCGAGTCGTGTCCGCTCTTGTGCTATCGCCTATCGCAGCGGGAGCATCAAAAGACATCCCGCCTTGCAGCTCTTTGACAGGGAGATGAGTGGAAACGGAGGCTGTCGCGGTTGCCGCAACGGAAATTGTAAATGCCAAACACATTAACACGATTCGCACCAGTCGCCTCGATGTGTTTGGCACCTGAACATCGCACATGATCGCTATTTTCCAGTGTCCTTGACAGTGTTCATCTGAGAGTGGCTTGGTACTGCCAATTGAATTCTTCCTGTGTGACGCCAGTCTGTGATCCTGGATTTGCTGGCTTTGCCAGAGGCTGCAGATGTTGTTCAGCAGATCGCATTCCGGTCGCCAGGCAATCGGATTGATGACGAAGCAACCTCTAATTCCACTGATCACATCGCTTCATTCGTTAGGTCTGTAGCCAAGAGCATCATCACGCAAACGGAAGCCAAGAACAATCAGTACGCGCCCCCGCTTGGTGACCGGCGACAGCTCGCTCATCAAATCGGCCGAACCTCGGTCACACTGGGAATTGCTGCAATACCTTCTCCGTGAGATTCATGGGTACGCTGGGTGAAAAGGGCTCTCCCATAGTGCATCTCACGTCCTCTGCTCACTACGAATCACTCTCGATGATCAAATCGCGGTGAATCAATAGCAACCGTTCGATACAGTCTCTCCGTTTGTGTTCAGGCGAGATAGGAAATTATCGTACAGAAATTAGCGAAAAGAAACCAAAATAGCAAGCGAAAAATGTTGGAATGGTCAGACATCACCGAACCGTCGCGAACGGTTCCAGTTACTTGTAAATCAATGCAAATATTGTTATATTCCTCCTGAGATGCAAGGTAAAAAATAGGTATCTATGTTGTTGTATCGGCACATACTGCGCGCGCATGTCGGTCCATTTCTTTTCGCGTTTGCGACGCTGATGTTCATCTTCATGCTTCAGTTCTTGATGAAGTACATTGACCATCTTGCAGGCAAAGGTCTCGGCGCATGGATTATCGCTCAACTCATTATCTACAATCTCGCGTGGATGGTCGTGTTGGCTGTTCCGATGGCGGTCTTGGTGGCGACGTTGATGGCGTTCGGCAACATGTCAGCAAACAATGAGATCACAGCGATGAAGGCAAGCGGCGTCAGTTTTTTCAGAATGATAGCCCCGGTTGTAGTAGCATCGGCGTTAATCGCGTATCTTCTCATCGAGTTCAACAACAAGGTGCTTCCAGATGCGAATCACAAAGCGAAAGTCCTTGGGATAGACATCCAGCGAAAGAAACCAACCTTAGCTCTGGAGGCTGGGCTTTTCTCCCAAGAGATTGATGGCTACAGCATTCTAGTGCGAAAGACTTTCGAACGCTCCAATGATTTGGAGAACATTACGATCTATGATTGCACGAATCCGAATGAGAGCGTGATCGTTACGGCAAGACAGGGCAGCGTCCATTTCTCGCCGGATTATCGAAAGATGATCATGGACTTGCAGGACGGCGAAATCCATCAGATGGTCGCTTCAGATATGAAGGAGTATAGAAAGATTCAGTTCAGCAGACATCGCATCATGATGAATGCGGAACAATTTGAGTTTCAGCGGTCCGCGGAGAGTGCCTTCTCGCGAGGAGACAGAGAGCTCAGCGCGCAAACGATGCTCAAGTTCGTTGACAGTCTGAAGGAAGTCAACCACGAGATCGAACGTTCAGTCGCGACGATGATGAACAAGCATGTTGACAACTATCTTGCGCGCATTCCCAGCAACGTTGCGTCGCCGGCAGTGGCAACACCGTGGGGAGGCAACACCATTGACCGAGCGTTGATGGAGGCAAGGCTTCTTGCAGGCTCGATTGAGGCGGAAGTCAGCAGATTGGAATTCAATGACAAGTCCATAGACCGTTACATGGTTGAAGTGCATAAGAAATACGCCATCCCATTTGCATGTATTGTTTTTGTCCTGGTCGGCGCACCTCTGGGTGTTATGGCTCGTCGAGGAAGCTTCGGAGTGGCAGCCGGACTGAGTCTTGGATTCTTCTTGATCTACTGGGCATGTCTTATCGGCGGCGAGAAACTTGCCGATCGCGACATCATGTCGCCGTTTATTGGCATGTGGATGGCGAACATCGTCCTTGGGGCAATAGGTATCTATCTCACGATCCGCACGCTTAAGGAGACTGTGGTGATTGACTGGACGCGGTTACAGCGATTTGTCCCAAAGCGATTTCGAGGACAGGAGACGATCCTGGAGGAAGGGACACCAAGATTAGGGTGATGCTATATGCAACCGGGGTCGCACCGTTCGTGGATTCAACTCCCACTTCAGAGGATATTCCGACTTGCGGACTGCGATGAAGAATCAAAAATGAATTCAGTGCGAGAAATCTTCTTTTTCAACCGGAATGGGAATCCGACATCCGATTTGCCGAAGGCTAACGTCCCAGTTCAATGAGAATCCTCGACCGATATGTCATCAAGCAGTTCCTTCTGACAGCTCTCTTTGGGCTGTTGGCATTCACACTGCTCTTTCTTGTCATTGACGGATTCGAGAATCTCGACGATTTCATTGACAAGGGTGTGAAGCTGCATATCATAGTGCAATACTATCTCTACTTCACACCTGAGATCATCAAGCTGATGATTCCAGTGGCGATGCTTCTCTCCAGTCTATTTACGACGGGCAGGATGTCCAATCAGAACGAAACCACGGCAATCAAATCAAGCGGCATCAGTCTGTATCGCTTTCTCACCCCTCTGCTCATCGTTGCCCTTATCGTCAGTCTGTTTTCCGTGTATTTCAATGGCTGGATGGTCCCGTTTGCCAATAAAAAGAAATTCCACCTTGCCCGGGTCTATATGGATAGATACCGCGAGGGTCAGTTCTTTGGAAGATACAATATCTATATGCAGGATACGCATACACGCATGCTATCCATTGGCTACTTCGATGAGACTCTGGATGTCTCCACACGGGTGAGCATTCAAGACTTCAGCGATACAAATCTCACACATATGGTCGCACGTTACGATGCAACCCAGATGAAGTGGGACGGCACACGCCGAGAGTGGATACTCGTCAACGGGATGCAGCGCACGTTCAGAAGTGCTGAGACGGTTCTCCATTTCGACACGCTGAACATCGGAAAGCTGCACTTCACTCCTGACGACATCGTCAAGAAAATGGAGAAGCCCGATGAAATGGATTATTTCGATATGAAACAGTTCATCGAGAATCAGCGGAGAAGCGGCAACGAGGTCGCAAAGTGGATGGTGGATCTCTATGGGAAAATCTCCTTCCCGTTTGCGAGCTTTATCGTCGTTCTCTTCGGTGTCCCGTTCTCCTTCAACAAACGAAGAAGCGGCTTGGCAATGGAGTTTGGGATCAGCTTGCTCATCTGTTTCTTCTATATGGTGTTTCTGAAAGTGAGCCAAGCGTTCGGTTACAACGGTGATCTTGACCCGCTCTTCACCGCATGGTTTGCTAATCTGCTGTTTCTGAGCATAGGGATTGTCAATCTGATGCGTGTCAAGAAGTAGGTCTCTCGATTCTTCCTGCAAGCGTCAGATGACAGACGCGAAATCCGAGTCTTTTCGCGAACAGAAACTGACTTCTCCTTGACTGTACGACTTCAACAATCAAAATAGACAATGAATGATTCACTTCGAGGCAGAGACTATTTAGTCACACAGAATTTCACGAACGAGGAAATCGAACTACTGCTGACGACAGCAGCAGACTTGAAACACAAGTTCAAGAACGGTGTTCCGCATAGATATCTGCCGGATAAGACGATCTTCCTGCTGTTCTTCGACAAGTCCACAAGGACGCGGAATTCATTCGAGGCAGGCATCACGCAGTTAGGTGGACATGCACACTACATTGCGGCTGAGACAACGCAGATTGCTCACGGAGAGAGTCCGAAGGACACAGGCACCATTCTCTCCAGCTATGGTCACGGCATTGCCATCCGCCACGATCTCGTGCCTGGGGAAGGAAACAAGTACATGCGTGAGGTTGCTAAGTGGGCAACTGTTCCTGTCATCAATATGCAGTGTGATGTGGATCATCCCTGCCAAACACTTGCTGACCTGATGACGGTTCGAGAGATTCTAGGCACCGACCTACGTGGGCGCAAGATCGCCGTCTCGTGGGCATACGCACCAAGCTATGCTAAGCCGATGTCGGTTCCACAGGGGCTTATTATGCTTATGACTCGCTTCGGCTTAGACGTCACGCTTGCTCATCCTCCGGAATACACTTTGATGGAGAACACGCTTGCCCTCGCCGAGCAAAATGCCGAGACGCACGGAACGAAATTCGAAATCGTGGACAATATGGAGGATGCGTTTGAGGATGCTGATGTCGTTTATCCGAAGAGTTGGGGGATTGAATCGCTGTTCGGCAATCCTCAGGAGGCATTGGAGATTTCCAAAAAATACAGAGATTGGATTTGTGATGAACGATTGATGAAGCTCACAAAGAAAGACTCAATCTATATGCACTGTCTCCCTGCTGATAGAGGCTGCGAAGTCACGGATGAAGTGATTGATGGACCGCATTCAGTTGTCTATCAGCAAGCGGAGAATCGGCTGCATACATGCAAGGCAATCATGGCGTTAACGATGTGAGACCATTCTCCAACCTCCCGAAGGTTCTAGATCCTTCGGGCTGAGCCTCAGGGCGAAGCCCTTGGGAGGTTCTCTAGAAAAAGAAAATCCAATGAGCCTAGAGATTCTGACCCCGTCCAATCTGAATGAAGTTGCAGAGCTGCTGGACACACATCGCGAAGACAGTCGTATTCTCGCGGGCGGAACAGACATCCTTCTCCACCTCCAGAGTGGAAAGCGCAGAGCCAAGTGTCTCATCAACATCAATGAGTTGCCGCTCAACTACATCAGAGTGAATAATGAGGCGCTATGCATCGGTGCAAACACGAAAGCAGTCGAGATTGAGCACCATCCTTTCATGCAGCAACACTCAAGATTCTTCGAGTGTCTCCTGAGGGCATGCGACCTAGTCGGCTCACCACAGATTCGTAACATGGCAACCATCGGCGGCAATGTGATGAATGCTTCGCCTGCTGGTGACCTCATTCCTCCCCTGATGGCACTCGACGCCAAACTCGTGGCGATGAGCGTGCTGGGTAAACGCACCGTTCCTGTCAGCGAGTTCTTCGTAGGACCCGGACAAGTCGTTCTCAAGCCAAATGAGTTTCTGGTCGAGATACAAATTCCTCTGAACGAAATAGATGAATCCAATCTTGTCTCAGAATTTCTCAAACTCGGCGGTGGCGGTAGAGAGCGTCACGTGATTTCCATTGTCTGTCTTGCTGGTAAGGCAAAATGGAATGGCGACCTTGGCGCCATTGGTCAATTGGAGGACATCAAGCTTGCCATTGGTGCCGTCGCTCCCACACCTCTTCGACTGCATCGGACAGAGGCATTGGTTGCCGGTCAAGTCCTGACACTTGACCTTATCGAAGAGGCATGTCAGGTTCTCATTGATGAGATTCATCCGATTGATGACATCCGAGGCTTAGTCGAGTACAAGCGGTTGCTCTCGCAGAGTTTTCTCAGAGAGTTCCTGTATCGGGTTATGGATGAACTGAAAAGCTAAGAAGATTTCGGAGCGTGGATGCCAGATTGAGGGTTTACCCGTTGCGAAGGAACTCTGCTCCTGAGCAAACTGGTGAATCATAATGTGCGACGCACCTCGCGCAGGTGCGACGCACATTGGAATTCTACCAGCGAGCAACAGCGGGAGCAAAGCTCCCTCATAACTTCGAGTCGTTGCAAAGGAGGTCCGTTCCTGAGCAGCAATGGGAATCGAAGCCACAAGGAAAGACTATGCAACTTCATATCACCGTCAACGGTAGAGAGTACGATCTTACTGTCTGCTCTGACGCACGGTTAGTTGACGTTCTCCGCAATGAATGCGGACTCAAGGGGACGAAGGAAGGATGTGGCATCGGTGAATGTGGTGCCTGTTCTGTGATGATGAACGGAAGAGTCATCAACTCCTGCATCACTTACGCTGCACTCGCACAGAACAAGTCTATCGTCACAATCGAGGGGCTCGGCACAGCGAAATTAGACGCTGTGCAGCAGGCATTCATTGATGAAGGCGCATGTCAGTGTGGTTACTGTATCCCCGGAACGGTGATAGCTGGACGAGCACTGCTCAATCACAAGCCGCTTCCCACGAAGGACGAGATTCGTGAGGCACTATCTGGCAATATCTGCCGATGTACCGGCTATAATCAGATGATCTCCGCTGTGGAGAAAGCAGCACAGTTCAGCGATGAGTCCGCAGGTCCATCTCAATCTGTCGTTCTCTCAGAAGACATCGGAGCGATTGTCGGCTTGCCGCAGAAGCGCATTGACGCAATGGAGAAAGTCACCGGTAGGGCGAAATACATCACAGATCATGACTTCTATGGATTACTCTATGGAAAAATCCTCGCTAGTGCTTATCCACGTGCACGTGTGAAATCTGTTGACATCTCAGAAGCGGTGGGCATTCCGGGCGTTCGTGCGGTCTTAACCGCGAGAGATATTCCGGGAGAGAATCAGATTGGTGCAGCACTCCCTGACCAACCACTCTTGGTCAGAGAGAAGGCAAGAATGTTGGCGGACCGGATCGCACTCGTTGCCGCTGAAGCGCCCGAGATTGCCGAGCAGGCTATCAGAGCGATCAGAGTTGAATACGAAGTGCTGGATGGGGTTTATTCGTCCATTGATGCAATAAAACCTGATGCACCTAAGGTTCACGAAAATGGAAACATTCTTGATTCTCGAGTGGCGGGCAGAGGAGATGTTGAGCTTGGGTTTTCGGAATCGGATGTCATCGTCGAACATGTCTATACGACGAACTATCAAGAGCATGTATATCTCGAGCCACAGGGAGTAGTAGCATCAGTAGATGAGAGCATGTGTGTCGAAATCAGAGGAAGCTTGCAGTGCCCATTCTACGTGCAACAGCACGTCGCACGGGTGATGGGAGTACCACTCAACAAAGTGCGAGTGATTCAGACAACGACTGGCGGTGGTTTTGGTGGCAAGGAAGACTATCCTTCCGAACTAGCGGCATGTGCAGCATTGCTTGCATGGAAGACGGCGCGTCCAGTTGCGATTTTCTATGAGCGCGAGGAGGACATCAAATGGTCATCCAAACGGCATCCTGCAGTTGTGAAGTATAAATCCGGTGCAACAAGCGATGGTATCCTGAGGGCGGTCGAGGTTCAGACGATTCTCGATGCAGGTGGATATGCAGGGCTAAGCTCTGTTGTCGCTGAGCGTGCAAACGTCTCGTGCGTTGGTCCATACAGAGTGGAGAATGCAAAGGTAAGCACCTACACCGTCTATACGAACAATCCTTTCACCGGTCCATTCCGAGGATTCGGCGCACCGCAAGTCACAGTCGCCCACGAAGGACAGATGGATGCATTGGCAGAAGCACTGGGCATAGATCCAATTGACTTTCGGCTGAAGAACCTTCTGCATGTCGGCGATTCTACATTCTACAATCAACGGTTAACCGAGAGCGTTGGCGCCGAGAAAGCCCTGTTAGCTGCAAGAGAACGATCAAACTGGGATGTGAAACGCAAAGCATACAGCGAGTTCAATCAGCAGAATCATCCTATAAAGAAAGGCATGGGCGTCGCTTCAATCATTTACGGCTGTTGTCTTGCTGCAGGCGGACAGCATCTTGAAGGCTCAGCAGCACACGTGATCATTCACCAAGATGCGAGTGTCGAGGTGGCAATCGGCGGAACGGACATGGGTCAGGGGACGCTAACGATGGGAACCCAGATCGCCGCCCAAGCACTCGGCGTGCCGATTGAAAGAATCCATCTCGGCTTAGTTGACACTCATTTGATTGCAGACAGCGGTCCAACGGTTGCCTCTCGTACAACCATCATGAGCGGAAATGCAATCTTGGATGCGTGCCAGAAGGTGAAACGGAATCTCCTAGAATTTGCAGGGTCACATTTCAACTTGGAAAGAGACAAGCTCGACCTCATAGGTGACAACCTTGTTGAAATAGAATCGAGAGAGAAATTGATGGACGCCCCTTCGCTCATCAAGGCTGCTCATACATCGAAGGTCAATCTTTCAGAATCTGGTTGGTATGCACCTAAGCCGCGGGTATGGGATCGAGAAAAGGGGCAGGGAGATGCGTATGTGGTGTACTGCTGCGCAACACAGATTGCGGAAGTCGAGGTGGACGCACGAACCGGTAGAGTCAAGGTGATGCACATGACTGCTGCACACGACGTCGGTAAGGCAATCAATCCACAAATGATAGAGGGACAGATTCAAGGTGGCATAGCACAGGGCATCGGATTCGCGATCATGGAGAACTTGATCGTGGAAGAAGGAAGGGTGCTTAATCCACAGTTTACAGATTATATTGTACCGACAGCGGAAGACATGCCACCAGTAGATATCGTGTTGATCGAAGAACCATACAGCAAAGGTCCGTATGGAGCGAAGGGCATTGGCGAACCAGCACTTATTCCCACTGCAGCAGCGATTGTGAATGCGATCAACTTTGCCACAGAGATGAAATTCACCAGCATACCTCTCACGCCGGAGAAGATTCTCTTGGAACTTGAGAAGGCAGGAAAGGTGTTTAGGAGACAAGCAGTGGGAGTAGGGGTCTGAGTAATTGGGTTTGTAGAGACAGAACACTGTTCCGACTCTACTGTTGCTATTTTCTAACCCACTCTCGAAGGCAATGATCAAACTCGTTCTTGCCACACGTAACCAAGACAAAACAGAAGAGATCAAAGAAATCCTTTCTGACTTAGCTAGTCCTGCAGGAGACTTCGAGATCTTGGACCTATGCGCTTTCCCGGATTGTCCGGAAGTTCGTGAAGACGGAAAAACGCTTCGAGAGAACGCACTGAAGAAGGCAAAAGAAGTGTTCAGCCACACCAAAACCCTAACGCTTGCCGACGACACGGGGTTGGAAGTAGATTACTTGCTGGGTGCACCAGGAGTCTATTCCTCGCGCTACGCTGGCGAAGACGTAACGTACGAGGACAACCGTCGCAAGTTACTTCAGGCACTCAAAGGTGTTCCTCCCCGCAGACGCAGTGCTCGCTTCAAATGCGTGATAGCACTGGTAGGAAATGGAGTTGCCGAGACTGTTGACGGAGTCGTTGAAGGAAAGCTCCTTTTCGAAGCGAGAGGTTCCGGTGGTTTTGGCTATGATCCACTCTTTGTTCCAACAGATTATAACAAAACGCTTGCTGAAATGACTTCTGAGGAAAAGAACAAAATCAGCCACAGGGCGAAGGCGTTGAAGAAGATGAAAGAAGTGTTGAGGAAGATGAGTTAATTTGTAGAGTTCAGCTCCTAACTGGACGAGTCCGATTACAAACCGGGCTCCACTTTTTGGAAGCAAACGGAGAAACTTATGGCAGGAAAATCTGTTTTCAAATTGGCAATCGTGTTTTTCGTGTTGCTTGCGGTGGAATGCAAAAACACTGAAGAGGGTCCCATTGCTCCTACTGGCATTGTTGTGCATCTCAGTGTAAAGGTCGGCAACTATTTTGTGTATGATAACTGGGTATTGGATATCAACAATAACAAGATTGACTCCACGAAAGCAAAAAATGTGAGGACTGTGGTCGGGGAGAATATCACACTTGGCGGTGTGAACGATGCCTATATGATGATTGATAGTTTGTTTAGAACTGATGGAAGTGTTTTCAGGATTGATACTCTGTATGTGCGAAAGGATGCTTATAACAATGTGTATGGGTATAATATCATCGCTCGCATTTTTGCTGCGCAAGGACTTGCAGTGTTTAAATCGCAGTGGGATAGCCTCGCGGTGTTTTCATACGGATTCAATAATCCGTGGACGGTGGCTAAGGTTGATACAGCCATTGGCTCATCACAATACAGAATCACTGTTACAGGAACCATCGAAGCTAAGGAAAACTTAGCTGTTGCGGGAACAACTATTTCAGCTTATCGCATCAAGATCGCCACACAAGGTCTGATTAACTCCGCACCACTTTCGATTCCAGATAATACTTTTTGGGTTTCTGAGAATCCTTCCATGCAGATTCGATTCTTCCGCCCGACCACACTGACACTTGGCACAGTGAATCCCGGACAGGTGCAGGAACTGAATTCTTACCGAGTGATCCAGTAAATCACACCACATACCTGTGCAGGACAATCCACAAACAACACGCGGACTCACCTGTCGAAGAAGATCCATATGGCACTTTCAGCACCATGTCCTGCAAAGCGGGATCATCCGACAGATCATCTGCCGGACAACACTGTAGAGTTCGCAACTGGACTTGGCCCGATTGCGAATTAGATCACGGTCCCTGGCTTCCGAGGGAGTTTTGCTCCTGAAGATCACCTGCCAACTATTTCTGAAGTGCAACCTCCACCTCCACTATCGGCAAGGCTCTCCGAAGATCGAGAGGATCCATCTCCACCAAGAAACCGCGTTTGCCTCCGTTGATGTATATTCTTTCCAGTGTGAATACTGTAGCCTCAGCATAGACTGGCATCTGCTTACGCGTGCCGAAAGGGCTGATTCCACCCACAAGATATCCGGTATGCTTTTGAGCTGCCAGCACGTCGCAAGGAACCACATGCTTCACACCCATCACACGGGCGAGCTGCTTTGTTGAAACGTCGCAGTCTCCGTGCGTCAACACTAAGCACGGTTCATGCGAATCCGTCTCCATCACAAGTGTCTTGATCACCACATGTTCAGGAATTTTGAGGACAGATGCCGCGTGGCGTGTGCCGCCGTGTTCCTCGTATACATAAACGTGTGGCTTGAAATTGACTTTCTTGTCTCGGAGGAATCGAACTGCTGCGGTGATGGGATAGTCTTTTCTCTCCAATATGCTGTTCCCGGATTGTCCTCAGTTCGATAGTGAAGCATGAACTCGGTCAGCGCAAAGTCCGCTTGCGAAAAAGATCTCGAAGAGAATGATTCTCAGCAACACCTAGCCTGTTTCAACGACACTTCACTACCACGACCGTGATGTCATCGTTCTGCTCGGCATCTCCTCTGAACCGTTCAACTTCAGCTATCACTTTCTGTTGTATTTCTGCAGCGTTGAGATGAATGTTGCTTCTCACGAGTTCCACCACCCGATCCTCACCGAATTCTACTTGGTCTCTGTTCATGGCTTCCGTCAAACCGTCCGAGTAGAATATGAAAGTGTTGCCAGGAGCAAATGTCTTCTCCATCTGCTCGAGTTCTTGCTCAAAAATGCTTCCTTCCTCCAATCCTAATCCAATTCCTTTCATCTTCAGTGATGAAATTGTGCCGTTCACGCTCAGCAGGACAGGATTGTGTCCAGCACGACAGATTATTGTCTTGTGTTCCTCAAGGTCGAACAGCGCAACAATCATCGTGATGAACGAGTTCCTCTCAATACCATCATATATCTTGCGATTTACCTCCACAAGAATATCCCTGGGTGAAGAGTACATGCCACTGGCAAGTTGAACCATTCCTTGAATCTTCGACATATAAAGTGCAGCGGACATTCCCTTGCCTGAAACGTCACCGACAATCACAACCAAATGTTTCTCGTCAAGTTCGATGAAATCGAAGTAGTCTCCACCGACAGAAGTTGCAGGTATTGAGATGCCGGAGACATCCAAGCCTTCAATCTTTGGGTTTTCCTTCGGCAAAAGCCCCTGTTGAATACGGCGAGCCATCTCAAGCTCTTTTTCGATCTTCTGTTTCTCAAGCTCCTCCAAGTGCAAGCGGGCGTTCTCGATGGCAATTGCCGCCTGGCTCGCAACAGTGGTCAACAGGTCAACATCCTCTTGCGAATAGATCTTCCCCGACAACTTCGGACCCAGATTCAATATTCCAGTCAGACGATTCTGCAGCAACATGGGTATGGAAAGGACAACATTGGCACGAATGATCATCTCTCTGTCGTCAGGATGAAGTCTGTTCGATTCACTTTCGTCTTTGAGACGATAAAAGAATTGTGCTGTCCTTGTGTCCTTCAACAGCTTCACGAGACTCCCCTCACCATCTTTGAAGTGACATTGCACATCGGTCTCACGTTTCACATAAGCGATCCATTCATCTTTTGCTTTGTCATAGACAGAGAGGAAAACATTCTCGATGTGCATCGTCTTCGAAATGGTTGCTGCAACACTGTCCACAATCTTGTGCAGGTCAATCAGTCTCGGCAGCTCTTGGCTGAACTCAAGCAAAGCTTTCTGATAGTTGTATCGCTCACGATAGAATAGCCGGTCAACAATGCTCTGAACTCGCCGTTTGACTGGATCGAAGACGAAAGCAATAACTATGATGGCAAGAACGGTCATGATCTTGTTGTTCTCCTCGCCAAGCATGCCGCCGAGAAGTTGCCCAATGCCGAACACAAGGACAAGATAGATCACCGCAATATTCGCGGTAATGAGGCTATATACCAAACTCTTTTTGACAACGATCTCAATATCCATCAGGCGATATTTGAAAATGGCATACCCAAAGGAAACCGGGATAGCAATGATCAACAGAGCTGGAGAAAGGAGTGCTTGATGAAATATGAAGATCTGAGAAAGCGGCATGACGGCTCCCATCACGATAAAGTAGAAAACGGAAGCCAGTCCGAGAGCAGTTCCCCAAAGGATAATACTTAGTGGTCTCCTTGCCTCCTTGGTTCTAATTTTCCTATAGCTGCTGATAAAAAGGAGAAATCCTACCAGAATGTATAGAAAATATGCCACTCTGGCGGCAATTGGAAAAAGACTATCGGACATATCTATGCGAGCGATGAAACGTAGGTAGACAAGCATCCCAATGTTCAGCAAACTAACACCGTAGAGTAACGGAACAAACCATCGGCGTTTTACTACGACATCTCGCTTGACTGGGAAATGCAGAAAGAAATGAAGGAAAAGGGGCGGAAGAAGTAGATTCGATGCTATGTTGTCAATCAGCAGAATGGTATTGTAGACTGGTGCGGACGGCGATGCCATCCCGCCGACCTGCAGCATGAACATCAACCCCAGGAAATAAAAAATCTGCTGAGCCGATTCCTGTGGTTTTGTCATCCCGACGATGTAACCGATGACAAGGAAAGCCAATCCGAGAATGGCGATTGAGAGATAGAGCAGATTGAACACCTTCGTGACGGTAATCTGAACCTCCATTTGTTCCCGGTTCCGTTCAATAAGGTACACAGCGGTCTCCTTTGCACCTACTCGATTAAGAATTCTCTGTGCGCCATTTCCATCCTTGAAGCGCTGACCGTTTATTGCAATGAGCAAGTCGCCGTCCTTCAGACCTGCCTTGTCAGCCACCCCGCCCGGCATGACTTGACGAATAAAAACTCCCGTGCTATCAGGACGACCTTCCTTCACCCACAGGCACTCATCATTTGATGTCGTTTCAATTACCATCACCCTCACAAAATTGATGCTTCCGATTATCAGGGCATACACAGCTAGTATTGTGAACACCAGCCTGATCGTTCTAGCAGATAGCTTATTTAGCCAATTCATTTATTCGCTCCATTCTTTAATGCTTGATGTATTCCTGATCTTCCCTTCAGTTCTTTATACGAGACGAACTTGACATTGTTGTAATGCCAAGCTCCTGGATCGGAAATCTCGTCAACTCGTTTGATAATTTAACAAATTGATGCCTCACAGTCAATACAATTGTCACAGAATTTCAAGAAAAGCATCCGCGATTCTATGAGCTTGATCGAAAAGTGAGGTTAATGCCCTTTGGACAGCCTCGACATAAGACCGCAACCAGTCGAATTACGAATCGGGCTTCACGATGGGTCTGTGTAGAGTCCAGTCCATGACTGGACGGTGAGTGGTTACAAGTCGGACGCCGCAGCAGTCCTTTTGAATCTTCTTGGTGTCAACATGACGCTGTTCCACTTGGGGAGGCGCTGAGGGAGAAATCAACAATAAAGGAAGGATCGTTCTACAATGGAATCACGCCAGATGAAATTCGCCGTCATCATTTGGTCGAGACAAAACAGTGTTCTGCCCCGACTGTTATTACTGCACCTCTACCTTCTCGAACTTCTTGATGAATTCAATTAGCCCACGCTTGTCGAGACCGACCTCAATACTGTCACCGCCAGAGAATTCACCAGCAATGATCTTCTCCGACAGCGGATTGGTGATGTATTTCTGGATCGTTCGCTTGAGGGGGCGAGCGCCGTACGTCACGTCATATCCGAGCTTCACAAGCCAATCCTTCGCTTCATCCGTCACTTCGAGTTTCATGTTGTTCTTTGTCATCATTGCTTCAACCTGATTGAGCTGCAGATCCACGATCTGCCGAATCTCGCTCTTCGTCAGAGGCTTGAACATGATGATCTCATCAATCCTGTTCAGAAACTCTGGACGGATCTTCTCACGAAGAAGTTCGATCAACTTCACTCTCAGTCTTCCCAGCACTTCGGAGTACTGATCTTCATCTTCTACATAGTCCAACACCATCAATTGCTCCTGAATCAAATGTGAGCCGATGTTGGAGGTCATGATCACAACCGTATTCTTGAAATTGACGGTGCGTCCCTGGTTATCTGTAAGCCGACCATCATCCAACAGTTGCAGAAGCAAGTCGAACACCTCTGGATGGGCTTTCTCGATCTCGTCAAGTAGAATGACGGAGTAGGGCTTCCTGCGTATCGCTTCGGTGAGCTGTCCGCCTTCCTCATAGCCAATGTATCCCGGAGGCGCACCAATGAGACGTGAGACAGAGAATTTCTCCATATACTCACTCATATCAATGCGCACCAGAGCATGTTCATCGTTGAAGAGGAACTCCGCCAGCGCCTTCGCTAATTCCGTCTTTCCTACCCCTGTTGTTCCCAAGAAGATGAAGGAGCCAATCGGACGGTTCTCATCCTGCAGCCCTGCACGGGAACGACGGATCGCATTGCTCACAGCCGCCACCGCTTCGTCCTGCCCCACCACTCGCTCATGCAACCGCTGTTCCATCTTCAGGAGTTTCGCACGTTCGCTTTCTAACATACGACTGACGGGGATGCCTGTCCATTTCGAAACGACTTCCGCAATATCCTCCGCATCCACTTCCTCCTTCAACATTTTTCTATTTTTCTGCACCTGAACGAGTTGCGCCGTGGTTTCCTTCAACTGCTTCTCGATCCCGGCGATCACACCATAGCGGAGTTCTGCCACACGACCGAGATTTCCCTCACGCTCGACTTTGTCGGCTTCAGTCTTGGCGTTCTCGATATCCTCCTTCATCTTGCGGATGGATTGAATCAACCCCTTTTCGCTCTGCCAGTGTACCTTGAGCTGTGCACTCTGCTCCTGCAAGTCTGCAAGCTCTCTCTCAATTTCCGCAAGGCGTTCTTGTGTAGCTTTTCTTACCTCTTCATGTTCACCCACATAATCCGTGCTGATCTCGCGTGTGATCGCCTCCCGTTCAATCTCGAGCTGCTTGATTTTCCGCTCGACTTCATCAAGCTCCTCGGGCATTGAATCAATCTCAATGCGAAGTTTAGAAGCGGATTCATCCACCAGGTCAATCGCCTTATCGGGCAAGAACCTGTCCGAGATATAGCGATAGCTCAACTGAGCTGCGGCAACAATTGCGCCGTCCGTGATTCGCACTCCGTGGTGGACTTCATATTTCTCCTTGAGACCGCGCAAAATGGAAATTGTGTCTTCGACCGTGGGTTCACCAACCAACACCGGCTGGAATCTCCGTTCCAGTGCTGCGTCCTTTTCAACGTGCTTGCGATATTCATCAATCGTCGTCGCACCGATGCAGTGAAGGTCACCACGAGCAAGCGCGGGCTTCAAGATGTTTGCCGCATCCACTGCACCTTGCGCTGCTCCAGCACCTACAAGCGTATGAAGTTCGTCAATGAACAAGATGATCTCGCCTTCCGCTTCCTGGACTTCCTTCAGCACAGCTTTCATCCTCTCCTCAAACTGTCCCCTGAACTGCGTCCCTGCAACCAACGCCCCCATGTCCAGCGCGACAATGCGCTTTGACTTCAGGTTTTCCGGAACATCTCCCTGCACAATGCGATGAGCAATACCTTCGGCAATAGCGGTCTTCCCAACACCCGGCTCACCAATAAGGACAGGATTATTCTTTGTCCTTCGCGAAAGCACTTGAAGCACGCGGCGAATTTCCTCATCACGACCGATGACAGGATCAAGTCTGCCCCGACGAGCCAAATCAGTCAAATCACGACCATAGCGTTCAAGCGCTTGATACTTGTCCTCCGGCATCTGATCGGTGACGCGCTGCGTGCCTCGAATATCCTTGAGCACTTTGTAGATTTCATCCTTCGTCACGCCCTGGTCATGAAGAATTTTTCCTGCCGTGCTCGCTTTGTCATCAGCAATAGCAATGATCAAGTGTTCTGTGCTAACGTACTCGTCTTTCAGTTGATTCGCTTCTTTAAGTGCAGCATCAAGCACACGACCAAGATTTGGTGAAAGGTATTGATTGCCGAGTCCAGCACCGGAAATCTTCGGCAGCTTTTCAATCGCCTCGTTGATCTTGATTTTGATATAGTTCAGATTTGCACCGAGTTTTTGCAGCATTGGGGCAACGACACCCTCTGAACTTTGAACAAGCGCAGCAAGCAAATGCTCAGGCTCGATTTGCTGGTTACCGTAGTTCGCTGCGATTTCTTGTGCGTTCTGCAATGCTTCTTGCGATTTTACTGTGAGTTTGTTAAGATTCATAGTTTGGACCTCTTCCAGAACGAATCATCAGTCCTCCACTTTCAATTGTGTCAAACATCTGCGATATTCTTCAACGACTTCCAGTGGCGTAAAACCGAGTCTTTGCTTCCTCAATCTCTTCTTGTTTACCTAGCGAGAAAAACTCATTTGCCTTGATGACCAAGTTCAAGAGATATTCACCTGAAGCTAGCAGAAAGGCTTCAACGTAGTCTTCGCTCGGTCGATCGGAAAGAGATATTCCGTGGCAAGTTAACTCATATCTGGCAATTGAGCCGCACCAGCCCGGATTTCCATGGACGAAATCAGAAAGCAACCAATGCGAGAAATAGTATTGCCATTGCAGCTCCTTTCCTAGGTCGTCAGCCATTTTTCGTAACGATTTCCCAGACCATTGGCCAAGGGCATCGGCCCTCTTTTGGAGGTCCTTGTCATAGGTTTTGTCAATCTTCAATATCTCCTCGTCAAGAGCTTTTAGTTCTTCCTCAGTCTTGACTTCATCCACCATCCAATCAAATTCTTCTTGCATTGCCTCAGGGGCAAGCCTTCGAAGTTTCCTATGACCTTCCAGCCTTGTAACGAGCTGGTTCCTCATGTAAAGCAAACCATTTCTGCGCGGGTCCTTGGCGATATAGAAGAAATTCAACAGCTGTTCAATCATAGTCCTCAATATAGTCCCTGCGTCTTCTCCGAAGCCGGAACGACAGAGGTTTATCAAAGCTGCATTGCTTTTTAGAAACCTAGTATAGATCATTAGCATCGGAAGACTATATTCATCGTCGTTCTTGATCGTTTCGTTCGATATCTTCTCCCGAAAAATATCTCTGGCCAATTCAAGCAATTCTTCGACGACAACGAGTTGCTGCAAATATTTTGATTCAAATTCCATCATCTTCTATCCTCCAGACTGGATGAGTTCGACTTCCGCACAACGAAAGCCTGTTGAGATTCACGGTCATTCTCCTCTTCCTTCTTTTAGACAAAAGGCGAGAGAACATGCCCTCGCCTTCCTTTTCGTATTTACCACACACGCCCTCTCGTTAGGATAAAAACTCCGGTGCGCACCTACTTGTCGTCAACCACCTCGAAGTCCGCATTCTCGACTTCCTTCTCGTCCTTCTTCTTCTCCTCCGACTTGGCAGAGCTTGACTGCTGCTGTCCGCCAGCTTGAGGTCCTGCACCTTGAGCACCAGCAGTCGCCTGTTGATACATCTGCGTTGATGCTTCACTCCACACCTGATTCAACGCATCCATCGCGGACTTGATTTCGTTGACGTTTGTGCCCTTGTTCGCTTCCTCAAGTCGGGATACAGCCGCTTCGATCTTGCTTCGCATCTCTGGAGAAACCTTGTCGCCATAGTCTTTCAGTTGCTTGCGGGTAGTGAAGGCAAGGTTATCCGCCTGATTCTTGGTTTCTGCTGCTTCTCGGCGCTTCTTATCTTCAGCTGTATGTTCCTGCGCATCCTTCTTCATCTTCTCGATTTCCTCCTTGCTCAGTCCGCTCGACGAAGTGATGCGAATGCTCTGCTCCTTGCTGGTTGCTTTGTCCTTTGCCGAGACGTGCAAGATACCGTTAGCATCTATGTCGAACGTCACTTCAATCTGCGGGATGCCTCTGGGTGAAGGCGGAATCCCGTCGAGATGGAAGCGACCAAGCGTACGATTGTCAATCGCCATCGGGCGCTCACCTTGCAGCACATGAATCTCCACCGATGTTTGTCCATCAGCCGCAGTTGAGAATATCTCACCCTTCTTTGTTGGAATCGTTGTGTTCGCCGTGATCATCTGTGTCATCACCCCGCCGAGTGTTTCAATGCCGAGCGTAAGCGGTGTCACGTCGAGTAAGAGTACGTCAGTTACGTCACCAGCGAGTACACCACCCTGAATTGCCGCACCGACAGCAACCACTTCGTCTGGATTCACACCTTTGTGCGGCTCTTTGCTGAACAGGTCTCTCACAAGTTGCTGCACCTTCGGCATTCTCGTCTGACCACCGACTAGGATCACCTCATCAATATCCGACGGCGTGGCCTTCGCGTCCTGCAACGCTTTCTTGCAAGGCTCCACAGTTCGTTGAACCAAGTCGTCAACCAACTGCTCCAGCTTGGCACGGGTGAGCATCATGTTCAGGTGCTTCGGACCTTCAGCCGTCGCAGTAATGAAGGGCAGATTGACCTCCGTCTGCATCACGGTGGAGAGTTCGCACTTTGCCTTTTCAGCGGCTTCCTTGAGTCGCTGAAGCGCCATTGGGTCTTTGCGTAGATCAATTCCTTCCTGCTTCTGAAATTCGTCGGCGATATAGTTCATCACCTGTTGGTCGAAATCATCACCCCCCAGATGGGTATCACCGTTTGTAGATTTGACTTCGAACACGCCTTCGCCAAGCTCAAGAATCGAAATGTCAAACGTCCCGCCACCAAGATCATACACGGCGACTCTCTCGTCCTTTTTCTTGTCAAGACCATAGGCTAACGCCGCTGCCGTCGGTTCGTTGATGATTCTCCGAACGTTGAACCCCGCGATCTCACCAGCCTCTTTCGTCGCCTGACGTTGTGCATCGTTGAAATACGCTGGCACTGTGATAACGGCATCCGTTACCTTCTGACCAAGATAGTCCTCCGCTGATTGCTTCATCTTCTGCAAAATCATCGCACTGATTTCTGGAGGCGAATAGACCCTGTCTGCAAGCTGCACTCGTGCAGTGCTGTTTTCTCCTCGAATCACTTTGTAGGGAACACGTGTCATCTCACTTGAAACCTCATCATAGAACCGCCCCATGAAGCGCTTGATCGAAAAGACGGTGTTCTGTGAGTTGGTAATTGCCTGACGTTTTGCCGCAGCACCGACAGCACGTTCGCCGGTTTTCATGAATCCAACAACCGATGGGGTTGTACGCGAACCCTCAGAATTCGAAATGACGACAGGGTCGTTCCCTTCCATCACGGCAACACATGAGTTTGTTGTTCCTAAATCAATACCAATAATTTTGCCCATAACAATTTCTCCTTTGTCGGACTTTCAAGATTCAGAAATCCTGTTTCTACAAACCTTGGACTTGATGCCCATATAGCACAGGAATCAATGAACTATCTTGTTTCAAGCAAACATCAAGGTTGAGACAGACACACGTCTGCACCTGTGCTCAATCTTGAAATGCGTTTAGCACAATTCCTTCGGTCAACTGGTTCGACATCACTACTTGATTTCAATAGGCCTTTCTGACACTTTCTTTGTGACTTTCGGCAACTCGATATTCAAAACACCATCTTCGAACTTCGCTTTCACCTTCTCACCATCTACCTCAACAGGCAGGGTAAAGGAGCGAGAGAAAGAACCGTAACAGCGTTCGGCGCGATAGTAGGTTCTTTTCTCATCGCTTTCCGCCCTCTTTTTCTCACCCTTGATTGTCAGAACTTCATCCTGGATCGAAAGTTTGATGTCCTCTCTCTTCATCCCAGGGAGATCGGCGGTGACATACACGTACTCGTTGTCTTCGCTGACATCCACGCGCGGATTGTAGGTTCCAGTTTCGAAGGTGATTCCTTCGGAGATGTCTTCGAAGAACTTCCTCATCCGGTCACTAAGCGTTGACCACTCTCTTGCTGGTTCAAATCGAAATACTGTCATCTTAGTCCCTCTAGTATTTTTTGTGATTGGTTGATTCCATTGGCGATGCATATCTGTCCCTAACATCCCCAACTATTGTGCCAAGAGGAAAAGTTTGATCCTTGTGTCAGTTAAGTCAATATTTTTGAAATGGTTGGATTTGCTGGTGCAGTCCTCGGCTCAAGTGACCCCCCGTGTCAACCTGTCGGAGTGAACGGCATACCGCCGCCGTGTTGTCACACAAGGAGGCAAAGCTGGCAGTGCGACCTCTTGGAAAGAGAGCCACACTCAGGTTCGGTTCGTGGCTTCCCCGACGATGCTCACGATGGCTGTCTCGAGCGAAGAGGTCAGAGGATTCTTGAAAAGCAGACAAGGAATGCTTGACATTGAGGAATATTTTTGCTACCATTCGCAGTGTCCATCTCGATTCTCTTCTCCCGCATCAACATCACAGTAGGAATCTTTACAGCGAATTGCATCCCCCTATGGACTTGAGCAGTGACACGGTGACCGCGCAGAGAGCGGGTGAGTCGAAGCTGCTGTTGACTAAGAGATACTTCAGACAAAGGCTCGGCACGAAGGTCTTCGGAAAGAAGATCTATGCTTTTGAAACAATTGATTCGACAAACGACTGCGCGCAGATGCTTGCTCAGCATGGTGCTGAAGAAGGCACAGTCGTCATTGCGGAGAAGCAAACGAAGGGTCGCGGTCGGTTGGGACGGACGTGGGAATCGGAGGCAGGTGAGAACATCATGTTCTCCGTCGTACTCCGACCAACGTTTGTCCAAGATCAGACAGGTTTGATCGGTTATATCATCAGCGTGGGCGTCGCCGAGGCAATCGAACAGAATATCAACTATCCCGTTCAACTGAAGTGGCCCAACGACCTTCTGATCAACGGCAAGAAGTTCTGTGGAATACTGCTCGAAGCCTCCTCCCAACAAGGGGTGCATAATTTCATTATCGTGGGGATCGGAATCAATGTCAATCAGGCAAGCTTTTCGAGTGACCTCGGAAAGAAGGCGACATCGCTGAGGTTGGAGTTTGGGAGAGAGTTTGACAGAGCGGCGATCTTTCAAGATGTTCTCGCTTCACTTGAGTCAAACTACCTGGAAGCTCATCAAAAGGGACTTGACTCTGTCTTAGAGCGTTGGACACAGCGCTGCCGGATCTTTAATAAAGAGATCCGAATTTCCCAGAACGACAAGATTATCGTTGGGAAGGTAATCGGATTGCATCCTGATGGTGGTCTAATTCTCAGATTACCGAATCAGGAAGAAATCAAGGTAACGGCAGGAGATGCGACAGTGGTTGGATGATGGTCTGCGCACTGTCCACATTCGTGAAGTTGAGTCCCTCTTTGCGGGATGCCTGGGCTTGTTGGGTTTAAGTCAGAAAGCAAGAATCAAATCACGAAGGGGACGAGGGTAAATACGAAAAGCACGAAATGGCAATTTCTTTTCGTGTCTCTCGTTGCTTCTGATATTTCGTGATTTACATTTTGATTTTTCATATTTGCTTTCCATAAGTGAACATGCTCCTTGCAATAGATGTTGGCAATACGCACACCGTCCTTGGCATATACGATGGTGCCAGACTTGTTGCTGAGTATCGAGTCTCAAGTGCGACTGCTCGTACCGAAGATGAATTCGGTCTCATCGTCAAACTGTTCTGTGAAAATGCGGGCATTGCTACAAGCGCAGTAGATGGCATCGGTATCTCCTCCGTCGTCCCGAATCTGACCGATGTCGTTGTGAAGATGTCGGAGAAGTACTTTCAGATCAAGCCGCTGGTGATAAGCGCAGCGTTGGATTTCGGTATCAGAGTTCTGTATGATGATCCTGCTAGCGTTGGCGCCGACAGGCTCTGCAATGCCGTTGCCGGTTTCACGAAGTATGGTGGACCACTCATCATCATTGACTTTGGAACGGCAACAACATACGATGTCGTTTCAAGGAACGGTGAATATCTCGGAGGCGTCATTGCTCCGGGCATTGAAACCGCGGCTGCCAATTTGCATCGCCAAGCGGCGAAGCTTCCAAAGGTTGAACTGAAATTTCCGGAAAAGGTTGTTGGAACAGACACAGTCGCCAGTATGCAATCAGGTATCCTCTATGGCTCTGTAGATGCGATGGAGGGTATGATACGGCGGATCAAAGATGTTGTTGGGCAAGAGGCAAAGGTGATTGTCACCGGTGGATACTCAAAGCTCATCAAAGAGCATTCTCAGAGCATTGACTACTGGGAACCCTCATTAGTCTTGGATGGCATGAGAATGATTTATGAAAGGGTGAGACATTAGTCAAGATAATCACAGCACCGCCATCGAAACCGCCTGCTGCGATGCACAGTGCAGCCCTTTGTGTCAAACAAAGAGCTTCTGTCCTTTTGCGATCAGATTTGTCTATGCACTAGATGAGAAATAACCATGAAAGTCAAAACACATCATCGGGATAATGTCGCCATTATCTCAGTTGAGGGAAAACTGATGGGCGACACGCCCCAGCTTCGAGAGACATTGATGAATGAGTGCAAGCAGAATTTCAAAAGCATTATCTTGGACTTGAAAGGAGTCACTTGGGCAAACAGCGCGGGACTGGGTTACCTAATCTCCTGCTACAGTCATGCGAAGAAGTTAGGTGGAGAGTTGGTGTTGGCTCGAGTCGAGGATACAGTGGAAATGCTCTTGAAGACGACGGGTCTCAACAAGATCTTCAGAATCCATAAATCACTGGACGAAGCGATCGCAGAGTTTCAGCATCAAGAAGCGAAGTAGGAGACAGGAGAAGAAACCTCCCGGAGGCTTCGCTTTGATGTTCAGCCGGAAGGATTTGAAACCTTCGGAAGGTTACCTATTCTCTATTTCATAAACATATTCACCGAGTTCTGCGCCCAGCTTACGATCGGGGTGAAGTAGATTCCGAGCAGAAGGTTGGGTATCACCAGCAGAATTAGAACTAGGATGGATACGGGAGTGAATGATATTCTCTCAGTATTTCCTTCAGGATCCCGCAAGAACATATTCCGAAGAATCCTCGCGTAATAGAAAAGCGAAACCACACTGTTCAACACACCGACAATCGCAAGCCATATCCACTTTGCATTTATCAAAGCTGCAAAGAGATAGAGTTTCCCGATGAACCCTCCAGTCGGCGGAATCCCTGTCAGTGAAATCAGGAAGATCGCCATCGAGACAGCGACCACAGGGGCTCGGTAACCGAGTCCTCGGTATTCATCTATGTTCTCGCTGCCAGTCTTGTTCGCGACAAGCATCACGACATAGAACGCACCAAGATTCATAAAGAGATATACGACGAAGTAGATCAGCATTGCCGCAATGCCCTCGTTACTCAAGACCACGATGCCCATCAGTATGTATCCGGCATGGGCGATGCTGGAGTAGGCAAGCAAGCGTTTGAGATTGTTCTGCCAGATGGCGACGATGTTGCCCAATGTCATCGTCATCACCGATATTGCGGCAAGGATAACGTTCCAATCGAATCCCTGCAACGTTGCCCATAGTCCCTCTCCAAGAATGACGCTGGAGTCAAAGAACGTCACCTTGAAGAAGCGAACCATCATTGCGAAGCCTGCCGCTTTGGAGGCAACGGAAAGAAACGCTGTGATCGTTACTGGTGCACCTTCATAGACATCGGGCGTCCAGAAATGAAATGGCACACAGGAAATCTTGTAACCGAATCCCGTGAGAATCAACACCCCGGCAATGAGCATCGCTATGCTACTAACGCTGCCCGCCGAAAGAACCTTGTTGATGCCATAAATGTCCACTGTTCCTGTGAGCCCAAACAGAATCGAGATGCCGTACAGCATCAACCCAGAGGAGAGCGCGCCGTAGATCACATACTTCAGTGATGCCTCGCTGGAGCGGTCAACCTCCTTCGTGAAACCGGCAAGAATGTAGGAACTGATGCTCACGGTTTCAAGTGAGAGATACATCATTAAAAGATTTGTTGCTCCGGTCATCAGCATCATCCCGAAGGTCATTCCAACGATGAGAGAGTAATACTCACCGAGCCTGCGAGAGACTGTTTTCATCTCATTGGACAGGAGCGAGAAAATAACAATGATGCCGCTGCAAAGCAGGATGACACTTTTGAAGAATAGCGAGAACGGATCAACGACATACATATCGCTGAAGATAGATTTCGTCACGCCGTTCTGCATAAACAGCAGGACACCTGTGACAACGAAGCCGAACAGTGCGATGTATGCAATGAGTTCTGGGTTCTTTCGGAAAATCAAATTGAGAATGATGGCAACCAAGAATGTCGCCGTCAGCGCTGTCTCAGGCTGGAAGTAGCTGAGGCTCTGTTTTATCGCATCAACCATAAAAGCTACGGAATATCAGAAAAGAAGAACAGTAGTATTTGATGTTACGCAAACTCGTCATAAACCTGAAGGCAGAAGTCAGAAGCTAGAAGCCAGAAGTCCCGCGAAGCCGGATGGCACCCAAGGCGCCCATCAGAAGCAAGATAATCTGACGTCTTGCTTCTTGCTTCTCGCTTCTAAGTGCTCATATTTTCCAACTCCACCAACGGTATCAGTTGTCCACTTGTAGGGCAACCGTCATTTAGCTTCCCGCCTACTGCCCCATCACTGCCATCCCCACTGATCCTTTGTGCACAAAATCCACCAAGTGATTCACGGACGAGGTCATCAAGTTCAGAATCGGCGATGGATAGACACCGAGGAAAATTATGACAACAGCAAGTATCCCCAGCGAAAAGATCTCACGGGCGTTTATATCTGTGAGATTCTTCCACCGTTCTGGCAGAGTTCCGAGAAACACCCGCTGCATCGTCCAGAGCACATAGCCAGCTGTCAATACAATGCCGAGCGTCGAGAAAATCGTCACCCAGCGAAAAGTCTGGAACGCACCCAGAAATGCGAACGCTTCGCTGATGAAGCCGCTAAGTCCGGGCAAGCCAAGAGCAGCAAAGAATGCTATCATCGTTATGCCAGTGTAGACAGGCATCTGGTTCGCCAGACCGCCGAACTCATCAAGACCGCGAGTGTGAGCGCGGTCATAAATCACACCGACGACCATAAAGAGCATTGCGGTAATTGTTCCATGATTGAACATCTGGAACACGGCACCAGTCACTCCCTGGGTGTTGAGAGCCGCCATACCAAGAACAACGATGCCCATGTGGCTGATGCTCGAATACGCAATCAGTTTTTTGAAATCCTGCTGCGCCATCGCACACAGTGCACCATAGACGATGTTAATGAAGCCAAAGATCGCAAGTGGGAACGCATAGTTCATCATCGCATCAGGGAACATGGGGAAACTGACACGCAGCATACCGTAGGTTCCCATCTTCAACAGAACGCCGGCAAGAATGACACTGATAGCGGTCGGCGCTTCGACGTGAGCATCAGGCAGCCAGGTGTGGAACGGGAAAATCGGAACTTTGATAGCGAATCCAATAAAGAGGGCAATGTAGGCAACGTACCGCCAGTAGGTGTTCAGTCCAAACAAGAGTGAGCCTGGCTCAAAGTTTGCTGGGTTCATCATCGCCAGCATATTGAAGGTGTGGATCTTCTCACCTGTGGCTGAATCCGTAAGTGAAGTGCTGAAATAGAGAGCCAGCATCACGAGGAGTATCAGCACACTACCAAACAAAGTATAGAGAAAGAACTTGATAGCAGCATATTCTCTTCGAGGTCCACCCCAGACGCCAATCAGGAAGTACATCGGCAGCAGCATCAACTCCCAGAATATGTAGAACAGGAAGAAATCGAGTGAGACAAACACTCCCATCATACCGGTATCAAGCAAGAGGAAGAGAGCAAAGTATCCTTTCACCGCCTTCTCAATTCCCCACGATGCAAAGGTGGCAACAAAGCAAATCAGCGCAGTGAGCAGCACCATGGGAACGCTGATACCGTCAATCCCCATGAAGTAGTCAATATGTATTCTTCCAAACCAAGCCACGCCGCCAATATCAATCCAAGACGCCTTCTCAACGAACTGCATCCCTTCCTGCGTGTTGACACCCACTGCCCCTCGATTGTAGTTGAGATAGATCACGACAGCAAGGACAACTTGGAGAAGCGTGAAGAATGCGGTTGTCCACTTCATTGCACTCTCGTTCTTTCTCGGAAGTAGGAGAACGACGATCATCCCAACGATGGGTAAAAACGTTATCCAAGTAAGAATCCCAAGTCCCAAGAACTGTAGCTGCATTAATCCTCCTTAAGTCCGTTCGATATAGCTGTCAGATTAGCGCGACGAGACTCGTTGCGATATTTCAATCTGAATCCCTAATATTCTAGATGCGGTAGAAGAAAACGTAGAAGATCACTATGACACCGAGCAGAACAAACACGATATAGGTCTGCACCTTGCCGGTTTGGATTTTCCTGAACAAGAGACCAAAGAATCCTGTGATGTAGGCAACTAGATTGACAATGCCATCTACAACAACGTTGTCGAACTTTCCGCTGGTGAACGAGGTCATCTTCGTGAGGTATGCTGAACCATTCACCACACCATCAATTACCACATTGTCGAACCACCTGAACGCCTTGCTGATACCAAGCGCTGCGGTGACAAACGTCGCGTGGTAAAGCTCATCGAAATACCACTTGTTGAGCAAGAATGTGTAGACAGGTTTGACACGGTTAACCACCGCGGCAACATCAATCCTTTTCCAATAATAAGCAGCAAACGCTAACCATATTCCAAGGCCAGCCATGAGTAGGGAGAGTACAATGGTCACGACATGAACATGATGCACCTCTGCTTCGAAGAGGCTCACACCACCAGCGGGTGCCGCCGGGATAGTCGTTTGCTTTTCGCTCGCCTGCAGGAATGGTTCAGTGGCGCCACGGGCGCCACTCACCATGAAAGAGAACTGCTGTGATGTTGGAACCACACTCTCCGGCGTCTTGACCCACTTCATAAACCATCCAGATGTTGCGGCGAATGGATTGTATGTATAGAACGCAAACACAGAAAGTGCCGCAAGGATAACAAGCGGCACGGTCATCACCCAACCCGTTTCATGAGCGTGTTCGTACTTATGTGCATCTCTCGGCTCACCTAAGAAAGTGATGATCAGCAATCGGAACATATAAAATGCCGTAAGTCCTGCGACGCCAAATCCAATGACTGGCAGAAGCCAGTGCCCACTGAGGTCTGCAAATGCAAGTGTGCCTGCAAGAATTTCGTCCTTGCTCAAGAAACCCGATGTGAACGGCACACCTGAAATCGCCAGCGCAAGCATCAGAAATGTCCAGAACGTAATCGGCATCTTGTTCTTCAGCCCGCCCATCGAGCGGATGTCCTGTTCATGATGCAAGGCATGAATCACGGAGCCAGCGCCAAGAAAGAGTCCAGCTTTGAACCAAGCGTGTGTCACGAGGTGAAAGAATCCAGCCGTGTAGGCACCGACACCAAGTCCCATCGTCATATAACCAAGTTGACTGATAGTGGAGTAGGCAAGGATTTTCTTGATATCATTCTGCGTGAGCGCAATCGTCGCTGCAATGAATGCACTGATGCCACCAACATACGCAATCACTAGCAGTGCGTCCGCCGTCATCATCACAAAGGTGCGGGCAACAAGGTAGACGCCGGCAGCGACCATCGTCGCGGCATGGATTAAGGCACTCACTGGAGTCGGACCCTCCATGGCATCCGGCAGCCAGACGTGAAGTGGGAACTGTGCCGATTTGCCGATCGCACCACAGAAGATGAAAATCCCTGTGGCTGTGAGCCATGCACCACTATTAAACGGCAGATGTCCTCCCTTTATTGCATCGAAAATCTGATCAAAACTGAATGTGTGGTAGGCGAAGAATAGAATCATAATGCCGATGAAGAAGCCGATATCACCAACACGGTTGACGATGAACGCTTTCACCGCTGCATCGGAAGCGGATTTCCGCTCATACCAATGTCCAATCAGCAAATACGAACTCAGTCCGACCAACTCCCACGAGACGTACATCGTGAAGAAATTGTTGGTCAGCACAATGCCGAGCATCGAGAAAGTGAAGAATCCAAGATAAGCAAAATACCGAGAGTAACGAACATCGCCTTCCATGTAGCCAACGGAGAACAGATGCACCACCGCGCTTACGGCAGTAACAACGACCAGCATAATCGCGGCGAGGTTATCTATCATCACTCCGAGCTCAATGTTGAGTTCCCCGATGCCGAGGACGTTGCCAAAGTTCACCCATTGGAAGGTGAACTGGAGAGTCTGATCTAAGTATCCTGATAGTTTATTGACGAGAATCACAATCGAGATCGCCAGTGCAACGAAGAGGATTCCAACTTCCAGCAAATCTCCCTTGCGAGGCAGCCTCTTACCAAAGAAGATCAGGAGTGTAAATCCCAGTAGAGGCAAGAAGAGAACAATGAGCGATAGTTGAATCAGAGTTTCTTGAGACATTGGATATCTGTCTAATGCTATTCCAAGTGCAATCCCCCCACTCTAGATCGCATCACAAGAGAGCGTCGTACCGTTCGCCTACTCTTTCAGTTTGTTTATCTCATCCACATTGACCGTGCGGAAATTCTGGTAAATGTTCAACACGATCGCCAATGCAATCACCGCCTCTGCCGCTGCTAAGATGATAACGAAAATTGCGATAACCTGTCCGTTCAGATTCATTCCACCGTATTTCGCAAAGGCAACGAAGTTGATGTTGGCAGAGTTCAGAATCAGCTCGATTCCCATCAAGACAATGATGGCGTTCTTGCGTGTAACAACGCCAACCAATCCCAACGAGAACAGGATCGCACTCACAATTAGGAAATGGGTTAAACTAACATGCATCATGGTTTGTCCCAAGATCCCAGCCATCTCCGAGAAGGTTGGGGTCTAAGAAAATTATTGTTTTCTCCGAGCAATTATGACGGCTCCGATCAACGCTATCAGCAGCACAACCGATGCGGTTTCGAACGGCAGCAGGTAGTCTGTCATCAACAACTTGCCCAGCAGAGAAGTTGTGCCTGAAATATCTCCTGATGGGACCACCCTCCAATTCGTGATCCAAAAGATTCCACACAGTGTCCCCGCAATGACAGCGATGATAATATAGGCTGGCACAGTCTGCAGTGCGCCCGTTTTCAATTCGACATTGGTCAGATTTCTGGTCAGCATTACGCCGAAGACGAGCAAAACAAGAATCCCACCCACGTAGATGAGCAATTGGGTCACAGCAAGGAAGTCAGCGTTGAGAAGAACATACAAACCCGCGACACCGAAGAACGTGAACAGAAGTGAGAACGCGGAGTACACGATGTTCCTCGAGAACACCACTATCATTGCTGATGCAACAGTAATCAGAGCAAAGAAATAGAAGATGATGTCAAATAGGTCCATTCGAGATTACAGTGACTGCTTGATAGAATCAGCAGGTCCCAGTGGACAGGTTTCGGCTTCCCCTACCGCCGATTCCGCTTGTTTCTGGGCTGCAACCGCTTTCTTTGCTACATGTTCTTTCTCGTACTGCTCAGCCTGAGCTTTCTTCTGAGCAGCCTCTCCCGATGTAAGAGTAGCAAAACTGTATATCAGATTCTTTCGGTCATATTCCGAGAACTCATACACATCCGTCATCTTGATGCACTCCGTGGGACAGGGATAAACGCAGAGTCCGCAGTAGCAGCACTTGGCAATGTCTATATCAAAGCGAGTTACCCACAGACGTTTCTTTTGCCCGGTTGATGTCGTCCCTAGATTTTCGGTCGGAAGCGCCTTCGCCGTCTCAATCATAATGCAGTCCACAGGACATGCCCTCGCACACTGATAGCAACCGATACAATCATCCATATGCACATACAGACGATTCCGAACGCGCTCTGGGAGTTGCAGCTTGACGTCGGGGTACTGGATCGTTACTGCCCGCACAAAGAGATGAGAGAACGTGACCTTCATGCCAACAAGTACGGTGTAAATCGCCAGCCATATATTCTGAAAGTATCTCTTCATTCCATGACCTTTCGTTTTCACTTCGCTAGAACAACCCACAGACCGATACCAACCACATCTGCAAACGCAAATGGCGTCAATACCTTCCAACACATGTACATCAACTGATCAACTCGAAGCCGGGGCAGCGTCCATCTCAGCCACATTTGCACAAATACGAAAAACAGTCCTTTGGAGATGAACCAGAACACTCCCCAAATTGGACCAGAAAGAAAGGCACCAAATGGACTCTGCCACCCGCCGAAGAAAAGCGCGGATGCGATCGCTGCCGCGGCAAACATGTTGGCGTATTCCGCCAAGTAAAAGAATGCCCACTTCATTCCAGAGTATTCTGTGAAATAGCCCGCTACCAGTTCTGATTCTGCCTCCGGAATATCGAACGGAGTCCGATTCGCCTCAGCCAGCGAAGAAAGGAAATAGATGACGAAGGCTATGAGGACAAAAGGGAATTTCTGGAAGAGAAACCAATTCCAGAACCATCCTTGCTGGGCAGCAACGATGTCTTGAAGATTCAGACTCCCGACGATCATCACAACGGCAAGCACGGCAAGTCCTGTGGGGATCTCATAGCTCACGATCTGTGCAACCGAACGCATTGCACCGAAGAGTGAATACTTGTTGTTCGATGCCCAGCCACCCATTAGGATGCCGATGACTATGAGAGACGACACGGCAAGTATGTAGAAGATTCCCACTTTGATGTTCGCACCGATGTACTGACTACTGAACGGAATTGCAGCGTACGCTGCATATGCTCCAGCAAAAACAATGTACGGTGCCAAGATGAAGAGTTTTCTGTCCGCAGATGCTGGAATAATATCTTCCTTCTGAAGCAATTTTATCATATCTGCAATGGTCTGCGACCACCCATGCCATCCACCCGTCCGCATCGGTCCCAACCTATCCTGTATGTGGGCTGAGATCTTCCGCTCCCACCAAATCGCAAACAGCGCGAAGACGAGGATCAGCAGGAGCGGCAGGATACAGATAATGAGCAAAACGATCGCTGCATTTCCAATTGAGGATTGAAGGAGTTGTTCCATAGACAATCTACGTTCTCAAGTTTACATTTACTCGCTCATTACTTCTTCGAATTCTCACCTATCTACCTCGCCCAACACAATATCAATACTTCCAGCTATTGCGATCATATCTGCAATCATGCAACCTCTCGACATCACAGGCAGAGCGCTCAGATTTGTGAAGCATGGCGACCGAGCTTTGACGCGATATGGTTTCAGAGAACCATCACTGATAATATAGTACCCAAGTTCTCCCCTCGGTGCTTCAGTCCGAGCGTAGACCTCACCGACAGGCGGCTTCACTCTCTTTGGTATCGCTGCCTGCACGTCACCGTCAGGTATCTGTGCAAGAGCTTGCTCGATGATTCTGACGCTCTGTCCCATCTCCCGCACACGAACCATATACCGATTCCAGCAATCACCGACCACCGCACCGACGCCACCGTCGTCTATCCCAACCGGGATATCAAAATCAAATCTATCATAGATCGAATAAGGGTCGTTCTTTCGCAAGTCCCACTTGACCCCTGATCCGCGGAGAACCGGACCCGATACGCCGTAGCTGATTGCCACGTCAGCAGGAAGAATGCCAACCTCAGTGGTTCGTTCTGTAAAGATCTTGTTATAAGAAAGGAGATCGTTGTACTCTTTGATTTTCGGTTTGAAATACTCGCAGAAGTCTTTTGCCTTTTCGACAAAGTCATGTGGGATATCGTGCGAGAGTCCGCCAATCCACATGTAGTTGTAGAGGAGCCGCGCGCCGCAAGTGATTTCGAACAAGTCAAGGATTCTCTCCCGTTCACGGAAACAATACAGAAATGGCGTGAAGGCACCCATCTCTATTCCGTACGTCCCGATCGCAATGAGATGACTTGCGATTCGCTGCAGTTCAGCCATGATGACGCGGATATACTCCACCCGCTCGGGCACCTTGATGCCCATCAGCCGTTCCATTGCAACGACGTAGCCGAAATCCATTGACATAGAAGCGACGTAATCCATACGATCGCAGTAGGGAATCACTTGCGGATAGGTCATGGCTTCCGCGTGCTTCTCAAAGCAGCGGTGCAAGTAGCCAATATGAGGTATCACATCAACAATGATCTCACCGTCCAACACAAGCTCCAATCTCAACACCCCGTGCGTGGATGGATGCTGAGGACCCATGTTCAGCACCATTTCTTCCGTGTGCAATCCCTTCTCTACGGTTCTTTCGTCGCTTCCCGCACCATGTGGCACCACTGGCACCATCACTTCTGCTTCAGGCATAATCTATGATCACTAGTATTGGGCATGTGAGGCAAACTTCGCAACCTACTAATACGGCACCTTCATCCCTTGGTAAAACTCGGGCACCTGATAATCCTTCCTGAGCGGATGACCCTCCCAATCATACGGGAGAAGGATTCTCCGCAGATCAGGATGGTCGGTGAAAATGATCCCAAACAGATCGTACGCCTCTCGTTCATGCCAATTGGCCGTTTTCCATACCGCTTCGACTGAGGGCACCTTGGGATCACCTCTTGGAACAATGACCTTCAGCGTCATCTTCTGATTGTGTCGTGTCGAATAGAGATGATAGACAACTCCAAGACCACGCTTCTTGCAATCAACTCCGCTCAGGCACATCAAGGAATCGAATAGAAGACTCTCGTCATCCCTCAGAAAAAGAGCAACGTTTCTGATTCGTTCGGGAACGATTCTGATATATGGATCCACAACTGCATCTGGCTTGAACTCCAAAACCGCATCAGTAAACTGTGCCTTGAGTCTATCGTGTATCTCCACCGGTGAGAGTCTCATGATAACTGGTAAGATGGTTCAAATCGTTGACGGTTCAAATGGTTGACGATCAAAATGGTTGACAGTTCAAATGGTTGATGGTTGGAATGCCATCCCTTCGTCATAGAACATCTGTCACTTTACGATCCAGCCCGCGAATCTACGCTACTTCTTTGACAAGACTCTGATGTCTTATCTTCTCTTGAAGTTTCATCAAGCCTTCAAGCAGAGCCTCTGGTCGAGGTGGACATCCAGGTACATAGATGTCTACCGGGATGACGCGATCCACGCCTTTCAAGACGTGATAACCATATTCCCAATACGGACCCCCGCAGTTGGAGCAACTTCCCATCGAAATCACATACTTGGGATCAGCCATCTGCTCATACAGACGTTTGATACGAGACGCCATTTTGAGGGTTACCGTTCCGGCGACAATCATCACATCAGCTTGTCGCGGTGAGGACCGGAAGAATGTGCCGAACCTGTCGAGGTCGTAATGAGAAGCACCTGTCGCCATCATCTCGATGGCGCAGCAGGCGATTCCGAACTGCATCCCCCACAGGGAGGAAAGCCTTGCCCAGTTGAGAAGGTTCTCGAGGGAGGTGACAACGATGTTCCCGTCTTCAAATTGTTTATCTAGAAGACCCATTATTTTCCTTTTCTAATCCTGATCATCCTTGAGTCTCAACCATCTCCTCTGTCTTGCCTGAACTCGCAGGTTGCCTGCTTGACATCACCAACTCCTGAAGTCTCGGTATCAGGGGATGTGGTTTATCCCACTCGAGGTCACCTTTTGCCCAGACGTACGCGAAGCCAACGAGTAGTATTCCAATGAACACCATCATTTCAATGAACGCGAACATCCCCAACGATTGAAAGACGACCGCCCATGGAAAAAGAAAGACGATTTCGACATCGAAGATGACAAAGATCAGAGCGATAATGTAGAAGCGGACGTTGAAGCGAATCCACGGTGAGCCAATTGGATTCTCACCGCATTCATACGTCGAGAGTTTCTCCGTCGTCGGTCGGCGCGGTCTAATGATCCGTGCTGCAAACAATGCGACCGCGGTGAAGAAGACACCAATGATCAGGAATATCAGAACCTTGCCGAAGTCTGTAAGCATAGCGCAGTCAGGTGCAGCTCAGCATGTCAACAATTTGAACACATTATTTGCAGAGAAAGTTGCGGGAAAATATAACCAAAATTCCTATGATTGTCAAGCATTCAAAGGGGCATCTGAGGATGGAATGATCTTGACTTCAGAGGAAACTTTGCGTATATTCCAAACGAAGCTGCTGGGGGAATGCACTACCGAACCGATGAAACGGTGGCTATGCCTGCCCGATGTTCATATTGCGGCGATTCTTCATCTCTGATCTCTCGGCGGCTGAGCATTTGCCTCGATTGTATTCGGACTCATCCAAATCAAGTTGCACCGCGCTTCACACAGGTTCACCCTTACATCAGAAGAGAATTCCACCCTCGAGCTAAGAATGGTCGATCTAAGTCGTAATGGTATTTGATTCGCCAATGGCGAACTGAGACGGCTGCTCGGGAGTACTCATCACTAACTCACCATTTAGACAAACAGATCGAGAAGGAGAAACCATGAACAGAACAATTCTCCTCACAGCGCTCTTGTTAATGCTTGCAGCGCAGATTGCCTGGGGACAGATTCCCAGGACAATCAGTTACCAAGGTGTATTAACCGATGCCGGTGGAACAGTGGTGACTGACGGCAACTACAATCTCACCTTCAAACTCTATGATGTCAGCATAGGCAAAAGTCCATTGTGGTCAGAGGGCCAATCTGCTGCTGTCAACAAAGGGATCTTCAATGTTATCTTAGGGAGTGTGACTCCCTTGACACTCCCGTTTGACAAAGCGTATTGGCTTGGTGTAACAGTCGGAGGCGGCAGTGAGCTTATTCCTCGGATACCACTTACAGCCTCAGCGTATAGTTTGAACGCACGGTCAGTCGTTGATAGCGCAATCACAGGTCAAAAGATTGCTCCTGGTCAGGTGGTGCGTAGTATCAATGGACTGAAGGATGATGTGACGCTTGCAGCAGGTTCGAACGTGACTATTACGCCGAGCGGAAACACACTGACAATCTCAGCCTCTGGCGGAGGTGGAGGACTAACGGGTTCGGGGACAAATGGGCAAGCAACGTTTTGGACTGGCACGGCGACGCTTAGCGGCGACAACAGTTTCATGTGGGATAATGCGAACAAGCGGTTGGGGATAGGGACGGGCACACCTCTTGCGAATCTGGAAGTAACGAATGGCAATGTGCTGTTCACGGGGTCAACAGGGGCAACACCTGTCTCAGGCGCAGGCATACGGCTGATGTGGATTCCCGCAAAAGCAGCATTTAGGGTGGGTGCGGTCGGTGGCACACAGTGGGATAATGCGAATATCGGGAGTTATTCTTCCGCGTTGGGGTATTCTACGACAGCAAGCGGCTATTTATCCACCGCGATGGGAGCTTGGACAACAGCAAGCGGGGAAGGTTCCACCGCAATGGGACACTATACAACAGCGAGCGCGGACTATTCCACCGCGATGGGATATCGGACGAAAGCAAGCGGAGATACCTCCACCGCGATGGGATATTGGACAACAGCAAGCGGTAATGTTTCCACCGCGATGGGATCGTATGCCTCCACTAATTACAAGCAAGGCTCTTTCATCATCGGTGATAATAGCACAGCCACGGTGACACTTAACGACGCTAATAATCAATTTATGGCACGCTTTGCCGGCGGGTATAAGCTCCTTACGAATACAGGTGCCTCTATAGGTGCACAGTTGCCTGCCGGTGGAAATTCCTGGGCAGTGATTTCCGATTCAACTAAGAAAGAGAACTTGAAACTCGCCTGTGGCGAAGACGTGCTTGAAAAAGTGCGCGGCTTGCGGCTGGGCAGTTGGAACTACAAGGGACAAGAACCAGCACAATACCGGCACTATGGACCGATGGCGCAAGAGTTCTTTGCAGCGTTTGGTCATGACGGAATAGGAGTGATTGGGAATGATACAACCATTGCCTCTGCGGATATTGATGGGATCAATCTGATTGCGATTCAGGCATTAGAGAAACGCACCGCGGAGTTAGAGACGGTCAAGGCTGAGCTTGCCGTCGTGAAAGCGCAGTTGTCCGAAATGAACGAAGTGAAAGCAAAGCTCGCACGGTTGGAATCCTCGCTACAGAATCTCGGCCTCAAGACAAGTGAGTTCATCGAAGGTGCATCATCACAACTCATGCTGAAGGAGGAATCTAAGGGTCGGTGATGCCGTGGGGTTTCTCTTACGCTGCAGCACATAATTCACCTGCAACTTAAACAAATCAAAAAGGAGGAGCAATGAACAGAACAATTCTTCTCACAGCGCTCTTTTTGGTACTTGCAGCGCAGATTGCTTGGGGACAGATTCCTCAAACAATCAGTTACCAAGGGGTCCTCACAGACGCAGCTGGCAAAACCGTGACTGATGGAAGTTATAATCTCACTTTCAAGCTCTACGATGTTTCCACAGGCGGAAGTCCACTGTGGTCGGAAGCCCAGTCCGTCTCGGTCAGCAAAGGGATCTTCAATGTCATTCTAGGAAGTGTAACTCCCTTGACATCCTCGTTTGACAAACAGTATTGGCTCGGTGTCACAGTTGGAGCCGGCAGTGAACTCACTCCCCGCCTACCTCTGACAGCCTCAGCCTATGCTTTCATGGCACAATCAGTATCTGACAATGCAGTGATCACCTCCAAGATTGCTGACGGTGCAGTAACACAAGCAAAACTTGCCCCAAGTGTTACGCTCCCACCCGGTGGTCTGGCTGGTGGAGATTTGAGTGGGACTTATCCCAATCCCGCGATAGCCCCAGGCGTAGTAACAAGCAGCAAGATAGCCACTGGACAGGTTGTGAAGAGTATCAACGCATTGAAAGATGATGTGACACTTGCAGCAGGTTCAAATGTGACGATCACGCCAAGTGCAAACACGTTGACAATCTCAGCCTCTGGCGGAGGTGGTGGACTGACAGGTTCAGGCACAAACGGACAGGCAACATTCTGGACTGGCACGGCGTCGCTAAGTGGCGACACCAGTTTCACGTGGGATAATACAAATAAGCGATTGGGGATAGGCACGCGGACACCGCTTGCGAATCTGCAAGTAATGAATGGCAGTGTGCTGTTCACGGCGGTGACGGGGGCGGTGGGAACGCCTGTTTCAGGTGCAGGCATACGGCTGATGTGGGTTCCTGTGAAGGGGGCATTTAGGGCAGGTTATGCAGGTTCGGCAACTTGGGATGACGCGAATGTAGGCATTTATTCTGTCGCGTTGGGATATTCCACAACAGCAAGCGGGCCTATTTCGACCGCATTGGGACGTTACACAACAGCAAGCGGCTATGCATCCACCGCGATGGGATCTCGGACAACAGCAAGCGGGGATAGCTCCACCGCAATGGGAGGTAGCACAATAGCAAGCGGGAAATATTCCACCGCGATGGGTGGGGGTACAATAGCAAGCGGGGTTGCTTCCACGGCGATGGGGGGTTCGACAGCAGCAAGCGGGGATTATTCCAACGCGATGGGTGCGGGTACAATGGCAAGCGGCTATGCATCCGCCGCGATGGGAGATCACACAACTGCAAGCGGGGATCTTTCCACCGCGATGGGAGAACAGACAACGGCAAGCGGTATTAGGTGCACCGCGACGGGATTTCACACAACAGCAAGTGGGGCCGTTTCCACCGCGATGGGAGTGTATGTCTCTACCAATGATAAGGCAGGCTCTTTTATCATTGGTGACGGTTCTACAATGATTCCAACACTTAACGATGCGAATAATCAGTTTATGGCACGCTTTTTCGGCGGATATAAACTCTATACTAATTCCGCTGCTTCCATAGGTGCGCAGTTGCCTTCTAATGGAAATTCCTGGGCAGTGATTTGCGACTCAGCTAAGAAAGAGAACTTGAGACTAACCTGTGGCGAAGAGGTGCTCGAAAGAGTGCGCGCCTTGCGCTTAGGTAGTTGGAACTACAAGGGACAAGACCCGACACAGTACCGGCACTATGGACCGATGGCTCAGGAGTTCTTTGCTGCGTTCGGTCATGACGGAGTCGGCGTGATTGGTAATGATACAACGATTGCCTCTGCCGATATTGATGGGATTAATCTGATTGCGATTCAGGCGTTGGAGAAACGCACAGCGGAGTTAGAAACGGTCAAGGCTGAACTGGCAGAGATGAAAGCTAAGTTTGCACGCCTGGAGTCCGCTCTGCTGAAGATCGGAGTGAAGACAAGTGAGTTTATCAATGACGAATCATCACAACTCACGCTCAACCAGAAATGAGGAGCGAGGCAGCAACCATGCAGGAAGAGTCGGAACAAGTTCAAACAGATGCAACCTTAACCAATCAAAAAAAAGGAACCATGAACAGAACAATTCTTCTCGGAGCGCTCTCGTTAATCCTTGCGGCGCAGATTGCCTGGGGACAGATTCCTCAAACAATCAGTTACCAAGGCGTCCTCACAGACGCAGCAGGCAAGACCGTGACTGATGGAAATTATAATCTCACCTTCAGACTCTACGATGTTAGTACCAGTGGTACAGCACTTTGGGCAGAGGGACAACTGGTTGCTGTCAGCAAAGGAATTTTCAATGTTATCTTAGGGAGTGTGGCTCCGTTGACACTCCTATTCGACAAACAGTATTGGCTTGGTGTGGCGGTTGGAGGTGGCAGTGAGCTTAGTCCTCGGCTACCACTCACTTCCTCACCATATAGCTTGCGTACTCAGTCAATAGCTGACAATGCTGTGACCACCGCCAAGATTGCCGATGGCGCGATAACACAAGCCAAGCTTGGTCCTGGCGTTACACTGCCGCCGGGTGGTTCAGCAGGTGGAGATTTAACTGGGAGTTATCCAAATCCGACCATAGCTTCAGGTGTTGTAACAAGCAGCAAAATCGCCAGTGGACAGGTGGTCAAGAGCCTTAACACATTGAAAGATGACGTCACACTTTCTGCAGGGACAAATGTTACAATCACACCAAGTGGGAACACACTCACCATAGCAGCATCAGGTGGAGGTGGAGGAACAATCACGGGTGTTACTACAGGAACGGGACTTACCGGGGGCGGTACAAGCGGAAGTGTAACGGTAGGTATTGCAAATGGTGGAGTAGGTACAGTACAACTTGCAGACGGCGCAGTCACAGGCGCAAAGATAGGAAGCGGACAACTAGGCGCAGCGCAACTTGCTGACAACTCAGTAACCACTGCAAAGATTCAAGATGGCGCAGTCACGCTAGCGAAGCTCGGTTCGGGCGTTACCGTCCCCCCAAGCGGTTCTGCCGGTGGAGATTTGGCGGGCACATTTCCGAATCCAACGATAGCGGCAAATGCAGTGTCGAGCAGCAAGATAGGAGGTGGACAGGTTGTCAAGAGCCTTAACACATTGAAAGATAATGTGACAATTGCAGCAGGGACAAATGTGACAATTACACCGAGTGGGAACACACTTACGATAGCAGCGGCAGGTGGTGGAGGGACCATTACAGGTGTAACAGCGGGAACCGGTCTCAATGGCGGAGGCACAACCGGTGCAGTGACCTTGAACGTAAATGTTCCGCTCAACTTAAGTGGTTCTACTGACGGCCCTAATGCGATTATCAGTGGTAACAACAGTGGTAATGGTTATGGCGTGTCTGGCGAAAGCAGCAACGGCTACGGTGTTAACGGCAAGAGCTATGATGGCGACGGCGTGTATGGCTTTAGCACCATCAGTAACGGCGTTGTGGGCGTGAGTTATGGCGGCGGTAAATCTGGTGTGTACGGGGTGAGTAACATCAGCAGCGGCTACGGCGTGTATGGCGAGAACTATGAAAATGTAGGAGTGTTTGGCAAATCTCCCGAGGGCATTGGTGTGCGCGGCTCCAGCACCAGCGGTACGGGCGTGAATGGCCAAAGCGGCAGCGGTATCGGCGTATCTGGCAACGGCACCAGCGGTGACGGCGTGTCTGGCAACAGCACCAGCGGTGACGGCGTGTCTGGCAACAGCACCAGCGGTACCGGCGTGAATGGCAACAGCAGCAGCGGTTACGGCGTGTATGGCACGAGCGCAGGCAACGTAGGAGTGGTTGGCGAATGTGGCACCGGCATTGGTGTGCGCGGCTCCAGTACCAGCAGTACAGGCGTGTATGGCAACAGCAGCAGCGGCACCGCCGTGTATGCTGCTGGTAGCTTCATTGCCACTGGGACAAAGTCGGCAACCGTGAAATTGAACAGCGGTTCACAAGTAAATCTCTTCGCTGAAGAAGCCGCAGAGGTGTATTTCAACGACTACGCTGAAGGAACACTCGCGAACGGTAGAGCACACATTGAACTTGATCCAACGTTTTTGCAGACCGTCACTGTGGATGCCGAGCACTCCATGAAGGTATTTGTGCAACTTAATGATGACTGCAAGGGCGTTTTCGTGACCAACAGGACCGCAACTGGCTTTGATGTTGTGGAACTGCAGAGTGGCACCTCGAACGCACATTTCACCTATCGCGTCGTCTGCAAGCGCAAGTACTACGAAGATGAGCGACTGGCGAGAGAGGATGAGAATAAGCAGTACAACAAACGGATGATGGAGACTGTTTGGCCTGAAGTCATCGCGAAGAATAGGGCTGAAACGGAGAAGATGAACCTAATGAAGGAAGAGCACCGATTAGAGGGCGCGAAAACGGGGCGGGTGAAGTGATCCCCAGAGACTGCAATAACGAAACCCAAATACATCAGGAGGAATCTAAACATGAAACATACAGAAGTAGGCATTATCATCACCGTTCTTGCCGGTGCCTTGATCTTCCACCAGCATGTTGCGGCGCAATATAATGTGCCGTACGGCGTAATTGGCAGCGGCGGTGCTGCACTTACCAGCGGCAGTTACGGCATCCTTGGGACACTTGGTCAACCTGCTATTGGGAGGCTGACAGGTGCATCCAACATACACGAGGTGGGATTCTGGTATTTGCCCAATCGAATCACAACTGGCGTCAAGCAAGAGCCGGATAAAGGACTGCCAACGGAGTACCGATTAGAGCAGAATTACCCAAACCCGTTCAATCCTGCAACTACGATTGCGTTCTCATTGCCGAGCAAGCAAAGCGCAACACTGAAGGTGTATGACGTTCTTGGTAGGGAAGTTGCAGTGTTAATCAATGAATCGAAAGAGCCGGGGAAGTACATCGTGAGCTTCGACGCAAGTGGTCTTCCAAGCGGCACATATTTCTATCGCCTGCAAGCTGGTTCGTTTGTCGCAACAAAGAAGCTGATGCTGCTCAGATAGACATGCCGCATCCCAAGAACATTTTTGTTACTAGCTTACCTGGTGTTGGCAAGACGACGCTCATCATGAAGTTGGCAGAGAGACTGAAGCCATATCGGCTTCAAGGATTTTACACGGAGGAAATTCGGGAAGGCGGCGAACGACTTGGCTTTCGGCTGAGAACGTTCGGAGGCACGGAGATCGTCTTAGCTCACAAGAGTTTTCGGAGTCCTCATCGTGTTGGGAAGTATGGGGTTGATGTCAATAATTTCGAGCGGGTGTTGGATGAGGCATTCGGACTGAGCGAGAGGTGCGATTTCACCCTCATTGATGAAATTGCCAAGATGGAATGTCTGTCCACTAAGTTTAGAAACATAGTGAGTGAGATCTTAGACTCTGAACAAAAAGTCGTTGCCACCATAGCAAAGCGTGGAGACGAGTTTATTCAATCTCTGAAGAAGAGGAACGATGTCGAGCTTATAGAATTGACTCACGCCAACCGAAACAGTATGCTAGACGAGCTCGTCAAGCATCTTATGCGTCTGAGGGAGGTTATATAGGGGCTTCCGAATCCACTTTTCGTACTTGATTCTCATTCCAGGAGGATGATAGTTGAACCTGAACACGTCTTCTGACGTGGAAGTGGGCAGAGTCATTCCACTTCCGAAGCCACTTCTCACAGGCAAAACCTCACTCGAGGAAGCGATACTGAAGCGAAGGACTGTGCGAGAGTATTCCAGTGAACCCATCAGCCTTGAGCAGCTTTCCCAACTTCTATGGTCATGCCAAGGGATCACCTCTGATGACGATAGGAGAACGGTGCCGTCGGCAGGGGCGCTGTATCCGCTGGGGGTGTATGCAGTGGTTGGTCATGTTGAGCAGTTGAAAGCTGGAGTGTATAAGTATCTTCCCAAACGGCACGCTTTGCAGATCACACTTCTTGGCGACGAGCGAAAGGAATTATATCGGGCGTCGCTTGGACAGGAGCAGGTTCGAGATGCGGCAGTGGACATCGTCATCACTGCTGTGTGTGAGCGAATGACGTGGAAGTATCGGGAGCGAGGTTATCGCTATGTGTACATGGAAGTTGGTCACGCAGCGCAAAATCTCTGTCTGCAGACTGAGAGTCTCGATCTTGGCGTTTGTATCGTTGGCGCGTTCAACGACGACGGCATCAAAAAAGTCATGGGATTTGCAGATGATGAAGACCCCTTGTACGTTCTGACGGTGGGGCACAGGAAGAACCGGTGATTTCAGATTGTCCAACTAAGCTTTGCCTCTACTTTCCCGGTTCACACAAAAGATAAGAGAATTTGAGCAAGAGCACTTGACTCTTGTTGAAATTCAGATATATTATGAAGTGAAGTGATTTGAGAAGTTGGAGTGCGGAGCATTGCAACTTGTTCTCGCTGCTCTGTGGAATCCTATCTCCATCTTCTTCAGCGGTGGACTGTCTTGGAGTAACCGAGAATGACGTATGGGTGAGGTCATAACATTAGAAAAAGATCTTGCGGCACACACAAGGGAAGGTGAGTTATATGAGAAATTGGATGGCGGCCGTGTACTCTGCTACGCCTGTGGACATCGCTGCAAGATTCTCGATGGCAGGCAAGGTATCTGCAAAGTACGTTTCAATGTCGGTGGTGTACTGTATGTCCCAACGGGATACGTCGCTGCGCTCCAATTAGATCCAATTGAGAAGAAGCCGTTCTTTCACGCCTTGCCCGGTGCAACTGCGCTAAGTTTTGGGATGCTCGGTTGCGATTATCATTGCTCGTTTTGCCAAAACTGGGATACTTCGCAGGTCCTGCGCGATCCGGAAGCTGGTAGATCACCCGAGATCATAGCGGCAAAGCAAATTGTCGAACTCGCGCTTCGGCATAAAGCGCCGATCATCACCAGCACGTATAACGAGCCGCTCATTACGAGCGAATGGGCTGTGGAAATCTTCCGCGAGTCGAAGAAGTTCGGACTCAAATGTTCGTACGTCTCCAACGGCAACGCGACACCGGAGGTGCTGGACTATCTGCAACCCTTTGTCGAACTCTACAAGGTTGACTTGAAAGGATTCGACGACAGACGCTATCGGCAGCTTGGTGGACGACTGAGTGTTGTGCTCGACTCGATTGGCATGTTGCATGAGAAGGGATTTTGGACAGAGATCGTTACGCTGATAGTTCCTGGCTTCAACGACTCGGATGAAGAATTGACTAACGTTGCGAAGTTCATCGCCTCGATTTCGCCCGACATACCCTGGCATGTGACGGCGTTTCATCAAGATTATAAGATGCTTGAAGCGAACAGCACGCCTGTCAAGACACTGCTACGTTCGGTGGAGACAGGACGTTCCGCTGGACTGAATTTCGTTTATGCCGGCAACATTCCGGGACACGTGCGAAATTATGAGAACACGTATTGCCCTGCCTGCGACGAATTGCTGATCGAACGTTATGGCTACCACATAGCGAGGAACACCCTGAGAGACGGCTCATGTCCGAAATGTGGGACAAGGATTCCCGGCGTATGGAAATGATAGTCTGCCGCCTTCGTAGCCAGGACTTCGCACATATCAGACGTGATGCAGCAATGACATCAGAACACCCTTAATATAGGGAGAAGCACTTATGGAACTCAAGATCGTATCTATCGAAAAGCCAACCGACATGAATTTCATCCTCGGACAGGCACACTTCATCAAGACGGTTGAAGATATCTATGAAGCAATCGTCCAAACCGTACCGGGCATGAAATTCGGAGTTGGATTCTGTGAATCCTCAGGTCCGGCTCTCGTGAGATGGGCGGGCAATGATGCAAAACTGGTTGAGTTGGCGCAGAAGAACGCCTTAAGCTTGGCATGTGGACACTGTTTCATCATCTTCATGGAAAATGGATATCCGATCAACATTCTCAATGTCATTAAGAATGTACCTGAGGTGTGCCGCATCTTTTGCGCAACAGCGAACACTGTCGAGGTCGTCATCGCGGAAACGGAACAGGGCAGAGGTATTCTCGGTGTAATTGATGGACTGAAGACAAAGGGGATCGAGACCGAGGAGGATATTGCTTGGAGAAAAGGATTCTTGAGGAAAATTGGGTACAAGCTATAGGATCTAATCACTAGCTCGTCAAACAAACTCTGGCATACTGGCTGCTGGTCCACTATGATCGTCATGAAATTTGGCGGAACCTCAGTTGAGGACGCCAAGGCAATACGCAATATCACAGCTATTGTTCGGAAGCAAATATCCAGTCGTCCCATCGTCGTTGTGTCTGCCTGTGCGGGAATAACCAACCAACTTCTGCAGACTGCACGGCTGGCTTCGCAAGGACAAAAGTATGAAGCGCTGCAAACTGTCGCTGCAATCGAGCGCAGGCATAGGAAGATCGTGAGAGAACTGTTTGATGGCGAAACCAGGGAGTTGCTTCAGAAACGCATCACGGAGTTCGCGGAGGAACTTGCCACGCTGGTCAACGGGGTGGCGATTCTTGGAGAGCTTACACCTCGCTCCATTGACACGTTTGAAGCGTACGGCGAACGCTTCTCCTCGTTCATCATCCATCATTACTTTGAATCTCAGAAGATCCGTTCGGTTCTCATTGACTCGCGTTCGTTCATGATCACGGACGACCAATATACACAAGCAGTGCCTCTGTTCAAGATCGTAGAACGAAGACTGCGCCAGGTCGTTGAACCGAAAATCAGAAGCAACCACGTTGTCATCACACAGGGATTCGTCGGCGCCACGCAATCAGGAATGACCACGACAATTGGACGCGGTGGGTCAGATTACTCCGCAGCGATTATTGGTTCACTTCTCGGCGCAAAGGATATACAAATATGGACTGATGTTGATGGGATTTTGACATCAGACCCCACTGTCGTGAAGGAAGCGAAGAGAATCAAAGTGATGTCATTCAATGAGGCGGCAGAACTTGCATATTTTGGCGCGCGGGTGCTGCATCCTGAGACAATACTTCCAGCCGTGAAGAAGAATATGCCCGTGCGAGTCCTGAATTCCAAACGTCCGGAATCAACCGGAACGCTGATTGTCTCAAAGCCGCGAGTCAACAAGAAGTGCGTGGTCAAATCCATCGCGTACAAGGAAGGCATCACACTGATCAGCATCGTATCTTCGAGGATGTTTCTCGCACACGGTTTTCTGGAAAACGTCTTTGATGTCTTTGATAAATATCAGACCGTTGTGCATACTGTCGCGACTTCGGAGGTCAGCATCTCCGTCACGATAGATGATGTGAAAAATCTCCATCATATCATTCGTGAGTTGCGGATGTTCGCCACAGTGAACGTGAGCGAGAAGAAGGTAATTGTGTGTGTCGTGGGAGAAAACCTGAAGAACAGTCCGGGTGTTGCTGCCAAGGTGCTAAATGCGATCACGGATATCAACATCAATATGATCTCTCAGGGAGCATCAGAGATCAACCTGAGCTTCGTAGTTGATGAGAAACATGTCAATGAGGTCGTTCGACGACTGCACAAGGAGTTTTTCTCAGATGTCGAGGGGATGACGGATATCTTCGAGTGAATTCTCCCTCCCTGCCACTGTATCTGTGCGTCACACGTCAGAGAACTGCAATTACAGTCTCACCTTGGACGGAACAGTCCAACATGGGACGTAGTTCATCACAGCCCTCGAACGCGGCAATTCATCAATAGAGAATCAGGCATATGAAGCAGTACGATGTTATCGTTGTTGGAGCGACTGGTATGGTGGGAAGAAAGATGGTCCAGGTGTTGCAGGAACGCGATTTCCCCATTCGACGTCTAATCCCGCTCGCATCGGAGCGGTCCGCAGGTCTTGAACTTGAATTCAAGGGGAATCGTGTCAAGGTTCAGAAGCTATCTCATGAAATCCTCTCTCACAGCAATTCCGAGCTTGCATTGTTCTCCGCCGGGGCGGCAGTAAGTCGCGAATTTGCGCCAACCGCGGCAAGAAACGGAACGCTCGTGATAGACAACAGCAGTGCCTTCCGAATGGAGCCTGGGATTCCTCTCGTCGTTCCGGAGGTGAATCGCAAGCAGATCTTCGACCACAAGGGAATCATTGCAAACCCAAACTGCTCGACCATTCAGATGGTGGTTGCTTTGAAACCGCTGCACGACCGTTACAGGATCAAGCGCGTCGTGGTCTCCACCTATCAATCTGTGACTGGTGCTGGCAAGAGAGGGTACGACCAGCTCATGTGCGAGCTGAACAGGGAAGAAGTCCAAACAAAGAAGTTCGCCCATCAAATCTCATTCAACTGTCTCCCTCACATTGATGTGTTCTTCGAGGACGGTTATACACGCGAGGAGCACAAGATGATGAAAGAGACCCAGAAGATTATGGGCGATGATTCCATTAAAGTAACCGCGACATGCGTGCGCGTGCCGGTCATCGGCGGACACAGCGAGTCTGTCAATGTTGAATTCGAGAAACCGTTCGACCTCGCAACGGTCCGCGAGCTGTTGCAGATGGCGCCGGGAATCATAGTACAGGATGATCCACAAGACGAACAATACCCGATGCCGATTTGGGCTTACGAAAGAGACGAGGTGTTTGTCGGAAGACTTCGTCGGGATGACTCGGTGAAGCACGGTCTGAACATGTGGATTGTCTCCGACAATCTGCGCAAAGGCGCTGCGACAAACGCCGTGCAGATCGCTGAAGCGTGGATACAGGGAGAGTAAGTGAGTAGACATCACGACCTCAGATAAATTGGAGGTGGATATGAAAACACAAGACATCATTGGCGGACTAGTGCTACTGCTTCTGCTGCTATGTTGTGGAAGCAGACATTCGCCGTCCGACCGCAGTGCACTTAGTCCACAAACGGCGCAAGACACTGGAAGGAGAGAGTCACGGGTTGGTGTCGAAAACGTTCATTGGTATGGTCAGGCGGCTTTCAGGATTGCAGACGCAGGGAAACAAATCTACATTGATCCCTGGAAGCTTCCAAGCGGACTTCCAAAAGCTGACTACATCTTCATCACACATGGTCATGGTGACCATTTCTCTCCTGATGACATTGCTGCGATTCAGAAGAAGGAGACTGTCTTCGTTGTTCCTGAAGATGTGGCACGTGAATTGAGAGGCTCGGTGAAAGCAGTCGTGCCAGGTCAAACGCTTCAGGTTGATTCTCTCAATGTCGTAGTTGTTCCAGCATACAATCTGACGAAGAAGTTTCATCCGAAAGCCAACAAGTGGGTTGGATATGTCATCACGCTTTCAAACGGGGAGAAGATCTATCACGCTGGCGATACTGACTTCATTCCTGAGATGAAATCCATCAAGGTGGACATTGCCCTTCTGCCATGTGGCGGCACCTACACTATGGATGCAAAGGAAGCGGCGGAAGCGGCAAATGTGATTCAGCCGAAGGTTCTTGTCCCGATGCATTATGGTGATGTCGTCGGCAGTGACAAAGACGCAGAGACAGTCAAACAGTTATACAAAGGGGAGACAGTGGTGAAGGAGAGAGAGAAGTGAGGCTAACTGGCAAGCCAGCTGCACATCATATCTAATCGTCTTGATTTGTTTGACAGTAGGAAGAAGCACGCAAGGCTGCATCTGTCAAACTACATTTCGAATGGAAGATTTGCGCAAGCCCTGAACCGGACGCGCACGTTTGGAGAGTTCTTGGAGCCTTATAACGTCAGATCCTCTTGAACTCCGTTCGCAGGTTCCGTCTTTGCAGAGAGGTACCTTCTTCTTTGACAATCCCGGCGGAAACCAGGCGCCGCAAGAAGCGATTGACGGGGTGAGCTGCCACCATAGGACTTCGAATTCCCACAGCACCTTTGTCACTTCACAGCGCACAGAAAAGATCCTTGCCAGGCAGAGAAAGTGATGTAGAGCCGTTCAAGTGAATGCTCTTACTCCATCGCTCCTTGCACTGCATTCGACAGTTCCGCAATCTCATATGGCTTCTGGAGGAAACCTGCTATGCCGGCTTCTTCCATTCTCCGACGACGCTCAAGTTCTGTCAGTCCACTGGCAATTAGCACCTTCACATCTGCATCAAGCAGCTTCAGCCGTCGGAAAGTCTCTTCGCCATTCATCTTCGCCATTGCCATGTCTAAGATCACAAGGTCAATCTCTTTGCCTCTCTCACGGTACGCTTCAATACATTCCTCACCGCTGCCCACCTTGAGCGCATGGTAACCTAACCCTGTCAGCAATTCCTCTGTCAGATCCTGAACCATCTCGTCGTCATCCACAATCAAGACAGTCCCTTTCCCATTCACGCCTTCCTGATACATTTGCTTCGCTGGAACTTCGCCTTTCGCCTGATACTCCGGAATCGGCAGATAGATTCTGAACGTCGTTCCAAAGCCAACGGTGCTTTCGACGATGATGAAACCCTTATGACTTTGAACAATACCATAGACCACGGAGAGTCCAAGCCCTGTTCCCTTATCCCGTTCCTTTGTGGTGAAGAAAGGCTCGAAAATGTGCTGCAGCGTCTTTTCATCCATACCGGCGCCGGTGTCAGAAATGGAGACCTCGACGTACTCTCCCGATGTGAAATGCGGAGACTTTTGTTCAACAGCGTCGTCAACGCTTGCAGACCGAGTCTCAATCGTCAACGTTCCCCCGTCTGGCATCGCATCACGAGCGTTGACACAAAGGTTCATGAAGACTTGCTCGAGCTGCCCCGCATCGCCGTTGATGAATGGTATGCCGTCGGCAAACCGCGTTTTGACCTCCACAGATCTTTCGAAGGTCCGTTCGACGAGCTTGATCGTTTCCTCGAGCACCTCATTCACGATAACCGGTCTCATGTTATATGTTTCTAGCCGAGCGAACGTCAAGAGTTGCTTTGCCAAGTCCCCTCCTCGCCGCGCTGCTTGTTTGATGACACCAACATAATGAGACAGTTTCTCTTCACCACCCATAATCCTCGAAACCAGATCTGCGCTACCCATGATAGCCGTGAGCACATTGTTGAAATCATGCGCGACACCGCCAGCCAACCTGCCAATGCTTTCCATTTTTTGAGCCTGGAGGAACTGTTGCTCAAGTTGTTTCTGCCTCGTGACATCCCGCATGATTCCTCGGTATGCCACGATGTTCCCTCTGCCATCGCGCATCGCACTGGCTGTCTCGATCACGATCAACTTCTCTCCATCTTTTCTTTTCAGCGCCGATTCGAAGTCTTTCACGAATCCTTCCTGCTCAATGGTGCGGCTGAATGTTTCCCGATCGCTTGGATTGATATAGAGATCTCGAACGTCAATCTGCAAAATCTCATCTTTGGAAGAATATCCGAATAACTCAATTCCAGCAGGATTAATGTCCAGAAATTTCCCGTCGGGTGTGCTGATGTAAATCGTGTCTTTAGATTCCTCAAACAGCGCACGATATTTCTCCTCCGATTCACGCAGCGCTTGGTCTGCCTGCTTGCGTTCAGTGATGTCACGGGAGACCACGACAGCTCTTTGTGGACTTCGGTTCTCATCGAATATCCAGCTCCATACCGATTCGAATATGCGCCACTCGCCGTTCTGATGTCTATATCGCAATTCTACAGTTCGTCCATTCTTGCTGAACAACGCTCTTGGCAATGTTCTAGCTGCAGGTACTCTATCATCAGGATGAACAAGAGAAAAGAAACTGCTGCCCATCAATTCTTCAGGCTCGCATCCTAAACCCTCCCTGAATGATGGACTTGCATAGATGAAGTTACCGTCTTGGTCAAGCATGCAAATAAGGTCATGCGTATTTCCCGTAATCAGACGGTGCTGTTCTTCACTTCGGCGCAATGTATCCTCCGCCCGCTTGCGCTCGGTGATGTCACGCACGGCGGTCAGTCGGACAGTCCGCCCTTTATAGGGAGCGCCCTTGCCATGGACTTCAACGGGAAACGTGGAACCGTCCTTGCGGATGGCCACACCATCGTAAGGCTCCTCGGATCCAGTACGGATGTGACGTAATGCCACCTCTCGCAGTTCTGGCGCTGCAAAATCCAGCGCATTCTTGCCGATCGTCTCCGACAAGCCATATCCAAACATGGTAGCGAACGCCTGGTTTGCGTCTATAATCTTGCCCTGGTCATGAAAGACAATCCCTTCAAACGGGGCTTCGGACAAGCGTTGGAAGCGTTCTTCGCTCTCCCGCAGCGCCTCCTCTGCACGCTTGCGCTCGGTGATGTCGAGGAAAATTCCAAATGTGCCGGTGAATTGTCCCCTGCTATCAAACCGGGGAGTGGCTGTCACAAGAATGTGGCGTCTTTCTCCGTCCGCGCGGATGATTTCAAGTTCATACGTGCTTCTTTCACCCATGCGACGTTTTGCTGTTTCTTCCATGACAACTGCAAACTGCTCCGGGATAGTGAACTCCTTCAAGTTCCGACCGATGAGGCTACCCTCAGGTACACCGAAAATCCTCTCCCCCGCGGGGTTAACGAAGACGAACCGCTCCTCTTGGTCAACAATACCGATACCCTCACCTTGGTTTTCGATCACGGTTCGATATCGCTCTTCGCTCTCCCGCAGCGCTTCTTCTATCTGCTTGCGCTCAGTGACGTCGCGGTTCATACCTACCAGTCCCACGATATTTCCGTGACTGTCGTGCAAAGGCACTCGGGTGACGGAAGTCCACAACTTGTTGCCTGCCCGACCTATGATGGATTCTTCTTTGTTGATAATCGGCTCACCCGACTGAAGAATCGTCTGTTCATCGGAATAATATCGCTCCGCCAGTTCCCGCGGGAAGAAATCGAAATCCGTCTTACCGATAATCTCATCCTGTTGGGTCGCTCTAAAATCACTCATAACTGCGTTATTGATCAGCACAAACCGGCTCTCTGTGTCTTTGACATAAATGCGATCAGGCAAGGTTTCTATCAACGTGCGCAGCAGATTGCGCTCTTTCGCCTCTGCCTCGTGCACTTGCTCGCACTCTGTGACCTCATCCCTGAGTTCTCTCCACCGCCGCAAAGAGAAAACGCCAGAAGCAAACGCCAATACCATAAGCACAATAACAAATTCATCAATATACACTTCTCCATATTTCCGAGACAATTCTACAATCACATCAAACATATCAAAGATATGCGCCAACGCAAACGTAAGAATGGCAACAACAGAGATGATGACCAAGTCTTTGAATGCTCGTGTGTTCTTGCGCAATGTTGTTGGATTGAAGTTCATGGTGCTCACGCCTTTTGATTCCGTTTTTCACATGATTGTAACGTCATCGTAATTCTTCTCTCTCCAATCTGGGATTGGATACTACAGGCATCGAAACCTTCATCGCAAGTTCGACCTCAGCGAGTTCCGCTATGTGATCGCGTGTCACTGAAGAACAGTCTTCAATATGTTGAGCAGCTTCTCCGCTGTAAACGGCTTGGGAAGAAATGCTTGAACGGATGAGCTTGTTATCTCAGGGATATTCTCAGTATCTGGGAATCCGCTTGCCGCAATAATCTTTACCTTCGGATCCATCTGCCGCAGCGATCGAATCAGTGCCGCGCCATCCATATTTGGCATTATCATGTCCGCCAAGACAACATTGATCTTTCCACGGTTCTCCTCATATGCGGTCATGGCTTCCACACCATCCCTTGCTGTGAGCACTTGGTACCCGAACGCCCCTAACGTCTCCTTGGTGATCTCACGAACGTACACTTCGTCATCAACGACAAGCACGAGTTCACCATGACCTGTCGGCAGATTCGCATGAAGCCTCGTCCATGCGGCGCGCGACCGCAGTCTCCAGAGCAGGCAAATACACCTTGAACTCGGTTCCTTGCCCCACTTGACTGTCCACATTGACGAAGCCGGCGTGGCTTTTGACGATTCCAGAGACGGTTGACAAACCAAGTCCCGTCCCTTTACCTACTTCCTTAGTCGTGAAGAAAGGATCAAAGATCTTGTCTATGATCTCTCGAGGAATACCCGTTCCAGTATCTGCGACAGAGAGAACAACATGGGGACCGGTTCCTGCCTCAAGATGCACGCGTGCGCCGTTCCCATTGAGCAGAACGTTTTCAGCCTTAATCGTCAGCTTCCCACCATTTGGCATCGCGTCCCTTGCATTAACACAAAGGTTCATCAACACCTGATGCAACTGTGTTGCGTCACCATAGATCGTCCACAAATCTTTTTCAATCTCAGAATATATCTGAATCGTTCGGGGAAAGGTCTCGCGAGCGATCTTCTCCATCTCTTGGAGGAGATGCTTGGGCTGCAGCACGACACGTTCTCCCTCAACTCCTCGTGCAAATGTAAGAACCTGCTTCACAATATCCGCGCCGCGTTTCGCAGCGGATTCAATCATCCTAAGCGTCCGCTGACCTTTCTCGTCGAGGAGTTTCTCCCGGAGGATTTCGGTTGCCATAAGAATCGGGGAAAGCACATTGTTAAGATCATGTGCGATGCCACCAGCTAGTGTGCCAATGATTTCCAACCGCTGTGTATGGCGGAATTGTGCTTCAAGCTGCTTCCTTTCGGTGATGTCTGTGTTGACAGTAAGCATGGACTTCGGATTTCCGAGACCATCACGCACCACGCTCCAGCGACTCTCAACAACAACTTCCTTACCATCTCTTGTTGCCTGAGACAACTCCCCTGTCCATTCTCCCTTCTCGAATGCGCTTTTCTCGGCCTCGATGCGCTGTTGGGAACCTTCTTTTGTGTACAGAAAACGAGCTGCGTTCTTGCCAAGGACTTCCTCAACTTTCCAACCATAGAGACGCTCAGCCCCTCTATTCCAGAACAAGAGGGCGCCTTCAAGATCTCGGACAATAATCGCATCTTGAGCTACATCCAGAAGGGCAGCTTGTTCACGTATCTTCTCCTCCGCCTGTTTGCGCTCTGTAATGTCCGTAGCTACGCCAATGAGGGCAATAGATTCCCCCTTTGCATCACGAACGACCGAGGTGGAGAGGAAAACAGGGAATTCAGTCCCGTCCTTCCTTTGATTCATCAACTCACCTTGCCAACCCCCGCTCAGCGTCGCAGAACGAATCCCTTCGATGACATCGGGTGGATTGTTGTGGGAGTGAACAAGCGCGATTGGCTTTCCAGTTAGTTCGTCTTTCTCATATCCATACGTTTTCAGAAAAGCATCGTTGACAAAGATAATGTTGTTATCCGTATCCGTAATGCTCACGCATTCAATCGTACTTCTGATGGCATGAGCAAACATATTGATCTCGTTCTCCACCTGCTTGCGTTCAGTAATGTCGCGAACAAAGCCTTCGAAGTATATTATCTTGCCGGAAGGATCCTTGACTGTATGTGCATCCAGCATGATCCAAATTCGCGTGCCGTCTTTCTTTTTCCATGAGACCTCGCTGTCCCAGCTTCCCCCCTTTGGGGCGTATTCATCAATGAGAAGCCTGGCGTTGAGCTTTGTCAAAGTAGATATCCTTGGCAAGGTTGAGTTGCATGAGTTCTTCAACTGAAGAATATCCAAGAATTCGAGCTAGAAGCCATGTTCGCTGTGATGAGATCGCCCTCCCACGTGGATTGATAAATCCCCACAGGAGCAAAGTCGAAAATATCCTTATACTTGCGCTCAGAGATACGGAGCGATTCTTCTGCTCGCTTGCGTTCAGTGACATCTCGCGAGACAACCACCGCTCTTTGGGGACTTCGTGCGCCATCGAAGATCCAACCCCATACCGATTCGAAGATACGCCACTCGCCGTTCTGATGTTTATATCGCAATTCTACAGTTCGTCCATTCTGGCTGAACAACGCTCTTGGCAATGTCCTAGCTGCAGGTACTCTATCATCAGGATGAACAAGAGAAAAGAAACTACTGCCCATCAATTCTTCAGGCTCGCATCCTAAAGCCTCCCTGAATGATGGACTTGCATAGATAAAGTTACCGTCTTGGTCAAGCATGCAAATAAGGTCGCGCGTATTTTCTGTAATCAGGCGATACTGTTCCTCACTTCGGCGCAAGGCTTCCCCCGCCTGCTTGCGCTCGGTGATGTCGCGGTCTATCCCGCGATAGCCTCGGAAGGTCCCGTCCGGATCGAAGAACGGCACTCCACTTGTTTCGAGAACGACCAAACGACCATCTCTATGCTGGTTCGTATTCTCCAGGCTACTGAACGGTTCGAGCTGGGCGGCGATATGGCTAAAAATGGCGGCGACGCGTTGCGCCTCGTCCGGTGGCATCAGGTCGAACGGAGTCTTGCCGAGAACTCCCTCAGGTTCATAACCCAAGACCTGATGTATACATGGGCTGACATACGTGTACACGCCATTCTGATCAACCTCCCAAACCCAATCGCTTGTGGTCTCAACCAGACTCCGAAACCGCTCTTCACTTTCCCGCAACGTTTCCTCCGCCCGCTTGCGCTCGGTGATGTCGCGGACGATCACGAGATCAGCCGGCTTTCCTTGATATGTGACTATACCCGCGTTTAACTCGGCATGTATCCTACTGCCGTCTTTGCACCTGAGCGCTGTCTCGTATATCGGTGAGACGTCCTCACCTGCCATGCGCCGCTTGTAGCGATCAACTACTTCGGGAAGCTCGTCGGGGTAGATATGATCAGTAAACGGAGTACCGATAACCTCCTCAGCGGTTACGCCTCTCATCTCTGCCAAACGCGTGTTGATAAATTTGACTATTCCATCCTGGACAATGACAATACCGTCATTTGCTCGCTCAACAAGGTTGCGATATTTCTCCTCGCTCTCTCGCAGTGTCTCTTCCGCCCGCTTGCGCTCGGTGATGTCGCGCACATTGCCGACGAAATAGAGCGGACGCCCTTGCGCATCCCTGATCACGGTGAACAGGTCGCTGAGCCAGCGGTACTGACCGTCTTTGTGCCTAAAGCGGTATTCGAGCAAGTACGAGTCTCTATCGCTGGCCATTGACTCCGCAATAACTCGCTTGACTCTGTCAATGTCGTCCGGGTGCATCATGCTCACGACGGACTTGAGCGGCATCGAGAGTATCTCTTCTGGGGAATAGCCCAAGATGCGCTCTACGGCCGGGCTCATGTAGTCGTAGGTATCGGTCTCAAGGTTCCGTCGGTACAAATTGTCCGTGGAGCTTTCCAGCACCATACGAAACCGCTGCTCACTCTCTCGCAACACCTCCTCCATGCGCTTGCGCGCGGTGATGTCTGCGAAGGTACCGACGACCCCCATAAACCTGCCAGCCTCATCCATGAGCGGTGCAGCGCTCACGTTGATCCAGGCGATGGAGCCGTCCAGGTGCTTGACGCCCATCATTACATCCTTCACGAGACGCTTTTCCTTCATCGCACGAGGACCAGCCATCTCCTCCGGCGGCATCGGCGTTCCGTCAGGGCGGAGGATCTCCCACTCTGGAGCAATGTAGTTGCGACTCTCGATCTCGGAACGCTGAAGCCCCAAGATGCGCTCTGCCGCAGGGTTGGCTTGGATGATCTGACCACCTGGGGCAATTAGGACTATGCCCTCAGCCATCGTCTCAAACAGCCCCCGAAGGCGCGCCTCACGCTCCCGCAGCGCTTCCTCTGCGCGCTTGCGCTCGGTGATGTCCTTGACGAAAACGGAGAGGCCATCCCTAGAGGGATAGGTGCTCATTTCAAAAAAGAAGTCCTTACCTCCAAGCTGGTATTCATTTACGAAAGTCTGGGACTGCTGCGTTCTTAATACATCCAGGTATACCCTCTCTGCCACTCTTGTCTGTGGCGTGTCTGGGAAAAGCTCGTAGAGTGATTTCCCGATAGCGTCCTTCGCTGGAATCCCCGTAAGCTTTTCTGATGCTTTGTTCCAATAGGTATATCTCAAGTCCTTATCAAAACCAAAGAAGACATCGTTGATGCTGTCGGCAAGCTCCCTGTAATGCCGCTCGCTTTCGCGCAGCGCCTCTTCCGCCCGCCTGCGCTCGGTGATTTGAATTTCCAATTTCTTGTTTGCGGCTTGGAGTTGTGCAGTGCGTTCAATGACGCGTTGTTCCAGTTCTTCGTTAAGTCTGCGGATTTCTTCCTCCGCTTGCTTCTGCTCGGTGATGTCTCTGGTAATCCCCATTACTGCCGCTACCCTTCCTTCATGATCTTTCACAGGACTAAGACTGACACTTATCCATGATTCTTTTCCGCCAACAATCATTTTTGTTCGATCGCACCTCGATCTGCCTGTTTGGAATACTTCCTCCAAGCCCTTCGCATAGTGCGCTGCGATTTCTTCCGGGAATAGATCAAGAATTGATTTGCCTACTATCTCGTGAGGTTCTTTACTCCAGAGCATCGCTGCAGCTTTGTTCAGGGATAATACCTTGTGATTCCCGTCAATCATATAAATCATGTCAGTTGCACTTTCCACAAGGATCCTGTACTTCTCCTCGCTATCCCTCAACGCTTCTTCCAAAAGCTTACGCTGGGGAATTTCTCGCTGAAGCTGTTCATTTGCCATTGTCAGTTCAGCTGCCCGTTCTTGTATCTTCTCCTCAAGCCTTTTCTGGTACTTCCTCAGGTCCTCCTGTAAGCGCTTGCGCGCGGTGACTTCAACCCTGAGTTCCCTCCACCTCCGCAGAGAGAAGATGCCAACGGCAAACGCCAAGAGTACAAGCACAGTGACAATCTCATCAAGTGGCCATAGTCCTTCATGTTTTTCGAGAAACCATTCTGCAACCATTCCGAATACATCAAGAACAGAAGCTAGCGCGAATACAAGAATGGCAACAACGCAGATTATGATCAGATCTTTGGAGGCAGTTGTAGTCTTTTGATGCGTAGATCCATCTATCATCTATTTGTCTCCAGTGCGGATGGGATGTCACCGTCTGAGTGCAGAAGCGGGACAGAGTCACCACGCTGCCGGGATGTCGCCGAGTTATTTCCCGACTGTGCTCTTTTCGTTCGTCCCGTGATATCAGAGTCGGAACTACCGTGTTTCACATTAGGAATTCCTTAGAATCCAAATGGGAAATCGCAAAGATGGTGCCAGAGATATCCTTCTTATTCATATGGTTTTACACTATGCAGGAATTGTCCATTACAGCAGCCAATACCTTTTGACCATACCAAGATGTTATTCTTTCCACATTCGTAAACCTGCACGTGTCAAGACGAAACTAGATGCCTAACCCGCCACTTACCTCGCGCTGCGACCACCGATGCGAGGCGGTGGCTTCTACACGAAAGCATCTTAGCCACAATCCCACCTCTACGCTGCTCGATAGAAGGATTCAATCTCACTGGGACTGCCAAGTTTTCTCCTTGCATCTTCTGCGAAAACTCTTATCTTTACGATGTACAGTCGTGCCTGAAAACTCAGGATCTGGCCATGGAACTCATCACACTTGGTACAGGCTCAGCGATTCCGACTTCCGACAGGAAGCTCCCCGCCACCGCACTCGTGCGAGATGGGGAAGTGTTTCTGTTTGATTGCGGGGAGGGAACCCAGATGCAGATGATGAAAGCAGGCTTGAAGCATTCAAAGGTCAAATATATTTTCATCTCTCATCTTCACGGGGACCACATTTACGGTCTGATGGGTCTCATTTCGACAATACACCTCACCGGCCGACGCACAGATCTCAATCTTTATGGTCCCCAAAGGTTGGGAGAATATGTTCAGTTCATGCAGAGACTCACCGACATGCATCCCGAGTTTGAAATCCACGTACACGAAATGGAAGAATCAACCCGAGGTGGCGTGGTTTGTGAGACTCCCGAATACACTATCTCAGCCCTCCCGCTTGAACATCGCATCTTTACATTGGGATACAGATTTCAGGAGAAGGACAAACCAGGCAGGTTGAACATTGATCGCGCTCGAGAGTTGGGGATTCCTGAGGGTCCACTACTGGGAAAACTGAAAGCCGGAGAGCCAGTCGAACTGACAGATGGTCGTGTTATTCATCCTTCGTGTGTGGTGGGACCAAAGATCCCTGGTCGTTCATTCGCGTACTGCACGGACACACGATTCACGCGGAACGCCGTCGAGCTTGCGCACGAGGCTACACTCCTGTTACATGATGCCACCTTCACCGCAGAGTTGAATGAGAAAGCGATAGAGGCGGGGCACTCCACGAGTGAAGATGCCGCCCGCGTTGCACGCGAAGCAAATGTGAAACAGCTTGTCATCAGCCACATCAGTGCCCGTCACAAGGAAGCTGAGAGGCTATTGGCAGAGTGCGAAGCCATCTTTCCCAACACGATGCTCGCCTACGACTTAAGAAGAATCATGATCGGGGACGACATTCAGAGTGATGAAAACGTCGCCGCATCTTGACAAACATGAAAGAAACTGCTATATTTCGATGGCTGTTTTTCCCATCGCCCGCATCCAAACAACTTCTAATCTTACCTTTGTAAGGAGCTTGTTATGAAAACATCTGTTCTGCAATACCTTTGTGTCGGCATCCTCGCCGTGCTTCTGAGTGTGTTTATAGATTGTGCGGCATCGGAAGAAGAAACCGAAGAACTCAAGCCAGGAGAGGTCGGCGAGAGTGTTGTCCTACCCAACATCTACTTTGATTTCAACAAGGCAACGTTGCGACCGGAATCTTACCCGGAGTTGAACAAGGTCGTGAAGCTAATGAATGATTATGCGACGTTGAAGATCGAGATTGGCGGACATACAGACAGCGTTGGTACAGAGGCGGTCAATCTCAAGCTATCGCAAGACAGGGCAGCTTCTGTGGTCAAGTATTTGGTGGACCACGCTGTTAGCAGGGATCGTCTTGTCGCCAAGGGATATGGCAAGAGCAAACCCATAGAGTCAAACGCGACTGAGGAAGGACGCGCCAAGAACCGCAGAATTGAATTCACGGTGTTAGAGAAGTGATCAATGTGTGGTGGTCCCGTGGGGACAGAACACTGTTCTGTCCCTACTCATTCCAACCGGTTACAAAGCTTCTCAGCTTTCTGAGGTTGACAAGGTCCTCATGCATGTCTGCGCTCTTCGGCGTCTCTATGATCTTGGGAATTTTCTGAAAACGTCTGTCGTTCACTAAGAGACGAAATGCACTGTTGCCAATCATGCCCTTGCCGATGTGCTGGTGCCTGTCTACCCTTGATGCCAAGTGCTTCTTTGAATCGTTCACATGGAACACTCTGAGTCGGTCGAATCCAAGAACGGCATCGAAGTCTTCGAATGTCCTCTGGTACCCCTTCTCGGTGCGGATGTCATAGCCAGCCGCAAAGATGTGACACGTATCAACACAGACACCCATCTGTTTCGTCTCTTCCACCAGATCAATGATTTCTCTGAGATGCTCAAAACGATAGCCAACACTCGTTCCTTGTCCAGCCGTTGTCTCAAGCACGCTCAAGACCTTGTAATCTTTCGTCTGCTCGTGAATAATGTTCAATGATTCGGAGATACGTTTGATACCGTCTTTCTCACCTGCACCGAGATGTGAACCGGGATGAAAAACCAAAGCACGAATCCCCAGCATCTCGCACCTGAAGAGTTCGTCTCTGAAAGCCTTCCGTGATTTCGCTGAGACATCCCTGTTTGTTGAACACAAGTTGATGAGATAAGCAGAGTGTGCAATGACAGGTCTTATTCTTGACTTCTTCTGACAAATCTTGTAGATTTGTACGTCTGCTTCCGTCAGTGGTTTTCCACACCATTGATTGTTGTTCTTGGTGAAGACCTGCATTGTTGTACAACCAACTACACTGCCTCGTTCAAACGCGGTATGGATGCCGCCGCTGATAGAAGTGTGAGCACCAAGCAGAATTCTGTTCATGGTACAATAGAAAGGCTATGGTCCATTGTAGTACGAGACGGAGCCGTTTCGCACTAGGGCAAATCACCGATTCGCTCTACATTACTAGACAAGCAAGTGAATCTCTATGCATCACCTTATCGAATTGACAAAGAAAGAAACGAAAATCATCGCTGGGCTGATGTCGGGCACATCAGTAGATGGCATTGATGCTGTCCTGCTCAAAGTTATCGGCAGCGGAATAGCAACCAAGTTCGAACAAATTGCATTTCAAACCTATCCTTTTCCTGAAGGTGCACGAGAACTGATTCTCAAGAACTCTATCCGTGAGACAAGCAATGTCGAAGACATCTGCCGACTAAATATCTCTCTTGCCCAACTATACGCCGAGTCCGTGAAGAAAATTGCAGATGGGGCAAACATCAGCGTATCAGATATTGATTTGATTGGTTCGCACGGACAGACGATTCACCATCTTCCAGCAGCCAGTGACATGTTTGGTTACAAAGTGAAATCCACCTTGCAGATCGGAGATCCGTCCACAATCGCCAAGCTTACCGGAATCATCACTGTTGGCGATTTCCGCATTGGAGACATGGCAATAGGAGGCGAAGGAGCACCACTCGTCCCATATTTTGATTACATCAGTTTCCGTTCTGAAAAAATCAGTCGCGGGCTTCTTAACATCGGTGGAATCGCCAACATCACTGCCATGCCAAAGAATTGTAGTGTGGACGATGTTCTCGCGTTTGATACCGGACCGGGCAACATGATAGTTGATGCATTGATACAGACATTCTACGGGATGCCGTATGACGAGAATGGTGCAGTCGCCTCCAGTGGAACAGTCTGTCAACCATTGCTAGAGCGGATGAAAACAGATGAATTTGTCTCTCGGAAGCCGCCAAAATCCACAGGACGCGAACGATATGGGCACGCCTTCGTCAATATGCTGCTGGAGGAAAGCAGATACGAGTTGCCAGACATCATCGCCACTGCGACAGACTTCACAGCTTGGGCGGTCTTCAGAAATTATGAACTCTTCATAGAGCCAGAAACAAAACTTGACGAAATCATTGTGAGCGGCGGAGGTGCTCACAACAAGTTCATGACGAGGTCTCTTCAGAAGTACTTCAGCGGCGTGAGGGTGGCGCAGATCGAAGATTTCGGTTTCTCATCAGATGCCAAGGAAGCTATCTGTTTTGCGATTCTGGCGAATGAAGCAATCTTAGGGAACCCTGCGAACGTCCCACGTGCTACAGGGGCAAGCAGATCGGTGATACTGGGGAAGATCTGCTTACCCTAACTCAAACGTGACAGGCGCTTACGAGGAGGGAGCAACTATGTCTTGGCGCATGGGTGCAGAAGCACTCGCCAAGAATGAGCATAGGGAAGCTTTCAGATGACGAGCCGCGGGCTTCAGCCTTCCACCTCTTGGACTATTCCAAGCGGATGAACCCACAGACATTCAGCTCGCTGTCTTGAGCTTTTCCAATTCCTCCTCTGCCCTGCCTTCAAGCGAAGACTGATAGTCATAATCATCATAGTCGGCTATCTTTTGAAACTCGCGGCGGGCATCGTTCTTACGTCCGAGCTTCAGGTACGCTTGTCCCATTTTGAAATGACCGTGAGGGATAAGCCACTTCTCCTCGGGTGGTTTCAATGCGAGCAACTGCTGCGCAATATTGATGACCTCCGTGTACCGTTCTTTCTCATAGTACGTCTGTGCAAGCCCATATAGCGCTGATGCTTGTCGGTCAATATCAGTTCCACTTTTGCCTAACGCTTCCTTGTATCTCACGAGCGCACTATCATAGTTCTTCATCCCCAGTTCATTGTCTGCTTTGATGAGCAACACGAGTGCATCGCTCATTGGTTGTCGCATGCGCTGCTGACCTCTTCGGTAAAGGTGAGTATCCCAGTATCTGTCTTTGTCCTTAACTGTCTTCATCTGCCTGTAAGCCGCGATCGCTTTGTCGCGTTCGCCAAGAATGTCATGACAGATACCCAGACGGTAGTAAGTCCAGTTCTGGATGTTATCTTCGTTAGTTGTTTTCTGAATATAGAGTTCGAAGTTGTCTTTCGCATTCTCAAAATCATTCTTCGCAAAAAGGCAGTTTGCGAGTATGGCGTACGCAAACCCCTCACCATATTTTAGCCTTTTCTGATTGCTGATTGCGATCGCCTTGCTTGCCGCCTCTATGGCATAGTCGGTTTTACCCAGGCGATATTCAAACTGCGCGTACGTGCCCAAAAACAATCCGTTGTTCGGATACTTCTCCATCAGGAGTTTGATGTACTTGAACGCATCATCGTAGCGGTGTTCGCTGAATGAGAATTGTGAAAGATAGAACATCGCCTCACCGCGAGTGTACGTACCTTTTTCTGCCGCGGTCTTCAGAGCTGCAAGCCCACGCTCGACATCACCCCTATAGCCGATCATATCTAGGATCCAGTTCAATCCTCTCGGCGCCTTGCCGATAAGGTAATCAAAGAAGCCAAAGCCCATCTGCGCGTCATACATATCAGGTTTTCGCTTCACGACCTCCTTGAGCAGTCCGTAACCTTTCTTCCCATCCCACACTGCCTTTAGCATCGAACCATTCTGGTAGTGAGCGAGTCCCCGATAACCGTATATGCCCCCGAGGTAAAAGTTCGCAACGAGATCATTCTCGTCCTTCTCCAACGCTGTTTCACACAACTCAATCACCTTGTCAGAGATTTCGAAAAAGACGTCAAAGTCCTTCTGATCTTTGTTCAGAAGATACATCCAGTAATGCATCACCCCCTTGAAGAAGTAGCCGCGCGGATCGTTCGGTGCTGTCTGAATCACCTCATCAAATGTCCGCTCTGCATCATCCACGTCCAGGTTGAAGAATCTGTCAATTCCCTGCAGCGTCAGCTCGTGGACTTTTGTCCAATCGGTGGTTTGAGCAGAAGCGAGAGAAGTACTCAGAACAAAACCAATCACGAAAAAGGACTGTTTGAACATGGATCATCTCCCCATTGTGACAACAGAGCGCACCGAAACTACCACAGCGAAATATTCGCACGCAACATACAAAAAAATCTTCAGACTGTCAAGGCAATTGATTGATCCCAAGGTGGGGATTTGATCTAACATGCTGCTATTCTGATCATTTCTTCCATCTAGCAGCGACAGATCCCCTCACCGACAAAGTAATTCCTTATACCTGTAACTTCTCCTATATTCTTTCGGTATAATATAGGTAGTGAACAGCCGGAGCACATATCGCACCCGGGAAGGCCAAGCAAACACAGCAAGGACCTCTGACGTTTTCATCAATAATCTCGATTGCCAAACGCGTGTGTGACGAGAACCATAGCATCGGATTCTGCACTTGGAATGACGCTCTTTGCACTCATTCGACGTCTGCCTTCCTACTTGTCCAGACCAACGCCTCGAGTGCTATAATCCTGGGGATACTGAGATCATCCCCAACCTTTTCCACGAATCCAAGTCTAATATAGATGGAAGATCAGATGGCGCCAAACGATACGGAACTGATTCAGAAAGCCCAGCACGGTGATGCGGCAGCTTTCGAGCAACTCGTGTACAGATATGACAAGCAGGTGCTGTCCATCGTGGCAAGATTTGTGAACTGTGCCGAAGATGCCAAGGACATTTACCAGGAGGTATTTATGCGGGTGTACAGAGGCTTGCCGAAGTTCAAGCTGCGTAGTGAGTTCTCCACTTGGCTGTACCGCATAACGACTAACGTTTGCATTACACATCGTGCACGGCGCAAGCGGCACTCCTACGTCTCACTCGACGATGATCTTGAAGGTGACGATGTCGAGCCACACCACCAACTTAGTGACGGAGTAGAGACTGACCGCCTGACGCTCAATACTGAGATCTCTATACGTGTTGAGGAAGCGCTCAAGGTACTTTCACCGCATCAGAAGCTGGTCTTCACGCTGAAGCATTACGAAGGTTATAAGCTGAAAGAAATCGCCGGGATGATGAGCTGCAGCGAAGGAACAGTGAAGAAACATCTCTTCGTGGCGACTCAGCGCATGCGTGAGCAGTTAAAGGACTTGCTTCAATGAACTCGCTGGAAGAAGATGCTTGAAATAAGAATGCCCCAGAATTAGGGCACTCAGCGTTCTACTCAACCGACGACATGAGGCGAAACGCAGAATTTCTTTCTTACGGAAGGATTGCACAAGATGAACCATCAGCAGTACAAGGAGTGGCTTCAGATTTTGTTCTATGATGAGCTGGGTGCAGATGAGCAATACCAGTTGGAAACGCATCTGCACACATGCTCGGACTGCCAAGCTGCACATGAGGAGCTAAAGAAGTTGCGCTCCGTTCTCATTCAACATAAGCCTATTGAAATCAGCGACCAACAGCTCGAGGAAGCACGGCGAGAGCTGCATGGCGCACTTCACCGAGTGCGCTCTCTCAACTCGGTACAGCAGTTGGGGGAATCAATCACGAGGCTGTTGACTGAGCGCATGCACATCCTGCCGAACCACAAGATCGCGTTTGGTGGCATTGCGTTCTTGTTGCTTAGTCTCTTCCTAGGCTATCTCGCATTCGGTCCCCCTTTTGCATACCGCGAACGCGAGACTCTCTCATCACAGGTCGCGAACGAGACTCCTCAATCCATGAGAGAGAACACGAGGATCAGCAACCTGCGTTTTCTCAGTCCAGATATGACCAACGGTGAAGTTGAGTTCGTGTTCGACGCTGTCATGCCGGTCCATATGAAAGGGAGCGTCAATAACCCCGAGATTCAGAAGATGTTGGCACATGCGATTCTCAACGATCAGAATGCTGGTGTACGACTGCAATCTGTCAGCGCTATCCAAACAGAGAGACTGAGGCAACCGGACCGACTGGTCAAAGAGGCGTTGATACAAGCGCTCAAGCGCGACGAAAACGCCGGCGTCCGCAAAGAGGCACTAAAGGCTCTCGAGAGATTCTCGTTTGACGACGACATCAAGAATGCGTTCCTATACACGCTCATGCACGATAAGAATCCCGGTTTGCGCATTGCGGCGATCAACGTCCTTGATTCCTTAGGGCTATGGGAACGCCAAGCAGATCAGGATGTGCTGAATGTTCTCAGAGACAAAGCATACTCAGACGACAACAACTACATACGCCTTCGGGCAAAAACAGTCTTACAGGAGGTTAAACGACCATGAAACAAATCAGACGTATTCTCTTAGGAATTCTTTCCACATTCACTCTCGCGTCACTTGTCTTCGCGTCGTCGGACTCGGACGGGGTCAGGTCAAAATCCTTTCAGGTGGGCAAGGAGGATCACTGGAGATCTCCACTGGAGTGGGAGACATCCACATTGCCGTATGGGAGAAGAATGAAGTATTTGTCAAGGCGGTTGGCATCAGTGACGAGGACGCCGAGGATCTTGACATGAACCAGAGCGGCAATACCGTGCGAGTGGAGTTTCGCCCGGAGGATGGCTCCTCGTCGCATGTTCGGTTCGACATCAACGTTCCATCGCAATTCGACATTGACATCAGAACCTCCGGTGGCGATATTGAGGTGCTGGGATCGCTCACCGGCACCGTGAAAGGTTCTACTTCAGGAGGCGATATCCGCCTCGGCAATCTAAGGGGAAAAGCCAACATGTCAACGTCAGGCGGAGACATAGAGACGGGGGACATCGAGGGTAACGTCAACTTGAAGACTTCTGGCGGTGACATACGTATGGGCACGGTGGGCGGCGATGCGGAGGTCTCAACTGCAGGGGGAGAGATTTCTGTACGAAATGTTGGAAAGCAGTTGCGAGCTAAGACGGCAGGTGGAAACATTGAGATAGGTGACGTGGGAGGTGACGCGAGTGCGTCAACGGCTGGAGGCAACATCAGAGCGGGAAAGGTCTCAGGAAGTGCTTCACTCAGTACGGCAGGTGGCAACATTGAACTTGGGAGCGCAACAGGAACAGTGAAAGCTAAGACTGCGGGAGGCGACCTGCGGCTAGAAAACGTCTACGGTTCCGTCGAAGGCAGCACAGCCGGAGGGAATATTCAAGCAGACATCATCCCTGGGAACAAGGGTGGAAGCAAACTGAAAACAGCAGGTGGTGACGTCAACCTGTCTGTGCCCGGAGATGCCCGGGCAACCATCAAAGCGCTCATTCACATAGACAAAAGGAACTGGAAAAGATACAGCGAACAGTTTGATATCCGCTCGGATTTCAAGCTCGAGAATTACGAGAAAGATGAACGCAGCCGTGAGATCCGCGCAACAGTAAATCTGAACGGCGGCGGCGAGCTGATTACGCTCGAAACCGCGATGGGCAACATCGAAATCCGGAAGGCGAAGTAGCGAGAGCGGTGTAAGGTTCTGTCATTCCATTCGCGAGATGGTAGGAATCACCGTGTGCTGTGTTTTCGTGAAAACGCTGACACTATGATTGAAGCTGTACTCCGCACCCAATTTCACCCACCGTTCACTCTGACATAAGTCACATCATCATACCGAGAGTAGGTTGCTTCAGGATAAGCTCCGAGAGGCAACCTCTTTCGTCCTGTCACCGCAAGAATTACGTTCAAACAGTATTGGCGATTCTGTGTCGGGTCCTCCGATTCGATTTAGAAGTAACTATTGATTGACGCTGCTGTCACCTAAGTGTACCGCGCAGTTTGCAGGTAACTCGTTCGCCAGATCCCCCCACCTTACCTATCAAGCAGATCTTCCGTGAGATACTAGAAATTGACACTACAGCTTGACTCTTTGCTGTGTTTTTGTTAAATTGAACTGTACTTAATTCCAAATGTCACACAATTGGAGCGACAGTCTTGCAAAGACGTTTCATATTCTGTTTGCTTTTGGGGGTTGTTCTGATAGCATCATGTCAACGTTTGACCGAGGAGGAAGCTTGGAACAAAGCTCGGCAGTCTCATGACGAGAAGAAATTCCTGGAGGCTATAGGATTCTATCAACTGCTTGCGGAAAGATATCCGGAGAGTGCTAGAGCACCGTTGGCGTACTACGCAATTGGCTCCATCTACGGCAACGATTTGAAGGACTATGCCAATGCAATCAAGTTCTATCTGACGATCGTTGAGAAGTATCCTGAAAGCAACGAAACTCCCAATGCTCTGTTCACAGTTGGCTTCACCTACAACAATGATTTGAAAGACTATGCCAAGGCTAAGCTTTATTATGAGAAGTTTCTGGAAAAGTACCCGCAACACGAGATGGCTCCATCTGCACGGTTTGAACTTGCAACGCTGGGGAGAGACCCCAATGAGATTCTTAGCACTGGTATGAGAGCGACTTCGACTGACAGTATCCAACCAAAGAAGTAGATGTTCTTGTGGAAGACTATCGCAAGTATCTGCAACCCGACGTCGTAGCACGGCTGGCAAATATGGAACTCCGTGCCCGGCTCGTCGTGGAAGGTTTCATCACCGGTTTGCACAAAAGTCCTTATCACGGATTCAGCGTTGAGTTCGCGGAGCACCGTCAGTACATGCCTAGCGACGATATCCGCCGGATTGATTGGAAGATCTATGGGAGAACAGACCGATACTACATCAAGCAGTATGAAGAAGAGACCAACCTGAAGGCGTACATCATCCTCGATGCCAGCAAGTCAATGGACTACGCCTCGGAGAAGCATCTTCGGAAACTGGAATATGCCTCCTACCTTGCAGCAGCGCTATCCTATTTGCTGATCGAGCAACGCGACGCGATCGGACTGACAATTTTCGACGAGAAGATCCGTCAGTTTCTACCCCCACACTCTCACAAGACATATCTCAAACAGATTCTGAAAGAACTCGACCGCCTGGAAGCGGCCAATCAGACGAGCACAGCCAAATCGCTTCATGAGATAGCTGAACGCATCCGGCGACGGGGACTCATCATCGTGATCAGTGATCTCTTTGACGACCCTGTGCAGGTAGTGAAGGCACTGAAACACTTCCGGCACAAGAAGAACGAGGTGATTGTTTTCCAGGTGCTCGATCCCTACGAGCGGAGCTTTGCATTCGGCGGAGATGCGGTCTTTCGAGATATGGAAACCCGCGAAGAATTGATGACGCAACCATATCACATTCAGAAATCGTATCAGCAGACACTGAAGACATTCCTGGAAAGCTATAAGCGGGAATGTCGTGAGAACGCCATAGATTATCTACTGATTGATACCGCCACACCCTTTGACACTGCTCTTTTTGAATACCTCAACAAACGCATGCGAATGGGCTGAGGCGTACAGCGTCTTGACAATTCGAGGCGAGACACAAATGCAAAGAGACTTCATCATCCTGAACTGTAGCGCAAGACTCCATATAACGTCCCTTTTTTGACACAAGAGAGGAGAATCCGTATGATACATCGCTATGCCTTTCAACGGCTGGTTTGCATAACAGGCACAGTGCTGTTCATGATGCTGCTATGTGGAACTGTGTCCTTTGCTCAAGAGCTATACAACGATGTTGTCATCTTGAAGAATGGCAAGTTCTTCGTCGGCAGGATCACTGCCATGGAAGCAAAATGCAAGTTCCTACCAGACATTGGAGCAATGGTCTCTGATAGCGTCCTCACCTTTGAAACGTTGGAAGGAGAGACAAAAACGATTCCGTGGTCACAGGTAGGACGACTCGCCACTTATGAGGAGACTAGAATTACTCCAGCACGTAGGTCGTACACCTGGACGACAGGCGAGTGTCCTTGTACGAAAGAATACAGATGGTGGTTGCTTGAACTACGAGGAGGCGTTTTCTATTCTCGCGATCGCGACAGCAGCGAGAACAAGTTCTATCCTGCCGGTGAGGTAATGGCGAGCTATTTTCTCGTACCCAGATTATTCAGTGTTGGTCTTGGCGCTGGCGTTACGAGCATTCGAGATGTTGTTCGCTTTCCTGTTTATGTGCATCTGAGGCTATCCTTTACAGGAACATGCCTTGTCCCCTATCTGTTCGGTGATGTGGGGCTTCCGATAGATAAGTACATTTTCAGCAAGGACTATTCAAGTGTTGTCAAGATTGGGAAGAACTACTGGCTTGCCGGCATAGGAGGAGGAGTTGATTTTGGCGTTGGCAAGCGCTGGGACTTGGCAGTTGACATCGGCTATCGGTTCTATACGCTGGGCGAGGAGGCTCCAGCTCCGATATGCAATTTGGGTGCGGTCGTACCCGGGACATCACTACGCTTTGTGGATGTGCACACGATTTTTCTGCGACTCGGTTTGACCTTTGAGTTATGAGTCACAGGTATGCATCCATACAACAAGATGGGAATTCAAGAGGTGGCGAGGCACACTTGCCTTTTGCTACCAAGATCGAAAACCAACGAGTTTATCTGAGAATCCAAGTGAAGGAGAACGAAACATGATACGGTTCGTCAAAGCTCATCATGAACAGAATGTGCGCTCCATGTTGATCAGCAGCGTGCTTGTTGTCTCGCTAGCGTGCTTAATCTCTGGCTGTGAGAAGGCAGGACCCGTTGAACTGCTGGAGGGAACAGCGACGGTCACAGTCATGGTGAAAGATCAAGCTGGTCAACCTCTTCCGAATGCGACGGTTGAACTCTATTCAGACGGCGTCATCCAGTCATCAAACAGATTGGCTACCAAATCCACAGGTGCAGATGGAGGGGCAGAATTCTCCAGCATCCCGACAAAGGTTGGAACCACGCGGCTTTGGGGAATACGGGTTACATCATCAAGCGCCAACCTCACATGCTCGAATGATACCGTGGTCGGATGTAGTTGTCAACAGCTGCAAGTGCCCATTCAGTTCACTTCTGATAAGTGCGTTCAAACTAACAGTCCAGCATGTTCTCGCAACGTGGACAACCTAACGTTTGGAAAAGTGTTGGTGGGCACAAGCCGCGACACTTCTTTCCTGATCACCAATAGGGGAACAGCACCACTGATCATCAACAGCATATCAGTAGTGCCCCCTGGCAACGTTTTCCAAGTAACATCGCCGACGTCCTTCCCTGACACTCTCAGCCCAGGACAATCTGTAACAGTGAGAGTTAGATTTGCCCCGCAAGGAGCCGAGACGTATAGCGCACGGCTGGTCATAAGCACAAACGCTGCTGGTCAGAACTCCTGTGGTGATGTCACGCTTCAAGGTGAAGGGACAGTCAGTGCAACAATTAGGCCCGCGTCTCTGATGCGTTGGGACCAAATCAAATACTTCGGATGGGGATTTATCGATGATCCCAATATCACCGGTGCACTTGTCGCTGATTCGGTCAGGAATCGAAGCAACCCAGCACCCAATGCGACATTTCCGTCTCAAGACGGAAAACTGCAACAAGCTGATTTCATTTATTTTGGTTTGAAATCGGCAACTGACACCAGTCAAGGTGGCTACATCTTAGCGGCAAATGGGGCACAAGTGCTGACAACAAATGCCAACCCCGATTATCGAACATTTGATGATACGCATGCCCACGTCCCGACCTCTGGCTATCAAAGCGAAACGGCGATACCGGTGAAGCGAAGCGATGTAATTGCGATTAAAACTAGAGAAGGCCGCTATGCCAAGATCAAAATCACTGCGTTCTTCGCTGGCAACGGTGGAGTGAAAGAAGAAATTCAATTTGAACAGATCTTCCCCGCTATTGTACCGTAGCCGCACGGTCCAGTTGCGGACTGTGGCGCCAAGGCGCCACGATTCGCAATCGGACTATCGAATCCGTAATAGGACTAACAACACATTGAGACATTACCGGTCATAGAAGCTTTTGAAAAGAATTGTCAGCAAGCTTCAACATATCTTTTGGAGGTCACTATGCGAAAACTGCACATCGGAGCAATTCTGTGTGTTACATCCCTCCTGCTGAGCAACATTCACTGTGCGCATGAAGAAGAGGTTGGTTGCCGTCCAGAACAGCAAATCCCTGGCGGTAGCTTGGGAGTGCAGGTTAATTCAGGATCTGACGATTTCGCTCCTTTCATAGATGGAAGGACACTCTATTTCGTTTCCAACCGGAAAGGACTGAGTAGCGCGAAGCTCGCTGAGAAGAACAAGTTCGGCGAGGATATGTGGACTGCTGAGGCAAGCGGCCCTGGATGGTCTGACGTAACACTTCTTCCCGTAAATACGATTTTCAATGATGGACCACTCTCCCTGACTCAGGACAGAAAGAAAGTCTATGTTGCCTTGAGCTACAGAGATGATCAAGGAAGTCCGACGGGTGCTTTCGGCGCGAATGGCGGTGGCTGTGATTTGTATGAAGCTGACTGGCCGGGATTCAAAAATATCCGTAGTCTCGGACCGACCGTCAATTCTCCTTTCTGGGATTCGCAGCCATCCATCTCACCTAACGGCAGCGCACTCTATTTCGCTTCCAACAGACCAGGCGGCAAGGCAGAAGGAACATCAGATATCTGGATGACAATGAAAGATGCGAATGGAAGATGGGCACCGCCGGTCAACTTGGGTGAGACAATCAACACACCGGGCAATGAATACTCTCCATTCATCGCGGCGGACGGTCGGACGCTTTATTTCGCCTCCGATGGACAGAGTGGACATGCCGGTTTGGATATCTACAGAACAATCCGCCGCAGCGATGGTACGTGGGAGAATCCGGAACGTCTTCCTGAACCCTTCAACTCCGCCAAGGATGACTGCTTCCCATTCATAGACGTGACGACTGGGAAGCTGTACATCGCATCTGACAGAGATGGTGGATGTGGTGGATTGGATCTGTTCGCCTTCCAACTTACGACGCCGAGAGCTCCTGTGGTCGAACGGGAAACCTATTTTGAACTGGGCAAGTACAATGTGCCGTTCTTCGTGACAGGCTACTATCGTCCAAACACGAGAGAGAATCTTGATCAACTCGTTGAATGGTTGCCGGGCAAATTCAAAGGATTGCCGATTGAAGACCCGAAGGACAAATACGATATCTATATTCCGATCATCGAGGCGATTTTCGACACGGTTCGGACAACATGTGTAGATTCGATCTTCCCCCAATTCATTCAAGTCGCTCGATCGGACGAGTATTTGGAAATCGAAGTAGATGGCTATGTGGATCCGCGACCGATTCAGGGCAAGTATGTGGAGGAAGACATTGCTTACAAAGGCGTCAATATCAAGAGGGGAGATAAGATAGATAATCCGGTGCTTTCGCAGTTGCGGGCATATTACACAGCGGAATATCTGAAGAAGTTGTTCGAGTCTTCGGGTGAATATCAAAGGCTGCTCGCCGAGGGGAGAATCGAATTCATCCCGAAGGGCAAGAACGTAGATGTAAGCAGCGGACCCTACGAGGCACAGCGAAGAATCAGCATCATCATCAGACGAAAAACAAGATAGAGTTCAGTACCACACGGCAGAGGGCGACGATCGGTCGCCCTCTTTTGTATGATCCTCCAAATCTCGTCGACGGGACAGAACACTGTTCTATCCCTACTAATCTACTCACGCTACTTTCAAGGCTAACTCTATGACCGAACCGCAGCAACCCAAAGGTTTACCCTCCAACGCTTACACAGAACTCAAGGAGGGAGAGAAATACTCACCGATCATCCCGGCTGACAGAACCATTCCCGAGATGACAGGACGCTCAATCATCATTGGTATCATCATGACGATCGTGTTTTCCGCAGCGGCGGCATTTCTCGGATTAAAGGTTGCCCAGGTTTTTGAGGCGGCTATCCCTATTGCCATTCTTGCGGTAGGGCTATCTGGTCTCTTTAGGCGGAAAAGCACGATCTTGGAGAACGTCATTATCCAGTCTATCGGAGCAGCGTCCGGTCTGATTGTCGCTGGTTCGATCTTCACGCTTCCTGCGTTGTTCATCCTTGGATTGGACACAGACCTGTTCCAGATGTTTCTTGTCGCGCTGTTCGGTGGATGTCTCGGCATACTATTCCTCATTCCGCTCAGGAAGTACTTCGTCTCGGAAATGCATGGGAAATTTCCTTTTCCTGAAGCAACAGCTACCACTGAAGTACTGGTCGCGGGCGAGACTGGTGGACAACAGGCAAAAGTGTTGGCTATAAGCATGATCATCGGCGGCATATACGATTTTCTGACACTCACGTTCAAAACATGGAGCGAAGTTTTCACCACAGCAACAGTATTCGGACAGACACTCGCAGAGAAAGCAAAACTCGTCTTCAAACTCGATGTGCTTGCTGCAATTCTCGGCTTGGGATATATCGTAGGATTACGCTACGACGCCATTATCTGTGCTGGGAGTTTCCTATCGTGGTTCGTACTGATTCCTCTTGTTTATCACTTCGGGAGTCAACTCGGCGTTTCGCTTCCACCCGTGACGGATGGAACACTGATAAGCAACATGACTGCTGAGCAGATCTTCAGAAACTATGTACGTCTTATCGGTATCGGCGGAATTGCCTGTGCGGGTATCATAGGTATCATCAAGTCCTCGAAGGTCATTTTCCAGGCATTCTCCATGGGATTCAGAGAGATATTGACGGGAAAAGGAGGACAAGCTACGACCAATGCTATCGAGAGAACGAATCATGATTTCAAAATGTCAACGATTCTTTTTGGCATTCTTATCCTTGCCGTCGTGATTTTTGTCTTCTTCCGCTTTTCGGTCCTTTCCTATATGCCCGGTGCTACTGGACTGAGCGTTGCGGCATTGCTGGTTGTGCTGATCATTAGTTTTCTTTTTACTACGGTTGCTGCCCGAGCAATAGCGATTGTTGGAACGAACCCCGTGTCAGGAATGACCTTGATGACATTAATTCTAAGCAGTGTGATTTTGGTCAATCTCGGTTTGTCAGGGGCGCCAGGTATGCTTGCGGCTCTACTCATCGGCGGCGTGGTGTGCACTGCTCTTGCTATGGCTGGCGGATTCATCACCGACCTGAAAATCGGCTATTGGATTGGCGCTACGCCACGAAACCAACAACGCTCCAAGCTCCTTGGTACACTGGTGGCAAGCTTGAGCGTTGGGGCGGTCATTCTGCTTCTGAATAATGTGTACGGTTTTGTACCGGACGCTACGCACCCGAATCCTCTTCCTGCACCTCAGGCGAACGCCATGAGTGCGGTGATTCAAACATTGATGTCGAACCAGCCTGTACCCTGGATGCTCTATGGCATCGGCGTCCTGATCGCACTTGTAATGGAGATGATCGGGATTCCCCCACTTGCCTTCGCACTTGGGATGTATATTCCACTTGAGCTGAATGTGCCGTTGCTGGTCGGTGGCGTGGTTGCGCATATCGTCTCCACACGAAGCAAGGAGCCTGAAGTCAACAATGGAAGGCGTGAACGCGGAACACTCATTGCGTCAGGGTTCATCGCGGGTGGTGCAATCATGGGAGTCATTGGAGCAGTTCTCCAGTGGATGCAGAACGAAAAGATCATTGGCATTAACCTCGACACAGGTATCGCTGATAAGCCTTTAGGACAATACTTAGCCCTCGCTGTGTTTGTTATCATTGTGCTATATATGTATTTCGATTCAAAGCGCGGGGCGAGGGAGTAGAGATTAGAAGCCAGAAGTAAGAAGTTAGAAGCAAGAAGCCAGAAGAAGTTCAGAACGTACGGCGAATCGGTGATTGGCCCGCGCGAAACGCCGTTTCACATTACTTATCAAACAGGGGGTAACTATGGCAAAGAAAGCAAAATCATCTAAAAAGAAAAGAATTGTGGCAACGAGGAAGATCTCAAAGAAGAAAGTCACCAAGAAGAAAATAATCGTCAAGAAGGCAAAGAGAGTCAAAAAAGTCATTGGAAAAGTTGAGGCGGTAAAGCCCATAGACATAATGGTGAATGCTGCTGAGAAAGCCCTGAAGGAAGTGATGCAAGTAAAGGAAGGGGAGCGTCTCCTCGTTATCACTGACCAAGAGAAGAAGACCATCGGGCAAGCATTCTGTGAAGCCGCAAAGCGATTGAAAACGAATGCTAGAATGTACTTCTTGCCTGAGGAGAAGCGCCCGCTTTCGGAAATCCCGGAAGACCTATTGACAACACTTGCAGGAAACGATGTCGTCATCAATTCATTCAAGGGCAATCCCGCTGAAACGCCGTTCCGTGTCAAACTGATCAACAAGATCATGACGATCGCCTCTCGACTTGGTCATGCCCCGGGCATCACGGAGCAGATGATGATCAAAGGACCCATGAATGTAGACTACGCCCGTATGGTTGACGCAGCGAATCGGTTGATGGAGGCTTTCAAACATGCAACCCATGTACACGTCACTTCACCCGGTGGAACAGATTTGGTGCTTGGAATAGAAGGAAGAGGCTTCAACACCGACGTACTCATCCCTCATGGCAAATGGGGCAATCTGCCTGCTGGGGAAATCTGGTGCGGACCTGAGGAGGACAAAGCAAACGGTGTTCTGGTGTGTGATGGCTCAGTTGGCGATTTGGGAGAAGTCCCTTCACCTGTCATTATCAGAGTGCAGAACGGGAAGATTCAAGGCGTCGAATGCGCTGACCTTGCGTTCGCCTCGAAGTGCGTCGAACTCCTGAACGTGGATGAACAGGCGGACGTCGTCGGAGAATTCGGGATTGGTGTCAATCCGGGAGCGAAGATCACGGGCAACTTGCTTGAAGACGAAAAAGCTTTCCACACCTGTCACGTTGCCTTTGGCAACAATGCTCATATGCCCGGCGGGAAAAACACCTCGAAGACTCACCGTGACTTTCTGGTGAGGAATCCGGATATTATCGTGCAATATAACGATGGAAGTGAACGAATGCTGCTGAAAGATGGAGCGATACAGGTGTGAACGATTTAGACACTCAAGCTGATCGCATGAAAAACTTAACTACCGAAAGACACGGAAACAATGGCACCTTCAGCGCCAATTTTCACAGATTCAGATGCGATGTCCGTGTTTGATCAGTGCTTCTTCCGTGAAATCAGCGGTGAATTCTAAGCCGAAGGCTTATGAGCCTCTGGCTCATAAGAGTCTAATCACAACCGGTCAACTTGAGCGAATGACTTTTCTATCACACGCTTGCAGCATTACAACATTGAAAGACTGTAGAGCTACAGTTTGTTGTTTTCTGATTTTTTTTCTGGCGACTGTTAGTTCCGCTCAGCATACAACCACACCGCAATTCCCTAAGCGTGAGGTTCGCGGTGTCTGGCTCACAACTGTAAACGGTGCTGATTGGCCCAAGCCCGAGTTCATGGGCAACGTTGCTGCACAGGAAAGCTCGCTCGTTGCGATTCTTGAAACTCTCAAGAAAGCAAATATGAACACGGTGCTGTTTCAGGTGCGACCGCGGGGCAACGCGTTCTATTGCTCGTCGTATGAACCATGGTCAGCAGAGCTTACAGGTACACTGGGACAAAATCCCGAATGGGATCCACTTCAGTTTGCACTTCAGGAGGCACACTCGCGTGGATTCGAGCTACACGCGTGGTTCAATGTCTATAAAGTATGGAGTGGTTCCACACCTCCACCCTTCAGCACGCCTCAACACATAGTCAACGCTCATCGTGAGTGGGCTCAAGTCTATGAGAGCGAGTGGTGGCTCGATCCAGGCATTCCTGAGGTCAGAGAATATCTCGTCAATGTCGCTTTGGATCTGGTCAGTAGATACGACTTAGACGGCATTCATTTCGACTACATGCGCTATCCGAGTGTGCGGTTCGAAGACGACGGCACATATCGCAGGCATGGCAATGGAATGGACAGAGATGACTGGCGGCGCGAGAACATCAACAACTTTGTACGAGAAATCTACGACAAGACGACACAAATCAAGCCGATGCTCAAAGTAGGTTCTGCACCTATCGGAGTCTACCAGAACGGCTCCGGGGCTTCATTGGCTCTCGAGGGATATGGCGCAGTCTTTCAAGATGCTCGGGAGTGGCTGCGAGAAGGGAAAAACGATTACATAGCTCCACAGATCTACTGGGACATCGGCAACGCTCCGGGAGATCCTGATTTCGCTGCGTTAGTCAACGATTGGCAGAAGAGTTCCTACGGAAGGCACGTGTACGCTGGTGTTGCAGCATATAAGGACAAGGTCCGTGCAGAACTGCAGACAGAGATTGACACGACGCGGGCATTGGGCGCATTGGGCAATGTCTTCTTCCGATACGAGCATATTGAGAACACGGCAGTCTTAGGCGGCAGGTACAAGTATCCTGCGCTGATCCCACCAATGCCATGGAAGGACAGCATCCCTCCATATCCTCCGACGCATCTTGCTGTCAATCAGATCGGCGATGTGGTATTTCAGCTTCGATGGAACATGCCGAGCGCCGCGCCCGATAGTGACATGCCAAGGTGCTTCAATATCTATCGGTCAACAACGTCGCCAGTGGATATCGAGAATCCTGCGAGTTTGGTCTCCATAACAATCAGGTCTGATACAACATACATAGACAGAGTATCCAATCCTGTGTTCCCTCAATATTACTATCTTGTGACGGCACTTGATAAGGGAAATCTCGAAAGCAAATCATCGAACGAAGCGCAAGCAATCGCCACACCACTCGCAGACATGACAGCGCGTTTTGCCCCCAGACTCGTTCTGGGTAAGAACTACCCGAATCCAGTAAGCAGACTGGCATTGATTGGGTACGAACTCCAGGATTCATCGCATGTGAGTCTAACAGTATTTGATTCGGCTGGTAGAAGAGTAAGAACACTGACTTATGAAAAACAGGCTCCAGGAATCTGCGTTGTACTTCTCGATGTAGCGGACCTGCCTTCGGGAACATATGACTACATTCTAACAGTTGGAAGCGCCACCATCACGAGAAAATTGGACATTCAATAGGGATGATTATGAAAGGATTCTCCGTTGTTCCAACTATTCGGTTTCTCGTGACGAGTTTCGATATTTCAATGGCTCAACCAAAGAAGGAGGTTCGTGCTGTCTGGCTCACAACCGTCTTAGCACTGAATTGACCCGAGATACTTGGTTCCCCACCCAACAATTCCATGTAAGCGGTACAAGGATCAGCCTCTCTTAACACGAAACCTCCAGTGAACTCAAGAGAACGATTCATCGGCGTTGCACATCGTGGACCTGTGGATAGAGTCCCACACTTCGAAGAAGCGATTCGGCGTGAGGTTCTCAAACGTTGGCAGACGGAAGGATTGGACAGGCGCATCAACGAAGGTAATTACATTGACTTCTTTGGCTTGGACAGGTATGAGTATATCTATCTCTGGTTAAAGCCGAGCAGTGGACGCTTAGAGACGAAAGAAGATGTTGAACGACTGAAGAAGCGATATCGAGACCATCCACCGAGCTTTCGCCATCAACAATTCTGGCGGAAGCAGGCTGAGCGATACGGTGACCAAGATTTCCCGTTGGGAGTTCTGGGCTGGAGAGGATTTATGCTTCCCATCTTCACCTATGACGAGGAATGGGATAGCCTGGTCCACGTGCTTCTGAACCTGTATGACCATCCCGACTGGATGTCAGATGTGCTGGAATTCATAGCGGACTACTTCATCGAAACACTGGAGTTGGCGTTTCAACATCTCAGGTTCGATTTCGGAATGATCTCTGAGCCTATCGCCTCTCCTGTCGGACCGATTATTTCCCCGAAGATGTTCCAAGAATTCATCCTGCCTTCCTATAAGAAGATTATCAGGTTTTTTCACGAAAATAATGTGACGACCGTAGTCTTCCGTTCGACAAGCAATGTTGCATCTTTGCTGCCTTCAATTATCGAAAGCGGCGTTGATGGTATTTGGATCAATCAGATTGGAAGTACTCCAATTGATTATCCTGAGATCGGATGTGCATATCCAAACCTCCTTCTAATCGGTGGAATTGACTCCACAATCCTGAGGAAAGACGCAAAGGCGATAGAGGCAGAACTCAAAAGGAAGGTGCCGAAACTCCTGGAACGTGGGAAGTTCATCCCGATGCTCGATGACAATCCGCGAGAAAACGTCCCGTACCAGAACTACTTGACCTATCGGAAGTTGTTGACAGAGATGTGTGAATGAGGCGAAGCTCTTTCCATCCCACCGTACACGCTCAGCAGCCTTTGATTCCGCGGGTGGAAGAGACTGGCATCTCGTATGACTTTTGCACGCAGACACATGCGCGGATTCGAATGATTCGACCCGAAAGCTTATCCTGTAAGCCTTCCCATTCTTTGTGAAAAAAGGTCTTGACAGACTCCTTGAAATTCACTATATTGGAAACCGTGGAAACCCAAAGGGTTTCTGAGGGTTAATATCACATAGGAGTCTGCAGATCAGCAGCTTTGAAGCTGTTTTTTTTGAGACCGCGCGGAGATCGCTAGAACCAGGAACGTTTCCAAACTGCGACGGAGGTTAGAATGCCCAGTAACACTGAGATCAGAAATCGAATCTTAGAGGCGGCAGAAGAGCAGTTCTTCAAGTTTGGCTTCACGAAGGTAACCGTAAGTGAGATTGCATCCGAACTTGGAATGAGCAAGAAGACTCTCTACAAGTACTTCCCAAGTAAGGAAAAACTTCTGCGGGGAGTGATTGAATTGATGATGAAAGATGTTCCGACTCATGTTAGCAGTTTGATTCATGATGACAGTATGGATTACTTGGACGGACTCAAGCATCTGATGAGGTTGGTCGGTGTACAGTTGTCAAAACTGGGACGTACTTTCATTCAGGATGTCCGGAAAAATGCCCCGGAAATCTGGAAGGAGATTGATGAATTCAGGACCAAAAATATCCTGAGGAATTTCGGAAACATGCTCAACGAAGGGATACGTAAAGGCACGTTCCGAAGCGACATCAATCAGCAACTCTTGATGCTCATGTATACCAATACAGTTCAAAATATATTAAACCCCGAGGTTTTGTCTCAACATCCATTCTCTGTATCGGACGCTTTTGAGGCAATCGTCAAGGTCTTCTTCGAGGGCATACTTACAGATAGAGGAAGGGCAAAATACTTTGCAGATCACCGGCAATCCCAAAAACATCGTAAGGAACAAAAGCCATGAAACTCACACTTCGCTATCATAGAGTCGTTCCATTTCTGCATCTCTCAGTTTTGTCGTGGCTTGTGGTGCTTGTTCCCTCCTGCACAGGAGATAGAGACAAAGGAGATATCATCGCCTCAGGGACAATTGAAGCAACCGAAGTCAATGTCGGCTCGAAGGTCGGTGGTCAAGTCAAGACCCTGCTTGTCAACGAAGGCAGCAGCGTATCGAAGGGTGATACGCTCGCTCTGATTGACCACGCGACATTGGATTTGCAGGTTCAGCAGGCAGAAGCAGGATTTGAATTGGCGGACGCTCAGCTTCGGCTTCTGTTGAACGGGGCACGTTCTGAGGATATTCAGCAGGCTGAACAAGCCTTGAAGCAGGCGGATGCAAATCTGAGAAACGCTGAAGAAGATGCGAAGCGGATACGCGAGTTGTCTAAAACCGGAACCGCAACACTGAAGCAGAGAGATGACGCGGAGACCCGTTACACCGTAGCGCTTGCACAATACAACTCTGCTGAACAAGCACTGAAGAAGTTCCAGCAGTGGGCACGCCCAGAAGACATCCGCGCAGCAAAGGCACGACTTGCTCAAGCCAAGTCATCGGTTGACCTGCTGAAAAAGACGATTGCCGACTGTTACATAACGACACCCGGAAACGGCATCGTAACACACAAGCCCGTCGAAGAGGGTGAACTTGCTGGACAGGGAACAACTATCGTAACGATCTCCAAGCTTGACAAAGTCAATCTGATGATCTACGTAACTGAAATCGAACTTGGCAAAGTGAAGCTTGGTCAAAAAGCTGAGGTGCGAATAGACACCTACCCAGAGCGAATCTTCGACGGGAAAGTGATCTACATTTCGCCCGCGGCAGAGTTCACGCCGAAGAATGTTCAAACAAAAGAGGACAGAGTGAAGCTCGTCTTCGGAGTGAAGATTGAGATTGATAACCCCGATCACGTTCTCAAACCCGGTATGCCTGCGGATGCCGTGGTCAAGACTGGTTCGAAGACTGACACTCCAAAATGAGCAGGAGCTTTACGATGAGTGAAACGGCAATTGAATTACGAGGTTTGACAAAGCATTTCCGCGACATCGAGGCAGTGAATGATCTGAACCTTATCGTTCAGAAGGGTCAAATGTTCAGTATCGTAGGTCCGGATGGGGCAGGGAAAACGACAACGCTACGGATGCTCTGCGGCATCATCGAGCCAACCTCGGGTAGTGCAACCGTGCTCGGACTCGATCTCGAGAGACAGGTGGAGCAGATCAAGAGACATATCGGATACCTTTCGCAGCGGTTCAGTCTCTATGGTGATCTGACCGTTGATGAGAACATTGAATTCTTCGCTGAGATTCATCAGGTCAACGATTATCAACAGCGCCGTGAGGAATTGCTCGAGTTCACACGACTTACTCCTTTTCGCACGCGACTTGCTGACAAGCTCTCTGGCGGCATGAAACAGAAACTTGCGCTTGCTTGCACTCTTATCCATATTCCTCAGATCATTTTCCTTGACGAACCGACCACAGGCGTTGACCCGGTTTCGCGCCGCGACTTCTGGAAGATTTTATCCGACTTGCTCAAGACGGGTATCACGATTGTGATGACGACGCCATACCTCGATGAGGCTGAACGATGTACCCGAGTTGGTCTGATGAACAACGGACGTTTGATGGTCGTAGATACACCCCAGAACGTCAAGGCATTGATGAAAGAGGCAATCGTTGAGATTGTGTGCGGACAGATTCGGAAGGCTTCGAGCGTGTTGCAACGGTTGCCCGGCGTAGTCGAGGTTCAGGCTTTCGGTGATAGACTCAACGTAGCTGTTCAGGACAAAGAGAGACAGCTTCCGTTGATTCAAGCTCAACTGCAACGTGAAGGTATTGATATTACGGATTGGCGTGTGATTCCGCCTTCCCTTGAGAACGTTTTCATCTCGTTAATGAAATCTAACTGAGAAAGAGGTGGATTATGCATTCGATGAGACATCCCCACGTTTTATTCCTCTGGATACTCACTGCAACCTTTGCCTCAGCGCAGACTCCCAATGTTCACAGGCAGTTGGAGTCGCTCCAACGCGGCAACGACACCCTGTCGCTGACGGTGGAGATGTGCATACAGATCGGATTGGAAAACAGCAAGTCGCTGCACTCGTCGCTGATGAAAGTGCAGTCCGCAGAAGCTAAGTCAAGTGAAGTGGATGCGTCTCGTTTGCCAGCTCTCAGATTCAGTGGGGCGTACACACGGCTGAGTGACGTGCCGCCGTTCGAAGTGACGCTTCCATTTCAGCTTCCGACAGTGCCAAACAGAATCACTGTCTCGCCGACCATTCTTGATAACTACAACCTGCGCCTGACCCTTCAACAACCGCTGTTCACAGGATTTAGACTCCAAAGCAGTGCTGACATCGCTGAATATAATGCCCAGGCAACGCAATTAGACTACGACAGAGACAAAGCGGAATTGGTATTCAACATCAAGAATGCATATTGGAGTCTGTTCAAGGCAATCGAGTTTAAGAGAGTGATTGATGAAAATGTTGAGCAAGTCAAGGCTCACCTTGACGACATACTGAACCTCCTCGCCCAAGGTCTGGCAACGAAGAATGATATCTTGAAAGTGGAAGTCCAACTCTCAAACGTGCAGCTTCTTCAGATAGATGCAAAGAATGCCGTAAGACTTGCAATGATCAGCCTGAACAGTCTGATCGGTCTCCCCCTTGATGCCGAGATTCAACTCAAATCCAAGATCGAACCGGAGGAAACACGATTCGCAGAGCTGAGTGTGCTTGTTCAGAAAGCGTTGGACAATCGCCCTGAGGTGAAAGCGACGGAATATCGAGTTAGAGCGAGCGAGGCTGGAGTCATTCTTGCAAGGTCGGGTTGGTTTCCCCAGATCTTTCTGACGGGAAATTATTACTACGCCCGACCCAACCAGAGGATTCTGCCCGCGGAAGATAGATTCAAGGATACGTGGGACATCGGCATCGGCGTTTCGTTTGACATCTGGAACTGGAGAACAACTGTCCATCAAGCGAATCAAGCCGAGGCGCAGCTTTCCCAAGCACAGGACGTGCTCGGTCAGCTTAGAGATGGCATCACGCTGGAGGTCACGCAGAATTATTTGAACTGTCTTCAAGCTAAGGAAAGAATAGTGGTCGCGGAACAGGGGGTGAAGCAAGCGGAAGAGAACTATCGCACCACGAGCGAGCGATTCAAGTCGGGCTTGGCACTCAATTCTGATCTACTTGATGCTGAGGTTTCTTTATTGCAGGCGAAAACGAACTACACTCAGTCACGAGTTGATTACGTGCTCGCGCAGGCGAGACTCCAGAAAGTGGTTGGCAGCTAAAGGTGATAGACATCTCGAGGTTCAGCAATAGTTCGCGTCACATAACGTAGCAGGCATTAGGTTATGTCCGAATTCGCAATAGAAGTCAAGGATCTCACCAAGAGGTTCGGAAAATTCACCGCAGTGGATAGCATCAGCTTCAATGTGAAGAGCGGAGAGGTTTTTGGATTTCTTGGTGCGAACGGCGCAGGCAAATCAACGACAATCAGAATGCTCTGTGGACTCCTGAACTCAACGTCAGGCACTGCTACCGTGGCTGGCTATGACATAGACAGTCAGTCTGAGGAGATCAAGGAGAACATTGGCTACATGTCACAGAAGTTCTCGCTCTACGAGGATTTGACAGTAAGGGAGAACATCTCGTTTTTCGGTGGAGTGTATGGGCTATCCAATGGACAGATCACAAGTCGAATGCCGTGGGTGCTTGAGATGGCTGGACTCAAAGGTCGTGAAGATAGCTTGACCAAAGAACTCGCTGGCGGTTGGAAACAGCGCTTAGCATTAGGCTGCGCCGTCCTGCATGAGCCGAAGATTGTGTTTCTCGATGAGCCGACAGGTAGTGTGGACCCCGTCTCTCGCCGAAATTTCTGGGAGTTAATCAACAAGCTTTCTGAAAGCGGCACGACCGTCCTTGTTACAACACATTACCTTGATGAAGCGGAATATTGCAGCAGCATTTTGCTCATTCACGCCGGCAAGTTAATTGCTGGTGGAAGTCCGCAGGAACTCAAGATGAAATATATCCAGAACCCAATACTTGAAGTGGAATGTGACAAAGTCATCGAGGCGATGGACATTCTTCAGAGAGAGAAATGGGTGCTTGAAACATCGGTGTTCGGGACGTATATCCACGTGAATGTCGAGGACGAGGAAAACGGGAAGAAGCAGGTGCAACGATTGCTTTCGGAGAACAATATCGTTGTGAAGCGCGTTGATAGAATTATGCCGTCACTCGAGGATGTGTTCATTCATTTGATTGAGAGAATGTAAGGATAGAGTCCCACATAGCGGGATTCTGTCCCTACCCGACGAAAATTGGAGACAGCAAATGCTCAGTCGTATAAAACCGATTATCATAAAAGAGTTCAGGCAGGTGGCAAGGGATAGGCGCTCACTCGGAGTATTGCTGTTCATCCCGGCGTTTATGCTTATCATGTTCGGCTACGCACTGAACTTCGACGTCAAGCATACATCGCTTGCCATCTATGACGAAGACAAGAGCCAGACGAGTCGCGACTTTGTCGAGAATTTCCTTCACTCGGAATATTTTGACCTGAAGTATTATCTGAACAGCGCACGCGAGATTGATGAACTATTGGGAGAGGAGAAAGTAAGAGTCGCTTTAGTAATTCCACAAGATTTCTCAGAGCGGTTGCTTGCAGGCAGAGAAGCCGTGATTCAGGTGATCGTGGATGGTGCTAACTCAAATGCCGCGGTTATGGCTATTGGCTATGTCAGTTTTATTGTGCAGAACTACTCAACCAAGATTTTGACAAACGCATTGGTGCGCATAGGGCAATCAGGGTTGTCACTACCGATAGACTATCGTCCGCGAGTTTGGTATAACCCAGAACTTAGAAGTGCAAAGTTTCTTGTGCCTGGACTCATCGTTTTCATTCTGATGGTAACGACGGTGATTTCAACTTCGCTCTCTGTTGTTCGGGAGAAGGAACGAGGCACGATGGAGCAGATTATCGTTTCGCCCATCAAGCCACTCGAACTGATTCTCGGCAAAACAATTCCATACATATTCATCTCGCTCATTGCAACCGTCGTGATTTTGCTAGTCAGTTATTTTCTGTTCGATGTTGTGATCAAGGGAAGTTACCTTCTGCTCTTTATTGTAACACTTATTTTTCTGACCGGTGGATTAGGTCTGGGACTTTTGATTTCCACCATCGCCGAAACACAGCAACTCGCTTTCATGCTTGCCGTTTTAGTAACGATCTTGCCATCATTCATACTATCAGGCTTTGTATTTCCGATAAGGAATATGCCTGTTGTCATTCAGGCTATCACCTATCTTATACCAGCAAGATATTTCCTGGTCGTCTTGAGAAGCATCATTCTGAAGGGCGTCGGACTATCTGCATTTTGGGACCAGGTCCTCTTCCTGATCGCATTTGCAGTGCTTACAATTACTGCGAGTTCGGTTAGGATGAGAAAAAAGAGAGGTTAGTCTGGTGATTGCTAACATATTGATGTTCGATTCTTGATATTTGACTTTTAATGAAAACCGTTCGGCACATCATAAGAAAAGAGTTTATACAACTTCGGCGTGACCGGAGGATGTTTGCGATAGTCTTCATCGCACCTATTTTTCAACTCCTAATATTGGGTTATGCCGCTAACCTAGATGTCAGAGACATCCCCACGGTTGTCTGCGACATGGACAACACGCAGACAAGTCGGGAATTCGTCTCAAACTTCACTAACTCAGGATACTTCACGCTTGAAGGCTACGTAGATAAAATAGAAGAAGTTGACCATTACATTGACAGTAGGAAAGCAACGATGGCGATTGTGATTCCACGCGGGTTTGGCGACAAGGTCGTCGCCAGACGACCTGCGCAACTTCAAATCATCGCCGATGGTTCAGAGACTAACTCAGCAACGATAGGACTGAGCTACGCCTCCATGATCGCCACAAGATACGCGGGCAACATTCTCCTTCAGACATTTGAACGGTTCAAGTATCTTGGATTGAGACTGGCGAGCATAAATCCTGAAATTCGGGTATGGTACAATCCAGAACTGAGAAGCCGCAACTTCATGATTCCGAGCGTCCTGGGGCTGCTTCTGATGGTAATGACGCTGATATTAACATCGTTGGCAACCGTAAAGGAGAAAGAGGTGGGGACTATGGAGCAGTTGATCGTGACTCCAATTAAACCATATCAGCTTATCATTGGAAAGCTTGCACCGTTCACCATCATCGGTTTCATTGACGTCATTTTGGTCGTGCTGGTGGCAACCTTCTGGTTCAATGTACCCGTGAAAGGAGGTGTGCCGTTGCTGGTGGGCTTGTGCATGATTTTTCTTATGACGACACTCGGCTTGGGACTCTTAGTATCAACAGTTTCGAGAACCCAACAGCAGGCTATGATGACGGCGATTTTCTTCGTTATGATGCCGATGATGTTCCTGTCTGGATTCGTCTTCCCAATTGAGAACATGCCGAAGGTTGTACAGTTTTTCACTTACGTTTTGCCGCTCAGATATTTCTTCGTCATCATTAGAGGAGTGTTTCTCAAAGGTGTGGGTATCGAAGAGCTATGGCATGAAGCTGTTGTGCTTTTCGTCTTCGGAATTGTGATTCTCACAATGAGCATTCTGAGATTTCAGAAGAAGCTAGGGTGATATCCGACAAATTGATCTTGAATGTCGGGATAAACTTGTTGACTTTTTGGAGATAATTCCTTACATTAGTCCCACGTTCAAGCAGAAACTGGTAGAAACGGAGGAAACATCGCATGTATGCAGTAATTGAGGTTGGGGGAAAGCAGTTCAAAATAGCAGAGAATCAGAAGATATTTGTTCCAAAGCTTAGCAGCGAGATCGGTACAAAGGTGAAGTTTGACAAGGTCCTTCTTTACGCCAACGATAACGAGACGAAAGTAGGCACCCCAACGTTGACCGGCATGAAGGTTGAAGCGACTGTGCTTGACCATATTAAAGATGACAAGGTGATCGTCTTCAAGAAGAAACGAAGAAAAGGTTACAAGGTTCGAAGAGGACATAGGCAGGCTTATACACAAGTGGAGATTAACAAGATCGGTGTAGAAGGTGAAAGTGGTGAAGCAAACACTCGTAACCTTTCAGTCGAAAACAAAACCAGCGTTTCAGACACAGTTGATTATCAAACTGAAACTGGAGCTTAGCTATGGCACATAAGAAAGGGCTCGGCTCATCACGGAACGGTCGCGACAGCAACGCACAACGCCTCGGGGTGAAACGATTCGGGGGCGAGTATGTCACGGCTGGTAGCATCCTTGTTCGCCAGCGCGGGACAAAATTCCATCCTGGAATGAATGTAGGTCGAGGAGGAGATGACACTCTGTTTGCCAAGATCAGTGGTAAGGTTAGGTTTGAGCATCTCGGCAGACACAAGCAGGCTATCAGCGTCTGCGCAGCGACCAAATGACGACGGGTGTTCGCTCTTTACCGTCTGTCCTGCACGCGACGATCCCACCATACGGAGCAACAACATGACTTTGCCCAGCACGGAGGTCGTCCACGGCGGGCGAGTCATTTCATTCATAGTTAGCGGGCGCTTTACTGTAGTTTGATATTTGGCATACGATCGCGTGAAAAGGAGGTACGTATGAAGGCGAGAGCAAAAATAGGCGTCTTGACATTCATCATCCTCATTGCCTTTTCTTGTAAGGACAAGTCAACGGGTCCCGAAAATCAGCTGGTGTCATTCAACTATCTCGCAATGAAATGTGGATCGCTGGGGTTGAGCAAAGGAACCGTTCTTGATTCAATCTTCACTTATACCTTCACAAGTACGCTGGTTCTCGACTTTTCCGATTGGGCAAATTGCTGCGCAGAGCTTGTGGTAGGTTATGCCATTGCAGCAGACACAATCACAATATTAGTCGCCGACACAGCCCGGAACCATTGCCGCTGCATATGTCGTCACATGATCCATGTTGAACTGGCGGGTCTTCAACGAGACCATTATGTCGTCCTCTGCAAGTCAGGCAACGAAGTATTACACCTTGTACACGTCTATCGCAAGGAGTCTTGATTAGCAGCACCCGTTGACAAGCCGTTCAAGTGGAAGGCGAGGCGCTGCCGCACTTACGTGGAGAGAGATCATTAAGGAAAGACATCACAACCAATACAGCTAACTGCAGCTCCGACGTTTTGCATCCACGCCAACACGTTTGCCGCTGCTTAGCTTCTTCAATCCGTTCGGTCTATGCTCTGCATTCAACATAGACTAAATTCTATCCGAAACACCATTTCAAAGGAGACAACATCATGAAAATCACGGTTATCGGTGGTGGAAATGTTGGGGCTTCCGTAACCCAGCGTCTTGTTGATCAGGAACTTGCCAATCAAATTGTCCTTGTAGATGTTATCGAAGGGATGCCGCAAGGCAAAGCGCTTGATATGTACGAATCTACCCCAGTCGGAGGAACCGATGTCAAAGTAGTTGGGACAAATGGATACGATGAGACCACCAACTCTGATATTATCGTCATCACGTCAGGTGCTCCGCGTAAACCGGGAATGAGTCGAGATGATTTGCAAGCCACGAATGTCGCCATTGTGAAACCGGTCACAGAACAGGCTGCCCCGAAATCACCCAACGCGTTCATTATCATGGTCGCCAACCCGTTGGATGTGATGACCTACCTTGCAATGAAAGTCAGCGGGTTCAAGCCGAACCGGGTGATGGGCATGGCAGGTATTCTGGACACTGCACGGTTCCGAACCTTCATCGCCATGGAACTGAAAGTGTCAGTCGAGGATGTGACAGCCTTTGTACTCGGTGGACACGGCGACACGATGGTGCCTCTACCTCGATACTCAACCGTCGCTGGTATCCCCATCACTGAACTTCTGCCCAAGGAGAGGATTGATGCGTTGGTCCAGCGGACGAGAGATGGCGGCGGTGAGATCGTGAAGTTGTTGAAGACAGGCAGTGCGTATTACGCACCATCCGCCGCAACTGTGCAGATGGTGGAAGCAATCGTGAGGGACAAGAAGCGCATTCTCCCATGCGCAGTCTACCTGCAGGGTGAATATGGACTCAGCGATGTTGTCTGCGGCGTACCGGTCAAGCTTGGCAAGAACGGGGTCGAGGAGATCATCCAGGTCAAGCTCACTGATGAAGAAAAGGCTGCACTAAACAAATCAGCAAATGATGTCAAAGGGGGAATTGCGAAACTACAATTGTGATTTCGGTGCCGACATGTGCGGCAGTGCGCCAACACTGTACTTGATATACCAAAGAAAGGAGAGTTAAAGCTATGGTAAGTAACTGTCTTCTCAGGGGGATTTTTGTGGTGTCTGTTGTGTCGCTCATTCTTGTATCAAGCTGCAAAAAAAGTGAGGAAACGACCGGTCCCACAGCCTCAGGAGATCTGTTCCCGTTGAAGCTAGGAAACTACGCCTCGTACAACGAATGGACTCTTGATGCGAACAACAACAAGGTTACAGGCTCCGATCATCGGTACTCAACAACAGTTGCATCTCAGACGGAAGTTCAAGGCGTGTCTGCGTATGCACTCGTTGACAGCACATTCAATCCTGATGGTTCATTGAAGGGTGTTGATACGCTGTATGTTCAAAAGGAAAGCAATGGCGATCTGAAGGTATTCCTTGAACTTGCTAAGTTGGCATCAAAGTCGGGATTGCCTATTACTATTCCAATCGAGGGTCTTTGGACATACTATATCAAGCCTTCCGCTGGCGGCAGCACCTATACCGTGCTGGATACGACAGTCACACTCGCACCACTGCCACTCACATTCAGGATCACAGTCACTGGACAAGTCCAGTTGCAGGAAACTGTTGCAGTGCCAGAGGGAACTTATGATGGAGCTTACAAGACAGTGACCACGATCAATGTGTTGTCTAGCGGCACTCCTTTCGCGACAATAGATAGATACTTGTGGCTTGCTGCTGGGGTTGGTCCGATTAAGGAGCTTCAGCCGACCAAAGTGACGGCACTGGGTACGTCACAAGGCTACCAGCATGAGATGACCTACAAGCGACTTCAGTAGCCTATTGATCTTGAATTGAAAGCCATTCCCGATTACAGGGAGTGGCTTTTTTGTTCCTGAAGCTTCCCTTCGAGATGAATAGAGGTTGTCAGTGAACAGAGCAGTCTCGCTTACGTGGTGTTGAATCGCGAAACACAACGAAGGGCAGAGAATGATTCCACTCAAAGATGATGTCCCGTCGCGAACGTATCCGGTCATGAACGTCGCTCTCATCGTCGTCAACGTGGTCGTCTTCCTGTTCGAAGTTGGGCTTGGCGAACGGCTTGACTCGTTTGTCGAAACGCTCGGAGTCATCCCAGCCGCCTACTTCAACAAGGGTTTCATCATTGATGGTGAATTTGTTCCAATCACATTGTCGCGACGGATCATTTCCTTTTTATTAGTTCGGACCGTTCCTGAAAATGCAATTGCGTTATGAATCCTCTCGTCATCATTCATTACCACGAAATCAGCCTCAAGGGAAGAAACCGCAGATTCTTTGAGGATACCTTGCGCCTCAACATCGCAAGGACACTGAAAGGTATTGTACCTAGTTCGTCAGTCAAGAGAGGATATGGCAGAATGATGGTCTGGTTGCCCAAAGATACTGCTCACGACAGTCCGATGGTCGCAGAAGTACAGCGGCGACTTCAGAAGATCTTTGGCATTGCGAATTTTGCTGTCGGGAGTGCTACCCGACTCTCCATCGAAGCTATTTGTCAAACCGCCGAAGTGCTTCTGCAGGGGCAGACGTTTGAGACTTTTGCCATTGACACCAAGCGCGCCGATAAATCGTTCCCGTTGACCTCACCTCAGGTCAATCAGCAAGTCGGTGCCTACACAAAGGAGCGATTCCAGAAAGGTGTGAACCTGAGTAACCCTGACATCACAGTGAGTGTCGAGATTGTCTCCGGTGAGGCGTACGTTTATACAGGAAAGACTTCTGGACCTGGCGGGCTTCCGGTCGGCGTTAGTGGCAAGGTCGTCTCTCTCCTCTCTGCAGGATTTGATTCTCCTGTCGCATCCTATCAAGTAATGAAGCGCGGCGCAGAGGTCATCTTCATCCACTTTCACAGCTACCCCTATGTCTCCCAGAATTCGATCTGCCAGGTGCGAGAACTTGTGAAGGTACTGACACAGTATCAGTTTGAATCAATCCTCTATCTCCTACCCTTCGCCGAAACGCAGAAAGTGATAGTGTCGAATGCACCATCACCCTTGCGGATCATCCTTTACCGCAGGATGATGCTGCGCGTTGCTGAGGCTATCGCTCGCAAAGAGAAGGCGGAGGCTCTTGTCACAGGGGAAAATCTTGGTCAAGTTGCATCCCAGACGCTACGAAACATCAATGTCATTAATCAAGTAGCCACGCTACCGATCCTCCGCCCGCTGATTGGCGAAGATAAGAGAGACATTATGGAATTCGCTCGGCGTATTGGCACCTACGACATCTCCAGCGAACCTTACGATGATTGCTGCTCATTCCTCACCACTCGTAATCCAGAGACATGGGCAAAACCCGATGAGGTTATCTCTGCGGAAGCGAAGGTGGACATTCGTGCTATGGTTGAATCGTTGCTGGCTGAAGCAGTGCAGGAGAGGATTGCAACGAATTGACTTTATCTGAAAAAACTGATAACTTAGATCTGTGGAAAAAAGTGATGTTATGGACAAACAATTCTGCGCGCGCTAACCTCGGCATTTGCGGTCAAGACCCAATTATTGAAGACCAAGTTGAATCCTTGTCCTTCAGACCAGAGCACTTTGGTTTCGCCTCACAATGACAATCCTGTTTTGAGTGATTACCTCAAAACTCTGAACTGTAACGACTATGCCCATCACTCTCACGCGAGGGCAGTTAGCTCCGATTCAAGATTTCGAGTCTGAAATCTGCGAGCGGCTCACCGACGGCAGAGCAGATTCCTTCATCCTAGTTGTCCCGACGCGAAGAAGGATTCGGCAACTGCAGCGGGAGTTCCTCGAAGTTGTTCCGTTGAAGGCAGCAGCAGCATTCCATCTTTGCACGCTTGACATGCTTGCATCGAAACTCTATGCTGTCTCCGGTTCTCCAAGGCGAGTGGTGGCTGGCGCAATTCGAAGCCTGCTTTTCGAGAGAGCAATTCAAAAATGTGACCTAGGCTATTTCCAACCTCACGTTCCCTCACCCACGGGCAAGCTGAAGCTGCCGAGAGGGACATTTCGGAGACTGAGTGAAGTCGTCAACGGATTGAAAGAAGATGGAGTCTATCCGCACGTCTTGCGTGACGAAATCGAGCGTACTGAGATGAGCGAGAAAGCGAAACTCACCGACCTATACAATATCTACTCCTTCTATGAACAAGAACTCGGTGAACGATTCACAGACACTGGCGGCATCTTCAAGGATCTAAACTCGAGCTTGAATTTCGGCAATGTCACTCCTGTATTCCGCACAGCATTTCCGAATGTGGATACGTTGTTCATTTCTGGTTTCGGCGGCTTTGCTCGACCTGAGGTCAATTTGATAAATACCTTCTCGCTGGCGGAGGGTGTCTCGACATTCATCTCACTTGACTTCTATCGCCGGAACCGTCAGCTCTTTGGACATCTGGAAGAGAACTACGTGAGACTGGTCGGACGAGGGTTCATTCCCATGAGAGACGATGGAAGACAAGCTCAAAATGAAAACGCGGACCTCGCAACAAGAAGCCCAGAGCCGCGGAGTCAGTTCCCAGCACCGAACGTCAAGTCTGCGTTCACCCAACACATCCAACGCTATCTCTTCAACCGGCAGACTGAAAGGGAAGCGAAATCACCACAGTTCAAAGATCGCATCACGCTGGTGGCGGCGAAAAACAGGTTTGAGGAGATTGAAAGAATCGCCAAGCTCATAAAGCACATCATATCCCAGAATCCACAGAGAGATTTCAGCAAGATTTGTGTGGCAACATATCGGACAGAAAATTACACGCCTTTGGTGCGCGAGGTATTTGCCCGCTACGGAATTCCAGCGAACATCACCGACCGTTATCCGCTTTCGAAATCACCTCTCGTGGTTTCGATCATTGCGCTACTGGGGGTGATACAGAACGATTTCCGCCGCCGAGATGTGATGCGTGCCCTCGTCAGTCCATACTTCCATTTCGCTGGACGAGATGGCACCGCGGTTGATGTCAGCAACCTCTATTTGATCTCCACAAACCTAAAGATTCTGGTCGGGAGAAAACGATGGCTCGAGAGAATCGAACGGCGGCTGCAGGCAGTTAACAATCGTTTGGGCGGTACAGATGATGAGCTTGAACTTGAGCAACTGACCATAGAAAGAAACAGGCTGGAGAAAGGAAAGGCGGATATTCAATATCTGTGGGATTTGCTGAAAGCTTTCGATCGGCGGATGACTCCAAGGGAGTTTAAGGATAGACTGCTCGCATTGCTTGAGTCGCTCGGTGTCAGACGGAACATTCTGAAACTGCGCCGTACATTGGCGAGAGAAGATGAACTTGAAAAAGATGCCCGTGCCTATTGTGCGTTCGTGAATTTGCTTGACAGTCTCCTTGACCTTTTCGAGTTTCAGGCGCTTACAGAGAAATCGCAGCGCCTGGAGTTCTATGTTGATCAGCTAAAAACCGCCATCTCAGAAACGCGATACAACATTCGACAGAAGTTCGGTTACGGCGTCTATGTTACCGCCATTGAGGAGACGAGAGGACTTGATTTCGACATCATGTTTCTAGCCGGATTGGTTGACGGTGAGTTTCCTTCAGTGTATCAGCCGGAGGTTTTTCTTAGCAGGGAGCTGCGGAAGAACGAGGAACGTCATCTTCTAGAAGAACGCCATCTCTTCTACCAAGCGATCACGAACTTCTCAGAGCATTTGTATCTCACCTATCCGAAGACGGATCGTGAACTCGAGCTTGTGCGTTCCACCTTCCTCGACGGCTTGCTTGATATTATTGAAGTGGAGGAGAAAGAAGACGCCGAGCTTCAGCAGGCAATCCTTTGCGAAGATGATCTCTTCAAGCGCTATGGCAGATCGTATCGGCTGAGCGGATACAAGGGGCTCTGCGTGCCCGATGAAATGCGAAGACGTCTTGAGCACATCGAGCATGCGATTGGTGTTGAGCAGAGTCGTCTTGGGCGGCACGACAAGGTTGAATACGAGGGCATCATAGCTAATGAACTCACGCGTGATGATGTGAAGATGGAACTGGCGAAGTTCAAGGACAAGGTGTATTCTGTCAGTCAGCTTGAGACATACGGGAAGTGTCCGTTCAGATTTTTTGCGAATCGCGTTCTGGGACTTCAAGCGGTCGAGGAAGTAGAAGAAGGACTCACGCCGATCGAGCGCGGCAACCTGTATCACGAAATTCTCTTCGAGTTCTACGTCGCGCGGAGAACTGCAGGCAAGAAACCGATTCATATCTGCGATGATCATGAATATCAAGAGGCTCTAAGTGAGTTGCTCGCCATAGCCAGACGAAGAATCGAAGAGTTCGACGTCAATCATCCATTTTGGACACTGGATATCGAGCAGATGACCGGAGAAGAAACAAGACGCAAGGGAATTCTGCCGGCATTCCTCGAGAGTGAACGAGCACGGGATTTCATTGTCGAACCGACATATTTTGAAGTGAGTTTCGGTGAGCGAACAGGTTATCGCAAGAATCGAGACCCGGAACTCTCTGTCGAGCAACCAGTTCAAGTGGGCGGTATCAAAATGAGAGGCAAGGTGGACCGCATAGAAGTCGGCGAGCACATCTTCACGATTTGTGATTACAAGACAGGAAAATATATTCCCAGCATTAATGATATCAATGAGGGGATGAGTCTGCAGATTCCAATCTATCTCTATGCTCTGGAGGAAGTTCTTCGTCAACGACTTGGCAAAGAAATGAAAGGTGTTGCTGGACTCTATCATCGTCTGCAAACACCGCATCAGGTGAAACTTGGTTTGGGGAATGCGGAGTATCGGGATACAGCGTTCACATCAGGTCGTTCAATGCAACTTCTGCCAGATGATGCAGCACTTCATGAGGTCATCCAACATGCTGTTCAACTTGTGAACAAGTATGCAGAGGACATCACGCGAGGTAGATTCAGTCTCACCGAGCATAATCCCGACAAAGTGTGTCCCCATTGTGACTATCAGAAGATATGCAGGATTCAGGTGGTGAAGTGGATAGGGGAGGCGAAGAACGAGGAGTAGAATGTGGATGGAAGATGGATGATGGAAGAGGGTACGGGCAAGAAACAAGAGGCAAGAAGCAGGAGGCAAGAAGATAGATCTGTAGTGCGAAACGGTGTTTCGCACGAGCGAATCCGTGATTCGCTCCGAATTTCCATTCCCTATCAGGAGTGAATTATCAACCATCATGTCCAAACTTTTATTCGACATCGAAACTGTCGGATTTCCATTCGATTCCTTTGATGCAGCGGAGCAGGAATTCCTGATGCGTTACGCAGAGAGAGAGGAAACGGAGGAGAAACGGCAACTGGAACGAGAGGAGGTCATCAAGCGGCTGAACCTATGGGCACTCACCGCACAGGTGGTTGCAATTGCGATGCTAAACATTGAAACCAAAGGCGGCAAGGTGCATTACCAGCCGCCTAGCGCGGGAAATTGGTTCTCTGATGATGGACTTGTGGAGTTTATCTCTGGCAGCGAGGCGGAGATTCTTCAGGCATTTTGGGAGATCATTCCCAAGTATGATCATTTCATAACGTTCAACGGTCGTAGTTTCGATTGCCCGTTTCTGATACTGAGGTCAGCAATGCTCGGCGTGAAAGCAACACGTGACTTGATGGCGGGAACTCGCTTCACCCATCCCGGGCACACCGACTTGATGGAGGAGTTCACCTACTACGGAACGACACGAAGGTTCAATCTCGATTTCTACTGCAAGGCATTCGGGATTGAAAGTCCAAAGAGTCACGGCGTGACTGGGATGGACGTCAACCGTCTCTTTGCTGAAAGAGAATATCGGAAGATCGCCGAGTATTGTCTCGGCGATGTGAGGGCAACGGCGGAGTTGTACCGGCGATGGGAAGAGTTTCTGAAGTTTGAGTGAGGGTGGAACAAAACAGAAAACGAGTTTGGCAGAATGGACAAAGATCTCTCTCAACGACTTCAGAAATACATCGGCTCATTTGCTTCGCCCAAACGCGTTGGCGATGGGCTGCAACTGATGATACACGCCGGTGATGCTGTGGTCGAACCAGCATACACTTTGGAGCGTATCACAACGACAAGTGCTGACTTCAAAGTCGCTGATGATATGCCGCTTGATGTAGCTGTGAACAAAATCGGACAACCGTGTGAGGTGTTGATCAATCGGGTGTTGCGGGTTCCATTCGAGTGGATCAAGGAGATTGTCATTTACCGTGGGACGCATCGAGGGGATATTGAAGTGCTGGAGCGAATCGCACTGTAGGGCGAATCGGTGATTCGCCTGCGCGAAACACCGTTTCGCGCTACATACCATATAGAAATCAGACGATGTCAACTACATTTACAGAAAGCCAGAAGAAAGCGCTCGATTATCAACGCCATCTATCTGTGACGGCGAATGCAGGTTCTGGAAAGACAAAGGTGCTTGTTCAGCGCTATGTGGACATTGTGCTCAAAACGGATGTCAATGTGAGTGATATCGTTGCCATCACGTTCACCGAGAAGGCGGCAAGCGAACTGAAGAAGAAGATCGCTGATATCATTGAGAAGAAAACCACAGAGGCGACAAATCGAACGGAGCGGCGGCGGCTTGAATCGGTTCGCGATGGGCTTGCTTCGGCAATCATCGGGACGATCCATTCATTCTGTGCCAGACTCTTGCGCGATTTCCCCGTCGAAGCAGGCGTTGATGCGAACTTTGGTGTGCTGCAAGGCGTGGATCAGACCGTGATGCTGCAGGAATCCATCACTGAAGCATTTGATGCAGCGCTGTCCGATGATCAGAGGAAGCCACAGCTGATGACTGCACTCAGAATGCTCGGTCGGCATACCGTTGAGCACATCATCAATTCTCTGATCTGGAAGCGAGAACAGGTGCAGCGACTGCTTCCTGAAGATGGTTCGATGGTGGCGCCCGTGACGCCTCCACTCACCATCAATGGTTTGTATGCGAAATCCGATGACGAAGTTCTCGCTTTTTGGCAGGAACGGATTGACGCGTACATCGGCACGTTAGTCAACTCACCGGATTGGCTTGAGGATATAAAGACCGTTGTCGAAGTCGCTGTGGGCAGATTGAAACCCGACGTCGAGACGCTCCTGAAACAATTTGAGACTACATCTGAATTGCAGCGGCGACTGAGCCTGTACCAGCAAATCATCAAGTTGGCTCTTACACAAGAGCCTGGTATTCGCATAGATTTCATCGGCAGAAATGTAGATCGAGGCGCCGTCGAGCGACATATCATTTCGCTTGTACGGCATTACCAGAGCGTGAAGCCTTTTCTGGGATTGGTCAGTGAGGAAGCACACAAAGCACACGCGACACTGCTTCAACTGACGAGGACACTGCTTGCCCTCTATCGTGATGTGATAGAACGCTACGATAATAGCAAAGCCGAGAATGGTCAACTTGATTTCGAGGACCTGCAGCTTCGAGCCAAGCTACTGCTTCAGAATCCGGAAGTGCGTCAGCGGCTTGCTGATCGGTATCGGTTCATTATGGTGGACGAGTATCAAGACACGAACCTGCTGCAGTATGAAATCCTTCGACCACTGATCACAGAATACAGGACGGGGAACCTGTTCGTAGTCGGCGATGATAAACAGAGCATCTATGGATTCCGAGGCGCGGAAGTCGAAGTTTTCGACAGGACGAAGACCGAGATGGTGGATTCACAGAAGGAGAACCAGCCCTTCTTCTGGCAGGGAAGCGAATTAGGTTCAGAAGCTGAAGAACGCAAAGGAAAGCTTTATCTCTCAGAAAGTTTCCGCCTGCTAATTGACCTCGTCGCGTTTGTGAACCTCGTCTTTGAACAAACGATGGGGGATCATATAAGCGACTACGAGGTTGAATACACTCCCCTTGTCAAAGCACGAAGGAACAGTGCATCCGGCAAAATCGAGATGTTGTTGCTGCCGTCAGATAGCGAGGATACGAGCAACACGCAGGAGGAGATGATCGCTCGCCGAATTGTGAATCTGGTCGAGTCCGGACATGCTGTATGGAAAGAATCCGGTGGAGAGGAAACATCGAAGCCGGTCCAGTTTGGCGACATTGCGATCCTACTGAGAAGTCGAACCTACTTGACGGAGATCGAACAGGCACTGTTGAAGTACAATATTCCCTACATCATCAGCGGTGGTGTTGGCTTCTACCAGACACAGGAGATCTATGATTTCTACAACTATTTCCAGTTTCTTCTGAACACACATGACGACATTGCGCTGGTCGGTATTCTGCGTTCGCCGTTCTTCGGCATCTCTGACGCGGAATTGTACCGGATCGTATTGACGAGTCAAGACGCAGATTTCTGGTCAAAGGCGCAGCGACATGCAAGCGAGGTGGAAGCGTCTGCTCGGATTCGGTACGCTGTGGCGACACTTCAGGAAGATCTCGAGATCGCCAACCGGATGTCTATCCCGTTTCTCATCAATCGTATTCTCTCGCAAACAGGATGGCTTGGTGCAGTTATCGGTGGACAGCGGGGAGAACTGAACATCGCCAATGTGGAGAAACTGCTTGATATTGCACGAGAGTTCGAGGAGAAGGGCTTCAACAATCTCTTTGATTTCATTGAGCGACTGAAACTTCTCATCGCTCAAGAACAGAGGGAGGGACAGGCGTCTGTGGAGACATCAGGCAGAGCAGTGCAAGTCATGACCATTCACGCCGCAAAGGGATTGGAATTTCCAGTTGTCATTATCCCTTACACAGAGAGAAAGTTCAGATACGATAAGCCGCCTTATCTTGACAGCGAACTCGGTCTTGGGTTCAATGTCGTGAATCCTGAAAACTATGATGAGAGCATCACCCCACCGATAACGACCCTCCTGGGACTCGCCAGTCGGCACAAGACCGAGGCAGAAGAGAAACGAGTATTCTACGTAGCTGCGACAAGAGCAAGAGACATGCTGATTCTCGCTGGAAGGTTTGAGGCAACCGAAACGGCGCCGTCGTATCTGAGGTGGACGATGGACGCTCTGGGCTTGAGCCAGATGCCGGTTACAAAAAGAATCAGGAGAGAAATTCCGACTAAGGTATGGATAAAGACAGAGAATGGGTACGAGACGCAGGAAGCAAACCATGTATTTGAAATTGAATTTATCACCTCGAGCAGAGAGATAGCGATTGCAGGAAAAGAACTCGTGCAAAAAGAAGAGGCGATGAACTTCGACAAGATCCTTCTGGAGCAGTTTGAGTCGAAAGCATACAACGAGTTCTTCTCAGCATCGCAGATTCAGACCTATTGGCTGTGCCCAACAAAATATTATCTACGCTACCGCTTGGGAATGCCAGAGGTTGTTGGCAACGTTGAATTTGATGAGGAAGCGGAAGCAAATGACGCGATTCACGGACCACTAACGGGGAGAATGACACATGAGTTGCTGGAAGTCATAGATATGGTCGGGCGGAATGATTTCGGATCTCAATCCGCACTCCGAGATCCGCAATCCGATATCCACAAACGACTGGACACAATTATAACCCGAAATGGTGTTGCTGATCCGGTGAAGATCGCGGCTTACAACGAACAAGTATTGGAGAATGTGAAGCGATTTGTGAATTCGGAGCTTGGCAGGAAGATATTGTCACTAAAGGAGTTTTTCTGTGAACGCACTATCAATGCCGCGTTTAATGGTGAGTTTCTGACGGGGACGGTTGATCGCCTTTATAGAAATGAAGATGGTGAGTGGGCAATATTAGATTACAAGACCGACAGCATAGACGAAACACAACTACTTGATAGGACAGAGGACTATCGCTTTCAAATGGCTTTCTACGCACTCCTGGTAAAGAGGCTTTTCCCGAAGCAGTCATCAGTGATGGCGAGTCTCTTTTTCACTGAATGTCCTGATAAGCCCCAGTCGCTCCAATTCGGTGAAGAGGAGCTATACAAGATCCAAGAGGATATTCGACGATGCATTCATGGAATTCGGGAGGGGATTGATCGAGCGGGTGATGATTTGCCAACGGAGACACCGCACTGCCCAAAGTGCAACTACTTCGTTAAGGAACGTTGCTTGATGAAGAGCTGATGGCTCGACAAGCTCGCCATGAGGGAACGAGTTGACCCTTTCGATTGTTCTTATTCTCGCGCGGCAAGGATTTCTGAGAAAACAGTTGCCTTTTTCGGAAAGATTTGTTAAGTTTGAAGTAAATTGTGTGTCAACATTCAGCAACCAAACTCTACTTTGATAAGATACTCGAGGTATAGATAATGGATCAAAACAAACAAGAGGGCGGAACAGGTGTTCTAAGACAACGAGTTCAGCAGGTCCTGGAGCAGGTTAGACCTTATCTCCAAGCGGACGGTGGAGATGTGGAGTTAGTGAATGTGAGGGACGACGGGATCGTCGAAGTCCATCTCCTTGGTGCATGTGGACATTGCGCTATGTCTATGATGACACTGCGAGCTGGCATTGAACGTGCACTGATGCGAGAGATTCCGGAGGTCAAGCGTGTGGAAGCGGTCAACTGAAGAGAAGACTTCGCGAAAAATGCAAAGCCCGCACTGGTGCCCTCAATGCGGGCTTCTGAATAATAAATAGGAACACTCTGTTGAAACCTTTAGGCTTCACCCCACCATACCTCAACAGGGATTTTCTGGTCACAGGCGGGACCCGGAATGACCCGAGGATAGGATAGCGAAACTAGTTCACCGCGTTTCCATCGCTATCGCGGAATCGGAGATCGTGAAGTTGCTCGTTCATTTCAGCAAGATCATTTTTCTGGTAAAGACATGGGTGTGTCTGGGGTCGTCGGTCGCGACAGCCTGGAGGCAATAGAAATAAACGCCCGAGGCCTCTGTCGGCGTCCAGCGAGTATCATAGCTACTTGCCGGCTGCGTTTCATCAACAAGAGTCGCAATTAGTTGGCCGAGAACGTTGTAGACTTCCAGCTTCACCACGCTTTTTGTTGGCAGGTGATAACGAATTACCGTTCCCAAGTTGAATGGGTTAGGATAATTCTGATCCAAGGCATATTCCTTTGGAAGCGGATTCTCCTGAGGCGCCTGAGGTTCCCCCAGCGCAAGATCCGCAATTGTGGCAATCGCTGCTTTGGCGACGTTCTCATAAAAGACAGGATTCAAAGTTGTCCACGTGTCGGTCGGTTTGTGAATGCTGTCCAACGATAAAGTGCCAAGTAGGATTCCCGCATAACCTCTCTTTTGGAATGACTGGATATCACTAGCACCATAGGTATACTCTTGATAGACTGAGAGATCGATCTTGAAGGCTGAAATGAGAGCCTTAAGCCTCTCACTGATCGAAGTGCTTGCTGTGTCCTTTAGTTGGTCTATGTAGAGCAACTTGGGTTCCCTTTGATCACATCCAATCACATCCACATTGATCACTCCCAGTAGGGTGTCATTCATTGCTGCAAAGCTGCTAGCGTGCAATTCTGCACCGGCCCCGCCCGTTTCTTCATCAGGATAGGTAGCCAACATAATCGAATAGTCAAAGTCGAAGTTCCTTAGGACACGCGCCGCCTCGACAACGACGGCAGTGCCACTTGCGTTGTCGTTCGCACCTGGAGCTACCAGCCACGGATTTACCATCGAGTAAGAGTCTACATGAGCATTGATAAGGAAGTACTTCCCCGGATGTCTCTTCCCTCGAAGTCTAGCGATGACGTTTCTGAAAGGTGGCTCAGAATAGTCCACCCATGTTTGACCACCATCTTCTGTACGGATGTTTGATCTAACTTTACTGACTGCAATTCCTCGGGCGCGATCGAAGAAGAAAACATCCTCAATTCCCATAAGTCCGTAATAGATTGGAGGTTGAGAGAGCCAGGATATACCGCCGTCGGTGCTATGATACAACATCCCTTGACTGGGTATTGCCCAACCGAACAAGCTATCGCAGAAGAACACACGATTAATGGTTGCCGTTGTGTCGGGCAACAAGTGCTTTGTCCAATTGCTTCCACCATCTGTTGTCCGATACACTCTTCCTCCCATGCCGCCAATCCATCCAAGCCTCGGAGTCAGAACTTGCATACGGGTGAGAGGTTTGTCCCAGTTTCCAGTAACCTGTTGAAACGTAACTCCACCGTCACGACTTTCATACACCACTCCCCGTTGGATACCGGAACTTGATTTCCCAACGAGCACGAAATGAGAGCTATCGAGACACGACATGGCTGAAAGCATCGCATCACTAGCAATAGTGTTCTTACTCCAAGTCGTTCCCGTATCGGTGGATATGTAAAGCTGACCTTGTTCACCGAGTACCCACAACCTTGCGCTTTTGTTGATGAAGAGGTCTGTAGGATTTGCAAAGCCGATTGAGTCTGCGTTCCATGTAAATCCACAGTCTGTGCTCCTTACCATCCAACCGGTTTTTCCAAGAGCAATGATGGTATTCGAGTTGAGCATCGAGACCCAATCCACCCTGTTCTGCTCAGGAATGCGTGAATCACGTCTGGGAATCCAACTTCTGCCGCTATCTATGCTCGTCAGAATTTCACCATAGTTATTGCAGAGCCAACCACGGCTTCCGTCCTTGGAAAACGAGAGTCGCGTAAAGGTGGGGGTTATTAAGGCCGATCCCCAATACGAATAGTCTGGGTAATATCCTTGGTACTCCACTTGGAGATTGTATCCCTTCATCTTTTCATAGACTAGTTGTGTCGCAAGGCGATTTCCGGTTGTGAGAATACGACGCGTCTTGAGGACACGGTCTATGCCACCGATCGTGACTGGAACTGCACCGCTCAGTTGTTTCACGACAACGAAGAGACTGTCACGGGAAACCTCCGCCAGTATTCGCTTGACGGTTGAAAACCTCAAGGAATCTGGTTGCGCCCTAACAAAGTGGCTTGCGAATGATATAAGCACCAAGAAGATTAAACAGTGACCAACACGGCTCATTGTTAGTTTCCTCCCTTTTTGTCTGATGAACGCTGTGAGAGAAGATGGCGTATACATTAGAATTCCGCTGGAATTGAACGAGCAATGATGCGTGAAATTCCGGAGGTCAAGCGCGTCGAAGCCGTGGGTTGAGCAACATGTTGCATCAAAATGCAGACCATAAGAAACCACAAAGCCCGCATCGGTGTTTTCAATGCGAGCTTTTCAATGACATTCAAGGTGCCAACAGGTTAAAGGGATACACTGGTATGTTTCTTAGAATCCAAAACCCAAGGATACATATCAGTAACACCCAAATCCAGTAAGCCGAAGCAAACCCGGCGGGCAATGGCGGTCTCTTCCTCCCAAGCACGCCGTGCCAGACAAAGGCATATCCGAGAAACGGTAATGACAATACCATCAGAGGATTCAGCCCAAATGCTCTAACAACATCACAGTGGAGTAATTGGTGCAGAGCGCGCAGCGAACCGCAGCCCGGACAATAATACCCTGTCAGCACGTGGAAGGGACAGGGGGGATAGATACTTGAGCTCGCGGGGTCAAAATGAAGAAGAAAAACAATCGACAACGCAATAAACGCCAAAACTGAAGCGAGTCTTAGATGTCGTCTCGGAGCCGCTATGGAACCCCCTGGTAGGTTAATGATCCTCCTGGTTTTAGAACCTGCTGTGACCACCAATATAGACGATGAGATAGATTGCACCGACGACGAGTCCTAATCCGAAAGAAACCCAACACAACGTCTTCGCAGTGTTGGATGCTTTGATAGCCCCAGCCTGATCTCCAGCAGCTAATTTCCCGTTGACCTGGGCAGCATAGACTATGGCTGCAATCCCTAATGGCAAACAACAGAAGAGAGTAACCAGGATTGCCTGAACAAGGTAATTTGGAACCGGCTGGAAGGGGGCAGCAGCTTGCTCTACCTTCTGTAATACTTCGCCGCACGTGACACATCGAAAGGCATTATTGTCATTTTCCGCTCCACATTTTGGACATTGCATTCTGTATCTCCTTCGATAGGTTGGGTTTAATGTAACTACTGGAGAATCGCACTAGCGTATATCCGCGATCATATTCTTGCTTGAGCGGGCCAGCCTTAGCTATCCTCGCGTGGCTCTCCGTACCTTCGGCTTTGCTAGCGGATACCGAATGCAAATATACTAAGCTTTTCTCGTATTGTCAAGCCTGAAGTAAATTCTTTCCATCACGGCGTTTGTACCGATATGCTATTTCTGAGAAGCACGCATCACTTCTGCCCCCGGTCAAACTCAGTGATGAAGTTGATCTGCCTCCAGGCAACAAAAGAACACAAAGCCCGCATCGCTGTTTCCAATGCGGGCTTTTGAATAACGACGGCACTTCGCCAGAACCATCAAGCTGAATTTACTTCATTACGTCTCCATTGCTATCAAGCAATCGGACCTCGCCGTAGCCCAACTCCCGAATCCCGGCTTCGATCTTGCTCCTATCACCGACGACCACCCAAACAAGATTGTTGGGATGGACGAGTTTCTTCGCCGCGTCTGAAACCGTGCTGAGAGTCAGTGAACGAACTTTCTTCGGATAACTCTCGAAATAGTCATCCGGTAGTCCATAGGTCACGAGTTCAGAGATCGAACCGCCGACAGCTCCAATTGTCTCCCATGAACCGGGAAGGCGGAGTGTCAGGTTCTTCTGTGTTTTGGAGAGTTCTTCAGCAGTAGGTGGTCTCTTGTCCAAGATTTCACTCAATTCTTTCTTCATCTCAATCATTGTCTCTTTGGTCTTGTCCGTTTGAACGGAACCGTAACCAAAGAATGGCCGCTGACCACGCGCTCCAACAACGGTGCTTCCGGCTCCATACGACCAGTGCTTGTCTTCTCGAAGATTCATGTTTATCCGAGAAGTGAACGCTCCACCGAGAACTGTATTCAATGCCTCGATAGCAATCTCATCGGGATTGTTTCTCGGCGGCGCAATGTGTCCGGCGAAAACCACTGACTGTTGCGCACCCGGCTTGTCCATGATGTACACCGACGACTTCTCTTGAAGCTGGACGTTACTGAGATTCTTCTTCGGCACTTCTCCTGGCTTCCAACCCTTGAATATCTTTTCTAACTCCGGTTTGATCTCATCCAGCGTTGTTGCACCTACAATGATGAGCGTTGCGTTGTTCGGCTTGATCCATGACTGGTGAAACTTCACCATATCATCGCGCGTCATCTTGCTCACCGATTCTTCTGTGCCAGAGCCTGTGAATGGACCGCTGTAGGCATGATCCTTCCCGTAAAGTAATTTCGGAAGAACGCGCAAGCCCATCTGCATCGGCTGTACTTTTTCACGCTGTATCCCAGCCAGTGTTTGCTTCTGAAGTCTCTCGAAGTCTGCTTTCGGGAACGAGGGATTGAGGATCACATCAGCAAAGATCTCAAGTGACTTATTCAGATTTGATTTCAACGCAGAAAGCGAGGCGGACAACATGTCGAGATTCGATCCCGTGGACAGATTGGCACCGAGCAGTGCGAGCTCATCACTGATTGCCAGAGCGTCTCGGGTCTTTGTTCCTTCATCCATCATGTCCACTGCTAGCCTTGCTGTGCCTGGGGCAGCAAATTGATCTGCTGCATACCCCGCATCAAACAGCATCGTGAAGTTGACGACAGGAATTGACGAGCGATGCGCGAGTATCAGTTTCAGACCGTTTGAAAGCGTAGCACGCTCAAGAGGAGGGAATTTGGCTTCCGGGAATGCGGCAGTCTCCGGCAGTTTCTTACGGAGCAGCGTGTCAGACTTTGCGGTTGTGTACTTCGGAAAAGGATGAACCTCCAGAGTGTACACGCCATCAGATAGCCAATCGTTTGCGGCTTTCAAAACATCGGCAGCCGTCGCTTCCTTGATGCATTTCAGAGTCGTCTTGTATTGGTCTGGACTCCCGCCGAAGACCTGGTTCTGAGCAAGTATATCCGACTTGCCCCCGAATCCGCCGATGCGTTCGATCCCGCGAATGAAGCGCGCTTCATACTGTGTCTTCACACGCTGCATCTCTGTCTCCGTCGGTCCCGACTTAAGGAAGCGAGCCAACTCTTCATCCACTGCCTGTTCAACCTTCTTCAAGTCCCCGCCCGGCTTTGCAGTGGCAGTGATGTCGAACTGACTTCCAATTTCACTCGCATCAACGTATGCTGAAACGTCAGTTGCAATCTGGTCATCATAGACGAGCCGCCTGTAAAGACGCGAGGTCTTTCCAGAGGCAAGGACGCCTCCGGCGAGTGAAAGATAGTTCGCTTCAGTAGTTCCCCACTGTGGTACGTTCCATACTTTGTAGATTCGAGCCTGAGGAACTCGATCCTGTGCAATCTGGCGCTGTGTGCCGCTCCGTTTCTCAACCCACGCTTCGTATTTGGCAACTGGTGGACCGGAGGGGATATCACCGAAGAACTTCTTTACCTTTTCGTATGCGGTGTTAGCATCAATGTCTCCCGCGACCACGAGGACAGCATTCGCAGGTCCATAATAGGTTTTGAACCATTCCTTTGCATCGTCAAGAGATGCGGCGCTTAGGTCTTCCATCGCGCCGATGACGGTGTGGGCATAAGGATGACCTGCAGGGTATGTACTTTTGGTGATCAGCTCATAGGCGATGGCATATGGTTGATTCTCCCCCTGGCGCTTTTCGTTCTGAACCACGCCGCGCTGTTCATCTAATTTCTTCTGATCAATGGCGCCAAGCAAGTGACCCATCCGATCTGACTCCATCCACAGTGCGACATCAACCGCGGATGTGGGAACGTTCTGGAAGTAGTTGGTTCGGTCTTCACTCGTCGTTCCGTTCAAATCTGTTGCACCAACTCTTTCGAGTGCCTGGAAGTAGTCATCGTTGAAGTTCTCACTTCCGTTGAACATCAGATGTTCAAACAGGTGTGCGAAGCCGGTCTTTCCGAGTTTCTCATTCTTCGAACCGACGTGGTACCAGACGTTCACGGCAACGATGGGAGCTTTATGATCCTCGTGCACGATGAGCGTGAGACCGTTGTCAAGAACGAATTTCTTGTAAGGGATGTCAATACTCCCCTGACCGCCTGCCGCAGCGGACTTCTGAGCGTAGACTAAGCCTGGAAGCGACAACAGCACTAAGAGAGTCGAGAAAAGCAGTTTTTTAATGTACATTGAAAGAAACCTCCTTGAAATGTGTTTGAATGTGATATGAATTGAAGTGATGTGGCACTTTGTAAGACGAAAGAAAATGGAAAAAGTTACAGTCGTTGGATCAGCAGAAGCTCCGGGCAAGCCCGGTCTTTGTAACCACTGAGAATCCTCACTTCTTATCCTTCCAGGTCCACCACTTCAGCAGTTCAGGATTGTGTCTCTTGTTCGATGCATAATACACTGCGCAACGAAATACATACAGCATGCATCGGTCAACACGCTCGCCATTTTGCGCGCAGAGTCTCACGTAAAGTTCTTCAGGATCCTGATCTTTCAGTTCTTGAACTGAGCGCAGACCCAAGTTCCACAAATCCTCGGCAATCTTCTTACCTACTCCAGGAATCTGTCTAAACGATCTTAGTACGGATTGTTTCTTAGACGCTTTCATGTCAAGCTTTGTCTGCAAATCCATTTTCTGGAACAGCCGTAGCTAATTCAAAACCTAAGATGTCTTTGTAGAACCCTACACTACGATTCACGTCCTTAGCCATCAGGTTGGATGTAAGTTTCTTGAAGATCATGGTCATTGCATCCTTCATGCTTGCACTTCAACCTGAGGCCGTAGAGAGATTCGGATGAACAGGAAAACTATTCTCTCCTTGACTTTTGCCTTTTCGTAACGTTTAAGCAAAACGCCGTTGCGACCTGCCACCTGCGAATGATTTATTTCTCGTGGCGGGATGCAATGGAGCGGCCCTCTACATATAGGCAAACATAGTTTCGGCCTTGCCCATGGAGTGAGCGCTGTTCTGCCGTGTTAGGCGAAGGCAACCGTTAGGGCGGCGTCCGTATCTTTTGCCTCCCGAAACAGTCATCATTCTTCCGGTTTAGCTTTGGCCTTCTTAGCGTTCATTGAAGCAAGTGCTTCCTCAATCTCTCGCCGGCTTCTTGAGGCGTGAACTGTGACAATTGGATTGCTGAAGTCGGCCAAACGTTTCTTGATAGTCTCAATATCAAGCAACTCGTCCTTCGATATTACAAAGAAATAGCCCTTTGGCAGCGAATCTACCACAGCCTCCAAGGCGGCTCTGGCGATCTCCACGATGTACTTGTCAGGATCATCGAGTACCCGATACAAGACGACGGCGGCACTCAAAGAACGGGAGCCGTTCTCAATATTAGATTTCAACCACTGAACCGCTGCGAGGACCAATCCGAGTCGGCAGTTGTCAGGGAGATCCTTCCTCCAATCAAGAATGCCCAATGGCCAAATATTGTACGTTCCCTGATCTATTGTTGAAGCGTTCTGTAGCAGAATCGTTGATGCCGTCACCTTCGTGGCTGTTGATCCTCCCTCAAGCCCGGCGCGAGTCACAAATTCAGCAACTGACGGCGAAATGGCACTCTTTGGCCAGAGTTGACCCAATAGATTAACGGCGAGATCAATTTCTCCGAGATTCACTAATGCAAGAACGGAGCCTGCCATCTGATTGGCCGTCGCATCCTTGTTGTTTTCGCCGAGGAGATCCACTGCTCGAATTGCTGCTTCGATGCGATTACGTTGCTCGGCTTGTGAGGCCAATGCAAAGTTGCGACTTGCTTCTATTGAGGCCAGCTGGGCATTGCGTTCATCTACAGAAAACTTGAGGACGATGCCAATCAACGTCACGACTGATGATAAAACAGCACCTACAAGTCCGAGAGCCGCCGCAAGCGTCTTCGCGCCGGTATCATCCTTCGGGATTTCAAACAACCCGACGGATTTCATGAGTAACAGCGCGACAATCATGATTATAGCCGCAGCAGCCGCGGCAAAGGCCCACGGCTTCCACGCGCTCTGCTCAACAGAGGAGGATGAATTGCTTTCAGTGTCGCTCTTGTTCATACGGGATGTTACCTCCACACAAAGGTAGTATGTTGAGACACAGATGCTTAGCCATAGCTATAGAAGACAAACACGTCGGTTGCTTTCGTCTGGCTGCTGTAACAACAAGCTATGGCGTATGTGAATCCCAAAATGGCGGGATAGACACCATGCCTGTCCCGCTGAAAGCGGGATGCGTATGTCCCGTTATTAGGCGAAGGCGCAAAGCCTTCAATTCCTGTCGTGTGGCGCAAAATGAGCTACCGTGTCGCCGCAAGTTCAATGCGTGAAGAGACAGACTTCCACCAGCTAGAGAACTTGCTCTCTTCGATAGACCGTCGGAAATAGACAATCTCCTCCTCTGGGCTCATCTGCTTGATCGCCTCGTAGATCTCGGTTTGTGCGTCACGCTTGATCTGAATGCAGTCAAAGTCCTTCTTCTGTTCCGTTACCATAGTTGACCTCTCGTGGGGAGACAATCGTTAGGATGCCGTATCCGCTGATGAGATTGACCTGGTTGTACGCCTTCATTTTGTCAAGGCGCACAACGTGTGCGAAGTTCCACGATACGATCGCATCAGCACGAGCGACGGTTGCAGCAGCAACGTGTGTCGCGTCATTGACCCAGCGTGGTTCAAGAATGCCGGCCGTGATATATGCATTCCTCAGTTCGATAACCTCCATGCTCAATTCGATCTTCTCGATACAAGATGATGGGATAGATGAAAGAAGATTCTGAACGTTCTCAGGAGCTTGGAGTATCTCTTGGACAACCACTTCACTGAGGAGCATTAGAATTCGACCGTTCCTCGCGGCGTTGATAAATCGGCGCGAATCCGTCTCAAACTCCGGATCGAAATATCCTCCGATGACTGAGGAATCACAGTATATTCGCGGTAGTTTCATACGGGGCTACTCAATTTTCCTTTCTTCGAATCTGTTGCTGTGCATTCGAATGGAATGTAACGAAAGTTTATGAATGTGTCAAGTAGAATCCCCCTCGGCTTGAGTGGCTTAGCTTTGCACGACTCACATTTGATCTTCTCATCAAAACAGAATTCTATGCCGTTTGTGCCCTTGGTAATTTAGTTACACCGTTACCAGAAGCGTTTCAAAGCGTTCTTCTGGGACGGGAAGATGATCTTCCTCTAACGCTGCAATGTATCCTTGAATTGCTTCCCTAATGTTTGCAATGGCTTCTTCTTTCGTCTTGCCCTGACTGATACAACCGGGCAAGCTGGGACATTCAACCACCCAATAGCCATCTTCACCGGGGTAAATAACCACTTGTCTCATTATCTCACCTCGATTCGATTGGAATGTAACGAAAGTCTATGAATGTATCAAGCAAAATCCCCTCGGCTTCAGCCGCTTGCCTTTGCTTCTGCTGGAGAATCGTCGTGTGCGAAGGAGTTTGTCTCTTTCGCTATTTTGCCGCGGCACCTGCGCGCCTCAACTCCTGCTCCTTGTACTGCAATTGATATAACTTGTAGTAGATGCCGCCGAGAGCTAAAAGTTCCTGGTGTGTTCCCATCTCACGAATCTCGCCGTGGTGCAGGACGATGATCTTGTCCGCATTCTGAATGGTGGAAAGACGATGGGCAATGACAATGGAAGTCCTCCCCCTCAGCAATTCACTGATGGCGTTCTGGATGAGCAGTTCCGTCTCTGTGTCCACACTGGATGTCGCTTCGTCCAACACTAAGATCTTTGGATTGTACGCAAGGGCACGAGCAAAAGCAAGAAGTTGCTTCTGTCCCACCGACAGCGTTGCCCCTCGTTCTTTCACTTCTTCGTCGTATCCGTTGGGAAGTTGCTCGATGAATCTATCTGCACCGACAAGTTGAGCCGCTGCCTTGATGCGTTCCAAACGGATGGAATCGTCACCAAGGTTGATGTTCCCCTTCACGTCTCCTGAGAAGAGGAACACATCCTGCATCACCACGCCGATGTTCCTTCGCAGCTCGCGCTTGTCAACGGTGCGGATATCAATGCCGTCGAGCAGAATCTGTCCTTTGTTGATGTCGTAGAATCTGCTCAAGAGATTGATGATCGAACTCTTCCCTGCTCCCGTTGCACCAACGAACGCGACGGTCTCACCGGCATTGATCCGAAAGGAAATATCCTTCAGGATGTAGTCTTCACTGTTGTAAGCGAACCAGACATTACGAAATTCGATATCTCCCGCCACCCTGGAGAGTGGCGCCGGTTCGTCAGGATTCCTCACAAACGTCTTGTCGTCCAACAACTTGAATAACCGCTCTGATGACGCCATGGCTGTCTGCATGATGTTGTACTTCTCAGACAAGTCCCGAATCGGTCGGAGAAACATCTCTGTGTATTGCATGAAGGAAATCAAAATCCCAAGTGTCAGATAGTTGGAGAGCACGCCGCTTCCACCGTACCAGATGATCAACGCCACGGCGAGCGCGCTGATGAAATCTACGCTCGGATAGAAGATGGCATAGTAGAAGACGGATTTGACGTTGGCATCCCGAAGCCCTGCATTGATCTGATTGAACCGCTCAAACGATTTCTTCTCCCTTCCGAAGATCTGCACGGTGTTCATTCCTGTGATGTGCTCGTTCATGTAGGCATTCAACCGCGCTACCTGAATTCGGACCTGACGGTAAGTCTCTCGCACTTTCTTCCGAAAGAGAAAGGTGCCGTAGATGAGAAACGGAAGCACGCTGAGCGTCACCAAAGCCAGTTTCCAGTGCAGACTAAACATGAAGTACACGATCCAGATGATCGTAAAGATGTCGGCGAAGACCATCACCAAACCGGATGAAAACATCTCGTTCAAGACCTCGACGTCGTTCGTCACACGAGTAACGAGCCTGCCGACAGGATTTCTGTCGAAGAACTTGAGCGATAGTCGCTGAAGATGCGTGAACACTTCCGTCCGAAGATCGAATATCGTCCGCTGACCGATCCATTCAGTGAGATAGGTAAGTGTATATTGTGTCACCCCCTGCACCAGCATCAGTCCGAAGAGCACCAACACCATCACCGTTAGACCATGTTCATTGCCGTTCTTGATATAGTCATCAACGATAATCGGTGTGAGTCGCGGCCTCAGCGCACCCAATGCTGCACCAGTAATAGCAAGTGCTATCGCCAACACAACATAGAATCTATACGGCTTAAGATAGCGAAGCAGCCGTTTCATCAATCGGCTGTCATACGCTTTGCCGAGTACTTCTTCTTCGTGATGATCTTGAGACATAAATTCATTGAATCATTGAACCAAAACACCAACTAACCAATATGCCAGATTACATCTCTTCCAGCTCCTCCTCCAACAACTGCTTGTAGTGCAAGTCCGCATAGATGCCGCCAAGAGCGATGAGTTCGTCGTGCGTACCGCGCTCGACTATTTCTCCGTCATCCAACACAACAATCAGATCGGCATCCTTCACCGTCGAGATTCGGTGGCTGATGATAATGCTAGTACGTTCTGCCATGATTTGTCTCAGCCTCTGCAAGATTTTCTCTTCAGTGTACGTATCCACTGCAGAGAGAGCGTCGTCTAAGATCAGAATCTTCGGTCTGCGCAGAACAGCTCGTGCAATGCTTGTGCGCTGCTTCTGTCCACCTGAAAGCGTGATACCGCGCTCACCGATAATCGTCTCGAACTGCTTGGGAAACTCGATTACATCATCATACATCTGGGAGATTCTTGCTGATTCCTCAATTTGCCCCATCGTTGGATCGTCCACACCAAAGGCAATGTTATCCTTCACTACATCAGAGAAGAGAAACGTCTCCTGCGTCACGTAGCCAATATTCGACCGCAACACCTCCAGCGGAATCTTCTTGATGTTGACTCCATCAATAAGCACCTCGCCCTCAGTTGCATCGTACAGGCGAGGAATGAGATTGACTAGCGTGCTTTTCCCTGAGCCGGTGTATCCAACAACCGCGAGTGTCATTCCCGTATCTATTTTCAGATTGATGCTTCTAAGCGCCGGTTGGACGTGTTCGTCATATCTGAACATCACATCACGAAATTCAATTTCACCTTGAATGCCCCTTATCGTGTGATCGGTGTTGCTGCTGTCTCTGATTTCTGGCTCCGTATCGAAAATCCGATTGAGGCGTTCCATCGAAGCGGCAGCTTGTTGGATAAGATTCGTGACCCATCCGAAGGCAATCATGGGCCAGGTAAGCATTCCGAGGTAAAAGATAAACGCTACGACGTTACCCAGTGTCATAGTCCCGTGGATGTATCCTCGTCCGCCCACCCACAGCACGATGAGACCTGATGTGCCTATGACTGACAGCATCAGAGGCCAGAAACCCGCTTGAATCTTCACCAAGTGCATGTTCTTCTGAAGATATTCCCAACTCAATCTCCTGAAGGTGGCAATCTCAAACGCCTCACGTACATACGCTTTGATGACGCGAATGCCCGAAAGATTTTCCTGTGCCCTTGCCGTCAGGACAGAGTAATGCGACTGGATTCTTTCAAACCGCTGATGCACAACCTTGCCGAGGCGATAGACAAGAAACGACAGGATCGGCATGGGAATCAACGCATACAGGGTGAGCAGTGGATTGATTGAAAGCATGATGCCCACAATCATCAGGAACGCCACTGCGGTATCTGCCGAATACATCACCGCGGGCCCGAGGAAGTTTCTTACAGCGCCGATGTCATTCGTGGCGTGTGCCATGAGATCACCCGTCGGCGTATGCTGGAAATATCGGAGCGAAAGTTTCTGAATGTGGCTGAAGAAGTCGCTGCGCAGGTCATATTCGATCTCACGGGAGACAACAATGATCGTCTGCCGTGTGAGGAACAAGAAAACACCGCTTATGGCAGAAACGCCAATCACCAGTGCAGCATATTCAAAAAGTTTCCATGCTGCGACGCCTGCCATGAGGCCATCAATCGCTCCTCGTACGAACAACGGCGACACAACCCCGAACACATTGCTGAGGAAGATGCAAATGAATCCTGCAACCAGTTTGCGCCTGTGGAGTAGAAAATATGGTTTCAGACGAAAGAGAGATTTCATAGCATTCCACTTGAACGTGTCATACGCTAGCCAGATAGTGATGAATGTAGTAGAGACCAACGACCAGACGAGACATAATGCACATCCACTGTCACACACTACGCCTTTCCTATATCAACGAAATATCTCCCCCCGATGTATCAGGAGAGATGTTAAACTTCAACACGCGGAAGCTGTCACCGGTCTTGGAGATTATAGACAGGTGCCCTCGGCCCATATGGCCGTCCTCAAGCGTGGGCCCATGATTCTCGCAGAAAAGCCAGATGACAGCCATGAATAGCAGACAGTGACCGACGACCAGGATACGCTTGTGCTCCTTGCTTTCGACTCCCTCAAGGAATCCTCTGAACCGATATTCAATATCGTTCAGCGTTTCTCCTCCCGGAAAGCCAACACTGCCGAGGTCCTGCCCCCACTTTCCCAGGATCTCTTCGTAAATCGGCCACTTATGAGGATCGTCCTGGCTTTCTCCGTCAAGGATGCCAACGTCAACTTCCTGTAGGGCGTCAGATAATGTCAATTCAAGCCCGCACTGCTCGTTCACGATCTCAGCAGTCTGCCTCGCGCGAAGCAAGGGACTCGCATACATAGCTGAGAATTCGATGGCTTTCAGAGACTCTGCCTGGCGAGTCGCCTGCTGAATTCCGATGTCGGATAGCGGTGGATCTACTTTCCGAGAAGCGAATACATGCCCCGCGTTCGCCACGCTTTCGCCGTGTCGAAGAAGATACACTGTGAGATCAGCCATGTCATTCTCCATCACCCAGCGGGTCCTCTGTGTAACTATCTCTTCTCTGAAGCAAACAACGTCCATCCTCCCGACTTCATATCTTTCAAAAACTTCTCCTGCCAGTTATACTCTGGATGCTTTGCAAGAAAATCCTTCTCGATGAAATCCATTCCGCAGGGATGTCCCATGCATCCCCAGAGTTTCATCTCCTTTGCAAGATTTGCGTCTGTGACTTTTGCCTGCACTGCTCCACTTGGATAATAAGGACCACATTCCCACTCTGGAGCGCCCCGTTTATCCAAGTCAATGTGCCCGCACAAAGTCGCTGCATTCGGCGATTCCTTACCTCTGTAGAAATGGTCTGATAAGAACTTCTTGCCAAGCTCTACATCAATCTTGCCGTAATACTCCTTCATCAATGCCTCCCATCTATCGCGGCGGACGTTGGGTGAACTCTCTGGAACATCGAATCGGAAGGTTGTCTCATCTTTTGTCAGCGCAGAATCCGAGGGGAAATTGGCGCCAATAAAGTATCCATCAAACGTTCGCCAAACGTGTGTATGTTTAAGACCGAGTTCTAACCGTGCTATCTCGCCGGTCTTTATGTCCCCCACAAGCCAATCGTTCGCGTAGCCACCATTGTTTCCATCGGTCATGATCTTGATCCATTCATCAATCGAGTTGGCATATTGAACGGCTTTGCGTGCACGCACAAATTCCGGGACGCCAGTTGTGTCGAATCCTTTGAACTGTGTGATAGTCGTTTCGGTTACCAGAAGTCCGGCTGCAGTAACACTGAAATCATCGCCACTGTGGATGAAGCCGGGGTAGGTGTCCATCAAGATGCGATGTCCTTTCTCAGGGACAATATCCGCAATGATGTTCCACCTCTCCGCCGCGACGTAATCGTCCCATGCGTTGTGTCCCACAACGATCTTGCCATCCCTTGTCGCACCGCCTGTTGCGATGAACGCGCTGCATCTGCCCGGTGCCAAGTTCCCGTGCTTCGCACCAGTATCAGTCTGGCTTTGAAGCCATGGCACATAGTAACCAGCTAGTTCGAGGCGTCCATTGAGAACAGTTACATCCAATGTGTCGTACAACTTCCCTTTCGCCTGCAAGCCTTCGGCGATGCCGCGGATCTCCTGCTTGTATTCTTCGTCGAGCTTGTTCCAGAACATTCTCTGGACTGCATCGCGATAGAATTGCCAGTCTTTCCTTGTCTTGTGTGGAAGATACATCTTGAACATCTCGAGCGCGTCAGCGATCTCCTCGCTAAGCAGATATCCATGCTGAAAGCCAATGTTTTCCGGCAAGCCTTCCAAGTGTACGTAGATCCAACCGTTCATCTCCTTGCGAGATGAATTCTCCAAGCGTTCTTCGCTGGTAGCTTTGCCTGCAGGTTTGTTGCATCCCATCATCGAAAGAACTATTGCGACTGTGATCCACAGCATCATCGTAGGGGTAATTCGTGAATCGCCCCTGTTTTTCTGGTATGTACTCATCGGCAACTCCTTTATGAATCTTGGCGGAAAATCGTGAGCAGGGGGATTCGTGAATCGCCCCTGGTAATAATCATATTAACAATTTTATGACACATTTGCAACAGCAGCCTGATGTTTGCTAATCAATTCTTTCAACGTCTTCCTCTAATCAAGACATAGACCAAAACAGAAGGACTTGCTTTTCACGTTTTGCACTTTCTTCTTTCAGCGAAATTGCTTATATTCTGTCAACCTCATACAACACAAAAATCCAAAAGTAGTTCCAATGACGGGACAGTCTTCCGGAAAAGTGCGCAGCATTTCTCATGGTGCAGATGAAGTCCGCCACTATCAGCAATCTGAGATTCATCATCTGCACCGCTTGCCCTCCGGTCGCGCAACTCCCGTAGCTTTGTTTCTGGTGTCCTGCTGTCTTATCTGGCATTGTGCTACTCAAATCTATCCCGCCGGTGGTCCAGTTGATACGACGCCGCCAACGATTGTCAGCACTTATCCAGAACCCAATACAACACATTTCACAGACAACAAAATCAAATTGGAGTTCAGCAAATACGTCGAGAGACGCTCGGTGGAAGAATCCATTTTCATTTCCCCGTACGTTGGAAGCGATTTGGAGTTTGACTGGAGCGGCAAGGAAGTGGAAATAACATTTCCGCGGAAGCTGAAAGTGAATAGGACTTATGTTGTCACGATTGGAACCGACGTCGTTGATGTCCGTAACCGGAATCGTATGGCGGCGGCTCACACGTTGGCGTTTGCGACTGGCGATAGGATTGATAGTGGGGCAATTGCAGGCAGGGTGTGTGACAAATCTCCCGAGGGTTTGATAATCATGGCATATCGGCTCGACGGACTGAATCCCGATACTTTGAATCCTGCCAGGATTCAACCTGACTATATCACCCAAACTGGGAAGGCTGCTGTCTATGCGCTTTCACATCTGGCGTTGGGAACCTACCGCGTCTTCGCCATAAGAGATGAATACCATATCCTGTTGTATGTTCCTCAGGCCGACGCGTACGGCGTTGCTCAAGGTGATTTGGTTCTCGATGCTGCACACCCTTCCATTTCGGATGTCAATTTCCAATTGGCGGTTCAAGATACAATCCGACCGCAACTGTTCAGCGCTGAAGCACTGGATAGAAATCACATCACACTCAAATTCAGCGAGCCAATAGATACCGGTGAAATCAAACCAAGCAATTTCAAGGTCGCCGATACACTTACTGCTCAACCGCTGCCAATTGTTGGCCTATTTCAGGACGCTCGCAACAAGTTCATCGTTCATCTTCTTTCTCAGGATCAGAAAGAAGAGGTGGCTTACAGGATCACCGTGGAAAATGTCACAGACTCTTCAGGTAATAGAATCAGTTCAACGCAGAACTCAGCAATATTCAAAGCAAATTCATCCCCCGATACTACTTCTCCCCAGGTTGTCCTGGCTTCACTGACCGATAGCACGACTCAGATTCCGCTCGATGTGCAGCTCGTCATTTCATTCAGTGATGTGGTGCAGCCTACTATGATTGAGAGAAATCTTAAGATGAAGGATACCATGAATGTTGAAGTGAAGGGCAATTTCATATGGAGAGGAGGCGCAACCGTCGGGTTCATACCGCAACAGCAGCTAAGAAGCAAGATGTGGTATCGTGTGACGATGCCACTCAATTCAGTGGTTGATCTCTTTGGAAATCGCGGGAAGGATAGCCTTTACACACTTCGCTTTCAGACCATTGATGCAAAGTCGTTTGGAACGATTGAAGGCAGAGTCTACGATACTACTGCGTACAAGAAAGCAGGCACCATCTTTGTCACCGCGGAAAATATTGAAAATAGTCAGTTCAGGTACTCTGTAAATATCCCGGATACGGGCAAGTACACGTTTGAAAATGTTGTGGAAGGTCAATACGCACTAAAGTGTTTCCGAGATCGCGACAACAACGGCAAGTATAGCTTCGGTAGCCCGTATCCATTCATCCCCTCAGAACGGTTCACTGTTTATCCTGATACAGTCAAAGTGCGTGCACGCTGGCCTGTAGAAGGAGTTAATATCAGATTCAAGTGATCCTGCGCGATCAGATGGAAGATTGATCTCTGACGGCTGTCATCTCTTATACACCCTATCGGGCACGACCCAAGCATCCTTATACCCCTTCTCCGCGAGCAGATTCACCATTTTGGTTGCATCTGGCCGGGTTGAGAAATCGCCTACGCGGACCTTGTAGTACGGTGGGTCATAATGCATGTAGATCTCCTCATCCCCGAGCAGCAACGAGATATCGTTCTTCACCTGGTTCGCTTGCTCAATACTCGTTGACTGAAACACCTGAACACGGAATCCCCTAATCGTCTCGGACGCGGCGGTGATGGGATTCTTCGGTCTCGGTATTGCTCTCTCTGCCGAGGATTTTGGTTCCTTCACGTCATACTTTGATGTGTCAAATTCCTTTTCGTACGCATTCAACGTATCTCTTCGCGCTGCTGCACGCTCTGCAGACACATCCCTCGATGACGAACAGCCGATGACTAGACCCACCGAGGTCAGAAGCAAGATAAGGACTATGGTTGGTGCTGGATTCATCGTTCAACGCACTTCCTCATCTGTTCAGAGTCAGAGCAGAAAAGAGAATATCTGCATGGATCTGACAGAAGACATCGGATCCATATTTGAAAGAAAAATGTGGCTGCATATCATCTGCGAATTCTTGCCACTCCAGTTCATCTAGACACTGTCCGCTCGGCTTCTATGACCCAGGCATCCTTGTATCCCTTCTTCACACATGTCTGTCGAAACTCTAATGCCTCAGGCTTGGTTTTGAAATTCCCTACGGTGACTCTGTGAAATCCCTTCGCGGAGTCGTACTCTTTGAAGACAGGTTCGCTGAATTGCTGCATCGCCTTTCGATGAGCATCCTCAGCGTATTGGCTGTTTTGGAAAGCACCGATTTGCACCGTGAAAACAGTAGTCATTGTCGGTGTAGGGGCAGCAACTTCTGGTTGTGCCGGCTGATTCTGGGGTTGTGTCTGTCGTGCCTCGGGAAGTCGGATAACTTGAACCTGTAAGGTGTCTTTCGCCATCACCGTGACCGTATCTCTTTTGGTCGCAGGCTTTGGTGGCGGCTCCTTCTGTACAGGCTGCTCTTCTTCCGTCACTTCCTCCTCCGTCTCCTCGCTCGCTGAACACCCCATGAAAAACAGGGAAGCGAAGAAAATTGTCAGGGTTGACAGCACAATCAACGTGAAATGCTGAGTTTTCATTTTCATCTCTCACTGAAGTTGATGAGACCTTTACTTTCAAAACCCTCGTGATGGCAATCTAGCGCCGACGTTTATTTTGCCTCTGTTCGCTTGACCTCTATGACCCAAGCATCCTTGTATCCTTTTCTAACACACGTCCGCCGAAAGTCAAGCGCATCGGTTTTCGTTCTGAAATTTCCTACTGTGATCCTGGTGAAATCTCTCGAAGCATCGTAATCTTCGTAGACAGGTTCGGTGAAATCCTGCATTGCCTTACGATACGCCTGCTCGGCATATACGGCGTTGTGAAAAGCTCCGATCTGCACAGTGAAAGCGGTCGTTGTAGGAGGAGCCAAACCTTCTTGTTCAACCTCGTTTTCCTCCGTAGTCTCTTCTTCCGTCCCCTTGCTGGCTGAACATCCCGCAAGAAACAGAGAAGCGGAGAAGAACATACAGGTCAGAGGCACGATTAAGGCGAAATGTTTTGTTTTCATCTTCATCTCCTCATGCGATTGATGGTGATGAATCATGGTTATCCGCATAAACCGTCAGAACTTGCACAGGCTATCTACTTCTTCATTCAATCCAAACATCTGAAAATTCTAGTTGGGATTCGATGCTGAAATGAAAACTATTCTATAGATTTGTACAGGATACTACCATTCGATGCTGATCACTCACCACCTGCACCACCAACAATCTTCACACTCGCACTAGCACCAACGCGGCTTGCACCACTCCGGATCATCGCCTCCGCTTCCTCGCGAGTTCGCACTCCCCCTGCTGCTTTCACACCCATCGCACTTCCAACCACCCGCCGCATCAATGCCACATCACCTACTGTTGCGCCCGCTTTGCTGAATCCTGTCGAGGTTTTCACGAAATCCGCTCCAGCGCGCTTGGCTAACAGACAGGCTTTGACCTTTTCCTCGTCATTCAATAAGCATGCCTCCAGAATCGTCTTCGTCAAAACTCGATGCTTCTTTGCCACGTTCACAACAGCGCGGATGTCGCTCTCCACAAAATCGTAGTTTCCGGACTTCAGCATCCCAATGTTCAAAACCATATCCACTTCCTGTGCACCATGCTGGATCGCCGTCTCCGTCTCCGATGCTTTCACCTCCGTTAGCGTTGCACCGAAAGGAAAACCAACCACAGTGCACACTTTTACCTCAGTGTTTCTCAACAGGTCTGCACAGACGGATATCCAGCAAGGATTGATGCAAACGCTCGCGAATTTGTATCTCTTTGCTTCAGAGCAGAGCTGTTCGATCTGTTCTCGTGTCGCTTCAGGTTTCAGAAGCGTATGATCAATGAACCGTCCCAAACCATCTTCGACACCGCCAGCATCTGCAACTCCAAGCCCAGCGCTTATGCGTTCTGCGCCAGTGTTGATCATATCATCCACAACGCCACGTTTGTGAACGACGCAAAGCTCACAGCCGACACATTCTACGCCGGGTTTGCAGACGAGTGGACAGGAGAACTTCTCCTGCCACACCTCACTAACGATTCTGTCAACGATTGCAGAATCCATACTGGAACAGTGAATATCGAGGTTGATGGCTATTGCCTGCTACAATATATCAAATTATCTCTACTTTATCAAGAGAGTTCGATCTTACATTCATGATGATGCCTCATTCTGACGAGGAGAACCAATTCCGGACTAGATAGCGTCCTGAAGTTCCTGGTTACTTTCTATCCCTGCGTGAATTTACATCTTTTTTCTGCTGAAGTCAAGGAAAATTCCATTTTTCATGTCTGGATTGCAGACATGGTATGCACGCGATCTGTTCCACGAGATAGCATCTGGGGGGACCGTTCGATAGTATTCAAAAATCATTGAAGGGGGATTCGAGACTTCGTTCCAGAGGTTTGAGTCCTGCTTGTAGGAAGATATGACTTCGCGCTGTTTGACTTCCCCTTCCCAGACTGTCACCGGAAACCCCTTGCTTTTCGTGCATAATCTTGCTATTTTATACAAAACAACAGGAGGTACTTATGCTCGATAGGATATCCATCAGCCCAAATATCTGTCACGGAAAACCGTGCATAAAGGGAACACGCATAATGGTATCTGTCGTGCTTGCCCTTCTAGAGGAAGGACTCACCTTTGCCAAAGTGCGAGAAGAATACCCCGAGCTTACCGATGAAGACATCAAGGCATCCGTCGAGTATGCACGGGTAGTCATCGAGAATGAGGACATCAGACTCCTTGAAAAAGTGGGCTCGTGATGAAATTCCTGCTTGACCAGAACATTTCTCCCAAGACTACCAGATTTCTAAGAGCGTTAGGGCATGATGCCGTTGATACGCGTGATCTGGGTTTAACAGAAGTGGACGATGCTACTCTCTGGGACATAGCACTTGGACAGGGACGCATCCTCATTTCGTTTGACCTGGATTTTGCAGATGCGAGAGCGTATCCCCATCGGTATGACGCTGGCGTTATTGTGTTCAGGACACGGAGCACAACAAGCAAGACACTGAACACATTACTGACAAACCTCTTTGAGAGCTATACTCAAGAAGAGATTGAGGGCAAACTAATCATTGTAACCGAAAGCCAAATACGCATCCGGAGCTAACGCTGTTTCCTTAGCCTCACTACCTCAATCCGCGCATTGACCAGATCTTGCATTCTCTCCTTCAACCACGCGTGACGCTGCTGATGGCATGTGAGAATGATGACCTGGTGACGCTGCGAGAGTTCCTCCACAAGAAACTTCATCGCTTCAAGAAACCGCTCATCATCCGTGCTAGCAAATGGCTCATCGAAAATCATTGGCAAAGGACCGACAGCAGACGAGAGGTGCTCGCTGATGCCGATGCGGAGTGCTAAGTAGAGTTGATCTCTGGCTCCACGACTTAGGTAAGCCGCAGCTTGTGTGCTGTCCAACCGACGTCCATCACTCCACTGCACGGTAAATGACAAGTCCTCATCAAAGCGCACATCACCATAGTGCCTGTTCATATGCTTGAGCGCCTCGCTGGTCCTTTCGTTCAGCACATCGGACCACTGGGCATACACTTCCTTTGAGACTTGCTGCAAAACCGTCTTCGCCAACATCACCGAGAACTTGAAGTCCTCTAACCTCCGTTTCTTTGTCCCCAGCAGGTTCAGCTCTTCCTCGATCCTCGGATAACGTTCACGATATTCCTCCATCACCTTGTCCACTTCGCGAAGCAGTTGGTCTCGTTTCCCGACCTCCGTTTCGATTTCCCTTGCTAATCTCCTCCAGTCCTCCAGGTACTCCTCCGTTGTCTTCGATGCCGTGAGCTGACCGAACTCTGGACGCTCGCTCGCGAGTTGGGCAACCTTCTGTGTCACCTCTTCCAATCGTGCTTCTCTCTTTTCAAGCTCGTCTGATCTCAGCAGGCGATTCTCAATACTCGGAATTTCTTTTCGAATGGTAACGTATCGGTCATATTTCGACTTTCGATCCTTGAACTGTGCCATCCCATCACTGATGCTTTCGTAGTTGATAACGTTTGCATCGGAAAGCAAGTATCTGAAATCTTCAAGCATCCGTTGGTGTCTATCTCGTTCGACGTCAATATCTTGAACTCGCTGAAGCCGCTGCTTCTCCAACTCCTTCAGTTGAGCGAGCAACGCAAGATATGACCTACATCTCTTGACGGCATCATTTACCAGTTCAGGTGTCAGGTCAAGTGGCGACGTGACGGCGGCATCCTTCGGGATCGTCTTTTGAACCAACGGCTGCAACTTCTCGATGAGTAGCGAAATCCTGCGTTGAGCATTCTCAATCTCTCCTTCAAGCGTTTTGACACGAATCATTTTCCGTTCGAGTTCACTATGTCGCTTGAATTCGTCAATTAGCAGCTCACTTGACGAGAAGCCTGCTTTGGTACTCAGCTCCAGCAATCTTGAAGTGCTGGATTGCACGTCGCGCTCCACTTCTTCGATCTCCTGTTCAATTGCTGCAGCCGCTAAGGTTGCCCTTGAAAGTATGTCGGCATGAAGTGAAGCCGAAAGGATCAATCCGAGAGCACCAGCAACCAACAACATCACTCCGAAAATCATTCCAAGAATCCCCAAGCTAAACGCGACCGAGACACTCGTGAGTCCAATGCCAAGCACCGCGAATACAGCGCCGGTTTTCCTGATGCTGCCACGTTTTCTCTTCACCCCGCCAATCACAGCCTCGAAGTCCTTGAGTTCAGTAGCCTTTTTCTCAAGATCTCGCTCCCGTTGGAACTGCCTCTCACGAAAGATCTCGATGAACTTCCTCTCGTCATCCGTGAGTCGAGAAAACTGTTCTCTGAGTGTATCGTACAGATCAATACTTTCTCCTTCATCTCGAATCCGCATGAGTTCCTTATCGTAAACCGTCTTCTCCTCTGACAGTTGATCCCACAAGTCCTTGAACGAGATTGAGAGTTCAAGGAGTTGGTTGAAATCGTCTTTAGTGAACTCCTTTATGTCCCCGTAGCGCTCAAGATCGCGGGTGATTTCTTCAAGAGGAGCATCGCAGTCAATCTTGAGACTCTGTTGCTTCTCTCCTATCCGCTGATGCGTTTCCTCAAGAGCAGTCTGGAGTTTGACGAGATTCTCCCATTGATGTGCTGGAAACGCTTGACACATCTCCAACTCCGAGAGTTCTTTCTGAAGCCTGCCAAGTTCGGACCTGGTCAACTCATCAGTCTCAACTTGCTTTTCAATCTCGTTTCTCTCCGCTACAAGACTCAGAAACTCAAATCTGTTCTGCTCGCTCCTGTATTCCTTTTGTCTTCGGTCAAGCGTCAGAAGCATCTCAATCTGCTCGTTCTTCTCCCTGCGTTTCTGCTCCAAGTCGCTGAGCTCGTCTCTCCGCTTCTCAATCTGTTCTTCAAGACGCAGAAGTGCTGTTTCAACCATTATGCCCTGACGCGCCATCATTCCCATCTGTTCCAGGTCAGCATCATAGTGTCTTTCGAGCGAAGCTTCCAGTCTTTTTATTGCCTCGGACAATGTCGCCTCTTCGAGACTTGAACTTGCCACCTTCTGGACGATCTTCGTCAGTTCACCTGCATCAGTAATTGCTGAAATATCATCCTGGCGCACAAGGAAACTCTTGCGGAAGTCGTCAGCGGTGATCTTCAGCATTCGCTCGCCGATGAGGTACTCGCCCTTCCCACGATGGAATTGGGCGGTGATATCCTTCCCTGTTTTTGCATCAAGCACCTGAACCTTTTCGCGGCCAAAGTCTCGTCTGATAATGAATGAGCACCCTCCATAGTCAAGCGTCAATTCCACCGTGTAGCTGTGTTCATCAGCCCAAGGACGATAAGCTTCACTGAGTGGAATTGGATTGGATTTCGACTTCCTATCTGTGAAGCCGTAGAGTGCTGCCATAATCGCCGTCACGAGAGTCGTCTTCCCCATCTCGTTCTCCTCAACCACCAGGTTGCACTTCTCAGTGGAAAGCTCATACTCGCCTTTCAGACACCCGAAGCTTGCGAGCTTGATTTTCCTAATCTTCATATCGCGGCGTCACCTCCTTCTGGAAAATCACATCAAGCCCGTAGTAGAGTGCCGCCAAGACTCGACGTTCTTCTTCCGGATTTCCTCCCTTTTTGACTTTCTCCAGCTTCGTCATCATCGCTTCCACAAACCTGCCTTCGGTTTTCTTCCGCGCGTTTGGATCGCTGAGCAGAGCTTGAACATCGTAGTCTGGTCGTAAGTCAGAATCATCAATTTGAATATGGAAGTACTTGTCTTTCAAGAAATCATCTGGCAGACGGACTCGTTCACCCTTAGGATAAATACCGTTCAGCCGGACATAGATGATGTCTTGCTGATTGGCACCAGATTGTCTCAGTGCGTCTTGTATCTTGTCCTTGAGCCGATCAGATGAAACGAGCTGTTCCAACTTGACTTCAACAACTCGCACCTGGCGTTCATCAAGTCTGATTTTCTCAAGTGTCCTAACGCCCCCTTTCTCAATCTCGCCAAGCAGGACGTATTTCTCCCCAGCCTCATCAATGCTTCGACCTCCCGGACAACCTGCGTATGCACCTATGATATTTCCACTCTCGTCGGGGATCTCAATGAAAGTGTGATAATGTCCGATCGCTGCATAGTCGAATCCATTCTGCAAGAGGTCTTCCCTTGAGAACGGAAGCGTTCTCTTCTTATCAGGAGGAATCACTGCACTCAGAAATGGCGCTTCCAGCGAACCGTGAAAGACTAAGATATTCAGAGTGTCTGATTGCTTCTGGATTGGCTGTCTGATCAATCGTTCCTTGACCTCGACATTTTGGGAGAACGAGATGCCGACGATGACGACTTCAGGTAGAGATGGCAGCCGCAGTGACTGAAATGTCATCTCCTGGAAGATATACACATTCGAGGGGACTTCAATCTTGTGTTGCTTCAGGAAATCCTTGTTGTAGTTGCTCGAGGGGGAATAGAAATCATGGTTGCCCGGAGTGATGACAATTGGAATAGGGGCGATGCGCTTGAACTGCTCGAAAGTGAAAAGAGTTGTATCAATGCTGATGGACTCGTCGTCCCAGAGGTCACCAGGAATTAGCACAACATCAACTCGATTATCGAGGGCAAGATCAGATGCCTTTCGGACAATATCCTTTAGCTCACTTCTTCGGATATCCTGTTTATCTTGAGGCAGGTTGAGTTTGGTCGAGGAGAGTCTCGAGTCCAGATGGACATCGGAGAACTGCAAGAATTTGACTTTTACCATGCAGACCTTCCTTAACAATGTCGGTTATGAGCAAGCTCCGCTCCCGAAGGGCTAGGCAGCATCAATTATCTTACCTCAGAACAAGTCCTCACCGGCAATCACTGAGTCGTCTCCTCGGTTCTGAGGGAGTCCTGCTCCCGAAGAATCCGCCTCTGTTTGCAGCCGATTTAGAAACGATCCTGAATCATAATAAGAAAACTTCCAATCAAATTCAACTCAGTCGTTCCGTCAGAACACAAAAGCCAAACCTCACGGCTTGGCTTCATGCGTCTTCTTCCACTCGGCATAATTCTTCCTTATATCTTCCAACACCTCTTTGTCAATTTGGTCGTCATCGCGGATGCGGACGTCGTAGTTTTCCCAGCCCATGAAATCTTGCAGCGCCCGTTTCGTTTTCGTATCGAAGAGACCATTCACCTCACCACTGTACAAACCCCTGTCCTTCATAATCTGCTGAAGCTCTGAGCAAATTGCCTTGTCAATCTTGATGAGATTCTTCGGATCGGTTCTGAAGAAGTAGAGCTTATGCATTTGATATAACCGCTCGAGTTCTTTCAAAGGTGTTGGATGGTCATAGATGCCGATGTCAACTAAATTATCGTCTGTGGCATCGTAACCTGCGCCTTTGCGTTTTACAAGCAGCGCAGCGGATTGTTCACCCCGTCTATCACCTCCTGCCTTTCCTCCGGCGATCAGTGACTCAACCAGTCTATCCGCAAGCGAACCTCTTGTCTCCTGAAAAACCTTGACCATCGCCTCAATCGTTTCTTTGCTAACCAAAATATTACCCTGTGCGGCAAAAGATTTTCCTGCAACAACCTTTCCTCGTCCAGCCCAATTGCCACCAGCGTTTCCGCCTGCCCAATCGAAGCAGCTATCGCCCGTCCACGTTGCAGAGTTTCCTTTCGCGTCCACAATACCTACCTGCCGTTGATGCCGCCCGTCGTCATTCGCAATCAGAATCTTCAATGCCTCCTCCGCCGTTGCACCGTTGCGCATCAACGCAAGCCCTTTCGGACCGAAACTGACGTTGGCAAACGACTGCGTCGCCACCGCACCAACACCTGCCTCTGCCCACGGAGCAACGGGACAAACATTCGGAAACTTGGACTGTACTGCAACACCAACATCACCTGTTGCAGAATCAAAGGCAACAATGGAAAACGTCGAGATGAGTTTGTCTGGGTCGTTGACCGATACGAGTCGCGTATCGTGGTTGACGCTAACTAAAAGAAATGTTGCAGCGAACAGAAAAACCATTGTGATGAGTGCAGAGATTTTCACTGTGGTAACTCCTTTTGTTTTTGCGTTGTGGATCTGACCTTCCATTCTGAGGGAGCTCCGCTCCCGAAGAATCCGCCCCTCTTTTTGTGAATATACCAAAACGCGCTGGCGTTGTCAAGATGTTTCTCTATTGCAGGTTTGGGCGATCTCTTGGCTCAGGTGCAGCAGCGAGATGACTCCCAAGCGACCAGCAGTCGCTGAAATCACTTGACTTTTTAGATAAATTGTCTATATATGGAGGAAGAAACCGTGATAACTGTTGGGTAAATGAACTGCTTGAAACCTTGTTGGGGGCAAGCGCTGTAGCGCAGCGATGGACTAAGTTCATATCTTGCATCAACCTGGAAGACGCTGTGTCCGCAGCCCAACCGATTCAGTCCAAGAGATCGAGCAGTTCTTTACAGTGTTGTTCAGGCTGCAAACCTGCAGCCTATCCTACCAAACAGTCCGTTGTGCCTATATCATCAAGATTCTTCTAGGGAATGACATACACCTGTCTTTCAACACGAAACAAAATCGGTTTAGACTGCGAAAACAAGGGTTGTCCAAAAAGACCACAATTGTCACCCCGAACTTGTTTCGGGGTCTGAAAAACAGCCCAAAACAGATGCTGAAACAAGTTCAGCATGACAACGGTGGTGCATTCGTTTACTTTTTGGACAACCTCCGGTTTCAGGCAGTCTCATCGTTGCTAAACGCCACGCAGCTTGATGGCCATCATGGCTGCCTTGTGAAAAGATTAAAAAGGAGGATGAAGTTCTATGTTCAAAACCGCAGGCAGTATTATCGGATTTGTCTTTGGGATTGGTTTAACTGTCGGTTTATTGCTCACTCCGCATTTGCTTCCTTGGGTTTCCCCATATGGGGCAGGGTTTCGATGGTCGTTCTTGCAGATCTTGGGCATAATAAGTGCTGGCTTATTTCTTCTTGCGATTACCCTTTGGATAGCAAGTAGGATAATTAATGGGGCCGAATCGTGGCGAGAAACCAGAGTAATCGTCGGTGCGGTACTTCTTGCGGTTGTGGCAAATACTCTCTATAGCCTCATGGTTGAACTCTTTGCCTTTGGAGGTGGCATGCGCGCGCTTGTTGCAGTCTTAGGTGTACCGGTGATCTACGGCAATCTCGGGGCCGTTCTGGCAAAAACAAGCTTAGAAGACTCGATGACTAACATCTTTTCTGGCGCGTTGATGACAATGGGGGCTGGATTCATAATAGTCGCGCTAATACGCGGTTGGTAGAGGCAAAGTGGATCTCTTCTGGCAGTGTTGAGCAAGAGCCTCGTGGCACCTAACCACCGGTCGCAGCCGGAAGCCGTCACGGCCGGCCGTTGATGTCCAAGACGTTAGCCTACGCGAATGTCAACGGCTACGCGTGTCATAACAAGACTGAAAATGTGAAAGTGAATTGAGGAAAAGTCCAAGGCACTGATTCGAGTGCGTTTTTTTCAAGCAAATATAGTGGACGCTAATTCATGAAAATATCAAAGGAGACAAAGATGGTGGCATGTGCAGCAAAGAGTCCCTTAGCACAAATTATTCAGTTGAAGTCTATGTGGACATTACTGTGCCTCGTCTTGCTCATCATCGGGTGCGCCTCCTAGAGGGCAGGATGGAAATCATCGGGTCCTTTTGAGGCAGAATATGTCTCAGATTTGGAAGAACCCGGAATCCTCATCAAGAACGAATCTCATTTGGAGATTTCGGTTGAGTTGAACGTACCTCATACGCTAGCGATGCGAATTGCACCCAATTCGGAACAGCGTAAATCAATCTCCGCAGACATACACAATTACTACGCCGCCGCACCCGTAAAGCAATCTAAAACTCATCAACTCTCTTCAAATTGTCAACAAACAATACATGACTCTCATTCTTCAATTTCTGCTTTGTCGCAAACAAACCCATATTTTTGGCTGCTCTTCAGTTGTGCTGAAATGTCATAAACTTTTCCGCTCAACCTGACTTTTGTGTTTTCAGCGATTGCTTGCTTAATGACTTCTAGGGCTTCTGTCCCTTTCTTAACATACACAAAGTTATTTCTATCAGCAGTACGATAACAGATGTAGCTGTCTTTTGAAATACCTTCAACATAGAAGCTTGACATTTCCTGGTTCTTATCCAATTTAGTAGAGAAAGTCACATCTTTTCCAACATTGTTCTTAATGTCCGCATAATCTATGGCTGCATATTCTTTAATTTTGTTTGATTCACCAACTGATTGGTAAATTTCAAATTTAGCATCCTTTTTTGCACCAGCAGAAACAGCATCAGAGAAATGGAGCATATACTGGTGTTCATAGATTGGAGCATAGTTCTTGTTGCCTGTTCCTGACGTACCTATCAACGGAAGCCCTAGCATCGAACGCCACTGATTTACATCATCCCAGATTACTTTACCACCACCTTCCGACTTGATTTGATTACTGAATTTATCAAAAAACTCAGGATCTACTTGTAGTTTAGGATCTGCTGTAACGTTGCCCTGACTTTTCTCGCTCAAGTAGTAAAGTTTCTTGGCCTGCAGACCTGATAATTTCGTAGGATCATCCTCAACAACAGTAGTTGCTGATCCTTTGCTTGCGAAATACCGATAGACACCACCTTTGTTATTGAAAAAACAATTGTTGATAAGCTTCGCCTTATCATTTCCAAATCCGTTATTCATTCCAAAATCGGTTGCGAATGCAACGATATTGTCTTCAATGGAAAGCTTTGTTTGACGTCCGATCAAGATTCCATAACCTTCTCCAAGATGCGACCAGACAAAAGCTATGGTGTTGTTTTTAATCAAAGCATAACCGCCCTCTGGATCTGTATTTGGATCCCACGTCCCGACACGGAAGTCAATTGCTTCCATTAGAGTATTGACAATAATGCAGTTCGATATTTCAGGCCAGGTACTTGGGTCCTCCTTCTTGCCGGATGCAACCATATAAATTCCGGGTCCCCCCGAATTCATGATGATACAATTTCTTACTTTACATCCGGGTTTATTGAAACTTATCAGTGGTGAAGTGATTGGCCCTATGGCAGTGTTCAAATCACCATTAATCTTGTAAGAATTGCGAGTATATCCGTCAATAATAAAACCATCAATAACCGTATTGGAATGATCACCTTCACCCAAGATCATAGCCGATCCATTATAACTGGCTTTAGTTATTGTTAAGTCCAAACCCCACTTTTTGGCGTGGTCTCTCTTGTTGGCTTCAGCAAGTGCATCTTCCCCCATTCCTCTGACAAGAATCGTCTGATATTTCCATGGATTACGTTCGCTGAAATCCTTTTTATAGCCGCCTACAAGGGTTAGATTATTTATTCTGATAATCCATTTGCCGCTGCCGCCTTCGCCATAATAGATTCCTTCGGCAACACGAATCACGTCATTTGCATAAACACCCATGCTCATTGCATCCGAAATCTTACCATAGGGATTCTCTCTGGTCCCATTACCACTCTTACCTGCACATACATAAACATCTTTTGCATCTGTATATGATGCTGCAAAAGAAATAATGAGAATTGTAAGAATGAAAATTCTTTTCATGGTGAAGCCTCCTATTAGTTTGGATTAATTTTGGATAGATTTGATCCAGTGATACTTCAAATGATATAAATCTTCACAAAAAACCTTTCAGTTTTGAGACTCAAAGCATTTGTTTATCAAATCTTCTTGAGCTTTGAATAAATATCCCCCTCAGTTGTTCAGATTTGCCTCTCGGACTATTCCAGGCTGTAGATTAGAATAGCGTTGCCAAGTACTAGTGATGGGCAAAATAGTAACCGATGATTGACCAACGCCTTCTTGAACTTGTGCGTCACTTCACAGTAATATAACAAAAATCAATTCTATAGTCAAATTATGGAGTGAGATTTTTTTCTCTAAGAAATAACAGACTCTTCTGCAACAGACATGATGCAAGAACCAATCTTGACTGCAAAGACTTATGTAGATTCATTGAGTCAAATTCAAAAACCTGCGGGCTTTTTCCTGATCACATTCAATGGGATCTGACAAGCTCGGGGGCCAGATATGAGACATTCAGCGTTCTTTTCTTCTTGACTAAAATTTTTTAAATAGATATATTAGTCGAGCGCGCGGGTCGTTTCGAGCAGTTGCAGCCTTTGCTAATTCATTAGACTAACGAAGGAGACAAGAATGGTTCCATTTCCAGCAAAGAATCCTTCAGCGTCAAATATTCAGTTGAAGTTTATGTGGATATTAGTGTGCCTTGTCCTGTTTGTCAGTGGGTGCGCTTCGTACGGAGGGGGATCAAAATCATCGGGTCCATTTCAGGCAGAATATGTCTCAGATTTGGAGGAACCCGAGATCCTTATCAAGAACGAAACCCATTTACAGATTTCGGTCGAGTTGAACGGACCACAAACCGTGGCAATACAAATCGCACCCAACTCGGAACAGCGCAAGTCTATCTCCGCAGGCTTAATACTACTACCACGCCTCTGCATCTGGAGTAACTCCCCTATCTGGATCAGCCACCTTTGATCAACACTATCGCTATGTCTGGTCATTCATGATTGTAAGACGGTGACAGCCCTGTACTTGCACGCTGGCGGTTCTTCTTCACTGAAAAGTTAAACCCAAAACTTCGGAGGAACAATGTACGACAAGAATATCGAAAGAAGAGACTTCATCAAGACATTGCTTGGTGGGATTTCCTTTGCGGCACTCGATTGGAGCTCCTTCCCGAAAGGTGCAAACGCGAAAACGGACGAGGACAAATTTGACGCTGTGATCATCGGCTCGGGTCTCGGTGGATTGAGTTGCGCGGTTGCGTTCGCTCGTCAGGGATTCAAGCCGCTGGTTTTGGAACAACACGACAAACCGGGCGGATATGCCACGACCTTCAGGCGTCCCGGAGGTTTTGTCTTCGACGTCTCCTTGCACTCCACTGGCGCTGGAGAAAGAGACGGTGTGCACAACTTGATACCCGGCTTCCCAGAAATCAAAGACGTGGAGTTCGTCCCTCACCATAATCTCTACCGCGCGATCTATCCTGACTACGATATCCGCGTGCCGCAAAAGAACCTGCAAGCATACATTGACATGCTAATCGGTTACTTTCCTGATGAGAAACCGGGAATCGAAGGCATCTTCGAGGATATGAAGGGACTCTCCAAGGATATCAACAAGATCTCCAGTGCTAAAGGTCAGGTGGATATGAGCCGATTTCCTATGGACTTCCCGTATCTGTTCAAATGCTACACCAAGACCTGGGGAGATATGGTGGATGCGCGGATCAAGGACACGAAATTGAAAGCGATCATCTCCGGACTCTGGGGGTACTACGGACTTCCGCCATCCAAGCTTTCCAGTTTCTATTATGCTCTTCCCACGATAGGTTATCTCGAAAGCGGCGGATACTATCCGAAAGGAAAGTCCCAGAAGATAAGCGACGCTATGGTGAAGTTCATTGAGGACCATGGGGGTAAAGTACTGCTTAACTCTCACGTGACGGAGATATTGTTGAAGGAACACTCTGCATATGGAGTCAAGACACATGACGGAAAGGAATTTGTCGGAAAGGTGGTCGTGTCGAATGCCAATGCGTATGATACCTTCCACACGATGATGAAAGAGGATGAGTATCTAAAGGACTATCTTGCGAAGATGGACCGATTCAGCGTGAGTCTCTCGAGCTTTCAGGTATTCTTAGGTTTGAACAAGGATCTGATTGGCGAAGTCGGAATCACTGATACCGAAATCTTTTACCAGACCGGATACGATATGGAAGCCGACTACAGAGGCGCTGTGAACGCGGACGTTGAACACGGCGGCTTTGGACTGACACTCTACGACAACCTCTACAAAGGCTATTCTCCAGAAGGAAGGAACACTCTCAACATCATTGTGCTACAGGGTTTTGACCACTGGAAGAAATATGAAGCCGACTACTTCAAGGGAAACAAGACTGCCTACCGAGCAGAGAAGGCACACATGGCTCAGATCCTGATTGAGAAGGTGGAGAAGACAATTCTGCCTGGTCTCTCGGACGCAATAGAGATTGCAGAGGTAGGAACACCGTTGACGAATCTTCGCTACACCAGTAATTATCGAGGAGCGGTTTACGGATGGGATCAGACCGTAGATAACTCCGGACAGAACCGGCTCGCCCATAAGACGCCGATAAAGAATCTGTATCTGTCTGGTGCCTGGACGCGTCCCGGGCATGGCTATGGCGGAGTCCTCTGGAGCGGACTTGAATGCTTCGGTGAGATCATGCAGAATTGGTAGGTGTTAGCAGGATCGTTGCGGTGCGAGATGTGGCGCTAAGAACGTCGGAGGTATCTCGCACTTCTCTTTTGAGGCAAGTCCGTTCCGGAATTGCCGAATCATGCTCAGAAGCGGAACTCGTTCGCGAGACTGGTGTTCAAGGGTGTGGCAGAGACGGGTGCGGCAGACTGCCTGCGAGACAGCATGGATTGTCAGCGCATCGAAAGAAAATGCTTGACTTTTTAAAAGATTTGGTTATATTAGTGACGGCATTCGTGACAGCTAAGACATTCCTAGCAATGAAGGGCTGCCGCTGTACACGGTTGTATCCGCGACGATGACGTGTGCTCACATCTCGAGCCAGAGTAGAGAAGGCAGTGTTCAAAACCCAGCGAATACACTTTGAGGGGACGCCCAGTTCGTTTGATTCCGATCTAGGCTGCAAATCCTGCAGCGCATTCCACCAAACAGTCCATTGTGCCGGTATCCGCGAGATTCTTATAGGCAGCGACATACGCCTCTCTTTTACGACGAAAGAAAATCGGTTTAGACTGCGAAACCAGTCCCGTCAAGGCGGGACTGGTTTCATTTCGGCAGTCTAATCCTTGTTAGACGAAAATAGGTTAACAAAAGGCAAGGAGATATAATGAACCTCGGAAGAAGCGTTGTCTCTTTTGAAGGGCATGATGTTTTTCTGATCCCGAGTACGGATAGCACCTTTCTCATCTATGCCCCTACTCTCCGAAAGCTGTTACGGATTACTGATCAACTTTGTCTTCGGATAAGAGAGAAGGGCCTTTCTACTGAAACGGCAGACAAAGATGTACATGCAGTCGCAATACTATTACAACAGTCTCTCAAGAATGCGGTTAACCCATTCCCCTTCGCACTCAGGAAATCAAAGGTATTTCCCCTTGCTCTTGGATTAACCAAGAACTGCACATTGAAATGCCTCTATTGTCATGCAGATGCCGGCAAGAGAGAGGACATGCCTCTAGATATTCTAAATACTTCTATCCATTATGCTTTTGAGTCTGCGCAACAGAACAGTTCAAGGCGTATTGGTATTTCTTTTTCAGTTGGGGGAGAGCCTGCAGCAAACTGGAAATTGTTCACGTTATGTATCAAGAGAATACGGGAATACGAGGCCAAATATGGCATACCTGTATATCTTTCAATGACGACAAATGGATACTATGGGTCCAATAAGCGCCGATTTATTGCGAAACACTTTGATAGCATTCTGCTCTCTCTGGACGGACCGCCAGAAATACAGAATCTGCACCGTCCAACTAGATCAGGCAAGGAAAGTTATCCAATGGTCAGCCGCTCGGCGCTATTCTTTGCAAGACATGTTCGTTCATTCGCAATCCGCTCAACAGTCTCAAATCACAACGTAAGAATGATGCCACAGATTGTTGAATTCTTCTCCAAAGAATTTGGAAATGAATATGATCTCATTTTTGAACCGCTTCTTCCTCTTGGCAGGGCTACTTCTAACACATCATCTATATGCGGACCGGCGCAGACTGATTTTGTAAGATACTACATCGAATCTAAAGAACTGGGAAAAAGGCTAGGAATTCAAGTTGTAACATCGTCTGCCTTTAGCTATAAGAGGCTTGTAACAAACTTTTGCGGTGCTATGTCTATCCCTTCGTTCACGGTTACAACAAGGGGGGTCGTAACAGTCTGTGGAAGGGACATTGATGGCGACAACTATTGGTACGGCCGGTTTTCACCTGAATCGCGAGACTTTGTCCTCGATGATGGAAGAATAGAGTACTCAAAACTATTCCTGCAGATGCCACAGAAGTGCCATGATTGCTTTTGTAAGTGGCACTGTGCGGGAGATTGCCCTGATGCGCGACGCATCAATTATGATAGGTGCTATGTTAATAGAAGTCTCATTCAAAATGAACTTGAGTCCACTTTGACTGGGCCGCATCTCAAAAGGAAAGGAGGTGATTAAGAATGAATGAGCAGGTCCTGATGGATCAACCAAACTGCAGCGAGGAATCTACCGAGATTCTGGCTGAAGTAACCCTTCCCTATGAAGGGGGCGTGTTAGCGGGGGACGCCGACGATTGCCCGCGCTATGGATGCACCTGCATCAACTTCGAGAAATGCGCCTTCTTTGGGTGCTAGGATAGACGTCTAACCAGTCGCTCAACCTGACCTTGAAAACGCTGCCCATTCTTTGTGGTAGTATGAGACTCAGAGGCGGCGTTTTCAAGGCAGCTTAGCTCTGTCGTTATCTCTCTGGTGCCTGGACAAGACCTGGCCACGGCTATGGTGGAGTGCTCTGGAGCGGGCTTGAATGCTTCGCTGAGATCATACAGAATTGGTAGGTGGTAGCAGAGAGAGGCGTCCTGCATGACCCTGTTCTGAGGGAGCTCCGCTCCCGAAGAGCACGTCCGATTACGAATCGGACTCTACTTCAAGGTTCCTCGGGAGCTGAACTCCTTCGCAACACAGCAAACCTCCGGGTAGTTACGTTCGCACTAACCTTACAGCAAATGATCCATCCATTCCATGCCGATGCGGGTAGGTCTCAATGCAGCCTTCTTTGTTGACCGCATCGGGATGAACGTACTTTGAAGCGTTATCAATAACAAACTCAGGATGCTTCCCGCAGAATCTCTGTACGACTTGAAGGTTCTCCTCGGGTTCAGTTGTGCAGGTGCTGTACACAAAGGCACCGCTCGGTTTCACAAGCGTTGCAGCATTCTCAAGAAGCTTCAACTGCAGCTGAGCAAGTTTCTGGATGTCGCCATTGTCGCGCTTCCACTTCATGTCCGGTTTCTTCGCAAGGACGCCAAGTCCGGAACACGGCGCATCCAGTAAGACTTTGTCGGCTGGTTCAGTCTGGAAGTGCAATCCGTCACCAGCGACCATCTTCACGTTCCGAATACCAAGCCGTTCGCAGCTCACCTGAACCAATCTGAGTTTGCCTTCGTACCTATCCACAGCGACAATCTCGCCTGTGTTGCTCATCATTTCGGCAATGAACGTCGTCTTGCCCCCAGGTGCAGCACACAGATCAATCACACGCTCGCCAGCTTGTGGTGAGAGCAAGACACAGGCAAGTCCGGCGCTTTCGTCTTGTATTGAGAAGAATCCCTTCTTGAATGAATCAAGATTAGACAACCCAGCTAAACCGCTTACCCTCACGAAGCCATCAGCGCATTTGCAGCGTGTGAAGCTTATCTTGAGGTGTTCAAGAATTGAAAACAATTCATCCTGCGTGGTTCTCAGTCTGTTGATACGAAGCGTTGTTGCTGGACGCAGGTTATTCGCCTGAAGCATTGCTTCAGTTTCAAAGAAGCCAAATCTCTCGGTCCATCGCTTAACCAGCCACTGCGGATGGGAGTAGTTCACAGTGAGATATTGAACTGGATCTTCCTCCATTGTCGGATACCGAACTCCGTCCAGATTGCGAATGATGTTGCGAAGAACGGCGTTCACCACATCCGCGGACTTCTCGCCGCGAAGCCTCTTGATGAATTCCACCGCTTCATTCACCGCAGCATGATCGGGGATTTTGTCAAGAAACATTATCTGATACAGTGCAACGCGCAGCGCGTTCCGGACTTGTGGAACAGTCTTGACGTACTCCCCTCGGTAGAATCCTCTCAGCACCCAATCAAGTTTTGTTTGATGCCGCAGGACACCGTTTGCCAGCTCATTCAACAGGGATTTGTCAAGGTCGTTCAGGTCATCTGATTTGAGTTCGATGTCCAGCAGCTTGTCGAGATACGCGTCCGTCTGTTCCACCCGACTCAAAATCTTCACCGCGATATTCCGTGAAGTTCTGTGCAGATCACCTTGGTCAGTATGTTCGATTTCGTTTTGCATTAAGCCAGAAACAAAAGGAGCAGATGGCACCACCTGCTCCTTAGATTCTAAAAGTGAAACTCTAATCTCAACACCTTCCGCGTATCCTGATAGAGATCGCGGATTACGGATTTAGGATTTAGGATTTAGGATTTTTCTGATCGCCATCCGCAATCCGAACTCCGCAATCCGAAATCCTGCATCTCCATTTATCGAATTCTCATCCGTCACACTTCCATTCACCCATATTTCAGCATCTGATATCTGCCTAAGACGCCAATTCCACTTTCTTCCGTTCCTCTTGCGTCAATTCGAACACCTTGGTGAAAAGCTTCTCATCAATCTCCGTCATCTCAATCTTACGACGCTGCATCACTCGCCTTGCCACCTCAAGCGCTCGTCCGAGGTCATAAGTTGTGAGAGATTCGGCACCTCCCCAGGAGAAAGACGGAATGTACTTCGGTGGAAAGTCTGCGCCATACACATTGCACGACACACCAACGACCGTACCCGTGTTGAACATCGTGTTAATTCCGCTCTTCGAATGATCACCCATCGTCAATCCGACAAACATCGAACCACTGTCAACGAGTTCCCCGTTGACATAGACCTTCACACTCCCATAGTTGTTCTTGAGGTCGCTGTTGTTGGTATCGGCACCGAGATTCACCCACATTCCAAGATAGGAGTGTCCAAGAAATCCATCATGCTGTTTGTTGGAGTAGGAATGGATGATTGACGCTTCGACCTCACCACCAACCTTGCACATTTCACCGACACTGGTATTCTCGTAAATCTTCGCACCGATTTTGATGAGTGAGTTGTTCCCGACAAACGCGGGTCCTTCAATTGTGGCATTTGGAAAAATCGTGGCGTTCTTGCCGATGTAGATTGGACCGTTTTCAGCGTCGAGCACGACACCCGGCTTAACCTTGGCATCTTCGTCAATGAAGAGATTCTTTTCCTTGAGAAGATGCACGCCCCTGTAGATCTTCCCCTTAATTTTGACCTTCTTCTTGCCCACGAGAACCTTGAAATCAGCAGCAACCTGATCTCCGTTATGCTTGATCAAATCCCAGGGGTAAGTGATGACTCCCACCTCGACATCTTTCTTCTCTAACCCCCGGAAATCCTCCACCCTGAGCACATCGTTTAGACGCTGCCTGAGCGTTTCTAACTTACTGCCACTCACACGGGCAGCAACCACGGTATCGTCCTTCATATACACGACATCAGTCCCCTTGATGGGAACCTTGATGGCGAACTTGTCGTCCGCTAGTACTCGTCCATTGATGAACAGACAGCTATCAGCCTGAATCCCATTCACACTGGTGCCGGGATTATCTCGTTTCACCACGTCACTTAGATAGCCTCGGCAATGTTGCGCCACTTTCACCCTCGGATAGGCACGGCAGATTTTTTCCCGCAAGGTTGTGATGCCACACCGCAGATCATACACTGGACGAGTGTAAGAAATCGGATGCAGTTTGTTATATTGAGTGTCTTCAAAGATACAAATGGCAACCGTCATAGTTCCTCCCTATATCTTCATCGCGGATTCCCAGTCGCTTGGATATTCGCCGGCAAGTTTGGATGCGGCTTCCTTATCCACGAGCACAAACGCCCGACGGTGCATCTGGATAATCGAGGCTGGACACGTTGCGGTAATCGGTCCCTCAACGGCGGCTTTCACGGCGTCAGCCTTATTGGCTTTGGTTGCCAGCAAGATGAGTTCCTTCGCATCCATAATTGTTCCGATTCCCATTGTGATGGCATACTTGGGGACTTCGTCTATGCTCTTGAAGAAGCGTGCATTGTCTTGGCGTGTCTCCTCCGTCAACGTCTTGATTCGAGTCCGCGAGCCGAGGGAAGATCCGGGTTCGTTGAACGCAATGTGACCATTGGCACCGATGCCAAGGATCTGAAGATCAATGCCGCCGACCTCCTTTATTCGCTGTTCATACCACTCGCAGAAGGCATCAATATCTGTTGCCATGCCATGTGGAACGTGAATGTATCGCGGCTGGACATTGATATGCTTAAAGAGGTTCTCATACATGAAGTAGTGATAAGTCTGATCGTGGCTTGGAGGCAATCCCACGTATTCATCCAGATTGAACGTTGTTACCTTGGAAAAATCCAATCCTTCCTCTTTGTGCATGCGAATCAATTCCTTGTACAGTCCGAGTGGTGTGCTGCCGGTTGCTAATCCGAGCACTAGATCTGGCTTCTTGCGAAGTCGGTTGGCAACGATCTGCGCTGCCTCTTTACCCATTTCATCGTAATTTGCGTTGACAATGACTAACATAGTGTAGCTCCTTTAGGGACGAGTTTCCATTATGGTAAGGAGAGTGATTGGAAATTCAGATCATGGCTAAATCGTGTGTGTCCGAAAGTCAACAAAGCCTGGTGAGATGCAGTAAAACGGTATTTCGCAGAGCGTCCTGGAAAGCGAGATTAATCCGCTCCACGACCTGGTCCAGATGAACCAAAGCAGAAGAACGGAATGTGCATAGACACATTCCGTTCACATGAGAATCACTGTCCCGAAGTGGCTTCGGGTTGGGTCTCAGGCTTGACCTCTGGCTTTGCCATCTTCGCGTATTTCCTTACGAACTTCTCAACCCGTCCTGCAGAGTCCACCAGTTTCTGTTGACCTGTGAAGAACGGGTGGCACTTAGAGCAAATCTCAACCTTAATGTTTCCGACAGTTGAGCGTGTGACAAATGTATTTCCGCAACTGCAGGTTACGAGCGCTTTCCTGTATTCTGGATGAATTCCGTCTTTCATTGTAACAAAGCCTTTATAAAACATGAATTTAGGTTTTTTAGTGGCATAAATATAAAGATTTTCTCGCTCAACTGCAAATGGTTTTTTGAAATTGATTATGATTCGGAAAGATTGGATTCTCTTTTTGGCTCGATCCCACTTTGCAGGACAATCCACAATCCGAAATCATTCTTCTCTGCAACTTCGCCTTAGTTTAATCCTGCAAAGCAGGATCGAGTTAGAATTCCCTTGACAAAGTCAAAGAATTTTGTTATCTGTTAACCATAATCCAAAACCCGTCATCCAGCCGGGAGGTAAGTCAAGACAGTGAAACCTTCTTCACTCATCGGACACACCGTTGAGCTGTTCGTGGCAGTACGTGATGACTATCGCCGTCCTGCTGATGCCGTGATTGATTCTTTCTTCCGTGCGCGGAAATACCTCGGCTCACACGATAGAAGATTCATTGCTGAGACCGTGTATGGTATGCTGCGGCATCTGAGGAGAATCCAGACACTCCTCGGACATTGTGTCCAACTGCACGGAACCGAACCAAGAACTGCTGACTTTCAACCGTTGCTGCTTTACCTCTCTTACGCCGTCGGTATTGAGGAGAAGCAACCGAAGGACGTTGTCCAGACAATCGAACCGCTGTGGAATTCAACGCACAGCCATTTGAATCCGATGACACTGGCATATCACCTCCACGAGCATCGGCATCTCGATTTTCTTCCGGAGGGAAACATCAGTCGTCTCGGTGTAGAATATTCATTTCCCGACTGGATGATTCAGAGATGGGTGGGACAATTAGGTGAAACTGAGACTGAGGCACTCTGTAAGGCAATGAACGTTCCGGCAGCGCTTACGCTGAGGGTGAATACATTGAAAGTGTCGGTGGAGGAGTGTCAACAAGTACTACAGAAGGAGGGATTGGAGACACAGCGGACTTCGCTTTCTCCCTTCGGTCTCAGCACTTCAAAGCGGACCAACGTCTTTGCTACCCAAGCATTCAAACTTGGTCTCTTTGAAGTGCAGGACGAAGGGAGCCAACTCATCCCACTCCTGCTCGACCCGAAGCCAACATGGAGAGTAGTAGATGCCTGTGCAGGTGCTGGAGGAAAATCGCTCCAGCTTGCAGCGCTGATGCAAAATCGAGGGGAAGTTTTCGCGCTTGATGTCAACGATTATCGTCTGTCGGACCTTCGCAAACGTGCTCGTCGTGCTGAGGTACACAATATCCGTGTGCGTGTGGTGAAGGAGAATAACCCGGGGGAACTTGCGGATTTGCATGGCAGGGCTGATGCGGTTCTGATTGATGCACCATGCAGCGGTCTTGGTGTGCTCAGACGAAATCCTGATGTGAAGTGGAAGACAACTGAGGATGTCATCAAAGAGATTTCAGCAGAGCAGCGGCACATACTTCAATACTATGCGCAACTCTTGAAGCCGGGTGGAAGATTAGTCTATGCAACCTGCACAACCCTGAGGGAAGAGAACGAGGAAATCGTTGAGGAATTTCTGAGTTCCCACCCGATGTTCTCGCTCTCAGATCCCGCCTCCATTCTGGAACGCCGGGGATTAAAACATCTTGCTTCAGAAAAATATCTTCGCTTATATCCACATCGTCATGGAACGGATGGATTCTTTGCGGCAATGATGGTAAGAGAATAGGGCAAAAAAGGGAAAGAGAAAAGACAGATCGCTCACTCTCGTTAATCTCTAAGAACGACCGATTCTCTGACTCTCAACATAGATCCATGTCAAGATAATCACGAAGATCACGGGTAGCGAGGCGATCGGTAGGGACAGAACAGTGTTCCGTCCCTATCCAGCCTGGATATTTCCTCTATCGGCGCCGTACTGTCCCAAATGACATTGATAGTTACTACCTTCACAATAAACGACAGTCTTTGAATTGGCTGTCTGTTGATGATCCAAGATTCTTCTCGCTCAGACAACTCACAGTTCTCTTCCAACTAACTTCTTCTTTAACTGAGAAATATGCCATGTGAGGTTGATTTCTTTGGGGCATACTTCCGCGCAGTTGAAGATCGTGTGGCAGCGCCAAATGCCATCGGCATGGTCTATGACGTCTAATCGTTCTTCTGGCGCCTCATCTCGACTGTCGAAGATGAAACGATACGCTTTCAGCAATGCCGCTGGTCCGAGATAATTGTCGTTCGACCATGAGGATGGACAGGAACTCGAACATGCACCGCACAGGATACAGTTCACCGCTTCATCAATCAACGCGCGATCTCTCTGACTCTGCAACCTCTCTTTTTCAGGCGGAGGTGTTTTCGCGATAAGATACGGCTTGATAACATCGTACTTGGCGAAGAAGTCATCCATATCCACCACAAGGTCTTTGATAATCGGCAACGATGGTATCGGATCAATCTTGACAAATTTCTTCTTCAGATCCTGCACCAGAATTTGACAGGCAAGCAGATTCTTCCCGTTGATCATCATGGCGTCTGAGCCGCAGATCCCGTGCGAGCAGGAACGCCGATACGCCAGACTCCCATCAATTTCCCACTTGATCTTATCGAGACAGTCCAGAACGCGGAAGGTTGGTTCGACATCTACGGTATATTCCCTTCGATGCGGGTTTTCATCCTTTGTGGGATCGAATCGTTGAATGGAAAAAGTAACTCTCATTTCTGTGATTTCCTTATTCTTGTGTTGATTGACGTTGATCGCGGAGTGCGGAGCGATTGCGGATTACCGATTTCGGCAAATCCCGTTGGAGAATGCAGCAATCTGTGACTCATAATCAGTACTTCCGGGGTTTTGTCTTTAACATGTTCACGATGCCACTTCAGCAGAATTCGGTAGGACAGTCGTCCTCGACTGTCCTTAGAATGGGACAGAACAGGAGTTCTGTCTTACCAACCCGTTGGTAACGCTGAATACAATATCCGAGGCACCCCAACGGAGCGTCGCGTTTTGCGGGATAGATTCCAGAGCTGCTAGTGGTCCGTAATCTGAAATCCGTAATCGTGCATTATTTAGTACGTCCTCTCCATCGGTTGATACTTTGTGATGACCACAGGTTTATACTTCAGTTGAATTCCCTCAGGCGTTTTGAACACAATTGTATGCTTAAGCCAGTTCACATCATCACGCTCTGGGGAAATCAGTTCTCCAGTGAGCACCCCGGCATTCTTGGCGTGCAAGCGCACCGAGCACAATCACCTCGCTGAAATCAAGCAGATGACTAAGTTCAAGTGCTTCCATCAAATCGGTGTTGAAGTTGTTGCCCTTGTCCATCATGGTGATGTGTTTGTAGCGCTCTTGATAACTATGTATCAAATCCAGCATTTCCTTCAAATCTTTCTCATTGCGGAACACACCACACTTGAACATCATGTTCTCTCTAAGCCCTGTTTTTATTACGGCAGGAGATTCTTTTCCGTTGGAAGCGAAAGCTTGGCAAGGATTTTCTCCGTCCTCTTCAGAAGCATCACCTGGCAGAGGCGCTCTCTCAGCCTGCTGGAGAAATTTCACCATAGTCTTCCCCGTTCGCCGACCATGCACGACTGCATCCAGTAGCGAGTTGGTTCCGAGGCGATTCGCGCCATGTACCGAAACGCAAGCACACTCGCCGGCAGCAAAGAAGCCAACAACAGGTGTATTCTTCTCATCAGCTAGAACCTGCCCACATGCGTCTGTCGGAATGCCGCCCATTGAGTAGTGAGCCGTTGGCAGAATAGGAATCGGCTGCTTGACCGGGTCAATACCAGCGTAGGTTTTTGCGAAGCCCGTGATCTCGGGCAAACGTTCTTTGAGTTTTGCTGCACCGAGGTGAGTCAAATCAAGATGGACATAATCTTTGCCGTCAATGCCGCGCCCTTCAAGAATCTCTGGTGGTGATGGAACGAGTGACCATGTCTCTTGGAGCAAGTTCTTTCACGGTTGGTGCATAGCGCTCCATGAAGCGTTCGCCTGTTCGGTTTCTCAAAATGCCTCCTTCGCCTCGTGCACCTTCTGTCACCAGAATGCCCGTGGGCCAAAGTCCTGTTGGATGGAACTGCACAAACTCCATGTCCTCAAGCGGGATGCCTGCCCGCAGGGCGATAGCGATGCCATCTCCGGTGCTGGAATAGGCATTAGAGGTAACCCTGTATGCCCTGCCGTAGCCTCCTGTCCCAAACATGACTGCCCGCGCGTGGAAGATATGAATCTCGCCGTCGCGCATACTATATGCGACAAGTCCGCGGAAGATGTTGTCTCGGATAATCAACGACAGCACGTAGAACTCGGAATAGAAACGAACATGATTCTTGACACATTGTTCATACAACGTGTGAAGGATCACATGTCCCGTCCGATCAGCGGCGTAACACGCACGGAGAACAGGAACGCGTTTCTCTTTCCCATCTTTATCAACAATGGGTTTTGTATGTCCGCCGAACTGACGTTGGGCGATTTTGCCCTCTGCTGTTCGGCTGAAAGGAACGCCCATGTGTTCAAGTTCGTAGATGACTTCCGGAGCCTCGTTCACCATCATTTCGATGGCGTCCTGGTCACCGAGATAGTCACTCCCTTTGACAGTGTCAAAAATATGCCATTCAATCCGATCTTCTTCCTCGTTGCCAAGCGCGGCAGCGATCCCACCCTGTGCTGCTCCCGAGTGAGAGCGCGTTGGAAAGACTTTGGAGAGAACCGCAACATCCGCAGCCTGGGAGGTTTCCACAGCGGCCCGTAACCCAGCAAGCCCCGCCCCAACAATGACTAGATCATGTGTGTGTATTACCATGTGCGGAAACTCCTGGTTAGAATGAGAGAATAGTGTTGACACCCAGAAGCCAGAACGCCATGCCCGCAACTAGAATGATACCGTAAAGTGTCAGGCTTATGGCGGGTCTCGATTTGTAATCACGGAACACATTCCACGTACCGTTCAGTCCGTGGTAGAGTCCGAGGGTGATGAAGGTTAGGTCAAACATCTTCCAGAATGGATCTCTCATCCGTTGCAGCACTGCAGCAAACGTATGACCTGAGTCTAAGTTGTAATGCATCAGTATATAGTGTCCGACCATCACAATAATCAATACCAGTCCTGTGATGCGCTGGAGAAACCAGGATGGTGCGCCAGAGCTACGAGAGCCTTGATATCTATATGCCATAGTGATACTCCTTAGAAATTGTTCAACGAAGCGTTGTTGCTGCTGCTTGAAGAAATGGCTGTTGGAAGATTACATATCCTACCGCAAGGAACAGGACAATCCCAACAACATAAACAACCACGAGCAGTGGCTTGTGATACCGCGCACCATTGGCAAGGTCAACTAAGGCAATCCTGATGCCGTTCAACGAATGGTAAATCACCAGACTGAAGAGTAACCATTCAAGAAACATGAACACAGGTGCCTCGAAGAGCTTCATCTCAGCATTGAAGGCTTTTCCTCCGTCCTCAGCATGTTTGGTGAGCGACGTCAATGCATAGATATGCACGAAGATATACGCGGTCAATCCTAATCCCGTGATGCGATGAAGAATCCACGCCCAACTCCCTGAGTGCCGCTTGTATGCCAGCATGATCCTTGACCACTCAGAAAGGCTGGACGAAGTTCGATGGTATGCCATACTGTTACTCCTCTAATGTGTTAGTTTGAAAATGACGGAGTTGTACAAAGAGAACTGCGTGAAGAATCCACCTGGACAGAATGAGCGAAACACTCTATGCTATCTCAAGGATATTCCAGAAATCTCTATCTCTACCTTGGCAGAGTTTTCCGATACTCGTCAATATATAGACCGATTTTCTCAAAAGGGATACGTTTGAAGCCGAGCTCGAAAGCTGGAGAATCTTCTCTCAGTTGGAGATTTCCATTCTTCAAATCAATGAATCCCGGATCGCTGTTTGTGATCATATTCTCTCTAAATTCCTCCATTATCCTCTGATCACCAGACTTGTATATGGCATAGCCGTCTTCGTTATCCAGATTCAAGTAATAGGGGTCCCAACGCTCAGGTGCCTCTCTAAGCCGTTTGCAGATATCCGGACATGCTATCAAGTTGTCCTTCATTGTCACAACTGAGAAATCATAAGCATAGTAATCATAGAGTTCAATCCATCTGCCACCGTATGATATGTTTCGTAGAATCTTGTTATTCTTTGGAACAGCCGGTTCATCATCAAGTAATTTCAGCAACTCAGGGTATTTCTCACTATATGGTGGCTTCGTGTAGTTCATTTCGTTCATTGTTTCAGTCAACACACGATAAGTCCCATCAAAGTAATTGCCTGCCCAGCCCAAACCCCTGGCATCCAGAACTATTGATGGAAAGCAATCAACATATATGTTGTTCTCGACAATGTTATCCCGACCACCACCAATCAGAGTCCCTCTCCCCGCTTTATAGCATACATTACCATAGATGGTGAAGCCTGAGGCAAAGTCATCCAGATAGATTGCAGCCACACCGTGCAATCCGGGACCTTTGAGATGATGAAAGTAGTTGTACCGACAAGTGTTACCGCGCCAAGTGTAGTTACGACCAGTATATAACGCACCAGCATCGCCAGTCTCATTGCATAGATTATAGAACTCATTGTACTCAACGGTGTGCTCATTCCCTTGAAGGAATATTCCTGCGTGTGGCGCATCATGAATCAAGTTGTGTGCAATACGATTTCCAACTCCGCTTACTTCAATCGCCAATTGTCCGGTCCGCAGCCACTGGCTATAGTTATGAATATGATTGTTGACGGCAAAGTTTCCCCCTGGAGTTAGTGTTTTGCGGTCCCCTCCCTTCAAGATAATGCCTGCGAGTGCAACTTGATATATATCGCACCCAGTTATGCCGTTCTCTGATCCACCATCGATGATGACCGCATGGTTTCCCAGATTGGAGAATTCACAACTGGCAATCAGATTATGACTACCGCCACTCACAGTAACGCCGCTGCCCCTCGTGTATTCGAAACTAATACCCTGGATTGTAACAAACTCACTGTTCTTGATAGACACTATGGGATCTTCAAACATAGAGATAACCGTATTGTTGCTATCTATAGGCGCTGGGGGGTAGAAATACAATGTCCCTTGTTTGCGATCCAGATACCATTCTCCCGGTGCATCTAGCTCTTCGAGGATATTCAGGTAGTAATATCTTTGGTTCTTCGTATAACCATAGGAGTGATGCGGCTCGGCAAAAGTAATCTCACTTCTGATAGGATCAATGGATTTGACCTTCTGATATGAGTCTCTCCAGTCCCACGTCCAATAGCCATGACAATAGATTTCGTTTTCAACCGACCAACGCTTGGGTCTATCACCATCGTACTTGATCCTTCCAAAATGCCGTCCTACCGGGACTCCATCAAACCTCTTCTCTCGTTCAAGTCCTTCATTAAAGAGCTTTTCACCTGTCTGCGGCACATCGGCGATCCTTAGCCATTCTTCATTTGGATATCTAGCGATAGACATCCGTTTACCCTGAAAGAAGAGTTCCAGTCCTGCGCCAGAGCCGATCTCACCGTAGTTTGCGATGCCTTGTCTCTTAAGATCAATCCTGAGAATCTTGTTCTGCAAATCCTTGTCAATACGATTCAAGACTGAGGAACCAGTCACGGATTCGAATCCAGAAATCCTTCTTCCCCCAATGAAAGAAACCTTTTCATTCTCGTAGGCTCGCCATTTTATTGGACACTCTCTGGTCCCAGCATCTGCTTCAGTCAACAAGAATGTCTCGGTGAATGAATAGATGCCGCCACGTACGTAGACCGTCACGCCCCCCAAAGGCAGTCTCGTCTCCCGCTTCGAGTCTCTTATAGCCTCACGAGCTTTCTCTAAGGTCGCGAATGGACCATCCGTCTTGTCTTTGTTTGGTTCAGGATATTTTCCAGACCATGAGTCATTGCCAGATAGCGAGACGTAGAATGCAATACTTTTGTTATCTCCGAAGGTAAGCCTTGTTGAAGGCAGGAGAAACACGCTGAGAAGCAGCAATCGAAAGACATTCTTCATAGCCCTATGTCCTAGCCAGGAACAGATTCAACATACCGCCCTTCCGGAGAGAGGTTATCACGCTTTTTCGGAAACATAAGGGTCTCTGCAATTGTCTGGCAACTTCTGTCAGCAGCCGCCTCCTCTAGAGTTGATTGCTGCGGGGGTTGGCATTCGACATAGAGACAGAGCACCTCCCGGGCTATTGCTACGAGGTTGCCATATCGCCGAGGAATCGCCGAATCGAGATGAGACTTCCAAAGAATCCTAGAGCACATCCCACTATAACGATGGCGCTGTAGAAATAGGGACCAACATAGATAACGCTCAAGACATCAGGAGAGACCTGTGTTGTGGCAACTTCGATCAAGACGTAAATGAAGCCTGCTGCCAGTGAACCTCCGATGAAGCCGTGCAGAACGCCTTCGATAATGAATGGTCTCCGAATGAAGCCTTGCGTGGCGCCAATGAGTTTCATTGTGCTAATGATTCGTCGCTTGGCGTAAATGGCTAACCGAATGGTGTTGGAGACGAGAAAAATCGAAGATAGAGCGATAATAGCGCCCAAACCAATGCTGATGATCGTGAACAGTTGCGCCCGCTTATCGAGAAGTTCTAGCAGCATCTTTCGATACCGGACACTCTCAACGCCGTCGAGTTTCGTTAGGCGGTTGTAAATCTCCTGGACTCTCTCAGACGTCCTATATTCCTCTTTGAGTGTAATCTTGAATGATGGAGGCAGAGGATTAAAATTCAATACGCTGTTGATGTCTTCGCCGAACTCCTCTTCGAAAATTCTCGCTGCTTCTTCCTTGGAGATGTAGGTGATGCGTGCAACGCCGGGAATGGTTTGTATCTTCTGCCGCAGATCATTAACCTGGCTCTGCGTGATCGTGTTTTGAAGAAACGCTTCCAATTCGATTCGCTCCCGGACAGAGTCAACCAGGATCTTTGCATTGAGAGTAATGATAATGAAGATGCTGAGGAGTACCAGCGAGATGGTGATGGTGAAGATCGTGATCGTGCTGGAGAGTTTTGCCCGCTTGAATCCGGAGAAACTCTCCCTTAAGCTGTATCGGAGACTCATATTTTCAGAGTATTGTACTAGCGCCATCCCGCAAGGTGCAATGGCGTTAACTGAAGAGAGATTTTCTCCCACTTGATGGGGGAGAACCCTCACCCTAGTCCTCTCCTCCATAGGGAGAGGGTAATAGAATCCCTCAACCTTAAGACATTACCCACAGGGCGGGATGTCTCTACTTGCTTTTCTCGTACGAACCAAGAAATTTGATATAGACCGCGATCTCCGCAAGATGGTCAAGCGCTCTTTTGCAGACTCGGTCGTAGATGCTTCCGTCGAAATCAAGATAGAATAGATATTCCCACGGTTTTCCGATGATCGGTCGAGACTCTATCTTGTACAGATCAATGTCACGCAGAGCGAACACACTGAGTGCTTTGAAGAGCGCACCCGGGATATTCCTCGTTGCAAAGACAATGGAGGTCTTTGCATTCTTCGTAGCGATGGTTTTCGTTCGGGAAAGAATCAAGAACCGCGTATAGTTGTGATCATCGTTTTCGATGCTCTTTCCGATAATACGCAATCCATAGTCCCGCGCTGCCTGTGCACTCGCAATAGCGGCAGCGTTCATCAACTTGCGTTCGCTAATGATCTTCGCAGCGCCAGCCGTATCATACGCCGAAACAATCTCGACATCTTTCAACGTGCTCAGGAACTCACTGCACTGTCCTAGCGCCTGCGGATGGGAGTAGATTTGCTTCACATCTCTGATCGTTACAGTCTTGTTCACCATCAGGCTGTGAACAACACGGAGTTTCACTTCCCCGATGATATTCAGTCGAGACTTCTGGAGTAGGTCGTAATTCTGGTGCACACTTCCAAAGAGTGAGTTCTCTATCGGCACAATGGCAGCGTCCACTCTCTTCGCTGCGGCGCTGTCAAACACTTCCTTAAATGTCTGAAATGGGACCAGAGTAATCTTGTGATGGAAGAATTTCAGCGCTGCCTGCTCGCTGAAGGCTCCTTTCTCACCTTGGAAGGAAACTGTGTGAATGGTTCTTATCATCTGTTCTCAGAATGATGATAGTATGACCTTGAGCCAATATAATGAATTCGTCATCGAAAATCAAACAAGAAAGTCCTGCGGCGGCAGGACTTGGTATCTGTTCTACGGAATACATAGTTCCATGATCATGTGTCACATCATCCCCTGCGGATCCACATCAATTGTCATTTTCACATTCTTGTGGGCGAACTTTCGACGGTAGGTCTCTTCTGCGTTCAACAGCACGCTACGCGGTGTCTTCTCACTGGTATCTTTGCTTCGGAGGAATTTGATCACGATGTGCCAGCGGTAATTCTTTTTGAGTTTCGAAATCGCGGCGGGTGCAGGACCCAAGACTTCGTAGGAACGTTTCGAACTTGCACCAAATTTCGGACCGTAACGCGGTTTCAACAGTCCGGCAAATCGTGTCGCACACTCCTGAACTTTCTTCTCATTCTCGCCTTTGAACTCCACAAGCACAAATCTGCTGAATGGTGGATAATCCAACTCCTCTCGGCTCTTAAGCTCATGGTTGTAGAAACCGAGATAGTCATTCGAGAGCACGTACTTCAGACTGTAGTGGTCAGGGATGTACGTCTGGATGATTACCTCACCTTCCAGCACACTGCGACCGGCGCGACCTGAGACTTGCGTGAGGAGCTGGAACGTCCGTTCCGACGCCCGGAAGTCTGGCAAGAGCATTTCCGTATCAGCCGAGATAACACCAACCAATGTCACTCTCGCAAAGTCCAAGCCCTTCGCCACCATCTGTGTACCCAGGAGAATATCTGTATCGCTATCAGCAAATCCCTTGAGGATTCTGTCGTGCGAGCCTTTTCGAGTAGTCGTATCCAAATCCATTCGCTCAACTTTTGCGCCTGAGAACGTCGAGGCAAGCTCGTCCTCAACCCGCTGTGTGCCAACACCGCCATAATACAGACTTGCTCCTAAACACTTCGGACAAACGTCTGGAGGCTTCTTGACGAACCCACAGTAGTGGCATCGCAGATGCTTCCGGGTGATGTGATATGTCAGCGTCACGTTGCAGTTCTCACATGTCTCGACATAGCCGCAGTCTAAACACTCGGCGTAGGTGGAAAATCCTCTGCGGTTCTGCAGCAAGATGATGCCTTCACCTTTGCTCAGTCGGTCTCCAATCTTCTCTTTGAGCTGAACGGAAATGGAGCCGCTCAGTTTTCCACTCTTTCGCTCCCGCCCTAAGTCAATGATTTCAATCTTCGGGAGCTTTGCATTGTCCACTCGCTCTGGGAGTTCGAGCAGCTTGTATTTTCCCGCCTGCGCATTGTAGTAAGACTCCATGGACGGAGTTGCTGAACCGAGAACGACAACAGCATTGGAGTAACTCGCTCGGACAACGGCAACATCTCTGGCGTTGTATCTGGGTGAAGCATCAAACTGCTTATAGGTTGCTTCCTGTTCTTCGTCCACGACGATGAGTCCGATGTTCTTGAGAGGAGCAAAGACTGCACTACGCGCACCGATGACGATGTGATACTTGCCGTCAAGCGTAAGCCGCCAGGCATCATACCGCTCTCCAAGCGACATTCGGCTGTGCATCACTGCGATCTCATCACCGAAGTTCAATCTGAAGCGGTGAACAAGCTGCGGTGTCAGCGAAATCTCAGGCACCAGCACAAGCGCAGTCTTGCCCAACTTCATCACTTCACGAATTGCCTCGATGTACACCTGCGTCTTGCCACTTCCCGTGACGCCGTGCAGGAGATACGTTCGATACTTGTTGTTCTCGACCCCCTTGAGGATTTCAGTTAAGGCTTTCTGCTGATGATAGTTCAAGACGATCTTTGGCAATTCTTCACTGAACTCGGTTTTGTAGCCACGCGTCACTTCCAGCGGAAAGATATTGATGATACCTTTCCGCTGCAGTGACCTAAGCACTGAGAGAGATACCTTGGATTCTTTCACCAATTCCACGACACTCATCGGCGCGTCAGTTTTCTGAGAGCGTGAAAGGAGTGTCGCTAAAACAGCTACCTGCCGAGGTGCACTTCTTTCCAACTCACTCATTTTCCTCTTCAGCATCTCGCCCTCTTGAAACGGTAAGCTCAGCTCAACGAACTTCTCCAGTCTGGCTTTCACCTTTGCCCCTGGAATCGTCCTCTCAATTTCGACGTATCCAAGGCGTTCAAGATCACCTACAGCCGTGTAGATGCTTTTCACGCCGCTCTTCTGTTGGAGACGAGCAACCGAAAGTGCACCATATTGTACTAGTGCTCTGATGATGGCGGCACGATTCGGTGCAGAGGCAGAAAGTTTTGGAATCAGTTCGTCGGTGTTGAGACCTTGCTTCAAAGAGACTCTCTTGCGCGTCTCGAGACTGATGCCACGTGGTGTTGCGGCTTTCAGAACATCACCCCAACTTGCGAAGTAGTAGTCGGCAACCCACCGCGTCAATCTCCAGAGTTCGTGGGGGAAGATCGGCTCACTGTCAAGTATATCTCGTACCTCCTTCAGATCAGCGATGTCCGATTTGTCGCTGAGCTTGACAATGAATCCCGTGGCATGCCTTCTAGCGAGCGGCACGAGTGCCCGCACTCCAACTTTTGCTGCGCTGTGAAGTTCAGGGGGAATAATATAGGTGAGCGCTTTGTCAGGAAGATGCGGAAAGATTATATCGGCATAAAGCTTCTTCATCGTGGCTCAACGCAAGCAGTCGAATGGTCATCATCAAAAAGGATTGCACAATTGCTTGGAACGCAACTCTGTTTCCAATCCCCTTGTTCTTCGACAGTTGGACTGTCGAAGATGAATCATGTGGCGCTTCCAGGACCATGGCGCCAGAGGCGCTCATCCGACAGATGATCTGTCGGACAACAGGCGAGGTCAAGCAGTCGGACCGGGAGCACCGATCTCGCTGCAAATCGTGAATGTCGAGTGTCGAATGAATCGCAATTCGTCACTCGTAATTCGTAATTCAATCTCGCTTGGAACTCAACTGAGCCTGCAATATCTTATATACCTCAATGAGCGGGAGATTCTGTTCAAGTGCGACGCGTCTGCACTCTTCGAATTCTGGCACGAGCCGTTCCGCACCGTCCAACACGATTGCTTTCACTTTCATTCTGCCAAACGGAGTGTCAATCTCCTTCTGCGTACGAGGGAGTTTTCTCCGCTCGATCTTCTGTATCCTCAGACCGATTGTGCTCGTCTCAGCATAGATCACTCTGATAATCTCATCCAATTGCGATACACCGACCATGACAGAAAGCAGCACGCCAGGTCTTCCCTTCTTCATAATGATAGGAACGAGGTACGCATCATGTGCGCCGCTTGCGAGGAGCTGTTCAATGACAAATGGATAGACCTCTGGATTCATATCATCAATGTTGGTCTCCACAATTACGATGTCTTCCTTGTCGAGTCTCGGCTCAAGTTCACCGATAATCACACGCAAGAGATTGGGAATGTGCTCGATTTCCTTTGAGCCAGCACCATAACCAATGTGCTGAATCTTGATTTCCTCTGTCTTCAAGACTCCATCCGAGAGAGCTGCAATGATGGCGGCGCCGGTCGGTGTGGTAAGCTCAGCCTGAATGTCCGTCAGCACGGTCGGATAGTTCTTCAGAATCTCTACGGTGGCAGGCGCAGGATTCGGCATTGTCCCGTGCTGTGTTTCGATAAACCCTCCACATCCAATTGAGACCGGTGATGAATACACCTTCTGAATACCGAACTGCTCCAGACAGATTGCCGTGCCAACAACATCCACGATTGAATCGAGTGCGCCGACTTCATGAAAGTGAATGGCATTGACCGTCGTGTTATGCACCTTCGCCTCTGCAGTCCCTATGGTAACGAAGATTCTTTTCGCCCGATCTTTCACGGCACTGCTGAGATGGCTCTCATCAATAAGTTGGTTGATATCACTCAAACTGCGGTGATGGTGTTCATGTTCTCCATGTCCACTTTCATTTGTGATGACGTTTATCTTTGTTGCCGAAATCGCGCTGCGTTTGACTTCCTGTGCATCAAGTCTGAATCCTCCAAGCTCTAATCGAGCGAGTTCTGTGCTCAGATGTTCAAGCGGCAGACCGGCGTTGACAAACGCCCCGAGCGTCATATCACCGCTGATACCAGCGAAGGTGTCGAAGAAGGCAATACGCATAGCAATCTCACATTCCACAGTTATGTTTGTCAGTTTTCTGCTCTTTCCAAAAGGCTTTAAGAATCAAAATGTAATGCAAAAAGAGTTCTATTTGGATTTTGATTTTTTACTTTGATATTTGATTTTTGACTTCACTATAACACCTTTTCGATACAGGAGACAATCTTCTCCGTGGCACCGATGTTTTCCTCCACCAACCTCAAAGCTTCGTCTCCCACCGTTCGTCTCTTCGCCCCATCGCTCAGGAGTTCCCTGAGTTTTCGATAGAGATTCGTCTTGTTCCTCACCACAAAACCTCCGCCCCGTCTCGCGAGTTCTTGTGCTTCCTGAGAGTTATCTATCCTTGGACCAAATAGAACAGGGATACCATATGTTGCAGGCTCGAGCACATTGTGCACTCCTGGTCGGAAACTTCCTCCGACAAAAACGATATGAGCGTGGGCGTACAGAGAGAGAAGAATACCAACACAATCAACGATTATCACCCGCTCATCGTTATAATTCTGCAAACCGGAAAAGCGGATGGTCGAAGTCTTCTTCCCGAGTTCAGTTTCAATACGATCGAGGTTCTGCTCGCTGGGCTCGTGAGGGACGAGAATCATCAGAAGGTTCGGCTCGATCTGTTGGAGTTTGTAGAACACAGGGAATATGTACGCCTCGTCTGAATCCCAACTGCTTCCGACGATGAAGACCTTCTTCCCACGCACGACGTGGTCCGGCAAGATTCTTGTCTTGAGTGCTTCCTTGCTTTTTGCGTGAACTCGATCATAGCGTGTGTCGCCCGCCACTTCAACAACAGGATGTGTAGTGAGAAATCTTCTGAATCCCTCTGCATCTGAAGCCGAGACGGCCAAGATGTGGTCAGCAGCGTTGTAGCACTGTCTTAGAAAACTCCTGACCACCGGATTTCTTCTCCTCGCAGAATTTCCTGCGGTCGCATCAACCAAGAAGGTGGGAATCTTCCGCTTTGCCAGTTGCCAGACGTGGTTTGGCCACAGGTCGTACCGCATGAACACAGCCGCTTTTGGGTCAACAGTCTCAACAAACCTCCTCGCTTGAAAATGGGAATCGAACGGCATGTAGGTAACATGATCTGCCAGGCGATATCCCCTCGTGTTCTCATAGCCGGACGATGAGAAAAAAGACACGACGATCTCGATCTCACGAAATCTCTGTCTCAGCAATTCAATGATAGGCTTTGCTTGCTCGAATTCCCCCACAGAGGCGGAATGGAACCACACTCGCTTGACGTTCCCTTTTCGGACAGATGGATTGGATGACCGGTTGCTGTGCATCCCATCGGCGTTGAGTGCAGACCGCAGGTGTTCGTGCAGATTGTTCCTGCCCCGAATCCACCTCTTCGCCTTTTTATCGAAAAATCCAGCAGTGTGGATAACAACCCACATCAATGGAACAACCAGCGAATTGTACACTATGAACCAGAAAGTGTGCATCGTTTCTATGGGAAATTCACGGTTGTCAGCTTTCCCTTCAGCACGGTCTCTACGTGCCTCAGCACATCCTCAACATGGATTTCCTTCATACACTTGAAATGTCCTCTTGGACATCTCGCCGAACCGATATGTGAGCAAGGACGGCATCGTAGCCCTATTCGTTCGATGACAACGCTCTCGGTTCCATATGGAAAGAACCCAAACTCTTGAAGCGTGGGACCAAAGATGGCAACGACCTTTCGTTTTCGCGCAGCAGCAAGGTGCATCAAACCTGTGTCATTGGTGACGACAACATCACATAGATCCATCGCAGCAGCAATCTCCAGAAGAGTCAGTTTTCCAGCTAAGTTTGTTGCTTCTGTTCTCATCTTACCAGCGATCTCAGAGCAGTGCGCAACATCGTCGGTTCCGCCGAAGAGAATAATGCTCGTGTGATACTTCTGCTGGAGGAGGCTCCCGAGTTGAATGAAATTCTCCTTCAACCACATTTTCGTGTTGTGTTTTGCCGCAGGACAGAAACCAATCACCGGCTTCACCTCCTCGTAATCCAAACCTCCCTCACGAGAACTCCTAACGGTCAGGCTTTTCAACTGTGCGGCAACTCTTTCGACCGTCTCCTTTGGTATGTACACGTCCAAGCCTCCACCGTCATTCTCCACTCCAAACTCTTTAACGGTCTCGATATATCGCTCCGCAACGGGTACAACACCGTTGTATTTGTTGATCTTGAACACGACTAGCAGGAATCGCTCCAACCTTCTCTTATCAACACTGACAACACGAGCGCCAAGTCCCGAACGCAAAAAGATGCTGCGAGAGTTATTGTGAATGTCAACAACCAAATCATATCCGACATCCTTCATTCTCTGCCTGAGTGATCTGACTTCGGCAAAGCCAAGGCTCGTGTCGAGCCTGTAGAGAGTGCTGATGAACGGATGGTACTCTAGGAGTTCAGCGAACTCCCTCTTCACAACGAAGTCTATCCGTGCGTCTGGAAGCTTCTTGTGGAGAGCTCGGACGAGCGGCGAGGAAAGGATAATGTCACCGATGGAGCTTAATCGTATTACAAGTATCTTCTTCATCAGCATTGGTCATTCGGCATCGGGTATTCAGGATTGATTGCTTGCCCTATACCCTGCATCAAAAAATTACCACTTTTTTGAACGAATAGCAAGCAATTTTTCTGTCATTGAGTGTAGAGCTGTTTCGGATATCTCCATTCTTATTTCCGAGACACGAAACGATTCCCTCTGGAATTCTGAGTCAAGAGTTAAGCCCAAGTCTAGAACTGGGAAAGCCTGAAGGTTCTTGTCCAAGGAACAGGCTCGGTGCCGAAAAATCCCGCTTCGAGTCCGTAGATGGCGAACCACCGCTGTCCCAGTGGACTGCAGCCGAAAGCATACATCTCCAATCCTCACTGGCGACTAGATGAAGTTCTGAGATTTCATGATTTCAGTTTTAGCTTGAATTTTAATAAAAATTTGTGCATTATTGAAGTGACGACCGCGTCGCTCAAGAAGGACTTAGAAGAACATTTTTAAGTTTCAAGATGGAAGATGCTGCTGATCATTCCAGCAATTGACATAAAGGATGGCAAGTGCGTCCGGCTTGTACAAGGAGAACCGGGTACTGAGAAGATCTACTCTGATGATCCAGTCCAAACGGCGATCCTGTGGCGTGGAGAGAATTTCAAAGCACTCCATGTTGTGGATCTTGATGGGGCATTCGAAGGGAAGATGAAGAACTTCGACATTGTCAGGGAGATGGTGAAAGCGGTGGATATTCCCTTGCAAGTTGGCGGAGGTATCCGGACATATGATCAAGTACAGCAGTTGCTTGGCATTGGTGTCTATCGCGTTGTCGTTAGTACAATGGCTGTTGAGGATCCCGATCTGCTCAAGAAGCTCGTTGATGATTTTGGTCCCAGTAAGATCGTTGTTGGCATAGATGCAAAGAACGGAATCGTGCAGACGAGAGGCTGGAAGGAGGATACGATGCTGATGGCAGTGTCGCTTGCGCTGAACATTAGGCAACTCGGTGCCCAGCGTATCGTATATACAGATATCCTTCGTGATGGGACAATGGTTGGACCAAACTTCGGAAGCAATCAAGACGGTCGCGGTCAAGACGGGGCTTAAGGTCACAGCGTCTGGAGGCGTTTCCGGGATAGAGGATTTGTACAGGTTGCAGGAGCTTGAACAATACGGCGTGGATTCAGTGATCGTTGGAAAGGCACTCTACGAGAATAGGTTTGCCTGTCAGGAGCTTTGGCGTCTGAACGAGAGAGAACTCACCGATCTTGCACCGACCAGGAGAAAGCTGTGACCAAGAGTGCAATAGTTGTAGGCGCACATCTGGAAGGTGAAGACGCTGAGGCACACGGGGTGGAAGTTGCACCTTCGTGCTTGCCTTGCGTGATCTTTCTGCACGCTAACGGAGTCTCTTCGCAAACCAGGCTTCTTGAGAACTCGGTTGGCATCTCTTGATGTATCGAGAACAATCATAGAAGCGAAAATCCGGACGAGCAAATCGCAAGGACAAAACCTTCAACGACATCTTACAATCTGAAGAGGACATGGCAAACAAAATCGCAATCGTTATCGGCAGCAGATCTGACGAAGCAATGATGGCGAACTGCGAGGAGTATCTGAAGTACTTCGGAATCGAGTATGAGAAACGAGTGCTGTCAGCGCATCGCAGTCCCGAGGAGACGGCAGAGTTTGCAAGGAACGCTGAAGGCGCGGGGTTCAAGCTTGTAATCGCTGCAGCAGGTATGGCAGCGCATCTTCCCGGCATCATCGCTTCGCACACGACGCTTCCAGTCATCGGTGTACCGCTCGTTTCCTCAGAACTTGGCGGCATGGATGCGCTCTACTCGATTGTGCAAATGCCATCGGGAACCCCCGTTGCGACCGTCGCGATCGGCAAAGCGGGTGCGCGTAACGCAGCGGTCTTGGCTGCAGAAATATTGGCGTTGACCGACGAAGAGATCAAATCAAGATTAAATGAATTTCGGAAGAAAGGTGCAAGGTTAGATGAGAGAACGTGAAGGAGCAACTATGTCAGAGACCAAAGGAAAATTCCTTCTCGTGGGTGAACCAGTTTTGGACGAGATTCACAAGCCAAACGGAGAGGTCACGGAAGATTTCGGGGGGATTTTCTACTCTCTTATTTCGATGGCGAACATTGTTCCTGAGAACTCCACCGTCTATCCCGTGTTTCCTGTCGGAGAAAAAGAGTACGAGAAGATATTCCAGCGATTGAAGCGGTACAAGACGTTGGACTTGGCGGGGCTGTACAGGGTGAATGAGGATACGCGGCGCGTTAGGCTCTTCTACAATGGTCCTGATTCCCGATCGGAGTGTAGTACGATGCCCGTTGCCCCCGTGCCGTTCGAGAAGATAGAGCCATTCCTCAACGTTGACGCCGTGCTTGTCAACATGGTTTCGGGGGTTGACATCGAGATTGAAACACTGCATCACATCCGAGAGTCCATCAAACCTGAGCGGACAAGCGTCCACATGGATATCCATAACATTACGCTTGGGACCTCGATAGATGGTACACGCTACCCGCGCTATCCTGAGAACTGGCGGGAATGGTGTTCGTTGGTGGACACTATCCAAATGAATGAGGTGGAATCTTCGATCTTGAGACAAGGAAGACCCGAAGAAGAGCTGGCTCAGGAAATCCTCCATCTCGGAGTGAGGGGAATGATCATCACTCGTGGCTCACGGGGATTGACGGTGTTCTTCCTTGCCGACGGTCACCTGACCGTAGAGCATCTTTCCCCGCTGAGATTTTCGACGGTCGCTGATCCGACAGGCTGCGGTGATACGTTTGCCTCCGTTTTTTGCATTCGCTACTCGCAGACAAAGGATTTAATGCAGTCAGCTCACTTCGCCAACCGTGTAGCTGGGATCAAAGCCACCTTCTCCGGCATAGACGGCATTGATGCCCTACCGAAGATATTGAAAGAGAGCAGCATGTGATGAAGCGAATCTTGATTACGGGATGTCATGGACTTCTGGGACAGAAGCTGGTGTCGCTTCTATCGCGTGAGACGGACTACCACATGCTTATTACTGACGTAAGCAGCACGACGTTTCTGAATCCACTAAATTCCAAGCGATGCGACTATACCCAGCTTGACATCACGGCAAAGAGTGATGTGAAGAGCCTCATTGGCAACTATAGACCGGAAGTCATCATCAACGCTGCTGCGTTTACCGATGTGGACGAATGTGAAGTTGAGCGCGAACGGGCATGGAAGATCAACGTTGACGGCGTGAAGCATCTTATCATCGGTGCAAGAAGAATTGACGCGAAGATTGTACACATCTCAACGGATTATGTCTTCGACGGAAAGAACGGATCGTATCGGGAAGATGATAGACCCAATCCCGTCAGCTACTACGGCAAAACGAAGCTGGCAAGCGAGAACGCACTCAGAATGAGCGGTATTCGCTACGCAATCGTCCGTTCGATGATATTGTACGGGATTGGGAAGAATGTCAGGCGTAGTTTCCCTCTTTGGGTGATTGATGAACTGAGGAACAAGCGACCAATTCGAGTTGTTGACGACCAGATTGGAAATCCCACCCTTGTTGAACGACCTCGCGTACGGGATTCTGAGAATCGTTGACCTGAACCGCGAAGGGATCTACCACATTGCAGGTTCGGAAAGCGTAAGCAGATATCTTTTTGCGATGGAGATCGCTCGGGTGTTTGGACTGAATCCGAAGCTTGTTCAGCCGATCAAGACAGTGGAATTGAATCAACCGGCACCTCGACCGTTACACTCGAACTTTGTCATTCTGAAGGCTGAGACGGACCTGGGGATGAAACCATCGAGTATCGAACAAGGATTGCTCATTATGAAACGGCAGATGGAGAATGAGCAGACGAACGATGTCAAGCCGGAGACCAGCAGTCAGCGACTGAGAGACACAAACTGCAATTAATGGTGAAAGCTATCACGAACACGAATCTTCAGCAATGTCATGCTTGATTTGAAGTTCATCCGAGAACATCCTGACATCGTCAGACAAGCTATCCATCACAAAGGAGAGTCAGACAGAATAGACGAGCTGCTTGCACTTGATGTGAAACGAAGAGAACTCGTACAGAAAGGTGATGCTTTCAAGAACCGACGCAACGTTGTCTCCGATGAAATCGCCAAGTTGAAAAGGGCAAAGCAAGATGTATCGAACCTCATCGCTGAGATGAAAACTGTTTCCGATGAGATAAAGACCATTGATGAAGAACTCCGTGAGGTGGAATCGCAGATTGAAAACATCCTGCTCTACGTCCCCAACATTCCTCATGCCTCTGTTCCCGTCGGCAAGAGTGCAGATGAGAACGTCGAGATTCGACGCTGGGGTACGTCGTTGTATCTGGGACCGGACTCAACGGGCAACAGCGAGAGCGTTCAGATTAGAGACCATCTTACGCTTGGCAGGACACTCGGCATTCTGGATTTTGAACGAGGTGCGAAAATCACAGGCGCGGGATTCCCATTATACGTCGGAAAAGGCGCGACGCTGGAACAAGCCTTGATCAACTTCATGCTTGAGATGCATCTGGAACGGCACGGCTATACAGAGGTGTTCCCTCCGTTTCTTGTCAACCGTGCTTCGATGCGAGGCACCGCGCAAATCCCGAAACTCGAAGAGGACATGTATCACTGTGACAGAGAAGACGACATATTTCTCATCCCAACCGCCGAAGTCCCCGTGACCAACATTCATCGTGATGAGATGCTGAGGCTGGAGGACTTGCCTATCAAGTACGCCGCATATTCCGCCTGTTTCAGGCGCGAGGCGGGATCGTGGGGAAAAGAGAGTAAAGGTTTTCTTCGTGTTCATCAGTTCAACAAAGTTGAGATGGTGAAGTTCGTCGCACCGGAGACTTCCTACGATGAGTTGGAGTCGCTGGTCAACGACGCAGAAGATGTCCTGCAAGCATTGAACATTCCGTATCGAGTAATCATGCTCTGCACGGCCGATCTTAGTTTCTCGGCGGCAAAGTGCTACGATATCGAAGTCTGGTCTCCCGCCGAGAAGAAGTGGCTTGAGGCATCGAGCTGCAGCAACTTTGAAGATTTCCAGGCACGACGTACCAACATTCGCTTCCGCCGAGAACAGCAGGCGAAGCCGGAGTTCGTTCACACTCTCAACGGTTCAGGACTTGCTACATCACGCTTGATGGTTTCGCTTCTTGAGAACTATCAAACACCTGAAGGCAAAGTAATCGTGCCGAGGGCGCTACACAGATATACTGGATTTACCATAATCGGATAGCTCATCTGACTAGAAGACTCCAGAATCCAGCCAAGCCGCGAACTTCCATGTTGCACTGATATCGGAATCACAATCATGTCCGACGTTGTCCTACGCACAAACAACCTGAGCAAACGGTTCAAGAAACTGTGGGCAGTGCGGGATTTGAACCTGGAAATTCATCGCGGCGATGTGTTCGGTTTTCTCGGTCCCAACGGTGCAGGCAAGAGCACCACGATACGGATGCTGCTTTCACTGATCAATCCCACCTACGGGGAAGTGGAACTGTTTGGGGCATCCCTCCGCAAGAGACGCACGGCAGCGCTTCGCAGAGTGTGCGGCATTGTCGAAAAACCAGACTTCTATCTCTACCTGAGCGCACGACGGAACTTAGAAATTCTCAGCGCTCTCTCAGCGCGTGGACGAAACGGCAAGATGTCCAAGAAGAAAATCATGGAGACTTTGGAACTCGTTGGGCTTGCTGAGCGTGCACACGACAGGGTGAAGACGTACTCTCACGGGATGAAACAACGGCTGGGCATTGCACAAGCGCTGCTATCTGATCCAAGCCTGATCATCCTAGATGAACCCACATCGGGGCTTGATCCTCAGGGGATGAAAGAGGTCAGGGACTTGATTACACATCTCTCTAAGGAGAGAGGAATGACGGTCTTCCTTTCTTCTCATCTCTTGCATGAGGTAGAGCAGGTCACAACACGGATGGCAATTATCAACAAGGGGGCTCTGATGGTTCAAGGCTCCGTCCATGATTTGCTAAGCTCGACTGATACTATACTCACCGTCAGAGCGCAGCCACACTCGCAGGCTCTGGAATTGCTGCGACAGGAGCCTTGGATTCAGTCTGTGGCGGAGAAAGCGAACGGCATCGAGATGAAGGTTCCAGCGACTGAGGCTCATCGTGTCAATGCGCTGCTTGTCAAACAGGGCATCGCAGTCTCTGCGCTCATACCGAGACGATCGCTAGAAGAATATTTCCTTTCCATCACGGAAGGAGCAGGCGAAGTGGCGTCATAGGCGCCATGGTGCTTTGGCACTCGTGTGAAAGTTATTTGGGCGAAGGTAGCGTCCAACCCTCAATTGGACAGGGAGGAAATGTCCGATTATAGATCTACGATACTTTGGAAACGTAAGACTGCGCCGCGTTCGATTATCCTGATGTATCCGGAGACGCTACATCCTTCTCAAGTACAAGTGGTTGGCAAATGAAGAACCTGATTGGTTTTCTGCTTCTACTTCTGCTACCTGCGCTTGGCGTATGCTGCTTGCTTTCCTGTTCCAATACCGCCGATGCAGACATAGAACTCAACTATGTGGTCATCTCGAACGCTGATGATTCCAGCGTGCCCGAGTCACTGCGTAAGGCGTACTTCGAGGATGCAGCACGCCTGGCGTTGCGCAAAGTCAACGAAGCGGGTGGCGCGACAAGAGAGCAAGTCGAATTGCCTGCCGACCTTGTGCAAACTCTCTATAGTGTCCTAATTCATTTGTACAATGCCATAGGTCTTGCCGCACGCGATTCGGTGGTTGCAATATACAACATCCATACGTTCCCTTCCCCGGAGACACATTTCTTAATCGTTGCCGTAGATAGCACAGCGCAATGGGCTGCAGCATGGAGACAGGGCAACCGGCTGACAGGCAATGTACAGATAGACCTCTTGATGGAAGAGTTCAATCTTGAACTGGACGGTTATTGCTCTACTCCATGGTTCCCCCAATCAGCCAGACTACGATCGTCCAAACCACTCAATATCGCGGCACTTGCGAAGCGTTTCACCGGAATCGCAGGCATACGCTGGGCAGAGCCTGATGGAGTGATGGGTGATGGTCCCGATATCAGAGCGCAATCCAAAACTACGTATTGGCAACTCGAGTACAGCATCGGCTGGGGTGATTGCCCGGCAGGTTGCATTGCGCGTCACTTTTGGGCGTTTGATGTTTATTACAACGGTCGAGTACAGTACGTAGGCAGTTGGGGTGATGCACTGCACAACTGATAACCTTACAGGCAATCCTGAATCCCAAATCTGAAATATGATTAGACTGATTTACTACGAGACTCTCAAAACGTTTCTCAAATGGCGAACCTATATCGGGTTCATCGCCGTTGGCGTGTTGATTCCTCTTATTGAAATTGGGATGAAAGTCGGGGGGAGCAAAGGATTCTTGGCAGCAACAAGGAATCTCCAGAGAGATTTTTTCTTCGTGGGTAACCTCTATAACGGATGGTTCATCGCCAGCATGATCATGTTCAGCTTGATCGTGCATATTCCGTTTCTCATCAGTTTAGTTGCTGGAGACGTTCTGGCTGGTGAAGCCACGGCAGGAACATTTCGCATACTGCTGATTCGCCCCGTGTCTCGCACACGGATTCTGCTGGCTAAATATCTCACGACGCTCTTCTATACGTTCACCTTTGTGCTCTTCCTTGCGCTCATCAGCCTGGGACTCGGATTGGCTCTCTTTGGCAGTGGTGATCTACTGACTTATGAAAGCCAAAGCGGCGGTGGGCAACCTGTGGGCATGTCAGGAGGTATCCTCATTCTCCCAGAATCGGAAATGTTCTGGCGATTTGCGCTCGCATACGGTTGTGCGGTCGTGGGTATGTGGGTAGTGGCATCCGTCGCATTCCTATTCTCGGCGCTAGTGGAAAACGCTATCGGTCCCATCATTGGCACGATGAGCATCGTCATCGGATTCTTTATTATCGGCTCGCTCCCTTACAGTTTCTTCGAAGCGATGAGACCGTATCTCTTCACGACTTATATGAATGTCTGGCAGAAGGCATTTACTGAACCGGTCGCATGGCAGGACATCCTGCAGTGGATTGCCTACCTGGGATCTTACTGCCTCGGATTGTTCCTCATCACGTGGTATCTCTTCACAAAGAAAGATATCTTGTCGTAGTGGTTTGACAAGCTCACCATGATAGGTTGAAAAATGAACGTGAAAATATCAAGCCTAACGCTAATGTTGGTGCTTGGAGTTTTGCAGCAAGGTTTCGCACAGAACGTCACCGCAGATGAGATCTTGACCCGCCTACAGAGTCAAAACGAGAGGATTCAAGATTACACGGTAACGCTCACTGCTAACGTGGATGTAGAACGACTGCATGTGCCCAAGATGGAAGCCAAGATGTATTTCAAGCGACCCGACAAGGTGCATTTTGAATCCAAAGGATTTGCCATGTTGCCACGGGAAGGTGTGGCGTTTGATCCAGTCCAGCTAAGGGATAAATACGCTGCAGAACTAAAGGGTGAAGAACAGATTGAGAATGTCAGAACCTACAGACTCCAACTCACAGCGAAACAATCTAAGACACGTCCGAATGCTCTTACATTGTGGGTCGAACCGACGCGCTGGACGGTCAAGAGGCTGGAGACTTTCCCTTACGAGGGGCGCTCCGTCGTTGTGGTCTTTGAACATGCGCCAGTTCAGGAAACGTACTACCTTCCATCAAAGATCGTTGTCACGTTTGATGTCCCAGAGATGCCATCACCGGACGCTGGCTCTCAACCGGGAGTGAACGAGACGCCGAGACGAAGTTCTCAGCGCAAAGGAACTGTTACAGTAACGTACAAGGATTATCAAGTCAATGTTGGTCTCCCTGACGACCTATTCAAGGAACCTGCACCAAAAGCGCAATGAGGAGCAAAGCACACATGACCAGAACTCACCTGCCGATATCGGCTTCACTGTTAGAGATCATTCATTCGCGGCACCAAGACGTGAATCGCCGAAGAATCATTCTCGCCATTCTCGCGGTCTGTATAGGAACAACCCTTGGCGGCCGCGGTTCATCAGAGGAGACTAAGACTGCCGAGAAAAAAGCAGAGCCGAAAGTTGTTGAATCTCCAAAAGAGACTGCTGTGACAAAGACATTTGACTTCGGACAGTGGTATGTGGTCTCTGATGCACAACTTGCTCTTGGACAAACTCAGGATGCATTGGACATGCTTGCTGCTGGCGCCGTGAGCGTTAAGCACGGCAAAAAAACCGCGTTCCTGCTTGACAGGATTGATCCTGAAAATGTGGAGACCATTCTAGGAATTGAGTTCGATCACATCGAGATCGGCAAACCTATAAACATTAAACCACTCAAGGTTGTCTTCTACCGTTTCTTCTGGGATGAGAACAAACGCGTAGACGGTAAAAGCGCCGATGGATTTGTCTTCTTTGAATCAAGGGAAAAGGACTTTGTTTCGGGAAGTCTCGATGTCAATATTCAAGGTGTGACTAAATCCCTGCAAGCACCGGATTCCTCTGTCAGCGTGAATCTCAAAGGGACTTTCAGACTTCGCTTGTTAGGGATTGATGAAGTAAAAAGTTTTCGTCAGGGAATGTGAGAAACGAATCCTTTAGCGCGAAACGGCGTTTCTCGCTGAACTATCAACCTTCTACCATCCACCGCTATGGGCTTTAACTGTGGTATCGTTGGCTTGCCCAATGTGGGGAAGTCAACTCTGTTCAATGCCATCACTGCTGCAGGTGCACAGGTCGCTGATTATCCCTTCACGACAATTGACCCGAACGCTGGCATAGCCCCCGTGCCCGACAAGCGGCTTGATGAACTCGCACGCATTATCAAACCTGAGAAAGTTGTTCCGACAACCATCGAGTTCGTTGACATCGCTGGACTCGTCAAAGGTGCAAGCAAAGGTGAGGGACTCGGAAATCAGTTCCTTGCCCACATTCGAGAAGTGGACGCCATTGCTCACATAGTTCGCTGTTTTGAAAACAAGAACGTTGTGCACATCTATGAAACGATTGACCCCAAGCGTGATATTGAGATTGTCGAAGCCGAACTGATCTTGAAAGATTTGGAGACGGTGGAGAAACGCATTCATGAGATTGAGCGGAAAGCGAAGAGCGGCGACAAGAAACTCAAGGAGGAACTCGACATCTATTGCCGATTGAACCAGCATCTTGCTGAAGGACGGCTTGCTCGTTATTTCGAACATGGACATATAGCACACATTGATGTTATCCCCGCTGTGGTTATCAAAGACCTACATCTTCTCACGGACAAGCCAGTGATGTATGTGGTAAATGTTGATGAAGAGGAATTGACGAAAGGCGGCGCCTACATTGATGCAGTGTATGAGATTGCTCGAAAAGAAAATGCGCGTGTCGTTGTTATCTGTGCCGAAATTGAAGCAGAGATAGCTGAACTGCCACTTGAAGAACGCGGAGAGTTTCTGAAAGAGTTGGGCTTAGATGAATCTGGACTTGACAAGGTTATCCGCGAAGGCTACGCCTTACTCGACCTCATTACATTCTTCACCGTGTTCGGACACAAGGAAGCTCACGCATGGACAGTCAAGCGAGGAGCAACTGCACCAGAAGCAGCGGGTAAGGTTCACACCGATTTTCAGAAAGGATTCATACGTGCTGAGGTGATGAAGTATGATGACCTCGTCAAGTTGAATTCAGAGCAGGCATTAAGAGAACGCGGGCTACTGCAAATTCACGGGCACGACTACGTCGTGCAAGACGGTGATGTTATTCATTTCAGGTTTAATGTGAGTGCTCAGTAATCACTCAGAATTGAGTGCGAAAATTGGAACGTAGATACCGCAAGACGTTGTTGAAAGCACGTATCTTTCTGAGATTATCTTCTATACCATTAAACGGTATAGATGCCATCGCAAATGAGGCGTGAGACCTTTTTCGCCCAAATTGGGAGAGGGGAATATAAAAAGGCGATCCCACTGCAGCGGAATCGCCTTTCCATGTGCCAAGTCAGCTATGGAGCAAGATTCTTTCCTCATCGTATGAGCACCATCTTGTTCATGGAAGTCCACTGCAGAGTTTCAATACGATAGAAATAGACCCCCGACGACACGCTCACACCTCGCTGATTCATCCCATCCCAGACCACAGCAGTGTAGCCAGCGGAATAATCTTCGTCTGTCAACACTTTCACCTCCCTGCCTAACGCATCGTAAATCACAAGACGCACATGGGCGGGTTTGGGTAGTGTAAACCCAAGCGTCGTTGTGGGATTAAACGGATTTGGATAGTTCTGAAATAACTCATACCGTTCGGGCGGTGCAACAACGATTCTCATCTGCTTTGTCCATCGTTCCCCCGTCGGTAGTGTGATGGTGAATGTCAATGCCTGTTCGCAGTTCACGGGCGCCGCTTTGTCAATCGAGAACGTAAAGCGTGCTGTCGCTTCCCCGTTGGCTTCCACCTGTTCCAGAACTTGTTCGCTCCATGTGAAGTGCACCCAGGCGGGAACGTTCGTCACTGCGACCTTCACATGTGCGGCAGTTGTCGAGGATCCATTCGGCACTGTGAGTTCAAGCATATTGCTGGCAGAACCAAAGGGAAGACGATAAGCCTCTTGACACAGAGCAATTTGCGCTGAACACAACGCTATCAGCGGAAGCAGCAGTGTTGCTGTCGTTTGCATAGGATGTTCTCCCTGGTGTATCACTTCTTCTTTGGCAAGCGGTCCAGGAGATACTGCGTGTTGAAGTACAACAGCGCATAGCCTTCGCTGGTGACAAAGCGTTTATCGCGAGGCTTGTTGTTCTTCTCGTCATGCTGTGTCTTCTCATATTCCTTTTGGACTTTGTCTTGGAACGTCTGGAGTTCTTTCGCACAGTTGACTGAGTCACCTTTGACGAGATGCTTGCGGGCATTGTTCAAGCCGTTGTCGAGCTCGTTGACGAAGTTGTCGTCAGCAAGCCAGCCCAGCGTATCAGCGTGGTGCTTGTACGAAATGAGTGTGTCGAGAAAAACAATGCAGATGAATGGGCTTGGTGGAAATTTTGGCACAACCGTGCGACCTTTTAATGCTTTGTCATCGGTGTCATGAAGCTCCTCTTCCGGATATCCTTCTGCAATTAGACTGTCTCTTTCCCCCTCTGTAAAAAACCACGGAGCCCAGCCTGCTGCCCAAAAGTGACCGATGGTAGGAAGCCCTTTACACTCAAATGAAAAGCTTAAATGTTCCCCCGGTAATATTGCGCTAATTGGGACCCTTCTTAAATCATCTTTACCGGTTGTATCATATTGAGCATTCCACCACATTTTTCTCCCCACACTCGGAAACTGTCCCCAATCCTTTTCCTTTGGAGGAATGACATTCCGCAGTGTGCCGCCATATTCCACCCAGTTATCTCCCAATTCTACGGTGGCGCTACTCATAGTTTGGTGGCTCATCTGTGAGTTTTCAAAGAAATAACTGTATCGGAAGTAACCGTCGGGGAGATTCATAACGTTCACGCGAACGGTGACAATGATATCATCTCTCCGAATTCGTTTAACGATTTGTGAGACCGCGCTTTCAGAAAAAATCACAAAAGCGAAGAAGATTGCGAAAATAGTTTTCATAGATTACTCTCCTTTCCACTCAAAATGAGGATATTTTCTAGTTCGTTTAAATACATCTGATCGTATTTGACCCTCATCCACAAAGGACCAATTTTGCATCTCGGTTTCCATAAACTTGACAAAGTCCTTAACCCATTTAACCTTTGGAATTATGAGCGTCGTATCGTTTCCTGTCTTCTGACTGACTGTGTCAGTTTGCTCATAGACTAAGTTTTCAATATCAACACTCTTACCTATTCGGTGAGCATTATGCCCTTTTTTGTTACTCCACAAAGTATCGAGATCAAACAAACCACCCCATTCCAAACTCATATCATTTAGCCGCATAGCGCCGCTGGTATTCCATTTCGCCTTCGAAAATTGATTTGCGACACTAATTAAACTGTCAATTGCTGCCTGACTGCAAAAGTAATGATTGTTCTGATGCTTATCGTTTGCACCAGTCAGTTGATAACTACCGGCACCGCCAAACAGCAACAGGTTCGGCACTCTCACAGTGACATCTACACTGTCATTCTTATTGACTGTTGTTGACCGTGCGATGATTCTCTCTATCCCGCCAAACTCAGATGCCGTGTACATGACCACAAACTTTCCATCCTCTCCTGTTTGTCCTTCCGTGGCAGACAACGTTCCCGCAGGTCTATTGCCATCATGGTCATGACCACCACTTCTTTCCACCGCTCTGGCTTCAAGTTGAACAGAATGACCTGAAACAGGATTGTTACTACCACGCGTCACACTCACCGTGATTGTCGTTCGATTATTGTTGTTAGCGTCCTGTCCAGTGTGAGTCGGATATACTTCAGCTGGCTCTGCCTGAATATTGATATTCATACTCTGTTGCACCATTGTCACTCGCAGAATCACATCCCAGTCTCCCATACCAATATCCTCCAAGAAGACAATAAACGTTGTATCATCCACCTGCTCAACATAGGCGTCAGATTCCCACCCTGACTGACTCCACCAGTCGTGCCAATAGAGCCCAATGTCAAACACCGTCCCTTGTGGGTATTCCTCGGAAACCCATGTCTCCCCGTGGTGAGCGTTCGCATTGTAGAAAATTGTCGCCTCTATCGGTGAACGCAGAATTACATCATCAATCGCAGCGCTTGCACCACCCTCAATGGTGATTCTCACCTTTCCATCGAATGGCAGAACCAATGTCGTGGGGGGCCTTACAACTCCTTTGACCTTTCCCAGACTCTTCATCAACTGCGTTGATGTGACCGTCGTATCTAACATCCTCGAAATCGCTATACTATCCCGCACCTCGACCTGTCCTCGCAACTCATCGGCTGCAAGCAATATACAAAGAACCATTGTTGGAAACAAGATGGTCCATTTCATGGCTGCCTCACTTCTGGATGAGTATCTTGGATGTGAACTGCGCTGTTCTACCGGTCTTCTCCATTGTGATCATCCGCGCAAAGTACACTCCGCTCGCTACTGCCATCCCATGATCATTCCTCCCGTCCCACAGGATACTCCACCTGCCAGCAACCTCTTGCTCCTCAACAAACGTTCGCACCAGTCTACCCAGAATGTCGTAGATCTGCATTGTGACATGCGATGGAGCTTGAAGAGAGTAGCGCAACGTCACAGAAGGATTCGCGGGATTGGGGTATGCCGCTTCCAATCCAGTCGCCGAAACAGGTGCCGCAGTCTGAATCCTGAATAAGCTATGTCCAAACACATGCCCGTACGGATCGAGAATCACGAGCTGAACGGAATCACGCTTGCCTGTTTCCACGTTGAGCACGCGGAAGTCAAAGACAGCGTCACGAACCTCGCCGGGAGAGATTGACTGAAGGGTTATATTCGATGTCGTGAAGACTGTCCACTCCGGTGATGAGCCGATCCTAACGTTGACAGCCTGAAGCAATCGAGGGAATCGGTTCTCAATCGAAAGCACAAAGCGATTACCCTCTGTGCCGATGGGGACATCTCGCCAAGGTGGATCTGCCACTTGGCAATAGAGTGTCCCGCAGAAAAGGAACATTAGCGTTGCCGCTCGCAACCCAAAACCTCTAAGAAGCTTGCGAGCAACAACTGCAAGACCGTGTCGCATGCTGCCTCCGTTGAAGTTTGAGAAATGGAACCTGGAGCACCGCCTCTGGCGTAGTGCAAACGAAAGCCTACACTTTGCCCCTTAACCCCTCTGTCTCCCCTTCTCCCAAACTACGACAAGTAGAGAAAAAGAGTGCGGATGAGGATTCTTGAATAAGCTCCTAGCATGACACTGACATATCGGAGCTTCCGTATACATCAATCCTTTACGCTCTGGATATGCCGCCCGTCTGTACAATACTGCAGTAAGAAAGCTGTTGAAAAACTTGGAGGGATCGTGCTATCGCCCCCAACACGCAAAAGCTCAAAACGAGATTGTGAGATTTTGGATAAAGATTCGAGGCAAGTATCTCCACCATAACCATCGTCTGTCGCAGACCTAGATCGGACGTCCCTGTTCCTTTAACTCACGGGCAGAATATAAGAATTCTTGAGTCGAATGTCAAGAGAAAACTGAAAAATTTCTCACCAGACAACTAGTTGTCTCACGATCCATAGCATCATGCTTTTCAAGCAGCAGGCAAGGTCCACACGGATTTTCAGAAGGGGTTTATTCGTGGTGAGGTGATGAAGTATGATGACCTCGTCAAATTCAACTCAGAGCAGGCATTAAGAGAACGCGGGCTGCTGCAAATTCACGGGCATGACTACATTGTGCAGGATGGTGATGTTATTCATTTCAGGTTTAGTGTGGACCATCAGCACTCCTAGCGGGACTAGGGGGTTACTAGCTAACGCTCCGGGTAAGCCGCCGCTGCGGTGCCGGCAAGACTCCTCTTGTTTACCTATGACTTGACTGGCGCGGCACGCGTACCCTACGCTGCGAAGCAGCGGTTAACTTCACCCGGTTGTTAGGCGGTAAAACTTTGCTCATTGTTATGCCCTTTTCTTCAGGTCTCTCAACCTTTTGCATAGTGCATCGAAAGCATCTATCTCGCTTAGAAGCAGGCTAGGGGCTGCTTTTTGTGCTCCTAATGCATCACTATGCAAATGCCCCTCGATGTACTTTGAAAGAGCTTCACACTTAGCTATAACATCATTCACAATTGATTGATCCCATACAATGTCGCCTAAGCGACCGAAGCTTATTCGCTCATCGAAACGCAATACGACCTCATTGAACAGTTCAAAAATAATAAATGCCTCGTAATTTGTTCGAAGCGCCCCAAATCCATCATGTAGTAGTGCTTCTTGTTCTGCAGGTGGCGCGACCTTTGCCTTCGCGTATATTTCTCGCGCCCGCGTTGCCTTACGATAATCGCGTTCCAGCGCTGGGCTGTTATCTAGAAATACATAGCCTGGCTTGCTGTCGTAATCTCCTCGTTTTATCCAGTGCGATGCAATATTGACATTCTCTTGTTCAGCATATTTCTTGAGGAAGTATAGAAAAGGAAGATCGTGGGTGAACACTATTACTTGTTGATGTTTCGCCTGTGTAACCAAAATGATTGCGACTAGATTTCTCCACTCTAGATCAAGAGAAGTTACTGGGTTGTCCAGTATGATGCCGTTGCTGGTGGTATCGAGCGCGACTTCGGTTAGAAAATCTGCTAATGCCACAGCACGCTTTTCACCCTCGCTTAATACTCTGTCTAATGTTCGCTTATCTACCGGAATAGAAGGATCAGTGTCAAGAATAATCTCTTTATATACCTCCCCCTTACGCCCACTGGTTGCGACCTTTACTTTTATTGGACGTCCCAGATCATTCAGAATTTGCTCGAACAATTGAATATATTGATCAGTGACTAATTCCTTGAATAAATCGTTGTGTTTTTTTGTGATATGCCTTGTATTTCCGCCTGTCTTACTCGCTTGTTGTGCCCATATCCTTTTCTGCACATATTCTTCTATTGCTGGAAAATGCTGTCTGAGTATAACGCGGTGATGGAGGTTTCGCATTTGTCGTTCTAGTTGAGCGATTTCTTTAGAAGGATCCTTCTTTTCCAACTCTTCGCGACTTGCTCGTAATAACCCAATTATCCGCTCAATCTCTGGAATTGGATCGTCCGGGAAGGGGATAAGATTGATTGTGGGCGCATTGGTTGCAATAGCATCGAATAAACTATCAAGGCGATTCCGGCAAATTGCGATTAGTGATTTCACCTTCTCAAGAGCAGTAATGTCATATTCTTGGAGATGTCTCCAGGAGACCGATTGATCGTCAAAGAAGTCAAGGGAAACTGCTTTCAGAGTCTCGCTCTTATCGGACAACAATGTTTGAGTCTCTAAAAGCTTAGATTGAGCATCGCTTTCTAGAAACGCCCATAATCGAAGCAATAAATTACGAGCATCGGCTGAAAGAGGCTGTTGACATAATAAGCATCGGTTATCTGCTTGTGGGTACTGCTGGTCCGTAAGTTGTTCGGCTTCAGCCAGTGCTTTTGCAGCTCTTATAAATTGATACCAAACGTCGCTACCCGTTTGCATGAAATATTTTGATCTAAACTGATCAACGCTGACTTGTTGGGCGATGGATTGCATCCTAAGATAAATCCCTATGGCGTTCTGAATATCTTTTGCAACTTGATCGCTTAATTTATGTCGAGCATCGCGCAATTTGCCAACTAGATTCCCCAGATCAGAAATCTTCTGCACCAATTCAGTTATTTGTGCAGGAATGTCTTGAGCCTTAAGCCGGGCAATTTGGATGTCTAATTCTACAACTTGTCCCTCCTGTTCTTGAGTTAGGTTCGCCAGATCGCGGAGAATGTCAAGATCAGTTTCGGGTCCCAAAGTGTTTATTAGCCCATTGATCTCGGAATCCCCTTGAAATAAAACATTGAAACTATGCGGTTGTGAACATTCTTCCACTTTTGTCTTTAGACGTTCTCGGACTCTATCAGTTATAGCTGCTAATTGGGTGAGATATACTAGACCCGCTGGAGAAAAGCTGAGGGTATTTGCCTGAGTCAAATGGACTCGTACACTGGTACTATCGAAAACGTAGAAAGACGCGAGAGTGGGGCATCGTTCACTGACCTTGTAGTTGATATTACGCGTTGAAGTTCCATCTATTACTTGAACATCCGCTGACAGAACGACTGTCTCATCAAGTGGTCGAGCAACATCAGGTAATACATCGCGGTCACCACGAGTGAAACCAGCGCATCCGAGAACCCGCGCGTATCCTGATTTGCCTGAGCCATTACCTCCGTATATAGCCGTCAGTGATTGACCAAAGGTAAGAGTTTGCCCTGACACGAGGGCGTTGATATTCTGTAAGTTTGAAATCTGCGCTAGTCGGATTGGTGTTACGGCCTGGGTAACGGCATCAGCATCTTGGGGAAAGTGTAAAGTGGGGCGTTGACTTCTCGATTCTGTTAAGCTCTCATCCTCAAGAAGATACTGGAGCAACTCGTCGTAGTGAGAATCCTTAAAACTGACGCCATTTACAATTTTTTCTAGGGCTGCTCGTTCCCAAAATTGTAGAGTGCTTGCCCAAAGACTTAATTCTGCCAATATGCTTGCCATTGTAGTTCCTTTCAGGCTCTGAAACAGACTTGTGCTTGAAGATAGCCTAGTCGAATCTTGGTCGAGCCGCCTAACATATATTAGGCGGTTTTCTGCTTAGGAAAGATGATGCCGCTTTCTAACTAATCCAAAAACACTTCATTGGACTTTCGGCCTCTTATCGTTCCTCTTCGAACATCCTTTGCGCGCGCAGACTCAGGGTATACCTGTCGAGCCATGTCGCGCAGGCTTTCCCCTCCACCCGTTCGGCAAAACTCACGACGAAGCCTTCGATAGACCAAGGCTGTTCCTTTTCTCGTCGAATCTCACGTTGGTTCATCTCCACCTCAATCTCTTTCATCGCACTCCTACGGTTGCAGCAGGCTAAGATTTCTCCAGGCAAGACATCGTGGTTAGCCCCGGTCACGCGCAGCGTCAGGGGCTTTACTACACCCAGTCGCTCCTGGAAGCGCGACAAGAGCGAGGACCGAACGACAACAAGAGCCAGCGAACAGAAAGCTAAGGGGCGCGGCGTTCTTTTGCCGCGTCCCTCTTCAGCGACTTGTTAGCTGGTTCCATTAAAAGCCCCATCCCCTCCCGTAAAATCAATGGTCTATTGTTTGACGAACTCCACCCGACGGTTCTTCGCCTTGCCTCCATCCGTGTCATTTGAGGCTACCGGCGAGTATGGACCGACTCCAGCAGACTTCAGGCGTGACGCTGCTACACCTCGCGCAGCGATCGCCTTGACCACGGAAGCGGCGCGGTCAGAAGAGAGTTTGAGATTTGATTCGAGGCCGCCGACGTTGTCCGTGTGACCGACGACATAGACCTTGAGTTCGGGGGAGCCGTTGAACAGCTTCACCATCTCGACCAGGGCCGGCTCCGACTCAGGCTTGATTGTGGCCGAACCGGTGTCGAAGTAGATGCCATGGACTATCGTCTTGCCCGTTTCGGCGAGGTCATTCCGCATCGCCGCGGCGTCTGCAACGACCTCCTGCTGCATCGTTTGCGACTCGACGATCGTCAGACTGTAATCCATGCCGTCGTTGAATGCTTCCACATAGACCCCGGTCAAGGCGCCTTCCTTTCTGATCTCGGCTGCCACCCGTCTTTCATCGCCGCCGAGTATCTTTCCGCCGACCCGATTGATCGCTGTTTCGTAGTTTCGCACGATCTGCAGCATACTGATGGGCCGACCACCCTCCTGCCGCGAATATCCGTAGGAGTACACTTTCCCTTCCCAGCGAACATCCTTGCCCCCGATCACCGTCGGATCGAATCCGGCAAACTCTGATACGTTATACTGGCTGATGTAGTAGCCGGGCATGCGGGTTATCAATGGGTGATCCTTACTTCCTGGGATATCTGTTTGGGCCAGAGCAACCCCTTCAGCTAAAAATGAAATAAACAGAATACTGGGTAAGATGTAACCGATTCTTTTCATCATTTTTTACCTCCTTATGGTAATTCGTAATTTATTCCAGCCAACATATATTAGACGGTTTTCAGCTTAGGAAAGATGATGCCGCTTTCTAACTAATCCGAAAACACTTCATTGAACTCTCAGCAGCGTCGCAGTATAACAGGTCGCTATTTTTTGGTTTTCGCCGGCACTTTAAGATAGTCGAAGTGCGCGGTCGGGGTCTTTGCTGTTGCCTCGTTTGAATAGGCCGATTCAACGAGATCCTTGAAACCCTGTACTCGATAGGTATAGGTCGTACCGGGCACAAGGCTCTTATCTTGGTAGAACGTTTGATCGGATTTCGCATAGGCGATCAAGCTGAAAGCATTATTTCCCATCTTGCGCTCGATTCTGTATCCTGTAGGATCAGCGCCGGAAGACGCGCCGCTTCCCGCTTTCCAGTTCAGGTCTATCTCTATTATTGTGACAGGCTTCGCAGTCAATGCAGTCGGGGCTTTGACCGTGGTCTTTATGGGGACGATGGGGATCTTCTCCGGTTGTTTCTTGATCGTGAAATCGTACTCCAATTCGCTCTGGGCCAGAAGAGTCACCACAGCCGAGGAACCGGAACTGGAGTAGGTTACCCACTCCGCTTTGAGTCTTGCATGCTGCGTCTCGATGTTAGGAACCGTCCATGAGTAATATCCCATGTTTTTGCTTTGAAAGGTAAATGAACTCCAGGTGTATCCCGCATTGGTTGAGTACCGCAGGTTGACGTAGCCTGTTTTTCCTGAGCAATTCCATGCGATGTCATACTTGTCGCCGCCCTTGATTGTCTCTCCCTTCGTCGGGGACGTGAAGTCAAAGCTGGTCAGAGCCGCATTACTGGTCCAGACCCTGCATATCACACCCTCATAATTCCATGCCTGATTCGTCCCAGTCGGACCCGCCGGATCCGTCGTGTGGAAATGACACCGCGACCCATATACGGTACTCAACGCATAAAAGAACCTATGAAGCTCGACTGTACCGGGGAGATTACTGTTTTGAGGTATCACATAGCCCAGGATGCCTTCTGAAACGTAGCCCTTAGCTGTGGCGGCGTTCTTCTCAACTTCATCCGCGGTGTACAGGTGTTCCGTTCCCGCAGCGCTGTACAGCCTGTACAACGGAAGTGAACCTGGTATTTGAACTGGCGCGACATAGAAGATTATACCTAAATACTTCCATCCATAATACCTAGCGTTATTCATCTCTTGAACACTGGTCGTGAGGAGATCGTCGTCAATATACACAAATGACAATGCACCCGAATGTTCCGTGTAATAGCTAGCTAGTTTATAAACCGGTATGGCCGTCACGACCGAAGTCGCTGCCTCTGCGCCATGGAGCCAGAGGAAGACGACTGGTAAGCATAACAAAGCGGCTCTCATAAGTCTTTCAATCATTTTCAGTTCTCCTTAATTTGAGAGTAGATGAGTACGTTAGAAAGGGTGAAGCCTCCGATAGACCAAGGGTGTTCCTTTTCTCATCGAATCTCACGTTGGTTGATCTCCGCCTCAATCTCTTTCATCGCACTCCTACGGTTCCAACAGAGCTAAGATTTCTTCAGGCAAGACATCCTGGTTAGCTCCGGTCACGTGCAGCGTCAGGGGCTTTACTCCGCCAAGTCGCTCCGTGAAGTGCGACAAGAGCGAGGACCGAACGACAACAAGAGCCAAGCGGAAGCGGCTGGCACGCAACAGGTCAAGGCTAATCGTCCACCCCTTGCCCTGGACTAGTTCCAGCGGACCAAGCTCATCAATGACTAACACATCGCACGGCGTTGCATCGCGCAGGACCTTCGTCCCCCAGGCAATGCCATCATTGTGGAAGTGCCAACCTGGCGTCGCCGGACCATCGGTAGCGCCAACGCGTTCAGCCAAGGGGCGGCACTCGCCACTACGAATGTCTTTCACGTCCAAGCCGACTTTATAGCCATCGGCAACGCGGGGTAGAGTAAGGACACCGGCTACCTTCAAGCCCCGCGCTCGTGCCAGGGCAGCCACTTGGGCGCAGACACTAGTTTTTCCAGAACCAGATTCCCCAGTGAGTATCACGATGGAGTGCCTACCCTCATCCGCACGTCGCCCGATAGCAGCAACTGTGATCACAGGCATAGCACCTGCCGTTGACGTGAATCTCGCGGCGGTCGTTGATCTCCTCACTACATCCGTTGGTTAGATCCCAGCAGCAATAGCCAAGGCACTCGCTGCCCAGCAACAAACCACGAGGACCGCAGAGATAGTGTAATAGAACAAGGGCTTCCTCGTTCTCAAAGCAGGAACAGTACCCCTGAGTCGTCCCCCAACCCAATATCCTACGGGGAACAGAATCGCTGAAAGGACCGCCCACATCAGAGCTTCATCAGCTAGAAATGCCAGAAAACCCACAGGGCGGCTGAAGGACAGAAGGTATTGACATGGCGCTACTCGCATGCCGACAAAGTAGAAAGCCGACGCCGCCAATAGCGCTGCCGAAGCACCGCTCGCTATTCTGGCTACGTATCCCTTGTCAAGTTTGCGTCCTGCTACAGATGCGACTCCGATCAGGGCAAGTGCCTGCAGCACCACAGCCAAGCAGGAGTTTGCCTTGCACATGACCGAGACGTGGAGAATGGGAACTACAAGTTGCTTGGACAAAACCGTTACCAGTGCGATGCCTGCCAGCATCAGCGGTTTTCTGAAGGCGCTTATTGCTATGCCCATCAAACCCATTCCGATGCCGGTCAAGATGCCGGCTCGGTATGGAAGTCCTGCCGCTACAAGCCCGCCGCCTAAAACCACCTCCGAGAAACCCCAGAGCAAGCCAAGTACCAGGATGATGATTAAGAGGTCAGCTTGCTGCGCTCTCTTGACCTCATCTGTTTTCATTTCCATGATTTATCTCCCTGCTAGACTTTTTGAGTAACGCGTTTTCAAGCCTTCTTGAGGCGCCGTCCAAAACATATTACCGGTGTTCTACCTGAGAAGGATTACGCTGGTTTCTGCCTTGCCCGATAAACTCTCACCGGACCTTTTCATTTTCTCGTCGAATCTTACATTGGTTCCATCGGTCTTGCAATCACAATTCCGCTCTGATGCTTATTGCCGGCAAGATAATCCTGCAAAGGACGTTCTGTGATTTGCACTTTGTGACCAACATTTGGAGCGTGTAGAAAATATAGTCCACCGCCTTCAAGCTTGATGGCGAGTCCTGTGTAAGCCAGATCGAGTGCTTCGATATCTGTCGTAATGCCAACGATGTCGCCATTTTGAATCTTGTCGGCAGTATCGTTCACGCTATCCTTGGGGATATGGTACATCTCCCGCCCGCTGATCTCTGCTTCAATCGTCTTCATCGCATTCCAGAATTCATCATCTTCTAATTGTGCGTAAGACTCTCGGTGTGTCGTCATGAAGTTGATCGTCTTCTCGTACCGCACCCCCCCGATTTCTTTCGTTACGTTCTTGATGACGCCCTTCTTGTCGTTATCATAAATCCAATCGCTGAAGTAATGCAAGCGACTCGGATACCTGTTGATGATACCGTCGCGATAGCGAATCTTCTGTAGCTCACTCTTGAAGTCATCGAAAGTCATCGTGTCCAACTTGATGCATCGGGAAAGTGCCAGTGTATTTTCGCAGAGTAGAACACAATCAAGTGTCTGCAGGTTGCAGCAAGGTGTTCTTCACCCGGCTCTTCGAGGGTCTTTGCTTCATATTCCGTTCCGATGAACGATCTGCCAATGGCAATTATCACCTCGCTCATCGGTTTCCTCTGCAGGGAATCAGCAACCGCCAGTCTAAATTTCTCGTTGCAGATCGCTTCGTTGGGGTCGTCAAACCAGGACGAAGCAATTCGCCTGCCTCCGGCAATCGGCAGAGGAGCAAGCAACGCTGAAAAGGCAACAAGACCTGAGGTCTTGAGAAAGGTTCTGCGTGTGGTTAACTGATTCACTGAAGACATGTTAAGGATTTCCTTCGATCATCTCGGCCCACACGAATTGCGAATTACGAATGACGAATGTCGAATCACGAAATCTCGAATTGCGAATTCCGAATGAATTCGTAATTCGAGGCTGTCCAAAAGGTAAACGAATGCACCACCGTTGTCATGCTGAACTTGTTTCAGCATCTGTTTTGGGCTGTTTTCAGACCCCGAAACAAGTTCGGGGTGACAATTGTGGTCTTTTTGGACAGCCACGACATTCGCTCCCGCTTTTGCGGGATCAGAACGGCGGGGCTTCGATGGACAGCGGGATCTCCCCAGGCTCAATAGCAAATGATAAGTCTTCAAATCGCGCGTAGTCTTTGACGAACGCAAGTCGCAAATTGCCCGTCGGACCGTTGCGCTGCTTTCCGATGGTGATTTCTGCCATGCCCTCGGTCGGGGTATTGTTCTCGTCAACCAGGATGCCATACAGCTCAGGACGGTGCACGAAGATGACGACGTCTGCATCTTGTTCGAGGGATCCGCTTTCACGGAGATCGGAAAGAATTGGTCTCTTGTCTCCCCCTCGCTCCTCTACTTTGCGACTCAACTGTGACAGCGCGATGACAGGGATACCGAGTTCTTTCGCTAATGCCTTCAAGGATCGAGAGATCATCGAGATCTCGCGCTCGCGACTTTCCGCGCTCTTGGGTCCTTGCATCAGTTGTAGATAATCTACGATCACAAGCCCAATATCGTGTTCAACTTTGAGTCGGCGGGCTTTTGCGCGGAGCTCGAGCACGCTGAGACTCGGAGTATCATCAATGAAGATCTGCGCTTTAGCCAGACGCCCGGCACGGGTACTCAGATTCGCCCATTGGTCTTCAGGGAGACGACCCGTGCGGACAGCGTGCGCATTCACGCGAGCTTCAGCACAGAGCAGACGCAGGACAAGCTGGGTCGCCGACATCTCAACACTGAAGATACCTACGGGAATATCGTGCTTAACTGCGGCATTCCGGGCACATGATAGGGCGAGGCTTGTCTTTCCCATCGAAGGTCTTCCAGCGATGATGATGAGATCCGATTTCTGAAAACCGCCGGTGAGACTATCCAGCTGGTCAAAGCCCGAAGGGACACCTGTGACACCGCTGTGTGTTCCGTGAATGCTTTCAAGCAGTTCCATCGTGCTGTGGATCGCTGTGCTCATCGAGATGAAACTCTTTTTTAGACGGCTCTCAGAGATCTTGAAAATCTTTTCCTCCGCTCGGTCAATCAGCTCAAGCGCATCTTCCATTTCATTGTAACCACGCGCTGCAATTTCGGTCGCCGCTGCAATCAACTGCCGCATCAGGGACTTTTCCAAGATGATGTGCGCATGGTATTCGATATTGGCAGAAGAAGTGACCTTACCGGTAAGCTCGGTTAAGTAGTACGCACCACCGATGTCCTCCAAGTGTCCACGACGGCGAAGTTCTTCGGTCAAGGTGACCAAATCCACCGGCTCGCTGCGCTCGAAGAGAGCAATCATTGCTTGATAAATCTTCCGATGAGCATCTCTGTAGAAGCAGGACTCATCAATGACTTCAATCGCCTTGGAGACAGCCTCCTTGTCTATCAGCATGGCGCCAAGCACAGCCATTTCGACATCAACGGCTTGAGGCGGCATGCGACCTTCGCCTTCAAGATTAAGCTCCGGCGACTTCACCCCTTTGCGAATCATCGTATCCAGTGGATACTGAGGACCAGATTTGATATCATCAAGCATTGCCATGGCTACACCCAAACTCAGTGAGAAAAAGCGAAGCCAAAGGCTCACGAGCCTCCGGCATAATGGAAATGGAGAAGAAGTAGAAATTCACTATATTGAATCGCCGCGCGTTTCCATCTCATCGTAGAGTTTTCGGAAGAGCCGTACGTCATCCCACGTCGGGCGCTTCCACTGAGGATTCCGAAGAAGAGCGGCGGGGTGATACGTGACCATCAACTTGACACCATGATAGTCATGCACCTTCTCACGGAGTTCTGCCAAGCCAGCAGTGGTACGGAGGAGCGTCTGGGCAGCAAGGCGTCCAAGCGCTATAATGAATTTTGGCTTCATGATTTCGAGCTGCTTCACAAGAAACGGTTCACAAGCCTCAACCTCCGTTGGAAGCGGCTCTCTGTTGTTTGGAGGACGACACTTCAGGATATTACCGATATAGACTTCCTCTCGTTCAAAGTTGATTGCCGCGAGGATCCTGTTCAAGAGTTGTCCGGCTCGTCCAACGAAAGGCTCTCCCTGCTCATCTTCGTCAGCTCCGGGGGCTTCTCCGATGAACACAATCTTTGCAGCAGGACTGCCAACACCAAAGACGAAGTTTATGCGCGTCTTTCCCAACGCACACTTCTGACACTCACATATCTTCTTGTTCAGCTCATCGAGCGACTGGCTCTTCGACCAGTCAGGGGCGATGTGCCAGGATGGATCAACGATCTCTTCAAAGAGGCTCTCTGTTTCTTGTTCCACCTTCATTGCCGTCGGCTTCTTCCCTCTCGGATTGAGCGGAATCTCATTACCGAACAAATCAACCTGCTGCATAAAATACCTTTTCACATCTTCTATGATATCAATGAATTCTTGGTTCGCGCTAATAGGCATCTTCGGGAATTAGAAATAGACCACGGATAACACCAGGGTTAGGCGTTGATTTTATTTTGCCTTGCCATCTTCAATAAGTCTATCAAAGATTTCCTTATTATTTCTTGGATCTTCTCCCTTAAAGTGGTCTTCATTTGGATAACCAAGTTTAATTCTGATTTCATTTGTCTCAAGAGAATCAAATAAACAGTCAGGTTCAATCACTACCCAATGACAAGGAATTGAAGATATAGGCGTCCAGAACCAACCACCATAAATTTTTGATGAATCCAATGTAACCAGAAATGGTTTGCCATATACACCTAATGGTTTGCCATATACACCTATTTGTCCAATCTTACTCTTAAGAGAATCACGTGAGTAGGTCAAACTTAAAATATGGGATATTGTATCATAAGAAATTATATCATCATAAGAAATAATCGGCTTGTCAATAATAGGAGCACTCTCAATATCAAAATTCTGATAAGATAAATCTGATGTGTATTCAACTTTGGTAGGATAAATACACAAGCCTTTGCCTAATTTGTCCTGCTCATCTCCTAAAACTGGATTGTCCTCACTTCTATTACATGAAATTACAAGGATTAAAATAGGAACAACTAATATAGACAATATCACGTACTTATCTCTATTCATAATTATCTCCTGCCGACAATATTATTGCTACAAAATCTTAATCTATCAACCTCGTTGATAGTGAAAAAATTATGACTATTTGAGACCTCTTGTTTGCTCTGGCTTTCAGGACGCCTAACACGGATTAAATCCCGCATGGCGGGATATTCACAGATAATGATCTGTCAAAGATATATCCGTTAGTCCTTGGACTTATTGAAGATAGATACGACTCGATCCAGTATCACATTTGCCACATCATGCTTCGGCATCTTCTCGAAATTCCCACTTGTCCCATCTCGATGAATAATCGTGATGATGTTCGTATCAGCACCAAACGCCGCGCCTTCTTCTTTTGGATTGTTCAAGACGATGAAATCAAGATTCTTCTTCCTAAGTTTCTCTCTAGCATTCTCAATCTCGTTTTCCGTCTCAAGTGCAAAGCCGACCAAAATGTGGCGCTCTTTATGCTGACCTAAATATTGAACTATATCAGGTGTGGATCGAAGTTCAACGTTGATGCTCTTGGAGAGAATATCCTCTTTCTTCAACTTCTGCTTAGCAGAATGCAACGGCGCATAATCAGCCACTGCTGCCGCCATGATCACTGCATCAGCGGTCTGATAATGTGCGGTGACGGCATCAAACATCTCCTGGGCGGTAGCGACATCAACACGATGCACGCTCCGCGGTGTCGGTAAGTGCACCGGACCCGCAATGAGCGTCACCTTCGCTCCCCGCAAAGCAGCGGCGTTGGCAACTGCAAATCCCATCTTCCCCGAAGAGCGGTTGCCGATAAACCGCACAGGATCAATAGGCTTATACGTGGGACCTGCCGTGACGATGATGTTCTTCCCCTCAAGGTCGTGAGACGTTCCAGCAAGCACGTTTTGAATGGTCTGGATAATGACTGCTGGTTCAGCCAGCCGCCCCATGCCTATCAGTCCACTCGCAAGTTCGCCTTCCTCGGGATCAACGACGAGGCATCCTCTCTCCCTGAGTGTCACAAGATTCTTCTGTGTAGCAGGGTTGCTATACATCTCCACATCCATCGCTGGTGCAATGACAAGCGGACACCGGATCGCCAGCACAAGTGAAGTCAGAGAGTTATCGGCAAAACCGTGCGCGATTTTCGCAATGGTATTTGCCGAAGCCGGAGCAATGAGCATCACATCTGCCCAAAGCGCAACGCTGATATGCCAAGTCGTGAGGTCCGTACCCTTCAACGGATCGTCGGGAAACATACCAAGTATGACCTCACTGCCTGAGAGGGTTGAGAAGGTAAGTGGAGCAACGAACTGCGTTGCAGCGGGCGTCATTACTACCTTGACTTCAGCACCTAATCTTCTGAACTCGCGAACAAGATAGCACGACTTGAAGGCGGCAATGCTTCCTGTCACACCAAGCAGTATATGCTTCCCATGGAACATCGTCACGGTTCCAGAGATTCTTTGTAGCGATACTCTAATTCTTTGTTGAGCATCTCCCCCAGAGCTTGAATCGTTGGTTTTGGCAACTGCTCAAACTCCAAGCTCACGTTCACCTGATCAGGATTGTTCTCGACTTCCTCATCGGTCTCGGCTTTAGAGCTTAACATTTCAAGGCGTTGGTTCAGTTGAATCTTGATGTCCTCGTTGATCTGTCGCGCTCGCTTAGACATCACCACAATTGCTTCATAGATGTTTTCAGCCTGCGCTTCTACCCGTGACACGTCAATCGGTTCTATAGGCATAGACTCCCTACTCCTTGTCAATATATGTTCAATAAATTGTTAGATTGAATCTGCAATCTCTTCTTGTACGATCTTATTTACCTCGTTGATCGCTTTCTGTAAATCGTCATTGGTTACTACATAGTCGAACTCAACGACCTGTTCCATCTCCATTGCTGCACGCTGCATGCGTTTCTCCAATTCGGCTTCACTCTCCGTTCGCCGGTTTGCCAACCTTTGCCTCAATGCTTCAATACTCGGTGGTTCAATGAAAATCAACACCGAGTCTTGGGGATATTGCCTCTTGATTGATAAGGCACCTTTCACATCAATATCAAAGACGATACTGTTTCCCACACTGGTCGCTCGTGCCACCTCGCTTTTCAACGATCCATAGTAATCTCCGTATATCTCTTCACACTCGATGAACTCTCCGCAACTTCTTCTTCGCTCAAATTCTTCCTTGGTAATGAAGAAATAATCTACTCCGTCAACCTCTTCGGCACGCCTTTTCCGGGTCGTCGCAGAGACGGAGAATGTCAGTGACGGATTCCCTTGCAAGATCTCGTGCGCTATCGTTGTTTTTCCTGCACCGCTCGGTGCAGAGACGACAATCAGTTTGCCTTTGCTCATACCTATCTGACAGGAACCGGTTCTGCTGGTCTCAATGGAGTCTCAACGAACGGGATCGGCGTGGTCAAAAGCAGCCTACATGTAACTGGAAAAGATTTGTCGCCCTACAGCGACTTGAGCTGACTACTCGATATTCTGTAACTGTTCACGTATCCGCTCCAGTTCATCCTTCGCCCCGACAACAACATGGGCAATGGTTGCGTCGTTTGCCTTTGCGCCAATCGTGTTGATCTCCCGATTCATCTCCTGGACAAGAAAGTTCAGTTTCCTTCCCACCGCTTCTTCATCGTCGAGAGCATCCAAGAAGAACTTGCTGTGACTTCTGAACCGGACGCATTCTTCCGTCACATCAAGCTTCTCGGCAAGCAGCGCAATCTCAAGCTCCAACCGGTTCTCGTCTATTTTCTTCTCATCAATTAGCTGGGCAACGCGTTCTCGAAGACGCTCCCGCGCCAGCGGAATACGCTTGACCGAAAGCCGCTCGATATCGCCGATTCTTGTCTCCAGCAATCCAACACGATGTTTGAGATCCTTGCAGAGCTGTTCTCCTTCGTTCAATCTCATCTTCTTCATCTCGTCCAGTGCCAGCGACAGTGCTTTCTGAACGACAGCCCACTCCTCATCATCGGTGTTTTCAGATTCCTCAGCCTGAATGATGTCGGAGAATTTCAGCAGGTGGTCCAGAGTGATTCTATCTTTGATCCGCGCCGCCTTGCGAAGTTTCTTCAGCAGTTCATAGTAGGCTCGAACGGCGGCTTGATCAATTTTCAGCGGAAGATCATCACCGTTCTCCCTCTCCACCGTAATGGCAATGTTCACTTTTCCCCGAGCAATCTTCCTCTTGACAATCTCTTTGACGTCATTTTCACGAAGCATAAGAGAACGGGGAAGACGCGCAGCAACGTCGCAAAAGCGATTGTTCACGCTTCGCGCTTCCACCCTCACCGTAATACCCTGCTCGGACACCTCCGAGACACCGTAACCAGTCATACTAGCAACCATCTGGGAATTTCCTGTCAAAATACTACGTTTCTCGCTTTACCCATACAAAGTTACTAAAAAAATTGCTCTTAGTCAATAGCGATGATCGAATGGCTTGCGGATGCTTCTTCAGATGGATCAAGTGGGAATTCGAATCTCCTGTCGGAACGCGCGTTCTTTCTGTTCCTTACCCCGCCAGATTCCCTCGAGCTTTCCGCGAATGCCAGCTTGATTATCAACCGAGAAAGAGCTATATTTGAACTGACCAGCAACTGCTTCTATGCACCGAAGCATGGAGCGAAATCTATAGAAACCATTGATCCTGAAACCAGTTCATGACTGGTCCTGAAACCAGTTCATGACTGGTCCTGGAACCAGATTAGGACGGAAATGCTCACCAAGGTACGTACGTGGTGACGCTCGAAGCTTTCTTCCACCAACAAGTTGCATGAACTCGACATCCTTCCTCTCGAAGAAATCTCACTAACTTTTCAGGAGATGCCTAATGAACAAGCCACTCACTCTGTCAATCCTATGTATTCTCACCGTTCTTCTTGCCAGCTTTGCCTGGGCTGAATCGGAGTCGCGCCTGATGCGATTCCCAGATATTTCCAAAGACCACATCGTGTTTGTCTATGGCGGAGACTTGTGGCTTGTCTCCAAGGACGGAGGCATCGCACGGAAGATCACTAACCACGAAGGGCTTGAGTGGTTTCCAAAATTCTCACCTGACGGCAAATGGATCGCCTTCACTGCCGAGTATGACGGGAACACAGACGTTTACCTTATGCCTTCCGAGGGTGGCGAACCTCGCCGGTTGACGTATTCTGCCGACGGACCCGGCGGCGCGGAACGCATGGGACCTGATAACGAGGTAATGTGCTGGACCCCAGACAGTAAGTATGTCGTCTATCGTTCTCGACACGAAAGCATCAGCCCATGGTGCGGCAAACTCTACAAGGTCAGTATAGATGGTGGTTTTCCACAACCGCTCCCGCTTCCCGAAGGCGGATTGACGACCTTCTCTCCTGACGGAAAAGAGATTGCCTACAACCGCAACTTCAGAGAGTTCCGCACCTGGAAACGATACAGAGGCGGACAAGCCCAGGATGTCTGGATCTATGATTTTGAGAAGAACACCATCGAGAACATCACAAACAACGAAGCACAAGATGATTTCCCGATGTGGTACGGCGACAAGATCTATTTCGCCTCCGACCGCGACCATACGACGAACATCTTCAGCTATGATTTGAAAACGAAGCAGACAAAGAAGGTCACGAACCACGCTGAGTATGATGTGAAATGGCCCTCCCTCGGTGCGGACGCAATAGTATATGAGAACGGTAGCTACCTCTACGTTCTCGACCTCAAGACCGAACAGACAAAGAAGATCACCGTTGAGATCCCAAGCGATATGGTGCTCGTCCGTCCGAAATACATCACTGTGACCGAAAATGTTACTGACTATAACCTTTCGCCTGACGGGAAGCGTGCGTTGATCGGCGCACGTGGAGAAATATTCACAGTACCGGCAGAGAAAGGGAACACTCGTAATCTCACCAACACATCTGGCGCTAGGGAGAGAAGCTCTTCATGGTCACCTGACGGTAAGTGGATTGCCTATATTTCAGATGCCAGCGGAGAAGATGAACTCTACATCACTTCACAAGACGGCAAGGGAGACCCCATCCGCATCACGACGGATGGCAACGCGTTCCGCTTTGCGCCTGTCTGGTCACCCGACAGCAAGAAACTTGCATACGCCGACAAGAACTTGAAACTCTTCTACGTGGATATTGATGAGAAGAAGCCTGTACTTGTGGATACTGCAAAGTACGGAGAAATCACGCAATACGATTGGTCACCCGACAGCAAGTGGATCGCCTTCGCAAAGGTCGAGGAAAACAGAAATGCTTCCATCTTCCTGTACTCACTTGAGCAGAAAGCTATCACTCGTGTGACAAGCGATTTCACAAACGATTGGGAACCGACATTCGAGCCGGAGGGGAAGTATCTTTGCTTTTTCTCTCGGCGCGACTTCAATGCGGTTCTGGGAAATTTCGAATCAAGCTACACATACAATCGCATGACCCGTATCTATCTTGTGACGCTGCAAGCAGATGCTCCATCCCCGTTTGCACCGCAGAGTGATGAAGCAGAGATCAAGAAGTCTGATGAACAGACAAAGGAAAAGGAGAAAGGAAAAGAGGAGAAAGAAGCAAAGGAGAAAAAGAAGGAATTGCGAATTGATCTCACAGGAATTCAAGATCGCACAGCGGTATTTCCTATTCCTCCGGGTGAATACAGGAGTATGCGCGTTGCCAAGGGAAAATTGTTCTATCTGTCACTTGGCACCAGTGGACTCAGCGGACCCGCTTCGAGTGAAAAGACCATTCTGCATCTGTTCGATATGGAGAAACGGAAAGAGAGTGAATTCCTCTCGCCCGTTGATGGATACGATATCTCCCAGAACGGCGAGAAAATCATCTACAAAAGCGCCAACACATACGGCATTGTGGAGGCGAAGGGATCACCGAAAGTAGGTGATGGCGCGTTAACTCTCTCTGGAATGCAGATGAAGCTTAATCCACGAGAGGAATGGGAACAGATCTTCGATGATGTCTGGCGGCAGGAACGGGATTTCTTCTACGCTTCCAACATGGTAGGTGTTGACTGGAAAGCGATGCGAGAAAAGTACCGTCAACTCGTTCCGTACGTTGGTCACCGAGCCGACCTCACGTACATTCTCGGCGAGATGATTGGAGAGCTATGCACTTCACACACGTATGTGGGAGGCGGAGATATGCCTCACCCCAAGACTGTGAGCATCGGTCATCTTGGTGTTGTCTTCGAACCTGATCAGGCAAGCGGCTACTATCGCATCAAGACAATCTTGCAAGGTGAAAACTGGAAAGAAGATGCTCGTTCTCCCCTCACCGAACCCGGCATCAACGTGAAGGAAGGAGAATACATCATTGCAGTTGACGGCAAGAACCTTCGTTATCCGACAAGCCCCTATAGCCTTTTGGAGAATACCGTTGGCAAGATTGTCACGTTGAAAGTGAGCTCGAAACCTTCGGATGTTGGTGCACGGGAAGTGATGGTGAAGCCGATTGCCAACGAGTTCGGATTGTACTACCACACGTGGGTGGAGAATAACCGAAAGAAAGTCGAGCAAGCTACCGAGGGTCACGTCGGATACATACACATTCCGGACATGGGCGGACCTGGACTTAATGAATTCGTGAAGACTTACTATGCTCAAATCCGAAAGGAGGGACTCATCGTGGATCTGCGTTACAACGGAGGAGGTTTCGTATCGCAGATGATCATCGAGCGTCTGCGCCGCGTCATTCTACAGATGGTCTCTTCACGAAATGCCGCTGACGGGACGTATCCCGGTGCAGCTTTCAACGGATCAATGGTATGTCTGATCAACAAGTATTCCGCTTCTGACGGAGACATTTTCCCATACGCCTTCAAGCAGGCAGGGCTTGGTCCGCTCATCGGCGAACGTACATGGGGAGGAGTGGTTGGCATTCGAGGGAACATTGGTCTTGTTGATGGTGGTTACATCACTCGACCGGAGTTCGCTCGGTTCAGCATCGAAGGTCAGTGGATCATGGAAAACCACGGTGTTGAGCCGGACATTCCTGTAGATAATCTCTCGAACCTCGTGATGAAGGGACAGGATCCACAACTTGAGAAGGCAATCGAGGTGATTATGAAGGACATCACAGAGCATCCGAGAAAGTTGCCGGAGAGACCGGCGTATCCGATAAGGAAGTAAAGTCTGAGGTTCGTAGTGATGGCTTCGATCGTCCTCAAGTCGTTACCACGAACTCTCTCCGTTTTTTGCAGGATTCGGTAGGACAGTCGTCCTCGACTGTCCACTGGGATTCGCGGGATGAATCTCGGAACCAATAAACCTTCTAAGTGCAACATATGGCAAACAAAGTTACTGTAATCTCCCGTTCGCGGGATTGTTTCATCGAAGTCATTAACCGTGACGTTGATCCATCCTCATGGATTGTGAGGCGATCCAAGAAATTCTTGTGGTTCAAGAGGCAGGTAGCTTCTGATTGGTTTCTCGATAGACAGCAGGCGTTTGAGTCTGCAGAAAAGATGCGTCAAGACTGCGTGGGGCGTCATCAATCGAAGAATCCTGTGCAGCAATCCTGATGCACATCAGTAGGATGCCAGTCTGCGCTCCTCGACAATTTACGTCTTCTTCCTAGCCATGCGTTTGGGATGGTTTACCGCGGCTCGTAGTTTCTGATTCCGCCGTCGGCATGATTCCCAATCCTCGATGGTCACCTGCACAGCAACCTCATCACACTCCGGGAATCTATCGCAGTCAATACAGATTGTCCAGACTTTGTGGGGGAGCGACTGCTTGTCTATCACCTTGAATCCAAATCGTTCAAAGAACTTGGGCTTGTAGGTCAGGGCAAACACCTTCTTTGCGCCCAAACTCTTGGCATCTTGCATCAAGAGGTCCACAAGCTTGCTGCCGATACCTCTTCCTTGATAACCTTCCTTGATGGCGAGTGAACGGATCTCCACAAGAGCATCCCAGGTGATCTCAAGCGTGCTGCAGCCGACTATCTTTCCGTGATCTTCAGCAACTACGTAGTTACGGATGAAAGCATACACCTGACTCTTTGGACAACGCAGCATCTCCCCTTTCGCCGCAAAGTGATTTATTAATTCCAAGATGGCATCAACGTCACTTAAGACGGCATGTTGAATTCTCACTGTGTGTTATCCTTTCTTTACAAATTCAAGAATCAAAGCGCAAACATCAAAATGACAACTCATAAGTTGTCGGTATCAACTTTCAACAATCAGCTCTTAGCTGAAGGCTGAAACCTAATCTTTGACTCTTGATATTTGATTGTTGAAATAGTCATAGCAGCTTGTCAGACTATCGTTCAGTGCCTGACAACTCACCGACAGAAAACTACTGATACACTCCTCTTGTGCTTCCTTGCTTCGTGATCTTCACATCCTGCAACTGCGGCGCCTTGATGCGAATCTCAAGGTTGAACCTTGCGCTCGGACCCGTCGGCACCCAGTAGAAGTTCATCTCCCAGCAGTGCAAGTCGCGATATACAGTGATCGTAGGCGCAAGCAGCTCTTTGTTGACAAGATCGTAGTACCCATTCACCGAGATCTTCCAATTCTCTGTCAGGTTGAATCCCAGGCTTGCACGGAGATTCGATGACTTGAACGGCTGGTTGGGATTTGACTTGTTGAAACTGTAGTCGTAGCTTAGCGTCAGATTCCATGGGATGCTGAAGTCCGGCGCTTCTTCATGACCATAGAGACCGTAGTAACCGCTCTTCTCGGATTGTGGTAGTGCTTCCTGAGAAACTGGCGGCTGTTCCACTGTCGTCTTTTCCTTTGGCGCTTGCTTCTTTTCGCCTTTCAGGCTTGTCGAGACGTTGAAGCTGAAGTTAGTCAGCTGCGCTAACTGCCCGGTTTCCTTCAGCAAGAATCTGTTGACGCGACCGACACTGTCTTGATACTTGTAGAAATTGAAACTACTACTCCCTCCGATATCTAGAATGTTGGCAACATTCGTTCTATAACTCAAACCGAGTTCGGAGAGCCGAAGGCTATCTGCAGCGAAATTATAGGAGAGATTCGCACCGAGATTCAACAGTTGAAGTTTGTTCTCTTGCTGCGCTGTGTCGCTTGAGACTGTCTTCATCTCAAACAAGTTTCCGACACTGAGATTGATGCTCTGCTGCTCGCCCATCGGTGCTCCGCCAAACACGCCTTTCTCAAAAAAACTGTACCGCACTTCTCGTCCTTCAGCGTCAACATAACTTCCATAATACCCCCATCCCGGCTTGGAGAAATCTGGTTGAAAGTTGTACGAAATGCTGGGCGTAACCGTATGCCGAAATCCTGTAATTCCGAAGACGTTGGGTCGGAAGGTGCCATAAAACCGGGTGCTTGCTGAGACGCCAAGATTGAAGTAGCCAACTCGTTTGAATCCCTTCACTTCATTCGCTACAACAGAATCTCTGCCATCAGCAGTGACGAAATCTGTTTTGATGATGCTTTTGTCGTACCACCTCTCATTGTAACTGAAATATGGAGTGATGTTGAAATGTCCAGCCTTCGGGGAAGCACTGATGCCGATGCTGTGACTGATTCCTTGCCTGTCATCCTGGACGAAATATCTGGCGCTATCCGGACCTTGAAGACTTCTCGTGCTCGTGCTCAATAGCTAAGCCGTGTAGTTCATTCCTATCATTTCATACCAACTCTGTTCGGTCTGTGACTCCCCCGCCGCTCCATGTGATTTGCCCCCTGACTTGAACGGATAGAACTGGGCTAGCGTGAATGTGATATTAGGCAACTGCTCATTGACCTCGCCCGTCTGCAGATTTTGATCTCGATATAGACTGATGGAAATACTTCGATTTGTCCCCTCCCAATTCTTATTCAACGTTGCGGTGGACACCATGTGCTGCTGCAGAATCTCGTCGAAGTTGTTGCTTGTGTTCTGATAGTAGCTATTGCTCTGAAAACTGAAGTCCACGGCGAGTCGCATCGTGGGATCGAATTCCTGACTGTGGCTCCAGTGGAGACGCCAGTCCACTCGCGGGGACTCATCTATATCGAACTTCTGTCTGCCATACGAGGCTGAGATACTTCCATTGAAGTAGTAGCGCAGATTGTACCGAAACATACTGTTGAGAACGTAGCCTCCTTTGGTGAACCAATCGGCCGTTGCACTCAAGTCCGTATAATCGCTCATTGCCCAAAAATAGCCGAAGTGCCGAAGATTCTTCCCACGATTCGCATCATCGCTGTAGGCAGGGGCGATAAGACCCGACTGCCTACCGCCCTTGCTTGGGAAGACACCGAATGGAATCAAGAAGACTGGGACATCGGCAATGTATAGGTACACCGGTTCTGCGATGATCACGTCTTTCGGAATCACCTTCATCTTCGGACTGCCGAAGTAGTAGTGCGGATCGGGCTTGTCACAGGTCGTAAACCTTCCTTGATCTATGAAAAACACTTCCGTACTGACTCGCTTGATGTTTTCTCCGTAGTAGAAGCCTTTCTCAATCTCCGTCTCGGCAAGTGTAATTCGACCTTTCTTCGTTTTGAAATTGTACCTCACCTTCGAGCCTTCATATTGTTCGTTCTTCTCGCTGAACTTTGGCGTCCCAACATATTTCTTGCCAGTAGGATCTGAGGTGTCCGGCTTTCCATATGCTGTCAGAGAAGTAGAATCCCAATCCACATCAATGCGTTCAGCATCGAGTTTCAGATCGCGATATTTCATGCTTCCGTTGCCGTACAAATTCATCCCACGCGTAGAGACAGAGTAAATGATTGAATCCTTCGCCGAATACGTGATGACAGTATCAACACCGCTGCTTGCCGTCTCAGTGGTGTCAGGAAGGACTTTGGTCGTATCAGAGGAGACTCGTATGCTATCGGTCGCCTGTGCATAGACGGAAACGGTTATCAGCCAGGCAATCAGTAGCCCTCCTATGACCTCAATCAGAAATCTCTGACTCATTTCGACTTCTTCTCAGAAAGGAACTCCTGAACTGAGTTCAAGATCAATCACAGTAGCAGTGCTGCTGCTCCCAAGATGCCAGCGTGATTGCCGAGCTTTGCAGGAACAACCTGGACTTCGTCTCGCATCGGTGCAAGAACTCTGCTTCTCGTACTCTCATTCATCGCATCGAATAGAGGTTTGCCTGCATTCGCCACACCTCCGCCAACTACGACGAGACGAAAGTCGAGAATGTTGAGAATTGTCGCCAGCGCCACGCCAATCAGCGTTCCCATCTCCTTGAACACCTCTAACGCGAACTCATCACCTTGATCGGCAGCAACGGAGATGAGATATGGTTCGACTTTGGACACGTCGCCTTTCGCCAACGCGATGATCTTTGAATCGGGATGATCTTTCAGCCTCTCGACAGTTCGCTGCGACACATATCTCTGTCCGACATACGCCTCGATGCAGCCGTAATTGCCGCAGTTACAGCGCGGACCATTGTAGTCAATCGAGATATGCCCGAGTTCGCCAGCACCGCCGGTCGTGCCTCGAAAGATCTTTCCATCCATAATGATACCGCCGCCTACACCTGTGCCGAGCGTGATCATAATGAAGTCTGGATGTCCGACACCTGCACCGAACTTCGCTTCTCCGATAGCCGCTGCATTAGCATCGTTATCCACTTCGACACGCACGTTGAAAATCTTCTTGATTTCGTCACCGAGTCTGAACATTCCCCAGTTTGGGAAATTGGGTGGATACTTCACCGTGCCTCCGTCTAGGTCCACTGTCCCCGGTGCACCAATGCCGATGCCGATGAAATCACCTTGAATATCACCAGCTTTATCCAATAAGTGACGAACCCCTTTCGCAATCTGTTCAACGACGTGATTCGGTCCCTGCCCCGCTTCCGTCGGGACCAGATGATCCTGCAGCAGCGCTCCTGAATCGTCCACGACACCGAGCTTGACTTTCGTGCCGCCGATGTCAACGCCGACGGCGAATTTTCTGTTTAACAGCATTATAATCTGAACTGTTTAATAATGTGATCTCAGACTGGGACTGTCAGATTTCCGCAATAACCGAAGAGATTTCGGATTGCGGATTGCAGATTGCGGATCAAAGTCCAATCTGCGACCCACAACCTCGATCTGAAATTGCTTGTCCCTGTTACTTCATCTTACTAACATTGTCAAGAGATTATTTCAGTGGCAACCGGATTATTTAGTTCTCAATGAAAAAGTCACCCTGAACTCGTTTCAGGGTCTGGAGAACAGATGCTGAACCAAGTTCAGCATGACTCTAGTGAGTTTCCTAGCCAGAATTATTTAGATCATGAGTGCCAGTAAACCAGTCCTCTCGTCCTCATCTTCTTTCACCGCACCCAGCGTTCCTTATAAGCAACACCCGAAAACGAAAAAAACCAACACCCGTCTTCAACACTCAGAATGTTGGCTCTGGCAAGGCGTATCGGAGATTCATTTCTCCGGTGCGACCCGATAGACCGTCTCACCTTCCCTGACCATCCCATACCTCTCTCGTGCAATCTTTTCAATCATTCCCAAATCATTCTCAAGTGCTTTGATCTCTTCCTGCAACCGTTTCTCCTCAACCAGCGCCTCTATGATCTTCTCCTTCCACTTTCTCTTCTCCTCCTCAAGCTTCACACGCCGAATGATGCCCTTGCTGCTGAATGTAACGAAGAGAAGTGTGGGAATCAGAACAATCAGTGTAGCCAGGATTCTCTTGTTCCGCAACGGTCGGAGCAGCATCCTGAGAAGGCGATGCTCTTTCTTTCCAGACTTGTTCCGCGGCTTGTCCATGGCTAAACTGAAAAGGCATCATTCATTTTCCCACTCTCTCGGAAGAATCTCCAGCGAAAGTATAACACTTTTACGAGAAAAAAGCAAGTGCTATAGGGCGACAGACCTTTTGACCGGGCGATCACCGACCATTCCGTGACCACTATGAGCCTGTCACGGTGGCCACCGTGACAGCCGGGGATAAAGCACCGAGAAGAAAACAAGCGGAACACGGGAATGCAATAAGGAGAATTTTCGAGAAGCGGTGGCGCACGGGTATGTCCTTTCTAAACGTGATATTTCACAGGCTAAGGGCGATTCGCTATCGCTCCTACGCGCGGTTCGCGAACTGCCCGTACATGTCGTTGTTTATATTGTCAGGATTGCTTTCGTCCAACATCCATTGCACTGGATTGTTGGCAATGTATTCGCGGATGTGGTGGAGATCTTCCTCATCGCGGATGATGTGCTCGTAGAAGTTCCGTTGCCACGATACCTCTCCGGGCGTTCCATGCATCTCATTTATCCTTTCTGTAGAGACGGTCTTGAAGGCTCCGATCAAACGACCCAAGGATTTTGGTTTTTTGTGATCATCCATGGTAGGGGCGATTCGTGAATCGCCCCTTTGGGTAAGTGAACCATCTTTTGGGACGCTTCGCGAACCGCCCCTACGAAATGAATCATCCTTTATGATCAATATTCCATGTAGATGATTGGGCATGACAATTTATTCATCCAGATCCACATACGAATATTGCGTAGACAACCATTGCCAACATTTTTCCACGACGGCTCCATATTCACTCAATTGCATTTTGCCATCTAGGATTTTACCCAAAAGGCAACTTCGACCCGTGGTGCAGATGGTCACGTAATACCACCCTGCCCCGGCATAGTCATAATCCTTGAGTCTTATGGAACGCCGATGGTGTTTTGAGGGGTCGTAAGTCACGTTTTCGCTTTAGGATTGATCATCCATTGTAGGGACAGTCCGCGAATGTTAGGGATTTTGTTTCTGATCATACGTTGTAAGGGCGATTTGTCAATCATCCGTATCACCCATTTGTACATCCCTCGTAGAGGCGATTCGCGAATCGCCCGTTTGGACAATTCGCGGGTCGTTGGTAGGGGCGGTTCGCGAACCGCCCGTTTGGACAATTCCCAGGTCGTTGGTAGGGGCGGTTCGCGAACCGCCCCTACGAAATATTTCTTTATTCTTGCCTTCTCCGGGGTTAATGTCACGATTTCTCTTCCACAATCTTTATCTCCTCCTCCGTCAATCCATACAACTCATACACCAACGCATCAATCTGTTTGTCCGTTGCGTCTATCTGCCGCTGAAGGACGATCTTGTCGTGGTCTGTCTTCGCTGTCACCGACTGCTTGTGCAACGAAAGCATCCGCTCAACAAGTTCTACCATCTGGCGGTGCTTCTCCTTCCAACCCGGACTGCTTGTTTCGGGGACAGGTAGTGACTGGAGTTGGCCCACCTTTATCTGCGGGAATGCGTCGCTCACTTCATTATAGAATATCCTGATAAAAAAGGATATTAAACGACTTCCGAGAATACCAGCAAGATATGCCGCACCCACATTATCCGCCTTCGGCCGAGTTATATAGACCTGCTGATCTGCGACAGAGTTGGTTCTTTCTACAGTAACTATCAAGCGTTTGCCTAGAATCTTACGCGAGTAAACGCGATCGCCCTCAAAAAACTTTGAACGTCTTGGCTCAGCCAGCCAAGGGCCATACTTAACAAATTCCGATGCTTCAGGCTGAGTAAACCTGCGTAAATCGCGTCCGTAAATGAATGGTCGGTACCCTTTCTCATAGGACTTACTGTGATAAGGACGTTCATTAACATCGCGCATTGTCTGTGCCCCTAAGCCAAAGGCAGTCTGACCGTATCCGCCAATCCGGTACGAGTGGACCCCGCGGGTGATCTCAGCGAAATCTTTCAGCTCTGCGCATGTCTTCTTTAACCTGAAAACGAAGCTGGCGCTTCCCTCATCCAAAGCTGTTGAAATTGGACGTTGACCGTCAAGGTATTCCTCTACACCGTGCGTTGCAACTTCAACGAGAGTGCCTTGACGCATCTGCAGTATTCGAAATGATTTGCCTGGATGAGTTGCTTTCTGGAACGAATACACCACGGTATCAACTGTGAGACCAGGAAAAACATTAGGTGGTGGTGTTGTAATTTGCAGATCAATTGCATGGCTCAAAACAAAAGCACGTGTGCTTGATGAGTATGTATTGTTCAGCCATACGTTTGGTACGATTTGACCCACGCATCCTGTCGAGCAGCAAAGGTGGAATGCTTTCTCCATGAAAATAGAGAACATATCAAGTTGATATGGTGAACTCTTATACTTTGTGCCCAGATATTCCTTCACCTCATCACTAATATTGAGAGCTTTCCAGTCACGTCCAAAGACATACGGCGGATTCCCAATCGCCGCATCAAATCCACCTCCTGAGCTTGACGAAGGATTCATAATCTCCGGGAACTCTGCATTCCAGTCGAACACGTTAATGCGGTAGCGTTCTTCCTCATCTCGTAGGGGCGATTCGCGAATCGCCCCTACAAGACGGTTCTCATAGAAGTCGGGACCGATGAGAGAGTTGCCACACTTGACATTGCTGCCCAAGTCGGGCAGAGCACGCTCGTGAAAGAGTTTAAACTGGCTTGTCAACGTCTGCTCGTTCTCGCCCTCGAGCACTTTCAGAAGTAGCGAAAGTTTCGTCACCTCCACAGCCTGCGGGTCAATGTCCACACCGTAGATGTTGTTGAGCAGAATGCGTTTTCGTTGGGCGGTCGTCAGCCTCCAATTGCCGCCTGCGGCGTCACCAGTGCCTTCGTACAATTCTTTTGTGTGCTTCTCGGGACCATCAGCCACGTACCAATCGCGGTGCCAGTCGAGCAAGCATTGGTACGCACCGATAAGAAACGAGCCGGAGCCGCACGCAGGGTCGAGGATTCTCAACTTCGCGACCTGCTTGGGCGTCTTGCCTTCGAGCAACTTGCCAACGGTGTTCTTGACAATGTACTCTACGATGTACGTCGGAGTGTAATAGACTCCGCCTGCCTTCTTCACCTCTGGCTTGTCTTCGACTACGGCGCGGTGACCGGGCGTAAGACGAATCACCTTGCCCAAGAACTGCTCATACACCTGACCGAGAATATCGGCGGGAAGAACGGAGAACTCGTACGGACTTTCTGGGTAATAGAGGCTTCTGATAATGTCCTTGAGCGGCTTATCGTCTATATCGAGGCTGAGTGTGAGTTCGTCGGGTGGCTCTGAACGGTCCTTCTCTTTCTGGAAATGGAAAAGACCCGAGTTGTACCGTTCGTCTGCACGATAGAAGATCTTCGACAGGCGTTTGTAAACGTGCTCGCCGTTTTGCAGAGCCATCAAAGCCCCGTACGTTTCAATTCCGCGATCTTCGCAAATGCGAAGGAAGATCAACCTATCTATTGTACGCTGGACGGCAAAGTTCAGTTCACGCTGGGCGAGTGACGGATTGCGCAGAGCAATGTTTCGGGCGAGCATGTCACGCCAAGATTCGATCTCTTTGAGAAATGCGTCATCAACTTCAGCAGTTCCTTTCTTACCTTTGTACGATTCTGCGTACTTATCGAACGATCCTTTGAGGACGGCTTCACGAGAGAAGACGGAAGCGATGTCATTCCAACGATCAGCGTATTCGGTGTAGGTGAGATAGAGAATGCGAGCAGTAGAAGCTTTGTCCGTATGTGCCGGCTTCACGCGGCAATCATATACGGCGAACTCCTCGAAGTCGGTGAGGATGCTGAGAGGCAGTTTTGCCGACCATGCGTAGCGGCGAAGCTGAAATGCCGGAGTGATTTCGTCTTTGAGATTGACCGAAGGCTTTTTCGCTTCGACAAAAAACTTACGAGTGCCGCCGATGCGAAAGCAGTAGTCCGGAGCCTTTGTGGCACCACCGACCTTGATGGCATCCTCGTGAATGACATCCTTGTAGGCTTCAGCGTAGCCCTGCTTATTATTCACGTCCCAGCCGAGCACCTCGAAAAATGGATTGAGAAATTCCTGCCGAAGTTGTGTTTCGTTGTATTGCCCAGACCGATAGGCATCGCGATTGCGATCAAAATGCTCGACGAGATCAAGGATTTCTTTTGGAGTATCCATTCTCGAAAAAAGTTGAACTGCTACCGGCAAACTGAGTTGCTTGGACTATGCCCCCTGCTATTGGGTATCTTATGGTACATTCACACTAAACACTCTTTCACGACAGAAGCCTTCGAATGATATTAGCTGAAAAAGAATTGCCGTGAGCAGGATAAATCGTTTTGGCACCCTGATCTAATAACAGCCTCCAACTCTCTTTCACTTTCTGAACATCTTCAGCAAAAATTGGCAATCCTGGACTCAGACGAAGTGGAAACTTGTTCATAGCCAGGTCTCCTACAAAAGCGTCTCCTGTTTCCAATAGAACACTCACTGAGCCAGAAGTGTGACCGGGAGTATAGATCACTCTGCCCGGAATCCCATATTCCGCTAAAGAAAGCTCTTCATCTTTCAGGACTATATCAACGTTGGTTGAAGGAATATGAATAAAGGGTCCAAACATAGTCAACATCTTTGCTAGTATTTTGCCCCAGGCAGATACACCCGGGATTGACGGTTTTAACGATTTCTCAAGACAATCTTTGTCACGATGGTGCATGGCAATTTTTGAACCAGTGATCTCTTTGATTTCCTTTGCTGAGCCGATATGATCAAAATGCCCATGGGTTATAATAATGAGTCGGATATCTTCGGGTTCTATTGAAACTCTTCTAATACCTTCTATAAAGGCTTTTGCCTGCTTGGGGGTCCCACCATCAATCATGATGACCCCATCGGCTTGGATTACATAGCAATTATCAAAACCCAGAGAAATTGGATGAATATTAGTACGCATCTTAGATCTCATTATTGTTATGATAATGAGGACGACACACTTGAATCAAACCGCCGAGACTGGCGTGGATGATCAACTACATTTTTCAGTCTCAGTAGATCACGGATCTGATACAGTCCCTCCCCCAGCGAGGCTGTCCAAAAAGGAAACGAATGCACCACCGTTGTCATGCTGAACTTGTTTCAGCATCTGTTTTGGACTGTTTTTCAGACCCCGAAACAAGTTCGGGGTGACAATTGTGGTCTTCTTGGACGGCCTCGTCAGAGCCTGCCCTGAACGAAGTGAAGGCGTGAGTGTGAAGCGGCTCGAAGAAATCTGCGACGCACTGAGTCTATCAGCTACTGATTATTTCCTGATCACAGATTCATCCGAGCAATGGCATCTCTTACCAGAGTTCTCACATCACCTTTCTCGACAAGATATCTCACCCTGTCTTCATAACTGACACACGCTGGTCCCACACACACATCTCCTTTCTCGCAAGGGATGCAGGGGAGTTGCTTCATCTCTTTACCATAACTTGCTTGGCTGATCTGCTCCAACTTCTCAACATCGCTTCTTGTCAAAACTCTCTCGCCGCCCAGCAACCGTGCAATCAACGTGATATGGGCAGCATGATCAACCTTCTCCATCTTGAAATACGCATCGAAGACGTCCGCGCCTGTAGTCACTACACCATGATTCGCTAGGAGAAACGCGGAGCTTGTCTTGATGTAAGGAGCAATAGATTCCACCACTTCCCGTGTTGATGGCGTTGCATACTGTGCCAATGGAATTGCTCCAAGACCAACTACGACTTCGGGAAAGACACACTTATCGAGCGCCAACCCCGCCGTGGCAAATCCCGTCGCATACGGTGGGTGGCAATGGACGACGCCATTGATGTCGGGACGTTCCCTGTAGATATAGAGATGCATCGCAAGCTCGGTCGAGGGCTTCCTCGTACCGGAGACAACGTTCCCCTCCAAATCCACTTCGATGAGTTCGCTCTCTTGGACGAATCCCTTGCTCACCGCTGTTGGGGTTGCAAGTATGTTACCGCTCTCCAACCGAACACTAATGTTTCCATCCGTTGCGGCAACGAAGCCCTTGTCATATACGCGGCGGCAGATTTCGATTATGTTCTTTGCTGATGTCTGAACGTCTGTCTGCATTGGGGGACCAGAATCCTACATTTCTTCTAATGCCTGCTTAATGTCTGCAATCAAATCCTCTACATCTTCGAGACCAACTGACAGTCGGACTAGTCCTTCCTCGATCTCTTTATTTCCTTCCGACTGCCAACTTGCGCTTGCCATGACCTTATACGGTTCCACGAGGCTCTCGACTCCGCCAAAACTCACTGCAATATATGGAATCTTCAGAAGATTGACAAACCGCATCGCCTTCTCAAGGCTTCCAACGTCAAAACTCACCAATCCACCAAAGCCACGCATCTGCTTCTCTGCAATTTTATGTCCAGGATGGTTTTTGAGACCCGGATAATACACTCGTTTCACCTTTCGATGTTTCTCCAGATACTGTGCAACACGCGTTGCGGTCTCATTATGTCTCTGCATTCTAATAGCAAGCGTCTTCAATCCCCGGAGAAGCAGATAGCTCGTGTTGGGATCGGCAACCGCGCCTAATATCCAGTGGATCTCTCGAATAGGTTCGATGAGCGGTTTCTCCCCCACCACGACCCCCGCGAGCAGATCGTTGTGACCTCCAAGGTATTTCGTTGCACTATGAATGACCAAGTCAACGCCGAACTTGAGTGGCTGCAAGTTGTATGGAGTTGCGATTGTGCTGTCAATGATAGTCTTAATACCACGCCTCTTTCCAATCTCCGCAACTCTTTCGACGTCCAAGATATGAAGATGAGGATTGGTCGGCGTCTCGGAGAAGAAGACCTTCGTGTTCGGTTGTATCGCTTGCCTCGAGTGCCGCATAAGCTCCAATTTTCACAACGGAGATTCTCACGCCGAGTTTCGTGAGAATCCTATCACAGAACTCCCTCGTCTTGTGGTAAGCCTCGTCCGTCATAACGAGATGGTCGCCCTGATTAAGCAGGGTGAAGAGCGTTGTCATAATCGCTGCCATGCCCGAAGAGAGCAGGATCGCATCCTCACCACTTTCCAACTCAGCGAGTTTCGCTTCGCACGTACTTCGGGTGAAATTATGAGAGCGACCATATTCCTCACGCATCTGGCGTTTTTCCTTGTGCTCCACAAGTTCCGCCACATTCTCGAAAAAGTACGTTGAAGCTTGGACAGTCGGTGTTGTCACACTGCGGCCTGTCCGTCCTTTTCCTTCGCCAGAATGAACTGCCTGTGTGGAAAAGCCTTTTTTGTGTTTGGTCGGCATAGTTTTCTTGTATAGAGATTTATACTCTGGCAAGCTATCTGTGATTTATCTGAGCAACATGAGTTTCTTTGTCTCGACAAAGTCCCCGGCTTGCATACGATAGAAGTAGACACCGCTTGGCAACTCACGCGCCTCAAATTCCACTTCATACTCACCAGCCATTTGCTTCTGCTCCACCAAAGTTCTTACATCGCGTCCAAGCATGTCATACACCTTCAGCACAACCTTGCTTTCGCGTGGAAGCGTGTAGCGTATAGAGGTGGACGGGTTAAAGGGATTGGGATAATTCTGCGCCAGCGAGTATGTGAGCGGCTCACCAATGATCGAGGCAGTGCCTTCTGTTCCACCCAAAGTGAACTGATATTCGACATCACTATGATTCCCAAAGCGATCATAGACCGTAATCAAGACGCGGTGCTTGCCCTTTTGGAGAGCTCTTAAGGAAGCCGAGGTAACATAAACTTTCGAGCGCACTGTGTCAAAAAGTGCGGGATAGAGTGCTGAGTCTATCACAATGGCCGTTCTGAGAACGTCGATTCCCGACCCTTCATCTTTCACAATCGCAGAAACCTCAGTGAGCGTGTCAACTGCACTGTTGGGTGCTGGAGTTAAGGATTCAATTGATGGTGGAATACTGTCAATCACAAACTCGATACCAAGCATGTATGTGCCAGCTCCATGAATCTTGGTGGACAAGGTATCCAAATTCGCCAACGGCCTTGAGATAGCGGACCACGAATTTGTCCCTTTGAGATATTCATAGATTCGAACCTTGTCCTTCTCTTCCAAGCTCAATCCTGACGCCACAATGTCTTTGTTGCTCACCTTGAATGTCAAGTTGCATGAATCTAAGAATGTTTTTATCTCGTTGTTAGCTTGATCATTCGCGGAAATCTGATAGCAACTCCCGATAGCGACCATCAGTCCTTCTGTTGTAAGATTGGAACCGTTTTCAGATTGAAGCGTAAGTCGCCTACTCTTATAGATGGTTTTCAGGCCAGATCCCGTGTAGGAATGTGGCGAATATCGGGATATCTGAATGCTCGACTTGTCGGGTAGTTCGTAGCCGTTCCCCGAAAGCTGCATGTACGAGGCATCTTCTGTACTGGCGCTGAGCTCTTTCCCGAGTGCAGGCCACCAGCCTACCACCCATTTCTTGCCGCTATCAACGACTTTCTTCGCCCAGTCTATCATGTTTTCGACTGTAGTCCTTACTAGCGGCCAAATCCCTTTTATGGTGTTCTCTATAAGAGGGACAAGTCCACTGTTATTCTCGACGTAGTAATCATCGTCATACGTGCTGGTGGGCAAGAATCCGTGTTCCTTGGATTGGAAGATGCCTTTCTCAGCAAGGAAGTCCCTGCTGTCAATGTAGCTGAAGTTGGCAGCAACCGGAAAAAACACTCCTGCCACAAAAGCAAAGTCTAGATCTTGCGAGATCTTAGCCTCGTAGACAGACTCGTGACTTTTGACCTTCTCGTAATCAAATGACCAATTCGTTTTTGAAGCGTTCACGATCAACTGTGCAATGATCAGGGCGCCATCAGCTATTAGAGGATCAACCCCGATCACCGCGTACCCCATAGGTTTGAGAGAAGAGTTCCCTGCAATTGCGAGGATAGAAGTGTTTGTCGGTACGTCATTAAGAAACGTGTTTAAACCATTGCGATCTATAGATATTAAGGTTTTCTCGACATTATGTTCAGCAGCTGACAGGAGACTTGTCTCGTCCGACTCGAAGGATAATCCGATTCCCTGAAAGCTCCAATTTTGATCGAAATATCCTGCTTGTCCCATAAGACCCGCAACTTTATAACCAAGACGAGGTAGAAAATCGAGATCAATCTTAAACGGCAAGCCCCGAAGAATATCAAGACTTAGAACAGAGAAATCAACGGAACCAGCTTCTTGGAGGTACACCTTGTATCTAGTGCTGGCAAATCCATCTTCAGGTTCCTGGAAGTACCGATCCAAACCGAAATATACCGCCGTCTCTTTTTCAGCGTTTGGAAGCTGCAAGTTTATTATCTTTGAGTATTCGTTTGACCATAATTCAGTCTTGAATCCTACACCTAGACTGCCCTCCAAGCCACCTTGTACGCCCTCCGAGTAGGCAGAATTCACCAGTATTGCGTCCGCACCCGATCCTTGGTTCAGAACTTGAACAATGGCCCTGGAAAGCAGACCCAGGGACGGTGAGGTAGGGATATTCCCTGAAGACAATGTTTCCAGAAGCAGGTCTGCCTGAGCCATCTTCTCATTATCGGAGTACGGATCTCTAAACAAGTACCCCTTATCTCCCCTTGAAACTGATGTGACATTCGCTTCGCCACCAACTCTGAACTTTCCTACCGATGTGATCTTGCCGAGGCTAAATTCAACCCCTAGTCCCTCATCGGATTTCCGCTTCACTCTAAGATACTCTTTCGTCGCTGAGTTCTTCAGTAGAGTCATATTATAGCCAAGGCCGTGCTTCGCCTTCACGGCCCCTTTGAGCGCCGCTACCCCTAGCGGACCTATGCCAATCGAACCGAGTGAGCCGCCGATACCGACCTCACCTCCCAAAAGAATGTCCCATGATTTCTCATATTCTCGAGGTTCAACAGTAAGGGTAAACGGTGTTATCTTGTTCTCAACCACACCCAAGACTCGTCCATTTTTGACAGCTTGCGCAACCTTGACTGTCACCGTGGTTCCAGATCTCACCCAATCATCGGCCGGAGTGCTTGGATCATTCCCACCGATGTTCATATCAAGATCAACCAGACCTGTCGAGTCAGAAAGAATTGATAGATAAGGTCCGGTTGAATCGGAGTTCGATTTGAACAGATGATATTTCAGAACTACGTCCCTTACTGGGTTGCCAACGCTATCCACGACAAGGCAATACCGATGCGCACAGCCGCCCTCCATAACCTTCCGATAGGCTGGATTCGGGTTTGGGGAAAGCAACAATAACTTGACTTTCTCAGACACAGGGGTGGTCGTTGGCTGCACACTCCGAAACACACCACCGCCGTAAGTCCCAGCAAAGATCTGATCGCTAGAACTAATAGCAAGAGACGGGACGTTGGTCTCCGTAAGACCGCTGTTGATTTGAGTCCACGTCTGCCCATTATTCGTCGAGCGGGAGACTCCGTTATGGGAAGTCCCGGCAAATATGTGCCCACTCGAATTGATGGAAAGAGACACTACATCGAAACCCTCTAAGCCATCGCTAACTCGCGTCCAACTCCCCCCCCTGTTGGTCGAGCAAAAAACTTCAAGAAAAGCGGTCCCGGCAAAAACATGCCCACTCGAATTGATGACAAGAGACTGGACAGGACCACAGGCATAGTTAGGAAAGATATTTATCCAACTTCGACCGTTATCCGTTGAGCGGAAAACTGGCCCACTATAAGTTCCCGCAAAGATATATCCACTCGAATCGATCGCGAGAGACAGAATGCTATAATTCGTCAATCCCGTTTTAGTCCAGCTATCACCGTTATCCGTCGAAAGGAACACACCGTCAAGCCAAAGCCCAGCAAAAATACGCCCGCTCGAATCAATGGCAAAAGCCCGCACATCTCGGTATCCTAATCCATTGTTGATCTCAACCCAATTTCCACCGTTATCGGTCGAGCGGAAGGCTCCACCACCACCGCCAGCAAAAATGTGCCCGCTCGCATTGAAGGCAAGAGCATAGATACGTGCTGCCGGTCCAGTTTTGCTCCAACTGCTACCGCTATCCGTCAACAGGAAGACTCCATCATCATACGTACCTGCATAAATGTGTCCTCGCGAATTGAAGGCGAGAGACAGGACATAGGTATCCGTCAAGCCGATCTGACTCCAGCTAACACCGTTATCCGTTGAGCGGAAGACACCATCCTTACCCCCTGCAAAGATATGGCCACTCGAACTGACGTTGAACGAATAGACGTCGATCGTCCCAACTCGACTCCACCTGACGCCATTATCCGCTGAGCGGAAGACGCCATATTGATAACAGCTGGCAAGAATATCCCCACTGGAATCTACAGCAAGAGCCCAGATATCAGAATATTCTGGCAGGCCGATTTCAGTCCAACTGCGGCCGTTGTCCGTTGATCGGAAGACGTGAGTCGCCCCGGCAAAAATATCCCCGCTTGAATTGATGGCAAGACAGTTAACATCATAATAACTTAAGCCGCTGGGATTCCAGCTGCCACCGTTATCCGTTGAGCGATAGATGCCATAGGAAGTGCCAGCAAAAATATCCCCAGTGGAATTGATGACCAAACAGCTGACCCAAGACACCATCAGGCTGGTACCGGTCCAACTGCCACCGTTATCCGTTGAGCGTAACACACCACTACCCGTGCCAGCAAAAATATCCCCGCGCGAATTAATCGCGAACGCCCCGACACTAGAATTCGTCGTGAGGACTTGAGTCCAACTGCCACCGTTGTCCGTTGAGCGGAAGACACCATTATTGGTCCCGGCAAAAATATGCCCACTGGAATTGATGGCAAGAGAATGGATATCATATTGGCCTTTCTTCACGAGTACCCAATCAGCCCCATTGCTCCTGGAGCGAAAAATACCCAGCTCACCACTCACCGCAAAAATATGCCCGATGGAATTGGTCGCAAGAGCGATGACTCCACCTTTCCCGTAGGGTCCATTCGTCTGCTGCCAGAAGTTGGTTTGTGAGAAAGTGCTTTGTGGCCCCAGAGAGAGAGCAAGGCTCACTAGAAGCCACCATATGCATTTTTGACTCTTCATGTCACACCTCCCATGATAGCCCAAGAAGAAATCCTGTCACTGGCACCATTGGCGCCAATGGCAGGATGTATATACGTAAATTCAATTAACTATGCAAACAACTCTTCAAACGCTGCGAAGGCGCTGCGCTCCCGAGCAACATTTAGAAACCATCGTACTTCGGGAGCGGAGCTCCCTCAGAACTTAGGAACTAAGGGTCCGTATGTTTCTCACCCGAAAGCTCGAGCAATCTATTCCATTGCTTGTCAACTTGTGCTTGGTATGCTTCGACGAGCGATTGCATCTCGGGTTTCAGAAGATGCTTGAATCTGCCCTGCGACTTGATCCATTCCGTGACAGGCTTCTTCTCTTTGGGCTTGTAGGTGACTTTGTGCTTGCCGTATTCCACTTCGTACAATGGCCAAACACAAGTGTCAGCAGCCAGGCGAGAAATATCTATCCCCAGTTCAGCATCAAATTTCCATCCGAGTGTGCACGGCGCGAGCACATTGATGAACTTCGGTCCTTCGATGCTCAACGCCTTCTCAACTTTCGCCGTAAGATCTTTCCAGTGATGCACAGCCGCCTGTGCAACGTAGGGTATTCCGTGCGCAGCCATAATCTCCGTCAGATCTTTCGGAAATTGCTGCTTGCCAAGCAGAACTTTGCCCACGGGCGAGGTAGCAGTAAACGCACCCAACGGCGTTGCGCTTGAACGTTGCACACCCGTGTTCATATACGCTTCGTTGTTGTAGCATACGTAGAGCATGTTGTGTCCTCGCTCCATGGCACCGGATAGAGACTGCAATCCGATGTCATACGTTCCACCGTCACCGCCGAACGCAATGAACTTGACGTCTTTGTCCATCTTTCCCTTCTTCTTGAGGGCACGATATGCCGCTTCCACACCGCTCACGGTCGCTGCCGAATTCTCAAAAGCTGAATGAATATACGGCACCTCCCACGCCGTGTAGGGATAGATGGTTGATACAACTTCCATACATCCCGTTGCAAAACCAACCACGACGTTCGTTGTGGTTGCCCGCATCACCTCATGCAACGCAACAGCCGCCAAGCAGCCGGCACACGCTCTATGACCACCCGAAAACAGTTCAGGTCTGCTTGCCAATTCTCTTAGTGTTGCCATAATGGTTTCTCCAGTTGAACTCTTCTACGCTATTTGACCGCTGCTTCAAGTTCGACGTAGCTTTCAGGACGCTCGTCACCACGCACGCCGAGATAGTTTATCACGCTCTTGATCTGTCCAGTCGAGACTATCGCGTCTAAATCATCGTAGACCGATTCAATGTGCTTTAAGCTGATGTCCCGTCCACCTAATCCGTAGATGTAGTCGGTAAGCTTGATCTGGTTAAGACTGAATCCGCCTCCGAACAGCGCTGACCGAACCTCGATGAAGACTGGTCCACCAGTGTTGCCATATGCGATTGACCTATCGAGCACTGCAACCGCCTTGACCTTACTGAGCGCCCTCACAATCTCCTTATTCGGAAACGGGCGATATACCCGAAGCTTTATCATTCCGACTCTTCTTCCTTCAGAGCGAAGCTTATCCACCACAGCCTTCGTCGTTCCGGCTGTTGAGCCAAGCACAACGATTGCCGTCTCTGCATCGTTCATCTTGTATTCCTCTATGAACGAATACTTCCGACCACTGATTTTCTCGAACTCGTCGGCAACCTGCTGGATCACCGGAAACGCGTTCTCCTCAGCCTCCGCCTCCTGACGCTTATGCTCAAAGTAGTAGTCCTGCAAATCCAGCGGACCGACAGTGATAGGTTTTTCAACATTCAGAAGCGAGTAGTGAGGATGATATTCACCAACGAACTTCTTGACAACATCATCATCTAGAATCTCTAATCGTTCCATAGTGTGGCTGATGATGAACCCATCAAGCGTCACCATCACGGGCAGCAGAACCTTCGGATGCTCAGCAACCTTCAGCGCCATGAGCGTATTGTCGTACGCCTCCTGAGAGTTCTCGGAAAAGAACTGCAGCCATCCGGAATCACGACAACCCATCGTGTCGGAGTGGTCGCAATGAATGTTTATTGGACCACTTAACGCACGGTTTATCACCGGCATTACCACAGGAAGCCGAAGGGCTGCGGTGATGTAGCAGACTTCCCACATCAGAGCTAAGCCTTGTGAACTCGTAGCGGTCATTGCCCGAGCACCTGCTGCCGCAGCACCCATGGTTGCGCTCATCGCACTGTGTTCGGATTCAACCAAGACAAGTTCTGTCTGCACATCGCCATCAGCGACATAGTCGGCGAACTTGTGCATCAGTTCAGTCTGGGGTGTGATGGGATATGCCGCAACTACGTCGGGATTAATCTGGCGCATCGCCTCTGCAACAGCTTCATTTCCTGTAAGCGCTACAATACTTGGCATTTGTCTATCTCCCTGAGGTCAATTCCTTATTTAGTTCTCACTGGGTGACTCGCGACAGTCATGCTGAACTTGGTTCAGCATCTGTTCTCCAGACCCTGAAACGAGTTCAGGGTGACTCTTTCATTGGGAACTATTTAGAAAGCATCACCACGGCACAAATGACAACTGCAAGAAGAAGAATTGGAAGTATCGAAATGAACAGCGTCCAATGAAGGCGGTTCCTTAAGCGGAGGTCATCATCTCTCACCAAGAACTTCTCCACGAGCAGATATCCAACGAGACACGAAGCAACCATCGTCAGCAAAAAGCCGAAGATGCTGACACCTCCGGTCCCTACAAAACCACCTCTGCTGTGCGCAATGATGATCATGATCAATCCAACAAGAAGTCCGTCCAGCCCTCCTAACCACACAGCGAATGATTTTTGAGCATCTAAGTCTATTTTCATCTTATCCTCCAGTTCGTAGTGACGACTTAAGTCGCCACTACAAACCATTACTGATGTTCTAGTACCATCTCAATCGCTCTCGCTTTATCGGGGCACTCATGCTCGCAGATGCCGCATCCTTTGCAGTGCTCATAGTCAATTCCTACAACCTTTCCATTCTCGACAAGAACGGCAGCGTCGGGACAGAACACCCAGCAGAATAGACAGTGAATACATTTCTCCGTGGAGAAAATCGGCTTAAAGGTTCTCCATGAACCTGTCTCATATTGCTTGGCGTTGCCAGCCTCGACGATTATCCCACCTGATGGAATCTCATACCACTTTTTCAAGTTCATTCTGCGATCACCTCCTCGAAGGCTCGGCGAATTGCATTCACATTACCTTCAGCTACTTTGGTGTTGTATTTCTTCGCGAATTTCTTCGTGATGTTCTTCTCCAGCGTTGCGATGTCAAGAACGTTCGTCGCTCTCAGCAAAGCCCCCAACATCACCGTATTGGGAATCGGTCTGCCAATGGTATCGAGTGCGATCTGAGTTGCATTGACGGTGTAGACTTTTCTTCCGTTCAATTTTATCTGCCTGCGGATTTCTTCCGGAGTCTTCTGTGTGTTGACAATGATGATGCCGTCCTGTGGGACACCTTCTGCAACATCCACTGATTCCAACAGCGTCTGATCCAAAACGATCACGATCTTCGGTTCCTCAATCGCGCAGTGCACATTGATCGGTTCATCACTAATGCGGGTGAAGCCGCGCATGGGTGCGCCCATCCGCTCAGGTCCATAGTCGGGGAAACCCTGCCCATGCTTGCCTTCCTCAATCGCTGACTCCGCAAAGAGCATCGCTGCCGTCTTTGCACCTTGCCCACCTCGTCCGTGCCATCTGATTTCAAGCATGGGGTTTCCATTATGATCCATAGTTCATCATCTCCTTGAGAAGTTACAACGACAACTTGTGAAAAACGGCACGTACTGTGGCGTATTGTCCCGTATGAATTATACGAAAAAATCAGACCATTGGCAAGTATGAAGACGAGATGGAATCATGCTTGACAAACGTGGAGACGTTTAGTATATTTGTCTTGAACACACGTGACGACTTCCAACGGCTCGCAAGGTCAGTCACGCCTTCGCTGTCAGCGCTTCACAGTTGATAACCACGTGCGCGCATTACTCTGCCGGAGAGTCAAGTGATTCGTTCAAGAGAGATGGGATCATCAATTAGTCCGTATCAACACTGATCATGCCTGTAGTATTCGATCAAACTCAAGCTGGACTTCAGAGAAAAGGGGAATCCGCAAACGATCTGAAGATCTGTGCTGAAGATACAGCGATACTTCGGTCGCTGGCAAGTGAAGTTGCAGAACTCGCTGCACGACCCATCGAACGAGAGAAACGAGATCTCTGGTATCGGCATAATGCTCTGGAACCCACTCGACCTCTTGTCTTTTGCGATCCAGAGCATGGTTGGAATGAGATCCTTAGACCAGAAGATCTTGAATGCGTGGGAGAGCGTGCTCGTCGGTGGGAGATGCTGTTACGCAAAGAAAGCTTCTGGGGGCAGAAGATGTGCGACGATCGCGTCACTGAGCCGTATTTCAATGTTCCTCATGTGTATTATGAAAGCGACTGGGGTCTATCGGAGACAAAGATTGGAGGAGAGGACGGCGGCGCATACACCTGGGACGCACCTCTGAAGAGTTACAGCGACTTAAGCAAATTACATTTTCCACAAATAGTTGTGGACTGCGAAGCATCTGACAGAGTGCGGGAACTTGCTGAGCAAACATTCAGAGATATTCTGACAGTGCGCCTGAGAACGGGATGGTGGTGGTCGTTAGGGACGACCTGGACGCTCATCAACCTCCGGGGTCTGAATCAGATGATGCTCGATATGATAGATCATCCAAACGAACTGCATGAACTACTGGCTTTCTTACGTGATGGTAATGTAGCAAAGTTAGAATTTCTTCAGCGGAACAATCTCTTGAGTCTTAATAACGATGGCGCCTACGTCGGTTCAGGTGGATTTGGCTGGACTCACACTTTGCCCAAGGGAGATTTCAGCGGGAAGGTGAGAACGTGCGACATGTGGGGATTTGCAGAAAGCCAAGAGACGGTTGGAATCTCACCACAAATGTTTGAAGAATTCATTTTTCCATACCAGTTGTCCATCCTAAGGAGATTCGGATTGAATTGCTACGGGTGTTGTGAGCCAATTGATAATCGCTGGCACATAGTGGAGCGGATACCAAACTTGCACCGTGTATCGGTATCGCCGTGGTCCAATGTCGAAACAATGGCAGAGAAATTGGGAAACCGCTACATCTTTTCAATGAAACCTCATCCGGGCGTCTTGGCTGGTTCATCATTTGATGAGGATAGAATTCGAGCCAACTTGGCTAAGGCTTTGAGGACGACGCGCAATTGCCGTGTCGAAGTGATCATGAAAGATAATCATACTATCCAACACGACCCCGAACGAGTGATCCGTTGGGTTCAGATTGCGCGTGAAGAAGCTGAAGCGTTGTGATCTGTCTAACTTTTGAAGCGAATGTCAGTAGGGAACTGCAAAGCGTTACCACCCTCAGAAGGGAGCAAGAAACTATCAGTCGTGATTCTCGTATAACCTACCAACGATGCAGAACGTCACACGCTAACCTACAAGGAGATAACGTAGCATGGCATATGGAGCAGAAGCAGGCGGAGCTGCTATAGCTGCCGCAATAGCTCAGGCAATCAAAGCATCTGGTGCAATCGTGCAGGTCGAGCCAGCCGATTTCAACATAATCATTTCTAAGATTGATAAGCCGCTGGTTGTGCAGGCTCAGGGAGGAGTCCTGAAAACTAACTATCAATATCTGACTGGGTACAAAGGTCTGGTGTTCTTCACCAAATCCCCTACACCGCTGATGCTTCCCGGTGACACCGAATTGATAGCAGCGAAAAAGATTTGGGTTCCTGGCTGAGAATTCCCGCTGAAGAGCGTGGTAGGGAAGGAATGAACCGCGGGTTTACGCGGAGCTACACGGATTCGCACTTGTGAAGACACAACCCCCTGTTCAGGTCGTCCATAAAAAAAGGGAAACGTCATTGCGAGGAGTCCTTCGGCTTCGCTCAGGATGGACTATGCGACGCAGCAATCTCGTAATCCGCTTCGAAATCAAGGGTGAGATTGCTTCTCCCGCAAAGCGGGATCGCAAAGACAGTTCAAGTTACTTTCTGGTTAACCTCAGTGAACGCAGTGAATGAGCACCTGTCGCCCCCAGCGCCATCTTCGATATGGCGCCATGGCGCAAAAAGCGCCACAGGGGGTGCTCTTACTTGCAACGACAGGAGCTTCTCTTAAATCTTATCTTCCATCACTCACCCACCTAACCTTGACACTTCCCAGTCCAGACGAAACGCGGATGTTGATTCTCCCCTCGGCATCGTTGTAGTTGTAGCTATAGTACTCCCCATCTCGCCGTTCTGTAAAATTGTCGAAGCTATGAGACGAGAGCCAATTCCCATTATACTCAATTTTGGCGCCGACGGTTTTCGGAAGCTTGATTTCCACCGAACCCAGTCCAAGATCAATATCTACAGATGCCTCCCGCCGAAGCTCGCCACTAAAGTCAAGTGTGTAGGAGCCAATGCCTCCTTCAAACTTGAACTTCCTGAAGTTTGCGTTCCCGAGATGCTTTCCAACGAACCTGCTTACACCAGTCTCCACCTTCATGTTCTCGATCACCGCTGGATTAGGATCGTTGAACGTCACGGTCACCTTGCTGGCACCCGTCGCGAGCTTGAAGTCCTTCACCATCAATCCGGACATATCGAATTCGCCCATGCCTGCACCGAGTTCGATGTCAAAGGCAATTGGAACGCTATCAGTGAATTTCAAATTCCAAGTGCTTTCTTGAAAACCAGGAATGCTGATGCCGCGGAACTTGCCTTTGCTGCGATGTGCATCGCCCGAGGATTCTGAGTCGCACATCTCTATGTTGAGACGACCAACGTGACCGTCAACAGCGTAGCGAATGTCAACATTGGATTCCTTCTCGGTATCAAATCGAATGTCGGCAACCAAAATCTTATCGGCTTCCCCTTTCGTCACATATACTTTGCCAAAGGCAGCCTCGATCTTCGCCCTGACTTCCTTCTCATTCCGCCGTTGAATTTCCTTGTGGATATCAGTCCGGAACAGAATAAACCCAAAAGCTGCACAGGCAGCAAGCAGAGGGACTACCAAAATGCTTATCCTTTTCCTCTTCATGGTATCATCCTCACTGAAATTATTTTATTGTGGGGGTCTATCCTATACTACGGAAGTGAAGGAAGATTTGTTGCGCACGCATCCCGGAAATGTCAACTGCCAATTTTGCCTTTGAGAGCCTTGTTAAGCATTTCTCGTGCTCGGAAGATATGAGCTTTGACGGTCCCAATGGGAAGCTTGAGGATTCTGGCAATTTCCTCATAACTTTTCTCCTCATTGTGGCGCATGACAATCACCGTCCGGTACTTTGCAGGAAGTGAGTCAATCGCGTCCTGGATGAGCCTTCTTTGCTGCTCCTCCATCAACCGTCTATCGGGTTCATAGGTGGAGTCGGAAAGCTCGTAGGCGTAGTCACTGTCCTCGGACTCCACCGGCTTATCTATGGAATACGTTTTCAGCTTCCGCTTGCGGATGTGATCTATGCAGTTGTTCGAGGCAATCTTATACAGCCAGGTGGAGAATGCATAATCATCGTTGAAGCTCCTGAGCGCAGTGAATGCCTTGATGAATACTTCCTGGGTCAAATCGTCAATTTCTGCCTTATCTTGAATCATCCGGAAAATCAGACTATAGATAGAGTCGTAGTATTTCCTCATCAACTTTGCGAATGCATCTTGGCTGCCTGATAACGCCTCTCTAATCATCTCAGCGTCTTCCTGCCGAGACTTCAGCTTCCTCCGGTCCTTCGCTGCAAGGATCTTTGACGCTTCATCAGCTACGGTACGGGAGATCCTCTTACTCCTGCGCTGATGAGTCTTCGCTGCCTTAGATGTTGCCATTGTCTTCATGCGCCTACAAATTACGTCAAAAAAAAGTAACAGTCAAGCAAAAAAAGCTAAGGAGATTCTTCGCCGATTCTTGACATTCTCCTTTTTTCTTATAAATTAGTCGCGGATAGTTCTGATAGCTTCCCCCGAATCCTATCAAACACAGATCCACAGTCCAAGGTTGACAGTTCACTCTACACCTCGCCAAAACTAAAAAGGAGATCTCATATGGCACAAGAAGTTACCCCAATGAACCCTCCCGAGGAACATGGCACTTCGACCACCGCCAAAGTTGAGCCGATGTCGTTTACCGACAAAGCCGCCGGCGTGTTCACCGAACCCGGAGCAACCTTTGAGAATGTCCATCTCGCTGAGAAGAAGACAAGCGACTGGTTAGTTCCGACGATCATTCTCATGCTGATCGTCATCATTGCACAGTTCATCAAGTTTGCTAATCCCGAGATTCAAGCTGACATGCAGGACAAGCAAGCGAAACGGTTTCAGGAAATGGTGAAGTCAGGGCAAATGACGCAAGAACAGGCGGATCGGGCAACTGAGAGCATGGGCGGCGGACTCGCGAAGACAATGATGTATGTTGGCACGGCGATCACCGTTCCTATTTTTTGCTTCATCGTGCTCTTTCTGATGTCTCTCATTTGGTTGCTCCTTGGCAAACTTGCGCTCACGGGCCAACCCGAATACATGAAAGTCGTAGCCGTGGTTGGTCTGACGAGTCTGATTTCTTCGCTGGAGGCAATCGCTGGCGCTGTCATAGCCGTACTTCAAGGAAAAATGATGACGGGACCAAATCTTGCACTATTTGTTTCCGATTTTACAATGGCTAACACAATGCACCGCTTGCTGGCTTCGATCAATCCATTCACTATCTGGTATCTTGCCATTCTCGGCATCGGGCTTGCAAAAGTCTCTTCGGCAAAGACATCGAAATCTCTGATCTGGGTGTTTGGATTGTGGGTGTTGTGGACAGTGCTTTATGTATTTGTCTTGGGCACTATCCCCTTCCTCCAACAATTTGCAGGATGATGCTTTCACCCAATGATATTTAAGCCGGAGGCTTACTGCGCCAGATGCGCATCAGCCTTTGGCCGAGAGCCTCTGGCTCGGATTGGCCAAATGGCATTCTCTTAGGCTGATCTTCGAGGCTGTGCGAAGAGTCCCAAGGGAGAATCTACCATTGGCATTGACTGAAGTCAACGCCGATCGCCCGGCTCAAAATCGCGCAAGGCGGGATTCTGGAGAGAACAACAAGCCAGAGGCTATCCCAAAAGATCACAACTGTCACCCCGAACTTGTTTCGGGGTCTGAAAGCAGCCGAAAACAGATGCTGAAACAAGTTCAGCATGACAACGGTGGCCCATTCGTTTACTTTTTAGACAGCCACGGCTGGCAGGAGAAGTTGTGACAGACAAGCGTGCCTCGATCCGACAGTCGGTGAGGACTTTCATCTTTGAATCCTTTACGGAGAGCTATTGAATGAGTCCGAATGTTTCGGTGCCAAAATCAGAACGCCTAGTTTCCCTTGATGTCTTTCGCGGCATCACCATTGCAGGAATGATACTCGTCAACAACGCCGGCGACTGGGGACATATTTATGCTCCACTGCGGCACGCCGAGTGGCATGGGTGGACACCCACCGATATGATTTTCCCGTTCTTCCTTTTCATAGTCGGTGTCGCGATGACATTTTCGTTTAGCAATCGGTTGGCGCACGGCACGACGGAAAAGCAGCTCTTCATCCACGTGGTGAAGCGCTCTTTGATCATCCTCGGTCTCGGTCTGTTGCTTAATGGCTTTCCCTACTACAATCTCTCAACACTCCGCTTTGCTGGCGTTCTGCAAAGGATTGCCTTGGCGTACTTTTTCTCTTCACTTGTATTCCTGAAGACTGGGGTTAAGGGACAAACGATTTGGGCCGTCGGGCTTGCACTCCTATACTGGGCGTTGATGAAGTTGGTGCCTGTCCCGGGCTATGGAGCCGGCGTGCTGGAGGAGAATGGAAATCTCGCCTCGTATATTGACAACACGCTCATGCATGGACACACTTGGCGACCGACCTCTGATCCCGAGGGAATCTTGAGTACCTTGACGGCTATCTCCACAACGCTCTTCGGTGTCTTGACAGGGCACTGGCTCCGTTCAGCAAGAGATAAGATGGAAAAGGTCGCTGGGATGTTCTTCATGGGCAACGTCGGTCTGGTGCTTGGCATCATCATAGATGGCTCGTTTCCGATTAACAAGAATCTCTGGAGCACTTCGTACGTTTTCTTTGCAGCAGGCATGGCGCTCCAGTTTCTGGCGATGTGCTATTGGCTGATTGACATCAAGGGATACAAGCGCGGTTGGACGACACCGTTTTTGATTTATGGAATGAACGCAATCTCAGTGTATGTGCTTTCCGGTTTCGTAGCCAGGTTACTCACCGTGATTCATATCACTCAGGCAGACGGCATGTGGCTGACAGTGAAGTCTTATCTGTTTAACAATTTGTTTGCTTCATGGCTTGATCCCTTCAACGCGTCGCTCATGTATCCTGTGGTCTATGTGTTGATCTGGTTAGGACTCATGAGCATTCTATATTACAAGAAGATCTTCATCAAGATCTGATTATGACAAGGGGCGTTCGATAGAACGCCCCTTGGTGTTTCGATATGGCTGAGTCCAGCAGCGATCAGTACGACTCTATCCTTCCTGCTACCTCTTCCTCCAGAGTTCATAGAAATGGTGAACCGGACCATGCCCCTTCCCAAGCTCGTAAGCAGCGCCTGCTTCAATCGCTTCGGTAACGTATTGCTTGGATTTTTCGACTGCCTCTTTTACTCCATACCCTTTTGCCAAATATGCTGCAATGGCTGAGGAAAGTGTGCATCCTGTTCCGTGAGTATTGTCCGTGATAACGCGCTTACTCTCGAGCCAATGAACTCTTACTCTTCCATCGGATCCTGACATACACAGACAATCTGCACAAAGACTATCTTGTGTGTGACCTCCTTTAATCAAAACTGCTTTGGGACCCAGTGACATCAGCACCATGCCTGCCTTTTCGATATCACTCCGGTTTCTTATTTTGTGGGCAGCGAGAACACTCGCCTCTGGAATATTTGGCGTCACGACAGTTGCGAGCGGTAGCAGCTTAGCCCTCACTACGTCAATAGCATTGTCGCGCAGAAGTCTCCTACCGCTTTTGGAAACCATAACCGGATCAACCACAATATTGGCGACTCTTCGTGAGCGAAGTCGCTCGGCAACGGTTTGAATAATCCGAACACTTCGCAGCATTCCGATCTTTACAGCATCAACATGAATATCATCCAAGACCGCATCAATCTGTTTGGCGACAAAATCTGCAGGAACTTCGTGTATCGCAGTTACTGCAACTGTGTTCTGCGCCGTTAGTGCAGTTATGACGGACAAACCATAGCACCCCAAGGCTGCAAAGGTTTTCAAGTCTGCCTGAATACCAGCACCGCCCCCGCTGTCAGAAGCCGCAATTGTTAATACGCGATGATAGACTAGTTTTTTCACTTCGATTAGCACCCCGTAGTATATATCTCTGCACCGACCTTCTTGAATTCCTCAGCTTTCTCTTCCATTCCGTGCCTAAGCGCTTCATCTTCCGAAATTCCTTTTTCGTCAGCATACTTACGAACATCTTCCGTAATCTTCATGGCACAGAAATGTGGTCCACACATGGAGCAGAAATGAACAGTCTTTGCTGCCTCATGTGGAAGTGTTTCATCGTGAAATTCTCGCGCAGTCAAAGGATCGAGTGAGAGATTGAACTGATCTTCCCAGCGAAACTCGAAACGTGCTTTCGACATAACGTTGTCCCATTCCTGCGCACTCGGATGTCCTTTAGCCAAGTCGGCAGCATGTGCCGCAATCTTACAAGCAATCACTCCATCCTTCACGTCTTTCTTGCTGGGAAGTCCGAGGTGTTCCTTTGGCGTCACATAGCAGAGCATAGCGCACCCATACCAACCGATCATTGCTGCTCCGACGGCACTCGTAATATGATCGTAGCCTGGCGCTATGTCGGTAGCCAGTGGTCCAAGCGTATAGAACGGAGCTTCGAAGCAATGCTTCAACTCCAGGTCCATATTTTCTTTTATCAACTGCATTGGAATATGACCTGGACCTTCAACCATTACCTGGCAATCCTCTTCCCACGCGATTTTCGTCAACTCACCCAGAGTCTCTAGCTCGGCAAACTGGGCTTCATCATTTGCATCAGCGATCGAGCCAGGTCGCAATCCGTCCCCAAGGGAAAAGCAGATGTCGTACGTTCGCATGATCTCACACATCTCGCGGAAATGTGTGTAGAGAAAATTCTCTTTGTGGTGTGCTAAGCACCATTTTGCCATAATGCCTCCACCACGCGAGACAATACCCGATAAACGATTCACAGTCAGAGGAATATGTCGGAGGAGAACGCCAGCGTGAATCGTGAAATAGTCCACTCCCTGTTCTGCTTGTTCAACAAGAGTATCACGATAGATTTCCCATGTCAACTCTTCTGCTTTACCGCCAACCTTTTCGAGAGCTTGATAAATCGGGACAGTACCAATCGGCACAGGAGAATTCCGAACGATCCACTCTCTGGTCGTGTGAATGTCTTTTCCTGTTGATAAATCCATAACAGTATCAGCTCCCCATTTGATCGCCCACTGCATTTTCTCCACTTCTTCTTCGATGGACGACGCTATGGCAGAGTTCCCGATGTTGGCATTGATCTTTACGAGAAACTTCCGGCCAATGACCATCGGTTCACATTCAGGATGATTGATGTTCGCGGGAATAATCGCGCGACCATGAGCAACTTCCTCCCGTACAAGTTCCGGTGTGATAAATCTTGGGATACTGGCGCCGAATGATTCACCCGTGTGATGTCGCTTTGGAATGCCCCTTTGACCAAGATGGGTCTGTTCAGACTCGAGTGCATAATCACGCCCCAGGTTCTCACGAATGGCAACAAACTCCATCTCGGGTGTGATTATGCCACGTTTCGCATAGTAGAGTTGCGTAACAGCTCTTCCACCTCGCGCACGAAGTGGTTTGCGACTAAATTCGGGAAACTGTTTGGATGTATCTCCTTCACGACGACTTACATATTCCTCATAACCTTCAGTGAGATAACCATCGTCTTCAGGTTTTGCTTCACGCCCAGTGTATTCTTCAACGTCACCACGCTGCGAGATCCACCTCTGTCGCATCAATGGCAAACCCTGATTCACCTCATATTGCTGAGCTGGATCACCCCAGGGTCCGCTCGTATCGTACACACGAAATGGTGGATTATTCTCAAATTCTCCATCGCCGGATTTTGTTGGACTCTGTGTGATTTCCCTGAACGGCACGCGTATGTCCTTGTCCAGTTTCCCTTCAACATAAACTCTCCTGCTGTTCGGAAACGATGAGCCGGTTTTTTGTTCTGAGTTTTTCATTTCATCCCCCGGTATTCAATATGTTTTGATAATCGAGATTTCAAGAGCTTTGTCATTCTAGAGACGCGGCCAAACAGTCCACTTGATTCCCTCAATCCCTCCTTGTCCCGCTGGAAAAGCGGGATTAGGTGGGGATGAGGGGGTTTTCGGCTGGGCTCTTAGGCGAAATGGTCATAGCCGTGTTTTCGTGGTTCCACTGGCTTTCCGTGTTCAACGTATATCAGTCCTTTCTCTTTCTCCGTAACCTTACCTATGTTCGCGAGCGGTCTACTGAACCTCCTCTCAAATTCTCGGGCAACGATTGAATGCCACTCAGGCGTGACCGTTGTCAGCAGGCAATAATCTTCTCCACCCGCAACGGCAAGCTCACTTGCGTTCCATCCATACCGCTCTGATGTTCTTTGGAGTTGAGGTGATATTGGTAAACGCTCGATGTGAACTTCAGCTCCGCAAAGAGAGCGCTCCATGATTCTATGAAGATCAGAATCAATTCCGTCGGAAACATCCATCATAGCATGAACACCATCCTGAGCTGCAAGCCAAGCTCCTTCAGCCAAATGGGCCCGCGGTCTATGATGTCGCTGGATCAAATAGGCTACGTCATCATCCATAGGCTTATTCTCAAGAAGAGCTTTCAGTCCACCACCGGAATCACCAATATAATCTGTTACACAAATAACGTCACCCAGCTTTGCAGTCGAACGAAACTTCACCAACCGCGGATCCACCATACCGAGTACAGCGATGTTGATCACCAAGTGAGTTGGTGATTTTGTCGTATCGCCGCCCAACAAGTGAACTCTCTCGGACTCAGCAAGCTCACGTAATCCGACATAAAACTCGTCTAGCCATTCAACTTCAACATCTTCTGGAATCCCGATTGAGACATAGGCACTTTCGGGAGTTCCTCCCATTGAAGCGATATCGCTCAGATTAACTGCAAGTGATTTGTATCCGAGATCACGCGGAGGAATTCTTGCCCGAAGAAAATGGATATCCTCAATCAACATATCAGTGGTGACGAGCAGTGACGCATCATCTTTCCACGGGATGACAGCACAATCATCGCCAATTCCAACCACCGCATTCGGAAGATTCTCGACGAATGGCGGCGAGATCCGACGGATAAATCCAAATTCACCGATCGCTGACAGTTTCATTCTTATGCACCTTCTTTTCTCGTCGTGTCTGCTCAATAATTGTTCGTAGTGTTCTGGAAGCATCCTCCGGATCGCGTGCGGTGCAGATGGCTGAAACGACCGCAAGTCCATCAGCGCCAGCTTCCACTACTGCACGTGCATTTGATGAATTGATTCCGCCAATTGCGACAAGCGTGTGGCGTGTCTTAGATCGCAAGGATCGCAAGCCTTCGATTCCCCATTCTGCTGTCGTATCGGTTTTCGTGGGTGTAGAAAAAATCGGACTGACACCGAGATAATCAACATCCAAATTCTCAGCTTCGGTCGCCTGTTCAAATGTCTCAACAGAGAGACCGACTATCGCATCAGGTCCCATCAAACGTCGCGCATCAAGATAAGGCATATCACTTTGTCCAACGTGAACACCATCGGCACGAACGGCAAGCGCGACATCAATTCTATCGTTGATAATCAAAGGGATTGTCAACGGATCTAGTATCTTCTTCAGCCGATATGCAAGCTCGATGTATTCTCTTGTCGAACAGTCCTTCTCACGAAGCTGAACGATCGTCGCTCCTCCACGTACAGCCAATCGGACTACTTCCTCCATCGTTCTTGGAAGCGAAAGCCGACGGCCCGTAACGAGATAAAGACTGAAGTCAATTAGGCGTTTCATCGCTATCCAAGCTTCAATCGTTGTTCTATGTCTGATTCTTTCAACTGATGAAGCACATCAAGGAAATGCAATTGCAGAGTTCCGGGACCTTCAGATTGTTCGGCTGCAATCTCACCGGCAATGCCCATAACCGCCATGGCATGAGCCGCCGCGACCAAAGCTGAAGAATTGACCGCTGCGAACGCTCCTGTCAACGCCGATGCCGTACAGCCAAGTCCAGTGACTCTTGGCATCAAGGGATGACCATTTGACACCCGGATTGTCGCTTCTCCTTGGACAATGACATCCACAGCGCCACTCACACTAACAGCACAGCCGTAGTGTTTTGAAAGCTCGCGCGAAGCTTCGAGTGCCTCTTCTGATCCGTGCGTGCTATCCACTCCTTTGGTTGCACCCTCGGCGTGGTAGAGAGCACGGATCTCCGATGCGTTACCGCGAACGATTGTCGGTGGTGCTTCCACCAAGAGTTTGTGAGCGGTTTCGGTACGCAGCCGTGTTGCACCAGCACCGACGGGATCCAGCACGATGGGGATTCCCCGCTTCTTTGCAGCCCTTGCAGCTTTCATCATCGAGTCTATCCAAGGCTGACTCAGTGTACCAATATTAATGACAAGCGCTCGTGCAATTCCAACCATTTCCTCAACCTCATCAATTGCATGCGCCATGACAGGTGAGGCACCAATTGCAAGAAGAGCATTCGCCGTTGTGTTCATCACAACGTAGTTCGTAATATTGTGAATAAGCGGGGCTTCTACACGGATTTTCTGAATGTCTCGCCAGAGAGAACTGGCATTGGTCATATGACCTCCAATAGGACGGTTCGCAAAAAACACAATCGCCGTTTCCCTGATGCTCTACCAACGATGGATCAGAAAAACGGCGATTGGAAAATTCGGTTTTCCGTTTCCCTACGCTGGCATTACCCAGATCAGGTTCAAGGGTGTAATCTCAGGCTTTACTGAAGTAAAACCACCCCTAACAGCAACAGTTGTCAAAGACCTTCTTCACGTGAAATCTACAAAAAAAATATTCATTTGTCAAGAACAATCCAGTTCCTACCAGCGTCCCGACCTATTACCCATTCGTCGCGCCCGTCGGCTTTCCGATCCTTATCACTTTGGCGATCATGAACGCAACCAGACCGACAGCCAGAACAAGCAGAACTCCAAACAGGATTAGGACTCCCCATTGAGAATCAACCTTGAGCGTATTGACATCGAAATATGGTTCGAGATACTTTGTTCTGACAATGTCTCGCAAGATTACCATCGTTGAGACTGTCAATACAACAGACACAGAAGCAGCGATAGACCTGGAACCAAGTTTCTCAGAAGATTGAGTTGTCACGAGCAGGATGATCGCTAGCAGGGCGAAAACGATACCTGCGATAAGCAGTGATGTCGCCGTTGCATCTCCTCCAAGGAACATTGACTGCATCTTCTCAGGTAGACTGAACAAGAACAAGACGCCGACTGCGAATTGCGCCAGCGTCGCTCCGATAAACCATTTGCTGCCGTACCGTATCGTCCACTGACCCTGTTCAGGTTCTCGCTTTCTCTTCCACACTCCGTGAAGAACGACCAACAAGCCCGACACAGCGAACGATCCTACAAAGAAATGAAGAAACCGCGGAATAATGATTGCCTCTGACAGATCGAGATGTGCACCATACGGCGAAGTGGCGTAGAGCGATTGCCATTTCTCTGGTGTCAGCATTAAAACGATATTGTTGGTGTAAAGGAATCCGATCAGCAGAAACAAAACGGAGCTGACCCAAAGAACCCACAACGACGGACCTCGTTGCTCTTGGAGTCTGAAGAAGTACCGGTAGAATCCATAGTACCCGATGATCACCAGCAAGATCACCGACAACCAGGGCCACGCCATCAGAATGCTCGACGTATAGAAGAACTGCCCATAAAGCACCTGCAGGAACAGCAGCGGTGCAACTCCAAATGTGATAGCGGCTGCCACAGCGTATGGAATCATCCGTCCCAATCCACAGGCTACTGAAAGATGATGCTCGCTTTGCCTGCGCTTGCCGATGGTGTGCGCTATAGCAGCGATGAATCCGCCGCTGAGCACAAAGTTCATTGGGACAACGTGAAGTGTGAAGGTGAATAACAGCAAGAACTTCAGCAGCCATATCGGTGCCGGAAGAGGTAGTGGATCCGGACTTGGGATAACGATGTTCTCAAACATGGATATCTTCTCCTTCCGTTACTTGTTGAGGCTCACGAGCCATTTTGCAAGGGCACGACGCTCTTGGTCGGTGCCGACGAAAGGTGGCATGAAACTCTTCACCCTGTCCAACTTTCCCAGCGCGTCATAGACATCCTGTTCTGTCCAACCACCCACAAGGGGCTTGATGGCATTGTATCCGGAAATTGTGTGACAACTTCCACACTCTTCCCTGAAGAGTTCTCTGCCAGCAGTAAGAAGATTCCCCTCGTTCACCTCTCTCACGCTTGACCATCTTGAACTTCGTAGGTAGCCTTCAGCCTGATACTTGTCCTTCTCACCGATAAGGATCGAGTTGGAATACATGTACCCATAGATGATGTACGGTTTGCGAACTGCTTCTCGCACCCATTCCGACACTCCAGTTGCGAGCAAAGCCAATACAAGAAACATCGCTGCCACCGCGGGAGTAATTGACTTTGGCTCTCTACTGCAAACAAGATATTCGAACGAGAAGATGATGACTGAAAAAAGGACGCCTAACGCAGCAAATAAAGTGACCGCGGCAGCACCACCAGATATCATCTTCAATCCAAGGGGAGGAACTTGAGCGCCATACCAACTGCCTCCAAGAATGAGTAACGGTACGGCAATCATCAACCATTTGCTGGAATATCGCACAACATTTCCCTTCAGTTCAACATCGGACTCGCGACTGGCGGTATACTGCGCAAACAATCCAGCCAGCGCAAGAGTAACAGCCGTTCGGATCAAAAGAGATGGAAAATAGGTCGGGTTGAGTAGTCCATCCCAGAAGCCGTGTGTCTGAATCCACGTGCCCGGGGTAAGCATGAATGAGAGTATGGCATTGATGACGACTAAGCTCAGGTACGCCGCAACGAAATATATCCATCCTATGATGTTGTGTGTCCGATGGTCCAACTTGCCCCAGGTGGCGTAGTAGATGAGCACAGCGGCTATCTCGATTGCGAAAAACGTCCACTCTATCGCCCACGCCCAGACGAAGGAATGGATGAGCGATGACGTCCCGGAGGGATGCACCAAGCCGATCGTGAACCAAATACCAACACCACTCACTGCACCGAAGACGACGGTTACCAGCAGGAAGAACTTGGAATGCTTTTTCACATAGCCCATGAGCGATTCGCTGTTCTCACGAATCGCCTTCCGCTCCATAAGGGCAACGAACAATCCTCCGCCGACAGCGAAATGAGATACATAAACATGAAGGATAGCAACGATGGCGATGATCAAGCCGCCACCAAGCATAGGGACTTCCCAGAATGGATAGTTCATAAGCGATGTCTCCCGAGTCACGCTCCGGTTGGTTTATCCCATTTGGAGTAGCGCCTCACCTTGAACAGTTCCGATTGGTCATGAGAATTCAGTAGTCAGAAGTCAGAATGTGTCTTGCCCCCACATCTGACTACTGGATTCTGGCTTCTGACTTCACCTGAATGATCACTGTCTGGATTTCGGATTGATGAAATGAAATAACTGCACACCTCTAGCATCTTCAGCGCCAATCGTAACTCCTCAATGAACCACTCGCACACATGCTCACATCATCCCGCTCCGTTTGCGGATGAACCACTCAAGCCCGAAGAGCACCACAATAGCCCCGAGTATGTATTTCAAGTTCCAGAGATCATATTCGCTCTTTTGCGTAACGGTCCTCGGAACGAAATTTGGATCCTTCGAGATGTCGTTGCCCAGTTGCGCAGCTTTGAAAGCGCCATTCGCCGCCGTGTAGTACTTCCCACTGCTTCTGTGTGCGATCTGCTGAAGAAGCGATGCATTCATCCGCGTATCCTGGAACTCAACGTTCACTTCGCCAATAGAGAATCTTCCCTTGCTTTCCCCGAGCGTCCTTCCTCTCGTGACGGCGCTTCCGCTAAACTGATAATCCCCTTCCTGCAAGCCATCGAGGGTTCCCTCATATCTCCCAGCGCCAACGGACACGAGAACCGTCTCGAATTCATGTCCCCCGCTCATCACCTTGACTTTGACATCGGCGTTTTCTACGGGTTCATAGTTTTCATCATAGACCTGTCCGAGGAACTCGACGCGTTCGCCGGTGTTGTAGATCTCCTTTGTTGTCGCAAGACGAACTTGCTTCTCATCTTCACGCGTGGTGAGCCAGCGAATCGAATTACTGACGAAGGATTGGAACACGTCCTCCATGTCGCTGAGACCCGCGGCAAGAAGTTTCCACCGCCAGATGCCGTAACCCAAGACAGCAAATGATTTTTGCTTGTTCAACTTGCGCGCAAGCAGCATCGGCTCGCTGAAGGTGACATTGCTGATCTTCATTGATCCGATGATGTCCGATTCCGGCTTGGGACAAAGACGGACTCCGTCCTGTAAATCGGGGGAAGCCTGTCCCATGCACCGCTGTTACTGAGTTTGAGTGTTGGATGTGTCTTCTGCCCAGGGGAAATCTGAACAAAGGCGGATATCTCCTCGCCACGGATTTGGGTTAGTGTGAATGGCAACACGGACTCAAGCGTTTTCATTCGGCTCAAGTCGGTTTTTCTGCCGAGTACAACGAACAGTGGTTTATTCTGCTCCTGGGCAGCATTCTTGATTGCATCGAGCACTTGCTGAGGAGAACTGGCGATGGGAAAACCGACGAGCATCATACAATCGCAGTCTTCGAGCGTGCGAGAGGAGAAGTTCCCTTCGTAGAATTCAGAGCCAAATTTCTGTATGAACGTTTTCACCTCCACATTCTTATCGTTCTCTAGCGCTTGCTTGAGGAACGAAACATCGGTACTCGGTGCACCTGCAAAGAGCAGGACTTTGATCTTACTCTTCAGAACCTTGACAAAGAATGATCTGTAATTATTCTTCTCTGTCACTTCCCCTGGCAAGTTCGAGATATTCAACGAGTATTTCCGGATGCCTTGCTCTTTCGGAACAAAGTGTAATTGCACAGGATACTCGTTCGTGCCACTTTTCAACACGATGAATTGCTGGTCAATAGTCTTGCCGTCCTCACGTAAAGCGACCTCAACGCGTTCGCCACCAAATCCAGAACTCTTCACAGTGACATCCACCGGCACGCGGCTGTCAACGTAGGCAATCTCATTCGTCAGCACTTTGGTTATGAGTAAATCCTTTTGCTCAGAGGAATCACCGATAGCGACAACATAGATCGGTTTGCCATAGGTCTCCGCCTCGTAGATTGGGTTCTGTCCAATGTTGTAATCTCCGTCCGTTAGCAGAAGCACCGCCTGAAGGTTTTCCTCCGCTGAAGTCTCTTTCAATTGATGAAGAGCATGAGCAATGTCGGTTCCGCTTCCGTTTAGGCTGAGCGAATCCGGTGCGAAGCTCGGAACGGTGATGAGCCGGTCTGAGAACAGATGAAATGTGGTTTCGCCAGGTCCGCTCAGTCCGTGCAGCTTCTGATCCTTGAGAAGATTCCTGAGCGTCTCTTCACGATTCCCCGTCTTATCAGTGATCGTCATACTCTTGGAATTATCTATGAGGACAGCAAGGATTGGTTTCTCGTTTGACTTTCGGATGAGACTGAGGATTGGCTCAAAGAGGACAAATATGATTAGCGTCACCGCGAGCGACCGCAGTGCGATAAGCAAAATACGCTTTCTTGTCGGAACAGGTGGAAGTGTATGCCGATAGACAAATATTGAAAAAGCGATGGCTACCAGCGCCGCTAAGATCAGAAGAATGAAGTTGAGATTGAAATGCAGCTTTACGCTTGAGAGATCAAACATAGCCCTGTATATGATCGCCCGAGGGTGATTCCATGAATACACGACAAAATACAAATAATAAGCGTAAAAAACAAGTTAAGAGCGCTTGCTTCAATAGGTGGGATCGAATACGGAGAGAGAGCTTCATCCGCTTTCGGGGATGATAATTCTGGTTTCCTATATCAGAGTCCAGGCCAGCCCGTCTTGCTTTTCAAGTTCGATTCAGTTATATTAGGTTTAGATCCCGCAAGACAGGATAATCAACAGGAGGAAAAACCATGACTAAAGATCAGCAATGGATTCAACAGCATTTCGAAGAACTGGTGGAGAAGTTTGCCGGGCGCTATGTCGCCGTTGCGAACGAAGAACTCATGGTCGGCGATTCTCTGCAGGAAGTGCGAGAAAGCGTGCGTAGAAAACATCCTGACGTTAATCCTTCTATACTGCGTGTGCCGCATGCCGAGGATTTCGTATGCGCATTATAGAGTTTCTCTATGCGCTTATTGAAGCACATTCGATCAAAATAGAGAACTGAAAGTAAACCTTATGAAGATTCTAAACTATACGGTCTTGTTCGAACCGATTGAGGAAGGCGGATACATGGTCGTTGTTCCAGCGTTGCCAGGCGTTACTACGTATGGAGCCAATCTCCAGGAAGCGCGGACAATGGCAGCAGATGCTATTAAGTGTCATTGCGAGGGTTTGTTGAAGGATGGCGAACCCATCCCAGAAGATTTCAACATCGTATTGGAACCTGTTAAAGAAACAATTTCCATTGAATTGGAACAGGCATGAGTGCAGAGCCTCCCGTTCTCAAGGCAAAAGAAGTTGTTCGGATTCTGCGGCGGGCAGGTTTTTATGTGCACCATCAAACGGGAAGTCACGTGCAACTGAAACATCAAGAGAAGCTGGCACTTCGGATAACGGTCCCTTTTCACGATAAAGACTTGCCTAGACACATACTCCGAAGCATCCTCAGGCAGGCGCGACTGTCCGTTGAGGAATTTAACTCTCTGCGCTAAGTCATCTTCAATGCTGGAACGATGTTCAGGATAGATTGCAGATGCTTAATCAACTTCTTTTCAGGAACACCAGCAGAGTTGCAGGGCAGTGAAGTGATGAAGAGAATCTTTCTGGTCTGAAGGCTCTCGCCATCTGATTGCAGAGATCGCCCAGATTCTACGCAGATTTAATCTGCGCCACATCTGTGAAATCAATGTATTCATTCCGTGAGATCAGCGTAGTCATTCTGTGAAATCAGTGTAATCAAACCCCTCCACAATTTCCTCTCGTGCACTCTGCGCTACTTCGGAATCATCCGAGCAGAACTACCAGCAGTTGATATTTTGCGTCGCATTCATTATATTGATGTGTGAACATTCACGACTCATGCTGAAATCCAAACTCACGAAGGTTGCATTTGTACTGCTATTCGGATCCGCCCTCATTGTAATTGGGGTGATGATCAGGACCGGGGCAATCCTGCATTTCGCCGAACATTCGTACGTTGGTGTTCAAGCATGCAAGAGCTGCCATTCAGCCGCGGTGCGTGGAGATCAATACACGATCTGGGAACATACCAGGCACGCACAGGCATATCTTGTGCTGGCGAGCGAAAAGGCAAGGACGTACGCGCAGGCGCACATGATTCAGAACCCGCAGACAGAACCACAGTGCCTCAGTTGCCACACAACAGCATACGGTACAAGTCCAAAACTATTTCAAGCGAGTTTCAGGATCGAAGACGGTGTGCAGTGCGAGGAATGTCATGGTGCAGGTTCTGACTTCAGCAAGTTTAGCGTCATGAAGGACAAGCTCAGATTTGCTGCACAAGGAGGCAGACTCAAGGATACATCTGTGTGCGTGAAGTGCCATTCAGCCAATGTCAAGGATGCAAAGAAATCCAAGTGTCCGTTCCAGACGAAGGACTTTCTATACAGTGTCGCATTCGAGAAAATCAAGCATCCCGTTCCAAGCGAGTGATGTGGACGGAACGACCGACTATTGAATCCTCGGTCGTTTTTCGTTTCGACGCCGGTAGGATTGAGACATGGAGCACAGCGAATTCATAAAATCTCTGAGAGAGAAGTATCAAAGCCGTCTGAACGCGATTAAGCAAAAGCATCGGGAGGACGCCGATGGCTTTACGGTCTGCGAGATGCTGACGAGCCTCACCGATAGCATCATCAAGGATGCTTACGACTTCTGTTCCAATCCGGAGATAACCGAGATAGCCATCTTGGCGTTAGGTGGCTATGGGCGATGCGAACTCTCCCCGAAATCTGACGTTGACGTGATGTTCCTGAGAGCTAATGAGTCAAGTACAGAAGGCATTGACGAGGCAGCTCAACAGATCCTCCATTTGCTCTGGGATATCGGCTTCGACATTGGACACAGTTTTCGATCAATCCAAGAGTGTCTCGACATACACGACGTTGATTTCGATTCGTGGGCAGCCCTTCTTGAATCACGATTCATCTGTGGCAGTTTGGAGTTGCACCAGGATTTCCAGCTCAAGTTATTGAATTCCGTTGGTGAGGAGAAGAACCTGCCGTTTGTTCGTGAGGTTCTTGCCAAGATGGACATTCGCCACGCCAAATACGGGAACTCGGTGAAACTCCTTGAGCCGAACATCAAGAAGAGTGCAGGGGGATTGCGTGATTTGCACAACCTTGTGTGGATACTTCGCTCGATTGATTCGGCATTCCTGCCGCCGAAATCTTCGGTCAAACCTTTGACTTGTCGCTCTGCTTCTCAGCAGATGCTGAAGACGCTTCACCTTCGAGGCATGATTGATGGTGTCCAACGCCGCCACGTTACTACTGCTTTGAACTTTCTTCTGAGAACTCGAAACGAAATCCACTACTTGATGAATGCTCCTGACGACACACTGGTGTACGGCATCCAGAAACAGATCGCTCAAGGACTCGGCTATGCTTCCAGCAGCGACATGCATGATGTTGAACACTTCATGCGTGACTACTACTTACACGCTCGAAACGTCTTCAGACTCAGCACGAAGCTTACGGCGAAGTTTAGGAGTTTGGTGATGCCAAGCGACGTCGGATTCGGTGAAAGAAAGATGTTGGATGATACCTATGCTATACAGGAAGGGATGCTTTCACTCAGATCTGAACAGAAGCCTTACAGATTTGACACTCCTATTAGAATGTTCGAAGCGTTTCGCCACCAGTGCAGATACGGTGCGCGCTTTGATGACGGCGTCCAGGACGCCATCAGCCGCAGCCTGAAGACCATTGATGACAGCGTCCGGTCATCACAAGAAGCTTCCGAGATATTCAAGGATATTCTCACAAGTGACCGCAATGTTGCCATGACGTTGCGGTCAATGAATGAACTCGATGTGCTGGGGCGATACCTTCCTGAATTTGGCGATTTGATTGCGTTCTTCCAACACAACGTCTATCATTACTACACCGCTGACGAACACACATTGATTGCACTTGAGAATCTTGAAAGACTTCAACGTCAAGACACTTCGATGGCTGATGTATTTCGGGGCGTCCCGCGCAAAGACGTGTTGTATCTAGCGCTCTTGTTGCACGACATGGGGAAACCGAGAAGTGTGAGTGACCACGAGATCGTTGGTGTCGAGATTGCGAAAGAGGTCATGCGAAGAATCAACTTCGTAGATGGTGCGGAGGATGTTTGTTTCTTGGTGCGGCATCATCTTACGATGGAACAGACAGCCTTCCGAAGGAATGTTGATGATCCCCTCACTATCAAGGACTTTGCCAGCATCTTCCGCGTAGGGGCGCGTCGCGATACGTCCCTGCTTGATATGCTCTATCTGATGACCTACGCTGATTTGTCAGCAGCGAATCCGACCGTCTGGACTGACTGGAAAGCAGTCCTCCTACATGAGCTTTACCAACGGGCTTCAGAAGCGTTGACGGGCAAACTCAGGGAGGAAGAACTGATCGAACTCCACAAGGAGCGTACTCGTCAAGCAATCGAAGGCGCTGTTGATCGGCTCTCGGAGCGTATGAGGCGGGATATCGTTGAGCAGCATCTGCTGGGCTTTGAAAGCGATGGCTACATCGTTGCGTTTGACGATAAGGAAATCGCCGACCATATCGCAAAGATTGGGAACGAGGAGACGATCTCCACGATCTTCAAAGACTCTGAGAGTTACACGGAGGTGACTATCATAGGTCGTGATGCCCCTGGCGCACTCTCGAAGTGTTGCGGCGTGCTCTCTGCAAACGATGCCAACATCTTCGATGCGAGAATCTTCACACGGAAAGATGGGGTGATCATTGACAACTTCCGCGTGTTTGATTTTGCCTCAGGCAAAAGCTTGATCGAAGAGCAACGCCAGAAGATTCATCAAGACTTGAACGATGTGTTCAATAATCAGATTGATCTACAACATCTCTTTGAGAAACACCGAAGACGATGGCGGCGGCGAGCGAAGGCGGTCGTCAATCCCAATATCAGGATAGATGTCGAGTTCGAAGACAGCTCGGACTATACTATCATTGATGTCTTTGCCCCGGATTCGCTTGGATTCTTATACCGTGTTACAGAAACCATCTCACAGTTCGGACTGGACATTCAGTTCGCCAAGATTGCTACACGTATGGACGGAATCGTTGATGCATTCTATGTACGGGAGAGCGATGGAAAGCCGTTGACAGATGAATCGAAGAGACGGCAGGTACGAGAGAAGGTTCTAGGTGTGATACGAGAATTGAGCGAAGTAGAGTTGTTAGAGGAAATATGACCGTAGCATCCGATTCGCAACCGGACCCATGGGCTTCCACTCAACATCAAGGACTCAAACACATGAAATCTCAAAACCAAATGGGACTGCTTCAAGATAGAATCGCTCTCGTAACCGGTGCGGGCAGAGGTATTGGTCGAGTGATTGCTCTCACCTTTGCCCATGAGGGTGCTGATGTAGCAATTGCTTCACGCACCGCGTCAGAACTGAAAAGCGTTGCGAAGGAGATCGAAGCTCTCGGAAGAAGAGCGCTGACCGTAACTGTGGACGTCTCCAGCGAGAAAGCTGTTCACACATTAGTCATGCGCACGCTCACGGCGTTTGGTCATATTGATATTCTCGTCAACAACGCTGCGGACTTTGTCCACGTGCCTGTCATCGAAATGCCGGTGAAAGACTTCGACAGAGTCATCCACACAAACCTGCGAGGTCCCTTTCTTCTTTCGCGCGCTGTGCTGCCTTCCATGATCGAGCGGAAGCAAGGAACCATCGTGATGATTTCTTCCACTTCGGGAAAGCGCGCAAATCCAGAGAGTTCCGCCTACAGCGCTTCGAAGTTCGGGCTGATGGGTTTTTCCGAAGCATTGCTGCGGGAAGTCCGCCAACATAATATCCGTGTAATCGTCGTGAGTCCCAGCGCCGTAGATACTCGCGTTCTTGAAGATTCAAAGATTGCAGAAGGCGGCAAAGGTGCACGACTGCGTTCAGAAGATGTCGCTGCAGCAGTGTTGCACGCAGTGACTCTTCCGCCGCGGGCGTTGGTAAGAGAGGTTGAATTGTGGGCAACGAATCCGTAGGTTACCTGAGCTTACCACGTGCAGAGAAATGAGACCCCGATGATGCCGTCTTATCACGGTGTGACAGGTCTTTTGGAATGTGCCGAGGGGTATCGCCTGTGTTATGCTAGAGGTGGACGAAAATCTAATCTGATGATGGGACCATGAAATCTTGGGACAAGTACGAACTAGATGAATTGGCGAAGATACTCTTCCAGAATGCGGTTGTTTCCAATGCAGAGGATCTGAGAAAGAAATTTCAATCTTCATATGATGACCTTCGCAAAAAGCTGGAAGTTGTTAGTGAAACAGTAAGAAATGCAAAAATGAATGGTTGGGACGAAATAATTCCTATCTGGAATTTGGCCGGATTCATTTTGACCGCATCTCTGGATGCAAAAATCTCTTGTGAGAATCTTATTTTTCTTTCTGGATATGGCAAGAAGGAACTGCAGATAAGGAATCTATGCGTTCTTATTTACGAAGCTTCTGAAGACCTGGAACAACTCTTGGGTAGAGAGTTATTTGATGAATTAAGAAATCTTGAGATTTCTCTTCAGACTGTCCAAGCGCTGAAAGCTGCAAAAAAGGAGCTATCACGTTTTAGAAAGGAACATCAAGCCTCATTGAAATTGATTAGAAAAATAGTGGGGGCGCATAGAGATCACGATTTCTTGGTTCAGTTGGAGACAATAGAAGGCCTTTCAGGAACTGCATTTTTGAAAGTGGTCTTCAGATTTGATGATATTTTGAGTGGCATAAGCATTCCCATACAAAACATTCTGAATGAGGGTACGGAAAATTTCGTGAGAAAGATGAGAAGGAAGGCGTAACGGCTTGCAGCAGCCCACTGGAACGCTGGATGGTCATGAGTCTTTGCGCACATGTTGGTAAGATATACCTCTCCCGCAGGCCGCGAAGACCTGCATCAACTGAGCATGGCGTTACGCGGAATTGGTCCGCAGAGGAAAGGATTATGCACGAGGACAGCAAACTGAAAGAGGCGCATTACTTCTGTTCACAAATGTTGGCGAAGCTAGACGACCGACAAGAGTTCCTTTTCAACTTGAGTGCATTCCTTTCGGCCGCCCGCTCTGTCCTTCAATACGCTTTGAAAGAAGCCAAATCCAAGGATCGTGGAAAAGAGTGGTACAACGGCCATATCGGTTCGAGTCGAACGCTGTCGTTCTTCAAGCACAAGCGAGACATCAACGTACATATAGAGCCTGTGACTGTTAGCCAACACACGTTGATAGAAATGACACTACACATATCTGAGAGCTTTTCACTGAAAGTTATTCACCCAGATGGCAACATAGTTTCTGAGTACCATTCAGAGCCTGAAGCACCGCCGAGACCAGCTCACATTCCTCCTAAGATCTCCCATCGGTTTACTTTTCCCGATTGGGAGGGAAAGGAAGATGTTCCGGGTCTCTGTCAAGCTTATTTCGCGGAACTGGAAAGAGTTGTTGCAGACGGACAAGCAAAAGGATTTCTGACAGAGTAATTTCGGAAAGCCAACGCTGCCTAACACCAAGCGTTACGAGACTTATCGGTTTAGTAATTGCTATCGTTACTTGTATTGATCCAACGGCACACTCATTTGGTAGGAAGAGCGTGGACTACGCCGCTGCGTAACGCTTGCACACGGTCTACGCTTTGATTCTTCTGGAGCAATAGTCGAGGTCAGAAGCGAGATGCAGCCTCCGTATATTCAAAACGAAAGGTAATAAGTTATGCAAACGGCAAGAACTTTCGCTATAATGAGTTTTCTTCTCTTACTCAATATCTCTTTTGAAGGCGATGGAACGAAACCTGCGACGAATCTTCAACTGGAGATGCGAAGTGCCAACATCGTGAGGGGATACAGACCGTCTCGCTCAGGGATTAATGGGATACCGCCGATGGATCTGGTCAAGGAGCCAAAGTACAACTCGCGACTGCCGAAATACGGAAAAATGATTGTTGGCAACACGCCAGACAGCGTTATCACGATCGTCATAGATGAGGGACAAGGACAGATGCCCAAAGTGTACATTGACTTCAATAACGATAAGGATTTGACCAACGACGGCGATGGATCGTGGGACAGGCAAGTTCAGGGGGCTTGGCTCAAGGAAGGAAATGTGAAAGCCAGATTTCGGGTTGGTGACCGCGACACCGTCATGATGCTGCCGTACACTTTCTACAGGTTTAGCGATGAGGGAAGAAAACTCTACGGCGTGTTGTACTTCCAGGATTTCGGTCGAGTAGGGACGGCGACATTTGGCGGCAAGGAATACAAGATTTCGTTGACGGCGTTCAGCAATACTGCGGTCTTCAGTAGTATCAGCGATGACGCACTAGTCGTTGATGTGAACCAAGATGGAAAACTGGATACCAATCCTACATCCAAGGAATTCTTCGAGACGAAGAAACCGTTCAATATCGAGGGGGAAAGCTATCGAGTAAAGAGTGTCTCGGTGTTGGGTAATCGGGTAGACTTCGAGGTCTCTAAAGAGAAAGTGGAACCCAAAATGCTCATCGCTGAGGGGTATCCCGCTCCGGATTTCACTCAAGACAATCTCGACGGAAAGCCGATTTCACTTAAGGACTACAAAGGGAGAGTTGTATTACTGGACTTCTGGGCAACCTGGTGCGGACCTTGCGTCAGAGACCTGCCGGACATCATCAAAGTGTACGACAAATACAGAGACAAAGGATTCGACATCATAGGAATCAGCCTCGATGGCGAGGATACGAAAACGAACTTGGACGTTGTCAAGAACTTCGTGAAAGAGTGGAAAATGCGCTGGCAGATCAGCTACGACGGCAAGAGTTGGGGAAATGCCGTGGCGCAGAAGTATCACGTCCAATCTATTCCCTACCAACTCCTTCTTGATCGTGACGGCGTCATACAAATCGTGGCTACCGGCTTTGATCAGACCGGTGCGAAAATCAAGAGTCTTGATGCTATGATTGCGTCGCTGCTTGCCAAAGGGAAATAGTACGTTCAAGACTATTTTCGACAAGATCCAGGGAAGAAGGCGAGCACAGGGACAGAACACTGTTCTATCCCCACTACCGTCTCCGTTGCATGATACTTGAGCAACATAACCAAAATGCATGTTTCAACCATCTTACATACAGCTTCACGAGACGGGTGAACTCCAGGAACGAGCTGAGAAACTGGAAGCGCTGCTCGGAAGTTGTGGTATTTGTCCTCACGAATGCAGGGTGAACCGGCTGGAGAACGAAGTCGCTTGGTGCTTCTCAGGTTACCTACCTATTGTCTCGTCCTACTGTCCTCATTTCGGTGAGGAGCCCGTGCTTTCAGGAACAAAAGGGACTGGAAACATCTTCTTCGGCAATTGTAATCTGAGGTGTGTGTATTGCCAGAACTATCAGATCAGCCAGAACTGGAAGGAGGAAAGCAAGAACGAGGTCTCGTTTGAACGGCTTGCTGAGATGATGCTTGAACTTCAGGTGAAGGGATGCCACAACATCGGCTTTGTTTCTCCAACACACTTCGTCCCACAGATTGTGAAAGCGCTATCCATCGCTGTCGAGAAAGGTCTGCATCTACCGCTTGTCTATAACACGAACGCCTACGATTCGACTCTGGTGCTCGAACTATTAGATGGCATCATAGATATCTACCTGCCCGATCTGAAGTATAGCGATAACGAGATGGCGTGGCAATATTCCAAAATCAAAGACTATCCTAAGCGTGCTCGAAGTGCCATCAAAGAGATGCATCGGCAGGTGGGAAGTGAACTCGTAATGGAGAATGGATTACTGAAGCGGGGATTGATTATCCGCCACCTTGTCCTTCCTAACGACATTGCAGGAAGCGAAGACTCATTGCGGTGGATCAGCGACGAACTCAGCAAAGACATTACGATCAGCGTGATGGCACAGTATTGCCCCACGAACAGAGCAAATGATTCTGCTGTTCTCAACAGGAGGATTCACGAAAGCGAATACGATCGGGTGCTGAGCATCCTGGAGAAACTTGACTTAGAAAACGGATGGATACAGGAGATGGATAGTCAGGATTATTACAGACCCGACTTCTGTAATAGATTGGAGCCCTTCAAGAGATAAGTAACATGCAAAACTCGCGGTGAAGTGGAACACTGAAAGGATACGGCGATGTTGACTGATACTCCTTAACGATGTGTTCGATTTCTTCGTTACGCCTTTTCACACCTCCCATACTCCTCCACTGCCTCGAAGAACGCAAGAACATTTTCCCACGGCACTTCGGGTTCGAGAATGTGTGTTGGTGCAAGGAGCAATCCTCCACCTTTCCCAACCGTCTCGATGCGTTCCTTCACGACTGCTTTCACCTCGTCAGGCGTTCCAAACGGCATCGTTGTCTGCGTGCCAATAGTTCCCCAGAATGCCAAGCGGTCACCGTATTGCTTTTTCAACTCTGCAGGATTCATGCACTCGGGCTGCACGGGGTTCAGAATATCCACACCAATTTCGATCAGCTCCGGAACAATAGCACTACAGTCGCCGTCGGAATGGTAGAAGATCAAGATGTCGGGTTTCACGTGACATGCTCGCTCTATCACACGAGCCAAACCCGGCTTCAGCCACTTGCGCCACATCACAGGGTTCATTAGCATTCCATCCTGACTACCGACATCATCGCCCAGTTGGAGAACATCTATGTCAGCTTGAGCATACAATTCTGCCTGGGCACATCGGAGTAAGGTAATGCGATCTAAGAGCGCAGTCGCCACTTCCGATTCATTCACAAAATCCATGAGCAGGTTTTCCATCCCGCGCAGGTACCAACTTATCTCAAAAATGGTGCAGTGCAACTCGCCAGAGACAGCCAGTTCGCGCTTGTGCAAATCCTCGACTTGTTCTATGAGATGAGAGTGACAACTTGAGCTTAGATAGTTCGGAAGAGGATATTCCTCGATTTCACGCACAGACCTGAGCTTTGCCATGGGATGAAGGAGGTGCTCAAAATGGTAGAACGTGCCTGGGACTCGTGCTACTCCCCAATCATCAATGACGGTGTTGGTAGGAAGGTTGTCGTAGTAGTGTGAGAAATCCAGACGCTCCTGAGGCGATTGGAAACTGATTGAGCGAACTTCAAAATTGAAGTACTCCGCCGGGTCAGTAGTGCCCGTCTTTTCCTGGAACACTTTCATCAGCGCAGGCGTGAATGCACCGAAGCTGAGCTCTCGCGGTACGCGGTCAGGCTGTTCACGCCGCAAAGCTGTCAACACGCGCTGACGGGGAGACATTGTTTGCATTTCCTAATCTCCACTTGTTGATCCTGTGAGATAATCATTATCACGATACGGTCGAGCTAACGCGGATACATATCTCACGAGGTTGACCTCTCGTTTCTCGTTTTCCAATAGTAATACACCGGCACTCCCAATGCCAAGAAGCCAATGCCTGCCCATGCCTGCGCCGGTTTCTCCACCAGCGTGTTAAGGACAAACCAGACTGACGCTGCGATGAAAAAGATCGGCGTGAAAGGATAGCCAAATGTTCTATACGGACGATCTGCGTTGGGCAGGCGTCTCCGAAAAAGAAAAACACTTGCCCCTGCAAGAGCAAAGAAAATCCAATCCGTGAACACTACGTAAGATATCAAATTCTCGAACGTTCCCCAAAAAAGGATCAGCACCACCGCCCACGATGATTGCAGGATGATTGCGAATGCCGGAGTGCAATATCTGGGATGAACCTCAGCCACTTTGTGGAAGAACAGTCTATCGTTCGCCATCGCATAGTAAATGCGAGGAGCCGTGAGAGTATAGATCCCGGCTGTCCCGAATGTCGAAATGAAAATTGCCAGCGCAATGATGCTTCCTCCGATGGGACCGAGAATCACGGCTGCTGCATCTGAGGCGACCTGCGACGACTCGGCAATTTGCGACGGTGAAAGGAGAAACATATAGGCTACATTTGTGAGGAGATAGACAACGGTGACCACGAGAGCTCCCACAACCATCGCAACAGGTACGCTCCGCTTTGCATCTCTAGCTTCTCCCGCTGTGAACGTCGCATGTTGCCAGCCACCATACGACCACAAGACCCCAACCATCGCAACCGCGAGCGCGCTTCCCAGCCCATTTGAAAGATCACCAAGCGGTGTCATGAAATCTGTGGTCCTGCTTGTTCCCCAACCAATGCCTACTGCGATCAGTGCAAGTATGCCAACAAGCTTCAGCACAGTGAACACGTCAGAGAACACTCCCCCGGCTTTCACACCAAGCACATTCACCGCCGTCACAATCACAATTCCTACAATCGCGGCAATCTTTATCCCAGCAGCACCCAACGGAACGAAGTAACCGACGTATGTCGCAAACGCAACACTGAGAGCCGCAATTCCACCTGTATTAACGACAAGAAAATATGCCCATCCGTAGAGAAATCCTGCGAGTCCACCATAAGCTTGCGTCAGATACACATATACACCGCCGGCACGCGGCATCATCGCGCCGAGCTCGGCAAAGGTGAGCGCACCAGATAAAGCCATCAGTCCGCCGATCACCCAGACGAGCAGTATCCACATGGGCGATGGCAATGCCTTCGCGATGATCGAGGGAGTGAGAAAAATACCCGACCCAATCGTTAAGCCGATGGCGATCATCGTCAGGTCGAATAGGGTGAGCTTCTGACTGAGTTGAGGCATTGTTGGTAAGCGTGAGAAAGAAATTGAAGCCGGAAATCAGAAGTGAGGAGTCAGAAGTCAGCATTCAGCATCAAAAGGTAACTACTCAGCCACTAAGGCACAAAGACACAAAGATCATTAATAGCACACAGATTACACGGATGATACGGATGAACACCAATAAAAAATCCGTCCCGCTTTGCGGGATCTGTGCAATCCGTGTCATCCCTGGTCCATTACATCATCCGAATGGTGTTTTGTGCCTTAGTGTCTTTGTGGCTGAGTAGCTACATCAAGAGTAACTTGTTTCTCGCCTCTTCCACTTGTGTCTTCCAGGCAAGCGCCAACTGAGAAGAATGGATGCTGCCCCTATTCCTCGTTCTCACTTTGGCTTTGTTCCCTGAACCTTCACGCTAAGAACTGTATCGGCAATCACTTCTATCTTCTCGGTTGGGTTGTTCAGATTCGCGGTGATTGCCTTTGCGGTTGGATCATTAGCCATCAGCTCGACAGGGAAAGATATCTCATCCACTATCTTGACCTCGCGGAAACCTGCATCCCTAATCGCCCCCATGTAGTCGTCCTTGAGTATCGCACCAGAAAGACAGCCGACGTAGGCTTCGACGGAGTCTTTGACGAAATCGGGAAGCTCTTTCATCAACACAATATCCGATACCATCAGCCTTCCACCAGGTTTCAGAACCCTGAATGCCTCTTTGAACACCCTCTTCTTGTCAGGCGAGAGATTGATGACACAGTTCGAGATCACAACATCAACGGAATTATCGGCAGCAGACAGGTTTTCGATCTCTCCCAGTCTAAACTCCACATTCCGATAATTTCCTTTTCGAGCATTTTCTCTTGCCTTCTCGAGCATCTCCGGTGTCATATCTACACCGATGACTCTGCCGCCCTCCCCAACTTTGTTCGCCGCGAGGAAGCAATCAAAACCCGCACCTAAGCCAAGGTCTAGAACGGTTTCTCCTTCCTTCAATGAGGCAAGAGCAATGGGATTTCCGCATCCAAGTCCGAGATTCGCCTCTTCGGGAACAGATCTGAGTTCTTCTTCTGAATATCCTATGTTCTTGCTTATGTCCAGTGCGGAGTCAGTGCTTCCACAACAAGAACTTCCTGGCGCACAGCAAGAACTCTGCTTCTTGACAATCTTAGCATAACCTTCTCTTACGACTTTCTTGATTTCTTCTTGTTTCATTTGGATATCTCCTAGTTTTCGTTTGTCCCCCACACCATATATCTTTCGGAGAGCAGGGGGAATTTCATGTAACGTGCGGACCTACAGGAAGCCGTAGTAAGGCAAACTCATAGAAGATCTGACATTCCAAAAGTGCAGCACCAGGATTCAAAGGGTACCTAGCTCCGTCAGAAATGATAGAGTACACATAGCTTTCTTAATACTCGCAATGCCATGCCCGATTTGTGCTCGCTACTTTCAACAGCGTATTTCTTAACTTCCAGGCCATGCAGGACAGCAACGCCTCAATTCGCACTGTTTACAATGGCTTCCCTTTCGCGGTTCGTACTTTCGATTCTTAAGGTTTTCAAAAACATCTTTCAGCATTTCCTTGCTCTGAAGTTCAAAGTCACGGTCATAAGGAAGCGATATCTTTTTCTTAGGATTGAAAATTGGAACAATCTCTACAATCTTAACGTAGCGAGAGTGCTGCGCTTTCAAACCCAATGCGCCAGCTCGGGCTTGAAGTTCATATTGATGCTTCCTTGTTCGTTCAATTGCACTGGAGGTTTTCCATTCTGTTAACACGACAGTTCCATCTTTACTCTTCAGGACTGCGTCCACAATGCCTTCCACTTGACCAGATCTACCCTGCAAATATCTGTAGCGTTTTTCCACTTCAAGCACTTTCCGAAAGTTCTCGGAAAGCTCCTCAGCGATTTCATGATACCCACGCTTCATCTTTTCCACAACAGTGCGGGGCAACTTTCGCAGAGGCGAATCACCATCTCGAAGACCGTTGTCAAAACATTGGTTAATGATTTGAATATCTTTGGGGATTCCTGCTCTGAGATAGTACTCTAGTGCCTTATGAATCCTTGAACCCATACTCTGTTCGACCGTCCATCTTGGAAGGAAACGGCCCTCGTGATAGGCTGCAAATCTTAGTCGGCATTGTTCGCAAAGGTCTAGATGAGTTGCAGCGATTATCGGTGGAATAGAATCCATTGGCCGAACATCTATCTTCTTATGTGCCACTTTACTCACCTTCCGAGGAACCAGGGTGAGATTACCGCCAAAGTCGTTGAGCACAGTTTTGGGTCTTTTGTCGGCATGGACAAGAATTAATAGATCTCTTGCACGTGTGGCACCCACATAAACAAGTCGAGAGTCTTCCTCTTTCTCGGGATGGGGAAATGAGAATGAATTCCCTTCGCTTAGTTTCATCAACAGGACAACTGGGAATTCAAGTCCTTTCGCAGCGTGGATTGTCATTACCGGAATGGCATCACCTCGGCCCACAACTGCAGAAGATACCGTAACTTCTCGGTCACACGTTTTCTCAAGAACAGACCAAGCTTCCGAGAAAGTGAAAGCCTCACTCGGTAGCGTGCTGTCTAATGCTTCAGCGGCGGTCGTGATCGGTCGAATGTCTCGGAGGCTACTGAAATCTCCGTTAGAGAGGCACGTTGAAAGCAGACTTATTACAGCTGGATGTCTGTATAGCTTGGTCAAAACTGAACCCGGTTTCCACCCCCAAGAGTCATATTGAAGGCTTGGCACTAATTCTTGCGCAGATCGTTCCGCAGTAGAGGAATGGAATTGCACATTTAGGCCACACTGTCGAGCTTTTCCCTTGATTTCAATTCTCATAGCTTTAGTGAGACTTCTGGATAAGATAGCGATACTGACCGGCTTCAAGTCAGGTGAATGATTCAATATTTGTTTGATAAAGGATAGTCCCTGGCCTAGTGTGCCTCCATAAATAAGATGCCTGTCATCAGGTTGCTCGTCCCGCTTGGACTTCAACTGCTGTAGCATTCCATTCCTCGCTAGCCTTGGAGCTCGACTACTCAAGAACTGAAAGGCTGAGTCTAAGATGGGTTGAGTCGAACGCCAGTTCTCAGTGAGGTAGTACCTTATTGCTTTTGTCTTTTTAATGAACCAAAGCAGGTTATCATTCCCTGAACCTCGCCATTCATAAATCTGCTGGCATGGGTCTCCCACCACCCAGATGTTGCGCCTTGCGCCTGAAAGGAGCAGAAGTATTTCGCACTGAATTCGACTGGTATCTTGGAATTCATCAACTAGAATTGCATCGAATTTAGATGCAAAGGCTTTAGCTTCCTTCTTGCCTTGCTTTAAGAGACGAAGAAAATCGCGACTCAGCAGTTCTAAGTCTATTGATCTGAATTCCTCAAGCCTTTGGAAATATCTGTCTATTGTCTTTCTAGTTTGGGCATATGTAAGCTGTTTATACTTCTCTTGCGTCACGGAGCAAACCTCTCTCATAAGCATTCGCTTCTGTTTTGTCCCTGCGATTTCTGCACGGAGGCATCTTTCCAACTGATCTACGATTCGCTTCTTACCTGCACGGTCGGCCCATCTAGCTCTTTCGTCGTGGGATGGTATCCACGCATGGTCCATGCCTAGGGTTTCCCAAGCGCAGTGAAGAAGTAAGACTCGCCGGTTGGCTTCGCCAATCAGTCTCGCATATTTCATTAGGCCCCGGTCTGCTGCCTCTTGCGCAAGATCCAGAGTTAAAGCATCAATTGTAGATATTCTCAGCTGAGATGCAATCAACCCAAGTTGCTGGTATGCACGAGCATATAACTCTGCTGTGGCTTTACGCGTAAAGGTTGTTACCAATATCCGATTCGGAGGGATGTGTCTCTTTTTGACTAAATAGAAGATGCGAGCGGAGAGAGTAGCGGTCTTTCCCGTCCCAGCACCAGCAATGACACAAGCTGCTCCCCTCGAATGCGAAACTGCTTTCCTCTGCTCGCGGGTTAATTTATCCATATCAGTTTTGTTTATCACTCTGTGCACAGCATTATGTCCAGGATCAAACGTGAATCGAGTTCAGGATCAATGTTGGCTTCAACGTAACCGACCCGATTTCAGCTGGCGGATCATTTCACCTGTCAGTCATCGCATTCATTCCAACTTCAGTTCAAACTTCGTCATGAACTTGTTTCCTGCAACGCAGTCAGTTATTGCATAAAGCAAATGAGTTGCATGTTCGTGACTTCCGTAAGCGCCATCTAGGGGGAAAGCATTTCGAAAACGAAATCTTGTGGTCTGAATCATTCCAATGAAGACTGAATGTCTCCTTCAAAGTTTCACCACCTTTGCTTCATAGACTCCTTCGATGCCGGTGATTTCTCTTAACACTGGCTCAGGAATATCGCTGTCCAGCGAGACCACTGTTAAAGCTTTCTTTCCGATCTCGTATCTACCAAGTGAAAGATCGGCGATATTGATCTTCGCCCTGCCAAGAATCGAACTGACGCTTGCTAACATGCCCGGTCTATCAACATTAGAATAGAACAGCATATAGCCTTCAGGTCTGATCTCAAAGTGGAAATGATCAATCGCCACAATACGGATATCTTTGTTCCCGAACACTGTCCCTGAAAACGATCTGCTTTCTCTGTCGGTTTCAAACGCGACAGTGATCAGATGAGCATAGTTCTCACTGTCGCGGTCTTTCTTCTCGTTTAGCACAATTCCCATCTCCTTCGCAATGATGGGGGCATTGATATAATTCACGGGTTCGCTCATCAAATTGCTCAGCACCCCTTTCAGAATTCCCAGCGAGAGAATTTCCATAGATTGATGAAGCGATTCTCCGCAGTAGGTCGCTGTAATGCTCTTGAGTTTTCCAGTCATCAACTGTGCCTGCAGACGGCCCATCTTTTCCACCAACATCAAATACGGCTTGATCTCATCCCGCATCGCTAATTGGATGAACTCTGCATTCACTGCACCAGCAATTGCCCTACCTTTCAGGGCATCGGCAACCTGATGTGCAATCTGGATAGCGACTTTTTCCTGCGCCTCCTCAGTTGACGCACCGAGATGAGGTGTGGCAATAACCTTTGGATGTTGCAGCAAAGGATAGTCACCGGGTGGCTCTTTGACGAACACATCTAATGCTACACCAGCAACATGACCGCTCTCCAATCCTTTAAGCAAGGCTTGCTCATCAACAATCCCTCCTCTCGCACAGTTGATAATGCGAACACCCTTCTTGCACATTGCTAATTCTTTCTCACTGATCATTCCACGAGTTTCCTCATTGAGCGGAGTGTGCACAGTGATGAAATCACTCCTGCGATAAATCTCCTCAAGAGTTGTCAGTTCAATACCAAGTTTGTCAGCAACTTCGTTTGAGAGGAGTGGATCGTAGCCGATCACAGTCGTTCCAAACGCTTTGCATCGCAGTGCAACCTCACGACCAACCTTCCCAAGACCAATTACACCGATGGTTTTTTCGAAGAGTTCCGTCCCCGTGTATTTCTTCCGCTCCCACTTTCCTGCACATAAATCCTGGTTTGCTTGAGGGATGTTTCGTGACAGCGCCAGCATCATCGAGATAGTGTGCTCAGCAGTAGAGATCGTATTGCCACCGGGCGTGTTCATCACGAGAACTCCCTTACGGGTTGCTGCGTCCACATCAATATTATCCACACCGGCGCCAGCACGACCGATAACTTTCGTATTGCTCATCGCCGCAATGACGTCAGCCGTCACTTTTGTGCTGCTGCGCACCAGAAGTCCCGTGTAATCACCAATAATGTTTTTCAATTCGTCTGGTTTCAGTCCTGTGTGAACATCAACTTCAAACCCTTCTTCTGTGAGAATGTCCACACAACTTTGTTCGATGGAATCACTGATGAGGATTTTCATAGATTTAGTGACCTCAATTATGATTAACTGTAAGTTTCAAGTTACAAGTTTCGAGTTTCAAGTTACAGGTTTCGAGTTGCGACCTGCAAGTTTCAAGTTCTCACCAACAATGCGAAATATGGAACTCGAAACTCCAAACTTGAGCAGACTAAATTTTATCGCAATGCATCTTAATCTTAGAAATCGCATCCACAACCGCTTGAAGTTCCACCTGTTCCAGCAGCAAGAGTTGGTGGGGGAAGGTAATCTGCTCCTCAAAACAGAAGCGTTCCGATGCAGGCAGGTACATATTCTCATAGTCCGGCCAGGGCTTTGCCGATTCAGGAAGCCACCGTCTGATCTCCTGCTCCTTGAAGGCAGGTTGTTTGTAAAGAGGAATTCCGTATCCTGCGGAACACGGCACTCCTTCAGCCTGGAGAATCTCTATGAAACGATCCCTCGACACCGCTCCAAAAGCATTGCTATCATACCGTATCACAAAGAAGTAATAGCCGCGCTGGGTGATACGTTCGTCTTTCTTGAGAGGTTCTACGCCGCCAATTTCACGCAACCTGTTCGCCAAAAACTGTCCACGCTCGTGCTTGATACGAACTTGTTTCTCCCTGAATCGCTGCAACTGAACTCGCAAAAGAGCACCTTGCAGTTCACTCAAGCGATAGTTAGACGCAAGTGCGAAGTGTCTGTACCCGGGTTGACCCATTACTCTGCCGATGTTATGATACAGACGAGCTTGCTCAGCCAGATCGCTGTTGTTGGTTATGACAATTCCACCTTCACCTGCCGTAAAGGATTTCGACTCCTGGAAGGAGAAAGCACCAATGTCGCCTATGGCTCCCACCTTGCGTCCACACCATTCAGTCCCCTGAGCATGCGCACAGTCTTCGATAAGATACAACTTGTGCTTATGCACAATCGGAATAATCCGGTCAAAGTCTATCGGATATCCACCATAGTGCACTGCGATAACCGCTGTTGTCCGCTCAGTGATGGCAGCTTCAAGGGCGTCAGGATCTATCGTCGCAGTCTCTGGATCTATGTCAACAAAGATTGGAACAGCTCCAACTGAAGTGACGATCGCACTTGCTGAGGCTATGAAGGTCGTTGCTGGAACGAGGATTTCATTACCAGGCTTAATGCCACATGCAATCAATGCCAATTCAAGAGCCACGGTTCCATTGCTGACAGCGACAGCGTGTTCAGCATCATGATACTCTGCGAAAGCCTGTTCAAATGTCTGCACCTCGGAACCTGACAACCGACACCATCTGCGACTCCGCAAAGCGGTAAGCACCGCTTCTTCCTCTTGGACATCGAATTCGGGCCAAGCAGGAAGTCGAAGATCTCTTGCTGCCTGTGCGCCTCCGTGGATTGCTAAAGCTGCCATTAGGTCTCCCTATTCTGGAACATGTCTCTGCAAAATAGGGTGAACTGAACTCCAGATCCTGTCTTGCACAGTTGGACTCAATCCCAAGTCAACAGCCCAGCTCACCTCATATCCTCCTTCTGGAAATACCGATGTAGGTGGCAAATAGACCTGCCAGCCATTGGCATAGCTGATTATCCATGGATGAACATATCCGAGCTTCTGCAACTCTCGCCGCATCGTGAAGGCTGTCTCTGCAAAGATCTCACCGGGTTCTCCCAAGAGCACGATACCGAGTTCCTCAATACCCAGCGTCATGATTTCCATCATGCGTTCGCCGTGAACACTTGGAGGATTTGGACGTTCGATCAAATGCGAAGGTGGGGTACTTACATTGCTCGTGTATGGTGGGTCGCCCGGTTGAAGAGATCCATCGAGAGAGAGCCGATTTGTCCACAATCCAACTGCCAACGGCTTCGTTTTGATTTTCTTCACGACGTGGATAATTTCTCCTGCCACTGCTTCTCCGAGTTCGTTCAGCTCCTCATACGTACCTCCCCCTCGGTCACCAATATGCCATTCAGGAGTTCCTTCCATCTCTCCATAATAGGTCTTCCCTTTCATAGTCCCAACAGAAATTCCTGATTGAAGACGGGCATGGACTTGGCTGGTCAGTGGATTTATATCTCCGCTCCCTCCCTGAGTGACGATACAGATAGCCTCAGGTCCCAGCATTCCCTCCACAACTCGGCTGGTCACGCCAGGCCAGTCGGCGGAAATGAGGAGATTGTCATATCCTAAGACTACGGCATGGCACCCAAAATTCGCCACTATACCTATGGGGTGCCCGTTTTCATCATCTACTCGAATCACTCCAACAAACGGGTCAACAGGCCGGTCAAGCCAGCGGCGGTTGATGGACCATCCATACAGAAAGCCGGAGCCAGCTCCGATACGCGCAGGGCGCAGGTGCTCAACAGCCTGTACCACAGCATCAGCCACAAGCTCCACCAGTGGTAAGTCCCAACTGCCTACGTCCTGGTCATCCGGTCCTGAATGGGTATGAATGGCGCTTAAGAAGAGACAATGACAGGGAAAGCCCGTTCGCTTCTGCACGATCTCTCGTACCGCCGCCACCTGAGGTTCACGCAGGTAGCAAAGCTCTGCCACACCAATAGCCCAAGTTTGTCCGTCTGCCTCCAACACCATTGCACGGGCGTGGAGGTCATCGTGCACTCCTGTTGAGGGAGCAGTGCGATTTGAGTAGCCCATCAATCTAGCCCCAGCTTTGGGGGTGATGATAGATTTTCCGAAGCCAGCCTTCAGCATAATAGCAAATAGCAAATATCAAAAATCAAAAGGCAAAACTCTGAGAGTTTCGAGTTCAGGGTTTCAACTTTAAGGTTCAAACTCACAACTTAAAACTCGAAACTTGAAACTCGACACTCGACATTCGGCATTCGTAATTACCCCACTTCGCTGAACGCTCTCTGTGCCGCACGCACTCCAGCCCCTGTGTCAAATCGCCAGCCGCAATCTTGCAGCGTCATCTCAAGGGCGGAAATCATCGCTACCATATCAAGCTCATCGTAGTAGCCAAGATGCGATATGCGGAAGATCTTCCCCTTCAAATGATCCTGTCCACCCGCAATTGTGATACCATATTTTTGCTTAATGGTTTTATTGAACGTTTTAAACTCGATTCCTTCCGGCACCCAAACAGCGGTCACCGCATAAGATGGCGAATTGCCGAACAGTTTCAGTCCAAGCGCTGTGCATCCTGCCCGTATTGCAGATGAGAGTTTTCGGTGACGCACCCAAATATTTTCGATCCCCTCTTCACGGATCATCCTGAGTGCAAGTTCAACGCCAATGATCAAGGTGATCGCAGGTGTCCAGGGAGTATCGTAGTCCTCTAGAGATTTTCTTGCTCTCTTGAGACTCAAGTAGAACTTCGGGAGGTCAGAGGTCTCTGCCAGTTTCCATGCCCGCTCGCTGAGTGCAATGAATGCAAGTCCCGGTGGAATCATCAATCCTTTCTGTGAGCCGGTGATAACAACGTCCAATCCCCAGTCATCCATTCGCACTTCATGTGCACCGACAGCCGTGATGCCATCAACAACGACGATGGCATCGGAGTTTTCGTGCACTGCCTGAGCAACAGCTTTCACGTCAGTGAAAACGCCTGTGGAAGTCTCGCTGTGTGTGATATAAACAGCTTTTGCTGTTGGAAATTGTTTGAGTTTCTCAACGATTTGTTCCCGCTGAACAGCCGTTCCCCATTCGATTTTCATCTCCTCAGCCTTCACGCCGTAAGCCCTGAGAATGTTCCCCCACCGTTCTCCGAATTTTCCACCGTTCACATAAATCGCCGTGTCGCCGCGTGAAAGGAGATTGCTGACCGCTGCTTCCATTCCACCAGTACCTGAGGTCGTAAGCGTCATGACAGGCTGGACCGTCTGAAAAAGATACCTGAGATTCTCGCTCATGCTTCTCAGCAGGTCGGTGAATTCCGGATGCCTATGATGAATGATCGGTTGTGCCATTTGAAGCATGATGCTCTCAGGCACAGGTGTGGGTCCGGGGGTAAAGAGCCGCTTCTTCAAAATTGATTCCTCCAGATTGGTTTGTGGTTCGGTTGCCACGATTCCACATTGCAGGCGACGATTCGACACGTCGCCTGGAACGTATGAATCAAATATGCTACTCCAATGTTCTTCGACAGTTAAAATGTCGAAGAAGAGTCTGTCCGACAGATAATCTGTCGGACAACAGAGGTTCGGTTAGTGCAAATCATTTTCAAAAATCAGAATCCGGAAGTAATGACGCTCAGAAAAACCTTGCAATCAAAGATGTTGCTTAATCGCTCGCAGAACCTCTTTCTTTCCTTCCCCTGTCACAGCAGAAAAAGGAATAATTGCATTCAAGAAAGGTTTCGCTGCCAGCAGCTGCTCCACAAGTCTGAGATGGTGTGCCAACTGACTACGCGAGATCTTATCTGCTTTAGTGAGAACAACAATGTGGGGAATATCAAACTGATTCAAGTAATCTATCATCGTCTTATCGGATTCCGTGATCTCAAGCCTTGCGTCTATCAACTGCACCGCGAGTTTGATGTGACTGCTCGTGCTGAGATATCCCTCGATAAGATGTTTCCATCGCCGTCGGAGTTCAGAGGCGGCTTTCGCATAGCCATAACCCGGCAAATCCACAAAGTAGAATTTCTTGTTGATGAGATAGTAGTTCAGTTGCTGCGTCTTGCCGGGTGTGTTACTCGTGCGGGCAAGATGCTTTCTACTGCACAGCACGTTGATGAGTGACGACTTGCCGACATTGGACCTTCCCGTGAAGACCACTTCCAAGAGTCGCTGCTTGGGTAGCTGTCTCAAATCCGCAATGCCAGCGATGAATTGCGCAGAGGTGATCAACATAAATGCGAGTCAGCGGAACATTGTTCTGTCGCTGCAGCCACAATCTGAGATCGAACAAAAAACTCCACCCAGGTGGATGGAGTCACGAAATCCGCATATTCCCCACCCCCAAAAAGCGGGGAAAGCGTGAGATGAAAATATCAGTTGCCTTCTTTGATCTCCTCCGCCTGTTCGGCTTCCACCTCTTTCACTACTTCTCCCTTTTCCTCCTTCTTTCGCTCTCCCTTTCCCCTGCCTGGCTTCTCCTTTGCTTTTCCTGAGACGGCTGATTTCTCCTGTGCAACATTGTAGTCAACGAGTTCCAACACCGCCATCTGAGCAGCATCACCGAGCCGCTGACCCAGTTTCACTACGCGAGTGTATCCCCCAGGACGGTCAGCAACCTTAGACGCGATCTCACCGAAGAGCATCTTCACCACCTCACGATCCTTGATGTATCGCGCAACTTCACGCCGAGCATGAACATCCTTCTGTTCTGTGCCGCTTTCCGCAAGCACTGCCCGTTTTGCTTTTGTGATCAAGTGCTCAGCCAGTACACGAGCCTCTTTTGCCTTCGCCACCGTCGTGCTAATCTTCTTATGTCTGAAAAGCGACGTTGCCAAAGAAGCAAGCACTGCTTTGCGATGGCTTGCTGTTCGTTTGAGCTTCCTTCCCTTGCGTAAATGTCTCATCCGTAATTCCTCAACATGAGATACTTGTCAATGTCTCCATGAGAAGATCGGTTCCAAGAAATCAACCGATGAGGTGTGAGAGCACACACTCCCCAGCCAGAGGCTCGTAAGCCCACAGCTTGATTTCGACGCCCGCACCTTGCATCACTCGCCATCATCCTTCAAGTATTTGCTCACATCCATTCCAAACTTCAATCCGTATTCCTCGATAATAGCAGTCAGTTCAGCGAGCGACTTCCGCCCAAAGTTCCGAAATCTCAACATATCGGCTTCATCACGCCGCACCAAATCCGCAATCGTTCTAATGTTGGCTGCCTTCAGGCAGTTGTGGGAACGGACGGAAAGCTCCAATTCCTCCACTGGTGTCTTGAGGATTCTTCGGACACGCGCAACCTCCGTATCTTGCTCGATTTCTTCCTTCTTCTCAGCCTCAGGCTCCATTTCGAAGTTGATGAAAAGCTGGATGTGGTCTCTCAGAATCTTGGCAGCGAACGTCAGCGAGTCCTCAGGTGTTATCGAGCCATCGGTTTCAATTTCCAGTATGAGCTTCTCGCGGTCCGTTCTCTGTCCCACACGCGTGTCTTCAACAGAGTAGCGTACGTTTCTGATGGGCGTGAAAATCGCATCAATCGGGATCGTGCCCACTGGTTGATCGGATGTCTTGTTCTCTTCTGCGGCAACATAGCCTTTGCCTCGAGCGATCCGCAATTCAACCTCGAAATCTGCATCATCGTTCAGTGTAGCAATGTGATGTCGCGGATTCAACACTTCAATCCCGGCGACGTTCTTCTGCAGATCACCAGCAACTAATTTCCGCGGACCCTTCAGTTGCAGTGTAATCTTGGTAATCTTCTTATCAAGCAGCTTCAGTCTCACTTCCTTGAGATTGAGGATGATCTCAGAGACATCTTCCACCACTCCGGGGATCGTCGAGAATTCATGAAGTACACCATTGATTTTCACCGCCGTGATTGCCACACCGGGAAGCGATGAAAGCAGCACCCGCCGAAGTGCATTTCCAATCGTGACACCGAAGCCTCGTTCCAGCGGCTGCACGATGAAGCGTCCAAACGTCTCTGAATGGGATGCTTCATCTAACACTATGCCCTCAGGCATCTCCAAATACGATACACTCATTGATTCAAGGCACCCCTATGTTGTTATTTTGAGTAGAGTTCAACAATCAGCTGCTCGTTCGCATTCAACGGAATATCAGCACGTTCGGGTATCTGCAGAAATGTTCCTGTCAAGTTTGCCTTGTCAAGGCTTAGCCATGGTAGCACTGCCGTATCTCGCGTGCGCTGCACGGAAGAGTGAATGATCTCCAGGGTTTTGCTGCGGTCTTTCACCCGAACAACATCGCCGGGATTGAGCAAATATGATGGGATGTTGACGATTCGATTGTTGATCAAAAAGTGCCGATGCAGAATGAGTTGTCGTGCCGTTTTCCGTGACGGCGCAAAACCCAGGCGAAACACCACATTATCCAATCGCCGCTCAAGGATCTTCACCAGATTCTCACCTGTGATCCCTTTCTGCCGAATGGCTTTCTCAAAGTAATTGCGGAATTGTTGTTCCAACACTCCATAGATCCGACGGACCTTTTGCTTCTCACGAAGTTGAACACCATAATCTGAGACTTTTACCCGACGCACGGTGCCGTGCTGTCCTGGAGCATAACTCCTCTTCTCCACAGGGCATTTCTCTGTATAGCACTTTGTCCCTTTCAAAAACAGCTTCTGTTTCTCCCTACGACACTGTCTACATGCTGCCTCAATATATCTTGCCATCTATAGCTCTCCACTAATTATATTAACCATCAATAGAGTGAGAAATCCATGCATCCAACAATCAGCCAAGCTGCAAAATTCGAACCGTATGCCTTCATAAGTTCTGGTTCGGTCTCACACCCTTCGTCGTTTCGGTGGACGACAACCATTATGCGGGATGGGCGTCACATCACGAATTGTGTTGATCACCAAACCGGCTGACTGAAGCGATCGGATCGCAGCTTCACGACCTGAACCGGGACCTCTCACAAAAACATCTACCTTCCGCAATCCCAGATCATATGCCTCCCTTCCTGCCGCATCGGCGGACACCTGCGCGGCGAAAGGAGTGTTTTTCCGTGAACCTTTGAACCCATTCCTCCCGGCTGATGACCACGCAATAGTATTCCCATAGATATCCGTGATGGTTACCATCACATTATTGAACGTAGCCTTGACGTAGGCACGTCCATTCGTTTCAACCTGGATTCTCTTTTTCTTTTTCGCTACAGTCTTTCCCAAGGCGCTCTCCTTTAGTTATTTCTCAAAACCTGTCAGCAATCGAACTGTTACTTCTTCGCCAACACTCTCTTCTTTCCAGCCACCGTTTTTCTCTTTCCCTTTCGGGTACGTGCGTTCGTTCGTGTCCGCTGTCCACGGGCGGGCAGCCCTTTCCGATGACGGATGCCCCGATAGCATCCAATGTCCATCAGCCGCTTAATGTTCATCTGCGTCTCGCTTCGAAGTGCCCCTTCCACCCTGAAGTTGGAAGTGATGATGGAACGAATCTTAGCCACTTCCTCATCCGTGAGGTCTCCGATGCGTTTGTTCCAGTCAACGCCAGCCTGTGTCAAAATCTTCTGTGCAGAGGAACGTCCTATCCCGTAGATATGAGTGAGTCCCACTTCTGACCGCTTGTTCTTCGGTAGATCAACGCCAGCAATACGAGCCACTGGTAGTTCTCCTTATCCTTGTCGTTGCTTGTGTTTCGGATTAGTACAGATCACCCGCACGACGCCTTTCCGCCTGATAATCCTGCAATTGTCACACAGTTTCTTTACTGATGATCTTACTTTCATAGTTCAACTCCAGCATTGTAGAGTCAAATTCGCAACTGGACTGGAATCAGACGCTGTCCGATTATGAATCGGACTCTACGATAAATTAGACTGTTATGTATTTTCTCCTCTTCTTTCGTTTCCGGTGTCTCATTTATACCTATAGGTGATTCTTCCTTTCGTCAAATCATAGGGAGAAAGCTCAACGGTAACTCGATCCCCTTGCAGAATCTTGATGAAATTCATTCGCATCTTCCCCGATATATGGGCAAGGACTTCATGACCGCTTTCGAGCCGCACCTTGAAAGTCGCGTTTGGCAATGTCTCGGTAATTGTCCCGTCAACTTTGATTGGTCCCTGCTTTGCCATGGTGTTTCAATGCTAAGTTACACTGTCAGTATTTCTGGTTCCCCCTTTGTTACAAGAACCGTGTGCTCGAAATGGGCGGATGGTTTTCCGTCGCTGGCAAGAACCTTCCAACCGTCTGAAGCCACTTTCACATGATAGCTTCCATAATTCACCATGGGTTCAATCGCCAGCGTCATTCCTTTACGCAGTAGAGGTCCCACGCCAGACTTGCCGAAATTCGGCACTGGAGGATCCTCGTGCAGTTTCACGCCAATACCGTGACCAACCAAAGCCCTGACCACCGAAAAACCTGCGCTCTCCACATGATTTTGCACTGCATATGATATGTCCTGCAACCGGTTTCCCGCTACTGCCTGCCGGATCCCCACATACAATGACTCTTCCGTCACACGCATCAACCGAGCTTTCTCTTCAGAGATCTTCCCTACCGTAAAGGTCTTTGCTCCGTCACCAAAGTATCCGCTCTTTTGTACACCAACATCAACTGAGAGGATTTCTCCTTCCACGAGCTTTCTCGGACCTGGTATCCCATGAACGACTTCATCATCAATGGAAGTGCAGATGGAAGCGGGATAGAGACTCTGACGTTCGAACCCGTATCCTTTGAATGCCGGAACGCCACCGCAGGACCGAATGAAATCCTCAGCCATCGCATCAAGCTCGCCAGTCGTGATTCCCGGAGCAACGTGCCGCTCAAGCAGCTTGAGTACGTCTGCAACGATCTGGCAACTTTCCCGGATGAAGGCGACTTCGCGCTCGGTCTTGATTCTTATCATCTAAATCTTCCCATCCCTCAGGGTGGCAAGAGATGCTATCGTCCAATTCTACCTCTGATCTTTCCGCTCTTCATAAATCCATCATAATGTCGCATCAAGAGGTGCGATTCCATTTGCTGCAGCGTGTCAAGCGCTACTCCCACGATAATCAATAAACTCGTACCACCAAAGAACGATGCAAATGAGTGCGATACCCCCATCTTTGTGATGCCCGTCGGCAGAATTGCGACAATCGCCAAGAAAATAGAGCCTGGCAACGTGATCTTCGTCAGAATATTGTCAATGAAATCCGACGTATGCTGACCGGGGCGAATACCTGGCACGAACCCACCCTGTTTTTTCATGTTGTCAGCGACATCCCTGGGATTAAAGGCGATGGCTGTGTAGAAATAGGTGAAGAAGACTATCATCAGTCCGTACACCAACGCATAGAACCAGTGGTCATAGTTGAACCACGCAGCTACTTCAGTCATCAAGTCGCTTTGCGGGAAAAAGGTCAAGAGCGTGGAAGGCACAAACATGATGGATTGCGCGAAGATGATCGGCATCACACCGGCAGTGTTGACGCGGATCGGGATATATTGCGTGACACCACCATAGACCTTTCGACCGATCACCCGCTTTGCATACTGTACGGAGATTCGCCGCGTGCCTTGCGTCACAAGTACGACCCCAGCAACAATGAATACCATTGCTGCCACAATCACTATCTCCACCACCGGACCACGCGTGCCGCTGGAGACGAGCTGATACTCATCTAAGATGGCGTTCGGAAATCGCGCAATGATACCAATGAAAATGATAAGGGAGATACCGTTACCAATCCCCCGCTCCGTGATCTGTTCACCTAACCACATCATGAAAATCGTGCCAGTCGTCATCACGACCACAGCGCTTATGCTGAACCCCAAGCCCTGCACTGCAGCAGGCACAATTGGCACACCGTTAAAATTCATATTGAGCAATCTGACGCTAACACCCCAGGCTTGAAGTGCTGCGATCAGCACTGTCCCGTATCGTGTGTACTGCGTGATCTTCTTCCGTCCTTCCTCACCCTCTTTCTGAAGCTTCTGGAAAAACGGGACAACTGCACCAAGCAGCTGAATAATGATGGAGGAACTGATATAGGGCATGATCCCGAGTGCGAACACTGCCGCATTGTGGAATGCGCCGCCGGCAAACAAATCGTACAATCCGAAAAGCGTATTGCTCGCCTGTGTTCGCACGGCACCTGCCAAAGCAGCCGTATCAATGCCGGGTATCGGTATGTGTGCACCGACGCGTACCACGACCAACAGAGCAGCCGTGAACAGGATACGCTCGCGGAGTTCCTTGATCTTGAAAATGTTTCGTAGGCTTTCCCCAAAACCAGCCATAGCTCATTACCTTGGAAGAGTTTGAACTTTGCCCCCCGCTAACTCAATCTTCTGAATAGCGGACTTGCTAAATGCATGGGCGCTCACTTCAAGTTTGCTTTTCACTTCACCGTCGCCAAGAATCTTTATCGGTGAACGCTTCTTTGAGACAACTCCCCAATGATGCAGAACCTCAGGGGTGATGATACCGTCGGTCACTCTTCCTGTCTGGACAAGCTGGTCGAGCACGAGTACATTCACCGGCAGATACGCCACGCGAAGAACACGGCGAAACCCAAACTTTGGCACTCTGCGCACCAGCGGCATCTGTCCACCTTCAAACTGAAGTCTGAACTTCGCCCCAGAGCGCGAACGCTGTCCTTTGTGTCCCTTGGTAGCCGTACCACCGTGACCAGATCCCTGACCCCGACCGATCCGTTTGATCTTCTTTCGAGAACCTTCTGCAGGATGTAAGTTGCTGAGAATATCCATCACTATTCCAATTCGATTCTTTGTTGCGACGCTTTATTTTCCATACAATTCAGATTTCTTTCGCTTCGCCGCCCGATCATTCCCGCCATGAGTGTTAGCGTATCGCTGCCACACTTGCCGAGACGGTTACGCCGCTATTTCACCTCCTCCACTTCAACCAGGTGTCTCACTCTCTCAATCATTCCACGAACCTGCGGCGTGTCATTATGAACTACAGACCAATTAGGTCTTCCCAATCCTAATGCTTTGATCGTTCGTTTCTGCTTTTTCAGATGCTCGATAACGCTTCGTTTCTGTGTGATTCTCAATTTCGCCATAGTGAGCCTCTTGTCCTCATTCTTACGCCTGAAACAGCTCTTGCACCGTCACACCTTTTCGCTCCGCCATCGTCTTAGCATCAACCAAGCTCAGCAGTCCTCTCATCGTTGCCTTCACCATATTATGAGCATTAGATGATCCCAACGATTTTGTCAGCACATCCTGAACCCCTGCAGACTCCAACACCGCGCGAACACCGCCGCCAGCAATGAGTCCTGTTCCAGGTGAAGCTGGTTTCATGACGACGCGTGCCGCGCCGAATTTTCCTATCACAGCATGTGGGATCGTTCCTTTGATAACGTGCACCTTAACTACGCTCTTCTTCGCATCGTCAATGCCTTTTGCAATGGCATCCGCCACTTCATTGGCTTTGCCAAGCCCAATCCCCACGTGTCCCCTGCCATCACCCACAACGACCACCGCATTGAAGCTGAATCGTCGTCCACCCTTCACCACCTTTGCGACACGACTAATATGAACAAGCTTTTCCTTGAGTTCCAGTTCGCTTGCTTTGATTTTCTTCAAAAATACCCTCCATCAATGAGAAGTGAGAAGGAGCTGAAAATTTCGTTCAAAGACCAATGTCGGATTTCAGGTTCCACATGCACTGCTGTCGGGAGAGGATTCGAACCTCTACTAACGGCTCCAAAGGCCGCTGTCCTGCCATTAGACGACCCGACAATCGCAGAGAGCCAACATGAGAGGCAATCTTGAACCTTTTGCGTCCAGGAACCTGGTGCCAATTTCCCTAGAAACTCAGTCCCCCCTCCCGAGCACCGTCCGCAGCCGCTTTGACTCTCCCATGATACCGATACCCGTTACGATCAAAGACAACCTTCTTGATGTTTTTCTCTTGAGCTTTCTTCGCCAACGCAACACCAACGATCTTACCCACAGCAGTTTTCCCTTTGATCCCTTTCTTTGCCTCGAGCACATCCTTAGACAAACTGGAGACAGCGAGCAAGGTTCTTCCGGCAACATCATCTATCAGTTGGACATAAATGTGCCTCAGACTCCGATACACCGTGAGACGAGGACGGTCAGACGTACCAAATACCTTCTTTCGAGTGCGGGCTTTTCGCTTTGTCCGTGCTTCAAAACCTTTTCTTGCCATGCTATATCACATGCCGATGATTATGCCTGTTTTACCGTCGCTGCTGCCTTGCCGGCTTTCCTTCGAATATATTCACCTTCGTACCTGATCCCTTTCCCTTTGTAAGGTTCGGGCGGTCGGAAGGAGCGGATCTTCGCTGCGACTTGACCAACGAGTTGCTTATCAATGCCGCTAATTGTAATGTTGGTCAGTGTCGGCGCTTCTATCGTAATGCCAGGAGGAGGAGCAAACAGAATCGGATGAGAATATCCCAGCTGAAGATGGAGTTTCTTTCCACGCATCTCTGCCCGATAGCCGACACCTATAATCTCCAGTTTCTTTTTGAACCCCTCAGTGACACCCGCTGTCATATTGCTGATCAAAGCCCGCGTGAGACCGTGAAGCGCTTTGTTTTCTTTCTGATCATCCCGACGCATCACAGATATTTGGTCGTCCTTGATTTCGACGGTCACATTAGGATGAATCACGATGGATAGTTCCCCCTTGGGACCCTTAATTCTTAGGGTACTATCAGTTTTCTCTGCCGTTACCCCCTGCACAATCGGGACAGGTTTCCTGCCAATCCGTGACAACGCTCTATCTCCTTCGAACATTGTGAACAAAAACATGCGACGAGCTAGCGCATGATGCGATTACCAAATATAGCACAACACTTCGCCGCCGATGTGCTGCTGACGGGCTTGAGCATCTGTCAGCAGTCCCTTTGGTGTCGAAATCACCGCCATCCCCAAACCGTTCAGCACCTTTGGGAGGTGATCAGCATCCACATAGACACGAAGACCGGGCTTGCTAATCTTTTTCAGTCCAGTGATGACGCTCTGCCCATGCTGATACTTCAAGTGGATCCGGAGGACTCCTTGCTGTCCGTCATCAAGCTGGACAAAATCGCTGACGTACTTCTGGTTCAGCAAGAGCTGAGTTATGTTCCGCTTCAGGTTTGATCCGGGAATATCAACTTTCTTGTGTCTTGCCCGTATCGCATTTCGTATGCGTGTTAAGTAGTCCGCAATCGGATCAGTCATTATGTACACCACTCCTCAACATGAAATTGAACATATCGTTTGGAATGCTCTGATACGGCAGCATCACCAACTCGCTTTTCTGACTCCTGGTATTTTCCCTTCCAACGCCAAGTTTCTGAAACAGATACGGCAAAGACCGAACTTGCGAAGGTACGCCCTTGGTCGTCCGCATATGCTGCAACGATGATGCAGACGAACTTTGAATTTCGGAGTGCGCTTCGCCTTGACAATCATTGCTAATCGTGCCACAGTAGTTCTCTTATTCGTTCTTAGCTAGCTGGCTGTTCTATTGAAATTGGTTCCGCTTTCTGATCTACAGGTTGCTCTGCAGCTGCGACGGGTGATTCTCGTTTTCTGAACGGCATTCCGAAACCCTTCAAGAGTTCGTACGCTTCTTCATCGGTCTTTGCCGTCGTAACAATGGTGATGTCCATCCCTGTTATCCTTGTCACTTTGTCCACATTGATTTCAGGGAAAATGATTTGCTCCTTAACTCCGAGCGTAAAACTACCCCGACCATCAAACGATTTGTCAGAAATACCTCTGAAGTCTCTGATGCGCGGAATAGTTATGTTGATCAGCCGATCGAGAAACTCATACATCCGTGCTCTGCGTAACGTTGCCCGGCAGCCTATCGCCATGCCCTGGCGCAGTTTGAAGTTCGAGATGGATTGCTTTGCCCTGGTGATAGCAGGCTTTTGACCGACAATCATCGCCAGTTCTTTTGCTGCAGTCTCCAACAGTTTTGGATCTTGTGTAGCTGCACCCAGCCCTATATTCACACAAATCTTTCCTACGCGCGGGACCTCCATCACGCTCTTGTACCCAAATCGTTTCATCAAAGAGGGCACAAGCTCCGTCTTATACAGTTCATGCAGTCGCGGAGGGGGTGCAGGTTCCGCCGCCTGCTGAGGTTTTCCACCTTGTTCAGCTTTCTCGACAGCCTTTGAAGACTTGCCTGAGTCTTTTGTTTTTCCCATAAGAGGTTATCTAAACAACCATTTCACCTGATTTCTTGCTCACACGTGCCTGATGCTGTTTCCCCGACTTTTCATCAGTGATCCTTTGCACGCCAAGCCGCGTCGCCTCATTAGTTCGAGGATCAACAAACATGATGTTGGAGACGTGGATCGGGGCTTCCTTTTGCACGATCCCACCATGAGGATTCTTCTGCGAAGGTTTTGTGTGTCGCTTGATGATGTTGACGCCCTCGACAATCACCTTGTCCTTAGCAGGAAATATCTTCAATACCTTGCCGGTTTTTCCACGAGCGTTACCAGCGATTACCAACACCATATCATTCTTCTTTATCTTCATCATTTACCTGTTGATGATGTTCCTCTACAACACTTCAGGCGCCAATGAAACAATTTTCATAAATTGCTTTTCCCGAAGCTCACGGGCAACGGGACCAAAGATGCGTGTGCCACGCGGCTCATTCTGTGCAGTAATCAAGACCGCGGCATTCTCATCAAACCGGATATAAGAACCATCTTTTCGATGCGTTTCCTTCTTCGTCCGAACAATCACAGCTCGCGAGACCTCGCCTTTCTTCACTGCGCCACCAGGAATCGCACTCTTGACAGAAACAACGATCATATCACCCACACCAGCATATCGCTTGTCATGACCACCGAGCACCCGAATACAACGGACCTTCTTTGCACCCGAATTGTCTGCTACGGTTAAATTGGTTTCTTCCTGTATCATTGTAAGCAATCTCCCGCGGTCCTTGAGGGATAGAACTGGGCAGGACCACGTAACGAACGATTATTTGGCTTTTTCAACGATTTCAACTAAGCGCCACCGTTTCATTTTGCTCAAAGGACGAGTCTCCATGATCTTCACAACATCACCAATCCCCGCCTCGCCTTTCTCGTCGTGTGCCATGAGTTTTATCGTTTTACGAAAATACTTCTTGTATAGCTTATGTGGTACCTTGCGCTCAATGCCAACAACGATGCTTTTCTGCATCTTGTTGCTCACGACCTTGCCGATTCTAACCTTCCTCATGCCCCGGTCAGCCATAGTATCCAGTGTTCTCCTGTAGATTACGGTGCATTTACAGCGGCAATTTCCGTGCTCTCCTTAATCCTCTGCAGCGCTCGTTCATGGAGAATGGTTTTCATCCGCGCAACATCCTTCTTGATCACCTTGATCTTCGAAGTGTTCTCCAGTTGACTCAACGAAAGCTGGAACTTCAAGTTTGCTAGGCTCTCCTCTTCATCCATAATCCGTTTCTGCAACTCTGCATCAGAGAGTTCTCTCAGTTCATGCGTTCTCATACTCGCTCAGAATGTTGAAATGGAGTGAGACGATATCTCTTGAGCCGTCATGCGCCCACGTAGTCATGTCTAGTGACGATCTTCGTCTTGATCGGAAGCTTATGCGAAGCAAGCCTCAACGCTTCTTCTGCCGTCGCTCGACTTACATTCCCCACCTCGAACATCACTCTACCGGGTTTGACCACGGCAATCCAGAATTCTGGTGCCCCTTTTCCTTTCCCCATACGTGTTTCCGCTGGTTTCTTGGTAACAGGCTTGTCGGGAAAGATGCGAATCCAGACCTTTCCATCTCGTTTCATGTGACGTGTGAGTGCAATGCGTACCGCCTCAATTTGACGCTGTGTAATCCATCCAGGCGCTAACGCCTTCAAACCGAAGTCACCAAAGGCGATCATCGCGCCGCGGGTTGCTACCCCAGACATCCGACCCCGCTGTGCCTTCCTGTATTTTACTCGCTTAGGCATTAACATAAAACCATTTTCCCTATGTTCAAGTCCTGCAGTTGTTCAACTGAGTTCACGACGAAGTCTGAAATTCTCGCTCACCTTTTCAGCATGTTGAACACCTTACAGTTCTCTGCCCCGGACGAATTTCAGATTGAGGGATATCAGTAACTACTGTTCCAATTCTATTTCGATTTCTCTCCGAGAATCTCCCCTTTGCAAATCCAGACTTTCACACCGATAGCACCATAGATCGTCTGTGCTGTTGTCGTAGCGTAGTCAATATCTGCGCGCAGCGTATGAAGTGGGATACGTCCTTCTTTGTATTGCTCACTCCGAGCGATCTCAGCTCCTCCCAATCTCCCCCCACACATCACGCGTACTCCTTCTGCCCCCATGCGCATCGCAGCAGTGATTGCCGTCTTCATCGCACGTCGGAAGGAGATCCGACCCTCCAGTTGTTGGGCAATCGTCTCAGCGACGAGATAAGCGTCCAGTTCTGGACGTTTGATCTCGTTGATCATGATTTTAACATCTTTGCTCGTTACCTTTTTCAACTCCTCTTCAAGTTGAGTAATCTCCTTGCCGCCCCTCCCGATCACGATGCCTGGACGAGAAGTATGAATCGTCAAGACCACGCGTTTCGGCGTGCGCTCGATGAGGATTCTCGAAATCCCGGCCTTCTTCAAACGGTTGTGGATGTATTGCCGAATCATCAAGTCTTCTGCCAGTTTCCGCCCAAACGTCTTCTCGTCATACCACGTCGCATCCCAGGATCGGGTGATGCCCAAACGCAATCCAACCGGATTAGTTTTCTGCCCCAAATTATTTTCTCCTGATTTTCACTTTGATGACGCTCCTTCCGCCATAGGCAGCGCATGTTATCGAGTAGGGTGTGATCACGACGCTTCCTTCTGAGCGACAATGATCGTTACATGATTGGAACGTTTCCGTATTCGATAGGCACGTCCCATGGGTGCAGGAAGCATCCGTTTTGCTGTAGGACCCACATCAACCTTGGCTTCTTTCACATACAGCTCCTCCGTCTCAAGCTTCTTCGCTTCATCCTTGTTCATCAGGTTAGAAATGGCTGATCGCAGGACTTTCTCGGCGACGCGCGAGGCATGCTTAGGAGAAAAATGCAGAATGTTCAATGCCTCGTCAACAGATCTTCCGCGAATCAAATCAATCACCAACCTCATCTTGCGCGGCGATGTACCGATATATCTATTGACTGCTTGTGCTTCCATTGAGTGCAGGCTCTCCGTGCTATGCTATGCTTTCGTCGTCGTGGCTTTTTCAGATTTCAACCCGGGATGTCCCCGAAAGATCCTGGTCGGGGCAAACTCTCCAAGCTTATGACCAACCATGTTCTCCTGAACATATACTGGGATGAATTTGTTGCCATTATGCACGGCAAAGGTATGCCCGACAAATATAGGTGATATCGTTGATGCTCGCGACCAGGTCTTGATCACTTTCTTCTGCTTTGACCTGTTCAACGCTTCAATCTTTCCCAGCAACCTCGAATCAATAAACGGACCTTTCTTCAGTGACCGCGCCATATTACTTCCTTCGCTTGATGATATATCTACTTGTCGGATTTCTTTTCTTTCTCGTCTTCTTCCCTTTCGTGTGCCATCCCCAAGGAGACACTGGATGCGGATTTCCCTGTCCTGCCTTTCCCTCACCTCCGCCATGCGGATGGTCAATCGGATTCATTGCTGCACCTCGCACATGGGGACGTATCCCAAGCCAGCGCGACCGTCCTGCTTTGCCAATGCTGATATTTTCATGATCAATGTTGCTGACGATGCCAATTGTCGCACGACACGTCACCGGTACCATCCGCACTTCACCGGACGGCAGTCTCAATTGTGCATACTCTCCTTCCCTTGCTACAAGCTGCGCAGACGTACCAGCGCTCCGAGCAAGCTGTCCTCCTCCGTTCGGCTTCAACTCAACATTGTGGACAAATGTACCAAGCGGCATGTTCTTCAACGAAAGCGCATTGCCCAGTTTGATTTCAGCATCATCACCGGAAACGATCTTCTCACCAACCTTCAATCCATCCGGTGCAAGAATATAGCGCTTCTCACCATCAACATAATTCAATAAGGCAATCCGTGCCGAACGATTTGGATCGTATTCAATCGCGGCGACCTTTGCCTCAATACCGATCTTGTCCCGCTTGAAATCAATGATGCGATACAACCGTTTGTGTCCGCCCCCGCGATGTCGGGAAGTCTGATGCCCGTCACTACTCCTTCCACCACTCTTGGGAATCGCCGTCAAGAGCGATTTCTCTGGCTCCTCTTTAGTGATTTCTTCAAATGTTGATATCGAATAGAATCGCGTCGCGGGTGTAGCCGGTTTTAGATTTCTAAGTGCCATTGTTTTCTTTTCTTCTGACTGATCGTTTATACCCCGCCGACGAAGTCAATCTTGTCATCCTTCTTCAGGGTGACCACCGCTTTCTTCCAGTTTGCTCTCCACCCGGAAAACCTTCCTCGCCGAGTAAGCTGCTCCTTCTGCTTTCCTCTGCAGCGCATCGTTTCGAACACTCTCCACCGTCACATTGAACTTCTTCTCAACGGCTTTCGCAATTTCAACTTTGTTCGCCTTCAAATCAACCTCAAACGCATACTGGCGCTGGTCTTGCAGATTTGTCATTTTCTCGGTAACGAGCGGGCGTTTCAAAATCACTCTCATGGTGTTCGCTTCTCGCAGTTAGTTTTTCCCCATCAAGGAAGACTGAATGACTTCCACGGCGCTCTTCTGAATCAGGAGCATCTTATTGTTCAAAATATCGTAGGTTGAGATGTTCCTTGCTTCAAGCGTGTGGAGTGTCGGGATATTCCGACATGACTTGACTAAATTCACATCAGACTTTGAAATCACCAGCAGGGTTTTGGTGGAATCCAACTTGAGAGCTTTGAGAATATTGACCATTTCCTTTGTGCGAGGAACCTTCTTCTCAGGATCGTCGTTGCGCTGGACAGCGATCGTGAAATCTTCGACGAGCATAATCTGACCCCCCGTTGCCTTGTAGGTAAGAGCCGATTTCCGGGCAAGGGTCTTAACTTTCTTCGGCAGTTTCATCCGGTAATCGTGCGGATGGGGACCGAAGGTCGCTCCTCCACCGATCCAGATCGGCGACCGAGTCGTTCCAGCACGCGCAGTCCCCCGACCCTTCTGCCGCCACGGTTTTTTCCCGCCGCCTCTCACATCTGAACGCTCCTTCGTCTGATGTGTTCCCTGTCTACGATTGGCTAGATAGATCCGGACCGCTTGATAGATTGCATGATCGTTCGGTTCAATCTCAAAGATCTCTGGAGCGAGACGCATCGTCTCCTCGCTCTCTGAACCATCCGTTCTGTAAACCGCTAGTTCCATTTATGCTCTTTGAACGTTAGACTTTCGAAGTTCCGACTTCAGATGACGCTTCAGATTCCCATCACCTCTTCCTAATCTCGACATATCCATTCTTCGCACCAGGGATTGAGCCTTTGAGCAGCAGCAAATTCGATTCCGGCATCACCCCGGCAACAGTCAGATTCCGCACCGTTACTCTTTCCCCACCCATCCTGCCAGCCATGAGCTGTCCCCTGAAGACTCGCGAAGGGTATGAACTGGAACCGATTGATCCGGGTGCCCGCTCGCGGTCACTTTGACCATGAGTTCTTGAGCCGCCACGGAAGTGATGACGTTTCACCACTCCTTGAAAACCTTTCCCTTTCGAAACAGCTACAACAGCAACCTTATCACCTTCTGTGAAGATGTCGCTCACTTTCATCACCGCACCAAGCTTCAGCGTAGCTAGATCAAAACCTTTGAACTCACGCAGGACACGAAGAGGTTTCGCATTGGCTTTTGCGAAATGTCCCTGCAGGGGCTTATTGGTTAAGCCATCTTTCTTCTCACCGAATCCCAGTTGGACCGCTTCATAGCCGTCAGTTTCCTTGGTTCTGACCTGCGTCACATAGCAGGGACCGACCTCAATCACTGTGCAGGGGAGCGCCTCACCTTTCTTATTAAAGAGCGTAGTCATCCCAATTTTCTTGCCCAAAAGCCCACTCATAGTTTTCCTCATTCGATTGTTGAAGAGACAATACGATACATCTCTGTGCTGTCTGCACGGGTCAACCTAAGGGGGATCACCTCAGCAATGCTTTCTTCCGGAGGACATCCTACACCTTAATCTCCACATCTACGCCTGCAGGAAGTTCGAGCTTCATCAACGAATCAACAGTTTTGCTTGTAGAGTTCAGGATGTCGATCAGCCGTTTGTGCGCCCTAGTCTCAAACTGTTCTCTTGATTTCTTGTCAACGTGCGGCGAACGAAGCACCGTATAGATCGTCTTCTTCGTCGGCAGCGGAATCGGTCCTGATACAACAGCACCTGTAGATTTCACCGTCTTGATGATCTTTTCAGCTGACTTGTCTATCAAATTGTGGTCGAAGGATTTCAGTTTAATGCGTATCTTCTGTCCTGGCACCGAAGCAAGGCTCCTTAGCTTGTCAAGTGGTAAACGAATAACATACTACAGCTCCTATTCAACAATCTTTGTTACCACACCTGCGCCAACAGTGTGACCACCTTCACGGATAGCAAAACGCAATCCCTCTTCCATTGCAATGGTGGAAATCAACTCGACCTGCATCTTATCCACATTGTCACCAGGCATCACCATTTCTACACCCTCAGGCATCGTTACGACACCGGTAACATCAGTAGTCCGGAAATAGAACTGCGGGCGATAGCCGTTGAAGAACGGCGTATGCCTTCCACCCTCTTCTTTTTTCAGCACGTACACCTGGCAAAGGAACTTCTTATGAGGGGTAATGGATGCTGGAGCTGCAATGACCATACCACGCTCCAATTCATTCTTTTCGATTCCTCGTAGCAGAATCCCGATATTATCACCTGCCATACCTTCGTCCAATTCTTTGCGGAACATCTCAACGCCTGTCACAACACTCTTCTTATGCGCGCCAAGACCGATCACCTCGATCTCCTCACCCACCTTGACTTTTCCTCGTTCTACCCTGCCAGTACCAACGGTCCCGCGTCCAGTGATACTGAAGACATCCTCCACAGACATTAGAAATGGCTTTTCTACTTCTCGCTTGGGAACCGGGATATAGCTATCTACTGCATCCATCAACTCAAAGATGCACTTGAACTCTGGAGAGTCAAGGGGTATGTCGGGTTTTATCGCTAGTTCCATTGCCTTCAGAGCACTACCCCGAATGATGGGGATCTCGTCACCTGGGAACTCGTACGCTGTCAGAAGGTCCCTCATTTCCAATTCGACCAGCTCCAGGAGTTCAGGATCATCCACCATGTCAACCTTGTTCAGGAAAACAACAATTCGCGGTACACCGACCTGTCGGGCTAAGAGAATATGTTCACGAGTCTGCGGCATGGGACCGTCATTAGCAGCTACCACAAGGATTGCACCGTCCATCTGTGCCGCACCAGTGATCATGTTCTTGATGTAGTCTGCATGTCCAGGGCAGTCAATGTGAGCATAGTGGCGTTTGGCAGTTGAATACTCAACGTGGGCAACCGCAATTGTGATGCCTCGTGCCTTCTCCTCGGGCGCGTTGTCAATACTGTCAAACGTCCTCACGGCAGCCAAGCCCTTCTTGTTCAGCACCATCGTGATAGCGGCTGTCAAGGTTGTCTTGCCGTGGTCAATATGACCAATTGTTCCGACGTTCAGATGGGGTTTATCCCTAGTGAACTTTTCCTTTGCCATCTATATTGTCTCCTATGTGTTGATTGAAGATTTTGAAAAAAGTATCTAGATATCATGCCATGACAAATTCCCTGCCCCTTAGCTTTTCGATGATCTCATCAGAAATGTTCTGGGGTACTTCTCTGTAAAAGGCAAACTGCATCGTAAAGATCGCCCGACCTTGTGTCATCGAACGTAGAGAAGTAGCATAGCCGAACATCTCAGAAAGCGGCACGAGGGCTTTGATAACTTGAGCGTCACTCCGAGCACCAAGACCTTCGATTCTCCCCCTGCGAGCGTTCAAATCACCCATCACACCGCCCATATATTCTTCTGGAGTAACAACCTCGACGGACACCAACGGTTCGAGCAACACTGGTTCGGCTTTTCGTGCAGCCTCTTGGAATGCCATCGAAGCAGCTATCTTGAATGCCAGCTCCGAGGAGTCCACATCGTGATAGGAACCATCGAACAACTTGACTTTGACATCCACCATAGGGTATCCCGCCAGTACACCATTTCTCATGGCTTCCTGGATTCCTTGTGAGACTGCTGGAACATACTCTCTCGGAATCACACCACCCACGACAGCATTTTCAAATTCAAAGCCTTTCCCTGGATTTGGCTCGAGTTCGATCCACACGTGTCCATACTGTCCACGTCCACCTGACTGCCGGACAAACTTCCCTTCCTGCGTAATTGCCCTGTGAATCGTTTCCTTATATGCCACTTGCGGTCTTCCGACATTTGCCTCCACGCGAAACTCCCGCTTCATCCGCTCAACAAGAATCTCAAGGTGCAATTCGCCCATCCCGCTGATGATTGTCTGCCCGGTCTCTTCATTCGTTGAGATGCGAAATGTCGGATCCTCGTCTGCAAGCTTGTTGAGCGCACTGCCCAATCGCTCTTGATCGGCCTTCGTCTTCGGCTCAACCGCGACTGAAATCACCGGTTCCGGAAATTGCATCTTCTCCAGAATTATCAGATCCTCCTCTGTGCACAACGTGTCACCTGTCTTCGTCGCTTTCAATCCCACTGCAGCAACGATATCACCGGTGTAAGCCGCGTCTACGTCCTCACGATGATTAGCATGCATACGGAGGATTTGACCTATGCGTTCTTTCCTTTCCCTTGTTGAATTATACACATACAAGCCTTTCTCAATCTTGCCAGAATACACTCTGAAATAGGTCAGTTTCCCGACGAAGGGATCAGTCACTATCTTGAAAGCTAACGCCGAGAACTCCTCCTCATCACTGACTTTCCTTGATATATGGTCTTTCATATTCGCATGGTGACCGGAGACATCACCAACATCAAACGGCGACGGGAGCAGGTCAACCACAACATCCAGAAGTCCTTGGATGCCTTTGTTCTTATAGGCAGATCCACAAAGCACAGGCACTATGGAGACATCTAGCGTGGCTTTCCGCAATGCACGGATGATTTCCTGCTCAGTGATCTCCTTCCCCTCCAAATACTTCTCCAAGAGACTGTCGTCCACATCAGCAACGGCTTCCAACATTTTAGCGCGATACTCTCTCGCCATCTTCACTAGGTCGGAAGGGATGTCGAAATCTTCAAACGTCGTTCCGAGTGTTGACTCGTGATGCATCCTGGCTTTCATAGTAATTAGATCTATGATACCGGCGAACATATCCCCTTGACCGATGGGAAGCTGAATTGGCACGGCGTTGGCACCCAATCGCTCCTTCATCATTTGAACGGCATTGAAGAAATCCGCACCGATTCGATCCATCTTATTAACGAAAGCAATCCGAGGAATGCTGTACTTGTCCGCCTGCCGCCAGACCGTCTCGGACTGGGGCTCGACGCCGCCAACGGAACAGAACAGCGCTATTGCCCCATCAAGCACGCGGAGTGAACGTTCAACCTCGACTGTGAAATCTACATGCCCGGGTGTATCAATTATGTTGATACGGTGGTCACACCAGAAGCAGGTTGTTGCGGCACTGGTAATCGTAATACCCCGCTCTTTCTCTTGTTCCATCCAATCCATTGTAGCCGCTCCATCATGCACTTCACCCATGCGATGGAGAACACCTGTATAGAACAGAATCCGCTCCGTCGTAGTTGTCTTTCCAGCATCAATGTGCGCCATGATGCCAATGTTTCGTGTTCTATCTATGGGATACAATCTGGGCATAACCGTCGTTCTTTCCGAATGAAATTCACCTATTCAGTCCAATATCTCCAATCAATTCGCTTCTCACCATCTGAAGTGAGCGAACGCTTTGTTCGCTTCTGCCATTCGGTGAGTATCCTCTTTTTTCTTGACCGTATTTCCTTCGCTGTTTGCTGCCGCGATCAACTCTGATGCCAGCCTCAAGGACATAGACTTGTCAGAACGTTCCTGCGCATAGTTGATCAACCAACGTATCGCCAATGCAGTGCGTCGCTCCGGACGAACCTCGGTTGGCACTTGATAGGTTGCACCACCGACCCGCCGAGCGCGTACCTCAATCAGAGGTTCCGCATTGCCAAGCGCCTTTTTGAAGACATCCAAGGGATTTATCTTGGTTTTCTCTTCGATTATATCAAATGCGTCGTAGAGAACTTTGCGCGCCAAGTGCTTCTTTCCACGCCGCAGCAGGTTATTGATGAACCTTGCCACCAGCATATCCTGGTACTTGGGATCAAGAAGGATCTCGCGCCGTTCTGCTCGCTTTTTTCTCATAGACTATGCTTCAACCTTTTGGGACCTTTTGGCACCGTATTTTGACCTTCCTTGCTTTCTGTCAGCGACCCCACCAGTATCCAATGTCCCCCGTATGATGTGGTATCGGACACCGGGCAGGTCTTTCACTCTTCCACCTCGAATTAGCACCATGGAATGCTCCTGTAAATTATGTCCCTCACCAGGGATATAGGCAGTTACCTCAATTCCGTTCGTAAGTCTGACACGAGCGACTTTCCTGAGAGCCGAGTTGGGCTTCTTGGGCGTCGTTGTATAGACTCTCGTACAGACTCCCCTTTTTTGAGGAGATCCCTCCAGCGCTGGGGCTTTGCCCTTGGCAAGTATGCACTCACGCCCCTTCCGTACTAGCTGGTTTATCGTTGGCAAGCATGTCCTCCATCTTTTGTGCTAATTCTAGCTCGAAAAAGCTTACAAATATAAAGAAAAATCTCTACATAGTCAAGTCACGCCACCAAAAATGGAAATGCCATCAGATCATCTTCCTCCCTTCTGATCCACAACTCAGGGCGCAAACCCTCTCAACTTTCGTCGGATCAATTACAAGACCGCGACTTTCTCTTTCCTTGTGATTTTCTTTCGACCCGCATCCTCAATCAATTCAGGTTCAGCCACCTCTCCCCCTTCAACCGCTTTCTCCTTCAGCGTAACAATCATATCTTTGAATCTCTTCAAACCTGTTCCCGCAGGGATTAGGTGCCCCATGGTGACATTCTCCTTTAAGCCGAGCAAGTAGTCAACCTTTCCTTCGATCGCTGCATCGGTCAAGACCTTTGTTGTCTCTTGGAAAGCGGCAGCGGATATGAAACTATCAGTCGAAAGTGCCGCTTGAGTTATCCCAAGCAGGATTGATTCAGAGGTCGCCGGCTCAGCATCACGTGATTCGATCGTTTTCTTCCCTTTCTTTCTCAACTCCACATTAGCTTCACGAATACGACGCTTCGTCGCTGATTGTCCGTTCTTGAACTTCGAATCACCTTTGTTCACAACGACCACTTTGTCTTGCATCTTCTCATTCTCTTCATAAAATCGGAGGCGGTCAACACCATCACCTTCCAGGAAATGCGTATCACCCGAATCAACAACTTTCACTTTCTGGAGCATCTGCCGTACGATCGCCTCAATGTGCTTATCATTGATCTTCACGCCCTGCATGCGGTACACTTCTTGAATCTCACCCACCAAATACTCTTGCACTGCATTCACACCTTTGATCCGCAAGATATCATGAGGATCAACGGAACCATCTGAGAGTCGCTCGCCAGCTTTCACGATATCACCGTCTTGTACCAGCACGTGCTTGCCGAATGGAATAGCGTACTTTCGAATATCTTTCCCGTCAGCACTGGTAACCAGAATCTCTCTTGAACCTCGCTTCTGCTGACCGAAACTCACAGTTCCATCAATCTCGCTGACGATGGCAGGATCGTTGGGGCTTCGAGCCTCAAACAGCTCTGTCACCCTCGGCAAACCACCGGTGATATCTCGCGTCTTGCCAATATTGCGCGGGATCTTTACAAGCACGGCGCCAGCCTCGATTTCATCATCGTCATTGACAGCAAGATGAGCCCGGGTCGGTATAATATAGGTCTCCCGCTTTACACCTTTCCTTCTCCTGATAACCAGGCTTGGAGTCAAAGCTCGGTCACGAGAATCAATGACCACCTTCTGAATATGACCTGTTTGCTCATCTGGCTCCTCACGGTACGTTACGTTCTCCTTCAAGTCCTTATATTCAACAGTACCTCCGTGCTCTGAAATTATGATCGCGTTGTACGGATCCCACTCGTACAGGATTTCCCCTTTCTTCACTCTATCATTGTCCTTCACCAGCAAGTTGGAACCGTATGGCACATCATATTTCGAAATCACTCGGTTGTCATCATCTAAGACATTGATGACGCCACTCCTTCCGTGGACAACAATCCTGCTCTCCCCGTTGTGCTCGTAATGAATTGATTTAATACCTTGATACTGAACCTTGCCATCAAACTTAGCCAGGATCTGCGACTGGGCGGCAACCAGACTGGCAGTTCCGCCGGTGTGAAATGTACGAAGCGTCAACTGAGTCCCGGGTTCACCAATAGATTGCGCTGCAATGATCCCGACCGCTTCACCGACCTCGACGATCTTACCTGTTGTCAGATTCCTGCCATAGCATTTGGAACAGACACCTCGTTTTGCCTCGCACGTGAGCACAGAACGAATCATCACAGTCTCGATTGTGGTGTCCGAGATTTTCGCAACTTTCTCCTCGTCAATCTCTTCACCATTATTCACGATCACCTCACCTGTCAAGGGATCCACAATGTCGTGCACAGCAACGCGTCCAAGAATACGCTCAGCCAAAGGCTCTTTGACATCCTCCCCCTCTTTCAAAGCACTCATCGCGACACCACGAATTGTGCCGCAATCTCCCTGGTTGACCACCACGTCCTGGGCAACATCAACCAACCGCCTTGTCAAATATCCGGCATCGGCGGTCTTGAGTGCTGTGTCTGCCAGACCTTTGCGTGCACCGTGTGTCGAAATAAAATACTCCAAGATTGACAGTCCCTCACGGAAATTGGCAACGATTGGATTCTCAATCAGTTCACCAGTCTGCCCGGTCAGACTCTTCTGAGGTTTTGCCATCAGTCCACGCATGCCGGCAAGTTGCCGGACCTGTTCTTTCGAGCCTCGAGCACCAGAATCCACCATCATGTGCAGGGAGTTGAAACCTTCCTGAGAATGCTGCAACGTTTGGAACAATCTCTCTGCCACTCTGTTCGTTGCACGAGTCCAAATGTCAATCACTTTGTTATATCGCTCACCCTGTGTAATGAAACCGCCGAGATATTGATTGTGCACTTTGTCAATATCTTTCTGCGCTCTGCCAATCAGGTTTTCCTTTTCCACAGGAATCACAATATCTCCTATACTTACCGAAAGCCCGCTCTTCGTAGCGTGGTAGAATCCCAAGTCCTTCAACTGATCTAGGAATCTGGCTGTTCGCAAGTTGCCCACCTTCCGAAAGGCACCTGCAATGATTTGGACCAATCTCTTCCTGTCAAGCAACTCGTTGATATATCCCACCTCTTTCGGTAGAATCCTGTTGAAAATGACGCGGCCTGTGGTGGTGTCCACCAACTGACCATCTATGCGCACCTTGATCTTGGCATGCAATCCCAGCTCACCGCTGTTGTGTGCGATAACCACTTCCTCAGGCGAGGAGAACACTATTCCTTCTCCCTGATCACCTGATTTGGCTTTCGTCAGATAGTAGCAGCCGAGCACGATCTCTTGGGTCGGCACCACAATCGGATTGCCGTTCTGTGGAGAAAGGATATTGTGACTCGAAAGTAGCAAGATCATGCTTTCTAACTGCGCATCATACGAGAGCGGTACATGAACCGCCATCTGATCACCATCGAAGTCAGCGTTGAATGCCGTGCAAACCATCGGATGAATTCTGATAGCTTTGCCTTCAACGAGCACGGGTTGAAATGCTTGGATACCCAGGCGGTGCAGCGTTGGTGCACGATTCAGCAACACCGGATGACCGTCAATGATTCTCTCGAGAATATCCCATATCTCAGGTCCTTTCTTATCCACCATCTTCTTTGCACTCTTCACCGTCTTCACCAATCCACGTTCAATCAGTTTTCGAATGATGAACGGTTTGAAGAGTTCGATTGCCATGTCTTTCGGCAGACCACACTCATGCAACCTAAGCTCAGGACCCACAACGATTACCGAGCGGCCAGAGTAGTCCACACGCTTGCCTAGAAGGTTCTGTCGGAATCGCCCCTGTTTGCCTTTCAACATATCAGAGAGCGACTTAAGGGCACGGTTGTTGTCGCTCCTGACGGCATTGATTTTGCGAGAGTTGTCAAACAGAGAATCCACCGCCTCCTGAAGCATCCGCTTCTCGTTCCGAAGAATCACTTCAGGAGCCTTGATCTCGATAAGCCGCTTCAACCGATTGTTGCGAATGATGACTCGGCGATACAGGTCATTCAGGTCACTCGTGGCGAACCGTCCGCCTTCGAGAGGAACCAATGGGCGAAGCTCAGGTGGAATGACTGGAACCACATCAAGTACCATCCACTCCGGCTTGCTCACAGGTCTATCTTCATGTTCACGAAACACTTCGATTACGCGCAGTCGTTTCAAAGCGTCCTGTTTCTTCTGCGAAGAAGTCTCCGTCCGCACCTGTGCACGAAGTTCCGCGGTCAGGGTTTCGATGTCAACATTTTTCAGCAGATCCTTGACAGCTCCACCACCGATTTCGGCAACAAACTTCTTCGGATCATCATCTTCGAGTTCATCATTATTCCCTGGCAAAGAGGAATGAATCTCAAAAAACTGTTCTTCGGAGATCAGCTCCCTTGGTTGGAGGCTGGTCGTTCCAGGCTGGACGACAACGTATGATTCATAATAAATCACCTTCTCCAGATCTTTCGTTGACATTCCGAGCACATATCCGATCTTGCTGGGGAGCGAACGGAAGTACCAGATATGAACAACGGGGACTGCCAGAGCAATATGCCCCATGCGCTCACGGCGGACACTCTTCTGCGTCACCTCGACGCCGCACCGATCGCAAATGATGCCTTTGTAGCGAATCCTTTTATACTTTCCACAATGGCATTCCCAATCCTTGACCGGACCGAAGATCTTCTCACAGAATAATCCGTCCTTCTCCGGTCTGAACGAACGGTAGTTGATAGTTTCGGGCTTTGTAATTTCTCCGTGAGACCATGAAAGGATCGTATCAGGAGATGCTAAGCCGATTGATATCTTTGAAAACCGCTTCCTCAAGCTCTCTTGTGACAGTAGGTAGCGCATGCTGTCCTCTCCTTGCTTTTCTGGATTCAGCAGTGGCGAGTCACCGACCCGCGACTACTCTCTGATTCAAGATAATAATTCTTTCTATACTGCTCTCGCCAGATGTCTTATCTTACACCTGCCGCATACCGAGAAGGATTCAGTCCCTTACTCAATTTTCACGTCCAGGGCCAATCCCTGCAACTCTCGGATGAGCACATTGAATGATTCGGGGACACTTGCCTCCGGCAAGTTCTCACCCTTCACGATAGCTTCGTAGACCTTAGCACGTCCACCGACATCATCGCTCTTAACAGTGAGAATCTCCTGCAGTGTATGAGCCGCACCATATCCCTCAAGCGCCCACACCTCCATCTCGCCAAATCGCTGTCCACCAAACTGAGCTTTTCCACCCAGAGGCTGCTGCGTAATTAGCGAATATGGACCAACAGAACGCGCGTGGATCTTATCATCCACCAAGTGCGACAGTTTCATCATGTAGATGACACCAACGGTGACTTCATGGTCAAAAGGCTCCCCTGTTCGACCGTCATGCAAGATGCTCTTTGAGTTCTCGCTCTTACCTGCCTCTCGGAGCCATCCCTGCACTTCCTCCCACTTGGCACCATCAAAGATGGGAGAAGAGAATCGTACACCCAATTTCTTGGCAATCCATCCGAGTGCAGTCTCATAAAGTTGCCCCACGTTCATCCGAGACGGTACGCCCAACGGATTTAGGACGATATTGACAGGCGTTCCGTCAGCGAGGAATGGCATATCTTCGGCGTGGACGATTTTCGCAACAACACCCTTGTTCCCATGCCGACCAGCCATTTTATCCCCCACAGACAATTTCCTCTTCTTTGCCACATACACCTTAGCAAGCTCAACTATGCCGGGAGAGAGTTCATCGCCCAACTGAATCTTGCTCTTCTCGTGCTTATGTTTCTCCTCGGTGTCACTGAGCTTTCTCACATACTGCTCGAAGATTCTTGCCACCAGGTTGTTCTTGCGCTTGTCGTCAACCCACCAATTGTCCGCTTTGGGAGGATCAAGTTTGGTGACGTCCTCACCGAAGCTTTGGAAGGTGTCTTCTTTGAGCATGGTTCCGCTCCGGAACACCACCTCATCATCAACATCGTGGATGCCAATGGATTTTTCCCCTTTCAATAACGCATCCAATTTCTGAGCGAGTTTTTCGTTGAGGTCTTTGATCTCCTTTCGGTGCTGGCGATCGAGCATATCTATCTTCCGCTTATCCTCTTTCCGCGTCTCAAGATCTTTTTTCTTCCGGCTAAACAGCTTCGTGGACATTACAACTCCTTTCATGCCCGGCGGTGCTTTCAGTGACGCATCCTTCACATCCCCAGCTTTGTCTCCAAATATGGCTCGGAGTAGCTTTTCTTCTGGTGTCGGATCCGTCTCACCTTTCGGCGTGATCTTTCCGATAAGAATATCCCCCTCTTTCACCTCAGCTCCTACACGAACAATGCCATGCTCGTCTAAGTCCCTGGTTGCATCTTCACTCACATTGGGAATCTCACGCGTGAGTTCCTCCTCCCCGCGTTTTGTATCGCGAACCTGTAGTTCGAACTCCTCAACGTGAACCGAAGTATAAGTGTCCTCTGCAACCAGCCGCTCGCTGATAACGATGGCGTCCTCAAAGTTGTATCCGCGCCAAGGCATTAGAGCCACCAACACATTCCTACCAAGCGCCAGTTCACCTCGATCGGTGGCACATCCATCTGCCAGAACATCTCCCTTCTTCACGCGCTGGCCGACCTCGACAATCGGTTTCTGATTAATACAAGTATCCTGGTTAGTGCGGAAGAATTTCGCCAGACGGTACTCCACGTGATGTCTATCTTCAAAACTCAGTAGACCTTCAGTGGAGTCATCCTCCACGTTATAATCTAAAATAATCTTATCCGCAGAGACATACCTGACGATACCGGTACCTTCAGCCATGATCAGAGTGCGCGAATCGCGGGCAACCCTGTCTTCCATGCCAGTGCCCACTAACGGCCTCTCTGGTTTGAGCAGCGGGACGGCTTGGCGCTGCATGTTCGATCCCATCAACGCGCGGTTAGCGTCATCATGCTCCAAGAACGGGATCAGCGCAGCAGCGGGACTGACAATTTGGTCTGGCGCAACATCCATATACTGGACTTCGCTGGCTTTTACGATCAGCAAGTCACTTCCCAAACGAGCTTTGATGCGTTCCTCGACAAACCGACCGTGCTCATCCACAGAGGTGGTTGCTGGTACGATAATGTGGACATCTTCTTTTTCGGCAGTGAGGAATTCTATCTCATCGGTCACTTTGCCATTCTTCACCTTGCGGTACGGTGTCTCTATGAAGCCAAACTCATTTACTCTTGCGTGCACACACAGCGATGAGATGAGTCCGATGTTGGGACCCTCGGGTGTTTCAATTGGACACAAGCGCCCATAGTGAGTGTAGTGCACATCACGCACCTCGAAGCCTGCGCGTTCACGCGTCAAACCGCCGGGCCCTAAGGCACTCATCCGACGTTTGTGCGTTAGCTCCGCCAGAGGATTGGTCTGATCCAAGAACTGTGATAACTGGTTTGTCCCGAAGAAGGAATTGATGACATTCGTGATCGTGCGAGCATTCACCAGATCCTGGGGTGTGAAGTTCTCGGGGTCGCGTAAGTTCATCCGCTCCTTGATCATCCGCGTCATGCGCGACAGCCCGATATTGAACTGTACAGCAAGCTGCTCCCCCACCGTACGCACACGCCGATTGCCAAGATGGTCAATATCGTCAACCGTTTCACGTCCTTGTTGCAGACTGATCAGATAATTGATGATCGCGACGATGTCTTCGCGAGTGAGAGTGGTCGTCTCTGGAGAGACTTTCAGACCAAGTTTGACATTCATCCGATAACGGCCGACATTGCCCAAGTCATATCGTTTCGGGTTGAAGAACAGACGTTCGATAAGAGCCTTTGCCGTTTCCAAGTCTGGGGCATCTCCCGAACGCAGTTGACGATAGATCGTCTCTAAAGCATCTGCCTCCGAGTGCGCTTCATCATGTTCCATCGTGGTGGTAATGATTGAGCCTTCAACAGCGCCTTCTTGCAGGAGGAATCTAATCTTCTTGACATTCGATTTCCTGATCTTCTTCAGATGTTCTTTTGTGAAAGCCGCATCTTTGGGAATGAGGATCTCCCCCGTCCTCGTGTCAACGACATCGCTGCACAACTTGCGAGCTTCATAGTCCTTCAGATTTTCTTGGTCAACTCTTACCTCCTCCACCAAGTGAAACAGATCCAGCAGTTCCTCATCGGTGGAGTAGCCTAAGGCCCGCAGGAGTGTTGTCACCGGAAACTTCTTCTTCCGGTCAATATAGGCATACATCACATTGTTGATGTCCGTTGCAAATTCCACCCACGCACCTCGAAATGGAATGATGCGGGCAGAATACATCTTGGTCCCATTCGGATGGATGGATTCACTGAAGAACACGCCGGGTGAGCGATGGAGCTGGCTGACGATGACACGTTCAGAACCGTTGATCACAAATGTTCCCCGATCAGTCATGTAAGGGAAATTCCCGAGGTAGATTTCTTGCTCGATGGCTTCTATGTACTCTCCGCTCTCAGCTTTGCTCGAGAGGCGCAATTTCGCCTTCAACGGAACAGCGTACGTTAATCCTCGCTCCTGACACTCCACCATATTGTATTTTGGTTTGTCAACGTGATATTCGACGAATTCCAAGATGTAGTTCTCTCGAGGATCGGTAGTAGGGAAGTTCATTTCAAAGACCTGCTGCAAACCGTGTTTCTTGCGCTTGCTCGGCGTGACATCTTCTTGGAGAAAACTCGCAAAGGACTCCTTCTGCACATTCAGAAGATCCGGGTAGTCAATGATCAACGGGACTTTTGCAAATGAGATCTGTCCGTTGTGAGATCTGACCTTCGTGCTATCGTTGACGTTGGTATGGTTCTTCAAGAGCACCCCTCCTTGTTGGATAAAGTTGGTTCTCTGCTACCGTTTTTGTGCAGTTTCAATAGACTCCTAGATGTTGGAGCGATAGTCCAGAACATACTCAAAAAGCCCAAATCCGGGCTTAGCAGGAACAGCAAGCCTTTCACCCACTCTGACTGAGGAACAGGCTTGCTTTCAATGGCTATATCATTGCATAAATGTAAAACACAAATCCGATGTAGGAAGTTCAAGCGCCATCACTTCAGCTCAACCTTACCGCCAGCGTCCTCAAGCTCCTTTTTGAGTTTTTCAGCCTCTGCTTTTGGAAGAGCCTCCTTCACCGCCTTCGGAGCACTCTCCACCAAGTCCTTCGCTTCTTTCAAACCGAGTCCTGTGGCTGCTCGGACAACTTTGATGACATTGATCCTCTGAGTTCCAGCGTTGATCAACACCACATCAAACTCTGTCTTTTCCTCGACTGCGGGTGCAGGACCACTGGTCGCCGCAACTGGACCGGCAACCAGAGGCGCTGCCGCCGTCACACCAAACTTATCTTCAAGAGCTTTCTTGAGTTCAGAGGCTTCCACAAGCGTCAATTTGCTTATTCTTTCGACTAAATCCTCAACAGTTACTGACATTCTTCAATTCTCCTTTGATTTATGATGTTGGGAAAATTCTCCAAGTGAACATTGTTCCGCTACGCCGACTGCACTGCTGCCGGCTCCAACGAGCGTAATGCCACAACAGCCCCAGCCTCAGCCATTTCCTTCTCGACTGCATCCAAGACGCTTGCCAGATCGCGCATCACCGCTGTCAGGGATCCGACGATACCAGCCACAGGCGCCTGAATGCTGCCAAGAATCCCAGCAATCAACTCACCTCGAGACGGAAGTTGTGCAAGATCACTGAGTTCGGAGCCAGGATAGATCTGTCCCTCGATAACACAAACCTTAACAGTCGGCTTGTTGTTCTTCTCGTAAAACTTCTTGATGACTTTTGCAGGAGCCACTGGGTCATCGTAACCGAACGCGATCCCCGTCGGTCCAACCAAGCTCTTGAAGACCGAGTCGTATCCGCCAACACTTGCCAGAGATCGTTTGACAAGTGTGTTCTTCACGACTTTGTAATCTATTGCGAGCTTGCGAAATTCCCTTCGAAGCTCATTCGCTTGCTCAACTGTCAAACCACTGAAGTCCGTGAAGAACATGCTTTTCGCCCTGGAAATCCTTTCGGTCACATCCGCCACAATGCCTGCTTTTTCTTCTTTTTTCATCGTCTACTCAACAAAGATGACATTCCTGTACATGGCACAGGTTACGCGCCAAGAGAAGCGCACAGGAACAAATGAAGCATATATGTCTGAGAGTGCGTAAATTCTGCGTTAGCGGGCAGTAGTTGCTTCTGCCTTGTTGATTCTCACCCCAGGACCCATTGTGCTGGAGAGCGTGATATTCTTGATATACTGACCCTTGGCTGAGGATGGTCTCAGCTTCACGAGAGTGTTCAAAAACGTGTTGATGTTATCCACTAGTTTTTCCTTCTCAAACGAAACCCTCCCGACCGATGCGTGGACGATCCCAGCTTTGTCACAACGAAATTCCATCTTGCCAGCCTTCACCTCTTTGACAGCTTTTGCCACATCCATCGTCACAGTACCACTCTTGGGATTGGGCATTAACCCTCGAGGACCGAGGACTTTGCCAAGTCTTCCGACTTCACCCATGACATCAGGCGTGGCGACGATGACATCAACATCCGCCCATCCTTCCTGTATCTTCTTTATGTATTCCTCGAAGCCAACATAGTCAGCACCAGCATCCTTTGCATCTTGCTCCTTGATGGGTTTGCAGAGCACAAGGATCCTTACGGTCTTGCCGATACCGTGAGGAAGCGATACTGTTCCACGGACGAGTTGATCGGACTTCTTGGGATCCACCCCAAGCCGAACGGCAATGTCAACAGACTCATCGAACTTTGCAGTCGTCGTCTCTTTGACTTTGGCTACTGCGTCAGCAATGCCGCATTCTTTTGAAGACTCGACTCTCGAAAGGGCGTGTTGAAATCTCTTGCTGTGTTTCATCTAGGTATCAAGATTCAAAAATGAAAGATTCTTGCAGGAGCAATTCAGGAATCGCCCCCTGCTAATTCCAAATGCCTACCCCTCAACAACAATACCCATGCTACGGGCGGTACCAGCCACAAGGCGAACCGCTGCCTCAAGATCGTCCGCGTTGAGATCAGCCATCTTGAGCTGAGCGATCTCACGCACTTGTGCTTCTGTCACTTTTCCGACTTTCGCTCTGTTCGGTTCGGCTGAACCTTTCTCAATCTTCGCTGCTTTCTTCAACAAGACCGAGGCAGGCGGCGTCTTTGTAATGAAGGTGAAGGACTTATCTGAGAAGACTGTAATCACAACAGGAATGATGAGTCCCTGCTTGTCTTGTGTCTTAGCGTTGAACTGCTTGCAGAACTCCATGATGTTGATGCCCTTTTGGCCAAGGGCGGGTCCGACCGGTGGAGCAGGATTTGCCTGACCGCCAGGTATTTGCAGTTTCACAAAACCAACGACTTTTTTCATGACTATACCTCAACCTAGTTGAAATCCTGAATGCTACTACTTCTCTAATTCCACTTGACTGAAGTCGAGTTCAATTGGGGTTTTTCGTCCGAAAATGCTTACCATGACCTTCAGTTTCATTTTCTCTTCATTGACTCCTTGCACGAAACCAGTGAAATTGTTGAAGGGACCATCAACGACCTTTATCGGATCGCCCACCCGAAAAGGTATCTCAGCCACTTCGACATCCTTTCGCTCCTCAATCTTCCCTATGATCCGTTTCACTTCGTCTGGCTGCAACGGTAGCGGTTCGTTCTTTGGTCCAACGAAATTCATCACAGAGGGCGTATTCAAAATGAGGTGTTTGATTTCCTTGTCCAACACCGCCTCAATAAGAATGTATCCCGGGAAAAAAGTCTTCGTCTTGCTCTTCTTCTTTCCCTCCCGCATCTCAAAGACTTTCTCCGAGGGGACAAGAACATCTGTAATCTTATCACCCAATCCAGCAACGGCGATCTCGTTGTCCAGAAACGCTTTCACCTTATTCTCGTGGCCCGAGTATGTATGGACCACATACCATTTCTTTTCCAAGATACCTTACACCCACTACGTGTAGTTCACAGAAGTGTTCTGAGCACTATATTTACAGCCTGATCAATCAAGTAGATGAAGGCTGCGATGATCAGACAGGTAACCAAGACGACGATGGTGGACTCACGCAGCTCGTCTTTTTTGGGCCACGTTACCTTTTTCATCTCCTTCACAACATCGGTGAAAAAGGCAATGATCTTTTCTCTCATAGAGCGCTTGACAGTTTTGTGACTCGAACCCGAGATGACTTAGCGAACTGCACGAGTGGAGGGACTCGAACCCCCAACCGGCGGTTTTGGAGACCGCTGCTCTAGCCAGTTGAGCTACACTCGTATCGTACCTACTTCGTTTCCTTATGCGTTGTGTGTTTCTTACACCATGGGCAATACTTCCTATACTCCACGCGTCCGGACTGTTTACGTTTGTTCTTGGATGTAGTATAGTTCCGGCGCTTGCATTCCACGCACTCCAAAGTAATGATGTCTCTCACTGTTGACTCTCCAAGTCTGAAGTTGTTCTTCGTTCGCCGTTTCTTCTAAGCCCACGACCGGATTTGAACCGGTGACCTACGCCTTACCAAGGCGTTGCTCTACCAACTGAGCTACGTGGGCGGAGAGCGATATATTCCGGTTTACCGGGATCACCAATCCCAGTGCAGCCAGACAATTCTGACCGGTTGAGTCACTCTTGCAACTAACCGGACGTCAGCAATCTGTTCTTCTGCCGTCTGAGATCTGCCCCACGTGGTTATCACTGAAAGAGTGTTCTCCTGTCACGCCAAACTCATTTCGTCATCTGTCAGTCTCCGTTCAAAAGAAGATTCCGAAACAAGTCCCACGAAGCGGTATGGCACCAGAGGCGCATCCGTCTTCGGCGGACAAACCACATCTAATCCTTCAAGCACGGGAAGGTTCTGGTCAACTGACTCCACCCTATAACCAATCTATTCCGCTCTCTGGAGCGGGAGACGGGATTCGAACCCGCGACCAACAGCTTGGAAGGCTGTGACTCTAGCCAACTGAGTTACTCCCGCAAGGTCAGCTAACCACCATCTCTTCTCTGTCCAACGGAACAACCGGTCACGCACAGCGACAGACTATAAGACGTGGGCAGGGAAGGATTCGAACCTCCGAAGGCATAAGCCAACAGATTTACAGTCTGTCGCGGTTGGCCACTTCGCTACCTGCCCTATTCTCAAATGGAGCTGGCGAAGGGACTTGAACCCCTGACCTGCGCATTACAAGTGCGCTGCTCTACCAGCTGAGCTACGCCAGCCTGAATGTGAGATACCGTGTACAGGTTACGATGCAACCCGTTTGCTTCCACAACTGCAAGTGTTCAGCCAGCGCCAGTGCTTCACCCAAAACTTATTAAATATATCATTTTTCTTGAAAAAGTCAAGACCACGACGAAATTTTTCCCAAAAAGCGAAATTCCTCTCCCTTCGACTACCCCCATTCAATTCACTTCTTCTTTGCAGCAAATATAAAAAAACGCCAGGCGCGCCCTATCGGGACACCGCACCCAGCGTCAAACCTCAATCAAGCTCAGAATCACCATCTCTCACCAAAACTGCTCTCTCTCCTCACCTTGGTATTTGAATGGCAACAAAGTGAGATACAATGCCATCCCCTGTCTTCGACTTCACCTCCAGCAACACATAGTCGCCACTAGAGCATCCCTTGATGAAAACCTGAAAATCCTTGACTGAACTAATCGCGCTTTTCTTGCCCTTCTTGGACACCTCTGTGATCACATCATTCTCTCTCAATCCTCGATCAAATCCCAAACCAGGGATTTTGACATCCTTGATGATCACACCATTCTCCACCTGGTACTCTTTTCTAGCCCGACTGTCAATATCTTGCACTGTCAGTCCGAGTTCGTCAAAAGTCATGCTCGAGGGAGCTTCTTGGTCCTTCTTGTTTGATGGTTCACGCGACTCCTTTGGTGAAGCAGTCTTCTCCTCATCCAGCGCTTTCAGCACGGCATTCTTCTCAAAGGTGTTTCCATCGCGGAAGACTCTGATCGTCACTTCATCCCCCGGATGCTTTCTTCCAATCACTTCCTGCAGTTCACTGGGGGAGTTGACATCCTTTCCATTAACAGCCAGGATAACATCCCCCCTCTTGATTCCCGCTATTTCCGCCGCGCTTCCATCCGTCACACCTTGAACCAGAACACCTGCAACCTTATTCAGACCAAAAGACTTCGCCGTCGTTTCATCCATCGGCTTCCCATCCATCCGAACTCCCAGGACCGCCCTCGCCACCTTGCCATATTTGATGATGTCTTCAGCAACCTTTTTTGCTAGATTGATTGGAATAGCAAAGCCAAATCCCTGGTTGAACCCGTTGGTTGTTGCAATAGCACTGTTGATTCCAATCACGGTTCCGTTCATATCCACGAGTGCACCTCCACTGTTTCCCGGATTGATTGCAGCATCCGTTTGTATAAAATCCTCAATGCGATATTCTGCTCCGAGGATTCCGATAGAACGCCCCAGTGCGCTTACAATCCCGTGCGTTACCGTCGAGGTCAATCCAAGCGGATTTCCTACTGCGAGCACAAATTGACCAACTTTCACTTCGTCGGAGTTGCCGAGACGAGCAACAGGAAAGTCTTTGCCGTCAACTTTGATGACAGCCAAATCGGTGTTCTTGTCGGTCCCAACCACCTTTGCCTTGAATTCCTTTCTATCATAGGTAACCACGGTGATGCCTTTTTCATGTGCATTCTCTACCACATGGTTGTTCGTCAGGATATAGCCATCGGAGGTGATAATGACACCTGAACCGGAACCTTGCCGTGGCATATCAGGCGGCAGAATCCGGAATGGAAAGAGATCATCCCGTTCGGACTCACTTTTGGGTCTTGACGTAACGGTGATATACACTACCGTTGGTGTCACTTCTCTAGCAATCGCCACGAAAGCATCACCGGTGTTTTTCAAGTCAAGGATAGCCTTCGAGACGGGATCCTGTGAACCAATAGCAACATGATCCTTCGCAATTCCGAAGCTCACCCCGCCTCCGCTGAAGCTCGACACAATGAGAACTCCGAAAACGACGCCAATGCCAATTAGTGCAATGGCAGCTATGACAGACTTTTTTGACATAAGTTTGACCTCCTTATTCAGATATATCTAAGTTCATTGTCTGCAACAAGTCTTTGACACCAAAAGTTGCCGGCTACACAGCTTTCATCAAGCAGAACAACATCGGTAACATCTCCGGAAAGCAGTTCTTAGGCAATCCTGGCAAATACTTCAGTAGATTTCAAATCTCTCATCCCTGCTACATGATACTTCAGATACTGATGAAGAGTGTCAGCGATTTCACTCCGCACAGTATCTGACAGAGAGATATTTGTGACAGCGTCCACCCTGCAGCGTGATAGCCTTTCCAGAACTCTGAAGGCTTGCAATGTGACTTTCGTGCTGCGATCAGAATCCCTCGCACAATTTCCACAGATGCCGCCGCCCTGACTCAAGTCAATCATCACGGAAAAATGAGATGCTGCCTCGGCTGAAAGCCTTTCCCCACACACGATACAGTTGGCAAAGTTCGGCTTAAAGCCGAGCAATGATGCCAGGTGTATCTCAAAGAACAAGAACAGGTTCTGAGCGTTCTTTCTGGAACTATCCACAGCATCGAGCGTTTCCACCAGCAGCCTGAACATGGGAGAGTTTTCCTCCTCATTGTGCATCACCGCATCCATCAGCTCAACAACGCACATCCCTACTGACATTTTCTCTATCTTGCTGAAAAGATCCAGAAAAGGCTTGATAATATCACATTGAGTGATATACTGCAGTGCACGATTTTCCTTCCGGTAAAGAACAACCGACACATAGCTCATTGGCTCAAGGGCTGCCCCGAACTTGGATTTCACTCCACAAGCCCCTTTGGCAACAGCACTGACCTTTCCAAACTGACGAGTGTACAGCGTCACAATCTTGCTTGTCTCACGGTACTTCATTGCCTTCAAGATCACAGCATCTGTCTTGACTATCATACGTTGCGAATCCGTCAGCGAGTCTTTATCGTTTTCAATCCGACAAGTTTTTCATCAAACGGTGAATAGAGCACGCCCGCTTCGGTGATGATAGCCGCAATCAAATGATGCGGCGTTATATCAAACGCCGGTGAATACACCTTTACACCATAAGGGGCAATCCGCTTACCGAAGCCTTCAGTCACCTCTTCAGCCTTACGTTCCTCAATCGGAATCTCCTTACCAGAAGAAATCGAGAAATCAATTGTCGAAACGGGAGCAGCAACATAGAATGGGACATGATGTTCCTTTGCTAACACAGCCAAGTTGTACGTGCCAATCTTGTTCGCCACATCTCCGTTGAGCGCGATTCGGTCAGCACCGACGATAACAAAATCCACCAACTTCTGTTGCATCACAAAGGCTGCCGTATTATCGGTGATCAACGTCACATCAATACCTTTGTTCATGAGTTCCCATGTCGTGAGTCGTGCACCCTGCAGAAGCGGACGGGTCTCGTCAGCAAAAACCTTCACTCGCTTCCCCTGCTTGATCGCTGTCCAAATGACATTCACCGCGGTTCCGTCTCCACCCGTCGCAAGAAATCCTGTATGGCAATGTGTAAGTGCAGTGGAGTTATCCGGTATCAGCGCAGCACCGTTTTCGCCGATGCGGCGACATGTCTCAATATCCTCTTCCAAAATGGTCTTCGCTTCATCCAACAGAGCAGCCTTAACTTCCTTCAAGCCTAGATGCCCATGTTGGACAAGCGCCTTTCTCATGCGCTCAATTGCCCAGAAGAGATTTACAGCCGTTGGACGAGTTGAAGCCATCACCGATGCGATCCCCTCAAACTGTTGAGCAAATCCCGACTCATCGTTGTCTTCACAATGCTGAACACCAAGCGCGATTCCAAATGCCGCCGCGATGCCAATTGCCGGTGCTCCTCGTATCTTCAACTCTTTGATGGCATCCGCAATTATGCGATAGTCGTCCGTTTCAACGCGCACCTCTTCCAGCGGAAGTCTTGTCTGATCAATAAATCTGACTTTGCCATCACACCATTCGAGCGTGCGCATGTTGTCTTTTGGTATGTTTCCCAAGTTGTATTCTACTCCGATTCTCTTCTTGAATAGATTCTCAGAGATTATTAGCAACCTGCTAATGCGGTCACTGCGCTAGCTTCATTCTTCAAAGCTGACGACTAAAAAGCCTTCGGCTTAGAATCTCGACAATTCCCTGAACTCTCTGAATCTGTCTTGAATCTTCAAGTAAGACAGCTCTCTTAGCCCTTCCACACTAAATCTCTCGACACAGAACGAAGCGAGCGTACTACCATAGATCACCGCACGTTTTAGATTCTCATCTGAAGTATCATCTGTCTTCGCGATCCAGCCAACAAATCCACCAGCAAAAGCATCGCCAGCACCGGTGGGGTCATAGATGTTTTCAAGAGGATATGCTGGAGCAGAGAAAATCGTCGAATCAGTAACGAGCAGCGCCCCGTGTTCTCCCTTTTTGATAATCACTATCTTTGGACCCATACCTATGATGTGCTTTGCCGCTTTGATGAGATTAGGCTCGCACGCCAGCAGCCTTGCCTCGGAGTCGTTGACAATGAGGACATCCATTAGTCGCAAAGTCTTCTTGAGTTCGCTGTTGTTTCCTTCGATCCAGAAGTTCATCGTATCGCCCACGACTAGGTGGGGTTTTTCAATCTGTTCAAGCACTCGGCGTTGAAGCGTGGGATCAATGTTGCCCAGACAGACGTACTTGCTCTTCCTATACGCATCAGGAATCACGGGATCGAATGTCTCAAACACATTCAGTTGTGTGTCAAGGGTATCCCGTGTATTTAGGTCGTAGTGATATCGTCCGTGCCAGCGAAATGTCTTACCGCCCGGTACGATCTGCACCCCCCCGAGATCTACGTGGCGGCTCTCTAGAAAGTCAAGATGTTTCTTGGGAAAATCGCTGCCGATGACACCTACCACTCGGACGGGAGCGGCAAAATAGCTTGCAGCAACGGAGATGTAGATGGTAGATCCTCCAAGCGCGTTCTCCGCTTTGCCAAACGGGGTTTCGATCGTATCCAGCGCAATGGAACCGACTACAAGAAGACTCACGATTGCTCCTTATTTGATTTCAGACTTTTCCGATGGACCGTGGTGAAACAGGTTAGCGTTGACTGTCAGTTTCCGATTGTCATTCGCCCCTGGATGCGACCGCTGGCATCACCCGTTGATTAAGCCGTCTCACCAACCGTCATATTCAGAGATTCCAGATCCTGCAGAGGTGCCGCTGTAGAGCGGGATCAATGATTCATCTTCAGTAACCACTACAATGATACGCACTTTTTTCGACATTTTCAAGACTATTTCCACACGAAACAACGAGAAGGTGGTCACCGTGTCGGATGGTGAACCTGTCCGAGAACCTCTGCGATCTGTCATGTTGAGCGAAGCGAAACGTCTGGGAGTGGCTTTCTTGAATCAGATTCTTCACTTCGTTCAGAATGACAATTGCCTTTTCTGAGTACTCGGACAGACTCCGGTACCGTAGCAGCATGAACCTGGACCACAGAGGGAAAGAATGACATTGTTAGCCGAAGTGGAAGAAGGCAGGAGAAAGTGAATCTCAGGGCTACTCCCGACGCAGCTCGTCCATGTTGATCTGAGGAAACTTGTCGGTATTTCTGCTCTTGAGAACGAAGTTGTGCAAGACCTTCAGTCCTTCAACGTATCCGGGAATGATAAATCTGCTGAGTGCTTCATCATAGGTGCACCAGTGGTATGCATCATGCTCCTTTGAGAGTTGCACTGGGTCAGACAGCTCAACGCATCCTGCAAAGATGGGCACCAGATCAACTGCATCTTCCTTCATGTTATAGAATGCACCAACATGCGGCACGACAAGAAGCTGTTTTGGCGTGAGTCCAGTTTCTTCCTTCACCTCTCGCAAAGCCGTTAGGTATGCTCTCTCCTGCCCTTCCTTCACTCCTGTCACTATCTGCCACATTCCTGGATACAATGAGTCATCGGGCGAGCGATGTAGCAGCAAGTATTCCAGCTCCGTTCCGTTCCAACGAAAGAGATGGACATGAACAATTGTGGAGACGATCTCTGACATGATTTTGACACTTGTTTCTGTGAGGAGTCCAATGGACGCTCACTCGGCAGCAGAACCTTTCCTTAGAGAGACTCAAACATCGCTGTAAAGTGCCTGAGAAACGGAGCCTCGTATGTTATTCTCATACCTCGCAACTTTTGACGATTGTGATAGACTTCAATGACCGCCTCGATGACGAAGTCAACGTGACTCTGCGTGTAGACGCGACGTGGCACTGCAAGTCGGACCAACTCCATGGGAGGAGCGATGTGTTTGCCATCTGCATCACACTTGCCAAACATAACCGAACCGATTTCCACGCTCCTGATGCCCGCATGGCTATAAAGCTCACACACGATTGACTGTCCGGGAAACTGTTCTGGCGGGATGTGTGGCGCAAAGCGCCTAGCGTCAAGATAGATCGCATGCCCTCCTGGAGGCACTAGTATGGGTACACCAGCCTCGAGCAACTTCTCCCCAAAGTATTCAACAGAACGTATCCTGTAGGTGAGATAATGCTCGTCAAGAACCTCCTCAATTCCCTGCGCGATTGCCTCCAAATCTCTGCCCGCTAATCCGCCATATGTCGTGAAGCCTTCGGTAACAATCAGAATATTTCTCGCCTTCATTGCGAGATCATCATCGTTCAAGGCAAGAAAGCCTCCCGTGTTCACCAGCCCGTCCTTCTTTGCGCTCATAGTACATCCATCCGCGTGCGAAAACATCTCGTTTGCTATGTCGCGAACGGATTTATCTCTGAAACCGTTTTCTCTTCGCTTGATGAAGAAAGCGTTTTCGGCAAACCGGCATGCGTCAAGAAACAGAGGTATGCCGTACTCGGAGAGAAGCTCCTTGACCTCCCGAATGTTTCGCATCGAAACAGGCTGCCCACCTCCGCTGTTGTTTGTTATGGTCAGCATGCAAACGGGTACGTTCTCTGCACCGGATTTTTCAATGAGCTGACGCAGCGCATCAAGATCCATATTGCCTTTGAAGTCAGCCATGACTTCAGGTCGAGTACCTACTTCAACGGGCAAGTCAACCGCCTGTGCCCCGGAGTACTCGATGTTGGCTCTTGTTGTATCGAAGTGTGTATTGTTCGGCACGATCTTACCCTTGCCACCGACTATGCCGAAGAGGATCTTCTCTGCTGCGCGTCCTTGGTGAGTTGGGATTATGTGCTTGAAGCCAGTGAGTTCTCTGATGACTTTCTCAAATCTAAAATAGCTTCTTGAGCCTGCATACGATTCGTCACCATCCATCATTCCCGACCATTGCTTCGAGCTCATAGCGGTCGTTCCACTATCCGTCAGCAGGTCAATGAGAACGTCTTCGGATCTCAGCATAAACGGGTTGTAGTGTGCTTCCTTAATGAGCCGTTCTCTTTCTTCCAATGTGGTGAATCGGATCGGCTCCACTGTTTTGATCTTGAAAGGTTCGATGATTGTTTTCATTTCAAACCTGCGATTGAATGAAAGTCTGTAGGTGCGTATTCTGGGGCAGCGACCCTCCGAAGTCTAATGCAACAGAATCTGTCTATGGAACAAAAAAGCACTATCACAGAACTAAGGAATTTACGCTACGATAGTGCCGAGCACTGCACAGCAAGCAGTTAAGAGCGAACGCTGAATAGTAGCTTACTGTCTAAGGCTTCCGCTCAGGTCACCAAGCAGCTTCTGAACTTCGATTAGGTTATTCTGCAGCAGGAACAGTCCATTCCGTTTCTGACAGAGTGCTTTCCAGCACGGTGGCGCCAACAACGCCACAGAGCTGTGGACCGTGCCGACCATGACATAGAGACTTCTTCAACGCGAATCAATTAGCTGAGTCTGCAATGTCTCTGATGTGACCTCAGGCGTATTCCTGATTCCCGTGACGATCCGATCCGTACCCTTCGCTACCCGCTTTTCAACGCTTACTCTTCACCCGAGTTTTAGTAGAAAACGTTATACCTCAACGAAAAAATGATCTCAGTGTCTTTGTCGTTTGTAATATTCAGCTTTTCATCTGAAAGAGTTATGAATCTTGCACTGAGAGTCGCAAAAAGGTCTCGCAGCGGCTCAAACCTCAGCATGAATCCAACATCGTCCTGACGTCTCACAGGTCCATACAGAAACGGCGGCATGGGGATAGAATACTGATAAGAAATACCCCCTTTTCTGAACTTCTCATAGTAGGCGCTCAGCTTAAAGCTCCTGAAAGGATAGTAGTTTGCCTCGAGATAGAGGTCATCTGCATTTTGACCAATCCAGTGACCAAGTACGTAGCCATTGTTCTCATACGTATCGGCTGGGGTCCAGTTGGAATACACCCAGGGTAGAATTCTCGTGTATTCTGCGCGAAGATTCAAATTGTCAATGAGCGGATTGACGACAAGCGTACCAATTTGGAAACCGAGTTGATTATTTGACTTGTCTCTATCAAAGAGATTCTCGAGTGTTATCTCATCAATGAACAGCGTCCCATAGAAACCGATGTTCTTGATGAGGTTCGCTTTCACGTCCAAGAAGAACTGACTATTATCCTGTTGTCTATTATAGTGATCTGCCGCTCTGAAAAACATAATAGGAATCAGGTAAATCAGTTGCGGTGTCTTATCGCTATAGACGATGGACTCTCCGAGTGAGATGTCAAGACCGGGGATTATTGTTGCTTCAATAATATGCGAAGCAAGACATTTATCGCGATAGACGGTGCGATCGTTATCGGTACGACCAAGGCTTAAGTTCAAGGGGGTCTTATACGACAGCACCGAATCTACGACATTGGAAAAGAGCCATGCGTGGATGTAGGTGAAGTTGAGCCAATCAGTGAGCTTCACATGAAGCTTGATCTGAGGATATGAAGGTGGTTTGGCTGACAGAATCAACTGTCCCCGATACCCATGTCCCCACACGTTGACGTCTTTCCCGACTTCGATCTGCAACCTGCCTAAGTCGAGGCTCACATGTCCGTCGAATTTGTCAAACTCAGCATAATTTGATCCACCCCTTTGTATCACAATCCCTTGATCTGGTGTCAATGCCCGCGTGAAATCAACCCTGTCTCCCTGTTCTCGATTGTCATGAAAGTTGAAATAGAAGCCGATAAGGTCTTTGAAGTAACCGTAGAACGTTAGCCCGTTCGAATACCTGTAGGTGAACGCTCCACCCTTGGATTCGGCAGGCTCACCACAAGTGTTAAACTGTGCTTTTCCGCCGAGAACAGCATTCAACTCGAGGTTAAGTGCTTCGGTACGTATAGTGTAGAGGTTCCACCGTTCGCCAAGGGATGAAACATCATAACCCAATTTCCTTAACTCGTACCAGAATTCCTCTTTGAACCAGTCAAGCTGCTGTCTCTCTACTTCGGTAAGCTGGTTCCTCGAGCTGTCAACCAGCATTACGGACTTCGCTATTTCCAATCTCGTCAATGGTTTTGCCACATCATGCATCTGCACAAGGCACTTCGTTTCCATCCGCTGAAGGAACTCATACACATCGTGGCGTGGATCGAGGTATACACTCCCGCACTGGGGGATTTCGCTGCGCTCAATCTGTGCCTGTGTTTCTAATCGTGTCAAGAGAAGACATGCAATGAGGCATACCTCGAGCCAGTTTATGTAAGCTGAAATCCGAATATTAACAGTTCCTTACTTCAGCCAGTTCTTAAAACCGGAGATGAGCTAATTGACCACTTCCGGACTTCCCATCGTTGTGTTCCGTCTTCGAATTACTCACTTCTGGTTTCCTGTTTCTAAGTTCCCATTACTTCATGTTCCACGCTGACTGCCACCTACTAATTTCTACCTACTAACTTCTACCTACTGCCTTCTCCCCCGCTCAATACGCCCCTTTCCCAAACAGCACTACTGGAATCGTCTCGAACAGTATCTCTAGATCAAACAAGGGCGACTGGTTTTCAATATAGTACAGATCCAAGAGGACCATCTCCTTGAATCCAACATTGCTCCGACCCGAGATTTGCCACAACCCTGTTATTCCCGGCTTCACTTTTTCTCGCTCTCTGACTGCCTCCCAAATATCTTCTGCCTCGCTCACCTTCTCAAAATCCCGGATTGGCAGGGGACGCGGTCCAACTAAACTCATATCGCCTTTGAGGACATTGAACAACTGCGGAAGCTCATCAATACTGAACCTTCGAATAATTTTCCCAACCTTTGTCATTCGTGGATCGCTTCTCAACTTAAAAAGAGCACCATCGGTTTCACTAGACTGGACCAGATCACCTTTCATCTCATCGGCACCCTTTATCATGCTGCGAAACTTATAGAAGTAGAAATCCGGTCCACCCTTTGTAGCAGAACGCCTATGTTTGAAGATGACGGGCCAACCAGACTCAATCCAGATTGCTGCTCCAGCAACCATAAAGATCGGCAAGAGAACCAAGATGGCAAGTAGAGAGCCGGCTGTGTCAAAAAACCTTTTTACCACTTTTTTGACGTACTCAACTTTGAATCTGGGCGGAGAGTAGAGAGTGATCCCTACTGTATCATACACTCGTGCCATCCGAAGCAATTGATCAGCCTCTGGTGAGGCAACCTTCAACCTAACACTTTCCTTTCGGCAAAGCTCCAACAGATGGGCGAAACTATCCGCAACTGACGTATGTGAAGGGATGAAAATTATATCAATGTTCTCTCTTTGCACAACGTCATTGAGAGCTGAAAGAGAGCACCGGCTGGTCAATAAGTTATCTTTTTGGGCACCAGGCACTTCAGAGTCATTCGCTTCTGAAACTACTCCCTTTATGTCATAACCCAGCTCGGGGAATTGCCGGAACCTACGGAAGATCTCAACGCCACCATTCCTGTATCCAAAAATGAGCGCATTACTTATGCCCAAGCCTTTTTTCTGCATTCTGAGGTTGAATTGGCTTAGAAGCGATCTTCCAACCACGAAGAGGATGGGTAGCAACAAGAAAAAGAGAAACGTAAATGTTCTCGGGAAAATGAAATGTTGTAGAACATAAAACAATGCAATAAAAATAAGGAATGCACATATCCATGCTTTCGTCGCGAGAACATATTGTTGACGCAAATTGATTCGATATACACCGCGATACAGTCCCACAGCCAAACCGCAGAGTACGACTATTGCCCAGAAGAACAAGGATTGCAGGATTATGGCAGATTCATCCACCGCGGTGTGTGGGAGCAGCCTCCTCAGATGTAAAGCAGCCGCGCAACTGGCACCAATTGCAAGTGTATCAGTAAGCAATGCTAACGCGATAAAAATGCTACGCCAATTGCGACGAGCCAGAGAGAAGATTTTGGAAGATTGTGGCTTCAAGCTTTTGCTATTTGATGTGCGGTCTCATTTCAGGACAACAGGATCCCCACAACTCAATCAGATGCATACCTCTGGATGCCAAGAATCTGACAGGCAAACTTATAAACAAACCTCGGGTTATGATACAAATATCGTTTCCACAACCTCCTCGGTTCCGTGATCAACCGAAAGAGCCATTCAAGTCCAATAGCTTGCATCCATCGTGGGGCTTGCGGTTTTACCCCGGCGATAAAATCAAACGCTGCACCGACGCCAACCATGACCGCAGGAATTCTATCTTTGTGTTTAGCCATCCATCGCTCCTGTTGTGGACAGCCAATACCAACAAAGAGGACCTTTACCCCTGAAGCCTGTATTTCTCTCAGCACGTTCTCATCTTCATCCTTCGTCAAGGCTCGGAACGGCGGACTAAATGCGTATGCAACGTTTAATGTCGGAAGCTTTGCTTTTAATCTATCCACCATCGCTCCGAGAACTTCTTCCGTCCCTCCGTAGAAACCGATAGGAACACCACGCTCCATAGCCTTTTCGCAGATAATTCTGGTGAGAAAAGGCCCATAAACTCTCTCAGCATTCTTAATTCCCAACAGTTTTAACGACCAGACTAGCGGCATTCCATCAGGCGTAACAATGTCAGCAGAATTTACAACACGTCTGAAAGTAGGATCATCATACGCTTCCATTACCATGTGGACATTCGCAGTACAAACATAACCATGGATTCCATTCAGCGCCAGCCCTGTTATTCTTTCTGCAGTTTTACTGTAGGTGGTGTGGTCAACACGGATGCCGAGAATAGAACAAGAAAGAACCGAGGTTGGTCTGGCTAATTCATTCTCCATGGCTCTGCTTCGCTATTCAAGTCAAAAACCGTATTGCACACCGAGCAAGGCATTGTTGAGCGGTGTTATACACATTCCATTCTTCTAAGACTCGAAAAACACTATGAACATCTGTAATGCACACATAGTCTCAGCTACACTTTTCGATTGTTAGTTTGATGAAATTGGTAGCAGAATAGATGTTAATCGCATCTATAGCTACGCCCAAACATTTGCATAATCTACCTCGCTTCATCGAAAACAATCGAAACAAAAATCGAAACATGAGCTCGTTCAACTTTGCTCATTGACCTGAACCAGAGACAACTTGTCTGAGCTGAACATCGCCGCTGAATTGAGACATCATTCGAAAGTTGGGTCAGCAAATGCTTCCATGACCTAATGCAAGTAATGCTGTAGATGACCTGTGTAGTATCCTATTGTTTCCGTCAGTCCTTCTACGAGTGCCTTCTTTGGTCTCCATCCTAGTGTATCTCTAATCTTAGAATAGTCACCACAAAAATCGCCGATGTCAATCCTCTTTTTATCAGACGGGAAGGGAACTAGCTTATACTTGCCACTCCCTTTGATTTTGATCATCAATTTTACAAGATCTTCCAAACCAATTGGCTGGTCGCCTCCTAGATTGAAAATCTGTCCATTTGCCTCTTTTGATTCGGCCGCCAGCAACATAGCATTAACAACATCGTGAACATGATTGAAATCGCGTATCTGTTTGCCGTCGCCATATACCATAATCTCTTTTCCCTCCACAATCTGGCAAATGAACCACCCGATGAACCCCTGTCAATTGTGCTTCAGAAGCTGCCTTGGGCCATACGTGTTGGTTAATCTCAATGAACAAGTACGAATACCATGCACGTTATTATAGAGAATATGATACCACTCCCCCGCCATCTTGTTGATCCCATTGACATCTGACGGATGAATGGGATGTTTCTCGTTAACCGGCAGGTATTTGGGCTTGCCATAAACTTGACGTGTACCTGCAAACACAATCTTGATGTCTGGATTACACTTCCTGCACGTTTCAAGGATACACAGTTGGCTTCGGACGTTTAGCTCCATGTCTGTGTATGGATCGGTCATGCTGTCGATATGGCTAACCTGACCGACGAGGTTGAAAAGATACTGCTTGCCTCTTACAAGAGGCTCTAGTGTCGTTGTATCTCGCACATCAGACGTAGAAATCGCTACACGGTCTCGGATAAGCTCAATATTGTACAAGTTACCACCATGATCGGGGATGAGGGAGTCAACGATAGTTACCTTCGCTCCGAGTTCCACGAGGCGAATTGCAAGATTGCTCCCGATAAATCCAAGACCACCGGCGACAAGAACATCCGCCCCCTCAAAGACTTTGTTCATCTGCGTATGTTATTCTTTTGTGCGTAGTGAATGACCGCCAGCAAACCCTCACACCTTTTCTCCGCCGTGAAGAGAGCCGCTGCCTTCGACCTTGCCCCACGTCCTAATCGCAGTCGCAACCCCTCGTCGCTCTCAAGCATTTTCATTCTCCCAACCAGCTCCTCGACATTCCCGGGCTCGAAGAGGAGCCCTTCTTGTCCGTCCTGGACGATCTCTGGTATTCCGTCAATGTTCGACGCGATGACAGGCTTGCCCAAAGACATTGCCTGAAGCACTACAAGGGGTGAATTGTCGTACCACTCTGACGGCACGACGAACGCCAAAGCGTCCCGCAAAATGCTGATCAGCTCTTCATTATACTTTGGCCCCGTGAACTGGACGTTCTCGAATCCCATTTCCCTCACCATTGCACGTGCTTCTTCTTCCTCCTCACCTCCACCGACGACGAAGAGGCTCGATTTCGGAAGAGCTTTCATCGCCTTCAAGACAGTGAAGATTCCTTTCTCTCTCACAATTCTCCCTAAGTAGACAAAGTAGCCTTTGTGTTCGTAATGTGGCTCGTACTCGCCTGCGTCGAGGGGGGTGAGAACAGGGAAGATTCTTTCCTGGGGAAAACCTCCCTGAATGAGCTTCTCCCGAACGAAGGGATCCGGCGTTACATATGCGCTGATCAACTTCGCAAGATCTCGAACGTGCCTGTGCATGGCGAGTGTGCTCGCATAGAGCATGCTAAGCACATAACTCTCTTTAAAACACTTGTATGTCACGGCATGAACGAAATTCCCTTTTACACATCTTTGACATATCTTCCCTTGAGTGTAGAGGGTAGCGTTGGGACAAATGAGCCGATAATTGTATACCAACTGTACGATCGGGACCTTAAGGCGATGGAGAGCGTAATAGACCGATGGAGAAATCAAAGGAAAAACATTCTGCACAAGCGCGACGTCTGGGTGCTCCTTCGTCACCAGAGCCTCGATTTCTCTCACAGTTCGGAAGGAATAGATGGTGTTAGGAAAGAAAGTGAATCGCTCGAAGAGATTGAACTCCTTTGTCTCCACGTTCGATCGAGTGTACTGAACGACTTCAATTCCCCGGTTTCTCAAGAATCGAGTGTCCGTCGCTACGACGATATCTTCGCCAGAAGTACTCTGGTAGGAATTATGGCAGATAAGAACTTTCATTAAACCAACTCCAAGAGAACTGAGGTGAATAGACCTTCTGTAAATGCCCGCTTTGCTACGTGGTTCCTGTACTCTGAGAGAAACGATTTAATTATTTCATCAGAAAGCTTCTTGGGACGCGAACAACGGAAATAGCATTCATCTCTGCCCGGCCACTCGGAAAACCACAATTCAACTTGGTCAAAATGCGGCGTCAAAAATGTTCGTAGCTGTTCCAACGAAAGGAATTCGTTATCGTGTTCGTAATTATGGGCGCCTCTGTGATGGAAAATAGGCGTTGAACCAAACAAGACACCGTTATTTGGATCAACCGCTCCAGCAATCTTTTGAAGCAACCGCGTTCCAGCTTCAGCAGAAAAATGCTCTATTGAGACAAAGAAAAAAATTACGTTATACTGATCTCGGGGGAAGTTGTCCTTTAAGACATCTAGAATATGAAATGTAACATTATTGCTCGTATACCGTCGCCTTGCCATTCGAATTGCTTTTCCATTTCGATCGACTGCATCTACATGTTTAGCAACTGTTGAGTAATACAATCCTGAGAATATGCCATCGCCACAACATAGGTCTAGAACTACAGAATCTCTAGTTAGCAGCTTCCTGCCAAGTACCCCTCGCTCAGTCCAATACCAATTCTCGGGTCCCCTGAGATGATCGAATCTGTGGTCAAACCACGGAATTTTGAAAATGGCCCAAAGACGTGAATATACATCTCCTATGAACCTGCTGACCCACAACAGAATATTACATAGCATATTTAAGACCGCACGAACCACAGTTTTGCCTCAAATTTCGATTGAAGAGTGCACGCGAAACTGTCTCAGACTATTTTCGTACACATACTGCAAATTGTCTTGGCTTCAGTTGCTTGAGAGACTTTTCTTCAAACCACCGTTGCCCCCCAAGATAAATGCGTGTTCAAACGTTCCCAGATGACACATACTGAATAGCCTTATGAAATCCCTCGAATGACTTATGATGGTCCCACTCCTGAATTGCTTGCTTTGTATATGCCTTGATGTCTCGCAGCTTCTTGGGGTCAGCTAGCAATCGTGCGATGGCGTCGCGCAGCGCTCCTGCATTTCGCTCAGGGACTACGAAACCGTTTTTCCCTTCTTGAACAAGACCCCCAACAGCCGCACCCACAGCATCAGTGGCAATAACTGGACATCCCTGGTTCATCGCTTCGTTCACGACAATACCCCATACTTCTTTTACGGTTTTTGTAGTGACTGAAGGAAGGATAAAAATATCTGCCAGTGCGTAATATTGCACGAGCTCTTCATTAGGAATATAACCGATAAAATAAACATGCTGCAAAGCATTTTCCTGAACATAAGAAATCAATTGCTCTTTCCCCTTGCCCTCGCCAATAATTAGCAGACTCGTGTTTAACTCCTGTGGTAGTTCTTTGTATGCTTCTAAGAGATATCGAAGTCCTTTCTCTTCTGAAAGACGACCGACAAATAATAGTAAACGTCGCCCATGCAGATGATAGATCGTTCGCAACTTGTCTAAAGTCTCACACGGAATCTGCTTGCTGAAGAGCGTATTATCAGTCACATTCCAAGAATAAAATATCTTCTGCTCATCAATGCCTAGTTTGACCAAGTAGTCCCTGACGTGATAACCATAAGCAACAATAGCATCAGTGTGGCGATACAAGTATCTCGTAATTGGAAATGAAATTCTATGAAAGATAGTATTTGGATGAAACCACAAATTTGTCCACAGAATAAATGGCTTTCGTAAAATCTTCGACAAAGTAAATGTTGCCATTAACTCAAAGCGTCCATTAATTGACTGAATAATCACCTGATATTTCCCCCTGATCACCCTTGATATTAACTCGGTATTGATCCTGATACGCGAACTCAAGCGAATGCCACGGACATAAGCACCCCTGTAATCTCCAAATTTCAACTCATTGTTCTTTTCTATCCACTTCTCGCTGCCATCTGAAAAAAACAGGAAATCAGTATCATAGTGTTTAGCTATAGTTTCGAACAGCCGAGCATGAAAATGAGAGGGAAGATTTGTGATAAATGCGATTTTCATAAACCCGAGCTACAGTAGTGAGCACAGATATTTGTTACGAATATTACCTTCATCTCAGCTCATCGGCTCATTCTTCAACACTTGAGCATAGATTTGGTTCATCTGCTCTCCTCGTTTCTGCCAAAGATAATGTTGCTTAACTCTCTCCCTGCCAGCTTCCCCCATTTTTTCCCCCAACTCGGGATTGCTATAGAGTTCGATAATTGCATTGCGAAAATCTTCAACCATTTGTTCTTTATTCATGACCGACACCAAAAACGCGCAGTTTTCATCAAGAATATACCTCGCACCATGGATATTCAACGCAATTACAGGCAAGCCATAAGACATCGCCTCCACTAAGACAGTCCCAGTTGCCTCACGAAGACTAGGAAAAACAAAAACATCTGCCCACCGATACTGTTCACTCATGTGTGGATAATCAATTCTGCCGAGAAAAGAGATTTGTCTTTGCAAACCGTATGACTCAACTCCTCTCTTCCAATAATTGAAGAGTCTCCCATCGCCTGCGACCCGCAACGACCAGATAATATTCGCTGGGAGTTTTGCCACAGATTCCAGAAGCAATCCGAAATTCTTCCGCGGCATAAGAAGGCCTGACCAGAACAAGTTAATCCCCTTTTTAGCCTTATAAAAATTATTGTCCTTCTCTTTCACAGCATCCACACCCCCATCAGAAATCAGGAGCACAGGATCGCTTTTTCGGATCTGTCTTACTTTCTCCTCAGTTTCCGGATTGTCAACTAACACCAGTTTTGCCTTTTTTATTGCACGACGCGGCCGTTGCCAGATGCGCCAAGAGATATTGAATATCAGAGTGCGAATCCATTCACAGAGACGATCACTAAATCGCAAGAAAGGATAGGCAACTTGAGGCACTTGTTGTGCCCCCGAAATAGGACCAAAGATAAAGGGAACATTCAGTCTCCACAAATGACCACAATTCCACCATGCTGCAATCGTAACATGGTGTATTAGGTCTATTTCAACTTCCTCTATAAGTCTTCTCGCAACCTGATATGCTCTCCACTGCCATATTTCGTAACGAATACGGTACATTTTTTTCTGAAAAAATCTTGCGACAGTTAGGGGAACGATGTGAATGTTGTGCCGATAAGGTAGTTCAGAAACCGCTTTTCCCACAGCTTCTTTCTGACCTTGTTCGGCATAAAAGAATACCCACACTTCATTCATTTTGGAAACCTCTCTGAGCCAATTCCAACCAATGCCGGGCTCTGAGCCACGATACGGATGGCAAGCGTAAGCGGAGAGCAGTATCTTCATGCTGTCACATAAATGGGTACACAGTACAATTGAACAGGCAGTGTAAAAGCCTAAATGCATCAACTGTTTGTGTGCGAGCAAAGCAAATGGACTCGCTCATGGCTTTCTAAACCAGTACAACCCACACGCATTGTCCGAATCTTCTATGCCTTTTAGATCTATGTTTTTCCTGAAGCGCTTCTTGTCATCAACAGCAGAAAACTCGACGAGATCAAGCTCATAGAAATATTCTTCGATTTGCTGGGGAGAATGAATCCTATGCGCGTTGAAGCACAACCTAGGTTTACCCACAGGCACCGAAAAGTATAGGTTCCCACCTTTTGCGAGGACTCTCGACAGCTCTTTAGCTGCTTTCTTTGTGCCTAGCGGATCAAGTGGATCACCGTAACGTCCCAAGCCTATGTGTTCAGCAACGTGCAAACAGGACAAGGAAACAACTTGACTGTCGTGAAATGGCAAGCTAAGGATATTCCCGGCGATGGGAAGAAGGTTTTCTACTGTCGCTTTAAGAGGTCGAATATCAACAAGCAATACCTTTGTAAGCGTACTTAAAAAACCCACGTATTCGATTTTCGAACCAACATCAACATGATATGGCACTCCCGATTCTTTTATCTTCGAAGACGCCCAAATCCCTTGAAAAAAATAATGCGCATTAAATGGGTGTGCTGAGGTATCTTCGTGAAGGCAGGGCCATGTGTCAATCAATTTGATTGGCTCTGCACCAACCATTCTTTTATATTGCCGCCAGCTAAAGATATAGCGCATCAGTGCAGGAGGAACCTTCATGATTCTTAAAGGATCGAAGAAAATACATAACCAACGGTAACCGACGTAGAGCGGATCTAGAGATTTACTATGAACTTTTTTCAAGACTCTTTTTTTACCCCCTGGCCAAGTTATGTTCTTGGATAAATCCTAATGATATCATTTTCTACTCCAACAGCTAGATTTGGACACTTCTGGGAAACAAACGCAAGCAATTCATCCAGCGTCGGATAGCCGTTTCTACCCGTATAACATCGTGCATCGTCTATCAATATTACGTGCTGAGTAACCGAATAACTTAGTATGCATTCCAACTCCCTGATAGAAGGAGTCTCGCTCTTTGCTTTCGCTGTAATTCCACCACAATAATGTGCATCAAGCCAAAACAATACATGATCTGTTTTGTTAAGAGATGCTAGTATTTGAGGCAGCACATCCCCAGAATCACCATGTATGATGTGGATGTGGGGGTATCTAAGAAACTTTTGTTTTGCTCTCTTGTACAGAAAGCTATCCAACTCTACCGAGAAGATTTCTTCGAATGAGTCCTTCAAAGCAACTACCGTATCGCCTAAGTATGTCCCGGTTTCGACAAAAGTCTTTAGTTTGAACTGCTGACCATAGTTTTTGAGAATTTTATGTTTCAGAATATCAGGTAGCGGATCTGGTCTCCCACCCTTTTCCCAATCACGCATTTCTCTACGGTGCTTAAGCGACCTAAGTACATCATATATTGGCAAACGTATAAGAAGATTCTTAATCAGGTTATTCATTAATTTCTCGCTTCTTCAAGCATTCAGAAATGTGCAATAGGTGTCAGAATTATATTGCCTTCATTAGTAACTTTCTGAGACGAGCCCTAATATCGCGCACGAAGATTCCGGTTTTCCCTAGCTCGTAAAATCCTCTTCGAGAGAAATCAACATTGATCTTGTGAGCCCTGAATAGCTGAACTACTGCAGGGCGATACCACTTTCCCCGCACTATCCCGGTAGGTTCATACGGAATGATGTATCTCCCTTGACGATTGAAATAGTCAAGGCTCTGACAGTAGAAACTGTCTTTGATTTTTTAAGCCCGGCGATTCCCCCACCGCTCAAACTGCCAAGCATTTTCTCTAGGATTCAGATAAAACTTCAGACGATCTTTCATCCATAAGCCGGCCTGAAGACTAATCCTATGATTTGCTCTTTGGTCAATTTCCCAAAGTAAAGGATATAGACTCTGATGCCATGGACCACCATTGTCCAACTCCATCAATCGGATGTGGGAATACTTCTCGCGGTGCATTATGTGAAGAAGCTGATAGAGGTGGCCGGCATCAACGTAGTCATTGACAAAATAATCTTCTTGCAGATACAGGATCGCGTCAGTATCAATCATATCCAGACAGCGGATCAAGCATTCGCTCCACGAAAGCTTGCGACCAAACTCTCTACTGTAAGTTTTCGTGCAAACAATATCTAGGCCTGCATGCCGATATTCTTTTGTCTCGGTATTAAGTACTATCTTATGTGGACACCGAGGCCAATATGTCTCGAACAGTTTAAAAAAAGGATACCAGCAATCCCAGAAACCGTCTGTGCTGTTGACAAGAATTGTAAGCTCATTGTCCATTATCTTCACTTTCGCAAGCCTCCCAATTCACTTTTTATCCAGTGGAACGGATAGCCAAAGATCAAAACGATAAATCCAGCAACCATATACAGCGGGATACATGGAAGAGGACAATTTCTTATGACATAGAAGAAAAAGTATTTCAAGTTACCTGCACTCCGAATATCCGTAAGATATCTGACATAATTTCTCAGAGAGAAGTGGGAGCGATAAGAAGCTGTCGTCGATGCATTGACACGCATATAGATTCTACTGTCGTAATTGCAATAAATCTCATATCCTGCTCTCACAGCTCGGTGCGCGAAGTCATAGTCCGCTGAGGTCATTGGAAAATGGCGAGCATCAAAGAAACCCACCTTCCTGAAAACTTCAGCCGGTATCAAAAGGCCCCGACCGGGGAAATGTGTCACTCGGTGCAGACCTCTGCGTTCCTCGGGTCTCAGCTGATCCAATAGACTCCAAGAGCGTATCTTACACCAACTCAGGATTTCCCCTCCATAAATGGGTTCCTTCGTATTGATATCAACAGCCAGAGCACCCATCAAAGCCATCGGTTTCTCCCGAGCCCAACTGAACATCTTCTCGAGAAAATCATCTGAGGCAACTGTATCATTGTTGAGCGTCATTATGTATTCAGCGCCACAGTCAAGTGCACACTGCACACCAAGGTTCGTAGCCCCTGCCCACCAGAGATTTCCATCACCTTTCAGAAGGATCACTTCAGGGAATTCTTTCTCAACCATTTCACCAGTGCCATCAGCAGATCCGTCATCAATAACTATCACCTTGAAGTTTTTCACAGTCTGCCTTCGGAGTGATTCCAAACATGCTCTTGTGAAAGCCTTACGGTTGTGAACAGGAATGACTATAAATAGAGAATCATCTTCAGCTTTTTCCATTGTGATTATCCCTAATAACGGCTACCCCCAAACCCACAAAGAGCCAATTATAATACTCAAACGTATAAACGGAATAATATGCATGCGCTGCAATCAAAGAGATAAGCGCTGTCAAAACGATGGCAATCTCAGGGTTGTCCCTTGCCCTCTGAGTTCTGATCCAACGTTTCAAAGCGGACAAAACCTTAAATACAATAACTAGATAGAGCAACATTCCAATAATCCCAATTTTTACTAATGTTTGCACATAGAGACTGTGGGGAGAGACACCTATATCGCCCTTCAATCCCGAAAGGCCGAAGTACCCGCCGAATCCTTCACCTATGACGGGAGAACCATAAAATTTTGACATCTGTGCCTCCCATTCTGCAAGTCTCCATGCTGATGTTGGATCTCCCTCCGGATTAACGAAAGCAACGCCCCTCACTGTTACATATTTGATGATATTCAGTCCAGTACTACTGACCACGACCCATACTATAGCCAAAGCAAGTAGAGTTATTGTTCCCCAAGACCAGATTCCTGAAAGCCGAATCTCCTTTAACCAAATCAGCAATAAGAAGACTACAGCAGTAGTAAGCCAAACCGACCTGTGACTATCAATCAATACGAGAACTGACACAAGCGTGGCAAGAATCCATAAAAAGGACCTACTAACTTTTATCAGTCCGTATTTTTTCGCCAAGGACAATGCCAGTATTCCCCACACCAAGCCGAGTGAGATACTTGCTGGCAGAAATCGGAACGGTATTTCATAAGATCCAATTGACCAACCTTTTAACGCACCGATAATAGGAATACAGATTAACGGAAAAAAAACAGATGAGAAGATAAGCCATTTAAGTAATTTCAATCTTGTCTTCGCTGAGTCAAAGAACAAGCTGACATATAGAGGCAAAACGAGGATTAGGTACCTGTACCGAAATTCCCCTGCTGCCGAAATCCCATAGGCCGGAATATTCCTAAGAATTTCAAAAAGAATCAGTAAAGCAAAGAGCGTGACATAGATAGATAACCCTATCTTCTTTTGTCCTGCTTCCTTTCCTCTAAGTGTTTGAACAACAAGGGCAGCCCCCATTAAGAGTAATACAATATCAAAAGCATGCAAACCACGCCCTATGAATGCATAGTCTTCAGAGAAAATAGGTGTCGTCTGGAAAACAGTCGGCAGGACTGCTATCAACAGCAACACAACAACGCTGATCAGCGGGGACATTGTTGCAACTGAAACACCAACAGCAAGCGCTATACTCTCCGCGAAAATGTAAGTATAACCTTGAGCAAGCACAAAAGCCCCAGAGAGGACTGCGAAAACGGCAACAGCTATTATCCAAAGCCGTTTAGTTCTATTGTCCGCAATGCTTGATTTGGAAATTAACATTTCTCAGGTCAATCTTAAATAGTCATTGTGTATGCCTTAGGCCAGGAATGGCTCAAAGAAGCACCTGCATTTAAACTACGCACTGGCCTCGGTAGAGCATGAATAACTTTTCAAGAGATTCTTGCCCGTTGAAATTTCTTGACACACTTTCGTGCGCCTCAATTCCTATTCGTTTTCTTAGTTCTCCATTAAGAGCAAGTTGTTTAATTGCCTTTGCTAAAGCATCAGGATTAGGTTCCACCAAGAATCCGCCCTTCTCCCCTACAATAGTATCTCGCATACCCAAAACGTTATATAAAACAACAGGCAATCCACAATACATCGCTTCCAAGATTACATTCCCTAACCCCTCGCTCTCTGATGTCATAGCGAATATATCTGAAGCCCAATAAGCTAATCGTAGATCGTCAAGATATCCAACGAATGTGGTATCTGATTGAACTCCAATCGTCCTTGCATATTCCTTTTCATCGTCTGTTGTTGGACCCGTGCCACGGTGCAAGTACTTTAAAGGCGTTTCTGAGGATTTATTAAGTTCCGAAAGAGCGTCAAATACAGCATAGTGATTTTTCTTTTTGTTACACGTGCCCACTGAAATTACCACAGTATTATTCTCCTTAAAGCCAAAACGCTTTTTGGCATTTACTTTTTCAACTTCTGTTGGAGGACGAAAATATGACTTGTCAATCCAATTTTTGACAAGAACCGTTGGATTTTGAAAATATTGCCTTTCAATTTGCAGGACTGAATCACTAATAGCAATGTAAGTGACCTTAAAAACTTTTCGTGCAATTAATCGTTGATATTTTCTCTTCAGTCTTAGATAACCCTTAAACAAAAATACATCGAGAACCGATCTGATGATACAATTAGTACCCAGCAACCAGACCATCATCGCATGCCAAAAAAAAGCACGCTCTGGATGAATATGAACTAGATCAAATTCTTCTTTTCGTAGAAAACGATACAGCTCGATGAAATACTTTGGTGATTTCCTAAACGGGATATGGTGAACAGTATAACAGGAGCCTCGTAATGTGTCTGCATATTTGCCTATCTCATCTCCTGTACTAAGAACGTGCAGGTCAAATCCGTTCTTAAGAAATATCGGCGCAGCATCCTTCAACATTACTTCCGCCCCGGAAAATGTAATCTCATTTAAGATATGGAGGATTTTCATTTAAGATCGCCTAATTCCACTAAATCTTTTTTTGCGACAACTACGATCATCCCAGCTATGAATCGCTTGGGAATAATATTGTCCACAGACTTGCCCAACCAATTGAGCGTTACTCCTTTATAAGTTTTATAACCAACGAGACAGCCAAAAGTTCGAAATAGCATGTGGTCCGAATACTCAAGAGTCACTTCAAGTGGATTCAATCCACTTGTCTTAATCAAGTCCAAGAACTGCCCTATACGGAATGCGTATTCGTAGAATCCGATACCCTTGTTAGAACTAAATTGCAGTCTTACTTCCAACCCTTTAATTGTATTTCGTGCGAGTTTCTCAAAGTATTCTTTCCGAGACTTAACGCTGTAAGTGACCGGCTTTTTGTTTAATAATTTTCGAAGGAAACCCACATGTGCGAAACGCAAGCGAATCCTATTCTTCAGAACGTAAATCTTTGAAAGCACATTTGCATGAGGTACAGAAATTATTGCAATCCCCTCTTCTCTCAAGATACGATGCATCTCCGACAAAGCTCTCTGAGGTCCATAGATAAGGTGCTCCAAAACTCCGTGTGATAGAACAACATCGAAGCTCGCATCAGCATATGGTAAAGATTCCACATCCCCCACATCATATTGAATATTGGGAAAATTCAAGGCAAATCGTTCAACGGCTCTTGCATCTAATTCGATCCCAACTGTCTTGAAACCTCGACTTGTGAGAAACGCAAGCCATCTACCTGATCCCGCACCAGCTTCCAAAAATCTACAGCCCGGACTAAGACTCTTTTGCAGAATTGTCCACAAAATATCATATTCACATCCTTTAATATGATCCATCAAATCTATTTTATCCCAGGAAAACACCACAGTTCTGCTAGGATCCATTCTTACACCTCCGACATTCTCTGAGCAACATACGATAAATCTCTAAATTCTGCTCGATAACTCTGGAGGTGCTGAATCTGTCTCGTGCATATTGGTAGCCGGCTACTGAGAACATTTTCCAACGATCCTCATTTGTTAGAATTAGAATAGCTTCATCCGCGATGTGCGTAGGAGACTTGACATCTGATAAAACTCCTGCTCTGCCATAATTTAGCACCCAAGGTACTGCTCCACTTTCTTTTCCTGCAATCACTGGCGTTTTCTTTGCCATCGCTTCCAGTACTCAGGACATGCGGCTCGAATCCAGCTCTTTTGAATGCCGGTGCCGCAACCTTCAGCATCACCTCAGCACCAGAAAATGTGATTTCATTGAGTATGTTTAGGATTTTCATCTTGTGGAAGCCGAGGCATAGAACAAATCTTGGTATTTGTTAAGATACACATGAATGACCTTTGATTCTCGAAAGCTATCCGACGCATGCTGAAATCCCGCGACAGAAAACGTGCGCCAGCGCTCTTGATTGGTTAGGAGAGAGATTGCTACATCTGCGATTTCGGATGGAGACCGGACATCAACCAGCAGACCGGCCTTCCCATATGCCAGAACCCAGGGCGCTGCGCCGCTCTCGCTTCCAGCGATGACAGGTATGCCTTTTGCCATCGCCTCCAATAACGTTAACCCAAAAGACTCTTCAAGTGAGGGGTGAATTAACAGGTCAGCCCCCTCAAGAATAGATGCAACATCACAGTAGTCAGAATAGCCTACGAATTCAACACCCCTCTGGAGGTGATTATCAATAGCCCACCTTTGGGCTGACCCGCCCTCCTCGAAATCGTAACCTACGAGTGCCAGGCGGCAAGAAGCGACCTGTTTTCTAATTGCCCGAAAAGCGTGTAACACCGCCTGAACATTTTTTAGCTTTGTGAATCCGTTGTTTATCGAGACAACCAATGGTTGGTCAATATTCAGTCTTCTCTCTTTCCAGGTGAATTCTTCATCGTTCAAAAAGTTCGGCGTCAAAGCGATCAGCCGCCTCACGTACTTCTGAAAGTGTTTCTGTACATACGGAGATACAGCGGTGAATTCCGACCCACGCAGGATGGTTGCATAGTTCATTAATAGCCGGCCGAAACGGTAAGCATTAAAGTTGAAACGCAGAATTCTTGAAGCTCGATCGTTTACTGTCACGACCGTTGGGATACTAGTCTCCAACGCGCCCAGTGCAAACTCGTATGTCCAATGTGCGTTGACCAGGTCAGGTTTATCTGCTAGAATGAAATCGCGAATGTTGCCCCTTTCAACTTTCATGAAATCGCGCATCTTGTGTTTCTGTCTATACTCTCCGTAATAGATGCTGAGAGAAGCTCCTCGGAGGATCAAAGGCTTGCGAACGACTTGGTCAAGCGTATATACTGACACTTGGTGGCCTTTCCGCAACAATGCCTTCACCAACCGAACAATGTTGATCCCGCCCAATCCCGTCGGTGCGGCATCTACATCGTAAGTTAAGTACTCCGCGAGGGGTGCCGTTAGAATGGGGCCAGCAATGCCTATTCTCACCTTAGCACCCTTGAAATAAGCTCAAACGCGCGCCTCCAAACAAACAACAGATCTAGCAGAAGATTCTGGCCTGAAACAACTAGGAGGCGCTCTTTGTATTCATACCACCTCCACGTCGGAAGTATCTGATCCCGGTGGCGAATGTACATTCCGCTGTTCATTGGATCAACGCGCAGATAGACTTCTGTCTTTTTCCTCAAGTATTCTCGATCCAAGGCTCCATAATGTTTGAGCCTGTAATGAGTGAACCAATTGAGACCTCGAATACCGCGAACAAGACCGTTGTGTATTCTCTTGTTGTCAAAGTAGCCACTCTGCTGCTCCTTCCAGAGCACCCTTTCATGCCCTGAAATGCTGTACAAGTTTCGAAGAGATGCTTCAAAGTGTGATGCGTCCCCATGAAGGTGAAATCGCCTGAACCAAAATTTCGTAAATAGCCGCGAGGCCATCATTCTGTCTATTTTTTCACGTGTAAGGCATCCCTCAAACACTTCATCAACATCCAGCCACAGAATCCAATCTGGATTTCTTTCACGGGCACGTCGATAGGCAAGGATTTTGTCTCTGCCTTCATCAAATCCATCGGTTCTATCAAGTGACACTACCTTTGGGCTCCTTTGCAGGATCTCCAGGGTTCCATCAGTAGAGCCGTTATCAACCACAACGATTTCATCAACGAGCCGGCTAATACTTGTAAGCCACTGCTCAATGAAGAGAATGCCATCCTTCACTCGCAGCATAGCAACTAACTTTGGCATGTGCGTTCAGATTCCTTCAGTTTGTGAACCAAAACATCCCGCACGCATAATTCTGGCTATCCCAATCAACAGTTGTGGCCTCTTGATGAAAGACACCACCGCCCGTAACGATGCTGACTTCACCAATCCTTGCCTAAATCGCCGAACGCAGTCTGGAGATCGCCCTCGAAACAAGTGATGACTTCCGTCGGGGTTTCTCGCTGGGATCACAAAAACCGCGGTTGGAAAAATCCACTTGGATCCCGTTCTCGAGAAACAAGCTGTACACGGCTTCCCTGTTCCACTTACCTTTGACGATCCCGGTAGGCACGTATGAGATTATCCTTCGGTTCTTCTCGTTGAAAATTTCCCTGTTCACGCAGAGGAAAGTGTCCTTAATACGATGAGCACGCTTCGAGCCCCACAGTTCGAAATGCCATGGGCTTTCGTGTTTCCGGAGATAAAAACGAAGGCGATCCTTCCTCCATAACCCGGCCTGAAGGCTAAGCCTGTACGCAGCCTTCTGATCAACCTCCCAGAGGAGAGGATTTTTCGTCGGGCGCCACGGACCACCACTTGAAAAGTCAACGAGAGAAACATGAGACACGTTTTCTTTGGCTATCAGGTTAACGAATTCATTGATCTGAGCAACATCCACGGGCGCATTGAGAAAATAGTCTTCCTGGAGATACAGGAGAATCTCTGTATCGATCCTGTCAAGACACTGTATCAGACTTTCGCCCCAGGGGAGTTTCCGATCCGGATCTTGAGCAGACACTTTTGTGCAAGTAATATCTAGCCCCGGATAACTGAAATCCTTCGTCTCCGCGTTAAGGATGATATTCTGCTGACAATGGGGCCAAAACTTCGCCAACAATTTGAAGAATGGATACCAACTGTCTTCAAAACTATCAGTGCTGTTTACAAGTATGACATAGTCAGCGGACATCTCTGTTCCTAATGCTCTCACGTTCCATGTTTACATCCTGTCAACCAGAGCCTCGTCGGGCTGTTTATCTCACCAACGTGATTTCGTCGAACCAATTACCGCGAGGATCATCAATAAAGCAAACGCACCAATGGTCACGAAAAGTGGTATTTCCCAAATCTCTCGTTTAACTGCTAAGGTCACCTCATCGCTGTTTGATATGAGTAAACTCAAGCTTCCATTCGCTCCAGGTCGCAGTTCAGCCTTTCCTGAAACTAGCTCTAGGAACTTCTTATCAGACCAAGGAACCTTGCTTAGCAGAACTTCCACTGTATCAGCCTGCTTCGGCAGGTTTATTATTGCCGTTTCAGGAGTAATCCTTATGTCAACTTCTGCGACAGACGACATGCCGGGATTCACTATGGTTGCCTCTTTTCCATCTTTTTTGACGTACTCCTCGAAAGGTATCGAAGATCCTAGCGCAAACCACATACCGCTGGCGAAAAGCAGGGGCATCGCAAGCGCGATCTCGTATCGAAAATATCGAGCCTGGCTAAATGGGCTGCTGATTTTGTACCCCTCTTTGATTGAGAGAAGAGTTAGAAAGGCAAAAATCGCAACGAAACACAACAGAAACTGCAATTGGAAGTACTTTGCCCCTAAGAGAGAGAGGTAGTGTCCTAACGGTTCAGTACCCCTGTTTTGGATGAGATTCGAGAGCCATTGACTTCCGACCCCGTAATATGCATCATTGATTTCCTGTACCATACGAGACTGAATGACGCCAGAGAAAATCATGCTCACTAGCAGCCCAGAGACTGCGATGATCGATACAACTGCGCAAAGATAAATAAACAAACTTGATAGCCGGCTGAGAATGGCCGATACACGTCGAGCGATCAACCACGAGCTAATCGTCTGCCAAATATTTGCTGAATATTCCCCCGCCAGAACCGAATATCCAAGGTAGGCAGGAATCATCAGGCGAAAGGGATATTTTTCTACGCCTTCTGCGAAAGGGATTTGAGCCATTCTATTGATGAGAAGAACACAAAATTCGAATACAGACGAGAACGAGAGAGCAAATAGGATTGACGATGAAATCAAAAGAGAGCTGTGGTCCAAGCCACTTCGGTGCTTGGGATAAACACCCTGAAATTTTTTGAATCTCAAGAGAACGACTGCAAACAACAGGAGAGATAATCCCCAATACATTCCTCCATCCCAGGAAGGGACTCCGAACCAAACTTTCCTCAAGAAAAAGCTGTCAAATGGGAAAATCAACACAGGTGGAACTTCCGACCAAACAAGAAAGTTGAGCAGGTTATAACCCACTTGAAAGCTCTGGTGAAAATCAGCGTAGGCCCGCGAGCTGGTGGATATCCTCACGAAAGAAAGGGCAATGATTCCTAGCAGAACAATTACGGTACGCAGGAGCCCACTTCGCCACATGTGTGTTCTAAGCGTCGCGAAAAAAGTATACAGAATGAAAAACATGAGAAACCAAACGAACACATGCGCGCCGCCCTGCAAAAGTACAAGTGACAGAACCAAGGAGACTCCAAGGGATCCATAAAGAATCCTTTCTTGCGAAATGAAGTAGACAAGAAGTGGGAAAAAGAAAATATTAAGCCACGGCGTATAGCCAACAGCGAGATGCTGGATAACAATTGGCGAGAGCAGAAACAGGCAAGCGTATGTGCGAAACTGCAGGCCATCCCAGTTAAGCTGTCTTCGCAGTAAGAATAATCCCATAAGGCCTACCAGAAAATGTATGGCACACAAGACTTTAACGTACGATATGGTATCTAGGATGTACGTCAGCGGAAGCAACGGCGACAAGAGCATCGTTTCAGGATTAGCCAGGAAGAAGGAAGAGTGACGCACAGCAGGATAACCTAATGCCTGTTTTGGGATATCCCACCAAAACACTGGCAAAGAGTGGAACTGAGAGATTGAGGTGACGATATGTTGGAAATATCCTGCTTCCTTCTGCCAGTCTAAGACACCTACCCTTGCGCTAAAGATATAAACCGTATAGAGGATACTAGCTACTGCAATGTAAAGGAACCCTTTTTCCCATTGTTTATGTAGCCAATCTCTGAGGCTTTGCTTCATTGCCCTTAGTAATTCCTAGATTCTCTATTAATTTGAAGAATGGATACCAACAGTCCTCAAAACTGTCGGTGCTGTTGACGAGGATTGTGTAGGGATACTGCATACGCTCTTCAAAACCATTCGCTTCCTAATCTGCCATAGATGGTAATGCAATTATGCAGTCATGTTCAACATAGATCTGATACTTGGGATTTATCTCAAGCAACCGCTTCTGTACCTGAGAGAATTCTGGATAACCATTCGCACCGTCAAAACAGCGAGCATCGTCTATTAAAATGCAATGATCGTTGCGGTGATGCTTCTGAATCCCGTTTAGCTCACCCATGACTGGGCACTCCGTGGCACCTCTGGCTGTCCCTGGTCCGCTGTAATGACCATCGAGCCAGAACAAGGCGCGTCCTGAAATCTTTGCCATCATCTCAGACATGAGGACTCCGCTATCACCCGAATACAAGAAAACATTGCCACAACGGGCAAACCTCGACCGATTATGTTCATAGAGTGGCTCGGACAGTTCTATAGACAACACCACTGGAAAATGCGTGCGCACAGCCTCTATCATCTGGCCATAGAAGGACCCTGTCTCTACAAATGTCTCGCAACCGTATTGCTTTGCAAGAAATAAAACACGCTGTCGTTTGTAGACATGATCTATGGGGATCAGTCTACCTTTAAGAATCCAAAGAAGGTAGCGAATATAATCGCGAACATTCTTTAGGAGTTGTATGATTCTGGCTTTCATCTCAGACGCAGAGGATTCTCGCCCGATACCAACTCATAACCCTCCCGCTCAGCCACCCCGTTGATGGCCCTCCTTCCATTCTTATGATGGTCTGCCGAATAACATCTTTCAGCAGCTCCGGAGGTTTCATCAGAACGAAAGAAAAGAATATGGTCACACCAACAAGAATTTCGGCCAGAAGAAGAGCACCACTGGGCAAACTGTGCAGCAGCCACCGGACAGCAATGATCCCCACGACAACCGCAGCAGAAATTAGGAGACCGGGTACATGGGCTTTCAGAATGTCTCTATACGAGATCGCAATCATCTTCTGCATCAGCATTTGATATGCCACGAACCTGATAATATTCGCCCCCACAACTGTTGCTGCAATGACCTGAACTCCGTACGGGTAGGCAACAGCGATCAGTGCTATTACCAAACCGACAAATGAGAGCTGTAGATAAAACTTTGCATTCAGTTTCCCTGTGGAGTCACACACCACGGCTGGTAGAATTGTCCCCATATTAAAAGGCACCAAGACTGCCAGAATCTGAAGAATGATGATTCCCGAGACCCACTGGTTCCCGAGAAGCGTCAGCACGAGCTCTCGTGCCGCCGGAATCATAGCAAAACTCAGCGGCATGACAACGACGGCAACGAGCATCATCCCGCTGTAGTAAGCACTTCGAAGCCGCGGAACGTCTTTTTGCACCTGAGCGAAGGAAGGAAAAAGGACCTTTGAAAATGTCACAGCGAGATACTGCACAGGCAGATTCACAATCGCAAATGATCGAGTGTAGATACCAAGAGAACCTGCTCCCCAGACGCGCCCGATGACGAGTGTATCCACGTTGAAGCCAATGAATTCGAGAAAATTGATTACCGACAAGCGTCCTCCAAAAGAGAGGAGCTTTCTATGTGTTCCCCAGTGCACCGACGGCACCAGAATGTGACGTTCATAAAGATACGCGAGAAGCACTGTAAGCCCTGCCTGACTCAAACTCGCGATCACAAGGCTCCAGACACCCAAGCCTTCGAGAGCAAGGATAATCCCAACGACGCCATAACCGATAACGTAGGAATTGATTTCGATTATCGCAAGCGAACGGAAGTCGAGGTTGCGCCTTAACAGACTGAGTGCGGTAGTCGAGAGTCCACTCATCAAAAAAGAAAGACCCATCACTCTGACGATTGGAACAACAGCAGGAGAATCGAAAATATAGAGTGCGAGAGGGGCAAGGAAAAAAGTTGCTCCGAAGAAAGCAAGCCCTAGTAGAGCAGAAGAGGTGAAGCCGGCGCGCACATCTTCGTTTGTCAATTCCTCTTTTTGTATGAGTGCGGAACCAACACCCATCTGCGCGAAATAGCCCCCAAACCGTAGAATGATACCTGCCATCGCAACCAATCCAAAGGCAGCCGGTTCGAGCAACCAAGCCATGACCGCTGTGAAACCTATCTGCAGGACAGAGTTCACGACGGTCCCAAGATAGCTCCACTTGAGTCCATGCATTGTCTTGGATGTAAGACTCTCACTCATAGACTTCAGCTAATCCCTTCGCGGGGAAGGATGTCAAACGCATGGCGCGGCCGTCCACCCCTGAGATGCCTTAGCATTCTTGGTTCTGTCGTATCCCAAACAGTCTTGCCTTTGAAACCCGCAAGATCTCCTGTTAGTACCGCCATGTCTTTGATCGAGATTTCAGAACCGGCACCAGTCTTCGACGGGTCGGGCATATCGTTCACTCGCAAGAATTCGCCTTCGGCGAATTCCGCCCTCTGCTGCCGATTCAGAATCACAAATGAAACTGCTGCTTCATGGTCACTGGAACTGAAAAGGTCGTAGCAAGTGTCAAGCAATGCTCCGCCCTGTCAGTCACAAACCATGTGACCAACCGGGCATTGGTGTCCTCCGCCGAAGCGTACACAAGGTATCAAACACTAACCGTGGGTATATGCACCACGTCACTTCAGTTGATACCGCAAACGGGTCTCCTTACCCGCCCTGACATTGAGCTTTGTTTAGTATCAGTCTATGGTCAAGGTATCGTATGATCGGACAGCAATCAGAGGATGATACATCCATCGTCACCAGGAGCCTGGATCTTGCGATTGCAAAAGGACCAACTCGTGGACGCGTGGTATCCGCGTACGGGCGGGCAACTCAAAGGATGCGATTCTGCGCGAACAAAGGCAGTAGGACGGAAGGAATCAAAAACCATAGACGAATGATCCTACATCCTGACACATCCACTCCCACCGCTGCCATAGTTGATCTCGACCGTCCGTCTGTTGATCAATTCCTTCGACCTTTCATGCCTACATAGAAGGGATCGAAGGCACTCCCGGTGGCAGGCTCTTGAAGCGCAATCGAGATCTGCAAGCCATACCACGCCTAATAGAATAAGGATTCCGTATGAAAAAGTCAAGAGAAAATTCGCGGACGTAAGAATCCACAGGGAGATGCGATGATGCCTCAGTTCCAGCAAAGACTCCTCGGCTTTGCAATTGTCGTCAAAAAGCCGTATCTTCCTTCGCAGAACAGCGGCTTCGTTCTGAAGGGATGTCTTTTTTTTTCCGTATTTTGGTTCGAAATGGAAACAGATCATCATCAATTCCACACCTGCCGAAGAAATGGGTCACCTGGATGAAGCGAATTCATTAACGGAACCACTTCCATGAGATCTATCCGCCGTACTTTGATTTGGGCTTTCCTCAGTCTGTTCATCGCGTTCACCCTCTCAGCGCAGAGCGTTTGGCAGATGAAGAAATCAGGCTGGCAATTACTCTCGAGCACACAGCGCAAGGAGGTGTTTGAATTCAACGAACACTACAAAGACTACATCCGCGTGGCGAGAACAGGATTGACTTCTACGAAAGAGGTGATCGGCTTAGCCAAGGAGGTGGGATTTGTTGAGTTCACTGACGCTTCGCAAGTGAAGCCGGGGGCACATCTGATTGTCAATAACCGGGACAACGCACTTGCATTAGTTGTCGTTGGTTCGCAACCCATTACGAAAGGAAGCCATCTCATTGCGACGCACCACGACAGTCCTCGGATTGATGTAAAAGCGCGTCCCGCGTACGAGGCGTCTGGCTATGTACTCTTCAAGACTACCTATCATGGTGGCATCAAGAGATATCAGTGGGCTAACATTCCTCTGATGCTGACAGGACGGATCGTGACAAAGGATGGAAGGACCATTGATGTGTCCCTCGGTGGCGAGCCTGAAGATCCGGTGTTCCTCATCGCTGACGTTGCCCCTCATGCCGATGCACCACTTCGAAATCGGACTTACACCAACGTCTTCGAGGCGGAGGAAATGAATCCAATTATGGGATCTGTCCCCGACGAGAACGGCAGTGTGTTCAATGGGGCACTGCGTCATCTCTTCGACAAGTACAATATTGCGGAAGAGGACTTCACGAGTGCTGACCTCAGTTTTGTTCCAGCGTATCAACCAAGAGATGCTGGACTTGATCGCGGACTTACCGCTGCATACGGGCAGGATGATAGACTCTCGTCGTACGTCGCAGCACGAGCAATTCTTGATCTAAAGGGTACACCGGAATACACCGCCATTGCCTATTTGACGGACAACGAGGAAACAGGAGCTAACAATAACACAGGAGCTTCTTCGATATTTCTCACAGCCGTCTATTCACAGTTGGTGTCTGCTCAGCGTGGGCGACAGTACAACGGCATTGATACTGATACAGCGCTTCGTAACTCGGTCGTGATTTCAGCCGATGTCGGCGACGGACTGAATCCGATTTTCCCCGGTGTCTCGGAGCTTAACAATGTGGCAAAACTTGGCTACGGTGTTGCCATTAAGCGATACGGTCGTGGAACAGACGCTCATCCGGAACTACTTGCTCGGTTCAGAAAGCTGTTGGATGATAACAGGATTCCCTGGCAGACAGCAACTTACAAGGTGGACGTTGGCAGCGGCGGCTCCATCGGTGGGATCTTTTCGCAGAGGAATATGGAGGTGATTGACTTGGGTGTACCGATTCTATCTATGCACTCTCCGTACGAACTCTCATCCAAAGTGGATGTGTGGAATTTCTATCGCCTGATGCTGGCGTTCTATGAGAGCAAATGATGATTGCTTAGAGTACACCTGTGAGGCGAATTGGGTTTCACAGTTCACGTTCCCTCTCTTTGTCCTGCATCAAGGACTCCAAGACTTTGCCTTCTGTGCCTAGAATACCTGAAAGGCATTCGAAGTACGGTCTGTCAAGCGGGTGGATGATGAGCTTCCCCTTGCGTTCTGTGAACGTGATTTTTGTCCCCCTCCTGATTCCGAGTTTCTTCCGAACGCTAGCCGGAAGGATAATCCCACCTCTGGTCGTTATCGCTGATCTTTTCATACGAATGCCTTGTTGCTTACTCCTGCATCAGCCGAGCCAGAGCTTCTCATTTGCAGGTTCTTTGCGAACTCGCTCGGAATAGGGGCATTTAACTTCCGAAGTAGCCAGAAAGATCACCGATTCTGCACAAGCACTTTGAGGTGCGAGCTGTATTGTGGCGAGTGATAGATTCTGTGAGTCGCTTTCTGGAAGTCACTCTCCTTCGCGTTGTAGATATCAACGAACTTCTGTGGGTTGCGGTCCACGAGTGGGAACCAGGTGCTTTGTATCTGCACCATGATCTTGTGCCCCTTCTTGTAATGCCACCGCCCGTCGCCGTCACTGTGATCGGGTACGTTGCCAGCTTAGTGGCTTGTGTGACGTCAAACGTCACGATGGAGCTACCCGAGCCCGGAGCAGGCACCGGATTAACGCTGAAACCAACAGTGGTGCCGGATGGAACGCCAGCGGCCGAAAGCGTGATTGCGGAATTGAAGCCCCCGCTGACAGCGATGCTGAGGGTTGAGGTCCCGGACAGGGTCTGCTGCACGCTGAACGAGGCCGGCGAGCCTGAAATCGCAAAATCGGACCCGGCCGTGACGGTCAGATTCACAGTTGTGTTTCTGGTAATACCCCCGCCCGTCGCCGTCACCGTGATCGGATAGATCCCGAGCGCGGTCGCAGCCCCTACCGTGACGGTCATGGTCGAGCTGCCCGAACCGGGCACAGGGATCGGATTAAGGCCAAAGCTGACCGTTGCACCCGACGGAGCGCCCGTGGCCGAAAGCGTGATCACGGAACTGAATCCGCCAGTCACTGCCGTCGTAATTGTGGACGTCCCGGAACTCCCGCGCGCGACGCTGAGTGAATTCGGTGCGGCCCCTATCGTGAAACTAGCGCCCTGGGAAGCCCAGTTATTGATCAACGCAGTGACGTCCACGGACCCCAGGCCCGTGGCCATGTCGTATCCTGTACCGGCACTGTATCCGGCCTGGCCGGGGACGCTGTTGTTCAGCACGTCGACGTCGT